>CAVWRO010000014.1:0-1571603 GCA_963757385.1 uncultured Acidobacteriaceae bacterium | reverse complement strand
GTTCTGCGGGGCAATTGCGACTGAGGTCCCTTGCCAAAGTTCGAAATTTAACACCCGAGCGGTTGGGCAGAAAACAACCGTACAGATGCATGCAAGGAAAGGCTCTCGACTGAGCTTCTCGTCCCCACCTTTACAAAAAACTAAAGGTGGCCACCCGCCCAGGTTGCCGTCGAAGCTCATATTGCCGGCAGCTCTCTGGATTATCACTGACATACTTTCTGCCGGGTGTCGGAATTGAGTCTCGAAGGGGCGAGGCCCATCCGATCCACGAGCCTCAGATCCGAGGCGGTTGCCACTGAAAGCTCATATTTATATGCGCCCAGATGTCCGTAACTTCCGTTGAAGTGGAAAATGCCGGAGAACATACCGTTCACGGTTCCGAGCCTCTTTGTGAGGATCTCCCCAATTCTCTCTCAGCTTTACCACCTCCCTCGATAGAATCAAACTCGACCCATACACGATTCCCCAACGAACACGAAAGACAGTAAAGTTCGCTCGCCTCGTAGCCGACCCGATACGTTCCTCTGACCGATACGCGTTTGTCCGTGTAGTTTTCGGGCGAGGCCAGAATCTTGCATAAAGGTATAATCTCGCCGCTTGCTTTCGTACTCGCTTCTGGAGTAGCTTTCGCGTCAATATTAGATGACCCTCCCGCAGACAGCACCAGGAGGCTTAGGGCAACGATTAGTCGGAATGATACATTCATCGGCTCTCCTCAATGCAAAGGCAGGTCGGACTTTTCTGAATCGGGGTAATAGTCGCGGAGTATATTAGCAACGCCCCTGGCCCGATATGTTTCAACATCCGCCGTTTTCCACCCTCTGTTCCAAATTTGATATGCGGATGCGGGGAAGTCTCCCGACCCTGGGGGAGACAGACGCAGCCCGAGCCCTTTGCGCTGTGTACGACTCAACCAACCACGCAGCACGCTCGGATTCGTAGTGCGTGATATGCGTACCAAAAGTTTCGGCCTCCCAGTTATCATGCGCGTTACACCCTCGTGGGCAATCTCCGTTGCCAGAACATTTCCCCTCTGATCCGACCTGAACGTCACATCCACCATTCCTCCGCCGAGTGGTTCGGTAAGACCAGGATCGCCTTCTTTTTACGGAAACCCACGAAAACGCCGTTCGAGTCGCCTTCTGTCCCGTAAGCATCGACGGCAGCCTGTGCGGCAGACTGCTGGTCGTCAGACAGTGTGGAACTCCCAGCTCCCTCGTCGGCGCTCTCTAGGGCGTTTCTGAATTTATCCCTAAAATTCAGTGCATTCTGTGCCCACTTATGACGCTTGTTGTGTTTGTTATTCGCAATCTCCTGCAGATCCTCGTCACTCATGTCACCCCCTGCGGACTCATCCCAATCCCATAATCCGGTCGGATCGATAAATCGCAGCGGATTGTTCAATGCGAACGGATATCTGTTCCAAGTCTGCGGATTGCCGAGACGACCGCTGCTCAACATTGGGTCGGGAGACATGAAGCGCCCAAGGCTTGATGCATCGTATCTAGCTCCGAAGTATCCAGGCCGCTCTCAGCGTCCCTTTCTTTGCCGTTGAACAAATAGTGCTGCGAGACTATCGGACAAGAGCTCGTTCTGCTCTCCGCCAAACGGATAGTAGTCCATGTCCTGTTCGCACGTCCCCGTCGAATTGGTCACCACGCTCGTGGTGCCCAAATGGTTCAAGAAGTAGTAATGGGGTGATGTACTCGGTAGATCCAATCTCGCTAGTCGCTTGCCGTTGAAGAAAATGTATTCGTGCTGAATGTTGCCGCTGAGGTCGCTTTCCGCCAGTGCGCCGGCTTTGTCCCCGCCCCAGTAGAGCGCACCGGACGATTTCTCCACCCGGTTGCCGTCGCCGTCGTAAGTGTAGGTCACGCTGGCAGTGGTTTTGATACGATTCTCACCATCATAAACATAAGCGGCGCTGCCGTTCTGCGTCATGTTGCCACTAACGTACGTAACTGAAACTCGGCAACTGGTTGTTGCTGAATGCAGGCGCTGCGTTGAGAGGCTCCGTATAAGTCTTTCCCGCAACCGGACCGCGATTTGTCAGGTTGCCCCAAGCATCGTAAGTGTAAGTCTCGCCCCACGTCGGACCACTCAACCAGGCAGCTGCAATGCGGTTCAGCGGATCGTAGGTATAGTTCGTGGTGCGGTTCGCGTTGTTTCCATTGATGATCGTATAGACGTTCCCGTTATCTCCATTGCCAGAGTGGAAGTCATAGGCGAGGCTTAGAATGGAGCCGGAAGCACCCGTCGCACCCAGAGACTGGGGCTGCATCCTAGTATTGTAGCTATTGTTCACCGTTATCGAACTGCCATTGTTCATGCCCGTCAGCGCTCCGAACGGAGCGTAGGTCGCGTTGGTCACATAACTGTTGGAACTGTCTGCAGCCGCGAGCGGCCTCCCAGCCCGACCGGGCGTGTAAGTAACCACCCGTCCGCTGGGATAGGTAAGCGTAGCAACCGAGCCATCCAGATTGTCCTGCGTAGTGATGGTCTCGGTAACGTTATTTGTCTTGCGCTGGTCAATCGTTTTCCAACCCACATTCGCCGTAATCGGATAGCTCCACGACTCAACCCCTGCCGCATCGCACATGGCGGTGCGTTTGCCGACAGGGTTGGCTGAGGTAAATGCTGGCGGACAGCTGTACGTGCCCGCAACGCCGTCGTGGCCATACTTCACAGCCACCGTGTGAGACGAATCGTTGGTATAGCTTTTTTGTACGGGGCGGTTCAGCTGATCGTAAGCATAATTCGTGATCACGCCGCGCAGCATCGGTCCTGCTAGTAACATTGCTGTTCAGGTCGTATACATAAGACGGCGCGCCACTCTCGGGATTGTGCGCGCTCACCAGCCGCGACAGCGAGTCGTAAGAGAACCATCTGGTACGCCAGGTGGCTGGCGCAGATGGGCAAGTAGTAAGCGATGGGTATCGCCGTTGGATCTGATTTTTCTGCACCACGCAAGTAAGAGCATCCAAAGCGTTATAGCCGTACAGCGTTACTGCGGGAGAATTCAAGTTCAGGGTCGGTGGCCCGGGATCGGTCCCACCGGTCATGTTTGCGCCTGAGTTGGAGGTCGTAAACGAAGGCCCGCCAAAGTTCCCGGAATCGTAGGTCGAATTGGACGACAGCGAATAGTTCATCCGGAACCAGTGCTGCGCGACGTCAAGTAAACAGTGGAACCCGAGTAAGTGGCCGTAGCATAAGAGGAGCTGCTGGTCACATTACCGGCAAGATTCTGTGCGATGGAAGCACTGGTTGTGCCGGAACCTGACCAACTATAGGGAATAGCCTGGCCGTTAATCGTAATTGTGGTGGTTCCTTGGTCGTAGACAGTCGTGTAAACTGCGTCATGGCCGCCGGAAAGCGCGCCTGACCCAGTGCCAGGGTAGGGGTCAATGTAAAATCCCGGGCTTCCGAAACAAGGATTGTGATCCGGGCAAGTGCCGTTGTACCACGTCGCTGACTCTGTGAAGGTGTAGTTCGTGGATGCGCCTTGAGTCTTGGCTGTGATAGTCACTGAACCGCTACCTGCGGTCGCTGTCACTAGTGAGCTGCCTTGATTGATTGAAGTGACTAGATCGGAAACTACACTCTGGATAGTCGAAGATTGTCCATTATAATACGCGCTGCCTGACAAAATCCCGTTTCCTGTCACCGAAACGTTTCCAAAATTATAGATGGTCTGAGGGCAGCTGCTGTTTCCGCAGGGATAAATCACCTTGCTTATCTGGTTGGGATCGCCGGAAATATCTATCGTAATCGTGGTCTGCCCCGCGGTGGCTGCCTGCGTCAGCACTTGCTTTGATTGAAGAGTGCCGTTAATGCTGACGTTGCCGGTTGAAGGTGTGGCTGGGCTCCCCGGCGCCGTACCGGGCTCGTCCACCTCAATGAGGCGGCCAAGTGCGTCTGTAAATGAACGCCGCGCATTCAGAGCTTCATCTGTAGCAATTGTGCTGTTTCCGCTGTATGTGTTCGCAACTGTGGAACCGTCTGTTTCAAGAAGGGATAAGGTTCTTCCCAATGCTACCCGACTTGTCGGTACTACTAAGTGCCTTTACCGGGATTTCGAGGAGTTTTCCTCATGAGTCAGCAACAGTTGCTACACAAGGGCCTCGATGACTGGTTGTCGCAGAAACTTACTTCATGGGGCATCACCAGTCTGACCGATGTTCAAGAGAAGGCCCTAAGCGCGGGAGCGGCTTCCGGAACGAGCTTGATCGTCAGCGCTCCGACATCCTCCGGAAAAACTCTAATCGCGGAGATCGCCATCCTGGCGGCCCTCCGCCGGGGAATGAAAGTCACCTACCTCGTATCGCACAGGGCTCTTGCTGACCAGAAATTCCTCGATTTCACTGAACGAATCGGGGAGGGCGCGAAAGAACCGCTCGCGCACGTGGCTCTGAGTACGGGCGACAGGTCGGAGGGGAACGTCGATGCCGAGGTCCGGGTCGCGACGTATGAAAAAGCCATCGGACTACTTCTTACCGGGCAGATTCGCCCTGCCAACTCCCTGGTAATTGCCGATGAACTTCAGATACTCTGCGATGCATCGCGAGGAGCTGATATTGAAACTCTTTGCGCCATTCTCAAGCAGCGCCATGTCAAACAGTTTATTGCGCTGACGGCGACGGTAGAAAATCCCGAAGACCTCGCGGGCTGGCTTGATTGTCAGCTTGTGAAAAGTTCGGTTCGCAGCACGCCCCTTCACCAGGAAATCTGGGCACAGGGCCGCGTCTATTCTTTGACTTTCGGGCAGGAGACAGGGTCGGAGCAACGCTGTCCTGTCCGCTCGCAGGATCTGAAAGATGTCGTTGCGTATCTGCTGAAGCAGGGGCGGGGACCGATCCTGGTCTTTACCGAAACTCGTAAAGAAGCATCCCGGTATGCCGAGGATTTCATCGGGAACCGTGTGCGAACCACATCCGGGATTGAAATCGCAGAACAACTGGACCTGTTTTCGGAGCCGACGGAGTCCTCCGAGAAATTGAAGAGTTTTGCCGAGAAGTGCGTTGCGTTTCACACCGCCGATTTGTCGGCGCAGGAACGACAGGTTCTCGAAGACGGATTTGCCAAATCGCGCTTTGAAGTCTGCTTTGCGACCTCGACTCTGGCGGCCGGCGTCAATTTTCCTTTTCGGACGATCGTTTTTCCCAAACTCACCTATCAATACCGTGACGACGGCGCAAGGCTGTCCCTTTCCGACTATCGCAATATGTCCGGACGGGCGGGCAGACTCGGGCTGCACGAAGACGGATACGCCATTCTGCTTCCGACGGACACGGTCGAGATCGCGCACGCGAACAGGTTGGTGCTGCCGGTCAACGAAAAGCTCGAATCGGTTCTGCTTAAGCTGAGTCTTCGCAAGACGCTGTTGTCATTGGTCGCGTCGCGAATTGCAACCAGCCTCGACGCCATCGACGAATTTTTCAGGAATACGCTGTATTGGTATCAGACGCTGAATAACAACCCGAAAAAATTGTCTCACCTCCAAAGCCTTTGCCGTGAGGCAGTCTCCTGGCTGACGGCCAACAAACTCATACTTGATGAGGATGGCTTCCTTTCGATCACGCGTCTCGGAAAGGCGACGGCGATGTCGGGTCTCCTGCCCGATACGGCGGTCGATTTCGCCGGAATGCTGAGATCGTGCGCGGCGGCGCTCGCTGCGGACTTCGACGCCTACAGCGATGGAATTATCTACGCCGCATGTTCGTCGAAGGAATTCACGTCGAGTCGCCCGTCGCGTTATTTGCCTTTCACCAGCGGCGAAGCGTACGGCGCCATCGACTTTTGGAGAGCAAGAAAAGTACCGGTAAAGGTTGACGAAGCCGATTTGAGAACCGCGCAGTGCGCCCAGGCGATTGCCTTGTATATCGGCGGAGAAGTTGAGCGGCGCATCGCGCACCAGACGGGCGTGTCCGCCGGGATGATTCAGCGACTGTCAGGCGACATTTCCTGGATCATAGACGGCCTTCATCTGATATCCACGGTTCCCGAGATCGGATGTACGCAGCCGGTCAGCAATCAAATTGATCTCCTTGCCCGCAGAGTGAGGTGGGGCGTGCCTGCAAGCACATTGGATCTTCTGCGTGTCGCCGAACGGCATCGCGTTCCAGGAGTGGGCCGGCAACGAGCGATGGCATTGGTCAAGCGTGGGTTTCATACGCTGCAGGATGTCCTGCAGGCCGGCAGCGATCAACTGCTGGACATTCTAAAAAGCTCGCTGAGGGTGGTCGCACTTCAAAAGGGTATCGAGGTGACGACTGGTCACAATAGCAGCGCGATGCATTCCGCGCACATGCGCGTCGCGAAAGAGCTTGGAGCCGAATCGCTCGTTGAACGCTGCTATGCGGAGAATGGCACCGCATATGAAAAAGCCGTACATGATCTCCTGGTTTACACAAAGGCATTTACGGTCACAGTGATCGATGACGGCAAGCGGCAAAATGTGCCGGACTTTCTCGTTCAACTTGGGAGTGTTGAAGCCCTTATCGAATGCAAGAGCGCCACGAAGAATCCGGCGCTCATCAACAAGGAAGATGCGTGGGCTGTGATCCAGAAGGCAACCGACTTCGACCTGAAGATGCGGCGCATCACGCTCGGCAAGCCCGCGTTCGACGAGACTTCCAAGCGGAAGGCGGCCGCTTCAACCGATCTGACGCTAATCGAGAACGGTGTATTCGTCGAAGCTGTGCTGCGGCTCTTGCAAAAGACTCTGTCGCCTGAAGAATTTATGGCTTGGATTACGACGCCGGGGGTTTCCGAGCTTGAGAGATTGCCGGGCGATATCACTTACTCGAAGTAGATAGTTCGCCATTCGGCGGCATGAGCGCCAGGGCGCCGCTCCGGCTTTCACGCGACGGCCCGCCGCGTGGCCTGCCATATGGCGAAAACCGTTAGGCCGCCCCGCCGCAGGGGCGCATGAAAGCCATCCCGTGCCGGCGACCTCGCTCATGCAGGGACGATCCCGTATTTCAGCGCGAGAAAGTTCCGGAGAGATGCCGGAATCACGATCATTTCGCGTGCAGTGCCTGCCGGATGGCAGCCAGTGCCATGGCGACGGGAAGTACGGGAGACAACAACTGGCGTAAACACTGGAATAACCTATACCCCGCCGAAGCCCCGCAACGACACCGACAAGGGGCGGCGCGTGTGCCCAGAACGTTCCGACGACTCCTTTGCTCATTCCACCCGAGGTGAGTAAGGCGTTAACGATGCAGGGGCTGCAGTAAAGACGAAGCGCGAGGTCGATACTGGACACGCGCTTAGAGCTACGTTGCAACGACGACCTACTTAGATGGATGAGCCTGACCGGTATTGCCGACCATCGCAATTACCCGCTCTAGGGAGCGAAGGCATTTGCCGACCGCTAGCGTTACCACTCCCAAAAGAGCCATCACTTCGTTGGCCAGCTGGATCGCTTCGCCAAAACCGTCATAGACGTAGGAGGTAGTATTGCCGTTAGCGTCTACGCCTGATCCTTAAATCCGGCACACAACTGGCACACAGCCAATCAGAATCAATCAATATTTATGCGGGTCTTCCCCTTCAGGGGGCTGATGGGCCGTCAGTCATAGCAAAGAATCCATGAGTGAATTCCTACAATCCACTACAAATCCCAGCCTCGCACAAGTACTTGTGGGACGCGCCACGCGCACCACAAGTGCTCCGCTAATTCACTAGTTTTCCGCACAAATACCGCCTTTCGGGACCGATTTATAGCCCTCGATGACTCGGAGTGCGGGCCAGTGCATCAACGGTGCACCGTTTTCGAGCTCATAGGCGAAAAATATCGTCCTTTTGGCAAGATTTACGCCTAATACAGACTTTGGTGCAGCACAGTACAGTGCGGTGCACCGCCAGTGCACCACCAGTGCACCGCAGTACTGCACTGTGGTACTGCACCAAAGTGCTTGACCTCGCCTTCCGCGTGCCGCAATCTGCCCTTGACGGTATAACGCTTCGTTTGGGCTGGTACGGGCTCAAACTGGAACGAAACCATTGTGTGAGCACCAGAATTGGAGTCGGGTATGTCATGTCTTCCACGTGAACCAAGTGGCAAAATCGCGGACCCTGGGAATCGATTCGAGCCCCTGCTCGATAGCGATGAGGCAGCTGATCTCTTGAAGATTCATCCTAAGACCCTTCAGAGGATGGCTCGACGAGGGGACGGTGGTTGGAATCCGGATCGGAAAGCTCTGGCGCTTCCGTGCTTCACAACTCAACGAGTGGTTGCAAAGTATTGGTGGCTGAGTATCGAATCGTGCTGCGACGAAAAAAATCCGAGTTCACCCGCAGTCTGAGGTATTATGCATCCGGCTGTCAGTGCCGTTTAAACAAAAGGAGGAACTTTGTTTAGACGGAAACGCTACCAACATGGAAGTTTAAATTGTGAAGCGCGAAGGAGAGGCCCTGCTGTATGGGTTTACCGCTGGTGGGAAAAGGTAAACGGAAAACCTATTCGGCGCAAGCTGCAGGTTGGAACTCTGAAACAATATCCAACCGAATCTGCCGCGCATGCGGCCGTGGACGCTCCGCGGCTAACCATCAATACGCAATCGGGACGCAACAGTCGAAATCGAACGACACTCACCACGCTTTGGGAACATTACTCTTCAGAAGAACTTCCCCTGAAGGAAATCTCGACACAGGACGTATACACCGATCTTCGTAAAGAACCGGATTCTCCCGCGCTGGGGGGATCTGCTTCTGGACGAGATCAAAACTGTAGAAGTCGAACGCTGGCTACGGACAATGAATTTGGCGGGCGGAACCAAGGCCAAGGTCAAGAACGTAATGTCGGCCTTGTTTTCACACGCCGTTCGTTGGGAGTTCTGTGGCTACAATCCGATCTCGTCGGGACCGGCGGTCGGCAGTGGCGGAAAGCGAGGTCCGAGCGTAGGTGTACGGGTCAGTGCCAAACGCCAGAAAGCACCGCTAGTGTTGTCCTCGGAACAGGTCAAGCAAGGCCTTGCGGAGTTGCAATTTCGGGATCAACTCCTGGTCTTGTTGATCGGGGCCTTGGGCACACGACGCGGAGAAATCGGAGCTCTGCGCTGGATGGACTGCGACTTCATGAAAGAAGTCTTCTTCATTCAGCACTCCTATTACTGGCGAAGAGGAGGGCATTTGAAAGCGACCAAGACGGAAGCATCGGCGAAATCCTTGCCCATGCATCCGGCGGTCAAGAATGCACTGCTCGAATGGAAGGAACAGAGCCCGTACCGGGCAGAAACGGATTTCGTATTTCCGTCGCTGCGCAGGAAGGCACAAAAGCCGCTAGATCTGGCTTCGGTGCTGAACCGGAAGATCAAGCCTGCATTCGTCAAAGTTGGAATCACGGGCGTCGGCTGGCATACGTTTCGGCATTCTGTAGGGAGCATTCTGGCGGACATGGGAGAGCATCAACTCACCATCCGCGACTACTTGCGTCACAGCAACCTCAACGTCACCAACCAATACTTGCAGGCGACATCAAAGACCAAGCGTCTCGCTCAAGAGAAACTGGTCGATGCGATTCTACCCACCGGATCGCTGTCGCAAAGCAGGTCAAACCTAATTCAGTAAACCTCCAGAAAAATTCATTCTGTAGCGCAGCAAAAATGCGGCGAACGAGTGTCTTCTTCATGGAGAGCGAGCGCTTATTGGACCCTAATGGACCCTGATTTTCCAGGCGGGTTTTCGTATGTAGTTGAAAGATATGGTAGGCACGAGGAGACTCGAACTCCTGACCTCTACCGTGTCAAGGTAGCGCTCTAACCAACTGAGCTACGCGCCTACAGTGAGCCGCTTCAATCGCTTAACAGACTTCTGCCGAGCGTCGAGGATGGAACACACTTGTAAAACGTCAGTTTAACGTGTTCGAACCGTTTCGCAAAATCGCACTGAGCTAGGCGGGATCACATTTCTCCCCTCGTCGGCGCTTTCTTCCGGCGTCCTGGGGGCCCCGGGGCGTACCATTGGGCATGAGCAGGATACATGCAGAATACCTCGGCCCACAGCCTTCAGATCGCTTCGTCGTTCTTGTTCGGGAAGATCCAGAAGAAGAAGAGGATGAAGAGGAGGACGGCGGCGGCGAAGACGGTGACGATGAAACCGAGGATGACGACGGCTACTCGGAGTGAGAGCGGTAAGCCGGCCATTACATTTTCTATGGTCGGTAAACTCCAGCAGGGCTATGGCCCTCCCCCACCGCCCTCTACGGACCCACTCAGGAGTCGCCTTCGTTTGCACAGCCCGCATGGATAACATAAAATCTCGGGTTGCTGAGGCCCATTCTTTCGATCTCTATGAAGACTCCTCGCGTCACGGACAAGGCTCTGAATCAAGGCCGTCGTGGCTTTCTCAAAGCCGGCGGTGCCTCTATCGCTGCGAGCGCGGTACAGGCGGCATTGCCGTCAACCGTCCTCGCGCAATCCTTCAGTTCGAAACAAACCTTTAATGCAGCCGCTCACGCTGTGCAGGAGATGATGCCGACGCGAAACCTGGGGAAGACCGGTTTTCGGGTGGGCATTTTCGGGATGGGTGGGCAGGGCGCTCTGGAGAAGAGAAACAACGACGCAGTCGCGCTGCCGATCATTCAGAGGGCAGTCGAGCTGGGCGTAAATTATTTTGATACGTCCGCGATATATGGAGGGCCCGACCGATGGAGCGAGCAATATCTTGGCAAGGGGTTGAAAGGGTATCGCGACCAGGTGTTCATTGCCAGTAAGACGAAGGAGCGCACCCGCGATGCCGCGCTGAAGAACCTGGAAGTATCGCTCAGGCTTTTGAACACCGATCATCTTGACACCTGGCAACTTCACGACGTCGGCGTCACCGAGGACATAGATCAAATTTTTGGCAAGGGGGGCGCCATTGAAGCGTTGATGCAGGCGCGCGATCAGAAGATGGTGCGGTTTCTCGGGGTAACGGGCCGCTTTCGGCCAGAGGCGCTCATGGAATGTCTCAAGCGGTTCCCCTTCGACACGGTTCTGATGGGCCTGAACGCCGCGGACAAGTACTACTACAGCTTTGAAAAGGATCTGCTTCCCATGGCGGTCGAGAAACAAGTGGGAATCATCGGCATGAAAGTGATGGCTCGAGGGCGGATACTCTCCAATTGGACACCGCCTCCGGTGGAAGTGCAGAAACACTCATGGGAGGGAAGCGGGGCGATTGCGACCACGCCTGGCACGCTAACCAAGCGTGAAACGATGTTTTATACGCTTTCATTGCCCATCAGCACTGCCATCGTTGGCTGCGATTCAGTGGAACAGGTGGAACAGTGTGTCCAGTTTGCCCGCGAGTTTACGCCGCTGAATGGTAAGCAGATGGCTGAATTAGAAGACAAGACTGCACCGATTGCCAAACAGGCACTCTTTTTCAGGCTGATGAAACGCTGATCATCGCGGGATTCTAAATCCTGGCGATAATATCCAAAATTGCAACCGCAAGAAAAAACGTCCCAGACTTATTAGGTCATGGGACGTAAGGTCGAGCAACCCTCCCCCGAAGTTTGCTCAACAGCAAGATATCGCCTGGGCGCTTTAGGGTAAATGGCACCAATGGGCGGTTTGCCGGACGAAGGTGCCACTCGATCGGGCGTTCAAATCAGAACCTCTACCAGCCCACTTTCTGCCCTTTATTCTGCTCATCCAGCCACTTCTGTAAGGGGGCAAAGTATTCCAGGATGGCTCCGGCATCCAGATGGCGTTCTCCGGTTAGGACCTGCAATGCGTCGGGCCAGGGCTTGCTTTGCCCCATCTCCAGCATTTTGTTGAATTTTTCTCCGGCAGCTTTCGATCCGTAAAACGTACAACGATTCAGCGGCCCTTTGTACCCGGACTCACGGCATAGCGCTCGGTAAAACTGGAATTCATAAATGTCGGCGAGAAAATAACGCATGTAAGGGACGTTTGCTGGGACGTGATACTTGGCCCCGGGATCGAAATCAGCCTCAGTACGTTCGATCGGCGGGGCGATGCCTTCGTATTTCTCGCGCATGTCCCACCATGACTTGTTGTAATCGGCTGGCTTGATTTCGCCTGAAAAAACTTTCCAGCGCCACTGGTCAATCATTAATCCGAAGGGAAGAAAGGCGACTTTATCGAGCGCCTGTCTCAACAAAATCGGAATATCAGCCTCGGGAGGCGGGACTTTATCCAGAAGTCCGATTTGCTGCAAATACGCAGGAGTGATCGCGAGGGCGATAGTATCGCCAATGGCTTCATGAAAGCCGTCATTGGCGCCGTTTCCGAACATGTATGGCTGCTTTTTATAAGCCCGTTGGTAGAAATTATGTCCGAGCTCGTGGTGGATCGTGACGAAGTCTACATCGCGGACTTGAATACACATTTTGATGCGAAGGTCGTCCTGGTTATCAATGTCCCATGCGCTGGCATGGCAGACCACATCGCGGTCGGCTGGCTTGGTGAAGAGTGACCGTTCCCAGAAAGTTTGCGGCAGCGGGGCAAAGCCGAGGGACTTATAAAAATTCTCGCCGTAATGCACCATGCCTTTGGCGTCAAGATTTTTGGCCTGGAGGAGCTGTGTGAGATCGTAGCCACGGCTATTTTCGGGTAACCCCAAAAGCGGGAAGATGCCGCCCCACTGTTGCGCCCACGGATTTCCCAGCAGATCGGCTGGAATCATACCATCGGGTGGGACGAGCTCCGGTCCGTAGTGTTGGGAAAGCCTGGCGCGGACGAAAGTGTGCAGAGAAAGATAGAGTGGGCGAAGCTCTTCCCATAGTCTCTCGACCTCAGCGCTGAATTGGTCGGGAGGCATGTCGTACCCGGCCCGCCACAATGCTCCGGTATCTTGGAATCCGAGTTCGCGAGCGCCCTGATTCGAAAGTTCGACGAACCGGGCGTAACGCTCTCGCATGGGAGGCGAAATATTGTGCCAGCCCACCCAAACGTCCCTGAGTTCCTTGGGATCGCGACTGGTTTCCATGATGTGTTCGATCGCCGTAATGTCGAGGCAGTCATCAGGCTTGCGGCAGTACTTGCCCTTGCCATAGTCCGAACCGAGCGAAACGGCAATTTGCGACATCTCGCGGCGCAATGCGGGATCCTTTGGAGCGGGAGCAGTTAATGACAATCGCAGTAGCATGAATTTGCGGGCCAGATCCGGCGGCATATCGAGTCCGTCAAACCGCTTCGCATGCTCAATTAAGTCGGTAGTCACCGCAGTCAGTTGATCCTGGGCATCGGCCGACATCGCTTCGGTGTCGTCGGTGATGAAATTCTGCTGCACCCAAGCAGCGCGGTTGGCCTTGACGCCGATGTCGTTCAGGCGGGCTTCTGCCTGAGTCATGAATTGTTCGGCTTCCGCAACCGTCGGCTTCGAGGATGTCTGCGCTTGCAGGAGTAAACAAGAAAAAAGAGTGAAAGGGATGATGAACTTCATTCGGGTTCCTCTGGCAGAGACTAACAGCTTGCGGGAGGCGGTGAGAAGTCCGGGCGGGGCATTTCAAATCCATCTGGAGAGCGGATTTTTTCGCGGCTGACCTCGGCGGCTAAAGCCGATGTTAAGGTACGCGGGATATCGCAGCGGTAAACCGCTGCGTCACCCGAAACCATTCGCACTCTGTCGCACCCTGCTAGGGCCAACCGAGTCTTGTTAGTCCGGCAGTCTTTGTTCGCCAGTGATCGTGAAGCTCGCCTCGGCCTGGGAAGCTCCCGTCCCGGGCTGACCCCCGCCGACGCTTATCAGATAAACTCCAGCGGAAACCATGCGGTCGCCGTTGTCATCACCTGCACTTAAGGAGCGTGCATCCAGGGTGAAGCGGACGTGTTGAGTTTCGCCGCCTTTCAGATGTACTCGCGTCACGCCCTTCAGCGCATGAATCTGCGGGCTGGATGTTTTGGGGAAGCTCAAATACAGCTCTGCAACTTCATCTCCTTCGCGATCGCTTTCATTTTTGACATCGGCCTCCACGGTAAGTGGATCGCCCGCATTCAAGCTGTCTGTAGAGAGTTTCACGCTGCTGTAGGCGAACTTCGAATAGCTCAAGCCGTAGCCAAATGGATACAACGGTTGACCGTCAAAATAGCGATATGTGCGATTGTTCATTGAGTAGTCTTCAAACGGCGGCAACTGATCCACACTCTTGTAAAACGTTACCGGCAAGCGTCCTGAAGGATTGTTGACTCCGGCAAGGGTTTCTGCAATGGCGGCGCCGCCTTCTTCGCCTGAATACCACGCGTCCAAAATCGCATTTGCATTTTCGTTCGCCCAATTCACCGAAAGCGCGCTGCCGTTCATAAGAACAACGACCAGCGGCTTTCCACTTGTCTTAAGCGCTTCGAGCAAGTCTTCTTCCGGTTTCGGCAAATCAAGAGTGGTACGATCTCCACCCTTGAAGCCGGGGACTGCTACGTCCATCTCTTCGCCTTCGAGGTCGGACGTGATACCAACGACGGCGATGACTACGTCGGCTTTCGCGGCTGCCGCAACCGCATCTGCGCTGGGATCGGAACTCGAGCGCGACCAGACCAGTTTTACACCACGGGCGCGGCCCTGGAAGTATTCGATTTTTATTGCGTAGCGGTGTCCTTTTTCTAAAGCCACTTCGGAGACGACGGGGCGGGACGAATGTCCCTTGGGGTCGTCAACAATTATTTTGTTATCCAGCGACAGCCGCTCTCTGCTTCCATTCAATCCCAACTGATAGGTTCCGGACTCGGAAGGAGTGAGATAGCCCGTCCACCTGACTGCGTAAATATTCTCTTTGCCATTCGTGCCCGGCGCGAAGTCATAATTTATGTCAGGCTCGGTGCGAGAAATTGCCGACGTACCTTTGAAGCCGGGGTCGGAAAAATATTCTGCCTTGAGGCCGGGCTTTCCATCGGGAGTCGTGAGCGCCGAACCTGGGACCGGTAAGTCCTCGCGCAAAAAGTTGGTGCCGGGCGTGAACGTCACTTCAGATTGCGGAAACTGCTTGCGGATCCCATCCAGCGCGGTCGTGGACCGGGAGGGCGTGCCGTTATAGTTTCCCTGAAGCGCGCGGGATGATAGAGCCAGCGGACCGACAACTGCGATTCTCTTGGTTCCGGTGCTGAGAGGAAGGATGCCGTCGTTCTTCAACAGCACCATGGACTCACGAGCGATCTTCAGGGCCAGTTGGCGATGGGCTTCACTGTCAATTTCAGAGTCGGGAGTCTGCGCATATTTCACCATCTCCGGCGGATCGAACAAACCCAGGCGGAAGCGGGCGGTGAAGAGCCTCTTAAGGGAGGTGTCAATGTCTTTTTCAGTTAATAGCCCCTGTTTCACTGCGTCCACATATTTTTGATAGTCGGAGTTGTCGGCGGGTTTCTGGCCGAAGTCGGCGCACTCGTTGTCGGTTCCTCTTTTCAGCGAGACTGCGGCGGCTTCTGCCAATGTTTGAGTAAAGTGATGTCCGCGCTGAATGTCGGCGACCGCGTCGCAGTCTGATACAACGTATCCGTTGAACTTCCATGCGCCGCGCAGTTCGTCCTCAAGTAAAAAGCTGTTCGCGCAAGCAGGCTCGGCATTCACACGGTTGTAGGCGCACATCACCGATCCAGCTTTGCCTTCGCTAATGGTGGCGCGAAAGGCGGGCAGATAGGTGTCTGTCATGTCGCGCTTGGTTGCGGCTACGTTGACGCTATGGCGCGAGGGCTCCGGACCACTATGCACCGCAAAATGCTTGGGAGTTGAAATGACCTGAATATATTTTGAATCTTCTCCTTGCAATCCCGTTACAAACGCGACGCCCATGCGCGACGTAAGAAACGGATCCTCGCCATACGTTTCCTGTCCACGCCCCCAGCGCGGGTCGCGAAAAATGTTGATGTTCGGCGACCAAAAATCCAGACCCTCGTAGATGTCATGCCGTCCGGCGCGGACCGCCTGATTATGCTTGGCCCGGGCCTCAACTCCAATGACGGTGCCCATCTCGTGGATCAGCGGAGGATCAAAAGTGGCGGCGAGTCCGATCGGTTCAGGAAAAACAGTTGCTGTCCCGGCGCGAGCAACCCCGTGCAGCGCCTCGCTCCACCAGTCATACGCAGGAATTTGCAACCGTGGAATCCCCGGGCTTGATTCACCAGCTGGGAGGCTTTTTCCTCCAGCGTCATACGCGATACGAGGTCATCCACTCGCACGCTGACCGGCAATTGAGGATTCAGATATGGCGCAGTTCCCGAAGGTGATTGCGCGACGGAAGCGATGGTAAGAAAAATCGAAGCGGCGACAATGAGCAGAACCTGGGCGGAGTACTGGCGCACGGAGTTGGCTCCTTTTTTGGGAAAAATTGGAGAGTTCTGATCAATTTAATCAATTTGAAGTGCGCCGAAGTATACACCGTGAACGCTTACGATGTCTGAGATCGGGCAGCGGGATTTCCTCGATTAGGGGGCTGCCATTAGGAAGTGGCCAATATTTATTATTTTTCGCGGTGTGTGCACTATTGATCAGACCTTAGAAAAGACTAAGGATATGTTTGTAGGGAACCCTAAAGAGGTACCACTATGGCACACGAAGAATCCAGTACGTGGCAAGGTTTCGCTGAGGCAGCAAGCATCGAGCATGACTCGGAAAAGCTGATGCAGTTGGTGGAGAAGCTCAATGGCGCGTTAGATGAGCAAACCCGGAAAGGCAATCGCCGCTCCAAAAGCCAACCGGAGGACTGAAAGATTAACCGTCATACACTCACTAGCTAAAACTCTCGTTACTGCCCGGTCTTTGTACTCTCCGCAGCCGGCTCAAATTCCTCGCTCATCCAAGTTTGGAACGCGGTCATATTCTGTGGACGCCCCAGGAAGTTCTTAACCAGATCATTGGCTGACATGGAGCCTCCCGGTTCGAGGACAACATGGCGGTAACGCATCGGAGCTTCCCCAGCGAGCAGATTGTCGTGATCGAACTGCACGAAGAAATCTTCAGCAATGACTTTGTCCCACAAATACGTGTAATAGGCTGATGAATAGCCGCCTAAATGCCCGAATGACGTATACATGTGGGTGCCTGGCATTGGGGTAAAGGGCGTGTAGCGTTTTGCGTCCTCACGGCAGACCGCTTCCGGGTCAACGTCTTGCGGTTTGCTTTTGTACATGTCGTAAGAGATTGCGGTGTATTCGGTTTGAGTGGCGACCCAGTTTCCGCGTCCGAATGCGGACGCCCGGTTCATACGCGCAACCAGATTAGCCGGAATCGGTTCGCCGGTCTTGTAATTGCGCGCAAACGTCGCCAGCACTTGCGGACTCCGCATCCATTCTTCGAGCATTTGCGAAGGAGCTTCGACGAAATCCCCTTCCATTGTGATACCGCTGATTCCCGCCCATTGCTGCTGACCGCCCAGAATGTGATGCATCAAATGTCCGAATTCATGGAAGAAGGTTACAACGTCTCCGTATTCCATTAAGCCGGGGTCGCTTGCGGTGGGAATTGGAAAGTTACAAACCAGAATCGCTTCCGGCAATTGCTTCCCCCGGATGCCATCTAATACCGGAACCATTTCGGCATGGCTGAATTTGCCTTTTCGGGGATGCATGTCGAGATAAAACCGGCCGATCACCTTTCCATTCTCAATCACGTTCCAGGTCTCGACTGAAGGATCCCACGCGGGAACGTTTTGCTCCTGGCGGAAGGTCACATGAAATAGCTTGGAGGCGGTATCCAAAATGCCCTGCTTTACTTGCGCAAAAGGCAGATAGGGACGGACAGCTTGGGAATCGAAATCGTACTGGGACCGGCGAACCATTTCGCTCAGATGGGAAACTTCGTAATCTGCAATCTCGGTCGCATGAGGATCAGTCTTCTGTTTTTCCGCGAGCAGCATGGCGAACTCGCGCTTAACCAGCGGCCGCGTCGCGGTGTCTAACTGCTGAATGAAATCGCCGATGTTTCCGCCCTTGACGATCATTTTGTCGGCGGCGTTGTAGTCGGCCCAAGATTGGTAGCCAAGTAAGTTTGCAATCTCATAACGCGTCTGCATCATCTGTTGCAAGACTTCGCGGTTCTTCGGATAAGCCCGGGTATCGAGCGCCTCCCAGAGGCGGCGGCGCAGAGCGTCGCTCTTGGCGAACTTCAGTGCTGGAAAAACGTCAGGGTAATCGGTAGTGATCAGAATCTTGCCGTCAGCGCCGGGTTTATGGCGATCAATGTAGTCCTGGGGAAGGCCATCCAATTCGGAGACGCTGCTCACTTCCACCGTCTTCTGACCATCCGCGATGTTGCGGTCGAACATGGATAGCTCGTCAATAAGCTGATCGTTCAGTTTCTTGAGGCGGGCGCGAGTCGCGTCGTCTTTGTCAACGCCAGCTAAACGAAACTCAAGCAGTTGACGCTGCACATAGTAACGCGTCGGCGGATCGGCCTTCGAAAGATCAAGACTGGCCAACGCGTGATACACGCCCTGATTAAGAGACAGAGCGGTGGAAACGGCACTCACCTTGCGCGTCATTTCTGTCGCGTGATTGCGGAAGTCTTCGTCGGGATGCACTTCCTGCATCAGTCCCGCAAAATACGTTGCGGAATTGATCTGGTGAACGGCTTCATCGTATGGAACGAGTGTGTTTTCGATGGTCTTATCGCCTTTTACGGCGGTGATTTCATCAATGGAACGCTGCGCCGCCGCGAGACGGTCGTTTTCAATTTTTTCAAAGGCGGCGACGTCGGGCCTGATGCTCCATATAGGCGGTTGAGATTTTGACATCTCCTGCGCCTCGGCAGCCACAGCGCCTACGATTACGGCGGCCAAGGCACACTGAACAAAGAAGGACATACGTCTCTCCATTATGAGGAAGAAGAATCTTTAAAGGATTTTTAATATATATGGGATGCGCAAAATCTTACAAGCGCTCGATGTCAGCACAGCAGGTGTGGAGAGTGTTATGTTATCGAGCTTTACTCGAGAGGACAGCCGAGGGCGTGTCCCTACGTGTTCTTTTCAAAATCAGAAAGGAACGACTTTGTGTAATCCCTTCTTTTTCTTCTTTTTGCTGGAAGAAATGTCGCTGTCGTCTGCGAGGGCCTGGGAAGAGGCCGAGTCCCCGGGCTTCACGTCGCCAGCCGCAGCCGCATCGGAGTTAGCCTGCGTAATTTCATTCACCTGTGGCGGCGGTGTGAGCGGCTGCGTATTATCCGCTGTCACATTAGGTTTCAGCTCATTGGGATCAGGTGCCGCGTTCGGCGCCAATGCGTTGGGATCAGTCTGAGGCGGCTGTGCTACTGAATTATCCACCACCGAAGTGTCCGTGGTTGTACCGGTCACCGTAGCATTATTATTAAGAGGAGAATCGGATCGCGGCGCGGGCTGGTCCGCCGGCGGCGCTCCTCCTTTCACCGTTTCCACAGAAGCGCCTTGTGTGGCCGAGTCACCCATTCCTGCTCGAGTGGCTGCCTTCATCACATCCCCGGCGCTGGTGACTTTGGGTTCGACCAGTGCAGGGTCGCCAACTGTTGCCGCTGCTGAGGTGTCGGGGCTTTTCCCGAAAGTGCCCATCACTTTAGAAAGCGCAGTGTCCTCATGGCGGCTGGCTTCTTCCGCCTTATTCTGCGCGACGGCAGCCTTAGTAGGTCGAGGCACCGGTTGCTTAAGAGCCTCCAACCGGTGTTTTGCGTCATCAGCGCGATCCATCAGGGGATAGCGAGTCAGAATTCTCGAGTACGCATCGCCCGCCTGCTTGGCAAAATCCTGCATCATTCGAGCCTTAACCACTTCGTTTCCCGGCTTGCCTCTTAAGATAGCGATTTCTCCCTCATAAGATTGCCCGAGCAAATACAAGGTCTCATCGGCTTTGCTGAACAGCGGATATTCATCGGCAAGCGATTGCAATCGGGCAATGGCGGCCGGATAAGATTGGCGATTGTAGTAAAAGCGGCCGACCAGGAATTCGCGCTCGGCAATTACCTCCTGCACCTCCAACAATCGCTTCTTCGCCTCTGGGACCAGCTTGCTGTCGGGCCATTGCAAAATTAGCTTCCGGTACTCATCTTCGGCTCGCACGGCATGTGTGTAATCACGGTCGGGTTTTTCCATTTGTCGAAAATGGATGTTGCCGATCTTGAGCTGAGCCTCAGCCGCCTCGGGCATGTTAGGAAAGAAGGTTATAAAGTCTTCGTATTGAGATTCGGCCTGTGCCAAACCCGCAGTACCGCCCTCTGCATACCAGGAATCCGCAACCGCCAGCTTTGCGCGGGCAATGTACTCCGAGTCCGGATAGGCGTTAATCAGGGTCTGCATGTCGAGACGCGCCACGTCGAAGTGATTGTGCTTCATGGAATCCATTGCGCGGTCGAAGAGGACTTTGTCGGGCTGCTTGGAACCTACGTTAGCGAGCGGGTTGCTAACTTTCTTGTTGCTGCACGCCACTGCCAATGCGAGCAGGCCCAGAAGAAGAATCGTTGAGATACGACGTGACATAAACTTTTTAAGTCCTTTGCGAATTAAAAATTAAAAGAAGACCGCACGAGCGTCCGACGGATGCTCCAATTTTCACACTTTCAGGAATGCCGCATCGCTGGCTGTCTTGAGTAAATTTTGAGCGTTAGTCTTTGGATCGCCCCGACCGAAGATTGCGTTGCCTGCAACCAGAATTTCCGCCCCAGCCCTGACCACTTCGACGGCCGTGTCGTGCGCGATTCCGCCGTCCACCTCGATGCGAAAATTAAGCCTGCGCTCCCGCCGCAAGTCCGCGAGCTGCCGGATCTTATGGACTGATCCCGGAATAAATTCCTGCGCGCCGAAACCAGGATTGACCGACATCACCAGGACATAGTCCACTATGTCGAGCACTTCTGTCAGAAGTTCAACTGGAGTCGCCGGATTAATCACCACTCCTGCCAGACAGTCGTGACTCTGAATAAGATGCAGGGTACGGTCCAAATGGCGACACGCCTCCTGATGTACTGAAATCCAGTCCGCGCCTGCGTCGGCGAATTGCGGAATGAATTCGTCAGGATTTTCGATCATCAGATGACAATCGAGCGGCAGATCCGTCGCTTTTCGCAGCGACTTTACGACTGGAGGCCCGACGGTGATATTGGGGACGAAGTGGCCATCCATTATATCCACATGGATTATGGTGGCTCCGCCTTCCGCGGCACCGTGAATCTGGTCCGCCAGATGGGCGAAATCGGCCGATAGAATAGAGGGGGCTAGCTCAATCAACCTGGGTTCCCGGGAGAATGCTTAGGAAAAGTTTATCACGCTGGGAAGCCCGAGTTGACCGAATAATGGCAGTCCCTGCCTGTTGGACGGAGGCATGAGCGGCTAGAATTTTCGCGAACAGCTGTAACCACGAAGGACACGACGCTACACAAAGTAGGCTCCAAACGCGGCGAAATTATGTGCGCTCCTTCGTGGACCTTCGCGTCCTTCGTGGTTAACGATCTTTTAATCTCCGACACGAGAAACATGCCCGCATCTTTCCAACTCGCGCCTACCGTGTTCAGCGTGGCTGCGGTCGGTTGTTGGGGCGCCAGCGATTTTATCGGCGGTTACGCTTCTCGCCGCGCAAATGCTTTTTTGATTACCGCGATCGCCCATGCGAGCAGTCTGCTGTTTATTACCACAATTGCGGTGGCAAATCATTCCGCGATTCCCTCCAATCGTAGCTTGGAGTGGGCTTTGGCCGCCGGCCTTTCCGGAGGACTGGCTTTGGCAATCTTTTATAAGGCACTCGCGAGCGGGCGAATGGGACTCGCGGCACCGGTTTCGGCTGTGCTCGGTGCGGCAATCCCCACAGTCTTCGGAATTTTCTCGGAGGGCCCGCCGCGTCCCGTGCAGGTTGCGGGATTTCTTCTTGCCGGACTTGGAATTTGGATGGTTTCGCGCCCCGAAGACGGAGGTCCGCCGGAAGGTATCGGACTAGCGGTACTGGCAGGAATCGGCTTTGCCGGCTTCTTCATGTGCATCAGGCAGGCAGGAAACGACTCGGCGCTTTGGATTGCTTCGGCCGCGCGCACGTCCTCTTTAATACTCACAGGCACAATCGTGCTTTTTGCCCAAGTCTCCCGCAAGACTGACCTCTTTCGAACCGGATTAGCTGTATTGGCTGGATGTCTCGACGTAAGCGGCAGCGTCATGTTCATTCGCGCCAGCCAAAGCGGAAGGTTGGATCAGGCGGTAGTGCTTACGTCGCTTTATCCGGTGATCACCGTTCTTCTGGCCCGAATTTTTCTCAAAGAACACTTCACACGCTGGAAAGGGGTTGGAATAACCGCGGCATTATTGGCGGTGCCCATGATTGCATTCAGGTGATTCGCGAACACGCCTGTGGAGAAACGCGGTTACTTGGAAGGTTTCTTCTCTTTTGTAGGCTTTTTCTCGCCCGGCGCAGGAGTTTCCTGCGGCTCACCCACGCCCACTTCGTTTGGTGCTTCGGCGACCAGCTTACGAATAAAATTTGTTGCCACAACGGCGCTGAGAACAGCCCGATCTTTGTGTTGCTCAACTTTCAGGCTGCTGAACAGCTTCTTCACATCCGGATCTGAGGCGCCGGCGACTGATATTTCCGCCGATCCGAAAAGATTCATGAACGTCTTAACTTTTTCCGTCACTTGCTGCGCTTCTTCATCGCTTCCGGTGAACGCTTCGGCCCTCAGGTGGACCGAGACCAGATATCGTGCCGATCCGACGACAACCGCGGGTTTCGAGAACAAGAAAGATGAATCGAGACCAAGCGATCCTGCTGCCACATCAGAGGAGCCGCTAGTCCGCAGAATTGCCCATGCAAGACTTCCGAGCGGAACGTGCTTGTAATATTGCCGCAACAGAGCTGGGCCTCCAAATGGCGACGCCAGCTTGCGCGAGCGCGAAATGATTCCGCGAATTACTTCGGGATCACCGTTATTGGACGCTGCCACGGTGTCTACTCCAAGAATCGCAACTCGCAGCGTGCGACCTGCCAATGGAATGACGTAAATGTCCGTCGAACCGTAGTCTTCCACCGATCCAGAGATTTTGTGCAGGTAGGCGCGCAGCCGCTCGCCATCGATTTTGCCGACGAAAACTTCCGAGAATCTGGCTTCCTGGAAATCTCTGTCTCCCTTCCCCGGGTAATGGATGGCGAACGCGGCTTGATCGAGATCGCGCTCGAACTCAAATCCTGTCTCCTGGATAAATTGCTCATACTCTGGATC
Source organism: uncultured Acidobacteriaceae bacterium (assembly GCA_963757385.1). Lineage (GTDB taxonomy): Bacteria > Acidobacteriota > Terriglobia > Terriglobales > Acidobacteriaceae > PALSA-188. The sequence continues at coordinate 1,548,500 of CAVWRO010000014.1, read as the reverse complement.
ATGAGGAACAGCAGGCAATTGACCGGTAATGTTGGCCCTGCGTATCCACTCGAGGTTGATGTAGGCGAACCCGTCGGCACTGGGAAGAAGCCGGGCTGGCTCCGGTGGGGCATGCTTGCGGAGGACAACAACCAGTGCAACTGCCGCAGCAACCAGCAGCACTACCAGGAAAATTGGGAGGCGTCGTTTTATACGCATGAAGAGTAGCCGACCATGCAGGGCAGCTATTCCTGAAGCAGTCTTTTGATTTTGAGAAGACTAGCGAAGGCAACATAATAGCACCCATAAACCGACCGGATAATGAATTCATGATTGGCCGAAGCTATCCGATGCAACAAAATGGTTGCAATTTTTCCTGTTTCGGTAGTAAAGTACAACATGGACGCGGTAATTGGCGTTCATCTCGTCGTAAGCACTGCCCAACTTCCTTAAGCACTAGAGTCGTAACGAGCTATCCCCCATTCGAGGTAGGTTCTGCCTCGAAGTAGGTTCGGAGAGACCCTATGTCGTGGTACGCGTACTGCCTTACAGAGCACCAAGCCCTACAAAATGGAACACGCAGCCGCCGTCCTTTCCTCATGGAGGGAATTCAAGGCGTAAATGGCGCCCCAGTCCTCAGCTATCCCTCCGGCGATTTTGCCGTCATTGTCACGGAATATGACCGGGCCGCCGAAAACGGCGAACTCGAAGAAAAGCACGTGATCGAGCATGCCCGGGTGGTGAGCGTCTGTTTCCGCACCGGGACCGTGCTTCCCTTCCGCTTCGGCACAATTTTTGACACCGATGACGCACTGCGCCAGGCAGTTCGCGCCAATAAGCGGGCTTTTGGAGAGAGCGTAGCCAAGCTTCGCGGCAAAGCCGAAATGCACCTTAAATTGCTGGTTCGCGACGGGTCTATGCGGCCGGCGATCGCCGACGTTCCACTGCCCGACACAGTCGGTGGCGACTACCTCATGAAGTTGCGGGATAAAGCTTTCAAAGACCGCGAACGCCAGACCAAGGCAAGGGCGTTATCCGTTCAAGTTCACAAGCTTTTTAATCCGCTGGAAGAAGAAGTGAGCTGCAAGCGCGTCAACACGAATGGCATGTTGATTGACATCGCCCACCTGATTGACTCGAAAGCGGTGGAAAAATATCAGAACCGCTACACCAGCGCAGCCAAGCAATTGAAGAATTGCGAACTGGTGATCAGCGGCCCCTGGCCTCCGTATCACTTCCTGCCGGGGAAGTTACGCACCGTAGCGGGAAATTCGTAAAGCGAGTCTTACCACGGATCACGTAGCCCCCGGACGCCTCGTCCGGGTAGGCAGCCTAGCTCCAAACAATTCGGGACACTACAGGCAGTTGGGGCTCGCCTACTCAGCGACGCCTTCATCGTCCTCTCCTCCGCTCCTCTTAACAAATATGTGGTAGGTAACAGCATCCCAGGCGTTATGAATGCCGATGAAGAGCAACAACAGCGCCGCGCCTGAAACGCAAAACATGGCCCCATGCGTACCGAAGCGTATCGCGTATGCCGATGCCGCCAGGGTTGCATATGCCGCCAAAGGCAGCAGAACATGAAACAACCAATCCTCAAACTGGGGCTGATATGCGGTTTGTTCTCGCATGCGACGAATCACGACGATGGAATACGCAACGCCACTGAGTCCCAATAGCCCCAAGAGAATTCCGACCGCTCCGATGCTGTGCCATGGAGCGTTCAGAGCGGCTGAGAGCAGCAGCACATATCCGAAATGAACGATTGTGGGTGTCGCGAACGCGTCACCGGCCTGAGCTTGACCTGGCCCGATCGGCCTGTTGGCGATGAGGGTTATGACCACGAACTGCAATCCAATGAGGGCTCCGGCAGACGACCCCACGATTACGTAAAAGTTCTCCCACCCTGCGAGTTCAGTCATTTCATTCCATCCTTGGAAATTTAATCTCGGAGATCCAAGGCTCCTTGGCGATCCGTGCGCCGTCAACGCATCTCGGCGATAACTGCCACGTCGAGCTTTGAATAGTACTTCTTCACGTCGTTGGCGCCGTACTTCTTGCGGAATTTCTCGACCACGGACTTCACCTGCGTGGCGTCCTCGACGAGCACAGCCTGAACTTCAGCTTTTGCCCCGCCTGCTGCGATCCTGATTGTCGGGTTCTTGACCACGTTTTTGTACCACTGTGTGTCCGACCCCTGCACCGGCAGGAGGTGAAGTTTGTCGCCCTCCAAAACGAACCAGACTGGGAGGGAGATGGCGCGTCCCGACTTTCTTCCCGTCACGGTAATGGTAATTTCGGTAGATCGGGAGAGATTGTCTTTTAGATCATCGTCTCGTTCTGGGTTCCGTGCTGGCATGTGATCTCCTTCAGATAAATATCGTCGCCGGGTGCCCCGTTCAAGCTCCGCTTGAGGGGGGATTTTGACGTTCATCATCATCAACTTCGCGCCCGCTCAACAAGTGCCTTTCCGGGCTTAGGGATTAAAACGCGTTCCGACAGTCAAGACGCATTCTGTTTCCGCCAAGGCCCGCCCAAGCGGAGCTTGGACGGGGCGCCCCCAGAATTTATATTAAACGGGATCACTTGCGGTATTGTTCGTCGGTAACGCGCTCCATCCAATCCACTACCTTGCAGTCCTTCTTTCCCTGAATGGCGATGTGCGTCATCGCTGTGGACTGCGTGGCACCGTGCCAGTGCTTCTCGCCGGGGGAGAACCAGACCACATCACCCGGGATGGATTTCTTCGACCGGGCCGCCTTCGCGTTGAGCCCGTCCAATCTTCATTTGTGATCGCGGAAGATCAAGTCAATCCAATGTAAACTTCGGATGTCACGAAAGTATTGTGCCCTTTATGCAGACAAGGATGTCCCATCTGTTGAGAGTATTGCTCACTGTGGTGTTCGTCTTTCCCTTGTTGCTATCACAAGAAACACATAGCCACAGTCCACCAGAGAAGCTGGGGAAAGTTTCGTTTCCGATTACTTGCAGCTCGGCCGTTCAGGGGCAATTCAACCGAGGCGTCGCGTTGCTTCACTCCTTCGCCTACACCGCCGCGGCAAATACATTTCAGGCCGTGGCCGACCTGGACCCAGGGTGCGCTATGGCACATTGGGGAATGGCGATGACGTACTTTCACCAGCTTTGGGATCCGCCCATTCTGCCAGCGACAAGTCCGATTGCCCAAAAGGAAGTCCAGCGGGCGCAACAGATAGGGGCGGGCTCCGAACGCGAGCGCCAGTTCGTCAATGCGCTGGGTTTGATTTACCGGGACGCTGCCACCGTTCCGTACCCCACGCGGGCATTGAACTACGAGCACGCGATGAGCAATCTCGCATCAAAGAACGGGAAAGATGTCGAAGCACAAGTGTTTTACGCGCTCGCACTCCTGGCGAACGCATCTCCTGCCGACAAGACGCATGCGAAGCAGAAACAGGCGGCCGATCTGCTTGAGCCGCTTGATCGCGCTTATCCCGAGCACCCGGGAGTCCCTCACTACCTCATCCACGCTTACGACAATGCGGAACTCGCACCAAAAGGTCTTCAGGCGGCAAAAGCCTACTCGCAGATTGCGCCCTCAGCGCCGCACGCATTGCACATGCCATCGCATATATTCACGCGACTCGGCCTATGGGAAGACTCCATCGCTTCCAACATTGCGGCACGGGAAGCAGCAAAGCGGCAAGGCGACACAGGAGAGGAGCTGCATGCAATGGATTATCTGGTGTATGCGTACTTGCAAAGTGGACGTGATGCAGAAGCGGCTCAGGTCATTCAGGAACTTAGAAACATGCCGCACCTGGACACCGAGGATTTCAAAATAGGGTACGCCTCTACTGCGATGCCGGTTCGATACGCCGTTGAGCGATCTCAATGGGAGGACGCTGCTGCCATCGTCCCTCCGCCTGGAGCCCCGCCGCATATTGTCGCAATCGCGGTTTGGGCTCGTGGGCTGGGACTCGCTCGTAGCGGACGCACCGCCGAGGCGCGCACGGAAACTAATAAATTACAGCAGATCGAAGCACAGCTTCGCGCGTCAGGCAACGACTATTGGGCCACTCAGGTGGGGATCCTGAATCGCGAAGTCATGGCGTGGTTAGCCCAGGCGGACGGTAAACCGGATGGGGCCGCGGCTCTGATGCGCGCTTCAGCCGATGAGGAGGACGCTATCGAGAAGCTTCCAGTGACACCGGGGCCAATAATCCCGGCACGCGAACAGCTCGGCGACTTGCTCCTGGAGCAGAACCACCCCGCTATAGCGCTGAAAGAATTTGATACGGCACTCGCAAATGCCCCCGGGCGGCGCGGGGCAGCATTGGGGGCCGCTCATGCTGCCGAGTTATCCGGACACAAGTGAACTCTGATCGTCGGTGTTTGCTAACAAACTTTCAGAACATCGCGCCATTTCAATGAACCGGTGACGTTATGTTGCCGTAAGAATTGCCGGGGCAGGTGCCCCAGGTTCGCGTCCGCTTTTTGGACGCTACCCTGGGTGGAAAACTCTTGGGCCGCTGGCAGTGTCAATTTACTTGAGGAGATTATCTCTGCGTTTTCTCCTCAAGCAAGAAGTCCTCCACATAAGGAGAAGGAGAATGAACCCGGCGGGATTCGAACCCGCATCTGCGACTGTGACAGAGTGCTCTACTTGTTGTCGTGCTTTCTGAACACTTCCATCATTGGAAGCGGGGCGGTCCCACCGTAATAATTCTCCGGCAGGCGTCCGTCCCACTTTTCTTTCATCATTTCGATAGTTCGTAGTTGCAGCAGCTCCGGCGTGATTTGTTCGCGCTGTGCGCGGAGGGCTTCGGCTTCGCCCTTAGCTTGCGCTACCTGTTGTTGCGCTTCAATCTGGATTCTTTGCAGATCGTTCTGCGCCTTTTCTGCGTGCTGCTGGGCCGTGACCTTGGCTTCGATGGACCGGTTAAATTCGTCACTGAAGTTGAAGTCCGTAATGCTGACCGTCTCAGCCACGATATGGTACGGAGCCAGGCGAATCTTTACGAAATCCTCAATGCCATCGCGAACTTTCGGACGCTCGGAGATCAGCTCCTGCGCATCGTAAAGTGCCGTCGTGGACTTAATCGCCTCAAGGATTGACGGCACGATAACGCTGTCGCGGGCGTCACCCGCCAATTGGGAATAAATATATCCGGCATAGTTGGGATCGTAATGGAACGCCAACGTCACTTCGGTCACGACCACTTGAAGGTCATGTGAAGATGCATGCTCATTCGGTTTCACCGTTTGTGTCTGAACGTTAATCTCGTGTGTGAATTCCGCGAATGGCAAAAGCAAATGTGCTCCCGGTTCCAGCGTTCGATTGACGTTGCCGAAGCGGGTGACGACCGCTCGCGTGCCAGTTGGCACGGTCGTGAATGACAACATCATGAAGATGAACAGGACGGCCAGCCCGAACCATGCGGCTCCGTGTTGAGGCTGCAGATTGAACTTGCTGTGTGCATCTCGCTGCACCGTTTTATAAAGACCGAACGCGAGTGTTGCTACAAAGAGTAGAAAGAACATTATTCCCACGGAGCCTCCTCGAAGTGAATCTGCTGGCTGGCGCATTGTAATACAGGCCGACAACGCTGATTATCGCTGCGGGCTGCTGAGATTCTGATCGGCTTGGAAGGATAGTTTACGGGGGTACACCTCACCCCAGCCGGTGCATGGTGTACCGGTTTTCCGGTGCTTCATTTACCTCAAGGCAGAAGCCCGAACACCGCGACGCCATTCGGCGTTCCCACGAAGACCTTGCCGTTCACGATCATTGGCGTTATGAACTTGTTGCCAGCGCCGAAATGATCGCGGTTCCCGCTGGCTTGGTTGCTATCGTAGAGTTCATTCAACGTACTGGCGTTATAGGCACGCAACACCGCGGGGTTGCTATTCTCCACGGCCCAAACGATTCCGTTGCTGCTGCCGTTCGCCGAGATGCCAGGGGTTGTCCCCGGATAGCCAAAGCTGTTGCTGGTATGCGCGGTTGCACTGCTGGAAAGTTTCGCGTTCGTGATGGTGAACGCCTGGATGGGGCTGCCGACCGATCCGTAGTAGACCGTATTGTTGAAATACGCGGGCATTGCCCAGACTCCTCCGGGCAATGCCCCTGCGAGTTCCTGATAAATGCCGCTGTTGTTGGAGGTGAACTTACCCATCGAGTCGCGGTTCGCCACGTAGAGGTTCGTGTCTTTCCCCGCGCCGACGGCGAGATGCAAAGTATGCCCGGCACCATCACTGAGATCGGGTAACAGCAGCGCGCCGCCCGAACCGAGATCGGCGTCAGTGGCATTTTCTGATGCCTCGTTGTCCATCTCGAAATAGTCGGCTACAGCCAAGTGATTGCCAGTGGTTGAGAGCTTCATGAAGGCGTTGCCATAATCGCCGTTGGTGGGGAAACCCGCGTTTAGAGTCGTGTCAAAGTCTCCGTTAGCATCAAGAAAATAGATGTTGCCCGAACCGTCGGCAGCGAGGCCGGCTCCTGACATCCAGATCGAGCCTTCGCTACCGTTCGGCGTGAGATTCAGCACGCTCGTCTGCGCCAGCGTGGACTCACTGTAGCCGATAATCCACCCCGTATAGGGCCGGTTGTCGCAGTGCGAAGTCCAACCGGTATAGACGACGCCGTTCAGCAACAACAACGAGGCGCGGTCCTCATACTGTTTGGGGTCGAAGACCACGCTGGTACCGTTGCTGTTGTCGCCGGTTCCTGGATAGGTCGCCTGAATGTCCACGGGACCACCGTACAATTCCGCGCCCAACGCGAGGTCAAGCGCGTGCAGGCGCTGATGGTAATTGCCCGATCCGTCTTTCGACATTGCCACGACATAAAGGGTTCCATTCGGACCCTGGTTGCGATCAATCACCGGCGTCGAGGTCACCCCGATTTCGGGAGTCACCTGCCCGCAGCCTCGATTGTCCGAGGTTATCTCGCCGGTCTTCAATGTTGTGATTTGCCAGATCTTCGTACCGGAATCAGCGTCGAACGCATAGACGGAATCGTGTTCCGTGGCGACGATCAACAAATTGTGCGTGCCGTTAGCTGGAACCGAAACACTGGATGCATAGAGCGGTTCGGCGTCAACCAGGCCGTCCACCGAATAAAAGCCAAGTTTGCCGAACTTCGCCGAATTTACGTTGCTGGTCGTTAGCGTGGTTTCCGTGAGGTTTTCACCGGTGCGCGCAATGTCGTTGTGATACGTCAAAACATCGGTGGTTGTTGCGACCACGGGGTTGACGGTCAGCGTAGCCGGGTTGCTGGTTGCACTTCCTACTGAGTTGCTCACCACCACGCTGAATTGGCTTCCACTGTCCGATGCAGTTGTCGCGGGCGTGGTATAGGTCGCTGAGGTCGCGCCGCTGATCGGGGTCGTGCCCTTCTGCCACTGGTAAGACAAAGGACCAGTTCCCGTTGCCGTTACCGAAAAGGTTGCAGTTTGACCCGCGGCAACGGCCTGGTTCGCCGGTTGGGTCGTAATCGTTGGCGCGGTTGCGCTACTGCCTGTGACAGTCAGCATTGCGGGATTACTGGTTGCCTTTCCGGCTGAGTTGCTCGCCACCACGCTGAATTGATTTCCATTATCTGCCGGGGTTGTCGCGGGCGTGGTATAGCTCGCTGAGGTCGCACCGCTGATCGGAGTTGTGCCCTTCTGCCACTGGTAAGTCAAGGGAGCGGTTCCGGTGGCCGTCGCCGAAAACGTTGCCGTCTGGCCGACTGCGACGGTCTGGTTCGCGGGCTGGATAGTGATGGTGGGCGCGGTTGCGCTACTGCCTGTGACAGTCAGCATTGCGGGATTACTGGTTGCCTTTCCGGCTGAGTTGCTCGCCACCACGCTGAATTGATTTCCATTATCTGCCGGGGTTGTCGCGGGCGTGGTATAGCTCGCTGAGGTCGCACCGCTGATCGGAGTTGTGCCCTTCTGCCACTGGTAAGTCAAGGGAGCGGTTCCGGTGGCCGTCGCCGAAAACGTTGCCGTCTGGCCGACTGCGACGGTCTGGTTCGCGGGCTGGATAGTGATGGTGGGCGCGGTTGCGCTACTGCCCGTCGTTCCGCTTTGAGACCCGGCTCCGCCGCAACCCACGAAATTCAAGCTCACCGCAAGGAAAAATATCGCAGCCGTTAGTCGTCGCAGATATACCCTCCAGAAAATCAACCCCACAGCACTCATGCCAGCAAGTTACTTGTTTTGGATGCGCGCTGGAAGGTTACGACAGTCGTGAGGATTCCTGATTTGTGAAAGCTCCGTGTTGGCCGCTCGGACATTCATATTTCCATGGTGCGTGGTCCGCTCGTCGCGCAAGTCCCCATTACCCGTTTCCAATCCGTTCTTCCGGCTTCATACCAATACGCTCAGCTCGGGACGTCGCTTCAATCAGAATCCGCTCGCCTCGTAACACTAGCGCCATCGCACTCTTGAGTACTAGTTGCGACCTGATGATTCCGTTGAACTAGGATTGTCTGGTGCCAAACTCCGCGCGGCCCGTTTGTCTTGGGAAAAAAGAGTCCTAACCATCGAATAAACCATCAAAAGTAAGTTCTCTGTCTTGGAACAGACCCATGGCAGCCAGTCCAAATCTCACGGCACCGCTTCCCTCGGACCCTCGTCCTCTTAATCTCGATCAGGTGGAGGATCTTCTCAAGCTGCAAAAAGCCGCTCAGAAAATCAGCTCCATTCTTGACCTCGACCAGCTCGTTGATAAGGTCGTGAACGAGATTGCCCGTTCCTTCGGATGTCTGGATTCTGACATCTACCTGCACAACGAAGAACGCGGCGAACTGGCACTGGTGTGTGCACATGGCTGCACTGGCTGCGAGCTCCACGGTCCGGGACACAGCCTGAAGATTGGGAAAGGCATGGTCGGATACGTCGCATCTACTGGCCAGATGCACTACGCGCCCGATGTGCGCCAGGACCCCTATTACATTGGTTGTGAAGAATCCACGCTCTCGGAAGTTGCCATTCCCCTCCATGTCGGAGGGCAATTGGTGGGAGTGTTCACCGCCTCGCACACCGAACTGGATGCCTTCAATCCCTGCCAACTGCGGCTGCTGCAAGCCCTGTGCAGCGATGTGGCAGTGGCCGTCCACAACGCTCGCCGATTTCAGCAGGAACAGCGACAAAGGGAGCAAATGACTCGCGAGTCTCGGGAGGCGCGCGTCATTCAACAAGCGCTGCTCCCCAAGGCGTCTCCCTCCATTCCTGGTTTTACCGTGTCCGGCCTTTCCATTCCCGTGGGCGCCGTAGGCGGCGACTGGTACGACTTCATTCCCATGGACCGAGGCCGTTGGGGGCTGGTGCTGGCCGACGTTTCCGGCAAGGGAACCGCTGCTGCGCTGCTCATGTCCGCCACTCGTGGCATCTTGCGATCTCTGGTCGAGGCAGCCTGCACTCCGGGTGAAGTGCTGACGAAGCTGAATCGCCTCCTGGTCGAAGATTTTCCCGCCGGCCGTTTTGTGACCATGGTATATGCCGTGCTTGATCCTGCTAAGCGGACTCTGACCTTCGCCAACGCGGGTCACCTGCCGCCGTTGTTGATGACCGGTAGTTTAGCCCAGTTCCTCGATGTGGAGCGAGGAATTCCCCTGGGACTGGGACCAGGCGATTTCTCGGAGGTGGAAGTCAAGCTTCCGATGGGTTCTCGCCTGCTGTTTTACAGCGACGGCATCACCGAAGCTGAAAACCCAGCGGACGAAGAGTACGGGTCGGTGCGTCTTCAGGAGCATTTTTTGCGAACGGACGCCTCCGCAGAGAGCCTTCTCGATGACGTACGTACGTTCGCCGACGGTTCGGGGTTGCGCGATGACGCCAGCGTCATCCTAGTGAAGGGTTAATCGAGACACAATGTTCGAGGACCGAGGCTCCCGATCTCCGCGAAATAGATAGCGCCTCGTCAAAGATCAAAGTAGAAGGAGCCCGCTGCCCCGAAAGACTAGAGCAAATGACCGGTTGGCCACTCCGGGTGATCATTCTAAGTGCTGCAGGAACGAAATCCGTATTTACGAATTCCGTGAACCCACCTCCCCACTTCGCAAGGTCAGGAACAAAGAACGGTCGGTACTAAGCCAGGTTTTCCGGCTGTATTCCCATTGCGAAGGCGAACAATCCTGTAAACATCGGAACCCGCGATTACAGCGCATACAACGATGGCGGCGGGAACAATTTTGGAATCCCACATATTTATCGCATTTGTGAGCGCCAGCATCTTTGAAGCGGCAACATTAGCGACCGTAAGATTTACCAGAACATTCGATTTCAGGAACCAGCAAAACAGGAACGAGCCTGCACAATCACTGGCCAAGCGGATGCCTGCGCGAGTTCGTGTCCAACAAGGTAATGATAGGTTCATGGCCGCGAGGGCAATGTTTACGATGGAAACAAATAAAAAGCCCCAGAAAAAAGTTCTCCAGACCGGTGCCAGGGTAATTTGAACTGAGGCAATCCGAATTATGGTTTGCGATGAGAAAGTATCCACCCACCACAATAGAAAAATAATCCCAAATATGAGCTCGGCGATTGATGAGGACCGTTGAATGCGGTTCGGATCGCGAACCGCCGGGAGTTTCTGTGGATCCCATTTCTGCAAAGCTGCGGTGAGGGTTTGGGTCCGTTCGAGTATCGCGAAAACAATCGTAACTGCCCCCATAGTGATGAATGCATTCAGCCACACCGAAGTCCACAACGATCCGACTGTTCCGATCAGGCCATGGCTGTAATGCTCGGCTCGATAGGACTGGCTGAAGATCCTCAGGCCGATCCAAACCAACATCCACGGGATGAGATAGCCCAACATGGCGATTTTTAACACAAGCCGGTAAATCGGGAATAAAACCGGTCCAATTAAAGACTGCTGGGGCAAGAATCGGCTGGCCACAAATATTGGAGGCCCAACCTGCTTCAATATCGCGCTCAACTCGGAGTCGTTCAGTGGGTGTCCAAGCTTGTCTTCCTTGTCTTCGATCTGGGAGCGTATGTCTTCCGACAATTCCGCGATAATGTCTTGCTTCTGCGCTTTGGGAAGCCAGAATTTAACTGCCTGCAAGTAACGGTCAAGAAGTTCCATTGTGGGACTCCTTCAGAATTTCATTGAGGGACGAATTCATGCTGGTCCATTCGGCTAACAACTGCTTGAGGATTTTTTTGCCGTCCGCGGAGAGGCGGTAGAAGCGCTTGTTTCGCTTATCCTCTTCCCGCCATTGGCTAACCAGAAGTCCCTGGGATTCGAGGCGGCGAAGCAATGGATACAATGTGCCCTCATCAATTTCCATCTCGTGCTCCGCCAGCGCCTTCCGCAACGTGTATCCATATTGCTCCGTGCGCAGCGCCACAAGCACAGCCAATACCAGGGAACCGCGGCGCAATTCGAGCCGCAAATTCTCAAGGGGATCAGCGGCTTCGTTAGTGTGTGCCATATAGTGTACGATGCATACTGTATTACACACAGTATTGATTTGTCCAGAATTATTTAGAGGAAGCGGTTGCCGAGGGGTGTCCACATCGCCAATCGCAATTACTGGCCCACTTGTGCTGCGCCCCGGAACGAAAGCAGGCTGCCTGGAGCCGCGTAGAAAATCGGGAGTCTTTGCTGACCTTCTCAGAGAATAGGTGGACAAGCGGAGCGTGCGCCCTGAAACTAAATCGCTCCTTCCGCCATCTAATTATCAATAGGTTAATGGGATTCCGAACCGCCATTTCACTGGTGTATAATTCAAGGTTTGCGCTGATGAGCAGCTCGCCACCTTTCGCTCCCACAGTCCTATAACCATTTGCCACGTCCTCTGCGAGGACGATGAGGGTACTCCGCTTTGGCTCTTGACGACAAGTACGATGAACTAAAAAAGCTGATTGATACAGGTAAAGAGAAGGGATATCTGACCTATGATCAGGTCAACGACCTTATCCCGCACGACGTGCATTCTCCCGAGGACCTGGACGATCTGCTTACCACAATTGGTACGCAAGGCATTGACGTGCTCGAGGGACCCAAACTTCCCTCGTCGGCGCTCGATAAAAAATTCGATGATGAAGAAGTTGGGGAAGATGTAGAACTCGACTTAACTCCCGGCGCTCTCGAAAAAACTAACGATCCCGTAAGAATGTATTTGCGGGAAATGGGCACGGTCCCGCTGCTCACGCGGGAAGGCGAAGTTGAAATCGCCAAGCGCATCGAGCGGGGACAATTGCGCGTGCTGAAGTCGCTGTCCCGCTCTCCAATTGTTATCAACGAACTTCTGGCGATGGGCGAGGACCTCAAGAAAGGCGTCCGGTCCATCAAGGAAGTGGTGACGTTTGATGAAGAGGAAATTACCGACGAGATTCTGCAAAACCGCCTGACTGAATTTACCGGGAAAATTGACGACCTTTCCAAGGCTTACAAAAAAGCTACGCAGGTGCTGGAAAAATTCGCGACGGTTTCCCAAAAGAAACGTCCCAAGGATTACCGCCGATATCGCTTGTCTTCCGCTCGCGCGGTGGTCAAGGTTTCCCTATGTGTCCGGAAGTTGGGATTCACCAACAACGAACGCAAGCGCCTGATTGACCGCGTCAACAAAACTGTTGACACCATGCGGTCGCTCGATCGCCAGGCGCTGAACCTCGAAAAAAAAGCCGAGGCGACGCGAAGTGAAGATCAGCGCAAAGAATACAAGCGGCAGTCGCGTGCAATTCAGGGCGAACGCGAAAAATTAGAACTCGAAGCGGGCGTGTCGTTCCAGGAACTCAAGCGCACACAGCGCGAGATTATCCAGGGAGATATGGACGCTGAGCAGGCGAAGCGGGAGCTCATCGAAGCTAACCTGCGTCTCGTCGTCTCGATTGCCAAGAAATACACCAACCGTGGACTGCAATTTCTCGACCTGATTCAGGAAGGCAACATCGGCCTGATGAAGGCCGTGGACAAATTCGAATATCGCCGAGGCTATAAGTTCTCCACGTACGCAACGTGGTGGATCCGGCAGGCAATTACGCGTGCAATTGCTGATCAGGCGCGGACGATTCGTATCCCGGTCCACATGATCGAGACAATCAATAAGTTGATCCGGACGTCTCGTCAACTGGTGCAGGAACTCGGGCGCGAACCGACCTCGGAAGAAATCGCAAAGCGCATGGACATTCCGGTCGCAAAAGTCCGGAAAGTTCTCAAGATTGCTCAGGAGCCGATTTCACTGGAAACGCCAATCGGCGAAGAGGAAGATTCGCATCTGGGCGACTTCATCGAAGACCGCGCAGTCGTTTCTCCAGCGGAAGCGGTCATCAACGTCAACTTGAAAGACCAGACTTCGCACGTCCTGCGCACACTGACTCCACGCGAAGAGAAGGTCATCAAGATGCGCTTCGGCCTCGAAGACGGCAGCGAGCATACTCTTGAAGAAGTAGGCCAATCGTTCGCTGTAACCCGCGAGCGCATTCGCCAAATCGAAGCGAAGGCGTTGCGGAAATTGCGGCATCCGTCGAGGTCGCGGAAGTTGCGGGCGTTCCTGGACGGGGTTAGGGACTAACTATAATTCTTGTCATTCCGAGGGACTTCAGTCCCGAGGGATCTGCTTTTGAGGTGCAAGGCACGGCTTCCGTGTGCTTCCTTCCAAGTTGGGACTGGATTCCGAAATATCCGTTGCTTTCTGCAAATCCGCGCACCCTCCTTCGTACAATCAATGTCGCAGACGGGCGTCTGGAGGGTCTCGCCAGTGGGTACTGGCCTCCGCCTGCGAAGCGGTCGAGTGGTTTTCAGCCACTAGGGTTCGAGTCCCTGGCCCTCCGTAGTCACTCGACAAAGTTATATGGTTGACAATGTTGCTGCAGGAGTTATCCTTAAATTGCTTCGCAGGCGAGGTCCAGTACCCAGGTACAGCCCCGGATGACTACCGGGGCTTTTGCTTTTCTATCAGCGCCTGGTATCGCCGTTGCGCGACGACGCTTTTCAGCGCAGCCAATTTTCCAGGTTAAGTTGTCTCACTCGGGAGAACTCTTTTTCATTGTCAGTTACAACTGTGTACCCGAGCGCAAGCGCCTGGGCTGCAATGAGCAGGTCGTTAGCACCGATGGGCTTGCCGGCGCGCTCGAGCTGCGCACGAAGAGAGCCGTAGGAAGCGTCGGCTGGTTTCTCTAACGGCAGAATCTCCAGCGCGCCCAGCACCGCTTCAAGCTGGGCGAACAATCGCGGCGATTGTTTCTTTTCGGCGCCATAACGCAATTCCGCAGCAACAATGATGCTTGTGCAGACCTTCTTTTCGCCAACTTTGAGGACCTGTACCGCTACTTTTCCCTGGGGGTTGCGAACGAGGTCAGAAACTATGTTCGTATCGAGAAGGTAGCGCATTAGAGACCGACCGGCTCAGCGGGGGTGTCGGGGATGCGGGGGAATTTCTCGCGCAGCGGCTTAAGGCCAGCTAAAACGGCCCGCAGCGATTTCGCAGGCACAGGTTCAATGATGAGACGATGGCCTTCTTTGCGCATGATGGCCTCTTCTGCGGGAAGCTCAAATTCGCGTGGAATGCGCACGGCCTGGTTGCGTCCATTCCGGAAAACCCGCACATGACGTTCGGAGCCAGGCCCCTTCTTAGGCATATGCTTAGCATATGCCACCAACACCGCGATGTCCAGCCGAATGCTTGTTCCTGGGTTCTTCCGGCGAATATGTAGGGCGCCCGGCAGACAAGTCCGCGCATGCTACCATCGACCGTGGCGACCCTCCGCAGTATCACTCCTTGCTTCATTGTCGACAGTCTTCAGTCGAGCCTCGACTTCTACCAGTCCAAGCTCGGTTTCGAAATTGCCTATAAGGGCGGAGGCGATTGCCACGAAGAGGATTTCTGGGCCTTCGTCCGCCGGGACGGCGTGATGATCAGTTTGAAGGCGATTGCCCCTGAGATTCATCCGCAGCCAAATCATTCGCGCCACGAATGGGCGCGCTGGGACGCCTACATCCACACCTCCGACCCCGACTCGCTGTACGAAGAGTACGTCGCCAGAGCCGTTCCGATACACAAGCATTTGAAAGACACCGAGGACGGCCTTCGCGCATTCGAAATCACCGACAACAACGGCTACGTGCTCTGCTTCGGAAGGCCACGCTACCTGTAAATCTCACCCTTCGAAAAGCGTGAAGATGGGGAGCCTCTGACAGGCCATCATTGATTTGTTTCTTTGCGCCTCAACTTCAAGATTTCCACCAGATCGTCTCCGCATTGAGCAAGAAGTTTGTTCATTCCATCGAGCTTGAAACGATCTCGCTGTACACCCAGTACGATCAGGACAATATGTAACGCAGCGAAAAGTGCGCGGTCGGCTCTTTCTGGCTGCGCTTCTCCTCCGAAGATCAGCCCACCCTCACTTACCGCCGTTGCATCCAGCCGCGAGAAGATCGATCCCGTGGTGCTATGCCCCTCTCGGATCCCAAAGTAGTAGGCCGGAACGATCAGCTTCCACAATTCCCCTGTTGTCCGCGCCATGCTTACGAAGTCTAGTTTGGACCACGTATGGTTGAGTCGTCGGCTACCGCACGTTTCGCAGTCGGTTACTAAGAATCTTTCTCTTACTTCTCGGAACTCCCGTTCGATCCTCTCCTTTTGCTTTGCTGAAAATACATCCGTCCCCATGGTGCCTTCGACAACTGCCAGCAGCTTGTGGTCGGCGACCTTGTGATAATCGAGAAAATTCTCAGCCTCTTCTGGGTGCTCGTGCAGATACACCAGAGTTACAGCTCTTTCATACATGCCCCTTAGAAGCTTCTCACCACCAATTCCGTAGCCGTTGCCGCAAAGTAGCAGTATCTCTTGGAGGTCTTCTACGCAGGTCCGCGCCAGCATGTAGATTGTCCTATCTGCGGGTTCGGCCAAGTAGAGATCTGGAAATGCCAGTAGTACGAGTTCGACGAAATTGTGGAATCGGTGGATGAACTCAGTGTTCCGCTTTTCGAACTCACGTTGCTCCTCCTCGAAACCAAAGGAAGCCATAGAGACGATCTTATTCGAAACTAGATTGGCAGGACTAAATTCCGACCGAGGCAGGAATCTGCTCTTTCCCCCCTCACTCTTCTAAAATCGAATGTGGCTCTGTTCTAACAATCGAGGTTCCAATGCCTTGTGTCGCGATTAATCCGTGGTGGTTGGATCGCATTGTGGTGCCCGTCTCTTTTACGCTCTTTGGTGCGCTGCTAGGTTTCATCTCAGGGCGACTAAAGGATAGGCTCGACGACCGGAAGGCGAAGAAGGTTTTCTTAAAGGCAATTCGCGTCGAGTTGAGTGCCCTACACGAGCATCTGGACGGAACATTGAGGGATGCGGTTAAAGCACGGGAGGAACTGAAGAAGGGCATTTCTGTCGCACTGCACCTGGGTACCTTTTTTCAAACAGGAATCTATGCATCTCAAGTCGGAAAACTCAGAGACGTTTTTGATTCGCTTGTCATTGAGGTCATCCAGTTCTATGACAAGCTAGCAAACCTGGAGAGAGTCAAATCCCGCCTGACTGTGGTTTCATTCGAGCTAGCAACCAACGTGGCGGGAGATAGCGGTGCATCGGCACTTCACTATCGAGATACTCTGGACGAAGTGATTAATAGAATCGAGAAACTTCTCCCAGAAGCCGACGCCTTAATCAGGAAATTGCCAGGAGGATAAATGCCCGGTGCACGCTCGCGAAGTTTTCGCATAGGTGATCGAGCTGAACTGCTGGTACAGCATTTACTAGCTGGTCTTGCCTTCACCACGCCCGTGCCTCGCCAAGAAGACCAGGCGTGGATTTCACCCAAGACCTGGAAACGACGCAGTGAGACCATGCGGCGTTGACCCTCCTTTCCCACTCCCATAAACTGAAGTTCCATGCCAGAAACTATTCACATCAAGCTCCCGGATGGGAGCGTTAAGGAAGTTCCTGCGGGGACGACGGCGCTCGATATTGCGAAATCTATTAGTCCGCGGTTGGCGGACGCGGCTCTGGCGGCGAAGACCAACGGAAATTTGATTGATCTGACACGGCCGCTGGAGAACGATACTGATCTTCGGATCCTTACGGATAAAGATCCCGAGGCCCTCGAGGTTTACCGTCATTCTTCGGCTCATCTTCTCGCTGCGGCGGTGCTCGAACTTTTTCCTGAAACCAAGCTTGGACACGGTCCAGCAACCGAGAGCGGATTCTTCTACGACTTCTATCGCCCGACGCCGTTTACCCCTGACGATTTGGAAAAGATCGAGAAGAAGATGCAGGAGTTGGCGCAGCAGAATATTCCTTATGCGCGCGAGTTTCTGCCTCGCGACCAGGGTCTGGCGGAGTTCAAGAAAGAAGGCGATTTTATGAAGTGTCATTTCATCGAGCAGTTCACCAAGCCCGATGAAAAGATTTCCATTTATCGCACTGGCAAGTTCACTGATTTCTGTCGCGGCCCGCATATTCCTTCGACCGGGAAAATAAAAGCTTTCAAGCTGCTGAATATCGCCGGGGCGTATTGGCTGGGGGACGAGAAGAATCCGCAGCTCCAGCGGATCTACGGGACTTCATTTTTCTCGAAGAAAGACCTTGAAGATCATCTGCACTGGATCGAAGAAGCAAAGAAACGCGATCATCGTCTAATCGGGCAGCAGCTTGATTTGTTTTCGATTCAGGAGCTGGCCGGGCCGGGGCTGATTTTTTGGCATCCCAAGGGCGGCATTGTCCGCAAGGAAATGGAAGACTGGATGCGCGCGGAATACATCAAGCGCGGCTACTCGCTCGTCTATACACCGCACGTGGCGCGGCGCCAGTTGTGGCAAACGTCAGGGCACGAAGGCTATTACGCGGAGAATATGTTCGACATCATGGAACTGGATGACGCCGAATACCGGCTCAAGCCCATGAATTGCCCGTTCCATATTTTGATTTACAAAGATTCGCTGAAGTCTTATCGGGATCTGCCGGTGCGGCTTGGGGAATTGGGAACCGTGTACCGCTACGAACGTTCGGGCGTGATGCACGGGTTATTGCGGGTGCGGGGATTCACGCAGGATGACGCTCATATTTTCTGTACTCCCGATCAGATTGAAGCGGAAATCGAAGCCTGCCTGGATTTTGCTCTGGATGTGTTGAAAGATTTTGGTTTCGACAAATTCCAGACTGAGCTTTCGACTTGGAATCCCGACGACGGCAAGAATTTCGTGGGCAGCGAAGAGCAGTGGAGCATGGCAACGCGGTCTTTGGAAAATGTTCTGAAGAAGCGGAACATCGAATATAAAACGATTCCCGGCGAAGCAGCGTTTTACGGGCCGAAGATTGACATCAAGCTGGTGGATGCGATTGGGCGTCTGTGGCAGCTTTCAACCGTGCAATTCGATTTCAATTTGCCCCAACGCTTCGCTCTCGAATATGTCGCGGAAGATGGGTCGCGCAAACAGCCGCTCATGGTGCATCGAGCGCTATACGGATCGGTTGAGCGATTCTTCGGCGTGCTGATCGAACATTATGCAGGCGCGTTTCCAGTATGGCTGTCGCCGGTGCAGGTCGTGATGATTCCGATCGCGGAGCGGCATGTCGAGTACGCACAGAAAGTCGCGTCTCAATTGAAAGATGCGGGCGTCCGAGTTGAAGTGGATGCGCGCAATGAAAAGATGAACGCGAAAATCCGCGAACATGCGATGCAGAAGGTCCCGTTCCTGCTGGTCGTTGGCGACAAAGAAGTGGAAGCGGGAAGGGTGAACGTGCGCACGCGCGGGAAAGAAAAGACGGAAGATATGGGGGAGGAGGAGTTTGGGGAGCGGGTGCGGGGGTTGATTGCGGAAAAGAAGACCACCCTATAATCGGGGTTTGCCGACCCAACGTGTGGCTCCTGAAATCCTGTCGATATCACCAGCCAGTTTCAAGACTGCTCCCGGAATGTTGCAGCCTTCCCGAACTCGCTTATGTTGGCCGTTCAAAGTAACAGTGATGATCACATCTGGATAGTCGACACAGACGTATTTTGTTTCTTTCCAGTGGAAGAAATCCTCATCCTGAAGCTTCTGCATAAGTTTTTGGACCTCTAATGGCGCAATTGCGCTATGTCGATAGCCTTCGACGCGCACATGTGCTCGTCCTTCATACAGCACCGACCCATCCCCGTGGATCGTGACATTGTAGTCAGGACAGCTTCCGAGACAACCGATGCGCTCTAGAGCGACTGAAGAAGTCGGGGGGCGGAGTGCTGGTCTGGCCTGCCATTTGCAGGCTGAGAAAGAGCAAAAAACAACAAAGATGGCGCATTTCGAGTTCCTCAGTCTTAGGCTAACTCGGGAATGATCCGGAACGCACGCCCTTTTGGCAACCTGTACACCGAAAAATCTCGCTGATCGAGGGTGAAGATCGTGTCGAGGCTGTCTCGCGCCGCGAGATGAAGAAGCGCCGCATCTGCGAGTTGGATTCTGATGTCCCCGTACTTTTTCAGAATGGAAGCAATTGGCTTGGCATCGGAGACCGTTAGGGGCAGAAGTTCGAGGAATCCGGTGCCGAGGCTGTTTAGCAGTTTCTGAACAGCATTGTTGTCCCGGCGGAGGAGCCATGCGGCTTCTGTGATCACCGGCCAGCATGTGAACAGAGGGCCGGGAAGATCATGCAGAGCTTCGACGCATTTACGGTGATATTGATCGCGACGACTGAGGATGGCGACAATCGGGCCAGTATCGGCGAGGACCCGCCTCATTTGCCTTTGCCGAAGCCTTTCAAGTAGCGTGAGTTTGTGCTCAGGTCTCTGGGCGCATTCCGGGCGGAACCGATTATTCCTGCTTCTTCTGCCAGTTCATAGGCTGAGCGATCGCCCTCAGAATGTCCCAGATACCTTTCGAGGGCTTCGCGAACAAGCTCGGACTCCGTCGCTCCTTGAGCGCGGGAACGGTTGCGCAGGCGCGCGGTGAGAGTTTCGGGAACGCGGACGGTTATGCGGTTGGATGCCAATGTGTCTGACATTATATCACCCTTTGTCCGACACATTGCGCAGCTTAGCAGATCGCTCCAGTTTAGCAAATCTCACTACACGCGAGTGTCAGTAGCACATGATATGTCCGGATGAGATAGCACGTGATATGTCCGCTTTGCGGGCGGCGAGGGTAGGAGACCATGCAGGGCATGGTTACTTACACAAGGGCCGCGATGGAGCGGGCAATGAAAGTACAGGACGTGATGTTGCAGGCGATGGCGAAGAAGATCACGTGGTGGCAGGCGGCGGAGATTCTGGGCATCAGCGACCGGCACATGCGGCGGTGTCGGGAGCGCTACGAGGAAGAGGGGTACAACGGGTTGTTCGACCGGCGTTGCGGCAAACCGTCGAGCCGGCGGGTGCCGGTGGCGACGGTGGAGAAAGTATTCGCGCTTTACCGGGAGAAGTATTTCGATCTGAACGTGCGGCATTTTCACGAGAAGCTGGAAGCTGAGCACGGGATCGAGCTGAGTTACACGTGGGTAAAGCAGGCGTTGCAGGGGGCGGGCCTGGTGGCGCGGGAACGCAAGCGCGGAGTGCATCGCAAGCGACGGGAGCGGCGGCCATTGCCGGGGATGCTATTGCACATCGATGGCAGCCGTCATCAGTGGTTTCAGGACGAGCGCTGGTACGACCTGATCGTGATTTTGGATGATGCCACCAGCGAGATCTATTACGCGCAACTGGTGGAAGAGGAATCGACGCTCACGGTGATGGCGGCAGTGAAGGAAGTGATCGAGCGCAAGGGCTTATTCTGCGCGCTGTACAGCGATCGGGGCAGCCATTTCTGGCTGACGCCGAAGGTGGGCGGCAAGGTGGACTACCATCGTCGAACCCAAGTGGGACGGGCGCTACACGAGTTGGGAGTGCAGATGATTCCGGCCTACTCGCCGCAAGCGCGCGGGCGCAGCGAACGCAACTTCGGCACCTGGCAAGGGCGGCTGCCGCAGGAATTGCGATTACGGAATCTGGGAACGCTAGAGGCGGCGAACCAGTTTCTGCGCGAACACTACGTCGCCGAGTTCAATGGCCGCTTTCAGGTGGCGCCGATGCAACGTGGCAGTGCTTTTGTGCCCTGCCGCCGGCGCGATATCGAGCAGGTCTTCTCGTTGCAGTTCGAGCGCAGCGTCAACCGCGACAACACGGTGAGCTTTCAGAATCTGTCGTTACAGATCGAGCGGGTAAGCTGGAGGGCGACGTTGGCCGGCTGTCAGGTGCTAGTCCATCAACATTTGGATGGAACTCTAAGTCTCACGCACGGACCGCATTGTCTGGGGCGATACACCGCTCAGGGCACGGCCTTGGCGCCCACGAAAATGCCGGCAGGCAGGGCGGTGGAAACGACGCGCGGAGGAAAAGCCTTAAAGCCGACTTTCCCTCCGCGCTTGGAAATCCCGCAAACTGCGCGGGATTCCCACTTTCCCACTGCCCCCACTACGGCGGCTGCTGGTTAACTGAAACCGGACATATCACGTGCTACAAAAACCGGACATTTTAACTTGCTACAGACATCTCACTACACGCGAGATCCCACGCAAGCTCGGGATGACGCCATCTTTATGAATGGCGGGCGGAAAGCATGGTCAAGATGTCTCGCAATCCCTGGCGGATGTACTTGAGTTCGGGGACTTGCTGTGAAGGAAATGGAAGAGGACTTTGTTTCTTGTCCACTTTTATTTCGGCGCGCAGGTGTTGTCTGGCGCCGACAATTGTAAATCCTTCCTCGTAAAGAAGCCTTTTGATTTTCAGCACGCTTTCAACATCTTTGCGGCGATACATGCGTTGCCCGGTGCTGCTCTTAACCGGCTTGAGTTGAGGAAATTCTGTCTCCCAAAAACGCAAAACGTACGCAGGGAGATGGCAGAGCCGGGAAACTTCACCGATGCGGAAATTAAGTTTATCGGGCACCGCGACTTCCGCCGTCTTTTCCGATTTTGCGGTGGCTTTGTGGGTCAGTCTCATGCCGTTTCCAGAATACTCTTCAGCGAGAGAAGTGTGTTCTTAAATTCCCTGTTCGCGTTTTTAGCACGCCCGCAGTTGCGGAACAACATTTTTTGAATAATCTCGTCGAATAACTAGGGCAAACCGTATTCCGAGCGCCGAGAGGACCGGCTAGCAAAAAACCTCTCGAGAGGTGCTTCTCACGAGAGGCTGGCAAAACTTTTGAGATTCGTTGCGAGTATGTTCTCGCTTCAGGTTAGTGTTTCTTTTTCTTGGCTGCCTTTTTCTTTGCTGGCATTTAGTTTCCTCCTGTACGATTTTCCCTTGAATCGTTTTGCTTCACCATCTCTGGTAGCAACTACATTGCTACCACAAGATATTGAGTGCTAGTAAACGAACTGTCAATAGAAATCTGTGGTTCCTTTTCGTTTTAATTTGACGAGGCGTTTGCCGTTTGGGAAAACGGAATGTCACTCGCACCCAGCAAGTCATCTTCACCGCGCAGTCCACCAACTCTCGCGTAGATCACAAGCCAACAGATCAAGCTTGTCCCCAGCGATCGCGGAACCAGGAATATGGTTCAACGACGGTGCTAGACTAAAAACCGCCGCTGATGCGAAAGCCTCATTTATGTCCAACACCATGATTGCGGTGGTAAAACAAAAGGCCGCTCCGGGAGCGGAAGTCCGTGAAGTCAAGATTCCAACCTTCGGTGACAACGACGTTTTGGTAAAGGTGAAGGTAGCGTCTATTTGCGGAACCGATCTCCATATCTACTCATGGGACCGATGGGCGCAAAATCGCATTCATCCACCGTTAATTCCAGGCCACGAATTTTGCGGGCACGTAGCGGCGTGCGGCAAGAAGGTTACCAGCACAAAAGAAGGCGATTTCGTTTCCGCCGAAATGCACGTCGCGTGCGGAAAATGTCTTCAATGCCGCACCGGCGAAGCTCATATCTGCCAGAACGTAAGAATCATTGGAGTGGATTCTGACGGGGCATTTGCCGAGTACGTGGTCATTCCGGAATCGAATATCTGGAAGCTGGATCCGGAGATTCCGCAAGAGTATGCGTCCATCCTCGATCCCCTGGGAAATGCCGTCCACGCAGTGCTGGCTGGGGAAATTGCCGCAAAGACGGTCGCCATCACTGGATGTGGCCCCATCGGATTGTTCTCGATCGCCGTGGCTCGAGCCGTTGGAGCATCGCAGGTTTTCGCCATCGAAGTTAACGAACATCGCCGACGCATCGCCAAAGAGATGAATGCCGACTTTGTTCTGGATCCCACCACCGAAAATGTCCGTTCTTTTATTATGGAAAAGACTGGCGGCCTTGGTGTGGACGTGGTGCTGGAGATGGCGGGGCATGCTGATGCGATCCGAATTGCATTTGACATCGTGAGGCGCGGAGGACGCATATCTCTACTCGGACTCACCTCAAAACCGATCTCGCTGAATTTTTCGGAAGATATTATTTTTAAAGGCATCACCATTCAGGGAATCAACGGACGCAAAATGTATCAGACGTGGTACCAGATGAGCGCTCTGTTGAAGAACCACAAGCTTGACTTGCATCCCGTAATTACCGATCGGATGCCGTTGAGCGATTTTTCCCGCGGCATGGACCGGTTGAAAACCGGAGAAGCCAGCAAGATTTTGCTTTACCCCAATGGCACACACTAGTGGCGGAATTATTCTCGGTATCGAGAGCTCGTGCGATGAAACCGCAGCGGCAGTCGTGCGCGCGGGCGAGCAAATCCTCTCAAATGTAGTTTTGTCGCAGATTGCGCTTCACCAACCTTATGGCGGGGTGGTTCCAGAGTTAGCTTCGCGGGAGCACCTGCGCGCGATAGTTCCGGTGGTCCGCAAAGCGCTGGCTGACGCCGGCCATTCATATCAATCCATTGATGCGGTGGCCGTCACCCAGGGGCCCGGGCTCGCCGGGGCGCTTCTGGTCGGAATCAGCTACGCGAAAGCCCTCGCGTTCGCTTTGGATAAACCTCTGATTGCCGTAAATCACCTTGAAGGGCACATTCATGCTGTGCTCATCGAGGAACGTCAGAAGGACAATCATCTGGTTAACTTTCCAGTGATCGCGCTGGTTGTTTCCGGGGGACACACTCATCTCTATCTGGCAAAGCAAAGGGAAGAGATTTGGTCCTATCAAAATATCGGACGCACCCGCGACGACGCAGCCGGGGAAGCCTTCGACAAAGTTGCCAAACTTCTGGGACTCGGCTACCCGGGAGGACCGCTCATAGATAAGCTTTCCAAGTTTGGAAATCCCGCGGCTGTGAAATTTGCTTCGCCGCAACTTAAACATCGCGATCGCAACGACAAGGGCCGGTTGGAAGACGAGCCTCGCTTTGATTTTTCTTACAGCGGAATCAAGACGGCGGTGCTGCGGCACGTTGAGACTCATAATTTGCAGCCTGAAATCGAAAGCCGCAGGAACGAGATAGGAAAGCTCAGCAAGCCAACCGTCGAAGACTACCGGACCATGTGTCCTCAAGGCACACTCGACCTCATCGCCTCGTTTCAACGAACGATTGTTGAGGATTTGATACGAAAGACGTTGGCAGCTTGCAGAAATTACAACGCGGCGACGTTGTTCGTAACTGGAGGTGTGGCCGCCAACAATGAATTGCGGGAACGATTCGAACTGGAAGCGCGAAAGGAAGGAGTTCAAGTTTTTTTCCCTTCTCGTTCCCTTTCAACCGACAATGCCGCGATGATAGCTGCGGCGGCTTATCCCAAGTTAATGGCGGGAGATTTTGCCCCGATAGAGTTCTCGGCGGAGCCAGGACTGATTCTTAAATGACTGAATTCTTGAATAAGGATTAAAACGGAACAAAAAAAGAAGAGAACAAAACCGGTGAACTACCGTCCTGAGCACTTCGCCACAGCTCTACTGCCCAGTACCGCCTGTAGTGCTTTTTCAAGCTGGTCTTCGATCTCTATATCCTTGAAGATGGCAAAGTTTGCGTTCTGCTGTTCGTATTGGGCACCGCTGCTCTTTCCCGCCAAGGCGATTACTGGAATGCCAGCGGTCTTCGCGTCAGTCTTCAAAGCTTGAATCAGAGCGCTACCGCTCATCTTCGGCATATCCATGTCGGTAATGATCACGTCCGGAATACGCCGCTTAAGATTTTCGAGAGCTTCCAGGCCGTTGCTCGCCGACTCAACCGAGAATCCTCTATCTTCGAGGAAGCGGCAAACGGTATGGCGGATGAGCATAGAATCGTCCACCACCAAAGCCGCAAAAGGCATTTCCCCGTCCGCGCGCATAGTTTTCCCTATTGCGACATTAACAACTGTAAAGTTGTGTCACAAGGGGATAAGTTCACGTAGGGGTTACTTTGGGGAGGAGAGTAATGCAAAGCTAAAGTTCGTTCGCGATGGTTGTGTCTTCGATGGCCATGTCTGCGAACTCGCTGGACTCAAAGATTTCGCGGCATTCGAGACATTCGACGAATTCTGCTTCTTCCTCGCGGGCCACGATTTGCACACGCGGGTGCTTGCATTGTCCCATGACAGCTCTCTTCTCGGGGGAGTGATTGGGATGGCTAGAAGTCATAAATCCCGGTTATTTGCGTTCCGGAGGTAAGGAACGAGTTTTGCCGGAAATTTCCGTATTTTTAGCGTCAGGGCTAGAAGTTGTCAAGTACCAACAGTGAAGTACGGAAGTTTGAACGGGAAAATTGGCCCAGCCAGGGGACTGAGAGGGGATCCGTCTACAACAACCCAAAACTCGCGTTGCGAGCAGGACCACATTCCCAGGCATTTCTCAGTTGGAAAGCCGCAATTCGTCCTTTCTCTAAACTGTTCAGCCCTCATACGTTACGTTTGAACCGTTCAAGCGGGCAGTTGGGTGCTATGGGTTGCTTTTGGTGGTGACGATAGCTAGAATATCGATATCCGACTAAAAAGGTCGTATAAGGACAGTCTGGTCCCCGTGCTCAAGTTAACCAAAAAAGCGGACTACGCACTGATGGCGATGAAGCATCTCGCCGAGCGCTCAGACGGAGGCGCTTGCAGTGCCAAAGATGTGGCCGACTCGTATGGGATTCCTGTTGAGGCGCTGGCGAAAATTTTGCAGCGACTGGTCAAGGCGGGACTACTGCACTCGCAGCACGGAACAAAGGGTGGATACATACTAGCGAGAAATGCGCGAACAATCTCAGCGTTCGAAGTTATCCGCGCGATTGACGGACCGTTGTTTATTACGTCGTGCATCACCATTCGCGGCGAGTGCGATCAGAGCGAGCGATGCACGATTCGGGAGCCTCTACGGCGGGTTAACGACAGCATCGAACAGGTACTGAGGCGCATCACTATATCGGACATGCGGGAAGAAACAGACGTGAAGCCGCAAGCGGAATTGACGGAGAAGCACGAACTGGTAAATGTTTCGTTGCGGTAGGCATGTATAGGGCAGGGCTTGTGCCCGCGCCTCACAATAACAGACGGAGAGAAAATTAAATGATCACGGATGTAAAGACGAATCTTCAGGAACAACGCACCGAGGCTAACGGCGTGAAGCTGCCAGTTTACATGGATAATCATGCGACGACTCCCATGGACCCTCGGGTGCTCGAAGCCATGCTTCCGTATTTCATGGAAAAGTTCGGCAACTCGGCCAGCCGCAATCATTCATTTGGATGGGCCGCCGAGGAGGGCGTGGACGTTGCCCGCGAGCAGATCGCAAAGCTAATCGGCGCGACTCCGAAGGAAATCATATTCACTTCGGGCGCCACCGAGAGTGACAACCTTGCGATCAAAGGCGTGGCGGAGATGTACAGGGAGAAAGGAAATCACATCATCACGGCTGTCACCGAGCACAAGGCCGTTCTCGATACCTGCAAGCGGCTCGAAAAGTACGGTTACAGAGTTACGTATATGCCCGTGCAGAAAGATGGGCTTATTGATCTTGAAGACTTGAAGCGGGCGATTGATGACAAGACGATTCTGGTAACCATCATGGCTGCCAGCAACGAAATTGGGGTGCTTCAGCCCATCGCCGAGATTGGAAAGATTTGTCATGAGCGCGGCGTTATCTTCCATACCGATGCAACGCAAGCGGTCGGCAAGATTCCCATTGATGTGAACAAGCAGAATATTGATCTGCTATCCATTTCAGCGCACAAGATGTATGGGCCGAAGGGAATTGGGGCTTTATATGTGCGACGAAAGAATCCGAGAGTGCAGATTTCGGCCATTATTGATGGCGGCGGTCACGAGCGCGGCATGCGTTCCGGCACTCTCAACGTCGCGGGGATCGTCGGGTTGGGCAAGGCTTGCGCAATCGCTTCCGAAGAAATGTCCAAAGAAGCAGCGCATCTCGGGAGTCTGCGAGATCGTCTGAAAGAAAAAATCATGGGGCGGCTTGATGAGGTTTACATCAATGGAACCATGGAGCATCGCCTGCCCGGCAATTTGAACATCAGCTTTGCGTATGTGGAAGGCGAATCGCTGCTGATGGGCATCAATGACATTGCGGTTTCAAGCGGTTCCGCATGCACCTCGGCGACGCTTGAGCCATCTTATGTATTGAAGGCTTTGGGCACGGGGGACGACCTGGCGCACAGTTCCATTCGCTTCGGCATAGGACGATTTAACACGGAAGCCGAAGTTGACTACGTGGCTGATCGCGTTGTCGAAACCGTAACGCGGTTGCGGGAGTTGTCGCCGCTTTACGAAATGGCGAAAGAAGGCATTGATATTAAATCAGTAAAGTGGGCGGCTGAAGCGCATTAACCGCGCACCAAAATCGGATTTCTTGAGGAGAGAAAATGTCATATAGCGATAAAGTACTGGATCATTATTCCAACCCGCGCAACGTGGGGTCATTGGACAAGAACAGCTCTGAAGTTGGCACAGGTTTGGTCGGAGCGCCTGAGTGCGGCGACGTAATGAAGCTGCAGATCAAGGTGAATCCGCAAACCAATGTCATCGAAGAAGCCAAGTTCAAGACCTTTGGATGCGGCTCCGCGATTGCATCGTCTTCGCTTGCCACCGAATGGGTGAAAGGCAAGACGGTGGAAGAAGCGCTGCAAATTAAGAACACGGAAATCGTGAAAGAGCTGGCTCTTCCTCCGGTTAAGATTCACTGCTCGGTGCTGGCTGAAGATGCGATCCGCGCCGCGATTCACGACTGGAAGAAGAAGCAGGAGACCGCGAAGCCGGCGTCGGCGGTAGCGTCGGTGGCGTCAGTTCAATAGTTCGCGGTGGTGGATAAGCGAGCCAACATGACAACGCTGACTGACGACACAGCCAAGAACGCCGAGCCCTCGGCACGCCCCAAAGGTGGCGTGCTGGTGACCGATAAGGCGCTTGGGAAAATCCGCACTGCTATCGTGAAGGAAGGGATTTCGCCGGAGCAGGGTGGGCTTCGTCTCGGAGTGCAGGGCGGAGGATGCTCGGGACTGAGTTACAACATCCGCTTCGACACGCAGCCGCGCGAGCGGGACCGTATCTTTCAATTCGGCGATGTGCGCGTCTTCGTGGATCCGAAGTCATTCATCTACCTCCACGGCATGACACTGGATTACCAGGAAACGTTGATGCAGCAGGGCTTCGTCTTCGTAAACCCAAACTCATCGAAATCGTGCGGCTGCGGCACGTCCTTCTCAAGCTGACGACTTTTGGGAGAGACGGGCGTCTCGCCCGTCCTGTTGGGCGGGGACGCCCGGCGCTCCATCATCGCTAATTCATGACTGAATCACTACAATCCGCGATCTTCATTCTCGGCAATCCCGAGATCACCTCGACCTGCTGGTCCTGCGGCGACCAGCGCGCCGCGCACTTTTGCCAGGCATGTGGCAAGGTGCAGCCACCGTTGCCGGTTGATTATTTCGCTTTTTTCGGCTTGCCCCGCAAATTAAATATTGATACAGAGCGACTGCAGAAAGAGTTTTACGAATTGAGCAGGCGGCTGCATCCAGATATGTCAGCCCGACACGACGAGCGCGAGCGCGAATGGAGCCTGGAGCAGAGTTCGCAACTCAATGACGCTTATCGAACGCTGAAAGATCCCATCAAGCGCACCGAGTACCTGTTGAGGCTAGAGGGAGTTGAACTCGAAGAACAGTCCAAGGCTGCGACGGAAAAAGCGCGAGCTTCCGGTGAGACGAAGAAGCAAGTTGTTCCGGAAGACTTGCTCGAAGAAGTTTTTGAACTCAACATGCAGCTTGAAGAAGTGCGTATGAACCAAAAGACCGGAGAAAGTGATCCTTCTCTGATTCAGGAGTTGGAAAGTCATAAAGATGGGCTCGAAAGAAAACAGCAAGCTCTCTCCGATGAATTGAAGACGTACTGGCTTGAATGGGACCAACTGGGCCAAGCTTCGACGCAAGAAGTGCAGAGAGAAGAAACCCGAAAAAAAGTGCGCGACAAGATGGCGGACCTATTGAACCGCCGATCGTATATCCGAAACCTGGTACGTGACGTGAATGAAGCGCTGGAGCATTGAAGAATTGCCGAATTTACGGATTGAAACGGCTCGCACTTCAATTCATCAATTCTAAAATTTCGTATGAACTCTGATCGCATAGTCGGAATTGATCTCGGGACCACGAACTCTCTTGTAGCGTTTATGCAGGGGGATACCCCTGTCGTGATTCCGGGAGAAGACGGCGTAAACCTTGTGCCGTCCGTTGTTGCTCTAGATAAAGATGAGAATGATCGGATCGTCGTCGGCAATGCCGCACGAAAGTATCTGATTGAAACTCCAGAACGATCTGTTTATTCCATTAAACGCCTTATGGGACGCGGCATCGAAGACGTCCGCGATGAATTGAAACTTTTCCCGTTCCATCTTGCGGATGATCTCGAAGCAGGTGAAGTTCTTCGCATTAAGCTTGGCGATAAGACGTTCACTCCGCCCGAAATCTCGGCGTTCATTCTGCGGCAACTCAAGCGCAATGCCGAGCGATTCTTCGGCGCGCCCGTAACTCAAGCGGTAATTACCGTCCCGGCGTATTTCAACGACGCGCAACGCCAGGCCACGAAAGACGCTGGCCGCATTGCCGGTCTCGAAGTCCTCCGCCTGGTAAACGAACCCACGGCCGCATCCTTGGCTTACGGCCTCGATAAAAAGCAAAATGGCATAGTCGCTGTTTACGATCTGGGCGGCGGAACTTTTGATGTATCGATCCTGAAGCTCCACGACGGCATCTTCGAAGTCATCGCCACCAATGGCGACACACATCTCGGTGGCGATGACATCGACAACCTGCTCATCGCCATCGCGATTGCTGACATCAAAGGCGATCTCGGCCTCGACGTCTCGCGTAATGGTGAGATCGTCGCAGCCATCCGCAAAGCGGTCATTGAGGCCAAGATTGCGCTTTCATCGCAACCTTCTACGAAACTCGCTGTCGAGCTTCCGCAAGGCAAGAGTTATTTGCGGGAGATTACGCTCGAACAATTCGAAACGTTGATTGATCCGGTGATCACTCGGACCATAGCCCCTTGCAAGCAGGCTTTGAAAGATGCCGGACTGAGGCCGGAACAACTCGATGAAGTAGTTTTAGTGGGCGGCTCGACCAGAATTCCTAAAGTCCGGGCATTGGTCGAACAGTTATTCCATCGCCGTCCGCACACGGACCTGAATCCCGACGAAGTCGTTGCGCTCGGAGCGGCAGTGCAGGCGAACATTCTCTCCGGTGGTTCGCATGCCACGCAGGATATGTTGTTGCTCGATGTGACCCCGCTGTCGCTCGGGATCGAAGTGGCTGGCGGCGTCACTGACAAGATCATTCTGCGCAATTCAACCATTCCCGCTTCAGCGACCCAGCATTACACGACGCAGGTGGACGGGCAGGCAAATGTCGCCATACACGTTTTGCAGGGAGAGCGCGAACTTGCCAAAGATTGCCGATCGCTGGCTCGCTTCGATCTGAAAGGCATTCCGCCAATGCAAGCTGGCCTCGCGCGCATCGAGGTTAAATTCCTAATTGACGCGAACGGCATTCTCCACGTGACGGCGCGAGAGCAACGGAGCGGGAAGGAATCCGAAATCGAGGTTCAGCCGAGCTACGGGCTTACCGACGAGCAGGTCGAGGGCATGATTCTCGAATCGTTTGACTATGCCGAAGATGACTTCAAACAGCGCCAGGTAATCGAAGCGCGCAACGAAGCCGATACCATCCTCGCCGCGCTGGAAAAAGCCAGAACCAGTCCGGCGTGGGGACAACTCACGAGCGTTGAAAAGCAAAAAATCGCCGATCAGGAAAAGACTCTGAACGAGGTCAAAAGCAAAGGCGATTATCACGCGATCCGCAACGCAATTGACGCGCTGAATCAGGGCACCATGCGCCTCGCCG
Source organism: uncultured Acidobacteriaceae bacterium (assembly GCA_963757385.1). Taxonomy (GTDB): domain Bacteria; phylum Acidobacteriota; class Terriglobia; order Terriglobales; family Acidobacteriaceae; genus PALSA-188. Next base: position 1,517,344 of record CAVWRO010000014.1, on the reverse strand, counting down.
AATTGATGATGGATTCCGCCGTCACCACTGCGCTCAAGGGCAAATCCATGGATCAAGGTGATATGGCGGAAGCAATAGGCACGGCGCATCCCGTCGCGAAGGCGGATTTTGAATGAGCGAAAACGGCCTCATCACCGTCCAAAGCAAACATTCCTTTGACGAAACACTTAAGCGCCTGAATTCCGCGATTCAGTTGGCGAAAATGACTGTGTTCGCAGTCTTCGATCACTCGGCGGCTGCGAGTGAAGCGGGCTTGTCGTTGCGGCCGACGACGGTGATTACTTTTGGCAATCCCGCGGCAGGAACGAAGTTGATGCAAAGCAATCAGATTGCCGGAATTGATCTGCCGTTGAAGATTCTCGTTTGGGAAGGCCAGGCTGGCATCACGAAACTCACGCATAATGACACCCAGTGGCTGGCCCAACGGCATTCGTTGGGAACGGAAACCGCGCCTCAGATTTCAGGAATGGCGAAGCTTCTAGCTTCCCTATCAGAGGCCGCAGCAGGCGGCTGATCCAGTGGACGCGAAATTTGTTGAAGGCAGACCTAAAAATGATAGAAGAGAAAAATAGCAACGCAGGAACAATGACAGAAGAAGCCTTAGGCGAAAATACCGTCGAAGTTACGTTCCTTCCCGAGGGAAAGACCGTGCAATTCGAGAACGGCAAGCTTCCCTACAAAGATCACGGCAAAGAGCAGTCTCTCCTCGACGTGGCCTTGAATAACGGGATCAAACTGGATCACGCATGCGGCGGAAACTGCGCCTGCACTACCTGTCATATATGGATAAAAGAAGGCGCTCAGAATCTCTCCGAAATGGATGACGACGAAGCCGACCGTCTCGACATGGCCGCCGATCTGCAACTGAACTCGCGCTTAGGATGCCAGGCTGTAATCACGAAGCCGGGCAAGGTAGTGGTCGAAATTCCAGCATGGAACCGCAACTACGTTTCGGAAGAACACTAGCCCAGGATCTAAGAACATTACGTACCGCTGAGCACGCCGAGTTCGCCGGGGCTAACTCGGATATTTCCAAGAGGCTCGGCGACCTTCCGCGTTCTCTGCGCTAAATGACCTGAGGACTAACCGCTCATCTAATAATTGTTGCGCTTCCACGCTACTTTTCAGAGATAATAAATGCGTTTCCTCGAAGGAGAGACGCATGCCGAAAGACCTCACCTGGGATGACGCTGACGATATTGGAATCCTTCTCTCAGAAAAACATCCCAACCTAAACCCGCTGGAAGTCCGATTCACCGATTTGCATCGCTACGTCACCGAACTGCCGGAATTTAAGGATGATTCCAAAAAATCCACTGAAGGCAAACTGGAAAACATACAGATGGCATGGCACGCCGAAGTTCTCGATCGCACCCAAGGTTAGAGCGGTGTACGCTGTGGCAACTTTCTTTTGAATATCCTCAATCGAACGAATTCACGCGCCTGAGCTTGCGCGACCCATTAGAATAAAACATGCGCCGTGCGCGGGCGCTCACCCTGAAAACTGAATGTCATTTCAAGGACTCATACCGTGAGCCGATCTGCATCTGTAAACGATGAGAGTTACGTTTTAACGCTGGAGGAAATCGCGAATCTGGCGGCGGAGGGCGGCAAGCCCGCCGAGACTCTGATGAATGTCGTCGCCATGATTGCAAAGCGATTTGATACCGAAGTCTGTTCAGCGTATTTGCTGGAGCCCGATCGAGCCAACCTGGTTCTGGCGGCCACCTTGGGCCTTCGCCCGCAGTGCGTTGGAACGCTTCGCATGGGACTGCAAGAAGGTCTCGCGGGATTGGTAGCCGAGCAGGTGCGGCCGGTTGCCGTGGAGCAGGTTAAGAACCATCCCCGCTTTAAATATTTCATTGAAGCCGGGGAAGACGAGTATCAGTCATTTCTTGGCGTTCCTCTCATTGACCGCGGCGTGTTGCAGGGAGTCTTAGTGATTCAAACACTCGAGCCCCGTGTATTCAGCCGGGAAGAAGTTCGAATGTTGTCGGAGGCGGCCGCGCAGGTCGCGCCAATTGTAAGTGAAGCACGCACTCTTGATCGCTTTATAGCGCCAGCCCAGGAGCGGCTGTGGACGCTTGCGCGAAATATCTGGTGGTCGTGGGATCATGATTCCAGCAGCTTGTTTCGTGATTTAGACCCCGTACGCTGGCGCGTTTTGGATCACAATCCTATCGCGCTTCTGTCTGAAATCCCGCTGTCGCAAATCGAACGTCGTGCGCGTGAACTCGTGCTCCACAGCCGGATCAATTACGCATTCCGCCGCCAGCGCGAATATCTCGAAGCGGATCGCACATGGGGAGCGAGACATGCTGGCATTTTGCGGCCTCGTCCTGTGGGTTATTTCTCCGCTGAATTTGGGTTGCACGTATCCATTCCCGAATACTCTGGGGGCTTGGGCGTACTGGCCGGCGATCACATTAAGAGCGCATCTGACTTGGGAATTCCGCTCGTCGGCGTAGGCTTGTTTTACGGCCAGGGATATTTCCGGCAGCATCTCGATCAAAATGGATGGCAACAGGAAGACTACATCGAAACCGACATCAGCCAGTTGCCGATGGAACCAGCCATCGGAAAAAATGGCGCGCCGGTAACCGTGCAGATTGATACGCGGAGCGGGTTCATCAAAGCTAAAGTGTGGCGCATGAAAGTCGGCCGATGCGATCTGCTCCTTCTGGATTCAAATACGGAAGGCAATGCTCCCGAAGATCGCGAACTCACGTCCCGCTTGTATGGTGGCGATGGCCGCATTCGCATTCGCCAGGAGCTATTGCTTGGCGTCGGCGGGTTCAGGGCCTTGCGCGCCATGGGTATCACGCCAGGCGTTCTTCATTTGAACGAAGGTCATAGCGGATTCGCTGTGCTTGAGGCAATTTGCAATCGCATGCAGGACGAGGGTCTTGGATTCGACGAGGCCGTTCCAAAAGTTTCTCGTGAAGTAGTGTTCACCACCCATACTCCGGTGCCGGCTGGCCATGATCGTTTCAATGCCGATTTGATTGAAGAGCATCTCGGTCCTTTGCGCGAGCAATTGGGCTTGTCGCAGGAACGGTTCATGGCCTTGGGACGCGAAAACCCCGGCAACCGGGACGAGGAGTTCTGCATGACAGTCCTCGGACTCCGGCTCGCGAGGCGTGCGAATGCAGTGTCATCTCTGCACGGAGAGGTCTCGCGGGCCATGTGGACTGGACTCTTCCCGGGCAAAACGGAAGAAGAGGTCCCTATCGGACACATTACTAACGGCGTTCACGTTCCATCGTGGCTCTCGCCGCAGATGTACCGGCTTTACGATCGCCATCTGGGAACTGGCTGGCATTCGCACAGCAGCGAGGCGCGAATCTGGGAGGGAATCGAGGATGTAGATGACGGGGAACTTTGGGAGACGCACCTGAATCTAAAGTCGCGCCTCATCGAATTCGTGCGCCATCGCGCCATCGAACAAGCTGCGCGCCGGGAAGAGTCGCCAGAAACGCTTCAACATTTGAGTCGCGTGCTAAGTCCCGATGCTCTTACCATCGGATTTGCACGCCGCTTCGCGACCTACAAGCGGGCTGACCTGATGCTAGCCGATATCGAGAGACTAGCCTCGATGGTGAATGATCCCAAGCATCCAGTTCAGTTCATTTTTGCCGGGAAGGCCCATCCACGGGACGACCCGGGGAAGAGGATGCTGCAACAGATCGCGGAGCTGATGCGGCATTCGCGGTTCGCGGACAAGTTTGTCTTCGTGGAAGATTACGACATCAACGTTGGCCGCCACTTCGTGCAAGGTGTGGACGTGTGGCTGAATAATCCCCGGCGCCCATTGGAAGCTTCGGGAACGAGCGGCCAGAAAGTCGTTTTAAACGGTGGGCTTAATCTCTCCGTGCTCGACGGCTGGTGGGCAGAAGCGTATGACGGGCTCAACGGTTTTGCCATTGGAACTGGCAGAACTCACACGAACACGAGTGTTCACGACAGCCGCGACGGAGAAGATCTGTATCGCGTGCTGAAAGATGAAGTGATTCCGCTCTATTATCAGCGGGATCGGGACGGACTTCCGCGAGGTTGGATCAAACGGATGAAACGGACCATTCGTACGCTTGGTTGGCGCTTTAACGCCGATCGTATGGTGATGGACTACACGCTCAAGTGCTATGTTCCGGCTGCTGGTGGAACCTCCAGCGATATGCGGCAAGCCTGATTCTCAGCACTCCGCATTCAGCACTCAGTATTCAGCACCCAGCCAAAACGGACTGAATGCTCAGTGCTGGCGCCGAGTGCTAAATTGGACACCACACGAAGGTAATGTCACATATTGATTACCTGTTTTTCCGCTACTTTGCCTTGTGATAATGTTTTGACTACCCCATATTCTCTAGGTTTGGCTGGTTTTATTGGCCTTGGCTTCCTCAAATCGCAAGCAGGGACTCCAGATTGCCTGGAAAACTGTCACGTATCGCAGCGTGGTGCTGTCCATTGTTGCCGTGCTGGCGGTGCTGTTTGTGAGCATGCGAATTGCATTCCCGCAATTCACTCAAACCGGTGTGGATGCAGTCAGTAATTTAACCAGTCACGCTCTTGAGAAAGTTGCCGGCTTCAAGGGGAATTCCAATAAATCTGGGGACACGAGTTCACAGCAGGCCCACTTCACCGCCCTCGATGGGACCGTAAGAGTCAAAAAGGGGAGCAGCAATAGTTGGTCGAATGCCGATTACAATCTGCCCCTGGAAAAGGGAGACGTGGTGCAGACCGGCTCCGAGGGCATGGCCAAGATTGTTTTTAATGACGGAACCAACTACACCGTGAAGCAGGATTCGCTCATTGTGATCGAAGAGAACTCGGCCAATGAACGGCAGCAAACCACAGTTTCGGTTGCTGTAAGTACTGGAACGGTTGATCTGGCAACTGGCACGTATGTGCAGGGATCGAAGTCAGAAGTCATATTGGACGGTGCCACCGCCTCACTGGCGCCGGATAGTGCTGCCCGGGTGAGCAACGATCCTAAGACTCACCAGCATGAAATCCTGCTGAAAAAAGGTACCGGCGAAATTACCCGCAATGGAGAAGTTGTACAGTTGGCCGATTGGGAAAAGGTGAGTTTTCAGTCCGAATCTCCAAGCCTGCTGAAGTCCAGGGAAATCGGACCTCCGACTCCGATCTCGCCGGCAAACATGATGCCGATTTTTATCTCGGGTGAACCTAAGCCGATCGAATTCTCATGGACGCCCATGACCAATGCTGCGGGATACCGCCTGCAAATTTCTCGCAATCCTTATTTCTCTTCAACCATCATGGACAAAAAAGTTACTAGTACAGATGTGATGGTATCCGGGCTGAAAGAAGGCGCATACTACTGGGCAGTGCAATCGTACGACAGTCATGGCACCGAGTCGGCGGAAGGGGAAAAAAATCGCTTCAATATCATTCCCAAAGACAAAGATCATCAAGTCATCGGCTTGAATTTGGACCCGTTTGTGCAGCACGGTCACGTCCTCGAATTAACCGGGAAGACTGAGGTTGGAGCGCGCGTCATGGTCAATGGGCGGGAAGTTCCTGTGGTGGGAGCTGACGGTGGCTTTCATTACTTCACTCCTCCCTTGCCACCTGGGGAAAGTATTATTACGATAACCGCGCAAAATGCAATGGGCGGGGTTAATACTTTACAGAAGAGAGTGGAAATTCAGTAGGCTAGCAAGCGAGTAACAATTGCAGAGGGAAAAGTCCTCTTATGTCACAAAACGGATTTCATTCCAACGGAACACGGATGCACAACTTGCGGTCGCTGTTCAGCGTTTTTTCCAGCGACCTTGCAATAGACCTTGGCACGGCAAACACGCTCGTGTACGCGCGTGGCAAAGGCATCGTCGTCAACGAGCCATCCATCGTGGCCATCAACAAGAACACTGGCGAAGTTGAAGCGGTCGGCAAAGAAGCCAAAGAGATGCTGGGACGCACTCCCGGCAACATCGTCGCCATCAAGCCCATGAAGGACGGCGTTATCGCTGACTTCAAAGTCACCGAAAAGATGTTGAACTACTTCATCCAAAAAGCCCACAACCGCAAGATGCTGGTGCATCCCCGCATCGTGATTGGTGTTCCTTCGGAAATTACGCAGGTGGAAAAACGAGCGGTCATGGACTCCGCATACCGGGCCAAAGCCAGTGAAGTTTACCTGGTCGAACAGGCAATGGTGGCGGCGATCGGTGCGGGTCTACCCATCACTGAACCCAGCGGCAATATGGTTGTGGATATCGGCGGCGGCACAACGGACATCGCCGTGATTTCGCTGAGCGGCATCGTCTATTCGCGTTCGGTGCGCATGGCCGGAAATCAGATGGATGAGGCCATCATGAATTACCTCAAGCGCAAATATAACCTGCTGATCGGCGAGCGAACCGGCGAACAGATCAAGATCGAAATCGGCAGCGCCTATCCTCTCGACAAGCCGTTAACCATGGAAATCAAGGGGCGCAACCTGATCGAGGGTGTTCCCAAAACCATCACGGTGGACGACAGCGAAATCCGCGAGGCCCTCAGCGAATGTGTTTCCACGATTATGAACGCGGTGCGCGTTGCTTTGGAGCGAACCCCGCCCGAACTTTCGGCAGACATCAGCGACCGTGGGATCGTACTCACCGGCGGTGGCGCGTTGCTCAAGAATCTGGATAAGCGCATCCGCGAAGAAACCGGGCTTCCGGTTTCGATCGCCGACGATCCTCTGTGCAGCGTAGTCCTGGGCACTGGAAAAATGCTCAGCGACTTCAAGCTACTGCGTAAGATTTCAATCGAGTAGCCTTCTACGCCCTCATCCAGAGCTTGCGAAGGATCTGGCGTGTAGCGAATACTGTTCCCAGCCCCGATGGAAAACATAGTCACCCGCTACCGAAACGTCTCCGTCCTGGTAGTGGTCCTTTTTGCGCAAGTTCTCCTTCTGGGGGTGCAGGTCAAGCGCCACGAGGAGAACCGATCCACCCGGCTCATCCGCGTCTGGACCATAGACGCAATTACTCCTTTCGAGAGAGTCATCGTAGGGATTCAATCCGGCACAGTTAATCTCTGGCATGAATACTTTTTCTTACGAGGCGTGCGCCAGGAGAATCGGGAACTCAAGCAGCAAATTGAACGCATGCAGTTGGAGCAGGTGCGTTTGAATAACGACGCAGAACAATCCCGCCGCCTGCAAGCTTTAATGGGATTCAAAGAACAATTTATCTCGCATACGGTCGCGGCGCAGGTCATCGGTTCGAGCGGCAGTGAACGTTCCAGGGTCATCTACATTGATAAGGTGGCGAACGACGGGATTGGCAAAGACATGCCCGTCATCACGGCGGACGGCATTGTAGGCAAGGTTCTCAATGTGTTTCAGTCATCGTCGCAGGTGCTATTGATTGACGATCAAACCAGCGGCGTTGGGACTATTCTCGAGCAATCCCGGCTTCAAGGAGTATTGGAAGGAACGCCGGGCGGCGAAATTATCCTCGACAAGATCATGAATGACGAGCAAGTGCAGCCGGGAGAGAAAGTGCTCACCAGCGGAGGAGATGGAATCTTTCCGAAGGGTCTGCTGGTCGGCACCGTAGAATCCGCTGTACACGGACCGGAATCTTTTCTCTCCATCAGAGTAAAACCGGCGGCAGATTTGGGAAGGCTCGAAGAAGTCCTTGTAATCACTCAGAAAGAGGAGAGAGCCCCGGATGTCGCCGGCACAAATTCTCGTGCCGTGGATATTCTCGCGCAACGGCTGCCCTCAGTCCCCGATAAGCTGCCAGCCGCAGTTGATAGTGGGGACAAAAACGATCAGACTTCATTAACTCCACCAACAGGCGCACCGCCATCAGGGCAGGAAGCCGCAACCTCGACGGTATCGAAAAAGCCAGGGACGAATGGCTTGGCTCCCGGGGTTTCGAACCCGGCAACCAACAATTCTGGCAAGAATCCCGTTAGTTCAAAGTCCCTGCATGAAGAAACGGCGCCCGATTCGTTTTCGGTTGTAAAATCTGCAAACCAAAAGAAGATTTCTCCGGCGGGTAAGCCGCCGGATACTCAGCCTCAGCCGCAAACCGGGCCTGGGACGCCGCAGGACCAGCCACAATAGCGTGCCCATCACTTACACATCGAAAGAGCAGATTGAGGTTTACCGGTTCGGTCTGCCGGTCACCATCGCTGTGCCATTGATCGCCGTATTTTTTCAGGCATTCGTTCCGTTGCGTTTTCCGTTTTTCGCAATTTTTGATTTGCCTCTGCTGGTGGTGATTTTTTTCGCAGTTGCCCGACGCAGTCCGGTCGCGGGATTAATCACCGGCTCGCTGATTGGAATCGTGCAGGACTCGCTTACCCACAATCCCATCGGACTATTCGGCATAGCCAAGGGGGTTGTTGGTTACGGCGCGTCTTCGCTCGGGGTAAAACTTGACGTGGAAAATGCCGGCTCGCGCTTCCTCGTCACCGTGTTTTTCTATGTAGTTCATGAATTCATATACTTCATGGTAGCTAGAGGACTCGTTGGACTCTCACTGCATTGGAGTTGGCCGCACGAACTGCGATCCGCCATTGCCAATGCAATCCTGGCTGTGGCCTTGTTTTCCCTGCTCGACCGCTTCAAGCAACGAACCTAAGAAGGGTGCCGATGCGCGCACGATTCCTCGCCCAGCTGGAGAAAGCGCGGGGTAATCGGAATGACTCCGAAACAGATAAAAATTAAACCTGAAAATAATGCGACGTCATTCCGAGAAAACTCCCCCCGCAGATATAATTTAAAAGACGAAAGAAGTAGGAATTCGGGTGCCCCATCCTTCTCGCGCCCTTTGCGAGAGGGTGCAGAAGTTGACCCAGTGGCGATACTAACCTGGTGCTTTCGACTCAATCCGTCGCATGTCATCCCGAAGGCCCGCGTCCCTTACAGCGGGACGAGGGATCTCGCGCGCATCGCCACAATGTTGCTTTTGCATTCAACCATGTGCCCGGACACTCCCGTCCGCAGTATCTGACACGAGGGATCCACGCATTGGCTAGGTATGCCAAACCTATGCGAACAAAAATTCCTTAGTCCGCAGCTCCTTAATCGTGTCCCTTAATTTCGCCGCTTTTTCGAATTCGAAGCGCTTGGCGGCTTCGCGCATGTCGCTTTCCAGTTTGCCGATGTAGGTGTTTAATTCTTCCTGCGTTTGGAACTCTGGGATTCCCTCGGACTCGCTTGCGGTGAGGTCGGCGTAGTCGGCTTCGAGGATCTTTACCAGCGTCATATCCAGCGGGCGAATGATGGATTCGGGCGTGATTCCATTCGCTTCGTTATAGGCCTGCTGAATGGCGCGGCGGCGGTCGGTCTCGTTCAGCGCCTTTTTCATGGAATCCGTCATGCGATCGGCGTAGAGAAGGGCGCGTCCGTTCAGATTTCGAGCACAGCGACCGATGGTTTGGATTAACGAACCACTCGACCGCAGGAATCCTTCTTTGTCGGCGTCGAGAATCGCGACCAGCGAAACCTCGGGCAGATCGAGGCCTTCGCGCAGGAGATTGATTCCGATCAGCACATCGAATTCGCCTTTGCGAAGATCGCGCAGAATTTTCACGCGCTCAAGGGTTTCGATCTCGGAGTGAAGATAACGGCACTTGACTCCCACTTCTCCGTAATATTCGGCGAGGTCTTCGGCCATGCGCTTGGTGAGAGTCGTGACGAGAACCCGCTCGCCGCGCGCGACACGCCCGCGAATCTCATGCAGCAAGTCGTCTATTTGTCCTTTCACCGGGCGGATCTCAACGGGAGGGTCAACCAGTCCAGTCGGCCGGATGATCTGCTCGACCACAACGCCGGCAGACTTTGTCAACTCATACGGTCCCGGAGTCGCCGAAACATAAATCATCTGCCCCATGCGGTTTTCAAACTCTTCAAACGTCAGCGGACGATTGTCCAGCGCCGAAGGAAGACGAAATCCGTATTCGACCAACGTCTCTTTGCGCGAGCGGTCGCCATGATACATGCCATGAAGCTGGGGCACGGTCTGATGCGATTCGTCAATGAACATCAGATAATCGCGGGGAAAATAATCGAGCAGCGTGGGAGGAGGCTCGCCCGGCATGCGTCCTGTAAAGTGCCGCGAATAATTCTCGATGCCGTGGCAATATCCCATGGACTTGATCATCTCGAGGTCGTACATGGTGCGCTGATGCACGCGCTGCGCCTCGACGACGTGGCCTTGCTTCTCCAGTTCGGCCTCCCACCCGAGAAGTTCTTCGCGGATGGATTGAGCCGCCGTGGCCTTGGTCTCGGGCTTCATCACGTAATGCGTCTTGGGATAAATCGGCAGCCGCATGTACTTCTGCTTCACGGTGCCAAACAGAGGATCGATCTGCGAGAGGGATTCGATCTCGTCCCCCCAAAGCTCGACGCGGTAGGCCATGTCGTCATAAGTGGGGAAGATCTCAATCACGTCACCGCGGACGCGAAAAGTTCCGCGTCGAAAATCGCCATCCGTCCGCTCGTAAAGAATTTCAACCAGCTTGCGGGTAATGTCCTCGCGCTTGATCTTCTGCCCCTTCTCCAGGAACAGCAGCATTCCGTAATAAGCCTCGGGCGATCCCAATCCATAAATGCAACTAACGGACGAAACAATCAAAACATCGCGCCGCTCAAACAGCGACCGCGTAGCCGAGAGCCGAAGCTTATCGAGCTCATCGTTAACGGTAGCTTCTTTCTCAATGTATAAGTCCGCAGCCGGAACATAAGCCTCCGGTTGGTAATAATCATAGTAAGAGACGAAATATTCGACGGCATTGTGCGGGAAGAAGCTTTTGAATTCGTGGTAGAGCTGGGCGGCCAGGGTCTTATTGTGCGCCATTACAATCGCGGGGCGATTGATCTGTTCGACAACTTTGGCCATGGTGTAGGTTTTGCCGGAGCCGGTTACGCCGAGCAAGACCTGGTGCTGATCGCGGTCGTAGAGACCACGAGTCAGCGAGGCGATCGCGGTCGCCTGATCTCCCTGGGGTTTATAATCGCTTACTAATTTGAAATCCATAAACTGTTCCGGGCGCGCACAGAGCGGGCTTTTACAGGATGAGGAATCGTTTATTATAACCCGCCTGCAAATGGGTTCGTGCGGTGGCGGCGCGGTTCAGTTTGAACGGAATCGAATGGCGGCGCCATTAGGAACTGGCTACCGTTTAATGCATACCCGCTACGCGAGATCCTTCGCAAGCTCAGGATGACGGCATAGAAACTTAATCTTTGCGGTGTGGTTAAGGCAGCTTGAAGTTCACCGAGATCTGGGTTTGGATATCTACCGCTTGACCATCCAGAGTGTAGGGCTTGTACTTCCACTGTTTGACAGCCACGAGTGCCGCCTGTCCCAGCATGGGGTCGCCTTTTATGACTTTGGCGCTGGAAATAGAACCGCTCTTGGTAATGTTTGCCAAAATCTGCACCGTTCCCTGCTTGTGCATTTGCAATGCCTGATTTGGATAGACCGGATTCACTCTTTTCACCAACAGGCCTTGAGTGATTCCTTGAGACATTTTCAGTGTTTCAGTGGGGCGCTTTGGCAACGGCGCAGAAGTGCTGGTTATCAAGCCAGCGATTGTTTGATCGCTTGCATTGGATGCCACCTGAAGTTGAGGAGGAGCAATTGTCTGCTCGATGTCCGCAGGAGCGCTTTTTACAGCCAAAGGCTCGTGAGTCTTTTTTATTGGCAATGGCTTGATCCCGACGGCCGGATCGGATGGTGAATTTTCGACGACTACGATTTCGTCGGGCGTGGACTTCGTTTTTGAAGACGGTGCAGTTGCAGGCGCTTCCGCCGCCTCACTTGGATTCAACTGCGGCAGTTGTTGCGCCGCTGACGGTTTGGCTTGGGCCTGGACCTGCGATGCGTCAAGCACGGGTTGCGCGGGCACCGTGGGCACCGGTATAGAAGGCTCGGGGACGGCCGACTGGGTCTGCACGGATGTCAGCTTTGCCTGCGTCTGCATTCTGCTCCAGCCGAAGTATCCGGCTCCGGCTAACGCAATCACAACCAGCGCTGCGATAGCCGGCACTTTACTGCGTCTGGTTTCAGCTCCCATGGAAAAGTCTGGGGCCTCGCCGGGAGAGAAACTTTCCCCTGATTCAGCCCTGGACTCCTCACTGATTTTGGGCTGCGATGTTAGTGGGATTACGTATGAAGCCGCCTCCCTCGCTGGGGCCGCAGCGGTACCCTGCCCAGACGACAAGGCTCCGGTATTGAAGGGGTGTCTAACGCGATTGACAGAGGCTGCGGTTGGCGTCAGATCGGGATGTGTCTGCGATGAGTTTCCTGAAGTGGCCCCTGAGACCGGTTCTTTGCTCTCGCGTGCGGTTTTAGATAGCGGTAGCCACGGGGATTCCTTGTGAGTGTGAGACGTCTTCGCAGGCGATGTTTGCGCCCTGGACGTAACTGATTTGGGAATTGAATCCAGGAAGGCGGCCTCGGTGGGTTCAACCTGCGGCGTCGGATCCTCCTGAACCTCGAACGTGGCGCTGGATGCCGCCGCCACCGGTGTTGCGGAAATACCGGAGGCACCGGCAGCGAATGACGCGCTCGACATTGATCTCTGAGGTGGGACGGACGTCGTTACCGCTCGTGAAGTCGAAATTGGATTTGGAATTGGCGATGGCGGCGCAAATGTTGATGTGCCTGGCGCCGCGGATTTTCCAGTCTCCGCCTTTTTCAGAAGTCCACGCGCTACCCGGAGAGTGCCCTTCGACTGCTCAACGTTGACCGGTTTTGTCAAAACCAGGTTCGCCCCAATCCTGAAAGCCCTGGCGACACCTGCCTGCCCTTCCACCACCGCTACGGCCAGGCAGCCATGGTTGGATGTCGAGTTGCGCGCGCTCTTAAAGAGAAGGGCGGCATTCTGCTCGTTGTCGCAATCCACGACAATGGCGTCGTATTGCTTCGCCATCAATTTCTTTACGGTGGCGAAAGGCTCATTGCAAAGTTCGACGGTAAACTCAAGCTCTGTCAAGACTTGGGTGACGACCCGGGCAGTCTTGTCGTCGGGGCAAAACAGGAGGGATTGGTAGCTCATAAATGTAATCGTAGGTACTGAAGTGGGGGGCCTTCAAGTTACGCTGGTAATTCGACAATACGCCTTTTTGTTGGCTTTTCTAGAAGCAGAAGGCTGAAGGAACTCCGGCGTCAGATCACAGAATTAGGCCGGTGAAGCTGAGACGGCACAGCTCAAACCATCCCTATAGAACAGAAGATCGGCGAATCTTTGTAGCACGCAATCCGACATCGTATGATGCTATAATCAGTGCCTGTGCACTCCGCACCTTGAGGCTCAAATGAGAACAACTATTGCGCTGGATGACGAACTGGTTCGCAAGGCCCAGGAGTTTACCGGAATGGAGGAGAAATCGGGCCTGATCCGTGAAGCGTTAAAAGCCCTGATAGAGCGCGAGAGCGCTCGAAGATTGGCATCCTTGGGTGGCACTATGCCGGGATTGAAAAATATTCCGCGTCGCCGAACGAAATCAAATTGATACTCGCGGATACATCAATTTGGATTGATCATCTCCGTTCGGGTGGCCTCGACTCCGGAAACTTTTCTTCCATAAACAAAGCGATGCATACTCAGCTTAACCATGGGCAGATTGCGATTCATCCGCTCATTATCGCTGAACTTGCTCTTGGATCGTTGCGGGAGCGCACTAAGACGCTTGAGTTGCTCGATCTTCTGCCACAAGTACGCGTGGCGCAGCTCAGTGAAGTACGTCAAATGATTGAGCGCCGTCGTTTGTACAACCTTGGCATTGGTGTGACCGATGCCCACCTCATAGCGTCGGTCTTTATAAGTTCGCCGACGCTTCTTTGGACCAGAGATAAGCGACTCCGGAAGGCTGCTGAAAGTCTTGGCATTCACGTTAACCTCGCTTAGAAGTGGCTGTTCAGGCGTGTCGATACGCTTGATGGGATCTTGGGCAGAACGAGTCAGGACTGAGCTGGCGAATCTCCTACAATTAGTACATGCGGTTGCCACTATGGCTGAAGATATCGTGGAGTGTTTTCGTGCTGGTATGGGCGCCGGTTTATTGGCATCAGTACGGGTTCCAGAATTTCCTCTATTTTTGCGATTTGGGAAACTTCTTTATAGCCGCCGCGCTGTGGACAGAAAGCACGCTGCTATTTTCGTGGCAGGCGACGGGACTTCTACTGTTTCAAACGCTCTACACAATTGATCTGATCGGAACGCTGGTTACAGGCAGGCACTTTATTGGCGGAACGGAATACATGTTCGACCCAGGCGTGCCGTTATTGGTCCGGATGCTTGGCCTATTTCATGTGGTCACACCTCCGTTGCTGCTGTGGACGATTTGGCGGCTTGGTTACGACAAAAGAGGATGGAAGTATCAGACGCTCACTACCGGGGTCGTCGTACCGATTTGTTATTTTTGCCGCCCGCAATATGACGTGAACTGGGCGCGGGGATTGTTTTTGCGGGAGCAACATGTCGTGCCGGGAATGGCTTATCTGGCGGCCTACTTAATTGTTGTTCCGGTGGTGGTTTACTGGCCGACGCATTTGATATTGCAACGGTGGGCGCATCGAAGACCGGAGATGGTTCGACATTCGGTCTGTTGAGCTTCGCTCGACTCGACAGCCGTGAGCGGCTGTCCCTACGCAAACCAGTACCGCCCCAGGGTCGCAAAATTAATTTCTTAGTGTTTTTCCCGTCTTCAATGTGTACTGAATTCTTTCCTGCGTTTTTCGCTCGCCGCACAGTGACTTGAACGCTTCACGTTCCAAATCCAAAATGTATTGTTCGCTCACCGGGGTTCCCGGGGATACCGTGCCACCGCACAAGACTTCTGCTACTTTGGTTGCGATTTTTACTTCGTGATCGCTGATGTAGTCGCCTTGACGCATCAGGTGTACACCCAATTTCAGGGCCGCGAGAATGTTTTCTCCCGGTGCGGGAATATCCTGGCGCGGCTGAGGAGGTTCGTATCCCGAGCGGATTAACTCCAGAGCCCGGGACTTCGCGTCCGTGAGAACGCGATCGCGATTCATAGTAATGAGGTCGGATTCGCGCACAAATCCGAGACTTCTAGCTTCATACGCGGAAGTTGCCACTTTAGCCGTCGCAACCGTTTCAAACGCTTTTTTCATCGCTTCCATCAATTCGACGGATTCGCCACGGCCGCCGCTGCGAATGGAGGTTGCGCTGTCCACTGCGCGAAGCAGCATCTCCTTGCAGCCTCCTGCTCCGGGAAGCAGGCCCACGCCGACTTCCACGAGTCCAATGTAAAGTTCGGCGTGAGGTTGGAGTGCAGGAGCGTGAAGTGAAATTTCCGCACCTCCTCCAAGCGTCAGGCCAAAAGGCGCGACCACAACCGGTTTTGGCGAGAATTTAATGGCTTCCGTCATTCCCTGAAAGCTTCGGATGGCGAGATCAACGTCGTCCCATTCGTCTTCCTGAATGGACATCAGCAACAGCATTAAATTGGCGCCGACGGAAAAGTTTGTGGCGTCATTCGTGATTACGAAGCCGTCGAAGTTTTCGCCCGGTCCTGCGGCTTTCAGGGTATGGGTAATCAGTTGCACGATGTCGGTGCCTATGGAATTCATCTTGGAATGGAACTCAATGCAGCCGACACCATCGCCAATATCAACGAGTGAGGCACCTGAGTTCTTCTTCACCACTCCATTGGATTTCTTAGCGATCTCCACCGACCACACGCCTGCGGGAATTTCCAAGGGCTTATAGCTCAGGCTTGCCACATCAAAATATGCACGGCGGGACTTCGATTTTGGATCATCGGAATACCAGGACTTATTTCCCGAAGAAATCAGCTTCTCGGCATTCGCCGCCACCGGCTTACTCTCTGTCTTCATTCGAGCGACCGTTTGCTCGACGCCGGCCGCATCCCATAATTCGAACGGCCCCCTTTCCCAATTGAAGCCAAGGCGCATGGCACGATCTATCTCGACGACGGAATCTGCAATTTCCGGAATGCGATTGGCACAGTAGGTCCACAGATCAGATAAAACCGCCCAGAGGAATTCCGATGCCTTGTCAGCCTTGCCAGAGCCGGGCGCAGATCCGCCTCCGGCGCTCGTCCCCAACAGCATCCGCAGACGCTCACCGGTCTGCTCCACGTTCTTTGCCATTTCCAGCGAGGGAAGCTTCGGCTTTTGCCGCGGTCGGTATTCGAGCGTTTTCCAGTCGAGAGCCAACCGGTCGTCCTCTTTTCCATCGCCCGATCTGCTCTTCTTATAGAACCCGCCTTTGGTTTTGTCGCCCAGCCATTTTCGTTGCAGCATTTGCGGAACGAATTCGGGCAGCTTCAAGTCGCTGCGTTCGTCGCTAGCGTTCCGCATGTTGCCTGCAACGTTCGCAAGAATATCGAGGCCAACCAAATCAATGGTGCGGAAGGTCGCGGACTTTGGCCAGCCCAGGATTTGCCCCGTGAGGGCGTCCACTTCTTCGATGCTGAGATCCATTTCCTGCATGAGGCGCATTACGTTCATCACCGAGAACATTCCGATTCGGTTGGCGATGAAATTCGGCGTGTCTTTGGCGAAGACGATCCCTTTGCCGAGATGCGTGTCAGCGAATTGCGTGACTGTTGCTATGCAGGCGGGATCCGTTTCAGGCGTCGGGATAATCTCAAGCAACCGCATATAACGCGGAGGATTGAAGAAATGAGTGCCGAACCAGCAGCGGCGGAAGTCGCCGGAGAATCCCTCTGCTATTTTGTGGACTGGAAGACCGCTGGTATTTGAAGTGACTATCGTTCCTGGCTTGCGGATGGCCTCAACTTTCTTGAGAAGGTCCCGCTTAATGTCCAGTTTTTCGACAATGGCTTCGACAATCCAATCAACTTCTGCGAGTCTCGGCAGGTCGTCTCCGAAATTTCCGATCCTGACTAATCTCGCCAGCGAACTGTCCATGAAAGCCGCCGGCTTGGATTTCTTTGCGGCTTCGAGGCCGGCGGCCGCGATTGAATTACGATTGGCACTTCCGGGCGCGACCATATCCAGCAGGTAGCTCGGAACGCCAGCGTTGGCGAAGTGCGCGGCGATGCGCGCGCCCATGGTTCCCGCGCCAAGAATCGCAACTCTGTTAATTCGTTTCATAAAATTTTGCTTTTGCCGGAACCGCCCAACTGAGGGTGTCCCATCTTTGTGCGGTTTTCGCAAAGGTGGAAGGCGATAGTGTCGGTACTACTACGTGCGTGTGAAAAAACTTTCAACTCCTCTCTGCCTCCCACCCTTCGCAAAACCGGCGAAGGATGGGGCACCCTGGTTTTTATTCTGCTTACTGAATCAAAACTCTAATCATGCAATTAGTTTAGCTAGCAAAAACGCTGCCGCGGCCGCCAGGCCTCCGATTACCATTGTTTGAGTCGCGCTGCGCAAACGTCCCGTCCCCGTGAAACTGCCTTTGATGTATCCGAAAATTCCCAACGCAGCTAATGTCACGACCGCGGAAACCAGCAACCCACGAGACGCACTCGACAGCACTAAATACGGTGACAACGGAATGATTCCCCCAGCGATATAAGAAAATGCGATGGTCGCCGCACTGGTGATTGCGCGGCCCGATTCCGGCGGCTCCAATCCCAGTTCGAAGCGCATCATGAAATCAACCCAGGCATCGGGACGCTTGCTGAGCGCCTCGACAATGGGAGTGGTTTCCTGCTCGGTGAGGCCGTACTGGTGAAATACCTTGCTGACTTCGGCCTTTTCTTCTTCCGGAATCTCTTCGATCTCACGATATTCGCGAATGCGTTCCTGTTCGTAATGTTCGGCGTCGCCCCGAGCTGCGAGATATCCGCCCAATCCCATGGCGATTGAGCCGGCGGCAATTTCCGCGAATCCGCCCACCACGATCAGGCGCGTATTCTGCACCGCGCCGGATAATCCGGCAGCCAGGGCAAACGGCACCGTGAGTCCGTCCGACATGCCGATGACGACATCGCGAACGAAATTTCCGGCGGTGAAATGTTTCTCGACGTGCCCTTTTCCCGCCATGATCATGCCTCCACGTGCGAGTTTAAATAAGTCTCAGCGAGCGCGGCCACTTCACGCTCGCCTCGGTAAGATAGTTTACTGGGTGCTTCCGTCAACGGAATCCACATGGCGCGCTGAACTTCGATCCGCATCGCAGGATCAATTTCGTCAATTTCTCCCGACTGATAACGCAGAAGGTAAAAACTCACGATTTTAAATACGCGTTGCTGATCGCCCCACGAGCGTACGTAAGCGTACTTAATGTCCTTCAATTTGGTGACGATTTGGGCGGTCAGTCCGGTCTCCTCGCGCACCTCGCGGAGGGCCGTCTGGTCGGGCTTTTCGCCGGGGTCCACTAACCCTTTGGGCAAAGCAAGTAACATTTTTTGTGAACCCTTGCGCTTGTTTGCCGCTGGAGCGGCACCGGGAGCGGCTTTTGAAGGCTCTATGACCGCGATTTCCCAGCCATTTCCGGAGGCACGAACCACCACCCCTCCAGCGGAGATCTCCCGGATCATGCGCTCTAACCTATCAGGATCAGACTAGTTAGTCACCGTGTACGGTTTAGCCTGTAAATTCGCCGGGTAACTAGCTGAGGTAACACTCTTCCGGATATCGTTGCGGGCACCGGCTGGCATCTAACTTGCTGGATAGTTAAGTTGGGTTAAGGCCGTAATGTGAGGTCTCCGTGAAGAGACTGGGAAAAATCGTTCGGTCGGTACAGGCATTTGGCCGCGAGATCTCATCTCGCGCGGCGCAGCTAACCGGGACTTCGACAGGCATTAGCCTGGCCCTGGGCGGGGGTTTTGCACGCGGAATCGCTCATATCGGCGTCTTAAAAGTCCTCGAAGAAGAAAACATTCCCATTCATTCAGTAGCTGGAACCAGTGTGGGCGCCTTGGTTGGCGCGGCCTATTGCAGCGGGCTTTCGGTGGCAGAACTCGAGGACGTTGCCTCTCACGTGCGCTTCAAGCACTTTGCGCGGTGGACACTATCCCGCTACGGATTTGCCAGCAACCAGCGCATGATTGGATTTCTTAACAGCGTGCTCAAAGTAAAAACATTTGAGGAGTTGCAAATTCCATTGGCTGTCGCTGCGACGAACTTCTCAACCGGCGAAGGCGTAGTGTTTCGTTCAGGTCCGCTGGTGGACCCGGTGCGCGCCAGTTGCGCTTATCCCGGAATGTTTTTGCCGGTAAAGATTGACGGGCGCCTGCTGATAGATGGCATGTTGGCGCACGCCGTCCCCACGCGACCGCTGCGGGAGACCAGCAGCGATCCTGTGCTGGCAGTAAGTCTGAAAGCAAAATGGACGGGGCCGGAGGGTCCGAGACATTTGTTCGACGTGATTGGACAATGTTTCGCCATCGCGCAGGAGATGAATTGCAACTTGTGGCGTGCGGCAGCAGATCTAGTAATTGAGCCGGACGTGACGGGATACAAGTACGATGATTTTGAACACAGCACTGATTTAATACGATCGGGCGAACTTGCCATGCGCGCCGCGCTGCCGGAAGTGCGAAAGTGGCTGCAAGCGGAGGCAGCGCCTGCCTCGAAGCCATTAGCGCCTGCGGGGATCCGCACGGCCTCCATGACGGAGGACTACGTTTAGGCCGCCGGGACCTTGGAATTGTTGGGCTACTTGCTTCCGGCTTTGATTAGCTTTCGGGCTTCGCCTGGTCCCTTCACGCCCAGCAATTTATATTTGTCGTCGCTGAGTTCGTGGTAATTCACAAAAAATTCCTCAAGCTCTTTTAAAACTTTCTTTCCCGGATCCAGATTACGCAAGCCCTCAAAAAATCAATCCGGAGAATGCGGCTGTGATACATATGTTTCTTGAATTTTGAACGAGCCATCTTCCTGTTCGCGGCCGGAATTGCGGGTGGTTTACTGAACGCCGTAGCTGGGGGCGGAAGCTTCCTCGGCTTTCCTGCGCTGCTATTTACCGGTGTACCACCCATTCCTGCGAATGCCACGAACACAGTCGCGCTGTGGACTGGGGTGACAGCAAGCGGCGGAGCTTATCGCAATCGGCTTGACGTGCCGAAGCGAGTAATGGTGCCGCTGCTGGTTACGAGCTGCGCCGGTGGTATTGTTGGCGCGCTTCTTCTCTTAAAAACACCTCCGCATATTTTTATGCGGGTCCTGCCCTGGTTAATGCTGGGCGCGACGTTGCTGTTTATCTTCGGAAAGCGCCTCGCTGGCGGGCGCATATCTGGAGTTGGTCATGAAGCGAGCGCGTCTGCGATTTTTGCTGCATCTGTATTCGAGCTGCTAGTCGCGATTTATGGAGGCTACTTCGGCGGTGGCGTTGGCATCGTGAACCTGGCTATGTTTGCCGCGCTGGGCATGACTGATATCCACGCCATGAATGCTTTGAAGAGCGTGATGGGAAGCGTGATTAACGGAGTAGCCGTGGTCATCTTCATATTCTCGCGCGCCGTCTATTGGCCGCAAGCAGGCGTGATGATTGTGGGTTCCGTCATTGGCGGATATTTTGGAGCGCACTACGCGCAGGAACTGCCTCAACATTGGATTCGACGGACGGTCATCCTGGTGGGCGCTTCGATGACGATTTACTTTTTCGTGCGGGTGTATTGAGGCTATCCCTCTTCGCCACCGTCTTCAAAGCTTGGCGGAGCTTCTGCTCCGCCGGACAGCCGAGGCGGCTGTCCCTACGTGAATGACGATGGGGCGGGCGCCTTTACGCGACCGTGGCTTGGGTTTGTTCGTGGGCATGGTAACTGGACCGCACCATGGGGCCTGACTCCACGTGCCTGAAGCCAAATCGTAAAGCTTCTTCTTTTAGATAAGCGAATTCGTCTGGAGTGTAAAACCGTGCGATTGGAAGATGGTCGCGGCTGGGGCGCAAATACTGCCCGATCGTGAGTATGCCGACACCGCGCTCACCCAAGTCACGAAATACTTCGATTAACTCGGCTGCTGTCTCGCCAAGACCGGCCATTACTCCGGATTTAGTCACGACTCGCGGGGAAATCTTCTTCGCATTTTCCAATAGCCTCAGGGTGCGTTCATAGCGAGCTCCGGAGCGCACCGCGCGATATAGCCGGGGAACCGTCTCGGTGTTGTGATTCAGGACATCAGGGGCGGCATCGAGGACAATTCGCAGGGCTTCGTCTATGCCCTGGAAATCTGGAATCAACACTTCGACTCGGCAATCCGGGGACATCCGGCGAATTTCGCGTATGGTTTCGGAGAAAATGCGCGCCCCTCCAATATTGTCGTCGTCTCTATTCACGCTGGTCACGACGGCATGTTTCAGGCGAAGAGTCGCAACCGCTTCGGCGACGCGGCGCGGTTCGTCCCAATCAATCGCTTCAGGCCTTCCCTTGGGAACTGCACAAAATCCGCAACGCCGGGTGCAGATGTTGCCCAACAGCATGAAGGTTGCAGTGCCATGATTCCAGCACTCGCCGATGTTTGGGCACTGTGCGGACTCGCACACGGTGTGCAAATCCATCGTCCGGGCCAGCTGCTTAAGGTGATGAAAGTTATCCCCGGAGGGCGCCCTGGCTCGCAACCATGCCGGCTTTGGTTGGCGAACCGGCGGCCCGAGCTCAATCTGAACGAACTGAGTACCTGCGGACATGTGTGTTTAGATTTTACCCGAAGCCGCCATCGTGCGATACGGAGGCGGAAGTGCGGGCAATGGGTCAGTTTGAAGAGATGGCGTCATCCGATTGCGAGGGATCTCGCGTGTGGCGGAAATTCGCTAAACAGGAGCGATCTGCCATCCCGCGCAAGACTCTTTAGGGACTGAATCCCCTCAGGATGACGCCAATCTATGAACGCTATTTCTTGAAAAAGAAACGACCCCCAAATCCGGTCCAACCAAAGAACGTATTCGACACGTGCCCTAATGGTGTACGAACGTTAACCCGTCCGTTATATGATGGTTAGTTCAGAGATCGAGAAACCCCGGACCGAATGTTTCGTTCCTTCAGACAAGTAGCGTGGATTTCATTTGTGGCAGCCGTGTTGTTATTGATTGCCATTGGAGTCTTCGCTTTGCGAGCGATGAACTCGCTCGTCGCCAGTCAAAAGTTAGTCGCCCACACGCTTGAGGTTCAAACTAATCTGGAAGATCTTCGCTCCAGCGCTCTGAGGGCGAACAATTCCCGGCGCGGTTACGTTCTCACCGGCGACGAAAAGATGCTTGCGGGCTACAGCGCCGCGATCCAAGCCATTCCACAGGACTTGCAGCGCTTAAGAGACTTAACCGCGGACAACCCGCAGCGAAAAGCTGACTTCGATGAACTACAGCCGCTCATGGACGGGAATCTCGCTCTCTTAGCCCAATCCATCGAGCTCATAAACAGTGGGAAGACGGACCGCCAACAGCAAGTTGAGATCACCGAAGAGACGTCCGTTTTCGGAACACAAATTCACGACAAACTCCAAAAGATACGGGACGATGAAGCGCGATTGCTGGCAAAGCGCGAAGCCACGTCGCAGAGAGTATACAAAAACACGGTTGAGATACTTGCCGTTGCCTTTCTGGTTGCGCTGCTTCTGCTGGCAGCGGAATTTTATCTGCTGAATATGGAGTTTACGCGCCACAAAGAAACAGAACGCATCGCAAGGCAGAGCCGCGAAGTGGTAAACGCGTTTTTCTCTTCTTCGACGGTGGGCTTCGCCATCCTGGATAAGCAACTGCGCTATCGCCGGATCAACGAAATTCTTGCGTCTATGACGGGAATGTACCCGGCCGATTTTCTAGGCCGGTCCGTCTCGGAAATATTTAGTGCACTCACGCCGGATGCTGAATCCGCATTTCTTGAGGTTATTAACACGGGCACCCCAATATTGGACCGGCAAATCTCCAGCGAAATGCCCGACAAGCCCGGAGAATTGCGCTATTGGCTGGTAAATTACTTTCCCATACGAGGAGAAAATGGCCAGGTAAATGAAATCGGAGTTATCTCGGTGGACGTTACCGCCCGACGCAATGCGGAGAGCGCTATTCGACGCTTAAGCGGGCGTCTATTGAATCTTCAGGATCAGGAGCGACGCCGTATCGCGCGGGAGCTTCATGACAGCCTTGGTCAATACCTGGCTGGATTGAAAATGACCATTGAACTGCTGGGGCAGCCTAACACTCGCGATAAAGACGGCCTTTTTGCCGAATGCAGCGAAATACTGGAACGGTGTATTTCCGAAACCCGGACTCTTTCGCATCTGTTGCACCCTCCGCTTCTGGATGAAGCCGGGTTCGCCTCAGCGGCCAAGTGGTTCGTGAGCGGATTTTCGCAACGGAGCGGAATCCCGGTTAATTTCAATCTGGCGCCCAATTTTCCGCGCCTTCCGGAAACCGTGGAAATCGCGCTTTTCCGCGTGCTTCAGGAAAGTTTGACCAACGTTCACCGCCATTCCCAAACCCGAGGAGCGGAAATTCGGGTTGAGTTGCGACCCCTCGACGTCATGCTGGAAGTTACGGACCACGGACGCGGCATACCTTCGAACGTTCTGGGCCCGATCAGGAAAAACGGTATGCAGAGTGGCATGGGCCTGGCGGGAATTAGAGAACGAGTGAATGAGCTTGAAGGACTTCTTGAAATTGAGTCGAACAGTGAGGGGACGACGATTAGAGTTACGTTGCCGACTTCGGGCAAGAAGCTCGCAAAAGTCTGAGAAGAATTTTTCACCCACCTTTGTCTTTTATCTTTGCTTGGACCCTCCGCCGCGGACAAAGCCGGAAAGTTTTTGACCAAATGTGGTTTGGTTACGAGCGCCAGCTTTCTCGACATTTTTTTCGACACTCTTTTCAACATTCTTCTCAACAGGCTTCTCGACATTCTCCTCGACGGCAGGTTCGAGCCTATCAAGAGGGGCGATATCCTTTTGGAGCGGCACTTCGCAGGTCATCTGAAAGGGCACACGCAGAGAATCCTCAGCTTGCTGCTGGAGGGCCGTCAATACGTCGCGCAACCGCTGAATACCATCCCCTAGTTGAGAATGTTGCAGTGTCGCGAACTCCTCGATCTTGCTCTTTGCCTCGGAACTGAACCTCTCAAGAGGGTCCTGAACGGCTTGAAGGGCCTGTTTCGCTATTTTCTGGGCCTGGACTGTGGCGTCAGATAACACATTTTCGACGTTCTTCTGAATATCCGGGGTTTGTTGCGCGAGCCACAGCTGCATTCCTTCCCTCGTTTGCTGTAGTGAAGCTATTTGAGTCTGGGTTTCATCGCGTTCGCGGGTCAGCAGATTAATAGACTCGGTGAGCTCCTTCTTCAAGGAATCGGCGCTCGCTGATATTGGAGTCAGCATATTCTCCATATCCGCGCGAGCCATGCCAGTTTGCTCGTTTCGTATCTCAACCAGAAGTTGCTCAAGGCTGGTGCGCGCCTGCTTCATGGTTTCCGACAGACTCTGATCCAGACGAGTACTGAAATTAGAGAGTTGGCCGGCCAGTTCGTTCAGCTTGGTAATGCGATCGTCGGCATTTCCAACCTCTTTCTGGAGCTTGGCTGCCTCGGCAGTTATGCCGTCCCGGCTGGAAGTAATGCTTTCCTGTTTATCTTGAAGATCGCTTTCGAGCTTCTCTTGCGCTTTTTCCAGTTCCGCCGAGAAGGCTTGCTGTACCCGTGTATCAACTTCATCCGCTTCCGCCCGTACCCGCTGTACGAGTTGTTCTGAATCGGATTGCGCCTGAAGCTTCAGCGTATTCATGCACACTTTAATTTGTTCGATTGCGTTCTTAGTCTCATCGGCAACTTTCTGGTCCAACGATTCCTGAAACGATTGCATGGCGGCGGTCTGCGACTCTCGAACATTCGCAGCGTCTTTCAAAAGTTTTTCGGCTCGCGCGGTGTTCTTTTTTTGCGCCTGGAGCTCTTCGTCGAATTTCTTTTGCGCTTCCGCCAAAATCGCATTCATCTCCTTGCGCATCTGCTCCATCAGTTCAGCCCGCATAGTTTCAGCGTCGGCGGAAGCCATTCCTGAAGCGGTGCGCGATTCGGGCTGTTTGTCATGACGGGAGACAGTAACATCTTGCTCGAAGGCCAACCAATCTTTAGGGCAAGGATTGAGCCCCCAGAAATTTCCGGGCTTATCTAGCACAATGCCCAAGCCCCATAATTTGTCGTTAGACGATGAGGCTTTACAGAAAGCGACCTGGCCGCCAGCTTCCCCTCCGTTCTGGAGTCGCACCGTGACCGGCGTACCAACTGGGATTGACTTCTCGCACTGCATTGCGCAGCCCTGCGCATTTACGCTGACAGTGGTACAAGATTCAGAAAACTCTATATATGGATTCAAACTCACGACCGTGAGCGGAATTCGAGACGGGACCCGAGTGCTTGTTCGTGTGCTTTCCGCTGTTGTTGCTGCTGCTGTTGTCGCTGCTGTTCCTGTTGGCAAGATAGCCCCCTCGTTTTGGCTCGCAGTGCGTACGACGATCTGCTGCGGACAAAACCTTGATGACCCTTTGATGTTTCTGCAAGATAGGGACTTCTGTCTAGTAACCAGGGTAACCTGGGCTACTTTTGGCCAGACTTTTAGGAAATGCTTGTCAGGTGGGTTAGGGATAAATCCGGCCCTGGGCGGGCCGGCTACGGAAAATTAACTGGCTTTTCGATTAAACCTGTTATCAAGCTCCTCCTCATTTTGCTCGGCAAGAGTCTTGTTCCAGTCGTCAACCTGGGTTTGGGCTTCATCCTTCGCGATTCCGTATCTTTCCTGGACTCGCCCCACAAGTTGATCCTTCTTGCCGCCGATGACATTTAAATCGTCTTCGGTCAGTTTGCCCCAACGTTCCTTAACGGAGCCCTTCATCTGCTTCCATTGCCCTTCAATTCGATCCCAGTTCATAGCGTCTCCTTGATTAATTGGGCTGAGGTTCTCTCCATTACTGGTCTCTTTATGTTTTGAGGATAGTTGCACTGATTCGGGGCGACAATACAGTGATCACCCGAGGAATTGGAGATGCGATGGAATGATCTTTGGTATGAATTTTGTGGTCACGCTCAACGGAGGGACGGGCGTCTCGCCCGTCCTGCGAGCGACGGGGGCTGCTATCCCTACGCGGTCATGCGTGAATCTTCAGCATTCCAGATAGGCGTCAATCCATTGCTTGATTCTTAATCTGCGTTCGTCCTGGGGATCGAAACGGATTCCGAAACTTTTGCTCGCGGGCTTGCGCCACGTAACGGTGCTGCGAACCCATATGCGCGGCAATGTTAATAGCGCGAATGAGATCTCGAGCGACTGCGAAAGAGAGACTTCTTCTGAGCTTTTGAGCGACATCCCTCCGGAACTGATCTCCTGGCTGGAGGCGCTGAAGCGCTGATTGTCGCTCATGATCAGAGAAACTTCCGTGATAACGGGAATCCGGACATAACGGCGAAATTCGTGGTGCACCAGCATTTGTGTGGCACGCACCAACTTGAGCGCCGTGGGCCGTTCAATGGGATCATTGAATACGGCATTGATTCCATATTTCGAATATTTCATTGCCTCTTGAATGCTGCCGCCAAGACCGTAAACCACCATGCGGCTGTTCGATGGCGAGGTCCGTACCGTTTCCAATACTTCTTTCGTGCCCGGGCCCATGCCCACCACGCATGCTTCAAACTTTTCTTTCTTCAGCCTCTGGGGAGCTTCTCCAGCCATCGGTACAGTTTCCATGCCGAACTGCCGGAAACAATCGGCAAGAATTGAGCGTCCGGTGCCAGGGATCTCAACGAGGGCAACGCGCGCTGTGGCTCTCTTTATTGGAACAAATTGAGGGGCTACGCTTGAAGGATTCATGGCAAGAGTTTTTTCCATCGGTTGGGCCACGGTGCGGGCGGATAAAGTCAGCTCGCCCGAAGCCCTATTCTGGCTTGGGGTCAGGGGTTTGGCAAAGGCCAGAAGGACAATCCGAGCGTGACAAAAGTCTCATTACCGCAGATAAACAGGCGAGGTACTAACGTGACTGGAGAAAAATGAGGCTGAGTCGAGACTATTGGTTCCAGCGTTGGAAAAGCAGCGCCCCATTGGTGCCCCCGAAGCCGAATGAATTCGACATGGCATATTCGAGTTCTGCCTTTCGGGAGTGTTGCGGGACGTAATCCAAATCGCAGTCAGGATCGGGATTCTCCAGATTCACGGTAGGGGGCAACATCTGGTCGCGAAGCGCCAGAACCGTAATGCCGGCCTCGAGGCCACCCGCACCACCCAGGAGGTGTCCAGTCATAGACTTCGTCGAGCTAACGGCCAGCTTATAGGCATGCTCTCCGAAGGCACGTTTGATGGCGATGGTTTCCAGCTTGTCGCCTATTTCCGTGGAAGTCCCGTGCGCATTAATATAGCCGACATTTGAGGGCTGAAGCTTGGCATCTCTGAGCGTGTTCAGCATGACCCGGTAGGCGCCGTCGCCGTCCTCTGCTGGCTGCGTAATGTGGTGGGCGTCGCCGCTCATGCCGTACCCCACGATTTCCGCCAGGATTTTCGCTCCGCGCTTGCGGGCGAATTCCAATTCTTCCAGAATCAAGATTCCGGCGCCTTCCCCGATTACGAACCCGTCCCGCTGAGAGTCCCAGGGACGGCTGGCTTTTTCCGGCGCGTCATTTCGGGTCGAGAGAGCACGCATGGCGGCAAAGCCGCCGACGCCCATTGGAGTAATGGCTGCTTCAGTGCCGCCCGCAATCATTACATCGGCGTCGCAACGTGCGATGATTTTGAAAGCATCGCCAATCGAGTGCGCGCTGGAAGTACATGCAGTGCAGGTGGCTTCATTGGGACCCTTGGCTTTGTAGCGGATGCTGACATGGCCGGCCGCGAGATTCACAATCGCAGCGGGAATGAAAAACGGCGAAATCTTTCGCGGCCCACCCGTCAGCAGATTGGAATGCTCGCGTTCGATCACGTCGAACCCGCCGATTCCGGAACCAATGTGAACGCCCGTCCGGTCAGAGATTTCGTCGGTAACCGTGAGGCCGGAGGACTTCATGGCCTCATCGGTGGCCGCCAGGGCAAGGTAGATGAAGCGGCCCATCTTCTTTAATTCTTTTTTCTCGACGAAGTCGAGGGGATCGAAGTTCTTTACCTCGGCGGCAATCTGACACGCGAACTGGGAAGGATCAAACTGTGAAATCCGGGCGACGCCACTCTTTCCCGCAAGCAGGCTCTTCCAAACCTCTTCAGTGGTGTTGCCTACTCCACAAATCAGCCCGATCCCAGTAACTACGACCCTTCGTCCCAACTACTTCCCGCCTTTCGCGTGCTTTCCGATGTAGTCGTTGGCATCCTGGACGGTCCGAATCTTCTCCGCATCTTCGTCGGGAATTTCGATCTCGAAGGCCTCTTCGAAAGCCATAACTAATTCGACAGTGTCTAGAGAGTCCGCCCCCAAGTCATCCACAAATGATGCGCTAGGGGTAACTTCTCCTTCGTCCACGCCCAACTGTTCCACGATAATCTGTTTTATTTTCTCTTCAACGGCTGCCATTCGTTCTCCTTGCTGATGATGGAATCACGGTGACGATTGTCCGGCTAATTTGGGGACAGCTCTCACCGCCATGTCACTAGGATAAATCGTCCGAGGCGGCTAGGCTTTCACCTTCGCGTGTTTTTCGACGTAATTAATTGCATCCTGCACGGTGCGGATTTTCTCCGCCTCTTCGTCGGAAATCTCCAGACTGAAGGCTTCTTCCAGTGCCATCACCAGTTCCACCTGGTCGAGCGAGTCGGCCCCCAGGTCGTCGGTGAATGCCGCGCTTGGGGTGACTTCGCTCTCTTCCACTCCGAGCTGTTCGCTGATAATCTGCTTCACTTTCTCGGTGATTTCAACCTTACCTGTAATAGCCATTGCACCTCCCTGACGCAAGAAAATAACTTTGATAGAACGAGTAGTGTACTGGCCCAAGTGAAGCGATGTAAAGGAATGGGATGCTACGAAGTGAGCTGCTTTGACATTTCTGCCTTAAATCTCGGCGTCATCCCGTCTATAACAACGACGACGTTGTCAAGAGAAGCGCCATTTCGCTCTCGCTGAGGAGGCTGGCCCACCTTTGCGCTTTTTGCAAAGGTGGGAGCGACGAGGTCGGCGATGACAGTTTTTCTTCCGCATCTGCGAGTAAGATGGCATCATATCCAGCATTCCCAGAGGCGTGCGAATCAATCAATGAAGCAAAGATCAAAAAAGCCGACCCGGGCTGCATGAGTCCCCACCTTTACAAAGTGCGTAAAGGTGAGCCAGCCGCCCGACGGATGGGGCAGCCTCCCTCTTATGACCCCCCGACAAAAATCGAATCCCCATCAAGGATGGGCCAGCCGGCCGGCTGTGTGACGGTCCGGGTTAGCACCCAGGGCCCGGACGCGAGTCTGGAACACTAGGCTGCGAACTCTTTTCCATCGCATTCTCGACCAGCCTGATGATTCCGTCCGTAATGGCAAAATCTAAAAGACCTGCTGGCAATAAGGCGACATATGTAAGCGGCTGGTTCCCCCAAGGGATGAATAAAATAAGGGGTACGTGAAGAAGAGCGACAATCGCTATTGTTATCCAGAACCATACACGCCTTCGTAAATCCCCACAAGAACCTGGTCGCAAGCGCAATCATTCCGGCGATAACAAATGCGGCTCTTCCTCTTCCGGGATCGCCAAAGTAAGCAAATAAGAAAAATAGCGGCGACACGCATACTCCAGCCAAGAGAGCCCATGTTTTGGTTATTGAGTCTATTGATTGCTTGTGTCTGTTCTCTGCCATTAATGTCCATTCATACATGCCTGGAGGCTGGCCCACCTTTGCGCTTTTTGCAAAGGTGGGAGCGACGAGGTCGGCGATGACAGTTTTTCTTCCGCATCTGCGAGTAAGATGGCATTCCCAGAGGCGTGCGAATCAACCAATGAAGCAAAGATCAAAAAAGCCGACCCGGGCTGCATGAGTCCCCACCTTTATAAAATGCGTAAAGGTGGGCCAGCCACCAATTATTTCGCGACTACTTCATCGCGGTTTTTGACGACTTGCTTTTGAGTTCGACGAGGATCACATCCATTCCGTGGTCAGTGGGATTCTCCGGCAGGTGGACGGTGGCTGGAGTCCATTTCGCATCGCCGGCTTTCTCCGTGACGGTTTCACTCTTTCCACCTGGATAGTTGAATTTCACTTCGCCATCGGTGAGGAACACCGCAACCGCATTGGGATGGCTGTGCATGACAGACTTTTCGTGCGGGCCATAATGCACTTTCAATATTCGCACCTGGGAATTTTCGCTGATGACCGAGTAATGCGAGGAATCAACCTTGGCTGCGTCCTGGGCCGACAGGACTGAAACAAAACATACGACGCACAACACGACACCATAAAGCGCGAGTGGCACTCTCATTTCTCTTCCTGGTCTTGCGGGATATGTTGAAAGCACCTAACCCTACTCTCGCTCAAGTATGGGTGTCAATTGGTTCGCCCGTCCGACAGTGGGTCTCAGTTTGAAAAAATTCTTCTTAGCAGCAGTCATCCTGAGAGACTTTGAGTCCCGAAGGATCTTGCGCGGGCTGGCAGATCGCTTCCGTTTACAAATTTTCGCTACATGCAAGATCCCTCGCAGGCTCGGGATGGCGCCTCGTCTTTTCAAACTACCCCACTGCTCAAACTGCCCCACTATCGGCGGTGCGGCCGAGATGCGGTCAAAAAAAACGCCGCCCATCGATCGGGCGGCGCGGGGATTAGTTATTTATAAATATTAGTGTCGTCCTCCATGTCCTGAGCCGCGGGAACCACCACCACCGCCGCCAGAACTTCCACGCGAACCGCCGCCGCCGGACGAGCTATACGAACGCCCGCCGCCGTAAGAGCCTCCTCCATAGGAGCGTCCTCCGCCTGATGGTGCTGCGCCACCGCTTCCTCCGCTATAAGAAGATCCACTGTAGCTGCGTCCACCGTAGCTGCTGCGGCCTCCATAAGACGGCGCGTTATAGCTTCGTGCGCTATAGGGAGAGCCGCTGTATCGCGACGATCCTCCATACGACGACCCGCCATAGGACGATCCACCATAGGGCGACCGACCATACGACGACCGGCCATAGGACGATCCGCCGTACTGGCTTCCCGAGGTTGAGCGTCCGGAATTCCCGCTATAGGACCGCGTCGAATATCCAGAGGAGTTCCCGCCTGACGAATAACTGCGCGGTGCCGGTTGCACCTGGCCAGTCGGACGCGGAACATTGTTGTTGTTTCTGAAGCTACCGGAGGAGTCTCCTGCCCTGCCAGCAAACTGTTGAGACGTTGCCGCGCCTCTGCTGTTCGAGAAGCTCCCTTGGCTTGCCGCCGAGCCCGCCGGCGGACGAGGAACGCTACGGCCAGATGACACCGAGCCGTTTGCCCCTCGACCGTTAGCGGAAAAAGCGTTGGTTGCTCCAGCTGAATTGTTGGTGCGTCCAAAGCTTTGTGAAGGACGCGGCACTGAGCGTCCAGAACTTGAGAAATTACGCGATGCTACAGCGCCTTGTCCGTTACCTCCGGTTCGTGAGGACCCAAATGCATTGGACCTCGCCGGCGCCGGACGGCCAGCGTTCGATCCCAACCTGCTTTGCATGGTTGGACTAACGTTCGGCCTACCCAGAGCAGGCGCGCTTCGCACCGCGCTGGCGTTGACTCGAACCGCGTTCTGGCGCACTGGCAATCCGCGCTCGAGCGTTCCCCGGGAAACCGCGGTGAAGCCGCCACGAGCGTTCAAATTAGCATAGTGAAATCCGCCATGGACTCCGAGGCTTCCGTTCCGGTAAAACCCGTGAAAGTTATTAATGTTATTGATCCGTGTGTTGTACACGTTCACTCCGCGGAAGTAGCCCCATCCGGCGTGATACCACGGACGGAAGGGTTCTCCCCATCCGAGCGGGCACCATCCGTATCCGCCGCCGAAGCCGAAGCCGAAACCAACTCCCCAGCCGGGACCGCCGTACCATGAAACCAGGGCAGGCGCGTACCATCCCCGTCCCCAGCCGCCATAGTATGGTCCTGGAGCCCATCCCCAATAGCCGCCGAAGCTAACCCAGCGGCCATAGTGGAATGGAGCGAAGCCCCAGGGAGCGTAATCAACCCACGTCCATCCCCATGGACTTTCGTAAATCCACTGACCGTTGGTGTAGGGCGCCCAGTTCGCATCTACCTGGCTTGGAACCCAAACCCTGCCGTATTCCGGCGTGTCCCGCCAAGTGCCGTACGCATCGAGATCTTCCGATCCGATTACATCGGTAGAAACGTACCGAGCGGAAATGGAGTCATCTTCGCGGCGATTACGCACCTGGCACCACGCATCGAATCCGTCCTCATGCGGTGCCCCGTGAATCTCGTGCGTCAATGTATCTCCGCTGGTGAAGCGAGCCTGCTGGTGCTCTTTAATGCGAACGCTAGGACCCTGTCCGGTAGACTCGCCCTCGCCTCGCCATACCGTTACCAGCGTCGTATCCGCATTGGGATCAACGTCAAACCGGTAATCGCCTGTCTTCAAAATCGTGAATGCCTGGTTGGGCGTATCCACTTCATATACTTCGCCATGATAAAGGTGTCTTACATGCAGATTCATCGCACCCTGGTGCAGAGTCAACTGTACCGAATTGTCGCTGACATTGGTCAGCGTCAAACTGCTCTCGGACCCTATGCGGATCAGGCCGGTGCCAACGTTGAGTTCGGCGCGTGAATCCTTGTCGGCCCAGACATTGTCGGCGATGGTCAGAGGACGGTTCACCGCTCCCTGAACCCACTGTGCCGTACCGTGCGGCTGAACGGAAACTGATCCCGTCACATATTGCAAACGCGCAACGCGTCCCGGAGGATCATTCCGATCGGACTCATCCACCTGGCCATTACCCATGTCATTCGAATAAGAAGGCTCATTGGAGGCTGCGCTGGGAGATTCATCCGGTATTTCCATCGGACGTCCGGCATCGGGTTTCTCGTAAAGTCTTTGATCGGACGGCTGTTCGGCTCTTTGGTCGGATGGCGCTTCTTGTGGCTGAACCTGTGGCTGAACTTGCGGCTCGACCTGTGGCTGAACTTGTGATTGATCTTGCTGCTGTTCTGGATCCATCTCCGCTTGGCCCGCATCCGGCTTCTCGTAGAGTTGAGGTTGATCCGGAGCAGGTTCGGGCGATAGCTGGGCCGATGGCGGGGGCGGCGGTGCCACAACGTCATCCTGAGCAAACGCCGAAGGAATCGTCGCCGACGAAAGAACAATGGACCACAGCAGAATTAAGAAACTTGCTAAGATTGCATTTCTAAGAATTTTCATAACCCCCTCCACACAGCCCGGTTACGCCAAACATTAGCGTTCCGAAGCGCTCGCGCTGGTTAGCCGAGCGCGGTGAAAATACTTCTTCCAACTAGGATGCGTAAACCCTGCTTTGGCAAACAAGTTGCGTTGAAAACGCGAACTTTAAAAGGTTTGGAATCAAGGAACGCAGCCGCCGTATGTGAGCCAGACCCCAAAAACGAGGACTCAGCGAGCTTCCACCTGCGGTAATCCAGCCTTGAGGGGGCGAAACACATTAGCCCAGCACGTCAGTGCTGGGTGGACAGGCGTTATGATTCACGCCCCCGAAAAGGGCGGAAAAGCCCCTCAAGAGGCGATACCAATCCCTCGCGTCTCCCCGATTTTGCAGCCATAACAGACCGGCAGCATCATAACCCTATGGCCGGCTCCAGGGTCTTCCTCACCGCAGAGTGGCGGGCACTGGCAATGCTGAACTATGAGGTAAACCCGTCCTTACTTCTGCCTTATGTTCCGCCCGGCACCGAAGTAGATTCTTGGAGCGGAAAAGCTTTCATAAGCCTGGTTGGATTTCGTTTTCTGAACACGCGAGTGTTTGGCATCCGATTTCCATTTCATTGCAATTTTAACGAAGTGAATCTCCGCTTTTACGTGCGCCGCCGGGAGCCGTCCGAGATCAAGCGCGGCGTGGTTTTCATCCGCGAGATCGTCCCCCGTTGGGCTATCGCTGCGGTCGCGCGTGCCGTCTATCGCGAACGTTATCTGGCGCTCCCAATGTCTCATCGGCTCCACTCGGATTCGGGGGGACCGCCGCCGAGTATGGCTGGAAGGCCGGTGGCGATTGGAACCGAATTAAGCTGAGTGCGAATGGCGCGCCGACCCTGCCGGAAAATAATTCCCTTGAGCAGTTCATCACTGAACACTATTGGGGATACGCGCGCGGGAAAAATGACACGTGCATCGAATATCGCGTCAAGCATCCGCAGTGGCGGGTCTGGCAAGCAACCAACGCAGTATTTGAAGGTGACACGGAAGAAATCTATGGAAAAGATTTCGCCGCTGTCTTAAGGCACCCACCTTCTTCGGCGTTCCTGGCAGAGGGTTCCGAGGTTACGGTTTATCGCGGTACGGTTGTGCGGGGCGGCCACACTTCTCGAGAGTCGGAGTCTTGATACAATCGCTGCGCTCGCGCGTAGGGTGAGGAGACCCATGTTTCCCCAACTGGCTCAATTTACCGATTTCGGATTGCTGCTCTTGCGGCTCATGGTGGGCGTGGTGTTCGTCTCCAGCGGATGGAATCACGTTAAAGATGCCGGGACCAGAAGCAAAAGCATCGGCATGAGTAAGGCCTTCACAATCTTTCTCGGCGCGGCCGAGATTGCGGGCGGACTCGGCGTGGCTTTCGGCGTCCTCACCCAACTCGCTGCAATGGGATTAATCCTCATCATGCTGGGCGCGATCCAGAAAAAGATTTTCGTCTGGCATACTGGATTTTGGGGTGAAAAAAGTTCCGGCTGGCACTACGATTTAATATTCGTGGTGATGAACCTCGTAATCGCATTCACCAATGGGGGACGATTAGTGCTTGAGCGTTATATTCCTATGCGATAGGAAAAATCATCAACACGAAGGACGTGTCAACAAGGCCAACTTCGAGGGTTTCCTTCGTGAAACTTCGTGTCCTTCGTGGTTAATTAGGGTTCTATTTAAGCTATAAAGCTTTGCCGCACCAACTAACCGATCAACTTGAACAACTGTCATCGCCTGGTCTATGCTCGTCATAGGGATCGTCCCCCAAATTCCATGCATCGGCTGACTGCCAGATTATTGCTGCTCCTGCTGCTAGCAAGCGTATTTGCCCCAGCGGCACTGGCCCTCTCTACCCCCAACCCGCATGCCTGCTGCCGCAGGGTTCATCACAACTTCTCGAACCAGCCTGAACTTGTAAATCTTCCCGACTGCTGTAGGCGCGGGGATTGCTCGCTGCCGCTCTCTGTTTTTCTTTGGGGCGGCGTTGCTCCGCGAGCAGCATTTTTAATCGCCCCTTCGCCGGTTACGATTCAATACCAGCGAAATCCGATTCATCGGATCGCTCCTCTCGGCGCCTCACACTCCGTGCGTGGTCCTCCGATGTTCTTCCTCGCCTGACGCACTCAAACTTTCCAACGTTTTTGACCCGGCAAGGCATCACTGGAGGACTATGCATTCCATTCGCATTGCGATCGCGAGCGCAATATTGCTTTTCGCCCTGTCGGCGCACGCTACCATTTTCGGCTCAATTCGTGGAATTGTTCACGATCCGCAACATCGCCCAATCTCAGGGGCGAGCGTGACACTAAAAGCTGCCTCATCTGATTGGACTCAGAGTGGTGTTACAGATTCCAACGGGGCGTTTCAATTTAATGCGGTGCCCTTGGGTCAATACTCGATTACGGTTACGAGTCCCGGATTCGCAGATATTTTGCAGCACGTAATTGTGAACTCGGGCACAGAACCCATTCTGCACTTTCCACTCAGGATTGCGGTGAATTCGGAAACCGTCACTGTATCCGCCGAACCCGAGAATGCGCCTACTGATTCTGTAACTCCCACAACCCTGGTGAGCCGGGCCGAAATCGCTCACACGCCCGGCGCGGACCGGAGCAATAGCATGGCCATGATCACGGACTACGTGCCGGGGGCGTACATAACCCACGACCAGCTCCACATGCGCGGAGGCCACCAAGTAAGCTGGCTGTTGGATGGCGTTCCCGTTCCCAATACCAATATCGCTTCCAATGTCGGACCGCAATTCGATCCCCAGGACGTTGATTATCTTGAGGCGCAGCGGGGGAGTTACAGCGCGCTATTCGGCGACCGGACGTATGGCGTTTTCAACGTTACGCCCCGCACGGGTTTTGAGCGGAATAATGAAGCCGAACTGGTTACCACTTTTGGAAATTTTTATCAGACCAATAATCACTTGAGCTTTGGCAGCCACACCGAGCGCTTCGCTTATTACGCTAGTGTGAATGGGAACCGGAGCAATCTGGGAATACAAACCCCGGTGCCGCAAATTGTGCATGACGCGGAGAACGGTTACGGCGGCTTCGGATCGCTGATTTTTAATCTCGATCCTTCTAATCAATTGCGCCTCGTGACCTCTCTACGAAGGGATTATTACCAGATTCCTTACGATCCAAATCCGAATGATAGCGAGAACCAGCAATACGACAGCTCGGGCCTGCGTGACAGCAACCGCGAGTCCGATGCAATCGTTAACTTCTCTTTGGTGCACACGTTCAATTCAAAAAGCATGCTGACTGTCTCCCCGTTCTTTCATTACAACAACGCCGAGTACAACAGTTCTCCCAGCGACACGCCTGCCGCGACGACCGACAATCACGCATCCACCTACTGGGGCGGTCAGGTTACATTCGCCGCCAACATGGCGCGAAACAATCTGCAGATGGGTTTCTACGGTTTTTACCAGCGCGACAGCCAGCAGTTTGGCGTCGTCTTTAATGACAACAGCGGCAATCCTGACTTCAACGCCAGCGAACCTGCTTCCGGAAACTTGGAAGCGTTTTTCATTGATGACAAAATCGCGGTCACAAGCTGGTTAACGCTGACGGCGGGAATGCGGCCAACATATTTTTCTGGAGGGGTCTCCGAGTCCGCCATCAGCCCACGCTTCGGGGCGGCGCTGGTTATTCCGCATCTGCATTGGGTTCTCCGCGGATTTTACGGACATTATTATCAGGCTCCGCCCCTGCTTACTGTATCCGGGCCGCTACTGGATTTCGTCAACAGCCAAAATCTGGCGTTTGTCGCGCTCCATGGCGAGCGGGACGAAGAACATCAGTTTGGAATCATTATTCCGTTTCGTGGGTGGACCATTGACGCTGACAACTTCCGCACCAATGCTACAAATTTCTTCGATCATAATAATGTTGGAGAATCCAACATATTCTTTCCCATAACAATCGCCGCGGCCGTAATTAGGGGATGGGAAGCTACGTTGCGCTCGCCGCAAATTGCTCATCGCGGTCAGCTTCATTTGGCATATTCCAACCAAATCGCCGAAGGCGCCCTGCCTATTACCGGAGGTTTAACCAATTTTGCCCCGCCTTCGCCACTATTTCTGCTTGATCACGACCAGCGCAACACGCTGAATGTTGGCGGCGATCTTGCTCTCCCATGGAGCAGCTTTGCCTCGACTAACGTGTACTACGGCTCGGGCTTCACCGACTCGGGCGGTCCGGCCCATTTGCCGCAACATACGACGTTCGATCTGTCGCTTGGAAAAGACTTCGGGGAGAAGTATTCAGTTTCGCTGAATGCCCTGAACGTGGCTAATCGCCACCTCTTGCTCGACAACAGCCTCACTTTCGGAGGGTTCCATTGGAACAATCCCCGAGAAATTTACGTGGAATTTCGCTACCGATTTCATTACTAATATACAAACGCTCACGTAGGGACAGCCGCCCCGGCTGTACGGTTGAGCAACGCTCAACAGAGGTGCTTATGAATCTCTCAACCCGTCCGAAGCCGCCAATCCTGATTACGTTATTTTTTCTGTCCACTCTCGTCGCGTGCAGCCACTCAAAACCACCCGCGCCCACCGACACTGGCCTGAAGCACTACCAGCTTACCGGCCGCGTGGTCGCGATAGACAAGCCCAATAAATCGCTTACCGTGGATGGCGACGAGATCCCCGGATTCATGTCTGCGATGGAAATGCCCTATGACGTGAAGGACGCCAGCCTGCTCGATAAACTCGCCCCAGGCGATAAGATCGCTGCCGACATTTTGGTCAAGGATGACCAAAGCTGGCTGGAAAACATTAGAGTCACCAAGCCATCGGCGTCTCCTGCTCCGCCAGCTAAATCTACGTCCACCACGCTTGTTCATAAGGCCGCGAACGGGGCCGCCGCATGAGATGGATTCTTGTAGTTCTGGCTTTCATCGGGATTACGTTGTCTTCCTTGGCTCTTCGCGAGCACTACCGCACTGACATCTCCCCCTGTGACATCAACGAAAAATGGGATTGCGGAATCGTGAATCACAGCATGTACGCCGTAGTGGGCGGCATCCCGGTTGCGGTCATCGGAATCGTGGGATATTTCCTGATTGCGGGTTTGGCCTTTGGGCGCGCGTATCGGCTTTTGCTCACGGCAGCTGTTGGAGGCTTGGCTTTCTCCCTGTACCTGGCGCACATCGAGGCGAGAGTCCTGGGAGTCTGGTGTATCTATTGCGCTGCATCCCTCGGGATAATTTCCCTGATCACGCTCCTGGCTATCGGGACCGTCGCAATGCAGGCATTCAGCAATCCCAAATAAACTCTGTCATCCCGACCGGAGCTACGCGAAGCGAGCGTAGTGGAGGGACCTGCTTTTCCTGCAACCGCTTCGTTCGTGGTTGCCCCGTCCTTGTCTCTCCGCTTTTTGGAGAGACAGGGCGGGCTTTATCCGTCAGGTCCATGCTGTGCGCTTCTGATTCCCTCAGAAATTAATATTGCTGTAACAATTCTCCTTTAAGTCGGCGATAAAATTCGCCGATGCCCCAAGAGCCCCTAACCATTGAAGACCTAACCGGATCGAACGGACAGCGCGTTCTGCGACTCACCGGCCCGATTCTTCTCAGTAATCTTTTCGAGTTTCAGTCGCTGGTGCGCGGCAACAGCAACCCCAAGCTGATTCTGGATTTCACTGGGGTGCCTTACATGGATTCTGCCGGCATTGGCGCGTTGGTGGGTGCGCATGTCAGCCATTCAAAAGATGGCCGCAGTTTGGCCCTGGTGGGAGTTTGCGAGAGGGTTACAAATGCCCTCAAGGTTACTCGCGTGGATGGATTTTTCAAAGTTTACAACAACGTCAGCGACGCGGAAAAATCCGTCCCGTAAAGACCCCGGGTGTCCTTGGTCTCGCCGCCTCTGCGAGGCTTGGGAATCAAATTGTCCTCAGAGCCTTTTAACCTCTACGTATCAATAAATAACCCAGTTCCTCCCGACCCTACCATCCAAAAAACGCGGCGGTCACACCAAACGTATCAATGAACCCGTGGGCGAGAATGCAAACCCACAGGTTGCGTCCTGATAAAACATACGCCGCCCCAAGAACCAGCCCGGCCATCCCGGAATCAACGATTCCAGAAGGACCTTTGTAGTAATGCCCGTATCCGAAGAGCACGGCGACTATCAGGACTCCGGCCCAATAGGCTGCTTTTGATCGGCCACCCACATCTGCGACTCGATTGAGCAGGTAGCCACGATAGCCGATTTCTTCTCCGAATGCGGCGAAGGTCCATATAAGCAGAAGCCACCGAAGCGCGACAATGAGATGCCCGGTGATTTCGTCGGACCCGCTCGGACCCTTTGCAGCCGGCCAGAAATGAGCAGTGATGGGGTCAATCACCAGCGTGCCGAGCAGTATTCTTATCGCGGCCGCCCCGAGTGCAAGCAAGATGGTCCGCTGCCATGAGAGTGGCCAACGAAGGCCCATGGCTGCCCATCCTCCGTCGCGCAGCCGCACTGAAATTAGCCCGAGCACAAAAAGAATGGGCACTTCGTTGGGAACGATGTGATAGACGTTATGGCCGACTACGATCGCGCTTCCCACAATGAGTTCGGCCAGAGAGAACCAGCGCTGGGCCATGGACAATTCGTTTCCTGGAAACTGTTTGGAAACGCCCTCGTTGTATGCTGACGGCTCGCTCGCGCTACTGGATACACTCATTCTTGTTTCCTTCGCGCCTTTGAAGGCCATCAGCGCCCCCGGAATACTCGCGATTTTCGATAGCGGCGCACACACCAGAGGGCCAATTGCGTAGTCAACATGAGAAGTCCGGAGCCTGCTGCGAGGCCAATCGGCACGATCCACCAACCCAGCAACTCCCTGCCATTAACCGCGGAGCCGGTAACGCCGAGTCTAAGAGAAATCGTCGAATCGCCACTGGCCGGAAAATACCATAGCCCGGTTCTTGCCGGTAAAAACGGTTTCAACAGCGCGGACAAAATAAAAGCGACCCCGAGCGAATACCCCACGATGGAACCCATCAGTACAAAGAATCCGGCCACACTAAGGCTCGCCAAGCGCCACAAGCTTTTCAGAATTCGCACGGGCGACCGGCTGACCTCAGCCCGTGCCAGCAGCGCGTCCGTCATGTACTCGCTTGCCAACTCCTCCGGAGTGCCGAGGGCGGCCAGTACCTCGTCAACCGAAGCGGCAGTTACGTCGCCCCCTGTGGTTGTCTTCTCGATGATGTGGCCGCGCAATTCTTCGATAATTTCCTGCGCATCTTCTTTACTCATTCCCCGCAGAAGTGCGCTTAGCCTCCTCAAATACGCGTCAACTCTTTGTTTCGACTCGGCGGCCGTCATCATTTATTTCCTTTCCCTAAAGGAGCAATCAACTTGCTCATACTGGCCGAAAACTGCGCCCAAGTTCCAGCCATCTCAATCGCTCGCTTTTTGCCAGCGGAAGTGAGCGCATAGTATTTGCGCGGATGTCCGCTATCCGACTCGACCCACTCACTTCGCACTAGCTCCAGCGCCTTCAGCCGGCTGAGCAAGGGATAAACCGTCCCTTCCGATACGACCAAGTCGGAATCGCTCTCCAGCCGCCGCAGAATTTCAAGCCCGTAGAGTCGCCCCTCCCATAGCGCAGCCAAAATGGCCAGTTCGAGGCATCCCTTACGAAGTTGTACCTCCCACTTGTCTCCAGCCTGATTGTTCGGAGGCTCCAGTTGTTTCATCGCATACATACTATGCAATGCAAGGTATCATGTTGTCAACACATAAATGCTGGTGCGGGATGACAGGAAATTCCGCATAACCACAACTGCGGGCAGGAAAATTAATTACAGGACTTTGGGTGTGAAGCAATTGTGGAGAGAGTTGCTATTCCACCGTGACCGACTTCGCCAGGTTTCTCGGTTGGTCCACGTCGCAACCGCGCCGAACTGCGATGTGGTAGGCGAGCAGTTGAAGAGGCACGATCTCCAGAATCGGCGACAACTCTTCGGGAGCCGGCGGAATATAGATCACATGATCTGCGGCTTCTTTTATATCTTCATCGCCCTCGGTGGCAAGCGCGATCACTCTTCCTGAGCGGGCTTTCACTTCTTTGAGGTTCGAGATGGTTTTCTCGTAGCGAATCATGGACAACTCATTTTTTGGATCCCGCGTGGCGATAATCACGACTGGCAGATTTTCATCTATGAGTGCGTTGGGGCCATGCTTCATTTCTCCCGCAGGATAGCCTTCCGCGTGAATGTAGGAAACTTCTTTCAGCTTCAGCGCGCCCTCGAGCGCGATGGGATAGTGAATGCCGCGACCGAGGAACAGAAAATCCTGCGCGCGAACATATTCCTTGGCGAGATCTTCGCACTGTTCTTCGTGCGTAAGAAGATGTTCCAATTTGCCGGGAAGGCGGGTCAATTCATGTACTGCTTCCTTGGCCGTTTCGGCGCTCATCGTGCCTCGCACTTGAGCCAGGTAAAGAGCGAACAGATACAGAGCCGTAAGCTGTGCGGTGAACGCTTTAGTGGACGCCACGCCGATTTCTGGTCCCGCGTGGGTGTAAATGGTTCCAGAGGCTTCCCGCGTAATCATGGATCCCACAACGTTGCAGATGGCGAGTGTCTTCGATCCCTTGGCCTTCGCTTCTCTCTGGGCTGCGATCGTGTCCGCGGTTTCGCCGGATTGCGAAATCAGAAGCGTAATTGTATCCGGCGCAACGATGGGGTCTCGATAACGCCACTCGCTGGCATAGTCAACTTCTACGGGGATTTTTGCCAGGCTCTCGATCATGAACTTCCCGGCCTGGCCGGCGTGCCAACTGGTGCCGCAGGCTTCGATATTTATTTTCCTGGCTGCCTTTAATTCGGCGTCGCCGATTT
This sequence comes from uncultured Acidobacteriaceae bacterium, assembly GCA_963757385.1. Classification (GTDB taxonomy): domain Bacteria; phylum Acidobacteriota; class Terriglobia; order Terriglobales; family Acidobacteriaceae; genus PALSA-188. The sequence continues at coordinate 1,475,294 of CAVWRO010000014.1, read as the reverse complement.
CCATCTCACCGAGATAAATCTGGCCCGTATCCTGCGAAATTCGTCCGAGCGTGGTGTCGCGGACAGCGCGAGGCTGTTCGTAAATCTCCTTAAGCATGAAATGCTTGAACCCGCCCTTTTCCGCCATGATCGGGTCCCACGTAATGTGTTGGACCTGGCGAACGATAGGCTGACCCTGAAAGTCTGTAAGCTGTACCCCAGCGGGCGTGATAACTGCGAGGTCGCCATCGGCCAAAAAGAAAAGATCCCGCGTGTGATAGAGAATCGCCGGCACGTCGGAAGCCACAAAGTACTCGTCTTTCCCTAATCCAATGACCGCTGGCGGCCCGTTCCGTGCGGCAACAATTTTGTCGGGCTCGTTGACCGCGATTACGGCCATGGCAAAAACGCCGGTCAATTCAAGCACTGTTTTGCGGACAGCTTCTTCGAGTGACGGACGATGTCCGTTCCCGGTCTTCAAGTAGTACTTTTCGACCAGATGGGCGATGACTTCAGTGTCGGTCTCGGTGGAGAACTTGTGGCCTTCGTCAATCAGTTTCTTTTTCAGAATGACGTAATTCTCAATAATTCCGTTGTGAACAACAACAACCGTTCCGGTGCAATCGCGATGAGGGTGGGCATTCTCTTCCGTAGGTCGTCCGTGAGTAGCCCATCGCGTGTGACCGATGCCGTAGGTGCCGTCGAGCGGATTGAGGCGGATGACCTCTTCCAGATTACGCAGTTTGCCTTCAGCGCGTCGGATTTGCAGCCCCTGGCCATTGCCGCACACTGCGATTCCCGCTGAATCGTAGCCGCGATATTCCAGCCGCCGTAAGCCCTCAATGATCACCGGGACTACGCGTTTTTTACCGACGTATCCGACTATCCCGCACATGCTTCACTCCTATTTTCGCCTGAAACTCTCGCAATCCTGCGGTGAACGGGGAAACCAAGCACGAAGGACGCGAAGATGCACAAACAAGACCGAAGAAACCTACCGCCTTCGTGTACCTTCGTGTCCTTTGTGGTTTATGAGTGCTGTTCTCATGATGTAGAGTGGTTCCGCCTTACTCTTCGAGCGAAAAACGAAACTCTTCAATGACCGGATTGGTTAGAACATCTCGAGCCATTCTCGCGACTTCTGTTTCCGCTTCGGTCCGATTTAGTCCGCCATCAAGCGTGAGTTCAAAATACTTGCCCTGACGAACTTCCTCCAGGCCCTTATAACCCAGCTTTTTCAACGCTCCTTGAATGGTCTTTCCCTGTGGATCAAGAACGCTCTTTTTAAGCGAGACGTACACATAAGCTTTCATGGAGGATATCGTTATTATACTTCAGACCCATCAGGGAGAAAGACACAGCGGTAACTGCTAAATCCCAGGAGCCGCGTAGCAAGAAATCAGGGATTTGCTAGCCAATTCGCGCAATTTCGGCATCCAGGTGGGAAAGGGCCATAGCGAGCATTTCCCGGTGTTGAGGACTCTTAGCGCTTTCCATTTGGTCAGTTATTTGTTAACGGCTCAGGATTAAGCCATCCTTAATGCGGCGCATTGCCATTTCTTCCGGCGTCAATCTTCGCCTAAAATTACTCTCAGCCTCAGCATATTGGGCTTGCTGATCTTCAACCGACTTGCTTTCCCATCCTCGGGCCACCTGGAAATTATATCGTACGGATACTTTTTGAAATTACCTCGACCGTCATCGAACATGACATACCTCAAAACTTTTCCTGTGCGCCTTTAAGAATTTGGTATATGCTTTTACGTAAGCGTTGGCTTTGCGCGGTGGTTTTATTTTTTCATCGTTCGAGGGGGAGTAGGCTGTGGTTTCTTGCAAACGGGCTCAAATAGCACCTTTGACCATAACGGCGAAATGCGTCGTTATGAAGCTCTGCTTCAAACGGCAGATTTAGTAGTTCACCATCAGGAACTTCCCGACCTTTTTCGCGAACTCGCGCTGCGTTTGCGCGAGCTTGCCGACTTTGAGCTGGCCAGTTTCTCTCTTCACGATTCCCTCAAGAATGTGATGCGAGTCCACACGTGGGAGGGGTCAACCCTCACAACCACTCCGGATGAAGTCCCAATAGAGAATTCCACCAGTGGATGGGTATGGCGCAACCAGCAGCCCCTCGTGGTACCGAATGAGCGGCTGGATAAGCATTTTTCCGGGTCCCTTACCTACCTGCGGGAGAAGGGCATCCGCTCCTACTGCACGTTGCCTCTTACCACCGCTCAAAGGCGGTTGGGCGCTTTGGGATTGGGCAGTCAACGGGAAGACGTTTATGGCGAGAACAATTTAAGGCTGCTTCGCCGTATCGCCGAACTGGTCGCGCTGGCGGTTGAGAATGCTCTCATGTACGGCGCGCTGCAGTTGGAGAAAGACCGGCTGCAAACGCTTTTAGAAGTCAATGCCACCTTGATGACCAGTATTGACCTCCAGGAGCTCTTTCCTGCGATTTCAGGGTTCATTCGGAAGGTTATACGGCAGGAGTATGCAAGTATTGCTTTGCATGACGAAGCAACTAATTCCCTGCGCATCCGTGCTCTGGATTTCCCCCTGGCAAAAGGCCTGATCGGCGGCGAGATCATGCTGTCGCTTAGCGACTCCGTTCCCTGCGCCAGAGCTTTCAGTGGAAATGAAGTAAAGGTCTTTACCCAGGGCGATCTTGTAGGAATGCAGTCCACATTTGCCAATGGGATTTTGGAACAGGGTATTCGGACATTATGCTGCATCCCGCTGGTCACGAGAAACGGGACCATAGGTACCCTGAATTTGGCCAGCCTGGAAGACAATGCGTTCATGTTGCAGGATCTCAGCTTCTTAAAACAGGTGGCTGCGCAAGTCGCGATTGCCTTGGACAACGCGCGAGCTTACCGGGAAATTGCGCAACTGACAAAAAAGCTGGCGACTGAGAAGCTTTACCTCGAAGATGAAATTCGCCTGGAGCGAAACTTCGAGGAGATTGTCGGCGACAGCCCGGCGCTCAAGCGAGTCTTGGGACAAGCAAAGACGGTGGCGCCGAGCGATGCCACAGTTCTTATTCTCGGAGATACGGGCACCGGCAAGGAACTGGTAGCCCGCGCCGTTCATCGCATGAGCTCTCGGAAAGATGCGAGCTTCATCAAACTCAATTGTGCCGCCATTCCTACCGGCCTGCTCGAAAGTGAGCTCTTCGGTCATGAAAAAGGTGCATTTACCGGCGCGGTCACCCAGAAAGTGGGGCGCATCGAACTGGCGGACAAGGGGACGTTATTCCTGGATGAAGTTGGGGAAATCCCCCTGGAACTGCAACCGAAATTATTGAGGGTGTTGCAGGATCAGGAGTTTGAGCGTTTGGGAGGGACCCGGACAATTAGGGTAAGCATTCGCCTGGTTGCGGCTACGAATCGCGATCTGGAAAAGGCGGTTGCCGAACGTGAGTTTCGCAGCGATTTGTTCTACCGCCTGAATGTGTTTCCCATTCGCATGCCTCGCTTGCGGGAGCGTGGCAAGGATATTCCGCTGCTGGTGCGTTACTTCGTGCAGAAATTTGCCCGCCGCATGAATAAGCAGATCGAGACTATCCCTACTGAGACGATGCACGCATTGTCAGGCTGGGAGTGGCCGGGAAATATACGAGAGCTGGAAAACTTCATCGAAAGGTCGGTAATTCTTTCCGATGGCCCGGTGTTGAACGTGCCGCTGGCGGAGTTAAGGCCGCCAAACTACGACGCATCGCGACTGGACGGCACCCTGGAAAGTTTAGAGCGGGACCACATCGTGAAACTGCTGCGCGAAACGGGCGGCGTAATCGCCGGGCCTCGCGGAGCGGCGGTGCGCCTTGGAATGAAGCGCACTACGCTGCAATCGAGAATCCAGAAGTTGGGCATTCAACGCGATGAATACGAAGGCTGAGGCTGCCGATTCGTCTCCTGACGAGTTCTCGGCATAGTGCCGCTCCCCCGTCAATTCAATATCTAAAAAGAGCCTTAGCGCCGCCGGCTTTGGGATTAAAGTCCTCTAATTCTTGCCATCCGGCCGTTTTTGGCGTTTGGAGGGTTGATTGCCAACATCCCCACAGGGATGAGGTTGGAGAAGCATGTCAGTCGGCAATAATTGGCTCAACAATGCTTCAAGGATGCCCATCCCTTCGTTGCCTCTGACGGGACGGCTGGTCTCAACTGGCGCTGGCGGAAAACGAGCAAAGGCCGCCAGCGCGAACGCCGTCCATGAACGCCAGGACCCTCTTTATCTGTTTTATTGCAGTCTGCAATGGCACACACATGCTGACAGCAGCGCCGGATGGGAGTTGGTTGAGGCTTTGAGATCATGGGATCGCGGCGTCAGGGGTGTTGGCGCTGCATTATTAGCGAAAACCGAGCATGCCCGGCTCCTTGTACGGGACTTACGTCGTACTCGAAGTGGTCTATTTCGAATCGCAACAGAATATGTAAGGGAAAAGGCCGGTCTAGACGATACAAAGGCGGTGACAATGAACACTCCGTACGGGTTAGAGATGAGCGAAAACTGTGTTTCCTGCAAGCTGCGGAAGAACCATTGGTTCTGTTCTCTCTCTTCCGGGGTGTTGCAGCCTTTCAGTACGGCAAGCCACCTCAGCACCTACCCGAGTAACGCGATCCTTTTTGTCGAAGGGCAGATGCCCAGGGGTGCTTTCGTGCTCTGTTCAGGAAAGGTGAAGCTCTCGACGACGTCCCGCGACGGCAAAGTACTGATCGTTAAGATGGCCGAGGCGGGCGAGGTTCTGGGCTTGAGCGCGGTCATCTCCGGGACCTGCTTTGAACTCACCGCCGAGACCGCAACGCCTTGCCAGGTCAATTTTATCGAGCGGGAAGCACTTCTGAGACTGATGGAAAAACATGGCGAGCTGGGACTTCACTCTGCGCAAGCGCTGAGCGCGGATTTTCAAACTGCCTACCGCGACATTCATGACCTGGTTCTGGCCCGCTCGTCGGCAGGAAAACTGGCAAGATTGATTCTGTCCTGGACTCCGAGCCGGGAAAAGCACACGTTTAGCAGCGAGATCCGGATCCGCAATGGTGTAACTCACGAAGAAATGGCACAGATGATTGGGGCGTCCCGGGAAACGGTCACACGGTTGTTGAGCGATCTCAAGAAAAGAGAGCTGATCCGGCTGGAAGGCTCAACGCTGGTGATACGAAATCGGACGGCGCTGGAAGCTATGTCGGCGTAGTATGGGCAAGACGGCGGCCGGATCCTCCCCGGCCGTCGTCCAGGTTCAATCCCTGATTCAAAGTGCCTGAAGATTTCAAAACACACCAGATACGCTCGGCCAAACATAGCGTCTGACCAGCGTCGCAGTCACGCCTCGCTTGATCCCACTATAATCGTTTCGTGGCCACCATTTCGACCCTTTCGGCAGGCGACAGGAGCGGGCGTATCCGACGGCTTCAGACCCTCACCATCTTCTGGATGAGCCTCGAGGCGTTGGCGTCGTTATGGGCGGCATGGAGGGCTCGCAGTCCCGCGCTCTTGGCCTTTGGCGGCGACAGTGCTATCGAACTGCTCTCCGCTCTGGCGGTTTTGTGGCGGTTCCAAACGGACAACGCGAACGAACGCACCGAGAGAACCGCTTCCCGCATCGCCGGAGCATTATTGTTTCTCCTGGCTGCGTTCGTGCTTGCCGCGTCTTTGATGACGCTCGTAGGGCACAGCGAGCCCAGGCCAAGTTATTTCGGGGTCGCGGTTCTGATTGCCGCTGCCGCAATCATGCCCTGGTTGGCCAGCGAGAAGCGAAGGCTGTCGGCGATAGTTGGAAGCGCATCCTTGAGAGCCGACGCTACTCAATCCGCTGTCTGCGCCTGTCTCTCAGTGATCAGCTTGGCCGGAATTGCGACGAACGCGATTTGGCACATCACCTGGGCCGATCCTACAGCGGCTCTGGCAATTATTCCTCTTGTGATACTCGAAGGCCAAAGGGCAATACGCGGCCAAGCTTGTACCTGTGCTTGAGCCGTGGCCGCGCCCGCGCCCGCTCCCGCTCCGGAATCATGCAGCCTAAAAGTGAAAACCCAATTCCGCTGTAAGCGCCCGCGGCGTCACATAATGCGTACCGCTGAAGGTTGAGAAGAAGTTATACAGGGCTACTTTGTTTGTCAGGTTGATGGCCGTCAGGCGCAGGCTCCATTTGTACCGTTCACCACGGAAGACATTGTCGTCGCCTACGCTGACGTCAAACAGGTTTCGGGGCGCAATCCGCTGCGGATTGTGGTCGTCGTTTTCTTTTCCTGGAGCCGGGATCTTTACGTAGATGGACCCGAGGCCGGCTGCATCGCAGGTGGCGAGCGCAACCCCAAAGGGACTTGGAGCAGCGAGTTTGCCATCACAAGTCAGTCCGGCCTGAAACTCTTGATCGGCAGTCAGAGGCAGGCCGGTAATGTTATTCACAAAGGCCACCTGGCCGGCGGGAGTGGTTGTGTTTCCTCCTCCATCGGCGACGGGCGTCGAGCCAAAGCAGGTTGCGGTTGCGGCGAAACAGGGGATTGATCCGGCAACCAGCCCGCTGTCGTACCTCCAGTTGAAGCCGAGCCACGCTCCAGTTTTCCCCAGCTGGTATTGAAAGTGGGTCGTCTGGTTGAACTTTTCGTCGTGATCGATGCGGAAGACAGCGGGTGCGGGCAAGAAGGGTACGCCTCCGACTTGCGGCGGGAAGAAGCGCGCGGCAACGCTGGACATCACTACGAGCGCGGAAAATCCCTTATAGTTTGGAACGCTCACGCGGAGGGTATATCCCGGGATTTTCGAGTTATGCCACTCGATGGGAAACGCGATTGGCGAGGCGGCTACGACGCCGAAATCGTAAGCGCCGTGGGTGTACTTCCAGATGTACTCGCCATCCACGACTACATACTTCCCGATCGCTTGCTGGATACCAGCGTGGAATTCGTTGCGCCATCCGGGATTAATTTGCCCACTGGTACAGGGAATATTCGGAGGCGGTACCATGACGGCGATAACTGGGTTACTGCATCCGGTGCTGGCGATGATTAGATTTTCGTTGAATGGGGATTCCATAGTTCGCGCGTAAGAAACGCGCAGCACTGTGCTGCTGGGTTTGATGTTGTAGGCGATACCAACCCGTGGCTCCGGTTGGGCGTCTTTTACGAAACCGTCGTAGATGTCTCCGCGGATCCCGACGTTGACCGCCCAACTTCCTTTGGTGATGGTATCCTGAACGTACAGTGCGGCTTCCTTAACATCGGTGTGGCCGTGAAAAAAGAACGGAGCTCCTCCACGCGTCAAGTCGCTGGCTGCGAGAGTCGTACATGGATCTCCGGTTGGATTGCCCGCGGCGTCCAGACACGACGGCACGAATAACCCTAAGAACCCTGGATCGACGGTGCCTATCGTGTCATTTTCCGTCAGGAACGTCTGTTGATAGTTAGCTCCCACCTTTATGTTATGGATGCCCTTCACGTAGGAAAGGTCCGCCCGGAGACCGGCATTTGTAAGTTTCCGGTCTTGGATGATGGTCTGGGCCTGCAAGTCGGGGGAAAAGTCCGCAAAGGGATCGGCACTTGGATAGTAGTTGAACTGGTCTTTGCGAACATAGGCACCTATGTTAAGTACCGTCGATGGGTTTAGGACGTGCGTCCAGGATGGAGCGATGTTGAATGTTCCGATCTTCGACCGCTGATCTGTCTGACCCAGTAGAGCCCCATTAACCGGGTTCACGGCCTGGCCAGCCGAATTGCAAGTAAATCCCGCGTTGCAGATATGGTATTGCTGGTCGTAGGTATTGGGGTTTTGAAACCAGGAACGTGAGTAGCCGAGGTTCAGGTGAATTGAGTCCGCTTGGGTGAACTGGTAGTCCACCCGGTCGAATATGTTTTCTTCGTTACCTTTATCGTGTATCACTGCGAACTCAGGCGGGTCGAGGAACCGTCCGCTGTTCAGCCCGTTCGCGGTGATGAAGTTTCCCCACTTTTGACCGCCATAGGCGAGATTAAAGCCAATGTTGGAGGTTCCAAAGCTCCCGTAAGAAGTGGTTATGTCGCCATGGGGCGTGGTCGAGCCCTGGCCCGAACGTGTGGTGGCTACGATGATCAAGCTCGTTTTGCCTCCGTATTCGGCGGGAGGTGCTCCCTGGATCACTTCCAGGGATTGGATCGAACCAATAGGAAACTGGTTGGAAAAGACTTTGCTCTGTTGGTCGGTGATTGGCTGCCCGTCGATCGAGAACGCATTTTCCGCGTGGTCACCCATTCCATGAAACAGGCCGTTCGAGTCCGCGGCGATTCCCGGTGAGGCGAGAGTAACCAGTGAACTCAATGACGATGAGGCACTCTCAAGAGGAATCTTGTCGAACAGGGCGCGGTCAACATCGGTGTGAGCGGTTGGATCATTCTCCAACAAATCTCCACCGGCGGCCTCGACGGTTACGGTCTCGGAGGATCCGGCTATTTTGAGGTTGATGGTGACGTCCAAGGGCACCGCCGATCGCACCTCAACGTCCTGACTGTAAGGAGCAAAAGCTTTACTGGACACACTTAAATGGTAGGGATTGAATGGGACGTTTGCGAAGATGAACCTCCCGGAACTATCTGTGGTGGCCGACCGGTCAAACTGGCTGACTGGGTTATGAATCTCAACGGTGGCGTTTGGAACGACCGCGCCCGTGGAATCCTGGACAGTACCGCTAATTGATGCAGAATTGGACTGTGCGTGAGCCTGGAGAGCCAACACCAAACAGAAAAGCACTACAAAAGGCGCTTGAAGCGACTTCTTGTAAGAAGTATGCATAATTCCTCCGAAAGGTTCGAGTTCGGTCGCTGAAGGTTGATTTGGATCGAGCGAGGAACTAGGCCGATGGAGGAGGACGGATTCGGAGAGATAGAACGAAAGCCGAAGACCGAGCGATAACGTCAGGAGCGACATGCAAAATCGCGGCGGTTACGACTGGAGCGGGCTGGTAAACGGCCGTCCCGATCACTCCGCAATGAGCGACTGAGCAGATTGAACATTCGTGGCTGGGAAGCTTGGAGTCGTCCGAATGGACGTGGACTGCCTGGGCGAAGCCGCTTATCGCGACCAAAAGTATTCCCAGGAGCGCGATCGCCCTGGCAAATTTCAGTCGGGATCCTGCGTTAATGGGCATAACGTCGTTAGGGCGGCGAAATACGCGAAATACACTAATAGATGTGAGTGGGATGCAGAAACTCTCCTTCCGGTTGCGTGTTGATTACAAACCAAATAACTCCCGCAGGCGCTTAGTTTGAGCCCGGCTTACGGGGATTTCGGTTTGTTTTTTGTCGTCCATGCGCAGCTGATAAGAACTCTTGAACCAGGGGACTACTTCTTTTATGCGGTTGATATTGACCAGATATGACCGATGAGCGCGCCAGAAGGAATTGGGATCAAGGCTGCCGAGCAGCTCTTCCAAAGTGCGGCAGTTGGATTGCCCTTCCATGCCATTGGGCCCGGTCGTAGCGACGCTAATGACGCCGTCTTCAATCGAAGCAAAGCAGATATCTTTCTGGCTGACCAGAAAAAGGCGCCCGGCGGTTTTTAGCAGAAGCTTCGAGCTTTGAGGCTTCTGGGCTTCGAGCATCCGGACGAGAGTTTCAAGCTTGTCGGAAGACGTGGTATTCGATTCGAGCTTCGCGCGAGCTTTCTGTACGGACTGCGCTACGCGCTTCTTATCGAACGGCTTGAGCAGGTAATCAACCGCGTTGACCTCGAAGGCCTTCACCGCATATTGATCAAAAGCGGTGGCAAAGACGATCTTTGGCAGCGGGACTTTTTTGTCCAACAATTTCTTGATGACCGCGAATCCATCGAGGCCGGGCATTTGTACGTCGAGGAAAACCAGATCGGGATTGTGCTCTCGGATCAGATTAATCGCGTCAAGCCCATTTTCACCCTGAGCGACAACGTCAACCTCTCCTATGTTTTTCAGCAGATAGGCAAGCTCGTCGCGCGCAAGCTGTTCATCGTCAACTATCACCGCGGATAAAGGCATGCTTCTCCCGCCAAAGTTCAAGTATAGCTCTTCCGTGGCGCACTCGCGGACGGGCGAGGACGCCCTGCTCTCCAACTTATATTTGATGGAGAGACGGGCGTTCCCCGCCCGTCCACCTAGGCCCACATCAGCACATTCCGCGCTACACTGAAATCTCATGAACTACATTTATGGAATCAATGCAGTGGCGGAGGCGCTGAAAGCTCGCGGCCGCGCATTTAGTTGGGTCGCAGTATCCAAAGAACGTCACGATTTACGCCTTCAGCGCGTAGTGGACGAATCCCGAAAACAGGGGGTCGCGGTGCGTTTCATTTCCCGCGCCGAACTTGATCAGATGGCCGGCAACAATGCGCATCAGGGAGTTGTCGCGGTCACCTCAGCCAAGCAATACAACGATCTCGACGATGTTGTGGACGCCAAGCGCGGCCAATATTCGCTGCTGGTCGTGCTCGACGGCATCGAGGACCCGCACAATCTGGGAGCCGCCATCCGAACTGCCGATGCCGCCGGCGTAGATGCTGTGATTATTCCGGAGCGGCGAGCCGCCAGCGTGACTGCAATCGTGGCCAAAGCCTCAGCCGGGGCGAGCGAGCATTTGCCCATGGCGAAAGTCACAAACATCGCGCGCACTCTCGAAGAGTTGAAGGCTAAGAATATCTGGACGGTTGGTCTGGATGAGCGCGGACCGCAGAGCTACGATTCGCTCGACTACAACATGGACTGCGCCATTGTTCTAGGCGCCGAGGGAAAGGGAATACATCAGCTGGTAGCCAGGAAGTGCGACTTTCTGGTCTCGATTCCGATGTTGGGAAAGGTCTCGTCGTTGAATGTTTCTGTCGCGGCGGGCGTCATGCTGTACGAAATTGTACGTCAGCGGAGAATCACAGCGGAGTCTTCAAAATCCAAATGAAATTGCTGTGGTTGCTTCTTGCATTCTTCGCGTACAGCGCATCCGCGCTATCGCTCGACCGAGAAGCCTTCACGTTCACCAATTACAACCTGGATGTCCGTATCGAACCTGACCAGCAGCGGTTGGAGGTTCGGGGAAAAATCACCGCCCGAAATGATTCCGTGTCTCCCCAGAAAAATCTAACCCTGCAGATTTCGTCGAGTCTGGGGTGGAGATCAATCCAGATCGCGGGCAAACCCGTAGAATTCCTCTCCCAGCCCTACAGATCAGATATTGATCATACCGGCGCTCTGTCAGAAGCGATCGTGACCTTGCCTCAGGAAATTTCGCCGTATCGCTCCGTCGAATTGGATGTCGGATACGAGGGAACTATGGCTCTCGATACCACGCGCCTGGAACGAATCGGTGTTCCGAAAGAGTTGGCCAAGCACAGCGATTGGGATGAAATTGGTGAATCCTTCACCGCGGTGCGGGGCGTTGGGTACGTGACGTGGTATCCGGTTTCGATGAAATCAGCCGATTTATCGGACGGCGACACCGTGGCTGAAACGATTGGAGAATGGAAGCGCAGGGAGTCGTATTCAAGCCTGGAAGTTAACCTTCATTACCAGCGAAGCAGTTCTGAGGAGCCGCCAACAATATTGTGCAGTGGAACGGAAAAAAATCAACTCCACGAGCAAAGGGGCAGAGCGCAGTTGGTTTCAGCCGACTGCGCGTTTTCGCCGATTGGAATTGCCGTTCCTTCCTTTGCGATAGGGAACTATGGAACGCTGGAACGGCAAAGCATTACTGTTTACCATTTACCGGATCATAAACCCGCCGCAGAGAATTTCGCGTTAGCGGCTGAGTTGACCCTTCCCTTAGTTAGCGGGTGGTTCGGGCCCCTACGCGAGAAGATCAGGTTTGCCGAACTCCTTGATGCCCAAGCATCGCCCTTCGAAAGTGGGAGCTTCCTGTTGGCGCCACTCGCAAGCAACGATTCGACGAAATATGAGTTAGCTGCGGTTCACCAACTCACCCACGCGGCCTTTCCTTCTTCACGACAATGGATTTATGAAGGGCTGGCGCACTTCGCGCAGGCCGCCAATGTTGAAAGCAAATCTGGCCGGCAATCGGCACTGGATTTCATGAATTCGCATCGTGCCGCGATTATTTCCGCCGAAAAGACCGCGTTGGGAAGAAGTGACGCCGGCGTGGCGGCGTCTGAGTCGCTCGTTAACACGTACACCGAAGAGTTCTATCGCAGCAAGGCAATGTATGTCTGGTGGATGATCCGTGACATGATCGGCGAGAAGGCGTTGAAGCAAGCACTAGCGCATTACAATCCGGATCAGGACAAAGAAGCTTCATATATGCCGCGCCTGATCGGGGTCCAAGCAAATCGTGATCTGGAGTGGTTCTTCGATGACTGGGTCTATCGCGATCATGGGCTGCCGGACTTTCGCGTGGAATCAGTTTTTCCGCGCAAACTGGTTAGCGGCGGTTATCTTGTCACTGTGACCGTCGAGAATCTCGGAGAGGCTGGAGCTGAGGTTCCCGTAACCTTGCGAACGGACACCGAAGAAATCAGCAAGCGGTTGGAAGTGCACGCGAAAGCGAAAGCATCCATCCGAATCGAAGCTGCGTCAATTCCTCGTGAGGTCGTGGTCAACGACGGAAGCGTGTTAGAGACCGATACGAGTAACAACAGCTACAAAATAATCTTGCCCGCGAATTCAGTAGAAGATAAGCCAACAGGAATCCGATGACACAGGCTGAATTTAATAAACATATTGAAGCGGCGGAAAACAATCCGAAGCAGCTTGCGGCGGCTGTACTAGGGTTGTCTGCTGAGAATTTGCGGTACAAGCCTGCACCGGAGAAATGGTGCATTCTCGAAATTCTGGGACACCTTGCAGACGTTGAGATTGTGTTCGGACATCGAATTCGTCAACTGCTGGCGGAAGAAAAGCCTGTGCTAGCCGTTATGGATCAGAATGCCTGGGCGCGCAATCTGGGCTACATGGAAACCCCGCCGGCCGAGATGATTGCTCTCTTCGGGATAAACCGCCATCACAATCTGCGTGTTTTGCGGCGCATAAATCCGCACTACCTGAGCAAGTCTGCCTACCATCCCGAGCTAAAGCGCGATGTGCTTCTCAGTGAGATAGTCGAAAAACTCGACACGCACACTGAAAGTCATCTGCGGCAGATTGAGAAATTGAAAAGAGAATCGAAATAGCGGCGTAAATCTCTTGTCCCTTTCGTAACAGTGCAGTGTCAGTCTCGGCCCGTTATTCCCGCCACGTCCTGCCATTCCGGGGTAAACTGTATTCATGTATACCGCCGACGTATTAAACCGGGTCCAAGCTTTGCGAGAGGAAATTGCAGCCATCCGTGGGATGAATAACAAGTATTCAGAACAGGAAAAGCCAGCCGGATTGGCCGTGCGCGCCAACGGCGACCGGGAGAGCAGGCTAAAAGAAATCATGCTCGAACTATCTGGCATTGCCAAGGATCAGCATCCGTAATATCCGCTCTGATCAAACCTCGTGGGATTCAAAGCGAAAGCCGCAACTTGTGCGGCTTTTGCACTTCAGTAGATAATTTAGAAACTTACTGTTTAGCATTGTGAATGCGTTTGCTCATGTGATTGGCTTCGTGGTTTAGCTGGCGCTGATCTTTCTTGGTGAGATGTCCGTTGTCGGCAGCCATATCTTTCTGTTCGTTATTCTGGAGCCGCGCTTCGCCCTTTTCAAGGTGAGAAGCCTGGACAGGCGTGAGTTTGCCACTATTGATTCCGTTCGCGATCCGCTTTTGTTGATGGGTTTCGCGGCCATTGACCTGGTTAACGCGCGGATGGCCAGGGTCAACCACTCCTGCGCCGCCTCCTGAAGTTGTACTGGTTGTGGTTTGAGCGATGGCCGAACCTGTCAAAATCAGGCCGCCGGCAGCAAGAGCTAGAAGCGAGTTTGTGATTTTATTCGTCATAGGATTTTCAACCCTCGCGTAAAGGTTAATTTTGTATCCAGCGCTGGTCATAGTTACGGAAGTGGATGTACGAGATAACATGGCTGAAGACTTTCGTTAGGTGGCCTGAGATAACGCCCTTGGGCCGATAGTTACTGGATTCCAATGCCCGTCAGCCTCGCCCAAATTGTTGCCGCTACAAAGCTGAGAGTCGCTGCGAGCAGAGCTTCCGCTAGCCTGCAAGAATTGGAACGGAGTGCTCAAGCCCATATCCCGCGCGGTTTTCGGCGTGCTTTGCAGACTAAAGGCGAAAGCGGAATCGCTGTTATCGCCGAGTTGAAGAAAGCCTCGCCTTCGCGTGGATTGATCCGCGAACATTTCGTCCCTGAAACTTTGGCTGCGGAATTGGAAGCTGCCGGTGCTTCCGCTTTATCTGTATTGACAGATGAACAATTCTTTCACGGGTCATTGGAGAATCTGCGGGCAGCGTCAGCGAGCGCAAAACTGCCTTGCCTGCGCAAAGACTTTATTGTGGACGAGTTTCAATTGCTCGAAGCGCGGGCGAATTCCGCAGACGCCGTTTTGCTGGTCGTCGCAGCGCTGACTCCGAAAGAACTCGCCGCACTTGCGCGCCGGGCTGCTGAATTGGATTTAGACGTTCTTTGCGAAATTCACAATGAAGAAGAACTTCGCATCGCCAGCGATGCCGGATGCAATCTGATTGGGGTAAACAATCGCGATTTAAAAACATTTAAGGTTGATCTGAATACCGCGCTTCGGCTCGCAGCTTTCATTCCGAAAGAAGTTGTGAGCATTGCGGAAAGCGGCATACACACGGGGGCTGATATTTCCCGGCTACGAGCAGCTGGATTCAGGGCGTTCCTCATTGGCGAATCGTTGATGAAAGCCGAACAGCCGGGCGAAGCATTGCGAAAGTTATTGGCGGAAGCGTATGGAGTGGCTTCGGGTCTCTAAGTCGTGTGGGACGGGCGAGGGACGCCCGTCTCTCCATTGAAGCGTTCTGTTGCCAACGACCCATGGCTAACGACCAACGACGAACGACGGCTTTATGACTTGGATCAAAATTTGCGGAACCACGAACCTTGAGGACGCGCTGATGTCGGTCGAAGCCGGCGCCGATGCGCTGGGGTTTGTGTTCTATAAGAACAGTCCGCGAAACGTCACGCCAGAGGTTGTACGTGAGATTGTGGAGAAGCTGCCCGAGAGCATTGAGAAGGTTGGCGTATTCGTGAACAAGTCGTTTGAGTTCATGGAGGACGCAGCAGAGCGAACCGGGCTGACTGCGGTTCAGATGCACATTGATTTATCAGGAAACAGCGGCACGCTCGGGCCGCCAGGCAATGCTCGCTTGAAGCAATATTTGGTCATCCCAGCAAGACAGTTTTTTGACTCAAAAGGGAGGGTCGACCCATTTGTAATCTCGGTTAACGATCAAAAGTCCGAGAAGTGGCTCAAAGCTATTTTTTTGGATTCGGGAACTTCGCAGCAGCCCGGCGGTACGGGTATCGCATTCGATTGGCTCAAAAGCGCGCCGATAGCGGAAACCATCCGCCGGTCGGGCTTTGACCTTGTCGTTGCAGGCGGCCTCAATCCCGAGAATGTGGGAGAGGCAATCCGTATACTGAATCCTTGGGGCGTGGACGTGGTCTCGGGAGTTGAGGCCAGGCCGGGAAAGAAAGATCCAGGAAGAGTTCGGGCATTCATAGGCGCAGTCAGGCAAGCGGACAAGGGCAAATAACGTATGGCGACGGCTACGGTGACGAGAGCGAAAAAAGTTACTGCGACGAGGCCGGTCGCCGGCCGCTTCGGCGCTTATGGCGGCCCTACGTTCCCGAGACGCTGATGGCTGCGCTCGAAGAACTAGAACGCGAATATGAAAAAGCGAAGCGGGACAAGAAATTTCAGGCGCGATTGGCTGACTTGCTGCGCACTTATGCAGGGCGTCCCACGCCGCTGTTCTTTGCCGAACGCCTCACTAAAAAACTGGGTGGCGCGAAAATTTATCTCAAGCGCGAAGATCTTCTCCACACCGGCGCGCACAAAATAAACAATTGCCTCGGACAAGGCCTGCTCGCCGAACGCATGGGCAAGCGCCGGATTATCGCCGAAACCGGGGCGGGCCAGCACGGCGTAGCCACCGCGACCGTGTGCGCACTGCTTGGATTCGAATGCGTCGTATACATGGGCAGCGAAGATATGCGCCGCCAGGAGCTCAACGTATTTCGCATGCGTCTGCTTGGCGCCGAAGTCCGCAGCGTGGAGTCAGGTTCGCGCACTCTGAAAGACGCCATCAACGAAGCTATGCGTGATTGGGTCACCAATGTGCGAACCACGCATTACTTGCTCGGCAGCGTTCTCGGCGCTCATCCATACCCAACCATGGTCCGGGATTTTCATAGAGTGATTGGACGCGAAGCGCGGGCCCAGATTCTTAAAGCTGAAAGCAAGCTGCCGACCGCAATTATCGCCTGCGTGGGAGGTGGATCAAACGCGATCGGAATCTTTTATGAATTCATCAAAGACAAAAAAGTGAAATTCATCGGTGTTGAGGCGGGTGGCCGTGGCGACGATCTCGGCGAGCATGCAGCCCGCTTCCGCGGCGGTTCTCCCGGAGTGTTGCAAGGAACATATTCCTACGTTTTGCAGGATGCTGCCGGGCAAATCGCGGCCACGCATTCAGTTTCTGCGGGCCTCGATTATCCGTCGATCGGCCCAGAGCATGCGTGGCTGAAAGACACCGGACGCGCGGAATACGTCCCGGCTTCAGATGCGGAAGCCCTCGAGGCGTGCACACTGCTGGCGCGAACCGAAGGAATCATTCCGGCTCTCGAATCGGCGCATGCCGTAGCGGAAGTAATTAAGCGAGCACCTACGATGAAAAAATCCGACGTCGTGATTGTGAATATTTCTGGACGCGGCGACAAAGATATCGGAATCATGCGCGAGAATTTGAAATTGGAGTAGCCGATCGCTACTTTTAAGTCCGCTCAGGGTGCCGGTGCAAAAACATCGATGCGAGTTTTGGCCGTGATCTCTATACATTCCAGCTCGTTACTGGCTAGAAGGCCCGCCGTTAGTGCTTTCGGGCCGCCGACAATCGTGAAATGAAGGTCGTAGTCTGAACACACGCACCAACTCTGGTCACGCGGCCACCAATACTCAAATCCGAGACGCCGATCTTCCAGAAAACCGCAGACTTCGTTCAGAGCGCCCTTGAAAAGCCTGGGCTGTGAATTAATGAGTGCCCATTCGGAGAAGCGAAAGAAACATTCCTTTCCCTCTGTGAAAGGCCCCAGCGTTAAAGCAAGCTCCGAGCATTCCTCCTCATGAAGTGTCCCATCTACTGGACCACTAAGAAAGCGCGACCAGCACACTCGGTCTTGGAGCTTTTTTCGATACCACTCCAGGCAGATTTCGGGTGCAAAGGTGACGTCTAACAACTCAGCCAGCTCTCTCCATCTCACTCTGTTGCCCGTAGAATTAGCCCTTCGATTTTCGATGAACGACTTGATCGGCTCACAGCGCGGAATCTTAAGAATTGCAATTTCAGCGGGGGTGAGTGGGTTGTCTATGTTCTCGTAATACGCTTCGACTCGATGCAGGATTTTCGCGTATGCCTCGAATACCGGGGGAATAAGATGGGAAACAAAATTCCCAGCCCAATTAGGAGTTCTGGGGCCGGAAGTTCTTTCACGCCCACGAAGGATCCAGTCGAAGATGGTCTGATCGCTCTCTGGCTGCATAAGACGTGCCGCTATGAAATCAACCTCTCATAAGCCTTATGATCGCCAATCCAAAACCACAAACATCGATCATTCCGTTTGATGGCAAGAGCTCTATAATTCAGCGTAACCCGGGGCGGACCAGATTTCCTCTCCGCGCCAGTCTCCAACTTTCTTGAATTGCAACGATGGATGCTGAGGATTTTCCTTCAGCAATGCAAACTTCTTGTCAGCGCGGATGCGTATTTCCTGTGAGAGCGCATCGTAACGCGCCTCCAGAAATCGGTCGCGGCCTAGTGCTGCATCTGGACTAGAGCGGCCGAATACGGCCGTTCTTTTCATCTTCCAGGGCGCGATCAATCGCCGCGTCGAGACGCCCGGCGGAGAGGTCGGAAGAGAGCCGAGCATCGATCGGGTGAGGATAGTGCTCATCGAGCCAGGCATACAGTTCCGCGATTTCTCTCGCCGTGAGAGTTTCGATCGCGCGTTCGATATCTTTGACCGTGCCAGGAACCATACCCACCTTTGGACTGATTATCATATGGGTAAGCTGCGCAAGCAAGAAAGATCGAATCAATTTAATTGGCCCGGATTTCTTCTGCGTTAGGATGGTTACGCACCTTCATGACCCTCCATTTTGAACGCAAACCTTCCCTCGTCGTCTACGTCACCTGCGGCGATCCCGATCTAGCGACTACTCTCGATATCGTACTGGCGGCAATCGACACTGGCGCGGACGTCATCGAACTTGGCGTTCCCTTCAGTGATCCTGTCGCCGACGGTCCGGTTATTCAGCGTGCGAGCGAACGTGCGCTAAAAAAAGGGACTACGCTTGAACAGGTTTTGGATCTGGCCGGGAAAATACGAAAGAAATCCGACGCGGGGTTGATTATTTTTTCCTATTTAAATCCCATCATGCGAATGGGCGTCGCAAAGTTCAGCGTCGCGGCAGCAAAAGCCGGGATAGATGGTGCCCTCGTCACCGATCTTCCGATGGAAGAAGCGGCCGACTATCTTTCCGAAATGCGAAAGCGCAATCTGGCGACCGTGTTTCTTGCGGCTCCTACGAGCACAGACGCGCGCTTGAAACAGATTGCAGCGGCATCCACAGGATTCGTTTACGCGGTTTCGCGGACCGGCGTAACCGGGGCGCAGAAGCAATTACCGGAAGATGCTCAAAAGCTGGTCAAGCGGCTACGCCAATATACTAAGTTACCAATCGCGGTCGGCTTCGGAATTTCCACCCCCGAGCAATTCGCCAGCGTGGGCAAGTTCGCAGACGCCGCGGTTGTGGGGAGTGCCATTGTGGAGACTATCGAGCGCAATCCGGGCAAAGAAGCAGAGTCTGTGGCACAATTTGTGAAGCAGCTTTCTCCCGACAGCCGTCAGCCCTCAACCAAACACTGATTTATCATTTATTATTGGGCATTGAAAATGCCCGCTTCCGGGTCTGTCGGGATGGGGTCTGTTGACTGTAGCTGATTGCCGACCGCTTAAGCTCATGGATATTTCAGAGTGGCGCACGAAGATTGACGAGATTGATCGCAGGCTTGTAGAGCTGTTGAGCGAGCGAGCGCACGCTGCGCACGAGATTGGCAAACTAAAGAGTAAGATCGGAATGCCAATCTACGAACCCGACCGGGAGCGTGCGGTTTTTAATAACGCGACAAAAGTAAATAACGGTCCGCTGCCCAATCGCGATCTCCTCCGGATTTATGAGCGGATTATGGACGTGATGCGCCAGATACAGCGGGAGGAAATTGCGCCAGACGAACCAAAGACCGCATCCGGACTCGGCGAAACAGAATTAGATAATGATGTAAATGACTAAGGGCAACTTTCAGCCATCAGCTGAATTTCAATGGACAAGCTGATAGCTGAATGCTGAGGGCTGACAGCTTTCTATGATTGTTGCAATGCAAGAAACGGCGAGTGAAGAACAGATCCAGGACGTCATCGAGCATCTCGTCCGCATGGGGTTCTCGGTGCACCGAACGACTGGCGAGCGACAGTCGGTGCTGGCGGCGGTCGGCGCGCGAATTGATTTTGACACTCGCAATCTGGAAGTTTTATCCGGCGTCGAACACGTTCATCGCATCAGCGCTCCGTACAAGCTCGCGGGACGCAGCTTTCGTCCTGCAAGGCACCATCATTGAATTCGCCAACGGACTGAAGGTTGGCGGCAACGAAGTTGTCGTAATGGCCGGACCTTGTTCGGTCGAATCTCGCGAGCAGCTTTTTACCATCGCCGAATTAATCGCTAAGGCTGGCGCACGCGCGCTTCGCGGCGGCGCATTCAAACCGCGCAGTTCACCATATTCGTTTCAGGGGATGGGACTTGAAGGGCTCAAGTTGCTGCGCGAAGCAGGCGACCGCTTCAAGCTGCTGGTGATCAGCGAAGTGATGGAGATTTCGCAAATCAGCCTCATGCTGCCTTACGTGGATATCTTTCAGGTAGGCGCGCGCAACATGCAGAACTTCAATCTGCTGCGCGAACTTGGGAAAAGAAAAGAAGCCCGTGCTGCTGAAGCGCGGCATCGCGGCGACGATCGAAGAGCTTCTGCTATCCGCCGAATACATTATGGCGGGCGGAAATTACGAAGTGATCCTCTGCGAGCGCGGCATCCGGACTTTCGAGACCTACACTCGCAACACGCTCGACATCTGCGCTATCCCGGTCGTGCACAAGCTTTCGCATCTGCCGATGGCATCCGATCCTTCGCACGGTACCGGCCTGCGCGATAAGGTTCCGCCCATGGCGCGCGCGTCGGTTGCGGCGGGAGCTGACGTCCTGCTCATGGAAGTGCATCACGATCCAGATAAAGCTTTTTCGGATGGCGCGCAGTCACTCTATCCTGAACAATTCACCAAACTCATGGACGAGCTCAGAATGATCGCGCCAGCCGTTGGACGAAACATCGCTTAAATCTTTTCACCACGGAGGCACTAAGACACAGAGAACATCTTTAGCCCGCATTTGATTCTATCGACTATTTGTGCTTTTTCTCCGTGTCTCGGTGTCTCCGTGGTAACAATCCCCCATGCCCATTCGCCAAATCAGCATCATCGGCACCGGACTGATCGGCGGGTCCCTCGGGTCTTGCGCTAAAAAAGTCTGGTTACATGGCAGGATCATTGGCTGCGATCGCGCGGCGGTGCTTGAGCGCGCGCGCAAAGAAGGGCGCGATCGACGAAGGCCACACCCATCCTTCCGATGCCGTCCGTGGAAGTCAAATCATTGTTCTCGCCACGCCAGTTGGCGCGATTATTGATCTGATCAAGCACTTGGGCCCGGCATTGCCCGCCGAAGACTCTGCTGACCGATGTGGGCAGTACGAAGTCTGAAGTTCTTGCGAGCGCGCGCAGAGTTTTCGGCAAGAACCTCGGCCGGCGTTTTCTCGCTGGACATCCCATGGCCGGAAAAGAACAAACCGGAGTCGAATTTGCCGATCGCCGATTTGTTTCGCGGTGCAGCCTGGTTTCTGACGCCGTCGCCGGGGCAGAATGTCTACGCTGGATTGAGCGGCGAATTTCTGGGCTGGGTGGAAAAATGGGAGCGCGTCATCGTCAGCATGGACGCGCCTGAGCACGATCAGCTTTGCGCCTGGATCAGCCACCTGCCACAAATGATTTCCACGGCGCTGGCCGCCACGCTGGTCGACGAATATGGCGAGGACGCACCGCTGCTGGAAGCTGGCGGCCGCGCTCTCGCGCGAAATGACACGAATTTCGGCGAGTCCTTACTCGATGTGGCGAGATATCGCTCTCACTAACAAGAAGAGTATCGGGGAGGCTTTGCTGAAGCTAGAACAGCGACTTGCGCACATCCGGGAGAATCTTGACACCCGCGAATTGGCGATGGAATTCGAACGGGCGCATCACTTAGAAAAGCTTCACGAGAAGTCCACCACGGAGGCACGGAGCCACGGAGAAAACGAAATCCTGAAATTGCTTTAACGGGCGGCAGTATCATTTTAATTCCAACTCAGAATTCACACGCTTCCGCTCCGAGGCTTTTCTCTGTGATCTCGGTGCCTCCGTGGTGAATTTGTTCTAAGAATCCCTATCGCATGAACAAAGTTGTCGCCAATGCAGATGAAGCCATCCAGCGACCTTTTCGATGGCGCGACCATCATGATCGGCGGCTTCGGTCTGTGCGGCATCCCGGAAAACCTTATTCGCGCCCTGGTTCGCAAAGGCGTGAAGAACCTCACAACCATCAGCAACAATGTCGGCGTGGATGGCTTCGGCATGGGCCTGCTGCTCGCCGCGGGACAAATTCGCAAGCATTTCGGCATCTACGTCGGCGAGAACAAGCTTGCTGGAACAGATGGTTCTCGAAGGGCAGAATTGATCTCGACCTGGTTCCGCAAGGAACTTTTTCCGAGCGCATTCGCGCCGGCGGCGCAGGCATTCCGGCATTCTTTACGCCCACCGGAGTGGGCACCGTCGTCGCCGAGAAGAAAGAAACCCGCGAGTTCGACGGCCGCACCTATGTCATGGAACGCGCGCTCAAGGCCGACTTCGCGTTCGTCAAAGCCTGGAAGGGCGACAAGTGGGGCAATCTTGTCTATCGCAAGACCGCGCGGAACTTTAATCCCATGATGGCGACTGCGGCGAAAATCACTATCGCGGAGGTCGAGCATCTGGTCGAAGTCGGAGAGCTTGGATCCGACCTGATCCACACGCCGAGCATTTACGTGAAGCGAATCTTTCAAGGCGAGATGTATCGAGAAGAGAATTGAAAGAAGAACAGTCAGAAACGCTGTCGTAGGTCGGTCGTCGTTGGTCGTTGGCCAACCCACCGCGAAAGTGTTGTTGCTCTTGCTGCGAACGACCAACGACCAAGGACCAACGACCTCTAACCATGCCCAAACCTGCCAAAGACACGACAAGCGCGAGCGCATCGTCAAACGCATCGCCCGCGAATTGCGCGACGGCTTCTACGTGAACCTTGGCATCGGCATGCCTACGCTGGTCGCGAATCATGTTCCGCCGGAATCGACGTCATCCTGCAAAGTGAAAACGGCATGCTCGGCATCGGGCCTTATCCGCATGCAAGGACAGGAAGACTGCGACCTTATTAATGCGGGCAAGGAAACCGTCAGCGAGATGGCGGGGACCTCTTATTTTTCCAGTGCCGATTCGTTTGCCATGATCCGCGGCGGCCACATCGATTTGAGTGTGCTCGGCGCGATGGAAGTGGATGAAGAAGGCAATCTGGCCAACTGGATGATTCCCGGAAAAATGGTGAAAGGCATGGGCGGTGCGATGGATTTGGTCGCAAGCGCCCGCCGCGTCATCGTCGCCATGGAACACACCACGAAAGACTCAGCCGAAGATTCTGAAGAAATGCACTCTGCCGCTCACCGGGGTGAAGGTGGTGAACACGATTGTGACCGAGATGGCCGTGATTCAAGTGACGCCGAAGGGGCTGGTGCTGGAAGAAGTTGCTCCCGGGTTGACTGCGGATGAAGTGCAGAAGTTTACCAGAGCCGAAGCTGATTGTCAGTCCGGGGTTGAAAGTCATGGAGAGCTAGGTCTCTCAGTGAGTCATCCTTTGCGCCGGTGTTCCTTTCGCTTCGCGCCGGATAGCCATTTCTCAAAAATGCAGGGGTCCTTCGACTCCGCAGATCCATTCACATGAATGGATCTGTGGCGCTCAGGATGACAATTGGTGGGAGGATGACAACGTGGTTACTTCGCCGCCGCTCTTCATCCTCGCCGGCTCGAACTCGTCGCCTTTTTTCCATTCGATCAGTTTCGGCTGGGACGCGGCTTCCCATCCCAAAGCAAATCCGAATCGTGCCATCGCCGCGTCTCCGGTAAAGTCCATGTCAGGATGATATTCGTCACTGGGCTGATGGTAGTGCTTCGCTGTGTACTCATCGGCCTGCTGCATGCCCCATGCAGCATCGTGACCTTTGTACTTCATTCCTTCATTGATGGAGAACGCGGAATGCCCACGCGCGCCAGGCTGAAATGATCTGAGCGATAATAGTGCCCGGCTTCAGGATGCGCATCGGGACGAATCGCCAGCCGGAATTCTTTTGCCGTCGCTTCCACCGCGGGATAAAATGTTGTGCGTTCAGAGCCGGAAACCTCGACTTCTTCCGGCGAACCCAGCGGCGGGATATCGTCATAGTTCAGATCGAGAGTTATTTTTCCTGCCGGAATGGGCGGATGTTTTCCCAGATATTCCGAACCCAGCAAACCCTGCTCTTCCGCCGTGACCGATGCAAACAGCACCGACCGTCGCGGCTTTTGCTGGCGCTTCGGCGAATACCCGCGCGAGTTCCAGCAGAATGCCGCAGCCCGTCGCGTTGTCGTTTGCGCCGTTGTAGATGTTGTCTCCCGGCATGTCAGGACGAATGCCCAGGTGATCGTAGTGCGCCGTGTAGATCACAGCTTCACCCTTGAGCTTTGGATCCGCGCCCGGAAGCATCGCGATCACGTTGTTCGATTCGAAATTGCGCAGCTTGCTGACCATGTGAGCTTTCAAGTTCACATGCAAAGGCACGGGATGAAACTCCCGCGACTGAGCATCGGACAATCATGTGATCCAGATCCATGCCATCCATTGAGGCGAGTGTTTTTGCCACATCGAGTTGTACCCATGAAGCAACTTTGAGCTGCGGAGTACCCTCCGGCTTGAGAAAAGATTTTTCGCCGGAATTCGAATTCCGCACCACTTCCCACGGATAACTCGCCATATCGGTCCGATGTATGAGAATCACTCCCACGGCGCCTTTACGGGCGGCCTCCTCATACTTGTAGGTCCAGCGGCCGTAGTAGGTCAGCGCTTTGCCCTTAAAGAAATTCGGATCATTTGAGGGAGGTTCGTTGACCAGCATCAGCAGCACTTTGCCCTTTACGTCCACACCCTTGTAATCGTCCCATTGGTATTCGGGAGCCTCAATCCCATACCCAACAAAAACGATCGGAGCGTCAACCTCAGATTCCGGCTGTTGCGACTGATCGTAGCCGACGTATTGATCCAGAAACTTCAGCTCGACGGGAGGCCCGTTCGCGGGCACCAACGAGAATGTGGTTTCGGGGGCCGTCGTTATGCCAACCATTGGAACCTTCTGCATGTAGGTGCCGTTGTCGCCTGCCGGCTTTAATCCATAAAGTGCAAACTGAGTGGCAATGTATTCGGCTGCGATGTCGCCGCCGCGTTGTCCCGTGCCCCTGCCTTCAAGAAGATCGTGAGATAAGAATCGGACATGCGCTCGTATGTTTTCTCTATTTATTTTCTGCATCGCGGAAATGGCTGGCCCCGGAAGCCGCGCGGAGCTGAAATCGTTTCCGCGTTGACGCTGTTGCAAATTCTGGGCCAACAAAATAGAAGCCGAAAAAGTGATGAGTAGAAAAATAAAGCTTTTATGCATTTCTTACGAGACTCCTGCGAAAAGGGTGGATGAGAACTGTTTTATTGTACGGGAAGAAAAGAATATTTAAGGCGGGCAGTTCCGCCGCGTCGTCGTGACCGCGATGAATGTCTTCGGTGCCGCAATTGCCTAATAATCGTCAGGTGTGGATACTACGGCTGCAAAACTAAAGTTAGGCCCGCGACCGCGGGCTAGTTTCTGGACTCTCAACCCGCGCGAAAATCTGCAATATTCTCATCGGCGCGGAATAAAAGCTTCGGACTCTCGCCCGTCGCTTCGCGTGCGCTGCGCGCGATCTCCTCGATTTCCTGCCGGTTCCATCCAACACTGGATATCTGTATTTCGCCGTCCTGCGCGATCCAAAAAACACTTGGCACATTAGTCAATCCGTAGGCGTTCGAGACCGGAAACGTCTTGACGGCATCCAGCAACACAGGGAATGTCACACCAAATTCCTTCATGAACGCTGCGGTATCTTTTTTGTCGTTTTGAGAGATCCCAATGAAACTAACGTTTTTGCCACCGTAATTCTTGTAAATCCGCTCTAGAAAAGGAAAAGCATACTGGCATACCGGACAGGAAACCTTGAAAAATGCGGCGACCACAGGCCCCCGCAGCAACGCATCCCGCAACGAAAAATCCTTCCCTGCGATGGTTGGCAGATTGAAATCGGGCGCTCGTGTGCCGGTCGTTAGAGCGGTCATATTTCGTCCTCCGAAAATATTCTTAAACCATTTCACTGCGACTTATTAACCTGATGTTAGATGATTTTTGCCGCTCGCAGGATTTTCCTGGCGAGTCCCGTGAGCGGGAGGTTTGGCACTCGGCTGTTCTTCACCCATTCTCCTGAAGTCTTTTCCGAAATCGGTTTGCGCACCACCCGCACCGTGTAGTCAGTTACTGTTATGGAATGACGCAACGTGAAACTTGATGTACTTCTACCGTTGACACCGGCAATCTCTGGCAATTCCCACATCTCGGGCATAAGTGTCGCTTCTTCCGGCCTCTTCACCATGAAAACTGACTCGTTCCTGCAATTCAGCGCATACCAAATAGTTTTCTTCTTTTGCCGTGGGGTTTTGCCTGTGATTTTCGAGAGAGGGCCGCGCGTGACGCACTGCGGCGTCAAAGGGCAAGCTGAGCATTTGGGCTGTCGCGGAACGCATATCGTAGCCCCAATTTCCATCAGAGCCTGATTGAAGTCGCCCGCGTCTTCATGCGCCAGCAACTTATCCGCAACCCTCCAGACTTGCTGGCCTGCCATTGGCCGTCCGACGATCCTTTCGAGAACACGCCGAATGTTGCCGTCCACCGCTGCCACGGGCTGACCATAGGCGATGCTCGCGATCGCAGCGGAGGTGTAGCGTCCGATTCCGGGAAGCCCCATCAAATCCTCTCTACTGCTTGGAGCCTTTCCGGCAAAATCCATCACCACTTTTTTCGAAGCCGCGTGCAACATGCGGGCGCGACGGTAATATCCAAGCCCGCTCCAAGCCGCGAGAACAGACGATTCTCGGGCTTTGGCGAGTTTACGCACCGTCGGGAAACGCTGCAAGAATTTGTGGTAATGGGGGACAGCTGCCGCCACGCGTGTTTGCTGCAACATAATTTCTGAAATCCATATTCGGTAGGGATCGCGGGTTTGGCGCCATGGAAGCTCGCGACGATTCAGTTTGTACCAGTCCAGCAACTTCCGCTGAAACGACTTCCGTTGCTTCGCATCAGTTATCCAACCGTTGACCGTCTCCTCGCGATTTTCATAGTCCATGGTTCTTGCCTCGCATTGTACGTCTGCCTGAACGGACCCCCCAAACGCCGAGATCTCCGGGTACCTCGGTAACTTGTGTGAGTTACTTGGCCCGATATAAACATTCCCTATGCGGGAATTGGTCCTGCTGGCGCGCTAAACGATCCTAAAATCAGCCCAATTTTGTTCCAGAATCGCCGGCTAGAACTACGATTAAGCGAGGAAATTCATGTATTCAAAGACTTGGGCCATATTGGTTCTGGCTTTGTACCTATCTCTCCTAGCCGGATGCAGCGGGCCTCCGGGCTGCCCCGGTGGGGTCTTCGTCAGCGGCGGTTGCGGAACCAGCAACGGCGGCGGCGGAAACTTGGGCCAGGGCGGCGGGAGCGGTGGGGGCGGGGGTGGCTCGAGCGTGTCAGCGCCGGTTCCAGTGGCTGTCCAGGCCAATCAGACCGCGATTGCCAACATTACCGTTGTGGCTCCGGCTTCGGGAACGCCTCCTAACGTACTAGCTGTAGGCGTGGATTCTAATGGATTCGCATTCGCAACTGGCGGAACTGCAACTCAAGGTGAAACCGCTGGAGTCGTCACGCTCTTTGGGCCAGGTATTACCTCTGGCATGACGGCTAGCTTTTCTGGCCCCTCGGACATTACTGTCACGAACATTAACCCGGTGACTGCGACCGACGGAACTCCCGGCTTACAGTTCAACATTGCTGTCACCAACACCGCTGCGTTAGGCGCCCGGACGTTAATCCTTCAAAGCTCCAACAACGACATCACGACATTCGCTGGTGGAATCGAGATTATCCCGTGAACAAAAAAAACATCTGTTTGCTGCTCTGCGCCCTGATAACAGTTTGTACGAGTTTTGCGACCACGGTCATCCCACTCTCCGTGGAGAACCTGACTGCGATTTCCAGTCACGTTGTTGAAGGACGCGCAATCTCGTCATGGGCCCAGTGGAATGCCACCCATACCGTGATTTTCACGTATACGAAATTTCAGGTGCTGCGCACGCTGAAGGGCGAAGCCCCTGCTATCATTTTTGTCCGTCAACTTGGCGGTACCCTCGATGGGACCACCGAAAAGGTTGCAGGTGTGCGCCAATGGAAAATCGGGGAGCAGGCTTTGCTGTTCTTGCGCCCGGGCGAAATCCGCGATGGCAGCCTGGTTGTGACCGGCCTGATGCAAGGCAACTTCCTCATCTATCGAGGCCCTGGCGGCGAGAGTCTAGTTTCCAACGGAGCGCCGGATGTCTCCGCTTACAAAGCGAGCAAGTCCGCGGTTACGGCGTACAGCGGCAGCGCCATGCGCTTGCAGGAAATGGAAAGTCGTGTTCAGAAGGCGGTGCAGCGATGAAGCTCAAATGGATGGCAATAACTTCGTCTTTGGCACTTCTGTCGCTAGCCTCGATACTGGTTATCCCGGCCCATTCGTACTTACCCATGGGAACTGGCAGTGGTACCACATTCACCAATTCCATTTGGGCCCAATCGCCCGCGTGGGTTATCAATCCAAGTGTTTCCGGCGCTAACATCGCCGGCACTCCTGCCGATGTAACCAACGTTATGCAATCCGCGTTTGCCACCTGGATCGCTGCTCCTGATGCCCATGTGGTGGCAACCTTCGCGGGAACCTCAACCGCGACCGGGCCGCAGACGACTGAAAACCTTGTCTGCTTCACTTGCGGCGGAGTTGACTTCAGCCAGGACGGCACTCTGGCGATAACACTGATTAATTTCGATGGCAGCGGGAACATCACCAGCGCCAACATCATGTTCAATCCCAATGCTTCGACGGGCGCGGTTTCCGGAAAGCCAGTTTGTTTTACGACAGGTGACACGAATTCAACGTGTCCCACGAGCGGCAGCGTCCAGGAAGATATGGGCACCGTCGCCACTCACGAGATTGGCCACTTCTTCGGCCTTGATCACTCCGCGATTGTCGGCGCAATAATGTTTCCGTTTGCGCCTCCATTTCTTCAGACTTTAAGCTATGACGACGTGGCCGCAATGTCACTGTTGTACCCGGATCCCAATCCGGCTGTTCCAACCGGAAGCATTTCGGGAAAAGTAACCCTGAACAATACCGGAGTATTTGGCGCTCACGTATTCGCGGATTCAACCACCGCAGCGAACCCTTTTTCAGCCTTTGCCCTCATTCGTAAGACACCCATCAGCACGTTGACGTTTCCCGATGGCAGTTACCTGATTACGGGTTTGCCACCGGATAGTTACGTAGTCACCGCTGAACCCTTAGACGGGCCCGTCAATGATCCAAATGTGAGCTGGGCTTTGGAATGGGGCCAGCCCGCCGTACAAATCAATTTCACAACCCGTTGGCACTAGAATCCTGACAACGTCAGGTGACCAACGCGGCCGTCGCCAAGGCGTGCTCTTAACGGTTCCCCCGGTTGACCTGTGCTGCCCGCAGGGAAATAATGGCTCAGTCCGATTTCTCCGAAGAACTCGTGGCTGTTTTTGCACCCACAGATTCGAGCGTCCTTCATGACAGATTTCAATCGCAAGGTGGAAGAGACCACAGCGCGTGTGAACAAATCGGTATCCGAGGCCGCAGACCGCCTGGAAAGAGAATCCGCGGAGCTGATCAAATACTTGAATGAGGAAGTTGTGCCGGCAGTGCGTCAACATTCCACTAAAGCCTTACGCACTGCCGCGGAGAAACTCTCTTACTTGGCCGACTATATGGAGAAGAACTCTTCCGGTCGCCGATGAAGGAGATAGCCAGATGGATTCTGTTCGTGGTCGTACTTTCTGTGGCCTTCACCGGATGTAGCCGGCACAAGGTTGCCATAGACATCCCACCGCCGCCCCCGAAACTTGCGAGCGATACACCGGATGTCTCAGCGGCAGCCCGTTCCGTCGAGCAGCCTAGAGCGGCAGAAAGTTCAGTTGACGATTCCGACCATGAACTCGAGGCGTTCCAACTGCCCCCCGGGGCTAAACCTATTTTTACGGAGACGGGCATCGCGAGCTGGTATGGCCCTCCATACCACAATCGTCGCGGGTCTGATGGCAAGATTTACAACATGAACGCCATGACCGCGGCGCACCGCACTCTGCCGCTCGGCTCAATTGTGCGGGTCACGAACCTCAAGACCGGGCATTGGGCAATTGTAAGGATTACCGATCGCGGCCCGTTTATTGAAGGCCGCATTCTCGATCTGTCCTTGGCGGCAGCCAAAAAAACCGACGTTGCCCGCGCAGGGATCGCTCAAGTTCGAGCGGAGGTGCTCGAATCTCCCGTTGCGATCGGAACTGGCGGGCGCTGGGCCGTGCAAATCGGTAGTTTCGATCAGCAGGAGTCCGCGGTAAGGCTCGCCGATCAGATTTCTCGAAGGTATCACACCGCCAAAGTTTCAAGCTTCAGCAGTCCCGTCGGAGACTGGTGGGTGAGAGTTCGCGTTCTTCACGACGACCGCCTTCTTGCCCAGGAGGTTGCGCGCGATACGGAATTTACTCGAAGCAAGATATTTCTTGTTAGGTTAGATTGAAGGGGCTTATCACCGTCGTCCCTGCCCTGGCGAGCGTTCTCACCGTTGCTTCAGGAACGGTTTAGGTTCGCTGGCCGTCATTCAAACTGCTTTCTGAAACTCGCCAATTGCTGTTTCACATCGTCAACTTCTCTTCGCAAGCTGGCTACTTCCTCCTCAAGAAAAGCTATCCGGCTATCCTCCGCCGAACTGGTAGGCGCTGCGAAATGCTGTGTGGCAGCGGCATCCTCTACATCTCCTGAGAGGAGGTGCGAATAACGCGATTCTTTTGTGCCCGGTTGCCGGGACAGCATTTTGACCAAAGCAGGATCGCGCTGCATCAAACGTTGCAATGTGGATTGCACGTCGCTGAGATCTTCGAAGCGGTGAAGGCGTTCGGTCCGCCCGCGAAGCTCGCCGGGGGTTTGAGGACCGCGCAACAGCAGCACGCATAAGACTGCGGTCTCGCCTCGGGTGAAGTTGAAAACTTCCTGAAAACGATGCTCGAATTTTGTAACCCGGCTGTCGGCGCTGCTGGTCGGTCCAGCCAGGCGTTTTTGCTGAAGCGAATCTAATGTGGCGCGGACTTGGCCCTCGTCGAGAGTCATGACCGGATCACGATTATTCTTTTGGTTACAGGCATTCACCAGCGCGTTTAACGACAGCGGGTAATAGTCGGGAGTGGTGATGTCCTTTTCGATCAGCGATCCGAGGACGCGAGCTTCGACGGCGCTCAGAACAATATTCGGCGTCCGCTTCTCGTCAGAACTCTCCATCTGTGGCTGAGTCTCCGCGCTCGGTCCAAGGATATCAGCACGATGTTGAACCCCCAGCTACAATATCCGAGTGAAACCCAGCATCTTTGTGGTCGAGGACGATCCGGACATCTCGTTTCTCGTCCGCCATCACTTGGATGGGGCGGGCTTTGCGGTAAAGATTTTCCCTACAGGAGGCTCGGTTATTGAAGAGTCCGAACATTCCCGTCCCGGGCTCTTCGTTCTTGACATTATGGTTCCGGGAAAAGATGGGCTTGAACTCTGCCGGCAAATTCGCAAGACGCCATCATTATCGGCGACCCCCATAATTTTTCTTACGGCAAAGACAAGCGAGGCTGACCGGATTCTTGGATTTGAGCTGGGCGCCGACGATTATATTTCGAAGCCATTTAGTCCACGCGAACTGGTTGCCAGAGTGAAGGCGGTTATGCGTCGTTTTGAGCGGCCACTTTTGCAGACACCGTTGCAAGTGGGGGACATAGAAATTGACCGCACCGCGATGACCGTGAAAGTGGATGGCGAGGTAATCACCACAACGGCAACTGAGTTCCGGCTGCTCGAATATTTCGCGCGGCATGTGGGAAGAGTGTTCAGCCGCGACCAGTTGCTCGATTCGGTTTGGCGTGACACATCCTACGTTACGCCGCGCTCGGTAGATGTTTATGTGCGGCGCATCCGCGAGAAAATCGAGCGCGATTCCGAAAATCCCCGCTATCTGAAGACGGTTCGCGGGGCGGGATATCGTTTCGAGCTTCCCAAATGAGAGCGCCCAAATGAGAGAAGAGTGAGAAGTCGAATATTTCTTAAACTGTTGGCCGCGTTTGCGATCGTTATGGTAGCCGCGGCGATACCGATCGGGTTTTATCTGCGCCGCGCTCTTGAATCTTCTCTCCGTCAGGAAATCGAGCGCAATTTGAAACAGAAGACGGTCATGTTTGCCAACCGGGTGAACACTCAGCGCAACACTGGTTTGCAGGATATTGTTGCCCAGGAGGGGCACGCAGCTGGGGCGCGCGCGACCGTAGTTGATGCTGCCGGAAAAGTGCTCGCTGACTCCGAAGCATCGGCACCCACGATGCCGAATCTTTCGGCGGACCCCGAGCTTCAAGCCGCGCTCAGAGGAGAAATCGGAATTGACTACCGGCCCAGCCCCGCCTTGGGCATTCCTATCCTGTATGTGGCCGCGCCTGTGACCGGTGGAGCAGCCCGCCTTGCGTATCCGATGGCAGACACGGAGGGCGCGAGTTCGCGGTTCCGAAATGCAATGCTGGCGGGATTGGCATTCGCGTTTCTAATGGCTGTGGTGTTCGCGGGGATTGCGGCGCGATATGCGTCAAACTCTCCCAACGCGCAGGCGGGATCGAACGCGGCCACGGAATTGCCGAAATCCATTGACCTGGATGCAAAGGGATACCAGGAAAAACAGCATCAGCTGGAAACTCTTCTGAACAGCATGCAGGAAGCGGTCATCGCGATTGGTCCGGATGAACTTGTGCAATGGGCGAACCTAAGCATGGAGAAGCTGGTTCTCCGGCGCATCCGGCTGAACGCGCCCGTCGTGGAAACGGTGCGCGATCCCGATTTTCTTCGTGCCGTGCGCGAGGCTAGTGAGACACAGAAGGTAGTTACCACAAGGGCGACATCCATTATCCAAGGGCACGCTTTCGATGTGACCGCAGCCCCGTTACCGGACGGAGGCGCCGTCGTGGTTTTGCGCGACCTCACGGAGACGGAGCGGGTGGAAAAAACCCGGCGTGACTTCATCGCGAATGTGTCCCATGAACTGCGCACCCCCTTGACCTCGATCCAGGGATACGCCGAGACTCTGTTGGACACGGCCGGGGAAAGCAAATATTCGCGCGACTTTCTGGAAATCATCAGAAAAAATGCGGCACGCATGTCGCGCCTGACCGAGGATCTTCTCACTCTGGCGAGAGTTGAATCCGGAGAACAACGTTTCGATATCCGGCCGGTTTTCGACTACCGAATTGCTGGACGAGGCAATTCAGAACTTTCGCGAAGTCGCGGGAGCACAAGGTATTGAAGTCCGGGTGGACGACAAATCTTCCGCACAAGTGAATGCCGATCCGGAGGCCATTCAGCAGGTATTTTCCAATCTGATCGAGAACGCGTTGAAGTACGCCGCTTCCGGAAAGACCATTGCTCTCGGCGCCCGGACGAGCGAAGCCGGAGTCGAATTCTACGTTCAGGATTTCGGTCCGGGGATTTCTTCCGAACATTTGCCACGATTATTTGAGCGCTTTTACCGCGTGGATAGAGCGCGCTCCCGTGAGTCGGGAGGAACCGGTCTGGGCCTGGCAATAGCCAAGCACATCGTGCTGGCCCATGAAGGCACAATCCGGGCCGAAAGTGAACTCAACCACGGTTCGACCTTTCTGTTCACACTCCCGTTAGCTGCGGTTGCGGTCACGCCTTCCCATTCTCGGCAAGAATAACTCCGGAATTTAACCTACTTTTAACAAAATTGTCCCAAAAACCACCTATTCTTCGTTCTAATACCATAGTGTCAAGATCAGCATTGCATCGCTCCCTCGAAGGGTAATGAAATGGCAGTGACGAGCATCAACAATCCCGAATCGGTTCTCTCCTATGCCCACCTGGTCACGAGCACAATTGAGGCTTGTGAGATCGCAAAAGGAGCTGCCGGTCTCGCCGCCGAGGGTATAGCTACAGGGTCGGTGCCTCTGCTGAGTGCGATCCGCGAGCGCGAAAGAACACTGGACAAAATGGACATGGAAGTGGACGCGGGTGTGACCATGGCCATCACCAAAGTCAACGATTCGGAAGCTCGCGAGTTGCTTGCATGCATGAAGATCATGATTGGACTGGAGCGGATTGGAGATCTACTTCTCAGCTTTGCCAGCAGTGCGCAGGCTGCCGGAGACCGCCTTGATTCCAGAGACCGTCACGACCTGACGAACATGGCCACCATTCTCGAGAAAATGCTTGCCGATGTTGGACTGTCATTCTCTAATCGCGATGTTAAGAAAGCCATCGAAGTGCTGCGAGCCGATGGCGAAATGGACCGCCTTCGAAATCTGATTTTCATGAGGCACATCGAAAATCCCGAAAGCCTTCATCATCAGGTCAGCCTCCAGGTCATTTTTATGACTCAATCGCTGGAGCGCTCGGGCGATCACGCCAAAAACCTTGCCGAAGAAGTGTGCCATTTTGTGAGCGGACACACCGTCCGCCACATGATGTTGACCTACGACAAACCGCTCGAGCAGATGTTTCTGGACTGGCTCAAACAGCGCGAACGCACTCATTAAATCTGCGCTTAAATCGGCCTGCGAATCAAGACCTGCACTCCGGTAATCTCCGCCGCAACCCCTGCCGCCATATAATCACAGCACTGTGAGCACCTTTGCCACGCCGGCGGAAGCGCGTGTCGCTACTCGCCCAACCTGGGCCGAAGTCTCTTTATCTAGACTTCGTCACAATTTTCGCGCGGTCGAGCGCCACGTCGGCAATGTGGTCACGGTGTGTGCCGTAGTTAAGGCCGATGCCTATGGGCACGGAGCTATCGAGTGCTCGCGCGCGCTTGAGCAAGAGGGCGCGAGTTGGCTGGGCGTGACTTCTTTGGACGAGGCGATTCCGCTTCGCGAGGCTGGGATTGGTACGCGAATCTTATTGATGACCGGGTTCTGGCGAGGAGAAGAAGCCGAGATCGTCCGCCTGCGGCTGACGCCAACCGTCTGGGAAGCGGGCCAAATTGAATCTCTTAACCGCGCGGCAACTGTCCCAGGTTTTCCCATTCACTTGAAAGTGGATACCGGCATGGGTCGCCTCGGCGCTGCGATCGAAGATCTACCCGCGATTTGCAAGGTATTGAAGACTTCGTCACATCTGGTTCTGGAGGGAATCTCCACCGCACCTCGCCTCTTCCGAAGTGCTGGATGCCCTTTCGGTGCAGCAGCAACTACAGCGGTTCGCCCAAGCGCGAACGCTGCTCAGGGAATCGGGATTCGATCCTCCACTGGTTCATGCCGCCAATACCGGCGCTGTCATAGCGCGATCAGAAGCTCTGTACAATATGGTCCGGCCCGGCATCGCGCTTTACGGATATCATTTGCCATTTGAGCGCGACGGAAAGGCCGCCGACATCACGTCAGATTTGAGCGTAGCTCCGGTCTTGAACTGGAAGACTCGAATTCTATCCCTTCGCAAAATGCGCGCAAATCAGGCCTTGGGCTATGGAGGGACCTACGTTACAAAGTCCGAGGCAATCATTGCGGTTCTGCCTGTCGGATACGCCGATGGATTGAACCGCCAGCTCTCCTCACGCGGGCGCGTGATTGTTCGCGACCACCATGCCCCAATCGTTGGACGGGTTTCGATGGATCTGACTCTCGCCGATGTAACCAACATTCCAGGCGTGGCAGTCGGCGACGAAGTCGTGCTGCTGGGAGCGTCCAACGGACTCTCGGTGGACGCCATGGAACATGCAAGACTCGCCAACACCACACCGTATGAGATTCTTTGTAGCATCTCGAAAAGAGTGCCTAGGAAGTACGTCAGTGCATAAGGTCGCGAGACGTCAAATCTTGCCTGTTAGTGATAAATGCGGTGACAAAGATGAAGTTACAGGATGAAGGGCCGTTTTAAACCCCATCCATTTCCAGCCTGTTCCGCTCAGACGCGATTTGCCGGGTGCCCCATTTCTCGCCGCATTTGCGAGAAGTGGGGATTCCAAAACCGACTGCCTCAAACGATCCCCCAACTCTGCTGCATTCGTTCTCACTCCAAAATCTTGTCAAGCCCCATTCCGAGCGCTTTTCGCGCTAACCTGATGATTCATTGAGAAAAATAAAGTTCCAAACCGTGGCGCATTTACCCCCTGCGATTTGATATTCTGGATATAGCTTTTAAGTAGTCTAGCAAGGCACGGCTATAGCCGTGCCTTTTGTGTTTTTGGGCAATCTATGGAGGCCGGTCTACGGAACACCAACAACTCAATTTCAAGAACTGCAAGCAGCGGGGCGAATGGGTCGAGATGCTGTTTATGGCCCGCGCCTCCCGGGAGGGCCTTCAGGTGAGCAAACCCTATGGCGACTCCGCTGCCTACGACTTCATCGTCGAAAGCGGCGCTTCCTGCTTGCGCATCCAGGTCAAATCCACGGGCTCACACTACCAGAATGGATTCAGGTGCAACACTCGCGCTTCGATGAGCCGCGCTTACAATCCCGGCTCCTTCGATTTCGCCGCCGTGCATGTTATTCCCTTGGAAGTGTGGTTCATCATCCCGAGGATCGTAGTCAACCTCGGAATATTGCTGACTCCCGGCAAACAGGATTCGAAGTATTACCAATACGAAGAGGCATGGCACTTGCTCAAACCACCGCCGACCAGGGAGGTGAAGCAATATTGAGCGCTAGCTCCCTGCATCTGGTTCCCAGAACACGTCAGAACGTCTTCGTCAGACCAGACAAACTCCTCAATTGTCGTATAGAACAAATGCAAGAATCAGCTCCGGAGGAGCGGCATACCGTAGCCCAGAGCGTAAGCTCTGGGTAGAAGGGTCTGTTAGAAAACGCCCCGCAGGGCGCCTGAATGAGTCAGGCGAGGATCGCGTCCTCATAACGTCAAGAGACCGGTTCGACAGGCCAGTTCGATCCGGCCGCTGACCGAAGGGCGTCCGCCAGCCATTCCCTGATAAGAATCGGCACCTGCTCTTCAGACCCAAGCCGCAACTCGACAAATCGAAAAAAAAGTATTTTCCGCCGCCTCCATATCGTCACTTCCGGCCACGGGATGAGCAATGGCGGCGACCCAATCCTGAATAGAAACATGATGGACATGTACAGGCCGGACGGATCGGCACCGAAGGTAAGACAATGGTTGTAATTACAAAGCGGTCCCATTCTCGCGCTTTGCCAGCCCAAGGCTGGTCCCGGGAAATGCGAGTCTGACCGGAATCGTCTCGCGAGCCGAGCCCAACCGCTCACCCGACTGAGCAAGAAGCAGACTGTGCACCACACGGTCACAAAGAATAGGGGGAATATGACTGCGAAGGTTGCAGGATTAATTGGTGAGGAACTCTGCATGATGTGATCATGGTCGGGCGGAGGGTTCACACAAAGCTAGCCGCTATCTTCGCCGACTTTCAACACCGCCAAGAATGCTTCTTGCGGAATATCCACTCGGCCGATGCGCTTCATGCGCTTCTTGCCTTCTTTTTGCTTTTCCAGCAACTTGCGTTTGCGGGAGATGTCTCCGCCGTAGCATTTGGCAATTACGTTTTTGCGCATGGCGTGGACGGTCTCGCGGGCGATGATTTTGGCTCCGATGGAGGCCTGAATTGCCACTTCAAACATTTGACGGGGAATGAGTTCGCGCATCTTTGAGACTAACGCTTTGCCGCGTTCATAAGCGAAGTCGCGGTGCACGATGATTGATAGCGCATCCACCGGCTCTCCGGCAACGAGAATATCAAGCTTCACCATTGGCGATTCCCAATATCCGGCGAGATGGTAGTCGAGAGACGCGTATCCGCGGGAGACCGACTTCAGGCGATCGTAAAAATCGAGCACAACTTCATTCAGAGGCAATTCGTAATGCAGCATCACTCGAGAGGAGCTGACATATTCGAAAGTTTTCTGCTTGCCGCGCTTTTCTTCAACCAGCTTAAGAATTCCACCAACGTATTCTTCGTTAGTCAGGATAGTCGCCAGAATCACCGGCTCTTCGACTTTGGCGATCTCGCTTGGCGAGAGCCAGCGAAAGGGGTTGTCCACTTCGACGACTTCGCCGTCGGTCTTGGTGATCTTGTAACGCACGCCTGGAGCGGTAGTAATGAGTTCGAGATTGAATTCACGCTCGAGGCGTTCCTGAATGATTTCCATGTGCAGCAGGCCTAGAAAGCCGCAGCGGAAGCCGAAACCCAGAGCCACCGAACTCTCGGGTTCGAAGAAGAATGATGAGTCGTTTAATCGAAGCTTGTCGAGCGCCTCGCGCAATTGAGTATGCTGATGTGCATCCACCGTATAGAGTCCGGCAAAGACCATCGGCTTGATCTCTTCGAATCCTGGCAATGGTTCAAACGCGGGATTATTTTCTTCGGTGATGGTGTCGCCAATTTTCGTGTCGGCCACATTTTTGATGTTGGCGATCAAGAAGCCGACCTCGCCCGCGCGAAGTTCATCAATCTCGACCGGCTTTGGAGTGAGTACTCCGAGAGCCTCCACATCGAGCACTTTGCCGTTCCACATAAGCCGGATTTTCTGCCCCTTGCGAAGAGTGCCTTGAAAAACGCGTGTCAGCACGATGACGCCGCGATAGGGATCAAACCAGGAATCGAAAATCAAAGCCTGCAATCGGCTGTCCGGATTGCCTTTCGGCGGCGGGATACGCTTCACAATCGCTTCGAGAACGTCCGGTACACCTTGTCCAGTCTTAGCGCTGATCAAGACGGCATCGGTAGCATCGAGGCCGACGGCGCCTTCAATCATTTCTTTGGTACGCTCGACGTCAGCGCTGGGCAGGTCAATCTTATTGATGACAGGAATAATTTCGAGGCCATTATTGATGGCCAGATAAGAATTCGCAAGCGTCTGGGCTTCAACTCCCTGCGAAGCATCCACGATCAGCAACGCCCCTTCGCAGGATGCCAGCGAACGCGACACTTCGTACGAAAAATCCACGTGACCGGGAGTATCAATCAAATTCAACTGATAAGTCTGCCCATCCAACGCGTTGTACATCATTCTTACTGCGTGGGCTTTGATGGTGATGCCGCGCTCGCGCTCCAAATCCATCGAATCGAGCACCTGCGCCTGCATCTCTCTCGCCGTCAACGATCCAGTGAGCTCCAACAATCGGTCCGCCAACGTAGATTTCCCATGATCAATATGAGCGATGATTGCAAAGTTGCGGAGGAAGGCGGCGTCCATGGATGCGGCGGTCAATGCTCGATTCTAACAGGCGAGGAGATGCGGGCCTTGCTCGAGAATACGAGATCAAGTCCGTGATTTCCATTGAGAGGCTGGCGGGACTAAAATGGTCAACCGAATTTCGGACTAACTATGCGATGGCAGCTTTCATTTGCCATGTGCCTATTATTCTTGGCAGGGCAATCCTCCGTCGGGCAAAAGTTTTCTGCTGAGGTACGCGAATTCGTCAGCGTAGATTCGCCAACCGTGGCTCTGACTCATGTGCGCGTGATTGACGGCACGGGAGCGGCCACGCGAGAAGATCAGACCGTGATTCTCTCCGAAGGAAAGATAGCTTCGGTTAGCGACGCGGCATCGGTAACGATTCCGAAAGATGCGCGGGTGCTCGACTTAAGCGGGAAAACTGTGATTCCCGGACTGGTGGGGATGCATGACCATATGTTTTATCCGGTGGGCGGAAGGATGTATGGAGAGATGGGCTACAGTTTCCCGCGACTCTATTTGGCGGCAGGCGTTACGACCATTCGGACTACAGGGTCGGTCGAGCCTTACACCGATCTCCATCTCAAGCAGCAAATTGACGCCGGCGAAATGCCGGGCCCGCACATTCATGTGACTGGGCCGTATCTTGAAGGCGCAGGAACGTGGGCGCTGCAAATGCATCCTCTCGCGGGAGCGGACGATGCCACCAAAACCGTGAACTACTGGCTGGATGAGGGCGTGGACAATTTCAAAGCCTACATGTTCATCACTCCGGGCGAGCTTTCTGCCGCCGTCATTGCCGCGCATAAACGCGGCGCCAAGGTCACCGGACATCTGTGTACGATCGGCTTTCGCGAAGCAGCAGCGATAGGCATTGACGATCTGGAACATGGACTGCTGGTGGATGCCGAATTCTTCCCCTGGAAAAAGCCGAACACCTGTCCGGACGATCCGAAGGGAATCGAGTTCCTCTCCAAGCTGGATGTGCAATCTGGCCCGGTGCACGACATGATTCTCGATCTGGTGGAGCGGCACGTTGCCATGACTTCCACGCTGCCAGTGTTTGAGATGTTCGTTCCCGGGCATCCTTCCATTCAACCCCGAGTACTCGCCGCCTTATCGGCGGAGGCGCAGGCGGAATTTCTCGCCAACAAAGTCCGTTCGGCGGATCCAGCGTCACTTCGTAAGCGCTACGGTTTCGACGCCTCGCCCTGGACGGCGGCGTTTCAGAAGGAAATGGAATTCGAGCGAGCGTTCGCGAAGGCCGGCGGACTGTTGCTTGCAGGACTCGATCCCACAGGCATGGGCGGCGTGATTGCCGGCTATGGTGATCAGCGCGAAGTCGAGCTTTTAGTCGAGGCTGGATTCACTCCCCTTGAAGCCATCCACGCCGCCACGGCTAATGGCGCCCAATATCTGGGAGAGTCCGATCATATTGGGACGATTGCCCTCGGGAAACAGGCGGACCTGGTGGTGGTCAAGGGAGATCCTTCAAAGAATATTAATGACATCGAGAATGTGGAGACTGTATTCAAAGACGGGATAGGGTACGACTCCGCGAAGCTGATCGAATCAGTACGTGGGCACGTAGGGAGCAACTAGTCTCCGGTAAAATCGCGGTGACATGCTCGTATTAGCTTCTTCTTCTCCGCGCCGCCAGGAACTTCTTCGGAATTCAGGAATTGCATTCACCGTGCAGGCGGCTGACATCGCCGAAACGCTAGTTACTGGAGAATCTCCGAAAGCATGCGCTGAGCGATTGGCCTTGCAAAAGGCGCGGGCCGTTTTTAGGCTATACCCGGCTGAATATGTGTTGGGCGCGGACACAATTGTCGTGGTTGGCGGCGAAATCCTGGGTAAGCCACACGACGAAGCTGACGCGGCACGTATGTTGCGATTGCTTTCGGGAAGGAAACATGAGGTGATAACAGGCGTATGCCTTTTAGGCACTGGTCTTCAAGATGTCCGCAGCGAAAGCACAATCGTAGAAATGTCGGAATTGCGGGAGGAAGACATCCAGCGATACGTTGCGACCGAAGAACCTCTGGATAAAGCTGGAGCCTATGCCATCCAAGGCGTGGCTTCACGCTGGATACATAGGATTGCAGGAGATTATTTCAATGTGGTGGGATTGCCGGTGTCGCTGGTTTACCGGATGCTGCGGGAGCATGACGCGATCTGAGTGACAAGATGCGACAGTTTGTTGCGGCATCAGAAAAACCAATTAACCACGAAGGACACGGAGGATCACAAAGCCAATTTCGATGGTTTCATTTGTGCACCTTCGTGCCCTCTCTCAGACCTATAGGTCACGTTGCGAGAATCTGTGAATGGCGATCATGACTGCGATTGCCATGTACAGCGCGGCGTAGAAGACCATTGCCAGGCTTGGAACCGAGAGAGTGGTGAATGGGGAGTTTCGAAGTGCATTGGCAAGGGGAGACTGCATT
The DNA here is from genome assembly GCA_963757385.1 of uncultured Acidobacteriaceae bacterium. Classification (GTDB taxonomy): domain Bacteria; phylum Acidobacteriota; class Terriglobia; order Terriglobales; family Acidobacteriaceae; genus PALSA-188. The sequence continues at coordinate 1,433,979 of CAVWRO010000014.1, read as the reverse complement.
TCAAAGGCGGCGCGACGCCACAGAGACTCACTCGGCATCAGCAGGCTGGCGATCACTCCAACATTCACGGCCCGTTGCGTCTTTGTGATAGCTCCAAATTGTTCGATCCAGCCGCCAAGAAATGCGAGCCCGTGCAGGCCGAGAACGAGCACCCCAGTCGTCATCGTCGAAAAATAAGTTGCGAAAGCAAACGTAACTGAGAGCAGCACAACACTTTCCATCCAGATGAGTAGAAAGCCGCTCACCACGTGGCGAACGGTGACGCCGGCTATCACGTACGAAATCGCGTTCGCGCCGCCAAACATGATCGCAATGTAGGCGGTCAACATGCCGATGAACCCAAACCACTTGCCAATGAGCAATTGCCAGCGGGGAACAGGTTTGGTCGCAATTGCCTGGATAGTGCCGGATGCAATTTCACCGGAGATCGTGTCCACCGAGGTGAGAATGGTCATCAGCACGGCCAGCAGGTCCACGGCGTACAGGCCCATTGTCAGCATAGTGGTTGAGAATTCCCGCCGCAGGATGGGACTCATGCCATGCGCGGCCAAATCCTTGGCCTGAAAATGGAGGCCGGTGGCGAACAGGATCAGGAACGCAGCGCCTGCGGCAAGCGCCATCCATAGCATTTTCTTTCGCGCCGCTTCGCGAAAGGTAACACCAGCCATGACCCAGATGCCCCTCACAGTCCACCGTCAGTTCCGACAATTTGCAGGAATCGCTCTTCGAGCGAAATCCGTTGCGGAGTGACCTCGTAAACGTCCGCTCCCTTCGCGACCAGGTAGCGAACAATCTCAGGTAGGAGCGAACTGGATGACAATGAGAGAGTCAGGCGGTCACCCTCAGAGCGAAATTCGGTCGTCCATTGGGAAAGACCATTCACAATTTCGGCCGTCAGATTGATCGCCCGAATCGAAACGTTGACTTGTGCTTCGAGGTCATCGCGAAGCTGGCGGGTCTCCAACACCTCGCCATCCTTGATAAAGGCAACTCGATCGCAAGTGATCTCAACTTCTCCGAGAAGATGCGAATTCAGCAACACGGTCGCGCCTCGGGCCCGCTCGGCTTTAATAATGTCGCGCACCAGGCGACGGCCAATGGGATCGAGGCCCGAGGTAGGTTCGTCGAGAAAGATGAGGTCAGGCTCATTCATGAGAGCCTGGGCGAGTCCAATGCGCTGCAACATGCCCTTGGAAAAATTGCGCAGCTGCTTTTCGCGGTGGGGTGTGAGCCCCACCATATCCAGCAAAAAGGGAATGCGCTGGCGAAGCGTGGCCTGCGACATCCCATAGAGCCGGCCGTGCAGTCTGAGAAGTTCGGTCGCGTCAAGCCAATCGTAAAAGCGAAAGTGCTCAGGGAGGAAACCCACCTTGATGCGCGTCTTCACATCGCCCGTAGGGCGGCCAAGAATCTCGGCCTCGCCGCTGGTCGGGAATACCAAGCCAAGAAGCATTTTGACGGAAGTGCTCTTGCCCGCGCCATTTGGTCCCAAGAAGCCGAAGACCTCACCCCGTGAAACTTCGAGGGTGAGACTTCGGACTGCTACTTTGCTGTTGAAGACCTTCCGAAGTCCGCGGGTGCAGATTGCGAGATCAGACGCTGAGCTCATCTGTCGGGTTCAGTTAATGCGCACACGAATCACTGTAGCGAAGCAGCCAAGGCCAGGGCATCGGACGAGCTGCCATGACCCATCACGGAGTGGATCACTCCGTTTTTAACCCACAACAGACTATACTGATTGCCCTGCGGGAGTGCTTCGGTGATCAGAGTCCCTTCAACTCCGTCCACGGTCACTGTCTCGTATGAGCTGGTGTTGCGCGGGATTGGAACTACCAGCGTGGACGACCAGTCCACGGTCTGACAGAAGGAATGAGCCTCGCCGGAACTCATGCCAGCCAGCTCCAATGCTGCCTCCGCAATTTCCGACATGTTGAGATCAGGCGGAACGCTCACGGTCGGGCTGGGAGCTTGAGCGAGATAGGTGCAGTTGTCGGCGTTATGTATCCGACAGTCACCGTACGTCGAGATAGCTACCTTCGGAATGTGAACGGCGATCAGCGCACCGTTAGCCGACTCGGGAATGTGGATGTCGGACCGTCCAACCTCATCCAGCAAAGCTTCTATGCGATCGCGGTTGAGGTTCATCTGGAAGGCAGTTTCGCCATGGACCAGGATATTTTGTGGCGCGCCCAAACTTCCAAGCGTGCGAATGGGATATCCGGTCAACTGGGCTGCGTCGGTCACACTAGCGACCACGTTGGGTTTGCCCGGGTCCATCGTGACTACAACGTTGTCGGCAATAAACTGGTTGATCAGTTTGTAAGGACGAGAGTTGGGTTCGTCATTGCCCATCAGCGTGCGAGGTTCGATTGTGACCACGGCTATTTTCTCGACTCGGAGCATAGCGAGAACCCGCTGCGCCCAAGTGCTCATCGGATTCACGCCAACGAACATCGCGACGACAATGACGGTCGCTGCCACGCCCCACGCCGGACGCCACCGGGGAGCGAAGAGGCGAGTGATCCAATGGGTCCGGGGCTGGTCGGAGTTAGCGTGTTGACTGCGAAAATGGGCATAGGCCACCTCGGGGCTGACGGTGGAGTCGTTTGCAGGCGTGGCTAGAGTTGTGAGCAAATCCCCCGTGCGAGCCGTCTCGGCGCCGAGCTTTTCGAAACGAGCGTGGCAATCGCCGCACGAGGCGAGGTGTTGATTGGTCTCTGCCAATTCTGTGTCCGACAATTCGCCGTCCAGACGGGCGCGAAGAATTCCATCATCCATGCAAGTCATAATTCCTCCTCGTTCGGATAGAGTGCGAGATACTGGTTTCGAAACTCAGCCTCGGCGCGGTTCAACATGGTGCCGATGCCGCTCATCTTTACGTCGAAGGCCTCGGCGAGTTCTTTGTAGGAAAATCCGGATGTCCGCAGGATCAGGAGTTGCGCCTGGGCGGGCTTGATCGAGGCCAGCACCGAACGTACCCGGCGGCACCTCTCTTCACGCAGCAAGACGTCGAGTGGGCCAGTGGTTGTGCGGCCGTTATTGAGTCGCCCAGCGTTTGCTTCGTATTTACTGCGGCGACCAGCAGCGCGCAGGGCATCAATACCAAGGTTCGTCGCGGTGCGGTACACCCAACCGCCAACGTTGGCGCCGCCATTGCGAAAATCGGTCTGCAACGCTGGCTGGCGGTATAGCCGCCAAAAGGCGTCATTCGCCACCTCTTCCGCTTGTGAGCGATCGCCGAGCAGGCGCACCAGGATAGCGATAATCCGGGGATAATACTGAAGAAACACGGTCCGGGAATCATGGTCATCCCAATGCCCGGTTGAACTCTCGCGAGTGGCCATAGAGCGACTCAACGTTTGCGCAGTTCCCACGATAAAGCCCGCCTTCCTGCATTCACATACTTAAAACGGCGCTGAGGGGCAAATTGTGACAATGTTGGTTATAGCGACGGTTGCGGGAGGGGCCAAGGGAGAGGTGGGTATGCCGATCTGCCAGGGATAATTCTGAAAGGAAATATCGAACCCCAAGTATTGCTTGCCACTTGAGGTAGCCGTCCGACATTTAGATTAGGATTTCTGTTCTGGTTTCTTCTCTTCGTCTTTCATGGCTGACTTAAAGTTTCTGATGCCTTCGCCGAGACCCTTGCCGAGCCCGGCGAATTTGCTGGGACCGAAGATCAAAAGGGCGATTCCAATGATCAGCAAAATGTGCATCGGCTGAAATAGACCTTCACCCATGTTTCCTCCTGTGGCGACGCTTACTGTCAAAATTCTAGGCTTTGCGGGGGTCAGAGTCAAAGCGTTGGTAAGTCCGACCGTGGGTCAAATTGCGAAACCCATTAACCACGAAGGACACGAAGTTGCACGGAGGAAACGGGCCGAGATTGGCCTCGTGCGGTTCACAAGGGACCGCACTGCCAAAGAAGTTAGAGCGCGCTGCACGATTGCTCTTGTTAAGCGCATGAATACTACGCGCGAGATCCTTCGCAAGCTCAGGATGACGTCTGATTAATGCTAGATAGCGCGGAGATTTGAAAGTGAGACAATACCTTAGTCAGGGCGTTATTGACCTAGATACCTCACACCGTTTCGATCAATCGGGCCAATAGCGTCGCCCGTCGCGGCAGTTCAGCAATTACGACTGACTCATGACCGGCGTGGGCACCCTCGCCTACGGCGCCCAGACCGTCTAACGTCGGGATTCCCAACGCTGCCGTGAAATTTCCGTCGGAGCCGCCGCCGACTGCGGCTTCATCTAGGTTCCAACCCAGTTCTTTAGCGATGTGCGAAGCCTTTCGGTATAGCGAGGCGATTCCTGCATTGCGCTCCATGGGAGGGCGGTTTATCGCGCCCAGCACTTTAATTGTGCAATTGGGATTTATTGGCTTCAAGTTGCGAAGTTTCTTGTCAATGGCGGCGGCATCCTTCATCGTGGGAACCCGAACATCAATGAATGCGGAAGCTTCTGCGGGAATGACATTCGACCGCGTGCCTCCGCGGACGATGCCTGTGTTTAGCGTTATGCCACGCTTCAAATCAACCATTTTTGAAATCGCGAGAATCTGGTTTGCCAACTCGATTACTGCGCTCTCACCCTTCTCGAAATCCAGGCCTGAATGGGCGGCCTTCCCGGTGATCTTGAGTCCGTATTCACCGACTCCTTTACGGGCGGTTTTCAGCGCGCCTTTGAGTCCGTAAGCAGGTTCCAGTACGAGCACGGCTGCGGATTGGCGCGCGAGATTTTCGGTAATCTTTCTGGAGGATTCGCTGCCTACTTCTTCGTCGGAAACCAGCAGAACGGTCACGGGTCTGGGTAGCCGATTGCCATTCCAGATTCGCAAGGCTTCCAGCGCATGCAGCATCAAGGCAATCCCCGATTTCATGTCGAGTACGCCGGGTCCCCAGACACGACCGTTCGCAACGCGGCAGGGCATTTTTGAGATTGTGCCAAGGCGATAGACGGTATCGAGATGTCCGAGAAGCAAGATTGGCTTACCGGCTGCATGACCGCGAAAGTCCACTTGCAGGTGATTTCCGGATGTTTGGGCACGATGAAATTTTATTTTTCCGCCGATCGCGTCGAATCTGCCGGCCACGACTGTGCTCAGACGGTCAACCGCTTGTTTAATGTCGCTCGGGGATTCGATCTCCACCAACTGTTGAATGGTCTCTACGATTTCGTCCTGCCGCTTCGCGAAGTAGCGAAGGTATTCCTTCGCATCTTTTGCCGCGGCGTTGGTCAGCGGTTTGTTCTGGGTACGTTTTTTCTTCATTTGGATCCGCGCGCGACTGTGCGGGACAACTGCTGGCCGCGCGGTACAGTATAATCTTCATTCTCAATGGCACCGGTTATGACTGACACTACACAGGCAGCAGTGGACGCTACCGCCACGCCGGGCACGCTGGATATTCACGAGATTTTCAAGATCCTGCCGCATCGTTATCCGTTCCTGCTGATTGACCGGGTCGTTGAATTAACCCGCGAGAAGCGCATCGTCGCTATAAAGAATGTCACCATTAACGAACATTTTTTTGCCGGGCACTTTCCGAATCTTCCGATCATGCCGGGAGTGCTGATCGTCGAGTCGATGGCACAGGCTGGCGGAGTGCTGCTGCTCAGTGAGTTTGAGGACCGCCAGGAAAAGCTTGTGCTCTTTACCGGAATTGAGCGCGCCCGCTTCCGCCGTCCTGTCGTCCCCGGCGACACGTTGCGGATTGAGGTCAATGTGAAAGTATGGCGCGGGGACGGCGGCCGCATGGAGGGTATCGCCTACGTGGAGGGCAAGAAAGTGGCCGAGGCGACGATCAGTTGCCGGCTGGTGGCGAGGGCGCGCATGAAGAGTAAGCCGAGTCAACCGCCCGCATGAGACTCCGTAGTGACAGCCGCCCCCGGCGGTCCAGTCGAGCAAAGCTCGACAAATTATCAGGCACAACACATGGGCCTGCGGCCCACGGACAGCCGGGGGCGGCTGTCACTACGCAATCTGAATGAACATTCATCCGACTGCCGTAGTTGATCCCGCCGCGAAGATTCATTCATCCTGCAAGATTGGTCCCTATTGCGTAATTGGTCCTGACGTGGAAATTGGAGAGCGCTGCGCGTTGATGTCGCACGTCGCCGTGCAGGGACCAACAAAAATTGGCAGCGATAATTCTTTCTTTCCGTTCTCTTCGATTGGATTGGCTCCGCAGGATATTTCTTACGCCGGCGAGCCAACGCGTCTTGAAATTGGCGATCACAATGTCATCCGCGAATTTGTGACGATCAATCGCGGGACGGTTAAGGGCGGAGGCTTGACGCGAGTTGGGAGTCGTACTCTGATCATGGCGTATGTCCACGTCGCGCACGATTGCGTGATCGGAGACAATGTGATTCTCGCCAACGCGGCGACTCTCGGCGGACATGTCATCGTCGAAGAGTGGGCTACGGTGGGGGCGCTGTGTCCGGTGCATCATTTTGTTCGTATCGGCGCGCATTCGTTTATCGGGGGAGGCACCACCATCACCCGCGACGTGCTTCCCTTTTCTAAAACCGTTGCTGCCCGCGACACCCACGCCTACGGACTGAACGCCACCGGCCTCGAGCGCCGCGGTTTCACCAAAGACCGCATCCGCAAACTTCACCACGCGTATAAAGTCCTGCTGGCGTCCAAACTGAATACTTCGCAGGCGCTGGAAAAGTTAAAGTCCGAGCAGGACCGCGGCGAAGATGTGGAGATGCTGATCCGATTTATCGAGGCGAGTGAGCGGGGAGTGATTAAGTAGAGTGATTACCTGATTGCAGGATTTATAAATGTGCGGGTTCGGTTGCTCTGTGAGATTGGCCGCAAGTTGTGTATAGTGTGCCGCATGAAAACGTGTTTTAAGCCCCTCAATGTAATCGCATTGGGAACGGTGGTCGTTATATGGTCGTTAATACCATCAAGACTTGGTAGCGCTCAAGACACCGAGGCGACATCCCGCGTGATATTAACCAAGCTGAGTCCACCGGAGTACCCACGTCTTGCTCGGCAAGCCATGATTAGAGGAGACGTGATCGTGAAGGTTTCCCTACACTCTGACGGGACTGTCGAGTCTGTTACTCCTATCGATGGAAATCCGATGTTGGTGGAAGCTGCGGTAAATAGTGCCAGACAATCGACCTTCGAATGTGTGCAATGCGGAAACTCAGGGGGTACTCGGTCGTTCACATATTCGTTTGAGCAGTCGTCAGAAAAGCCTGATCCATGCTGTTGCAGCGGGAACGGTGCCGCCTCAGCGGATAGCTCAATACATCTGTTACGGTCTGGCAACCACATCACTGTAACGGCACCACCCGCTTGCATTTGCCCCGATGCGTGTACGGAAAGATGGGCAGAAGAACACTCACATTTTCGTGCGCCGAGGTGTCTATACCTGTGGAAATGCGGCCATCGGAAAATCTCCATTATGTGACTGGCGACAATCGCCGTTTAACTTTTTAGCCGGAAGCCCCAGGCTCGGTGGGGGCCCTCTTGTCGAGGGCCCGTCCAGATTCTCGGGTGTTATTCTAGGCGCCGTGTTAATTCGATCGATACTCTCGGTTTTGCTTCTGATTACCTCTGTCCCCTCAGTCGGAGCTGCCGAGGAAAAGTCAGATCAGATACAGCCGAAAGGCTACGTAAATGACTACGCGAATGTTATTGATGCCGGTACAAAGGATCGTCTCACCACTCTCTGCATGGAACTAGACCGAAAGACGCATGCCCAGATTACGGTTGTGACCGTTCAGACTCTCGGGGGCGCTTCCATCAACACGTATGCCACCTCGCTTTTCAATCGGTGGGGGGTCGGCCATATGGATGACAATCGAGGCGTTCTGATTCTTCTCTCTCTGTCCGACCATAAGTATCGAATCGAAATCGGGCGGGGATTCGAGTCTCTATTCCCGAACGATCGGGTTGCCAGAATAGGCGCCGAGATGATCCCTGATTTGAAAAAACAGAAATACTCCGAAGCCGTAATGCACTCGACGAGTGTAATGGCCGCGATCATCGCGGAAGAACGTGGAGTGAGATTAACGGCCTTGCCTGTCAGCCGCGGCGAGTTCTAGTGATTGCTCTCCATGACTCCACACCCCAAACTCGGCATCATCGCTGGCAATGGACGCTTCCCGTTCCTAGTGCTCGACGCTGCGCGTGCGCAAGGGTACGAAGTTGTGGTCGCCGCAATCAAAGAGGAAACTTCTCCGGAGATCGAATCTCGCGGCGCCATCGTGCACTGGCTTTCGTGCTGCCAGCTGTCCGCTCCCAAGGAACCTACGCCTTCTTGCGTCGTTTTAAGTGCTCTGCTAGGCTCGGCTTGTGACTGAACTGCTGGAAAATGCTCTGCGCAAAGTGGCTACTCTTCCTCAGGAGGAGCAGGACGCGATCGCCTCGCAGATTCTTGAAACTATCGACGACGAGATCGCCTGGAAGGAAAAATTGGCGCGCACGCAAGACAAGCTGCGAGGCCTCGCTCACGAGGCCCAGCGCGAACACCAACGTGGCGAGACTCGTCCTATTGATGAAATCTTGTGATCGAGTCGCGGGTTACGCGTTCGTTCCGCACCGCTTTTGCCGCTCTACCCGATGAGATTCAGGCCCGGGCGCGCCGGGCTTATCACCTTTTCCGTGACCACCCTGAGCACCCAAGCTTGCGATTCAAGAAGGTTGCCCAATTGGAGAATGTCTATTCAGTCCGCATCGGGCTGGGTTACCGTGCTCTGGGTGTTCTTGAAGGCTCGACGGTGATTTGGTTTTGGATTGGCTCTCATGCGGATTATGATCGCTTGATTTGAGTTCCCATCAAGGCATGATTTGAGTCCCAGCAAGGAAAAGATGGCCTCACTCCGAGGGTCCCCCTGCAAAAGAACGCAAGAGTGGAGCACCCTCAGACGTTTGGTTTCTAAGGGAACTACCACGAATTTGTGAACGCGATCCCCAAACTCGGTCTCATCGCGGGCAACGGACGCTTCCCATTCCTCGTCCTCGACTCTGCGCGCGCGCAAGGCTACGAAGTTGTGGTCGCCGCGATCAAAGAGGAGGCTTCTCCGGAGATCGAATCCCGCGGTGCGAGCGTACACTGGCTTTCGCTGGGAGAACTCTCCAAGCTGATCGAGACTTTCCAGCGGGAAGGCGTTACTCGCGCCGTCATGGCGGGGCAGGTGAAGCATAAGCAGATTTTTTCTGCTGTCCGGCCGGATTGGAGACTGGCGAAGCTGCTTCTCTCGCTCGGGACCCGGAACACGGATTCGTTGTTAGGAGCGGTGGCGAAAGTGCTTGCCGATGAAGGCATCGTTCTCGAAAATTCGACATCGCTCCTCGAGCCGCTTCTTGCCAAGCCCGGAGTTTTGACGCAGCGAGCCCCGTCCGAGCAGGAAAAGAAAAATATTGAGTATGGCCGGGCTGTCGCCCGTCCTCTTACGCATTTCAATGTGGGACAAACGGTGGTTATCGCGGAAAATGCATGTGTGGCGATTGAGGCAATGGAGGGCACTGACGCTACAATTGAACGTGCCGGCCAATTGATGGAGTCGCTGGGGTCAGGCGCTTCGGACGATCAATCCTTTTTGAGCAGAGAGTTGACCGTAGTAAAAGTTTCCAAGCCCGAGCAGGATATGCGTTTTGATGTGCCCATCGTAGGAGTCAGGACGATTGAGGTAATGAAGAAAGCCGGGGCGGAATGTCTGGCGCTCGATGCGGGGAAGTGCCTACTTATTGATGGAGCCGAAGCGATTGTTTCAGCTGCGAATCAAGCTGGCATTGCGGTAGTGGCTGACTGAGGGCTCTGGAGGTGTTTTCATGCGGGCAGACGGACCTCAGCGGCTAAAGCCGTGTTGAGAATAGGCCGGTTATCGTGGCGGTAAACCGCAGTGCCACCCAAAAACGAGTGCAAATGGGAGCTGTAGCCTCCAACAGTGTTAAAGGATGACTTATGTCGGGCAGTTCCGAAACATCCCGCATCGCCGACCAACTGAAGCGAGCCTTCGAGGGCGACGCGTGGCATGGGCCTACTTTGCTGGAGATACTTGGCGACGTGGATGCGTCGAAGGCCGCGAGGCGTCCTATTGCTGACGCGCACACGATCTGGGAATTGACTCTGCACGTTGCGGGGTGGGACAGCGTGGTTTTTCGCCGCCTTAGAGGCAAAGCGTCTACTTTGGAAGGTGAAGACAACTTTCCAATTATTGTGGATACTAGTGAATCCGCATGGCGCAAAGGGATTGAGACGCTGAAACGCAATCACCAGGAATTGTTGGATGAGGTTTCCGGGATGACGGATTCGCGGCTCTCGGAACGTGTTCCGGGCAAAGATTATGATATTTACTTCATGCTTCACGGGGCGATTCAGCACGCCCTTTATCACGCAGGGCAGATGGCAATATTGGAGAAGGCTTGAGTAGAATGATAACCCTGTCCTAAGGAGCATGCATCCTGACAAGCAAAGAAACCATTAACGTTGCCGTTATCGGAGTGGGAGCGTTTGGGCGAAACCACGCGCGCGTCTACCACGAACTCTCAAAACAAGATGAATCGGTGCGGCTGGTTGGAGTTGCGGACCCTGACATTTCACGGGCGGATGCGGTGGCGCGGGAATTCGGGTGCCGCGGCTTCGGCTCGCTTGACCAATTGATCAGCACGCACAGCGAAGTTCAGGCCGCATCGGTAGCGGTTCCCACCACGCAGCATCGCGAAGTCGCCGGGGCGTTGATGGAAGCCGGGATAGACGTTCTTATTGAAAAGCCAGTGGCGGCGTCGGTGGCGGAGACGAACGAATTAATCGAAATTTCTCAGAAATCAGGCCGGATAGCGCAGGTGGGACATCTGGAGAGATTCAATCCCGCAGTACGGTCTACGTTGCCTTTAGTGACCAAGCCGATGTTTTTCGAGGTACACAGGTTGAGCGTTTTTACTTCGCGTTCGCTTGATGTGGATGTAGTCCTCGATCTGATGATTCACGACCTGGATGTCGTTCTATCGCTGGTGAACTCGCCGGTACGAGAAATCCGCGCGGTGGGTCTCCCAATTCTTTCCGGCAAAGTGGATATTGCGAACGTTCGAATTGAATTTGAATCTGGTTGCGTGGCCAATTTCACGGCAAGCAGGGTTTCTACGGAGCGGGTTCGAAAGCTCCGCTTCTTCCAGCCACAGCAGTATGTTTCCGTGGATTATGCGCGGCAGGACGTAATGGTGTTCAGCTTGGCGGGGGAGGGGCGCGATTTCCCGGAGCTTTCTTCCGGAAAGCTTTCCTTTGGAAACCCATCGGTGAATCCGCAGATTAATGTTGTGAAGCCGGCGGTTGTGGCGGAGGAGCCGCTCCACGCCGAATTGAGATCGTTCCTGGAATGTGTGCGAGAACGGTCGAAGCCTGTTGTTTCGCTGGAATCGGGACGTGGTGCGCTCTCGTTGGCGCTAGACATCGTGGCTGCAATGAGTGTCCACAGCGAACGCAGCAATTTGAAGCATTTTGAAATGGCCGAATGATGGTTTCCTAAGGGCTGCGGAATTTGCGAGAACCACCTTTGTCGCCCGTTGGGGCGCGTGATCCCAGTTTTTACACTTCTTGACATCCACCTACCCGCTGCGCTTATAGACTTTGTCTATATGGTGACTCCGTGCCCTAAGTGCTTGTACCTCTAGGTCTTCGCAGATATTCTTGAAAGATGCGACAATAAAAGATATCCCCGAGACTGAAGACTGCGCCATTTTCATTGGGCACACGGCGGTTAGCAACTAACAGTACCCAAGCTGTCTCTAATCTGGGATAGCCCGCTATTTGATGTCGACGACTCAAATTCCGCCCGTAACGCCACTAGAAAGTACGCCAGCACCTCCTCGTTTGGATGGCAGCGATCTTTACGATGCGCAAAATTGGGAGTCGGCGTACCGGCAGATGTATCAGGTTCCGGCTCTGCTGGTTCAACTTCAGGATGAAGTTTCGAGATCCCGTAAGCGCGAAGCTTATTGGATTTCAATTATCGTTCACCTGTTTTTCATCCTCATAATCGCGAATTCTACCAGGTTGGAACGGCTACTGCCGCGACGGCCGGTAATGATGGTCAGTCCCAACGATCTGCTTCACCAGAAAGACCTGACGTATCTCGAACTGCCTCCCGACGCGCAGAAGGCTCCGAAGCGTACAGATACAAATATCATTTCGGATAAAGATCGAAACGCGATGTCACGCGCTCCCAAGCTGAACAGAGATGAGCTAAAAAAGATTCTGGGGGGCTCACGGCCGGGGCAGCCTGGTCCGCAGCTGCCCTCGCAACCGCCGCAGCCGAGTCCGCCGGCTCCTCAGCAGAATGCCCCACCTCAGGTGCAGCCGCAGCAAGCGGCTCCGCAAGCGCAAGCCTCCCAGGATCAGACTGCGAAGTTGCAAGCGCCAGCCGTCCGGCCGACGCCAAACTTCAATACGGGAGCGCTATCTGCGGAAAGTGCCGTTGAGCAGGCGGCTCGAGCGGCTGCCTCCCACCGTGGCGGATATAGCGGAGACAATGGCGATTATGGCATCCATCCGGGCGCGCAGCCCACTCAAGTAGTCGGCCCGCTGGATGTTCTCAGCGACACTATGGGAGTGGATTTTGGGCCGTATCTGGCTCGCGTACTGCACGACGTTAAACAGAATTGGTACAACCTGATTCCGGAAGCGGCACGAGCCCCCATAATGAAGAAGGGGAAAGTCTCAATTGAGTTCGTCATCATGAAAGATGGGTCAGTCAAGGGTTTGCGCTACGTTGCTGGGTCGGGAGACGTTGCGCTGGATCGTGCCGCCTATGGTGGGATCACCGCGTCGAATCCATTTCCGCCTCTTCCAGGCGAATTTGGCGGACCTTATCTCGCCTTGCGATTCCACTTCTTTTACAATCCGGACAAGTCAGACCTTCAGTAGCAATAAGAGGATTAACGAAGACTCGCGTATTTCCCCCGAAGGTAGAGCAGAGGTTCTCCCTCGCGTACGACTACTTCTTCTACTTCCGCAATGAAAATCGTGTGATCACCTGCATCTTGCGATGAGTGTAGTCTGCATTCAAGGTAGGCAAGCGCGCCATGCAGAACGGGTGTGCCGTGGGGAGTGCGATCAAACCGCGCGCCCACGTGCTCGGCATTGGCGTGGTCTGGAATTGGGAGAGCATAGTACTCGGAAATCTCACGCTGATCTGCCGACAGGATATTTACTCCGAAACGTTTTCGCGCATGCAGGTGAGCGTGAGTTTGAGCTTTCTGGTCCACGCAGACCAGTACCAGCATCGGATCCAGGGAAACGGAGCAGAACGCGTTCGCCGTCATGCCGTGTACTTGGTCTTGATAATCCACGCTGATGACGGTGACTCCGGTAGCGAAACATCCCAGGGCGCGGCGAAAGTCTGCTTGTGTGATCATTGATGGCGATAAGGAAGGTTTTATCATGCTTGAAGTGCTCCCCAAAGCGGAGTGCGTGGCTGGATGTATGATTTAACTACCAGTGTTTGATTTGCGTCATGCATCCCAGTGTGCCGCGCGGGTTGAAATGCTAATTCACGATGAGTTGATGACCGAATCGTTGCGGCTAATGGAAACGCCATTGACGCGGGATGCAGCCTGCCAACTTCTTACTTGCGACGACGATTATCTGCCGGTGATTCTGGCTGCAGCGCTCGCAGTTAAGCAGAGATTCAAGCCGGGGATTATCACTTATTCTCGCAAAGTTTTTCTGCCTCTAACCAACCTCTGCCGTGACTATTGCGGGTATTGCACCTTCCGGCGCGATCCCGGAAAGCTGGGTGCGCACACGATGACTCCCGATGAGGTTCTAAGCGTTGCGCGTGCTGGCGAGAAGATGGGATGCACGGAAGCATTGTTCAGTCTTGGCGATAAGCCGGAACTCATCTTCCCTGAGATGCGCGAGACTTTGCGGAGTCTCGGCTATAAGTCAACATTGCAGTATCTGGAAGCGATGTGCGAGCTGGTGTTGCGGGAAACGAGTTTGCTGCCGCATCCCAATCCTGGATTGCTGAGTTCCGAATGGATTGTACGATTGGCGGCAGTTTCGCCCAGCATGGGCATCATGCTTGAGAGCACAAACAACTCGCTGCTGCAACCCGGCGGCGCGCATCACAATGCACCAGATAAACTTCCGGCCAAGCGCTTGCGCATGATTGAAGAAGCAGGGAAGCAGAATGTTCCTTTTACTACGGGATTGCTGATAGGAATTGGCGAATCGCTCGCAGATCGCGTTGATACACTTCTTGCGATCCGCGAAATGCATCGCCGGTACGGACATATTCAAGAGGTCATCATTCAGAATTTTCGGGCCAAACCAGATATTCTGATGCGCCATTCGCCTGAGCCTTCGCAGGGAGAAATGATGCGCACAATTGCGGTCGCCCGGTTGCTGATGCCGGACATGAACATACAAGCGCCTCCCAATCTTTCCGCGCCTTACTACGAAGACCTTCTGGATACAGGCATCAACGATTGGGGAGGAGTGTCGCCGTTGACGCCCGACTTCATAAATCCAGAAAAACCGTGGCCGCATCTCGAGCAACTAAGAGCGCGAACGGAAGCGAAAGGATATGAACTGCGTCAACGGCTTCCGGTTTATCCAGAATTTTTGCCAGCAGCGATGAGGAGGCCTGGTTTGGTTAAAGAAAAGGTCTTCGCAGCCGCTAACGCGGATGGATATAGCAGGAGCGCGGCGTGATTACCGTGCTTACGGGGGGAACGGGCGGAGCAAAGTTCGTAGATGGCCTGCGGCAGGTCATGTCGCCTGATGAGCTCACGGTCATCGTGAATACCGGGGATGATTTGAAGTGGTGGGGACTGACGGTCTCGCCGGATATTGATTCCATCGTTTACGTTCTTTCAGGCTTGCTGAGTAAAGAGCGAGGGTGGGGAGTGCAATCCGATACATTTTTATGTCTTCAGGCGATGGGGCAGTATGGCGAGCCGAATTGGTTCAAAGTTGGCGACCGCGACCTGGCCATTCATTTAGTTCGCTCAAAGCTAATGGCCGAGGGTAAAACATTGACGGAAGCGACGGCGGAGATTGCCCGCAAGCTTGCGGTTTCAGCGCGGGTGCTTCCCATGAGCAATGACAGAGTGGAGACCAGAATTCAAACTCCTGCGGGCGATCTTAGCTTCGAAGAGTATTTTGTGAAGCGACGCTTTCAAGATGAGGTTAAGTCGGTACGTTTTGAAGGGGCACAAAAGGCAGAGCCTGCGCCAGGGGTTCTGGACGCGATCCTGTCGGCGGATGCGGTGGTGCTGGCGCCCAGCAATCCCGTAACGAGCATCGGTCCGATTCTTGCGATCGCAAAAATCAGGCAAGCGCTGCGTGACACATCGGCGCAAGTCATTGCGGTGAGTCCCATCGTCGGCGATGCAGCGGTGTCTGGGCCAGCCGCAAATCTAATGATATCTCAGGGATTGTCGGTCTCTATTGCCGGCGTCGCAGAAGCTTACGAAGATTTCCTGGATGTAATAGTTGTTGATAAGACCGACGCAGAAAGGGGCCAAGCTCTGGAGAGCGTGAAGCTTCACGTACATTCAACGAACATCTTTATGCGAACTCCCGCCGACAAGGCGAATCTGGCGCTGGAAGTCTTTTCCCAAGTGGCCGTTTACGCAGGATCGAATCAGCGATGATTCTGATTCCAGTAAAGAACTTGAAGCATGCCAAACAGCGGCTCGCCGTTTTGTTTGATCAAATCGCGCGCACCGAATTGGCGGAGGCAATGCTAACCGATGTCGGGGAGTCACTAAACTCGTGGCCCAATCGGCCTCCGGTTGGGTTAGTGACCCATGACTCCTTCGCCATTGAATTGGCGCGCAAGTTTAATTTTGAAGTGATTCCGGATGGAGGTGCGAAGAGCGAGACTGAGGCAATCGAATTAGCTACGCGATTCTGTGAACAACGCGGGGCAAGATTCACCCTGGTGGTCCCTGGGGATATTCCTCTGGTTAAAGGGTCGGAACTTGATTTGATCCTTCAATCCGCGCCGGAAGAAGGATCTGTGCTCGTGCCTTCCTTCGACAAACGCGGTACCAACGCAGCGTTCCGCAGGCCCTGCGGACTCTTTCCGTTGCGTTTCGGCAACGACAGTTTTGCGCCTCATTTGGCCGCCGCGCAAGCCACCGGAAAACCATGCGTGATTCTGTCGCTCCCTGGGGTTGCTCTTGACATTGACACGCCATGGGACCTGCAACAACTGGTAGCGGCGCCCGGTCAATCCAGATCACAGCGGCTGGCACGTCAATGGAATTTGGATCGGCTTCCTGCCGCCGCCAGCGACCAATGAAAACGCCAAAGGGTTCCCGCGAGATTCGCATTGTCCCCGTTCCGCTCGATGGCGAGATTGTGGCTGGCGATTTGATTGCGGGAAAACTGTTGGAGGCAATGCGACATCGGAAGGTGTCGTTCACAATCGGCGACATTCTAATTGTGAAACACAAAATCGTATCCAAGGCCGAAGGACAAGTGGTGAAATTGGACAGCGTCCAACCATCTGCCAGTTCGCGCAGATGGGCACGGAAGTACCGTCTGGATGCGCGTGTTACGGAAGTCGCGATCTCTCAAAGCAAACGGATCGTCCGCCGCACGGGGGGGGTTCTGATTACTGAGACGCACCACGGACTGGTTTGCGCGAACAGCGGAGTGGATGTTTCGAACGTTGATGGTGGTCGTAGCGCGTTGCTTCTTCCGCGCGACCCAGACAGATCGGCGAGACTGATTCATCGCGACTTAAAGAAACGCATCGGGATTTTTATTCCGGTCATCATTACGGATAGTTTTGGCCGCCCCTGGCGTGAGGGATTGAGCGAAGTGGCGATTGGCTTAGCCGGTATGCAGCCAATGCATGATTATCGGCGGCAGCATGATTCGCACAAATATGTTTTGCGGGCGAGTATCGAGGCTGTTGCTGATGAGCTGGCATGCGCCGCTGGCTTGATATGTGGAAAGCTGTCTCGGACCCCAGCGTGTATTATTCGCGGCTTCGATTACCAGCGCGGGCACGGAACGGCCCGTGAATTGATTCGTCCGGCAAGCAATGATTTGTTCCGGTAATATCTGACATAGGAACGGCTGTCCAAATCAGAGTCGGACGTCAGTGGAACGGTATGAACAGAGCCATCACACAATCCGAACTGGAAAATTTCCCCTCTCTCGACTGGTCTGTGGTCGCTCCCCGAATGAGCGATGCGTCGCGCATCGCTACCGAAAGAGTTCTGCAAACTCTGGACGGGTCTTCACTCTCGCGCGAGGAGTGCCTCCTTCTCGCGCTTGCGGAAGGCGACGACCTGCTGGGTTTGCTGGTGGCGGCGAATATTCTGCGGTCGGAACTCGTAGGAAACATTGTTACCTACGTCGTCAATCGCAATATCAATTTTACGAATATTTGTTTTGTGGGATGCAAGTTTTGCGCTTTTAGCCGTGGACCGCGTGAGTCTGACACATACTTTTTCAGTCCGGAGCAGGTCGCCCAGAAAGCAGTAGAAGCAGCACAACTTGGAGCGACAGAAGTTTGCATCCAGGGCGGACTTCCGCACGGACTTGATCCCTTTTATTATCGCGATATTTTGCGCGCGGTGAAGAAAGCTGTACCTGCGATGCACATCCATGCTTTTTCGCCGATGGAGATCGTCTATGGCGTCGAACTCACGGGTATGCCCTTGAGGGATTATCTGCGAATGTTAAAAGATAACGGGCTGGGAACCCTGCCAGGCACGGCTGCGGAAATACTCGACGATGATGTGCGCTTTATACTCTCGCGCAATAAGCTTTCCACGGCTCAGTGGAAGGAAGTGATTCGCACCGCGCATCTCTGCGGAATTCGTACAACTTCAACCCTTATGTATGGACACGTCGAGACTCCGGAGCATTGGGTCAACCAATTGCTTCTGCTGCGCGAACTTCAGCAGGAGACTGGAGGGTTCACTGAATTCGTGCCGCTGGGTTTTGTACATCAGAACACGCTGCTTTTTCATCAGGGGCTCGCACGCTCAGGCCCAACGCTTGCCGAACATTTTAAGATTCACGCTTTAGCGCGAGTAATGCTGGCGGGATCTATTAACAACGTTCAAGTCTCGTGGGTAAAACTGAATCGGAAACTTTCTCAACTGTGCCTGCATGCGGGAGCGAATGATTACGGCGGCACGTTGATGGAAGAAAACATTTCCCGTGAGGCTGGCGCCACCGCCGGACAATACACAAGTCCTGAAGACTTCCAATCTTTGATTAGGGAGATTGGGCGCATCCCCGCCGAGCGCAACACTATATATACGCGACTGAATATTAAAGCGCACTGCGAACAATTTTCCGCGGAGCAAATGTTGGAAGCAGAGTTCGCGTGATCCGTCCCATTGCGCTCTTGGGAGGCACTGGACCAGAAGGTTTTGGTCTTGCCCTGCGCTGGGCTCGGGCAGGCGAAACCGTAATAATCGGCTCACGAGACGCCAACCGCGCTCGAGAATCGGCTGAAAAAATAAAACAACTCGCAGGCGAACACGCAAAGATTTCCGGAGATGAGAACACCGCCGCTTGTAGACGAGGCGGAGTCGTCGTGTTAACCATCCCGTTTGAAGGTCATGCTGCTTTGCTGAAACAAATCAAAACATCCATTCGTCCGGGGACGGTTGTGGTGGATACGACCGTTCCTCTAGCCGCCAGCGTTGGTGGACGGGCGTCCCGAACCCTGGGCGTTTGGCAGGGTTCGGCTGCGCAAGAGTGCGCTGAACTTGTTCCCAGCGGCATCCCGGTTGTGGCGGCCTTCCAGAATACTTCGGCGGAACTGTTAAACTCAGATCAGCCAATTGACTGCGATGTGATTGTGTGCAGCGATGACCCTGCGGCCAGTAGGGAAGTCCAGACCCTCGCTACTAAGATTCCCGGGGTTAGAGCAATTGATGGAGGAAGGCTGGAAAATTCCCGCATCCTCGAACATATTACCGCTCTGCTTATTGGGCTGAACATCCGCCATAAAAGCCATTCAGGGATTCGCATCACCGGCTTGCCGGACGCGGCGTATCATCTCTGAATCCTCCGCCAGACCGTCGCAATGCCCGACTCCTATGAACGAAAGCCCCACTGAAACAAAAGATGGTCAGACCGGCGCCATAGCTGTGAAATTTCGCGATGTTTCTTATTGCCTGGAGAACGGTCGCGAACTGTTGCGCCAATTGAATCTCGAGGTGCGGCGGGGCGAGACTCTGGTGCTGCTTGGCCGAAGTGGATGCGGCAAGACTACCACGCTTAAATTGATCAACTCCCTACTCACGGCCACCAGCGGGGATATTGAAGTCGAAGGACTTTCACTTCGCGAGTGGGACGTGATACAACTGCGCCGGCGAATTGGATACGTGATCCAGGACGTGGGCCTGTTTCCCCACTTCACCATAGAGAAAAATATCGGATTGGTTCCCAGAATCGAAGGATGGAACCCGGATCGCATACGTCAACGAGTCGAAGAACTGATGAGGCTCGTTGGATTAGATTTGCAAATTGCTTCCCGGTATCCCAACCAGCTTTCTGGAGGACAGCGCCAGCGGGTCGGCGTCGCCCGTGCGCTGGCTGCCGATCCTCCAATTCTTTTAATGGACGAGCCGTTCGGAGCTCTCGATCCTTTGACACGCGACGAGTTGCAGCGCGAGTTTCTGGCGCTCCAATCGCGTCTCAAGAAGTCGGTCGTGTTTGTCACTCACGATTTGCGTGAGGCGCTACTGTTAGGAGATCGGATAGCTCTGATAGACGCGGGACAACTCGTAACAATTCTCACGCCCGACGAGTTTATGGACTCAACGGAGACCCTCGTGGCTGCCTACCTCGCAGCTTTTGCAGAAAATCCGAAGCGCAAGAAGGAGCGCCGATGAGCTTCTGGCAATTCATACTTGAAAATCACGTCGAAATGATGCAATTAACGCTCGAACACCTTTGGATGGTTGGTTGTTCAATTCTTCTCGCCGTGCTCATCGGTATCCCACTGGGAATTGTGATCACGCGATGGCCGCGGCTGAACAAGCCAGTTCTGGGCGGCGCAAATATTATTCAGACCATTCCAAGCCTTGCGCTGTTTGGGTTTCTTCTGCCTGTGCCGTGGATTGGGGCTCGAGCCGATCGTCTGGCAATATTGGCGCTGACGCTGTACGCGCTGCTGCCGTTGATTCGGAATACGTATGTGGGAATTCGAGCAGTAGACCGCTCCGTCGTCGAGGCCGGACGCGGGATGGGAATGACCGGCTCTCAGCTTTTGTGGCAAGTTGAGTTACCTCTTGCTCTAGGAGTGATTATCGCGGGGGTTCGCGTGGCGACGGTGATCTGTGTTGGCCTAGCCACCATCGCGGCGGCAATCGGTGCTGGCGGCTTGGGCGAATATATTTTTCGAGGGCTGGCAATGGTCAACAACCAGGTCATCCTGGCTGGAGCGATACCTGCGGCGATCATGGCGCTATTAGCCGATGTAAGCCTTGGCATGGTGGAAAAGCGCCTTGCCCACTAGGTGTCATACTGGCCGAAACGCAGCGGAGTTGCGGGATCTGGTTTTCATTTTTGTAGTACTGTTCGCAGCGCTTGTCCAGATTTCCTGCGGATCACCACGCGCAAACCTCATTGTGATTGGATCCAAGAACTTCACTGAGCAATTGGTTCTCGGAGAAATATTCGCCCAGCAAATTGAAAACAAAACAGGACTTCCGGTGGAACGCCGTTTTTATCTCGCCGGAACTTACATTTGCCAGCAGGCAATTCTCGCTGGGCGCATT
The DNA here is from genome assembly GCA_963757385.1 of uncultured Acidobacteriaceae bacterium. Taxonomy (GTDB): domain Bacteria; phylum Acidobacteriota; class Terriglobia; order Terriglobales; family Acidobacteriaceae; genus PALSA-188. Next base: position 1,413,242 of record CAVWRO010000014.1, on the reverse strand, counting down.
GATATTTATCCGGAATACACTGGCACGGCGCTCACGGCGGTACTGAAAGAAAACCCCCAGAACAACCGACAGGAGGTTTACGGTCGCGTGAAAGCCGATTACGCGCAACGGTTCAATCTGGTTGTTGGACCACCTCTCGGCTTCAACGACACCTTTGCAATCGAAATTCGCGGAGATGACGCTCGCCGCCTTCACCTCACTACGATTTCGCAAGCGGCTCGATTCACGCCTCAGTGGCGAGCGGGTTTCGGTTATGAATTCATGGAGCGTCCTGACGGTTACAAGGGATTCGCGGCGACTTATGGCCTGCATTTCGTGCGGCCTCCGCGCATCATGGATCTCGGGCTGCTCACGAGGGCGCTGACGAATCATCAGGTTGACCTGATCGCAGGCAATATGACGGATGGCCTCATTCCGGCCTTGGATTTGTATGTGCTGGAAGATGATCGGAACTATTTTCCGCCGTATGAAGCTGTGCCGATCATTCGGAGGGAAACGCTGACGCTGCATCCGGAAGTGGGACGAGCGTTGGATGCACTGGCCGGCAAGATTTCCGACGAAGAAATGCGCCAACTAAACTACGCCGTGGACGGCCAGCACCGCGACGTCAAAGAAGTGGTGCGAGAATTCCTACGCAAGAAAGGCTTGTAAGTACACTTCCGGGATTGACGTAACCGCCGTCGCCGGAGATAGCGCCGATTGACTCATAGGCATGAGTCAACTACACTCTATATATGGCTAAGAGACTTCAGGTAATTCTACAAGACCCAGAATATCGGGAAATCCAAAAGATGGCTCGTTCCCGCCGTATGTCTCTGGCAGAGTGGGTGCGGCAGGCACTGGACCTGGCGCGCCGCCGCGAGCCTCTGGGGGATGCTGGGAAGAAACTCGAAGTCATCCGGGCGGCAGCCCGGTGTCGCTATCCCACGGGGGATATAGCCAGCATGTTGGCCGAAATCGAAAGAGGATACGGAGTCGGCCCCCAGCCATGATCCTGGTTGACTCTAATATTCCGATGTATCTGGTTGGCGCGCCTCATCCACACAAAAGCGACGCACAACGATTGCTCGAAAAACTAGTGAGCGATCGCGAACGCCTGGTCACAGACGCCGAAGTCCTGCAAGAGATACTGCATCGTTACGTTGCCATCAACCGGCGCGACGCCATCCAACCCGCTTTCGGCGCTTTGCTCGGAATCGTAGACCAAGTCCTCCCCGTGGAGCTCGCAACCGTAGAGCGCGCGAAAGAGGTTGTCTTGGGCCACACGCAGATGTCCGCACGTGATGCGGTGCATTTGGCCGTGATGGAACAATACGGTATTGAACAAATCCTGACCTTCGATTCCGGTTTCGACGGTTTTCCGGGGATTAAACGACTGTCCTAGCAAGCGGATTCCGAACTACCTCGGATTTGTCTTCGTATCTTCTTTGGCATGAGGAAACATCTCGTTCTAAAGCTTGGTGGCATTCTTGTTGCGCTGTACATTTCACTCTCGGTGGTTGCGGGTGCATTTGTAGCGGAGGGAGCCTGATCTGTGGGAGTGATTTTGAAACCATTCGACGAGCTTTCGGTTGAATTCGGGTTAGCCGCCTGTTCCAACCGCTACGGTTCGCCTCTACATCAGCCAAATCGCGTCCACGTCAACGATGATTTGTGTTCGGGGAATGTTTTGGTGGTCGGCATGGGCCAGCATTGTCCGTAAGAGCGTGTTTAGCTTTTCGCGGCTTGCTGATTTCAGGACAAAGTGATAACGATAATCCTGCTTTAGCCGCACGATTGGCGCAGCCGCTGGTCCCAGCACTCGAATTCCTTCATGCCGCGTTTTTTCGAACCACTGGCCTATTTGCCCCGACCATTTGAGGACGTCGTCAAGGTTATTGCTGCGCACTAAAACGTTTGCCAATGCGCTGTAAGGCGGATAATGCATCCAACTGCGGAAGCGCAATTCCTTTTCATAAAAGCCAATGAAGTCGTGCTGCGCGGCGTATTGGATGGCGTAATGATCGGGAACATAAGTCTGCACAACTACGCGTCCGGGGCTGCTTCCGCGACCTGCCCGCCCGGCAACTTGTGTGAGCAACTGAAAGGTCCGTTCAGCTGCGCGGAAATCGGGCATGCCCAAAGCGGTGTCGGCCCCGACGACTCCGACGAGCGTCACGCCATGAATGTCATGTCCTTTGGCAATCATCTGCGTTCCTACCAGCAAATCGAGTTCGCCTTCATTCAAAGCATTCAGCGCCCGCTCGAAATCCGCCTGGCCGCGCACCGTGTCGCGATCCAACCGGCCAATTCGAGCCTGGGGAAAAAGTCCGTGCAACAACTCCTCAAGTTTCTCGGATCCGGTGCCCAGAAAATATACGTATTCGCTGCCGCAATGGGCGCACGTTTTAGGAATCGGCGCAAGGTGGCCGCAATAGTGGCATTCCATCCGATGGGAGCGCTTGTGATGGGTCAGCGCGATGGCGCAATTCTTGCACTCAAGCTTCTTTCCGCACGCGCGGCATAGCACAACCGGAGAATATCCGCGCCGGTTCAGCAACACCATGACCTGCTCTTTGCGATCTAAACGCTCTTTGATTTCAGCTGCGAGCTTGCGCGAAATTACCTGCTCGGTTCCGGTTTCCTGGAATTCCTGCCGCATGTCAATAATTTCGACTTCCGGTAGCGGCCGTTGCTCGACGCGATCAGGCAAATGCAGCAGGGCGTACTTGCCCTTCTTCGCGTTAAAGTAAGATTCAAGCGACGGCGTGGCTGATCCAAGAACCACGACTGCTCCTGACATTTTTGCGCGCATTACCGCAACGTCGCGCGCGTGATAGCGTGGCATTTCTTCCTGCTTGTAGGAAGAATCCTGCTCTTCATCCACGATGATGAGCGAGAGATTTGATACGGGAGCGAAGACTGCGGACCGCGTGCCAACGACTATGTGTGCTTCTCCTCGTTTGATTCGATGCCATTGTTCGGCGCGCTCTTTATTAGAGAGTGATGAGTGGAGAACTGCTACTTCGTTCGCGAAGACGTGATGGAGATCGGCGGCCATGGCCGGCGTCAGCCCAATTTCCGGAACCAGCATGATTGCAGAGCGTCCAGCCTCAAGCACCGAACGCATTGCCGCGAGATAGACAGCCGTCTTGCCGGAGCCAGTGACGCCGTGCAACAGCGTTCCTGAAAATGTGCCCGCACACACGCTCTGTTGAATTTGCTCCAGAGCGTTCTGCTGTGCGGCACTGAATTCGAAATTCAGGGGCGGGAGGCGGCCTTTAAGGCCTGAGAAAGCAAACTCAGGCGCGTCAGCATCGGTTAGATTGATTTCGATGAGTCCCCGCTTGACGAGTGTCGCTAAAGTTGTTTGCGGAATGTCAGGCTGTTGAAGTTGCTCAACGGGCATTCTGCCGCCTGCATCCGTGAGCCGCTCGATCAATTTCTGCTGATTGACGTTCAGTTTTCCGGATGAGTTGTTGAGCACAGCGACCTTAATCCGGCGGGTCAAATCGCGGACATCCGAAACGTCGTGCCGCACGATCCATTTCTTGCGGGCCATTCCTGCCAGCAATGATTGTGAAACTCTCAAGGCAGACCGCAAACTTTTTTCACGCGTGTCTTCGCGGGAAGCCAAATAGTCGAGAACTGAAACTTCAGCGATCTCTTCGTCGGGAGTTTTTCGTGAGCGAGACGACGACCCCGAAACTCCTGCCGCATAAAGGGCGGCGTGCCCTTTTTCCGTGATCCGATAGCTAATCGCACGCTTGAACTCGGCGCTCAACGGCAGCATGGTGCGGAATACTTCCCCAAGTGGAGCGAGATAATAATTCCCGATCCATTTACCGAGGTTTAAGAGTTCCTCGTCCAGTACAGGCTGTAAGTCGAGTACGCTGATGACATTCTTCGGCGCAACCGACGGTTGCCGGTCGTGCAATTCGACGACGATCCCGGATAGCCGTTGCTGGCGGAACGGAACTAGAACGCGTCCTCCGACGACAGGTTGCATTCCTTCGGGCATGCTATAGCTGAAGACAGTATCGAGCGGAACCGGAAGCGCCACATCGCAGAACTGAAACATTGGAATTGGCTGGAACAAGTCAGGTTTGATGGAATCCTAACATCGAGTCTTGAAATAGATCGAGAGGCAGGAGCAATGGTCCGTGCGGAACATTGTCAAATGCGAATAGCGAAAGCCATAAATTTATTCGACGGCTTTAGCCGGAATGGGCAAGTCGAGTTCCTTCATCACCATCTGAAGATCTTTCCAGGTTTCTTTCTTCTGACGCGGATCGCGCAACAGGAAAGCAGGATGATACGTCACTGCCAGTTTGGTCCCGCGAAAATCGAACCAACTGCCGCGCAATTCCATCATGGAAGCACTCAGAGCCAAAAGCGTTTTTGCGGCGACGGCGCCTAGAGCGACTATCACCTTTGGCTTAATTGCTTCAATCTGCCGCATCAAAAACGGAGAACAAGTTTCACATTCGTCGCGTTCCGGAGTGCGATTTCCCGGAGGACGGCACTTGATGATGTTTGCTATATAGACATCTTCGCGCTGCAACCCCATCGCCTTGATCATGTTAGTGAGCAGTTGTCCGGCTCGCCCAACGAAAGGTTCGCCTTGGGTATCTTCATCGGCTCCCGGGGCCTCTCCGATGAACATGAGATCAGCGTTGGGATTGCCCACGCCAAAGACTATTTGCTTGCGGCCCTGTTTGTGTAGTTTGCACCGGGTGCAGTCGCCAATGTCTTCGCGAATCGAACGCAAAATCTGAAGAGGATCAGTGTCAGCCGGAACGCCAATTGTTTCGGACACCACGCTGCTTATAGAAGGCAATGTAAATTCGTTTCCGGATGAAGTCTGCCGCCGATAGAAATCGTAAATGCCAAGCTCGTTATAATAACGGATCCGGTCGGACAGCGCGCGTTTCAGTTGAGGGTCTAATTGCATCGCGAGTCCCGGGATCATCCCGACCACGAGAATATCAGAAGAACCAGGGCGAGCATTCTCCTTCTAGGACAGTCAGCCTTGTTTCTTGAAATACTGCACGGCCTTTTCATGAGCCTCCGCGGCTTTTCGCGAATTAAAGGTTCCCAGGTTACGGCGTTTCCCGGTCTTGGGATTTTTCTTCCGAGAATACAGGCGATACTCCCCAGATTTCAGCTTGCGGATCATTGACTGTGCCTCCGATTGTGCCTACGGGAATTCGATGCTGGAGCAAATAGGCGGGTGGTCTGTTGCGGGGTGATTCGCCTTCCGTAAACGGCCTGTCAGCGTGCTTTGGCCAGCGGCGCGAGACTTCGAAGGCGTGCGAACTGATTCAGAACCTGCTGCGCGACTTCCCATTTCGTGGTCTCGGGAACTTCGATCACTTCCGTTTGCGTGATGATGGTTACTGCGTTGCGGTCGGAATCGAAGCCAGTGCCCTCATGCGACACATCATTCACCACAATGGCGTCGAGGGACTTCGCGATCAGCTTATTCCGGGCGTTTTCGAGTACATTCTCAGTTTCAGCTGCGAAACCAATAACGATTTGGGATTTGTCTTTTTTGGAAATCTGTTTCGAAATTTCTTTCAGGATATCGGCAGTCGGTTGGAGTTCCAACGTCATACCGCCACTCCGCTTGATTTTTTGCGACGCGATTTTGTGTGCCCGGTAATCCGAAACGGCCGCAGTCATGATCGCAACGGTAGCTTCGGGAAAAAGTCTCAGCACGGCCTGGCGCATATCTTCTGCCGATTCGACTGTTGTCACTTCAGCGGCTGCTGGCGGGGTGAGAGACGTCGGTCCGGTGACCAGCTGCACTCTTGCTCCGCGTCTTAATGCGGCTTCCGCAAGCGCGTATCCCATGCGGCCGCTAGAGCGGTTGGTGAGGTAGCGGACGGGATCAATCTTTTCCCGCGTCGGTCCGGCGGTAATCAGCACGGTTTCCCCGGACAGATCCTGGGATACACCAAGCGCCTCCATGACAGCGGCAACAATAGTTTCATTTTCCGCGAGACGCCCGGAGCCGGTCATCCCGCAGGCGAGATAGCCGCTGTCCGGGTCCACAACGGTTACTCCACGCCTTTTCAGCAGATCAACATTCGCCTGGGTTGCCGGATGGTTCCACATGTTCACATTCATCGCAGGCGCGACAACGACTGGCGACTTCGTCGCGAGATGCAGGGTGGTCAGGAAATCATTAGCGATTCCCTGAGCAAATTTTGCGATGACGTCCGCCGTAGCAGGGGCGACCAATAATGCGTCAATGGATTGTGCGATGGAAATGTGTTCGATGGCGGAATCTTCAACGGTCGAAGCGGGATTGGAAACAGGGTCGTCGGCGACAAACATTCCCGTAATAACTTTTTCTCCAGAGAGGGCCGCGAAAGTTAGAGGCCGAACAAATTCCTGAGCGGCGTCGGTCATGATGACCTGTACGCGAATACCGCGATCCTGAAGAAGGCGCACAATTTCCGCAGCCTTGTACGCTGCTATTCCGCCGCACACTCCTAGGGCAACTTTCATGGATGGGCCTGGGGAAGAGGTCAGTTACCAGTTCCCGGATTTCAGTTCTCAGTTCAAATTGTCTAACCTCTGAAATCGAGCCCTATTCCGATCCAATCGCTTTATCCAGAATTTCGCCGGCAACCTCAGCGGCGGACCTGGGAACTTCCGGGATCACCCACTTTACTTTGCCGGCTTTGATTTCATCCTGCGCGATGCGGCACGGTTTGCGAGAGGGTGTTTGGATTACTGGAGGAGCTCCACCCTGCAACTGACGCGCACGGCGCGCCGCTACCAGGATGTACCGATAATTGCTGTCGAACCCTTCGATTAATTTCATTGATATTCTCCCTGCATTAACGTCCCCCCGGCGCGGTCGCGGGCAGAAACGAGGCTAAAATCGGTTGCAAACGTTCCCGGACATTATTCAAGCGGCAAGCTTCCGCCTTGGTGAGAAGTCCGACTTGATCCGTAGTCGGTTTGAGTTCCGAGCGCTGAAGCCGCTCTGCCAACAGAATTGCTCTCAGCGTTTCCACAGATTCGTCCAGACGGTCGTTCACTAAAATATAGTCGTAGTTGGCATAATTCTCAATCTCACGAGTGGCCGTGGCCAACCGGCGCTGAATTACGTCCTCGGCATCGAGGCTGCGGTTGCGAAGACGATCCTCCAGCGTTTGCCGATCGGGGGGCATGATGAAAATTCTTACCGCATCGGGAAGCTTGCGCTTAATTTGCTCCGCCCCCTGCACGTCAATGTCGAGGAGAAGATCATGGCCAGCCCGCTCTGCTTCGCGAAGGAACTCTCGCGACGTTCCGTAAAGGTTGCCGAAAACATCGGCGTGCTCCAGAAATTCATCTCTCCGGACCATTTCCTGGAATTCTTCGCGCGGCACGAAGGAATACTCGCGCTGATGTTTCTCATTGCGGCGTGGAGGGCGGGTCGTGTAGGAAACAGAAAAATCGAGCCCCGGCACAATCTGGCGGACGCCATTCACCAGCGTGGATTTGCCGGATCCGGATGGAGCGGAGATGATGTAAACGGTGGTCATTCGATGTTTTGCACTTGCTCGCGAGCCTTTTCGATTGCGGCTTTCATTGCCAGCCCCATTTCAGTAATTTTAAGCGCATCCCCGGCAAGACCGGAGGTTTTCGAAAGCATTGTATTCGCCTCACGATTCATTTCCTGCAAGAGGAAGTCAAGCTTTTTGCCGACTTCGTTTCCTTCGTCCAGCAATCCAAGGAAATGGTTAACGTGGGTTTCCAGCCGGACGAGCTCCTCCTGAACGTCGCTGCGATCTGCGAGTAGAGCCGCTTCCTGCAAAATGCGTTCAGGTTCTATCTGAGTGGCGAACAGTTCCTGCATGCGCGTTTTCAGTTTAGTTGCATAAATCTGCTGAACCAGGGTCCGATACTTCTCGACCGTTTGGAACGCTTCGCGCGTCTCCGACATTAGTTGCCTCAATTCGCGCTCGATGCCCCGGCCTTCTTCTTCGCGCATTTGATTCAGCCGTAACAACAACTCATCCAGCGATCGCATCACCGCAGATTCAAAGTCACCATCGGCTGGCCGCGCATTTGCAGAGAGTGCGCCTGGCAGCCGCAAGACCACATTGAGATCGGGATCCGCTGAGACTCCGAACTCGGAGGCGGCAGCGCGAAACGCATTCACGTACCCGCCGACGAAATTCCGATTGATCGAAAAAGCTTCCACCCCCCCATGATCCACGTTCAGCGACAATTCAATGTGCCCGCGCGCGAGTTTATCCTTCAGCGCACGGCGAAGCTTCATTTCCAAAGCATCATTTTCGGGTGGAAGCCTGAAGTGCAAGTCGAGAAGGCGGTGGTTCACGGACTTTAATGAGAGAGTGAAACTCAGGCGGCCGTTGGTCCGATCTAAATTATGAGCAGGGTTAGGTGTCGCTTGTGATTCGACGTTGCCGGCTGGGACTTCGCCCCGTACTTGTGCAAATCCCGTCATGGAGCGAATGGGCATGGATTAATGTTTCGCCGGAGATGCACTTTCAGGATCGCGATTTTGCTGTTCTGTTTCCACGAATTGCAAATCATAGAGACGACGGTATGTCCCAAACCTCTTCATAAGGTCATCATGAGTACCAATATCGGCGATAGTACCATTCTCCAGCACGACAATGCGGTCTGCACGGCGCACCGTGGACAACCGGTGCGCAATCACGACGACTGTGCGCCCTGCCATCAAATTGTGGAGCGCGGATTGGACAAGCGATTCGGATTCGCTGTCCAATGCCGATGTGGCCTCATCCAATATCAGGATTGGTGCGTTCTTTAAAAGCGCCCGGGCAACGGCAATTCTTTGCCGCTCGCCCCCGGAGAGGCGCACACCGCGTTCTCCAATTACAGTATCGTATCCAATTGGGAGTTTAGTGATGAAATCATGCGCCAAGGCCGCACGTGCCGCGGACTCTACATCTTTTTGGGAAACATTGGGTTGACCATAAGCAATGTTATTTCGCAGCGTGTCGTTGAAGAGGACAGTTTCCTGAGTGACCACGCCGATCTGCGAACGAAGTGACGACAGTGTAGTCTCACGCACATCGTTTTCGTCAATTAAGAGCCGGCCCGAACTTACGTCAAAGAATCGAGGAATCAAATGGACGAGCGTGCTCTTGCCGGCGCCGCTGGAACCGACCACGGCCAAAACGTCTCCGGCTTTCACCTCGAGGTTGATGTTTCGAAGGATATCCTGGCCTTCTTCAGTTTTATTGTCGTAGGAAAAGGATACGTCCTCAAAACGAATGCTTCTGGAGAATGGAGGTATCGGCCGGGCATTGGGCTGTTCGGGCACTTCGTCCTGGGTGTCCATGAACTTGAAAATTTCCGATGATGCGCCCAGAGCTTGCTGAAAGTTGTTGTTGAAGAGAGCGAACTTGCGGACCGGATCGTAAAGTTTAAACACGGCAATGATGAAAGCTACGAAAATGCCCGGTGTCATGACACGATGCACGACCTGCTCACGACCCAACAGTAATAGAAGCGCAATTCCGATTGCCCCAAACATATCCATTAACGGCGAACTGACTGCGGAGGCGGCAACGGAACGGAGATTAGCGCGGAAAAGCCGTTGCGCGGCTCCGCGGAACCGCGCGATCTCCCAGCTTTCCATGCTGAACGCCTTCACAATGCGGTTGCCCGTGATGGTTTCATGCAAGATATTTTGGATATCGGCCAGTTTGTCCTGACCGCGGCGGGTAGTGTGTCTAACGCGCCCCCCGATTTTTCCGGCGGAATAAATTATGAACGGCACAAATAAGAGCAGGAGCCACGCCAGTCTGCGCCCCAGCAGGACGACCACCGCCGCGGTAAAGATGAACGTAAAAAACTGTTGGAGGAATTCAGCTAACACGCTTGATACGGCATATTGCACACGCTCAATATCAGTGACGATAGTGGAAATCAGCTTGCCAGTGGTGTGCTTCTGAAAAAAGGCCGCCGAACGCCGCAGCACTGAATCGTAGAGATGATTTCGTAGATCGGTGATCATGCCATAGCCTGCATAATTCACAAGATAAGTACCGGCGTAGTCGCAGATGCCCTTCAACAGAGTGGACGCGACGAAAGCGTAGGCAACGATGGTCCACGCATTGTGAAAATGCGATGGCACAAACCTTTGCAGGTAAATCGTGTGGTTAGTGTGCGGAATCGTAAAGAGCTGAATATTTTCCGAGCCCGAAGAGGGGTTGAGTACACGGTCGAGGATGGGACCGACCAGCAACACGCGGAAGGCGTCTAGCAGGCCCACGGCTGCCAAGAGAAACACTGAGGGCCAGAACTGCCAGCTATAGGGAGTTAAGTAACGTAAAAGCCTTGTCAGTTGCCGCATGAGCGATTCCCGATTCGCATGCAGAAACGGCGAGGCTGAGATAAGGTCAGTATCCTTCGCAAGCCTTTATTCTACTTTAGTCGCTAACCGTTAGTCGTTAATGCTCGGGTCAGGGGATCGAACTTTGCTCGAGTGGACAGCCGAGGGCGGGTTGTCCCTACGAAAACCACTTTTTATTTTGGGCTGTCACGATGCACGACCTTCACCCGGTATCCGGATTTGCGGAGATGCTTGCTGACGTCCTCCGCGATCATTACGGAGCGGTGCTGACCCCCCGTGCAACCGAAGGAAATCGTGAGATAACTCTTGCCTTCGCGGATATAGTGGGGCAGCAGATAGACCAGCAACTTTGAGATCCGCTGAATAAATTCTTTGGTCTGCGGAAACGACCGAATGTATTTCGCAACTTTAGGATGGCGTCCCGTGAGCAGGCGAAACTCCGGGATAAAGTGCGGGTTGGGAAGAAAGCGAACGTCAAAAACCAGGTCGGCATCTTCGGGAACACCGTTCTTGAATCCGAAGCTCACACAGGACACCAGAATATTTCTGCCGGATTGTCGTTTCTGAAAACGGTCCGTAATATGCGCCCGCAGCTCGTGGACATTAAATTTCGAGGTGTCAATTACCATGTCTGCGATGGCGCGAATGTTGCGGAGATGTTTGCGCTCCGCGGTCAGGGAGGACTTAACGGGATTATTCGCTCCCAGCGGATGCGGGCGGCGAGTCTCACTGAATCGGCGGAGCAGCACAGGGTCGGACGCTTCAAGGAAAATTATCCTTGTGGGCAGGATTCGTTTGACGGACTTAACGATCTCCGGCAATTCTTCAAGCCTCTTGCCCTCGCGCACGTCCACCACTAGAGCGGTGCGCTCGATTTCCGAAGATTGCGCCACGAGTTCCGCAAACGGAGGGATCAGATCTACCGGAAGGTTGTCCACACAATAGTAGCCAAGATCCTCGAAAGCTTTGAGGACGGAGGCTTTGCCGGAACCACTCATGCCAGTGATGATCACCAGGTCGCGCACAGGGGCGGTGGAGGAGATTCTCCTGGCGGGGTTCTGCGAAGAGTTTTTTGCCTTCCTGGTGGCGTGACGACGAGGCATCTGTGGCGATGGTAGCAGGGACGCTTATCGCTTCGCCACTTGCAAGAGGCTGGAATACATTTCGAGAGAGGATACAGCGACATCCGCCCACCTCATTGGTTGTTTCGGGCCGCCTGTACAGCAAGGACAGTATTGTAGGAAACACTGGCGTAGCGTACTCTGCGGTGGTTTGAAGGAGGCTCTATGCTTTGGACAGTATTTGTGGTGCTTTTGATTCTGTGGCTGTTGGGCTTCAGCTTTCACATTGCGGGCGGTTTGATTCATCTGTTATTAGTGGTTGCCCTGGTTGTTCTGGTCATTAACTTGTTGTCGGGTCGCGGCGCTGCGATCTGAGTTCGGTTGTGATGTTACAAGGCGCTTGGACGACGAGAGAGGGCGCGCATTGGGCGCCCGTCTTTATTTTATTTCTTGTCGAACGAGATCGCTAAACGAAAACGCTGCCGGATTCTGCTACCAGATATTCCCCCAAGAACGACAATGTGCGGTTATTGGCATCCTGCCAGACATCGCCGCTAAAACCGTGGCCAACGCGCGGGTAGATTTTCATCTCATAGGGAACGTGATTCCGTTCAAGGATTTGTTGTAGGTCGTAGGCCTCCTGTACGGGAACAGTTTGGTCCGCTTCTCCATGCAGGATCAGCACCGGGCAATATCGGCGGGCGAACGGTTTCACCTCTTTCGGCAGGCCACCAAAAAATTCCACGACAGCTCTGATTCGAGTGTCGAACGCGGCCATACTCAAAGAGAGATATGCGCCAAGAGAAAATCCGATCAATCCAATTTTCTGAGAATTGGTGTTTGCCTGGGAGGAGACGAAGGTTACACAATCCCACAGCGTCTTCAGCCAGAATGGCGAATTCCGAAGTATGGAGGACTTGCTGTCGGCATGGATCGTACCGGTACGATCGAAGTAATGCAGCACATAGACCGCGATTCCTTCTGCCGCCAATTGCCGGGCAGGCTCCGCCATTCCTGAGTGATTTCCTCCGGAACCATGCAGGCTGATGACCGCGGGAAATGACTTCTCTCTGGATGTCGGGAAAAAACAGTCGAGGCCAATGTCTTTTCCGCCGCTTCGAAACCTGGCCTGAAACTCGCGGATCAAACCTCTAAGTCCCAACCTTGGCGCGTTCTTCCAACAATCGCGAAAAAGACCGTTCGTAGGGTGGCCGGGCAATGCCGCGCTCGGTCACGATCGCAGCGATGTATTTTGCCGGGGTGACATCAAATGCCGGATTTTCGACCTGCGCACCCTCTGGGGTGACTAGCTTTCCGGCAAAATGCGTAACCTCTCTAGGATTTCGCTGCTCAATGGGAATGGTGCTGCCATCGGGAGTTGCGAGATCAATCGTGGAAAACGGCGCCGCGACATAAAACGGGATTTTATTTTCGCTGGCTAGAACAGCGACCGTGTAGGTTCCGATCTTATTGGCCACGTCGCCGTTTGCGGCAATGCGGTCGGCGCCGACAACGATCGCACCAATCTTGCCCTGCTTCATCATGGCCCCCGCCATGTTGTCTGCGATCACGGTTGTTGGAATACCGTCTTTCATCAACTCCCATGCTGTAAGACGTGATCCCTGCAGGAAGGGACGAGTTTCATCCGCATAGACGTGAATCTTTTTCCCCTGCTCAATAGCCGCGCGAATCACTCCCAACGCGGTCCCGTATCCACAAGTGGCGAGGGCTCCGGCGTTGCAGTGAGTCAACACGCCGCCGCTGGCAGGCATGAGGGTTGCTCCATATTGCCCCATAGCTTGGTTGGCGGCGATATCTTCGGCGTGCATACGCTGAGATTCTTCGATTAGTAAATTCTTGATTTGTGGAATGGATCTTGCCTTGATTGATTCGAATTTCTCGCTCATGCGCCTGATAGCCCAGAACAAGTTGACGGCCGTGGGCCGTGTCTTGCCGATGACAGTACAAATGCTTTCGAATTCTTCTTGTAGCTGATCTATATTCGCCGCTTTTGAGTTCTTAACGCCAAGTGCGACGCCCATAGCGGCCGCTACGCCAATCGCTGGTGCACCCCGAACAACCATCGTCCGGATAACGTCGGCCACTTGCTCGTGAGTGGTGCAGGTGACGTAAGTCTCCTCGGTTGGGAGTTTCGTCTGGTCAATGAAGCGCACGCCCGAGTTGGTCCATTCAAGAGTTTGAATCACAAATCAGTTCCTGGATCTCAGTTAGTTCTCAGTTGGCGTAAGTGTTCTTCTCGAATGTCGTTATTGTTGAAGATCGAGACGAATGGAACTCCCGCGGCGGCTGTCTCGACATTGGGTCGGCCCTTAGCTTCTTTACGTTCAACTAAACACATTATGCCTACGACTTGAAATCCAAATTCGCGGGCCGCCTCTATGGCTTGGACCGTGGAGGCACCGGTGGTGCAAACATCATCCACGATTACCACGGATGCGGCTTTTTTTCGGAAACCTTCGATGCGTTGCCCGGTGCCATGCTGCTTTTCAGCCTTGCGCACTAAGAACCCGTTTAGTTCTCCGCTGACGACCGCAACTGCTACGACAATCGGGTCGGCACCCATGGTAAGTCCGCCGATGGCTTCCGGATTCCATCCTTGAGTTCGAATCTCTTCGAGGAAGACTTGGCCCGTGAGCTTTGCGCCGCGTGCATCCAGAGTTGTAGTGCGGCAGTCAACGTAGTAGTCGCTGGTGCCCCCGGAAGAAAGTTTGAATTCGCCTAACTTAAAAGACTTCACCGCCAGAAGCTGGAGCAGTTGCTGTTTCGCGGAGGGCATCAGAAATGAAGATACCATGCGGCTGTCATCAATTGAGCCGCTCCAGATGTGTGAAGCCGCTGGTTCCAACGAAAGTAAGAACGGTAAGTGTGAGGTTGTAGGCAATATGAACCACAAGACTACAGCCGACGGAATTGGTGACCGCACGGACGATAGTCAGTGCTAATCCCACCAGAAAGATGACGAACACAGCGCCCCATGCGAATCCCAACTGGGTGGCGTGTAAGAGTCCAAAACCAAGTGCGGTAAGGAAGATGGCTGCGACCATTCCCAACCTGCGCGCCAGCACGGGGTAGAGAAAGCCACGAAAGAACAGTTCTTCCATTAACGGCCCGATACTGATGGCCAATATCGAGGTTAAATAAGCCTCCGCTGGATGTTTGAAGAACTGCTCGAAAGGCACATCCTTCGGCATTGGTAAAAAATGCGCCAGCACCTGAAGCGCGAATAACAAAACCGCGCCCGCGCCCGCGAGTCCCAATATTTTCTTTGGCCAGTTCCATGAGATCGCCTCAAGAAAACGGCGATGGTATTGCCCCTCGACCAATGCAACCATGTAGAAAAGCAGGGCCACGTAAGAAGTAATCTCAGCGGTTAATTCAATAATGGGTTCTTGTGCTAGTTCCTGCCAGGACAGACTGGAGTAAACGGACTTGTGAGCTACAAATGCCAGGAGAATGTCAATAAAAAATGGGGCAAGGAACATGAAGACGGCAATCTTTATTACATCCCAGCCGTTCCAGACCGGACCGGCGGAATGGGTAGGTGCTAGGACTGGCGCGGGCTCATCAGCTAACGGCGCCGCCGGTAGAAAGTCGGAATTTTGTAAGGGGTCCACTTCGAAGTTCTTTGCGAGTGTACGCAAGATGAATCGCGATCGGATCAGGCGATGGACACGGTGGCTTCTTCGACAGCCTTTCTGCTCCTGGCGAAATATTGAACTAGCGCTTGTCCGGTATAGGATTTTTTGTTTTTGGATACTTGTTCTGGCGTGCCTTGGGCAACTATTCTTCCGCCTTCTTCTCCGCCTTCGGGACCGAGGTCTATGATCCAGTCGGCACTGCGAATGACGTCGAGATTGTGCTCGATGATCGCAATCGTATTGCCGAGATCGGTGAGACGGTGCAGCACTTCGAGCAACTTGTTCACGTCGTCGAAGTGCAACCCTGTAGTTGGTTCGTCCAGCAAATATAGAGTCTTACCCGTTTGCCGTTTGCTCAATTCGCGGGCGAGTTTGATGCGCTGCGCTTCGCCGCCCGACAATGTCACCGCCGACTGGCCAAGATGAACATAGCCGAGTCCGACATCAACCAGGGTTTGAAGCTTCTGCTTAATCTGCGGAATGTTTTCGAGGATCTGCAAGGCATCAGAAATAGAAGTCTCCAGCAGGTCGGCGATGGAATAACCCTTGTATTTTACAGCCAGTGTCTCGCGGTTATAGCGTCTGCCGCCGCAAACCTCACATTCGACATAAACGTCGGGAAGGAAATTCATTTCAATTCTGCGCTGGCCTTCTCCCTGACAAGCTTCGCAACGCCCCCCCGATACGTTGAATGAAAATCGGCCGGGCTTGTAGCCTCGTTCCCGTGATTCCGGCAGCATGGCGTACAAATCGCGGATATGGGTGAACACCCCGGTGTAGGTGGCGGGATTGGACCGCGGAGTGCGGCCAATTGGAGACTGGTCAATCCGAATCACTTTATCTATGTTTTCCGATCCAACGAGTGCTTTATGAAGGCCCGGCTCTTCGCGCGACCGGTATAGCTTTTTGGCCAATGCGCGATAAAGGATGTCATTTACCAACGTGGATTTTCCGGAGCCTGAAACGCCGGTCACTACTGTCATGACGCCGAGAGGGAACGTTACATCCAAATTCTTGAGATTGTTTTCGCGGGCGCCAAGAATGCTGACGGCTGATCCGTTGGCTTCCCGGCGTTCGTGGCGCATTTGTATCTGCGCCCTCCCCGAGATGTATGCGCCGGTCAGCGAATCATGCGCATCTTCGATGTCGCGCGGAGTCCCGTGGGCCACCAGTTCACCGCCGTGACGGCCGGCACCTGGACCAAGGTCTATAACGTAATCAGCCCGCCGAATGGTTTCCTCGTCATGTTCAACAACCAGAACTGTATTGCCGAGATCCCGTAACTCTTCCAACGCTTTTAACAAGCGGTCATTGTCGCGATGATGAAGGCCGATGGAGGGCTCATCGAGAACATAGAGGACTCCGCGCAGTTTTGATCCGATCTGAGTTGCGAGGCGAATACGTTGGCCCTCGCCCCCGGAAAGAGTCGCCGCCGAGCGGTCGAGCGAGATGTAGCCCAATCCGACGGCGTCGAGGAATTGTAATCGTTCGATAATTTCGTGAACGATGCGGCCCGCGATGATTTCCTCGCGTCCTGCAAGGTGAATCTGGCGGGCAGCGACGAGTGCTCTTGAGATGGGCAAACTCGTGAAGTCGCCGATGGACATCCCATTTACCTTTACTGCGAGGCTTTCCGGGCGTAGCCGTCTGCCTTTGCATGCGGGACATTCGGTGGCAGACATATAGTCCAGTAGCCAGTCGCGATAGCGCTCCGAAGTGCCGTCTTCAAGATTCTGCTTCAGATATCCAAGAATTCCGCGAAAGCCGGTTTTTCCTTTTCCAGCTTCGCCATTCAGAAGAAGACTCTGTGTCTTCTCGGGAAATCTTTCGAAGGGCACAGAGAGATCAATGCCATTAGCCGCAGCAGTGATATTCAACATGTAAAGAAGGCTCTGCGAGGCTGACCCAGGGCCGAGACCGCCTTCGAGGAGGGGTTTGGACCAATCCACAATCACCTTGGCGGGATCAAAATCATAACGACTACCGAGGCCGTGGCACTCAGGACAAGCCCCATAAGTGCTGTTGAACGAGAACGATCTGGGTTCGAGTTGAGGTACGCTGACACCGCAATCAGGACACGCCAGCTTTGAAGAGTAAAGCTGTTCCTCTCCTCCGACCACAGCCAGTTGCACCAACCCGCCCGCGAGTTTCATGGCCAGTCCCACCGACAATTCGAGGCGGTGCTCGATTCCAGGCTTTACCAGCAAGCGGTCCACTACGACTTCAATGGTGTGGTTTTTTCTCTTATCCAGTTGTAGATCATCTTCCAGGCTCACCATTTCGCCATCAATTCGCGCCCGGGTGAAGCCGTGCTGCACCAGCTTCTCCATCTCTTTCTTGAACTCGCCTTTGCGTCCGCGAACGATGGGGGCAAGGATCATGATGCGGTCATCTGGCGTCAGCGACATTACACGCTGAACGATTTGTTCAGCCGACTGACGCGCAATGTGATGCCCGCATTGGGGGCAGTGAGGAGTGCCGATTGAGGAGAATAGAAGACGAAGATAGTCGTAAATTTCTGTAATCGTGCCCACTGTTGATCTGGGACTGCGGCTGGTTGTCTTCTGCTCGATGGAAATTGCCGGACTAAGACCGTCTATCCCGTCAACGTCGGGACGTTCCATCTGGTCTAAGAACTGCCGGGCATAGGCCGAGAGCGTCTCTACGTAGCGGCGCTGGCCTTCCGCGTAAATGGTGTCAAACGCCAGCGAGGACTTACCTGATCCACTCAACCCGGTGATTACTGTCAAGGTATTGCGTGGGATTTCGACGTCAATGTTCTTTAAATTGTGCTGGCGCGCCCCGCGCACCGTAATCTTAGTGATTGGCATAAACCCGGGATCAGAATGTCCTTCCGTAACGTGGACGGGCGCACAGAAATGTTGGAAAGTGGGGGTGCGCAATTCTACTCACGTATCTTAGTAGCTAACAATAACAAGCGTCAACGCAGGTAGAGTGGAAAAACGCCGGGAAACTCTGCGCGGGATTCAATAAAGACTTCTGCATCAGAAAGATGGACTGGATTTGAGCAGCTTATTCACAATTTTTGTTGTCGCGTTGACCTCAATTGGAGTTATTGGCCTAGGGGTAATGGCAGCGTACGGAGCGGTAATCATGATTCTCCGCGGGGTTTCGTACGGCTCGTCTCCCGTCCCTTTAAGGTCATTACGACTCGTCCCCAGCGAAACGCAGGCGGGCGGAGATTAACTCTCCCGAGCCGCTAAAAGCCTGCATTCAATCCAAGAATCGCCAATCCTACTTCCACTTTATCGTGGAGGACCACCCTGCAAGGCTGGCGTACCCTGCGGCCCAGCGGGTTGTCCTTGCTGCTGAATTTGCCGCTGCTGTTGTAATTCCTGGAGCAGTTGCTGGGGAGTCTTGATGGCGGGCTGGCCGTTTTGGTCTACATTTTGGCCGCTTTGAACTTCGGCAGGTTGTTCAGGCTCGGCCATGTCTTCGGTATCGTCTTGAGCATTCGCGTCATCAGGGTCTTGAGTGGGAGCGACAAAGGCACCTTGCCGTGGCAACCCGCCAGGAAAGGCGGAAGCCGCTTGGGGCGGAGGAGCGGATTCCTCGGAACCGGAAGACTTGGCAAGAAGCACAACCCTTTGCAATACATTGGGATTTTGTGGCGACCCAAGAAGGACGTAATTGAAGTGGGATCCGTTTAGCAGTGAAGCCAGGACTTCTCTCGCCGGACCCGGACCGAACTGTCCCACGACTCTATCTGACGGGGTCCCAGGCATGTCAATACTGGCTCCCGTTTGGGCTTCAACATCCCGCAGAATCACACCGAGGCTGGAATTCTTGGCTACTATAGTTAGCTCACCACCCTTAAATGACACTTGAGGGGCTGTCGCGGGCAGCTGTTCCGGCGTAGGAGCTGGTTGCGGCAATGGCAGGGGCCCGATTACGGCGGGGCCGGGATTCGAATCCTTGGCAGCAGAGGGCTTTTGACTTGCAAAGCTCAATATCCCAAAAGCCAAAAATCCAAACAAAAGGCTGCGCAAAACGAATTTGCAAATCTTGCGATCCATGAAATTATGACGACCGTCGAATTCAAGGCTACTTTTAAAATTCTACACTGCATGCGGTCCTACAAGGTCAATCTCTTGTTTCCGAGCACTATCAGAGGCGGAAGTAAGATGCTATCGCCGTGGCGCGTAGTAGCCTTTTCGAGCGCGGACCTGGAGATCTTTCTTGAGGGCAGTGATTTCTATTGAGCGATAACGACCGTCGGCGTCAAAATCGGCGGGAAGGTATGACACTACATACTGGCTGCGCAATTCGGTTTCAATGGCTGAAAAAGCATTCTTAACATCTTTCATTTTAAAGGGGAAAAAGGCGCGCCCACCGGTATCGTCAGCCAATTCCTGAAGCACTTTGTCTCCCCGAAGAATTAAACCGCTGTCGTCGGTAGAAATCGCATAAATGATCACTTCGGCGCGCTCGGCCATTTCGATTGCCTGAGCTTTGGTGACCTCGCTTTGATTGTCTTCGCCATCGCTCACGACAATAATTGCCCGCCGCGTCGGACGGTCACTGGAATCCTTGCTCTTCATGAATTTGTCATGGCAAGCTTTGTAGATGGCGTCGTAGAGAGCCGTACCGCCGCCGGCACGCAAGCTATTCACGCCTTGAGCGAGAAGGGTGACGTTATCTGTGAAATCCTGGGTGACGCGGCTGTGAGCGCTAAATCCCATGACGAACGCGCTGTCGTAGTTTGTGCGCAATGTGTGCTGCAAGAAACTGATGGCGGCTTCCTGCTCGAAATCAAAGCGGCTTTGAACTGAGCCACTAGTGTCCACCAGCAATCCGAGTTGAAGCGGCAAATCGGTCTCGCGTAGGAAATTATTAATAGACTGAGGGGGTTTGTTGTCGTCCAAGAATGCGAAATCGTTTTCGCTCAGGTCCCGGACAAACTTCCCATGCCGGTCAGTGGCAATAAATAGAACGTGGACTTCGTCCACTCGCTTCTTGATGATGAGGACCGAGTCGTTGGGCTCAGCGAGGTCAAACGCCGGAGTGGAAACGGACACGGCGGTCCCCGGAGAGACATACGCGGTCTGGGACGCGAGAGGCAATCCGGTGATCACCAAAAGCGCCGCAAGCCAAAGATACCGTGTGTAGTTCATTCCCAATCTACCCAAAAAGTTCACACCAAAATACCGCATTCGACTTGTCTACTGTTTAGATGCACGCCGTGGGCCGAAAGCCGCGCCAGATACTGCGTGTATTGACTGTAGATAACTACCTTAGAGGTGCCAAGTTACAAAAGGAGCACAAGCGGGTCATCATAGGAGCCTGCGGTAAACCCTGCGCGGTCTGCGATGCAGTTTCGTGGCTCATTCGCCTGCCTGAAGGCACCATTCGTATGTGGCGACCTCGTGGTGCATCATAAAGGTTAATCGTGATCGGGTCAGGCTCAAAATCAGTCGTATTTTTGCTGCTGTGGGTAATGCCGCTCTGCGGCCTCGTGCTCTTGCCTGCAAGTGCGCTCACGACCTCGACCCATGCCAGATGTCACGAATATGGGCATCGCGTGCCATGCGGCATGCCAAGCGGGCATCAGTGCTGTGTGGCAGGCCATGCCCCATCGGTTTTGCCGACAGCTTCTTCAGTTCACAGTACAGATGATTTCTCATCCAGATTCATGCGGCAGCCGGACAAGACTCATAGTCCCAGTAGGCTTGTATTAGCTTTCCCAATGCCTTTGCCAAGTAGTTCTCCGCCTGCTCCTTCACTTCGTATCTGAAACCTCGAAATAGCGAACCGAAATTGTGCCATCGCGCGGCGGAATTCCGCCCGGCGAGGCAGTGGTTTATTGCGTTTCAACCAAGTTGAGGAGACGATGCCAACTTTTCGAATTATTTCGTGGCTTTTCCTGATTGCAATTGCGCCCCTAGTCGCACAGGATGCGCACGACAACATGAACGATATGATGTCCTCCATGCCGGGCATGAACGGAATGAGCAGCCCAGGGGCGAGTGAGCCAGAAATGACGATGGAATCTCGTTCGCTTATTGAGTTGCTTCAGAGCCACGCGACTTCTGGAACCGATGCGGAGCCGATTTCAACCCCGTTTGACATGCTTATGACGACCAGGGACAACTGGGCGTTCATGTTTCACGGCACAGGTTTTTTGACCGACATTCAGCAGACGGGATTGCGCGGCACGGACAAACTTTATTCAACGAATTGGATTATGCCGATGGCGCAACGCAAGTGGGGGAATGGCACTCTCACGCTGCGAACGATGTTGAGTCTTGAGCCCGCAACGATATCGCAACGCCAGTTTCCGGAACTCTTTCAGCAAGGCGAGACGGCGTTTGGGCGTCCGATTGTGGACGGGCAGCATCCACACGATTTTTTCATGGAACTCGCGGCACTTTATGATTACAAGCTGAGCGATAACACGATGCTGTCGTTTTATGGCGCCCCGATGGGCGATCCGGCGATGGGGCCGGTTGCTTATCCGCACCGGGCATCCGCGTCTGAGGATCCTCTAGCATCCCTGGGACATCATCTTCAGGACTCGACGCACATTTCAGCCGACGTGGTCACGGTAGGAATCACTTATCGCAACGTTCGGTTAGAAGCATCAGGATTTCACGGGCGGGAACCGGACGAGTATCGTTGGAACTTGGATTCAGGCAAGATTGATTCCTGGTCCACTCGCCTGACCGTCAATCCCGGACAAAACTGGAGCGCGCAATATTCTATTGCGCAACTGCACAGTCCCGAGGCACTTGTGCCGGCGGAAGATGTGCGGCGTATGACCGCGTCGGTTATGTACAACCTTCCGATTCACAATGGAAATCTGGCGTCGCTACTTTTGTGGGGACGAAATCAGAGCCTGTTGGACGGCAACGTCGGCAATGGATATTTGCTTGAATCCACGCTGCGCTTCGGAAACAGGAACCGCGCCTGGACGCGCATCGAAAATGTTGATCGCACTAACGAGTTATTGTTGGGAGAAAATCCATTTCCGCCGGGTTTCACCGAAAAATATTTCGCGCGGGTGCAAGCCTACACGGCAGGTTATAACCGCGAAGTGGGCAATATCCCGCATCTCTCGACGGCGATCGGAGGCCAATTAACGTGGTATGGAGTACCAGACGTTCTCAGACAAACTTACGGGCCGCATCCGATTGGGGTAGCGCTGTTCCTCCACGCTTGGGCGCACTGAGGAAAAGGATTCAGGTCACTTGCAGTTTGAAGTTGCGGCCCCGCCGGCAAATCGCGCCTGAATCCAGTTCATCTGATCTCTGACAGAAACTCCGAGCACGCTCCCAGCGTCCACTTCGGGATATTCTTCATAGTCCACGTGGTCATGCTGCCGGCACATTTGATCCACGACGTGCGAGGTCAAGGAAGCCGGGACCACCGGATCGGCCGCGGCGGCAATTATCAATAGCGGACCACGCGCGGGTTTTTGTCCGGCTTCGTTCCTGCTTAAGAATTGCTGGACCGAATGGTTTTTCTCCCAATCAGGCTTCAATATTTCCGCGCCCAAAATGGCGGCATTGCCGGGAGTTCCGCAAGTGGATTCAATTTGCTCGGACGTGGCCAATCCTTTATCGGTTAGCATGTCGCCAGGTTTAAAATCCGGAAAGACTGTCTTAATCCCGTAAGCCAACACCGCGAGCATGCTGTCTGGCGATTTTTGCGCCATTCGTTCATATAGATCTCTTGGATTCGCCACTCCAGAAATCGCGACGCTTCCGAGAAAGTCAGGATCGAAGGGCTCGGATCGTTCCGCGACCTTAATCGCTACCAGCGCTCCCTGCGAATCTCCCATAACCATCCAATTCGAACTGAGAAGAGGCGTGGCTGCGCGCGCCGCAGGAATTGAATTAACGACGTCCTCAGCATTGGATTCGGCGTCAAGCGCGGCGTAGCGTGAATAAGTCCCCAAGCCGGCATAGTCGGTGGCCACCACCGCGTATCCCAGAGAGAGATACATGGAAAGAAACGGTCCATTCAAAATGTTTCTCATGAGGGAGGGGGCGCAGCGTCGCGCAATGCCGCTGAAGCCGTGAGCCCATGCGATTACCGGCCAGCCACCCGCGGGCGGTTTTCCCGCCGGTATCAAAACTACAGCCGAGACAACTACGTCTTTATCAGAGGCACTGCGGGAGTGGTACAGAATGCGCAGAGCGGACATTTCGGCGGAAAGATCGTAGTCGTCGAAGGCCTCGGACCGGATCAGAGTTCCCGGTTTGCCAGGAGGCAACGGACTGGTTGTTTCATAGAACGATGTGGCACGCAATTCCCGGCGCGTCTCAGATTTTGTCCTTGGCGGGGTAGTGGTCGGGTTCTGACCGAAGAGGATGCCCCTGCATGTCATGCCGACTACTAGAACCGAGATGAGCAGGAACGTTCCGCGATAACTTTTGTAATTGCGTGCGTTTTCTCGTTGACCGATTGGCATGGCGGTCCAGTTTATCCAAACGCTGGACGCCGAGCAGGTTTATTCCGACGCTCGGCTTTCTATTTGCCTTTACTGCTTTCCGCCGCGATCGTTGTGGTCATAGCTGGGTTGGACTCTGCTGTTGCGTCTTTCGCAGAACTCGCGTCCATGCGGCGCATTGTAGCGGCGGAGCCTGCGCCGGAATTCTCATCTCTACTTACCCCCATGATTGCTGTCTGACCCAGACTGCAGATCAGGCCCAGGTTACCGCGAAAAACGGACACGGGGAAGCGCCACAAAATGGTCACTCGGTGAGTCTCGATCCCAGCGGCGCTCTCGGACAAGGGCCAACTGCGCGGGTAGTGTCCTATTAGTGCGCACGGCACTAAGTCAATACTGCATTTTTCTTTCTCTAAATCATAGTTACCAAAGCGTATGATAAATGCGCCAGTCGAACGTTTGCACCGTTCGACTGGTCCGCCTTCGGGCGGTACCCTACTGGACTCGACGTAACCCCCATGCGACGACGCTACCGGACACGCCGAGTTTGGAGACAACAATGGAAACACAATGCGGATACCCGACAAGCGCAAGCCCATCGGTCATATCTTCCGTGCGTGGATCACCGTAAATGGTGAGAGACGTTATGCGAAGAACTATGGCCTCAAGGCCTGGCGTATCCCGATTTACAAGTAGGCCGGGATATTCCCGCTCGTATGCCCTCCTAGGTGCCAAGCAACACCGAATTCCTTGGTAACTTGATTGGGCCGCGCTATTCAATCTGGTAGCGTGGGAACAGAAGGAATGATCTGGTCGTCTAGATCAGACCCCCATTTTGGAAATGGCCACGTCAGTACGAGTGGCCTTTTTCCATCAACGCACTAATAGGACACCACCAACTGCGCGCCATTCATTGACTTGGCTGAACGCAGACGTTAAGATTCTGCGACGAATGATCGGCCGAACGATCTCGCACTACCGCATTATCGAGAAGCTGGGTGGCGGCGGAATGGGCGTGGTTTATAAGGCCGAAGACCTGAAGCTCGGCAGATTTGTCGCCCTCAAATTCCTGCCCAATGACGTAGCCCAAGACCCGCAAGCGCTCAGCCGTTTCCAGCGCGAAGCCAAGGCAGCCTCGTCATTGAATCATCCGAACATCTGTACCATCCACGAGATTGACGATTTTAACGGGGAAGCGTTTATTGCCATGGAGTACCTCGATGGTATGACGCTTAAGCATCGAATCGCCGGCAGGCGTATGGAAGTTGACGCGTTGCTTACGCTTGCCATTGAGATTGCAGACGCCCTCGACGCAGCCCACTCAAAGGGCATAATCCATCGCGATATCAAGCCTGCGAATATCTTCGTCACGGAGAGAGGCCGCGCCAAGATTCTGGATTTCGGTCTGGCAAAAATTAGTTTTCCTGGAGCTTCAGGAGAATCCGACGGGACCGCGGCGGACGCCACGGCGGGCGAAACCCGGGAACACCTTACCAGTCCGGGCACGGCGATGGGCACCGCAGCGTATATGTCTCCGGAGCAGGCCCGAGGCAAAGATTTGGATCGCCGCACCGATCTTTTTTCTTTTGGCGCGGTGATCTATGAAATGGCGACGGGATCACAGCCCTTCCGCGGCGAAACCACCGCAGTCCTGTTCGACTCCATCCTTAGGGGAACTCCAACTGCCCCGGTCCGGCTAAATCCCGATATCCCCGGGAAGCTCGAGGAAATTATCAACAAGGCCATGGAGAAGGATCGTGACTTGCGCTATCAGCATGCCTCCGACATGGCAGCGGATTTAAAGCGCTTGAAACGCGATTACGAATCCAGCCGCAGTTCAATTCCCGCCGCGGTAGAAAATCAGGCCCAGAGCCAGGAGCAGAGTGCCGGGCCATCGGTGCAGCGGGAACCGAATATCGCCAGCCAATCCTCCTTTGCGACGCAACAATCCGGCACGTCGAAATCATCAAGCGCGATCACTGCCGCCCCCATCCGTTCGCCGGGCCGGATGTGGAAGATACTGATTCCCGTCGTACTAGTGATTGCAGGCCTGGCGGTTGCTGCGTGGTACTGGCGTTCTGGCCCGAAGACGCAACTTACTGAAAAAGACACGATCGTGCTTGCCGACTTTGCCAACAGCACCGGCGACGCTGTATTCGATGACGCTCTGAAGCAGGCGCTGGCCGTGGAACTGGAGCAATCTCCGTTCCTGAACGTTCTGTCGCAACGCCGCGTGGATGAAACCTTGCGGCTTATGGGGCGCGCGCCCACTGACCGGGTGACAAGGGAAGTAGCCCAGGAGATTTGCCTTCGCACCGGGAGCAAGGCGTTACTGGCTGGTTCTATTTCCCAACTTGGTAGCCAATATGTTGTCGGCCTCGAAGCGGTGAATTGCAGCAACGGCGATACGCTGGCAAAGGAACAGTCAGAGGCGTCAAGCAAGGAAGCAGCGGTGAAAGCCTTGAGCAGCACAACCGCGAGCTTGCGGAGCCAGCTCGGAGAATCCCTGGCGTCGGTGCAAAAATTCGATGTCCCGATTGAGGCCACAACTCCATCCCTTGAAGCGCTCAAGACGTTTAGCATGGGCGTTCGCACGCAGAGCGAAAAGGGCGATGCGGTGGCTGTGCCATTTTTACGGCGGGCGATTGAGCTCGATCCGAATTTTGCCATGGCGTACGCGCGGCTTGCGGTTTCCTATGGCAATCTCGGACAACCTGGCCTTGCGGCAGAAAACCTGAAAAAGGCGTATGCACTTCGCGATCACGTCAGCGAACGGGAGAAATTTCACATCACCGCTGACTATTACGCGTTCGCAACCGGAGAACTGGAAAAGGAAGCGCAAACTTACGAACTTTGGATTCAGAGCTATCCACGCGATCCGATTCCGCATATCAATCTCGGTTCAAATGCCGCTTCGATGGGGGAATATCAAAAAGCTGTCGAGGAGAACGAAACCGCCGAGCGTCTGGACCCGAATAATGTGGTGACGCATGAAAATCTGATGGGCTGCTATCTCGCGCTGGGCCGGATGGATGACGCCAAGGCGCAGTTTGATAGCGCCATTGCGCACGGTCTGGATGGTGGAGACTTGCGCTGGTGGATGTATTTTCTGTCATTCCTGCGGAATGACACCTCGAGCATGCAGCAGCAGTTGGCGTGGGCCTCCGGGAAACCGGGTGCGGAAGATCCGCTGTTGTCGGCTCAGTCCGACAGTGAAGCTTATTACGGCCATTTGACCGCCGCTCGCGACTACACCCGCCGGGCGGTTGACTCTGCCGTACGCGCCGACTCCAAAGAGACAGCCGCGCTGTGGCAGGTCACAGGCGCTATTCGGGAGGCGGAATTCGGCAACGTTTCCCAGGCGAGACAGGGTGCCGCTGCGGCTTTGAAGCTGGCCCCAGGCCGCGATGTGAAGTTGTTGTCCGCCCTGACCCTGGCCCGAGTTGGCGATACAGCACAAGCAAAATCAATTCTTGAAGGACTGGAAAAAACGGAAGCGTCGAATACGGTTTTCAAACTGTACTGGCTGCCGACTCTCAACGCGGCGATCGAACTCAATGCCGGACATCCCGACCAGGCATTGGTCTTATTGGAAGCCGCGGCTCCTTACGAAGGGGGCGAGCCCCCGCCAACGCAAACTGGAACCATGTATCCCGCTTACCTTCGGGGACAGGCTTACCTTGCGTCAAAAAACGGACCAGCTGCGGCTGCCGAGTTTAAGAAGCTAACCGACCACCCCGGAATTATCGTCAACTTTCCGACCGGTGTTCTTGCACATCTTGGCCTGGCTCGTGCCTACGCATTATCGGGGGACAGTCAAAAAGCTCGCACGGCCTATCAAGATTTTCTGGGCATCTGGAAAACTGCCGACCCGGATATCCCTATCCTGAAAGCTGCAAAAGACGAATACTCTAAATTGCAATAGATCGCTCCTGAGATCGGCCTTTTGCTTCTGTGAGGGTTAATGTCAACAAATCCTGGCGATCACCTCAAAGAACAGCGATGGTTCACAGTTATCATGAGAAAGGCTACGAAACTCTTCCACAATGGAGCCTATCGCGGCCAACCCCGATGTGGCGGCCAAATAGCGAAAATTCGGATGGAACGAAACTGGGGTTTTTCCCGTATCCTTTGTTGCTGTATCTAAGGATCGAGGACGGGCCATGAAATGTTGCCGTATCTAAGGATCGAGGACGGGCCATGAAAACTCTGAAAGTATCTTTGATCGCATCTTTGATTGGAACTGCGGTTGGGTTGGGGTCATGGATGTTCGGCCTCGGGCAAATCGCTTGGCCCGCTCATCCTCAAATGGCCAGCTTTCTGCTGACCCTCGTTACAACCATTGTGATTCAGATCGCTTGGCCCCACCTGACTCAAGCGAATTCAAGATGATTCTTGTGACCCGGCCATAGCGATTGCTTTTCATCTTCAGAAACGACCATGCGCGTTAGCCGCCTGCTACGGCTTCTGGCCGGCAATGAACGCTTCCACGTTGTTCTTATCTATGAGCGCAGCTCCGGTGTCCACAAACACGGGTAGCGGGGATGACAAATCGGTCTCCCAGTTCTCTTGCAGCGATGCCGGTTTGTTGTGATGCAAATCATCCAGCATGGTCAAACCGACATACGACATCGTGTAAGGCTTCTGAGCGATCGTAGCTTGGATCACGCCCTTTCTTATCCATTCGAGAGTCTCTGCGTCGGTGTCCATTGCGATTACGGTTTTGCCCGTTACCTTGTAGCGGTCCAGCACATTTGCGACTTCCTTGCAGGACAAGGCCTCGAGACACACAAAGCCATCCACTTTGTCCTTTTGTTTTCCGATAATCTGGGCCGTATTGTCGAAGGCAATTGTGGGATCGCCCTTCACATCAACAATCTGCACAATCTTCATTTGCGGATCGGCAGAGAATGTGTCGCGATATCCGCGAAGGCGATCGTTTAAATTGCTTTGCCCTGGCATCGTGAAAACTACGACGTTGCCCCTGCCGTGCATGGCTTGGACAGCGATTTTGGCTCCCATTACGCCGACCTGATAGTTGTTCGTTCCAATGAAGAACAGTCGTTTGCTGCCGGTTGAATCAGTGTCTATTGTGATGACAGGAATTCCAGCAGCAATGGCGGCATCAATATCCGGTTTCATTAACTCCGGATCGGCGGGGGAGACCAAAATTCCACTCGGATTCAACTTGGCGACTCGCTCAAATTCGACTTGCTGAGCCTTCGGATCATAGGTGTCCGGCCCAACAAATTCTGCTGAAATCTTCATTTTGGAGGCGGCTTGCGTGAATCCTGTCGCCGCTGCCTGCCAGTACGAAACCTTTGTATTCGAGGACACAAAGTAATATTTTTCATCGCCGTCGTGGCGACTGGTACAGCCGACAAGCGAGATCATGGAAAGTGTAGCGATCACACAACGGAGCCACTTACCTGGTTTTAGCATTGGAAAACCTCCTCAGCCGAGCGTGTGGTCCGCGTTTTAAGCAGAACGCCGCTCGACAGTGTTGAGCCTTCGAGTCATGCAGGGCCCCCACATTCAATCTCTTAGCGAATTATTTGGCACTGATACGCTCGGTCCGAAATCTTCGCCACATCGTTTCCCCGAAAGGGACGCTGAATAACACACGGATTGTATGCCTTCGTTGCGGCGCGTCAAGTCTTGTCACAGTGGCTGGCTTGGCGGCAAGTGAACGAGGCATTGGTGGAAGAGATTCAACCATCGTCCACGGGCGAGTATGTACTGCACGTGCGGGGAGGAAGGGAGTTCACAGCCACCCGTACGTACAAGAAGAATTTGGGACTTCTGGCGCAGTTGTGGATCGGTATCGAGAATTTTGCTGCCGAGCAGAAGCTGTTATCCGTCTAACTCTCGACTCTGCCCAGCGTTCACGCGACACACCAAGCAGAATATAAGACCCAAATCGCCATTGAAAAGCGAGGGGTTGAAGTCCATCTGGTCAAGGAATCGCGCGTGATCGGAAAGGGTTCCCGTTCTCAAGACACATTCAAGCACGACATCCAGAAGATTGGTCGGGACGGGCAGATTTGAACTGCCGACCCCTCGCACCCCAAGCGAGTGCTCTACCAGGCTGAGCCACGTCCCGACGGAAGATCCCGCAGCATCGTGCTGCCGCGAGTGGGGATTATCGAAAGAATTCTAACATCAGATGCGTGGTGAGGGTCGGGCGTCCACAGGTAATATTGTCATCTTTCTATGAAAACGGCGCAGCTGTCCGAAGGTATTTTGCCTCGCTGCGAACAGGCTTCTATTCGTGCTCGAGGACAAGTCTAAGAGAATCACAGCCTCTATTCTGAGTCCTCATGACAACCCTAAATTTTTTGGATTCTTTGCACGTCGTGCACGCCGGGGATTTTGCGAACGCCGTTGATGATGTTTTCGAGGTGCTTGAGGTCGGCGATGTCCAGGACCACGTCTACGTTGGCCTGGCCGTTTGAAGTGCGGGCTTCGATGTTGCGGATGTTGGTTTTAGTGTCGCTGATTACAGCGGTGATTTGCTTTAACATTCCGAAGCGGTCGTCGCAGAAGACGGTGATCTTCACCTGATAGGAAGTCGGTGTCTCTTCATCAGTGGCCCATTCGACGTCAATTTTGCGCTCGGGTTCGTACATTAAATTCATGACGTTCGAGCAATTCACCGAATGAACAGCGACTCCTTTGCCGCGGGTTACGTAGCCCACGAGGGACTCCCCGCGAATGGGATTGCAACAGCGCGCGCGGTAAACCAGAAGATCGCCGTGGCCTTTAACGCGAATGGCGTTGTTATTGTCCCCGCCAAAAACACGCCGGACGGCACTGGCAAAGCCGCCGGGCTTGCTTTCGTCCGGCGGGGCCTGCGCTTCTGCCGCCGCGGGCGTTAATCGCGCGATCACCTGGCGTGCGGAGTACTTGCCGTAACCGATACCGGCCATCAAATCGTCTATTTGCCCCAAGCCGTAGTCGGAGGCAATTTTCCGCAGCACTTCGTCTTTAATTTCTCTAAAGGCCACGTGATATTTGCGGGCCTCTTTTTCGATCAGCTTACGGCCGATTTCAACCGCGCGCTCGCGCTGATGGATATTGAGCCAATGCTTGATTTTGTTGCGCGCCCGCGAAGATTTGACGATCGAAAGCCAATCGCGGCTGGGAGTGTGGCCCGGCTGGGTCATGATCTCGACAATGTCTCCGCTATGCAGTTTGTGGCGCAACGGAACCATGCGGCCATTGATCTTTGCACCCACGCAAGCGTGTCCGACTTCGGTGTGGACTGAATAAGCGAAGTCAATCGGCGTGGCATCTCTGGGCAGCACTACGACTTTGCCTTTGGGGGTGAAGGTGTAAACCTCTTCGGGATAAAGATCAATTTTGAGAGTGGAAAGAAATTCGTTGGGATCGGAAACATCACGTTGCCATTCGACGACCTGGCGGAGCCAAGCGAGGCGCTGCTCGTCCTTGGCCGAAACCGCGCCGTCCTTATACTTCCAGTGTGCCGCTATACCTTCCTCGGCGATGCGATGCATTTCTTCGGTACGAATCTGCACTTCGAATGATGTGCCATCTTCGGTAATCACGGAAGTGTGAAGAGACTGATAGAAATTCGGACGGGGCATGGCGATAAAATCTTTGATTCGTCCGGGAACCGGACGCCAAACGTTGTGGACAATTCCGAGCACGCCGTAGCAATCCTGCAATGACTGCGTGATCACACGCATGGCGTAAAGGTCATAGACCTGCTCGACCGCAATGTGCTGACGCTGAAGTTTTTTGTGGATGCTGTAAACGCGCTTGATCCGGCTCTCGACGCGCGCGGTAATTCCGGCTTCTTTCAGCTTGTCCTGAAGAAACTGTTGAACGCGCGCGAGAAATTTTTCGCCCTCTTTTCGTTTTGCCTCGACCGACTCCGAGACTTGCTGATAAGAAATCGGATCGAGGTAACGAAAGCCGAGATCTTCGAGTTCACCGCGGATTTTGCCCATGCCCAGGCGGTGTGCAATGGGAGCGTAGATGTCGAGTGTTTCTTTCGAGATTTTTGTTTGGCGGTCTGGCGGCAAGTGTTCCAGAGTGCGCATGTTGTGGAGACGGTCGGCGAGTTTAATCAGCACTACGCGAATGTCATCCACCATCGCCAGCATCATTTTGCGCAGATTTTCGGCTTGCTGTTCCTCATGCGTGGCGAAATCTATCTTGCTGATTTTGGTAACGCCTTCGACGATGTGCGCAACCTGCTCACCGAATTCTTTCCGGATGTCAACAATCGTGACCGAGGTATCTTCGACGGAATCGTGCAAAAGGCCAGCGGCTATGGCGACAGGATCCATCTTCATATCCGCCAAAACCAGCGCCACCTCGAGAGGATGGATCAGGTAAGGCTTTCCGGAGGCGCGTGTCTGCCCGGCATGATGAGTTTGCGAAAATTCGTATGCCCGCCGGATCAGCTCCAGATCGTCGCCGGGACGGTTTTCGCGCATAGTTCGCAACAGGTCACGGAATTTGGTGACTGTGAGTACGTTGGTCGCGAACTGTTGGCGAAGCGTTCCCATTTTGTTGTGTGCCGCGAGGAACTGGAGGGACGAAAGCCTTATCCCGCAGCTTGTTTGTTGATTCTGATTATAACGAAAGCGCACACGTTTTAATGGAGAGACGGGTGTCACGCCGGTCCCGTCGGGCGGGGACGCCCGACGCTCCATCGAAAACGAGTCACACACGCAGTTCTGCTACATTCAGGACTGTGCACCATCGTGTTTTGGTCAGTGGAGGGTCGGGGTTCATTGGATCTGCGCTGATTCCTGCGCTCGAATCGCGCGGATCTAAAGTCACTCGCCTTGTACGTGCGACAGAATCCCGCCCCGATGAGATTGTGTGGGCTCCAACACGACCTTTGCGTCCTGAGTCGGTGCCGGGATTTGATGCCGTCATTCATCTTGCAGGCGAGCCAGTAGCGGCGCGTTGGACGGAAGCGAAAAAGCGACGTATCCGCGATAGCCGGGTTCTTGGCACGGCGCATTTGTGCGAGGCGCTTGCGCGAACAGCGCAACCTCCCCGAGTGTTGATCTCGGCGTCGGCAATTGGTTTTTACGGTGACAGAGGCGGTGAAATCTTGCGCGAAGATAGCGTTTCTGGTTCCGGATTTCTTTCTGAAGTCTGCCGCCAATGGGAAGCTGCTACGAAGCCGGCCGCTGATGCCGGAATCCGCACAGTTCAAATTCGGATAGGCGTCGTCCTGGCAGCGCAGGGCGGAGCGCTGAAGGAAATGTTACCGCCGTTCCGAATGGGACTGGGAGCGCAGATCGGCAACGGGCGCCAGTGGATGAGTTGGATCCATGTGCATGATCTTGTAGGCGCGATTCTTCACATGCTCGATAACGATGGACGGCAGGGTCCTGTGAACCTGGTTGCGCCGGAGCCGGTGGGGAATGCGGAATTTACGCGGACACTTGCGAAAGTATTGTCGCGTCCCGCGATGTTCCGAATGCCCGGTTTTGCGTTGCGGTTGATATTTGGCGAGATGGCGGACGGCGTGTTGCTGGCCAGCCAGCGAGTGGAGCCAGCGAAACTCGAGGCGAGCGGTTATCAGTTCAGGTATCCAGAGTTGCGCGGCGCGCTTGAGAACATTTTGGGTGAGGTTCCGGCTGAGGCGGCTAAATAGGCAGGAGTTATCTTCGTACTGACGGGATTACCGTAAGCTCCAACGGCATGCCTGAAGGGATGCCCTGACACGAATCTTTCGATGCAGATATTTTGATACTTCGCTGATGGACGGGCGAGGACGCCCGTCGCTCCATCGCCTTTCGAACGGCGGCTAGCCGCTTCTTGTTCGGCCGAACTCTTCGGCACGTTCTCTCACGCTTAGGACGTGCTTCGGTAAGGGGAGGCGGCTGCCTTCTTCGAGAATCGGGATTAGTTTGTCGAATTCTGGGCCGGAGTGGGAGCCTGTGATCACGATTCTTATAGGGTGAAATAATTCTTTGCCCTTCGCCCCCGTCTCGGCCTTCACATCATTGACAATCTTCTTGAACTCATCAGCGGATAATTTTTTCTCTGCGGCCAATTCGTTTTCCATAACCTTGCCGATAAACCTGGCCAAGACCGCGTCCGTGTTAGGCCATGCGAGTGTTTCAGCATTATCGGGGGTCGCGAGCGCAGCTTTCGCATCGTAGTTGAAAATTGCGGAAGCGCGCTCTGGGAGTTGGTCTAGCCGGTCAACGGAAGGTGCCAGCAACTGCGTAATTCTCGCGAACCAGATCACGATATCGGGTGGCCACGGATAATCACTCGTACTCGCTCCACCGAGTTTCTGAGCAAGCTCACCGGAAATCATTCGGGTGTAATAAGGAAGCGCCAGTTTTTCAATTCGCTCGGCCGGACTGTATTTAATGTAGTGCCGGTTCAGCCAGTACAGCTTTTCCATATCGAAGACGGCGGGAGAAGGCGTCACACGGTTCAAAGAAAATTCTTTAATTAGCTCTGTAATATTGAAGAGTTCTCTGGTGCCGCCGCTGGGCGCCCATCCGAGCAGCGCCAGATAGTTCACCAAAGCTTCGGGAAGGACTCCCATGTCGCGAAAATTCGCGATTGAGGTTGCGCCATGTCGCTTCGACAGCCGCTCGCGGTCGGCACCGAGAATTGTGGAAAGATGCGCGAATTCCGGCACCGGCCAGCCCAAAGCTTCGTAGAGCGCCACTTGTTTAGGAGTATTCGAAAGGTGATCGTCGCCGCGGATGACATG
This sequence comes from uncultured Acidobacteriaceae bacterium, assembly GCA_963757385.1. Lineage (GTDB taxonomy): Bacteria > Acidobacteriota > Terriglobia > Terriglobales > Acidobacteriaceae > PALSA-188. Next base: position 1,379,053 of record CAVWRO010000014.1, on the reverse strand, counting down.
GCTAATCTTCATGAGCGCGTCATCAATTACAACCACATAGTTGTAAACCGGCATGCCATTTGAGCGGAGAATGATGGGGTCGCTCACTACTTCGCTGGAGAATTCGACATCGCCGTGGACGATGTCATGAAAGCGAATCGGGTGCTCAGGAATTTGCAGGCGAATCGCACACGGCTCGCCGCTATCCCGCTTGTGTTTGGCTTCTGCCGGATCGATGGCCCGGCATTTTCCTGAATAGATGGGCTGGCGATGTTCGGCCTGTGCTTTCTCGCGCTCTTTCTGGAGGTCAGCTTCCGTGCAAAAACATAAATATGCTTTGCGCGCTTCGAGCAAGCGCTCGGCGTGTTCGCGATAAAGTTCGACGCGGTCGGATTGGCGATAGGGGCCAAATGGTCCGCCGATGTCAGGGCCTTCGTCCCAATCGAGGCCGAGCCACTTTAAGTCGGCGATTAGTTGATCTTCAAAGCGCGCCTCGCTGCGTTCGACATCGGTATCTTCTACGCGGAGGATCATGGTGCCGCTGTGATGACGGGCGAAGAGGAAGTTGAACAGCGCAGTACGGGCGTTACCGACGTGGAGGTGTCCCGTGGGGGAAGGGGCGAATCGTACGCGAACTTCAGGATTGGGAGTCACGCAATTTATGGTAACAGGGAGCAGCGGGGTGCCAAGGTCCGCCCGAGCGCAGGTCCTACCTGGAAGGTTCGACGAAAACAGCCGTTCCGTACGCGAGCACTTCGGTGACGCCCTGCATAATTTCTGTGGCGTCGTAACGGGCCCCCACGACCGCATTTCCGCCGAGGTCGGCGGCGTGCTGCAACATCAGATCAAAAGCCTCGGCACGAGTCTTCTCGCATAGGTTGGTCAGTAGCGTGATGTTTCCTCCGACTATAGTTTGGAGTGTGGCGCCGATCGTGCCGACGATCGAGCGCGAGCGCACCACGATGCCGCGCACAATACCAAGTGTTCGAACTACTTTGAAGCCATCCAACTCGAATTGGGTGGTCACCATGTTGTGAGTGACCATTCGACCGGGGGTATAACTCATGGACATCGGTTTACTCCTTTTCGCTTCATTCTAGTCGAGCTTCGATTCTGCAAGTTTCTGATTCCGGATCCAAGGAGATTCTAAGCACGTTTGGCTTGCAGCATACCTGACAATCCTCGACATAGCTTTGCGCGTTCCCCGCGGAAATATCCACTGCGATTTCATTCCACTCGCCGCAGCTCGCGCATTGGAATCCCGGAGTCAAGCGTCTTCTCTTCTGTTACAGATTTTTAACACAGCATTCATATTTTATTAACCATCGCGAAACCGCCCGCCGCTAATCTTGCCGCACCCTTTAAAGGAGGCCAAGTATGTTTCTTCGTCGTTCTCTCCCCTTGATTCTGGCGGTGATCGCCCTCGGAAGTGCGTTCGCCGGCAGCGCCGCCGCAGCGTCTAACAGCAAAATCAAACGGGTATTGTTAATCAGTATTGATGGTATGCATGCCGTTGATTTCGCAAACTGCAGAGCTGGTGTTGATGGCGGATCACCGTATTGTCCGACTCTGGCGAAGCTTGCAAAAAACGGAGTTAACTATCTCCAGACATTGACTCCCCGGCCATCTGATTCATTTCCAGGACTCACGGCGCTGGTCACAGGCGGGCTGCCGCGAACCACGGGTGCTTTCTACGATGTCAGTTACAACCGCGCATTGTCGCCACCGACGAAGACCACTCCTTACGGCATTGTAGGAGGAAAGAATTTGTGCCCGAACGTGATTGGAACACAAGTTGGATATGACGAGGAGATTGACAAAAATTTGAACCTGCTAAGCGCTGGTGGCGGAATCAATCCCGACTATCTTCCTCGTGATCCGAACAATGGCTGTGCGCCGCTTTATCCGCACAGCTATCTTCGCGTGAACACGATTTTCGAAGTGATCAAAGCCGGGGGCGGATACACGGCATGGTCGGACAAGCATCAGTCGTACGAACTGACGAAAGGGCCGAGCGGGATGGGAGTGGATGACTTTTTTGCTCCGGAAATCAACTCGCCCGCGGTTCCAATTCCGTCGGTCCCGGGGTGCAATCCTTTACCGGACACGACTTCCCTTGCCGATTGGACGTCTAGTTTTCAAAACATCAAGTGCTACGACACTTACAAGGTTCAAGCCATTCTGAACGAAATTGACGGCAAGACGCACGATGGAAAATTCGCGGCGCCGGTGCCGAACATATTCGGAATGAATTTTCAAGCGGTCAGCATCGGGCAGAAACTCAATGAAAAAAGTATTGGCGTAACCGGCGGATACAAAGACGCGCTGGGAACTCCGACGGATGCACTGCTGGGCGAGATTTCATACGTGGACGCCTCGATCGGAAAGATGGTGGAAGAACTGCAAGATCAGGGCTTGTACGATTCCACACTGATCATTATTACGGCGAAGCATGGGCAGTCTCCGATTGATCCAAACCGCGTGTTGCGTATTCCAGCCGACAATTCGGCTCTGGAACCGCCATCTCAAGTTCTTTCCCCGGTCAATATCGGACCAGGGTTCCCGGTTGTTCAAGCCCTGGAGGATGACGTCTCTTTAATTTGGCTTGCCGACCAAAGTCAAACTACGACCGATGCGGCCTTACTGGGCGCAAATTTGGGACTTACCGGAGGGGGAGAAGTTCTCGCCGGCAAGAACCTCAATTTGATTTTTAATAGTCCGCTGATTGATCCAGCTACGCCAGATATCATCGTCACTCCGAACATTGGAGTGGTGTACACCGGCGGGACGAAGAAAGTCGCCGAACACGGAGGCTTCGCTCAGAACGATCGAAATGTCATGCTGCTGGTGTCGAATCCTAGCTTCAAGGCCTCGACTTTCACCGACCAGGTCGAGACGCGACAGGTGGCTCCGACTATTCTGAAGGCCTTGGGCCTGAATCCGAATCAGCTTCAGGCGGTGCAGATCGAACATACGGAAACACTGCCAGGATTGCCTTTCACGCAGAAATAGGCTCTGTTCATTCAGTGCGGGGAGCGAAAGCTTCCCGCATTTTTTATTTTCCGGGGACTCAAGCTTCCGGCACGGGGGGACATCCGGAAAATTCCGCCAGATATGTGTTGCCGATGTAGTTCAGATATTTTATTCCGATGGCGCTGGTGAAAAATGCGTCCACGGTCAGGTCGCGTAGAAGGGCGAAGAACTCTATCCCTGGGCTTAGCGAGGGATCGGCTAAAGCGTTTTTGCGGTACGCGATTGAATCTAGAATTTGCTTTTGCTGATCCGGCGTGCATTGCATGTAGGAATTGCCGAAGCGGTCGGCGCATGAAGCGTCGAGCCACATGAGTCCGCCGCCCAGGGTTAACTGATGCTCGGGATTCTCGCTGGTGACTAGGTCAATGAATTCGGGAGAGCCGCCTTCGATTGCGCCGCCTGAATCGGCGTCGGCGGGAATGATGGTTTGGCAGAGAGCGGTCAGCATCTTGTATTGGGGTGGGGGGAAAAACTTTGGAGTGTAGGCGCCGGCGGCCGATGCGGCTTTCTCTGACGCCACCATTTTGTGGGCGTATTCGGCGGCCTCGAGCGGAATCACGCGCAGGACGGAGCCTGCGATGACTCCCTTACCGAGAGATTTCAATACGTCGCGGCGAGAGATGTGGTTTGACATGTTCATTCCTGTGATTTGAAAGGGCGCGGCTTCCGCCGCGCCGTGAAGATCTAGGTTCACACAATGGCGGGGCTGAAGCCCCGCCCCTTCAAAACTATTTTCTGAGCGGCGCAGTCCTGCAGCCCACCCTGTCCTGGCATTGCCCTCCTACAAATTTCCTTTTTTTGATTCCTCCAGCAGATATTCCGACGCTCGCCATGATAAAGCCATGATGGTCAGCGTGGGGTTTTTGTCTGCATTGCTTACGAAGCACGCGCCGTCGGTGACGAATAAATTTTTCACGTCGTGTGCCTGACAGAATTTGTTTAGAGCGGAAGTCTTGGGAGTGCTTCCCATGCGGGCCGTGCCCAATTCGTGAATAATGACGCCGCCGTCGGCGATGCCGTATGGATTCAAACCGTCGGGTTTAGCACGCGAGCGGTAGGTGCCGCCGCCGGCTTCCACAATGGCGCGAAACGTTTCCTGCATATCTTTCGCCATCTTGATCTCGTTGTCGCTCCACTCCCAATGAAACCGCAGCACCGGGATGCCCCATTCATCAACCGTCGTGGGATCAATTTCGCAATAGCTGTTCGCGTTTGGAATCATCTCGCCGCGCCCCGCGAATCCGATAAAGGTGCCGTAAGTGCTTCGACATTTTTTTTTCAGGGGCGTCCCGTAGCCTTCAAACTCTTCGCACAAGCCCTCGAACTCTCCGATGCCCGGCATGTTCCTCCCGCCACCGACTTCGATGTGGTATCCGCGCAAAAAGTCGTTCTTGCGATCGAACTTCCACCACGGCACGTACATGTGCATTCCGCCCACGCCGTCGTGATTGTGCGGAGGCATCTTTTCGAGTTGCGGGAAATATCCTCCGCCAGAACTGCCGACTGAATCGGTCAAATAGCGGCCAACCACACCGGAAGAATTCGCCAGGCCATCGGGGAACGAAGTTGACTTTGAATTGAGAAGAAGGCGCGAAGATTCGCATGCACTGGCAGCCAAAATGAACGCCCTTGCATTCACGCGCTTTTCTGAGCGAGTCGCCTTCTCGATATAACTGACGCCTTGGCATTTACCGTCTTTGCCGACAATGATTTCCCGGGCCATGGCACCCGTAATGAGAGTGAATCGTCCGGTCTTTTCGGCTGGTGGAATCATTACCTGGCTGGAACTGAAGTTCGATGCGCTGATGCAACCGCGTCCGCATTGCGCGCAGTAGTGACAGGCCGGGCGCCCGTTGAGTGGCTTGGTAAGAATCGCCATGCGCGATGGAATGAAAAGAACGTTGAGCTTGTCGCATGACTTCTTGAGGATGGTTTCCGTGCAACGCATCGGGGGAGGAGGCAGAAATATGCCATCCGGCGCGCTGGGAATGTTCTCTTTGGTGCCGAACACTCCGATGTAGGATTCGACCTTGTCGTAATAAGGAGAAAGCTCTTCGTAGGTCAGCGGCCAGTCGTCGCCCATGCCGTCGGTTGAACGCACTTTGAAGTCCACGGGAGCGAAGCGAAGGGCAATCCTGCCCCAATGGTTTGTGCGCCCGCCGACGATGCGAGAACGGAACCAGCGGAAACGGGATCCCTCGGCAACGGTGTATGGCTCTCCCTCAATATCCCAAAAGCCGTTGGGCGCCAGGAATTCACCAAACCCCCACCTGTCTTTCGCGCCGATACCCGCGCCGCGATGCGGGAGCTGATAAGGCCAAACGTGTTCTTTGAAATCTTTCTCGGGATGGAGGGGCGGGCCTGCTTCGAGCATTACAACGCTGAGACCGCCTTCAGTGAGGACCTTGGCCGCGGTGCCTCCCGCTGCGCCGGAGCCGATGATGCATACGTCGTATGTTTTGGGAGAGCGAATTATTTGCGCCATTGTTTAATGGTCCGAATTTGTGAGCGCGGCGCCCCTTTTTGGACGCGCGATCCTGGTCCACTTCTACCCCGGACTTACGTCCGGTGCTAGTGTCCCGGACGTCCTAAAAACGCAAAGCTTGCATGTACTCATAACTGGTCTTTATGGAGTCAAATGGGGCCTTCGGTTTGTCGTGCTCGACGATGTAAAACTTAATCCCAGCCTTGTCCGCGTGCGCGAAAATACGTTTCCAATCAATCACGCCACTGCCAACTTCGGTCATATCGCCGAGGGAATCGCCGAAATCCTGGTTTCCGGAACCGTCAACTTTCGGAAGCTTCTTCATATCTTTTACATGGACGAGCGGGAAACGTCCCGGATAAAGATTGAAATATTTGACGGGATCCTGGCCGGCAATTGTGATCCAGCACAGGTCCATTTCCATTTTCACCAAATTTGGATCAGTCTCTTTGAGAAGGATGTCATAAGGAAGCTGGCCGTTCACGGGGAACCACTCGAACCAGTGGTTATGGTATGCGAACTGAATTCCGGATTTTTTGCTCATTTCGCCTGCACGGTTAAAAGTAGCGGCAGCCTGTTTCCATCCATCCGGCTGTTTGCGAATCTCATCCTCAATCCAGGGATTGACGATGTAGCTATGCCCGAGCATCTTGCTGACTTCTAACACCTTGGGAAAATTCTCAGGGCTAAGACTGGCAAAGTTGACGTGAGTGGATATTGCAACCAAGCCGTTGTGATCAAGAGCCGCCTTCAAATCCTCTGGCGAGTGGGTGAAGTACAGAACTTTGCCACCGTCCATGGCGAATCCGGCAAGTTCCACTTCTTTGTAACCAATGGTGGCGACCTTAGCCAGCGTTCCGTCCATGTCCTCCTGCATGGCGTCACGGACAGTGTATAGCTGCACCCCGATGTTTTCCGCTCGGTGCTGCTTCGCGGCGAAGGAAAACCGGCTGCCCAGGACGCTTGCCGCAGTGATCGTGGTTAACGTTGTGCTTAAAAACTCTCTGCGATTGATTGCCATTATTTCCTCGCTCCCTAATTCTGCGCTTTACTAAGCTTTTTCCATCAGCTCATTTCTCACATTCTTTAGTACATACAGGGCGCGCTCTACGCCGACTTCCCCCGTCAGAATTGGGTCTTCGTTTTCGATACTTAAAATCCCTGCGTATCCGACTTCCATGTAGGCGCGAACGATATCTTTCCAGGTATTTGCGCCGTGACCGTACCCCACCGCGCGAAATGTTTCCGAGGCTTCTGGAAGATCTTTCACATCCGAGGCAAAGTTTAGTACGCCATATCTTGCCACGTTGCCATGGAACATGACTGTGTCTTTCATGTGCGCGTGGAAAATTGCGCCCTGCTTGCCGAGAAAATGTATCACTTCCACGGGGTCACAACCCTGCCAGAAAAGATGGCTTAAATCGTTGTTGGCGCCGATTTCTTCTCCAACGGCCTCGCGCAATCGCATCAGGGTTCGGGGATTATAGACGACCTGATTGGGGTGCATTTCCAACGCGAGTTGGTGAATGCCATGTTCGCGGGCGAATTTGGCGGCTTGCGTCCAGTAGGGGATGACTTTTTCTTTCCATTGCCAGTCTTCAACTTGCGCAAACTCGGGAGGCCAGCGATAGGTCACCCAATTCGGCATCGTGTCACTGGGACTGCCTCCGGGGCATCCGGAGAAGCCCACGATCACCTTGACCCCCAACTTTTCAGCTAACAGCACTGTGTTGCGGAAAGCTTGTATGTCTCGCTCGGCGTGTTTCGGATCGGGGTGCACGGGGTTTCCGTGGCAGCTCAGGGTTGCTACGAGAATATTGCGATCGTCGAACTTCTTCTTCCACGCGCGCAGCTTCCCAGGATCGGCGAGCAATTCCTGCACTGGACAATGACTTGATCCGGGATAGCCTCCTGTGCCGATTTCGACGGCTTCAATGCCCATCCCGGAAATCTTTTCGAGCATGGCGTCGAGACTGAGGTCTCCAAAGACTGGATCGAACACGCCAATGGGAATTTTGCGGCGGGATTTCTCCAATGGCATTTTGGCGCTGGAATCGTCCGCAGCGGCGGCCGTCAATGCAGCTCCGCCTTTAGGCGTAGCCATGGCCGCGGCTAAAAATCCACCGCTGGTAGCAAGGAAATTTCTACGGCTGGGAAGATTGGGAGAGTTATGATCCATTCCATGCCTCGGCGGATTTGATTTGTCAGTAGAAAGAATCGCCGGCTGACGATTATACGCACTGCTGACCGATTCAGTGGGAGAATTTGTAGATGCTGCCAGATTTTTTGCGTTAGCACGATGTGGAATTCAAGTGCTCGCTGCTTCGGGAGGGCACATCGTCCCTGTCAATGGAAGAATCGTAATTCTTCGGGCCAAGCTAGAAGCCAGACTGGGGCGTGATCCCTTTGGACTCTACGCATTGATAGCCTCGTCCTGCGGTCAGGTCTTTGTACTCTTCAGTCCTTCCGCTCGGCCACTCGATTACAACTCGATCTATTTTGTCGCGTTTTCCAAGACCTAAAGTGACGGGCAACTCCGATTGCGAGAGATAACTCGATCCGCCTTTCACCATTTGCATTTGCATCGTGCCGTCATGAAATACCCGCACGATGGCGCCAATAGCATCGCGATTGGATTTCGTGCCCACTAGATGAAACCGAATGCTCCGATTGCCTGACGTGTTGTCATTGCGGAAAAGGTAAGCAGGGCCATTGTTTGTGGTTATCAGAATGTCGGAATCTCCATCGCGATCGAAGTCGCCATATGCGAGTCCACGACCGACCTTGGGCTGATTGAATCCGCCACCTGCTTGGCCACCAACTTCGGCGAAAGTGCCCTTGCCATTGTTCAGAAACAATTGCGGGGGTTGCGCATAGCCAACATTCCGGACGTTCCGCACGGTGTCATCTATGTGTCCATTAACGGCGATCAAATCTAACGAGCCGTTCAAATCAACATCTACAAATGCGCAGCCGAATCCCAGCGTGGTCTTTGAGGCCAAACCGACGCCGCTTTGCATAGCCACATCCTGATAATTACCATTGCCCGTCGCTCGATAAAGCCCAATCATTTCATTGTCGAAATTCGTGATGGCAACGCCAGGGTTGCCGGAGTTTTCAAAATCCCCCACATCCACGCCCATTCCGGCGCGAGCTTTGCCGTCTGCGCTGAATGCGATTCCGGCTTCGACTGCAACGTCCTTGAACGTTCCATTGCGCTGATTTTGGTAAAGCTTGTTGGGCTGGGTGTCATTCGCCACCAGCAGGTCAGGCCAGCCGTCATGATCGTAATCAAGCATGGCGACGCCGAGCGATTTGGAACTGGCATCGAAAATTCCGCTGGGAGCGGTGACCTCCTCGAAAGTTCCGTTGCCGCGATTGCGAAACAACCAGCAGGTTTCGCCGTGATAGGCCTCGGGGGTGCAATATGATTTCTGTTTTCCGTTCCAACTGCAAAAGACATCGTGATCGGGAGACCACTTCACATAATTGCAAACGAATAAATCCAACAATCCGTCTCTATCGAAATCGAACCAAATCGTGGAGGTGCTGAAAGCCTGGCGGCCACCGAGCCCGCTTGCATGGGTTGCGTCCACGAAAGATCCTTTACCGGTGTTGCGAAATAGCCGATTTTGTCCAACGCACGTGACCAGAATGTCGGGGAATCCATCATTGTTGTAGTCGCCGACGGCCACGCCCATTCCGTACATTTCGACGTCCAGGCCAGCCTGACGGGTGATGTCCGAGAAAGTGCCGTTGCGATTGTTGCGATAAAGCTTGAGGGTGCTTGCCTGCCGCCTGTGCCCCGGCCAGTCCATGCTGTTAATCAAGAGAATGTCCTGCCACCCGTCGCTGTCATAGTCGAGGAAGGCAGAGCCGGAACCGAGGGTTTCGGGCAGGAGCTTGCCGCCATAGGCGCCGCTATTGTGGCGAAATTGAATTCCAGCGGCGTTGGTCACATCGGCGAACTGAAATCCTAACTGAGAAGAAGAAACCGGAGGTTTGCTGAAAGCGTCGCCGGCGCCGAAGGCAGTAGCAACAGCCATGCCCTTCAGGAAAGAGCGGCGGTTCAAGGCAGGTTCACCAGTCCGCTGCGAATAGCGTAGACGACTAACTCGGCGGTCTTGTGGATTCCGAGCGCATCCATAATGTTTGCGCGGTGCACGGAAACAGTGTTGGCGCTGAGGCCAAGGTCTGCGGCAATTTCTTTATTGGACTTGCCATCGCAGATGAGACGCAAAACTTCCAACTCGCGAGTAGTAAGTGCTCCGGAGCCTTCACCCTTCAGAGTTGCGGAGAACTCAAGTCGAGCATCGAGGACCACCTCTCCCGCGGCAACGCGCCGGATCGCCGATGCCAGGTCCAAATCCATGGCATTTTTCAAAACATAACCTTTCGCGCCGGCATCGAGGGCTTGATGAACCCATGTCTCTTCACTGTGCATACTTAACATCAGTACTTTGGCTTGGGGATTGTTTCGCAGGATCTCACGGGTTGCGTCAAGGCCGTTGCTGCCAGCCAGCGCACAGTCCATCACCGTCACGTCAGGTTGAAGGGTGGACGCAAGCTCAACGGCCTGCGGACCTTCGCTGGCCTCGCCCGTCACGACCATATCCGATTCATCCTCAAGAAGGCGGCGGAAGCCACGCCGCACCAGACTATGGTCGTCCACCAGCAGCACCGAAATCTGTTTAGGCATGGGAATCCGTTTCCAGAGGAGAACGTTCTAAAGTTTTGTCTTTCGGCGACGCTTCCGCGGGGGCTCTGAGGCGGACCAGCGTTCCACCCTCTTTTAGCCGCTGGAATTCGATAGTCCCATGCAGGAGTTCCGCTCGCTCACGCATGGCGACCAGTCCAATCCCACGGCGCTGGGATGTTGCGAAGCCTGAGCCGTGATCCTCCACTTCGAGTCCCAACTCACTGCGCAGAAATATCAAACGAACCCATACGATCCTGGCGTCGGAATGTCTGATCGCGTTATTTACCGCTTCTTGAAGGATTCTGTAAATGTGAATGGAAGAGTCGCTTTCCACAGCGAATGGAGTTCCAGACTTTTCGTAGACTATTTTAATTCCCGATTGTTTTTCTATGACGGGAAGATACCAATCAAGAGTGCGTTCCAATCCCGATTCCTCAAGCATTACGGGATGCAGAGCCTGCGAAAGACTGCGAACCTTCTCAAGAGTGTCCTGGGCGATTTGGCGGATCTCGAGAAGTTCGGTTCGCAGCGGGGAGTCAACGGGGACGTGATTTCCCGCACGCCCTAGCATTGAGCCCATCGCGGCAAGAATCTGGCCGAATTCATCGTGTAACTCTCTCGAAATATAGCGCAAGGTCGCTTCCTGAGTGGAAATTAGTTTTTGCGCCAGATCGCTGCGTTGATCTGATAAAGCGGCAACCTTCGCAAACAAGCGGCGATTCGAACGGATTACGTAGAAGCTGGTAAGCAGGATGGCGGCTAGAATCGCTGTTAGAAATAAATAAACCTGGTGTTGGACGCGATTATAAATTTCCCTGATGCGCTCTCCAGCTTGCTCTTCGCTTTCATTATTTTGCACGAGGAGTCTCGACACGGCGGTGCTCAAGGCTTGTTGCCGGGCTAATAGGGAAAAGCGTATTTGTGCCCGCGCTTCGGCATCCTTACCATCGCGTGCCATGGCGAATGTGCGGTCTGCTGCGTCCCAGAACTGCGACAAAAAACTCTGGAGATATTGTCGCTGCTCGGGAGTACGGTCGGTCATGGCGAGCCGCTGTTCCTGGCGCAAAGCGTCATCCAAATCAGTTTTCATTCGTTGAAACTGTGCGGACCAGGCGGTCAGCGGATAAGGCTCATCGTTATCCAACATGTCGCGCATCGCCAACGCCAATGAGTTCAGTTCATTTTGAATTCGCAGCAACTGGAGAGAGTCTTTTCGGCTGTGGTCGGCAAGATCATTCTGAAGCTCACGAAGGCGGGAGATTTGCAGTGTTATGTAGAAAGAGTACGCGATCACCGCGACGATGGTGATAATGAGGCCAACGAAAAGGCCGGATGTAGCGGAACGTTCCGACGGTCGCTGCACGGGGCAAGGATATAACGGCCTGTTGTGAAGTAACAATGCGTTATGCGGCTGAAAGGGTCTCTATCTGGGCCAGGTTCAGGGCGAACCATTTTTTATCATCGAACCAGGTTTGGTCGAGTGAAAAGCCAGCGGCGTTGAGCATGCCTTCAACCATCGGAATTGTGTACTTGTAGCTATTTTCGGTGTGGATCCGTTCGCCTGCTGCGAAGGTCACTTTCGATCCCAAGATTCCCAGAAAAACAGTCTGGCGACACTGGCTTTGCAGGTGCATTTCCATCCGTGAGCAAAACGCATTCCAGCGTGCAACGTGGCGGAAGGCGTTTACGTAGAATTCAGTTCCCAGTTCCCGGTTAAGACGCCGCAAGATATTCCTGTTGAATTGCGCGGTAATTCCTCTCGCGTCATCGTAAGCAGGAATCAGGATCGTCGAAGGTTTTATGAGGTCGGTTCCCAGTAGTAGAGAATCTCCTGGGTTGAGGTGTTCGCGGACATCCGACAGCATGGAAACGGCGGCTTCGGGATCAAAGTTGCCAATGCTTGAACCAAGGTAGAGAACCAGTTTGCGTCCGGGAATGTCTCGTAAGAAGCCAAACCCTTCGCTAAAGTCAGCGACTATGGGGCGCACACGAGCATTGGGGACTTGTGCGTTCACCTGCATTTTGGCTTCGGCCAGCGCGGACGGAGAGATATCCACCGGAAAATATGATGTTCGAATCTGCTTGCCCGCTAAAGCCCGTAACAGCGTGGCGGTTTTCGTAGCGGTACCAGCCCCTAATTCAACGACAGTTATATTGGAACCAACCGCGCTCGCGATTTCACCATCTCGCCGTTGCAAGATTTCAAGTTCGGTGCGGGTGAGGTAATACTCAGGCAGGCGGGTTATTTCCTCGAACAGAACGGACCCAGGTCCGTCGTAGAAAAGCTTTGAGGGCAGTGATTTTGGGGTTTGGGACAGACCCTCTTCGACCTCGCGCGCGTAAGCGGGGAGGGCTATGAGTTCACGAGCTATCATTTTGCAAGCCTTATGCCCGAGAATTGCCAGCGCGCATAGGCCGGAAAGAAGTTGCGATAGGAAGCGCGGATGTGGCTTGCCGGCGTGGCACAAGAGCCGCCGCGAAGTACGAGCTGGTTGCACATGAATTTGCCGTTGTACTCTCCGAGCAATCCCTCGGCAGGAGTGAATCCGGGGTAGGCGACGTAAGGACTGGCCGTCCACTCCCACACATCGCCAAACGCTTGCTGGAGTCCCTCTCCCCTGGCTGGACGAGGATGAAAAACTTCATCTTCCAGCAAAGTTCCCTGCGATGGATAGCGCGTCGCGGTCACTTCCCACTCCTCTTCAGTTGGAAGCCGTGCGCCGGACCATCTCGCAAAGGCATCAGCTTCGTAATAGCTGACATGGCAGACCGGCGCTGATGGGTCTACGCGCTGCATGTCGGCGCCGTCGAAATACGACCACGAACCATCCTCGCCACCCTCCCAGTAAAGGGGAGAATTCCACTGATTCGCGCAAACGGCGTCCCAGCCATCGGAAAGCCACAGTTGAGGGCGACGATAACTGCCGTCGGCCATGAATTCCATATATTCAGCGTTGGTTACCGCACGGGATGCAATCCGAAACGGACGAAGCAGCACATCATGACGCGGACGTTCGTTATCGAAAGCGAAACTGTCTCCTTCATGACCGACGGAATGAATCCCTCCTTCGATTGGGATCCACGTCAATAGCGCGGTCTGGCTGGGAAAATTTGTATCGTGCGCCGGTTGCGCCCGCAGCGGACTACTCCAGACCGCGTGCTTGATGTCCGTGAGGATCAATTCCTGGTGTTGCTGCTCATGATTTAGTCCCAGCTCGATTAGTTCGAGTATCTCGGCATCAGGGATGTCGTGGCATAGAAGGTCCGAGATCGCACGATCAACATGCGCTCTGTACTGATGAACGTGCTCCAACGAAGGACGGGACATCAACCCGCGAGATCCGCGATTCGGATGCGCGCCAAGTTGCTTGTAGTAAGAATTAAAGAGGACTTTGAATTTCGGATCGAAAGGCGTATAGCCGGCTACGTTCGGTTCAAGAATAAAGGTTTCGAAGAACCACGTTGTATGCGCCAGATGCCATTTGGTGGGGCTTGCATCGGGCATTGATTGGAGCATTTGATCTTCAGCTGAAAGCGGCCGCGTGATTTTTAAGCTCGTCTCACGGACATCAAGGAAACGGTGCTGAAGAGTTTTGGCGCGGGTCTGGGTTGAGGTTTCCTGGACGCCCGTGATCATTAAGCCTCCGCTCCAACTTGTTAACCGATTCAGAATTCAGAGCTGCCTGTATATCGATGCCGGGAACTACGCTTCCGTTGTTTAAAATGCGATGGTGGCCGTTCCTCGGCACTGAAACATTTCTTTCATCCTTTTGGCTATTTCCATAATCATAGGTACGCAAGAGCTCAGGATCTGGTTTGGACCTGACGCGTACTATCCAGCGCTGAGCGCGTAAGTTTACCTTATTCTGCGTTCAAACGAAGGGGCGATTAATCTTGGACCTATCTATATTTCAGGTTGATGCGTTCACGACAAGCGTATTTGCGGGCAATCCTGCCGCTATATGTCCGCTGCAGGAGTGGCTGGAAGATGAAAAATTGCAGGCCATCGCAGCAGAAAACAATCTCTCAGAGACCGCATTCTTTGTGCCCGAAGACGGAGCCTATGGTTTGCGGTGGTTTACTCCAGAATGCGAAGTTGACCTGTGCGGACATGCCACACTGGCATCTGCTTTTGTGTTGCTGAATATCCTTGAACCACATAACGCGTCCATCAGGTTTAAAACGCGAAGCGGAATTTTGACGGTTAAACGGGATGGTGATCTTATCTCGATGGACTTTCCATCGTTGCCTCCATGGGAGTGTCCTAACCCCCCGAGGGAACTTACGCAGGGGCTCCCCGTCGCGAATGGGTCCGCCGGCCCGACGGCTATCTTTCAAAACAATGGCAAGTACCTAGTAATTTATGAAAAAGAAGAACAGATTCGAAGTGCGACTCCGGATTTCGAAGTTTTGAAAAAGCTTCATCCGCTCGGTGTTTGTATTACTGCACCGGGGGAACGATCGGATTTTGTCTCCAGGTATTTTGTGCCGAGCTTTGGAATCCCGGAGGATCCCGTCACTGGGTCCACTCACAGTTCCCTTGTTCCTTACTGGGCGAAGCGGCTCAACAAGACGAAATTCCATGCGCGGCAACTTTCAAAGCGCGAAGGAGACCTCTGGTGCGAGCTTAAGGGAGAACGTGTAATACTCAAGGGCAAAGCCGTCCTATACTTGACCGGGTCAATTTCGATTTCGACGATTCGCTTTTGACGGTTGTAAAATTCCCGATGAGCGCAACCAGACGAATACCTTTCCGTGCGCCGGAGTCCACTAAAGAACTTACTAATCTTATCCGCCAGGCTTGCCTGGTGGCGAAGGACTCCGCGTCCAACACCAGCGAATTTGTAGAGAACTCTTCAAAAATGGCTTTTCTCGCGGTGAAAGATTGTGAAAAGGAACTCGACCGGATTGAGCGCAATGTGGACGAAAAGATTACGGGCGCAATTACCGATGTGACGGAAGCCGAAGCGCGGGAGCTTCTCGGATGTCTTAAATTCATCACCGATCTGGAGCGCATCGGGGATTTGACCTGGTCTGCGGTCAAACGCTTACAGCTGGTTACGTCCAGGTTCCTTCCCTTCGATAAGCGCGACTTGCTGGCAATGTCTTCAACTTTGCAAGAAATGCTTGAACGCATTCATGAAGGCTTCGTGAAGAGGGAAATTGAACCGGCGAACTGGGTATTGCAAAACGATTCCCGGATTGACGAGGCTTGCCACGCCATGTTTCGGAGGCATCTGGAAAGCACGGACCGCCGCCCTCGAGAATACAGTACGAATCTCCTATTGGTGGCCCAGGCGTTCGAGCGAGCGGGGGATCACGCCAAGAACCTTGCCGAAGAATTACTCCATTTAGTGGAAGGACGCAGTGTCCGCCACGAATCGAAACGACGAAGGCCGGAAGGATAGATTGGATCTTCCTAAATTGGATATTCCCCGAGAGGGTCGTTCGCACTCCTCGACACTGAAAGAACTTGTCATCCTGTTGCTTCTTTCTTGCGGAGCTTTTTTAATCCACGGATACCATCCTGGGGTCGAAGATGCGGAAATTTATCTTCCGGGCGTCGAGAAGATGCTGCATCCTGATCTGTTTCCTTTCAACTCCGAGTTTTTTGCCTCGCACGCACACTTAACGCTCTTTCCAAATTTAGTTGCCACGTCGGTGCGGGTAACTCATCTACCGCTCGATGTGATCTTGCTCGCGTTTGAGTTCGGATCTATTTTCCTGCTGCTTCTGGCGTGCTGGAAATTGAGTGCTGAATGCTTTAACACTGTGAGTGCGCGCTGGTGCAGCGTGAGTCTTGTCGCGGCTCTGCTCACGCTGCCTGTGGCGGGAACGGCGCTTTACATTTTGGATCAGTACACCAATCCGCGGAATCTGGCGGCATTTGCCGCTGTTTTCGCGGTCACTGCGACTCTTCAGCGCAAGTGGGCCGCGATGGGCCTATGGATTATCTTTGCGGCGGCGGTGCATCCGTTGATGTCTGTGTTTGCGTTGTCTTTCTGCGTGTTGCTCATATGGATGAAGAATGAGGGTCGTCCTTTGGCGGTTGCGGGGTTATTTTTGCCGATTGAGTTTTCATTTCAAAAACCCTCGATGGCTTACCATCAGGCAACGCTGTACCACACGTTCCACTACATTTTGAATTGGCAGTGGTACGAATGGCTGGGGATACTGGCGCCGGTTGTATTGTTTTGGTGGTTTGCCAAGATTGCGCGCTCCAGAAATCAGCGAAATGTCGAACTCGTGTGCCGGGCACTGATTGTTTACGACTTGGTGTATTTCGCTGGAGCATTGGTGGTTTCAATTCCCGCACGGTTCGAGAGTCTTGCCCGGCTGCAACCCCTGCGCAGCCTTCATCTGCTGTACATTCTGTTGATTGTGATTGGCGGTGGATTTCTTGGCGAATACGTCTTGCGAAATCGGGTCTGGCGGTGGGCGGCATTGTTTATTCCTTTGTGCATTGGAATGTTCATTGCGCAGCTTGCGCTTTTTCCTGCCAGTCCGCATATCGAGTGGTCGCTCGAATCGGAGGGAAATAACTGGGCGGAGGCGTTTGTGTGGATAAAACAAAACACGCCGGCGAATGCGATGTTCGCACTCGATCCGGAGCATATGCGGATCGCGGGGGAAGATTCCCATGGCTTTCGGGCTATTGCGGAGAGAAGCATGCTGGTTGACGCCGTTAAGGATAGCGGTGCCGTCACGATGTTTCCTCCTCTGGCCGAGGAGTGGTTCAGTCAAGTTCAGGCTCAGAGCGGGTGGGCGCACTTCCACGAGCAGGACTTTCAAAGGCTGAATGCACAGTACGGAGTGAACTGGATCGTGACGCAATATCCCTTTCCGATAGGTAGGGATTGCCCCTACTGGAACCTGGATGTAAGGGTTTGCCGGATAGGCTAAAACACTGGGGCTATGCAAGACCGTGTCTGCGCCCTGTTATATTTAAGAGTTCTCAAAAAACCAGCGTTCGAGTGACGCCAAGATTTTGCACGCCGGATGGCGACGAGAATCAAGAAGAGGACTGATGGCTCAAGCACAATTGGCTGAAAAACCAGAAATATCTTATTGGAAGTGGAGTGCAGATATAGCTCCGCTGGCAAAGACATACCGCGAAAATGAGCCCGGACCGCACGTTTTCTTGCGCGATTTTCTTGATCCGCGAGTTGCGCGCTCCGTGGCGCTCGAATTCCCCAATCCCAACACCGATGCGTGGACGCAATACAAGCACCAGAATGAAAACAAGCTTGGGCTGAACAAGCGCCTTCTTTTTCCGCCTAGTCTGGGTAAGGTGACGGACGAATTAAATTCTCCGGAGTTCGTGGAATGGTTATCCGAACTTACCGGGATTCCGGATCTGGTGGCCGATCCCTCGCTGGAAGGTGGAGGCCTGCATCAATCGAGCAAGGGCGGGTTCCTGAACGTGCACACCGACTTCAGCATGCACCACTACCACAAGAACTGGCGCCGGCGAGTGAACCTGATTGTTTACCTCAACAAAGGCTGGGATGAGCGATGGGGAGGTTCGATCGAGTTGTGGGACCGGCAGATGAAACATTGTGTCGCGAAATATCCGCCGCTGTTAAATACAGCGCTGATTTTCAATACCGACGAAAATTCTTTTCATGGCTTTCCTGAACCGTTGACGTGCCCCGAAAATCAGTCGCGGAAGAGTCTTGCACTCTACTACTACACGGTCAGCACGGATGAGAAAATTTCGGTACGTTCGACGAACTATAGGGCGCGTCCTGGGGATGGTTTTAGCAAGGCCGTGCTGATCTGGTTGGATAAGAAGGCTGTGGATCTCTATTCGAGAGCCAAGGCGCGGTTCGGATTCTCGGACGACTTTGCAAGCAGGCTATTAGGACTAATTTCCAAGAAAAAATGAAGAGCTTACTGCCGGGCTTGGTAGGAGGCTACTTTGAATTCGGCCGCATCTTTCGCGCGAGATAGAGATAAAGAGTTCCGGAACACAAGAAGCCAAGACCGACAAAGATTACAGTAGGCATGCCGTCTTTGATGAAGGGAAGAAAGCGGTGATGCTCGTAGTTGTAGTTCCTTGGTAGCAGGCAAATGAAGGTTAGCAAAAAGATGCCACACACGTTAGTACTAGCCAATGCCAGCAGTCGCAAAAGCCACTTCATTTACGCCGCTCTTTCCGCCCCCGCTGTTCGGTAGCCCAGAGGGTAACCAAATCTTCTACGTTCCAAAGCCGATCTGTCACGGAGCGGCCATTGCTGGACTCATGCGAAGTGTACGATGAATTTTGATAAAATTGTGGGCGAAATAATTGAGTGCCGTAGCAGCCGCGTGGTTCTGTAGCTTCCGGGACAATCCACTGGACAGGCGAGTGTAGCGCCGCATCGTTGTGCGATCAGTCCAATTCTGCCGTTCCAGGAAAGAAGTAGAAAACATTTGGGTCTGGAATACCGCTCACGGTTTTCAGGTCGCAGCCGATGCACGTTGCGAGAGGGTAACGCGTTTCGTTCTCAGTTGGCGCACTATGAATCTTGTGAAGCAT
The DNA here is from genome assembly GCA_963757385.1 of uncultured Acidobacteriaceae bacterium. GTDB lineage: Bacteria > Acidobacteriota > Terriglobia > Terriglobales > Acidobacteriaceae > PALSA-188. Next base: position 1,360,336 of record CAVWRO010000014.1, on the reverse strand, counting down.
CGCATAGTCGCAATTGCTCTCGAATGCATCTTCGATAACGTTCAGGTACGTCCTAAGAGCATCAGTGGCTATCTGCACTCAGCGTTAGTCGCAAAATGAAACTAACCACTACTGCCGGGCCTTGCCGGGCTGGATAGCCGAGGGCGGCTGTCCTACGTGAGTTTGCGAATTCACTGTGCCTTGCCGACGGCGCCTCTCGCGTAATAGGTGGTGAATCCGGGTTCGAGCTTGCGGCCCTTCGAATTAAAAATCCTGAAGTGCGCTACGCCGATTCTCTGCAAGGCAAACTTCATCGTCGTGGCCAATACGCCCAAGCCATATTTCACGCTACGGCTAAAGTTGATGGAAGATGCCTCCTCGAAATACTTAGTGGGGCACGAGACTTCGCCGATGCGGAAATTGAAATGAACGCATTGCGCGAGCACTTCATTGTCGAAAACGAAATCGTCGGAATTTTCCAACAGAGGCAAAGCCATGAGCACGTCGCGGCTGAAGGCGCGATATCCAGTGTGGTATTCGGAGAGCTTGATTCCCAGAAACAGATTCTCGAACGCGGTCAGGAAACGGTTTGCGACATACTTGTAAAAAGGCATCCCTCCGCGCAAAGCTTGCCCGCCTATGATTCGCGATCCCAAGACAACGTCGTAAACCCCATAGGCGACCATGCTCGCCATCGCGGTAACCAACAGCGGCGTGTACTGATAGTCAGGATGCAACATGATGATCACATCCGCGCCTTCGGCCAGTGCTTCTCGATAGCAGGTTTGCTGATTGCGTCCATAGCCGTAGTTTCGATCGTGAATGAAGCACTTGAGTCCTAATTGTTCGGCAAGTTCAACAGTCTTGTCGGAACTGTGATCGTCAACGAGTATGCGAATATCCACGGTCTCGGGCAGTTCGCGCACCGTGGCCTGCAACGTTTTTTCGGCGTTGTAGGCGGGCAGGACTACGGCGATGCGTTTATCGTTAATCATTATCTGGCGAGCTGCGCTCGACTATCCTGACAAGACGTCTAGCTGTTTAATCTGTGCTTTTATTGATTATCAATGTTTGCCCGGGAATGATATCAATTAACTAAGCCCCGCTCGATCCATGTCTAGCCTATGCCAGCCGGAATAACCGAATCCCCCAAGAAACAACCCATTAGCGGCGTCGGTTTGCTTTATCTTGACTTCGTAATCACGGGCGTCGTGATGACCCTCTTAGGCCCGCTGCTTCCCATATTATCAGCGCGATGGGCGCTGAATGACGCGCAAGCCGGATATTTATTTACCGCGCAGTTTGCGGCGTCCATCGGCGGAATGCTGTCATCGAGCGTGCTGGTAGGACGGTTTGGATCTCGAATTACGATACTGTTTAGCCTAATTGTAATGGCGGTTGGCGTTGGCGCACTCTCGCGTGTCAATTGGACGTTTGGAATTATTTCAGTTTGTATTTTTGGCCTCGGCTTCGGCATTAATACGCCCGCTGTAAATCTCCGGATCGCACGAACTAATCCGCACAGGGCGGCCTCCGCGCTGAATTTGCTCAATTCATGTTGGGGCGTGGGAGCGATGGCGTGTCCACTGCTGGTTGCGTCGGTACAGCGCTCGCACCACATTCCCCACTTTTTGTATGGGACTGCAATCGGCCTGATTGTGCTGGCAGCTTACATCTCGGCGGTGCGGTTCACCGGGGACGGCGCAGCAAGGGGTGATACGAACGCGAAAGCTCCGCACTCCACGATTTGGAGTAACCGGTTGCTGCCGACTGTGGCGGGATTGTTTTTCATATATGTAGGAACAGAGAATTCTGTCGGAGGATGGGTGGCGTCCTACGCGCGCCGCATTGATGCGCACGCTTTGTGGGCTATTACGCCTTCTTTTTTTTGGGGCGCGCTTCTGCTGGGACGCTTCTCCGCCCCGCTGGCTCTGCGGCACATCCGCGAAACCCGACTGGCAACCGCTGGAGTCGCATTGGCCGCTGCGGGGATAGTGACGCTGATCGCAGCGAAAGCCATGCCGACCATTATAGTTGGAGCGGCAATCTCAGGATTGGGGCTGTCATCAGTTTTTCCAATCAGTGTGTCTTTGTTGACGAGTTGGTTTGGCGATGTAGCGCCGCGCATCAGCGGCTTGATTTTTTCCTGCGGGAATTTCGGCGGAGCGGTATTGCCCTGGGCGGTAGGCGCGCTTTCAACTCATTTCGGAAGCTTGAGAGTAGGGTTTATGGTGCCGCTGGTTGGAGCATTATCCATGGTGGTCTTCTATATTGCGCATGCAAACTTGGGGGGCGGCACCGAACGTTTGGCCGCGGGTTCTCGCTCTTACGAACCTTAAAATCCCCGCCCAAGCGGAGCTTGAACGAGGCACCCGCGGGAGTCGTATCGCGCTAAAAAACTGCCCCATCTAGCGATTGTTGCTAAAATATACATAGTGGAAAAACGCAATTTATTCGAGAAGATTTGGGATGCGCACCTGGTTTGTCATCCAGACCAGCGGTTGCCGCTCCTTTATGTTGATCTGCATTTAGTCCACGAAGTCACTTCGCCGCAGGCGTTCGAAGGGCTGCGGGTTGCAGGGCGGCGAGTGCGCCAGCCTCATCGCACCGTGGCGACTGTTGATCACAATATTCCCACTGAGCCCCGGGGCACGCCGATCTTTGACCCGATCGCGAAACGGCAAATCGAGGCACTACAAAAAAATTGCAAAGATTTCGACGTGCCCTTGTTTGACATGGATTCCGCCGAGCAGGGCATCGTGCACGTGATCGGTCCCGAGCTTGGGTTGACACAGCCGGGAATGACGATCGTCTGCGGCGACAGCCACACCAGCACGCATGGGGCGTTTGGTGCCCTGGCATTTGGCATTGGAACCTCTGAAGTCGAGCACGTTCTCGCGACGCAGTGCCTCCCGCAACGCAAGCCGAAGACGATGCTGATTCATGTGAGCGGAAGGCTCGCAGAGGGCGTCACTTCAAAGGACCTCGCGTTAGGTGTGATCGGACAGATCAAGACCGATGGTGCGACCGGTCACGTGATTGAGTACGGCGGCAACGCCGTGCGAGCGCTATCCATGGAAGGGCGAATGACTCTCTGCAATATGAGTATTGAAGCCGGAGCGCGCGCTGCAATGGTTGCGCCTGATGAAACGACCTTTGCATACATGAAGGAACGCCGTTTCGCGCCCAGCGGCGCTGAATGGGATAGCGCGGTATCGAAATGGCGAGCCCTGGCTTCCGATGAAGGCGCGCATTACGACACGGTAATCGAAATAGATGCCTCGAGACTGGAGCCTTTTGTTACGTGGGGCACGAATCCTGGGATGGTGGTTTCCGTTGGCGGTCATGTACCAGAGTTGAGCGAACTGGAGAACGGCGACCGCGAAGCCATGGGGCGCATGCTTGAGTACATGGGCCTAGAACCGGGAACCCGCATGGAAGACATCTCGGTGGATCGCGTGTTCATAGGATCCTGCACGAACTCGCGGTTGGAAGATTTGCGGGCTGCTGCGCGCGTGGCTAAGGGGCATCATGTGAATCCGAATGTTCGCGCTATGGTTGTGCCTGGGTCGCAGACGGTGAAGCGCGAAGCCGAAAAAGAGGGACTGCACAAAATTTTCCAGGAAGCAGGATTCGAGTGGCGTGAATCCGGATGCTCGATGTGTTTGGGAATGAATCCAGACATTTTGCAGCCGGGAGAGCGATGCGCTTCGACGAGCAATCGCAACTTTGAGGGACGCCAGGGACGCGGAGGCCGCACGCATCTGGTCAGCCCGATGATGGCGGCCGCGGCGGCTATTGCCGGGCATTTTACCGATATCCGTAACTGGCGTTTTCAGTAATGTTGTTTCGGCGAGGAAAATCATGCAGCCGTTTCGAGTTCACAAAGGGCGGGTCGCGCCTCTCACCCGGGCAAACGTGGATACCGATCAAATTATTCCTAAACAATTCTTAAAGCGAATTGAGCGGACCGGATTTGGCGAGTTTCTGTTCTTTGACTGGCGGCGAGGAAAAAACGGGAATCTTGATCCGTCATTTGTGCTGAATCAACCTCGTTATTCCGGCGCGAGCATTCTGGTTGCGGAAAAAAACTTCGGGTGTGGATCATCCCGCGAACACGCGGTGTGGGCGCTGGAGGATTTCGGATTCAGGGCAGTAATCGCGCCATCTTTTGCGGATATCTTTGCCAACAATTGCGTCCAGAATGGCGTGTTAACGGTAGTTCTTCCTGAAGATCAGGTGGCCGACATACTGAAACGTGCCCTGGAAATCCCAGACTATCAACTCGTTGTAGATCTCTTGAATTTAACAGTAACGGACGACCATGGCTTTGCCACACATTTCAAGATTGAGGAATCAACGCGACACCGTTCACTCAACGGCTTAGACAACATCGGTTTGACGTTACGGCACGAATCAGAGATTTCGGCGTACGAAGCCAGTCATCCCATTCCCTTTCTTATTTAATTTCAATGGAGCGTCGGGCGTTCTCGCCCGACCCGACAGGCGGGGACGCTCGTCTCTCCACAAATCCAAAAAAGTGGCCCTATTTCTAGGGCCATCATTTTAAAGAGGCTGGAAGGAAGGAATCAGGAGGCACAGTGCGGGCGCCGCTCCATAACCATGGAACGACTCAGTGTGAAATGTTCAAAACTTGGAGTAATCAAACTATTACGACCTCTTTGTTGCAATGGGGAGAAGCATGCGGACGGCCAAATGGCGTTACATTGGCTGCCGGGAAATTCGACGGGCAAGAGATTGTGAAATATAGGCTTAATTCGTCGCGCGCCACACCGCACGGACGTTGGTAGGAATCAGTAGCGCATAAACCTGCACATTCGGTGCAAGTGCTCGTAGTGCAAGTGTTCCCGGTTTTGCCCCTTGAATCCAAGGCTGACGAGCTATTCGCTCACTCCCCAGACAGGGACACATCGGCCTACGTGAGTCCCAAACTCAGGTTTGCGGTGTCTTAAGCCGAAGCCTGGCCAGCCATGGATGGCTGTTCCATGAATTCCAGGGCGCGCGCGATGTAGGACTTCATCTGCTTGCGATGGACGACGGCATCGAGCATTCCATGCTCTAAAAGAAACTCGCTCCGTTGAAAACCTTGGGGAAGCTTCTGACGGATGGTTTGCTCGATCACGCGGGGGCCGGCGAATCCGATCAGCGCGCCTGGTTCCGCAATATTCAAATCGCCGAGCATTGCGAATGAGGCGGTCACGCCGCCGGTGGTAGGGTCGGTGAGAACCGAAATGTAAGGTATTTTGGCTTCATCAAGACGGGCCAGGGCGGCGGAGATTTTTGCCAGCTGCATGAGGCTGATGAGGCCTTCCATCATGCGGGCGCCGCCGGATGCCGAAACGATAATGATGGGCGTGCGAGTTTGAGTAGCTTTTTCGATGGCTCTCGTAATCGCCTCGCCTACCACGGCGCCCATGCTGCCGCCGATGAACGAATATTCCATCGCGCTGATAATTACCGGACGTCCATTCAGTTTTCCGCGGGCATTGATCACCGCGTCATTCAGGCCGGTTGTCGCTTGAGCCTGCGCAAGACGAGAGGCGTAGGTTTTCAAATCCACAAACTTGAGGGGGTCAGTCGAAGTCAGCCCGGCATCGGATACCTCATATTGGTTGTCGTCGAGCAAGTGCGCGAGGCGCTCCTGCGCAGTAATCCGGAAATGCTTGTCACATTTCGGGCAAACATTCAGGTTGTCCTCAAGGTCTTTTTTCCAGATGATCTGCCGGCAACTGTCACACTTTACCCACAGCCCTTCTGTACGGACTTTCTTTTCGCCCGAGTTTTCCAGATCGCCGGATTGCCGTTTAAACCAGGTCATAGGATTTGGTAATTGAGTAATTTTGTATTTGGGTAATTGAAAATCAAAGTCATAACATCGGGTCATTGGGTAATTTTGTAATTGAAAATCAAAGTCGCACTCTCGCAAATTGATTGAATTTTAGGTTTGATCTTCAATTACAAAATTACTCAATTACCCAATGTTAGTACTCGATTCCTCTTTGTGCCATCACTCCTTTTTCGTAGGCGTGTTTCACCTGGCGCATTTCTGTGACTGTGTCGGCAACTGCGACAATTGCCGGATGAGCGTTCCGCCCGGTTAAGATTATATGCAGCATCTCGGGTTTTTTCTTGAGGCTTTCAACGACTCTCGACGGATCTAACATGCCGTAGCTGATCGCGTAGTTGATTTCATCCAGGATAACAAGGTCCCACTCGCCGGATTGAATGGCTTTTTCGCTTTCAGCCCAGGCTTCCTCCACCATCTTTACATCTTCTGGATCGGGCTTTTCGGCGCCGACTTTCACAAAGCCGCGTCCCATTTGCTTCATCACGAATTTGTTGCCGAATGACTCGACGGCGTCGAGTTCGCCGTAGTGCCACGAGCCTTTCAAGAATTGAAGCATCAGCACGCGCATACCCTGGCCCACCGCCCGTAGCGCTGTTCCCATGGCTGCGGTGGTTTTACCCTTGCCGGGCCCGGTATTCACCATGATCAGACCACGACGAATGTCTTCCATGTTTGTGGACGATTGATTGTACCTCGCAGGATGGATGGAGACGGGCGTCCTCGCCAGTCCTGCCGGGCGGGACGCCCGGCTCCATTGGAAACGCGGATTTCTAATGCACTTCGAGTGATTTGCGCAGATCGGGGGACGGGGTTTTTGCCGGCTGGCACTCATCTCCGAGCAACTGCGACGCGATGCGGAGGGCATCAATTTCTTTCTTTACGCGGTTAATTTCCTGTTCCTTGGTACGAATCACGTCAATTGGATTTTTCATTGGGATCCTCGGATGTTTCGTTAAATGAATTTAACGGGGCGCGCCGCCGAGCGAAACATACCGAAGGTACAGAGCTAATTCCTGCCGTCGCGGGTCTGTGGTAATCAATTCACCGGCCTTATTAATGGCCAGTGTGATAAGGATGTCCTTTCAAGATGGTAAAGGCGCGATAGAGTTGCTCGAGAAGCACGACCCGCGCCAGTTCATGCGATAAGGTCATTCTGCCTAATGAGAGTGTGAAAGACGCCTTCTGTAATACGTGCTCGCCGAAGCCATCGGCGGGCCCGACGGCGAATAGGAGGGCAGCCGAACCGCTCTCCTGATGTTTGCGCAGAAATTGAGCTAGATCTTCCGACGAGAGCTGCTTTCCGCTGCTGTCTAGTGCGATCAAAAGAGGGCTTGGGGCATTTCCGCCCCGACCGGATGATGTCAGAAGGGTGGTTTCGTCTTTAAAAGCTTTTCCCTCGATGGTGGCGTAGTAGGCGAGCCGCTTCAGATATTTATCTGTGAGATCCCGAATGGCGGGGTCTTTAGTTTTTCCAATCCACGCGATGGTCAATTTCACCAGACAGATTTAAGCACGAAAAACAGGGTCAGGCGCGTTTCTTTCGCTTCGCGGTTGTTGGCGCGGTTTTGCTTCGGACGCGAGGAGGAGCCACGAGTTCGGAAGGGCGCAGTTTCTTGGCCGACTTCCACAAGCGTTCCAAATCGTAATATTGGCGGGCCTTCTCGGTGAATATGTGCACTACGAAGTCCACGTAATCAATCAGAATCCATTCTGCCTGTTTGTAGCCTTCTACGTGAGCCGGGCGAAGGCCAGCTTTTTTGAGCCTATCCTCAACCTCGTCGGAAATCGCCTGAATTTGCCGGGGATTGGTTCCGCTGCAAACTACGAAATAGTCGGTGAAGGCTCCCGAGCCTTTTTCAAGCTCAAGAATTGAGATGTCTTCCGCTTTTTTTTCCTGGCAGGCGGCAATGGCTGCGGATACTTGCTGTTTCAAATCATTTTTCTTCATGCGGTAGAGGCGTCGTTGGTCGTTGGTCCTTGGCCGTTGGTCGGTGAACTGATTTCCTGAGTCTCACCATTCTATCTGACAACGTATGAAAGTATTGGACCGCCGCGAATTCAATCGGCTCGGTGTACGATCCGTCCGCCTGCGATTGTTGCAATCACCTTCCCGGTGAGCTGCCATCCATCAAACGGCGAGTTATGCGACTTTGAACGCGACTTACTTACATCGAAGGTCCATCGCTTTTTGGGGTCGAAGATAGTGACGTCGGCATGATTTCCGCGAGCCAGGCTGCCGCGTCCTTTCAAATTGAGCACGCGGGCAGGGCCAGAGGTGAAAAGTTCGACGATCCGAGCCAATGGAATTTTATGTTCGCGGTGCAACCTGGTAATGGCGAGAGCGAGCGCCGTTTCCAACCCGGTGATTCCGAACATGGCACGCTCAAACTCAACCACTTTTTCGTGCAGAGCATGTGGGGCGTGATCGGTGGCGATGGCATCAATTGTTCCGTCAGCCAAAGCAACTAGGATTGCTTCGCGATCCGCGCCGGAGCGTAATGGCGGATTCATTTTGAAATTCGTGTCGTAATCCCCAACGTTCTCGTCCACAAGACTGAAGTGATGCGGGGTAACCTCGCAGGTGACGCGGATATTGCTGCGTTTCCCACGGCGAACAACCTTTAAAGCGTCAGCCGTGGAAATATGTGCGACGTGAATGCGTGATCCAGTGAACTGTTGAGCGAGTTGCACGTCCCGTTCGACGATGGAAGCTTCGGCAGAGGCTGGCATGCCACGCAAGCCAAGCCGGAATGAAGTGGGACTCTCATTCATCGAGCAATGCTCGGTAACGCGCGTATCTTCAGCATGCTGGATGACGGGTATTCCGATCTCGGCGGCGAGCCGTAAAGTCTCGCGCATGATGGCGTCGTTGAGGATGGGTCTTCCATCGTCACTGATGGCGACGGCTCCGGCGCGCTGTAGCGCACGAAAATCGGTGAGGACTGCGCCTTTGCTGGCTTGAGTCGCAGCGGCGATGGGGAAAACATTCACCACGGCGCGGCGGTCGGGAAGTTGAAGCCATGTGACCCACTCCGGAGAATCAACGATTGGAAGCGTATTCGGCATGCAACAGACAGACGTAAATCCTCCGGCGGCAGCCGCTGCAGTGCCTGTGGCGATGGTTTCTTTATAGCTTTGACCAGGCTCGCGCAGATGGACGTGCAAATCAATCAAGCCCGGGGCAACAATCAGCCCGCGCGCGTCGAAAGTTTCGCTATTCGCATCCCGTAATTTATTGGGAGGGGCGATCTCCGCGACACGCCCATCGCGCAGAAGAATGTCGAGAGACGCGTCGAGCTTCGCAGCGGGATCTATAACGTGACCGCCACGAATCATCAGACTGCCTGTTTTTTTTTGGTTCACCGGCCGCCTTTGCCTCTTCCCAAGGCCCGAACCAGGATTGCCATTCTGACGGGAACCCCATTTTGTACTTCTTCGACGATCGCCGATTGCGGGCAGTCCGCAACTTCAGACGTCAGCTCAAGACCCCGCACAATAGGGCCCGGATGCATCATCAACGCATCCTTCTTGGCCAACTTAATTCGTTCCGGAGTGATTTGATATTTCAGAATGTATTCCTGGAGACTGATCTTCTTTCCGGCGAGCCTCTCCTTTTGAACTCGCAGCACCATCACGGCATCCGCGCCTCGCACGGCGTCTTCTACGGTGCGGCTGAGGTGTAATCCGGGCACCAGGGTGGCTGCAAGGTCGGGCAAGAAGTCAGGCGGCCCGCAGAGCGTAATCCTCGCCCCGAATTTGCTAAACAGATGAATAGCTGACCGAGCCACCCGGCTGTGGTAAATGTCGCCCACGATGGTGATGCGCAACCCGTTCAGAGTTTTTTTGTGACGCAGGATGGTGTAAGCATCCAGCAGCGCCTGCGAGGGATGTTCGTGCATTCCGTCGCCGGCATTGATCACGGGGATATCCAGATGGCGCGCTGCGAGCAACGGAGCGCCCGCATTGGGATGGCGTATCACCAGGATATCGGCGCCGACCGCCCGCAACGTATAAACGGTGTCCAGCAAAGATTCGCCCTTCTCAATACTCGATCCGCTGGATTGAACCAGGGTGGTTATGGCGCCGAGCGACTTCGCCGCGATTTCGAAGGAACTTCGAGTGCGAGTGGACGGTTCGTAAAATAAAAGCAGCACCCGTTTGCCACGCAACATAGGACGGCTTCTGCGTGGATTCATCCGCGAGGCCCCTTTTAGGAGAGACATGATCTCAGCCGCGGGCATGTGTTCGATTCCAAGGAGCGAACCGGACGCAATTCCCGAAGCGTTTGGCGATTGATTTTTCCCGATGGCGATCATGTAGCCTGTGAGATGCCGCTTTGCAAAGGCAATTCCGTTGAGTAGAGACCTGGCTTGCTAGCTCTTACTGCTCCCATCACCATTACTCGTTCGAATCCGAGTCTGTAAGCATGGTTCTATTCTGGCTTTTCCACCAGCAGAACTTTTTCTGCGTTATCCAGTTCTTTTAACTGAACCTCGATAATCTCCCGCTCGGTCGTTTGAACCTTGCGGCCGACAAACGTGGCTTCGACCGGCAACTCTCTATGCCCCCGGTCAATCAAAACGCACAGCTGCACTCTTTTGGGACGGCCGTGATGAAATAACGCATCGAGCGCAGCTCGGGTCGTGCGTCCGGTATAAAGTACATCGTCAACCAGAACGATGGTTTTCCCCGTAATTAAAAACTCCATCTCCGTTTTCTGTACTACCGGTTTGTGACCCAGTGTGGATAGATCGTCACGATAAAGAGTAATATCGAGAGTGCCAACAGGAATTGGTGTTTTTTCGATGCGTTGAATCATCTGTCCCAGCCGCTGCGCGAGAAACACTCCACGCCTGCGAATCCCAACGAGGCCCAGTTCGGCTGCCCCATCGTTCTTTTCAATGATCTCGTGCACCAGCCGCACGAGGGTGCGTTCGATTTCGGACGCAGACATGAGCTGCGCCTTATGCCGCAAGTTTGATTGTGAATGCTCTCCGGGAGTCATGAACGCTGCATCATACGCGGGAGGTACGGGGTGGAGCAAGGCGCATCGAGCACACGCAATGACTCAGTTTGAAAAACTCCCTGCCTCGAAGTCATCCTGAGAGACTTCAGTCCCGAAGGATCTTGCGTGCAGCACGGTGGGTCTTGCGTTTAAGAGGGATCCGCCACGCGCAAGATCCCTCGCAAGCTCGGGATGACGCCTTACCTTTAGACAATTCCTCACTGAGCCATTACCCGAGCACAAGCTTAGATTGAATCTTTCCTCTTCAGGACCGCTGCTCCGATTACGCCTCCCATGCTGGATAGAGTCAGGAAAAGTATGAGCATCATGATTGAGCCCACAACCAGCATGACGATGAAGCCTTGCGGACTGGCATAGAACTCAAGAACCTGTTGCATTTGCGGATCTGAGTTACGCGAGACATACTGCTGAACCGCCTTCAACATGAGAGCGTGAATTTCGCCCCCTGAATGCAACACGGCCATGGCGGTGGCCGAGGCGATGGCGGTGATTCCAAACCCTAAGACGCCGCTAATAGCGCCTAATCGCGCTCCAAGTTTCAGAGAGAGGTGTACGAAGGGATTGCGCCTGCGATAGAAGTAGACGGAAAGAAATCCAGCCGCCAGAAGGCCAAGCCCAAGGGCTCCGCGAACAACGGTGGAGAGGGCAGTTGCGATCAGCATTCCGAGGAAAGCGGCCGGAAGGGCATGCCCCCATTCCCCTCGAGAACGATGCGCCGATCCAGAATAGGAGGTTCGATGGGCAGTAATTTCGAGGACGGCCTCGCTGGGCGGCATGCTGTCAGCCGTCACCACTCTGATCTGAGGAGCGCTGCAATGCGCACAAAAGGCGGTGCCGTCTTCGACGGCTGCGCCACACTGGTAGCAAGGATGTTCCACCGCTTTCAAGTTACAGCACTGGCGTCGAAGGAGGCAAGACAGGGAGGGCTGCCGTTCGTGCTTGCGATAGCCCGTCTTTATTTAGCAATAAAAATTCTAAATTCCGCAATGAATCTTCTAGATCGAAGTGTCTTTCCCGTGGGTGCGAACGTAGACGAGGGTAAAACTCGATCCGCTTCCGTCAGGTTCGATGGCGACGATGTGCTGATTATCCTCGGTGCCCGCCTTTAGTTCCACGTTCTTGCCGTTATTGTCGCCCTCGCACTTGAGTTGCTTGGAATCGTTCCCCTCGCTAGAGCGAGTGTAGTTCACGTGTCCATTGCTTCGACATTGGAGAACGTTGCCGAATTTCTTCAGCTGATCTTGATAAAAAGCAATTAATTTGGCGGGAGGATCATCAGACGCATACTCAACAGCTACTACTTTTACGCCGAACCCGAAGCCTGAAATATTGACGTTGGCGCTCTTTTGATCTCCATCGTTGTCTTTAAGCTTTAGCCGCGCACCGGGATACACAGACAGCCCGGTATCGCGCACATCGGCGTCATTGCTTACGTGGATTCCACCCATGGGCGTGTTGATATCAACGTTCTTGTCTTCGCCATTGTCGTTTTTCTTAACGTTTACGCTGCAAGCAGACAAAAGCAAAACTAACAACAAAGGCAATGCAACCGCTGGCGCCGATTTATGCGCGATATTCATTCTGATCTCCTCAATTTGAACTCGGTGCACGATCAATTCCGGCGCCCCTGGCGGCGATGTCAGGAATGCTAACCGGCAAATGTCCGCGAATTTCAATCTCTCCAAAAAGCGCCTTGGCGGCGCTGATCTCGGAAACAGTTTCGTCTGAAAACGTGCACAAATAATTCTGCATATCGGGAAAGTCTTGTGCCAAGTAAGGATTTCCAGCGGCAACGACAATCGTTTTCTGTGCGTCATGAGCCAAAACATTTTGTAGCAGCAACCCGCTGGAGTTTGCCATGGCAACGGAGTTCGTTATGGCGCCATTATCGGCTTTCATGATTTTTCCCGCGGTTGGAACCATGAACACGGCGGCGACCACCGATTGCGCTTGAGTTGCGGCTCTCAGAACTGCGTCTGACATTGCGTTAGCTGTGCGCGAATCAACATAAATTACAGTAACATCGGGGACACGCCGGCGAATCTCCTTTTCCAAAGTGCGGCCCGATGTAGTTCGCACATCTTCTGAGAATATGACCAGAACGACCCTGTCGCTCGCTTCCTGCACTTTTTGATACGGAAGACTCGGCTGCACAGTTCCTGTTTTCTTCAAGGGCAGCACGGTGCCGTTATCACGCACAAGAGTCGCGGCGTGATCGGCGATTTCCTGACCCAGGGCGAGGTTCTCTGGTTTTCCAACCATCTGAGGTATTTTGCTTATATCTACCAGCCTCGCCTTTTGTAATCCGAGAGATGCTTTGGCTTGCAAAATTTTCAGCACCGATTCATTCAGGCGGTCCTCTGAGATTTCGCCGCTACGAACCGCTTTCAGCGTGGCCTCGACCGAGGCATCCAGGTCGGCCGGAATGAGCAGTACGTCAGCCCCTGCCTTAAAGGCATCCACGGCTGCGCGTCCGATATCGTTTCTGTAAAGAGAGGTGAGGCCGGCCATATCCAGCGCGTCTGTGATTACGATTCCTTTATAACCAAGCTGCTTCTTCAGGAGTCCGGAAACGATTGCGGGAGACGTTGTGGCGACATGGTTGGGATCTGGATCGAGAGCGGGGACGGTTACGTGAGCGACCATGACGGAATCCACGCCGGCGGCAATGGCTTTGCGAAAGGGCGCGAGTTCCGTGGTCTGAAGCCTTTGCATGTCGCCGGTGACCTGGGCAACGCCTAAGTGTGAATCAGTCGCGGTGTCGCCGTGCCCGGGAAAGTGTTTTGCGGTGGTCAACATTCCGTTCTCATGCGCGCCCCGAATGTAAGACGCGACCATATCGCCGACTAGTTGCGGGTCTTCTCCGAAGGAACGCGTGTTGATGATGGGATTGGCCGGATTCGAATTTACGTCAGCCACTGGGAAAAAATTCCAATTCACTCCAATGGCGCGGGATTCCTGAGCGGTGATCCGGCCGAAAGCTTCGGCATACTCAAGTTTTCCAGCCGCACCGAATGCCATCGCCGAGGGAAATATCGTTCCCCCATTGATGCGCATGGTTATTCCTCGTTCAAAATCAGCCGCAATGAACAGAGGGAGCTTAGAGTCCTGCTGTAAACGGTTTATGAGCACCGCGGCTTCATAGGGGAGACTCTTGTAAAGAAATGGCGGCTCATAGGGCACGGTCATGGCAAATGAGCCAATGTGATATTTCAGCATGGAATCGCGCAGTTGCAGATATTGCGGGCTGTCTACATTCAGGAACTCAGCCCGCACCCAGATCATGAAGAGTTGTCCAACTTTTTCTTCGGGTGAAAGTTTGCGTAAAGTCTTCTCAGCCCACTTTTGACCATCTCGATCGAGATGAATAGGGCGGGCCTGCTGATACTTCGTTCCAGCGAATGAACACGAGACGAGTACAAAGAGAAGAACGGCTCGTACAATAGTGTTTCTGGACATCACGCAGAAGATACCACGACGAGGTAGATCCCCGATTGTTCGGACGATAAATCTGAACAGCATTGGCGGAACTTGTCGAGCTACGCTCGACTGGACAGCCGAGGGCGGCCTGTCCCTACGCAAGTCGAGGATTGATTTTATTTTCGATCAAAGAAATCGCATCGTGCTGAATTCGTTCGTCGTCGCCGAATCCTTTGAGCCACGCTACATCCGGCTCACGACGGAACCACGTCATCTGCCGTTTAGCGTAGTTGCGATGAGCTTGCTGTGTTAGCTGAATCGCAGTTGAATAATCAGTGTCGCGTCGGATGAATTGCACCGCTTGCCGGTAGCCAAGGGCTGTCAAAGCAGTGGCCTTTCCCCCATACTTCTCGAGCAGCTGCCGCGTTTCATCTACCAGGCCTGCGTCAAACATTCGTTCGGCACGCTGGTTTATGTGGCCGTAAAGTTCCTGGCGGGGTGGATCCAATCCGACACGCAGCACGCGAAATCCTGTCAGGGGATCGCGGCCTCTCTGCCACAGTTCACTCATTTTCTGGCGCGAGGTAATGCAGACTTCGATGGCACGAATCAGCTTCGGAGTATCGTTCGCATGAATCTTTTCCGCAGCCGTTCGATCGAGTCGCGATAAAACACTGTGCAGATAAGCACTGCCTCGACACTGCGCACGCTGGCGTAGTCTGTCGCGCAAGTGTTCCGACCGTTTGGGGCCGGAGAACAAGCCATCTAAGAGGGCTCTGATGTAAAGGCCAGTTCCGCCGACTACGATGGGCAGAGCCCCTCTCGCCTTTATTTCCCCAAGCACGTTGCGGGCACGCTTCGAATATTCGCCCGCAGTGATATAGCTCCCAGCATCAACGAAATCAAACAAGTGATGTGGAACGCGTGCCCGTTCGGCGATTGTGGGCTTGGCTGTGCCAATTTCAAATTCGCGATACATCGCGACCGAGTCACAATTTACGATCTCTCCGTGAAAGCGCTCGGCGAGAACCAGCGAAAGGGCGGTTTTCGCGCTTGAGGTGGGTCCGAGCAAAACGACCAGCAGAGGATCGTCTGGCACGTCAGCGGATGCTCCAGGAAATACTATGCCAGTAGCGAGCCAGGGTTATGGCGAGAATGAGCACGGCAATGATGAGCATGCCGGTGGCTTCCATTTTGTATTGCTGCAAGGTCGAACGCCGCAGCTTCGCCGCCTGCTCTGTCGTTTGATGTGAAGATCGCTTCGCAGAAGAATTCGACACGGCTCATTGTAGCTTGCAGATGGACCACCCGGGTTACAATCGACTTGATTCTGGCTGAAGTCTATTGGGCCCCGATTATGAACTCCAATCCGCCGCCCTTTCGAAAACCTACAGGCATAGAACGCATATTCAATCGTACTTTTGGATTTTTGATTGGGATCGGTGTCAGCTTTCGCGACAAGTATCTGTTACAAGTCCGCGGCCGCAAGACGGGGAAGATTTATTCCACACCGGTTAATTTGCTGGAGCTGAACGGAAAGCAATATTTGGTTGCGCCGCGAGGACGGGCGCAATGGGTTCGCAATGCAGAGGCTGCGGGTGAAGTGACTCTCAAGAAGGGGAGCAGGCGGCTAGCATTTCATTTGCGCCCGGTGGCTGACACGGACAAGCCAGAAATCCTCAGGGCATACCTCGATCAGTTCAAGCGCGAAGTGCAAACATTTTTTCCGGTCCCCGCGGGTTCGCCGGCGGAAGCGTTTAGCGAGATTGTGCAGAGCTATCCGGTATTTGAGTTGACTCCAGGTTGAGTCGAAGACCAGTTCCGAAACACGCAGCCTATAATGCAAGAAGAATGCGAATGCGACGGTTCAGTGACGTAGCGCCGTTCATCTTCACGCTCGTAGCGTTATCTTCAATCCCATCGTTTGCCCAACAAGGAGCGGCGACCGGTCCGCCCGTAGTCATAAAAACGACGAACCTTGCTAAAGGCTACTTGCAGCGGCTTTACCATCTTCAAATAAGCGCGGAAGGGGGGATCACACCGCTGACGTGGACGTTGACAAGCGGCGCACTGCCGGCTGGAATTCGGCTGGAGCCCGATGGGTTGCTTAGCGGCGTGCCAACTCAGACCGGCGAGTTCTCATTTTCTGCGACCGTCACCGATAGCGGCATTCCGAAACAGCAAATTACTCAAGAGTTCAACCTTGTGGTGGTTACTCCGCTGGTGGTGCGATGGAGTCGCCCCCCAAAGGTCAATGGCACTCGCGTGGACGGAGCGATTAAGGTCTCCAACCAAACTGGAGAGGACTTTGACTTGACCATGATTGTGCTGGCCGTGAATGAGAATGGGCGCGCGACCGCGATCGGATACCAGCACTTCCCTCTACTACGAAATACGCTTGATTTCGAGATACCGTTCGGGGAGAACCTGCCAAATGGTGCATACAACATTAATGTGGATGTGATCGCGGAGGTCGCGTCAATTAGCGCCATCTTTCGGGCAAGGCTTGTGACGAACGTGAGAGTAGTGCAAGAGCCGTGAGGTGCATCGCCAGGCTCCCTCATAGGTACCAGTCTCTCGCTGAGATTCGGAAAGCAGAGATGAAATCGCCGCTGAACCGCTGCACAACGGAAAAGGGCCAACCCCCGCGATTTAAAACAAAAAGGCAGGTGAGGACACCTGCCCCCTACGTGTTGATCGCCTGTAATCCTCTTTGGGGGAGGGCCACGTTCGCGGTTTTACCGACGGCAGTCAACACGTCAAAAATAAGAATCCCGAGGTGGTGTTGGGATCATTCGTCTCGGCCAGTAGCTCGCTTTAGACCCTCGCCGACCTGCCATCGTCGCTTCCTTGCGGATGCAACGCGCGATCTGTTGCTCGGGCTCCGGGCTTACCGCCAACCGGATAAACCAACCCAACGCCTCGGGATTCTATCTTGCCTTTGACAGGTCTTCCTGTTCGTCTCAACCAGCGCTTTGCTATAGACCCTCGCTAGCCCTCCCTCATTCATTTCGCAATGTAGAGGGTGACTTCGCTTGAGCCCCGGACGCCGCACCAACTGGATAAACATCAGAAGGTGTCAAAGAACGATTATGGTTTTACTCTTCTTATTTTTAGAGTCAATTAAATTCGGAATCTTTTATCTGCTTGTTTTTCAAGTGAGTGCAGGTGGTTCACAGGGCTATGTCGCGTTCGTGGTGCACTGCGACAAAATCCGAGGATGGCGTAGTTCACAATGTCCGCTTTATTTCGGAAGGGATTTGCATTCTGCCCACACCAGTGCACTGTCAGACGAACCCGCCTAACTGTGAATATTGCCTTACAAACCTTTTCCAGCAAGGCTTTTGATTGCCAGGCAGCGTCTTTGAAGACAGATCGCCTGCTATCGCGCCATCCGGTGTCACCTTCATCGCCAGACTAAAAACCTGCCCTTCCTCCACCTGCATCGGCTCGCTTTTTTCTGATATCCTCATCAGTTTTACCTGAGAGGTGAATTGTGGAGAGCCGGGGGGCAAAATATCATCGAGGACGTTTGGGGGAGGCTCTACGCGAAGAGATCCTGGCGATTCTAGAGGGGGAACTTGGCGACCCTCGAATCGGGCTGGCTAGTGTCAGCAGCGTGGCGCTCGCGGATGATTCCCGTTCGGCTCGAGTTTTCGTAGCAGTCGAAGGCGATGATGAAGAAGCCAAGCGTACGCTGGAAGGTCTGACCGCAGCCGTAGGCTTTATTCGCCGCCAAGTCGCCGAACGCCTTCATCTTCGGCGCACCCCGGAATTGTATTTCCAAGTTGACCGTTCAGGACAGCATGTTGCCAGAATTGATCAGCTACTGAAACGGACGCGCAAAAAGAAAACAGGGTAACGGAAGAGTTGGAACACCAAAGTCAAACGCGGCGGACAGGAGTGTCCGCCCCACATTAGAGCAGGATCAAGCGGGAGTCCGCAGATATGTTGAAAGAGGTGCTAAAGCAGATTGGACAGCGCAACCGGTTTGTCCTGACCTCGCATGCGCGTCCCGACGGGGACGCGATTGGCTCTGCGCTAGGGTGTTGCCAGATTTTGCGGGCTATGGGGAAGGAAGCCGACGTGGTTTTGAGTGATGCGGTTCCGCGCATTTACCAGTCGCTTCCTTTTGCCGACAAAGCGATGCAAGCGGACAGCATCAATGGTGAATATGATGCGGCCATTATTCTGGAATGTGACAGCATTCAGCGAACCCGGTTGGCGGGCTTTGAAAATCAATTTGTCATAAATATTGACCATCACGTCAGCGGCCGTCCCTTCGGCAACGTGAACTGGATTGATCCAGAAGCTGTCGCAACCGCTGAAATGGTATATCGCATTGCGAGAGAAGCTGGCATCGCCGTATCTCCCGAAATCGCAACCTGCCTTTATACAGGAGTTCTAACTGACACCGGATCGTTCATGTTCGAGGGGACGAATGAACGCACATTCGCCCTGGCGCGCGAGCTTGTGCTGGCAGGCGCCGATCCGGCGCAATGCGCCCGTAACATTTACTTCGGGCACTCCACCGCCAAAATGCGCCTGCTTGGGGCCGCACTTTCGCATCTGGAGCGGGAAGGCTCGCTCGCTTGGTTTTGGATAACTCAGGAAGAAATGGAGCGATTTAATGCGAAAGATGAAGATTGCGAAGGACTCGTAAACTACGCACTTTCCATTTACGACGTGCAGGTGGCAATTCTGTTGCGTGAAGTCGCCGATGGAAGGATTCGAGTCAGTCTACGAAGTAAAGGTGAAGTTAACGTGGCGCTGGCAGCCGAGCAGTTCGCTGGGGGTGGCCACGAATGTGCGAGCGGATTTTCCCTCGACGGCCCACTGCCGGATGCTTTGGCCCGAATTTTGGCGCTATTCCGTCCCTTCCCATCCATACAATAGCCCGCATGCATATTTCATTCGCGCGGCAAGCGATATCTTTCCTTGGCGCTCTTCTGGTTCTGATTGGATACATCGGCCATCAATTGAAGTGGATGGACTCGCGCAAGTTTACCTATAACGCGCTAAACGCTTTGGGGTCGGGCATACTTGCTTACATAGCGTTTAGTCCGTTTCAAGTCGGTTTCGTAGTGATGGAAGTCACGTGGGTGGTGGTGAGTGTTTATGCGTTAGGTAGAAGCTGGAAGCCGGAATGAGTTCTCAAGAGCAGCCAGTGAAGGTGAACTCTTCATCGAGACTTGCTACCGATATTCTTCTTCTCGCTGGATTTTGCGGGATCTTCTTTTTCTTCGGACTCTCGTACTTCGGATTGGTCGGCGCCGACGAACCTCGCTACGCGCAGATTGCCCGGGAAATGCTGACCCGGCATGATTGGATCACCCCCACTCTCGGCGGCAAACCCTGGCTGGAAAAACCGGTTTTGTATTACTGGCAGGCGATGGTCGCTTATCGGATTTTTGGGGTGAGTGACTGGGCTGCGCGGCTGCCCTCGGCATGTGACGCCACGATAATGGTAGTTGCGGTGTATGTCTTTCTGCGCCGCTTCCGGTCCGGATTTCACCTTGATGGGGCTCTGATTACAGCGTCATGCGCTGGAGTGATTGGTTTTGCCCGCGCCGCCTCTACAGACATGCCTCTCGCAGCCACGTTCACAATTGCGATGCTGGCGTGGTACGCATGGTTCGAGAGTCGAAGCAGAATCTACCTGGCGTGGTCATATCTATTTCTAGGATTGGGAGTGCTTGCGAAGGGACCGGTCGCAGTCGTGTTAGCGGTACTCCTTGTGACGCTGTTTGCAATGCCAAATCACGAATCTCGGCTTTTGCGGCAAACCTTGTGGATTCCAGGAATCGTAATTTTTCTTGCCGCCGTTCTGCCGTGGTATGTGGCCGTACAGATTAGAAATCCTGAGTTTTTCCGGGTATTTATTCTGGAGCATAATTTCGCGCGCTTCGGAACCAACCTCTATCACCATGCAGAGCCTTTTTGGTATTACCTGCCGGTTGCGCTGCTCGCACTTCTTCCCTGGACTGTGTTTGTAATCGTCGCGGGTTTTCAGGGGATTAGCGAGTGGCGAAAGAGGCGCGATGTGGAGGCGGGCGACAGCTTTAATGTCTTCCTGGTTATTTGGCTGATCGTTCCGCTTATATTCTTTTCGATTTCACAGTCGAAGCTTCCCGGATACATACTGCCGGCTGTTCCCGCGGGATCATTGCTGGTTGCGGAATATATCCGGACGCATTGCGCGAAAGAAAAATCGCCTCGGCTCTGGCAGATTGTCGCCCACGCGCTTGCTGCGAGCGGACTTTTGGTCCCGGCGCTGATGATCCAATACATTTTATTGGAACACAGCATGCCCTGGCACAGGGCCGTGGTGCCGCTGGCATTTGCGGCAGCGTGTGCGGTCTCAATCGTACTGATGCTAAGACTATCTGGCTTGCGTATACTTCGTTTTGCAACCTTAATTCCAACGGTTCTGGTAATAGGGGTGGTTCTCCGGTTCGGCTCTCCTTTGCTGGATACTTCGCTCTCCGCGAGACCACTAGCGAACGAGATTGTCGGTCTTCAATCCAAACTTGCAGCTCCAGGTGAGACTATGCAGGTCGCGGTCTTTGAAGCGCCGCGTGAAACAGAATTCGGCCTGGCCTTTTATCTCAACCGCCCCATCGCTCGCTATGAGAATCATCAGATCCCGGAAGGAGAACATCTGGTCGTCGCACCTCAGGGATCACAGACTGTAGTGGCCGGCAGTGTGGCTGGCCGTCGAGTTTCTTTTCTTGGAACCTTCTCGTCTCAGGCGCTGGATTATTTCTGGATAGAAGCAAAGAAATAGTTGCTGGATTAGAGCTTTCCCTGTTCTCAAGAGTATCGCCTGCAAGTCGCATCCAGCAAGCCAGTAGCTAGAAGCCATCAGCCTCCGCTACACTCGCTCTTGGCGATAAACATTCTTCGCGCTGCCCTTAGGAGTCCGTTGGAGATTCTCGATCTCAGGCACTTTTCTTCCGGCGACCTGCGTCCTCTTCTGGAGGAGGAAATCGAAGTCTGGGCGAAGCTGCTTTCGTGGGACTACAACGGTTCGGCCGAGATGATTCTTCGATATGTGGACGCCAGGATTCTGCCGGGCTACGCGGCAATCGAACGCGGGCGCATCTGCGGTTATGCATTTTTTGTTTACGAAGGCAGCAAAGGTGTAATCGGCGATCTCTTCGTCGCTAATCGGGATCGGGTGCCCGAATCCAGCGAAGTGGAATCGAGACTATTGGTGCACGTGATCGAAACCCTGCAACAGTCGCCGGGAATCCATCGCGTGGAGGCCCAACTTCTCGCACACGACACGGGAGCGGTTGTCCGGTCGTTCACAGAACAGGGGTTCAGCCGCCATGAGCGAATCTTCATGGTCTTGCGGTTAAGCGATCCGGCCAGGCAGATCGCTGCTCTGGACAAAGAGATAGAAATTCGCCGATGGTCGGAGCAGGATTACCAGTCCGCCGCCGCCGTCATCACAGCTGCCTACCGCGACCACGTTGACGCTGACATTAACGATCAATACCGATCGCTGAGTGGATCGCTCAGGTTCTTGAACAACATCGTTCGGTTCCCTGGATGCGGCACCTTTGATCCTGAATCTTCGTTCATCGCATTCCATCGCCGGGCAAAATCGGTGATTGGATTGATTCTTTGCTCGCGAGTTCGTCAGGACGTTGGCCACGTCACCCAGATATGCGTGCTGCCGGAATTTCGTTCTCACGGCATCGGCGAGGCATTACTCGCAGCGGCGGCGGAGAATCTTAGGCAGCGTGCTTTTTCGCTGCTTTCGCTTACTGTGACCGAAGCAAATACTCGGGCTGTGGATCTCTACCGGCACCTTGGTTTCGACACGAAAAGAGTATTCGACGCATTCGTGTGGCAGGGTTAGAAGGTCTTGTATGGGCAGGTGTCCTCCCCTGCCGAGTTGTTCCAGAAAGGTGAGCTGCGCTCACCCACCCACACGAGGCCGTCTGGGTCTACGAGTTTCCATCTTTGGTGGTCATTTCACCACCGGAGATTCCTTGGTCGCGGCTTTTTCCTCATCTGCGTGGATTACTCCGTCTTCGTCTGCGTAAAACGACCGGTGCTGGGAGTCGAGCTGTTTCGGAGTGAGCGTCAACTCATACCCATCTTTGTGGGACCGAAAGCCGACTGTGTAGTCGCCCCGATCCGTTTGTGCCATGCGGCGGGTGAAGGTCCCAGTGTGGACAAGCTGGCTTAGCGTGGTTGCATACTCACCGTTCTTCTTTTGATATTGGCGTTCGGCGCGAATGAAAGTTCGCATGTATCCCAGCGCAACCGCTTCTGACTCGGAGCGAGCCGGATCGCCGTGAAATTTAGGCTGGTACGTGGTTTGCGCAGCCGCGACGAGAACCGCGAGCATCAAGGAGACCGTAATTTTCCCGCCAAACGCTGTTTTCATCATTTCTCCTGGTTTCAGTTAGATGCATAACATGTTACCCCCGTAATTCGCAGCTGCTTACTTAGCTTTGCATATTAAGGAAATACGGCTAACCTAGCGACATTCGACCTTCAATAGGACGGCTATGAAAGCTGCGACTGGTGTAAAAACCGCGCTCATAAAGAGGCCGCTGATCCGGCTGGCGGTTGTTGAGAGCGATCCACTGCGCTTTGTGGGATTCAGGGCATTATTTGACTCCGAACCCGACTTCGAGCTCATTTCAGCATCTATTTCCGAAATTAGTGGATTGCAGGGAATTGACCTGATTCTGCTGGGCAATCGCAATGGGCAGAATCTTTTTGATTTGATGGCTGGCCTGAAAGCGGCTCGCCCCGACTTGCGCATAATTGTGACGGGCTCTGGAATAGACGAAGAAACCATCCTAAAGGCCATTGCTGCGGGCGCGAAGGGATACGTGGATGAGGCTGCCTCGCCCACGGAATTCGTACAGGCAATCAGGATTGTGAATCAGGGGTCGGTATGGGCCCCTCGCCGCGTGCTTTCCATGTTCATTGAGCGGGTCAGCACTTCGCCGGGACGTATTTTCCCTGCGGGCCGGGTTACATTCACCGATCGCGAAAAAGAAGTGTTGGAAATGCTAGTCGCCGGGCGGTCAAACAAAGAAATCGGCTCAGCCCTTGGAATCGAAGAGCGCACGGTAAAGGCCCACGTTGCAAAATTAATGCGCAAAGTGGGAGTGCAAAACCGTATCGCTCTGTCGGTGCACGCGATCACTCATTCGTTAGTTACCGCGAAATAGATTCGCCACAAGTCAAATTCAGTAGAGACGTAGCTTGCTACGTCTTTTTTTTCACCCAAACCGCCCTAGATCCCCCATGCTGGGACGGTTACCTTTGGACACTCCCCTCGGTAATCTTGTTCGGGTTTCAGGCGTCCCACATACTCGATTTACCTACCACAGAACCTGGGAGACGGGGTTGGGAATGGAGATTTAGGGTCGCCATTTCTGGCCCCGATTTTTTTGCGGTGCCTAACTAAGCAACAGGAATTCTCCTTTCGCAGCAACTCTCCAGTTTTCCACGGGTTAATCCTTTAGAATCAGGCTACCAAATTTAACAGACAAAAGTGTGCGTTCGATTTGACGCTGGAAGCGAGTATTTGAGACTCGAGTATTTGAAACCCAGGAAAAGAGGAGCAATGAAAAGAGTTTTGATCTTGTGCGTGATGTTCTGTCTTACTGCCGCGGCTTTTGCCGCTGATGACGACGACCAGACTAAGGCGCAGGACCGAATTAAGGCGGCTGCCGCAGTGCTGGATGAAATCCAGGGAACCCCGGACAGTGGCATCCCCGACGAAGTGATGGGCAATGCCGAATGTGTAGCGGTTGTGCCCTCAATGCTAAAAGCGGGATTCGTTGTCGGGGCGCGCTATGGCAAGGGCGTCGCGAGCTGCCGCACTCACACAGGCTGGAGTGAGCCTGCATTCTTCAGCATCGAGGGCGGAAGCTTCGGTCTGCAAATCGGAGGGCAGGCCGTGGACCTCGTGATGCTGATCATGAATCAGCAGGGCATGAATAATTTGCTTTCCAGTAAATTCAAGCTCGGAGCTGACGCCAGTGTCGCCGCCGGACCTGTGGGACGTCACGCCGCAGCAGATACCGACTGGAAGATGCGCGCCCAAGTGCTCAGCTATTCGCGCGCACGAGGTGTTTTCGCCGGCTTGGAATTAAATGGAGCAGTAATCAAGCAGGATCGAGACAGCACCAGAGAATTCTACGGACGAGTAATTCCGTTCCGAAGTTCTCTGGAAACATCGGACGCGCCGGCGGGGGCATATCCATTTTTGCAGACCTTGGCCAAGTGGGCGAAGAACGCAAGCAGGTAGGCGCCGCTCTTTCGGACAATCTGATTACAATAATCACTGAAGTTTAAGAGCAGCCTCGTTCTGGCGATGGATCGATGCATCGTTCCGATTCCTTCGCCATTCCCCCGGGAAATGCGTCAGCGACTCGAGTACGCGCTGGTCTGGTTGATCGTCAAGACCATCGGAGTGCTGCCTCGTCCGCTGGCGCGGGGCGCCGGGATTTCACTAGCGTGGATGGTCTATCTGCTGCATCCCCGCCTGCGCTGGGTGGGAAGGTGGAACCTTGAGCTTGCATTTCCGGATAAAAGCCGTCGCCAGCGTGCTGTAATCCTGCGAGGAGTGTTCACGTCACTCGGACGCCAGCTAGCCGAGCTCTGCCTTTTTCCGAAATACACTCCCCAGAATGTAAACAAAGTGGTGACGTATGACGGATTCGAGAACTTTGAACGCGCGCTGGCTCGCGGTAAAGGCGTGCTCTTTCTAACCGCGCATCTTGGAGCGTGGGAGCTATCTGCATTCGCTCATTCGCTGTATGGCCATCCTCTTCATATTGTGATGCGGCCTCTCGATAACGTCTACATTGACCGCCTGGCGCGGCGTTACCGCACCATGCATGGTAACTCCACGGTTGATAAAGACGATTTCATTCGTGGTCTGCTTTCGGCAATGAAGGCTGGAGAGACAGTTGGAATTCTTATGGATACCAACATGACTCCGCCGCAAGGTGTGTTTGTGGATTTTTTTGGGATTCTCGCATGTACGGCGAGCGGCCTGGCGCGCATCGCATTGCGAACGGATGCGGCTGTAGTTCCAGGATTCACGATTTGGGACCCTGCTTTGCGAAAGTATCGACTCCACTTTGATCCCGCCGCGAAGCTGATTCGCACCGGGGACGATGACGCGGACATTATCGCGAACACGGCATTGTTCACGAAGATTATCGAAGATTACGTTCGGCGTTATCCTGATCAATGGCTATGGGTGCATCGCCGTTGGAAGACGAGGCCGGAAGGGCAGCCGCCGCTGTATTGATAACCAATAACCTGTTATCCCGAGCGAGGAAGATCGTTCGCTGGCGAACGATCTTCGCAGTCGAGGGACCTGCTGTTTCGCGGCATAAAAGCAGGTTTCTCGACTCCGCAAGATTCCCCGCTCCGCGGCTAATCTTGCTTCGCTCCAAATGACAATCAGAAGGGAGTGTCAATATTCGGCAAAGCACATTAAGCTACCGCACTCAAAACCAATCGCTTTTATACGCCACCCACCAACTCACATATAAAATCGGAATTGTTGATCCCAAGGCCCACCAGATCGGCAGCGTAAAATCAGCCAGCAATCCTAAGAGCGTAAATACGATCCAGAATATTTTCTTTTCCATTGCGGGGCGTGGATGCCTCTCAACATTCGCTGGTGACTCAGTTTGGAAAAATTCCTACTTTGACGTCATCCTGAGGGACTTCAGTCCCGAAGGATCTCGCGCGTAGGACCGAAATTTCAAACTGAGCCGTTACCGACATTCTAGTCCCTTGCTTTTCTTTCCCTGCACAAACGTATAAAAAGGTGCAATGAAGGTAACAGCGATTGCCGATTCGGTCGGAGCGCACGTCATCGGAGACGCGACGGTTGAGGTGAATAATATTGCGAGCATCCAATCGGCGTCGGCGGGCGATTTAGTTTTTGTCGAAGATGACAAGAATCTCCGGCTCGCTCTCGCCTCAGATGCTTCCGCTGTGATTGCAGGGAACTTCGCCGGAACGGAATCGTATTCGAAGCCGGTTCTGATCACAAAGCAACCGCGCCTCGCGTTTGCCCATGCCGCAAAACTCCTGCGGAAGAGGTCCGAAATCCAACCCGGGATTCACCCGACCGCGCTCCTTCACTCATCCGCGCAGTTGGCTCAAAGCGTGACAGTAGGACCTCGCGCAGTCATCGAGGAAAATGTTGAGATTGGCGGTGGAACTTTTGTGGGTGCAGGTTGCGTCATCGGCGGAAACGCAAAGATCGGCCGGGATTGTTTGCTCTATCCCAACGTGACCGTTTATCCCGGAGTTCAGATCGGCGACAGAGTCATCGTTCACGCTGGTGTTGTGTTGGGAAGTGATGGTTTCGGATACGCTCACGACGAATCCACCGGCCACTACGAAAAATTCCCGCAAATCGGTCGTCTGGAAATTGACGATGACGTCGAGATCGGCGCCAATTCGACAATTGATCGAGGCGCGCTGGACACAACTCGAATCGGACGCGGCACGAAGATAGACAACCTCGTGCACATCGGCCACAACTGCCAGATTGGCGAAGATGTTGTGATTGCCGCCCAGACCGGCCTCTCCGGCAGCATCACCATCGGAAATAATGTCGTCCTCGGAGGCCAGGTGGGTATTGGCGAACACGCCCGCATCGAAGAGGGAGTGATGTTGGGGGGACAAGGCGGCGTCCTGCCCAACAAGGTGCTTCGCGGGAAAGGAATTGCGTTTTGGGGAACTCCCGCACGCCCGGTTCGCGACTATCTCAAGCAGCTGGCCGTGCTCGAGCGCCTGACAAAGAAGAAATAATGGCAATTGTTGTCATCGGAGGACATTCGCGCAACGTAGGCAAGACCAGCGTGGTTGCGGGCCTGATCGCTGCCCTGCCAGAATTCAACTGGACGGCAATGAAGATCACGCAATATGGCCACGGAGTTTGCTCGAAAGACGGCAAGGGCTGTCATTGCGCGACCGAAGATCACACATGGGCGATTTCAGAAGAGAAAGATCGCGCCGGCAAATCGGACACATCCCGTTTCCTGCTTGCCGGGGCCGCGCGAGTTTGGTGGGTACGGATTGAACAGGGACGACTGGCGGAAGCCATGCCCACGATCCGTCGCAGGCTGGCCGAATCTCAAAATGTGATTCTGGAATCGAACAGTATTTTGAAGTTCATTCGTCCGGACGTTTACATTATTGTGCTCGATCCCGCGACCGAAGATTTCAAACGATCGGCGCAGGAATTTCTGGACCGGGCGGACGGGATTATTCTGCATCGGCATCCCGACGAAAAAAGGTTTGCGTGGGATGGCATTTCTCTGAAGCCCGTGCTGGGTTGTCCGATGTTCCGCATCAAGCCACCAGCCTACGTTACGCCCGAGATCATCGAATTCGTAAAAGCTAAAATCACGTCAACGACAGAAGTGGCTGAACCCAGGTAGACCCAGGCGACCCTTCAAACCATTTTGGCAAACAGAACTCCTGGACGAAGACGGTTTGTTATCCTCCCTATGTGTTTCGCATCCATAAAAGCGCGTGGCTTCTGGTTCTTCTCTCAGCAGTCTTGCAAATCATAGTTTTCCCGCTGGCGAATTTGTATGTGCTTTGTTGGATAGCAGTCGCGCCGTTATTGATAGCGCTCTCCCGCGCGAGACAGCCCGATACGTTGCAACTCACTGAGGGCATCAAGCTGCTTCCGGCCACACCAATACAAGGCTTTGTTATGGGGTACGTCTGCGGCATTCTGTGGTATGCGGGCAGTTGCTATTGGATTTACAGCACCATGCGCCAGTACGGAGGCGTGAACGCGCCCGCGGCTCTTGGAATCCTGATTTTGTTTTGCATGTACTTGGGCCTCTACCATGGCTTGTTCGGACTGTTAATGAGCCTGCTTGCCGGCAAGGGATCATTTGCTCCGCGGGCGTTGCTGCTGTCGCCGATCGTATGGGTGAGCGTTGAACTCGCGCGAACACGCATCACCGGATTTCCATGGGATCTCCTCGGCATCGCGCAGGTTGACAATATCCCTCTCTCCCGCTTCGCTACGGTCACGGGCGTTTACGGACTGTCATTGGAGATCATGATTGTGAACACAGCATTCGCCGCGAGCTTTCTCGTGCGCCGCGAAAAGCGGAGAACACTTCTGCTGGCTGCGGTCTGTGCGGCAGTCGTTTTGCAAGCCGGACGCCTGGTCCCCGCGCCCGCATTCCCGGCGGACAGTACTGCAACGTTGGTGCAAGCGAACGTCCCCGTTTTAGAAGGTGCGGACTGGACCAAAGAATATTTCGAGACAACGCTGCATGACCTCGTCGCCTTAAGCAAAACCCCTATACCGCTATATGTCCCCTCGAATTCAAACTTAATCGTGTGGCCCGAGAATCCCGCGCCTTTCTACACCTCTGACCCGGCGTTTCGCGATGCCCTCGCTCAGCTGGCACGCGAAACTCACGCGTGGATTCTGGCTGGGAGCATTGGAATCCGGAACGCCAACCCACTTACATCTGTACCGACGCAGTTGTACAACTCCGGCGCACTCGTGGACCCTGAAGGGAATTTTGTTGGCCGATACGACAAGATTCATCTTGTACCGTTCGGCGAATACGTTCCATTCAAGAACGTCTTCTCTTTTGCCGGGGGACTGACCAAAGAGGTCGGGGATTTTTCGTCAGGCAAATCGCGCGAGCCGCTCGACGCAGGTGGAAGTAAGCTGGGGGTCTTTATCTGCTATGAATCAATCTTTCCGGATGAAATTCGTCAACTCGCCGACAACGGCGCGCAAGTATTCGTGAACATCTCGAACGACGGATGGTACGGAGACAGCGGCGCCTACGCCCAGCACCTGAAGCAAGCGCGAATGCGCGCCATCGAAAACCAGCGCTGGCTTCTGCGTGATACCAATACTGGCGCCACCGCTTCGATTGATCCCTATGGGCGAGTCGTCGTCACGGTGCCGCGAAAGATTCGCACTGCTCTGCAAGCGCCCTATGCTTTGTCGAGCGCGACTACGTTCTACACGCGCCACGGAGATTGGTTCGCCTATCTGTGTGCGATAATTTCTATAGTGGCGTTGTTGATGCGCCTCCCATTCCTCAAGAAGGCAGATCAAGAATGAGCGTTGAGTTAGAGCACGAGTATTCAGCTTTAAAAGCCAAAGTGAACGAACTCCGGGAGTATCTTTGACGCGGGCAATCTGCGTCCGCGATTAGCTGAAGTCGAAAAGCAGGCAGCCGACCCAAATCTGTGGTCGAATCCGCAAAAATCCCAGCAGGTAATGCGCGAGAAAAAGCGCCTCGAAGATATGCTCGCCACCGAGGCTGAACTCATCCGCCGCGACGGAGATATTTCCGCATACTTCGACTTGTCGCGCGAGGGCGAGAATGTTGATGCCGATCTGCGCCGCGAAATTGATTCTCTCCGGCAACTCGTGGATCGTCTGGAGACTGAAACTCTGCTCTCCGGACCAAACGATGCTTTGAACGCGATCGTGACTATCCATCCCGGAGCGGGCGGAACCGAATCTCAAGATTGGGCGGACATGCTGTTGCGACTGTATTTGCGATGGGCCGAACGTCAGGGATTCGAGACCGTGCTCTATGACTATCAGGCGGGAGAAGAAGCAGGATTGAAGTCAGCGACGTTCGCGGTAAACGGGGAATACGCCTTCGGCCTTCTCACCAGCGAAATTGGAGTGCATCGACTGGTACGCATTTCGCCCTTCGATCAGGCCAAGCGCAGGCATACGTCTTTTGCCAGTGTCTTCGTATCTCCCGAAATTGACGACAGCATTGAAGTGATCATCAAGCCCGAAGATTTGCGAATTGACACGTATCGTTCGAGCGGTAAGGGGGGCCAGCACGTGAACACAACGGATTCCGCCGTCAGGATCACCCACCTTCCCACGGGTATTGTCGCGGGCTGCCAAAATGAGCGCTCGCAACACAAGAACAAAGAGCGGGCCATGAGCATGTTGCGATCCAAAATTTACGAGTACGAGCTTGAAAAGAAACGCGAAGTGACCAGGAAGATTGAGGATTCCAAGCTTGACATTGATTTCGGATCGCAAATTCGCTCATACGTGCTGCAGCCTTACCGGCTGATAAAAGATCATCGGACCAAACTGGAAATCGGCGATGTGGATCGCGTAATTGATGGCGATTTGCAGCCATTTATCAGAGCTTACCTGCAAATGCGGCGCGGAGAAAAGTCGGCGGCAAGCTAAGCCGTTCCCGAATTTGAAGTCTCTTCAGTAACCCCCAAGGGCGCAAAACGCTGGCAAAACAGGCCGCATTTGCGTCATCCTGTAACTTCGAGAACTACGCAATGGAGATCGCAAACTAATGCCGCGGATGATTGATCTAATTCGCGCGTCGGCGGTACCAGCGAACCTGGTGCAATCTGCGGCGCGAGGAGCTCTCGCCATCCCGCCACAGGAAATGCTCGAAATCCTGGTTTATCTGGCAACCGAAAGCACGGTCTTCGGTGACCAGGCACGGTTGACATTAGCAGGATGGGACGAGAATATTTGCCGAACAGCGGTTGCGAATCCGGGTACGAGCAGAGAAGTGCTCTCCTACTTTTCGGCTCCAGCGAATTTCAGGCCCGCCCTTTTCGATGGGCTGCTCGCAAACGCATCAGTGCCGGAAGAATGTCTGGCAGCGTTGGTTGCGTCGTTAACTCGCGATGTCGCGGATATCGCGCTGAATAGCGATCGCATCATTCACTCGGAAAAAATATTATCCGCGCTGGCCGATAATCCCAACCTCAATGGAATTCAATCCGCGACCATAGACGAACGACTCACTTTGCTAAGACGTTCGCATGCTGCGACGGAGGCCATAGAGCATCCTCCTGTGGCATCAGTTCAAATCGCCGCGATCGAGACAGCACCAGAACATTTCCATGAAGACAAGGAAGCGGACGAGGAGGCTGCAAAATATATCTCCGCCCACGCAGGCGAAATTACTACCGAGGCCGAGAAGCCATTCCAGCCTGTTGGCGGAGTCGAAAGCCTGCCCGCCGAAATGTCTGATTCTACGGAGCCCCTGACTGCGCCGCTGGAGGCCGCAACGCACGTCGCAACAACCACGGGGGATGGGACACAAACGGTAGGGGCCGGGTCTGCAGCGGCGGCACAGACCGCGCTCTCGGCAGCCAAGCCAGCCGTTCCTGGCGCTCAGGCACGTGGCAGCGCTTTGCAGCGAATTTCAAAGCTCGATGTGAAAGGACGAATCCAGCTCGCCATGAAAGGCAGTAAGGAAGAGCGCGCGCTGCTGGTGCGGGACGGCACGAAGATTGTCGCGCTTGCTGTTTTGGATTCGCCAAAAATCAGCGACAGCGAAGTAGAAAAATTTGCCACGCAGAAAAATGTGCTGGAAGCCGTGCTTCGTGCCATCCCCCTGAAGCGGCGTTACATGAAACAGTACAACATCGTGCGCAACCTGGTATTCAATCCACGAACTCCCATTGATGTTTCCCTCGGGCTGATGAAAAACATTCTAGTTGCGGATTTAAAGAATCTATCCGGAAACAAGGACGTGTCAGACACGGTGCGCAAGTTGGCCTTGAGAATGTTCAAGCAGAAGTTGAGTGCCGACAAGTAGGGAGGGACGCCTTTTTGCATTTTCATTCCGAGCCCTCGTATCGGCAGACTGCGAAGATCGCCACGCGAGGAATCTGCTTTTCGTAACCCCTTTCATATTTCTCGCGCACGACGAAACCGCTACAATACTGACGCCATGGCGCCTGTTCCGATTTCCGATCCCATTTCCGAGGTCTTAAAGAAGTCGAAGACCATCGCGGTTGTGGGACTTTCCGACAGTCCTCTCCGCCCCAGCTATGGGGTTTCTGCGTTCATGCAGTCGCATGGCTACCGGATCATTCCGGTAAATCCGCGAATTACAGAAGCCTTGGGGGAGAAGTCTTACCCATCGCTTCTGGAAGTTCCAGAGAAGATTGATATCGTGAATATTTTTCGCCGGCCCGAATTTGTGGAGGAAGTTGTTGATCAGGCGATTCAGCTAAGAGTTCCTGCCATTTGGATGCAAGAGCGCGTTATCCATGAAAGGGCCGCGCAAGAAGCGCGAAAGGCTGGAATTTTGGTTGTGATGGATTCGTGCATCCTTAAGGAGCACAGAGCTCGATTTCGCTGATTTATTGTAATATCCCTCCCCCCAACATTGCCATTCCGCGCCATTACATCGGCAGCCTGCTGGTACCCTGAACGCGAGGAATCTGCTTTTATCCGGCGCCATTCTTCACCTTGCGTCTGCGACACAAACAGAAGGCGGCCGCTTTTAAAATCTTCAACGCTATTTCGAAGGCTTCGTAATCCGTCTCTTCTTGATGTCCTGCAAGCGTTCGCGTATTCGCTTCTCGATTCCCTCGTTCGTAGGATGGTAATAAACGCGGTCGCGCAAATTATCGGGCAGGCATTGCATGTCGGCGACTTTGGCGTCTAAATCGTGCGCGTACTGATAGCCCTGTCCATACCCCAGCCCCCTCATCAATCCCGTCGGCGCATTCCTCAAGTGCAGCGGCACCGATTCGGCTGCGGTTCGTTCAACATCTTCTTGTACGGCGGAATAGGCTGTGTACAGGGCAT
This sequence comes from uncultured Acidobacteriaceae bacterium, assembly GCA_963757385.1. Lineage (GTDB taxonomy): Bacteria > Acidobacteriota > Terriglobia > Terriglobales > Acidobacteriaceae > PALSA-188. The sequence continues at coordinate 1,327,429 of CAVWRO010000014.1, read as the reverse complement.
TTGACTTCGGAGCGACCGCAAGATATACGACTGCCTGAGCCAGGGCTAAATTGCCTTCTGGCATACCGATGAAATCCACGGCGTCCCGCGCCGCCATGCAGAGCGCCAGCGCATTCGGATCAGCCAGTCCGATATCCTCCACCGCCATTCGCACCACGCGGCGCGCAATATAGAGCGGATCCTCACCCGCCTCTAACATCCGGCCCATCCAATAGAGAGCCGCATCCGGATCACTGTTGCGAACCGATTTGTGCAGCGCGGAAATCAGGTTGTAGTGTTCTTCGCCACCTTTGTCATAGAGCAGGACGCGCTTTTGTACTGCGTCCTGGACAATGTCATTGGTGATTTCTGCGCCAACTTCTTTGTGGTCATGTTCGCGGGCCAGAGTTGCGGCCACTTCAAGCACGTTGTAAGCGCTGCGAGCGTCGCCGCTCGAATACGAAGCGATCCTGGTCAGGACTTCTTGCGAGGCTTGTAACTTCAGCGCGCCGAGTCCCCGCGGCTCATCCTCGATTGCACGCTTCAACAACAGTACAATTTGCTCTTCTGCGAGCGGCTTGAGGACATATACGCGACTTCTGGACAACAGCGCGGAAATGATTTCGAACGACGGATTCTCAGTGGTCGCGCCAATCAGCCGGATATTGCCCTTCTCGACATGGGGAAGGAAAGCGTCCTGCTGGGCTTTGTTGAAACGATGAATCTCGTCAATGAAGACGATGGTGCGGGTACCATATTGCCGCGCACGCTCGGCGTCTGACATCACCTGCTTTATTTCCTTGATCCCCGTAAGCACTGCGGAGAATTCAATGAATGTCGCTTTAGTCATGTGCGCGATAATTTGCGCGAGAGTCGTTTTGCCGGTTCCTGGAGGGCCCCAAAAAATCAGCGAGCCGGTGTCGTCCCGTTCGATTTGCGTTCGCAGCGGCTTGCCGGGGGCGACAAGATGCTCCTGTCCGACGAATTCGTCCAGAGTGCGTGGGCGCATGCGATCGGCAAGCGGATGAGTGCGGTCCGCCGTGTTATCGCTGGCGGGAATGGCCTGGAATAAGCCCATAAGCATTAGATGTCGAAACTAGAGTTACTGGACCATGGCGTCGCGGACAAACTGGCGAACTACGCTCACCCAACCAGACGAGGACGTCTGGCTCTACGTGTTCTGAGGCAGTCCCCATCAACTGCCGTCGGGATAGCCGCCACGGTGCAGAACCATAGGATAGTGAGGCAGAGTGTTCGGTTCGGGAACCGAGGCGCGCCACCCGTCCGGATAGGGTTTCATGCCTTGGAATAAGGGCGAAAGCTGCGCCGCAGGCTCGACTACCAACTTCTCTAATGACCGCCGCAAGTTCTGAATGTTGGTCTGGCCGAAGCGCGCCTGCCAGCGCTCTTCGGTGGCGCGCACCAGCTCCCAATACATGTCCAGAGCCTTCGTGCCCTTTGGTGTGAGCCGAACCTGCTTGTGGCGGCTCTCGGTCGGATGTGCCTCGACCAAGACGCAGCCACGTTTGACAAGAAAGCCAAGTGACATTTTGATCGCCTCCTTCGAGACGCCGGACAAGCGAGGAATCTCTCGTACCCGCACGCCAATCTCATTCAGTACACGCAAAACGTTGGCACTAATCGCGAGTGAAAGATCAGATTCGTGCTCGAAGTCCATCGCGAAGGCGAGCAGCACTCTCGAGAGGAGGGTCGGCAGATGCTTATTCGACGTGTCCGAACCTGAAGCGGGGGCTTGGGCACCCTGATGACCGATGTCCGCGATCATTCCGTAACCTAACACCGGAAGATACTGAGGCAATTCGACGTCGAACTGCCGGACCAATACCAACAAGGACTCCCGGAGGGCACCCATCTCGTCTTTGCCGAATCGCGCCTGCCAGCGTTTTTCGATAACGCCAAATAGAGGTCGCCACATTTCCTGCGCTCTCCGGCCTTTCGCGGTGGGCCGAATCAACCAGTCACGGAGCGGCGGCTTCGGACGAGGATCATCTTGACGGGGTTCAACAACGACGTATCCCCATCGCGCCATACGGGAGAGAGGCAACTTCGCGGTCCTCGCCAAGCGCTTTACCTCGGCGACGGTGACTCCCTCGTCGCTGACGAATTGCATGAAGTTCGACCACATCACCATTGATGCGAGCCACGGGCCACCGCCTGAGGAACCTAGCCTAGTCGTTCGGTGCGGCATCTGGTGCTCGAACTCATTGTCGAACTCAATGGTGAACGCGACCAGAACCTGGGAAAGGAGCGTCGGCAAAGGCAGATCAGCCGTCTTCATCCCCGGCGAATTTAGTGTTTGGTTTCCGCGTGGCATGTGGTCACGCCCTTTGCCTCGCTACTTCATACAGAACGATGCTCGCAGCGACGCCGGCGTTCAAGGACTCCACATTCGGGGAATGGGGGATTGCGATCAGGTCATCCATTTCCGAAATTAATTCTCGAGGCAATCCGGTGCCTTCGCTGCCGATGAAAATGGCTGCCGGAGTCACAAATTTCGCCTCATGCACAGGAGAGCCTTTGTGCGACGATGTGGCAAAAAGACGCAAACCCTGCCCGCGCAAAGTCCCCAATATCCTCGGCAAATTTGCTCGGACTATCGGGAGTCGAAAAACCGATCCTGCGGACGCTCTCACGACTTTCGAGTTGAATGGATTTGCTGTGCCGTCCCCAAGAATCACGCCACAAGAGCCGAAAGCCTCGGCTGACCGAAGCATAGTGCCGAGATTTCCCGGATCCTGTACTCCCGCAATTGCCAACAGCGGTCCCGTCTGGATTTTGCCCAGAATGTCATCCAGAGTGAATTGCCTGCATTTCACCAAGGCGGCTACGCCTTGCGGAGTTTCGCTGGGAACGGCACTCGCGAATAGCTTATCCGGAAGCAGCAATGTTTCGACGTATGCGGCGAGTTGCGGCAGCAGCCTCTCGGCTTTGTTCTCGCCAGACTTGCTGAAAAAGACCGCGCGAAACTTGAGGCCACTCCGGATTGCCTCTTCCACTATGCGAACGCCTTCAATCGCGCAGTAGCCGTCAGCAGTCAATTCTCCGTGAGAGAAAGCGGCGCGAAGTTCCTTGACCAGCGTATTGTGCCGGCCTTCGATCGTGCGCAGGCGTCCGCGAATGTTGCCGGATTGGCGGGGCTTCCTTATCGGAGCGCTCATCTGGCCCAAATCATACCTGTTTCGCTCGGTTTAGAACGCGTCCCGTGTTATCTTAAGTTTCTCAATTCAACATTTACGAAGGAGTTCGGTGCGCGCCGAAATCGTCAAAATTGACAGAGACACGCCGGAGGCCTCTCTCGTGCGTTACGCTGCGGACCAGATTCGAGCCGGCGAAGTCCTGGGCATGCCCACCGACACGTTCTACGGTCTGGCGGCCGATCCGTTCAATCTGCGTGCAGTGGACCGGGTATACGAAATCAAATCGCGATCGCGTCATAAGCCTCTTTCTCTGCTTATCGAAAGCGTAGAGCAGGCCGAGGAACTGGCGAGACCGCTCCCGGAAGAATTTCATGCGCTGGCGCGGAAGTTTTGGCCGGGGCCGTTGACGATTATCGTTCGCGCTGCGTCACGACTTCCGCTGAAAGTCACTGCCAACACCGGTAACGTCGCGTTGCGCATTCCCAGTTCCGCGATTCCGCTGGCAGTGGTTCAGGCGGCGAGGATTGCCATAACGGCCACTTCGGCAAATCTCAGCGGGGAAGCGGAATGTACGACCGCGCTGGCAGTGCGCGACCAGCTACAGGATCGCATTTCCATCATAGTAGATGGCGGCCCTTCGCCCCGCGAAGTTTCTTCCACCATCATTGACTTGACCGACGAAGAGGCCCGTTGGAAGATCATGCGCGAAGGCGCGATTCCGTCTCAGGAAATATCAGAGTTTTTTGCGCGAGGATGATTGCTTTATCACCGAAACGCCAGCGCCGGAGCCATTGGATATTTCGCCTTCTGGCGTTGACCGCGATTGGTGTGGTTTGCTACCTGGTCCTTATCTCATCGCAAATTATCGAGGAATCCCACAAGCAGGAAATGCGTCCCGCTGACGCCATCGTCGTGTTCGGCGCCGCCCAATATGATGGCCGCCCCTCTCCGGTTTTTCGCGCCCGGCTCGATCATGCATTCGAACTTTTCCAGCAAGGCCTTGCACCCACGATTCTCACGACCGGAGGTTCAGGCGCGGACCCTTCGTACAGCGAGGGTGGGGTTGGCCACGATTATTTAGTCCATCGGGGAATCCCTGAGTCGAGAGTCATTGCCGAGACCCAAGGCTCCGATACGGCGCAGTCAGCCGAACGACTGGCAGTTATTATGCGGGAAAATCACATGAACAGTTGCATCGCGGTAAGTGATGCATATCACGTTTTCCGAATCCGGAACCTTCTTGAACGCGAAGGAATTCTAGTGTATGTCTCTCCGCGCCCCGATTCGCGCCCTCATTCTGTGTGGCAAAAAGGAGTTGCCTTGCTGCGGGAAAGCGCCAGTTTCATGCTATGGAAACTGCATCTTATTGGTTAATGTGACAGGTGGCCAGGCCACGCTTTTCCAGATACTGCTGGTGGTAATCTTCCGCCTCGTAAAACTTCACTGCGGGTACAATCTGCGTGACGACTGGTTTGCTGTGACGGTGCGATTTCTCTAGTGCGTCCTTTGAAGCCTTCGCCGCCGCTTCCTGTGCGGCATCGTGAAAGAAAATTGCCGACCGATATTGTTTTCCAAAGTCGGGACCCTGCCGGTTCAATTGCGTTGGATCGTGATTCTCCCAGAAGACCTCGAGCAGCTTATCGTAGGAAAGTTTCGCCGGATCATATTCCACTTCAACTGCTTCCGCATGCCCGGTGGTATCCGTGCAAACATCTTTATAAGTGGGATTCTCGGCATTCCCGCCTGTATATCCCACGCGCGTGGACGTCACTCCAGGAAGTTGCCGGAAGGCAGCTTCAACACCCCAAAAACATCCCGCTGCAAACGTAGCTTTTGCCATGAATACCTCCCGCAAAACTGAATCGCAGATTGATTTTATTGGATGCGCTGGCGTCATGAAAGGCGCGGGAACGGATTTATTGCGGGCACAGGATTCTTTCGGTTGGAAGAGTGAGAAAGCATTTACTATAGCGCGGTGATTTTGTTAGCTGTAAGCAAGTACAGGGAATGAAAGAACGCAAATGCTGAAACTCTGCCAGCTAATTTTTCTGGTGTGTATGTTTTTGTCGCCCGCGTGGGCACAAACGGAGCAGTCCATTCTCGCCCTTTCGCCGCCAATGGGATGGAATAGTTGGGATTCCTACGGGACCACCATTGATGAGGCTCAATTCAAGGCCACCACGGACTGGTTTGCCCAGCACCTGAAACCTTACGGATGGCAATACGTCGTAGTTGATGAGGGCTGGACAATTCCCAAAGGCGGCGCTGATGGGCAGGGGAGAAATCGCCAATTCACACTGGATCAACACGGACGCTATATCCCTGCGCCAAGCCGTTTTCCCTCGGCAGTGGGCGATGTGGGATTCAAATCTCTCGCGGCCTACGTTCATGCGCAGGGCCTGAAGTTCGGCTTCCACATTTTGCGGGGCATTCCGAAGCAAGCCGTGGACAGGAATTCTTCCATCGCTGGTTCGGCTTTTAAAGCCTCAGACGCGGCCGATCCTTCCGCGCCCTGCCCCTGGAATTCCGACAACTACGGGGTGAAGGACTCGCCTCCGGGGCAAGCTTATTACGATTCTATCGCGAGCCTTTACGCGAGCTGGGACGTGGACTTCATTAAAGTGGATTGCATCAGCAGCCGTCCTTATGCCGGGGCCGATATTCGCATGTTGAGCACGGCGCTAAGGAAAACGGGACGCCCCATCGTCTTGAGCCTTTCTCCCGGCGCGGCGCCGATTGAAAAAGTAAATGAGATGCGGCAGTACGCCCAGATGTGGCGGATTTCGGATGACGTCTGGGATGTCTGGCGAACCACCACCGACTTTCCTCAAGGGGTAGGGAACCAGTTCGCCCGCGCGGCTCAATGGGCCCCATTGACCGAGCCTGGTCACTGGCCGGACGCGGACATGCTGCCTCTCGGACATCTTGGGCCCTCACCCGGATGGGGCAAGCTGCGAGATTCGCAGTTGACGCATGATGAGCAGCGAACATTGTTCACTCTTTGGTGCGTGTTTCGCTCTCCCCTCATCATGGGCGGGAACTTGCTTTCAAGCGACGAATGGACGATCGCTTTGCTTACGAATCCGGAAATTATCGCGGTTGACCAGCATTCAAGCGGCGAGCGTGCGGTGTCTAGTACGGACAAGGCGGTTGTCTGGACTTCACACCCCGACGATGGGCAGGGAAGCTATGTTGCCGTTTTCAACATCGGCGACAGTCCTGAAACGCTTAACTATTCGTGGAAGGAATTGGGGTTGAGCGAAGCGAATTACCAAGTGAGGGATTTGTGGGAGCACAAGAATCTGGGAACGGCGAAAGAGCTCACGGTTACGTTGCCGCCCCATGCCTGTGTGATGTACCGGGTTCATAAACAGTGAATATCGTTTGGTGAAAGTTTGTCTCTCCGCTAATCACCTCATGCGCCTGTTAAAATGCGACTGTGATCCGAAACGTAATTGCTATTTTTATTGCTCTCTTTTCTTCTTTAGCTTGCGCCCAACAGCCCTCCCAGCCTCCCGCTAAAAAATCGACATCGCAGCCTCAAGTACGGGTGAATATGCTCAATGTCTGCACCCCGTCAAAAGATGAGCAAGAGCAAATCACTTCAGCTTTGTCTCGCATCCCCAAGCAACCGTTATTCAGTCAGGACTTCGAGGTTGACCGCGGACGGTCCACGTTGGATCAGCAGCCTGACTTTCTACCCGTGAACGAGAGGACGCACGTTTCAAAAGATACCGACAGCGCCGCATGGGTACGAATTCGGCGCGAATTTGCTGTTCAAGCTTTGTATTCGACGGTGCAGTATTCGTTCAGCCAGGATTCCAAGAACATGGTTGAAACTTTGGTGTTCAAAGTTCGCGACCCTAAAGATTTGCTCCAGGTTTCGATTGAGGACGACGCGTCCTCGGTGACCAGCCCTGCCGCAATGCTGGGCACGAATACCCCGGTGAGCCGCATCCGCCTCGAGCGCTTTGGAAAATCGTCCATTGTTTTGGCTCGATGTGCGACCACCGCAACAGGTCCCGCGCCGGACCAGAGTGCCTACGAGCCACTCTTCCAAACCGCCTCCGCAATTGGCAACGATTACCGGAACCTGCTGAGAGTGCCGCAAACTGTCCCGGAAGAATTGGACCGGGTCGCTTCAGTTGCGACGAAGGACTCGGCCAAGAGATCCCCAAAAAAGCCAGTTCCCGAAAAGACGCGGCTCCTTCCAGCAAGTAATTGCAGTTTTCGGACGCGCAAATCTTGCTTAAGAAGAAGCGTTGCGCTCAGCCCGTCGTTTTGCTACTCTCGCGCACGACAAAGTTCGGCGGGAGGAAAACATGGCCTTTTGCAACAAGTGCGGTAAAGACATTGGGACTGCTAGTTTCTGTCCTGCGTGCGGGGCGAATCAATCTGTAGCCCCAGCGGCCGGTTATGCTGCACCATCAACAGAAGGCCTCTCTGAAAATGTTGCGGGATTGTTGGCTTATCTTCTCGGCTGGCTGACGGGCATTATCTTCCTGCTGATTGACAAACGCCCATGGGTACGTTTTCAGGCCGCGCAATCAATCGTTGTGTTCGGGGGGCTGTTCGTTATACGGATCGCCTTGGGTATTATGACCATCTCAATTGGCGGGTTGATTGGCTTTGGGTTGGTAGAGATGCTTGGTATGCTGATCGGGTTAATCACACTGGTATTGTGGATTCTTCTGATGGTCGAGGCGTACAAGCACGAGACCTTCAGAGTGCCGATCGCGGCGGGGATAGCCGACGGCATCGCGGGAAAGTGATACGGAATCCCGATCGTCAATAACTTAATCTAACCTAAACAGCCGGCTTTGAGTCCACAGGCTTCTTGACTTCGAGCTTAGGCAATCTTGCGCGTTCTGATGAAGAGAGACCAACCAAAAATTGAACCTCTCCAGTTAAACTTACTCCATGGATAACGTTCGCGACGTCGTCATTATTGGTTCCGGATGCGCGGGGCACACGGCCGCTCTTTACACAGCGCGCGCTAATCTCAAGCCGCTGATACTCGAGGGTCATGAGCCCGGTGGCCAACTCTCGCTTACTACACTCGTAGAAAATTTCCCCGGATTTCCTGACGGAATACAGGGGCCAGAGTTGATCGAGAACATGCGCCGGCAAGCGGGACGATTTGGGGCTCAATACCAACTCGGCCACGTTAGCAAGGTTGATCTTAGTAGCCGGCCATTCGCAATTCATGTTGGGAAAGAGGTTATTAACGCGCGCAGTTTGATTGTTGCGAGTGGAGCCTCCGCTCGATGGTTGGGTCTTCCCAGTGAACAGGCGCTGATTGGTCACGGTGTTTCTTCCTGCGCTACTTGCGACGGGTTCTTTTTCTCGGGAAAGGAAATCGTGGTGATTGGTGGCGGGGATTCCGCGATGGAAGAGGCGACGTTCCTGACGCGGTTTGCGACCAAGGTCACGCTTATTCATCGCCGAGATGAATTTCGCGCATCGAAGATCATGCTCGAACGCGCCCAACACAATAGAAAATACATTTCCTCACTAACACTGTTGTGGAGGATGTTCTCGACGTGGCGCAAAAAGAAGTCACCGGACTAAAACTGCGCAACGCTGAAGACAAATGAGACATCCGACTTCCCCACCAGCGCGATGTTTCTGGGTATCGGACATATTCCAAACGCAAAGATGTTTGAAGGCCAACTCGAGACTGATCAAGACGGCTATCTGGTGACTACGAATAATGTTTTCACGAAAGTCCCTGGCGTTTACGCTTGCGGAGATGTGCAGGACCGGCGCTACCGCCAGGCGATAACCGCGGCAGGTACTGGATGCATGGCTGCGCTCGAAGCAGAAAGGTTCTTGGAGGAACCGAGGAGAGTTGAAATATTTATGAAACACCGCCGACTGGGCAGGACCGGAATTGAAGTATCAGAAATTGCTCATGGGCTTTGGGGAATGAGCGGATGGAGCGGATCTGAAGAACAGAAATCCCTGCAAGCTTTGCAGTTAGCCGTTGATCTCGGATGCAACTTTTTTGATTCCGCGTGGGCTTACGGAAACGGAAATAGCGACCGCCTTCTAGGCCAAATCCTCTCCCGGAATTCGGGAAAGCGATTGTATGCCGCTTCGAAAATTCCACCGATGAATAACAAGTGGCCCGCTCCGCCTCAGGAAAAATATTCGAACGTATTTCCTGCGGAGCACGTGATGAAGTACACCCAACTCATTCTAGAAAAGCTGGGAACCGATTCCATTGATCTTTTGCAATTTCACGTGTGGGAGGACAGCTGGGCAGGCGAGCCTGAGTTTCGCGAGACGGTTGAGAAATTGAAAAAAGATGGCTTGATTCGATTCTTTGGGCTCAGCCTCAATCGCTGGCAGCCTGAGAACGGAATCAAAGCCCTGCACACGGGCCTTGTGGATGTTGTGCAGGTGATTTACAACATCTTCGATCAGGCTCCGGAAGACAAACTCTTTCCTGTGTGCGAGAAGTTAAACATCGGTGTCATTGCCCGCGTGCCCCTCGATGAAGGCAGCTTGGGTGGAAAAATGACCGCCGATACAAAATTTCCTGCCGACGACTGGCGAGCAAAATATTTCGGTCCTGAGAATCTTCCGAAAACTCTCGCGCATGTGGAGAAACTGAGATCAGCGATGCCTTCGACCATGAACATGCCAGAGCTCGCGTTGCGTTTCATACTTTCCAATCCAACGGTCAGCACGACGATCGTCGGCATGCGAGAGCCCGATCATGTCAGGAAAAACATCGCCGTCTCCGACGCAGGACCGCTCGATCCCGCATTGCTGCAAACCCTCAAGGCTCATCGCTGGGATCGCACGGCCCAGCGCTGGTCTGACTGATTTAGGCTAAACTTGTGTTCTGATCCCCTCCTTGGAATTATCATTCCGAACGGGCGCCTAGCCCGGAGGAATCTGCTTTGCGCGTTGCTAACGAATTAAATGGCGGCCTACCTCAACGCGCGATCCAGATGAACTCATCCGCCATCCACAAAAATGCGCCGGCCTAGCTAACAAACTAACGCGCCTTCGCAAGAGTGATACGAAAAGCATACGCATACTTACCCTGCGGTTGGTCTGGAAGTTGAATGTGCAAGCCATCCGGTTGCTGATGGAATTGGAGACTGCTTGCATTGCCCAGCAACGAAATGGACTCGATTTTTTCTTCAGAGCTGCTCGCCAGCGAGTGAATGACCGCCTCATGATTCGATGGCCAGCCCAATTCGATCGCATAAATTGCGTCGCTCTTAGTGGTGAATCGAAAATCCTCTGCGGTGAAGGGTTGAGTGTCTTTGTCATGGAATGATCCAGCGGCTACTTTTGTTGGACCTTCGCCATACACCTTCCACGGACGCGTGCCGTAGATCGCATCACCATTCGTCTCCAGCCAGGTTCCAATATCCAGCAACACCTGCAGGGCTGCCTCCGGTATTGTGCCATCGGAACGAGGGCCGATATTCAAAAGGAGGTTGCCGTTCTTGCTCACGATGTCCACGAGTTGGTGGACGATGAACTCAGGTGATTTGTAAGTATCGTTCTCCACATAGCCCCAGGATTTATCGCTGATCGAAGTGTCGGTTTGCCAATACATGGGACGTATGTCGGACAGTTGGCCGCGCTCAATGTCGAGCACGGCGGAATGTTCCTGCATGGCGTAATCCTTGTAGTTAATGACCCCGACGTGATTGCCGTTCGCGAGCGACGCGTTGTAGTAAAACGCCGCGAAGCGCGTGAGAGCAGCACGAACTGACGGCTGCCCAATCCACCAGTCGAAATACATGATATCCGGATGATACTTTTGCACGATTTCAGCGGAACGAGCGAGCCAATCATTAGTCCACGCATCGGATACATAAGTGAAGTCATCGCTCAGAGGAGTACCGTTAGGATTCTCGACCCAGTTATGCGCCGGGCCATAGAAAGCGGCATTCGCGGGATCATTGACGTCCGACGGTATCGCCCGGCCTACTCCGAGAAAAAAATTATGCTCGACGCGATGAGATGACGCGCCGAGATGCAATCCCTCTGCCCGGACCGCTGTCGCGAGATCTCCCCAGAGATCGCGATGCGGACCCATCTTTACGGCAGTCCAATCCGAAAGACTGTTTTCGTACATGGCGAAGCCGTCATGATGCTCAAATACCGGCACTACGTATTTCGCGCCTGAATCTTTGAAGAGCTTCGCCCATGCAGCGGGATCGTAGTGTTCAGCTTTGAACATCGGAATGAAGTCTTTGTACCCAAACTTATCTTGCGGGCCGTAGGTCGCAAGATGATGCTTGTACTCCGGCGAGCCTGGAACATACATGTTGCGTGGATACCATTCGTTGCCGAAAGCTGGAACGGAATACACTCCCCAATGAATAAAGATTCCGAACTTTGCGTCTTTGTACCACTCGGGAACCTCGTAATTCTTGAGTGATTCCCAGTCCGCGCGAAACGGGCCTTTGCGTGTGCCTTTATCCAGTTCTTGCAGAATCCCCGTGCGCCGCGCATCGTACTTCGAACTGGCTTTCTGCCACAGTTGGTCAATCGCGGCGGGGTCTTGCGAAGCAGTCGGGCTATCGGCAGGGACGTTTTGCGCAACTGCGCCGTATACCAGAAGGGCGAACATTCCGAAAATTGCGATAACCATTTCTGCAAACTGACACCTTTTCAAACATCGCTTTCCTGAGCACTTAGATTCCATCTTCATATTTGCCGATCTTTCTTATCACCGTAACTCCGAAATAACTGTTTCGAGCATCGGTTCTCCGCTGGGCTCAATCCTACAAATGGTAAACCTCGATGGCGGTCGTACCCACAATCCGATTTTTTTCCGTTGTCGAAAGTTGGCCTATCAATCTGCTGCAAGATTCGAACCATCTTTGGTAGGCCGTCGCTACCAGACACACCGGCCAGTCCGACCCAAACATCAGGCGGGACGGAGTGAACGCATCCAGCACAACATCAACATAGGGTCGTAAATCGGCCTCCGACCATGAGGACCAATCCGCCTCTGTTACCAGACCTGACATCTTGCAATAGACATTTGGGCGTCGAGCTAATTCGGAAATATTCTGTTTCCACGGTTCAATCAATTTCTCGCGAATGCGTGGCTTTGCAGCATGGTCCAGAACGAAGACTTGATTTGGGTGACGATCTACAAATTGTATCGTCGCAGCCAAGTGTTTTTCGAAGATAAGAATGTCGTATACCAGACTCGACCCTGCGAGCATCCCAATCCCGCGATTGAAGTCTGGACGATTAATGTAATCGTCATCGGGCTCACCTTGTATCACGTGACGCAACCCCTTCAGCTTTTTGGTGGACTTAAGGCGTTCGAGTTGCTCTGGAAACTTTTCACTCGCAATCGGCGCCCACCCGACCACGCCTCGCAAGAGTGCCGAACCATCCGCGAGTGACAATAGCCAATCTGTTTCCTCGAGGGTTTGTCTAGCTTGAACCGCCACTGCTCCATCAATTTCCGCACCTGCCAACACTCGTTCCAAGTCCGCAGGAAGAAAATCCCGCCGCAGCACAGCCATGCTGTCGTCAATCCACGAATATTCCCGTGACGAGTATCTCCACAAATGGTGATGGGCGTCTATCATTTCACGGTTCTTATGATTCAACTGATTGAATGTGGATTTTCAACACACCGAGAAACATGTTAACGATAAGAAAACGTGACCCGTTATTGTATAAAGTTTTGTACTGCCCATCCACCGTTCCGGTTCGGAGGAAAGATCGAACTCACGCAGAAAATTCCTGGCTGATTTATCTCTGGGCTTATTGGTAGCGGCATCAAGTCGCTGCACGGCGCAAGCCACAACCGACTTGCCTCCCGGCGCGCCGCCCGCATTTGGCACGACTCCAGCGGTGGGACCCGAGGTTTCATCCCACACGTTTGCGGAAGCGGAGAAGCTAGTGCAAGTCCAATTAAGCGAGGGCGAGCAAGCGGTGCGGGCAGGCTTCGTGGAAGTCTCGGAGGCACGCAGCGACTGGGCGCCCGATCCGCAAAAGCCGCTGCCCAAGTTTTTTCGCCACCTCGTCGCGTCCCCCACGGCATAACCCTGGTTGGGAGACTTTTCGACGAGGGAACCCTTGGCATCGCCGGTTTGGCACTGGAACGTGCTCTCGGCGTTGTGGACGAGCGGCCAGGCGGGTTCTAAAGAAGGTGATGGTTCGTTCACGCTTACTCCGGCAGCGCCTTGTCACCCGCGATTTCGAAGCCGGTCTCCGCCATTGCTGCCTTCATACCAGGCTGACCCCCTCCCAGGCTCAATCTGTAAGAGCCCGGAAAGACTATTCGGTCTCCTGCCTCGTTCACGATGCTCAAGTCTCGCGCGTCAAGCGTAAAGTGGAGATGTTGGGTTTCTCCCGCAGAGACATGTACTCGCCTGAAACCGCGGAGTGCACGAATTGGAACCCCCGGCACATCTGGGAAACTGAGGTAGAGTTCTGCCACTTCGTCGCCTGCTGTGGCGCTAATATTTTTTACGTCGGCGTCCACATCCAAGGGGTCGCCAGCCTTCAGGTGCTGCGAAGAAAGTTTCAGATTGCTGAACGCAAATCTGGAATAGCTCAGACCATAACCAAACGGATATAGCGGATCCCCGTGGAAGTACCGGTAGGTTCGTCCCTGCATCGAGTAATCGGTGAATTCCGGCAGTTGATTTACTCCCGTGTAGAAAGTCACGGGCAGCCTGCCCGCCGGATTGTTTGAACCGGCGATCGTCTCCGCAATTGCCTGACCGCCTTCCTCGCCCGAGTACCAGGTTTCAAGAATTGCATTCGCGTGCTCTTTGGCCCAGTTTATGGAGAGCGCGCTGCCGTTCATCAATACAACAATTAGCGGCTTACCGGTGGACTTCATCGCTTGCAGCAGTTCGTCCTCTTCCTGCGGCAAATCGAGGCTAGTTCGGTCGCCGCCCTTAAAGCCAGCTAGGTTGATGGTCATTTCCTCGCCTTCGAGATCTGAGGTAATGCCGACGACGGCTATTACGATATCCGCCTTCCTGGCGTCGGCGAGAGCCTGATCCAGAGGATGAGAATTGGATTGCAATGACCACACCAGGCGCGCAACTGCCCCCCCACCGCCCTGGAAGTACTCCATTTTCACGGCATATTTGTGGCCGGCTTCGAGCGTGACTTTCTCGGTTTTCGTTTCCGCTCCGTGAGTAGTCCAATCTTCAACGACGAGTTTCTCATCCAGCCACAACCGGAAGCCGTCATCGCCAGTAGCGCCGAAGTCATACACTCCCGATTTTTTTGGAATGATGTATCCGGACCACCGGACGGAAAAGTTTTGCGTGCCAATGGCATCGGATGGCGCAACCGAAACAAAATCAAAGTCCACTGTTTTGTCCACACGCGCCATCACCGGGTTACCTTGAAGGTCTATGCCCTTGAAATACTCGGCTTTCAGGCCAGGTTGCCCGTCTTCAGTTTGTAATTCCGACTCCGGCACAGGCTTCGCGTCCTCTCGCAAGAATCTGGTTCCGGGCGCGAAAGTGACCTGAGCATTGGGAAATTGTTTCTTGATTCCATCCAGCGCGCTCGTCATCTGGGAATTTGTCCCATGATAATTTCCATACAGCACATTGGTCTCATCGGCCAAAGGACCGACGACAACGATTCGTCCTATTTCCTTTTTCAGCGGAAGAGTGCCGTCATTCTTCAGGAGCACCATGGACTCCCGCGCGGCGCGCAACGCCAGAGCCCGATGCTCCGGGCTGTCATTCTCGCTGAAGGGCGTCTGCGCATAACTCACCATGTCTGGCGGATCGAACATGCCCAGTAACATTCTCGCCCGCATTAGTCGCTTAACGGAAACATCTAAATACTTCTCTGAAAGTAGTCCCTGTTTTACCGCATTCAAATACGGCATGTAATCATTCCCGGGTTCGTTGCAATCAAGATCCGTTCCACGAAGCATTGAGACGGCAGCCGCCTCTTCACGTGTTTTCGCGTAATGGTGGCCGCGCTGAATGTCGTAAACCGCATCGCAATCGGAGACCACGTAACCTTGAAACTTCCACTTATCCCGCAATTGATCTTCGAGCAAGAACTGGTTCGCGCACCCGGGTTCTCCATTCACGCTGTTGTACACGCACATTACCGAGCCTGCCTTGCCCTCGGTAACAGCCGCACGAAACGCCCACAGGTATGTGTCTTCCTCATCGTGCTTCGAAATCTGTACGTCAATAGTGTGCCGCAGGGGCTCAGGGCCGCTATGAACCGCAAAGTGTTTAGGCGTGGAGATTACCCGCAAATATTTGGGGTCGTCGCCCTGCATTCCGGTGACATAAGCAATTCCCATCCTTCCCGTGAGGTAGGGGTCCTCTCCATATGTCTCCTGGCCGCGCCCCCAGCGAGGATCCCGAAAGATATTCAAATTCGGCGCCCAGAAATCCAAGCCCACACCAAGAAAGTCGCTGTGGCGGATTGCCTCGTGGTGTTTGGCGCGCGCTTCCGTGCTGATGACGGTTCCGATGTCTTTAATCAGCGGCGCATCGAAGGTGGCTCCCAGTCCAATCGGTTCGGGAAAGACCGTGGCCGTGCCTTGGGCGACGCCGTGCAACGCCTCGCTCCACCAATTGTAGGCGGGCACCTTCAATCGGGGGATCGCGGCTGCGATGTGCACGACCTGGGACGCCTTCTCCTCCAGCGTCATTCGCCCGACTAGGTCGTCCACCCGCTGGTCTATGGGCAGTTTAGGATTAAGGTATGCTGGCTGATCCGTAGTTGAGGGTGGATCTGAAACCGGCACACCCTGTGCGTTCATGCATACGCACCATGTCACCATTGCCAGGAAGAAAAACGCTAGTTTCCACTGCGCTTTGCCCATGTATTCCCCACCTCTCAAAATGAGTTTCGCTGACGGGGACAGATTCTATAGGCTTTAGGCGAAGATCGAAAGTCTGTTTGACAGGTTCCGGACGGTCTTTAACGTAAAATTGACTGACTTTCTGGAGGCTTTCTTTGGCTCGTGTTCGAAAAATCTCTCTCGCACTTAAAAAGCGCGCCGCGCGAATCAAGCTGGTCTTGATGGACGTGGACGGCACGATGACGGATGGCAGTGTAACCCTGCTCTCGCAACCCGACGGAACTGCGCTAGAGATCAAGACCTTTGACGCGCACGACGGACAGGGGCTTACCCTCGCGCGGACCGCCGGCCTGCGCACGGGCTGCATTACGGGGCGTGAAAGTGCTGCGCTCTTACGCCGCGCCCAGGAAATGAAGATGGAGTTTATCTACATGAAGCAGCCGTTGAAAATGCCAGCCTATGAAAAAATTATCCGCAAAGCCGGAGTCTCCGATTCCGCTGTCGCGTACATTGGCGACGATCTGCCCGATATTCCCTTAATGCGGCGGGTAGGTTTGGCCGTTGCCGTGGGCGACGCCGTCCCAGAGGTGAAAGAGGCCGCGCACTACACTACGAACGCCCTCGCAGGACACGGCGCGGTTCGCGAAGCCGTCGAACTCATTCTGAAATCCAAAGGCGTATGGGTCGAGATGATTGACAAAGCGCGCGCCTGAAGGGTTTCCGTCCGAGTTCGGCGAAGGTCTCGAAGCAGAGGCGTGCGCCAAATTCAAACAACTTCGCGGACCTTATCCTTCAGGACGGTTTTAACAATCTTCCAGCCATCCTTCTGCCCTTTCGCGACTGATTCCGCGAACTTGAATGCCTGCTCAGACGTGACGTTGCCGGGCAAAGGAGGCTCATTGGGATCAACCACTGCCTGCACCACCGCGGGCCCTGGATGAGCGAGCGCCTCCCGCAAAACTGATTCAGCCTGTTCAGGATCCTCGATGGTGTAACCAACAGCGCCGCATGCCATCGCAACGCCAGCGAAATCAATGGGCTGCAATTCGACTCCGTACTCAGGATTCCCTTCCATCACCATCTGCTCCCACTTGATTTGCCCCAGCACGTTATTTTTTATGACGATCACTTTGACGTTGAGTTTGTACTTCACCAGCGTCGCGAGTTCGCCCATGAGCATGCTTAATCCGCCGTCGCCGACGATGCATATAATTTGTCTGCCGGGAAACGCAACTGCCGCGCCAATACCGTAGGGAAGCGCATTGGCCATGGTTGCAAGCGAGCCCGACAACGAGAACTTCATCTCGCCGCGAATTTCGATGTAACGCGCGGCCCAGGTTGAAATGGTTCCGCTGTCGGCAGACACAATGGCGTCGGGGTTGAGCAACTTATTGAGATTCCAAGTCACCACTTGCGGCTTCATTGGTGTGTCTTTGCGGGTGCCTCTTTCTTCCATCAGGCGATTCCACTTCTTCATGTTGTCCTGCGCCTGGGTGAGGAAGGAACGATCTTCCTTTTTGTGAAGCAGCGGCAGCAATGCCTGCAAGACCGCCTGACACTCGCCTGCCAACCCCACATTGACCGGATGCCGCAAGCCGATGCGTGCCGGGTCGATGTCAATTTGAACGACCTTGGCTTGGCCCGGCTTGGGATAAAACTCCAGGTAAGGGAACCCACTTCCGGCGATGATCAAAGTTTCGCAATCTTTCATGGCCTCGTGCGAAGGGGCGGTGCCAAGCAAGCCAATCCCTCCCGTCGTGTAAGGACTCCCGTCGGGCACGACTGCCTTTCCCAATAGTGGTTTCACGATTGGCGCGGCCAATTTTTCGGCGAGCTGCAAGATTTCGGCCTTTGCATTCAGACATCCAGCGCCGGCAAGTATTGTCACCTTCGAACCTTGATTGATAAGCTCGGCAGCGGCTTCGAGCGACTGTCGAGAGGGCATGGGATGCGCTGCCGCGTACAGATAAGAGCTGTGTTTGGGGATGTTCGCGTTGGATCGCTCTTCATCCTTCGATGTCCACTCTTGGATATCCTTAGGAATAGTGATGTGACTTACCGTGCGGCGAGTTAATGAAGTCTTAATGGCTTCGTCCACGATGTTATTCACGTGACCGGGACCCATGATGCGCTGACTAAATGCGGCGACGTCTATGAACAGTTTGTCTAAATCAACGTCCTGCTGATAATGAGTTCCGATCAAATCATGAAATGTGTGCCCGGTGATAGCCAGCACGGGCTGCATGTCACACTTCGCATCGTAGAGTCCGTTAAGGAGGTGTATGCCGCCTGGACCGGAGGTCGCGACGCATACGCCGAGCCGCCCGGAATACTTGGCATAACCGCATGCGGCAAGTGCGGCCGCCTCTTCGTGCCTGACCTGAATAAATTTCAATTTATCTTTGTGAGTGCGGAGAGCCTCGAAGATTCCGTTCACGCCGTCCCCAGGAAGTCCAAAAATGGTGTCCACGTTCCAGCTAATCAAGCGCTCAACCAAAAGATCCGACACCGTCTTTGCCATGAATTTGTCTCCGCCAACTTTTAGTAAGTAATCCGTCGCTGTCTTGAGGCGTTGAACACCCGGCTGGAATTCTGTAACTGTTCACACCCCGGCTTTATCCGCAAGCTTCGATGTACTGGGCGGCACTGAACAATCAATTAACTTCGGGTTCTATGATGCGGGAGACGAGATGCGAGGCACTGATGGAGGAAGCATTTTCGCGATTCCAAGTACTTAATGTTACGTGGATGCGAAATCGCGTAGGCTAAATGCAGGGAACGCGATTATGTGTGAACAGCGGCACTCTAAATGTGGTGGCCAGGGAGGGAGTTGAACCCCCGACGCCAGCCTTTTCAGGGCTGCGCTCTACCACCTGAGCTACCTGGCCACATTAGAATCCCTGCTCAAAATGCAAACGCCCTGCGAGTCGTGTGGAGACGCGCTAACTACCGGCGGGACTTCCTGGAAGCAGACGCGTGGAACAGCCCGATTATAGCAATCAAGCTTAATCCCCTCAACGAGGCGCGGGGATATTTATGCAAACTCAATGAGCGAAATTGCTCGTTGAAATATCGGGATTGCCCTCGTGGGAAACATTCGAAGGCCAATTCTTCAATAGGCGAATACCTGACTTCGGTGGCCGACCCCTTGATTGCTATTTACGTCGGGCTTGATGTGCGTTGATGACTTGTGTGCGAACCGTATCCCACCCCCCAACTGATACGTCAATCCAATGTTCGCGACGATTCAATATTGACTTCCCTCTCTCCTGCAATATAGGATTCCTATATTAGATATGTCGAAGCGTATCAATTCTAAAATCGCTCGGGGGAGTGCCGAAATTGCCATTCTTTCGCTCCTTGCCAAGGAGTCTCTCTACGGCTTCCAAATCTCCAAACGTATCGAGGAACAGACTTCCGGAGCTCTTCGTTTCACACTGGCGTCGCTCTACCCTATGCTCTACGACCTGGAACGGCGTGGCTCTGTTATTGGACACTGGCAGGCGAACCAAACGGGCCGCGACCGCCGCTATTACGAGATAACTCCAGAAGGAAAGAAGCAACTCATTCCGCTGCGGAAAGAATGGCGCAGCTTCTTCCAGGCCCTGAACCAACTTGCCGGGATGATGCATGACTGATTGGACTCCAAAGGTGCGGCAAATGTTGGAGTTAGGCAAACTCCCAATCGAGGAAAAGGAACAGATCATCGCGGAAGTCATAGCGCATCTCGAGGACTTGTATGAACAATACCGGATGGAGGGATTGGACGAATCCGAAGCGGCCAAACAGGCTTTCATTGAAGTCAAGGATTGGCACGGCTTCGCAACAGACATTCAACACGCAAGGCGAACGGAGGGCAACTTGAATAACCGAGTCAAAAATCTATGGCTGCCGGGGTTAGGCAGCATCGTGGCTGCGCAGTTGTTGCCCAAATTATTATTCATTGTTCTCATGCGCCTTGGGGTTTCTTTCTCCGCTTTGGGCACGAGAGGGACCTTTTTTATTGCCCTCGCAGTAATGATCGTTAGCGGCGCATTGGGAGCATTTCTCTCTATGATCGCTGGCGGCGATTTACGCGATCGACTGCTATCTGCGTTGTTTCCAGTTATCGTGTTGGCGGTCGCGGCTTTCGGTCCTGGTGTGCCCAATTGGCTTCTTATCTGGATTCCTTCACTTGCCGCGCAACTCTCGAGGACACCAGTTCTCGCTCTCGTTGATGGGTTCACGGTCTTAATTTATGCGGCGACGTTGTGTGTCGGAGCTTGGTCCTTCCTGGGCTCTGGGACTCGCTTACGGCAAAGAAGCGCGGGTCGGTTTCGCTTCGGATCCCGCTAAAGATCGTGAACGCGACTCGATTCGACGCGAACCAGTATGGAATCTCGCGATAGTCTTCTACGTCGAACGCGACCAGATCAGCATCTTTTCCTGGTTCGATTGAGCCTTTGCGAGCTTGCAGGCGGAGCGCCCACGCTGCGTTTATGGTTGCTGCGGCGATTGCTTCGGCTGGCGACATCTTCATTTGAGTGCATGCGAGCGATAACACGAAAGGCATGCTCACCGTCGGCGACGAGCCTGGATTGTAGTCCGTTGCGAGAGCAACGGGTACACCTGCGTCAATTAGCTTCCGAGCGGGAGGGAACGTGTCCAATCCGAGGAAGTAGTTCGCCCCCGGCAACAGTGTTGCAACCGTTTGCCCGACTGCCAGCTGCCGAACATCCGCGTCGTTGATGAAATCCAGGTGATCTAACGATTCGGGATCGAATTCCAACACCGAGCGTAATGACTGGGCGGTCAACTGGCAAACGTGAGCTCTGATCCCCAGGGAATGTGCACGCGCGGCCCGAAAGATTTTGCTGGCCTCGCCCAAAGTAAAAGCCCCGCGCTCGATGAACACGTCCACAAATTGCGCGAGTTTCCGTTTCGCGGCTTGCGGGATCATTTGATTGCAGATAAGGCTGACGTAGTCGTCGCGGCGATTCGCGAACTCTTCGGGGACAACGTGCGCGCCGAGGAGGGTTGGAACGACCGTCCCGGGCCATCTAGAGGCAGCTTGGTGAATAGCTTCCAGGCTTTTCAATTCAGATGCCAGAGTCAGGCCGTAACCGGATTTCGCTTCCACAGTCGTGGTGCCGTTGTCTGCCATTTCCTGGAACGCTTCGAGAATCTTTCCTGAGAGAACGGCCTTGCTTGCCTTGCGTACATCTTTGACGCTCGAACGAATACCCCCGCCCGCTTCCGCGATCTTTTCATAGGTGGCACCGGCGATTCGCTTTTCGAAGTCTACAAGCCGCGGGGAGATGAACGCAGGGTGGGTGTGCGAGTCCACAAAACCCGGAAGAACAACTTTATTCTTGCAATCAATCTCGACGATTTTCTTTCGATGCTTACGAATCCACGGGTCGCGCAGGGCATCTTTCGTTTTGCCGACAGATACTATTTTCCCGCCCACGCAGAGGACGGCGGAGTTCGTGACGATGCCGAGTTCAGAAAGCACAGGACCGCGACGCGGTCCTACCTCGGTGGCGGATGAACGAAGGGTAAGCAGCTGACCGATGTTGAGCAGGAGAACACCGTGACTCGCGACCTTGATTGCGTGCCCGGAGAGGCCGCTGTCGATCGCCATTGCTTTATCCCATTCCTAATTCATCCGCGGACTCGAGCGGAGTGCCGCATCGCCGGCAGATTACGGCGGAACAATCTCCGCAAGTCAGTGGATCGGGCACCTCGACGGCGCACACCGGGCAATAGAGTTCCGCGTCCGGCGATGGTTTGGAATCAGAAACTGCCACGATGATAGGAATGTAGCACAGCGCTCAGACTCAAACCGACCATGGGCTCGGCTCTTAACCAAGGGTCAAAGCGCAGCAGCTTGTTCGCGCCGACGACCCTGAATCTCGATGAAGACGTTGACCAGAGACACCGCAGCAGGCGTGACGCCAGGAATCCGCGATGCGTGGGCGAGGGTGCGCGGGCGAATTTTCAAGAGGGTTTCCTGCATCTCGCGGGAAAGGCCGCTAACGGACGCGTAATCGAACCAGTCGGGAATCGCGCGCTGCTCGGCTTTCTTCAGGCGTTGGATGGCGCGATCCTGCTGAACCAAGTAGCCTTCGTACTTGATTTCGGTCTCGACAGCTTTAAGTTCGTTGCGTTCAGTAGAGGAAAGGCCGGGCTGCGCTTCGTCGCGTGCAACAAACACGTTCGGATCGAGATCACGAAGTATTGGGACGAGAGTCTCTATCGTAATCTCAGGACGCTTCAGAAACTGCGCGCATGTCTGGCCGACTGCGGAAGAAAGATCGGCTGCCGAGCTTTGCTCGGCTGGACAGCCGGGGGCGGCTGTCAATACGTGGTTCGTGCCGGGGGCTGCGATTTTCTCCAACATCGAAGAAGTCAACCGGGTATTCAGCAGAAGTTGCTTCAACGATTTCATGCGTTGCTGCTTGGCTAGATAGTCTGCCCATGCGGAATCCGAGATCAGGCCGATTCTGCGGCCGTGAGGTGTAAGACGGCGGTCGGCGTTGTCAATCCGAAGATGAAGGCGGAATTCCGCGCGAGATGTGAACATTCGGTAAGGTTCGTTTGTTCCCTTGGAAATCAAATCGTCAATCAGAATCGCGGTGTAGCCCTCGGTGCGGTCAAGAATCAACGGAGGTGCATTTTTCACTTTGAGCGCAGCATTAATGCCCGCCATCAGGCCCTGGCAGGCAGCTTCTTCGTAACCACTGGTGCCATTAATTTGGCCAGCCAGAAATAGCCGCGCAATCTTTTTCGTTTCGAGGGTGCGGTCGAGTTCCGTGGGGTCAATCGAGTCATATTCTATGGCGTACCCGGGACGAAGCATTTCCGCAGAATCGAGGCCGGGTATGGATTTGAGAATCTCCATCTGAACTTCGACCGGCAGAGAGGTGCTCATGCCATTCACGTAAATCTCATGTGTGTTAATGCCTTCAGGTTCCAGAAAGAGCTGGTGCGTGATCTTGTCGGGAAACTTTACGATCTTGTCTTCGATGGAAGGACAATATCGCGGACCGATAGATTGAATCTGTCCGCTATACATCGGGGAACGATGAACGTTGTCACGGATGATGCGATGGGTATCAGGCGTCGTCCAGGCGATGTAGCAAGGGACCTGCGAATCGTGATGGGCAACACGTTTGGTACGGAAACTGAAAGGCGTGGGATCGGCATCACCGGGCTGGATCTGGAATTTTGACCAGTCAATAGAGCGAGCATCGAGCCGGGGAGGAGTGCCGGTCTTAAGGCGGCATCCGCGCAGGCCAAGTTTCTTCAAGGACTCTCCAAGCAAAATCGCGGCAGGTTCGCCAGAGCGTCCGGCGGGGTATTGCTGCTCGCCGCAATGGATGAGTCCATTAAGAAACGTCCCGGTCGTAATGATCACGGCTTCAGCTCCCACAGTTCGGCCATCACGAAGGCGAATGCCGCGGATGATTCTGTCGTTGGTCGTTGGTCGTTGGTCGTTGGCCGGTACGGGTTCAGGGTTAGCCAACGACGAACGACCAACGGCCAACGACGCTTCGATAATTAGGTCGGCAACTTCGGCTTGCTTGATTTTCAGATTCGGCTGCGATTCGAGGACCTCGCGCATCTTGAGCCGATACGCCTGCTTGTCGCACTGCGCTCGAGGAGACCATACCGCTGGGCCACGAGAAGTGTTGAGAAGCCTGAACTGGATTCCGACCGCGTCGGTGATTTCACCCATGATGCCGCCGAGTGCGTCCACCTCCCGAACCAGATGTCCCTTGGCGATGCCGCCGATGGCAGGATTGCAAGACATCTGTGCGATGAGGTCAGCGTTGAGAGTGTAAAGGGCGGTGTTTAGGCCCATGCGGGCAGCCGCCATCGCGGCTTCGCATCCGGCATGGCCGGCGCCGACGACAACAACGTCGAAATTTTCGGTGAACGGCATTTCGCGCGCGGAAATCCAACAACATCCTATTCTAACAACTCTCGGAGGTAGAGCTGCTGGAAGGCGCTAGAAATTGGGGCCGCCGACGTCGGTGAATACAGCGGCCTGCCAGTCAGCAGAGGGAAAATACCAGTTGCTGGCGCCCGCCTCGTGATTGTTTCCGCCAGAGCCGTAGGGGACCGTCGCGGAGCGCCAATAATCCATTCCTATCTGGAGTAAAGCTCCCGGTGAGACTCTGGCGCGAACTTTCACGCTACAGCCTTCGAGCTTGCCTGGGGGCAGATTCGTCCGGGGAGATGCGCTCCAAAAATGCCAAACGCGGTCGGCACGCTGGCCCACATTCAACAGAACCGCGTGGTCAGAGGCGGAGTAGCTCAAGGGGATTGGTTCATGCAGATCGGTCGCAAACCACGGATGGCGCTGGTAAAGGCCTCCTCGTACGTTGCCGGCGTCGTCATTCATGACAACATCTTTTCCGGCCACGCGACAAGATAGTTGAGTCGAGGCAATCTCGACGACTGCTGATTCGTAGCCGGGAACGCGAGTATCCGCGATCGCGATGCCCCAAAGTAAAGCGGACTTGAAGTCCGAGGGAGGTGGCGAGGGATTAACGTATCCTCTTGCAAATTTCACTTCGCTAGGCACGCGCCGATCGGCGCGTTGAGGGTCTTTTCCAAACGCGGAAACAAGAAGAACAAAGGCGATTGAGGTAGCGTTTAGATGCAATCGGAAGAGGCGCATATCGCGATAGACGGATCGAACTGGATGGAATTATGTCCCAGTAAGTTCATTCGCGCACGCAAAAATAGTAACCACGGTGTTGTAATCCCGGATTGGGATCGGTCTGACCTGACAGATACGCTCGCACAAGAGCAACGTACTACTCGCGAGATCCTTCGGGACTGAAGTCCCTCAGGATGACGTCGAAGTAAGGGTTAGTTCAAATTAAGCCACTGCCGAATTATCTCCAAACTTGTGACTATTTTCCGGGTCTCGTATTATGTGGGCTACCCTGAGATTGCTGCGGAGGCTTGATGCAGACCACCGAGGAATTTTTCCACGACCTTGATTCGCGTGTTGCAAAGTATGACCTTCTCTGCCATCCATTTTATAAAGCATGGAGCGCGGGGGAACTAACTCGGGATGATTTGCGGGAATACGCGAAGGATTACTATCACCACGTCGAGGCATTTCCTGAATATCTGGCGGAGCTAGCTGTCCGACTAGATGAGTCCGAACTTCGGCGCGCGGTTTTGGCAAATTTGGCCGATGAAAAAGGCATGACCGACGAGTCCGAAGAAGCGTCCCCGGCTCATTCCGAGTTGTGGCTCGATTTTGTGGAAGGCATGGGCGGAACGCGCGGCAAGCAAGGTCATGTGCCGCATCCTGCGGTGAAGGGTCTCACGAATTTTTTCCATGAAGTTGCAAGCGATGGGACGCCGGAAGAAGCGCTGTCTGCACTCTATGCTTATGAGAGCCAGGTGCCGCGCGTTGCCACCGAAAAAGCGCGCGGTTTGAAGGAAATCTACGGTGCCAGCGAGAAGACTTATGGATATTTTACGTTGCATGCTACGGCAGACGTTTTTCACGCAAATGTATGGCGCGAACAGCTAGGGAGACGCGTGGAAGCGAATCCCCCTTCCGCTGAGACGGCTTTGATCGCGGCGGAAAACGCCGCGAAGTTACTTTGGCAGGCTCTTGATGGGATTGAAGAGAGGCGAAAGGCTGGCCTAGCGGCGGCATAGAACGCAGCCCTACAGTGCAGCATCAAACCGCCGAAAAAAGCAGATTTCAGCCAATGACTTGACAGGTCATTGGCTTTACTATTGTTGCGAATGTCAAATGTTAAATTTAAATTCTGGGATCCAAAATAAGCAGAGGCATTATGGCAGAAGTGTTCAGCACTCCCGAAATTGAAATCACAGCGGAAGCTGAAAACGCGTCGGCGCAAGTATATGCCATATTCGGCGCGGAGCCCGAAGTGCTGGCCTATGCGATGGCCAAGTATTCACGCTCGGCGCTTTCGATGAAGGAATCACTGAAAGAAATCAGCCAGCAGAAGGCGGAGAAATTTCTAAACACATTTTATTTTCAATATGGCCATCGCTCGATTGCCGATCTCGCGCATGTTGCGATGGCCATTGAGCGATTGTCCATTCTGGCTGCGATCGCGGTAGCCGATGAGCAGAGATGGGACGGCCAGGAGCGCTCAACGCGCTATCAGGATTTCAAGAAGAGCGGCTACTTTTCTCCGAACTTCGGCTCGGATGCGCATGCCAAGAATCTCTATCGAACCACAATCGAAGAACTTTTCGCCGAATATGAGTGCCTTTCGGAACGCATGTTTCAGTACCTCGCGAGCATCACGCCCAAGCCGGAGGAGATGAAGCAGGAAGCGTATGAGCGTACCCTGCGAGCTCGGGCGTTTGATTTTTCGCGCTATCTGCTGCCGCTCGCGGCAAACACTTCTTTGGGAGAAATCGTCAACGCGCGCACGCTGGAGACTCAGATTGCGCGGCTTCTGTCACACACTCATACTGAAGTCCGTTTCCTGGGGGAGTTACTGAAGCGGGCCGCAACAACAGCCGCCTACAACGTTCATCACGAATCGTTGAGTGAATTGGTAGCGCACATAACAGCGCTTTCGCCCGAGCTCGGCGCGCGCGCTGCGGGGGAATTGCTGAAGGAGATACGGGTCGCGCCGACGCTCGTCAAGTATGCGAATCCGAGTTCTTATGAGGTCGAAACACGCCGAGAACTGCGTCAGGTTGCATCCGAACTGATGGGAGATGTTGCGATTGCTCCCGCTCCCACGGTTGATCTGATGGATGACGAACCACTCGAAATCGAGTTAGCTGCCACGCTGGTTTATGAACATAGTCATTATCCTTATCGGCAGATTCGGCAGGCGGTCGAATCTGCGGCGGAAGCAATTAGGAACGAAATCATTGATATGGGATTGCGACATCGCGGGCGCCACGACGAAATGCAGCGTGCGTTTTGTGCGGGGCAGCAATTCCGCTTCGATATCCTGATGGACATCGGCGGCTTCCGGGATATGCACCGGCATCGCAGGTGTGTACAGATTGGCCAGGAATTCACCACCAAGCATGGTTACGAGACTCCGGACGAACTAGGACCAGCAGGGGTTCGGAAAAATTACGATGATGTAATGAATCGCACGGCGGCGTCGGTTGAAGAGTTGGCTCGTCGAGGCGCGGCGGAAGACTCTCAGTACGCAATTCCGCTGGGGTTTCGCAAGCGGACGCTTTTCAAGATGGATTTCGCCGAAGTTGTGTACATCTCCGAACTCCGCACTGGACCGGCGGGACATTTTTCTTACCGCAACGTGGCCTACGGGATGTATGAAGCCGTCGCGAAGAAATTTCCTTCTCTAGCGAAATATTTGAGGGTGCATGATGTTAAGGAAGCGGTGGATTTGCTGAAGCGGTGAGGGGACAATGGGTAACAATGGAAGTAGGAATGAGCAGGGTGTTTCGCGAGGTGGTGGAACCGGAGGTGAAGCGACGGGTGTTGGTGCATCCACGGCGGGTGAAGGTCATAGCCTCGGCGAAGCTGAAGAACGACCGAGTGGATTCTGAGAACCTGGCGCATTTGTCGCGTTGCGTGTGGGGGCAGTTTACAAAGAACTTGCTGCGGTGAGTTGGATTACTTTGGCCTGGGCTACAGCCATACGCTTCCGGGCTTCCAGATGCCGTTCGCGAAAATGTCTTCGGGCTCGTTCTCCCCAGGCCCGCACAAAGTAATAATTCAGGCCTGCCCCGATAACCGAGCTGGCGAGTGGAATCAAGCGGCCCGCCCATTTTTCGACAACTTCCCTGCTTGCCTGCGCGGCAATACGCTGAATCACGCGAGGCACGAACTTGTTTATAACTTCCTTCTCAAGTAAATCGCGGCTGACGTCTACGCCGGCGGCGCTGGCGGCCGCGACCCAGAGCTCTGCGATCTCTTCGTCATTGCTGAACTCGAAACCATAAACAAGACTGAGCTTTTGAATCGTTCTCAGGGTAATTCCCGACAAAAAACTCAAATCGGGCACAATAGTCATGAATCCGCCCAGACCGAGACCTGCGCCTTCGGCGGCTGCAAACTTCATTCCACTGCGAATGACCCGTTCCGCCAGATCATCAAGCACATTCATCTCAACGGAATAAAGTCCCTCAAAACTCACCACAGGGACCCCATATACGGTCTGCAACTGCCTCAAAAACTTGGATGGATTTACTCTGACGGTCTCGTAAGCGCGTTGAAGGCCGCGCTGAAGCGCACTCTCAACCTTCCGCCGCAACCACGACTTTCGAATCTGCTCAATCATTAGCTCTCATTGGATGCAAAATTTCGTTGTAACAGCGATGGTCGGGGTCTCGTTTAGGGTATGGCTTTCAGCCACACCGGTAAAAATTGCAAGCTCTAATCGGCGTGCCTGAAGACACGTCCTGACACGAAACAGCGGCACCAGCCCGCTAGGCTCGCAAAGCCATCCTTAGTGACCATCCTACTCCCCGAATGCAGCACTGCGCTTGTGCTACGATCAATCTTCTCTCTTCTTTTAATTTTCGATGCCAACTGGAAAGCTTCACGTCATACCGCTAGGTGGGCTTGGCGAATTCGGCATGAACTGCATGGCCGTGCGCTGGGGCGATGACATTATTGTTATTGATGCGGGACTGATGTTCCCCGAAGCCGAACTTCTCGGCGTAGATATCGTCGTTCCTGACATCTCGTACCTTACCGAAAACCGCCAGCACGTGAGGGGAATTGTTTTGACCCACGGGCACGAGGATCACATCGGCGCGTTACCATGGATTCTCTCCGAACTAAATGTTCCGGTATGGGGCACGGAGTTCACCCTTGCCTACGTCGAAGACAAGCTGGATGAACACGGACTTCTTGATGATGCCGAGTTAAACGAGATCACGCCGGGAGAGCGTTTCAAGATCGGTCCTTTTACCATTCATCCTATTCAGGTTACGCATAGTTTGGTGAATTGTGTTGCGCTGGCCGTCCACACACCGCTTGGCGTGATCATTCACACGGGCGATTTCAAGGTTGATCCCACACCGACAGACAATAAGCTCTTTGATCTGCACTCTTTCGCGGAATATGGCAAAGAAGGCGTGCTGGCGCTGTTTCAGGACTCCACGAATGTCGAGCGCAAGGGATACACGCCAAGCGAGCGTGCGGTTCGCCGCAAGTTCGATGAAGTGTTTGCGCACACCCGGCGGCGACTGTTTATTTCATGTTTTTCTTCTTCTATCCATCGGCTGAAGCTGGCGGTCGAGATGGCCTTTGAACACGGCCGCAAGATTGCCTTCATCGGACGCTCGATGAATAGTTCAGCGGAGATAGCCGAGGATCTCGGTTACGTCGAGATTCCTGAGGGACTGCTAATCCATCCCGGGGACATGAAGAATTATCCTCCGGAAAAAGTTTGCGTGATGATCAGCGGAACCCAGGGCGAGCCGATGTCAGCGTTGTCGCGCGCGGCGGTGGACAATCACAAGCACGCGAAGATTGAGAAGGGCGACACCGTGATGCTGTCATCGCGGATCATCCCCGGGAACGAGAAGGCAATCTATCGCATGGTAGATCATCTGTTCCGGCGCGAGGCGCACGTAATTTACGACGATGGGTCTTCGCCTCCGGTGCATGTGAGCGGGCACGGAAGCCAGGAAGAATTGCGGCTGATTATCAATCTAGTGAAGCCGAAATACTTCATTCCCGTTCACGGCGAATACCGTCAACTCAAGCTGCATGCCGAGTTGGCGGGCGCGATGCATGGATCAGTCGGAAAGGTAATGCTGATCGAAAGCGGAGACATTCTAGAGT
This sequence comes from uncultured Acidobacteriaceae bacterium, assembly GCA_963757385.1. Taxonomy (GTDB): domain Bacteria; phylum Acidobacteriota; class Terriglobia; order Terriglobales; family Acidobacteriaceae; genus PALSA-188. The sequence continues at coordinate 1,297,713 of CAVWRO010000014.1, read as the reverse complement.
TCGACGAACTGGGGGCGCGCAAAGCTGGACGCATCAATGTAGGACGAGTCTGCATTGATTCCGGTTCGCGCACGGATGTTGTAGAGGATTTGATAATAAAAGACCGGCGTCATTTGAGCGAAGATGGAATCGTGTTGCCGATCATCGCTATCAACAAGCTCACCGGACGAGTCGAAAGTTCTCCCGAGATCGTGACTCGTGGATTTTCTCCCGGAGAAGATGGCTTCATGGGCGAGGCCCGGCAGATCGTGATGCAGACGCTGAACATGTCGAGCTCTGAAGAGAAGGCCGATTACGGCGTGATCAAAGAAAAAATCCGCACGGACCTGAAGCGATACATCTCAAAGCAAACACAGAAGAGACCGCTGATCATGCCGGTGATATTGGAGATTTGAGCTCTCTTTCGGCCAAAGGATCATGCCAGCTCGGCAGTCTTCAGTTGGGTACGAAGACGACGGCATTAGGCCGCCTCACGCAAGATCCCTCGACCGGCTGGTGAAACCGCCGGATCTTCGGGATGACTTCGTATCTTGGCGTGGTTGAAAACGCCTTTGTGAACCTGCTATAGCGAAAGGTCCTACACAAGCGGATTTTTCCAGCGCAGGCCGGGAAACCGGGCGAAGTCTCGATCCGTGGTATAGAGCACGCCGCCATATTCCATTGTAAGGGCAGCCAACTGCGCGTCGGTGACTAGCGGACCCAAAGCTTGTCCCTCAACCAACATCTGCCGGAAAAGCGGCCAATGATCATCGCCCGGCGTCAACACATGGACGTTCGGTTGCTCCAACCATCGGTCCACGACATGCGCGGCTTCCTCTAACGAGAAGCGCTCGCCCGGCAGAGTGGGATTGGTCATTATTCGCAAAAATGCTGATACAGTTTGCCAGGGCAAACCAATCGCATCGGCCCCCGAGAACACGAGTTCTACCCAAGACCGGGCTTTGGCGTGGAAAGGCGAAGCAGTGTCGTAGGCGTAAAGGAGAATGTTCACGTCGAGAACGATCACCGGTGCAATGGACCTTCAAGAGCCTCTAACAGAAGTTCAATGTTGTCGTAGTTAAGTCCCGCGGGCAGCCCCAACTTTCGAGGAGCCACAACAAATGGTTTTCGGACCGGACGCTTCGATGCCATCAAACCGAGACGAAGAAAGTGGTTGACGACTTCTTTGAAGGAAGCGCCGGACTTCCGGCTTTCTTTGTTCAGGAGCCGGGCGACGTCATCATCGAGAGAAAGTGTAGTCCGCACATCATGATGCTATAGTTAAAGACATCATGATGTCAACGCCTCCAGTGCCCTTTTAACACGAAACATCCCCGCCCTTTCTCTCCAAAAGACGGCAAAGACAAGGACAGGGCACCCACTTGTGAATCTAGCGCTGAGCTTCTCCGCGGTACATGACCGCTCGGAATCTGTCTGGTATCGCCTGGACACTTCTAGACTTAAATCTCCCCGCAAGTAACTCCCCCTGATTACTACTCAGCCCTTCCAGCGATAGGCGTTGGGTTGGGGCAAGCCGATATGGGCCAGCACACGATTGGCGAATTCGTGAGCCATGTCGTCGGCGGTGGCGGGATGGTTGTAAAAGGCGGGGATCAGGGGAAAGACCGTCGCACCGGCATCCGCGGCGCGGTACATGTTGCGGATATGGATTTTATTGAGCGGGGTTTCGCGGATACAGAGGACTAGGGGGCGCTTTTCCTTGAGGCTCACATCCGCGGCGCGCTCGATGAGTCGTGAAGCGATGCCATTAGCGACACGGGCCAAAGTGCCGACGCTGCATGGGATCACGATCATCGCGTCCGCAGGGTAGGAACCGCTGGCGACGTTGGCGGCGATGTCGGCGTTCGATTGCTGATGGATTTTGCGGGAAGACTTTCCAAGAAGTTGCGCAACGAGTTTATTGCGGCCGCGCAAGTTGAGTTCCTCGGCCATGACTCGTAGGGCGCTGTCGGAGGCAATGAAGTTTACCTTTTGAATTCGTTTGTCGCGCTCGACTGCGAGCAGGAAGTGTTTCAAGAAAAGCGATCCGCTGGCGCCGGTTGTAGCAACGGTCAGGTTGGCGGGCGCTTCGTTGGACAAGTATCCCTCGTAAGAGTTGAGCTGGAATAAAGAACTCCTGAGCATAGGGAGGGCGCGGAGGGGAAGTCAAGGCAGGGAATTTCGTGGTTTCGAAACTCATGGCGACTATCACCACTTCGCGATCACGCCGGACAGTGGCTCAGATTCGGGCTTTGGCGTTCGTTGAGCCCGAAGTTCGAGCATTCGACCAGACCTGGCGGCGAAAATATCTCCAGGAATACACTCAAGCCTTTCAGACGTACGAGAAGGTGCTGGATTCTAAAGATCTCGAAACGAAAATAGCCGAGGCGAGCATCATTTTAGTGGGCGATTACCACGCGCTGCCTGCTTGCCAGGAGTACGTTGCAGGTTTAGTCAGAAACTGCGCCCAAGGAAAAGGCCGCCCGGTCGTGCTTGCGGTGGAGACGGTTTTCTCGCGCGATCAGCATATTCTTGACGAATGGTGGCGATCAGAAATTTTCGAGCAGGAACTCCGTCAACGTATTCGCTTCGACTTGGATTGGGGATACGATTGGCAGCCGTTTTACGAACTACTGCTATCAGCCCGTAAGCATGCCGCTGCCATATTCGGTCTCGATTGCATGCCCCGTGAAGATCTGCGCAAGATCGGCATTCGCGACCGGCATGCAGCACACAAGCTCGCTGAGATTCGCGGGCGCCATCCTGAAGCGGTCATCATCGCTTTGATTGGCGAGTCTCATCTTGCTCCCTCGCACTTGCCCGCGCTCGTTGGCAAGACTCTTCCACGAGAAAATGTCATCAATGTTCTGCAGAATGTGGATGCACTGTATTGGCGCGCTTCCCGAGAGAAAGACGATATACAAGCTGTGCACGTAAACGAAGACACGGTTTGCGTATTCAATTCCACGCCACTCGAGAAATATGAGCGTTATCGGCAGTGCCTCAACCGCTGGCAAAGAACACAAGACGAAGAACTCGATTTCGCACCCGCATTCTATGACTTGATTGACAGATTGCTCCGGTTTCTCGACATTGATCGTTATTCTCCTAAGAACGGACGCCAACCGAAATTCTTGGTTGATTCGTTGCCTGAAGTTTATGGCCCGTCAACGACCGAATTCCGAAAACTGCTGATCCGGCATAATGTTACCGAGGGAAGATCAAAACTGATTTTCCAGCAACTAGAAGAGCGAGGATGTTTATATTGGCCTCAGCTCAACGCTTTTATTGCACGTGAATTCCGAATTGACGTTGCTGCCGAGGAGGCCGCGCGCTTCGTGCACTACGTCTGCCAAGGTTTTCATCCGCGTTTGGGCGGGCCGAAAACGGCAGACCGGGAAAATCAGCTTTATTCGGAAATGCTGGAGCATGCTCTGGTTTACCTGGGCTCCCGAATACTCTGCCAGGTCAAGAACGGGTCGGCTAACCAAACAGCGGAATGTTTGGGTACAGCACGTTCCAGCAACCGTGCTAACACCCAGCAATCGGGCGATGCGCTTGGCGCTGCTTTGTATGAATCGCACCTGCGTGGCGAGTTGATTCGCACCGACCTTAAGCGGCTATTTCTTTTTTCCATCAGGGAATCGGGGGCGGCTGCTGCGCTTTGCTTACAACTTAGCAAGAGGCTACGGTTGGCCTCTGAAGATGCTGACCTGGCGCGTATCCCAGACAAACTCTAGACGGTTTGGATATGGTGCAGAGCAGGGGTCCTTCGACTTGGCTCTTCGTCGCAAGTGAAGAAGAGCAGGCGCTCTGGATGACAATTCTGTAGGCGTGTTTGCGCTTTGGGCGCCGATCTTGGATGTCGTAACCCTTTAGTGCTGTAGAATCCCGCTATCTTTAATGTGGGCGGCCTAGTGAACTCCAAGTCACTTCGACAATTGTTTCAGCAGGTTCGTAACCGCGAGGTTTCGCCGGACGATGCCGTCGAACAGTTGCGTCATTTGCCATTCGAAGACTTGGGATTCGCCAAAGTTGATCACCATCGAAGATTGCGGACTGGGATGCCGGAAGTGATCTTTGGACAGGGAAAAACACCGGAACAAGTTGCCCGGATCTTCGCCAGCTTAGCGGAACACGGTGGGAACATCCTGGCCACTCGTGCCACCGAAAAGCAGTTTGCAGCCGTGAAGAAGAAAGTGCGTGGCGCCCGATACCACAAATCAGCCCGCGCGATCACCCTGCGCCGCGATGAAGCAATTTATGGCAAGGGCCTCATAGCGGTGCTGTCAGCGGGAACCAGCGATATCCCAGTAGCTGAGGAAGCGGTAGTGACTGCTCAAATCATGGGGAATAAGGTGGAACCCCTTTACGATGTGGGCGTCGCGGGCATTCATCGCCTTCTTGCCAATCGAAATGCGTTGATGCGGGCGCGGGTCCTGATTGTGTGCGCGGGAATGGAAGGCGCGCTCCCAAGCGTGGTGGGTGGCTTAGTCGGCGTGCCGGTTATCGCGGTGCCGACCAGCGTGGGCTATGGCGCTGCTTTTAAGGGATTGGCGGCCCTTATTGGAATGATGAATTCGTGCGCTTCGAATGTCAGCGTGGTCAATATTGACAATGGGTTTGGAGCTGGCTACGTAGCGTCGCTCATCAATCGATTGTAAACACAATAGCAACGGTACTACACGCGAGATCCTTCTGGACTGAAGCCCCTCAGGATGACGTCGGGATAGGGATTTCTTTGAGCTTCGCTCCTACTAAAACGTTTCCTTTTTGATTTTTTGGACATTATTCGTTGTCACGACTATACTTATAACAATAGGTTTAAGATCCAATCAGGGTACATTATTTGCCTATTCTCGAAGAGAAGGCCTTTGTCGGGTTATTGCGAGCGGCGGACCGATTAGAACGTCAGGCTGCTGAGGTGCTCAAACGATATGGCCTTACGCCGACACAGTACAACGCACTGCGAATCCTACGTGGTGGCGGGCCCAGTGGATTGTCATGTAGCGAGATAGGGGAGCGGATGATCAGCCACGACCCTGACATTACGCGTCTGCTGGACCGGTTGAAACGGCGTGGGCTCATTTCACGGCGAAGGGGACAGAAAGACCGGAGGGTCATCACGACTTTCATTACTCCGGCCGGCCTGACATTGCTTGAGACGATGGATAAGCCGGTCGAGACTTTTCATCGTAAATTGCTCGGGCGTGTAAACAGGGAGCGCCTCAAACGTTTAATTCAGGTATTGAGTGAACTGGAGCAAAAAGCCACGCTAGCCGAAAATGGATTTCCAACTATATCTTGATTAAATCTGCTTCAGAGGAGAAATGAATGGACAACTCGAACATGCGATCCTGGGGTATTGCGCTACTGCGCGTTATTGTTGGCATTGTTTTCCTGATCCATGGCAGTCAAAAGCTGTTTAAGTTTGGCTTTCACGGGGTGGCTGGGATGTTTGGCCACATGGGGGTTCCGGTCCCGGCAGTGTCGGCGGTTGTGGTGACCCTGGTTGAATTTCTGGGGGGATTGGCTCTCATTATCGGCTTGGGCACGCGGGTGGCGGCCGCTTTGCTGGCAACTGATATGGCCAGCGCGATTCTATTCGTTCACGCGAAGAATGGTTTTTTCGCGCCTGCAGGAATCGAGCTTCCACTGACTCTACTTGCCGCGAATGTGTGCTTAATGCTCGCGGGGGCAGGCGCATTGTCGGCTGACGGAAGCTTTCGCAGAAAGGCCTGACGCCCTACAAACTATTTCCTTAGTTTACTTTTGCGCCTGGATAGTTCTTCCAAGCGCAAAATGGCGGCGGCAGCAGCGTATCGGACCCCATACTTGGGGTCATGGAGAGCATCCGCGATCTTCTCGATGGCGGACGGATCGCCTCGTTTTGCCAGGGCTTCCAAAGCCGCAATTCGAACGAGTTCGCTTTTGTCGCTCACAGCTTCCTGCGCAAGCATGTTCTGGGTCACGGGATCGGGGTCGTCGGCCAACACTTTTGCTGCGGTGGCGCGAACCGGGGCGCTGCTATCTTTGGTGACGGTTCTCACCGCCATATATCCAATGTCGCCGAAGGGAATGTATCCGATACCTTCCCTAAGACCAAGAAGTGCCATCTTTTTGGGATCCTCCAATATGGCTAACTCACCCGAAATCAGGCCGCTGCCTTTCCGGCTGCCGGTCAATATCTCGTAGTACACGTCGTATGGGCTGGTGTCTTTGAGAGTGAGTAAGGAATGGGCGGCAGCCAACACGACGCTGAGTTCTTTGTCCGACAGCGCTTCCTTCAGGCTGGGAATCGCGGAAGTAGCATGCATTTCTCCCAAAGCGGTTGCAGCCGCGGTTCTTACTTGAGGCTTGGGGTCGCTCAGGGCGTGGAGGGCAAGTGCAATAGCCCGCTTATCGCCTTCCACGAGCGACAGGGCACGGACGGCGGAAGCGCGATGGTCCACTCCCTTCTCTTTCGTTCCATCTCGCAATAGGTCCCAGGCTTCGCTCGCGAGCGTGGCTCCAGAATCTGTCTTTGCGGCTGTCTGCGGTTTGACCTGTGCGTTGAGAAAGGAAGAGAAAACACATGCCGCCAAGAAAAGAGCCTTGGCGACTTTCAAAGCGCTAGCCATGAAGACGCTCGATTCATAGTCAGGTTTCGTATGGATTACATCCGGCGCTTAATCGTTGCCCGTTTCCCGGAGAGATTCTTTTTAAAGACCCGCGCGAAGATCCTGTCAATGTTCTTGAGTTGACGCTTCAAATCGAATGCCCTCTCGATTTGACGATGGGGAACCCTATTGGTGACATCCGCATCCTGCAGCACTATATCGCGAAGATTCAGTCCCTCTTTCCATGCCTTCATGGCGTGAGCCTGCACCAGCCGATAAGCATCTTCGCGCGACAGTCCGTTTTCAACCAGGTCCAGCAGAAGCTGACCGCTGAAAACAAGGCCGCCAGTGCTCTCGAGGTTCAACTTCATTCGCTCGGGATAAACGAACATTGTATCTATCAGGGTGGTTGTCTTGTGGAGCATGTAATCCACTAGCGTAGTGGAATCTGGGATGATTACCCTCTCGACCGATGAATGCGATATGTCGCGTTCATGCCACAGTGCTACATTCTCGAATGCCGCCTGGGCATTTGATCGCACGACCCGGGCCAATCCGCTGATCTGTTCGGATGTCACGGGATTGCGCTTATGCGGCATTGCAGACGATCCTTTTTGCTTTTCGCTGAAATACTCTTCAGCCTCGCGCACCTCAGTGCGCTGCAAATGACGGATTTCAACCGCTATCTTATCCAGAGTGCAAGCGATTACCGCCAGCGTGGCCATATAGTTGGCGTGACGGTCGCGCTGGATAACCTGGGATGAAATCGGCGCGGCGTCCAGTCCCAGGCGTCTGCAGATTTTGTCTTCCAGTTCAGGGCTCAGGTGTGCGAATGTTCCCACCGCGCCGGAAAACTTTCCCACCCTCATATCCTCCGTAGCACGCTCGAACCGCGCTATGTCGCGTTGAACTTCCGCATACCAGTTGGCCAACTTGAAGCCGAAAGTTATGGGCTCGGCATGGACTCCGTGAGTGCGGCCCACCATTGGGGTGTCTTTGAATTCCCATGCACGACGTTCGAGCACTTTCGCCAGCGCAGCTAAATCTTCTGTGATCAGGGCGGATGCCTGTTGAATCAGCAATGCTTGCGCGGTGTCCACAACATCATTTGAAGTCAATCCGTAGTGAAACCAGCGCGCCTGAGGCCCTACGATCTCGGCAACCGCTGTTGTGAACGCGATCACATCGTGGCGCACTTCCGCCTCAATTTCCTGAATGCGATCCAACTTGAAATCGGCGCGTTGCTTGATGACTTTCGCTGCGGCCTTGGGGACCAGTCCCGCTTCGGCGAGAGTTTGCGAGGCGGCCACCTCAACCGCCAGCCAGGTACGGAAGCGGTTTTCATCGCTCCAAATTTTGCCCATCCCGGGCCGGGTATAGCGTTGAATCAAGGATATGGCTTCTTTCCGCCCGCAAAGTAGAGGACTAGGAATTCTAAATGCAGGAGTATGCGGATGACCAGCGCGTTACACTTTCGATTCCGTTCAAGTCTATTTTACGTGTAGGTCACACTCGTCGGTGACGAATGACATCTAGCCGCTCCGCGCAAGATCCCTCGACCCGCTGGAGAAAACGTGGGGACTTCGGGATGACCGAGTATGCAAGATAAGTATGTCGTGATACGATATAAGTGTAGTTTCGATACGACCCAACCGCATGACAAAACGACTCAGTCTAGCTGATTATCAGGCGCTGGCGGAACTCCGTCATCAAGTGCGCCGCTTTTTGCGCTTCAGCGAGGAGGCGGCTCGCAACAGCGGCCTGGAGCCGCGCCAGCATCAACTTATGCTTGCCCTCAAAGGACTTCCACAGGACACCCGCCCTACGATCGGTGTCTTGGCAAAGCGGTTGCAAATCCAACACCATAGCGCCGTCGAATTGGTGAACCGGCTTGCATCAGGCGGCTTCGTGCGACGCCATATGGGAGATTTTGACCGGCGAGAAGTCTTCCTTCTTCTGACCCGCAAGGGTGATCGCGTTCTTCGGGACCTCTCTCTTCATCACCGGTCTGAACTGCAAACGCAAGGTCCGGAGTTGCTTTCCGCATTGAAACGGGTAATCCAGTCTGACAAGTCGGTGAAGAAGGCCAAGCGCCACATAAAGGGGAAAGGGAACAATGTTCGGAGCTAAAACCGGACCTCCAACCGCATCAGGCAGCACCCATTCTCCGCCGGCAACGATCGGGGCAACCGGAACACAGGTAGGGGGCGTAACCATTGCGCAACCCGCACAGTTTCGCATGGTGACAGTTTCTTTCCTCGCCGCCGGCGTGGGTCTGCTTGCGGGGTTGATTGCATTTTGTCTCTATAAGTTGATCGGCCTTATTACTAACATTGTCTTCTATCATCGCTTTGTCGCGGATTTCACCAGCGCGCGCCACAATCAGCTTGGCCTATGGGTGATTGTGATGCCGGTGATTGGTGGAATTATCGTCGGCTTCATGGCGAAGTATGGCACCCCTAAAATCAAGGGACACGGCATTCCCGAAGCGATGGAAGCGGTCATCGTCAACCGCAGCCGCATAGCCCCAAGAGTCGCGATCCTTAAGCCTATTTCAGCTGCTATTGCCATCGGCACCGGCGGCCCGTTCGGCGCGGAGGGGCCGATCATTCAGACAGGCGGGGCGCTCGGGTCTCTGGTTGGCCAGGTGTTCCACACCACGGGGTCGGAACGAAAGGTGCTCTTGGCGTGTGGCGCTGCGGCGGGAATGTCTGCCACTTTCAACACTCCGATTGCGGGCGTGATTCTCGCTATCGAGCTGTTACTGTTCGAATTTAAGGCGCGATCATTTATTCCGTTGGTTATCGCCAGCGTTCTTGCCACCGCCGTTCATATGCAACTCTTGGGCGCTGGACCAATGTTCAGGGTTAACCCAATGGATTTTGGGGTTCCACATGCGTTGCCGTTTTACTTGATCCTGGGTCTCGTTTGCGGGGCTGCCGCAGTAGGGTTCAGCAAGCTCCTTTACTGGACGGAAGACCAATTTGAAAAACTTCCGATTGACGAGCTATGGTGGCCTGCGATCGGCGCGTTGGGCTTGGGAATCATCGGCTATTTCGTTCCCCGCGTACTCGGGGTTGGTTATGACACCATCGGCGATATTCTGAACGCGAACCTCGCCTTGAAATTACTGATTGTTGTAATGGTCGCCAAGGCGATAGCTCTGGCCGTGTCACTGGGATCGGGCACATCGGGAGGACTGCTCGCCCCCATGTTCATGTCAAGCGCCGCCCTCGGCGGACTCTTCGCCATGGGCATAGATAAAATATTTCCATCCGCTCATCTTTCTCCGGGAGCGTTCGCGCTGGTTGCAATGGGCGCTGTCTTTGGGGCCGCTTCTCGCGCCACTTTTACTTTCATCATTTTCGCTTTTGAAATTACTCGCGACTACAACTCGGTTCTGCCGCTCATGCTCGTTTGCGTGATTGCGGACGGTATTGCGATGTTGCTTATGCCAAGGGCGTCTATCATGACTGAAAAGCTTGCGAGGCGCGGCTTGCGTATTGACCAGAACTACGAAACGGATGTGCTGCAACAGATGGTCGTTTCCGAAACCATGGACCGTGATCCACCCACTATTCTGGGGGACATGCGGATCGCTGATCTCGCTGATCGGCTCGCCAAGCATGACCCGGCCGTAAGCAGGCATCAGGGAATTCTCATTGTGGGCGCGGAGGGCAAGCTCGCTGCGGTAATTACGCGCGGAGACTTATTTCGAGCTCTATCCAAGGATTCGACCGGTCAGATGAGCGTGCTCGAAGCTGGCACGTCCCGGTTGATTGTGACTTATCCAGACGAAGGATTGCACGAAGCTTCCGCCAAAATGCTACGTAACAATGTTGGCCGCCTGCCGGTCGTTGACCGGCAAAATCCTGAGAAGCTAGTCGGGTACCTGGGGCGCCCGGGAATTATGGCTGCTCGCATGCGCCGACTCGAAGAAGAACATGTACGCGATCCGGGCTGGATCAGGCGGCGGCAGAAAGATGTCGTGCCGGCGAGAACGACGTAGGCTCTTCGCGGACAGGCGAGGACGCCCGTCTCTCCCTCGCCGTTTCAGACTATGCTGAGGGCATCTTCGAGCCATGCTGGAAGTGGTATTGCAAGATCTTCGCCGCAATTGCCGGGCTCATGGTTGACTCGGACCCTTCCACAGCGCGGACAATCTCTCCCCGGCAGACGACCTCTGCGTCGGACAATCCTGCAATCTCGCGCGGTAATACAAGATTGATCTCGAGTTGAACGTTCGGCGAGATTAATTCTTCGGCGCGGAATAACATTCCCGACCGGCTAATATTTTCGGTGGTGCCGCTGTGCCAATTCTGTTCACCCAAGGGGCGATACTTGAGTGGCAATTGGAGGGAAAAACGTTTAGCGCGGAAGGATGACAAAGGCTCTTTACTCCGAGCCGGTTGAGCTGGGCGAATTTCACGAAATGCCATTGCAGCCTCCTGAGGGAGTGGAGTGTCGAGCAACTCCCGAACCTTGGCTTTCAGGTCAGGGAGGGTGAAGGGTTTCTGGAGCAGCGTGATTCCTGCGTCCAGTGTGCCGTTGTGGCCGATCGCATTTTCTGTGTATCCGGACATATAGAGCACTCTGACGTCGGGTCTATCTCTTGAGAGACGGAGCGCGAGTTCCCGCCCGTTCATGCCGGGCATAATTACGTCCGTCAGAAGCAGGTGGATGAAATCGGGGTAGGATTCCGAGACTCGAATAGCTGCGTCCCCGTCTGGAGCTTCGAGCACGGTGTAGCCTTGATTGCGCAAATAATCGCTGGTTAATCTGCGCAGGTTCGGCTCGTCTTCTACAACCAGGACTGTTTCGTATCCTCTGCTAATCGTGTAGTGAGAAGTGGCTGGTTGCGCGACTTCAGCCTCTCGATCTTCCACCGCCCGGGGCAAATAGATTTTGAACGTGGTCCCTTTTTCCGGCTCGCTATAAACCCATATAAAACCGCCGCTCTGTTTAATGATTCCATAGACTGTCGAGAGTCCGAGCCCGGTTCCCTTAGCGCCCTTTGTACTGAAAAATGGTTCAAAGATGTGGGATTGGGTTTCGGCATCCATTCCCATGCCGCTGTCGCTGATTGCCAGCATGGTGTACTCGCCGGGCGCCGCGGACGCATGGAACCGGGCATAGCTCTCATCCAGGGTGACGTTGGCTGTCTCGATAGTGAGCTTGCCGCCTTGTGGCATAGCGTCGCGGGCATTTACCGCCAGGTTCATGATGACTTGCTCGATCTGTCCGGGATCGGCTTTGACTGCTCCCAAATCAGTGGCTGGGGCCATGACGAGATCAATGTCTTCCCCGATCACGCGGGTTAACATTTTCAAGTTCTCGCTGACAAGCGCATTCAGATCGAGAACTCTCGGCATGAGCATCTGTTTGCGGCTAAACGCTAACAGTTGCCGGGTAAGCGCGGTCGCCCGGTTCGCGGCATTGGCAATTTCCTGAGCAGGAGGCCGAAGGTCGGGGTTGCCACCGATTTTTTCAAGAAGGAATTCTGAATAGCCCGAAATCACCATCAGAAGGTTGTTGAAATCGTGAGCAATACCTCCGGCAAGCCTACCCACAGCTTCCATTTTTTGGGATTGCCTTAGTTGCTGTTCGAGGGAATAGCGTTCTGTGACATCCTCGGCAAAAAGTTCGAAGAAAATGGTATTGCGCTCGGCGCGGATGCTCCTGCCGGAAAGGCGCAAGCTGGTGGTGAGTCCATCTTTCTTTTTCCATTCCGCCAGCAACCCGTTAAAAGACTGCAGAGAGCGGAAGTAGTCCGCGACCTTAAACCATTCCTGTGAGTCCGCGTAGAGGTTTGCGACGTTCATTCCAACCAGTTCAGAGGCGGTCACGCGGCCGAGCATGGAAACCAGTGCGGGATTGGCGTCGAGAATGATCGCATCGGCATTACAGCGGCAAATGCCGTACGGGGCATTCATCACCAGCGAGCGGAAATTGGATTCTGAGCGCCGCAGGCCTTCCTGCGCTGAGCGCAAGGCGGCATTGAAGGAGCAAATAAGCAAGGCAACAAATACAAATAAGGTGAGATGTATGATGGCCTTGCGGTAGTCTGCCGGGGATCGCGCTCCGACAAAAGAAAAATACGAGCTGACGGTGAGCGCAAACGAAGTGGCAACCAGACCAGGCTTCCAGCCGCCGTACCAGGCGCTGACCATGATGGCGACGGCAAAAACCACCAACCGGCTTTCCACCACGTCAGATAGCAGGAACGCAGGTATTATGGCCAGAATGATGCTGAGGACGGCAACTCCGTAGCGCAAGGCGGCAGCGCGGGCGGGGGCGATGTGGCGTTTGCGGAGAAGAGGGGGCTTCACTCGCATATTTGCCATCGTAGTTCCACAATGGGAATGGCCGCGAGTTACGGGAGTTCATGTTGCAGTTAGTTGATAGGACGCGACAGACACGACTAATGCCACAGGCAACTGAGAATCGTGATCCATCATCACGCTCAGGATCATCAGTTCCACAACTTAACTTTAATTATGAATATCGGATTATTTGGCGGCACATTCGACCCGATTCATAAAGGCCATTTGGCTTTGGCGCGTGCGGCAAGAGACCGCTTTAGTCTCGGCCGGATTGAATTCGTGCCGTCCAATATTCCTCCGCACAAGTCGCAGCAGACGATGGCTACGTATTTCCATCGGTTCGCGATGGTGGCACTGGCGACTATGAACGAGAAGGCGTTTCTGGCGTCGCTCCTCGAAGCTCCGGACATAAATGCTGAAAGCGGTAGTTCGCGGGATCGAAAAAAGTCTCCGAACTACAGCATTGATACCGTACTGCGCCTCAAGAAGACGCTGAAGAAAGCGGATAAGCTCTTTTTTTTAATTGGCATTGATGCATTCAAAGACATTGCGAAATGGCATGAACCCGAAGCGCTGTTTCGCGAATGCGAATTTATTGTGGGCAGCCGCCCCGGATATTCGCTCGCCGATGTAGCGAACGCGCTACCCGAAAGACTGCGTCCGAAAGCCGCGGCGACGAAGCCTTTCGCGAAACAGGCAGCTGACGGCGATCTGGCACTGACGGGAGCTACGTTGCATCTTTTAGGGGACGTTAATGAAGAGGCTTCCGCAACCGCTATTCGGCAAGCGGTAAAGGCCAAGCGGTCTTTAGCGAAGTTTCTGGACCCGGAAGTGGCTGAGTACATCCGGAAGAATGGGCTTTATAAGGGGCAGTGACTTAGTGGTGGATTGTGGCTGACGCCCGATTTGCATAACCACGCGGCGCCGGGTGAGTGAAAGATGAGGACGGGTCCGGCCAGGGACGGCACGCACCACCGATGTTAGAATCCGCTGAATCAATGACCCAGCGAATTCAGAAGATTCCGTCTCCCGCTGGTATCGAGCTCCGCATCAATGCAAGAAGGAAATTCGGATCTCTAATTTTCCTTCCCATCTGGTTGGCGGGGTGGACTTACGGCGGCATCATGGCAACGAAATGGATCGTCCATCCGGGGCCAGCTACATCGCGTGCTTTTATTTCCATTTGGCTGGTGGGTTGGGTTCTCGGAGAGGGCTGGGCAATTTATCAGTGGTTCTGGACTGCCTTTGGGAAAGAGACCATCCAGGTCAGGGATGGTAATCTGACAATCAAACGGGATATCCTCGGCCTTGGCCGAACGCGCAGCTTCCCGATTGGCACTGTCGCCAACCTTCGAGCAAGCGGTCTCTTCCCGTCATCTTCCTATTGGGACAATTATCGTGCGCAACTGAAGCTTGGCGCTGGCATGGTCGCTTTTGACAGCCAAGGTCAGACGGAACGGTTCGGAATCGAACTGAATGAATCCGAGGCTGAAAACGTTGTTCAGGAACTCAAACCCTACGCATCCTGACCGGCGCAAAGGGTGGGAACAAACGCCTGGTCAATTTCCTACAATCGCCATCCTCTTTCCTACTCTCTCCAACACTTCCAATGCCTGCTGTAACTCGTCTTTCGTATGGGTTGCGGTCACGATGGTTCGGATGCGGGCTTTGCCTTCGGGAACGGTGGGGAATGCGATTCCAGTGCCCAGAACGCCTTCCTTGAACAATTCGCGGGAAAAATCCATGGTGAGTTTGCCATCGCCAATGATTATGGGCGTAATTGGGGTTTCGCTGGCTGGTGTGGTCTTGCCTCCGATATCGAAACCCAGCAAGCCCAGTTCCTTCTTCCAGAAGCGCGTATTTTCCCAAAGTTTTTCGATGCGCTCAGGTTCGTCTTGCAGAACCTCGAAGGCTGCGATGCAAGTCGCCGCCACGGATGGCGGATGCGAAGTTGAAAACAAAAACGGACGTGCCCGATGGTACAAGAAATCAATCAAGTCTCGCGTCCCGCAGACGTAACCGCCGAGCGCGCCGATCGCCTTCGACAATGTGCCAACTTGCACATCTACGCGTCCGTGAACGTTAAAATGATCCACCGTGCCGCGGCCATTGCGGCCTAATACGCCGGAGGCATGAGCGTCGTCCACCATCATGATTGCGCCGTATTTTTCGGCGAGGTCGCACAAGCCCGGCAGCGGCCCTATATCGCCGTCCATCGAAAATACTCCGTCGGTGATTAACAATTTCTTGCCCGGAGCATCTTTCACGCTTGCTAGTTGTTCCTCGGCGTGGGCGATGTCTTTGTGGCGGAAGACAAGAATCTTCGCCCGGGATAAACGCGCTCCATCAATGATCGAAGCGTGATTCAGCTGATCGGAGATGATGAAGTCGTCCTTGCCCAGGATGGCGGAAACGGTTCCGGCGTTCGCGGCGAATCCGGACTGAAAAACTACGCAGGCTTCTACATTTTTGAACCGCGCGATCTTTTCCTCGAGATCCATGTGAATTTTCATGGTGCCGGCGATGGTGCGCACCGCGCCTGACCCAACGCCATACTGGCGGGTAGCTTGCAGAGCGGCCTCGCGCAACTTGGGATGAGTGGTCAGGCCCAGATAATTATTTGAGGCAAGATTGATAACCCTCTTACCGTCGAAGGTGCAGACGGCGGCCTGCTCGTCATCGAGCACACGCAAGCGAAAGTGTGTGCCTTTTGCTTTGAGGTCTTCGAGTTGTTCAGAAAGGTACGAGAGCGGGTTGGCGCGGGAAATAGTTTTCATTCGGGAATGACTACTGCATCATCGGGTATCAATCCTTAAAATTATGCTGACCTGTTTTCTGTCGTCAAATTGGCTCACGGTTTTAGTATCGCTTTTGCGCCCGCGATATTGGGCATAGACTTCGTAATCCACGTTGGGAGCGAGCGCCGGAAAATCGTACGCGCCGCTTTGACCGACGATATATGTTTTCACCGCGCGAGTGCGAGCGTCGGACAAATAAACTACCGCATCAGGCACCGGGTTGTCCTGGTGGTCCAGGACTCTGCCGGTTAGCAAACGGCCAGTACTGCCATCCTTATCCTTGGCGTACGAGGATGTGAGGCACGCAGCTGTACATACCACCAGCAGAATCAGAAGGAGAATGCGGTTAGGTCTCATGGCTTTTCCCGAGCAGCTTCATTGAACCTACAATTGTAGATGCAGTGACAGGGAAATAGAATCTTGCGGGCGCCTTCGCAACAGCAGCTACGTTTTTGCACCGGGCAACCCGAGGCGAATGCTTTCAGTAGGATGAAGTGTGCACAAGACGAGGGATGGGGAAAAGCCAAAACCTCACGGAATTTAGACAAAACTACGAAAAGTCGCCGTCCTCGGCTTCTTCTTCCTCCTCTTCCTCGTAACCCTCACCCTCAACGGGCTTTAACTCAATCGGGTTAATCGTCACAACTTCATACTCAGTCCCACACTCGGGACAAGAAACTACTTCGCCCTCATCTATTTCGTCTTCTTCAAGGTCGAGGTTGGTATCGCATTCCGGACAGTAAACCAAAACTTGCCTCCGTTCGATGAATTGTCCCCTGATAATATTTAGTTTCTTCCGGGGTTCAGGTCAAGTGGCCCCTCCAACTTGTCCGGCTTCGGATGATAGTTGATGATACATGGCTGCTCAAGCTCCGAATAAATTATTGATCTAGCTCGCGAACCCATCGCTGGAAGTATACAAATGAACATGTGCAGTTTCTTCAAGCTGATTTTGTCGTGCACGGTCCTACAGTCTTTGGTTACTCCTTTATTATCTCAGGAACCGGTCACTGCGCCTGACCCTCAGATTGCAGCCGCTTTGCAACAGGTCTCTGCCGAACGAATCCAAGGCACGATTGCCAAGCTGGTGAATTTCCAGACCCGCTCAACTTTGTCAGCTCAAGACCCAGCGTCAATTGCCGCCGGCCGCGGGATTGGCGCGGCTCGAGAGTGGATCAAATCCGAGTTTGAACGTTATTCACGCGATTGCGGCGGGTGCCTGGAAGTCAAAACTGACAGCTTCATCGAGAGGCCAGCCGATCGAATTCCAACGCCAACTCCAATAACGAACGTATATGCGATGCTGAAGGGAAGCGATCCAGAAAGTGCCAAGCGCATAGTGCTGGTCACGGGCCACTACGATTCCCGCAACAGCGACACGCTCGATATTTCTGATGCAGCCCCCGGAGCCAACGACGACGGCAGCGGAACAGCGGTGAGCCTCGAATGTGCTCGGGTATTGAGTAAACTGAAATTTTCGGCAACTATTATTTTTCTCACTGTCGCGGGTGAAGAGCAAGGCCTGAACGGCAGCCGCCATTTCGCTCAGATGGCTAAGGCTGCCGGCTGGGACATTGAAGCTGTGTTAAACAACGACATTGTCGGCGGCGACCGAAGCCCGCAACAGAACTCCAGCGTGGTGCGCGTGTTCTCGGAGGGCATACCGGTTGCCGCCGCTGAGGCTGAGCTGAAAATTATCCGAAGCCTGGGCGGCGAGAGCGATTCCTCTTCTCGCGAGCTCGCACGATACATCGCGGAAGTGGGACGTTCCTACGATTCTCAGGTTAAGCCCATGCTGGTTTTCCGATTGGACCGCTATCTGCGAGGTGGCGACCACTACTCATTCAATCAACAGGGATATGCAGCAGTGCGGTTCACCGAGTTTCGCGAAAATTTTGATCATCAGCATCAGAATATACGCACGGAGAACGGCACGGAATTTGGCGATCTACCCAACTTTGTGAACTACGATTATGTGGCGAATGTCGCCCGGTTAAACGCGGCAACACTAGCGTCATTAGCGTCAGCGCCTGCACCTCCGGCGAAAGTTCGCATCGAAACCAAGAAATTAGGGAACGATTCGACTCTTAAGTGGGAAGCCGCGCCGGACGGGCGCGCAAAGGGATATGAACTGTTATGGCGAAGCACAAGCAGTCCGGAATGGGATCATGTCCAATCACTTGGCAACGTTACTCAGTTCACATCACCATTGTCGAAAGATAATGTCATCTTCGCGATTCGGGCGGTTGATGGCGCAGGACACAGAAGCCTTGCGGTTGTGCCTTCGCCCGAGCGTTGAAGCGGCGGCGGTAGGATAAATGACGACCGATAGGTAGCGGGGCGCATCCAATGGCTCATAACCATGGCTAGAGATATTTCTTCCAACCTCGGATTCCCACCGTTTCGCGGGGCAGTGAGGCAGATCATCATCGCCAGCAGCGCGATCTATGTCGTCATCCTGCTCTTAATGGCGTTTGCACCGACGGTGGGAGAGGCTGTCCTTGAGCTCGGCAAGTTGGACCCAGGTCATATTCGGCAGGGATGGCTGTGGCAACTGGTCACCTATGCCTTCATGTATGTTGATCCGCTGGATTTTGTGTTGTCCCTGCTCGGAGTTTATTTCTTGGGATGGGCGGTTGAAGATCGCGTTGGCTCGGCCCGGTTTTACGGCTTATTCTTTGGCGGCGTAGTCCTTTCCGCGATTGCTGGATTCGGGCTTTCGTTTACGCACGTGGTTGCGCAGGGCACCGCGTTTGGTTCCGGAGCGGCGGCCAACGCCATTCTAATGGTGTTTTTCATGTTCAATCGCGATGCCCCAATCATGCTGTTTCCCATTCCGATCCAGGTTCCAGTGAAATGGATCGTTATCTTTATCGCAGCTATCGAAACGGCCTACCTGCTGCTGAACCATTTTGCCCTGTTTTACTGTATCCAGTTGCTGGGACTTGGCGCGGGATACATCTGGTACCTCGTATTTTTCACGCGGCCAATTTCGCGCCGAACCTCAAAGCCGTCGGATGGAATGCGCAACGCATATTACCGCTGGAAACGCCGGCGCGCCGCACGCAAATTCGAAGTCTATATGCGCAAGCATGACCGCAAAGTGACGTTCGATGAGCATGGTAATTACATTCCTCCAGAGGAAGATCAGGGCGGGAAAAAGAATGGCGGATCGAAGTCGGGCTGGGTGAATTAGGGAGTTTTTGTCCGGACTCGGTAACTAAAATTTGTTATTCCGAACTTACTAAATAGAATTTGTCATTCCGACCGGTTTCAACCGGGAGGAATCTGCTGTCTGCGTGCTGCGGAAAAACAGATTTCTCGGGAATAAATTCCCTCGGAATGACAATTGTTTGGGGATTCGTGCGTCGGAGACGGCGTTGAAGCCTACCCCTCAACTGAAGAACTTTTTGAAAGTAGCTGCAATTTCTGCCAATACCGGTTCGTTTTTCAGATTCCCTTTGAATCCCAGATCGTGGCCTGCGCCGTGAACTGGCATCAGCAAGTGTTTTGCCGGAATAAGCCTCAGGGCTCGTTCCATTTCTTCGATTGATCCAAATGGGTCGCGGGTGCCATGCACAAACATGGCCAGCGTTTGCAGCCTCGGCAGGTGCTGAGTTCTAACCTGCTCCGGCTTGCGCGGCGGATGCAGCGGATAAGAGAGCAGAAGCAATCCACTCACGAGTTGTGGTTCGTCTGCGGCCAGCATCGTTGATTGGCGGCCTCCGTAGGAGTGTCCGCCGAGAAATATGCGGCCGGAAACTTCTTTGCGAAGAGCCGCGACTGCGGCCTTCAGGCCTTCTCGGTCTCGCGCCGAGTCGCCGGGTCGGGGAGGCCCATAGGGTCTGACTTGACGAAACGGAAGATCGCAGCGCAGTACTGTAAATCCCGCTGCGGCAAAGGTGTCTGCGAGAGCGGTCAACAGCGCCGACTGGCAGTTTGCTCCGGCTCCATGAGTGAGAATGAGACCGTCACTGTTCGCGGCTTCTGAACGGTGAATAGAACCGCGCACTGGCGGATCAAATGAGCTGTCAACGAAGAGTTCGGCGCTCATGTGTTTTACTCATCCAAACTTAGCATGTTTGGTGTTCTTCAGCGAGGCTTCGGCGAACTGTGAGATTTGCGCGGTAGAGAAATATTAGTGCGCGCACGACGCGTCGTTGCACAACGCGCGAGATCCCTCTCTCGGCTGAAGTGCGCCGAGCTTCGGGATGACGTCTTCTATTTTCTATAAAAGGATAGAGAAATCGAGCGATTCATTTCAACATGCTTTTATCGCGCTTTCTGCCGCTCTCCTGAACCTACGATTTGCAGGCGCATAAAGTTCGTCGAGCCGGTTGACATTCGGGTTCCTCCGACCACGCCAATCACGTCAGCTGATTTAACCGTGCCCTTTTCGAGCAGTCGTTCTTCGGCAGCCCCCACCATTCCTTCGACGGTGCCGGTCTGCGCATGAAAAATCGGCTGCACTCCCCAGAGCAAATTCATACGATTGCACACGGCAGGAACGTGACTGAATGCATGAATTACCGGCCGGGGACGAAATTTTGAAATCAGGCGCGCCGTATTTCCAGTATCGGTGAAGACGGCGATCGCGGCCATGTGAAGGTCTTCGGCGGCATGGGCGACTGATTCGCAAATTGTTTCTGCGATGGAAAGCCCATGCCGGTCACGTCTTCGCCGAGGCTGGGTGAATTCGCCCATGTTGCTTTCTGCTTCGACAATGATCTTTGCCATGATCGCCACGGCTTCGCGAGGATAAAGTCCGCTGGCGGTTTCCGCCGAAAGCATGACCGCATCGGTGCCGTCGAAGATGGCGTTGGCCACGTCGCTAGCCTCCGCGCGCGTGGGCCGTGGATGTTCGATCATGGACTCGAGCATCTGCGTGGCAATGATTACCGGCTTGCGCCACACCGCGGAGCGGCGAATCACATGCTTCTGTATCACCGGAACCTTTTCGGGCGGCATCTCTACACCCAGGTCGCCGCGCGCCACCATCACCCCATCAGACACCTCGAAGATCTGTTCCAATTGTTCGAGTGCCTGCGGCTTTTCCAGCTTTGCGATCACGGGGGTCGCCATACCGTGACTCTTGATAATGTCTTTAACCAATAAGACGTCTTCAGGAGATCGGACGAATGACAGCGCGACCATATCCACGCCATTGGCCAATCCAAATTCCAGGTCCTCACGATCTTTCTCCGTCAACGCTGGAATGCTGAGCACCGCGCCGGGCAAATTGATGCCCTGGTGTTCAACCAGAACACCGCCGTTGATGACTTCGCACAGCACGTCCTTGCCATTGGTGGCAAGGACTCGCAGCTCGATTCGCCCATCAGAGATCAGTATCCGGGCTCCCGGCTTGAGATCACGAGCCAAGGTTTTGAAGGTAGTCGAGATGAGGGTTGGAGTTCCGTCAACGTCGCGTGGGGTGATCGTCACCTCCGATCCTGCTTTCAGTACGATCGCGGCGTGATCCTTCAAATTGCCGGTGCGGATTTTGGGCCCTTGCAGGTCCTGCAAAATGCAGATGGTTCGATTTTCCGACTCGGCTACCTGGCGCAGCCGCAGGATGCCGCGAGCATGTTCTTCGTGGCTGCCGTGCGAGAAATTCATCCGGGCAACGTCCATGCCAGTACGCATCAGGTCCCGCAACATGTCTTCGGAATTACAGGATGGTCCAATCGTGCAGATAATCTTTGCGTGACGCACCGAAGTCACAATGCGAGGGATAGAGCTTGGGCTTCCAGGCTTCTGGGGATTGAGAATCTTTTTCAAAGTTGTTCCTGGTTGAGGTGAGAAGAGCAATTATAAACGCACAAGCCGCTACCGCTGAATCGTCTTTAGGCCATTCATCTGCCGCAGTTCACGGCCCAGCAGAGTTCGCGGAAAGAGCATGGCATTAAATTCGGCGCCGATGAGGATGACCAGGGAGATCAGGTACATCCACACGAGCAGCGCGATGCCGACTCCCAGCGACCCGTAGATGACACTGTAATTGGAATAGGCCTGGAGATATCCGCCAAATAGAGCCGTGGCTGCGAACCACATTGCAGTAGCCAGGACTGCACCCGGCAGCACGCTGTGCCATGGCTGAGTGCGCGGAACGGCATAGTGATAGATCAGTGCAATCACCGCGATACTGGTCAAGGCAGCGATGGTCCAGCGAACCGCTGCCCACATCAGGACAACATAGAGACCATATTCCCCCCCGAAGTAATACAAGATCCGCAACTCAATCCGATTGCCGAATGCCACGAGGACAGTGGCAAACGTCATTGGCAGGCCAGCCAAAACCACGAGGAAGAACGCCATCAGCCGCTCTTTAACCAGCCCCCAAATTTTGGGAAGTTCGTATGCGTTGCGGAAGCCTTCCATCCAGGAAATCATTACGCCAGAGGCTGTCCAGAGCGTGATCAGAGAGGTCGTTGCCAGCAATCCGGCGGAGCGTTGGACGCTATTAGCCTTGAGGTAATCCAGCGCTGAAGCGCTTCCCGCGGGAAGAATGCGGCCTAAGGCATAAGAAATCTCACGCAGATAAGCGGCAGTTTTTCTTGAATTCGCCAGCAGTGAGCCAATGACAAGGAGAGTGGGAAAAAACGTGAGGATCATGGAATACGCCGAGGCTTTGGCGACGGCGAATGCGTCGTGTTCGAACGCGCGCCAGAAGGCCAGCCGCAACAGCCGGGCAAAACGCAGCATGGGCCTCAGGGTATTGTGGGCAGGCGCAGGACGCAACTGCGAAATGCGGGCAGGTTCCTGAGTTTGCAATCGCTGGGGGTTAGCGTGCATGGGGTAAAATCTAAGGGCGGTTTTCAAGCCGCCCTCTTAATACTCTCTAATCCTACTCCGCGGCCAGTTCTTCGGTCTCGCCTTCCGTACGCATCAGTTCGAGCGCGCGCTCGGCTTCTTCGTAGGCTTGCGAAACTTCTTCCTGAACCTTGGCGGCAGCCTCTTCCATCTCTGGCGAGAGGCGGACGTTGCGGTAGTATTCCATTCCCGTTCCGGCAGGGATGAGCCGCCCAACGATTACATTTTCCTTAAGTCCGCGCAAGTGGTCGACAGCTCCCTGAATCGAAGCTTCGGTGAGCACTCGCGTGGTCTCCTGGAACGATGCGGCGGAGATGAACGAATCCGTCGAGAGCGATGCTTTGGTGATGCCGAGCAGCAACGGCCGGCCCGTTGCCGGACGTCCACCGTCTCGAATCACGCGCTCGTTCTCTTCGGAGAAGCGGAATTTGTCGACCTGCTGTTCCAGAAGGAACGTGGTATCGCCGACATCTTCCACTTTGCGCCAACGCATCATCTGGCGAACGATTACTTCGATGTGCTTGTCGCTGATGTTCACGCCCTGGAGCCGGTAGACTTCCTGGATTTCGTTCACCAGGTACGACTGCAGTTCTTTTTCGCCGAGGACAGCCAGAATGTCGTGCGGGTTTAGCGGGCCGTCCATCAGCGGTTCTCCCGCCTTGACGCGTTCGCCTTCCTGCACGTTGATGTGCACGCCGCGCGGAACCGAGTATTCCTTTTCGGTGCCGTTGTCGGCGATCACATACATCTTGCGCTGGCCCTTTGAGACCTCGCCGAACTTCACCGTGCCATCGATTTCGCTGATGACTGCTGTTTCATGCGGCTTGCGGGCTTCGAACAGCTCGACTACGCGCGGCAGACCACCGGTGATGTCTTTCGTCTTGGTAGTTTCGCGCGGGATTTTCGCCAACACGTCTCCCGGATGGGCGGTGTCGCCATCCTGCACCATAAGGTGAGCGCGTGACGGCATGAGATACCGTTTGCTGGTTTTGCCCTTGATCACGATCGCAGGCTGACGTTTTTCATCCGGCGAATCGGCAACGACATGACGGGACAGGCCCGTAACCTCGTCCACTTCTTCGTGGAGCGTGACCCCTTCCTGCAAGTCTTTGAACTGGATGGTTCCGCCGATTTCGGTTAGGACCGAGAAGGTGTACGGATCCCACTCAACCATGACATGGCCTTGCTGGACCGGATCGCCTTCCGCAACCTTTACCTTGGCACCGTAAACCACCGCGTAACGCTCGCGCTCGCGGCCCTTTTCGTCCACCACCGCGATCGATCCCTGACGATTCATGACTACCAGATCGCCAGACTTCGCTTTTACGGTCTGCAGATTAATGAACCGCACGGAGCCATTATTCTTGGCCTCCAAACGCGATTGCTCGGAGACTCGCGACGCCGTCCCTCCGATGTGGAAGGTACGCATGGTCAGCTGAGTTCCTGGCTCGCCGATGGACTGCGCCGCGATCACGCCAGTTGCTTCGCCCAGTTCGACGAGGCGTCCAGAGGCGAGGTTACGGCCGTAGCACATCACGCAGACTCCGCGCTTCGATTCGCAAGTCAGCACTGAGCGGATTTTCACCCTCTCAATACCAGCCGCTTGAACCGTTCCCGCGAGTTCTTCGGTGATCTCCTGATTAATCTCGACCACCACGTTGCCGTCGTAGTCTTTCAGTTTTTCGAGCGATACGCGACCCACGATTCGGTCACGCAACGGCTCGATTACTTCTCCAGCTTCAACGATACCCGCGACGTAGATGCCGTCAACAGTACCGCAATCGTATTCGCTGATGATTACGTCTTGCGCCACGTCAACCAGTCGGCGAGTCAGGTACCCTGAATCGGCAGTCTTGAGAGCCGTGTCCGCCAAGCCCTTTCTAGCGCCGTGAGTTGAGATGAAGTACTGCAACACGGTCAGACCTTCGCGAAAGTTTGCCGTGATTGGCGTTTCGATAATTTCGCCGGACGGCTTCGCCATCAATCCACGCATGCCGGAAAGCTGTCTAATCTGCTGTTTCGATCCTCGAGCGCCAGAATCCGCCATAACGTAAATCGGATTGATAAACCCTTCTTTGTCGCGCTGTTGCATCTGTCCGAACATCTCGTCGGCGACTTTTTCTGTGATGGCCGACCAGATTTCGATGACCTTGTTGTAGCGTTCGCCGTTGGTGATCGCGCCGTCGAGGTATTGCTGCTGAACGTTGACGACCTGCTTTTCGGCGTCTTTCACAAGCGTCTTTTTGTTGTCCGGGATGACCATGTCGTCAATGCCGATCGAGAGTCCGGCCTTGGTTGCGTAACGGAATCCAAGGTCTTTGACTTCGTCGAGCATCTTGACCGTGACTTCGAGTCCGAAGCGCAGGTAGCAGTAGCTGACCAGTTGTCCGATGCCCTTCTTCTTCAGCAAGCCATTGATGTATGGCATCGCCTCGGGAAGATGGTCGTTAAGAATCGCTCGGCCTACCGTCGTGTTGAGGAACGTGCGCTCATATTGAATAGGGTCAGTGTGAGTGATGTCCTGATCGTCGTACGCACTGGTCAGGTCAATCACTTCGCCGGTGTAGCGCAGACGAATCGGGGTAAGCGTTTCGACTTCGCCGGCTTCTAGCGCCATCAGTACTTCTTCGATGTTGGCGAATGCACGGCCTTCACCCTTTGCGCCGGGCTTGCCCTTTGTCAGGTAATAGAGCCCGAGCACCATGTCCTGAGTCGGAACGGTAATCGGGTGTCCTGACGCCGGCGACAGAATGTTGTGCGATGAAAGCATCAACACGCTGGCCTCAACCTGAGCTTCGGGGGACAGCGGAATGTGCACCGCCATCTGGTCACCGTCGAAGTCCGCATTGAACGCGGTGCAGACCAGCGGGTGAATCTTGATGGCCTTGCCTTCGACCAGAACCGGTTCGAATGCCTGAATGCCAAGCCGATGCAGTGTAGGAGCTCGATTCAGCATAACCGGATGGTCTTTGATCACTTCTTCGAGGATGTCCCAAACAATCGGCTCCTGCTGCTCGACCATTTCTTTGGCTTGCTTGATGGTTGTGCAGTGCCCGGTCTGTTCGAGACGGTGATAGATGAACGGCTTGAACAGTTCGAGAGCCATTTTCTTGGGAAGCCCGCATTGATGCAGCTTCAGTTCGGGACCCACGACGATGACGGAACGTCCTGAATAATCAACGCGCTTGCCGAGCAGGTTCTGGCGGAAGCGGCCTTGTTTTCCTTTTAGCGTGTCAGACAAAGACTTCAGCGGACGATTGTTCGCGCCACGAAGCACACGGCCACGGCGTCCGTTGTCGAACAGCGCGTCAACGGCTTCCTGCAACATGCGCTTTTCGTTGCGAACGATCACTTCGGGAGCGTGCAGGTCCATCAACTTCTTCAACCGGTTGTTACGGTTAATGACGCGGCGGTACAAATCGTTCAGATCGGAGGTGGCGAAGCGTCCGCCATCTAGTGGAACCAGCGGACGAAGCTCCGGTGGAATAACCGGAATTACGTCGAGAATCATCCAGAAGGGCTTGTTCCCGCTGCGGCGGAACGCTTCGACTACCTTGAGGCGCTTGGTATACTTCAGGCGCTTTTGCAGCGAGCTCTCGTGCTTCATCTTCTCGCGCAGTTCGACGGACAGGCCTTCGATATCCACGCGCTTGAGAAGTTCTTTAATCGCTTCCGCGCCCATCATCGCCTTGAAGCCAGCGGGACGGAATTGCTGGTCGAGTTCGCGGTATTTTGTTTCGTCCTTGATGACTTCGTGATCTTTAACCGGCGCATCGCCGGGCTCAACTACGACGTATGCTTCGAAATAAAGAACAGCTTCAAGATCGCGCAGAGAAATGTCGAGCAGATGCCCGATACGGCTGGGCAGTCCTTTGAAGAACCACACGTGCGAACAGGGCGAAGCAAGCTCGATGTGTCCGAGGCGCTCACGGCGCACTTTGGACAAAGTCACTTCTACGCCGCACTTGTCGCAGATCACTCCACGATGCTTCATGCGTTTGTACTTGCCGCAGAGGCATTCCCAATCGGTTACAGGTCCAAATATGCGAGCGCAGAATAAGCCGTCGCGCTCGGGTTTAAAAGTGCGGTAGTTGATGGTCTCGGGTTTAGTGACTTCGCCATGCGACCAGCTCCGAATCTTTTCGGGCGAGGCCAGGCTGATGCGGATAGCATCGAAATCGGCGATGGGGTTTGCCAGATCAAAAGGGCTCGAACGAAACAAGGTGGTCCTCCACTTCCTGCGGCCGTTCGCCGTCGCGGGCGGCTCCTGAAATCTGTCGCTAGTCGTGGGCCTTTGGTCTTTGATCCCAGGCCGCCAGCGAAAGTTTTGATTCACGGTTTCAAGAGCGTGAACTGTGAATCGTGTTTTAAGAATTCAAATGTCGATGGTTCGTTGGCCGCCAACGACGGACGGCCAATAAGAGAAGACCAACGACGGGTTTCCTTAGTCATTTGCTGCACTCAACACCGGCTTCTTCTCGCCGGCTTTGATCAATTCCACGTCGAGACACAGCGACTGTAATTCTCGGATCAGCACGTTGAACGATTCCGGCACACCGGGCTCCATGGCAGCTTCGCCCTTAACGATGGCCTCGTAAATCTTGGTACGGCCGTATACGTCGTCGGACTTCGCCGTTAGCAGCTCCTGCAGAATGAACGCCGCGCCGTAAGCTTCCAGTGCCCAGACTTCCATCTCTCCGAACCGCTGGCCACCAAACTGAGCTTTACCACCAAGCGGCTGCTGGGTGATCAGCGAGTACGGCCCGATGGAACGCGCGTGGATCTTGTCGTCCACCAAGTGCGAAAGTTTCAGCATGTAGATGTAGCCAACGGTTACCGGTTGCTCGAACTTGTCTCCAGTCATGCCGTCGTGCAAAGTTGTTTTTCCAGATTCCGGCAAGCCGGACTGCCGCAACAGCGCTTTGATTTCGCTCTCGCGCGAGCCATCGAATACGGGCGAACCAGTGAATACGCCGCGTTTCAAAGTTTCCGCGACGGCCAGCAATTCGTCGTCGGGAATCTCGGAAATTTCCTGCGCCAGAGTCGTGTCTTTGAACAGCGCTTTCAGCTCACGCCGTACCGTGGCTTCCGTCGAATTCTCTTCCATCATCCGTGTAATCTTCTTGCCAAGTTCGTGCCCCGCCCAACCGAGATGCGTTTCGAGAATCTGCCCCACGTTCATACGGGACGGGACGCCCAATGGGTTGAGAACGATCTCCATCGGCGTTCCATCTTCGAGGTAAGGCATATCTTCTTCGGGCAGAATGCGCGCGATCACACCCTTGTTTCCGTGACGGCCGGCCATCTTGTCACCGACGCTAAGCTTGCGCTTCATCGCGACATAAACTTTGACTAGCTTAATCACGCCAGGAGGCAGTTCATCGCCCTTGGTCAGCTTGTCTTTGCGCTCGTTGACGATCTTCTTGAGCACATCGATCTGACGCGAGGTCATCTCCTCGATCTCGTCAATCTGCTCATTCACTCGCGGATCTTTATCGGCATACTTAATCCGCTTCAGATTACGAGTTGAAATGCGCTCGATGGCATCGCGATCGAGGACTGTGTCCTTGGTCAACAAACGCTTGTTGGTGCGTTCGTCGTGCAAGTCGGCAAGAACTTCTTTGCCGCCGAGAATGTTTTCTAATCGTTTCAAACGCTCGTCGGTAAGAATTCGAATTTCGTCGGAAAGGTTCTTCTCCAGCTTGCCAATTTGCGCCGCTTCGATTGATTTCGCGCGCTCGTCTTTTTCCTGACCTTTGCGCGAGAAAATCTTCACGTCAACAATGACGCCTTCAATTCCCGGGGGGCAGTAGAGCGAAGCATCGCGCACGTCGCCGGCCTTTTCACCGAAGATCGCCCGCAACAGCTTCTCTTCTGGAGTGAGCTGAGTCTCGCCTTTGGGCGTAACTTTGCCGACCAGAATGTCTCCCTGCTTGATGCCCGCGCCGATGCGTATTACGCCGGCCTCATCCAGATTGCGCAGCATGGTCTCGCTGACGTTCGGGATGTCGCGAGTGACTTCTTCCGGCCCGAGTTTCGTATCGCGGGATTCGATTTCGAATTCCTCGATGTGAACCGAAGTGTAGTAATCCTCTTTCACCAGCTTTTCGGAGACCAGAATTGCGTCTTCGAAGTTGTAGCCGCGCCATGGCATGAAAGCGACAAGAACGTTGCGACCCAGAGCCAACTCGCCGTGATCGGTGCACGGTCCGTCGGCAATGACTTGGCCTTTGACAACCTGCTGTCCTTTTGTGACGACCGGCTTCTGGTTGATGCATGTGTTCTGGTTCGAACGCTTGAACTTGGTCAGCTGATAAATGTCGCTGCCCACTTCGCGGGAAAGTTGTCCAGGATGGTGTTCGCCCGCGACCCGAACAATAATCCGTTCCGAGTCAACGGAGTCGATCACGCCATTTCGTCTCGCGAGAATGACCGCTCCTGAATCGCGGGCCGTAACGCCTTCCATTCCTGTGCCGACGATTGGCGCTTCCGCACGAAGCAAGGGAACCGACTGCCGCTGCATGTTCGCGCCCATAAGAGCGCGGTTCGCGTCATCGTGTTCAAGGAATGGAACTAGCGATGCGGCAACGGAAACCAGCTGCTTCGGACTAACGTCGATGTAGTCGATTTCGTCACGGCTCACCAGCACAAAGTTGCCAGCCTTACGGGCGTTTACCAGTTCGCCAACGATACGTCCTTTATCGTCGAGCTCGACGTTGGCCTGCGCGATGATGTGACGGTCTTCTTCCCACGCCGATTGATAGAACGAATACGGCTCAATTTCCGCGGGACGTTTCTTGCGGTCTTTCAAATCAGCATTAAGCTTTTCGAGTTCGTGCTTCTCAATGTGGTCTCCCACTTTGAGATCGCTGTCACCGGCGTTCACAATGCTCACGAAATCGAGCACGCGGCCGCCTTTGACACGACGATACGGAGACTCAATGAATCCGTAATCGTTGATGCGCGCGTAGCAGCTGAGCGACGAGATCAGTCCAATGTTCGGACCTTCCGGCGTTTCAATCGGGCAGATGCGCCCGTAGTGCGTTGGGTGGACGTCGCGCACTTCGAATCCAGCGCGCTCACGGGAGAGACCGCCCGGCCCAAGCGCCGACAGACGCCGCTTGTGCGTGATCTCCGACAGCGGATTGGTCTGATCCATGAACTGCGAAAGCTGCGATGATCCGAAAAACTCGCGAATCGCGGCCATCACCGGCTTGGCGTTGACGAGATCGTGCGGCATCGCCGTGGACATTTCCTGGTACACGGACATTTTTTCTTTTATCGCCCGTTCCATGCGGACCAGGCCGATGCGGAACTGGTTTTCCATCAATTCGCCAACGGCTCGCACGCGGCGATTGCCGAGGTGATCGATGTCGTCGACGGTGCCAATGCTCTTGCGCAGCTTGAGCAGGTACCGAATGGTGCCGTAGAAATCCGCCGGCTCGAGCGTGCGATTGTCGAGGCTCGACGCCTCCGCATTCTCGAACAGCTTAATATTGAATTTCAGGCGTCCCACCCGCGAGAAATCGTACTTCCGCGGATCGAAGAACATCCCGTGGAATAGAGCGGTAGCCGTGTCCAAAGTCGGCGGATCCCCAGGACGCAGCTTGCGGTAGATTTCGATCAACGCTTCCTGTGGAGTCTTCACCGAATCGCGCTTCAAAGTCTGACTGATGACAACACCAACATCGTCGCGCTCCGGAAAAAACAGGCTCATCTCGACCACGCCGGATTCGAGAATCTTCGAGACTTTGTCTGCGGTTAGCTCCGAGTTCGCTTCGAGTAGAACTTCACCGGTCGTGGTGTCAACAACATCTCCGGCAACCCACGCGCCTTCGAGGTCGGAAACATCGACTTCGACTTCTGAAATCTTCGCCTTCTGAATTTCTTTCAGGGTCGCAGCATTGATCTTGCGACCAGAGTGAGCAATCTCGTCGCCGGATTTGTTCTTGATGCTGTGGGCCAGCTTCATGCCGAGCAAGTTGGTTGGCTTGTCGGAAGCTGGGTCTAAAGTCCAGAACAGCTTGTTGTCGCGGACGACTAAGCGGTCAACGGTATAAAAGGTCCGCAGAATGTCCTCGCCGGATCGCAGTCCCAAAGCGCGAAGGAAGATCGTCCCCAGGAACTTCCGCTTGCGGTCAATCCGAACGTAGAGAACGTTTTTCTGGTCGTATTCGAACTCGACCCACGATCCGCGGTACGGAATGATCTTGCCGAGGAAATATGTTCTGTTATTGGCGGTCTCAAAGAACACGCCCGGCGAACGATGCAGCTGGCTGACGATCACCCGCTCGGTTCCATTGATGATGAACGTTCCGTTCTGGGTCATCAGCGGCACATCGCCGAAAAATACTTCTTGCTCCTTGATGTCGCGAATCGAGCGGTTGCCCGTTTCGGCGTCCTTGTCGAAGATAGTCAACCGCATGGTGACCTTCAGCGGCGCTGAATAAGTCATGCCACGCTCTTCGCATTCATTGACGTCGTACTTCAGTTGCAGCCCTACTGGATCACCGCACTTATTGCAGAAATCTGGAGTGTTCGCGTTATAGGTTCCGCACTTTGTGCAGAGCACATCTCCGGGATGAAACGGGTCAGTAATAACCGTGTGCCCGCAATTCTTGCAAGTGGTCCGGAGGTGATGGAGCCCTTTCAGGTGGCCGCATTTGCATTCCCAGTTACCGATCGCGAAATCGACGAACTCCAACTGCGACACGTTGCGAAAGTCGCTGATGGGAAACACGGACTGAAAAACCGATTGCAATCCGGCATCATCGCGCTCGCTGGGAAGGCGATCCATTTGCAGGAACCGCTCGTACGAACGCTTCTGAACCTCAATCAGGTTCGGAATCTGAATGGTGGCTGGAATTTTGGAAAAATCGAAGCGGTGACGGAATCCATTGCTTTTTGCCGATGACATGAGTGCTCCAAACTTTTGTGCGCAGCTATGCGCTGCGGCAAACTACGAAATAGTTAGGACGAACGCCTTGCGCTTAGTGAAAGGAAACGCAGCCTGCGGAAGACACGGATACGCCCACAGGGGAAAGAGGTCCCCGCGGGCGCCAGTGATGGCACTCGATCTCGATTGCAATTGTGTCGTTTCCGCGCCAGTTCTTTTAGGCCTGTTCCGGTTCCGCTATCGCGGAACAGCTGCCAACCCGTGATTGCACCTCAAGCCCGTCCCGTAGGGCAATACCGATCGAGGAATGCAGTCACCTTGATGAAACAGGAAGCAGTGTGAATAGTTAGATGATACCACTGTCTCCGAAGCTTCAGGAAATTCGTTGTCAAGAAAAATTGTGAGGGCGGACCAATTTGTGTCACTACCCCTGACAGATGCCATCTCGGGCGTCCTTTTAGCAGCATATCCCTCGCTGCTCTAGGGATGACCGCGGCGGGCTTCAAAGCCCGCCAAACACCGTCATTTCACTTCGACAACCGCGCCCGCATCCGTGAATTTCTTCTGGATGGTGGCTGCTTCGTCCTTTGTTACGCCCTCTTTAATGGTCTTGGGAGCGCCATCAACCAGATCCTTCGCTTCCTTCAAGCCCAGGCTGGTGACTTCTCGGACTGCCTTAATCACGTTGATTTTATTGGCCCCAACTTCTTTGAGGACCACGGCAAACTCGGTCTTTTCTTCCGCCGGAGCCGCAGCCGCGCCAGCGCCGCCTCCCGCCATCATTACCGGAGCTGCAGCGGCCGCCGATACTCCAAGCCGCTCTTCCAGTTTCTTGACCAGTTGCGCCGCGTCGAGCAGCGAGAGGCCTACGATTGATTCTTCGAGTTGCTGTAAATCCGCCATTTTGTTCTCCTCTGAAATTTTGAATCAGCTGTCAGCTTTCAGCCGTCAGCCATCAGCCATCAGCCATCAGCTTGAATCCTTTAGTGCAAATTCGCTTTTGACCTTAAATTACTCAATTACCAAGTTACCCAATTACTCAATGCCTAAACTGCCGCGGGAGCGTCATTCTTGAACTTTTCCTTCTCCACGCCTTGATTGATCACCACTGCCAGATCGCGACCGGTGGCATTCATCACCGTGACCAAACGCTGCGCTGGAGCCGAAATCAGGAACAGCAGTTTGGAATAAAGCTCTTCCTTCGACGGCATGGTCGCGAGCGCCTGAATGTCTTTGATCGAGATTACGCGGCCTTCGACTATCCCAGACTTGAAGGTAAATTCCGGATTATCTTTGGCATATTTCGAGAGCGCCTTGGCGAGGGCGACGGGGTCGCCTTCCGTGTAAGCGATCGAGGTCACGCCGGATAGGTTCTTCAGCGCCTCTTCGACCTTTGTGCCCTTGGCGGCGCGCTCGGCCAATGTGTTCTTTACAACGGCATATTTCGCGCCTGAACTCCGCAACGTCTTGCGCAACTCAAAGTCCTGTGCGACCGTCAGCTTGCTGAAGGTAGTTACGATGAGGCTCGAAACCTTCTTCAGTTCCGCGCCCAACTTCTCAGCTTCTTCGACCTTCTTTGCTCGACTAACCGCCATAATCAAATCCCCTAAGCTCTATATTGTCATCCTGAGTGAAAGCGAAGGACCTATGCATTCCGTTCGACCCCTCAGGAAATATGAACGTAACTTGCAGCGCTTTTCAAAAGCGCGTCTTTTATGCCTTCGACGCCGCTTCCACCACGCTGGTATCAATCGAAATCCCCGGACCCATCGTAGAACTCAGATAGCAGCCCTTAATGTATTTTCCCTTCGCCACCGCAGGCTTCGCCTTAACCACGCTGGTTATCAATACAGTGGCATTGTCGATCAGCTTGTCCGGAGAAAACGAAATCTTCCCCACGGGGACGTGAACTAATGCGGTCTTATCGGTTCGAAATTCCACTTTGCCGGCTTTGACTTCCTGCACCGCCTTGGCCACGTCGAAGGTGACGGTGCCAGTCTTTGGATTCGGCATCAGCCCTTTCGGCCCGAGAACTTTTCCGAGGCGTCCCACGGACTTCATCATGTCCGGAGTAGCTATGAGCGCGTCGAAGTCAGTCCAGTTTTCCTTGGTGATCTTTTCGACCATATCTTCGCCGCCGACATAATCGGCGCCAGCCTGCTCCGCCTCTTTGATTTTGTCTCCGTTCGCAATTACCAGCACCTTCTTAGACTTGCCTAACCCATGCGGAAGGACTACTGTGCCGCGAACCATCTGGTCGGCGTGCTTGGGATCCACTCCCAACCGCAGAGTGATCTCGACTGTCTCATCAAATTTTGTGTATTTGATCTTTTGCAGCAGCGGAACGGCGTCCCTTAGCGTGTAAGGGCGGTTTTCCACCGCCGCCCGCGCCTTGGTAATGTTCTTGCCTGGTTTTCTCATGTGATCCTAGTCTCCCACCGTTCAGCGATGCTTGGCTGAACCGTAGTTAATTTCGACAACTCATTGAGCAACTTGGTAATCGGGTAATTGTGTAATTTAAAACCAACAAGTCGCCTGGAATTCAATTGCTCAATTCCAAAATTTCCCAATTACCCAATGTTGTTACCCAACTACATCAATCCCCATCGAGCGTGCCGTTCCACGAACGCTGTTAACCGCAGCTTCCACCGATGCGGCGTTCAGGTCCGGCATCTTCTGCTTCGCGATGTCTTCCACCTGCTTCAATGTAACTTTTCCGACTTTATCCTTATTAGGGGTGCCCGAACCCTTCGCGATCCCCGCCGCTCGCTTTAACAAAATAGACGCCGGCGGAGTTTTAGTAATAAACGTAAACGTCCGGTCGCTGTAGACCGTGACAACAACCGGGATAATCAGTCCCTCGAGCTCTTTCGCGCCGGTGCGCGCGTTGAACTGCTTGCAGAACTCCATGATGTTGATTTGAGCTTGCCCCAACGCCGGCCCCACTGGAGGCGCAGGCGTAGCCTTGCCAGCCGCAATCTGTAGCTTTACCGATCCTGTTGCCTTCTTTGCCATAGTCTGTCTCTTACTCCAAGCTTTACTTACCTTGCAGCGCCGAAGCAACTACTAGCGGAACCAGTCTCTTGTGCACCGGATCAACCGCCAATCCCCAAGATTCCAGGCTGTGAGCCACTAGAACCTCCGCGTCTCCTATACGCAGCGCCTGTATCAGCCCAAACATCGGCCTCCGCGACTCGCTCAGGACTCGCCGGATTCCAGACTCTCACTTTTACAGTCAATGTAGACATTATGCCGACTTTTCCACCTGGCCAAACTCCAACTCCACCGGAGTCGACCGCCCGAAAATCGTGACCATCACTTTTACGGTCTCTTTGACCTCATTCACGTCGTCAACGATTCCATCGAACGTCGCGAACGGGCCTTCGGTGATCTTCACTTTCTCGTTCTTTTCAAACTTTACTTTGAGCTTCGGCTTGTCCTTCGCTTCGCCGACTCGATAAACAATGTGTTGAACTTCCTCTTCCGAGAGTGGCGTTGGCTGTTGACCTGTGCCAACGAATCCAGTCACGCGAGGGGTTGACTTCACCACGTGCCAGACATGATCATCCATGTCCATTTCAACCAGCACGTATCCGGGATAAAACATGCGCTCGACGGTGTATTTCTTGCCGTTGCGTACTTCGGTGACGGCCTCGGTCGGGATCAGCACCTTGCCAATCCGGTCCTGCAAGCCAAAGGCCTGGACTCGAGATTCAAGCGACTCTTTTACTTTGCGCTCGAATCCAGAATAAGAATGGATGATGTACCACCGCATGTTCGGATTGCGGGGAGGCTCGGGAACGGCCGCTCCCGAATCGGGGGCCGTGGCGCCATCACCGGAACCTTGTGCTGCGGCTATTTTTTCGTTATCTTGAGAATCGTGGTCCTGCATATCGTGTTGTAAAACTCCAACTTCCTTAGTTGCCATTAGTCCTGATTCGTTAACTATGGGTGAAATAGCGGAACAGAGAATCAACGCCTCTTCCAATCACGTTGTCAATGATCCAGAAATACAAGCCGAAAAGAAATACCGTAATAATGACGACTGTGGTCGTGGCCCGAACTTCTTTTAGGCCGGGCGCGGTTACTTTCTTCATCTCCGTGCGGACGTCGTTATAGAAAACCTTTATCCGCTCGGGCCAGGACTTTATGCGTCCCCCAAAACTGTCATCCGCCGATGCCGCGATTGACTTCGCCATTCTCTTCTCTCGACTCCCGGTCTCAACGCCCATTTCACCGCTCCGTTATCGCCCCGCTTGTGTCGTCAGCCTCTAAATATGGCAGGGGCGGAGGGATTCGAACCCCCAAGTTCGGTTTTGGAGACCGACAGTTTAACCGTTGAGCTTACGCCCCTCTATAGAATTGTCATCCTGAGACGCCTTCTTTTGGCGGCGAAGGATCCGGGTGAGCCTCGCGCAAAAGCGCGCGTTTGGCTCACTTCCTTATCTATTTTACTTCTTTGTGCGGCGTATGCTTCCGGCAACGGTTGCAAAACTTCTCAAGCTCCAGCCGCTCCGTCATGGTCTTCCGGTTCTTGGTGGTCGAATAATTCCGTTCCTTGCACTCACCGCACTGCAACGTAATGATTTCCCGGGGCATAAAAACAACTCCTATTTTCTGAGAACTGACAACCAGAAACTGATTGCTGATTCTTCAAATCCAGGTTTCTCTTCCCGCAAATCTCTGCGAAGCTCAGCTCCGCTGGGCAGGCGGGAACCCCGCTCCGACGTTGTTCCTTCTACTGCACGATCTCGCTGATCGTTCCAGCGCCTACCGTATGTCCGCCTTCTCGAATCGCAAAGCGCAAGCCTTTTTCCATAGCCACCGGTGTGATCAGTTCGATTACCAGGCTGACGTTGTCTCCTGGCATCACCATTTCGGTGCCAGCTGGCAATTCTGCGACACCAGTTACGTCTGTTGTTCTTAAATAAAATTGTGGACGATATCCCTTGAAGAATGGGGTGTGCCGTCCTCCTTCTTCTTTGGTCAGGATGTAGACTTCGGCCTTGAACTTGGTGTGCGGAGTGATTGATCCGCCCTTCGCTAGCACCATGCCGCGCTCGACATCTTCTTTGGCGATCCCACGTAGCAGCAGTCCAGCATTATCTCCCGCCAGGCCCTCATCGAGTTGCTTTTTGAACATTTCGACGCCGGTGACGACTGTCTTTCTGGTTTCGCGGAAGCCCACGATTTCTACTTCTTCTCCCACTTTTACTTTGCCGCGCTCAATTCTTCCTGTCACAACTGTGCCGCGTCCGGAGATTGAGAAAATATCTTCAATCGGCATCAGGAACGGCTTGTCGAGTTCGCGCGCTGGTTGCGGAACGTTCTTGTCGACAGCTTCCATCAACTCGTCGAGCGCCTTCTCCCACTTGGCTTCGCCATTGAGCGCGCCCAGAGCGGAGAGTCGAACCACCGGAAGATCGTCGCCCGGAAATTGATACGCCTTCAGCAACTCACGCACTTCCAGTTCGACCAGGTCGAGCAGTTCAGGATCGTCAACAGCGTCGCACTTGTTCAGCGCGACTACGATATATGGCACTCCAACCTGCCGCGCCAGCAGCACGTGCTCGCGAGTCTGCGGCATCGGACCGTCCGTCGCCGCGACGACTAAGATCGCGCCATCCATCTGCGCCGCGCCCGTGATCATGTTCTTGATGTAGTCGGCGTGGCCCGGGCAATCCACGTGCGCGTAGTGACGGTTTGCGGTCTCGTACTCGACGTGCGCTGTGGCAATAGTTATACCGCGTGCCTTTTCTTCCGGAGCATTATCGATCGAGTCAAACGACCGAAACAAAATCTTCGGATTGTGCTTCGACAACACTTTGGTGATAGCCGCCGTTAATGTGGTCTTGCCATGGTCGATGTGACCGATGGTGCCAACATTCACGTGCGGCTTAT
Source organism: uncultured Acidobacteriaceae bacterium (assembly GCA_963757385.1). Taxonomy (GTDB): domain Bacteria; phylum Acidobacteriota; class Terriglobia; order Terriglobales; family Acidobacteriaceae; genus PALSA-188. Next base: position 1,260,407 of record CAVWRO010000014.1, on the reverse strand, counting down.
TGCGATCAAATTTCTCTTTCGCCATGTCTCTTTCTTTCTTTTCGTTTGTGTGGCGCGGGCGCCCTTGCCCGCGAACTTAATAGTACTGATAAAGTTTTCTAAACTTGTGACGCAACTGCGGCTCGATTTCCTCGATCTTCGACAGATAAAACTCTCGCATCTGCGCCTGATCTGAAACTGTTAGAGCTTGATAAAGACTCAAGGCAGTAGTTCCAGGATTCTTTCCGTCGAAAATCCCGTTTTCGAAAGCCGCTTCTACTTGCCTTACCCTTACGCCCTTCTTCTCCGCCTTCTTGAGGAAATTTTCCATCTCCTCTGGCGCGAGCGAACGACTAATCAAGCTTTTCAGTTCTTCGAATTCTTTTTCTTTGTCGATCTTTACAACCGGCTGAACAAACGCCACTTATCGCACCATCCCAAATTTTCTGGAGCGGGAGACGGGAATCGAACCCGCGACCAACAGCTTGGAAGGCTGTGACTCTACCACTGAGTTACTCCCGCTAAAACAGCCATCAGCTTTCAGCCGTCAGCTCTCAGCAATACCCGGCTGATTCCATCTCACTGCTTCAAACTCAAAAACCGATCTCTGGAGCCGATGACCAGGATTGAACTGGTGACCTCTCCCTTACCAAGGGAGTGCTCTACCAACTGAGCTACATCGGCTAAAACCATTCCGATCCCTTGCGAAAACAGACGTAGCAAGCTACGTCTCTATGTCGTGCTCTTCGCGGTCCGCTTGCATCGTGTCTTTCCTATGCAGCAGGGTCTTTACCGCAAACATTGCCAAAATCGCCAGCGTCACCAATCGAGTCTTTTGATCGCTGATAGTCGTCCACGACAAGACCGCTAAGACGACATACGCGCCCAACGCTAGAAATAATCGGTTCACTCAAATCACTGGTGCACAGGGAAGGATTCGAACCTTCGTACCTCGCTAGGAGGGACAGATTTACAGTCTGTTGGCTTTAACCACTCACCCACCTGTGCGAAATCGCCGGGCACTCTTCTCACCGCAGTCCGGCAACACAGGCACATAAGCGCGCACAAAAACTGCTTTCGCACGCAATCACCACAATCGGAAATTATTCCTATGGAGTGCCGTTGGACGAAGTATTCTGCCGAGCTGCGCCGCCGCGCAAATGCGTTATCTTTATATCTATACTGGAGCTGGCGAAGGGATTTGAACCCCTGACCCTCTGATTACAAATCAGATGCTCTACCAGCTGAGCTACGCCAGCAGTTGGGACAAGAGGCCCTCGCAGGCACAAGCATCCCTAATCCCCCCAAATGTCCGGGACAATTTTAAAAGATACCATAAGGAGGTAGAGGGTGCAAATGAGGATGACAATAGATGTAGATGCTCCAAGATAATGTCACCCCCTAACTGCAACGAGACTTTGTCACCCTATGAGGATGGTGACGATGAGTCAGAAAGAGTTGCAACGCGTGAAAGTGATTGAGAATGCGGTGGGCGGGAGGCTGAGCGTACGCGAAGCTGCCCGCCTGCTGCAACTGAGTGAACGGCAGGTACAGCGGCTCAAGCGGCGCTATGAGCCCGATTCCATCGCGTGGGTGCACCACGGCAATCGTGGACGCCCTATGCCTTGGGCTTTTTCACTTCCCCAGAAGCGGTTGATTTTGACCTTGGCTCGCGGCAAGTATGCCGGCTTCAACGATTCTCATCTCGCGGAAAAACTTCGTGTCGAGGAGAACCTCACCGTCAGCCGCGAGACCGTGCGCCGCATTTTACGAGGTGCAAAACTTGCCTCTCCGCAGAAACGCCGCGCCCGTAAATATCGCTCGCGCCGCGCACCCCGCCCGCGTTTCGGCATGATGGCGCTCACCGACGCCAGCCGTCACGACTGGCTCGAAGGCCGCGGTCCGCATCTCACTCTTGTCGGTTTTCAAGACGATGCCACCAGCCAGATTCTCTCCGCCCACTTCCAACTCGAAGCCGAAAATACCGTTGGATATCTTCGCGCCCTGTACGCCATGATCTCCGTCCACGGCGTGCCCCTCAGCCTCTATCGTGATCGTCACTGCATCTTTCAGCGCAACGATTCCCACTGGACCGTCGCCGAAGAACTCGCCGGAAAACAATCTTCCACCCAGCTTGGGCGCGCCCTCGAGGAGCTCGGCATCACCCAGATCCCCGCCTACTCGCCCGAAGCCAAAGGCCGCATTGAGCGCGCCTGGCGCACCTTGCAGGACCGCCTGGTCAGCGAACTTCGCCTCGCCCATGCCATTACTTTGCAAGAGGCCAACGCCGTGCTGGCCCGTTTCTGCGACGACTACAATCGACGCTTCGCACGTCCGGCCGCCGAATCCGCTCGCGACTTTCGCGCTCTGCCGCGCCGCTTCGATCTCGCCCGCTGCCTTAGCCTGCGCTATGACCGCGTCGTCGGCCCCGATCACGTCGTCGTCTTGGGCGCGCATTCCATCGCCCTACCATCCTTGCCCGCCCAGCGCGGATACTCCGGCGAAACCGTCGAACTCTCGCATCAGTTGGACGGCACCCTGCGTACCTACCGCGGAGATCACTTACTGATGACCCACCCCTTGCCGCTGCAAGAATACGGCCATCGCAACCCTGCTCCGCGACTCACGCTGCGGAAACCCAAAACCCAGATGCCCCGCATCTACAACCTGGGAGGCCGCCCCGCTTTGGCGGCAGTTACTTAATCGTTAAGGGGTGACATAATCTCGTCGCAGTTAATACGACATTTTCTCGTTGCAACAACATGAGGATGACAATAGAATTGGTGAGTCGCCGTGCCAGAGCGGGTAATTAGTTTGAAAGCGCTCGCTAAAGGCTGAAGCAAACCATTCGATGGATCCTTTATCGAATATTGGCTCTTGAGAGGGACGCGACTTGCTGTGAATCCATCCATCGGAACCCGCTGGTCTGAGGCACATCAATATTCTCGGCTTACTCCAATGATCATCAACTCCCACGAAATTCTATCGGCGTGTATTCTCAAATTTAGTGACGAGCCCCAAAGCACGCCTACATTCACACCAGCTATTAGTTTAGAAACATTATGCTCGCGGGAAAGCAGGGGTACATCCCGCTCCAGTAGATTGACGGGAATGACGGGCTAGGGGGAAGCGCCTACCTGGCAGCCCGTGCAGGCACCGACGTGCCCGCGCGCCGTTGCCCACGCAGCCACCAGATGAATCCCCCGGTCAGCACCAGACAAATGGCAATGAGTTGTGTTCCGGTCATCAGGGTGCCAAAAACTTCGCCACGACCCGGATCTCCACGCAAGAACTCAATCAAAAATCTCGCGATGCCGTAAAGAAACAGATACGCAGCGAAAACCTGCCCGTCGAATTTCTTTCGCTTGAACATCCACATCAGAATAAAGAAAATTGCGAGTTCCGCCGCGGATTCGAACAACTGCGTGGGCTGAAGCGGTTGGTTCAGTGGGGTTTCTACTAATGCCGCGAGTGGATTGGTAAACGTGACTCCCCACCAATGTTGCGTTGGCTTGCCGTAACAGCATCCCGCGGCGAAGCATCCCACTCTGCCGATGGCGTGTCCCATCGCCAATCCGGGCGCGAACGCATCAAACGTCGCCAGAGCAGGCAGGCGGTGCTTTCGGATATACCATGCTCCCGCGGCCAAAGCGGCAATCAGTCCGCCAGAAAACACCCCGCCCGATTGCAGAGTGTTCAAACTGAAAATTTCTCTCAGTGTGGAGTGTGTGCTCCATTCATTGATGATGTATAGGATCTTCGCGCCAACAATTCCGGCCAGCACGATCAGTATGCCGAAGTTCCAGGCCGTATCAGGATTGATCCCTTCCTTTTCGGAGTTGTGCACGCTAATCAACAGTCCGACAAGGACACCGCAAGCCACAAGCACGCCGTAAGTGGGGACTGAGAACCAGCCGATATGAAAAAGCCGTGGGAACACTTTTCGGTTAGATGCAGAGAAAAGGGATTGGTTAGGGGACAGTGTACGCGATCGTCAGTGAGCGGCGCGAACGGGAAACAGTAAAAGCGGACCCACGAAGCCGTGTGAAGGGCCGAGAATGAACCCGTCGGTAGACGCTGGGAACCCGCCGCGACCCATTAGGCATCTCCGTACTGGCGGAGCTCCGCACACAGGATCGTAATTTACGAGTCAGGCCCCCGTTCATTCAGTATTGGTTCAAAAATCGGTGACCTTCATCACCAACTTTGTAGGCCAGCTTTCATGTTGGATGCTAGGGAAATCTCACCGGATTGGCAAGTGGAAATACGAAGAAAGATGGCAATCGGCTTGCCTAAAGATAATCTTTAGTAAGGTGGGATAAGTCCAGAGGTTGTCTGTGGTCGCAATAAATCCAAACTAACGTTGTCATTCCGAAGCGCCTCGCGCGAGGAATCTGCTGTTGGCTCTGGAAAAGCAGATTCCTCACCGATAAATCGGTTCGGAATGACAAGAGGATTAAGGTTTAAGGAGGAAAGCTACCCCGTTCTCATTGCCACATCCAGCACTTCATCCAGCGCGTGGGACAACTGTTTCGCCCGCTGCTTCACATTGGGTGCGGGCTCAAAGTTTCCTTTTGCCAGGTGATATTCGTCGGCAATGTTGATTGCAGCCAGCACTGCTACCCGCGACGTGTCCACAGTCTGGGTATGCTCCGCCACCGCGCGCATCTTCGCGTCAACGTACGCCGCTAACTTGAGAATGTATTCCGCGTCTGATCCGCGAAGATTGTATCCCTGATCGAAAATCTCAACGCGCACGCTTCCGTTAGCGGAATCTTTATGTTGAATATTCGCGGAAGGACTCTTCGTGGCAGTCGCCATACGATCTATTCCCCAAGTTACCGGCTGATAGCGACCGGCTAGCTTGCCGCCTGCTCCTCGGCAATGGACTCGACTTGATGCAGCATCTTTTCCACGCGGCTGCGAATCTCTTCGCGCTCCCGCCGTAGCTGCACCATCTCACGGCGCAAAGTCTCGACTTCCTCTTCGCGCTCCTCGAGTTGCTCACGCAATCGCTTGACATCGCGCTCAGCCGTAACCTTGGCTTCGCGCGCCGTCTTGTACATCTCAATAGTGCGATAAACCTTCTCTTCCAGCACCTGAAAATCGTCGGCAGGAACCTGCGAGGATACCTCTTCAGCCACCTTCACCACCATGATTGCACGCTCGCCAAAACGAAATTAAAAACTTGAGCGCAGTATACCGCAGAAGCCTGTGGAGAGATCAGTAGGAAGGGTGGTGACTTTGCGGCTCTCAAACTCTAAAACCAACTTCGCTGAAGTGGATAACCGTTGACAAGTGGATTACCCTGAATACGCATTCTTCGAGGGTAGCTATGAAGCGGTTATTGATTGCCACGGTTTTGTGCTTCGCCTTTGGTTGGAATTGCTTCGCCCAGCAAGCCGATCCTCCTGCCAGCAGGGAGGATGTTGAGAGATATCTACAGGCAATCAATTATCGCGACATGATTAACAAGATGATTGATGCGATGTCCGCTCCCATGCACCAAATGGTGCACGACGAGTACCTGAAGGATAAAGACAAGCTTCCGGTGGATTTTGAGGCGCAAACAAACAAGAAAACCGACGAAATGATGAGGAACATTCCGTGGGATGAAATAATTGAGGCCATGGTGCCGTCGTACCAGAAGCATTTCACTAGAGGCGATATGGACAACCTTGTCGCGTTCTATTCCGGCCCAACTGGACAGAAGGTTCTGCGCGAGATGCCCTCAATCATGGGGGAGACAATGCAGTCCGTCATGCCGATTATGAAGAAGCGTATGGAGGCTGTGAATCAAAACGTTCAGCAGCAAATTGCTGATGTGTTGAAAGAATCGCAAAAGACTCATGGTCAGGGCGTTTCGCCGCAGAATTGAGGCCAGCGCCTTTGACGCCAGCGGAAGTCACTTGCCAGTTTCGTTGTCAGTTGACTGGCCGTTCGCATTCGCCTTTTGGAACCATATGCGCGCTTGTTCTTGGTCCTTCGGAACTCCCCAGCCATTCTTGTACATCATCCCCATCCGTCGTTGCGCCCATGGAAAATTCTGATCGGCCGCCTTGCGGAACCATTGCAACGCTTGCGAGTAATCCTGCGGGACCGCCCAACCATTCTGGTAGAAGATGCCGACACTTGTCTGCGCACGTGGGTTTCCCTGCTCTGCCCCCTTCCGATACCATTCCAGGGCTTGGGCGTAGTCCTTACTAACTCCTAGTCCGTTCTCGTACATAAAAGCCAGACGGGTCTCAGCGGGACTACCACCTTTAGCCGCGCTTCTCTGGTACAACTGGAAAGCCTGGGCATTATCTTGGGGCACTCCCAAGGCATACTGATACATCCAGCCTAGATCGGCCTGTGCCGCGGCAAACCCCTGATCGGACGCTCTGCGGAACCACTGAACGGCCTGCCCATAATCCTTGCTGACGCCAAGGCCTGATCGGTACATCCAGGCTAAGTTAAACTGACCCACCGGCAGTCCCTGGTCGGCGGCTTTGCGAAACCACTGCGCCGCTTGTACCTCATCCTTCGCGACACCCAAACCCTGATGATATAAATTGCCCAATTGATTTTGGGCATATGCATTTCCTTGCTCAGCGGCCTTGCCGTACCACTGCGCGGCTTGCGCGTAATCCTTCAGGTCGCGGGATGCGTCCGCGTGCCGGACCATCTCTTCCACCGTCGGCGAATTCGGTGGCAACGTCGGGTGTGGAGGTGAAGTCGTCGAGGGCATTTCCTGGGAGGACTTTGCCGAACGCTTTGGTTCGCTGGCGGGTTTGGGCAGATGGGGACGAGTGTTTTCCCCTGCCTGCGTGGCCTTAGGAGCGGGCAGCGTAGGTGAAGGCGCAGGATTGACAGGAAGGGTTGATGGCGCTGCCTGCGGCGCATTGGCGGATGACTGTTGGGGCGGTCCGGACTGAGTTCCATGACGTGTGCGCCAAAAGTACACACTCCCAGCAACCAAAACCGTCGCCAGCACAACTGATAATCCGCCCATCACCCAAAGCAGAGCTTTCGAGGATTGGACTGCGGTCCCCTGTGTCGGCTGAACTACGGGCTGGGATGGTTGAGAAAACGGTTGAGAAACTGGTGCCGTCGGCATGATCTGCTGCACAGGGGAAGCCGTGGTTGGCGCGTCACCTTCGTCCTCTTCTGTACTCGCGGCAGATATTTTCACGGAATCCGTGTCCCGCTTCAATCGCTGGAGATCCGAACGCATCTCAGATGCGTGCTGGTAGCGCAGATTGCGATCTTTCTCAATCGCTTTATTGATGATGTCCTCTAGCTTGGGCGGGAGATCTGGATTAAGGCGAATCGGCGCGACTGGCGACTTCCGCAGAATCGCATCGAACATCGTTGCCGTCGTATCGCCGCGAAATGGCAGTACTCCCGTCGCCATTTCATAAAGCACCACTCCGAACGAAAACAGGTCGGTTCGAGCGTCGAGCGGCTTGCCCCGCGCCTGCTCAGGCGACATGTAGGCCACCGTTCCCATGGCTGTGCCGGGACTGGTCAATTGTTCCATGGTCATCGTCGCAGTGGCTTCCGCAGGCGTAGCGGACACTTTCGCCAGGCCGAAATCCAAAATCTTGGCATGATCCCGCCTGGTTACGAAGATGTTGTCGGGCTTAATGTCGCGATGGAGAATGCCGGCGGCATGAGCGGCATCGAGCGCATCGGCTATTTCAACGGATAGAGACAACGCGGTCTCGAGTTCCATTGGGCGACCAGCTATGCACTGCTTAAGCGACCTCCCATCGAGGAATTCCATGGCTATGAAAGCCTGCCCATTCTCCTCGCCGACGTCGTAAATGGTGCAGATGTTGGGATGATTCAAGGCAGAGGCTGCCTGGGCTTCACGCTGAAAGCGAGCTAACGCCTGCTCGTCGCGTGCCATTGCCTCCGGCAAAAATTTCAAGGTGACGAAACGGTGTAGGCGGGTATCTTCAGCCTTGTACACCACGCCCATACCGCCGGCACCCAGCTTCTCAACGATGCGGTAGTGCGAAATAGTTTGCCCAATCATCAGAGGATTTTGAGTGGCAGTATGTTAGGTCGGGGGTAGACAAAAGTCAAAACGATTAGGCGCTTTGCCATACTCGATGCACGAGACCGACGTCGCATTGAGCCACTACCGCGTTTTGGTGACGCTCACTTCATTGAGGCGGGCTGTGAGAAAACTCAAATATTCGTTCATCCCTTCTCCCGTATTGGCGGAGAGCCTGAAGACCTGCATGCCTGGGCGAACCGCCTGAATGTTGCCGTATGCGGCTTGCCAGTCGAACTCTACTGCCGCCGCCAAGTCCATCTTGGTGACGATTGCCACGTCGGCGCTGTTGAAAATTGTGGGGTATTTGAGTGGCTTGTCCTCACCCTCAGTAACTGAGATAAGGACCAGACGCAGATTTTCGCCGAGATCATAGGAGGAAGGGCAGACCAGATTTCCAACATTCTCGATAAAAAGGAGATCCAGATCGCTGAGATCCCATCCTTCAAGCGCGTTCCGGACCATCGCCGCCTCAAGATGACATAAAGTTCCGGTGGTGATTTGCTTGACTGGAGCACCGCTGCGCGCCAGACGGGCCGCGTCATTTTCTGTGGCGAGATCACCGACCAGAGCAGCAACGCGATAATTTTGACGGAGAAGCGTGAGAGTCTTTTCGAGAAAGGCAGTCTTGCCCGAGCCTGGGCTGGATACGAGGCTTACGACAAAGACCCCGGCGGCGCGAAATTGGTCGCGAAGCGCTCGGGCCAACAGATCATTCTGTTTGAGAACGTTCTTTCTGACTTCTATTAAACGGGGTTGGAAGCCCATTCTTCTATCTCCAATGCAACCACTTCGATTTCCTTGCCTTGCACGATTTCGGATGAAGGAGTGCCGCACTCGGCACAGCAAAATAATTGAATGGAGCTAATGGGACGCTGGGCCTGACAGCCGGGACAAAATACGATTACCGGAACCTCTTCGATGATCAAGCGCGACCCTTTTAGCGGCGTGTCCTCGCAAGCCATTTCAAAAGAAAACAAAAGCGCATCCTTCACGACGCCGGACAGAGCCCCCAGCATGAGGTGCACGGCAGTAACTTGAGCGTCGCCACGGCGCTGTGCTTCCTCCTGTGCGAGTTCTACGATACTCATTGCAATGGAGAGTTCGTGCATAAATTTTGATTAGGATGCTCTCTCTTTAAGTTCGGAAAACGCGGCCAGGGCTGCCTGTCCCAGGCTTATTCCACCATCATTGGGTGGTACTGCATGATTGGTCCAGATTTCGATGGGTTCAGCCTCAAACAGAGACTTAATATCTCCCATCAGCAACTCGTTTTGAAAAACGCCCCCGGAGAGGACTGCCGTATTAAGGTTGTGAGCTTTGCATATGGAGGCCACGGCATCGCGCAGGCCGTGAGCCATGCCTTGTTGGAAGGCGCTAGCAATTTCTGCGATATCGCGCTGGCGAAGGCGGTCCTCGACGATCGAGTGAACTAATGGCCGGAAATCGAGTTCGCCGCCGCTGTATGGGAACGGGTATGGTTCCGTGGCATGGACGGTGCGGGCTAGTTGTTCAAGCCACATGGCAGCCTGTCCTTCGAATGTGATTTCGCGCGTGAAGCCGAGAAGCGCGGCGGCTGCGTCGAAGAGACGTCCGATAGAAGTGGTAGAAAAAGTCCGCAGATTATTTTGAATCAGATTTACTGCTTGCTGGTAGCGGGCTGGAAATTCAAAGGGCACAGCTGTCAGATCTGGCAGGTCTTCAATCTGGGTGAGAAAACCAGCGGCGGCTTGCACGGGATATTGCGCAGCTGCGTCACCGCCGGGAAGCGATGCGACTCGCAGGTGAGCGACTCGCTCAAAGCCTTCGGTGACGCTTCCAACAAAAATCTCGCCGCCCCAGATGCTTCCGTCATCGCCATAGCCGGTGCCGTCAAAGCTGATGCCTACTACGCATTTGTCCCACTCGCCGCGCTCCGCCAGGACGGAAGCAACGTGTGCGCGGTGATGCTGAACCGACAGTGACGGCCGAACGCCTAACGCCAGCGCGTGGGCTGTGGAAGCATATTGAGGATGGGAGTCGTGTACAACGATCAGTTCATCGGGGCGCACCTCATACATCGAGATCAAATCCTGAATCGTTTCCTGAAATGCGCGCAGCGACTGATAGTCTCCCAAGTCGCCTATGTGCTGGCTCACGAATGCCTGACCATCCACCACGAGGGTAATTGTGTTTTTTAAATCCGCTCCTACAGCCAATATCGGACTCGCACTCGGAATCTTGGCGACGGCGCCGGGCGCATAACCGCGAGCCCGCCGAAGAATAGCTGGGCCGAAAGCACCGGCACGAGCCACAGAATCGTCAACCCGGCGCGCGATTGGACGTTCTCCGATAAGGAATGCGTCAGCGATTCCAGAAAGGCTACCCAGCGCAACATCGTCTTCGTAGGCGATGGGTTCACTCGACCTGTTCGCACTGGTCATCACCAGAACGGACGGCGCGCCAGCCGCGAATAGAAGATGGTGCAAGGGCGTGTAGGGCAGCATTACTCCGAGGTCACTATTTTCTGGGGCAACATTTTCGAGCGTGACCCGCGCGGGTGCGAGTACGATCGGACGCGCGATAGAAATTAGCAGCGCCTCCGCGTCAGATGAAAGCTCGACCAGGCCGCGGGCGGTGTGCAGGTCTTTTGCCATGACAGCGAATGCTTTCTCTTTGCGAAACTTGCGCTCGCGCAATGCCGCCACGGACACAGCATTGCGTGCGTCACAGGCGAGGTGATATCCGCCAAGTCCTTTTATTGCGATGATGCTGCCGTGATTTAAGAGTTGAGCCGCCTTGCGAATGCTGTCTTCGCTTCCCGGAATGACATCCTCACCCTCACGTAACGAATAGCCCGGCCCGCATGCGGGGCACGCCACCGGCTGCGCATGAAAACGGCGATTGGAGGGATCGTGATATTCAACGTTGCAGTTTTCGTCCAGAGGCCATTGCTGCATTGTGGTGTTGGGCCGGTCGTAAGGCAGGCTGAGAATGACGGTGTAGCGCGGACCGCAGCTGGTGCAGTTGATGTAGGGATACCAGTAGCGCGGATCGGCTGGATCAAAAAGTTCTTTCAAGCAGGTTTCACAGACGGGGAGATCCGGCGAAATGCGGACCGTGGGCCGCTCCCGTCGCTGGCTCTCGCGGATGGTGAATTCACTCAGCCCCGCTGGCGCGACGGAAAGGATTTCCATTTCTGCAATGCTGGCTGCAGGGGGAGATTGTGTTTTCAGATCATGAGCAAAATCTTTCAACCGCTGCTCATTGCCTTCGACGTAAATTTCGACACCTTCCTCGCCATTCAAAACCCATCCGGCGAGGGTGTTTGCGCGGGCTAAACGATAAACGAATGGACGGAAGCCGACGCCCTGCACTACGCCGCGAACTCTGATCGAGCAAGCGCTGGACATTATTATTATTCCGCATCCACCATGCAGCTGTGCCCCTGCCAGCCGATCTGAACCACTTTGCCGTCTTCCACTAAAACGGGAACGCTTCGCTGGCCCGGGGCGAGTCCGCTCATCCGGCGACGGGCTTCGCCATCGGCCTCTACGTCGTACTCAACGAAATCGGAACGTTTCCACTCCAGCCATTCCCGCATTTCCTGCGTGTGAGGGCATCGCGCGGTGCCGTAGAGTTCAAGCCTGGCCACGGGTAAGTATCTCCAGAGTCTCGCGAATGACGTGATAGATCGAGGCTTGCACTTCCTGGATGCGCGGAATGTAATCGCATTGGACAACGACTGGGAAGTCGGCAATTCCTCTGCGTTTGATTTCGCCGCCGTCATAGCCGAGCAACGCGACGGTCAGCATGTTCCGTTTGCGAGCTTCTTCGAGAGCCATGATGATGTTGCGCGAGCCTCCGCTGGTGGAAATTCCGATAGCAACATCTTCCGGGCGGGCTTGCGCGATGAGCTGGCGCAGGAAGATTACGTCTGTGCCGACATCGTTGGCGATGGCGCTGATATTCGCGGGTTCGAGGGAGAGAGAAACTGCGGGGATAGGGCGATAACCGGAAGGTGGAAGCACGCAGTCAATCGCCCAATCATTGGCATCGGTCGCCGATCCACCGTTGCCGAAAATAATCAGCTTGCCGCCTTTTAACAGGCGTTCGTGAATCGCGAGTGACGCGTTACTGATCTGCTCGGCTTGTTCACGCGCAACTTGCTCGCGCAGCAATGAGTCATCGTGAACTTTCATGAGGATCGAGGCTGCGACCTCGGATACCAGATCGCCAGTCTCCTGTTTTTCCTGGCCAAGGAATGGATAAAGAAAGCTCGAGGCCCCCACGTCGTGGCCTAATTCCCGGTGCTCCAAGAAGACGTGAACGCTCTCCCATAGCGTGTGATAGAGGATCTCAATCATCTCCTGGTGAATAAATGGGTCACTAGTGAAGGCTTCGACTGTATATGATCCTTTGGTGCCGGGAAGAGCGAAGGTCAGCGCACTTTTCGTTTGCGCAAAATCGAGGGCAGATTTGATTTCATAATCTCCGTTGGGAGGGCCGAATCCCATCACGATATCTTCAGGATGAAGAATCGCTGCGAGCCATGCCCGGAATTCGATGGAGATATCGAGCGCTGGAAGGGCACGCTTGCCAACGATTACGGGATGAACGAATTCGACGGAGACATGCTGGGCGTCAGTCGCGTAAGGGCCGCGTCCGAAGGCAAGCAGACGCCCTCCGCTGAGGAAACGCTCGGACATTGACCGGCAGGCCTTTGCCAGGGGCAATGCCTCACGAGAGAAAAACTCCTCGACGATATGATTTCGCGCGCGTAGGCGATCTTCCACCAGGGAAGTTAATTGAGATGCCGGTGTACTGACGGTGCCCATGGGATTCTTTCCAAAAATCTAACAAATGCGCGGGAGAGGATCGCCAACCAGCATGTCCACGACCCTGGTGCCTCCGTAGCGTGTAGTGACCAGGACGGCACCGGAGGGCTGTTCCCGCACTTCTCCGATTATCTGCGCTTCCTCACCTCCCGAAGCCAGATTCAAAGCATTCAGCGCGGCATCCGCGTATTCCGGAGCGACCACCGCAAGAAACTGGCCTTCATTCGCGATGTGCAAAGGGTCGAGTCCTAATAATTCGCAAGCGCCGCGAACCGCGTCATGCACAGGAATATTTTCTTCCGCGAGCACGATTCCTAATCCGCAATCGCGTGCCAGTTCGTTCAGAGAAGTGGCGGCTCCGCCGCGCGTCGGATCCCGCATCCAGCGGATCCCGGGACCTGCGGCCGTCACCAAAGCTTCTACCAATGGAAGCACCGAGCGTGTATCGGAACGAAGGTCGGCTTCCAGATCAAGTTCGCCTCGCGCCAAAAGAATAGTGATTCCGTGATCGCCAATCGGGCCTGAAAGAAGAATCTTGTCGCCGGGGCGAACTGATCGCGGATCAATCTTCAATCCATGCAAGGGACGGCCAATCCCCGTCGTCGTTATATACATGAAGTCGGCTTTGCCATGCTCGACAACTTTCGTGTCGCCGCCCGCGATCACAACGCCGGCCTTGCGAGCGGCGTTTCCCATTGCGCGCACTTCGGCCTCAAGCAGAGGAGTAGGCAGTCCGGCCTCAAGCACATAAGTGACGACCATGGCTTCTGCCCTAGCTCCCGAAACCGCCAGATCGTTCACGGTTCCGTTTACCGCGAGCTCTCCGATGGAACCGCCTGGGAAACTTAGCGGTTTGACTACGAAGCTGTCGGTTGTGATGGCGATGCGGGTGCCGTTGAAATCCAGATGGGCCGCGTCTCCCAACGGCTCTGAAGAGGATGCAAAAAGAAGAGGTGCGAACAGGCCTTCGACCAGCCGACGGCTGGCTTTGCCTCCGGCGCCGTGAGCCATTTCGATTTGCGGCTCGCGGAAGCGGATTGTCGGCGAATCGGCCGGGGCCGGGCTATTGACGGCGAGGTTCAGGCCACCGACGCTATGCTCTGCACCGTTGCCGTTTTGCGGTGTTCGTAGTTGAAGTACGCTGCGCATGACCCCTCGGATGAAACCATGAGTGCGCCAATCGGATGTTCGGGCGTGCACTCCCTTCCAAAAAGCTTGCATTGATGAGGCTTGAGAACGCCTTTCAGGACTTCTCCACATTGCGCCGCCTTGGGATCGGTTACCCGCACCCCAGGAACATGGAAGCGCCGCTCCGAATCCCACTCTGCATAATTGTCGCGGATGCGCAAAGCTGACTGAGAGATAAAGCCGAGTCCTCTCCATTCAAAATAGGGCCGCAATTCAAAAACGTCTGCCATTGCGCGGAGCGCGGCGGAATTTCCTTCCCACGGCACCACGCGCTTGTATTGGTTTTCGATCTTGGCCTCACTGTCTCTCAGTTGCCGTAAGACCATAACAATGGATTGCAAAATATCCAGCGGCTCGAAGCCGGACACGGCGACCGGCTTGTTTTCATTCTTGGCGATCCATTCGTAGGGCCGGCAACCAATCACCGTGGAGACGTGGCCGGGACCGATGAAGGCATCAATGCGCATGTCCGGAGAGTCGAGGATGGCGCGAATCGCGGGAATAATCGTTACGTGATTGCAGAAGACGGAAAAGTTGTGGACTCCGAGGGCTTTCGCCCGCACCAGCGTAAGTGCCGTGGAAGGAGCCGTCGTCTCGAAGCCAATGGCGAAGAACATGACGTGCTTGTCGGGATTCTTTTGCGCGAGCTTCAGTGCGTCTGAGGGCGAGTAAACGATGCGGACATCCATTCCGCGAGCTTTGTGTTCAAGCGGACTACCCTGTGTGCCGGGAACGCGCATCATGTCGCCAAAGGCGGCAAAGATAACATCGGGCTGCTGGGCGATGAAAAGACCGTCGTCAATTCTCCCCATAGGAAGCACGCAGACCGGGCATCCGGGGCCATGAATGAGTTCTATATTGTCGGGAAGAATGTCTTTCAGCCCAAAACGATAAATGGCATGAGTATGTCCACCGCACACTTCCATAATGCGGTAATGGCGAGCGGGATCGGCCAGTCGGCGTATTTCCTGCGCGGTCTTGGTGATGACTTCAGGCTCACGAAACTCGTCTACAAACTTCATAATGCTGACACTTCGCTTCCCGGAGGCATTAAAACCCCTTATGAGGCTTTCGTGTTCTCGGCATCTTCCAGTCCATAACCTTCGACCTCTTGCATCGCAGCTTCCGCTTCTCCCAACATTCTCAGAGTGCGCATTTGGTCTATTGCGTTTTCCTCACTGATCTTGCTCATCGCAAAGCCCACGTGGATGAGAACCCAGTCTCCCGCTTTAGGCGGGTCATCCTGCAGAAGGCCCAGATCAACCTTGCGGCGCACGCCCACCACATCAATGAGGGCGGAATTCGGCTGGTCCGCAAAAATCTCAACGATCTGACCGGGAATGGCTAAGCACATGGCGGTTCCTCTTCTTCTGCTGCTTGATTCCCTGCAATCGTCCGCATGCGTTGACTCTTTCTTGTGAGCTAAGACTTTCGAGCCAAGATATTAAACGAGAATTTCAATTCGTCTTTTACTTTCAGTGCGCCTCCGGCGACCGACGCCAGTTTCAGCTCATAATCAGTTTGCTTGAGCGAGAAAGCCCCGAAGGCTCGCAATGTGTCTTCGGTGAGCGTTACCCTCGCGGAGACAGGTTGCGTTCGAGTGACGCCGTGCATAGTCAAATCGCCATTCAGCGTGACGGTGTACTGTCCTTCTGCGGCTTTGTTGGCAGCAATGTTTGAGCACTCGTAGGCAATCTCAGGATATGCCGAGGTCTCCAGAATCTCCTGTTGCATGGAACGCTCGATCTCGCGGCGGTCTTTATCGGAAATGTCGTCTTTGACGACGAGCGACGAAGCCTGGATCGTAACTTTGAGAGAAGACTGTTCAAGGTGGTCCGGATTCACGTCGGCTTGGCCAGCGAAATCCTTGATGGATATGGTTGGACTGTGGCCAAAGGCCGACAGTACTCCGCCGGCCACTACTTGCACCGTGAACTGACTTCCTCTCGTATCCATGACGTAACGAACGCTGGTTTCCGTCGTTGCTCCCATTTTGTCCAAACCCTTACATGGCCCGCAACTTCAGATACTTATCAAGATCAGGCAAAGCCGCGGTAACGAGATTGCCGACTCCAAGTTTTCCGAGGTAGCGCCGGACAATAGGATTGGAAAGAATCAATCCTGCTCCAAATAGGATCAGGGCTGCTCCGCTGAGCATGAACAATGTATCCTTGTCGCTTCCAGAGTCATTCCTATATTCAGAAATATCCACGGCCACGGTAGTCTCCTCTCACTGAATATCGTTTACAGACTTTAGGTCTCATTCATCGCCACTGGTGATCTTGGTGATCAACGACTCGACTAACTGCACTGCGTCTTCTACGGCTGCCTCAATCGGCGCACTCATCCCCATCTGACCTTCCTCGGGGCCGAGCGTGCCCGGTTCGCACCCCACCAGCAGAACGCGCTTCAGGGGTCCACCCATGGAAGTTGCGAGACGCAGCACATTCACGGGGTTCATGGTGTGGGCGTCGGCTGGACTTTGATCTCCTTCCGAACTACTGGATTCTTTTAGGTCGGGTTCGATCACATACAGCGTGCCGGCTGGTTCACCGCGCGGACACGCATCCACCAGGATGGTGGTGTCGTATCCATCGAGTAAAGCGTAGGCAAGATCGTATCCTCTTATACCGAAGTCAGTCACCCGAACATTTGGCGGCAAGTCGCGAGCCGATAGCCGACGCGCGACCTCGACTCCGAAAGCGTCGTCGCCAAGAAAAATATTTCCGATTCCCGCCACGAGAATCCGCGGTGCTCCCGCTTGACTTAGTGCGAGGTCCATCTCATCGCCGCTGAGAGGTTCCACTTCATCTGCATCGAAGAAGAAGCGGTGCCCCGGTTGCCGCATCAGTCCTATATCACGTCCGGGGTCATCGTCCACGACAACGCAAACATGAACTTTACCCTCGTAATCCTGCTCAATCGCCTCGACGATTGCGGTTTTGCCGGTCAGCGCGAGATCCATAATGTCGCCGCCCGCTCGCGGCGACAAGCGCACACGACTCCCCGGCTTAACTTCAATTCCTTCTATACGGAAATCTTCTACTGGCTTCTTGTCTTCGAGGAGCTGCCATTCCCATTCGTTCATGACATCTCCTCTTTCACCGAATGCAATTCGCGCAGAGTGCCGTGAAGCTTCATCAGGTGCTCCATGGGCAGCGCTTCAGTTCTTTCCAGAATCCTGCGCGCTCTTTCGTCGGTGTTACGCATTTCCCGCTTCTCGTCGTCGGTCATCGTCATGATTCGCAACGCGAGGATCTCATCAATCTCCGTGCCATCGAATAAGTCCCCTGGACTTTCTGGCGCAACTTGAGGGTAGTCGTAGAGAATGATCGGCGACGCCAGCATCATGTTTCGCTCGCCGTCGGTTCCGACTAGAACTGGCCATGCTCCGAGATTCTGGCAACTTGCGGCAACGTCTTCCAGAGCATCGGGCGGCTCAAGCAGGGAGACGAATTGACCGTCGGCCACGCCTAGCAGAGTGTGGGCAGAAACCAGCGATCGCATTAAAGCCGCATCGCGGGAAATCTGTCTGTCCGGATTAATTTCTAGTGGGGTCAGGTTCTTCACGTGCACATGGATTTTAAATAGCCCATCATCCGCGCGCGTTGCCTTGATTTCAACTGATCCTTCGAGCGATTCCTGTTTTCGGGTGATCGAGTCGCTCGCGCTGCGCAAAAAGTCGGGTTCTTCTTTCGCGGGGAAAGCGAATCTCCAGTCCAGGGGCGCGGCAGTGAGAACCTCTAGATTTTGAGGCGGAACAGCAACCTCACATTCGACCGCCTCTTGCCACGGCGATGTCTCGCCGTCCACAACCGAGCGTGTTACAAGCTTTAGAAAACGTATTTTCACCTCGACCGAGGAGGAAGCGTCGCCATGAATAAGGCACTCCGTCTGCATGCTCCATGGGTCCGAACCGCTTTGCATTTCGCTGTAGGATTTTGGATAAAGCACGCCGAAGTTGAAACGCTGGCGATTCTTCACCGATGACGCGCGATAGGGATACAGCATGTACCCCTCGTAGAGCACGGCATTCGCAATGGCGTCAATGAGTTTTGTATTCATCACTGCACTACTTGATGCTTCGCTGCTTCTTCAGGGGAAGGAAGCATCCTCTCCAACGCCTGCTCCCAGGTAGGAATGCCGTGCTCAACCTTGTATTGATAAAGGCGCTCAAAAACATCGCGTCGCAGACAGAGCCACGCGCTATTGGGATAGTAAATATCCATCATGTCGTGCCACGATTTCACCGGCAGCCGGAAGCGTGCTTCTTTGTCCCATGGAATCGGGACTACTTGTAGCACTCCGTCCGCGTCTGCGTAAAAAACTGTTCCGCTGAACAGGAAACTCAAAGGCACGCCGCCATCGGCAAGGCCGTGGAAATATTTCGTTGCGGCTACATTAAAATCGAAGGTGCACGGTACGGGAACGTCAACCACCGCTGTGCCTTGAAATGCCGGTGCTACGACGCTGGCGTGCGTCCACAGCATAGTTTTCAGAGTCTGGCCCCATCTCTCCGTTTCTCCGAAAAGATCCCGCAGTTTGTCTTGATCCTCTCCGCTGTATTGCCGCCGCGCCACCTCAAGCTGAATCTGGCATCGCAATGCCACAGAGTGGACCATTTCGCCCGGCACGGCGTTGGTAATGCGCAGCTGGAAGAGCAAGGTCGGGGCCACGGTGAAGCGTTGCGGTTCCGCTTTCTCGATTTGAAAGCTCAATTCAGGCATGTGTTTCTTCTCTTACCACGGTCGCGCGGCGTTTCAGTCCATCGAAAAAGTTGCCGATTTCCTGCCAGACTTCAGTTCCTCCGGAAAGGCCTTTCCAGTTGGCACGAATCAGGCCAACCAGCTTGTAGCACTCGTCAATGGGAAGCACATAATATTCCGGTGCAGCGAACCCGCGCACGTGCCCGATTCTGTTCACAAGCAGCGCTTCCACGTCGGGTTCCATTTCCTTCAGCGACGGATTGACTTCCTCGACATCGTTCCAGGTATCGAGAGGGAGCTGCGACTCGGTTGCACCCGCAGGGCTGGGATAAAAAGCGACCACCCGCGCATCCGGCGTGCTGCGGAAGAAGAAAGCCATGCTGATGGGGATCATCAGGCTTTCCCACTGACCGTCGGAGAGATGGAAATCTTTCAAAGCCAGAACCCGCCGGGGAACTCGTTTGTATTTCGTTGCTATCCCGCCAAAGAGAATTGCGCAGGCATTGCAGGAGCACAGCAATTTGCGGCTCGCCGGCTCAATCAGATGGGGATGTTCAGCGCCAACCTCGGCGCTGCACAGTTCGCAGCGTTCGACGTCGCGTTTGCGCCGGATGAACTGGCGAAGCGTGCCGAAGGCGCTCTCGTACCCGGGCTGGGTTTCATTCATCATCTGTTAAAGGGGAGCGCTTGCGATCACGCCGCCAAGTTTTCCCAAAGGCACAAAGCCCGACGATCCTGGCTGCTCTTCAAGACCTTCAATTACTAAACTGTTCATGTCCGGCGCCGCTTCGTACAACGCATCCTCAACCATCGTCCTGAGGGTTTTTCCGGTGGAACCGCATGCGTGTCCGATAACCCTCAGTCTCAGCCGAACGATACCTGCCTCGGTGCCTAGCAGATCCAATTCGCCGCCGCCCTTGCGCACTTGTGCAGAAACCTTCTCGACCGCCCGTGCCACCCGGCTCTCCAAATCCAGGGGATGAAGGCCGTATAGAACCAAGAGGCTGCTAACCAGGCGATCTCCGCCTAAATTGTCAATGGTGCGCTGGCCTTGCTCGCCGTTCGCGACAATCTCCATAACTCGCTCCAACCCGGCTGCGTGCAGGTCCAGCACTAATTGGACGAGCGCCTTCGCGCCCGCGCGGGCTTCGGCATCGGGGATATTCTCCAGTTCGCCGACTAATTCGCCGATCCGTTGAACCCTCTGCTGAAAGTCCTTGTCGTCTGCCATAGTTACATCCAAATCGTTTAGACAACTAAGGAGTGAAGGCCCAAGCCCCGGCCCTCACTCCTCGAATTTTCTCGTCACTCTCAAGACTGAACGCCAAACATCGGGGAATGATGCGTCTTTAACACTTTCCCCTTGCCCAGATACATGTGCACGCCGCAAGGCAGGCATGGATCGAAGCTTCGTACGGCGCGCATGATATCTATTCCCTTGAATTTATCGGGACCGTTCTCCTCGAAGATCGGAGTATTTTGTACCGCATCTTCATATGGTCCTGGGGTGCCATATATGTCTCGCGGATTGGCATTCCACGGCGTAGGCGGATACGGATGGTAGTTGGCGATTTTGCCCTTCCGTATCACGACATGATGGGAAAGAACGCCGCGCACGGCTTCGTGGAAGCCGCATCCGATGGCCTCTTCGGGCACTTTGAAATCTGAAAAGGTCCTGGTCCTGCCGGCGTGAAGTTCTTCCAGAGCTCTCTCCGCGAAATACAGAGCGCAGCCGGCGGCGTAGGCCTGGAAGTATGTGCGGGCCCGGTCCCGTTCAATGGCGTTGCTCCACTGGGGAATCTTCCACTCAAACTCGACTTCAGGCTTGGACATAGTTTTCGGCAGGTATATTTTCACGCTCTTCCCGGTGGCTTTGATGTAACCGATGTCCACGATTCCGGCGAGCGCCGTCGCCCATAGTCTGGCGATCGGGCCGCCTCCTGTATCAATCGCGAGATGATCACCAGTCCGCTTGTCGAACCACCGCGGCGACATCACCCATGTGTATTTGCCGCCGAAGTCGCGCTTCTGCGGATGAGGTATGGTGGTCTGATTCCAGGGATGATTTTTGTCCACCGGATTTCCCAGCGGATCGGTCTTAACGAAGGTCTCCGAATTTTTCCAATCGTCGTAATACGAACTGCCCAGCAGTATCCGAATATTCAGGTTGATGTCCACCAGATCGGTGGTGACGAGCTTTCCGTCAACGACAATGCCGGGCGTTACGTACATGGCACGGCCCCATTCCGTCATGTGCTCGTACTTGTAATCACAGACCTTGGGATTTTGGAACGATCCCCAGCAGCCCAGCAGAATCCTTCGGCGTCCCACCTCTTCATATCCCGGAAGAGCGTCGTAGAAAAAGTCGAACAAGTCGTCGTGGAGTGGAACGACCTTCTTCATGAACTCGACGTACTTCATCAGGCGCACGATGTAGTCGGTAAACAGTTGAACCGTTGGAACGGTCCCAACGCCACCTGGATACAGGGTCGAAGGATGCACGTGGCGTCCTTCCATGAGGCAGAACATTTCGCGGGTCATGCGGCTCATTTGCAAAGCCTCGAGATAAAACGATCCCTTAAACGGGTTGAGGGCTCGCATAATGTCTGCGATAGTGCGAAAGCCGTGCTCGTTCGAGTGCGGAGCTGGCGTCGCTTCAGCTTTAGCCAACACTTTGGGATTCGTTTCTTTGACCATCTGCTCGCAGAAATCAACACCGACCAGGTTGTCCTGGAAGATGTTGTGGTCGAACATGTATTCGGCAGCCTCGCCAAGGTTGACAATCCATTCCGCCATATCGGGCGGCCGGACCCCGAAAGCCATGTTCTGCGCATAGGTTGCGCAGGTCGCATGGTTGTCGCCGCAGATGCCGCAGATACGGCTGGTAATGAAGTGGGCATCGCGCGGATCTTTGCCCTTCATGAAGATGCTGTATCCGCGAAAGATGGAGGACGTGCTGTGACATTCCGCCACCTTCTTCGCGTCGAAATCAATCTTGGTGAAGATACCAAGGCTCCCGACAATGCGGGTAATTGGGTCCCAATTCATCTCGACCAGGTTCTTCTTCTTGCTGGGAACATCCTTCATCGGTGCAGTGGTGGTGCTCATAGTCATTGCTCCTTATATTTTCTTGGTCGAGAGTCCAAATAGATCGCTATTTAGTAAGACCTCGGGTGATAGCCCGTTGTGAGTTCAGCGCTCGGGTGTCGCCATTTTGGCTCTGCGTTGACTGTGTGCTGAGTGATCCCGCGCAATGCCCTAATGGCACGGCCATAGACACCAATACTCGCTGTGGAAACTCTCGCGCCAGGGGGCTCATCCATGAACGGCATAAATTTGTCTGGGAAGCCAGGCATGGTGCAGCCGATGCAGATGCCGCCTACGTTCGGACAGCCACCGATCCCCGCCATCCAGCCTCGCTTGGGAACATTGCAATTCACGACGGGCCCCCAGCATCCGAGTTTTACGATGCATTTGGGGGAGCCATACACATCCGCGAAATCGCCCTGCTCGTAGTAGCCAGCCCGGTCGCACCCGTCATGTACTGTCTTGCCGAACAACCAGGTGGGGCGCAGTTGGTCGTCGAGAGGAATCATGGGAGCCAGCCCTGCGACCTGATAAAGGAGGTACAGCACGGTTTCCATGAAGTTGTCAGGCTGGACCGGGCATCCTGGCACGTTCACGATCGGTAAACCCGCCTTGGATTTCCAATCCCAGCCAAGATAGTCAGCCAAGCCCATGCAACCGGTGGGATTTCCTTCCATTGCGTGAATGCCGCCGTAGGTGGCGCAAGTCCCGATGGCTATGATGGCCAGGGCCTTCGGGGCCAGGCGGTCAATCCATTCCGTAGTCTTGATGGGCTGGTTGGTGTTCGGATCGGTGCCCATGGCGGCCCAGTATCCTTCTTTTTTAATCTTTTCATTGGGAATGGAGCCTTCTACCACGAGCACGAACGGCTCAAGATTGCCTTCTTCGGCTTGGTAGAAAAATTTCATGAAGTCGTCTCCGACCTCATAAGCCAGCACGGGATTGTGGAGGTGAACCTTGGGCAAGCCCGGGATTGCTCCCAACACGACGTCTTCGACGCTTGGTTGAGTGGCCGCTGTGATCGAAACCGAATCTCCGTCGCAGCCGAGTCCGGCCGTTATCCAAAGTATGTGCACCTCTTTAACCGCCGGCGCTTTTTGTGTAACCCGACCATATGGAACCGTCGCTGTGCCCATTTAGGATTGCTCCTCTCCTACACGATTGATTCCGACCAGATCCGCAAAACCCTTGCCGGTTGCGGATTGCCCGTACATCACTACCGTCTACACGTCACAGTCGCGCTGGTAGCGAGCGCAAGCTGCCGGATGTTATGCGAGAGTCACGAATCAGAATCGGCTCATCGCGAGGTGCTTACAAGGGCAGCCCCCCTGTTTTATTTCCCCAAGAAAGTCTCATGAGGGGCATAGGGGATTTCCCGTTCATGAGTAAAAGAGGCGAGAATTAGATTAGACGTTTAGCCGAATTCCTATCTGCGGGCGATCACGGTATTCTCTCTCCGTGAAGATTTCCGTGGTGCTCATCACGCATAACGAAGAATCGAATCTGCGCCCTACCCTCGCCAGCGTGCTTCCTCTGCTGAGTGACGGGCTGGGAGAAATTATTGTGCTGGATTCCGGTTCGACCGATCGTACTTTAGAGATCGCGCGTGAGCATGGTTCAAGAGTATTCGTAGAGCCGTGGAAGGGCTTTGCCGGACAGAAAAACTCCGCCATGGAAAAAGCTTCGATGGACTGGGTGCTTCAGCTGGACGCGGACGAAGCTTTGGAACCCGCGCTCACGGACGAGATAGTGCAGCTGTTGGGTGGAAACTCAACGAATGTCGGTTTCTGGATTCCGCGCAAGAACTTTTTTCTGGGACGCTGGATCAGGCACGGCGGATTTTATCCTGATCCCAAGCTGCGGCTGATCCGGCGAGGATCGGGAAAGTTCGAAGAATACGGCGCGCATCCGACGATAAAGGTAGAAGGCCCGACCGCTAGACTTTCCCACGCATTGCTGCACAATGCTTATCCCACGCTAAGTAGCTACATTGACCACATGAACAGCTACTCCTCAATGGGAGCGGAGGTCGCCGTTGAAAAAGGAAAAGGCGGTTTTAGCGTTTCGAACATCGTGGCCCGTCCCTTGCTTACCTTCATTTACAACTATGTGTGCCGCCTGGGCTTTCTGGATGGTCGCGAGGGTCTGTTACTTCACCTCTACCACGCCCTGTACGTCTCTTGGAAATATGCGAAAGCGTGGGAACTGCAAAGCAAGCGCTAGTCTCCCGCCTTGCCCAGCAGGCATGCACACTCCTATGATCAAAATGGGGACCAGCTATGCCGGATAAGGTGACTAAAGCGAAAATTGAAGAAAGTGCCGTCGCGGAAATCTTCGATGGGCGTCGTCCTTCCGCATCTGAGAAAGATTGGGCCGAAAATGTTCTTGCGCCAGCCTTGGAGAAATCTCCGGAACGTCCCATTGGAGCGCCGACCGGCGTCAACTTAGATGAAGATGGGCAGGCTCGTTTCACGACGGTTTCGGGTGTGCCCGTGCGCCGCCTCTACACTTCCGCCGACCTCCCGGAGGATTGGAGCTACGAGAAGTATCTTGGTTCACCGGGGCAGGCTCCATTTACTCGCGGTATTCACGCAACTGGATACCGCGGGAAGATGTTCACGATGCGGCAATTTTCCGGCTTTGCGTCTCCGGAAGAAACGAACCAGCGTTACAAATACTTGCTGAACAGCGGCGGCGGGGGGCTTTCTGTCGCATTCGATCTGCCCACCCTGATGGGCTATGACTCGGATCATCCCGCGAGCGAGGGGGAAGTCGGGAAATGTGGCGTGGCCATTGATTCCCTGGAAGACATGGAAATCCTCTTCAGCGGGATTGATCTGGAAAAGACGACGGTTTCAATGACCATCAATTCTCCGGCGTCCGTACTGTGGGCGATGTATCTGGTCGTGGCGGAAAATCAAGGCGCCGACTGGAAAAAGATTTCGGGAACGATTCAGAACGACATCTTGAAGGAATATATCGCGCAAAAGGAATACATCTACCCGCCAGCGCCGTCAATGCGGCTGGTGATTGACACATTCGAGTTTGGATCGAAATTTACGCCGCGGTTCAACACGATTTCGATTAGCGGATATCACATTCGAGAGGCCGGATCCACGGCGCTTCAGGAGCTCGCGTTCACCTTGTACGACGGCGTGGAATACGTCGAGTGGGCGCGGCGGCGCGGACTGGACGTGGACGAATTTGGTCCGAGATTGAGCTTCTTTTTCAATGCTCACAACGATTTCTTCGAAGAAATCGCGAAGTACCGCGCAGCCCGCAAAATTTGGTACCAGGTGATGAAGGAGCGTTTTTCGGCAAAGAACCCTCGCACGTGGCTTCTGCGCTTTCATACGCAAACCGCTGGTGTTTCCCTGCCCGCGCAGCAACCTCTGAATAACATTGCCCGCGTGGCAATTCAGGCAATGGCGGCGGTACTCGGAGGAACGCAGTCGCTGCACACCGATGCATATGACGAGGCTCTTGCTTTACCTACTGAAGACGCGGCTCGAATTGCCCTGCGCACGCAACAGATCATTGCTTACGAATCTGGCGTGACGCAGACCACCGATCCCCTGGGAGGATCATATTTTCTCGAAAACCTGACTCTTAGGATGGAGCAAGGCACATTCGATTATTTCGGGAAGCTGGACGCGATGGGCGGGATGGTGAAGGCGATCGAGCGAGGATATCCACAGAAAGAAATTGCTGAAGCTTCGTATCAATACCAGCGGGCGGTCGAGGCGAAAGAAAAGATCATAGTAGGAGTAAATGAATTCTCGGTTAAGGAGGAACCTCACTCCATCCTCTATATTGACGACACCGTTGAGCGCCACCAAACAGCCAAGTTGAAGGCTCTTCGATCCCGCAGATCTAACGACGAAGTGCAACGTCGCCTGGAGACTTTGAAAGCCGCGGCGGCGAGGGAAGCGGGAACAGGAAGTACCGGCAACCTCTCAGAATCTAACACTATGCCGTATCTGATAGAAGCTGTACGAGCTTACGCCACAGTGGGAGAGATTTGTGCGGCTCTGCGAGAGGTGTACGGGACATACACGGAGGTAAGCTTCACTTAGTTACCAAAGGTATACCCAGAAAACGAGATCGAACTCGGGTACTCACCCGATTCCGCCGATCCATTGGGTTTGAGAGGATTTATCGGGGGAAACACATGGATTCCGAACTGATTGAGTGGCTCAACATGGTTTATGGTGCGCTTGAAGAGGCGGATTCTGAGAAGCGCGCTGATATGTTAATTCACGCGAACTCCTTCCTGGAGCTTTCGCGCAACCTCGTCCCCGCGACAGCCGAAATGCACGGAGATTAGACCCCCCAGCGATGATATCCTTGTGCTCGCGCGACTTTTCGCGGCTTGCATGCGCAGAGCGATCAACCATCTCAAGAAATCTGATCCGGTGATCCGCGAAATAATTGAACGCGTGGGGCCATATCGTATCGAGTATGGCGACCCGGTCTTTCATAGCCTTGCGGAAGCAATCGTCTATCAGCAATTAAACGGCAAAGCGGCCTCTACCATCTTTAAGCGGTTTGCGGCCCTCGCGGGAGAACCCCTGACTCCAGAGGGAATCATGAAGGTGACCGATCAGCAGATGCGGTCGGCCGGATTGTCCAAACAAAAGACCTCTTATCTCCGTGATCTCGCCGAACGAACCCATCGCGGAGAACTCAACTTCGCGGAACTTGCGGATCTGCCGGACGAAGAAGTCATTGAGTGCCTGACACGGGTCAAGGGCATCGGGGTCTGGACCGCCCACATGTTCCTGATGTTTTCGCTGCGTCGGCCCAATGTTCTTCCGACCGGTGATTTCGGCGTCAAGATGGCGATCAAGAAGCACTATAAAAAGCGCAAACCGCCAAACCCGAAGCAGATGGAAAAAATCGCAAAGTGCTGGGAACCCTACCGCAGCGTTGCCTGCTGGTATCTGTGGCGAAGTCTGGACATCAAGACTGTGTAGTTTGCATGGGAGGCCGCTTCCTTCGTGTACCTTCGCGCCCTTTGTGGTTAAATCGAGCCTGAATGCTTGAAGAAAAGATTCGCGTGCTGGTTGCCAAACCTGGCCTCGATGGCCATGACCGTGGAGCGAAGGTAATTGCCAGAGCGCTTCGTGATGCCGGCATGGAAGTCATTTACACGGGTCTGCGCCAGACGCCGGAGATGATTGTTAATGCGGCGCTGCAAGAGGACGTGCACGTGATCGGACTTTCGATTTTATCGGGCGCGCATAATGCAATCGTCCCGCGGGTGCTTGATCTTCTAAAGCAAAATAAAATGGATGACGTTCTGTTGGTGTTGGGCGGAATTATCCCCAATCAAGATATAGAGAATCTAAAAAACTCCGGAGTTGCGGCGATCTTCCTTCCCGGCACGGCGATGGATGAGATCGTCCAATTCATCCGCGCGAATGTCAAGCCTCG
Source organism: uncultured Acidobacteriaceae bacterium (assembly GCA_963757385.1). Classification (GTDB taxonomy): domain Bacteria; phylum Acidobacteriota; class Terriglobia; order Terriglobales; family Acidobacteriaceae; genus PALSA-188. Next base: position 1,233,150 of record CAVWRO010000014.1, on the reverse strand, counting down.
TGGGGTTCCAACCTCCAGTTGATGGCTGAAATCAATTCCTTAAGGCTGCGCGAGAATCTGGCGAGAATTATCGGCCCGGCAGGGGTGGTATTGAAGCGCGCGACCATAATCCGCTCATTGCGCGCGTAGGATGAACGGTATAGCGTAAGCAGTTTCAGGCAATCTTTCATGGCTGAGCGCGTCGAAACCGTCACAACACCAAAATCCCCGGCGATCGAGAGCCGCGTGGACCCTACATCCGCGCGATTCGAGGCGAACATGCGGTTTCTGGCGGATCTCGTCTCACAGATTAGAAACGAAGAAGAAACCATTCGGGAAGGCGGGGGAGCCAAGGCCATTGAAAACCAGCACGCAAAGTCACGCCTCACTGCCCGCGAACGGATCGCGCTGCTGGCTGACCCGGCGACGTTCTTCGAACTCGGAATGTATGCAGCCCAGGGAATGTACGAGGAGTGGGGCGGCGCGCCAGCCGCGGGCGTGATTACCGGGCTTGCCCGAATTCAAACGCGCATGGTGATGATTATCGCTAATGACGCCACGGTCAAGGCTGGGGCGTTTTTTCCCATGACCGCGAAGAAAGTAATTCGCGCACAGAATATTGCAATAGAGAACCACATTCCAACGATTTACCTGGTGGATTCCGCCGGGGTTTTTCTACCGTTACAAGAAGACGTCTTCCCGGACACCGATGATTTCGGACGCGTGTTTCGCAACAACGCGGTTATGTCTGCCATGGGCATTCCGCAGATCGCCGCGATTATGGGCATGTGCGTAGCTGGAGGCGGCTATTTGCCGGTGATGTGCGATCACGTTTTAATGACCGATGGTAGCGGGCTTTTTCTCGCCGGACCCGCATTGGTGCAAGCCGCGATTGGGCAGAAAGTCTCCGCCGAGGAACTGGGGGGCGCTGCTATGCATTCGGCCATCAGCGGGACCGTGGATTTTCGGGAGCCGAATGATGAAAGTTGCCTCGAGCGTATTCGCGCCATCGTTGATAAGTGGGGATATCGCAGGCAATCGCCGTGGGAACGGAAAAAGCCGGAAGCCCCAGCGCTTGCGGCCGAAGAGATTTACGGCATTTACGATTCTTCTCCTGCGCGCCCTTATGACATGAAGGAAATCATCGGACGCCTGACAGATGGCAGCCGTTTTGACGAATACAAACCGGAATATGGCAAGACACTGATTTGCGGCTACGGCCGAATCGGCGGCTTTGCGGTGGGAATTGTTGCCAATCAAAAATTGCATGCGCAAAGTATTGATCACGAGGGGAACAAACGAATCGAATTCGGCGGCGTCATATACACGGAATCCGCGGAGAAAGCCGCGCGCTTCATTATGGATTGCAACCAAAATCTTATTCCGCTGGTCTTCATGCATGACGTCAATGGATTCATGGTAGGCCGCGACGCGGAATGGAGCGGCATCATCAAAGCCGGGGCGAAGATGGTGAATGCGGTTTCGAACTCGGTTGTGCCAAAGATCACCATCATTGTCGGCGGTTCGTTCGGCGCCGGTCACTACGCGATGTGTGGCAAAGCTTATGATCCGCGTTTGGTGTTTGCTTGGCCCACGGCCAGATACGCCGTGATGAGCGGCGATTCGGCTGCGTCCACATTGGTAGAAATTAAAATCCGCCAATTGGAACGCGGCGGCAAGAAATTGAGCGAAGACGAACGAAAAGAATTATTCGAATCGGTGAAGCGGACATACGATGAGCAGACCGATCCAAGATATGGCGCGGCGCGCCTATGGATAGACAAAATTATTGATCCGATCGAGACCCGCGACGCCATTACGCATGCCCTGGAAGCCGCAGCGCTAAATCCAGATGTGGCGGAGTTCAAGGTTGGGGTGCTGCAGACATGAATGAGATTGTCGAATTTACGGATGGTCGTATTGTCCGATTTAAGATCGCCTCTCATAATTTGGTGTTCAATCCTTCAATTCGAAGATTCGGCAATCCGAAAATTAGCTAAACCGAATGTCTGATGTGATCAAACTCATAGAATGCCCGCGGGATGCATGGCAGGGCTTGAAATTGCAGATTCCCACCAACATCAAAGTTGAGTACCTTCGCGCGTTGATCAGCGCAGGGTTCAAACACATTGATGCCGTTTCTTTTGTTTCTCCCAACGCAGTTCCGCAGATGGCGGATTCGGAAGAGGTCATGAAAGATTTGGACCCGCCCGACGACGTCGAACTTATAGCGATAGTAGTCAACGAGAAGGGCGCGCAACGGGCAATCGGCACCGATTCAATCCGGACACTCGGATTTCCGTACTCGATTTCGCCGACGTTTTTGCAGAATAATCAGAGCCAAACATTGGATGAAGCGATTGATGAGATGGAGAAGATAAAGAATAAGGGCGAAGACGCCGAAGTGGAGACGATTGTCTATATTTCGATGGCGTTCGGAAATCCTTATGGCGACGAATGGACGGTGGAAGAAGTAGTCAATGCCGTGGACCTGCTCGAATCCTACGGAATCCGGACCATCTCGCTGGCCGATACAGTAGGATTGGCAACGCCTGCGCAGATTGGCGAAACAGTCTCAGCCGTGCTTTCAAAGTTCGGATACCTCGAGATCGGAGTTCATCTGCACGGCCGCCCTGATCAGGCCGCCGAAAAAGTTCTGGCCGCATACGAGGCGGGTTGCCGCCGCTTCGATTCGGCTTTGGGAGGATTGGGAGGGTGTCCTTTTGCCCAGGACGCATTGGTCGGCAATCTTCCTACGGAGAAAGTGATCGAGGCGCTTCATTCGCGAGGAGCAGAATTGCCTGCGCTAAAATCTTTCGACGCTTTGCTGCGAGCTTCCGCGGAAATCGGGGCACGGTACACAAATTCCCCCGCCGCTGATTAACCCATCATGGTTTTACTATTTCTCTGGCGCTTCTCATGAAATTCGAAACCCTAATACTCGATAGCAGCGATGGAATTGCGACCGTCACTCTGAATCGCCCCGACAAGCGCAATGCCATTAGCCTTCAGCTTGTGGATGAGTTGATGTCAGCGCTCGATGAAACTGAGAGGTCGAATGCGAGAATTGTGCTCCTTACCGGCGTGGGAAAAGCCTTCTGCGCAGGCATGGATCTCGATGAACTCCAGTCTCTAACAGGAAAGAGCCATGCTCAAAATGTTGAAGACTCGACGAAGATGGCCCGCATTTTCCGGCGGCTCTATGAATTTCCTCTGCCCACGATTGCTGCCGTAAATGGCGCCGCCATTGCGGGTGGAACCGGATTGGCAACCATGTGCGACTTCACGCTCGCGGTGCCTGAGGCAAAGTTCGGGTACACGGAGGTCCGCATCGGTTTTGTGCCGGCCATCGTCTCTTCGATCCTGGTGTGGCAAGTCGGACATAAAATTGCGCGCGATCTGCTGTTAACAGGACGCCTTTTCGAGACGTCCGAGGCTCACCGTTATGGTTTAGTAAATGAGATTGCGCAACCGGACAGACTGATAGCGCGGGCTCGCGAACTGGCGGCGCAGCTTATGGAGAACAGTCCTTCTTCAATGTTGGCAACGAAGCGGCTGATCAATGGATTTATCTCCTCGCAACTGGACGACCAAATCGCCGAGGCGATCGAAGAGAATGCCCGCCTCCGGACCACAGCCGACTTTCGCGAGGGCATAACTGCATTTCTTGAAAAGCGCAAGCCGCGCTGGACCGGTCAATGAAATATTCTGCTTCCATCTCCGAGACCAGGCTGCGAGTGCGCTACGCTGAAACCGACAAGATGGGAGTCGTTTATCACGCCAATCATTTTATTTGGTTCGAGATTGGACGCGTCGAATTCTTAAGGCAATTAGGATTTTCTTACCGCGAGATGGAAGAGAAAGACGAATGCTTCATCGCGGTAGTGGATGCGCGGTGCCGCTACAAGGCTCCCGCCCGTTATGACGATGAAATCACCGTACGAACCCATCTGAAGAATGTGCGGGAATCGGTGATTCATTTCGGATACGAACTCATCCGAGCCGATGATGGCGTGCTGCTGGCGGAAGGCGAGACGACGCACATTGTAACCAACGCTGGAATGAAAGCAACAGCCCTGCCGGAGAAGTACAGAAATGCGTTCCGTGAAGCCATGATGAAAGAATCAAGATGAACGTTTCTGCGTGGCCACACGCCGGATAAGGCGAGCCGATCCCTTTGCAAGCTCTTCACATTAACGGGAACGATCTGACGCTGGAGGCTGTCCGCGAAGTTGCGTCCTCGAACCGTCCCGTGCTGCTTGCGCCCGACGCCAGAGAAGTGGTGACACGGGCACGAGCTGTCGTGGACGCGCTGGTGACGGGAAACAAACCTTCTTATGCGATCACCACCGGCGTAGGCAAGTTGAGTGATGTTCGCATCGCAGGCGAACAGATCCGCGAACTGCAAATAAATTTACTTCGCTCGCATGCAGTCGGCGTGGGCGAGCCGCTATCCTCCATTGAAACCCGGGCCATGATGCTTCTCCGCGCCAACTCTCTATCCAAGGGACACTCCGGGGTTCGGGCTGTGATCATTGATACGCTCTGCGAAATGCTCAATCGAGGAGTGACTCCGTTTGTTCCTTCTCAGGGCAGCGTAGGCGCGAGTGGTGACTTGGCGCCGCTGGCGCACCTCGCATTGGTACTCATTGGCGAAGGCGAATGTCTTGCTGAAAATGGACTGCGTATTCCTGGAGCCGAGGCCTTGCGCCGGGCCGGCGTCAAACCGACCCAACTTGAAGCGAAAGAGGCAGTGTCGCTAATCAATGGCACGCAAGGCATGCTCGCTCTCGGTGTGCTTGCATTGCTGGCCGCGGAAACGCTGGTTGACTCCGCCGATGTTATCAGCTCGATGACGCTTGACGCGCTCCACGGAACAGACGCGGCCTTCGATCCGCGCATTCATCAAGCGCGGCCTCATGCTGGACAAATTGCAAGTGCCGCCAACTTGCGCAAAATGTTGGAGGGCAGCGAACTCCGCGAATCGCATCGGGATTGTGGACGAGTGCAGGACGCGTATTCGTTGCGATGCATCCCGCAGGTCCATGGCGCGGTCCGCGACACCCTGGCTTACTGCCGCGGCATTTTCGAAATTGAAGTCAACTCCGCTGTTGATAATCCACTGGTCTTTCCTGGCCGACAAAACGAAATGGGAGGAGATGTTATTTCAGGCGGGAACTTTCATGGCGAGCCTCTAGCGTTTGCGTTGGACTTTTTGGGAATTGCTCTCAGCGCGCTGGCCGGAATCTCTGAACGCAGACTGGAGCGATTGGTCAATCCAGCTTTGAATGAGGGCCTGCCGCCGTTCCTGGCTTCCAGAGCAGGGCTCAATTCTGGTTTCATGATGCCGCAGGTTACCGCTGCGGCCTTAGTCAGCGAGAACAAGATTCTGTCGCATCCCGCTTCCGTGGATTCGATAACAACTTCAGGTAACAAAGAAGACTACGTTTCAATGGGGATGACGGCCGCAGTGAAGCTGAAACGAATTCTAGAAAACGCGCGGAACGTTCTGGCTATCGAGGCCATGGCAGCGGCTCAGGCGTTAGATTTTCTGGCTCCGCTGAAAACGGGAAAGCGGGGACAAGCGGCGTATACCGCCATCAGGTCCGTTTCCCCGACCATGGAAAAAGACCGGGTGATGTACGAAGACTTCGCGAGAATCGCAAACCTGATCGCGGACGAAACGATTGCAAGCGTTTTGCGATGATCGAATTCTGCCCGCCGTAATCAGCGGCATTCCTCATTCTTGCAGCCTGCTCAGGAAACTCGACGATTAGGGTGAACGTTTTGTCTGCTAAATTGATTTCGGCATGAAACCTACCCGAAGCTTTGCCAGCGATAATAATGCCGGCATTCATCCGGAAGTCATTGAAGCTATCGCGGGCGCAAATCAGGGACATGCTGTGGGCTATGGCGATGATCCTTACACCGAAGCTGCGACTCGCAAGTTCAAAAAGCACTTCGGCGCTGGCATCGAAGTTTTCTTTGTGTTCAATGGGACCGCCGCGAACTGCCTGAGCCTCAAGGCTCTCACCGAATCCTACGACGCAGTAATCTGCGGCGAGGCCGCGCACATTTATGTAGATGAATGTGGGGCGCCTGAAAAATTTACCGGATGCAAATTGATTCCAATGGCAACATCCGACGGCAAGCTGACGGTGGACGCGATCAATCGAGCCTATCACGGCGTTGGAGATCAGCATCACGTCCAGCCTCGTGTGATTTCGGTCACCCAGGCCACTGAAGTTGGGACGGTTTATAAGCCTCGCGAAATCGAGGCAATTGCGCGCTTCGCGCATGATCGCAAGATGTTCCTTCACATGGATGGGGCCCGCATTGCCAATGCAGCCGCAAGCCTTAGACTGACTCTGCGTCAGGCCACACGGGATGTGGGAGTTGATGTGCTCTCGTTTGGCGGAACTAAAAATGGTTTGATGGGTGCGGAGGCGGTAGTTTTCTTCGACAAAAAACTGAGCCACGATTTTTTGTATCTACGTAAGCAGGGAATGCAACTGGCATCGAAAATGCGCTTTATCGCGGCGCAGTTCGAGGTGCTGCTATCGAACCATCTCTGGATGAAGAGCGCGCAGCATGCAAATAGGATGGCCCGCCTGCTGGAAGAAGAATTGCGCAAGATTCCGAAAATTAGAATTGTTTATCCGGTCGAGGCAAATGGAGTTTTTGCGCAAATTCCCCGCAGAGCCATAGCCCAATTGCAAAAGCGCTATTTCTTTTATGTTTGGGACGAAGATAAATCCATTGTGCGCTGGATGTGCTCGTTTGATACCACGGAGGAAGATGTACGGCAGTTTGCAAAGTTCGTAAAGGAGACAATCCGAAGTTAGGCCCCGCAATATTTGTCTAAGTTTTATCTTAGGGCCGCCCAAGCCAAGCCGTCCGCTACGCGACCAGCGTCAATCAGCTTCTCTACCGTCCAATCTGAAATCCGAATCACCGCAATCTTGCCGCTTGCATCGCAGGAAACATATGCAGCACGGCCATCGGGACGAACCAGAACTTCTTGTGGTGTGGAAGGAACTTCAATCGTTTGCGTGAGCTTCATGGTGCCGAGGTCCACAACCCCAACCTTATTGACGCCCGGTAGCGCAATGAGAAGCCACCGGCCATCCGGAGTCGGAGCGGTTCCGTAGCCCGTGGCGGGCAGAGGGATCCAAGCTTTCACCTTGTTAGTGAAGGTGTCAATAACCGCAAGCTGAGCTTTAGCCTGGTCAGAAGTAAAAACCTCGCGGCCATCCACCGAAATCGAGATGCGCTGCACCTGAGACGACACAGGTATCACGGTGATAGTTTTTCGCGCCGCCATGTCGAGTACAGAAACGGTTCCGGGGCCAACGTTAGCGGTATAGCCGCGCCGGCCGTCGGGCGAGATTGCCAGCATATGCGATTCCGGTTGTCCGGTCGGAATCGCTCCCACAATTTTCAACGTCGCAGGATCAATAATGGTGATGGCGTTTTCAAGTTCAGTCGTAACGTAAAGAAGTCCATCCTTCGGACCGAAAACGACGCAGTGTGGACGAACGCCGTGTCCGAAATCAATATTGCCAACCTTCTTTCGCGACGCGATATCAATCACGATGATGTTGCTTCCGTCAGTGCCAGCTTTTCCGACCCCCGAGTTACCGTAAATCGGCACATAGGCCAGCCGGCCATCGGGAGACGCAACTACTTCGTGCCCTGTGATTCCATCCTCGGCAACCGTCGCGACTTGCTGACCCGTTTTAGGGTCCACAATGCCAAGAGTGTGTTCTCCCTTGTTGGCAACGAGCAAGACTGCATTCCCCGAATCAGTTTCGGTGAAGCTAGGCATAGTTGACCCAATCACGATCAGCAGTACGATGACAGGTAAGAATCGCATATCAAGCTCCGTGGGGACGATTACAGCACGGAAAGTTTACCTCACATTTGTCCTGGCTACATCGCGGCAAGATCTACTCGCAGGCAGGGAAGAAGCCTAGAAACAGAACGGCCCGTGTTGTCACACACGGGCCGTTCCGGTGGACTGCTTGGGATTGACCAAGAGGTGGTCACTCATCGTGGCTACCTTCGGCGGAACTTCCGGGTTGTTCCCTGAAACCCAGCGCGACCTCACGCCGGGCGGAAAATCAATCCTTACTCACGGACAGTTGCGAAGCACTCAGAGCGACCGCTCTAAGTCTCAGCCACCTCACCTGGTCTTTTGCACAAACCACTACAATCAGAACTTGTCATCCGACCACCTCCTTTCCGGTGTAATTGCAGATTAAAACGAAATGGAAGGCGGAGTCAATACGGGGATGTTCGGAGCCCGTTACTCTTAAAGCCCACAGCGGAAAAATACGATGCGGGCCTGATTTACTTGTAAATCGGGGCGTAGGCGTGCTAACGTGCGCCCTTTGCATAAACTGCCGCGCAACGATTCTTGAGGACCCTTTTGATGAGCCAAAATCCTGTTAATACGAACCCCGGTCCAAAGAAGCACCAGCCCTACGTTCCTGAGCACGCTGAAATGAAGGAACTGACTCTCAGGGCGGTGCTGCTCGGTTTGTGCATGACAGTCGTACTAGGTGCGGCGAACGCCTACCTTGGCTTGCGCGCGGGCATAACCATCGCGGCCACTTATCCCGCAGCGGTCATTGCAATGGCAGCGATGCGGGCCTGGAAGGGCTCGCTGTTGGAAGAAAACATTTCCCGGACGGCGGGAACCATCGGCGAGGGTCTCGCCGCGGGCGCAATTTTTACCATTCCGGCCTTCGTGATCGCAAAGGCATGGCCTTCATTCCGGCCCGCGGATGCATATTGGAAATCCACGGCGCTCATGTTGGTGGGCAGCGTCCTCGGCGTCCTATTCATATCGCTCGTGCGGCGCGTGATGGTGGAAGACCCCGAATTACCATTCCCTGAATCGGTGGCGGCGTCGGAGATTCATAAAGCAGGCCGGCAGGGCGCTCAAGCGGCAAAATATTTGTTCTGGAACATTGGAGTCGGCGGCCTGGTTTACATGCTGGGACGCTTCGGCCTGTTCGCTTCCGATATGGATTTACACTTCAGGGTCGGTAGCCTGGGCCGGAGCCAGGTCCGGCTGGGCGCGGCGGGAAGCACAAATATCGTAGCCGCGGGTGGAACAAGCACGTTTCCCGGTCCCAGCGTGAGTCCAGCTTATTTGGGAGTGGGATACATTATCGGGCTTCGCCTCGCGTCCATTCAGTTTGCCGGCGGCGTTCTTGCCTGGGGTTTGCTGGTGCCCATGTTGATATTTTTTCTGGGGCCGCAGCTTAGACACTATCTTCCGGCGGACACCCCGAATGACTGGGCTGATATGGCGATTGCTGTATGGCGGTTCGTCGTGCGACCGATTGCTGTCGGCGGCATGCTCGTGGGCGCGGCCTATACCCTTTACGGGATGCGAAAAAGTCTGACGGCGGGGCTGGGCAAAGCCCTCTCCGATTTGCGCCAGACAGCCAGTGACCGGGCCAAGCTTTCGCGCACTGAGCAATACATGAGCTCAAAAGTTGTTTTCAGTTTGATCGCTTTGATGTTCGTGCTCATGTGTTTTCTCTACATCCGCATCTCGGGTCTCATCTGGCCGGCCGTGCTCGCGGCGGTGGTAATGCTCATTGTGGGATTTTTCTTCGCTACGATCTCCGGAAGCTTGTGCGGATTTATTGGTTCTTCGAACAATCCGGTTTCAGGTTTGACGCTTTCGACGTTGTTGATTGCCGCACTGCTGATGGTTTCACTCGGAGTTTCGGGGGCGAAGGGAGTGGCGGTTGTGCTCGGCGTTGCCGCTGTAGTTTGCGTCTCATCGTCAGTTGCGGGTGAGCTGCTGCAAGACTTTAAAGTCGGCTACATCCTGGGTGGCACACCTCGCAAAATTCAAATCGCGGAATTGCTAGCGGTGGTCGTGGCCAGCTTGACGCTTTATTTCCCGCTAATGCTGTTGCACGAAGCCAACATAAAAGCCGGAGGCATCGGCTTTGGAGACCGGCAGCTCTCGGCTCCGCAGGCGGGCCTGATGGCCACGCTGGCGATGGGAATCGTCGGCGGGGATATGCCGTGGCCGCTGGTTGTGGTGGGCATCTTCTTTGGCATCGCGATGATCATGATGCAGGTGCGCAGTCCCATGCTCGTCGCCGTTGGCATGTACTTGCCTTTCGAGACAACTTTCGCAATTTTCATTGGTGGACTCTTTCGCTCGGTGGGCGATTGGCTCGCAAAGCGGCGTGGATTCAACTTTGCCCAAACCGCTCGCGTGGAGAACGCGGGAGTCTTGACCGCCTCAGGTTTAATCGCCGGAGAAGCCATTCTCGGCCTGGTTTGGGCGGGACTGCAGTTTGCACCTGCCTGGACCCGTCCCCAGATTTTCAAAGATCCCTCCTATCTCATAGGAGGGATGCTCATGCTGGCGGCGCTGGCAGCGCTGATGATCATTCTGCCGCTCACGAGCGCCGGCGACCCCAGTGAGCCCGCGCCGCCAACCGCCATGATGTGAGCCTGTGTGGCGCGGGCGCCCTCGCCCGCGAGAGCCTACCGAAAAACCGCGCATTGTCCAGGTCTCTGCATTGTCTCGCGCTTCCTTAGTGCTCCTTCGTGTCCTTTGTGGTTTATTGTTTCCTGATGCCTATCGCGCAAAATGTTGGATTACTTCGCGAGCGAATTGCAACGGCTGCCCATCGCTGCGGACGTGATCCGTTGAGCATCTCTTTAATGGCAGTCAGCAAGACTTTCCCTTCAACCCTGATTCGCGAAGCCTACGATTGCGGGCTGAGATTGTTCGGCGAGAGCCGTGTCCAGGAATTCGCGGAGAAGTCTGAATCTCTGCTGGACTTGCAAGACGTGCAATGGCACCTGATCGGACATCTGCAAAGCAACAAGGCGGCAAAAGCCGCAGAATTGTTTGCCGGCATAGATTCAGTAGATTCCTTGCGCCTCGCCGAGAAACTCAATTCCGAAGCCGGGAAGCTTCAGAAGAAATTGGAAGTGTTAATCGAAATCAATATTGGCGGCGAATCGGTGAAAAGCGGCGTTGCGCCTAGCTCTCCGGAATTAGAAGAAATTCTGCAAGCCGCTCCGAAGCTGGAGCATCTTCAATTTCGAGGCCTGATGACAGTCCCTCCGTTTTCGGAGGATCAGGAGCAGGCACGATCATATTTTCGCAAGCTCCGCGAATTGCGCGATCAGATCGCGGGACGCCGGTTTCCGTCGGTGAACATGGAGATTCTGTCCATGGGCATGTCACACGATTTCGAGGTCGCGATTGAAGAGGGCTCGACCTGCGTGCGTGTGGGAACGGCGATTTTTGGAAAGCGTTCATGAATCAACGGTCAGCAGGTCGCGTTTGGGACGGAGAAGCGAGTAGAGCGCAAGGGAGATTCCGGCACGGTCCTAGGTCCTAGACATCGTCAAAACGTGAAAACACGTTCACCCGACTATAAAGTCGGGCGCACTAAGCCAGCTATGCGACGACCCCGTTCAATTTTGAGAACGGGGATTTACTTTCGCGGCATCCACGGAGACGTTGGTTTCCCTTTCGAATTTTTGCAATCCGATCTCGACAACAGGAACGATTGCAGCTGGGAGGAGCTGTTGCTCGTTTTCTCCAACGTTACTTGCACCAATGCCGAATCGAATGAATAGACCCCATATTCCTTCGTGGATGTTGTGAAACCTAAGTAGAGCTTCAACAACCTTCTTGTGCGATGTGCCAATGATTTGACTGTCGGCGGAAACTGGTTGAGGGTTGATTACGTCGTTAGGCACGTTGCCTCCATTCTGCACCAACGCCAGCGGCGGCTGCATAAGTGTTAGTGCGAGCGGTGTCGTCTTGAAGCTTCACGTCACGTATGTTACTGCGGTCGTTAGCGGTTTGAGCCGTCTTTGTAAGAACCCAGCATCCACGCGACTGCGTTATGTTTTCAAGATCAAAAAAGTCCTGCGGACGCCCCATGCGCTCCCAGCACTTCATGAAAACCTCTGCATTGATCGGCCCCTTATTGTTATCAGGGTCAGAGTCGTCATACGTAACCAATGCGACCTTCATACCTAAGGCGCGGGTGTACTTAACAACGTTACCGACTGTGAGATTTCCAGGATCATTTAGAACTTGCGATACGCGCGGCGGAGAAACGCCGACCCTTTCCGCAAGGCTGTTCTTGCTGATTCCTTTCTCTTCTAGCCTTACTTCAATCTGGGCAGTGAAATCAGTTGATACCCAATATGCGAAATCTCCAAGGCTACTCTGTGTCCAATGGTGATTTGAACTCATTGCTTATAAGTCCCCTTCCCACTTCAAATGTCGGGATATACCAGTTTTATTGCTGCTTTTGTGAATGGTGCATTCATCCAATCTCTCACTCGGCCCAATTCTGCCAAATCGGTTCCGTCCTCTTTTTTTTGCGCGTATGTTGTAAGCACACAAAGAAGGAAACGCGCCTTCGTGTTCGGAAGTGGATGAAACAGGAAGCCATAAAAGCGATGTTGCTTACCTACATCCTTGAACACAAAATAATCGGTGCCATCAAATTTATGACATCGGGATTGGGGGCCATCGAACCCCGCAGCCCAACGCTCCATCGAATATCGTTGGTACTTCGCATCCTTGCCTGGCAAACCCATGAGTACATCAGCGCATAGATCCGGGTGCCCTTCCAGCATGCCGACTGCGCGTCCTTGGCCTTGACGGACGATTGGTACCAGTCGGAAGCTTGATGAGGGGGGCAGACATTCCACCATCCTTATCCACTTTAGCTTTGCCTTAACTACCAGTCAAGCTTAATTTAGATATAACTAAACTTACGATTATCCAAAGAAAACAAACCAGTTAATGCAACATATCCAAAGGAAACACCACCGATGGCGCGCAGACCTTCTCCCGCTCGAATCGCTGAGGAAATTCAAACCCTATTGAGGAATGGCGGTTCCACTAAGCACGCGGCAGGGGTGCAGTGGTTTTTCAAAGATGAGATAAAGTCTTACGGATGGTACACAGCCGACCTTCGCAAATCAGCGACCCGGTTCCGACGCAAAATTCGCAACGAATTTGGTCTTGAATTCTTGCTGCACGTAGCCGACCGGCTATTTATGGGCAAGAATCTCGAAGAGAAAATCTATGCAGTCTTTCTGCTTGAAGCGCTCACTGTAGAGTTTGACGAGGCGGAATTTAAATTATTTGAGAGCTGGTTGCCGCGCATTAGCAGTTGGGCGGACCATGATGCTCTGGTTCATTATCTGATTGCGCCGATGATTGTAACAAAACCCTCCCGAGTAGTTGCGGTTTTCCGCTGGGCGAAGTCTTCGAATCGTTGGCATCGCCGGGCGGCCTGTGTTTCATTGATTCGGGCGACGCGTCAGAAAAAATCTTTTTCATCGGTCATCCGGCTAAGCAAACTGCTCTTGCGGGACGAGGACGAGATGGTCCAAAAAGGTCTTGGCTGGCTGTTGAGAGAGACGGCAAAAGCGGACGCGAAGGCAACCGTGCCCTACCTGATGCGCATTCGCGAGCACGCGCCCCGATTAGTACTGCGGACGGCCTGCGAGACATTGCCGCCCCGCATAAGAAAGCGAATACTGGCTAAATAAAGCAAGCCCTACCTGGTAGTGGGTTCATTCTGAAAACATAGGAAGTCATCCCGAGCTTGCGACGCACGATCCTTCGGGACTCAACGTCCCTCAGGATGACAGCTCTAAAGATGAATTTTTCAGCCCCGCCCGACTGCCAGCCCGCTTCCTCGCGCAATCCAGCCAAGTAATTTAGAATAAACACTTGCCCATGAATCTCGCCGCTATTCAGGCTGCGCTTCGCGAGCGCAATATTGATGCCTGGCTTTTTTACGACCACCACCACCGCGATCCAATTGCCTATCGCGTTTTGGGATTACCTCAAAAACTAATGGTGACGCGTCGCTGGTTTTATGTGATCCCCGCGCAAGGAGAACCGCAGAAACTTGTTCACAAGATAGAAGCGGGTCATCTCGATGCGCTTCCGGGGACCAAACGCCAATACGCAGGATGGCAAGAGTTGTTCGAAGAGATCAAGAACATGCTTGCGGGTCATCGTGACATCGCAATGCAATACTCCCCGAATAACTCTGTTTTTTATATTTCCCTGGTGGACGGCGGAACGCTGGAACTCATCCGGGGATTGGGCAAGAACGTTGTCAGTTCGGGTGATTTGGTAGCCTTGTTCGAAGCTTCGTGGACGGAGGCGCAAATCCAGAGCCACTTCGCTGCGCGCGACGCGGTTGACAAAGTCACGGCGGAAGCTTTTCGTGAGATTGGTCATCGAGTTCGAAATGGCGGCACGCATGAACATCAAATTCAGCAGTGGTTCCTGGAGGCGTTTAGTCGCGAAGGCCTGGTAGCCGATAACCCGCCTATCGTTGCCGCCAACAAGAATAGTGGAAATCCCCACTACGAGCCGCGAGCCGAAACTTCGGCTGCAATTTGCGAGGGCGATCCTGTCTTGCTGGACGTTTGGGCTAAGAAAGACAAGGCCGACGCTGTCTATTACGACATTACCTGGATGGGATTTGTAGGCAAAGCGCCATCGGATCGCCTCCGTCAAATTTTTGAAGTAGTAAGCGGCGCGCGGGATGCCGGCGTTAAGACAGTGCAAGATGCGATAGCCTCAAGAAAGAACATTGCTGGCTGGGAAGTGGATCGCGCCGTACGGGGGCACATCAAGAACGCGGGGTATGGGGAATATTTTATCCATCGGACAGGTCATTCGATTGGCCCGGAAGTTCACGCCAACGGCGCAAACATGGATGATCTTGAAGTCCACGACGAACGCCAGATTCTGCCCAACTCGTGTTTTTCCATAGAACCCGGCGTTTATTTGCCTGAGTTCGGTGTGCGCAGCGAGGTAAATGTGCTGGTTCGCCAACATGCTGCGGAAGTAACTGGTAAAATTCAACGGGAAATTGTGATCATCTGAATGGCAAATTCTTCGCTTGGCAAGAAGACCTCGGCGGATGCAGCGACGGCGCAAGCGCCAACGCAACCCATCAGCGTAATCTCAATCGTGGCTCCAGCCGTGGGATGGCTTATTCCCGGCGCTGGGCATTTAATTCAGAAGCGCTGGATTCGTGGGCTGCTGCTGATGGCCTCGATTGTTACCATGTTCGTTCTCGGAGTTTTGATGGACGGACGTATCTACCGGCCCAATGGTGGCGACATCCTGGACATTCTGGGATTCGTTGGCGACGTCGGGGCGGGAGGACTCTATATTGTAAGCTTGGCTCGCGATCTCGGGCAGGACGCGATAGCCCACGCTACGGCCGACTACGGAAGCAAATTCATTATTGTTGCCGGACTGCTGAATTTTATCAGCGTGGCGGACGCTTACCACATAGCAATTGGGAAGAAATCATGACCCTGGCGCTGTCTCATTTCAATGCTGCGGTCCTGTTTGCCGTGTTCGCTTCTGTTGTTTTCGGAATCACGCAGCGCAACGTGCCACGAGATCAGATCCGCTATGGTTTGTATTGCTTCGTCATGTTTGTTGGGGGGGTGTTTGTCGCAGCATGGCTTATGTGGTTTCTGCGACACTAAGTTGCGCGGCGAAATCACCTCGGAACGATTTGGTTTTTGGGATTTCTCTCGCAAGATTTTTCGCCGGAATCAGCGCCTCTTGAGCATCTTACCTTGTTGAAAGTATTTACAATTCTTTCACTCAGTCTTCCACTATTGTTAGTGCGCGCACGAAAGAGGGTAAATGGGCCGGTTTAACTCCGTTTTGGTAGGAGCGTTTCTTGTATTTGTTCTGGCGGCCGGTTTAATCGGGTGCAGCAGCGGTTCCGGCGTGAAGGTGGCCACGTTTCCAACTCCAGCGAACGTGATGCTCACGCCTGCCACCACCGCCTCGATGGATGTGGGCGCTACCTTATCCTTCACCGCGCAGCCCCAGGACAACGCGAACAACAACCTAATCCAGCCCGTTTCGTATTTTTCCAGTAATTCCGCGGTGGTCACGATTGCTGCTAACGGGATCGCCTGCGCTGGCACATGGGATTCAATTACCAGTCCGCAAGTTTGCACGCCCGGCCCGACGGGCGTGTCCCAAATCACTGGATCCGCTCAGGGAGTAACTAGTCCGCCGACTACTGTCTACGTTCATCAACACATTGACAGTATTTCGATTAGTCCGCTCCCAACACAGAGCAATCCCGGTGGGCCGTGTGTCACGAAAGGCCAGACATTTGATTATGCAGCCAACGCTTTCAGCCGCGGATCTGATATCACTTCTACGGTGGGACGTTTTGGCTGGAGCGCGGTGAGCGCGACTGTTGTGAACCTCAGTACCACTGCCACCGGACTTTCTCAGAACCAGGTACAAGCTACAGCAGGCGTTCCAGGTGTCAGTAGGACATTCGCCACTCTCGGGAACGTGGTCAGTGTTCCGTTCGATTTTATAAGTTGCCCAGTTCAATCCATCACCCTCTCAGCGAACGGTAATGGAAGTAATCCAATAATTCTGACGCAGGGTGCTTCTCAGACAATTACGGCGACCGTTAAAGACAGCCTCGGAAATATTATTACTGGGGTTCCTTTGACGTGGACGTCGTCCGAACCGGCATCGGTCGCCGTTGCCGCTGGAGCGATTTCGCAAAGCACACCGTCAGGGACGGTTTCCGCCACGGCAGCAGGGGGCGCTTCCGTAAGTGCATCGTGCACGCCACCTACATGCAACATTGGCTTTCAACCGTCACTGCCCATTTACCCACAATCTGCGATTGGCATTGTGGTGACTCCGACGTCTGGGAGTACCGCCGTTGCCGCTACCCTGTACGTGTCGAGCACGGGTTGCCAGGCCACGCCAGCCTGCTTCTCAACGCTCGTGCCGGTCACGCTTCCAGCCAATACCGTGGGAACGGAAGTCACTTTACCCGCCACTCCCGATTCGCTGATCTTTAGCCGGGACGGCGCTAACGCCTACCTGGGAACCGATCTCGGAGAACTTGGAACCAAAGGACTGATGAAGTTCGCTGCTTCCGCAACCGCGCCGGCGGTAACGCAGAACACGGGCGTAGTCGGGAAAGCGGTCAGTATTTCTCCCGATGGAAATAAACTCGTGGTTTCAGATATTGCCGACCCGAATTCGTCGTCGCAAGTCTTCATTTTCGATACCGTCGCCAACAGCGCCACCGCCATTCAGTTGCCTTCAGGCACTACGAGCGTAGCGGCAGATTTTTCGCCTGATAGTTTGAAGGCATTTATCGTGGCAAGCATTGGAAGCGCCAGCACTCTGTACGTCTATTCGAAAATAGATGCATTGCAGACCATCTCGTTAAGCACAGGTACGAACGATGTCGCCTTTCTCCCAAGCGGAAATTTCGGATACATCGCCGATCATGCGATCCCGCAACTTTCTCTTGTGCCGACGTGCGACAATCCGCCGCCCTCAACTCCGCCGCTGGTGGAGACGTCGGCCACGACCACGCCGCCATCAACCATCCGGCCGCTAGTTGACGGAAGAATGTTGACCGTGGAACCGCCCGGAATTGAATTGTTTACGCCGACGATCGGCGGAACAGGGTGCGCCTTTCCCCGTCCCTATCCAGGAACGCTCGACTTGATCACCGGGAACCTGACAGTTACTAATACGTCCGCGTTCTTTAATCTTGGGCAGGGAAATTTCATTCCAAAGCAGCTCATTATTTCCCAAGATAGTTCTACGGTCTACATTCTCGCGAACGATGCGAATAATAACCCGCTCGGCGTTATCTTTGTGTTCAACATTCCCAACCATACTTCATCGGCCATCAGCTTGACCGGGAACGCGATCCCGCTGCGGGCGGCTCTTACTCCAGATGGGACGGTTCTTTATGTAGGAGCCTCAGACGGGACTGTCCACGCGGTGAGTACCGTTGCGGGAGGTGATTTTCAGCAGATTGCATTTCCACTTGGACTGTGCCGGAACGCGACTGGCTCGCCCTTCGCCACAACTTGCAACCCGGACTTGATTGCTCTCCGACCGTAGATTCGATTTCAAGACGCAGTTTTCGCTTTTTCCAAATCCCTGCCGACGCTGTCAAGCACTCCATTGATGAATTGAACGGATTCCGGGCTGGAAAACTTGCGAGCGATTTCGAGCGCCTCATTGATGATGACCGCACGTGGTGTCGCCGGAAAACCGACCAGCTCCGCTACGGCTGCCCGTAGAATATTACGATCTACAGCGGACATACGCTCCATACGCCAATTATCCGCATGGCGCTCGATCAATTCATCAATATCCGAACTGCGGTCGTTCGCCACTTGAAAAAGATCTTCTGCAAATCCCTGAACATCGTCGCCAACCGAGCCGCGCTCGTTCCAGAACGTTCGGCGCACGTCATCCGGACCCTGCTTTCCCATGTCAGCCTGGAAAAGCATTTGAAGAACGAGTTCGCGGGATTTGCGGCGGGTTCCCATAGTGCAGCTATCAGCTTTCAGCCGTCAGCTATTAGCCTTCAGTTTACAGGAGACGGGAAGCGATGGCGGGAATCACCGTTTGCGAGTTTTTGTTCGTTTGGTGGGCTTGGGTTTGCGGTTCTTGCCGAAAGCTGACAGCTGAGAGTTGACAGCTTGCTTTTTCGCGTCCTTGCCCACGACCGTTCTTAGCTTGCCCTGAGCCGGGCGAAGGGACGAACGGCCAACGACAGCTCTCTTCAGATTTGCCATCTCAACCGCCGCCAGCGCCGCTTCAAACCCTTTGTTGCCCATCTTCAATCCGGCGCGGTCAATTGCCTGTTCGAGATTGTCGCAAGTAAGCACTCCGAAAGCATGCGGCACGCCAGTTTCCTGTGCGGATTGCCCGATACCACGCGTCACCTCGTTGGCGATGACGTCATAGTGGGCCGTGTCGCCGCGGATGAGACATCCAAGACAGATGATCGCGTCATATTTTTTGGTTTGGGCGAGAGTACGCGCGGCGGATGGGATTTCGAAGGCGCCGGGAACACGGACAATCGTCACGTCTTTTTTCGCGGCGCCGCTGCGCAGAAGACCGTCGTGGGCACTTCTGAGCAACCTCTCCGTAATGAACTCATTAAACCGAGAGACTACGATCGCAAAGCGCATTTGGGCAGCGGTAAGATTGCCTTCAACTACTTTCACGCGGCGCTTCGTCATTCTTAAATTATTTACCTTTGAACTGCGCTGGACGCTTTTCCAGAAACGCTGTCGTTCCTTCTTTCTTGTCTTCAGTGCCGCAACACAGGCCGAACAGCGCTGCCTCCAAATATAGGCCTTCGGACAAATTCATCTCCATACCTTTGTTCACCGCTTCCATTGTGTATTGGACGGCTAGAGGCGCATTGGCAATAATCTTTTGAGCAATTGCCGCGGCGCGGGGAATCAAATCCG
Organism: uncultured Acidobacteriaceae bacterium; assembly: GCA_963757385.1. Taxonomy (GTDB): domain Bacteria; phylum Acidobacteriota; class Terriglobia; order Terriglobales; family Acidobacteriaceae; genus PALSA-188. The sequence continues at coordinate 1,213,827 of CAVWRO010000014.1, read as the reverse complement.
CGGGAGCGGTGACTTCGTTTACTAATCCAATACGGTGCGCCTCTTGGGCGCTGATCATCTCTCCCGTCAGCAGGAGTTGCATTGCGATTCCTTTGCCGACGAGCCGCGGTAGGCGTTGACTGCCTCCGTATCCGGGGATGATGCCTAATTTGACTTCTGGCTGCCCCAGCTTCGCAGTCTCGCTGGCAAGACGCATGGTGCAGGCCAGGGCGATTTCGCACCCGCCGCCAAGGGCAAACCCGTTGATGCAGGCGATCACCGGCTTGCCAAGATTCTCAATTAGATTAAGAACGCTCTGGCCCCGGTGCGTATATTCCTTGGCGGTAATGGCATCTTGCTTGGAAAGTTCGGCGATGTCGGCGCCCGCGATGAACGCTTTCTCGCCAGCGCCAGTCAAGATGACTGCGCGCACGCTCTTATCGCTTTTTATTTCATGAAACGTCGCCCTCAACTCCTCCATGGTCGCCATGTTGAGCGCGTTGAGGACCTTCGGACGGTTGACGGTGACGTAGGCGACGGAATCTCTCGTCGAGAAGAGAACATTTTCGAAGGTCATAGAGGCCCTTCCGCAGGAAAGGAAGCCAGGTGGAACTCGTGATCAACAAGGCGGAATCTTAAGGTCGTTCGAAACGGCAAAGCCTTACCGTCGCGAATGTAAGGACGGAATCTCCATTTACTCGCTGCGCTGATCGCATCGGCTGCGAGCATCGGATGGCCTTCCTTGAAACGAACGCATTGTACTGCTCCATCTGGTTCGACCATGAGTTCCACCGCAGCCTCGGCTGACCCTTTCAAGTGGACTCTAAGAGTTTCGTTGGCGGGCAAAGATATTTTGTCCGCAAGGTGCTTGGCCGCATCTTCAGTAAGAACCGCAATAAGATGCTGTTTTGACCGGTTGCGAACCCGTTCAAGGCATGGCCATATATTTTCACCACTCCGAGCTTTGGCAGCCGTAGACAATAGGACTAGGGTGAGCCCAACAGCTCCGGCCAACTTAAAGGTGAATCGCAAGTTTCCGAACTCCACAGGTTATTAGACACCCTGTAAGGCAAATTGGGCGAAACTCGCGGCCCTGGGGGGTCACCAACCCCAATTTTGCTATAATTGTATAGCACTGAGGTGATCCATGCTAGCCATCCGCCTTCCTGAGAAAATCGAAAAGCGTCTCGACCGTCTCGCCAAGCGCACGGGACGTACCAAGACTTACTACGCACGCGAGGCCATCCTACAGCATCTGGATGATCTGGAGGACATCTACCTGGCAGAGAGGCGCCTTGCCGAAATCCGTGCCGGCCGTGTTCGTACTATCCCATTGGAAAAAGTGATGCGCCGCTATGGCCTCAATCCCAAAGTGGACGATTGAGTTCGATCCAGCAGCGCAGAGAGAACTCGACAAGCTGGATAGACCCATCGCTCGGCGTATCTCGAAGTTCCTTCACGAGCGGGTCTCTCAACTCGATAACCCTCACAAAATCGGTGAGCGGCTTACTGGCGCCCTCAGCGACTTCTGGAAATACCGCGTCGGAGATTACCGCATCATTTGCTCGTTAGAACACGACCGGCTAGTTGTTCTGGTACTCCGCATCGGGCATCGCAGAGAAGTTTACAACCGGTGACGGCTGCGGAGCGTTGCTCCGCTGGACAGCCGATGGCGGCTGTCCCCACGTGTGCACCTACAACTTATTTGCCTTTGGGCTCTTCGGGTCGGAATAATCGTAAAATCCTTTGCCTGTCTTCCTGCCATACCAGCCCGCCATCACCAGGCGTTTTAGCAGTGGCGGCGAGGCGAATCTCCGCTCTTTGAATTCGTCGAACATCACATGAGTGATGTAGTAGGTGGTATCCAAACCAACGAAATCCAGCAGCGTGAATGGGCCCATGGGATAACCGCATCCCAACTTCATCGCGCTATCAATATCTTCGATTGAACCGACTCCTTCTTCGTAGGCGCGGACGGCGTCTAACATGTACGGCACCAACAGGCGGTTGACGATGAATCCAGTCTTGTCGCTGGTGCGCACCGGAACTTTGCCCAACTTTTTTGCGAACTCATGAGTAGACTCGAAAACGTCATTGGACGTAGCAATCGTGCGAGCGACTTCCACCAGCTTCATCAACGGAACCGGATTAAAGAAATGTAATCCGACGAAGCGCTCTGGCCGCTTAGTCGAGGTCAAAAGCTCGGTGATAGAAATCGAGGAAGTATTGGAAGCAAAAATCGCGTCTTTCTTGACGATGCCGTCAATCGAGCTATACATCTTCTTCTTTTCTTCAACGTTTTCGATGATCGCTTCAACAATGATGTCGCGATCAGCGAGATCCTGCTTGTTCGTAGTGCCCTTGAGGCGAGACCGGACCGCATCAACCGGTTCCTTCAGCGTGCCTTTTTCTGAAAATTTTGCCAGCGATTTTTCAATTGCAGCGAAACCTTTATCGAGATATTTCTGCTCCATTTCCAGGATGACGACTTCGAATCCGGCTGTCGCGGCGACTTGAGCAATTCCCGACCCCATAAGCCCACATCCGAGAACTCCAACCTTCTTGATCTCCATGACTCCTCGTTGATGACGAGCGTTAGTCTAGCAGTGGCAAAGGTCTTTAGCCACAGTAACGGCTATTCCAGACCAAAGATAGAGAACTTGCCGGGGCCCGCTTGCGATGGGCTAGTTGGAATTCCTGCGCGATGGTTGTTTAAGCGACTGCCGCAGTCGCCAGTTGAGGAGCTAAAATCTCGACGTGCCCGGAACTCTGTGCAATGCCCGCAGTCAATGCGTGTTCCGCGCGGTTGATAACTTCCGTGACGATGTCCACAGGATCGTACTGTTCGCGTACGACTGCTTCCGCCAATCCTGCATGGAAGGGAATCGCCGCGTCTTTATCAAAAACTGTTAGCGCCGAAACCAGCTTCCGAAGCTTCTCGGCAGCTATCATGCCTTCGGTCGCGGAGGTTTCTCCGAGAACGATCGCGATAGTTGTAGTGTCATAGCGAAATGCGAGATCGTTCTGCCGAATATTAGCCGCGAACAGTTGTCCAATTTGCCGCATGGTTGCTTCGACCGCGCTTTCGCCAAATTCTTTTAGCATGGCCGCGCGTTCTCCCAGGCGCACCAATAAAACGCTCAGGGAATTATTGTGTTGCACCGCGCGCCGGGTTTCGGCAATCAGAAGATCAAGATAGGACGCGCGTTTCAGAAGGCCTGACTTCTCGTCAGTGACCGAAAGATTCTTTACGAGTCGCCGCAACCCAGCGTTGTTAAGGGCAATTACAATCTGCTCGCCGATGGTCTTAAGCATCATTACATCGCCGGCACTCCAATTATGCGGGGTCTTGTTCATTAGAAGCAGTATTCCCACATGGTCCGCACCGTCGGAAAGACAAATTGCCAACAATGAGCCTACCGACAAGATCCCCAGATTTTGCCGGACCGAGCTTAATTGTGAAGCGGCCAGAGTATTGGGGATCGTCAGCGTCCCTGTCTTGATTGCCAGATCTTGAGCGGCCGCGACTACTTCTTCCAACGAATGAACGTTGCCTGCGTCCAAGGCCTCGCCACAGCACTCCTTAAGCAGAGTCGTACCCAGCTCGGGTTTTCGCATTGCGGCTACGCAACGATCCACCTTCCATTGCGCGCCTATCTCAGCTACCGCAGTTGAAAGCACAGTATCGGCATTAGTTTGCCGGTACAACAACCGGGTGATCTCCGAGATTCGCGTGAAATTGCTCATTTCCGCGGAGTCATGTGACGTTGACGCAGTCGCTGGTGGAACTGGGGAAGGCTGAGAAGGAGACGCAACTGATACAGGAGGAAGCGTTGATGTCGCCGGGGAGTCGGGTCGGGCCGACGAGTTATAAGATTGCGTGAGTCCGGCGGCGAGATAGAGCTGCTGCAAATCCTGATTACGCTCTTCTTCGCGCGGGAAGAGTTCCTGGATCCGTTGCAATCGCTCAATTGCCTTTGAGCGCATTCCATACTGAACCAAGATCTCAGCCTGAAGCATTAGATCTTGCAAAGTGGACGCGCCAAGCACTTTGTCGTCGCTACGATTCTGACTGATGGAGGTGTCCAAACTCGTGAACCTGGAAGCGATCACTTTGAAACGGTTTTCGTCAATCTTTCCCCGCACCATCTCCAGGCGCCTTTGCTGACCCGGCTCGTAGGCATCAATCTCGGCAGAGCGGTCCAAAGCTTCTGCCGCTTTGTCGTATTCCTTCAAGCTGATATGCAGATCGAACAGTCGGATCAAGGTTTGAAAGTAATCGCTCTCCCGATTCGAGGCATTGAAGAGCGCGCTCATGAATTCCAGAACTTCAGCGGAAGCCCTGTGGGATGCGACGACCTCCTGCATCACCGTGAGGTAAGTCCTGCGATCACCTTTCAGTTTCTGGTGCTCGCCGAGTTTACGGGCCAACTCAACGGCCTCACCATCCTGCTCGGCGTCAATCAGCAAGCCAATCAGGTTAACGACATTTTTAAGAGTGCCGGGGTCAAGCTCGAAAAGTTGCCAAATTATTGTTGCGGCTTCGGTGAGACGATTGGCTGCTACGAGCGCTTTCGCGTAGATTTCACAAAATTCCGGGGGGCGGAGGGCGCAGTGGCGAGCGGCGCAAGAACGAAAATCGCGGCTCCTACTTGATTTTGATCGAGTAAGTTTTTTCCATATGCCAATGCAATTTGCGGATCTGTCGCGTCTTCGGCGAATGCGCGCTCCACCCATTGAATTGCGTTTGACCCTGTGTTTTCTGGAAGTCCAGCCACTTTCATATACGCTTGCGCGGCCTGCTTGTGGTTTTCCAAGTTCGACGAAAGTTCAGCCATGCGTAGCAGGTTGTGTTGGTTTGGTTCAAGCGATGCAGCCCGCTCAAGAACAGTCATAGCATCTTGTTTGCGATCCAGCTTGAGCAATTCCTGGAATGCATCTTCATAGGTCTCAAGAGCCAGTTTTGGATTGGACCCTTCAAGCAATTGGCCATAGCGGATTCTTTGCTCGCAGGTGGGTTTCGTAAAACGAGCCAGTTTCTTGTAAGTGAGGCTGGCGCGAGTCGCGTCGCCGGCCTCCGTCTGTCGCTGAAACAATTCGCTTAAGAGATTAACCGCGTCCGGAACGCGTTGCAGTGAAAGGCAGATATCGGCCGCCATCTGTCGGATGGTGTCATTCGAAGGATCGGCGTTGAGCACTTGGAGGTACTCTTCCAGGGCTTCACTAGGCTTTCCTTTTTGCAAGAGCTTTTCGGCCCGCTCCACATGCTTCGGAATCTCGCTACGGTCGAGTCGTTTGGTGGTGTCTGACATTGAAAAAGTGGGCGCGGAGTGGGCCTCTAAAATTCTAGGAGCAGGCTAGCAGGGCATCAATGAGTTACGGCGCCTGCCGATTACCAAGGTCACCGCAGATTCATTTCTCGAAGAAGTTTTCGAAGTCCATTACTGAAGTAAGTAAGAAAGTGCTCTTTCGGCTGCTAAGGATGCACTTCTTGGATACGCTCGGAAGCGGCGCCAGTGCCGTTAAGACTGGCATCCCAGAGAATGCCTTTGAATCTTTGCCTCGCGTACATAACAGCCCATGGAGGTGATGGCAGACTTCTGGCTGCCGCGATGTTCGGGGCGTTTGCTGGCGTCTATCTGTTTTATCGCGGATTTCAAATCCTGCAACGAAAACGAGTGATTGAAAATACCCCAACCTCGAAAATTCGAGGCGCGGCGATGGGGCTGATAGAAGTAAACGGGCTCGCCGCCGGACCATATACGCTCAAAGCTCCTATTACCGGAGTCCCCTGCTATTTCTACCGCACGATCGCATGGCAAATGAAGAGGACGGGCAAGAATGAACATTGGGAGAAAGTTGCCGACGAAAGCCTGCACGTCCCTTTTTACCTAAACGACAATACCGGAACACTGCTAGTAGATCCGCAAGGCGCAGAGATGGATATCCATCGCGATTTTTGTGAACTCTATAGCAATTCAATATTTTCCGGAAACATTGGCGTTCCCGGGGCTGTTGCCGGATTTCTCGGCCGTCACGCCGTTGACTGCGACAAGAAAACCAAGGTGGAGGAATTTTCCATCAAACCAAAGAATTGTCTTTTTATTCTGGGGACGCTAAGCCAAAACCACGGGGTAGCGGTCAGCGGCACACCCGTACGCACTCTGGTCACGAATTTGCCCAGGGTTTCTTCGGGAGCTCCTTTGCTGTCATTTCAGCCTGCATTTTCTTCCACGCGCGAAACCGGAAATGGGACAGTTGAAGGTGCTAGTCCGGCGGAAGTCGTCCGCTTGCAGGGAAGCCGCGATTCCGGCGGGTCTTCGGGCATGACCCAACAAGGGAAAGTAGCGTCAGCGCTCCTGAGGGCGGGGATCACCAATCCAACCGCATGGGCTGCCGCAGGCGTGATGGATATAAGTGGGCCAACATCAAACCCAGTTTCTTCGTCAACCAATTCTGCAATATCGGGCAGCGGCGCCGCTGTCCGTACCGCTCCCGAACCATTCGACCTTCATCCTGCAACCGTATTGATGCAGGGTGCCCGCGACACGGCATTTTACATTTCGTGGAGAAGCCAGCGAGATGTAGTGAAGTCGTTGGGATGGAAATCGGCGCTCATGATTTGGGGAGGACCAGCATTGACGGTGCTTTCTTTTTATATTTTTGCAACATTTTTTAACGGATTCTGATCTTGCTGACAGGGGGTTGACTAATTATGGATAGCTTGCCGCTTATTGTGGTCTTGTTCGCTGCCGCTGGAATTATCTGGTATGTGGTGACCATCTTCAACGGTCTGATCGCGGTCAGGAGCGACGTTGATAAAGCCTGGTCGAACATTGACGTTTCATTGAAACAGCGCCACGACGAATTACCCAAGTTGCTGGATGTGTGCAAAGGCTACATGGAGTTCGAACGTGACACTTTGCAGAAGGTCACGCAGGCTCGCAATATGTATCAGCAGGCCGCGTCTATTGATCAAAAAGCTCAAGCCGATCAGGGACTGACATCGGCATTGCGCGGATTCTTTGCGGTGGCTGAAAATTATCCGGATCTAAAAGCGAACACCAACTTCATGCAGCTTGAGAAACGGATTACCGATCTCGAGAGCGAAATTGCCGACAGGCGCGAGTTCTACAACGATGCGGTAAATACACTCAACATTCGCATCCAGCAGATGCCGGATACCTTGGTGGCGAGTTTCATGAACGTTACCCCGCGCCCAATGTACAAGGTTGAAGAAGCTGACAAGGCCGACGTTCCGATGACTTTTGCTGCTGCCCGCTGAGGTCGAACATTCGAATCACGCAGGGGCAGAGCCTGTCCTGAGCGAAGTCGAAGGATGTCCTCACTTGCCCAGCGGAGCAACGCTCCGCTATTTTTTCCGGAAATCTTTCCGCGAATTTTTGCGCCCGCTTACTGCTGTTGGCTTATTCTTCCAATCAGCTCGGTGCCCGAGTCTTCCTGCAAAACGTAGCCGTTTGTGTTTGAGATCATGTAAAAAACCAGATCGTTCGAATTGGCAGATAGATTGGTGATCGAACCAGTCGCCCTGCCATTGGTGGCTACAGAGTAGGTTCCGGTTAAAACCCCAGGGGCGCTTCCGGATCCGCTGTCGTTCACAAACTCATTCAGACTCAGATTTCCCTTGCCATCCCACTGTAAGGTAGCGACCCGGTCAATGAGAAAGCTTGGATTGAATCCATCCATCATGAATGCGAACTGTCCATTTATCGAGCTGGTAGAGAACGCAGAAGTCTGTTGCAGATTCGCCGTTCCATCCTCGGTTAAAGAACTGTCGGTCGGATCGCTGGCCGTCACAAAGAAAGCCGTAGAAGGGCTGACCATCCAAAATGTCTTATTCACAGTGCCCGAGGATGAAGTGAAGGTTGCCGTGACTCGGCCGTTCGAGGTTACCTGATAAGTCCCCGCGGTGATCGCGGCGTTACTGACAGGCGTGCCATCCTCAACACGGTCATAGGCTCCTGAGCTGATCGTTCCGCCTGAGGCGGTGAACTGGCCCACAGTCTTAACCGCGTCGGTTCCGGAGTTGTCATCCCCTATGGCTGTGAAAACATAACTGCCCGAGAACGAGGACGCGGAGAATGGGGCGCCGCTTTGCATTTCGGCGCGGCCATGGCCGCCAATATTTGCAGTCGAGTCGGTCACAAGTAGCCGGACGGTGTTGGCGTCCACAATGTAGTAGTTGAAGGCCAGGACTGTACCGGAACTCTCGCTGAGACTTCCGGTGCCGCGCCCGTTGGAGATTGGCGCGTTGAAAGTGAAGTTTGTCAACGTTGGCGAAGCTATGGTCCCGGATTGATTCACATCCACACTGCCGCTTTGGAAGACTCCAGCAGAAACGTTAAATCGGCCTACCGTGGCGGCCGAGCCTTGCGCCGACGTTGTATGCATGTTGAACACGAAGGTGCCGCTGGGAGCCGCACCAGCCGCTGAGGCATTCTGCAATTCCGCCGTGCCCGAGGCATTGAGAGCGTCGGCCTCAACCAGGTACGCGGTAGAAGAACTGGCCAGCGCGACCTCCAGGTTCGATGCGGTGAATGCGCTTCCGTTCAAAGTAATTGTGCCGGTGCCGTTAGCCGAAATTTTATACGTCCCCATAATAGTGTTTCCTAACGACGTTCCAGTGCCCTCTTCCGTGGCGTCGTCAACGCCGCCAGTGATGTTTCCTTTTCCGTCGGCGATAAATACGCCGGATTCCTCATAGGGCGCGCCGGTGGAGTCATCTGTCCCGGACAAGTGGTACACGTAGGATCCCGTCAAACTGGCATTGGAATAATTACCGCTGCCGGGCGGAATGCCGGTAATGCCAGGGCCAGAGCCGCAGCCCAACCCAGAAGCAAGTGCCAGGAGAATCGCACCGAAAAGTAATTTCTTCATAAAAGAAAAGCGCAGCTCACAGCTGCGTAACTCCTTGTAGGATTTGGGCTAAGTGCCCGTATGTACTGAGCCCGGAAGATGCCTTTGTTGTTAACACAGATTGATGCAAAAAGTTCTTCGCCGGGTGCCCCATGCAAGCCTTCTTTTGGCTTGAGTGGAGAAAGTTCACGCACAGGGACATAGGCAAACGGTGGCAAGCGCCGCAAAGCGACGCAAGAATGCAGCCCACGGCGAAGCCGTGGGTAGGCATGAAATTCTTCGCGAGCCCCGAAGGGGCGAAAGAAACTATTCCCAAATATATTTCTCGTCGTAGGCTCACTCACGCTGAAGACAGCGTATCCGGTTTGCCAGCTGAAATTGTGAGTCCATTTTTGATGGACCCATTTTGATGAGTTTGCCTTGATCACGCGGGTGACCTCGGCGGCGGAATGTGCGGGACGAATACGTACCAGCATGTGGATGTGATCGGCAGTTCCGTTAACGATGAGCGCCGTCCCTTTCATCTCGCGCACGATGCCTCCGAGATACGCGAACAGATCATCGCGGAAACCCGGCTTGATCAGAGGGCGTCGTCCCTCCGTCGAAAAAATTATATGCAACAAAATGTTGCCTAAGGTGTGGCGGCATCGGATCTTTCGCCCCTTCCGGGGCTTTGTGCTTGATTAACCGGTGACCCACGGCTCAGCGCCGTGGGCTGCATTCTTCCGCCGCTTCGCGGCTGTCGTATCAATTATCGCTCTTCGGATTACGAGCCCGCACTACTGCTGCGTTGCCATCGGTTTCGCGGAGATGAGGCCGCGCTTTTGGCCGAACTTGGCGCCGAGCCAGACTGCAATTCTGTATCCGAGCAGGACGAACAGGATAAAGCCGTACTCCAGGGGTTTGGTCATGTCGGCCTTGACCAGCCAGAGGTAATGAATTACGCCTGCGATGGCACTGACGTAGATCAACCTGTGCAGCGCCTGCCAGCGCTTACCCCCCAGGCGGCGTATCCAGCCGGTGGTTGAAGTTATCGCCAACGGAATCAGCAGGACGAAACCCGTAAACCCAACGGTTATGAATTTTCGTTTCACCACATCCGCGAGCATTTCGTGCAGGTCAAAAGATTTATCAAGCCATATATAAGTGAGGAAATGGAGACAGACGTAAAAAAACGCGAACAGTCCAAACATGCGGCGAAAACGAATGAGCCACGGCTGCTTCAGAAGCTTGCGCAGTGGGGTGACAGACAGGGTGATTAGAAGGAATCGCATCGTCCAATCGCCGGTCGCGTGAGTGATGACCTCGATTGGATTCGCTCCCAGCTCTTGTTGATAGCCTCTCCAACCAAGTCTCAGCAAAGGCACGAGGCAAAGGATGAAAACAAGCACCTTCAACCAGCGGATTTTGACCTGAGTGCTCAGAAGTTTTTCTTCAGATCCATTCCGTTGTAGAGGCTTGCGACCTGGTCGTAGCCGTTGAACATTAGCGTGGGACGCTTGAAGAATTCTCCCAATCTGCGCTCTTTGGCCTGGCTCCAGCGGGGATGATCCACGTTCGGATTTACATTCGAATAAAAACCATATTCATTTGGGGCGGAGCGGTTCCATGTGTTCAGTGGCTGCTTGTCAACGAATCGAATGCGAACGAGAGCTTTCGCGCTCTTAAAACCATACTTCCACGGAACGACCAAGCGGAGTGGCGCTCCATCCTGGTTGGGCAGGGCGGCTCCATACATTCCGAAGCAAAGCAGGGCGAGAGGATGCATGGCTTCATCCATCCTCAGACCTTCGACGTATGGCCAATCGAGGACGTTGGTGCGCTGTCCGGGCATCTGTCTCATGTCGAATATGGTGGTGAACTCTACGAATTTCGCTTTGTCCAGCGGTTCGGCCCGCTTGATCAGTTCGCTCAGCGAGAAACCGACCCACGGCACGACGATGGACCATCCTTCGACACAGCGATGGCGGTAAATGCGTTCTTCAGGCGTGGCCATGGCAATGATTTCATCCACGCCGAGGACCTGTTTCTTTTTTACTTGGCCATCAATGGTGACTTTCCAGGGGCGGGTTTGAAAATTTTTCGCGAGGCCGGCCGGCTCGTATTTGTCGGTCGAGAATTCGTAGTAGTTGTTGTAATTCGATACATCTTTGAAGGGCGTTACTTTTTCTGTTGTTGAAAGCGAGCTTTTTTGGATTCCTTGTATGGGGGCGAGACCTGAGCCGCTATCTGCCCGCACGGTTGAAGGCGATACCAGTTCGCGGATGCCCACTCCTGAAGCCGCAGCGGTGCCGGCGACAGCCATGCCAGCAAGGAACTTTCGCCGGTCTAAATACATTCGGCGGGGTGTTACTTCGGACCATTTAATGTCGGAACCCTTCTTTATCAGCATAAAAACACTCTCACTTCAAAGTACGAGGATGCCGGTCTGTTGGATTGGCTGAGGTTATTCTCTGTTAGATATGACGCCTATAGTAGCGAAAAGTTGCACCCGGTGGACGGGAATCCTTGAGCGGTAATAGGATGAGCATCTGCGGTAATTGCGATAAGCGCGATTCTTCCGCAGTTGCGAGAGCGTTTGGTGGCCGTCTTGTCGAATACCGAAATCCTCATCTCCCCCGCAGAATCTTTTGTGGAGATCGCTCAAATTCGTGAGCTTTTTACGGAGTATGCAGAATCCCTGGGATTCAGTCTGTGCTTCCAGGGCTTCGATCGCGAGCTCGCGGGATTGCCCGGAGATTATGGACCTCCTGACGGACGGCTGTTATTGGCAAGATATGGTTCTGAGGCAGCGGGGTGTATCGCTCTGCATAGTCTCGATCGGGACAGTCTCGATCCAGATGTCTGTGAGATGAAGAGGTTATATGTGCGCCCGCAATTTCGTGGACGATCCCTGGGCCGGTTGCTGGCAGAGAGGGTGATTGCAGAAGCGAAAATATTGGCTACACAAAAATGCGTCTGGATACTGTAGAACCGAAAATGAAGAATGCCGTGGCGCTTTACCGGGCACTGGGTTTCCGCGAGATCGGTGCCTATCGGACAAATCCGATTGAAGGTGCGATGTATATGGAATTGGAGTTGTGACTGGTCCTTAAGATCTGATTCACGGCTGTGATTTGTTATTTTTTCCGTCGCGTCGATCTGGTTCACATTTCGAAAGAGGGCATTGGGCACGCGCCCGATCGCACTGTGCAGCTTTTTTGATGCAACTAATTTTCTCTTGCCAGAAGGTACTCTTCTGGTTACTATGCAGACCATCCCCATCACCTGTCGGCTGTTTTCTTTATGAACATCGGCGAGACCATTCGAAACTACCGGTTGCAAAAAGGAATGTCCCAGGGGGACATCGAAAAGCGAACCGGCTTATTGCGCTGCTACTTGTCGCGGGTGGAAAATGGCCACACGATCCCATCGCTGGACACGCTTTCGAAGATCGCAGGCGCGATGGCCTTGCCCTTATGGCAGTTCTTCTCCGAGGAGGGCCACACCAATGGATCAAAGGGTTTGCCTCAACTCTCGGATGATGAAGTACGTTTCCTGAGCCAGGTCCGCCGATACGCCGTCAGCTTGAACGATAGTGACCGCAAGCTGGTGCTAGCTATGGTCAAGAAAATGGCGGCGAAGTAAGCTGTTGGCCATTAGCCCTTGGCTTTTGGCAAAACAAGAAAGCCATCTCGTTGTAGACCGTGCCGATATCCTTTCATTTTTTCCTAGCTGGATCCAAAGACAACAACTAAGCAAACGCCAGAGGCTTAAGAGCTAAGGCCAAAAGCCAAGGGCCAAGAGCTTTTTCGCGGTAACTTTCGTTCCATCCCTCCCGTGCCCACGCGGCACCTCGCTTCGGCTCCGCGAAACTCCTAAACTGTAAAGGGAGAATAACCGGTGATTGTTGACGATGAACTCACGCTACTCGAGGCGCACCTGCGCCGGCTGAAGATCGAGTACGAGGTATTCTTCAATAATCCGGCCAAGAAACCACCCACGGATATCGAATGGAAAGTGCTGAGCCTGTTGCGGAAATTCAGCGATGGAGGAGGCCGCATCACGTTTTCCCAGCGCTATCGCTACAACGCAATTGCACAGCGGTATGCCATTTACAGTGATTTGTGGCGCAAGAAGGCTCGCATCCGGGAAGAAGGATACCGGCGTCCGCAGGACGCTCTGCTTTCGGTGCAAGGGGTCCGCCCTGAAGAACATGAGCCTGAGCACAAAGTCTATGGCGTTTCACAGGCAGCCCTGGCAGTTGTGGCCGGTGCCGCAGCAGCTCCCGCGCCCGCAAAAGAGGAGCAGGCTTTCACCGTACAATGCTCGGACGCACGCTCGGAATTGGATAAAGTAGCAAGGTTATATAAGGCGCTGACGGAAGCCAAACAGAAAGCCGGCGAGGATGTTGCGGGAAACATGGACAATTTCGCATCCTTTGTACAGAAGAAAACCGATCAAATCCGAAAACAATATGGCTGTCATACCGTCGAATACACGGTCGAGGTGCAGGACGGTAAAGTGCGGTTGAAAGCAAAAGCAAAGATATAGTTTTTTCGAGAAATCCAGCCCGGCCAGCCAAGCACCGACAACCTCACCAACTGATAGAATTTCTCTTCGGCTCTATCACACACCCCTATGCCCATTATTAAGCGTGCAATTCTCAGCGTTACTGACAAGACTGGACTTGTTGAATTCGCCCAAAAGCTCTCCAATATGAGTGTCGAACTAATCTCAACTGGGGGCACTGCAAAGTTACTGCGAGATACGGGAATTGCGGTGAAAGACATTTCGGAGCTGACGGGATTTCCCGAAATGCTGGATGGGCGCGTCAAGACGCTTCATCCCAAAGTTCACGGGGGCATCCTCCATCGCCGCGAAAACCCTGCCCACCGGACGGCTGTGGCGGAGCACGACATTCAGCCAATTGATATGGTGGTCGTAAATCTTTACGCGTTTGAGAAGACTGCCTCCAAGCCAGGGGTGCCGTTTGAAGAAATCGTCGAGAACATAGATATTGGCGGGCCTTCGATGATTCGGTCTGCGGCGAAGAATTTTCAGGATGTCGCGGTCGTCACTTCGCCCGAAGATTACGATGCGATTGCAAAAGAGATGGCTGAATCGAAGGGACAATTGTCCCAAGAGACTAAGTGGCGGCTCGCTCAGAAGGCCTTTGCAGTCACGGCCGCCTACGATTCGGCGATCGCTTCGACTTTGGAGCGGGTGAGCTCGAACGGCCATTTTCAGCTTCAGCGTGACGGCGGTTTTCCGCAAACGCTGCGCCTCTCTTTCACCAAGGTGATGGATCTGCGCTACGGCGAGAACCCGCACCAAAAAGCCGCAATGTACTCCGACGGGTCGGCGGGGGGAACCGCCAATGCGCGACAGATTCAAGGCAAGGAACTTTCCTACAACAATATCGTGGACCTACAGGCCGCGTGGGACCTGGCGCAGGAATTTGAGGAGCCGGTCTGCGCCATCATCAAACATACGAACCCGTGCGGCGTCGGAACAGGGAAGTCTCTGTTGGAAGCCTACCGGCGGGCCCTTGAATGCGATCCCGTCTCCGCGTTCGGAGGCGTAATCGGGGTCAACCGGACGGTGGACGCTGATTGCGCAGAGGAGATGGCTAAACTCTTTCTGGAGGTGATTGCGGCGCCGTCGTTTGATGAAGGGGCGAAAGCCAAGTTTGCAGCCAAGAAGAACCTTCGGCTGGTTGAAATAACGCCTGTTCCGCAGAAGTGGGTACTGAAAAATATCTCTGGCGGCATGCTTGTACAGGATGCGGATACGCGTTCATTAGAAGAAAAAGACCTGAGGGTAGTATCTAAACGGCAACCGACCGCAGAAGAAAAACAGGCTCTGCTGTTCGCATGGAAGGTTTGTAAACACGTGAAATCCAATGCCATAGTTTATGCGCGGGATGGGCAGACAGCGGGCGTTGGGGCTGGCCAGATGAGCCGGGTGGATTCCTGCAAAATCGGCGCTTCAAGGGCAGTGCTGCCGCTAAGAGGGACAGTCGCGGCTTCTGACGCTTTTTTCCCTTTTCCGGACGGAGTGCAGGAGATAGCCAGAGCGGGAGCGACTGCCATAATCCAGCCCGGGGGATCTGTACGAGATCAGGAAGTCATCGAAGCTGCCGATGGCTTGGGATTAGCAATGATTTTTACCGGGGTGAGACATTTTAGACATTAGCATGGTACTGGAAGAGTCGCGACACGGTTATCTCATCAGCCCATCATGACAACTGGATGCTCACTTGTGCCCACAATGAAAATCCCCACTCTAAATTTCGCAAAGGTCGCGAAATTTAGAATGGCGCACCCGGCCGGAGCGAAGTCGAAGGGATGAGGCACGGCTAACGCGAGACCAAAACCTAGTCAGCTATCGGTCAGAGATGCTTTTTGGGAGTGCGTACGACTCCAGGTATCCACACAGTGGGCAGCGGAACGTTTTAACGGGAGCCAATTGATCTGACTTCATCTTCAGACCCGTCCAGAAGCTCTTCCTGGGCTCTCCGGGAGACCAGACTTGCTGGCTGCTTCCGCCCTCTCTTAAATCCGGAACGTAACCAACCTCCATTTGCACATGACATCTGATGCATTCGATCGCCTTAGTCATTGCATCCTCAGCTTCCAAATCGTTCGAAATTCTGGATGCATCGCGTGCAGGATGACTGCGTTGTAATCCGTTGTCCTAATCCGTTGTCCTAAGCAGGGATCGATGAGTGTCGGGGCGATTTCCCCAGGCACCTTAGCAACCCTACAATATTTGTACCCTCTCATTCGTCTACAACCATAGATGAGCGGCGCGGCGAGCCTGGAGCGGATGGTACTCGGACAGGACCAGCGGATCTCCGAAGTGGTCAAGCGGGAGCACTCCCGGCTGCGCAACTTTATTCGACGGCGCGTGCCCGATCCGCGCGACGCTGAGGACGTTCTGCAGGACGTCTTTTACAAACTGGTGGAAGCCAATCGACTGCTGATGCCGATCGAGCATGTCACTGGCTGGTTGTTTCGGGTGGCGCGCAATCGCATCACTGACCTCTTGCGCAAGAAGAAGCCCGAGAACTTCGGCGATGCCGCGGTGGCCCGCAACGATGCGGACGACGAAATGCTAGCGTTCGAAGACTTGTTGCCTTCCCCCGAAGCCGGGCCCGAGGCACTTTACGCACGTAGCGTGCTGCTCGATGAACTCGAGTCCGCGGTCGATGAGCTGCCAGAGGAGCAACGCGAGGTGTTTGTTGCGCACGAGTTGCAAGGACGCAGCTTCAAGGAGATCGCCGCGGAGACTGGGGTGGGCGTGAATACGTTACTCTCACGGAAACGCTATGCGGTGCTTCATCTGCGCGAGCGATTGCAAGCCGTTTATGACGAATTTATGAAGTCGTGATTTTACGAAAGCGGAATTTACGAAAATAGGGAGGGACTGAACATGAGCAGAAGATGGAAAATGGTTTTCATCGCTCCGCTGGCGATTCTGGCGATGCTGTTATTTGCCTACATCGGCGGCGAACTGGTGATGCGACTGTGGAATTGGTTGCTGCCGCCGCTCTTTGGGTGGCGGCTGATCACCTTCTGGCAAGGGCTTGGACTTCTGGCGCTGTGCCGGATCCTCTTCGGCGGATTTGGAAGGCATGGTTCCGGTCGCCACAATTTCCGCCGTCGTATGAAAGAGCGCTGTGGGAACATGACGCCAGAGGAGCGGGAGCGATTCCGGCAAGCCATGCGCGAACGTTGGGGTTTCGGGACATCGACTGGGGAAAGCAAGCAGGGATGAGCAATCCCGCCCGAACCATTGCTCGACGAACCACGGCTGTACCCCCGGGATTCCGTGGTATCGTAGCGCGCAACGAGGAGAAACCGAGTATGAGTGGCCGAAATATGGAGCGGATTGCAGAAGCGTCGCCGCGTGTAAAGGCCAGGATTGCCGGTGTCTTTTATTTGTTCACGATAGTAACCGGAGGACTCGCTGCCGTCTTAGTTGGCCGGGGGCTTGTTGTATACGGCGATGCCGCCAACCTCATTGCGACGGCGTGTTATGTCGTTGTGACGTGGCTCTTCTACAACATGTTTAAGCCGGTCAACATGGGCATCTCGTTGCTTGCAGCGTTTTTCAGCCTCGCAGGATGCGCCCTTAGCACTCTCAGCTTCTTTCGTCTCGCTCCCTTCCACATCAACCCCCTGGTATTCTTCGGAGTCTATTGCCTCCTGATCGGTTACCTCATTCTCAGGTCGAACTTTCTGCCTCGAACTCTGGGCGTGCTGATGGCGATTGGCGGTTTAGGGTGGCTGACCTTTCTGTCACCGCCGTTCGCAAACCGTCTGTCCCCCTACAATATGGCCCCCGGCGTCCTCGGGGAAGGATTGTTGACCCTGTGGCTGCTGGTGATGGGCGTGAACGCTGGGCGATGGAAGGAGCAGGCCAGCGCAGCGCGGGGGTGGCGATCGTAGTGCGCCCCGGTATTCCTGATTCAAGCGTACCTAGTTACTCGCGGTCTGCCTCCCACCCTTGCGAAAATCGCGCAAGGATGGGGCACCGGCACACACTGGGTTTGAGCGGGCCTGCCGTCCTACCATCCCTCGCAGGCTGTTGCATAATGGGCCTGCTCCCAACATCCCCACTCTAAATTTCGCAAAGAACGCGAAATTTAGAATGGGCCACCCGGCCCTATCGCCAAGAACGCGAAATTTGGGATGGGGCACCCGTTGAAATTTAGGAAAGAGGCAAACAGCGGTCATATATAATTTTGCCTGAGTATTTTTTCCTTCGGAGCGAAAGGGCTCTGCCTTGGTTGACGAAATTGAGAATTCGGAAGAGTGGGTACATTGTTACCACTCCGCGCTTCTGGAATTGGATCCCCATAAGTTGGGGCAGCGAATTGAGAAGGCCGAGGGGGCAATTCGACAGCGGCTTCAGGCCCCAAGTGTCAGTGGCGAATATCAAGCTATCAGGGATGCGCTCCAGAACCTGCGCGTCCTGAAACAAGAGCTGACGACTTCAGAAGTTAAGACGCCCAGTCATGCTCATCCAGAATTCAGCGGCAAGTACGTAGTTTTCGTGGACGGAAATCGCCGATACGTGGACGTAACCGACGGCGTTTGCTCGTTGCTCGGTTACAGCCGCGCAGAGTTGCTTGGCAAGACGATTGACGAGATCACAGCTCCCGAGATCAGGGACACTGTCTCGGAGACCTTTCAACAGTATGTGAGCGCCGGCGGACTCTCGGGGAAATTTCTGCTTTTGGCTCGCGACGGGCGAAAAGTTCCGATCCAGTACGAATCCAAAGTGTTCCCTGATGGCTGCCTCGTAGCCCGATGGGAACCTCTTCCTTCCGCGGCGTGAATCAATATTCGATCGGGGATAAGGCGGGCGGCCCATTCAAGCCAACATCCCCACTCTAAATTTCGCAAAGAACGCGAAATTTAGGATGGGGCACCCGCCGCAATATTCGACCGGCAATACGGAACCAAAAGGCGTGTACCTACGGTTGAGCGTTTCTCCCTCCTTACTTGTCCTTTGCTCGTTTCCGGGCAGTCTGTGGGTTTACAATATCCAAGCACCTGCTTCGGGTAGTTCAGCATCCAATTCGTGTGGGTTCGCACTTCTAAAGGTCCCGATGAAAATTATTTACCGGCTTTATTTCCTGGTTTTCGTAGCTGCGACTGGGTTTGCCCAGCAGGCAGGAAGTCCAACCAAGCCCGCCATTGAACCCCCTCACAAGGTGGATAGGGCCGCTGCGTATTACCACTATGCGATGGCTCACATGTACGAGGACCAGTGGTCGGTGTATGCGAGGAGCGATCTGGCCAGCAAGGCGATTGACGAGTACCGCCTTGCCATTGAGGCCGATCCGGAATCCGAATACTTGAACGCGGGGCTGGCGGAACTTTACGCCAAGACCGGCCGCATCCGGGATGCGGTGCAGGAAGCACAGGACATACTCAAGCGGGACCCGAACAATCTTGAGGCGCATAAGTTATTAGGCCGAATTTATCTTCGTTCGCTTGGCGACATGCAAAGCGGATCTGGCTCAGACAATGTCCTAAAAGCCGCGATTGACCAATACGAGCAGATCCTGAAAATTGAACCTGACAATGCTGATGACCATTTACTATTGGGCCGCCTATATCAATTGAATAAGAATTTGCGGAAGGCAGAGGCGGAGTTTAAAACCGCGATTAAGCTGCAACCGGATTCAGAAGAGGCAATCACCACCCTCGCTCTGCTTTATAACGATGAGGGCGATACGGCGCGCGCGGCGCAAACGCTAAGTTCTGTGCCCGACTCCGCCCGATCGGGGAAGCTCTATTCGGCTTTGGGCTACACCTACGAGCAACAGAAAAACTATAAGAGCGCGATTGATGCCTACCAGCACGCGATAGAACTGGATCGCGATAATCTCGACGCCATCCGGGGACTTGCTGACAGCCTGCTCAACGATAATCAAACGGATACCGCGCTGGATCAGTACAAAATTGTTGCCGAGGCCAATCCGGAGGATGCGAAAACATACATCCAGATTGCGGAGATCTATCGCAGGAAGGGCAAGTTCGATCTGGCTCTCGAAAATTTGAAGAAAGCCGGATCCATGGTTCCCGACCTGGTCGAAGTTCCGTACAACATCGCGGCGGTTTATCAGGCTCAGGGACGCTACGATGAGGCGGCGCAGGTCCTGCAAGATTTATTGAAGAAGTCCGAGAAGGCAGATAGTTCCTACTCCCAGGAGGAGAAAGACAGACGGGCGGTTTTTTTGGAACGGCTTGGCGCGGTTCAAAGGGACAATAACAACGATTCCGCGGCGCTGGAAACTTTCCGCGCGATGTTGCCGCTCGGCGACGATAACGCAGCGCGAGGATATCAGGAAATTATTGATACTCATCGGGAGGAAAAGCAATGGCAGCAAGCCACCGACGTTGCAAAAGAAGCGGTGGGAAAACTTCCGAACGACAATGATCTTAGGATGGTGTATGCCTTGCAATTGGCTGATATGGGCCAGGCGGACGAGGGCATAAAGCAAGTCAAGTCTTTATTGAAGGGCACTCCCGCCGACCGCGAGATCTACATCACTCTGACTCAAATGTATACGCGGCTGAAGCGCTGGCAAGATGCGGAAGATGCCATGAACAAGCTTGAGCAGGTTTCCACGAAGCCGGAAGAAAAGCAATACGTGAATTTCTTGCGCGGCTCGGTTCTGGAACGGCAAAAAGAATATGGCCCTGCGGAGGACATGTTCCGCAAGGTGCTGGCCGACAATCCTCAAGACGCAGCCACTCTTAATTATCTCGGATACATGCTTGCCGATCGCGGCATGAAACTGGACGAAGCGCTTACCCTGGTCAAGAAGGCGGTGGACCTGGATCCAACCAATGGGGCTTATCTCGACTCACTCGGATGGGCATATTTCAAGCTGGGCAAGTACGACGAAGCTGAAGATAACTTGAATAAGGCGGCCCGTTTGCAGCGAATGGGCTCAGACCCCACGGTTCAAGAGCACTTGGGTGACTTATACCAGAAGACCGGCCGTTTGAAACTCGCAGCCGCGCATTGGGAGCGCGCGATCGAGGAATGGAATAAAACGGTCGCGGCGGAAATTGATCAGGACGACGTCGCGAAAGTGCAGAAGAAACTGGAATCCGCCAGGGTGAAATTAGCCAAGGAAGATTCGGTACAAAAATAAGACGTCATTTTGGTTGATCTTTTGCGGCGCGGCCTGTGCTTTTATTCGCCGGCTCTCGCCCCAGTTTCCACGGCTTAGGGGCGGACACCTTTGGTGGAGTCACCATCTGTAGCTCGGCTTGGCCTTCTGCGGTAAGTGTTATTTCTGCTTTAATACTGTCGCCGTCTTCATCTTTACACGTAATCAGAAGCGTCTTCCCGGCAACCTTCGCGTCAATAATCGGGTCGCTGCCATCAATTTGTTCAGCGCTGGTGAGCTCGCCGTTATCGTTCAACTGAATTTCCCCGCGGCTTACGGTTCCGGTTATTTTGCCGTCCTGATTATTCAGGACGATCGTTTCGAAGATCTTTCCTTTGAATTTTGCGTGCCACGTCCCGACAAACTGCTCGGGGCTGGCGTTCGCGGCTTGGGTTGGCGCGGTTTGAAGAGAGAATGCGGGACCGACAAAACAACTGCCGATGCAAAGGGCAAAGGCGGCGATCGCTCGCGTAAGAACATAAGTCTTAGCGATTGCAAACATTTTCATGATGCAATCCTTTCCATCCGCCCCCTTGCGAATGCCCGGCGGGATCCCTCTGCTAGACTTCCGTTATGCTCGGCGATTATGCGGTTCAGAAATCTACTGGACGACGATTTTCCGAACCGCCTCATCCCTATCGTAACGACTTTCAGCGCGATCGTGACCGCATAATACACTCCCGCGCATTTCGCCGCCTGGAAGCGAAGACTCAGGTATTTACGCGGCGCTATTCGGATCACTTTCGCAACCGGCTTACACACACAATTGAAGTTGCCCAGATTGCCCGCACAATTGCCACGCAACTCGATTTAAATGTTGACCTGGTTGAGGCGTTGGCCCTGGTGCATGATGTGGGTCATCCGCCTTTCGGTCATGCGGGAGAACAGGCGCTGGATCGTGCAATGCGCGAGCATGGTTCTTTCTTTGGAGAGAAAGAAATCGGCTTCGATCACAATCTCCACGCGCTGCGCATTGTTGAGGATTTCGAGATGCGGTACCCGTCATTTCGGGGATTGAATCTAAGTTTTGAGATTCGCGAGGGAATCATCAAACATTCCCGTGACTATGAGGTTACTCGACATCCTGAGCTAGCTGAGTATTTGCTGGAATTGCGTCCTCCGCTTGAAGCGCAGTTGATTGATCTTGCCGATGAAATCGCCTACAACACCGCTGACCTCGACGATGGATATGAATCTCATTTGCTGAGCCTGGAACAAATACTTGGCGATATACCAATATTTGCGGAATTCTATCGGCAGGCCGAGGAGCAATATCCGACCGCAATTGAGAAGCTGAAGTTCAATGAGGCGCTGAGGCACGTGCTCGACCGGCTTGTCACCGATTTGATTGAACATACGAGAAGGGAGATCTCAGGTGCTGACATCAGGAGCCTCGACGGAGTGCGTTCCTGGCCCAAACGGCTTGTCGCGCTAAGTCCGACGGTGGAAGAGGAGAGGCGCGGGATAAAAGAATTCTTGCACACCAATCTTTATTTCAGCGAAGCGCTTGACCCGGACAAAGTTGACGCGGAGCGGGTGATCAGCGATCTGTTCAGATTCTGGATGGCACATCCGGAAAGCCTGCCGAAGGCGTATCAGGATAAAGCTCGCGACGAACCGCTTCCCCGCGTGGTATGCGATTACATCGCGGGCATGACGGACAACTACATCCACCAGCAGCATGTGAAGCATTGTGGGAGGAACCGGGTGGGTAGCGGAGGGAAAACATGAACTCGACGAGCCACAGTATTGACCGCGAAAGGTTATTTCGCGTTCGACCGCGGTTTCTTTTGGGCTGCGCAATTTCCCTGCTCGTACTGATCCTTCCAGGTGCCGTACACGGCAGGAAGATAGTGCAGCGGCTGGTGTTGGTAGTGGCGAGCTTAGCAATTGCTTGCGGTTGGGTTTTTTTGTGGAAGTACCGTGAACCGAGCCAGGCCTGGCGTGCTGTGATCGCACTGGTCGCGTCGTTGTATTTGACTATTTCTCCTCCGATATTTTTTTTCGAGTCCGCTCCGATGAGATGGATGGGAAGGCATCCCCTGATATCGCTGTATGCATGGCCGTGGGCGCACTGGGGCTATCTGCTTGTCTTGTTCGGCGTTGCTGGGTCCTTCTTTGGACGTGGCCGGGCGCGGGTTGCATTTGTTGTCGGTGCAACCCTGCTACTCGTCCTCAGACTATCAATGGGCATTTGGGTTTGGTAGTGGTACGCACGGCCTCGGACGGGCTGGCCAATTTTAAAGAAGCTTGTGGCGCTACACGCGAGATCCCTCGGCCCGCTGGAGAAGGCGCGGGCCTTCGGGATGACCCCGGTGTCGGGTGATTATCGTTCTAGTGCGCGTCTTCGACGGGAGGCGCGGTATCGGGAGTGTCTACTTTTTGGGCTGACGGATTTGGCGGAAGCTCCGGTGGGGGCGGGAAGCTCTCCGAATCTTTTCCGGCCATCGCAACGTTCATAAAATCCATCCAGATGGGCAGGGCGGCACGTGCTCCGGTTTCGCCCGCGCCCAGGGATTTCTTCTCGTCATAACCGACCCAGACTCCCGTTGTAATAGAAGGGGAAAAACCCACGAACCACGCGTCGGTGAAATTGTTTGTCGTGCCGGTTTTTCCAGCAAGCGAATAATTCATGGTGGACGCCGAGATGGCTGTCCCGTGCAACACAACATCCCGGAGCATCGAGGTCATCAATCGCGCGGTTCTGGCGCTCACGACGTCTTTGACCTCGGGAAAATCTTCCTCCAGGATGCGGCCGTCGTAATCCGTCACTTTGGTTATAAAGCGGGGCACGATGCGTACGCCGTCGTCGGGAAAAACGCTATAGGCAGAAGTTTGCTCGAGAACCGTAACCTCCGCGGCCCCCAACGCTACCGGCAAGTATTCGGGTAGATTGGAAGTAATTCCAAAGCGGTGGGCATAGTTAATCACCGTTTTGATTCCGAGTTTGTCTGCCAGTTTCAACGCGGGGATATTTAAAGATTGAGCTAAAGCCCGCCGAAGGGTGATGGTGCCCTGGAAGTTCGCCTCGTAATTGTGGGGAGAGTAGGGACCAGACGCGGTTTGGAAAATGGTTGGTGCGTCAAGAATCGTATCGTCGGGTCGCGCCCCTTCATCAATTGCCGTGGTATAGACGTAGGGCTTGAATGAGGAACCTACCTGCCGCAGGGCTTGAGTAGCTCGATTGAACTTGGAGAGGTTGAAGTCGCGTCCCCCGACCATCGCTTTGACGCTTCCATTCGCGTTATCAATGGCTATCAGCGCGCCTTGCGCTCCGGAATCCTCTTCCAAACTTACGGTGAGCTTTCCCGAAGAACCGGAGGGAAGGACTTTCACATAAATAACGTCTCCAGGCTTAAAGATTTGTTTGATGGTCTGGTGTGTCCACGCGATTTCGGCCTGAGTCAGGAGCGAACCGTACCGTCCAATTCTAATCTGGGCCGCCGATGGCGACGTTGATACTACCAGCGCGTGAATGTAGTCGCCGGGTTGAGGATCGTCCTGCCAATCGGGATGAACGTAATTGGCGATAGAAACGCCATTTGCGAGGACATTATCCAGATGTCCCCGCCAGCCATGGCGGCGTTCGTAAGCGGCGACACCGTCAAGCACAGCACGGTTAGCCGCTTTCTGCAAATCCATGTCCAGCGACGTATAAACCTTCAGTCCGCCCTCATGCACCTGATCGCTTCCATACTTGCCTTCCAGATACCGGCGAAGTTCTTCCACAAAATAGGGCGCCAAAGAGTTCGGATCATGCGCGACCTTCAGCACTAGGGGTTGACCACGAGCTTCAGTCGCCTGTTTCTCGGTAATCTTGCCATCCTCCAGCAGTGAATTAATGACCAAATTGCGCCGCCGGAGCGCATGGTCGGGATGATTGATTGGAGAATAATAAACAGGCGCCTTTGGCAATCCGGCCAGTAGTGCCGCTTCATCCAGCGTGAGTTGCTTTGCTCGTATGCTGAAGTAATACTCCGATGCAGCCTCAAAACCATAGGTGCCGTGGCCAAGAGCAATTTGGTTCGCATACAGAGTGAAGATTTGCGGTTTGGTGAAGCGGCGCTCGATTTGAATGGCCAATAACGCTTCCTGAATTTTGCGGCGGAAGGATTTGTCTGGGGAAAGGAACAGGTTGCGCGCTAACTGCATGGTGAGAGTGGAAGCGCCTTGAGCGGTTCCTCCAGATTTAATATCGCGGTAAGCCGCGCCAGCGATTCGCCAAAAATTGATGCCGGAATGGCGGTAAAAATCCTTGTCCTCAATGGAAACGAGAGCGTCCCGCAATACTGGCGGATAGTCTTCGTAGGATGCGACCACCCGTCGTTGCAGCGCGAAGGAACCGATGATGCGTCCCTGATCGTCGTAGAGTTCGGTGATCGAACTTGGGCGGTAGTGTTCCAGCTCTTCAATCTCTGGCAGGTCAGTGGAATAAACAAGGATCAATCCCGCTGCAGCGCCCACAACAGCGGAGATCAGGACCAACAGGCCGAAAAACAAGTGGCTGAACAGCTTGCGGCGTGTAGGTTCAATTTCTGGAACTGGTTCAGATAGCAGGGGGCTCATCGGGATTTAGGCTAGCGGCACGACCGAAAAAGGAAAATGTGTAGGTTCTTCGCTACACCCAGAATGACGGTTCTCCGCACAGCTTTTCAAACCTTGGCTGCAAAAGCGCGCTTTTTAGGTGCTACGCTTCCTTAGCACTTCGATAGCCTTCTCCAGTTGCAGATCCGGTTGGGCCGCCGGGTTCGTATCGGTGGCGGCAGGCACGGCATTTTCGTCATCATCCGGAAGTCCAGCATTATCGTCGGTGTCGGCCACCAGGACATTAGGAGTAATCGCGGAATCCTGAATTGCTTTGCCACTGGGGGTATAGTACTTGGCGATGGACAAAATCAGAGCCGATCCGTCCTTCATCTCGATTGTCTTCTGTACGGTGCCATTTCCAAAGGTCTTATCGCCGACCACGTCCCCGCGAGCATTCTCGAGAATCGCGGCGGCCACAATTTCCGCCGGACCAGCAGTTCCTTTATTCACGAGCACGACTAGTGGGAGATCCGAAATGTCCTTGGAAGGATCGGCATTGAAAGCCTGTCGCGGATATTTTTGTCCCTGAACGTAAGTTATGGTTCCGTGATTGAGAAAGAGATTCGCAGCGGCGATG
The DNA here is from genome assembly GCA_963757385.1 of uncultured Acidobacteriaceae bacterium. Classification (GTDB taxonomy): domain Bacteria; phylum Acidobacteriota; class Terriglobia; order Terriglobales; family Acidobacteriaceae; genus PALSA-188. The sequence continues at coordinate 1,188,127 of CAVWRO010000014.1, read as the reverse complement.
CCTTCTGATTCGTCGCCCTCGGCACAGTTCCGCAGGTCAAGGATCAGCTTCTTCGCGCCGTTCCTTTTCACTTCCTTCAATTTCCCGGCGATTTCATCTGTCTTTCCCTTGGTAAATGCGTCCACCTTAATTTCCGCAATTCCAGGCTCAATGGTTTTCTCAACGACCGGCGGAACTTCAACCATGGCCCTCGTGATTACGGTCTTCTGCGGCTCGGCTCGGCTTGCCCTCACCACTGATAAAGTCACTGTTGAACCCGGCTCTCCGGACAACAGATTGTGAATCTCGCCCAGCGACATCTCTCTTGTGCTCTTGCCCTCGATTGCTTCGAGAATGTCGGTATCCTGAAGTCCGGCTTTATCTGCGGGACTGCCCGGTATCACAGAAATGACAGAAGCATAACCAAAGCGTTTAGAAACCGTAGCGCCGATATCTCCCTTTGCTTCCGTCTTGTGCGCCTTGTACTCCTTATATTCCGCAGCGCTTAGGTAGCTGGAATTCGAATCCAAGGATTCCAACAATCCGTGCAATGCCCCGTTGGTGACGCCGGGGATATTCGGCTCTTCCACGTATTCGCTGTGCACCCTGGATAACACTTCGCTGTAAACCTGAAGCTGACGGTAGGCGCCATCATTGCTATTGCTGGATGCACGAACACCGGTCATTCCTCCAACAAGGGTAAAAAGTAATACTGCGGCGGAGGAAAGCAGAATTGCAGACTTAATTTTCATGGACATTTCGGTTGGTTATCCCCAATATTAGACACGTCCGCCGGAAGCCGTCCCTATTATATCTTTTTGATGCGGTTCCCCGCCGATTTGCTGCTGAGAATTCGTTCGAAGGTAACCAGATTGTTCTAAGGTTCCGAGTAACCCACAGACGCGTCAATCGCCAAGGCATCGCCGCAAGGTTAAGTATTAAGCAAGCCAAAAGACGGTTGGTGGCTCAGTTTGATGACGCTGCACGCGAGATCCCTCGCCCCGCTGGTGAGAACGCGGGACTTCGGGATGACCTCATCCAAAAAGAAATCCAAATCGAGCCACTACCAAAGACGGTTGGTGGCTCAGTTTGATGACGCTGCACGCGAGATCCCTCGCCCCGCTGGTGAGAACGCGGGACTTCGGGATGACCTCATCCAAAAAGAAATCCAAATTGAGCCACTACCAAGAGACGGCTTGGATAGGCCACCGTCGAATTAAGAAGGTCAGCGCTGGTTTGGTGTAACCGACGAAGGGTCAGGCAGAGTTGACCTATCCCCCCCGCGAGGAGCGCCGTTCGGGCCGGATCCGGTGATCTGATAATCCGTATAGTCAATAGTAAGCACAGCGGTCCCTCCGAGGCGCACTTGTGTAATGGACTGGTTATGCGCCGGGAGCCAGAACTCTCCAACTTTGGTCCAGGTATATTCGATCTTGGTTCGACTTATCCAAAACGACGGATTCTTAGCCGGTTCTCCTTCCATCCTAGTAACCGCGAAATCGGTCGCATCCACCCAGATCCTACCGACGTACAGAAACTTGGTCTTTTCGTGCGGCTCAACGTTCAGAATGTAAGAGTTGCCACGCGGGGTAGGTTCGGTGCCAACGAATGTGAACTTGTAATTCTGAGGATTGAGATCCATGCGCTGTCTGTTTTGCTGTTGAAATGCCTCCTTTTCGCTATCCAACAACCTCAGCAGCACACGATTGATTAAAACCTTAGCCCCACTCTGAGAGATCACTTTGAAGTCTTTTTTGTCGGGAGCCGCGTAAGTGAATTCGACTTCCAATTGAGCGCTGTGGGTTCCGAGAAAGCCGTGATAGTCCAGATGGTAAAGCCGTTTACCGCGGTATCCGCGCAAGTGCTGAGCCCGCCATTGGTTCGCTGCGACTAACTTTGAAACAATGGTTTCGACCGATGGAGTTTGGGCGGGACGTACTTCGGCTAAGGCTAGGGGCGCCGTCAGACAGAGCAACAGGAAGACAAACCCCGCCCGTCTGGTTCGGGCCGCAAGGGTCGGCGATTCTTTCATGAGATTGGCCAATTCTTACTAATTTGACCTTCCGGTGGTCGGTTTGAAAGATGGCGTCATCCCGAGTTTGCGCGGGATCTGGCGTGTAGCGAAAATTCGCCAAACAGGAGCGATCTGCCAGCCCCGCAAAAGATCCTTCGGGACTCAAAGTTCCTCAGGATGACTGCAGGCAGGAAGAATTTCTTCAAACTGATCCACTACCGACCTTCCAGCCGGTTCCAGATTATAGATGCGAAAGTTCATCTTGCTCTTCTTTCTTATCGTTATCGTGAAGAAATCTTCTTTCCAGATAACGTCTCGCGAGTTCCCGGCCCCCCAAACCGAACGCAATCGCAAGTCCCAACATGAGCGCGCCAAAAACCAGCGTAAAAGCGACCAGGACGGTGCGCTCGGCCACCCCTATTTCCTCAAAACACATCGAGAGGGTGAACACAACAATTAACACCCGTATTATGGAACTGATGAGACGCGGGGATTGCAGATTGGCGTTCACCGCAGCTAACAGTGCTGCGCGGGAAAAGAAGCTGGCCGCCAACAGTCCAACGAACAGCAGGAATAGTCCCGCAAAGAGGCGGGGCAAGAATCCAAAGAAATTGGAGATATGTTCCTGCATGCCAACGATATCGAGGACATTGATACCGATCAGGATGAATCCAAGCCACGCCAGCCAAAAAGCGAACCGGCTCAGAAGCTCGGACGGCCCCGGCAGGGCCGCTTTATTGAGAAGTTGTGCCGCGCCTGCATGCTCCGATATCTTGTCAAACCGGATGAGCCGCAGGATGCTACGCAAGATGTATCTCAATAGGTACGCAATAATCCAGCCGACCACCACAATGATCAGCATCTCCAGCAAGTGCGGCAAGAAGCGTGCGGTACTAGCGACAATTTCTCGCGTGGCCCGGGTTAACTCCGTAACGATCAGTTCCCACATTTTGCCCTCACTTCCTTCTATTCCATATTTCCAGAAGATACGACTTGAGCCGTTCAAAAGTCAGGCAGAGATTCTCGACGTTTTTCTCAACGTCTGCGGCCGATGAGTCACGATTCTCAACCAGGAATGTGTATGCCTTCCCGCGATACAGTGGCGCCAACGCCTGAATGACGTGATCTGGGCTGATGACTTCCAGATGGTAAGCGGCAGCAAACTCGTAAACTGTACGCACCCATAGCTCGTCCGAATAGCGGAAACTCTCCTCGCCGGCCGATGCTGCCTGGTTCAGTTCCGCCAGGGTGGCAGGGGAGAGAATAGAACTCAGTACTGGGTTCAGTTCCCCGAGACCATGGACGAACATTTGAAATAAGCGTTTGCGGTTTATGCGCACGTACTCCATGCTTACTTCGCCGCTCGCTTCGGCAGCAGTCTGCACCGGCTCCTCCGCGTTGGCGGGGCAGACTGGAAAACTCTTTCCTAAAGCCCAGAACAGCACGCCCACGCTCTGTCTAAGCGCCTGCACCAGATCTCCGGAAGAATGATCAACCCGCGGCTTGGGACCGAGAAATGATTGCGTCAGGCGAAAGCCGCCAGTGATCGCCGAGACGACAAGATAAGTTTCAGCTCCATTTTGTGTGGCGGGCTGCGACCAAATGTCCTGTTCAAGAAAAAAGCCGGCGAGCCGTCCCGAGAACGCAAAATCCGACGGGTGAGGTTCACGCACGGCTTTGCAATAGAGCGCGCGAGTCATGGGGTAAACCAGATTGCGGACGAGCAATCCGTCAAACTTGTTCCTGCGATAGATCGGGGTAACCAGGTCAACATCGTCCCGGCTGACTGGCCTTAATAATCGCTCAATCCATCCCGGCTCGATGCTGATGGAATCTGGCGAAACCACTGCACATATGGTCGCCCGCACCAAGTCCGTCGCAGCCACTATGGTGTGAAGTCCGGTTCCGTTCTCGGAGCTTCCTTCATAATTTGTGCTTATGCAGTGAAGAGTCCGCAATGCGCTGGGATTCGATCCCTGCGCCAAATCGCTGATGGACGCAGCTCGGACTAGATCCTGGGTGGAATCTCTCGATCCCCCATCGACGTTGACGATAACGGAACGGTGGCGGGGAAAATACTTCAGCAATCCTGCGCGTATGCCCTGTACGACCTGGCCGACAGTGGCAGCATCGTTAAGAGTTGGAACCCCGATGAGAATGTCCACTTCGCCGACATTCATTAATTCACGAAGAAAATCATCCGTGAGAATGCTTCCTTCGGCCAATCAATTTCCTCCGTACAACAAAGTGGGAGTCACAGTTTAAGCGGAAATAGCGCTCAAATCTTTCGCAAACGGAACCAATAGAACTGGTAAGGTCCCATGGTTAACAGGTATGGCCTGTCGGTGACTCGTGGGAAAATATTTTTCCCGAACATTTCAATTAAGATATCGCCCTTGTATGCCTTCAAATCCAACTCCACAACCTGCGCTGAGCTCGAGAGATTGTTAACTGCCAGAATTCGTTCTTTTCCCAATTCGCGCACGTATGCGAGCACCCTGTGATTCGCGGGGTAAAGAAACTCCATGGAGCCGCGGCCGAACACGGGCATTGATTTCCGCACTCTTAGGATGCGTTTCATCCAGGAAAGGAGGGAGTGATCGAAACGCTTTTGAGAATGGACATTGACCGCCTGGTATCCATATACAGGGTTTAGCATGATCGGCGAGTAAAGGCTTTCGGGGTCGGCTGAGGAGAAGCCGCCATTCCATCCGCCGTCCCATTGCATTGGAGTGCGAACGCCATTCCGGTCACCGAGATTCACGTTATCCCCCATGCCAATTTCGTCCCCGTAGTAAATAATCGGCGTACCTGGCAATGACAGCAGGAGGCCGTTCATAAGCTCGATGCGCCTGCGGTCGTTGTCCAAGAGAGGAGCAAGACGACGCCGGATGCCTACATTCAGGCGCATGCTCTTGTCCTTGGCATACTCGTCGTACATGTAATCCCGTTCCATGTCGGTGACCATTTCAAGAGTCAGCTCATCATGATTTCGCAGAAACAGGCACCATTGGCAAACGTCGGGGATGGAAGGCGTTTGCTGCAATATTTCGGTGATCGGCTTGCGATCCTCGAGTTTCAGGCCCATGAACATGCGAGGCATGAGGGGAAAGTGGAAAGCCATGTGGAATTCGTCGGCGTTACCAAAGTAGGGACGCAAGTCTGCGGGCCATTGATTCGCCTCTGCAAGTAGCATTCTTCCCGGGAATTCCCTGTCTAATTTGGCTCGTAACTCTTTCAGAACAGCGTGGGTGTCGGGAAGGTTTTCACAGGATGTTCCCTCCCGCTCTACAAGGTAGGGCACGGCATCCAAGCGGAAGCCGTCCACTCCCATATCCAGCCAGAACTTCATTACCTCCCACATTTCTTCGCGTACAGCGGGATTGTCATAGTTCAGGTCAGGCTGGTGGCTGAAAAAACGGTGCCAGTAATATTCTTTGGAGACAAGGTCCCAAGCCCAATTAGAAAGTTCCGTGTCGGTGAAAATTATACGGACGCCACGATATTTCGTGTCGGTCTCGCTCCACACATACCAATCGCGGCGGGGATTGTCGCGCGAGCTTCGTGACTCCTGAAACCAGGGATGCTGATCGGAAGTATGGTTCAGCACCATTTCGATGATGACGCGAATGCTGCGCTGGTGCGCCGCTTCCAGAAACAATTTGAAGTCATCGAGCGTGCCATAGCTCGAATGAACTGACCGGTAGTCGGCGATATCGTAGCCATCGTCGCGCAAAGGCGAGGGAAAGAACGGCATCAACCAAATGGCGGTGATGCCAAGCTCTTGCAGGTAGTCCAGCTTCTGGGCAAGACCGCGAAACTCTCCTATGCCATCCCCATTACTGTCGTAGAAGGTCCGGACGTGGACCTGATAGATGATCGCGTCCTTGTACCAGAGCGGGTCTTGCGGCAGTGCCAAGAATGTTCTCCTCCCACGCGGTAGTGAGTATTATAGAGGCTCCGTGACTCCAAGCTCGCAGCCGGTAGTTTCCCCTGATTCTCGTCCGCGAAAACAGAGCTCAAGCCTCTATGAGTTCTTCGGTCCGGGGGGATTGCTGTCGCGGACGCATCCGGCATACGAGTTTCGCCGCGGCCAACTTCAAATGGCTCAGGCGGTGGAACAAGCGCTTGAAGAGAAGCGGCATCTGATCGTGGAGGCAGGAACGGGTACCGGCAAAACCCTTGCATATCTTTTGCCCGTGATTAGATCCGGCAAGAGGGTGATCATTTCCACCGGCACAAAAAACCTGCAAGAACAGCTTTTTCACAAGGACATTCCTTTTCTTGAGCAAGCTCTCTTTCCGAATGGAGAAGGCAAATTGAGTGTTTGCTACATGAAGGGACGCAATAACTATTTATGTCGAAAAAAGCTCTACGACCTGGCTGCTCATCCAGTTCTGAGCGGGCTGGATGAAATCGGCCATTTCGGAGCCATCTCCGCATGGGAGAAGGCCACCGAATCTGGCGACCGCTCAGAGCTGTCTTCAGTCTCGGAAACCAGTGCGATCTGGCATAAGCTCGATGCGCGGGCAGAAGCATGCGCGGGACAAAAATGCAGCGAGTGGGGCCGCTGCTTCATCACAGAAATGCGCAGGCGCGCGATGGAGAGTGACATTGTTATCGTTAATCATCACCTGTTTTTTGCGGACCTGATGATTAAGCAGGGTGCGAATGACGCCCCCGACGCCGGCATTCTGCCCGATGTGGGAGCAGTCATTTTCGACGAGGCGCATGAGTTGGAGGACGTCGCAGGCGCCTATTTCGGAGTGAGCGTCAGCAACGCCCGAATGGACGAATTAGCTCATGACGCGGAGCAATCGCTCCAGCGCAATCGCATGTACTCAGCGGCGCTGTTTGGCGCAATTGGGAGCCTTCGCGATTCCTCGGGATTATTTTTCTCGCTCCTGCCGGTGGGCAAAGGACGCTTCGCTTTCGAGAATCGGCGCGACTTCCTGGAAGAGAATGGCGAAGAGTATCTCGCGTTGAGGACTTCTCTACGGTGGCTTGACTCGGAACTCCAGGGATTGCCTGAAAAGCCCGAGGAAATTTTTGCATTTTCGCGCCGTGCCGCGGAGCTCGATCACTCCCTAAATTTTCTAATGGAGGACCAGAGCCTCAATACCGTGTTCTGGATTGAGCGCCGGGGAGCGCGTGGAGCGGGTGGACGCGAGAGACACAACATCTTCCTGCAAGCGACCCCCATAGACGTTGCGCCCATTCTTAAGATGGCATTGTTCGACAAATTGGAATGCGCGGTCCTGACCTCCGCCACTCTGACCGTGGGAGGTGGCTTCGACTACATGCGGCAACGGTTGGGGCTTGAACATCCTCGAGAACTGCTGCTGCCTTCTCACTTCGATTACGAGAATCAGGCAATCTTATATGTCCCACCGGACCTGCCCGATCCGCGCACCCCGGAATTTGTGGTTGAGGCTGCTGAGCGCATTCGCGAACTACTTGAGATCACTCGCGGTCGCGCCTTCGTGCTGTTCACCAGCTACGCGCAGATGAAAGAAATTTACGCGAGGTTGTTGGGCAAGATGGACTTTACGATGCTTCTTCAGGGAGACGCGCCCAGGAACGCTCTGCTCGAAGAATTTCGGCTGACGCCGCACGCCGTATTATTTGCCACTTCCTCATTTTGGCAGGGCGTGGATGTGCAAGGCGAGCAGCTCAGTTGTGTAATTATTGATCGCCTTCCATTTGCAGTGCCGACAGATCCGATCGTTGCGGCACGCGTCAAGGCAATTGATGCTGACGGAGGGAATGCTTTTTTTCAATATCAAGTTCCCGCGGCTGTAATCAGTTTAAAACAGGGATTTGGAAGACTTATCCGGTCGCTTGACGATCGCGGTTTGCTGGCGTTGCTGGACAACCGCATTTTAAAGAAGTCCTACGGGAGAGTGTTCCTGGAAAGCTTGCCGAACTATGCAAGAACAACTGTGATCGCAGACGTCGAAGCGTTTTTCATGGTTCATTAGCCACGGCAGCGATGGTCTCCGCGATACAATAGTTTTTGCGGGAATTCTCGACGAATCCCGAATCATTTAAGAGGATTATGTACGAAGTCACGGTTGAAGACTCGTTCGCTGCGGGCCACTACCTTCGCAACTATAAGGGTAAATGTGAGAATCCGCACGGGCATAATTACAAGCTTCGCGTTACCCTCGCAGGGAATGAATTGGATAAAGCCGGTTTGCTCCTCGACTTCAAGGATTTGCGTGAAGTTATCAAGCACGTAACCGATCGCCTCGATCACCGGATGATTAACGATTTGGAACCGTTCACATCGCTGAATCCATCGGCCGAAAATCTTTCGAAATATTTTTTTGATCAGACAAACGCGAAGCTCAATGTGGTGACCAGCGGCCGGGTTTGGGTGAAGAACGTTACCGTGTTCGAGACCGACACAACAACTGCCACGTATTCGGAATAGGCGCACTGTTGGGTGTTCCTTCGGCGTCGAGCGACTCTCTGCCATGTACATTACAGAAATCTACAAGTCAATCCAGGGCGAGTCCACGTACGCGGGCTTACCGTGCATTTTCGTACGGCTGACGGGCTGCAATCTCAGGTGCGACTGGTGTGACAGCGAGTACACATTTGCGGGTGGTCACCGCATGACTCTGCAAGAAGTGCTGGAGCGCGTGGAGCAGTTGAGTCCGGCTGGAGGTCTGGTTGAAATCACGGGCGGGGAACCGATGCTGCAGGAGCGGGAGGTCGTTCCCCTCATGGAGAGCTTATTAAATAATGGTTACACGGTATTGCTTGAAACCAGTGGCGAGCGGCCTCTTGAGACAGTGCCAAAAGCAGTGGTGAAGATTGTGGACGTGAAGTGTCCGGATTCAGGCGCTGCGGATAGCTTTCGTCTTCAGAATCTAGACACTCTCGATTCAAAGGATGAAGTTAAGTTTGTGCTTAGCAGCAGGGCAGACTACGAATTTGCGCGAGCTTTTGTCTCGCAAAATGTTCTCGATCAGCGCGTGAACGCAGTGCTCTTTTCACCTGCATTCGCGAAAAATGCTTCAGGTGCGCGGGACACTTCCCATTGCTGCCTGGATCCCCGCGAATTGGCGGAATGGATGCTCGCGGACAGCGTTCCCGCGCGCCTCGGGTTGCAGTTGCACAAATTCATCTGGGATCCGGCACTTAAGGGAGTTTGAGTAAGCCTAGCGCCCACAGCCAAGTCTTGTATTGAATTCCGATTATGACGTCCGATCTGCATAAAAAATCGCGCGCCGTGGCACTTCTGAGTGGTGGAATGGATTCCGCTGTGTGCGCTACTCTGGCTGCCCGGGATCACGATGCAGCGGCGGTGCACGTTAGCTATGGCCAGCGTACTGAACTGCGCGAACGACGGGCATTCGAAACAATCTGCGACCGCTTGGGCATTCGCGACCGCCTCATAGTGCGCAATGACGCCCTCCGGGCTATAGGTGGCTCGGCGCTAACCGATACGAACATTGCAGTGCCTACGGCGATCTCGCACCTCTCTGCGGGTGAAATTCCTGTAACATATGTGCCGTTCCGCAATGCGCACTTCTTATCTGTCGCTGTAAGTTGGGCGGAAGTGCTCGGAGCACGGAAGGTTTACATTGGGGCGGTGGAACAGGATAGTTCGGGTTATCCGGATTGCAGGCCTGCGTATTATGACGCTTTTAACGAGGTCGTAAAGACTGGAACCAAAGACGGCACAATTAAGATTGTGACTCCATTGATCAAAATGCGCAAGGCTGAGATTGTCAAGCTTGGGCTTGAACTGGCTGCGCCCTTCGATTTAACTTGGTCCTGCTACACTCGCGAAGATCGTGCCTGTGGGGAGTGTGACAGTTGCCTTCTGCGGATGCGGGCTTTTCGTGAAGCTGGCGTACCGGATCCCATTCCTTACCAGATCAATGTTGAGGAGCGTACAGCTTTGCGGACAAATGTGGAATCCTAGAGCAATGGCACGAGAACGAAACGATCAGAAACGGGAGGGCAAGATGAAGCGATCTCTTATGGTCCTGTTGTTGGTAGTGGTAAGCGCGGGCGTCACACAGGTTCCGGTGTTCGCGCAGGATTTTGCCCAAGTGAAGGGTGTTTGTAAAGATCGGGATGGCAAACCACTTACCGGTGCGGTAGTCGAATGGCAGAATCTGGACAATGGCCGTAAGTACGACCTCAAAACCAACAAGGATGGCAAGTATTTTTCGCTGGGCCTCGACCCGGGGAATTACAAAATAACGCTTCTCAAAGATGGCAAAGAACTGTTCCATGAGGATAAGCGCCAAGTCACCCGCGACCCAACAACCGGTGAGGTGAATTTTGATCTGCAACAAGAGCAGCAAAATGCCGAAAAGGGTGTCGGACTTACTCCTGAGCAGTTAAAACAGCGCGACGAAGCTCTGGCTGCGCAACAGAAAGAGGTAACGACGGTCAAGTCTCTGAACGAAAAACTTACAGCAGCCAACCAGTCAATGAAAGCTGGGGACTACGATACGGCCGTTACTACGTTGAACGAAGCGACTCAAATGGACGGGACCAAGGATGTTTTGTGGGCATCTCTTGGCGATGCCTACGCAGGGTCGGCTTTGAAGCAAACCGATCCTGCCGAGAAATCGAAGCGGCTTGAACAGGGAATTCAGGATTATTCCAAGGCAATAGAGCTTAAGAAAAAGGCAATGGAGACTGGTGCGAAGCCTACTGACAACGCACAGCTCGCGGGCGTTTATAACAACATGGCCCGGGCGGAGGCAAATGACGGCAAGGTGGACCAGGCGATAGCAGACTACAATCAGGCGGCTCAGTTGAATCCAGCGGGTTCGGGTTCGTATTACTTTAATCTTGGCGCAACGCTGACTAACGCCAATCATACCAACGACGCGAAGCTGCGGCAGGCCGCGATTGAGGCTTTCGATAAAGCTATCGCCGCAGATCCCACTCATGCGGATGCTTATTACTACAAAGGGACCAATTTGGTGGGAGGCGCGACCCTGCAAGGAGACAAAATGGTCGCTCCGGAAGGAACCGCTGAAGCGTTTAATAAGTATTTAGAGCTTCAGCCCACCGGTCCGCATGCTGAGGATGCGAAGGCCATGCTGGCGAGCATGGGAGCCTCAATAGAAACGTCTTTCGGGAAGAAGAAGACCAGCAAGAAGTAGTTTGGGGACAAATCCGCAAGTCTGGACGGCTTTTTGGCCGTCCTTTTTTATTTCCCAGAGGAATTTCTCACACATCTTTCGATCATTTCCCAACCCATTACCAAAGTGTGTGAGCCTCTGTTCGTAGGACTGCTTTTGTTGCTTCGCTAGAGTAGAGCATGGTGCGTCTGCTCATCTCTCACCTGCGACGCAATTAACATGCCAGCACCGGGTAAAGCCACCATTTCGGGTCGGGCCAAAGTCGAAGATTTTAGCGCGATCTCCACCCCCGAGATCATGGAACTGATGTTGCGCGCTCAAGACCATGTCAGCGACTTGATATTTTCGCCTGGACGCATGCCGCAAGTGGAGACTCACGGCCGATTGGCAGAGGTGCATTCTTTGAGCCTTCGCCCACTGAGCGCCGACGACACGCGCCGCATCGCCTCCGATTTGATCGGCAGCAATAAACCTGCCATCACCATGCTGCGGGAACAAGGTTCTTGTGATATTTCGTATGGACTCCCAGGCTTGGCCCGGTTCCGCGTCAACATCTTCATTCAGCGTGGCAGTTGCGCCGTAATCATGCGTGTGATACAGGGATCAATTCCAACTCTGATCTCGCTTGGCCTGCCGCCACAACTGGGGAGCATCGCGAAACTTCGAGATGGAATTGTAGTGGTCACTGGTCCGCGGGGGTCAGGGAAGTCTTCAACCTTGGCTGCAATATTGGATCACATCAATCAGGAGCAGAACTGTCACATCATCACCATCGAGGATCCGATTGAGTTTCTCCACAACCATAAGCGAGCGACGGTTCATCAGCGGGAGTTGCATAGCGACACACCCAGTGTCGCGTTGGGTATGCGTGCTGCACTTCGTCAATCGCCCAACGTGATCATGGTCGGCGAAATGCATGATCGAGAGACCATTGAGATGGTTCTCCAGGCAGCTGAAACCGGCCACCTTGTTCTTACCAGCATGAATACCGTGGACGCAGCCACCACCGTGGACCGCATCGCGAGCTCATTCCCTGCCAACGATCAAGCCTCGGTTCGAGAGCGCTTCGCGAAAACATTCCGGTACATTATTTCGCAACGGCTGATCCCAAGTGCAAACCTAATTCGCCGGGTACCTGCGGTGGAAATTGTTACATCGTCCACCGAGACCCGCGCATGCATATTGTCTGGTGAAAATCTTAGAGATAGCCTGCTGCCCGCCATCAAGGCCGGAGCCCGGGAGGGGATGCAGCATTTCGATGGTGAGATTGAAAAACTGGTACGGGCGGAAGTCGTGGAACTTGAATCAGCGTTGGCGAATGCGACTGACGCGCAGAGGTTACGGAAGCAGTTTGCTGGATCAGCGTCTTGAAAGATAGGGGCGTGGTACCTTGCGCGTAGTGGGTCGATGTCCATTCGGCACACACCATGGAAAATGCGCAGAAATCGCAGAATCGCGCTACACGCGAGATCCCTCACTCGGCTGGTGAAAGCGCCGAGTGTCGGGATGACGCCTCAGAAAAAGGACTTGAAGATCAGCGTCTTGAATAGCAGGGTCTCGAAATTATTCCCGTAGTCCTATCGGAGTTGGAGCGAATCCTCTTTCTCCTGTTTCTCCGAAGGCAGGTAACTTACCGCTGCCGTGCGCTCCAATTTATCCCATGCGAAGCGCTGACCTTGAATGGCGCGCTTAATTGTCTTGAACAAAACCAGCGAGAACAGTTGGCGATACGCGAAACGCTGTAGCCATATCTGGCTCAACAGCGACACATCTTCACGAGTCTCCGGTTCACGACGCTCCAATCCGAACGCAATGGCTGAAGTGATGAAATCAATAAGCAAAAAGACGGCAAAGAAAATGACCAGCCGCTGAAAGTTGGCAGGGTCGGTAGATTCAGGGTGGAACCACTTTTGGATGAAGTACCATGCAGTCCCGACCAAGAACATGATGTCAATAAAAGGCGAGACCAGGGGGAGCAGGATTTGAAATATTAAGATGTTGGGCAGAGCAACCAAACCCAACACACCTTTACGGGCAAAAACAGCGCGATGTTTCCACACCGCCTGGAGAATGCCGAAAGACCAGCGAAAACGCTGCCTCATCAATCCATTGGCAGTGACGGGCGCTTCGGTATAAGCCAGCGCCATATCCTCATATTCCACTCGGTAACCACGGCGTAGCAAGGCCATTGTCAAGTCGGCATCTTCGGCGACGGTATCCGTATGGTAGCCGCCTGCTTCACGCACTGCCGACGTTCGCCACGCACCGATTGCTCCGGGCACGACGCTGACCGCGCCTAGAGTGTTCAACGCCCGGCGCTCGAAATTTTGGCTGGTGATATATTCCAACGCCTGCCAGCGTGTCCAAAGATTGATTCGGTTGCCAACTTTTGCGTTTCCGGCGACCGCGCCGACTTTCGGATTCAGAAAATGCGGGATGAGGCGGGAGATTGCACTCGGGGCAATCACGGTATCCGCATCAATTCCGAGAAATATTTCATCCTCGACATATTGAAGGCCAAAGTTAAGAGCTTCAGCCTTGCCGGAATTCGGTTTGGTCAGAATGAGCACGCGCCCCGAAGCTTGCTCCGCGACGAACGCTCGCCGCGCAACCTCCAACGTGTCGTCGGTAGATCCATCGTCAATGACAATCACTCGAAAATTGGGATAGTTTGAAGACAGCACACCGCGAATCGTCCGCTCAATTACCCTCCCTTCGTTGAACGAAGGAATCAGGACTGCAACGGAAGGCTTGTAGGATTCCGCTTCTCCTGGAAGTCCATATCGCCGTTGGTGGAAACGATCGAAGATGGCGAATGCGCCGATAAATAGCAATCGTCCTGTCATTAGCACGTCGCCGAGAAAAAAAGTCCATGTAATGGTGTGGTTGACAAATCCATAGAGCCAAAAAGCGATCCGGATCGCGGTCGCAGCCCAGCGTTCATCTGGCGATATGGATGGCATCACGTCGGCGCGAGTTTTGCCCAGGAGTTGGTAAACCGGCACGATTTGCAGGCCTTTGGCGCGAATTCCATCAATGATTTTCGGCAAGGCTAGAAGGGTTTGCAGACGATTGCCGCCGCCATCATGCATCAGGACGATATTTCCGCACCGCAAATCGTGGGGTGCGCATGGCGGAAGGTGGTTAAGGACGTCGGATGTAATCTGGGCCGCCGAAGGGCCCTGCCAATCGTTGGTGTCAATCTTGTCGCCGATTGTGATGTATCCCATGTCCTGAGTGAACTCAAGCGGACGAACCTGATCTTCAGTGTCGGGCTCAGCATCAATCGAATAGGGGGGGCGAAACAGAATTGTCCTGATCCCCAGACGGCTGGCGAAAAGCTGCTCCGTTAGATTGACCTCGAGTTGCATGTACCGGCCGGAGAGGTTACTGATGTCGGGATGAGTAAAGGTGTGGTTCCCGATTCCGTGTCCTTCACGCAGGATTCGAGAGGCCAGCCCCGGATTATTTTCGGCCTCAAGTCCGATAAGGAAGAACGTCGCCGTCGCGTTCTTATTTTTCAGGACGTCGAGTATTTTGGGTGTCCATTGGGGGTCAGGGCCGTCGTCGAAAGTGAGGGCGACTTCGCTGGTACTCGCGCCGTAGCGCGCGACCCGATAAGGTTCAGGAAGGGGATCGAACGTCTCATCTATTATCTGGTTGGACGAGTCCACTTTGAGGGTACGTTTGCCGTCGCTGGGACGGGCCTCAATTTTGAGGATCTCCCCCGTACCCTCCATATCCACGTCTTGCCCCGGGGGTACATCTTTTAACTTGTCCAGCGCGGCTGGATCTTCAGGAGAATCCCATATTCGCCAGAGCGTGCGGTCTTCCGACCCCAATCGCCAGAGAGCAAAAGTTTCTATACCCAGGCTCTGTGCAGCCCGCATCTGGTTAAGCGCGGTGACTGCGTCAAGAAACCAGACATCATGCTGCAGGTTGCTGTCATCGAGATAACTGATGTGGGGGTTTAGGCTGTCGCCATCAAAGTCCACATCTTCTTCAGAATCCCGCGCCATCAGCCACGCATCCTGTACCGAGACATTGAAGTCCTTCACTCCAGGCGGTAACGGACCCTTTTTGGGCTTGTGTACCCAGTCATATCCGTAGTTCGCGATTGCGCAGATTAATTTGTTCTGAGGGATTTTTTTCGTCGCAGCCTGAAGGTTGGCGACAAACCAATCCTGAGACGCAACTGGCCCGGGCGTGCCAGGAGATGGATAGTGTTCGTCGTAGTTCATCAGAACAACACCATCCGCGGCGGCGGCGACGGCGGAATAATTCCACTCGTCGTTTTTCGAGGGGGCGCTGACGTAAACCTTCATCCCTTTGGCATGCAGGTCGGAAGATAGCTCGTTGAGAAGCGCAAGAAAGCCGGGCTGACCTTTTTTAGGGAAGGTTTCGAAATCCACCATCAAGCCCCGATACTTGTCGCTTGCAAGAAAAGTGTCAACCTGTTGCAGGAACCGGGCACGCGCCCCGGGATCATTCAGAAATGCGCTAATATCCACCCAATCGAGACCGTCAAAATTATTAACCAGTGGGTAAACTTCCGTTCCCGTATCCTCCGACTTCAGGAACGCCATAACTTTTGCGTCAACAGGATGGATGGTTGCATCTTGCAGAACGTCGAAGAACGTATTGGTTTGAGGATCAACCCCTTGCAAATGGCCGTCGGGAGTGAGAACGTGCAGCCATTCAGGATAAAGAATATCAATTTGCCGTGCGTACTCCCGCAGAGACGAATAGCTGGCAGCGTCCCACGAGACGTAAAAAGCAGCGCGCACGCCCTGGCCAGCATTCAATTCAATCTGTGACGCAGGGGTGCCTGACTTCAGGTGCCCTCTCTTGACAGCTAAACGGCGCCGTTCCTTCGCCTTCTGTTTTTCCGCCTCTTTCAAAGCGTGGTACGGCTTTTTCTCGGTAGGCAGGAAGAGCTGGGGAAGTGGTTGCCCTCGCAAGGCGCTGTAAACGAAGAAAATTACCAGCAACATGAGGGCGATGCCCAGCACGTCAAAGACAGTTCTCAAGCGCTTCCAACGCGCCTGTCGAGGATCGTAAAAGACGGATTGCGCCATTTAAACCAATCCCATCCTAAGCCGTGGCGCGGGGAGGGTCAACGGTTGAAACAACCGATTCCTGCGCGTGAGCGGAAACATTGGGAAGATAATCGCATGAAAAGGTTATATTCCCATCGTGCTCAAGATTGTTCGCGAATCCAAGCCGTTCTTCATTGTGGCAACGGTGGCTGCATTCATTTTGCGGCTGATTTTTATTTTTAGGTTTCCAAGCGTCACCACGGATTCGTTTGTTTATGGGGACATTGCTAAAAATTGGTTGCAGCACGGAATTTATGGAATTACTTCTGCCGGGAAGATTGCGCCGACTTACATTCGTCTGCCCGGCTATCCAGCATTTCTGGCCGCTGTCTTTGCAATTTTCGGAGTAGACCACTACCGGGCGGTACTCGTAGTGCAAATGTTCGTGGATGTAGGCAGCTGCTTCCTGGTGGCTGATATAACGCGGCGCGTAATTGGTCCACAAGCGGCAAGGGTTGCATTTCTATTAGCCGCGCTCTGCCCGTTTACGGCCAATTACGTTGCTAGTGCGCTTACCGAAACGCTGGAAATCTTTTTTACCGCAGTTTCGTTGAATTCTGCGCTGGCGGGGCTTGAATATGAAGACAAGCGAAGAATCGGCGCTTGGCTGGGATGCGGACTCGCAACGGCCGCCGCGATTTTGTTACGACCGGATGGCGGCATCCTGCTTGCTGCAATCGAACTCTCTTTGGCCTGGGCGATGGTCAAGAGGCTGCGCAATGGTCTGCGAGCCAGCCACTTGGTGCGAGCCGTACTTGTTGTCGGAATGGTTTCCTTAGCGCCGCTCATTCCTTGGACCTTGCGAAATTTGCACACCCTGAACCGCTTCCAGCCACTGGCGCCACGATACGCCAACGGGGACGACGAGTTCGTGCCTACGGGATTCAATCGCTGGGTCAGAACATGGATTGCTGACTATGCGTCGGTAGAGGAAATTTATTGGCCGATCCCCGGCGAGCCAGTAGATGCCGCGAAGTTGCCCGATCGCGCTTTTGATTCGACGGAACAGCGGGACCAAACGCTGCAACTGCTCGGCCAATACAATTCTGCACTCTCTATCAGCCCGGAACTGGACGCGAAGTTTGGGTCGCTGGCGTCTCAAAGAATAAGGAAATCTCCCTTACGTTACTATCTGCGGCTTCCACTGCTGCGGATAGCCGACATGTGGCTGCGGCCCCGCACGGAGATGCTGCCCGCCGACAGCCGATGGTGGGAGTTCGATGATGATCCGGCGTGGTCAGCACTCGCTGTCGGACTAGGTTTGGTTGGAATATTCTATGTCGCGATGGGCCTGACTGGGCTTTTTGCACGTGGACCATTCAGGGACGCGGGCCTGCTACTGACATTCGTGGTGATGCGGACCCTGTTTCTGGGAACTCTGGAGAATCCTGAGCCGAGATACACCCTTGAGTGTTTTCCGGTAGCTATAGTCTTTGCTGCTGCCATGTTTCGGGCGAGGGCCCAAGGTAGAAATTCATCATCAAACTAAGCGAGCGGGGAATCGGTCATTCTGAAGCGGGTTCGCACGTGCTCCGATAGCAGTTCAACGGCGCTGCGATTGTTGACTGGGTCAGACTGAGCCAGATATTTCATCGCCTCCACCAATAATCTCTGCCCATCCACGTAGCGAGGATCGGGGCTACGCTCGCGGCGCTTGCGTCCCATCTTAGGTGGAACCGGAATGGTGAATACCTTGGCCATTGGAAAATAAGTAATTCGGATTTCTAATATTTTTTCCGGCTCCAAATCTCGACAATGGAGCGCCCGATTCGCAGTATAGCGCCTCAAACTTTATTTTTCAGTCTAAATCTTCATTATTAATGCGTCTCAACGGTCGTCTTATTGGTTGTCTTGAGTCTGAACACGCTATCTGGAATCTTGTGATTCAAAACAATGCTGGAGTACTTATTAAGACGGTAGTCGCCTTCCGGAGATATGAGTTTTTGCTGAATAGATATTCCCCGTGAGTCAATCCAAAGCTCGATGTGACTAAACATAGTCTTAACCTTGTCCGATTTCGGATCAAGTTCCAGCCTCTCGGTGTCGGTGCCGCCCACATTTTCGGGGCCACCATAGGTTACGTCGAAAGACTTGAGCATATCGCGCGACGAGCCGCCGAATCCCAAAACCAGAAAGCTTTCGACTGCCTCATTGCTTTTGCCGGTGCCGTAAATGTCAAGGTGATCAGCGTTGGGCTGAAAGAGTTGAACTTTCCCTCCGCTAAACAACACAAATTTTTCTGCGGCTGAAGATGCGCCAGATGTTTTCGTGTCGGGTGGGACGATGACATGGGCGGCCATCTCCACCTTTCCACCCTCCTTGCGGTAATACACGTTTCCCTGTTGCTTGTCTGTTTCGTCAACCGCCTTCGTGTACTGATCCCACTCGAAGTCCGCCTCGGCGGAGCGAAATCCGGCTGCTGTTTTGTCCAAGCGGGCGAAGACAGCTTTTAGTTCACTAGACTGCGAGGGCGCAGACTGCTGTGCGGAAACAGGCCCAAGCAACCACAACGTCCCGACAGTGAGCGCACAAAATAGACTTCGAGTTTGCATTCCCGAGCCTCGTCAACGTGCTAAAAATCTGAGTTGGGGCTCAGTCTGAAATTTCTGCCTAAACTAAGGCGTCATCCCGAGGGATCTTGCGTGTAGCGGATACGCTTCTAAACACAAGAGCAACGGCGCTGCACGCGAGATCCTTCGGGACTGAAGTCCCGCCAGGATGACGTCAGTTAAGAATTTATTCAAACTGAGCCATTTGCTAAAAATCTGAAGCTACTGTTTGCGGACCCAGACCCTATAAGTTCGTGCTTGTCCAGATCGATCACGATCGGCCTCGTACTTTGTAATGCTGACTTTCCCGGAGATTGGCTCAATGACCCGCATTAGTCCCGCTCTTAGTTCTTCGTCATCCTTGCCTTGTACTATTGACCCGTCAATTTGGAAAAGTAGCTCGCCCGCGTCTTGGGAAACTACCACCTCGGTACGATGCGGATTGCTCTGCACTGGTTTGTCTTTAAAATTGAGCCAATACGGAGAAAGAAATATAAAAAGCAAAATCAGCGTCACCATGACGTCATATTGAATCGTGCCGCGTTCATACGACCAGAGGATGTAGTCTCGCAGAGTGCGCCAGATTCCAGTCATAATGACACGAGGTTCGGCGGAAGGTACGCTTGCATTCAGAATCGGTGCCTCACTCCTGTGCAAGTCTATTTCCTGCTCTTTGCTGTTGCAATGTGGATTCACCGTATTGAGAGTGGATGTCATCGAATGGATCGTCAGAAATGTTTGGGGGAGATCAAATCCGTACCCATCTCTGGGCGCAGAACTTCTGGGATCGTAACACTGCCATCGGCTCGCTGATAGTTCTCCAGAATCGCAAGCCAGGTCCTTCCTACAGCCAGCGCACTCCCGTTCAATGTATGAACAAACTCCGTCTTGTTTTTCCCCTCTATCCGGTAACGGATATTAGCGCGTCGCGCCTGAAAAGTCTCGAAGTTCGAGCACGAAGAAATCTCTCGAAAGACCTTTTGCCCCGGCAGCCAAACCTCGATGTCATAGGTCTTGGCGGCGGAAAATCCCAGGTCACCGGTGGCAAGAGAAACCACCCGATAGTGCAGTCCCAGCTTCTGCAAGACCGCTTCTGCGTTTTGTGTGAGTGCTTCCAGTTGTTGGTACGAATCTTCGGGATGAGCGAACTTAACCAGTTCAACCTTTTGAAATTGATGTTGCCGGATAATGCCGCGCACGTCCTTCCCGTACGAACCGGCCTCACTCCGAAAGCAAGGAGTGTATGCGGTAAGAGAAATTGGAAGCCGGTTAAACTCAAGAACTTCATCACGGTAAAGATTGGTGACCGGGACCTCCGCGGTTGGAATTAACCATAGATCGTTTTCTCCGTGGGACACGCGGAATAGATCCGATGCGAATTTCGGCAATTGACCGGTTCCATACATGGAATCGGAGTTCACGAGATATGGGGGAAGCACTTCGGTGTACCCATGCTCTTTTGTGTGCAGATTGAGCATGAAGTTGGCGAGCACCCGCTCCAATCGGGCACCCAAATCCCAATAAACCGCAAAGCGGGATCCTGTTAGCTTCACAGCGCGTTCGAGGTCCAGCACCCCAAGTGCATCACCGATTTCCCAGTGCGGCTTGGGTATAAAATCGAACTCAGGCGGAGCACCCCAGCGACGAAGTTCGACGTTGTCTTCCGCGGAACGGCCAACAGGAACAGTAGCGTGAGGCAGGTTCGGAATACCGACCAGAACCTTGCGAAGACGCTGGTCATATTCTTCCGCGGCCTTTTGCATCTGCTGGATTTCTTCTCGAAAGCTCCTGGTCTCTTCTATGAGCTCGCTGGCATCCTGCCCACTCTTCTTTAGCGTGGCGATTTCCTCGGACACGCGATTGCGATGCGCTTTGAGCGTCTCGGCGGAAGAGATTGCCTGACGCCTTTGCGTGTCCACCTGACCAAAATCCTTCAGCACATGGGACGGATTCATCCCACGCTGTCGAATTTTTTCTTCGACTAATGGCAGATTGTCACGCACGAAGTTCAAGTCGAGCATAGAGACTCACTACTCTACAGAAAAAGGGGTGCTGAATGCACGGCAGCAACTAGCCGGGTGAGCTTTTGCGAGAGGTTATTCGCATAAGCACGCCGTTTTCCGGGCCGAGGTTTCTTATCTTTGCCCGTGCTCTTCCTGCGGCTGTAAACTATCACCAAATGAGACGGCCAATATGCGTGACAATCTCAGCCTTCTTTGTGATTGATTCCCTCAGTTCCAACCTTGGGCTGGAGCAGCCATGATGGCTGTGCGGGAAACTGATCAGGGTCCTGACTTAAGCGTAAGCGTTGCCGGCATCAAGCTTAAAAATCCCGTGATTGCAGCGAGTGGAACATTTGGTTATGGGGTCGAGTTTGAGGACATCTTGCATCTCGACCGGCTGGGCGGATTCGTCGTAAAAGGATTATCTCAAGAAGCGATGGCGGGCAATCCCCCGCCAAGGCTGTACGAGACTGCAGCAGGCATGTTGAACGCGATTGGCCTGCAGAACATCGGCGCCCGCGCCTTCGTCGAAGAGAAGCTCCCACGCCTGCGGGAAATGAAGAATATCGTCGTGTTCGCCAATGTGTTCGGCTATACCCGAGCCGATTATGAGAAGACAATTCAGATTCTTAACGAAGCGGAAGGCATCGCCGGATATGAACTGAATGTTTCGTGTCCCAACACGGCTCATGGCGGCGTTCAATTTGGGGGAGATCCGCGATCGCTGGACGAATTAGTGAGTTCGTCGAAACGCCTTTCGCAGAGGCCGTTAATTGTGAAACTCTCTCCAAATGTGACCAGCATTGCGCAAATGGCACATGTGGCGCAGGAAGCGGGTGCCGATGCGATTTCGCTGGTTAACACTTTTATTGCAATGGCGATTGACTCTGAGACTCGCACTCCGCGAATCGCGAACGTTACGGCTGGGCTTTCCGGTCCGGCAATCAAGCCGATTGCGCTGCGAATGGTGTACGACGCGTATCGAGCCGTAAAGGTGCCAATCATTGGGATTGGCGGCATCTCAACCGCCGCGGACGTCATCGAGTTTATGCTTGCGGGTGCCACGGCGGTGCAGATCGGAACTGCCAGCTATTGGGATCCCCGCGCAACGGAGAAGCTGGCAAATGAATTGAAGGGTTGGTGTGTCGAGCACAAGGTGGAACGGCTGGCCGATCTCACCGGGGGCCTAATCGCGGACTAGCAGAGGCCAAGCCCTGGCTTCTGCCGAAAAATTATTGCCCGTTGCTATACCAGATAGAACCGGGGGACAGGAAGTTTTGACCTTCACCCCAGACCGCGTGCGTTCGGAGATCGCTGTCAATTGCCATCTGGAAATAATCGCCAAAGGGGAAACTGAAACCGCTCGTATGAATGTAGCGGTAGCCTTTAACGTAATTGGAGATTTGCCGCGGTTCGCGCCAGGCCTCCCCGCCGTTGGAAGACTCACTGTAGTAAGTGTTCCAATCTGGATCGTTTCGCAAATCCATCCAGGCAATTCTCACGTCACCTTCTCCGCCGGCAATCAGGGCTGGAAAGGCATGTTCTACTCCTTTCGGAGCATCGGAAACATCGGCCTTCTCAGCCCAGCTTGAGCCTCCATTTATCGAGGAAGAGAAATAGATTCGTTCAGGGCCTTTATCTGCCTCGCCGGAATTCCACAGCGCATACAGCTTACCGCTCTTGTCAGAAGCGATCGCGATCTGCGCTCCCAGATATCCAGGCTCGCAATGAGCGGCAGTGCAGTCGGGAGGAGCTCCGGAAAGATCCATGAGTGTGGATTTCCATGTGGTTCCTGCATCAGAGGACTCGCTGACGTATAAATTGGCTCGTCCGTCTAGCCCACTATTCTGGGTGTAGCCCGTCCAGGAAACAAATACTTTGCCGTTGGGAGTGACGGTCGCTCCGCCAGCCAATGCTTCGGCAAACCGCGAACTCGAATTTACATTCGAGGAATTAAACGTCAGGCCACCATCATGCGATGCCGCAACCCAGATTTTTCTCGACCGGCTAAATCCCACATATATGTCCGGGCCGTGAACAGCAAGAACTGGTTTGTCGGATTCGCTGTTAGCATGATCGGCAATTGCAACCGACCAGCTTTGTCCAAAATCAGAAGATTTCGCGACAAGCGTTTCTCTTTTATCGTTCTGTAGCCAAGCCGCATATACCGTTCTCTGGTCAACGGGGTCCACCACGATTTGAGGGTCGAATTCTCCCGATGCCGGAGGGGCTATTTCGCGCGGAGGCTGCCACGTTACGCCATTGTCCTGGCTAACTACCAACATCATGGACGGATTTGGGCACGAAGCGCATCCGGGGATGCGGCCGTACTGTGCGTAGAGAACGTAAATATGCCCAAAACCATCTGCGGCAATCGCTGGTTCCCATTGGTCTCCGGTTGGGAGACCAACTCTGGCTTGCAGGGTAAAACCTACGTTCTGAGCAGGCAGGCGGGGAGTAAGTGCAAGTTGGAAAATTCCAATAAGTAGGCCGATAGCAAGCCGGTATCTCCCACGATGATACCTAGGTTTGAAAGCCACAGAACCTCTAGGCGGCTGGGGGTACCGCGCCATTTAACTGTATCTGGGAGGCCTTGGGCAGTCAAGCGATGGGCGCCCGAACTATTGCCACGTATTCTCCGGAAACTCAAGCTGGTCAGCTAGATGGCGTGATTGGCGAAGTGAGGCTTATCCGCAAAAGAAAACAATTGATAGAAGTTCTTCGTGGTTTGGGTCCCGATTTCCTCGTGCGGGAGGTTGTGGATCTCGCCCAATTGCTTCGCCACCAGCGTTACAAATGCAGGTTCATTTCGCTTACCACGATGCGGAACTGGCGCCAAAAATGGCGAGTCGGTTTCAATCAGGATGCGATCTAATGGTATCTCTTTCGCCGCGTCGCGGATAGGTTGCGCCTTGGGAAAGGTAATGTTCCCGGCAAATGAAATCAAGAAGCCCATGTCGAGGGCTCGCCTGGCATGAATTGAAGTCCCAGTGAAACAGTGCAGTATTCCACCCAATCCAGTCGATGACCAATGATCGTGCAACAGGCTGAGACAATCTTGCCAGGCGTTCTCGCCTTCGGACGGTCTGCAATGAATGATCACGGGAAGCTTTGCCGCTCGTGCTAATTCGAGTTGCTTGATAAAAACCTGTTGCTGGATTTCTCGCGGCGAATGGTCGTAATAGTAATCCAGGCCGATTTCGCCCCAGGCAATCACCTTTGGCCGCGTGGCCAACTGTTCCAGTTCCAAGAAATCTACTTCCTTCGCGAGGATGGCTTCGTGAGGATGAATGCCGACGGTGGCATAAATAAAATCGTGCTTTGCGGCCAACTGAATCGCGCAGTCCAATGAGCCCGGACCTGTACCGATGCCGATAGCCAGAATCGTTTCAACGCCGCTCTCTCGCGCGCGGGCGAGAACCTGATCGCGGTCGGCGTCGTACCGTTCTCCTTCGAGATGTGCATGGGAGTCAACAAACATGTTTATTCTTGTGTGGAGAGGGGCGTCCCCACCCGTCAGGCCGGGTGAAACTCGGCGACATTCTTCATTTCAATCTCGTCCCAACTGGCACGTCCTCGAGAAATCCCGCCAGCACTGCTTTTCCCCCTTCCGGAGACGCGGCCACGATCATGCCGTTCGATTCCAATCCACGCATCTTCCGGGGCGCAAGGTTTGTCACGACTACGACTTTGCGTCCGATCAGCGACTCAGGAGAGTAAGACTCGGCAATCCCCGCCAGGATCTGGCGCGTTTCCGTTCCGAGGTCCACTTCGAGACGCAACAATTTGTCAGCTTTCGGCACGCGTTCCGCAACCTTGACCAGAGCAACCCGTAATTCGACCTTGGCAAAATCATCAATGCTGATTTTTCCGTTGGAGGCGGTCACGGTTGTGCTTGGAGCCGATTGACCTTCGGCTGCAGACCTAGGCGTCTCGGCAACTGCGCCCGTCGGAGCGCTAGAAACCGAAGATTGCACCTCGGCCGTGCCAGCCCCACTTCGTTCTTGCTCTTCCATCTGTTGCATCCTTTCGATTGCGCTTTTGTCAGCGCGCGGGAACACCGCTTCAATGTTTCCAAGTTTCGTTCCTGGCTGAAGTTGTCCCCATTTCAATCCGGACAAGTCAAATTCTTGGATGTTGCCCAATCCAAGTTGCGACCATATCTTCGCTGTAGCGTCAGGAATTACTGAATGCGACAGAGCGGTGACGATTCGCAGAGCCTCTGCGGACGTATAGAGAATGGTCGCGAGGCGGTCCCGGCTGGATTCGTCGGCTTTCTCGCCGAGCGACCACGGAGCGTTCTCGACAATGTATTTATCCACCGCGGCGACCAATCCCCAGGCCGTTTCCAAGGCACGGGAGAATTGCTGCTGATCGAAAAAAGCGTTATAGCCGCCAATCGCTTTTGTGGCCAATTCCGCAACAGCACTGTCGCCCGCTTCAAGGCCCGGCGACTGACGGGGAATTTCGCCGTTGAAGTATCGCTTGATCATGGTTAACGTGCGGCTGGCAAGATTTCCAAGGCCGTTCGCCAAGTCTGAGTTGTATCGCTGCACCAGCGCATCGAACGAGAACGAACCATCCTGACCGAACACGATTTCGCGCAATAGAAAATAGCGCAACGCGTCTGCTCCGAGCACGTCGAGAATCGTCTCCGTGCGAACGATATTTCCGCGCGACTTCGACATTTTGCTTTCTTCAAACAGCAACCACCCATGGGCTACGATGCCTTTTGGAAGCGGCAAGTCAGCAGCCATCAAAAATGCTGGCCAGTAAACACAATGGAAGCGCACGATTTCTTTACCGATCATTTGCAGATCGGCAGGCCAGTATTTTCGGAATGCCTGTTGGGCGCCGGGGTGAGACGATCCGAACCCGATTGCGGTTATGTAATTTGCCAGAGCATCGAGCCATACGTAGATCACGTGCTTGGGGTCGTCTGGCACGGGGATGCCCCATGAAAACGTGCTGCGGCTAATAGATAAGTCGCGCAATCCCGAGCGCACAAACGATGTCACTTCATTGCGCCGGGTTTCGGGGCGAATAAAATTCGGATCGGCGTACAGAGCAAGCAACTTATCTTCGAATGCCGAAAGCTTGAAGAAATAATTTTCTTCGTGGACAGTTTCGGTCGGCCGATTACATTCTGGGCAAGGCTCGCCGGGGCCTACGTCCACGTAAAGTTCATCAAACACGCAGTATTGGCCGGTATAGCTGCCTTTATAGATGTAACCGTTGTCGCGGATAAGCCGCCAGAGTTCCTGCACCCGCCGCGTGTGCCGGTCTTCTGTCGTGCGGATGAAGTCATCGTTGCTGATGCCCATGCGTTTCCACAAAGCCCGGAACTTGTTGGAGACGTCATCTGCGAATTCTTGCGGAGTTTTCCCAGCGGCTTGCGCAGCGCGTTCGATCTTCTGTCCGTGCTCGTCGGTGCCAGTCAGGAAAAATGTATCGGCACCGAGCATGCGCTGCCGCCTCGCGATGGCGTCGCACGCGATGGTGGTGTAGGCATGTCCGATGTGGGGTCGGGCATTGACATAGTAGATCGGAGTCGTGATGTAGAACTTTTTGGACATTTCAGCTTCTTGTTAGAGAACATTCTCCATAGGACGACGCGAATTGCGCGGGCCCGACCGTGTTTTGAAAGGGCGCGGCTTTCAGCCACGCCGAAACTACTTTGCAATTGTTAACGGCGCGGCTGAAAGCCGCGCCCTTTCAAAGCTATTTGCCCACCCTCAGGATTTCGTCCCCTTCCCATACGCACTCAGCGCTGCTTGCATTACATCCTTCAGCGGCACGTGATTTTCTGTCGCGATTCTCCGGCAATCTTCATACTCAGGCGCGTAGTTAGTGATGGTTCCATTCAAGTTGGCGACTTTTAACCGCACGTCGCCCCATTGCGTGGACACATTGACCCATTTTCGTGTAAGTGTCTGCCGCTGTTCATCCCGCCGCCGAATGCCCAATGTGCTGGTCTCGGTAAAGATTAAATGGGACAGCGCCGCGGCATCCTCTGGTTTGCATAGAACTGTTAGCAGCATGCCTGGGCGATTCTTTTTCATTTGCACTGGAATTCCGAACGCATCCAGCGCCCCTTCTTCGAGAAGACGATCCATGACGTAGCCAAATACCTGCGGATTGAGATCGTCCAGATTCGCCTCCAGTACCGTAATCGTCTCCTGCGAAGTTAAGCCAACGGTGTCAGGCTGAGACTTGCCTATGGTCAGCCGCACTACATTCGGGTGGCCAAAGAACTCGCGAGTGCCCGCACCATAACCCGCCCTTTCAATCTTCATTCGCGGAAACTCGCCAAAACGGGTCACCAGAGTTCTTACGATAGCCGCCCCCGTGGGGGTCACCAATTCAGCCTGAATGCCAGATGAATAAACAGGCGCATCCTTTAGAAGTTCGATGGTTGCGGGCGCTGGTACCGGGGAAACTCCGTGAGCACACTCTACCGTGCCCCCGCCGACGTTTAATGGCGAGCAGATAATTTGATCTACGTTGAGAGCTTCGGAGCCGACGGCAGCGCAGACGATATCCACCATCGCATCAATAGCGCCGACTTCGTGAAAATGCACTGAGGCGATATCCATGTTGTGAATTTTCGCTTCGGCGGCGCCCAGAGCCTCGAATATTTTAATCGCGGTGCGTTTTGCGTCGTCGGTGACTGACTCCGCCTTCAAAATGATTTCGCGAATCTCGTTCAGTCCGCGATTTGGCCCTTCCGAATGAATATGCTCATGGGAATGACTACTCGCGTGCTCAAGGTCATGACGGTGGCTGGCGTGATCATGAGAATGTTCGTGGCCCGGCGCCTGCGTCTTCGCGGGGGTTGATCCTCGCGGCCGATCTTTTCCTTCGGGAGTATAGACATCCACTTTGGAGGCACTGATGCCGCCGCGATTCACCCGCGAAATTTCTAACCGCGCTCCAATATTTAATCCCGCAACCGCATCCTGCAGAAGCTTTGCCGGAACACCGGCATCGAGAAGCGCACCCACAAACATGTCGCCGCTGATTCCGGAGAAACAATCGAGGTAAGCTATGCGCATGGCGGAATTCCGTCGTTGGTCGTTGGTCGTTGGCAAGACCACAGGGGCTGCGTCACCGCGAGAGAATAATTGGCCGACGACCAACCGCAAACGACCAACGACTGATTTTCATCATAGGGAACGCGGGCAATGCCGTCAAACCTGCGCGATCTAAGCTCTCTGCTACAATCACTATCTTCTTCAATCACTTAGAGGGACTCTTGTACCGCCATTTCCAGCACAAGCTTAGCGATCACATTCGCGAGTTTCTCGGCCGAACATATAACCTCGATTTGCCGAACATTGTGATTGAACAGCCACCTCGTGTGGATCTTGGGGAGTACGCACTACCTCTGGCGTTCGAACTGGCGAAAAAACTTCGCAAGGCTCCGCGAAAAATCGCGGAAGAAATCGTGGCCGGCATCGGTGAGATTGATGGCTTTGAGAAGTTTGCCGTCGCAGGGGCTGGATACATCAATGCGTATCTAAAACGTGGATTGATGGCGACGTCTCTGGCCGAAGATGAAACACCGGGATCCGAAATTCCTGATGGCAAAGTTCTAGTCGAGCATTCGAGCATTAATCCGAATAAGGCAGCCCATGTCGGTCACCTTCGAAACGCAATTCTTGGAGATACTTTTGTCCGTCTGCTGCGATTTTCCGGAAGAAAGGTGGACGTGCAGAACTACATTGACAATACGGGCGTGCAAGTCGCCGATGTAGTGGTTGGTTTTCTGCATATTCAGGAAAAGTCACATGCGGAAATTGAGCAACTCACCCGCGAGCCTCGATTCGATTATTACTGCTGGGATCTGTACGCTCGCGCTTCCGCCTGGTATCAGGAGGACAATCAGAACCTGCAAGTTCGTTCACAAACCCTTCACGATATCGAACAGGGTGATACCGAAAGCGCTGCCATCGCCGACCTGATTTCCGTGGCTGTTCTAAAGCGGCACCTTGAAACCATGGACCGGCTCGACATCGAATACGATTTTCTGCCGCGAGAGAGCGAAATTTTAAAGCTGCACTTCTGGGATGCGGCTTTCGAAAAATTGAAAGCTGGGGGCGTCTTGTTCTTCGAGGACAAGGGCAAGAATAAAGGCTGCTGGGTAATGCGGCGGGGAGGGACAGCTCAATCCAATGAACACTCGAATGCGGACTCGGGCGATGCGGCCGATGACGCAGTTTCCGAAGAAGACCAGAAGGTGATCGTGCGTTCGAACGGGACGGTCGGTTACGTCGGCAAAGATATTGCCTATCACATGTGGAAGTTTGGATTGCTGGGGCGCGATTTCGAGTATTGTAAATTCTATCGCTATCCAAATGGCCATGATTGCTGGATATCCAGCACGGAGGGGCTACCGGATCATCCGCATTTCGGAGGTGTCGCGGAAATTTACAACGTGATTGATGCCCGACAGTCCGAGGCGCAGAACACCGTCGTTGATGCATTGCGCGGGCTGGGATACAACGATCAAGCTAATCACTACACACATTTTTCCTACGAGATGGTTGCGCTTACTCCGCGATGCGCCGCGGAATTGGGTTACGAGCTTTCTGAGGAAGACACCAAGCGTCCGTATATTGAAGTTTCGGGGCGCAAAGGGTTCGGAGTGAAAGCCGACGATCTGCTTGATCGGCTGATCGCCTCGGCAAAAGCGGAGGTGGACTCGCGGCACCCTGAAGTGAACGAAAGCGAGCGATCTACAATCGCTGCGCAGATCGCGGTCGGGGCGCTGCGCTACTTCATGCTCAAGTTTACAAAGCAATCGGTCATCGCATTTGATTTCAAAGAAGCGCTGAGTTTTGAAGGGGAAACTGGTCCTTACGCGCAATACGCGGTGGTGCGAGCCACGAATATTTTTCGCAAGGCGGGAATTGAATTCAAAGGTATTGAAGAAGACGTAGCAAGCTACGTCTCTACCCCGGAGCTCGACACGTATCTCAACGGTTCCGATACAGATGACCTTTGGGCGCTCTGGCTGGCGGCCTCAAAGACTTCCTATGTCATTGACCAGGCGATTGTCACGACTGAGCCGGCTTATCTCGCCAAGCATGCATTTCAACTGGCGCAGCTGTTCAATGTTTTCTATCACCAGCGTCCCGTACTTGGTGAACTGGATGAGCAGCGCAAAAAGTTTCTTCTGGCGACGGTGTTTGTGGTGCGCCGCGAGTTGACGCGGATTCTATCGGTGATGGGAATCGCTGTTCCAGCGGTAATGTGATGTTAACTTTTTCCGCGTCCGCCGAGCATTAATCCAGCGCCCACAACAAGCAGCACGATGCTTACGACCGGAGGCACACGATCTTCATGATGAGTGGTGACGCCCAGGTGGACGTCGCCGGCGCTGACGCCGTGATGTTCTGAGTGCGGCACAGGAACAAAGAACGAAAGAATTCCTAAAATCAAGACAACCAGCCCGACCGTGAACAAGGGTTTCATGGAATCTCCTCGGAAGAAGTGCCGTGCGACGATTTAAACATTAAGTCATTTGAACATTGGCCGCCATCAGATGCCGGAGGCCCTGAATGGTTGCCTGTCAACGTTTCCAGCAGAGAGCCGCCTTACGAAAATTCTCTCGCAAACTCAATTAAAGACCTCACTGCGATTCCTGAGGGCCCTTTCGCAATCCATGGCTTGTTGTCTTCCATCCACGCAGTACCTGCTATATCCAGATGGAGCCATGGTGTGTCCTCGGCAAACTCCTTCAGGAACATTGCGGCGCTGATCGCGCCTCCCCAGCGTCCGCCAGAGTTCACGATGTCAGCGATGTTCGAATTCATGATTTCCCGGTACTCTTCATCGAGCGGCAATCGCCAGAATTTTTCTCCAGCATTATTCACGGCTTTGCTGAATTGCTCATACAGTTTGTCGTCGTTCGCAAAGACCCCGGCATTGACGTGTGCCAGTGCCACGACTACTGCACCTGTCAATGTGGCCGCGTCAACCAGATGAGTGCAGCCGAGCTGGCGGGCGTAGGAGAGGCCGTCAGCGAGCACTAACCGTCCTTCGGCATCGGTGTTAATGATTTCGATGGATTTTCCTGACATGGAAATCTGCACGTCTCCCGGTTTTTGAGCTTTGCCGGAAGGCATATTTTCAGACGCGCAAATAATCGCGGTTACTTTAATTTTCGGCTTCAGAAGAGCAATGCCGCGCATGACTCCCAACATGGCTGCGCCACCGGCCATGTCATATTTCATCTTTTCCATTCCGTCGGCGGGTTTAATGGAAATTCCGCCAGAGTCGAAGGTGATTGCTTTTCCAACCAGGCCCAAAACCGGTTTCTCCGGCGCGCCGGCAGGTTCATAACGCAACACGATCAGCGCCGGGGGCTCGTCCGATCCTTGTGACACTCCCCAAAATGCTCCCATCTTCAAGCCGCGGATTTTTTCGCCGTCAAGGACTTCGCACTTGAGGCCGACTTCCGCGGCCATCTTTCGCGCGCGCTCAGCGAGCATTGTGGGAGTCAAGTGGTTACCGGGTTCATTCACCAGTTCGCGAGTGAAATTCTGTGATTCGCCAATGATGCGAGCTTGTTCCATCGCCTGAGTCAAAGCCGCTTGATCGCCGCGAGCAATTACGGTGATTGCATCAATCTTCTTATCTTTACGATCGCTTTTATAGGTGTCAGAATCGAAGTTGCCAACGAATGCGCCTTCGACAATCGCACTCACCGCCTGTTCGTTTTTGACATTTCCATCAGGGGCGAGAAACGCGAAACTGCGGACACTTTTTGACTTAAGAAAACGCACCGCTGCGCCGGCCAGCTTCCTTAACTCCGACGCCGTGAAATTCTTCGACTTTCCTCCGCCAATCAGCAACAGGCGCTTGGCTTTCAATTTCGAAGGATGGTGCAGCAAGGTCATCTCGAAAAGCTTGCCGGAAATTTCTCCGCTGCCAATAATTTCTTGTGCGGCTTCTTTGACGGCACCATCGCTGGTTTCGATAAATATTTCAGTTTTGTCTTTTGTGCCCCGATCAAGAACAACGGCGACAAGGCACTCGGTTTCAACTTCAGGAGGGTTTGCAACAGAGAGATTTGTTTTCATGGATTGAAACAGTATCGTCGGGAGGAAGGGAAAAGTGCAAGCGGGAGACGGAATCATGCTCAGAAGTAACTTCGGGTGCGCCAGGTCTCGCCGCATTTGCGAGACCTGGGATTAGTCAGCGAGTAATAGACTGAATGGCGCTCCTGCCAAGGCGTGGCTGAAAAAAAAACTCCGGAAAACTACTCCGGAGTGTTTCGGGGGCAATAACTCGGCCCGCTTTCTAGTGATTATCGTTGTGGTCCCGGTGGTCATCGTGATTCTGGTCGTCCCGGTGGCCGTTGTCGTGATCTTCATGGTCCCAGTGGCCTTCGTGCAGTTGCCAGCCCTGTTGATAGTGATCGTAGTGAGGATGGTTCCAGTATGCGCCCTGGTAAGGCGGCTGCTGCCAATGTCCCTGCACCCATTTATAGTGGTGGCCGTTCGGTGCCCAATAGCCCTCGACCCAGCTGTAGCCGGGCCCCGGGGCATCTCCTCGCCGCTCATATCGAATGGGAGGGGGAGCACTTCCGATGTAAAGGGAAACCTGGGCAAAAGACGGGACCGTGATCGCCGTCATCAACAACAGGCCGCATAACCATTTCAATTTCATTATTTATCTCCTGTGAATTCCAAGTGTGAGGTTCGATTTCTACGTCGGGCAATGCGTTTTCGCAAATCTAGGGTGACGAATCCTTTTGTCGGGTCACCTTTACTCCAGTCAGAATTCCAATTCCCACCAATATGATTCCACCCACCAAGATCCAATGTGCCGGTATGTGCATCAGGACAGCGCCATAGATTAGGCCAGCCACGACGATCACAAAGCCGGTAATGTAAATTGCAAATGACACTTTCAGATAACCATCGGACGAAAACGCTTTTCCCTTTAATTTGGATATCGAAAACTTGAATCTCGAAAACTGAGATCTCGAATTCCTGTGTTAACTGGGAGGACCTACTACGTTCTTCAATTCTGTTCTCGAGCGTAGTTCAATACCAATCTGAGAACTGTTCCATATTGCTCAGTTGGAGGAATCGCCGACACTTTAGTTTGGAACCAGCGCTGAGGCGAGAGGTATTGCTGGATTTAAAAAGAAAGCACCCCGAAATGGCTTCCGGGGTGCGTTGCCTTAACTTAGGTTTAGTCGTCTCGTCTAGTGATGGTCGTCATGGTCGTCGTGACCCCGCCAGTGGCCATTGTCATGATCCTCGTGGTCCCAGTGGCCCTCGTGCAATTGCCAGCCCTCCTGATAATGGTCGTAGTGGGGATGGTTCCAATATGCGCCTTCGTACGGCGGACGTTCCCAGTGTCCAGGAACCCAACGATAGCGATGGCCGTTGGGGGCCCAGTATCCTTCGACCCAGACGAATCCCGGACCTGGGATCGCCCCGCGACGCTCATAACGCAGTGGCGGTGGCGGCGTTCCAATGTAAAGCGAAACTTGTCCGAATGCGGGAACTGCGATTGCTGCGGCCAACAAGGCGGCACATATTCGAAGCGATTTCATATTCGTCTCCTTGAGTCGTCTTAAGTTATAAACCCAATTCAATGAGAAAGTTTCCCTTTTTCAGGGTAATGCCCGGTCATCTAGGATGCCTGAAACCGCCCCCGCGTAAAAGGTTCCAGACTTCATATTTTTCAGTAAGTTTGCTACTTCTTCATGCCTTGCGGCTCCGCGACACGGCATCTCGCGCTTCCTTGTCGGCGGTACGGCGACGTTCTGTCTCGCGTTTGTCCCACAATTGCTTTCCTTTTGCTAAAGCGAGCTCTAATTTCACTCTTCCGTTTTTGAAGTACATCCGGGTAGGAATAAGCGTCAGGCCCCGCTGCTGCGTTTTCCCGATCAGCTTGCGAAGTTCTTCTTTGTGTACTAAAAGCTTGCGGGTGCGTAGAGGCGCATGGTTAAAAATGTTTCCGTGCTCATAGGGACCGATATGGCAATTCAACAGCCAAAGTTCGCCGTCTTTGATCAATCCGTAGGCGTCCTTGAGATTGGTCAGGCCGGCACGCACGGATTTCACCTCGGTGCCGCTCAAAACAACTCCCGTCTCAAATTTTTCCAGCAAGAAGTAGTTGTGAGCAGCGATCCTATTAACGGCGGCATCACGTTGGCCCGCGGCCGTGGGATCGCGCCGGGGGTTTTTCTCGGGATTAGGCTTAACTGGATAACTGGATTGGCGAGCCATACGGGCCTGGATAGGTTACCGCATATCCGGGCAATCAAAAAAACGCGTTCGGCCATTCAGAAACGCCGGCGCACAATAGCTATCGGGAGTGGTACCAAAGTGGCTAAAGGTAATCAAAACAGCAATTTCGGTAGCTCAGAAGGCAATGCTATAATCAGCCATCTCACGTCTTCTACAGCAAAAATCGGGATGCCCCACCTCGAGTCATGCTTGATCCACGAAGAAGACTTGCCTGCGAGGAATCAGTGATCAGAAGCCAGTTTCGACCGGCGGTTATCGCTTTGCTTGTTCTAGCTGTGACTTTGCCTGCGGTGGCTGAAAGCGCCAAGTCCTTATATAACAAAGGCAAAGACGCCGAAGCCCGCCAAAACTACGAACAAGCTTACGATTTTTATAAGCAGGCTTATAGCCAGAAGCCGCAGGACACGAGTTATCGGTCCTCTTACGAGCGATTGCGATTCCTCGCCGGCGCTTCCCACGTACACCGCGGGCAGCTAATGCGTGAAGCGGGAAAGTTGGATGATGCGCTGATCGAATTTCAGAAAGCAGTGGAGATTGATCCTTCCAGTGCCATAGCTCGACAGGAAGTGGTTCGCACTAAACAAATGATTGAGGCTGTCAAGACGGCCAGTCCGAAGGCTTCAGCGGCACCTTCAGCGTTAGATAGAAGAGTACAAGAGGCCGCTGGGCCGGTTGACCTGGCAGCCATCCCGAACATCCCGATCAATCTGAAAATCACCGAAGACACTAAGGTCATTTATGAGACAGTGGGCAGGCTTGCCGGAATCAATGTGTTGTTCGACCCGGATTACACTTCACGGCGCATAAAAGTCGAATTGAATTCCGTCTCGCTCGAAGAATCTTTGGAAATTATTGCGATGGAATCCAAGACTTTTTGGCGGCCCGTAACGCCGAACACTATCTTCATCGCCGCCGACAATCCTGCCAAGCGCAAAGAGATCGAACAAAGTGTTATCAAGACTTTTTATCTCGCAAACCTCTCGCAGCCCACCGAATTGCAGGATGTAGTGAACGCGCTCCGCCAAATCCTGGAAATTTCGCGAATTCAGCCTCTACAGTCAGAGGGGGCGATCATTGTGCGCGGTACTCCCGATCAGATTGCGCTCGCGGAAAAACTTGTAGACGATCTCGATAAGTCAAAGCCTGAGGTGATCGTTGACGTGGCGATCATGCAGATCAGCCGCGATAAGACCCGCACTCTCGGCATCAATCCTCCGACCAGCGCCACCGTGCAATTGCAGTCGAATTTTAATACGACGAGTACAACCACCGTTACAAACGGAACATCAACCGTCACCGGGGGAACGACCACTGGGACTGGAGGTAGTGGGATCAACCTCAATAGCCTGGGGAATCTGAATGCCACGAATTTTCAGGTTACTATTTCGCAGGCGACGGCAACGGCACTCTTTAGCGACAGCAATAGCAAGCTCATTCAAAACCCGCAAATTCGTTGCGTGGATGGTCAAAAGGCCTCCCTTAAGATCGGTGAGCGCATACCCATAGCCACAGGTTCGTTTCAGCCCGGAATCGGAGGCGTTGGGATTAACCCATTAGTTAATACCCAATTTCAATACACCGATGTCGGGGTCAATATAGATATCACTCCCAAAGTCCACTCCGATGGCGACGTAACTTTAAAGATCACGATGGACATTTCCGCCGTGGATTCTTTTCAGAATATCGGCGGGATCAGCCAGCCTGTAATTGGACAGAGAAAGATTGATCATGAAGTTCGTTTGAAGGAAGGCGAAGCAAACCTACTGGGCGGAATGCTTGAGGATTCTCAGAGCCGGTCGTTGAGTGGAATTCCAGGATTGGCGCAAATCCCAATCTTGAAATATTTGTTCGGACAGACAAATACCGAACGACGGGAAACTGAGACCGTTTTTGTGCTTATCCCCCATATTGTCAGAGGGGTGGTTCTTACCGATCTCAATCAACGGGGCATTGATGTTGGCACAGCAAATGCCATTGGGTTGCGACAGATGAGTCATGGGGTGTCCGCCGAGAACCCAGCCGGCGCTTCGACAGCCGGAACTCCGCTGTCTCAGACGATTGCGCCCTCCATGTCGCAATCACCCTCTCAACCAACAATCGCAAATCCCAGCGGAGCTAGCTTCGCGTTCGATCCTCCTTCGATCTCCGAACACACGGGCTCTACGTTTGCCGTAAACATTGTGCTTTCAGGCGTGCAAAACGCCTATTCGGTTCCACTCGAAGTAAATTACAACCCCAAACTCTTGCAGGTGGTAAATGTTTCCAACGGGGCATTTCTCTCGCAGGATGGACAAACCGTCGCATTGATGCATCGCGATGACGACGAGACAGGCAGTTTGCAAATTAACGCGACTCGGCCGCCGGGCGCGAATGGAGTTTCGGGGCAGGGAACCGTTGCGACCTTAACTTTCAAAGCCAAGGCCCCGGGAGCTTCCACATTGGCGATTTCACGAGGTGGTGCGCGCGACCCGGGGATGCAGGCTTTGCCGGTCGCCGGCACTGTAGCGCAAGTTGCGATTCAGTAGAGTTCATCAAGTTGCACGGGGCATTAAAGTAATGACTTGTCCATATATTTGCGGTGTCAAGAAGAAGTTTCGGGGATTCACTCTCATTGAGTTGATCGTCGCGACCACGATTTTGACCATTCTAACGGGTTTGGCCATACCTATGGTTCGAGTCACGATCAAACGCCAGAAAGAGCACGATTTGCGGTCAGATCTGTGGGAAATGCGCGACGCCATTGACCGTTACAAGGATGCGGCAGACCGAGGTGCCTTTCAGACTAAGGTGGGATCGGAGAACTATCCTCCCGATCTGGATACGCTGGTAAATGGCGTGGATGTGAGCGGCAAGAAACTGAAATTTTTGCGCAGAATACCGATAGACCCCATGACGAATAAAACCGACTGGGGATTGCGAGCTATGCAAGATGATCCCGATTCCACGTCCTGGAGCGGAGACGACGTTTTCGACGTTTACACGAAGTCGCAGGACACAGGGCTCGACGGCACTAAATATAAGGACTGGTAATGGCACGCTCTGGAAAACGCAGCCGTGGCTTCACCCTGATTGAGTTGATGATTGTCATCAGCATTATCCTCATTCTGGTAGCGGTTGCTGTTCCAAATTATCGCGCTTCCGTGGTGCATGCGAGAGAATCAGTTTTACGGCAGAACTTATTCACATTGCGGTCGGTGATTTCGCAATATACTCTAGATAAAGAAAAGGCTCCGCAATCGCTGGATGATATTGTGCAGGCCGGATACATTAAGCAAATACCCAATGATCCCATGACTACCAAGCCCGACTGGACAGTTGAACAAGAAGATTCAACCGTCATGTCCGTGGACCAGGAAGACTCGGGTATTGATGACGTGCACAGCTCGTCAGAGGCCATCTCGAGCGACGGAACGGCGTACAACACCTGGTAGCGGAAGTCATCCGCTATGAGGTGGGCGGGTGTTTCTTTACGAGCATCTCCGATTTTCCTCTTCTTTCCACAAGCAACTTTCATATCGCACAGCTTCTCCACAATTGAAGACAAGATTGCGCTT
Organism: uncultured Acidobacteriaceae bacterium; assembly: GCA_963757385.1. GTDB lineage: Bacteria > Acidobacteriota > Terriglobia > Terriglobales > Acidobacteriaceae > PALSA-188. Next base: position 1,150,536 of record CAVWRO010000014.1, on the reverse strand, counting down.
GCGAATGATTTTGCATTCAAGCACAGTGCCGACAGTGCAGCTTGAGATGTCTTTGAGAAAAAGCTGATTGCGATGCAGCCGGCGGCTTTGGCGGTTTTTGAGGAGAACTGCCGCAAGTTTCTAAAACACGCTTCGGCGGACGAGGAAATTTTGAGAGTTATGGCCTCCTCAGAGGGTCCTCCTCCACGGTCATGACTTTGCCGCCGGACTCGCAATTAAAGCACGTCACAGTCCGGAAACGGAGATTGGGAGACGTACCACAGTCGGAGACAAGCTCTCTACGGAGCGCTGTTTTTGCAGGGTGCGATGCCACATTGAAGTGACGTTTCGACAAGACAACTCAAAAATACGGCCCAGGTGGCTGGCTTGGGCCGTATTTATTTCGGTTCCTATTATTTTCCTTTCCAGAGATCGAATAGCCATTTCCATTCGTGTGATGTTCGCTTTTTATTTGCCTCTCCGAATTGAATGAATTAACCTGCAATCGTGCCGCCAAGAAAATTGAGTTTGTTCCGAGTTTTCCGAATAAGCTCTTCGAATGCACAGTCAGGATGAGGTTATGATTCGGTCAACTCATTCAGCAATCCTTCGCACTCAAATTCTTTAGAACAGAAGCAACATGGCCACAAGCGAATACAGCCTTGCGCATACTTTACCGGCGAATGTTGAGGCCGAACGCTCCATTTTAGGGGCTATCCTCCTCGACAACTTCTCATACAACGAAGCCGCCGAACATCTTCGTCCCGAAGACTTTTCGCTGGACTCTCACCGCCGAATTTATTCCCGAATCACAGAGTTAATGGAGTCTTCGCGTCCCGCAGACTTCATCACGCTGATCGAAGAGCTGAGGCGCAGCAAGGAACTCGAGAGCATCGGGGACGTCGGCTATATCTCGGGCCTGATGGACGGAGTTCCCGACCGTCCAAGTATCGAGCACTATATAAAGATCGTCCGCGACAAAGCTTTGCTGCGGGGACTCATTCATGCCGCCAATGCAGCGATCACCCGTGCGGCCGATCAAAGCGATCCCGCTGAAGAGATTCTCAATGACGCCGAAGCCGCGATTTTCCAACTTTCCGAGAAACGCATTGGCCGCGGATTCATGGGTATCCAGGAGATCGTCAAGGAATCGTTCGGTTCCGTGGATGCCCTGCTGCAACGGGGGCAGCGCATTACCGGTCTCGCTACTCACTACACAGACCTTGACGAGATGACTAGCGGATTTCAGCGATCGGATCTGATCATCATTGCGGCGCGGCCCTCCATGGGAAAGACAGCATTCGCCATGAATATCGCGGAAAATACGGCGATCGAAGATCAAAAGGTGGTCGGAATGTTTTCGCTGGAAATGTCCCGCGAGGCTCTGCTGCTGCGCTTGTTGTGCTCGAAGGCGAAAGTAGATTCGCACAAGATGCGTACCGGTTCGCTCTGGCGTGAAGATATGGCTAAGGTTGTGGAGGCTATGGAGCAACTTGCCCAAGCTCCGATTTTCATAGACGACACGCCTGGAATTTCACTCAGTGAAATGCGTGCCAAGTCGCGGCGCTTGCAGCAATCCCAGGGAAGACTGGATCTAATTATTGTTGATTATCTCCAGCTCATGTCGGGCGGTGGGCGCCGTTATGAGAATCGGACTCAGGAAGTTTCGGCAATTTCCCGCGGCTTGAAAGGATTGGCCAAGGAATTAAAAGTGCCGGTGGTTGCCTTGTCGCAATTGAGCCGCGCGCCGGAAAGCCGTGGCGGCGATCACCGTCCTCAACTCGCGGACTTGCGGGAGTCGGGATCCATCGAACAGGACGCCGATGTTGTAGCTTTCATTTTCCGCGAAGAGGTCTATAAGCCGGACGAGCCGGAGCTGGAGGGAGTCGCTGAAATCATCATCGCCAAGCAGCGAAATGGCCCCACTGGAAGGATCAAAATGGCCTTCTTGAAGAACTCAACGCGCTTTGAGTCCCTGGCGGCCGGGATGGGTTCGCCGGAGTGATATTAGGCCGGTTCGGAAGGCATTTGCCACACATCCCTCCTGTGGAAAACACTGTGGAAGCTTGGACGTGTTGAATTTTCCGTGGACATTTTAGTTACTCTAGCGGGCGGAGGGGTTAACAATATTGCAAACAACCGGTTCGTTTCCATGCAGTTAGCGCTGTCGTTCCATTGATTTTCGCCCATCTCCTCAATTTGGAAAGATTAAAGCAACCTCAGAGATTTGCACATTCCGGAGGGCAGCCCGCGGCGGATAATTTTCGATTGCCCGACACTCGCTTTTCCTTCACCAGATAGTGGGGAACGCTCTCGACCGCCTAATTTCATTGTCCGATGTGATGAGAGGATATCCTTCCACGAGCGCGGTAGCGCCGATAATGCGGTCCGCGGGGTCTTTAGGGTAGCTGTCCGGCAGGTCCATGGCCCGTACGCATACCTGGCCATTGAGTGGCAAGACTACAAATCTCGCCTCAACTTCTGAAAGAAATGTTTCCAGGCTGGCGTTCAGCTTGACGCAGCCTTTGCTAACAATCATCGCAATTTCAAAAAGAGTTATATCTGATATCGCAAGCCCCTGGCCGCCCTGACGAGCCCCCTCAATGGCTGTTCTGGCTGTCCTTGAAATCTTGTCTGGAGCAAGGCCGAGCCATAACACAACATGGGTATCCACCAGAATCATCGAGAGTTTCTCAATCGTAGATTGCCCCACTCTTTCGGAGAAAGAGCCGGGGAAACTACATTGCCGGTGACGGAGCCCCTACCCTCGAAGAACCCGAATATCTCGTCAACGTCCGTATTTACCGGCACAAGCTTGGCCACCGGGCGTCCGTGCTTAGTGATCAGAACTGTCTCCCGCTTTGACTTAACCTCGTCCATGATCGCAAGACAATTCGTTTTAAATACACCTGCTGCTATGGTTTTCATGGAGGTGTTACGACTATAGTCATTATACCATGGACATACTTCAGAGATGAAGCAATGCAGATTCGCTAAACAGGAGCGATAGTGCCAATCCGCCCAAGATCCTTCGGGACTCAAAGTCTCTCAGGATCACTGCAGGCAGGAATACCGCTTCCTATTCGGGTTCAGTCTCTATAAAATACGAACTTTTGTGTCGTGTGATGTTCCAACCCGATAAAGGGGACTTGCATGAATTTTCGGCTAGCAGAGAAGTGGTCCTTGTTTTTCTTTATGTTTCTCTCCGCATCGTGGTTGTGGGCTGGGGATACGATCCCCAAGGCGGCGTGGAGACGGCCGATTGGTTTACCGCTCGAGAATGCTGGTGGACGAAAACCCGCGCTGGCTGCAACTGGAATGATTGACGACGGCTATTGGCAGGGTGCGCCGGTGGGTGGTTTCGGCGCGGGTACTTTCTCGCGAACCTACCGCGGAGACTTCGCCCGCTGGCATGTGAAGGGCGGAGTTCACAAGTACCAGACAGTCTGGGCAAACCAGTTTGCCATGTATCAGAAAGTGGAAGGCGCGTCAGAGGGAGTTGCACAAGTGCTGACGGCCGGGCATCCGGATAGAGGAGAACTCAGTAGCTGGAAATGGGATTACCCAGTAGGGGCGGGTGATTATTATTCGCTGTATCCGAAATCCTGGTATGACTACCGCTGGGATAAGTTTTCCGCGCACGTAACGCTCGAACAATTCTCACCGGTTTTGCCGAACAATTATCGCGAAAGCAGCTATCCGGTTGCCGTCTATCGCTGGCACGCCGAAAACCCAACCGACAAGACTGTCACAATTTCTGTTCTGCTCTCATGGACCAACATGCTTGGTTGGTTCCGCGATTTTTCGCCGAACATGAATGGTGCGCTCGATGCCGGGAACCACGACCGGTTTGTCACGAAGGACGAGGGAGGAAACGGGCAGATGAAGGGAATCGTCTTCGACCGCATACATCCCAACGGCGTAAAAGACGATTGGGACGGTCAGATGACCATTGCCACGCTTGAATCGCCCGGTGTTGAAGTCTCTTACCAGACAACATTTGTCCCGGAAACCACCGACCAGATATGGAAGCCTTTCGCTGCGGATGGGCGTCTTTCTGATAGCGATCAATCCTGGGTGAGCAGTGGAGAGCATCTCGCAGGAGCGATCGCAGTTCGATTTACGCTGAAGCCAGGCGAGAAGCGTGTAATCCCCATGGTGATTTCGTGGGACATGCCGATTGTGACTTTCGGATCGGGGCGCAAGTGGTATCGGCACTACACGAATTTCTACGGCACGACCGGAACAAACTCCTGGGACATAGCCCGCGATGGACTGGTGAATGCCGCCCAATGGAGCGATGAGATTGATTCGTGGCAGGCTCCATTCATTAATGACGAAAGCAAACCACTGTGGTATCGCGGGATGTTGTTCAACGAAATGTATATTCTGGCGGACGGGGGATCGTTCTGGGGACATCCGATGGGTTCAGATCCGAAGACTGCCGACACGTTTGGTTTTCTGGAATGTTTCGACTATCCGTTTTACGCCACGCTCGACGTTCGATTCTACGGTTCCATGCCGCTGGTGAAGTTCTGGCCTGATATTGATAAGCAAGTGCTGCGCGAATTTTCCGATACCGTTTCGCAAGATTTGACAGATAAATATCTATGGCAATGGAAATCTCAACAGACCGGCTCTTTACACTTCAGAGTTCGTAAGGCCAAAGGTGCGGTTCCACACGATCTTGGAGTGCCTCAGGAGGATCCGTTTACCCAGGTTAATTCCTTCAGTTGGCAAAATACCAACGACTGGAAGGATCTCAACAGCAAATTCGTGCTTATGATCTACCGCGACTACGTTTTCAGCGGCAGGAAAGATAAAGAGTTTTTGCATTACACGTGGCCTTCAGTCCAGGAGGCGCTTCAGCATCTTCAACAGTATGATCGTACCGGCGATGGGCTTCCGCAGAACGACGATTATCCCGATCAGACATACGATGTTTGGATAGTCCACGGAGAGAGCGCTTATTGCGGCGGACTATGGCTGGCCGCGCTGCGCGCCGCGGAAGAAATTGCGAATGTCCTGGGAGATATGCCGTCTGCAACGAGGTACCATGCGATGTTTCTCAAGGGTCAGGACACCTACGTGAAGAAGCTTTGGAATGGAGATTACTTCCGCTATGACACTATGAGCGAATACAAAGATAACGTGCAGGCCGACCAGCTTGCCGGGCAATGGTATGCGAATATGACGGGACTGGGGGATCTCGTACCCCGCGAGATGCAGTTGAAAGCGCTGAAGAAAATTTACGACTTCAATGTGATGAAATTTGCCAAAGGCGAGATGGGCGCCGTAAATGGTATGGGCGCGGACGGCAGCATTATTACCACCAACGAACAGGTGCAGGAGGTTTGGACAGGCACCACGTTGGGCGTGGCCGCGCTAATGTTGAGCGATGGCATGAAAGACGAGGGATACCGGACGGCATGGGGCGTTTATCACACCACCTACGAAACCAAGGGCTATTGGTTTCGTACGCCAGAAGCTTGGGAGAAAACTGGATATTACCGGGCCTCGATGTACATGCGTCCAGCAGCGATTTGGGCGATGGAGATGACGTCGCCCCCCAAGTAGGAGAAATTTGTGGCTTCCACGCCGACGCAGCTGAAACGTTTCGCATTACCGCTTTTTGCCGTGCTGCTCCTGGCGAAATGCGCCCATACGGCTAACCCGCCCGCAACACCGGCTCCTTCTCAGGCGCCGAGCGGATGGATGCTGGTCTGGAGTGACGAATTCAACGCACCCGATGGCTCCGCTCCTGATTCCAGCAAGTGGACTTTTCAGACCGGTGGGAACGGATTCGGAAATCAAGAATTGGAGTACTACACCAGCAGGCTGCAAAACGCACAGATTAAGAACGGCAATCTCGTCATTACCGCTCTAAAAGAAAACTATACCGGTCCAGACGGCGTTTCCCGTAGCTACACCTCCGCACGGTTAAACACGTCAAAGAAATTTCAGCAGGCCTATGGACGTTTTGAAGCCCGCATAAAAATTCCTTACGGACAGGGCATGTGGCCCGCATTTTGGATGCTGGGGAATGACATTTCCACGAACAGGTGGCCGGCTTGCGGAGAAATTGACATCATAGAAAACATTGGCCGCGAACCTTCAATCGTTCACGGGACAATTCATGGTCCCGGATACTCCGGAGCCCATGGCATTGGTTCGCCTTTTTCATTTCCTGACGGCCGCCGGTTCGCGGATGATTATCACCTTTATGCGGTCGAGTGGTCCCCCAACCAAATTAAGTTCTATGTGGACGGTAATCTTTACGCCACTCGAACCCCCGCCGACCTGCCCGCTGGAACCAAGTGGGTTTACGATCACCCATTTTTTATTATTCTGAATCTGGCGGTTGGAGGAGGGTGGCCCGGTGCTCCAGATGCAACGACCGTGTTTCCGCAGCAGATGCTTGTGGATTATGTCCGCGTTTACAAACCTGCGGGCTCTTGAGTTCTCAAAAAATGTGCGGCACCTGCGCGATGAATCTAACTGGTAAATACCGCTTCCTATGTAAGGTTTGCGGATTCTGCGCCGGTTTCGCGACGTTTTTGTGCCCCCGATTTTGGTTCACTGAAGCGATTTGAATTTTCTGCGTAAATTTTCCTTGACATTGTTTTCGGTTGAACCTAGATTCGCATCAAGTTGGAACTTGATAAGTTTGGTTCCAGGGATAGGCTAGCTCTGGCCCTCCCAGACTCATGGCTACAAACCTCGCCCCGGTAGATTCCAGGGAAGTGGTCCGCTGCGACCGCTGTCTTCTTGTTCAATTTCGTACAACTAACAGTATTTGCCGCCGATGCCGCGGTTCGCTCGACGAGGACGAGCCGGAAATAATTTCTGCTCCTCCGCCGCCGCAAGTAATGCCCCACCATGGTCACGGGCGAGGTCACTTGCATCTCGCGGCGTCAATCCGGTCCATGCGTCTTCGCAACGGGCTTAGTCAGCGTCAACTGGCATTGCGGATGTCGGTGCCGCGAACCTATGTTTCTAAAATCGAAAATGAAAAAGCTACTCCGACGTTGTCTTCGCTGGACCGGCTGGCTCGCGCTTTAGAAGTCACCATACCGGACTTGCTGTGTGGCGGCGAGAACAATCGCCAGGAAGAAATCGGAGAACTTATGAAAGACCAATTTGTTGCGGAAATGCTGCCATTTCTCTCGGAACTGAATGGCATGCAGATGTCGAGCGTCTTGACGCAGATGCGGGATTTAACCGTGCGTCCGCGGAGAAGCGCGTAAAGGTTTTATCCGGGCGACCAGCCAACAGCAGCCGGGATCGAAAGGTCCCGGCTTTTTTCTGCCGCTAATGTCGTCGAAGATTGTGCGCAAGGCTACCAGAGTTTTCAGTAAGTTGAGCGCGCACCTTAACAAATGCAAGAGACTAATGTCAATTGTTATGAGACAGTTCGCGTCCAGTTATTCGCGTGCCAAATGTGATTGTCGCTCCTTAGGTAAAGCCACTTGTCTCTTGGGAAGAATAGGACGCGACCGCCGAAGCCCCTGCAATTGAAGCACGATCTCCGCGGCAACAATCGAAAAAGCGATACATCCCCACACGATGGTCTCAATAGCGGGTGTGCCAAGGTTTTCCCATCGGGTTACACCAGCGATGACTCGAACCTCAAGAAAAATTAGGGCGACCGCAAAACTCCGAGTCATCCACTGGCGGTGTTGCTGGACTTTTCCGTTAAGAATAAAGGCCATTGCAATCCCCGTGGTGATCATCCATAACGCCGCCTGAACTCCAGCCGCGACGCTAAACGAGCGCGGTCCTCCGATACGCTCATTGAAGTGCTGGATGTAGAACCCGAGTGGACCAGCGACGAATACGCCTCCAACATAGAACCGGCCCAGAACTCTGTGGAGCTTCGTAAAGCGTTGGCGGAGCCGGTCGGAAAATTGCATCGGACCCAGCAAGAGTGCGCACGCTCCGGCCAGTCCATGACCTAAAAGCCACCATCTAAATGGCTGATAGTGATGCCATACAGGATCATTTGGATCAATCAGGAAGCCTTCGTTGTGAAACAAAACGTAGGCCAACATCAGGCCAGCGAAGGCAAACAGAAGATATTTTGGGCGTACCCATGAGCTGCGCCGAAGTGGTGCGACTGCGGTGGACATAGATAGCCCTTCTCGAAAGCCGGTTTAGCGCTGGCAGCACTATACACGGAAAACCGCTCGGGACGTGGCATGTTGAGACATAAGGTGGTGGCTTAGTTGGATGACGCTGCACGCGAGATCCTTCGCCCCGCTGGTCAGAACGCGGGGCTTCGGGATGACCTCATCCAAAAGAAATCCAAATTGAGCCACTACCAGATCTAACGGACGCGGGCTGTTCGGCTCAATATGAGTGCGATGGGCAAGCCCACGAACACAATGCGGATCCGCCCTCGGGAAAACTTGCATTCTAACAGGCAGAACTACGCCTTCCCGAGCCTTTGGCATAGTAAAGTGGTAGGAGACCAATTCCCACAAAGGAAGCCCATTGAGTTCAGGCATTCGCAACATAGCAATTATCGCGCACGTGGATCATGGCAAGACCACTTTAGTGGACGCCATGCTCCGGCAGAGCGGAACGTTCCGCTCGAACGAAACCATGATCGAACGAGTCATGGACTCGAACGATCTGGAGCGCGAACGCGGGATCACGATTTTGGCCAAGAACACGGCCATTTTCTACCACGACGTCAAGATCAATATCGTGGATACGCCCGGCCACAGCGACTTCGGGGGCGAAGTGGAACGGGCTCTTAAGATGGTGGATGGCGTGATGCTTTTAGTAGACGCCAGCGAAGGCCCACTGCCGCAAACGCGTTACGTGTTGAGCAAGGCGCTCGAAGGCCATCTTCCTCCGATTTTGGTCATTAATAAGATTGACCGCGCCGACGCGCGTCCCCAGGAAGTTTTGAACGAAGTCTACGATCTTTTCATCGATCTCGATGCGAAAGAAGAGCAATTGGATTTTCCAGTCCTCTACACCAACGCAAAAGCCGGCACCGCTTCGCGAGACATAAAGGGCGGCGGAGAAGACCTGCAGTTACTTTTTGAGACGATTGTTCAGACTATCCCTCCGCCCACCGGAGATGCCACCGGGCCGTTGCAAATACTGGTAGCCAATCTCGATTACAGCGACTATTTGGGGCGCCTCGCCATCGCCCGCGTTTTCAATGGCCGAATGTTTACCGGCGAAGACGTTGGCATAGCCAAACTCGACGGCTCGTTGCAGAAGACCAAAATCACCAAGCTCTTTTCGTTCTCTGGCCTGAAGCGTACGGATATCACAGAAACCACCCTGGGGGACATTGTTGCCGTCGCGGGTGTGGAAGGCATTACTATCGGCGAAACCATCACCGACGCTGAGAATCCATCGCCGCTGCCGCCAATCACAATTGATGAACCGACGATTGCGATGTTGTTTACCGTGAATACGTCCCCTTTTGCCGGGCTGGAAGGCACGTATGTAACTTCCCGTAATTTGCGTGATCGCCTCCAGAAGGAGTTGCTCACCAATGTTTCGTTGCGCGTTCAGGAGACCGACACCACCGATTCATTCATTGTGGCAGGGCGTGGGGAGTTACAACTTTCCATTTTGATCGAGATGATGCGCCGTGAGGGATACGAACTCATGGTGGGCAAGCCGGAGATTGTAACCAAGCGCGTGGATGGAAAATTGATGGAACCGGTGGAGCGATTGACCATAGACGTGCCAGAAGGCTTTGTGGGAGTCGTAATGGAACAACTCGGCTCGCGCAAGAGTGAAGTCCTCAACATGCACAACCACGGCTACGGCCGCGTGCGCATTGAATTCCGTGTACCAAGCCGTGGATTGATAGGATTGCGCAGCCAATTGCTTACCGACACTCGCGGAACCATCGTGATGAATTCTCTGTTCGATGGCTATACCGAGTGGCAGGGCGAAATCCCACATCGCCTTACGGGAGCACTGGTCGCGGATCGCGCCGGTGTCACTACGCCTTATTCCCTATACAACTTGCAGGAGCGCGGCGAGCTGTTTGTGGGCGCAACCGTTGACGTTTATGAAGGCATGATCATTGGCGAGAATGCGAAAGATTCAGATCTGGATGTAAACGTCGTGCGCGAGAAAAAGCTTACCAATATGCGGTCCTCGACAGCTGATATCGCGGTGCGTCTGGTGCCTTTCCGCCAGTTGAATCTGGAGCAGGCGATCGAGTTTATTGCCGACGACGAGTTCGTCGAAGTGACCCCCAAGTCGCTTCGTCTGCGGAAAAAGATCTTGCAGGCGAACAAGAGGAAGAGACCCTCGATGGAAACGGTGGAAGAGCGGGGCTAGAAAATTTCGATGGAGAGACAGCGTCCCCACCCGCCTCCCATACCGAATACGGAAGTTAAGCCCCGCAGGGCCGATTGTACTGCACGCGAAAGTGTGTGGGAGAGTAGGTCGTTGCCGGCATAAATAAAGGCCAATCATGGAAACATGGTTGGCCTTTTCCTATGGGGGTACCAAGGTCAGTCACTTTTGGCATTAGCGAGACCCGGAGGCAGGCCCGTAAGATTGTTGCGATGGGTTCTGGCATTTTTAGTAATAGCCGGTCGACTTACACGCGCGTGTCGCTCATGGTTCTCATTGAAGCGATTGCCGGATTGTTTCTGTACGCTCTATTCACATTTATGCCTTTGGCTTTACAAATGCTTGTTGCGACGGCGTGTTGGGGGATCGTCGCAATTGACAATTTGACTTTCCCGAAAAACAAAAGCTTGGGTTCGGTTCTCTGCGGAATTACTGGAGCTGCGACTTTTTCTTGTGGCGTAGCGTGGAGAATTACGAACGGGGAAACCTGGTCAAGGCTGATGCCTGTAGGCACATGCCTCTTAGCGGGTCTTATATTTCTGGATCGGCGGGAACAATGGCTTGACCTCGTGTAGGTTGATGAATGACATACTTCGCAAGGTGGTCGTTGCCGGCATTAAATAAGGGCCACGTTCAAAAATGAGCGTGGCCTTTTCCTATTGGCGTGCCTAATACTCTTTCTATCCCATGACCCTTTTGCTAGGATTGAAACATGGCAACTGCGAAACAAACTCCGAGCCGTCGCACAGGCATGACGCCCTCCGATCGGGGCCGCAAATCGCCAGCCTCGCAGAAGAAAACTTTGCGAGAACTTTACGCCCGCCTCGAGAAAACTAGGCCTGGTTCGGCAGAGTCGAAGCGCATTTCTGCCCAAATTGTAGACGCTATCGGCTAGCGTATGGCGGCCGGCAAAATCAGGCCACCCAGAGACCCTCGTTGTGAAGCCTATCGGGAACATTTGCGGGAGCGCGTAGAAAAGCGGCAATTTCTCGCCCCCATGGCGATGGAATTGAGCGCATGGCTCGAGACCAAACCCGAGGCTCCAGACTCGGCAGAAGCGCCCCAAGGCTGGCACAAGTTTTTCGACTCCTTTACCATTTGCGGTGAAGGAGAATGCATCAAGACGCTCTTCACAATTTACGCGCCAGGCAAGCCTAGACGAGGCAGTGTCGACTTAGACGAATGGGAGAAGCGGTAGCCGCATCGGTTCTAGTCCATAGGCCGCGCGAGCCGATTGGACTACCGCGAAAGTGTGCGGGAGGGTGAAGTACAAGTCTGTCAAATATCCTTCATCGCTTTAGAGTCGTTATCCTTCCTCTTACTTTCGCCGCGAAAACTTCATCCTTCAACGATTCCAGGTTGATCTCTACATTGGCCATCGCGCCTTCGATTGCCGCGTGGGCCAGCGCTGTGGCGGTCGTGAGATCAGATTTCATATTTGGATTCGTAATCGGCTTGAGTTGCTCCGCAATTGTCGCGACTTGCCCGGCCTTTTCCGCAACATTTAGAGGAACCATCGTGGCTTTCTTCAGCGCCGAGTTGATCATGCCGTTTCCATCTTGTATCTCCTTTGCCTGCTTGTAAGCTTTCATTACGGAGACATAGGACTCGGCGTCGGAATCAATCGCGATTTTCAATTCTTCCCGCAATGCGGCCAACCTGGCGATTGCATCGGTCAACTTCGCTTCATATTGCAGATAGGCTTTCTTTCCACGTGACATGGACGCGACCATGGTCGCCAACCCAGCGGCCATCGCCGCGCTTGCCGCTGCAGCGCTGCCTCCTCCCGGCGTCGCAGTCGGAGCCGCGAGCTGTTCAATAAACGGCTCCACGCCCGCGCGAATTCCACCCACCGCTGTCTTTCCACCCATCACTGCCGACAGGCGATTTTCGAGGATCATGGACGAATCGAAATGTTCGACTTGCAGGAACCATTCCGCTGCGGATTCCAATGCTTTTTTCGGAATCAATCCCACGATCTCGCTGCTGACGACACCTACTCCATGTCGCGCGGCCTCACTCTTCACAAGTTCGAAGACACGCTGAATCGGTGTTTGCTCAAAATCGGTCAGATTCATGGAAACCTGTGCCAGGCCGCGGACGAGAAATCCAGCGCCCTTTACGAAGCGCAGTCCGCCACTGGAAAAACGCACGGCCTTGGCCACTTTTTTCGCAACTTCGACATCAGGTGTATCGAGAAAAATGTTGTAGGCGATTAACGCCTTGCGAGCGCCTACGACTACAGCGCCGGCTGTGGGATGCAGCTTTGCATCTCCGAAGTCGGGCTTGCGAGCGGGGTTCGTGGCGATCTCCGCGCCAATGCCTTCAAACTGTCCGCGCCGAATATATTCGAGATGCTGCCGTTCCGGAGAAGTTGCCGCAGCCTCATACAGGTAAACCGGAACCTGATAACGTTTCCAGATTTCCGCTCCAGCGTGGCGCGCCATGGCGACGCAATCTTCCAGCGTTACGCCTTCTATTGGGATGAACGGAACAACATCGGCTGCGCCAAGACGGGGATGGGCCCCGGTGTGTTTAGTCAGATCGAGAATCTCGGCAGCCTTACCTACTCCACAAATCGCAGCTTCCTGGATGGCCTCGCGTTCTCCAATCAGCGTTATGACGCAGCGATTGTGGTCGGAATCCATCTCGCGATCGAGTAGATAAACACCATCTCTGTTCATGGCCTGGACAATGGCATCAACTTTTGATTTGTCGCGGCCTTCAGAGAAATTTGGAACACATTCGACCAGTGTTGACATACGCGAGAAGAATATCTGGCGACGATAGAGGCTGCAAGTTACGGCAACGCCAAGGGACGACTATTCTCGGCTGTCCCTAGGTGCGTATTGCCGATTTCTAATGCTTGACGAACCTGCCGATTCCTATTCGCACCTGCACGGTATTGAGCCCCGGATTGGGCACTACCAACCCCGCGTTTGAAATGTGCAGATAACGAAGTTCGACACTCCAGTTATATTTCTCGCCCAACAAATGCGTGCCCAACCCAGCGGACGGCGTGAAGTTTACGGAGTTGGTGCCAGCAGGAACGTCGTGATTGGTAAATAAAACGCCCCCGCTTAATTCAAAATACGGAACGAATCGGCCTCGGGTCGCGAAATCCCATTTCAAGTTCAGAGGATTAAAACCGGCCCCATAGGCCGTGCCCGCCGGCTCAAACTTATTAGCCCCCTGAAAAATCACAAACAGGGGTACGACATCCACAGCGTATTCGAAACGGCCATTTAGAAAACTGGGGCCATGCGGCCGGGTCAAAATCCATCCGTATCGGGCGCCGACGTTCCAGATACTGGTGTGATCCGTACCGCCGGGGACCGAATGCCCGCCGCCGGTCCACAGTTCGATCTCATGTGCGCCATCTTCGGGGCGCGACTGTCCCATGGCAAGTGAAGACAGGCATAGGCTCAAGATAATCAGAATTCGCATCACATTTCGATTGAGATTCGCGGCGCCAGCGAAAGAGCAAGCCTTCTCGCTACAGTCCCAGGCCGCCATCCACCGTCAAAATCTGCCCTGTAATAAAACTCGGCGCAGTAGCAAAGAATAAAACCGCTTTGGCAACATCTTCGGCCGTACCGTTGCGGCGCATCGGAGTTTGTTTGGCCGTTTTCTTCATGAATGCGGAGGCCGATTTTTCGCCAAGATCAATCATTCCAGGGGCAACGCAATTCACCGAAATCTCTGGCGCTAGAGCCTTCGCCATCACCAGTGTAAGCATATGCAGGGCGGCCTTGGACGAACAATAGTGAGCGTGAGTCGCCCACGGGCGTATTCCTCCCAATGAACCCAGGTTGATGATTTTGCCGCGGCGCTCCCGCAGAAGTTCCAGGCTCGTCCGGGACATCAAGAATGGTCCGCGAGTATTCGCGGCAAACATCGTATCCCATTGTTTGACAGTGAGATTTTCAAATTCGACAGTTTCGTAATTAGCCGCGTTGTTTACCAGGATATCCATGCCGCCAAACTCTCTCCTGACTTCGCGAACGGTGGTGGCCACGCTTTTTGGGTCAGTAACGTCGCAACGCAAGGCGATTGCACGCACCCCGAAACCTCCGAGATCAATAACAGTAGATTGTGCTTCGCGCGACGAAGTAAGAAATGTGATGGCCACATCGGCCCCTGCGGCCGCCATTGCCAGGGCTGCGGCTCGTCCCAGGCGGCGTGCCGCGCCCGTGATCAAAATAGACTTGCCCGATAAAGGCTTGCCGTTAGATTGCAGCTTGGTTGCAGTCATTGATGTTGGGATTGTAACTGCTTATAGGGACCAGGATTTGCGATACCGACGAAGTCTTAGACCACTTTGCCCGAAGCCAGGTCTCTGACTAGCTCGAAGTCTGCCTCCAGGAAGTCGAACGAGGGCAACTCAGAACGGTCGGCCCAACGCACGTCTCGAAAGATTTTATTCTCGAGTTCCCCGGCGTATTCATTCACAACGAAAAATCGCAACTCTACTGAACTTCCGTTTTTGTATTGATGGCGTATTCGCGCTACTTCATCTCCAACCTTAGCTTCAATTCCAAGTTCTTCATCCAGTTCGCGGCGCAGCGCATCTCTGGGCTGTTCGCCCTCCTCGATTTTTCCACCTGGAAACTCCCACTTCAACGGCATGGTCTGATGGCGAGTTCGCTGGCAAACCAAAATCTTTCCATCCTTGAAGATCAATGCTGCCACTACGCGTTTCAATTGACCACTCCGGCATCCCTAGAACTGAGTTCAAATTCGTGTGCGCGAGAATGGTTCAGCATGACGAGATATCAGACTTTGAGTTTGCTCTGATGCATCGTAGCCCAGGTGGCTGTGGAAAAATCTCAGGATGGATTGCGAACGCGAGCGCGCGCAACCCCCGAGTCAGAGTAGGCGCCGGCGTGTTCAGCAATTCATCACTTATGCAATAAATCCGGTTGTGTTGAGCGGCGTCCATATTGTCCCATCCGCGCTCATGAACGATTTTCTCCAGCGGGACACGGTCGCCTGCTCCGCACCACGCGAAGCAGACAACTTCCGGGTTGTCGGACAAAACTGCCTCCGCTGATGATTTTGCGCCGGCTGTGCCGATAAATTCCCCGCCAGCCGCAATAACCAGCTCTTTGACCCACGGTTGAGACGTAATCAATGGTTTGCCCCACTCCTCGCAAAAGACCCGGGGACGCGAGACTCGGGACGTCTGCATGCGAATGATTTCGATTTCATGCTTCATGTCTTCAATTAGAAAGTGTCCCCGTTCAAGCGCACCCACAATTCCCCCGATACTCGCGATGTCCGCATAAATATCAGAAAGCGTGTGCGGCGCGAGCCCAAGAAACCGCACCCCCGATTTCAAGATTTCCGACACTGCTTTTTCCTGGTATGGAACCGCGGCGATCACGAGATCGGGCTGGACGCCAATTATCTGGTCGCGTTGGGCGGTCCAGGAGTCGGCAACGATGACGCGTGCATTGTCCGCTGCAATCTCCGGACAGACTTCAGCGCAGTATTTTGTGCAGGCGATGACGCGATCGAGTTCTCCGAGGGCTGAAAGGATAACCGTGGCGCTGGGTTGCAAAGATACGATCCTGCGAGGGGTATAGTCGAGAGCCATGGAAACTTCTGTAAAGGATTAGCAGACGATTTGAGCAAGCTTTTACTTCACCATCGAAACCGCTTCGGGAAAGTGAACGGTCCAGCCACGGGTTTTGGCAATTTCCTCCAAATCCGGGTTCGGATTTATGGCGTAGGCGTCTCGCGCCAATTCCAGCATATCCACGTCCCATCGCGAATTGCCAAACACTGCGTCAGGAAGGCGCTTGATGACCTCGCGGATTGCTTGCGGTTTGCCGGGACCGGAAGGCACGCGGACCAGGCGGTCAGTGATTGTTCCTTCGTCAATTTGGACGGCAGCGGCTAAAATATTTGATTCCGGAATTCCGAAGTATTTAACGGCGCTCCGGATCACCCATTCATTCGTGGATGAAACTGCCCAAACCTCACACCCTGACCGTTGAAGCTGGGTCACTAACTCCCGCATTTCAGGGAAAATCCGCCGAACAAAGTTCTCCTCGAAAAACTCAGCGGCAAAACGCTGCAGATCCGCTTCCAGCATTCCATTGTGAAGCGTCACCATCTCGCCACACATCTCGTCTTCGCTCACTTTGCCGGCTTTGTAGTCGGCATAGCGGCCACGCGCCCAGCGAGCAAGGTCCTGCGAGATTACTCCCTGCTTGATTTCCCAATCGAAGAATCCTTCTCCCGCATCGCCGTCCCAAAGGGTTCCGTCGCAGTCAAAAGCCGCGAGTTTAGGGCGCGTCCGCATCACGGCTTCGATAAAGTTCTGGCCTTTGAGCGATACAGGTCTTGTCACAATGATTTCCCAACCGGAAGTACGCATTCTCGACTTCAGTTCCCGGGCAATTTTCCATTCAACAGGCTTCCTAAATCTTCGGCGTGCACACGCAACCCAACATAAAACTGCCCGAATAGCGCGTAGACGGCGCTGACAGGGTCAAACCGCATCTCATAAATCAACTTCTTAAAGACGACGGGGTCATCGGCGAAAAGGTCCACGCCCCACTCCCAATCATCGAGTCCAATTGAACCAGTAATAATTTGCTTCACCTCGCCCGCGTAGCGACGGCCAACGAGGCCATGGTCATTCATCTGCCGTGCCCGCTCTTCGATGGGGAGCGAATACCAATTTTGCTGCTCGCCGCGTCGCCGATCCATTGGATAAAAGCAAATGTAACGGTGCTTTGGTAGCTCCGGAAACAACCGTGGCTTCATGGCTTCTTTTTGTCTGTCCAGAGTTTCTGCGATGGCGCGTTTCCACTGATCCGAATAAGCTTCGACGCCTCTCTCGGCCAATTCTTTGTAAGTCTTTATCGAGGATTCGTAGAGTCCCAATTCGATAATGGACAAGTAAGAGGTCGTCGGCTCAAGAAAGTCACTCAGGCGTAACTGAGACAATTGCAATTCCGTTTGGTTCAACTCTGCAAACGACTGCCGAAAATGTACCAGCATTAAATCGCCCTTGTGCCCGAGGAGTGAAAATGCGCCTGATTGTCCCGAGAGGTCTTGTTCGGCTTTGCCGAGCCATTCGCCGGCCTCGCGAACAATCTCCGATTTTTGCCGATCATCTAATTGCCGCCAAGACGACCAGCGGACGCGCATCATCTGATGGAGAACGCTATAGCCTTCGACGGTCAACGGAACGGCAGGGATTTCTGCTGCGGAATTCTGTGACGATATAGTCGGGTTAGCAGACATTGAAGAGGAAACAGGGAATTTTGATTATAGATGGATTCGGGACGCTGGCGAATGCTTCAAAGACCGGGCAATTCCAGACACAAGTAAACCCCGCCCTGTGGCGGGGTTAAACTCACAAGCAAACGGGAAGAACTAACTGGCGCGCGGCAACGGCTTGTCTGATTTCTGCCAATCCGCACTCGCCTCGCCAGTAGATGCTACATCTTGCGCGCCTGTTCGTTCGAGAATTTCTTTCGCTTTCTTGGTCCAGTTCGAATCGTCGCAATGAACGGAAAGCAAAATCCCGCCAGCTTTAATGCGGCCTTCGTACCTTTTCGCCTCGTACTCCGGGATGCCCATTCCAATCAGCGCACCCGTAATACCCCCAACCGCTCCGCCCACTCCAACGCCTGCGAGAGCAGCGACAATGGGTCCGGCAGCGACGAGAGGACCGATGCCTGGTATGGCCAATGCGCCGATTCCAGCGAGCCAACCCAGCGTTCCCCCGATCACAGCGCCGGAAGCTACGCCGGTGGTGGTGCCTTCGGGCGCCTTGGTATTTTTTTCGACTGCAAAATCTTTGGTTCCCTTATTTTCAGGAAACAAAACAGAGACGTCCGTATTGCGGAAGCCTTCCGCGCGAAGCGCGTCCACCGCGTATTCGACATCCGCCTGGGTTTGATAAATTCCGAATGCTGCCGTATTTTTTCCCGCCATATCGAAAACTCCTTTGTGTGATCTCTAGTTCTTGAAACATCCGCAACTCTAGCCGCCGCTGTTCTTCTGAGCGAACTGTTCCTTGGATGGCACTCCGATCACGGGGGTGGCTTGCGGATATTTTCCATCGGGCGGCACCTCCTTGACTTCGCTTCCGCTACGCCAACATAATCCTGCATGAGCAAGAGATGAATGGGTCGCAATCAAGCCGCGGGTTGTCGCTGGTCATGTCAGTGTTTGGCTTTGGCGGTGCGATTTACAGTGTTTTCGAAAGGATTCATGCCCCGGGTTCGAATTCTCTCAAGTACGAGATCTTATTTGTGATGTGGCTGGTACTTGGTATTGGCTGGGGATCGCGCCTGCTTTCGAACGGGCCGGGCGAAAGTCGAAAGGCCAGTGGGAGAGAAGGCGGCAGCACTCCGAAAAAATTGGACTCCGACCGATAATGTTGAGCCTCCCCATATTGGCCGCAAGTCACCAAACGGGCGACTAGCGGCCTAATCGGCAGATAACAATTGCCGCGAAAGGCCAGGTAACCAGCGGTAACCGTGACTACCATGCGGCCCGACGTAATCTTGGGAAAAATAATTTATAGGGTAACCTTAGATTGTGCATTACAATTGCGGCCTATTTCTCATCAAAATGTAGGGAAAGCTGAACCACTTCGTGAAGCGCATAAACTACTGGCCGAGCGTTATCGCTGTTCTCCTTGCCGTTGGAGTGTGCGGCCAGGCGTTCGGTCTGCATCGGTACATCGCTCCGCACCGTCATCGCGCCCATCATTCGCGCCTGCGTCGAATGTTTTGGAATCCTGTGTTCCGTCCTTCGCACGATTCGTTGATACGTCAAAACGAGGAAATTGACCGGCTCGACCTTCCGCGAATACAGGACGACCAGGAACTCGAAGAACTTATTTCGACGGAAGAATTAGTTCCCATTGTTCCCAGCCAGACGCTTCGCATTGATCCAAGACTTGACTCTGACAGGCGCTATTGCCGCCCCTGGACCCGCGATTTTCTGGAAGATCTGAGCGTGGATTATTACAAAGAATTTCACGCACAGATTCAGGTCAATTCGGCGGTTCGCACGGTGTTGGTACAGAAAAAACTTCGCCGTCACAATCGCAATGCCGCCCCCGAAACTGGAGAGACTGCATCTTCGCATCTAGCTGGAATTACTGTGGACATTCAACGCCGGGGCATGAGCCGCCAGCAAATTAAATGGATGGAACAATACATGCTACCGCTCAAAGATCTCGGACTTGTTGAGCCCGAAGAAGAGCGCCATCAATGGGTTTTTCATGTAATGGTTTCCGAACGATATACCGACTTCCGCGAATCGAAGATGCTGGCGGGACAACAGACCTCCGAAGACGAAAATTCCATAGCCGTAAGAAGTACTGACGGCCTTCCGGAAGAGTAAACATTCCGCAACCAAATCATTCTGCATTGCAATCTGCATGATCATCCTTATGGCGGGCCTGCCAGCATCTGGTAAAAGCACTCTCTGCCGGGTATTGGCGTCGCGACTCGACGGATCTGTCCTGGATAAAGACAAAGTCAGGGCAGCTCTCTTCTCTTCGTCCGAGATTGAATATTCCACTGAACAAGATGATTTCTGCGTGAGAATGCTTTTAGAAGCGGCAAGCTATATTCTCCACAGAAATCCCACCCGATTTGTTTTCGTAGATGGCCGGCCATTTTCGCAAACCTATCAAATTGAGCAAGTGCTGAATGCCGCGACCCGGCTTCAACAAAAATGGCGGATTCTCGAATGCAGATGTTCTGAAGAAACGGCGCGAAAGCGACTCTCCGAGCAGCGGACATTGGGAGAGCATCCAGCAGCCAATCGCGATTACGAGTTGTACGTGAAGGTAAGGAGTATGTTCGAAGAGATTCGCTTGCCAAAGGTGGTTATTGATACCGATCAGCCCTTGGATGTGTGTGTACAGATAGGCTTGACGGCCGTGACTTGATGTGCCGTCATTGTCAGCCGACGAATCTCTGCATCGTTAACCAGGGATTGCCGAGACCCAAAAGCGGTTTAGCATTTCGAGTTGGATGTCGTAGAATTGTTCGTTCCGGAGGGGTTCTAACGATGCGCTACAGATCGGGTCTCTTCGCTTTTGTTGTGGTGTTTTCTGCCTTCTGTTGGCCACAAACTGCGGCCACAAAACCCAAGTCGGCTACGAAGCCGGTCACCCATGCCGCGTCCCAACCAACGGCTGTGATTGATACCACGGCGGGCAAACTTAGCTGCACGCTGTTCCCTGACAAGGCTCCAATTGGAGTGGCAAATTTCATCGGCCTTGCAAAAGGCACAAAGGACTGGACCGATCCGGTCACCGGCAATAAGAAACACGGCGTACCTCTATACGACGGCACGATTTTTCATCGCGTGATTCCGGACTTCATGATTCAAGGCGGTGATCCCAAGGGCGACGGCACCGGCGATCCGGGATACAAGTTCAAGAACGAAGTCTCTCCTGATTTGCTGTTCGACCAGCCGGGGCGTCTTGCCTATGCCAACGCCGGGCCCGATACCAACGGCTCACAGTTTTTCATCACAGAAGTTCCATACCCGAGCCTCAACGGCGGATACACAATCTTTGGGCAGTGTGACGAAGCCAGCGTGACTTTAGTAAAGCAAATAGCCCGGATGGCTCGCGATTCCAATGATCGTCCGTATCAACCGGTAAAAATTAATCACGTTATGATCGGAGGCAGCGCGGACGCGCATAAACCCGCGGCATCGAAGCCGGTCGTCAAAAAAGCATCACCTTCGCCCAAGACAAATCCACAATAATTATTCTGAAAGGACTCAATGACTCGCCAGCCCGGTACGTACGCTGTTTTCGACACTTCGGAAGGCAAGATTGTTTGCCGCCTGTTTGATAAAGAAGCGCCGAAGACGGTCGCCAACTTTATTGATCTCGCCGAGGGGAAACGGGAGTGGACGCATCCCACCACGCGAAAAAAGAGCAAAGACCGTTTATATGACGGCACCATATTCCATCGGGTCATTCCAGAATTCATGATTCAAGGAGGAGACCCGGCTGGAACAGGTTTTGGCGGCCCGGGATATCAATTTGAAGACGAAACCAAAGGTTCGCCTCACCGGTTCGATAAGCCGGGCAAACTCGCCATGGCCAATGCCGGGCCGAACACCAATGGTTCCCAATTCTTTATTACGCTTGCCCCCACAGAATGGCTCACCGGGAAGCACACAATCTTTGGAGAAGTGGTGGAAGGCCAAAACGTGGCTGAGAAGGTCGTGGGCATTCCACGGAACAAGCAAGACAAGCCGATGAAGGATGTGACGGTGAAATCGGTGGTGATCGAGAAAGTGTGAGCTTTAGTTTCACAGCATCATTTATTTGCTAACACCGGAACACTTGCTTCTTTGATCAGAATCGCGTCAGCTGTAACGAGTGTGAGACCGAATACCTTTGCGGCAGCCACAAGAAAATGATCCGCTGGATCTCCATGTGGAAGGTTCAATGTTGAAACTTCTAAGGCGACGTCAATCGTTAGAGGCGCCTCGTTCACCGGAAGCAAATCGAGTGTATTGCGGACCCACGTTCCAATTTCTTGGTCTAACTTGATGCGCCGTTTACGGTGGAGCAATAGCAATTCCCAAATGCTGATGGAGGAAAGCCATAGTTGATTTTCGGAGTTCGCAAGTTCTCTGGTGACGCGAGCCGACAGCCGTTCCGGTTCAAGCACGCTCCAAATCCAAATGTGTGTATCCAGCAATAGGTTCATCAGCGGGATGCATCCCAATCGCTCTCGCTGCTAACGGGGCCCACAATGTCCCCGATGATCCGGCCAGTCCCTACCATGCACCCCAACCAATCCGCAGGTCGTTTTTGTGGAGATGGAGGAACTACCTCGGCAACCGGCTGGCCAAAGCGGGTTACTCGGACGGGGTTTCGCGTTTTGCGGACTTGCTCCAAAATCCCCAAACACTTGGCCTTAAACTCAGAAATTGCGATCTCCTTCATTTTGAAAAACTCCTAAAAACTATCATACACCATGGTCAAAGACCATGGTCATCCCTGCGCGGCCTTACATCAATTTTGATTATTTAGCGGTCCGGGTTAGCAGACGCAGAAGCAGCGATGACAATTGCGGAAACCAATCCCGGGATTGTGTATTCTCGGGCTTCCATATCTACGCCGAAACCAAGCTCTCGCAGGGTGCTCGACGTAACAGGACCGATGGAAGCAAAACGGATAACGCGATTTTCCGGTCGGAGGTGGTTCTGCAATAACTTGCGCCTGATCTCGGTATCCAGCAACGCTGCAAAGTTCCTTACTGCGGACGAACTGGTGAAAGTGATTATGTGCGGACGCCGGTGCTTGCTCTCGAGGACTGCTTTCAGGCGCGCCCGCCCGGACTTGGGAATAACGGTTTCGTAGGCCTCGACGACGTCAACGAGCGCTCCGGCCTTTCGCAATTCTTCCGGAATCACATCGCGTGCGACCTTGGCCCGTGCCAGCAGAACGCGTTTGCCCTTCACGCGCCCGCGAAGACTCTCTACTGCCGATTCCGCGACATATCTTTTTGGGACCACATCAACTCTGAAGCCGCGCTTCTCGATGGCGGCCTTCGTTGCTGGTCCGATGGCTGCGATTTTTAAGCGCGTTAGTTTGCGGTCGTAGAGACCCAATTTGTTCAGACGTTCCCAGACAGCTTCTACACCGTTCACGCTGGTGAGAATCATCCAGTCGTACGACTGCAAATGTCGCAGCGCTTCGTCGAGGCGTTTATACGACCGCGGCTTGCGAATTTCTATGAATGGAATTTCTATGACATCGGCACCGAGTTCGCGCAGCGCCGAAGACAGCGTGCCAGCCTGATGACTCGCCCGTCCAACAAGAATGCGCAGGCCCGAGAGCGCTTTCGCGTTTCTCTTTGTTTTCATCGCGAGGCTAGAACCAGATCCCTCGCTCATTGTAGCCGGAGGCTTGCTGATTGATGAGCTCGGAGTAACAAATTCGCTATTTTATCGCGGGAGTCAGGGCTGTTGCGGGATTAGATTATTCCTACCGTACACTTCTTCCAGAATGGCTTTCGCTCCGTTTTTCAGTAACGATTCTGCGGCCGCCTTGCCTACTTGGATGGGATCCAGCCCTTCTTGCATTTCGCGCAGGACTTTCGTGCCATCGGGATTCGCCACGACTGCGATAAGCTGAATGCGCTGATCGCGAAGTTCGGCGTAGGCGCCGATAGGCACCTGGCAGCCTCCGCCGAGGGCGCTCAATAATGCCCTTTCACAACTTGTAGTCGCACGCGCCGCAGCATCATCCAGGAAGGCAAGAGATTCGTCAGTTGCGGCATCCCCGGCGCGAATCTCGATTGCCAACGCTCCCTGGCCAGCGGCGGGGCACATTATCTCTGGTGAAAGAATTTGCTTCACTAGCTCGATTTTGCTCAGCCGATTAAGACCGGCGGCGGCGAGAATAATGGCGTCGTACTCGTTGTCTTGAAGCTTCCGTAAACGCGTGTCAACATTCCCACGCAGCGGCTGAGTATCCAAGTCAGGGCGAATAGCCTTTAACTGTGCCTGACGCCGAAGGCTGCTGGTACCAACCCGAGCTTGCTGTGGCAATTGTTGAATGGAATTGTAATGAACCGAGCAGAATACATCTCGCGGATCTTCGCGCCCGGTTATGGCGGCAATCTGGAACTCCGGCGAAAGCTCGGTGGGAAGATCTTTCAAACTGTGGACGGCCAGGTCCACCCGATTTTCCGCAAGCGCTTCTTCGATTTCCTTGGTGAACATGCCCTTGGTTCCGACTTTGGCCAATGCAACGTCCGTGATTTTGTCGCCGGTAGTTTTTATGATTTCAATTTCTACCTGGTAGCCGCGTTGGGATAGTAGTTCGGCGATGTGATTCGCCTGCCAAAGAGCGAGTTGTGATCCCCGGGTTCCGATGCGCAGACCCGACATCAATTTTCCGGTTCTTCGGGAAAATCGGGCTTTTTGGGAGTGGCCTCCCTCTCGTCCTTTTCTGCCAGGTTAAAAATGCGGCGAACCACGTCAATTACCGTCGTTGGCTCCGGGGTGCGCGCCGCCGATTTCAAAGTCGTGATTGGCGTATGTATGATTTTGTTGACGATTCCGTGCGTCAACGCCTCAACGGCAAGCTCCTGCTCAGCCGAGAGCGAACCAAGCCGGCCCCTGACACGTTTAATTTCCGCCTGGCGAATGTTTTCCAACTGTTCCTGCAAGGAGAGAATCATCGGCGCAACGGTGAGAGTCTGTAAGCGGTCATGGAAGCGATCCACCTCTAAACTTATGATCTGCTCGGCCCGATCGGCTTCCTGCCTGCGATCAGCGAGGTGGGAAGAAGCTGCCTGCTGCAAATCGTCAATGTCGTAAACAAAAATGCCATCCATCTTGTTCATTTCAGGGTCAACATCGCGAGGGACTGCGATGTCAATAAAGAACATGGGACGATTCTTCCGGCGGTTGAGGAATATCTCTCCATGCTCGCGGCGAAAAATTGCGTGCGGCGCACCAGTAGACGTAATGACAATGTCAGCGCGGTCGCAGGTCTCGTAAAGCTGTTCGAACAGAATGGCTTCCCCATGAAACTTCTCCGCCAGAACGACAGCACGCTCGTGCGTACGATTGGCGACGAAGATGGATGCCGCGCCGTGAGCCAGAAGATGGCGGGCGGCCAATTCGCTCATTTTGCCGGCTCCAACCAGGTAAACGTGTTTGCCATTGAGCGATCCAAAAATCTTCTTTGCAAGCTCGACCGCCACCGACGCTACCGACACCGCCGAGGCGCCGATGCTGGTCTCAGTGCGAACTCGCTTTGCCACAGCCAAAGCCCGAGTGAGTAAAAGATCGAGGTGCGAATGAACCGCGCCAGCATTTTTGGCTGCGGCATAAGCTTCTTTAACCTGGCCGAGAATCTGGGGTTCCCCGACGACCATTGAATCGAGGCTGGAAGCCACGCGGAACAAATGGCGAGTTGCATCGCGTTCGGTGAACTCATAAAGATGAGATTCGTAAGTTGAGGGTTCTACGCGAAAATAATCGCGCATGAATTCGCGCAAGTCGGTGCTCCCGTTTCTGGTCTTCGCCAGAACTTCCACACGATTGCATGTACAAAGGATCAGGCCTTCTTCCACCCCCGGATGTTGCATCAGGCGCTTCAGAGCGTCGGGCAGATTGGCAAGGGGAACGTCCAAACGTTCCCGGATTTCCACTGGAGCGGTTTTGTGATTCACTCCGATGAGCTGAAAGTTCACGATTGAACAACCTTATGAATCGCGCTGAAATAATTCGCCGACCACGCAATCAACGCAGTTACAAAAGCTCCAGCCGCAAGATATGCGGCACGCCGTCCGCGCCATCCGGCGTTCCAGCGGGTGAAGAGCATAACCATGTAAACCGCCCACATCAGGAGCGAAAGCAAAATCTTCGGATCGAGAAAATCGAGGTGTCCATATGTGCCTTGTGCCACGACCATGCCCGCGATCAATCCCAAGGTCATGAAGGGAAAACCGATTAGAAGAGAACGGAAGCCAATTTCGTCAATCTGTTGCAGAGCGGGCAAGCGCGACATCACTCCGCTCATCTTCTTGGACTTTAACCTGCGCTCTTGAATCAAATATAATAGGCTCGCCGTGAAGCTTAAAAATAAAGCTGCATATCCGGCAAAAATAAGTGCGATATGCGCGATAAGCCAACCTCCAAGCGCAGAAGACGTAAATAGAAACGGTTGCTGATGTGCAGCAGCAGCAAAGGTAAGCATGAAAACGAGCGGGAAAATAACCATGCCAGGAGAGGTCGTGCCATAAACGAAGTACACAATCATGAACGCCGCCATGACTAGCAGCGCGAGAAACGACTCGGCGTTGTGCACGGATGTGAGAGCGACCGGTCCGACAGGAATTGCCGCCTCTGCGAGCGACACGAAATGGAAAACCATGCCGACGCTCATAACAGGCAAAGCAACGCGATGTAGCCCGCTCTGCCGGATTAGTGCCACCAGGGCAGTCAGCAGTCCAAGGGCGTAAAAGCCCAGCGCCACGCGCAGCCAGAGAACGGGCATAAGAGTTATGAAACCGGGGATGCCGCTTGTTCCAGCGATTATAGTCTGCTGAAAGGGTCTCTAAGAAGGGCTATGAGGAATTTCAAAACACAAAAAACTGAGGGAGGTCAATGAGGTCGGATTCAAGCACAGCTATCGGCCTGCGCGCTCGCGTTCCTCTTTTAAAGCCACAAACCATATATAAATCTGATCGACTCTGGTAATGTCTTCGGCCAAGACGGGGGAGTCGGCGTACTTATAAATCACACGCTCATCGTGGCGCCGCTTTAGGCTGGAAACGATGTAATACAGCTCATCAACCTTGGAATGCATAACCCTAAGATCGCTGACCAGGCGGACCTCTTCTATATTCAGTCCACGGTTTGGGGTTCTGTCTATGGGTCCGTCCGATTTCCCGACTCGTGTTCGCAATCTTCCTCCTCAATTCAAGAAAGTTAGGAAGCCAGCAAGTCTAGCAATATGATTTAACAGGCTATATTTAACAATACCTACAATGCTGTACCCGTTCCGACCCACTAGGCACCGATGGCCGTTTGTTTCTTTAAGGTCGCCGATGTGTGCAGATGGCAAATCGCGATGGCTAGGGCGTCCGCTGCGTCAGGGGGTTTCGGAATTTCGGCAAGATTCAGCAGCCTCATGACCATGTGCTGGACCTGTTGCTTCTCCGCTCTGCCATACCCAACGACCGCCGATTTTATTGTTAAGGGTGCGTATTCCGAGATGTGCAGCCCAACGGAGGAGGCAGCCAGCATCGCGACGCCTCGTACCTGACCCAGCTTAAGCGCCGATTTTACGTTCAACGCGTAGAAAACTTCCTCGATGGCAACGTTATCCGGATGGTGTTCGTGAATGATTTCACCAAGACGCTCAAAGATTGTTGCTAGCCGCTCGCAAAGCGGATCACGAGGAGAAAGCTTGATCGCGCCGCAAGTAACGAAGATGAGCTTTTCATCCAGACTAAGTTCGACTATACCGAAGCCGGTGTACTCGGTCCCGCAATCAATCCCCAAGACCCGCATGGGTGCAAGTTTACCTCAGGGGCACTGAAAACGACCGTGCCTTGGTGAGTTCATTCTTGAGCATGAACGCCCGCATACCTTTCGGAGAACATTTAATGAAACACAACTTTAGTGATAATCTTTAAACTTCGACCCGCATGCAAGATGCTTGAAGCAGATTTCAAAGCCGCTCTTTTGTCTATCGGTTGAACAATCAACAGTATGAGTGAAACAGTGACATTGAAAGTAGCAAGCCACATCCATAACAGGAGCGAACAATGAAAGTTGGCATCCTCACCGGCGGAGGTGATTGTCCGGGCCTGAACGCGGTCATCCGCGCGGCTGTGCGAAAAGGCTGCTTCCACTATGAAGACGAATTCATAGGATTTCTCGAGGGCTGGCGTGGAGTGATGGAGGATAAGACGGTCCTGCTTGATCTGTCCGTCGTCGCCGGAATTCTGCCTCGCGGTGGAACTATTCTCCGTACCTCTCGAACCAATCCGGCCAAAAAGCCCAATGGCCTGGAACAGTGTATCGCCACCCTGAAAAAGAATGGCATTGATGCGCTCATCGCAATTGGGGGCGACGACACGCTTACCGTCGCGAACAAGCTTTACGGCAAGGGGTTCAACGTCATCGGCGTTCCCAAAACCATTGACAACGATCTAGCCGGAACCGACTACACCTTCGGATTCGACACAGCAGTGAATGTTGTGATGGAAGCAATCGACCGCGTGCATACGACTGCCGAAGCTCATAACCGCGTTATGGTGGTCGAGGTCATGGGCCGCGATGCAGGATGGATTGCGATCCATAGCGGCGTAGCGGGTGGCGCGGATGTGATCCTCATTCCCGAAAAGCCTTTCGATATTGATCAGGTCGCTGACATAATTCGCCTGCGACACTCGCGGGGCCGTTACTTCAGTATTGTAGTGGTCGCGGAAGGCGCGAAATTCTCCCCGAGCAGCTCCGGCGACGGCTCGGCAGTCTCGATGGATGGCGACAAAGATGAATTTGGGCACGCGCGACTGGGCGGAATTGGAAACATCCTGGCGAAAGAACTGGAGAAGCGGACGGGGTTCGAGACGCGTACCGTTGTTTTGGGTCACATTCAGCGTGGTGGCACGCCTACGGCGTTCGACCGGGTGTTAGCTACGCGATATGGCCTGGGTGCGATTGACATGGTCCATCGTGGCGAGTTCGGACGCATGGCCGCTCTTCGCGGAAACAAAATCATCTCCATACCGCTTCAGGAGGCGATCTCCAAGAACCGCACCGTGGACCAGGAAATGATGGACGTGGCCAGCGGAATTCTCGAGAAACTCGACGACGACAAGATAGCCAAGAAGAAAGAGATGGTGGAAAAATAATCGCAAGGGCCGTAGCCGGATCTCCGGAATTCTTGCATGAACTGGGCCCTCATAATTGCTGAATTCGACATGGTCCTTGCGGCCATGATGTGGACTTTCGTTTTCCGCCGGAATAAAACTACTTTCACCAGTCTGCGACTCGTTGAGAAATCTTTTGACAGGCTGGCGAGAAGAAAAACACTAGCAGTCTGGACAGTGGGCCTTCTGACTCTTTGTACCCGAGTCTCCCTGATTCCAATTCTCGGAATTTCCCAACCCTCGGTTCACGACGAATTCAGCTATCTCTTAGCAGCGGATACTTTCGCGCACGGAAGACTCACAAATCCTCCCCATCCCATGTGGATACATTTCGAAAGTTTCCACATCATTCAGCAACCTACTTACATGTCTATGTATCCACCTGCGCAAGGGCTGGTTTTGGCTTTAGGGCAGATCCTCGGGCATCCGTGGATCGGCGTTTTGCTGAGCACTGCGGCGATGTGCGCAGCACTTTGCTGGGCGCTCCAGGCATGGCTGCCGCCGAGGTGGGCATTGTTGGGAGCGTTGCTCGCATGGCTTAGGCTGGGGATTTTCAGTTATTGGATGAATAGCTATTGGGGTGGCTCGGTACCCGCTTTGGGGGGCGCGCTCGTGTTCGGGTCCCTCCCTCGGATGATGCGAAAGCCCAGCGTCGTGAATTCCGTGGTTATGGCCGTCGGAGTCGTCATTCTTGCAAACGGCCGCCCCTACGAAGGGCTGGCCTTCGCCTTGCCGATCGCAGTCATCTTGCTGTTCTGGATTGCGGGGAAAAGTCGCCCGCCCCTTGAAGTTTCTCTGCGGTCTGTGGTGCTCCCAATCTCATTGGCACTGCTTGCCGCAGCGGTGGCTATGGGCTATTACAACCATCGAGTCACAGGCAGCGTGTTCACGATGCCCTATCAGGTAAATCAAGCGACATATGGCAGAGCGCCTTTGTTTCTTTGGGAAAAACCACGGGCCGCGCCTGTTTATCATCACGCCGTCATGCGCGACTTTTACAGTCACTATCTCGAGACTTTTCAAAGCGAGCGCACCGCGGCCGGACTTTGGAATCGGACCTTGAACCTTATTCTTTTATTTTGGCTTATTTTCGTTGGGCCCGCGCTGTCTATTGCAATACTTGCGTTTCCCTATGCTCGCCGCGATCATCGTATGCGATATCCGCTTCGCATTGGCGCGTTTTTCCTGATGGCCCTCTGGGCTGAGACATGGATGCAAGCTCACTACTTCGCGCCTGCCACGGCGCTTGTATTCTTAGTGATTCTTCAATGCATACGGCACTTCGCGCGCTGGCGAGGGCGCCAATTCCATTTTGGCGGGATCTTGGTTCGTGCGGTCGTTATCATTTGTTTCGCGATTACGCTTTTAAGATTAATCGCCATTCCTACACACTTGCTCGGAGAGAACAGCTGGCCTCGGGGCAATCTAAATCGCGTTAAGGTCCTTCAGAAGCTGGCAACGTTGCCCGGGAAACAACTTGTCATTGTTCAGTACGACATGAATCACGATCCTGGCAATGAATGGGTATACAACTCCGCCGATATAGACTCTTCCAAAGTGGTATGGGCCCGCGACATGGGTGACGTCGAGAATAAGGAGCTACTGCAATATTTCAAGTCCCGAAATGTGTGGATGCTGCATCCCGACCAGTCGCCACCGCGTCTCGATCTTGTTTTTCTAAGCGAACCGCAGCCGATTACTCCTGCAAAGAGAGAGTCCACGCCAAAGAATGATTGAAGTATCCAATTTCCTTCGGGGGTATTCCGCTCGGCTTCCTCATTTCTCGTAGAGCGCGAGAAAATGCAATCCAGATCCGAAAATGTAGTCGAGCGGCCAACGATACAGCCCGAGATTATTGGTCTTGGTTGCCAATTTCACAGGCACGGTCCGTTCGATCTCTTCCCACTGTTCCCATGTCAGGTAGTTATATGGAAGAGGCACGCGCTGGTCGGAATTCCCGGCGTAGTCCATGAGGCGAAGCCGGGCTCCCGCCGCGTATCCCTTCATAACGTGGTCCTTCACAATCAACCACCGCCGGGATACTCGCAGAGCTTCGCGCAAAAGGGCCTCGGGATCAAGAGTGTGGTGCAAAACATCAACCAGCATTACCGCGTCAAAAGCTGAATCGCCGTACGGAAGTTTGTTGCCGTCAAATGATTTCACCGGAATCGCTGTGCGCTCTCGCAATAGAACCTCAACTCCCTCGATCGTCAGATCGGGCCGATGTTGCAGAATTGACCACGCAAGTTTTCCATCGCCGGATCCGACATCAAGGACGGTGCATGCGCGAGGGATGGTTCTAGACAGAAGCTCCGAGAGACGTCGAACTCGCCGGTCATATATAAGAGCCCGATGCGCGTAGCCAATCAGACTCATTTGCGCGCCAAGCCCAGAATGCTGAGAAAAAAACTGGAAAATATAGTCTCAACTCCCAAAGTGATGGTTACCATTGCTGCCGCCACAAGGCGCACCAGTCTGACGGGATCCATTGGCCCGAAGCCGGTCCGGTTCCATAGCAGAAGCGTATAACATGCCACGGCGATTCCGGTGGTTAGCAATGCCAATCCCAAAAGAAGTCCCTTCTCAAGAGTAAAAAATCGAAAAGCCCGGCTCAGTCGCGCATCCTCTGGGAGCAAGCCTTCTGTGATCGCAAATATTTTTGTGAAAAATGCGAATATCACGGCTTGAAAGCCGGTGAGAATGGCGGCTGACGCATAAAGAAGGGTGTGGACATCCAGAAAAACTTGACCAACTTTTTTCGGGCCCGGTAGTAGCCACAAAGCTATCGCGATGCCCGCCAACAGGAGTGCCAGCCCCGGATAAAGAAAAAGCCAGCGAGGACTGTAGAGCAGCAGGAAACGCAAGTGCCTCCAGCCGTCATGCCAACTACGCATGTGCGATCTTCCCGGCCTTCGGTCGGGAGAAAGAGTAGTTGGGATTTCGCATGCGTGAAGCTTGAGTAGCGATGCCTTCACTACCATTTCGCTGGCGAATTCCATACCAGTGGTGCGTAGCGCCATGCGATCATAGGCGGCTTTGCTGAACGCGCGCAAACCGCAGTGGAAATCGTGGAAGGGAGTTTCAAAAAACAAGCGCCCAATTCCACTGAGCAGTGGATTTCCAAAATACCGATGTAGTGGACGCATCGCTCCCGGTTGAATTCCGCCCGAAAATCGATTGCCTATTACAAGCTCGCAGCCCGAGCGAAGGTTTTCCAGGAACGCGGGAATTTGGGAGAAGTCATAGCTTCCATCCGCGTCCCCCATGATGATGTACTTCGCGCGCGCGGCGGCGATGCCACCCCTCAAGGCGCTTCCATACCCTTTATCGGAGACCGAAACGATCCTGGCACCGAGATGGTGTGCTATTTCGCGAGATTTATCAGTGCTGCCATTGTCGGCAACAATTACTTCGCCGAGAATATTGTGTTTCGCGAATGTTCGAAGTATCTGTTCGATACATCCACCGACGCTGCTCTCTTCGTTCAGGCAAGGCAGTACTACTGAAACTTCGGGTTTCTCTGAATTGGCGGAATCAGACGTGGCGCTGGACACGAGAATTGAATGAAACTAAGTTCGAATCTGGGAATTCCACATTTGCAGCCCCGAAAAAACTGTGATCGCTAAAATCAATCCCAGGGATGACAAACACAATACGCACCATACTCCAAGTACAAAGCCTTCTATATAAGTCAGGTAAAGCGCAAATGCTAACCCCGACAAAGAGGCCGCAAGAAGAACGACTGACTGCTTTGTTTTTGATCTGAATGAGGTTGCGAGAATCAGAAGTCCACCGTATCCCAATGCCCCGACCAAAGCTACTGGTACGCCGGCGATTTCCGAGTAAATGCTGCGATTCACAATATCGCAATTGAAGTTCGCGCCAAAGTCGCAATAGCTGGATTGGGAAGACGCGTAATGGCGTTGTAGCGAAACCAGCGATACCGCAATTCCCGCAACGCAGAGCAATACGATCAGGATAGAAATCCGGGGCCGGGACATGATTTTAGAAATGCGGGAGCCCGCCGCATCCGCTGCGCTCACTAATATCTTTCAGCGGGAGAACGCCCTCATGCCGCTCTCCTCCCGGGAACTCCCACGTAGGGAAATTCTTGACGCGGGACTGAATACATTCTGGAACCTCCTGCCGTGAACCTTTGACTCCACATTCAACGTACGGAACATATTTGAAAGATGAACCGAACAAGTTTTTCTGATCCGCACAATGCGTGCACCAATATAGGCCGTACATTTTCACCTGCTTCGCGGCCAGACATTGCGCGAGGGCATCGTAGTTAACTGGATGACGGCGGCGCAACCAGAACGCCCAAATAGCGAATGCCGAAAAAATTACAAAACCGATAATCAGCACCTGCGTGCCAGACATCGCCTGTTGATCAACCTTCCGCTCTGGTTTCTCGGCTGAATCCGGCATCAGAATTCCTATACCACTACGTTTAGCGCTCTCGGCAGCACGTCCAGAGTATTACACTTCAGGGTCAGCACTTCGCCGTCAATCATCACGTCCACGGGAGCGTCCAGGAAAAAGTCAATGCGCTTCGCCGCGCGTCTCTCGGCCAAAGGATGGTTTATATGCGTCCCATCGTAGAGAGTCGGCAAATTTCGCAAGAGGCCCGCGCGGCCGATGGGCCCCCATCGGACGTATTCAATTAATCCATCGTCTATTTCGGCCTTTGGGGCAATCATCATGGTGCCGCCGGTAAATTTACTGTTGCTGAAAGTGAGAAAAAGGCAGGGACGCTGGTCGAGCTTGTCTTCTCCATCCACTTTCAAGGGAAAGGCGCGGCGCCGGAAACGAGCCAGACAAATAAAAATAGACGACTGGTATCCTAGTTCGCCCCAACCGCCGAAATGGCGGGCGCGCATGGTGGCAACGTCCGCAGAAAATCCCATGCTCAGCAGATTAGTGTAGTGCAGGATTCCGTCAGAATGTGTGAGTCGCAATACATCACATGGGCGAGATCGCCCGGCTAATAACGCTTCGATTGAGTAGTCCGCGCCGCGATCACTGAAATCGCGGAGAAAAGAATTACCCGTGCCCAGTGGGAGAAAAGCCAAAGTTGGACGCTCTCCAGTTTGAGCTTCCGGGAAAAGTCCATTTATTATTTCGAATGAGGTTCCATCGCCACCGACGGAAATGAATTTAGTGCGGCCGCGGCTGTATGCCTGCCTTGCGAGTCCCGTGGCATGGCCCTGAGCTAGGGTTTCGGCGACATCAATCTTGATTCCTCCGGACCGCAGCCGGTCAAGCGCTGGCCCGACGAGTCTCCGGCAGCGCCCGCCTCCGGCAGCCGGATTCACGATTGCAAGAAATGTGTCGCTGTTCACGAATGGCCGTATCGGCAAAAATTACGTATGCCCAAATGTCCTCGTCTGGGCGGGCAGGTGGGGACGCCTGCCTCTACGCGCGCCTCATTAAATCTCCAACCCCGCCGAAGCGCGATCCAATTTTTGACCGATCTGCTCTGCTAGAAGCTCGCGCTTGATCTTCATGGACGCACTTCGGGGAAAATCTTCATCCCAAACGATGTATCCCTTCACCCGCTTGAAATCCGGCAACCGGCGATTGCATTCCATAATCTCCCTCTTAAGCGCTTCGGAAAACTCTTGATTGGTATCCAGACGCAATACAAGAATAAGTATTTCCTGTCCCAAAGTTTTTGTCGGCCAGATGTAATTCGCCGCAAAGACGCAGTATTCTTTCACCGCCAGACTGTCGAAGGCTGCTTCTATGTCCTCGGGGTAAATATTTTTGCCGCCCTCGGTCACGATCATGTTTTTCTTGCGTCCGAAGAGCTGCAAATGCCCTGTGTTGTCGAAGCGTCCGAAATCCCCGGTAAGCAGCCAGCCATCTACAATCGTTTCGGCGGTCAGTTCCGGGTCATCAAGGTAATGGGACATCACCGTCTTGCTACGAGCCGCGACTTCTCCGATACCTTCCTCGTCAGGGCTGAGAATGCGAAGCTCGACCCCCGGCAGCGGCTTGCCAACTGTATCCGCGCGAAATGGCTTGAAGTCATTCAGCGTCAAAGCCGTACCGGCTTCGGTCAGCCCATATCCATTGGCGATTGGTATGCCGAGATCATAAAAGAATTGCAGAGTCGAGGGGTCCATGAACGCGCCGCCCGTGAACAAGGCGATTAACTTGTCCCCAAAAGCGCGATGCACCTGTGGCAAGAGACTTCGGCTCAACTCTACGTGAGGTCGCCGGCGGGTTAACAATTTGTTCAGTGCAATCAGCGATTTCAGTACCCACAGTTTTACCTTTGGAAGCGCATCGAACTTGGCCTTCATTCCGCGTTCCAGATTCTTTACAACCAGTGGAACCAGGCTCGCGTAGTTGATTCGATAGCGCACAAAGGCGTCGCGCACGTACTCCGGTCGCAACGTACGCAAGTGAACCACACAGGCGCCGCATACGAACGGACCGATGAACCCGACCATGAAATCAATGGCGTGATTTGTAGGCAGAATACTCAGATAACGCAGGCCTGGCTTGAATGGGAAAAGTGCGGTCAGTGATTTGCACTGCTCAAGATAATTCGCGTGGGTGAGCACGCATCCTTTAGGTCGCCCGCCTGTACCTGAGGAGTAGACAATGCAGGCGGGATCTTCGAGCTGCCGTTGCGCGAACACTGGATTGCCCTTGCGGCGAAATTCCTCCCATCGGATTCCACCAGCTAAATCCGCTTCCTGAGGGGCTTCCGTCACCAACACTGTTTTCAATTTTCTACTCTTAAAGCCGGGCGACTGCGTTATCGCGCGCCATAAGTAATATTCAATGACGAGCAAACTTGCCTTCGAGTGCGCGAGTAATTGCAGATGCTCGTCGGCGGAGAGTTTGAAGTCGAGGGGCACAAGCACGCCTCCGCAGTGGAAGATTGCATATGCGGAGATCAGCCATTTCGACTGATTCGACATGATAATCGCACCGCGATCACCGGGCTTGAATTCAGCATCTTCCAGCGCGCGGGCGATGGGTGTCGCAATATCCTTGAAGTCGGAATAGGTGAGCCGCGTCTTTTCCTTGTCCCTGTCTGATTCAATCAAACAGAGCTCGTTGGGCCATGCCTGCAGCGCGTCGCGCAGAGCTGCCCCCACACAGCCGTAACGGTCTAGGTCAAGCATTGGGATTGTTGATTTATCTGTCGCAATCTATGGTTGTCAGCGTTTGTTTTCGAAGTCCCGATTGTAGATGGAAGCCTTGGCAATAGGGATGGAATTCGCCGGAAACGTCTCTTCACCATTAACAATAAAGTTTACAGGCGGGATTGAATTCGGCTCGCCAGGGTGCGGAAATCGGATACTCCCTGCAACTCATAGTCCGGCAATTCAATTCCGAAATGATTTTCCAATCGTGTGAGCAGGTCCAGCGCCTGCAAACTATCTATACCCAGAGTCTTGAAAAAATCATCGTCAGGGTTCAACTTCTCGCGTGGAACTTTAAACTTTGCGGCAGAAAGGGTGAGAATTTCGTCCAGAGTTTGATCGAGATTTCTCATCATGGTAACTATTATCCTCTTACGAAAGTTTTTCTGATTCTTAACTAGTGAATCGGTTTGCTGCCAACCCGCGCAAGATCCTTCGGGACTCAAAGTCCCCCAGGATGACTGCAGGCAGGAAAAGGTTTTCAAATCGCCCACTTCTGATTCTTAAGGCAGGTAGGGTTGGGGCCCGGTACTCTCTACAAACTTTCGCAAGCCCGCCTCTACCGCCGGCTGAACAAATAATTCGCAAAATAAGTCAATTTCCCGCTTTAAATCCTCGTGCGGAATCGGCTTGATGAACTTTTTGGCCATTGCCGCCGTCCCCCGATCGAACTTTCTTAGCTGCGCCGCTGTAGCGCGGGCTACACGCAATGCCTCGCCCTCAGCAACAATTTGGCTTATCAAGCCAACGGATTGCGCTTTTGTGCAATTGAAGCTACGCCCGGTCAACAGCAGATCGCGCACGATGCCGTTCCCCAAATCTCGCTTGAGGCGCGGAATACCTCCGAAACCTGGAATCAATCCGAGCCGCAGCTCGGGAAAGCAGAACCTCGCCGTCTTGTCGGCAATGATTAGGTCGCAAACGAGTGCCAGTTCAAATCCGCCACCAAAGGTGACGCCGTGGATGGCCGCTATCGTGGTCAAAGGAGATGCATCAAGAATGTTCAGCACCCGATGAATTCGCTCGAGAAATTCCCGCACGCCTTCGACTGCGGCCTTTCGATCCATTTCCTGAGACCGACGATAGAGCTCTCGCAGATCGGCGCCAGCGCAAAATCCGCATTTCAGCGTGCTGTAAATAATTACCGCATGCGCGTGCTCTTCGATACTCTCGAGCGAAGTTGTAAATTTCTCTAAATCTGCGAGCGTGGATGATCCAATCTCATTGCAGGGGTTGCGATGCAGTGCCATCTCGATCACGCCATCGTTAACTTCCCATGAAAGCGACTCACCCTTAAACCCGTTCATGAGGCCTGCTTTACGGGATAAAGACCCTCTATCTCCGCTTTCATCCGTTCGGCGATTAAATCCCTTTTCAATTTGCCGTTTGCCGTCAGCAGGCCATTCTCGACTGAGAAGGCTTCCTGAGAAATGTAGAACGATCGCACTTGCTTATAGTGCGGCAAGGCGGGATTCAGAATATCCAAAGCCGATTGGACGGCGTCCCGGCTCACACTCCCGGTAATGATTGCGGAAAGATAACCACGGCCGTTCCCCATCAGTACCGCTTGTTGCGCTCCAGCGATATTTTTCAATAATTCCTCTTCGATCGGTTCCGGAGAAATATTGTGACCCGACCCAAGAATGATGAGGTTCTTGATGCGTCCGATGATCCGCCAATTGCCCGCCGCATCCACTTCGCCCTGGTCTCCCGTATGAAACCATCCATCATGCAACACTTTTGCGGTCTCCGCGGGGCGATTCCAATATTCCGGAAAAATATTTGGCCCACGTACGATTATTTCTTCATTCTCGCCCAGCTTCATTTCAATACCTTTAATTGCCGGACCAACTCGTCCTGCCTCGACGTGTCCAGGATCATCCATGGTGCAAATCGCAGTCGTTTCCGTCAATCCATAAACCTGTAGCACAGGAATGCCCAGCATCATGAAGTAAAGTTGGGTCTCAACGTTGAGTGGCGCCGAACCGCAAATCAGTGCTTTGAGGTTTGGCCCAATCATTTTCTTACGGATCGTCGGAAACACTATTGCTTTGGCC
The DNA here is from genome assembly GCA_963757385.1 of uncultured Acidobacteriaceae bacterium. GTDB lineage: Bacteria > Acidobacteriota > Terriglobia > Terriglobales > Acidobacteriaceae > PALSA-188. The sequence goes on along the minus strand of CAVWRO010000014.1, from coordinate 1,112,577 downwards.
AAGTTCAACCAAAGGGAGTCCAGCATACTTTTCCGCTTTTCGTGTTTCTGAAGCCAGGCGTCCTTCGCGTGGTCGTAAATGGTGAGTGCCATGCCACCTGTTTTGCTAAGCTGCTCGTCCACAGCTTTGCGCATTCGTTCGAGGAGCGCGGGAACATTTAGAAAATAATCTGGTGCAGCCAACCGCATGTCACCGGGCAACTTGCTGAGATCGGTGTTCAAAATCAGCAAATTTCGGAGCAGCAGCGAAGTTAATAACATGATCCACGAGCCAGCAAAACAAAACGGTAGATAGTGGAAGACGCGATCCTGCCCCTCCTTGTTTTCCGGAAGCCAGGTTGAAGTGCAACTCAATATATGCCCGACGTTCCCGGTGTTGAGCACCACGCCTTTAGCTTCGCCGGATGTGCCCGACGTATAAATAATCGTCACCGGATCCGAGGGATTGTGTGGCCCGGGCGCCCCCGCCCGCGAAGCAATATCATTGCCTCCTGCTGTTTCGCCAAAAATGTCATCAAAAATTACTTGCGGCGGGGCTTCCGTCCAGTTTTGTGCGATCCCATCCCGCAATGTCCTATCCCCGCAGCAGATCAGCGACGGCGAACAATCCTTCATCATGCTCACGAGTTCATAAGCGGCCTGCCGCGCATAAAGCGGAACAACTATCAATCCCTCAGCCATGATCGCCAGGTCCATCGCGACCCACTCAATGCTGTTGTTTGCGAGCAACGCGCACCGGTCGCCCCGCCTCAAACCGCGACCTGCGAGGAACGCACGAGCTTGCGCCACCAGCCTCAGCAAACGGGGGCCAGTTACCCCGAAGCTAACTTCCTGCGGTATTCCCTGGTCGTGCAATTCCCGCAGCACCGGCGTCTCGCCCGCGTCCGCAAGGCTCGAAAAAATGTCTTCCAGGAAATTCATCAGTTATGAAATTGTTATTCCGAAAAGAGGAATCTGTTATTCAGTTATAAGTTTCAATTAGCTTAGTCAGTTCCGCGCTCATAGGAGGCAGATAATCCTCCCAACCCCACTCGCCTTTGCGCGTTGGGAACTCGGGATACCGCCGCTGAAGTTCCTCTTCAAAATACACCCCCATTCGCGCCATCACCTTTAAATTGCGGACTACAGTGCGTCCTATCGCGCCACTGATGGCTTCCCGCTCCGTCGCCAGTTTGTTCAAGGCGAACAGCAACCTTTGCTCCAGATCCTGATCGTCCACATTCATCAGCAACTCTTCGTGGCCGCGCTCTCGCATGAGATTTCGAATGCGCTCGTCCATCGTGATTCCAGCCGAAGGGACAAGCCCGGGCATCGAAGTCACGATTCCGTGATACCGAGAGGACGCCATCATGTGACAGGCGCGCAATATGCTCACCAACTCGTATATGTTGTACTCGTCCGACGTAAGCACGGGAACGCCGCCAAGTTTTTCCGAAATCTTGTTCGCAGGACGGGCATCGAGCCGTTCCGTTGCAACGAGTATCACAAACACATTCTGCTGTTTCCGGAACGCATGCACAGCATTGGCAATGGAGTTCAGATAATGATGGTAGGCCCGATCTGCCTGCGGTCCGGAGTTATGGAAATATACCGACCGGTAGTGGCTGTCTTTGTAGGCTCCTGTCAAACCATGCGCTATGAATTTTGCCACTGACGCTTTCACCGGCCATTCGAACGGATTTATGGGACATACAACGAGCACTGGCGTATTGCCGTCCCATCCGACACTCCGCAAAGCTTTTCGACCATACTCCGCGGGATGCGGTTCGAATGTCCATGCCGTGTCCGTTCCTAATTCCGTAGGTACTCCAAGGTCTCGGAGCACGGTGCGAGATTCCTCGTTGCGGGTGATCACTAGTGAATTGTGGCAATATCGCGCGCACATTTTTCTAATTGGAGGGTCCATGTGACCCGCCTCTGCCCCATATCCCACGGAAAGTTTATTTTGCGCAGCCGCGATTCCCAGGGATCCGATCATCATGGTGGTGAGGGCGTTGGCAAACTTGCTCTTAAACATCGATCCTTCGCAGGCCACGACACCATGATGCTTAGGAACTTCACTCGACAGGAAGGGAGGGAAAATATCCGGCAAATGAACCTGAGCGCTGCTCTCAAAGTATCCTTGCGAAAACTTGAAATTCTGCGTCATGACGGTGCAGTCCACATTTTCCGGACCAAGAATATGCCGGATCTGCCGCAGCATTTCATCTACTCGCACGTCCGAACCCATGTTGCGCGTGCCGTTATATCCGGCGAATAACAGTTTTAACTTCTCTCCAGGCTGCCAGGGCTTTCCTTTCCCCAACATCCATCCAGCCTTGGCTCGTTGAATGGATGAACTCACCCAGGTTTGGAGAATGAAATCCATCATGCCGCTGTCCCCCCGGCCTTGGCGGGCCAGTCTTCGTATGCGTACGAAAAATTTGTCTCGCGACTGAACTTGAGCAATGGATAACTGTATTGCGAGAATGGTACTGGTTTGCGCCCAAGTTCAGTGGTCACGCGGGTGTTATCGAAGACCGTGTTCCATACGAGGTACGGCATAAAAACTTTCATCAGAGAAGCGCCATAAGCTATCGCGCCCTTGCGGTTCGAGAGGAAGTCAACCGTTCGCGAGAACGGACGTTCCATCCACGGGATGAACATCGGTCCGCGTTTGTTCTGTTCCGCTGCCAGGGTGTTGGTCAATTCGCGAAACGTTTGCGATCCTGTGCCAGAGGACAAATGATAAGTGTCGTACTGCGGGTCTTCCTTCTGGTGCAGGGAAGCGATCGCATCGGCAACGAAGTCCACATTCACAATGTCAATCTTGTCGCCGGGGCGGAAGGGCAACACGGGAAGACCCGCGAGAAATACAAACGCTTTGACCATATCGAATTGCGTAGTCTCGGCGCGGCGGCTGTCTCCCAGAACGATGCTAGGACGAAAAATCGTGATTGGCGTTTCCGGAAGCAACTGGCGGATCATGTGCTCGCAAAATTTCTTGGTCCGCGCATAGGGATCGTAGTCGGAACGATCCCAGTCAATTGCATTCTCTTCTTTTACAACTTCGTTGTTGCGCTTGCCCGCCACGGCGACTGTGCTCACATGGCTAAAGCGGCGGAGCCCATGGTAGTGATCAACCCTGGTAGCCAACTGAAGTACTTCCAGAGTGCCGCGCAAGTTTACGTTCAGACATGCCTTTTCGGATTTGCGATTCAGCGACGCGGCGCAGTGGATAACCGAGTCCGTGGTATGGATCAACCGGTCATAGTCATCACGTGATAAACCGAAATACGGTCCGGTCAGATCGCCGCGAAAAATGCGCAGCCGTGTCTGCAAATGTTCAAAGAAACGCGGAAATTCCATGTGCAGTTGCACTGCCCGCCACAGGCGCTGTTCTGCATCCTGGGTATCACGAGCCCGGATCAGAAGATTTAGAGATGCGCCGTGTTCGTCCAAGAGATTCGCGGCGACGTGCGCGCCAATATATCCGGTGGAACCCGTCAGGAAAATCGCCACGATGCCCCGTCTGTCCCGGTCTTCACTTCGAACTTTGCCACTTCAGCCTGCCCGCTATTCGCCTGGTCAACACCGCCAGCTCTTGCATCGAGTTGTATCTGACGGGGTTGCCGCATTTCCAAAGGACGTCCCTCAATTAAAGGATACGTCCACTTGCGCAGGGCCGGAATATGAATATTAATCCAGTAATCCCACCAGTCTATCGAAGACGTCTCGTATCCGAAATCATCTTTCTCTTCGGGCACGAGTGCATATGAAAGCTTTTCGATATTGTCGGCCACGAAATCCTGCTCATTGAAAAGAATAAAAGGCTTGAACAACTCAATCAGCTTCTCCACCCTTTCCAGACTTCGTTCCGCCTTCGCCAAGGGGGTCTTGCGCAAGGGCAGGGGCGCCATAATCCGCTGGATGGACTTGATAATCGCCTTCTGCGCCGGCGCCGACATCCGTTCATACCGCTGCTTTGACACCGGGATCGCATCGAACTTTAAACGCAACCAATACTCCAGGCCCTCTTGTGCGCGGTAATGTTTGCGATGTGCGAGGGAGGTTAGCTCAATTGACCGGCGCATATCGCAAGGATTCGTCACTGAGGTCGCCAGTTGGTAAACGGAGTCATGGCGGCGCTCGACAATGGCGGCCGCTATGAGCGTCATACCCTGGCAAACAGAATCTACCGGAATTATGTCCAGCCGTTTACGCTCGTTCGTCGGCAGTTGACGGAAGTAAGTTCCCAACAAGTAAGACAGGGAAGCGGAAGTATTGATTCCCTCGTTCCACCCCACGAAGGGTTTTTGCAGCGACGTTTCCACGATTGCAGGACGAACCAGTGCAACCGGCAAGCCGGCGCCAAACTTACAGATGAGCGATTCTGCCAAACTTTTTGTCAATGTATAAGTATTCGGCCAACCCAGTTCGTTCGCCCGCTTGGTTCCCGCTTCGGTCAAATAGTTTCTCAACCATCGCACACGATTTTTGCGGATCTGATTTTCCAGCGCGGTGCCATGCAAATCTTTCGCGGCATGTTCCTTAACCAATGCCTGCTTGCGGATCTGATCGGTGACTTCCGCACCTGCGGCTTTGGCCTCCGCCGACTTAATCAATTCTTGCAGGGCAATTCGCTCTCGCTCAGCGTCAAAGTCCTTAAGGTCAATCGGCGTGTAATTTGGCAGAAGCCTCTCCGCGACCCTTCCATCCCTGGTTCCGGCCACGTAGCAGGTTGAAAGATGCAGCAACCCGGCATGATCCGATTCGCGAACGAAGTCCAAAATATTCAGGGCCGCATCAACATTCGTTGATAAAGCGTCCCGCAAGTCGGGATTGAAGTCGGTCAAGCCAGAGCTGTTGATGACGATATCCAGATGCTTGCTCAAGAGTCTCGTCATTTCTGGCGCGAGTCCAAGCCCCGGCTGTGATACGTCCCCCTCAACCACTTCCACGTGTTCGCTTATGAATCGGCTAAGATCAGGACCATGGCGCCGAGCCAGGGGATCGAACACGGGAGACTCTTCTACCAACTTTTCAAATCTGCTTTGTGCGGGGTTAGATTTCTGGCGCCGGATCAACAGATAAATTTTCCCAATTTCGGGGAGATCCATCAGCGTGTTTGCCAGCCATACTTTCCCGATAAAGCCCGTAACCCCAACCAACATTACTTGCTTGCCGGCAAGTGTCTTCCTGATCGAAAGTGGCCCGCTGGACCTTTCTCCACTGAAGCGAACGATAGGACGATCAAGTTTGACCGCCGGACGGCTGGCTGAAATCACGGCAGCCTTCAAAGCCCTGACGCCGAGAAGTCCGAGATCAGAAACGAGCTGTTCCGGCTCGCGTTTCCCATCCGACCCAGTCCCCGTGATCCGTGCAAATACGCCGCGTGGCCTTATCACGGGATCCAGCAGTCTCCCCGTTGCGATGCCATCCCGGAATTCCATCCTGTTTGCGATCAGGCGATTCACTCCAAGATGGGCCGCCAGTGGCCGCATCACAACGTCCAGCCCCTGGCTTACCAGCACCACGTCTGCGCCAGCTTGCAACAGGGTATTTAGTTGTTGCACTCCGGCTGGCTTTAGCGCGGGCTTCAACGCATACTTAAAGTATTCTTCTCCCAGCAACTCCAGCCGGTCCCGGCTAACACCGCGCAGCACCGTATGCACCACGCGAGTAGCAAATACCCGGTTCGAGGCATACAGAAGCGGACGCAGCACTGCCATGAGGAAAACCAGTCCCCGCCGCATCCATCGCTCGGAAAATGTCTGTGCGTTCCAGGTGAAGAAACCTATCGGGCGGACGGTCGTCAACTCGAGTAAGCTGCCCTCGACTCGCCAGTAGACTTCCTGGCTGCTGCCCGAATTATGATTTGTGTCTTCCAATCTGCGTTCCGCTTCAAGGCATCCGAAACGGCTCCCCATTGTAAACAATTGGGCTAAAAGGGCGAAGAGATAAGGTTCGTTATACTTCTCGTAAATTAGGGAGAAACGGTCGGCATGCTAAAAAGGGTGCAACGTAGTGTAGCGGGGACAACGTTGCGAAGGTTTTTCTGGAGCTTTGTTGCGTTTTACATTTTTTTCTTTCTGGCCCCGCACTACTGCGGATTACCACACGTAGCGGGACAAACCGGGAGACAACTTACTATGAACTACAAAGTACTTGGAAATGGGCAATCCCAACAGCTTTCGTGTGTGCGGTGATCTTCTCTTGGCGTATGGAATCGAGAGACGCCGAGAATGGGAAATGAGCAGCCCCGAACGATTCTTCGCCGATCGGGCAACGACCCCTACGTTTGCAGTCCAAGAGCCAGGCCCAGATTCTAGTCCGCCGCAGCTACGCTAACTTTGGGCGCAATCTTCTCGGTGCCAATGCGCATTCCGTAGAAGGAACGGTGAACAAAGAAGAAGGACACAACAAAAAACACTGCGGCGAGGATGTGTCCAAACATAGCGCCCTGTTGCACCTCTAATTGCACCGCAAGTTCCACGGCCAGGAGTCCGAAAAGCGTCGTGAATTTGATTACCGGATTCAGCGCGACCGAAGAAGTATCTTTGAAAGGATCGCCGACCGTGTCCCCAATGACTGTGGCGTCGTGCAGCGGGGTACCTTTCTGCTTCAACTCGACCTCCACAATTTTCTTGGCGTTATCCCACGCGCCGCCCGCATTGGCCATGAAGATCGCCTGATAAAGTCCAAAGATCGCGATGGAGATCAGGTAGCCGATGAAATAGAACGGTTCGACGAACGCAAAAGATAGAGTCGCGAAGAAGATGGCGAGAAAGATATTCAACATTCCTTTCTGCGCGTACTTGGTGCAAATCTCGACGACTTTCTTACTGTCTGCAACTGAGGCCTTCTCGACGCCTTCCAGTTTAATGTGCGCCTTGATGAATTCGACGGCGCGGTAAGCGCCCGTTGTCACGGCCTGAGTGGACGCGCCGGTGAACCAATAAATCATTGCGCCGCCGGTGATAAGTCCGAGGACGAAGGGCGCATGCAATAAAGAGAGTCTGTCCACGTTTTCGGTTAGCCCCGCGGTCAAGGCCATGATGATGGAGAAGATCATGGTTGTGGCCCCAACCACTGCCGTGCCGATCAACACCGGTTTTGCCGTGGCTTTGAACGTATTGCCCGCACCATCGTTGGTTTCCAGCAGATACTTCGCGCGTTCGAAATTGACGTCAATGTTGTAGGTACGCTTCAGTTCGCTCTCTACTCCCGGGATTTGTTCAATCAACGAAAGCTCGTAAACCGATTGCGCGTTATCCGTGACTGGACCATAAGAGTCCACCGCAATGGTCACCGGGCCCATCCCGAGAAATCCGAACGCCACCAGGCCGAACGCAAACACGGGAGCTGCGATCATGGTCGCGGCTGCGGCGAGGCCAAGCGTACTGAAGTAATATCCGACCGACATCAGAACAACCATTGCCAAGCCCAGATAGTATGCGGAGAAATTTCCGGCTACAAAACCCGACAAAATCCCAAGCGAAGCTCCGCCTTCTTGTGCAGATGTAACTACTTCCCTGACGTGCCGAGATTCCGTCGAGGTAAACACTTTTACCAGCTCCGGAATGACGGCTCCTGCCAGAGTCCCGCAAGAAATAATTGTCGCCAGCTTCCACCATTGCGATGGATCTCCACCGAGGAAGGGAATGATCACCGACGAGATCAGATAGGTGAGCACGATAGAAACAATGGAAGTGATCCAAACCAGCGAGGTAAGCGGCGCTTCAAAGTTCATCTCATCTTTGGTGGCATATCGCGCTTTCGCGATTGCCCCGTTCAGGAAGTATGCAACCGAGCTGGCGACCAACATCGCCACGCGCATTACGAAAATCCAAACCAGCAATTGCACCTGGACGACTGGGTCTTTCACGCCTAGAAGGATGAACGTGATTAGGGCAACGCCAGTAACGCCGTAAGTTTCGAAACCGTCGGCGGAGGGACCAACCGAATCTCCCGCATTGTCGCCGGTGCAGTCTGCGATCACGCCAGGATTGCGCGCGTCGTCTTCTTTGATCTTGAAGACGATCTTCATCAGGTCAGAACCAATGTCGGCAATCTTGGTAAAAATTCCGCCGGCAATGCGCAGTGCAGCAGCTCCCAAGGATTCACCGATGGCAAAGCCGATAAAGCATGATCCTGCATAGTCCCTGGGCACCCATAGCAGGATGAAAAGCATGATCAGTAGCTCCACGCTGATCAGCATCATGCCAATACTCATGCCGGCTTCAAGCGGGATTTGATAAACGGGATAAGGCTTTCCGCGAAGACTTGCGAACGCCGTTCGTGAATTCGCAAAGGTGTTTACCCGGATGCCGAACCAGGCCACGCCATAGCTACCGGCAATACCCAGCAGACTGAACCCCAAGATAATCACAACTCGGATGGCGTCGAACTTCAGCAACACACCGAAATAGAGAATGATGATGACCGCGATGAACGATTCCAACAGCAAAAGGAATTTTCCCTGGGTCAAGAGGTAGGTCTTGCAGGTTTCGTAGATCAATTCTGAAATCTCGAGCATCGCCCGGTGCACAGGCAGATTCTTCAGGCGAACGTAGATGGTCATACCAAAAGCCAGTCCGAAGATGCAGAACAGGATTCCAATGGTCAGGAGCTTATGTCCATCCATCCCCAGAAAATTCACCTGGGACAGGTCAGGAAGCCTGAGATTGGCTTCACCTCCGGCCTCCGGGGCCGCTTGGGCTACTGCGGCCGACGCACCGGCCACTAACACCGCAAAAACCAGCGCCACGGTTTTTACCGCGCTGCGGGCACAACACAACAAATCTGAAAGGGAATTGCGCATAGGGGAATCCTCCGAGGATGAACTTCTCCAGGATGACAACGTGTTTTGGCACCACTTAACTGCCAACGATTTGACGAGCTTAAATGCCGCGTTCATCGTAAGCCGCAGTTCCGAACACGCTTCCACTACACGACTAGAACAGGACTTCTGAGCTTGGCCGCGTCGGATGTCCGTGCATTGGGTTCGTCGCCCGACCTGAGAAACCCTCAGCACAAAACCCCGTCTTTATAGCACCCGGCAGCAGGCAGGTCAATCAGGCGTACCTAGTATTAGCTCTGCGGCATTTAAAGGGGGGAAAAATGCACGTTATGGCAAAATGCGCTAATGATCACAATTATTTTGCTCACAATCTCCAATATCTTCATGACCATTGCGTGGTATGGCCATTTGAAATACAAACACGCGCCGTTGTTCAAAGTAATTCTCATCAGTTGGTTGATTGCATTCGCCGAATACTGCTTCCAAGTCCCAGCCAATCGCATCGGGTCTTATGAGTTCAGTGCCGCGCAATTGAAGACAATCCAGGAAGTGATCACACTGACGGTATTTTCGATATTTTCTGTCTTGTACTTAAAAGAGCCAATCCGATGGAACTATGCGGTAGGCTTCGGAATGATCATCGCGGCGGTTGCCGTGATCTTCAAAAAATGGTGAGAGGCGCTTTGTTCGGAAGCGCGGGAATTCACGGCCTCAGTCAATGTAGTAACCTCTTTCAATATCACAGTGAGCCCGCCGAGAGTTGGTTCTCGATGGATCGTGTCGCTATGCTGAACGAGGTTCTTACACAAAATCCCGGCGACCCCTTTGCCCGGTATGGGCTTGCCATGGAATTCTCCAAAATTGGCGACGTTGAAAGAGCGATGGAAGAATTTGCCAAACTACTGTCGGCGCATCCTGATTACACTGCCGGATATTTTATGGCCGCGCAAACGTTGGCGAAGTGCGGCCGAAATGATGAAGCCATCAAGATGTTGTCCGATGGCATTGTCTCTGCCTCGCGGACCGGCAACGCTCATGCACAATCTGAGATGGAAGCGATGCTGGCGGAGATAAGCTGACCGAAACCAGAAGTAACCTACACCGTCGGCTTCGCCATTCTTAGCATGGCCCATTCCACCAATCCTGGAAATAGCTGGTAGATTTTTACCAGTGGATGCATAGTCCACGGGACAATAACTTCACGCTTGTTTTTCGCGTATGCCTGAAACACTGCCCGTGCCACTCGCTTGGCGCTGATTCCGCGCACTGATTCTGGACGCACCTGCTTCAACTCCCTGCCGCGGATCGCGTTCGCGCCAAAGTCAGTGCGTACGTAACCGGGGCATACGGTGGAAACGTTGATTCCGAATTTCTTTAACTCGATCCTCGAACCTTTGCTGATCGCGTTCATGGCAAACTTGGTTGCGCTGTAAATTGCCAGAAACGGTACGGGGATGTGTCCCGCGACGCTGGAAATGTTCACTATGGAACCTGAGCCTTGCTGCTTCATCACCGGGATCACCGCCTGCATAGCTTCAAGCGTTCCAAAAAAATTGGTATCGAAAGTCTCGCGGCAGGCTGCCATATCTGCATCACTCACTGAATCGAGCAAGCCGTGACCTGCGTTATTAACCCAGACGTCAATCCGTCCGTAGTGGTGTATTGTCAGGCCAATGACGCGGTCAATTTCTTCGGGATTGCGAACATCGCAGGCCAGCGCCAAAGTTTTGTCTTCGTGGCCGATGCGAGCCCGGGCGGCTTCGACGCGGCCAGAGTCGCGTGAGAGCATTACGACAGCGGCGCCGTGATCGGCGAAGATTTTGGAGATCGCCTCGCCAATTCCCATGGAGGCGCCGGTCACTACCACGACTTTTCCGGTGAGATCTAATTTGCCGAATGCCATAGTTTTCAATCAAATTCGTTGCAAACTGTTTCCCCGGCTCGTGTCGAGGCACAACTACCCTTGAATATACAATTTTATTCACCTTGGTGAAGTCGGACTAAGGGCCTTTAACGATTCCCTACATCATTTACGCCCCACCTGCTGGAAATTCCCCCGATTGCCGCGCCCATGGCTTGAAGTCAGAATTAGCCTAACCAGTTTGTGCCTCCAACGCGCTTAGGAGACCCAGCCATGCACGCGCCGCGCTTAGTCAAAGTAACCCTCGCCCTTCTCATAATTTTATGCGGGACCTTCGCATTCGCCGGAACTGACATTTCCGTCGTCTCGCCCAAAGCCGGTTCAGGCAGCGGTTCGCCGGTTTTCTATGAAGCGACCGCAACTTCAACTTGTGTAAATGGCATCGCGGCGATGCGTGTTTACACTGCGCCCTCCGTCAGCGCTTACACCGTCAACGGTGCCCATATAGAGACATTCATCAATCTGAAGCCGGGGACTTACAACACGGTGGTGCAAGCCTGGGACAATTGTGGCGGAGTGGCTAAAGTGCCCGTGACAGTCACCGTAAATTCGACCGCGCAAGTTAGCGTATTTCTGCCGGCCGACCTTAACTCCGGATCCCCGGCACATTTCGCAGCCTCGGCTCAGAATCCGGATTGCCCTGCCGGCATTGCGGCTATGCGCATTTACACGTCTTGGGGCTGGGATCCTTATACCGTGGATTCCAACAAACTTAACGCTTACGTAGTGCTGCAAGCTGCAACCTACGATGCGACCGTGCAAGCCTGGGACAACTGCGGCAACGTCTTGAAAACGAATTTCCAAGTGCGATCGTCCGGCGCAGACGAAGATTCGTACGTTTATGTGAATAGTGGAAACGCAGCGATCTCCCAGTTCGATGTTCTTACTAGCGGTAAGCTGGCGAACCCGAATGGCGGCGGCAATCCTCCACAGTTCCCGTCCGGTATCGGCAGCACCAATATCGCCCTTGATCCAGGAGGATGGTTCGCTTATTCAGGCGCCAAAAACGCGGTGTACGCATACCAAATCAATCATCCCAACGGGGCTCTGATTCCAGTGCAGGGATCTCCTTATTCGTTGCCTGGCGAGGATTTCGTGTTCGCCGATCCTGCCGGCAATTTTTTGTATGTGATTTATAACAATTTCAAATCAATTGCGAGTTATAAAATTGATCGCTCGAGCGGAGCTTTGACCATGACTGCGTCGCTTACGCCGGGACCAGTTTTTACCACGCTCGGCCAGGATCCATATGGCCAATTTCTCTATGCGGGTACTAATAACGGCCAGATTTACGGATATAAAGTTAGTCCCGACACCGGGGCGCTCACGACTGCGCCGGGGAGTCCCTATACTGTACCGAACGCGACTTACACTTTCGCCCTAACGTCAGCGTATCAATACCTGTATGCCGGTGTTTCGACCCCGAGTGGCCCGCAGATAGACGCTTACGAGATCAGCTATAACAGCGGATATCTGTCAACCGTGCCGGGCAACCCGTACTCGGCTCCTAACACAGCACTCAATATACAGAGCGTCCTAGCGGACTGGCTTACGCGGTATTTGTGGACGGCGAACCAGACTTCCAATATCAATTCCTTCTGGGAATTTGACATTGATGGCTACACAGGGAGCCTGGGTCCGGGAAACTACATTGATGCTGGAAGCTCGCCTGTCTCAGTATTGGCTGAAGGACACGCGGCCAACGCCGTCTACAGCGCAGGTACTACGTGTGGAACGATGACTTGTGCAGGGACTGCTGATTCCTGGGGAATTGACGGCAGCGGATTGCTGGTGCACTTATCTGGCCCGCTCGACACGGGAACCCAGATACCGACGGGGATTGCGGTAGAGAGGGAAAATCCTCAGTGAGGGAACTCACTGCCGGTGAGCGGGGAGGATGCCGGCCTGATCATTGATTCGTGATCGTCGCAACCGTCCCGTCAAACTTCGTCAGACTTACAGTGAACTTCTCATTGTAGGTCTGTGCCCGATCATGAAGGATGCTGAGCGCTACGGCCTCGCCAAGCTTCAAAGACACGTCTGTATCGCTTCGCCAGTGAATTCCAGCATGTATTCCGTGGCCAAAGCTGACATTGTGGCCGAGCTTGTTCAGTTCTCCGTTAACAGTCAAACTGCCGGCGTCCGCGCCGGTATAAGCTAAGACGGAAAGGCCGTCATCGGCTGGAACAACGGCATTCGGCAACACGTAGTTGCCGTCGAAGAAGAATTTCAGCACCGTGATGCAAGCCCCGCCAACCGTTCCGTGTCCAGTCGGATAGGAGGGGTGGGTCGGCGAGCCTTCGGGAAACGCCTGTGACAGCAGCCATGTCCCGTATTTGTTGAAACTCTGTTCTAGCCCCTTCGATTTGAGAACCATATTGCTCAGTTTGCCGGTCGTCTTGTCGCCCTGTCCGGTCTGAATTAAATGAGCGATCGCCCCGGTTCGCTCCGGTCGCGCCCGCAGATGGACCTGCCATTTGGGGTACCAAACTGCTTTCAGCGCGCGGGTGGCCACTTCAGCGAGAGTCGCAACGAAGTCTGGCCCTCCGAATGTGCCAAAGCCGTTCTGCGTGCGCGAACCAATATATGGGTTCCCCGGGTTCAATGGCGCTTTGATCATGTTAAGAACGAGGTACGCTACGAAATAAGCCTGGTAAAGTACATCTGCGTGAGTCCAAGCCGAGAGTCCCCGCCCGTCGTGAACGAAGCGCAGTTGTGGGTCGCTCTGGTTTCGCTGGCCTGTGTCCATACCCTGCTGCACCTGCAGCCACGACGCAAAGTCGGTCATAAAATCCTGACCCTGCACATAAGTGCCCTGGCGTTGACCGAGGGGTTGCTGTCCAAGAAAGGTCGGAGTGATGAAAAACTGAGACATGTATGGGCCGAGAACCTCGCCCGGATAGTCCCCTCGAAACAGCAGGTCAGTGGTCACCTTTCCGCTGCCATTCCGCGGTCCGCGATAGGCTTTGATCCCAGAGATTTCTGCGGCTGCCGCAGTCGCGGTCGGGTTCGACGCATATTGCGTAAACGGAATATCGCGCAGCAGCGAAGCCCAGTACATTTCGAGGAGTTCCACCGCGGTCAAATCGCTGTCGAGGGTGGGGGCCGGGGGAACCAGAGGAGCACCGAATTGGCAGGCGTCCCGGCCCTCCAAATCGAAGGCAAATCCGCCCTGAGGACCGTTCAGAGTTCGCGCGCCGCCCATGGTGATTTTGTCGAAGTCTTCCGGCAATCCGGTTTTCAGCGCGTTCGCCAGGGTAGCGAAAGCTGCGAGGTCCACCCGCCCAAAATTGTCATGCGGAAGGCATTTCGTGTAAGTGTTGGCCAGATCTGGATAGCGCTCCAGATCACCATTGGTAGAATGTTCCGGGAGGCGGACGGCTTCTTCCAGTTGAGCGGCGTTCACGCGGATTTCCGCTGCCTCCGCAGCACGCGCCGCTCCCGTCAAACCTCCATTATTTTCTGCGTGAAGAAGAGAGCTCTTTGCGCCGAGAAACGGCTCAAGCCCGATGGCCCCAACTGTTGCTGCCGCCACTGCCGCGCCGCTGACGTTGCCGAGAAAACGGCGCCGGCTTTCCGAATGTGCAGGAGTAGGACTCGCACCGGGCTTTTCTGCGTTATCTCGTCTCTTGAACTTCATGGGAATCTCCTAGCTGTTTTCGACGAACTCAGAGAGGGCGCGAGCGTTAAGAATCCAAAGGGTTGACGTACCCCTCACTAGCGTATATACGCCCGAAAGCCGCGCCTATCGCCCGTTGGCATTAGTTCCTCAGGAGTATCCAAAACTCCATTCTGGACGACTGTTCAATATGAATCTCAAATGATAGATTTGCTGCGAAACGTGTCAATAGGCCGTTAGTACATCCGGCCAGTATTTTGAGGGAAAACGATTTTGAAAGTCCTTACCGAATACCTCACCTTTCATACCAAAAAGCATCGCGAATACGTCCACATCACGCCTCGTGTGGAAGCCGTCGTCGCAAAGAGTGCGGTCAAAGAAGGTATGGTGCTGGTCTCAGCTATGCACATCACAGCCGGAGTTTACGTCAACGACAATGAATCCGGATTGATCGAAGACATTGACCGCTGGCTTGAGCATCTTGCACCATTTAAGAAGGATTACAGGCATCACGAGACAGGCGAGGACAATGGCGATTCTCACCTCAAGGCCTTGCTCATTCACCATGAGGTGATCGTTCCGATTACGGCAGGAAAGCTCGATCTTGGACGGTGGCAGCGCATCTTTTATGCGGAATTTGACGGCCAACGAGACAAGCGAGTGATCGTGAAAGTGATGGGAGAATAAGAACGCGCCTTGCGTTCGATGAGCCATTGTTCGACCACCGACATCGTTAGTAGGTGCTCCTAGCTATACCAAACGAGAAGGTGGCCTAGCCCAAATGCATGGGGGCAGGCAGACCTCCCCGCACTCAGCCCTTTCACATGGTGAGATGGCGAACAGGATTAATGAGCGTGACTGCCAAAAATGTAATAGGCTAGATGGTTTTAGCCATGAACAAGAAGGTCACTCTCTTCGATATTGCTAATGCCCTGGGGGTTTCCACGGGGACCGTGCATCGAGCCCTGCACGATCATCCCGGAATAAATGCTGATACAAAGAGGAACGTCCTAAACACTGCGAAGTCGCTTGGGTACCGTCCAAATCTTGCCGCCCGTTTCCTCGCGTCGGGGCGAGGTCTCAAAATCTCCGTCAATACTTTAAAGGGGACCACGTCGTTTTGGGACGACGTTCGGGCTGGAATAGCCGAAGAAGCGAACGCGTTGCCCATGGAAAACGTCGAGGTTGTATTCCGCACGTATCCGCAACTTAACGAGGGCGATGAAGCTGCATTCGAAGCGGCTTTAAACGCGCGGGCGGACGGAATCATTGTGTTCCCGAGCAGGGTTGAAAAACTGCGTCTCTACATTTCGACCGCTTCACGACTCCACATTCCAACCATCTGCGTTGCTACAGACGCCCCGAATACCGACAGATTGTCGGTAGTCTCTACAGACAATTTAGCGAGCGGAGCGCTGGCAGCGGATTTGATGGGAAGATGGCTGAGAGGAACTGGGAAGGTTGCCGTTACCCTGAGCGACTTTGGGATCTCCGAGCACGCGGATAAGTACAAGGCCTTTGAAAGCACTCTATCTTCTCTGTATCCCAAGATGCGGTTAGAGAAGCCAATTGAAGATCATGACGTCGAGCCAGAAGCCTACGAAAAGTGCCGCCAACTTTTTGATTCGTGTCCCGACCTGGCCGGAATATACATCACCACTGAGGCTTCGATTCCTGTACTTCGAGCTGCGCGTGACGCAGGGATTCTGGACCAACTAACTATTATCACCACGGACCTGTTCCCGGAGTTGGTCGCGGAAATCAGATCCGGCGCGGTCATTGCAACCATCTATCAACGACCCCGGGCGCAAGGCCGTACCGCGTTCAGGTACTTATACGAGTTCTTAGTTGAAGGGAAAAATCCGCCCAGTCATTTCACTCTCGCGCCACATCTGGTAATGCGCGGCAATCTTGATTTCTTTCTGCAAAGGCAATCCTCCGACTTAACTGCATCGAAAGAGCTGTCAGAAGAAGCGGGCGAGTCAATTCTCGGAACCGGTACGCGATAGCATCCTCCACTGCCCAGGAGGTATTTACTTTTCTCGTTCCCCCCGCAACCGAAAAGAGCAAAGCCCTTGACACTCTTTGAATGCGCGGAGTACAACCATTCGGGCGCAAGTTGCATTGCTTTGTGTAATGTTAACGTTTACGAGTTAACGTTTACTTTTCAATGTACCCGTTTGCCTGGGAGCGAGGCGGTTTCGAACCCCCTCGTCTTTTTTTGTGGGAGTTCGGAAAAACACCGCGAGCATAAGCGGGAAAAAGTTGAAAGCGTTACGGTGTGGGTTTGCGAACGCCGACGCGGGTTTGCGGTTTTCGCGAGAGTTGGATTAATACTTCCCAAGCAGCAAGGAAAAAACGAATGATGCCATTTTTGGCGATGGAAATTCCGACCAGGCTTGTGCACCTGTCTGGTGTTGACGTGGCAATCGTTGTTTTCTATTTCGGGCTCGTGTTAGCCATTGGTTTTTACCTGCGTGGCAGGGCCAACACCGGCGAGGATTTTTTCATGGCCGGCCGCGAAATGACGGCCTGGGTCGCGGGATTGAGCTTTCTCTCGGCCAATCTTGGCGCGCTCGAATTGATGGGGTGGGCGGGTTCGGCCTATCAATACGGCATTCTCGCGACGCACTGGTATTGGATCGGCGCCATTCCGGCTATGCTGTTCCTCGCTCTGGTCATGATGCCGTTTTATTACATCTCGAAGACCCACTCGGTGCCCGGATATTTGAAGTTGCGTTTCGGCGAGCCGGCGCGTGCTTTGTCTGCCGTTTCTTTCGCATTCATGACCGTGCTGATGAGCGGCGTGAACATGTTTGCCATGGCTAAGGTCATGCAAATCGTTCTGGGATGGGATCTCAATTTCAGCATTTGGATTTCGTCACTCACCGTGGCGATCTATGTAGCTCTCGGTGGACTTCGCTCGGCGATCTTCAATGAGGTCTTGCAGTTTTTCTTGATCTGGGCTGGGGCGCTGCTGATTCCGATCCTTGGCTTGTACGAGACTGGCGGCTGGAGCAACCTGAAGGTTCAAATCACCCAGAGAGCATCGGAGCAGTACGTGCACCTCTGGTCAGGCTTGGGCCATTTCAGCTCCAATCCCATGGGAATCCACTGGACGGGCATCGTGTTCGGCTTAGGGGCGGTTATCTCAATGGGATACTGGACCACCGATTTTCTGGTGGTGCAACGTATTCTCGCGGCCAAGGATTTGCGGAGCGCGGAACTGGCACCCATCATCGGCGCGGGCTTCAAGATGATGGTGCCATTCATCGTGATATTGCCTGGCCTGCTGGGTCTGGCTGTCCTGCCCATGAAGCTTGTCCCGGAGTCGGTTGCCGCGGTTACAGGGGGACACAGCTATAACGACGTTCTCCCGTTGATGCTTGCGCGATACTGCGGGCCCGGGCTTCTGGGTCTTGGTATAACCGCGTTGATTGCCGGCTTCATGTCGGGGATGGCAGGCAACGTGAGCGCGTTCACAACCGTCTGGACATATGACATTTACCGTCCCCTGATAAATCCCAAGGCTAGTGATCACCACTACGTGAACATGGGCCGATGGACCACAATCATTGGCGTACTGATCAGCGTGGGAACGGCATATCTGGTGATGCATTCCGCTAGCATCATGGACTATGTTCAGTCGTTGTTCAGCTTCTTCATCGCCCCTCTGTTCGGCACAGTGCTGCTGGGGATGTTGTGGAAGAGGGCGTCTGGGTGGGGTGGTTTTTGGGGATTACTCTGCGGCACTCTGTCCTCAGTCAGCATGTGGGCATGGGTGAAGGTGGATCCCACCGCTCTGCGTTACGTGGCGCTCTCGGCCGACGCAAAGGCACTGGCCCAGGATATGTATCAGGCGTTGTGGTCTTTCATTGTGTGCGTAATTGTGACCGTGGTGGTGAGTTTGTTGACCCAGCGCAAGACGGACGCGGAGCTGACTGGTCTGGTCTATGGGCTGACTCCCATTCCTTCTGTGGGCAATGTCCCACTCTACGAGAAGCCTCTATTCTGGGCTGCCATCGTGGTAGTAATTTTCTTTATTCTCAATATTATCTTCTGGTAAGGAAGGCTGGGTGAGAGCATGAGCGGTAGGGTGATTTCGATTTGGTTCTTTATCGGATTGTCATTGCTAGTGAATGGAGTACTGATTTTTGGCGCTGGCGTTCGGGAAGTGTTTAATCCGCCGGCGAATCCTGTTGTCTTGTTCAACTTGCATGCCAGTGTCTGGTGGGGAGCTGTCCTCCTGATCTGCGGTCTGATCTACTGTGTGAAATTCGCGCCCGGCCGGGCGTGATGGGAAGCACAACACGCTAAGTTTGATATAAGCTCGAAGTTGCCGCAACCCTCGAGCCAGATTGCGCCTCCAAGGGTTTGGGTTAGATGACCCCTACCATGTGCGCATTACCCACGTCCGCCTTTTCCTCGAAGCCCCGAGCACATTCTCAATTTGGGCGAAAAAAGATAGTTTTCAGCGGCGGAATCCTGGCCCTATTGGTTGTGGCAGTCGCCGGTATTTTCTTGGCGGTCCGCTGGCCGTTTCGGGAAGCGACCGTCATTCAAAATCTTGAAGAGGCCGGGTCGGGGAAAGTTGAAATCCGCCATTTTCGCCAGACTTATTTTCTACACCCCGGCTGCATTGCCGAGGGAGTTACCTATCGCCTTGCCCCCAATACACCTCCGTTCGCTACTCTCGATAAGCTGACAATTGAAAGCAACTATCTGGGCCTGCTAGGAAGCCACCTTAGCAGGATTCGCGCGGATGGCATGCACATCTATGTGCCACCCAAGGGATCAAAACAGAAATTCAATGGACTGAACTCGGCATCAACACACATTGATGAGATTGATATTTATAATGCGGTACTCGAGGTTGCGCGACAAGAAGCGGAGAAGCCGTCTGTCCAGTTTGGAATCCACGAGCTGATTTTGACTCCCGCAATTGCGACCCGTCCAATACATGTTTCGGCCAAGCTCTCGAACCCCGAACCGCCCGGCGAAATTATTGCCTCCGGAGAGTTTGGTCCGTGGCGGGGCGTGCAAACTCCGGTCGCAGGCGACTACACCTTCGAAAATGCGGATTTGGGAAAATTTGAAGGTATTTCCGGGATTCTGTCGTCGCAAGGAAAGTTCAGCGGGGTTTTGCAGCACATTGATGTTGCAGGAAAGATTAACATCCCGGCGTTTGAAGTTACCCGGAACCACCATCCAGTAGCGCTGACCTCAGAGTTTACAGCCTACGTCGATGGCCTCAATGGAGATACTTTCTTGAACCAGGTTTCAAGCCAGTTTCTAAAGACCAGAGTGATTTCCAAAGGCAAAGTAGCGGGCGTTCCTGGCCAGAAGGGAAAGACCGCAGCGATTGATTTCGAGGCTCGAAACGGCAGGATCGAAGATCTTTTACGGCTCTTCACAAAAGAGGCGCAGCCGCCAATGGCCGGTGAAGTAAGCCTCAAGGGAAACGCGGTGTTACCTCCCGGTGATGAACGCTTCTTGAGGAAGATCGAAATGGCGGGGGATTTTGGTATCAGTGACAGCAATTTCACCCGGTCGAGTACCCAGGAAAAGGTTGATCAGTTAAGCCAAAACGCCCAAACCGAGCAGAGGGAACATGCGAAGTCCAAGGACGAAAAGAAAGATCCTAATCCTGAGACCGCTCCGCCTGTGCTTTCTGATCTTCGCGGCCATGTTGTGCTGAAGAATGGCACTGCCACATTCTCAAACCTTTCCTTCTACATTCCGGGAGCACACGCTCAAATGCATGGTACTTACAATTTGATCAGCGAGAAGATTGATCTACACGGTACATTGAAAATGGATTCCGACCTCTCGGATACGGCACATGGCGCCAAGGCAGTGATATTGAAAGTCCTGGATCCTTTTTTCAAGAAAAAGCGTGGTCATGGATCGGACGTACCGGTGAAAGTCGGCGGGGATTATCACCATCCCGCATTCGGAATGGATGTCGGAAAGGCGGGCTCGCGGCTTTTGACCGGGAAGAAATAGCGACGACTTATCCGCTAGTGTCAATCAGGAACAAACCTGATATTTTTTTAAAAAAACTGTAGAAACACCTATCACGTTGAGTTATTATGCTGCGCATGAAACCCCCTGTGCCCCCCCACAGCCTTCGTGTATCAAATCCCTGTGTTCGAATTGAAGCCGCGAATGATTGTGATGGTTCGATTTGCCATCAACCGATCTTCAATGAGGACGGTGGTTTGAACTACATCGCCCCGCACTCTCATTTGGTCGAATGGGACTTCGATTTTCAAGAGTCCCGCGTCTACGCCCTATTCGGCGATCTAGTCCCGTAGACTTTCGCCAAATCTAGCCGACTCAGTCAAGGCAAGGCGTGAATACGGAGCTATGCCTGATTGTGCTTGCACCTCAAGAAGCAAAAAGGGCGGCCAATTTGGTCGCCCTGAATAACAACCAGAATCAAAACTACAGCCAACTCTAGGCAGCTCTTCCTGTTTTTCGCTTGGCGTTTTTTTGCCGGCCGGGGGCTTCGACAATCTCTTCTGATTCTTCGCCCGCCTCAGCCCCCTCATTCGCTTGAACGTTTATTTCTTTCGAAAGTTCGGTAAGCTTTTCGTCCGTCTCTTTTTCTTCCTGCAAGGTTTCGTTTAACAGAGATTGCTGCTCGGATTCACCAAGCAACTCTGCGAAAGCAATGACGGTGCCGTAGGCCGCGATTTCGTAATGCTCCACGCGTTGTGCGGCGGAAATCAGGCCGGCATCGAGAACACTGCCCTCGAACTCATCAGTAAGTTCAGACCCTTCCTTCACCAGGCCTTCCATACCTGCGCACTTCTTTCCCTTCGGGCTTTCGCCAAGGGACTCAAATATCTGTTCGAGCCTTTGGACGTGCCCCTTGGTTTGCTCCAGGTGTTCTTCAAAACCTGAGCTTAACTCCTCCGAAGTCGCTGCCTTGGCCAACTTGGGAAGCGCTTTTACAAGTTGATTCTCCGCATTGTAAAGATCCCGCAGTTCGTCAATGTAAAGATCCTTCAAAGATTTGTCCGACATTTCTTTCCTCCGATAGATTTTGAATAATTCACGCGTACGTCATGGAAGCAAAAACATCTCAAAGCGGCGCGATCCTTCATAGTTTTCGTAATTGCGATTTTGATTCCATGTCAGCCTCGGAAGATGGCTGCCAATAAATTAAAAAACCGGATCGCTGCGGTGCTGCATCGAGAAAAACTAAGTACTAATTAGCTGGGCGGTGCCATCAATGAAACTGCTAGGTCAATCCCTTCGTGGGACCTTCGTTACCCCATAAGCTACGGATATCCTTGCCCATCATTCGTTATCGAACTAACCTGAACTCAACTGAAGCGATCTCGGATTGCTGAAAGCCTACGAATTTAGATTCCTCCTCTGATTCGGCAACCATTTATCGCGATCGCTGCGCCGCATGCATTTCTCCTGGTTCGGTGGGCGCGCCACGTTTGGCTGGAGTCGTCCCGAAAATCAAAATCCTTCGAGACTCGGCAATCATTTTGCCGTGCATTGGACTAGGGTAAACAGCTTAAGTAAAAGACCTTAAGAATCTAATACATAGTTGACTGTACTTTGTACGGTAATGACTGTAGATTTTCATTGATCTCCTAAGCTCAATACCCTACCTTCCCAGTATTCCAGCCAATCGGAAGTTCGCGTTTGTACCAGTTCCACCGGGCCCTAGTTTTTGCATTGATTCTGACCGTCCTCGGAATTCCGGGTGGTCTGAAAACTCCAGGAGATGAGAATGCATTCCCGAATTATCACCGTTGCTATTGCTGTGCTTATGTCTTCCAGCCTTGTGGCACAGAACCTCCAGATAAATCCAACGACCACCTTAGCCGCCGAGACCGGCAACAACACCAGTGCCGCGGATTCCTTCCTCGCGCAAACCAATGGGAATGCCGGCGCAGGAAATGTAAGCAAGCTAGACATCCATTCCTTGCTGTATCCAGGTGCGACCACCAAAGTTATCGCCCACTTCATGCCATGGTGGGGTGATAAGCGTCACATAAACGTGGGATACAACTCACATGATCCGGCGCAGATTCATCGCCAGATAATGGACATGATCAGCCGCGGAGTAGACGGCACCATCATTGACTGGTACGGCCCGGCGGACTTCACCGATCAAACCGCAAAACTTGTAATGGCCGAGGTCGAGCAGCATCCTGGATTTACTTTCGCGATCATGGTGGATAAGGGAGCGATTGCCAATAGTCCATGTGCAGGCTGCACTCCGCAGCAAACACTGGTTTCACTGGTTCACTACGTCGAGCAGACGTATATCACGTCACCCGCGTACATGAGAATCAATGGCCAGCCTTTAATCACCAATTTTGATATGGATCTTAACTATGCGGTGGACTGGTCGGCCGTGAAGGCGGCTAGCACTACCAATCCCGATTTCATTTTTCAGCACAAGGGTGGATTCACCCATGCGGTCAGCGGAGGAAGCTACTCGTGGGTGATTGTGAACGTCACTGACGAAGGCATGACTTACCTGTCTCAATTTTATGGGGCCGGGATGGCTTCTCCCACCGAAGAGACAATAGGCGCGGCCTACAAGGGGTTTAACGACACCCTGGCCTCGTGGGGACAAGGCCGCATCATGAATCAGCAATGCGGTCAGACCTGGCTTCAAACCTTTAACAAGATCAATAGTTTATATAACTCAACCAACCAACTTGATGCAGTGCAACTCGTAACCTGGAACGACTATGAAGAAGGTACGGAAATAGAAACCGGAATAGACAATTGCGTTTCGCTCTCCGCAAGCCTTTCCGGAAGCGTCTTGAATTGGCAAATCAAAGGAAACGAAAACACTATTGACCACTACGTGGTTTACATCAGCGCTGACGGAAGCAATTTAATGCCCTTGGATGAACTCGCTCCCGGATCGTCTTCGCTGGATTTATGCAGCTACTCACTTGCGTCGGGAAGTTACAGCGCTTTCGTACAGGCAATCGGACGCCCCACTATGCGGAATCAGATGTCGGGACGCATCCAGTACACGGCGCAGTGTGGTAGCTCAAGCACCGGTGGCGGTTCGGGTTCCGGTTCTGGGGGTTCAGGCAGCGGTGGCAGTTCGGCCGCAACCACTCTCACCGCTACTCCTTCAGCGCTTTCTTCCCAATGGGGTCATTCCGCCACCACGCAAGTAACAATCAACGGATCTGTGAAGGACACACTCTCTCTGTCTTGCACAAATCTGCCGGTTGGAGTTACATGTTCCTTTTCCCCGTCGTCCATCCCCGCAGGCAGCAGCAATGCGACCTCAAATCTCACAGTCGTGACGACTTCAGCATCCGCCGCGCTGGCGCCGGGCAGGACGGGAATGCTTTATGCATTCTTCTTCCCCACTTTTGGTGTGGCCGGATTGATGATTTCCGGAAGCCTCTTCACGCGCAAGAAACTGTCGAAACTCCTGTTGCTGTCTTTCCTGGTAATGTCAATCGGCTTATTGACGTCTTGCGGAGGAGGCACGATCAACCCGGCCAGCCAGAAGGCTGTAGCCGTCAGCGCGGCCCAGTCCTACAACATCACGATTAGCGGGACGGATGGGACTAACACAATGTCAACTCAGATTGTCCTCGCGGTCCACTAAGTTGTTGGGATATCTTCGGTTAGACTCGATCCGAGATCACTTGGTCGGCCAGGTGGTCCCGGTTCTCTTTGCCCACTAAGCAACTCTGACCCTCAAATCTGCGTCGGAATGCGGGTAGAGAACCGATTCCATCCTAAATGACGCGAATTAATATTCCGCCCGCTTTGCTGGCCCTTTTGTGCGTAATGCTGGGACTCATCAGTCTCTCTCTGACAGGGTGCGTTGGATTGGTAGGGGTCCCGATTGTTCCGGTTGTCAGTTCCTTCACGGCCACTCCCAGCACGATCCTTTCGGGACAGAGCACCGCCTTAGCGTGGACATCCACAAACGCCAATTCCGCGACGCTGGATAATGGAGTTGGACAAGTTAGTCCGAACGGAGGCACGACAGTCTCGCCAACCCAAACCACGGTTTATACGCTAACGGTTAGCGGTCCGGGCGGAAATGCAACGTCTCAGTTGACGGTTACCGTAAACTCGGCGGCCACGGTTACGATAAGCGCAAACCCGACGACAATATTCGTCGGACAATCAACCGCGCTGACAGTAACGGCAACGAACGCCGTTAAAGTTGTCATCACCGACAATGTAGATTCGAATACCTACACCTTACCTGTGGCCGGTGGAACGCAAAGCGTTAGCCCGACTGCTACCACGATTTACACCGCGACAGCCACCGACAGTAAAGGCAAGACCGCAACGGCGACCACCACCGTCACCGTGAATCCAGCGCCTACTTTTCAAGGCTCGGTGAATCACATTCTTTTCATGATGCAGGAAAATCACAGTTTTGATAATTATTTCGGAATGTTGAATCCATACCGCTCCACAAACAACTTTAACGTCGGCGATGATGGGAAGACGTACAACGTGGACGGTATAGAGGACAAGCTGTCAAAAATCAGCAATATGGACGACGCGGGGAACAGTTACAGCCTCTTCAAACTGAAGAGCACCTGCATTGACGACGACTCTTCGGCATGGATCGCGAGCTTCGGCGATGTAAACCGTTATGACTTCGCTCCGAACCGGCCGATTTTGATGGATGGTTTTGTTCACACCGCCGAAGGGTACGCGAACTTCTGCGCCAATCCCGCCAACAAATGCACCGGCGGTCAGTTCACAGACTTAGTGGGCAGACGCGCGATGGGATACTACGATCAGGACTATCTGAATTACTACTACTACATGGCCTCACAGTTTGCGTTATCTGACCGCTGGTTCTCCCCTGTGGCCAGCGAGAGCATTCCCAATCGTATCGCCACCATGACGGGAGGCACCACACAGGGATTGGTTTACAACCCAGGAAGCGATGATCAGCTTCAACAGCTAAGTATCAAAACAATCTTTGAGGAACTCGACTCTGCCGGAGCTTCCTGGAAAATCTATTACTCATCCACAAATGACAATTGTTTGTACGGCTCGACGAACTGTCCCACTCCAGGCAGCAAATATCCCTCCACGACTTTCAGCTATTTCAGCTACTCGTTTAAGTATATTTACGCCAATCCTAGTCACGGAGCCTGCACGCCTCCAACTGCGAACTCAGGACCAGCTGTGGGTGATCCTAACAATGATTTCTGTATTGATAGGTCACACATCGCTCCGATCACCCAATATTTCACCGACCTCCAAAACGGCACTCTTCCAGATTTCGCATGGATTGAGCCGGGCTATAGCAACAACGACGAGCATCCGGGATCCGGACAGCCCATCTTGAATGGTCAGAGTGCGTCAGCAAACATAATTAATTCGTTCATGACAAGCCCGTCGTATAAGGATTCGATATTTTTCTGGAGTTACGACGAAGGCGGCGGCCCCTATGACCACGTCCCACCCGTGTCGGGTCACACGAATGACTTCACAGACGCCAGCCTGGGAATCAGCACCGATATTTCAAGCATCGCGGTCAACCCGGACTCGTTTTTCCCGTGTCCGCTGGTAGCGGGAAGTTATCATTGCGACCTCAGGCCGGGAGACCCCGGTACACATCCGGGCGATGCTCCCGTATCGCAGGGTTTCGCTGCTCAACTCGGCTTCCGTTTGCCGAACATGGTCATATCCCCATTCACCCGGAAGCACTACGTTTCCCATATTCCGATGGATCACACCGCGATTATCAGGCTGGTCGAAACGCGATTTATTGGGACATCCGCCCACCTCACGGCTCGGGATAATACTCAGCCGGCTCTCATGGACTTCTTCGACTTTACCAATGTCCCGTGGGCCACTCCTCCTAATCCGCCTCCTCCGGTGACCTCGGGCACATGTGACGCGACCAACATGGGTCCGTAATATAGCTTCTACGACGTGAGGATCAGTTATTGCCTCAGGGTCGGTGTGCTGAGAATGGCTCGCTGTTTACCAATCAGTGATTGAACACCTTCGCGTGCAAAGGCAATCATGCTTGTGAATTGAGTTTCATCGAATACTTTATGTTCGGCTGTGGCTTGCACTTCCACAAACTTATTGCTAGCCGTCATGACAAAGTTCATATCTACATCGGCGCAAGAATCTTCTTCGTAGCACAGATCAAGCAGGATTTCGCCGTCCACGATTCCCACACTCACCGCAGCTACAAAATCTCGCAGCGGAACTGAAGTCAATGTGCCGGCTTGCACCAATTTCTCTAGAGCCAGCCCCAGCGCCACGAACGCGCCTGTTATTGAAGCGGTGCGGGTGCCTCCGTCGGCCTGAATGACATCGCAGTCAAGCCAGATTGTTCGTTCACCCAGCTTTTGCATGTCCGTTACAGCACGCAACGAACGGCCTATTAATCGCTGAATCTCATGCGTCCTTCCACTTGGGCGCCCTTTATTCACTTCACGCGGCATGCGAGTTAAAGTTGCCCGAGGCAACATGCTGTATTCGGCGCTGATCCACCCTTTACCGCTGTTGCGCATGAATTGCGGAACCGTCTCCTCTATCGAAGCAGTGCAAATCACTCGAGTGTTGCCCACGCTGATAAGAACCGATCCTTCAGCGGTGTTGATGTAGTCAGGAATAATTTCTACCGGCCGCATCTGGCCCGGCGCACGATTGTCAGAGCGATAATGCATAGGCCGCAAATTGTAAATGAAATGAAGATAGGAAATTGTCAATCTCGAAAGCGAGACCAGCGCTGTTTTCCAAGAATTTCATCGGACGAAGCATACGCGCACGCTTAGCCGCACATCACCTCGCTTTAAGCTGCTCCGCCAATGTATGCACCGCCCCCACGTCATAGAACTCCGTCAAATCCGCATGCCCGGCCAACGTATCCTGCGTTTTTCCATCAACCAGTATCTTCACTCGTCCGATTCCGGGAATATTGGCGGATAACGACTCGATCAAGGATGTGACCGTAAGTTCCTCGGCAAGAACGCCAGATGGATGTCCCGTCGCAAATGCGCTATTGAGATCAATAACGGCGAGGTCAGGATCAACCAGATAAACCGCGCGCAACTCGGACCCTGCGCCCAGCGGATGAGGGGATGGGTTTGTGCCGTAAAGAGTGATCAGATCACGTAGTAACTCTTCCGCGCGCTCCTGTCTTCCCGAGGGAAGTGGAATACGAATAACTTGTGCCCTCAGGCTGCCCGCATCATCGTGGGCGACATACACAGTAACTTGTTCAGTTGGGCCTGTCGCAGGAGGAGGTACATGGGCGCTCGATGTCGAACCCAAAGGCACACTCACAACCCGGATCCGCATGCGCCAGGCGTAAATCGCCATCGCGCCCGCGATCAGAATCATGACTGCGACTGAGAACAGCAAATTTCTCGGGATTACGTTTTGACGAAGCATCTTTTTTGAGGATCAACTTTCGCGAGTCATGTTTCTCGAGCGGCCTCTCCTAATCAGGGACTACTCCCCGTCTCCTCGTGTACCTCCGCAAGGCCGGTCGCGATCGTGGAAGCAATGAGTTGCTGGTATTCGGGAGAGTCAATCCCGCTTGGTCCGCCTGCGGGCGAAGCAACTTCAATCGCTACCGCTACGGTCGTAATGTTATTCAATGGACGGAGTGGCGCACTCAGCGTTCGCACCCGGATTTTGGAGTTTCTGAACGAGTTCGCCACAATCGCCATAAAGCCCTGGCTCCTCGCGAGCGATGAAGCTTGGGCTGTGTCCCAATCCAAGAAAGGTCCGTGCGTTGTATTGGTGGTGGTGGGTAGAAGGGCGGTATAGAAATTGACGCCGCTTCCTTGTGACGTTACGTGAATGCAAATATAAATTGAGGGGTGAATGGCATTGGTCAAGCCCGCTCGCTGATCGAGGCTTATATCGGTGTCGTCGCTACGAATAAGAAGTGCTGTAAGGCCGCGGGTTTCTATTTCATGCTGCAACTGCCGCGCAAATACGAGGGTCACGTCCTTTTCAACCATTTGCCCGCCTAAAGCAGCGCCACGATCGGCCCCGCCGTGACCCGCATCAATAACCGCGAAGTATGCCGACTTGGTTGATGCCGTGGGTTGCACAGCATTTGTTGTTTCTAGCGGGGCCGCCGGCGCCTGAGCCTGCTGGCTCGCTGACGGTGCGGGCGTGATAGTAATGGTTTTGTGATCGCCGCTGAAGTGTGCAAATAAGGGTGTGCTGCCAGCCACCGTTATTGCTGCGCTGTTATTGCCATCCTGATATGTCGCTGACGTGATGACTTTGTTATTAAAAGTTAGCGTTTGCGTTCCGGAAGCGACAATCGGCTCATGTATGAAGGTCATGCGCAAGGTTCCGGCGTCGGTAGCGATCATAGGGTTGACTGGTCCGGAGAAGTTGATGACTAAGCTCGGAGGAGTCGCTCCAACCACTTGCGCGGTGAAGTGAATGGCGACGTTGCCAATAAAAATTCGCCGCGAATCCGAGTTGAAGGTCACCGGACCACCCAGGATGCGCGACAATAAGGGTCCCAGGGAAGCAACCGGAACTAACCCTCGCCCATTTTGCAGAACGAAAGGGGATCCCAGATCGAAGTCGCCGCCCTTCATTTGCACGCGGGTCTTACCTACAGTGAATCCGATTTCAACGCGGTTGTAACGTAGCTTCCAATGTTTTGAATCCCCGTTAGCGGTAACGGAGCCCAGAGGCTCGAGGGCTTCGAGCAGCCCGGTGTACTCCCCGTTCCCGGTCTGCAGCACTTGCAGCGAATAATTGGCCACATTCGAGAAAACAGCGATCCGATTTTCTGCTGGGGGTTCGCCGGAAAGCAGGAGATTAAAGGCAATTAGGCTGATCGCAACTGCGCCGGTTATTAAGAGGATTTGGCCCGCTTCAGGCCGCCGACTCGAATGCCAAGTCTGGGCTTTAAACATAGACTGCGTAGCGGTCCTTTATCCCTAGGCCGGCTTCGGACTGGCAACCTGTTTCTGGAAACGGTTGAAAAATCGCATTGCCATCATTCCAGCGCATAGATCGTAAGACCGCTTAAGAGCTTGGGATAAAAATCAGTAGACTTCTGTGGCAATACTTCACTCGCAAAGGCAATGTCCCGAACCTGTTGCATACGCACAGGATTCATAAGAAACGCGACGTTTGCGGCGCCATCACGAACTTGCGCCAGAGCTTCTCCGGCATCGCGAATGTAGCGAACGTTATGCTGATCGCGAATGGCTTCTTCTGAAATTCCGAGAACGTTTTCGAGCACACACTTGTGCAATTGGACCACATCAAGAGACTGCTGACGCAAAGACAAACCAGAAAAAATGGTGGATCCAATTGATCCGGGAGTATCCAGAAGGAATGCATGATTCCTGGTAACTGCGAGAAGAGCAGTTCCACTCTGTCCTGCTTCACGCAAAATGCCGTTAGCCCGAGCGCCGTCAATCGACGGATCAACTTCCTCCACGCTGAAGTATGCCCGCGCCCGGTCTCTAAAATTGTCAGCGGAAAAAGAATTCAAACTATGAACGACTCGATGAGTCGGCAGAACTACAAGACCGGCACTATCCATGTTTACGAAGGTCATCATGGCAAGATCGTGAGGCGCAAGTTCGGGTCCTCCGGACCGTACAAGAGAATCCTCAGCCGAATATTGCCGGGGAACTCCAGGGACAGAAGACGATCCGGCCGCGCGACGCTCATTGCGGTAATTCAGCGCCGTTTCATAACGATGGTGGCCATCGGCGATGATTAACTTTTTGTCTCGCATTTTGCCACGAACCAGGTCAACCAGTGTCGGATCAGAAATCTTCCAGACTTGATGGAGGACGCCATATTCGTCGCGCATCTCCAGGTCGGGGGCATTTGTCGAAACCAGCAGACTTTCGATCTCGCTCGCCGGATCGGTATAGAGCATGAAAATTTGCCCGAAATGGGCTCGGGTAGCCCGAAGCAGGTCGAGACGATCCGCTTTGGGTTTGGCTAGTGTCTGCTCATGCCGAAAAACAATGCCAGCGGAGTAATCTTCAAGCTTTCCCAGACCAATAAAACCCCGTCGTTCCATTTCGGTCTTGGTTCCAGGGACGGTGAAACGTTCCGTATAGAGATAAAGGGAAGGCTGGGTGTCCTGGAGAAAAACGCCCTGCCGCCGCCAATCGTGAAAGAAGCCCGCGGCGCGGCTGTAAGGATTCTCCTGATCGTTGTCACCCGCGTTCCTCTGCCCGAGGATAATGCGAACCAGGTTGTAGGGGCTGGCCGCGTAATAAGCTTCTTGCATTTGGGGAGTGATTTTGTCGTATGGCTGGGTTGCGACATGGGAGAGCGAAACTCGGGCCGGGTCATAACGTAGGGCGCGGAAGGGGACAATATGGGCCATATGAGGAAAAACAGATTGTACAAGAGACAGGCTTTAACGGGTTGGCCGGTCTGCTCGCCCCATCTTTTCATGGCTCTCCGTGGGGTTTTATGCGAATTGACCTGGATTTGACAAACCAGGAACGAAATAGCTGATTCAATCGGTAGCCAGAGATGGAAAGGACTAAGCAAACTTTTGCGTAGTGGTTTTCATCTATCTTTTTGCAGTAAGCATGTTCTGAAAGTATTAACCTATGTTACGATCGGCTTAAGTGTTGAGGTTTTTTATGGCCCTCAAAAATGGGCCGGGTTTCCCTCACCCGCTCAATGAATTTCGATTTCTTCGCCTTCCGCTAACCTCGAAATACATAAATCCTAAATTGTGTTTATCCAAACCTACTAAGCTCTCGCTGGGTTTTGCCGTCTCTTGTGTCGTAGTGTTACTCAGCCTGTCTCCTTCGTCCTTATCCGGCCAGAATGTAGGGGATGTTGACGACGTTCATATCCAACCTCGGGTCGAAGCCGCGGTTCCCCAGCCAGTGGAGAGCAATCCAGCCACGCCTCACGTTCGTCCCATGAAAGTGGACGTGGATTTAGTCCTGGTGCCGGTTACCATTACCGATCCTATGAACCGCCTGGTCACCGGTCTAGACAAGGACAATTTCGAGCTTTTCGAAGGCAAAGATCAGCAGCAAATCAAGAATTTCTCCAGTGAAGATGCCCCGGTCTCGATCGGCGTGATATTTGATATGAGCGGCAGCATGGGTAGCAAGATTGATCGCGCCCGGGAAGCGGTCTCTGAATTTTTTAAGACCGCCAATCCCCAGGACGAGTTCTTCATGATCACCTTCGCCGACCAGCCACAGGAGATATCGGACTTTACCCAATCGGTCGAAGACATTCAGGGCAAGCTGGTTTTTACGGTCCCGAAGGGACGAACCGCGCTTTTAGATGCGATTTACCTCGGCGTCAGTAAAATGCGGCAGGCGAAGTACCCCAAAAAAGCCCTGCTCATCATCTCCGACGGCGGCGACAATCACAGCCGTTATACAGAAGGCGAAATTAAATCGCTGGTAAAAGAGTCCGATTTATTGATTTATGCGATTGGAATCTACGATCACTACTTCGCATCCGAGGAAGAGCGCCTGGGCCCAGTGCTGCTAAGTGATATTGCTGAGCTGACCGGAGGACGTGCCTTCACCATTGATAATCCCAACGATCTCGCGGACGTTGCTACAAAAATCGGGATTGAGCTACGCAACCAATATGTGCTTGGATACCGTCCAAACAAACCTGGCCACGATGGCAAATGGCGTAAGATAAAAGTGAAACTTCTTGCGCCCAAAGGCTTGCCACCGCTGCGGGTATACGCCAAGACGGGATACTATGCACCTTCGGAATAGCCGATTTGTTTTTTTGCTGATCGTTTTTCTTTCCATCAATTTTCTTTCAAGTGGTCCAGCGAGGGGAGCTCAAAGCAACCCCACCCAGACGACTCCTGGGACAACTGCTCAGGCACCTGGAACCGCCACGCCTTCCTACGGCCCCGCCGTCCGATCAGCAAACAACTCCACCCCCGGATCAAACTCAACCTACCGGCGCGCAGCCTGCAAGCAGTGACAATGGGGTTTTTGTTTTCAAGACGCACGTCGAAGAGGTCGTCCTCCACGCTACGGTGGTGGACGATAAGATGCACCTCGTTACCGATCTTGATCGGAGCGCGTTCAGCGTATTCGAGAACAATGTCCCGCAGACTATCACTTCGTTTCATCGTGAAGATGTGCCGGTTGCAATGGGAATTGTGATTGACAATTCCGGCTCAATGCGGGAAAAGCGCGACAAAGTCAACAAAGCGGCGATTAATTTGGTTCGCGCCAGCAATCCTGACGATCAAGTGTTTGTGGTTAATTTTAACGACGAATACTACCTCGACCAGGATTTTACTGGGAATATTCAGAAATTAACCAACGCCCTCGCAAAAGTAGAAGCCCGTGGGGGTACGGCGCTCTATGACGCTCTTGTGGCCTCATGGGATGACTATTTAAAGAAAAATACGAAGTTGCAAAAGAGAGTTTTGTTCGTGGTGACCGATGGCGAAGACAACGCCAGCACAGACACTCTGGAGCAGGCGGTTCATGATCTTCAGCAGGAAAACGGTCCCACTGTCTACGCAATCGGCTTGCTCGGCGAAGAGAAGGCCCGCCGGGCCAGACGGGCTCTCGAAACCATCGCTGAACGGACCGGAGGAATCGCATTTTTTCCCAAGACGCTTGACGAAGTGGACGAGATCAGCCGAACCGTAGCTCATGACATCCGCAACCAGTACACGATTGGGTATAAGCCAAAAACTCCAAAGAGTGCAGGCGGATATCGCGCGATTCGCGTCGAGGCGCGGGCCAAGCCGTATAAGAAACTGACCGTCAGAACCCGAACTGGGTACTATCCTGGGCAGGAGAACGCCCCCGGCGGTGCCCCTTAAACGTGGCCGTCCGTAACTCCATACATCTGCTTAATAATTGACGCTTTATCAGCGACTTCCGTAGTCTGTAATTGGATACGCCCAATGAAAACGCTGGAGCACACCCACCTGCGTGTCGCCGATGACATCACCCAACTTGTCGGTGAAACCCCGATGTTGCGTTTTCGCCGCATTGTTCCCAATGGCGCAGCCGAAGTTTATGCAAAGCTCGAATATCTGAATCCAGGCGGAAGCGTCAAGGACCGGGCCGCAATCGGAATAATCCGCCGCGCTGAAGACGATGGAATGCTCAAGCCTGGCGGCACGATCGTCGAGGCCACCGCAGGGAACACGGGTATCGGACTGGCGTTAATCGGTGTGAATCGCGGGTACAGGGTCGTCTTATTCGTACCCGAGCATTTTTCGGAAGAAAAGGTCACTATCATGCGGGCCCTCGGCGCTGAAGTTACGCGAACCCCCGACGCGGATGGCATGCAGGGTGCAATCGCCCAAGCGAAAAAATTTGTAGCTGGCAACGCCGATTCGTTTATGGCGGGGCAGTTTGAAAATCCTGCCAACCCCAACTATCACTACGAAACTACAGCAGTGGAAATCTTCGAGCAGATGGAAGGACGCATTGATGCTGTCGTGATCGGCTCCGGAACGGCGGGGACCTTTACCGGCGTGGCCCGATATTTAAAAGAACGATTGCCTCGCGTGCACACTTGCGCCGTAGAGACACAAGGCTCTGTGCTTGGCGGAGGCAAACCTGGCAAGCACAAAGTCGAAGGCATCGGCGCAAGTTTTATTCCGAAGAATTTCGATCCGTCCGTGTGCGACGAAATCATGATGGTGAGCGATGACGATGCTTTTGACACCGTAAAGCAGCTAGCTGCGATGGAGGGCGTCCTTGGGGGATCGAGTGCCGGGGCCAACGTGTTTGCGTCGTTGCAGATTGCTAAGCGACTCGGATCTGGGAAGCGTGTCGTGACGATCATCCCAGATTCGGCTGAGCGATATTTATCGAAAAAAATCTTCGAGGGCGGAATTTAAGGACTCCTGCACAACATTATTCTCGAAAAACCTAAGGCATAAAAATACAATTGTCATCCCGACCGGAGCGAAGCGAGTGGAGGGCCTGCTGTCGCTCACTCCCGCCATTCCCTTCGCAATTGTCAACTCGGTCGGGATGACAGAGTAGGTTTAACGCCATGAATAGCCAAAAACTTAACGGTTTCGCGACTCGCGCCATCCACGCCGGCCAGCAGCCCGATGAAGAAACAGGCGCCGTTGCCCCTCCAATTCATCCCACTTCAACCTACGTCCAGCAGGAAATCGGCAAGCACAAAGGTTACGAATACGCGCGGGTTTCGAATCCCACTCGCGATCGTCTCGAAGAAAATCTCGCAGCCCTCGAAGGTGGTATTGGATCAAGGGTTTTCGCCAGTGGAATGGCCGCCATCAATGCCATCTGCACGATGTACAAATCCGGCGATCATGTGGTTTGCGGCAACAATTTGTACGGTGGCGTTCCTCGGCTCTTCAACCAAATTCTCAACGGGTACGGAATCGAATTCACCTACGTTGACTCTTCTAATGTAAGAGAGGTCCAGCGCGCCATCCGTAAGAACACGCGAATGGTTTACATCGAGACCCCGGCCAATCCGCTGATGTCGCTCACTGACATTCAGGCGATCGGCGAAATTTGTCGCGGCACCAAAGCTGAGTTAGTGGTTGACAACACCTTCATGTCTCCTTACTTCCAGCAGCCAATTCCGCGCGGCGCGGATATGGTGGTTCACTCAACCACCAAATTTCTTAATGGACACAGCGACGGTTTGGGGGGCGCCGTCGTTTGCACACGGCCGGAACAGATGGAGGAATTGGGATTCGTCCAAAAGGCAGCCGGCGCAATTCTTTCGCCCTTTGAATGCTGGCTAATCCTGCGCGGCGTCAAAACGCTGGCGGTGCGAATGGAACAGCACGACCGCAATGGCCGGTTAGTCGCGGAATTTCTCGACGGCCACAAGAAAGTAAAAAAGGTCTTTTATCCCGGATTGCCTGATCATCCGCAGTATGAATTGGCCCAACGGCAGATGACTGGCTTCGGCGCGATGATTGCATTTGAAACGGGATCGCTGGCCAACGCTAAGAAAATGCTGAAGAGAGTTCGGCTCTGCTCGCTAGGAGAATCCTTGGGCGGTGTCGAGACACTAATTTCGCATCCCGCAACCATGACGCATGCCGGCTTGGGGGCAAAAGGCAGAAAAGAAATCGGCATCACCGACGGATTGGTCCGCATCTCGGTCGGAATCGAGAACGTGGAAGACATTATCGCCGATCTCGATCATTCTTTGGCGGCGATTTAATCCGGCCCAAATTTTTCTACTGGTTCCAGCGCGGGTCGGTCCCTGGGTTTGCGCGCGGAGATGCACAACCTAATCGGCCTGCACTCCTTCAAACAAATCGGTTTCCGATGCAGCCGCACCATATTTGATTGACGCTGCGAGATGGAACCTCTCCACCCCTCCGCGCCCGCGAATATTTCTCTCGAACATGGGCCACAACGGCGACTGGCTGGTATGAGTTCGGAAGGCTGCGATTTTCGTGTCAAGCTGCCCCCGAATATCAATCATGGTGGTCGCAGGAGGCATGGTAATTGGTTGTCGCCCGGGAATCGCAAAATCGGCGGTTGCGTAATACAGCTTCTGAGCGCGATGCGATTTTAACCCCTCCGCAATTTGATCAGGGTAACGATTCTCGCGTCCCGCCCAATGGAACGCCAGCGAAGCGAATATCGAAGCCATGGAGTGATCAGGATGCCCCGTCAGTCCACCTTCAGGACCAAACGTCAGCATTGCTTGCGGACGGAACCGGCGGACATGACGGGTAAGATCGCAAACTACTCGATATAAATCCTGACGATAAAGTTGTCCATCTGGATAATCCAGAACCTTTCCTTCAGAAACCTTTAGCATTTCACAGGATGCGGCAAATTCCTTCCGCCGGATTGCACCCAGTTCCTGGTCGCTTTTAGCCACGCCCCGGTGAGTTGCAGCCTGTCCGGACGTAAGGCAGATCACGCAAGTCTGAACTCCCAGATCGCCGTATTTTCGAAGGGAACCCCCGAATCCTCCAGCTTCGTCGTCCGGATGGGCAGTGATGCACATCAGCCGCATGGACTGATAAGTGGTTGTTTTATCGGACATTGCCTGATTGTATCTTGATGCTCTGATCACCTCAGTAACTCAGTGTGCAATTGTTTGCGCAGCGCGAGATCCTCCCAAAGAATTATCCAAACAATCGGCTACTGCCATCTAAAATCAGTAAGAGTATCGCGGCAAAGGGCCGCCAGACAAGGAGTTTGCGTGCACGTACTCGTCACGACCGACACGTTGAGCGGTGTTTGGACATACACGCGCGAACTTGTCACAGGTCTCGTTTGCCGGAGTGCTCGAGTTACTCTCGTCAGCTTCGGAGATATACCCGTGCCCGAGCAGACTTCGTGGATGGACAAACTGCCCGGTCTGGAATATCGCCCTACGGCTTTTCGTCTGGACTGGATGCAGGAAGGTCAGGAGGATTTTAGAGATTCTTCCGCGTACCTGGCAGCATTGGTAAAAGAACGGAAGCCAGATCTGTTGCACCTTAACCATCCTTCCTACGGCAGTCTTCATGTAAGGACCCCTCGAATTGTGGTTGCTCACGGAGATTTAATTAACTGGTGGAAGGCGGTTCACGGCCGCGAGCCAAAAACAACTCATTGGTTGCGCTGGTACTGGGAGCAGATCGGCGCCGGGCTGCGCCGGGCCGATGTGGTAGTCGCGCCCACGGTTTGGATGCTGGATTCTCTCCGCTCGTGCTATATGTCGTCCCGCGAAACATCGCGTCCGCGGGACGTAGTCATCTACCACGGACGCAACCCAGTGTCTTTCAATTCCTACGGGAAAAAGGATGATTCGGTGCTCGTGGTGGGGCACATGCTGGACCCCGGTAACCAGATCGGATTGCTTACTCAGTACAATCATCGTCTCCCAATTTCGATTGTTTCATCGGATTCCATCGCGCGAGCGCCCCGAGTTCCAATTCGCGCGGATGTGAAGGTCGCGGTTGATCAGACCGCGGTCTCGTTGAAGGGACATCAGACAGAAGTGCAGATGCGAGCCCTTTACAGCCAGAGTGCAATCTACGTTGCGACTTCCCGGTATGAGCCATTCGGCATAACAGCGGTGGAAGCAGCATTATCTCGTTGCGCGATCGTGGCAAATGACATTCCTTCTCATCGAGAGGTCTGGGGAGACGCCGCTTTGTACTTTGACGCCAATGACGCCGCCAGTCTCGCTGACGTGCTTCAGCGGCTGAGCGGAGACCGGGTATTGTGCCGCACGTATGCCAATAGCGCATTCCAAAGAGCTCACGAATGTTTCACCGCCAAGCGGATGATTGACAGTTACGCCGAGTTGTACGACCGCGTGCTGCGCAACCAGATGAACGCCGTGGCGGCCTGACAGATTTCGCATTTCGATCTTCATTTTGAGGGCGTCATCCTGAGCTTGCGAAGGATCTGGCGTGTAGCGGATGTTTCGCCAAGCACGACTCCAACCCTCCTCGAGTACCATAAGTGACCCGACTAGCACCTCCAGACCATAAGCTGCTATCTTCGTGATATCGCCAAACCATTGGACGGAGGCATTCATGTCCGCAGTAAAAATAACTGTCAGGAAAAATGGTCCCTATCGTGTGGAAGGAGTTGAAGGTTCCGTGGAGCTCGTTGACGCAGACGGAAACAAGTATGACCTGACCGGCAAACCGGCGTTCTCGTTGTGCCGCTGCGGAGGATCGGTCAACAAGCCATTTTGCGATGGTACCCACAGCAAAGTTGGCTTTCAGGGAGCGGAACTGGCGGTGAAAAAGGCCGAGGGAACTCCCGACACCGACACGACGTCGTAAGGATAATGGGGAGCGAACCCGCTAGCGGTGATTGGCGCCTCACGACTTCTCAGTGAATGGTCTTTGTCTTACGCGACATGTAATCCATCAGCAGGTATTGTCCCAAGGTGTACGGAGTGGTGAAGTAGGCTTTTCCGCGGCACATCTCCGTCACTTTTTGCACGAATTGCACCAGACCGTAATCGGATGCCAGCATGAACGTGTTGATCATTACCCCCGCACGTTTGCATTTCGACACTTCTTCGAGCGTCTGACTTACGACCAGCGGATCAAGACCGAAAGCATTTTTATAAATCCGCCCATCCTCCAAAGTTAAAGCTGAAGGCTTTCCGTCGGTGATCATTACGATCTGCTTCATGTCCTTGCGCTGGCGCTGGAGAATTCTCTGCGCCAAACGGAGACCTTCCCGAGTGTTGGTGTAGTAAGGGCCGACTTGCACCCGGGCCAATTGCGAAAGAGGAACTTCCTCCGCGGAATCATGAAACAGAATCAGCGACAGCGAATCGCCCGGATATTGCGTCCGAATCAAATGCGAAAGCGCCATTGCGACCTTTTTCGCGGGCGTAAAGCGGTCCTCGCCGTACAGGATCATGGAGTGAGAACAGTCAAGCATCAATACGGTGGCGCATGACGATTGATATTCGCACTGGTGGACTTGCAGATCGGAATATTCGATGTTCAGCGGCAACTGCAATCCTTCGCGCTGAATGGCGCTCGAAAGCGTCGCCGTGATGTCGAGATTTAATGTATCTCCAAATTCGTAAGTGCGCGACGCGCCGCTGGTTTCGACGCCAGTAGCCAAATCGCGAGTATCGTGACGCCCAAAATTTGATTTACCGAGTGATCCCATTAAGTCGCGGAGAGTTTTGTATCCCAGAAAATCGAGGCTCTTGTCAGTAATCTCAAATTTGGCTTGCTGCGCTTCTCCCGATCTGTCGCCGCCGACTGAGGGCCGGGAGGGATCATGCGGCTGATCAATGCTGATGTAGTCCTCTTGTTGCATGCGCTCGATCAGCTGTTCGATCAACTCGTCCAGATTACCTTCCATCTGCATTTGCTCAAGTTGCCGGCGCATCTGCTCATCCAGTAAATCGCTTTCAAGCAGGGCTCGCTCGATGGCGCGGCGGAGATCATCCAGCGACTGTTCATTGTCCATGAACTCGTCGTACATGAAATCCTGAAAGCCGCTTTGAAGAAGATAATCGGAGAGCGCGCCGATGAGGTCTTCAAGGCTCATCTCACCAGCGGGGTCAGGGACGTACTTGCTGTAGCGGATGCGTTTCATGAAACAGCTTTCATCTATCAGCCGTCAGCTTTCAGACTTTTGGTTTTAACTGATAGCTGAAGGCTGATAGCTGAAAGCCTAGTTATACGGTCTTCTCCCTCGAACCGGCATGTCTTCGCGTTCGAATGGCTTTTCTACCGGCTTCGGCTGCTTTTCTCCGGCAGTAAAAACACGCTCTTCATTCCGGCCGATGCGTTTGTGCGCGTGTAGCCCCTCGAGAACGAACTCTGCGGCTGAAACCTGGGCTTCAGCCGTATCTTTCGGGCCGACATTTAGTTTTGTAGTTTTTTCCACCAGACCTTGAATACCGCGTAGCGAATGTAATGCGTCGGAAGAGCTTGCGCTATCGGACAACTGGATTTCTCCTCCCAGATCGAACCATTGCACGATCTGTTGCATGTCCACGCCTTTGAAATACGCGTCGTAAGTCTTTGCCACGGCCGCGCGAATCAACTCACGCCCAACATGGTCGGCGCCCTTCATCTCGCCTTCATATTCGAGTTCCAGCTTGCCGGTTATCGCCGGCAAGGCCGCGTAAACGTCTCCAATTCGAGGTACAACTACTTTCTCGTTGTGCCGGAGAGCCCGCCGCTCGGCATTCGAAATCACATTCTCCGTGCATGAAATTGGCAACCGCTGGCTCACTCCAGAGCGCTTGTCAATCTTTTTATCCTCGCGAGCAGCAAAAGCGATGCGCTCAATCACCTCGCGCACGTATTTCGGAACATGGCTCTTGCTTCCATTGCGCTGTGTCCATGCCTCCTGCGTGGTGATGGCGATTCCTTCTTCCACCGACGCGGGATAATGCGTGCGAACCTCCGACCCAATGCGATCTTTCAGCGGGGTAATGATTTTTCCCCGTGCGGTATAGTCTTCGGGATTCGCACTGAACACCATCGCGATGTCGAGGGGCAGGCGAATGGGATAGCCCTTAATCTGCACATCGCCTTCCTGCATGATGTTGAAAAGTCCTACTTGAATCTTTCCTGCCAAGTCGGGAAGTTCATTGATCGCGAAGATGCCGCGATTGGCGCGTGGAAGCAATCCGTAGTGCACGGTCATTTCGCTACTAAGCTCGTGTCCGCCACGAGCCGCTTTGATCGGATCAATATCGCCAATCAGGTCGGCGATCGTCACATCAGGTGTCGCAAGTTTTTCCACGTAACGCTCGTCCGGCGTGAGATAGGCGATTGGAGTGTCGTCCCCGAGACGTGCAATTTCCTGCTGGCAGCGCCGGCAAATCGGCGAATAGGGATTGTCGTGAATTTCGCATCCGGCGACGTAAGGCATTTGCGGATCCAGCAGTCCCGTTAGAGCGCGCAGAATACGGCTTTTGGCCTGTCCGCGCAGGCCCAGCAAAATAAAATTATGACGCGAAAGAATGGCATTGGTAATTTGTGGCACAACGGTGTCGTCGTAGCCAACGATTCCAGGGAAAATTGGTTTGCTCTCGCGAATCTTTGCGATCAGGTTGTCGCGCAGCTCATCTTTAACGCGACGGGATCGCAAATTTTCTTCGGAGAATGGACTCTGGCGCAACTCGCCGAGTGTCCGAGAGAAACTCATAATAAAAACCCCCACAAAAGACTGCGTTGAATGGATTATACGCTGGACTAGTTGCGGAACAGCGGTTTCCGCGGAAGGTTGTAAGAGGCAATAACACGGTAGTCTGCACCAATCGCTGCCGTGACAACAAAGAGAGGCGTCATTAGCACTTGACCTGAGGGTTATTGCATCCGAAACGGCAGGAAGGCATCCAGAAAATCCGCCTACGAAATTGATTCCTCTACTTCGGTAATCCAGTTCGGCCGCTTCAGCACTTCGCGTGGTTTTGGGCCGTCTGCCGCCCCTACGATTCCGTCGCGCTCCATGAGATCTATGAGGTGGGCGGCGCGTCCGTAACCGATGCGCAGACGCCGTTGAAGCAGAGAGGTCGAGGCTTTGCCAAACTCGATCACCAGGCGAACGGCATCTTCGTAAGCAGGATCGTGTTCTTCGCCGGAATCACCCTCTGCGCCAAGAGACCCACCTTCGTGATCCTCTTTCGGAGCCTCCAGGAATTTCTCTTCGTACTCAGCCGTTCCTTGCGAGCGCCAGAATTCGACGACGGCGGCGATTTCCTTTTCGGTGACGAAAGGCGCGTGAAGGCGATGAACCCGCGCGCTTCCCGATGGAAGATAAAGCATGTCGCCCTTGCCCAGCAGCGCTTCCGCGCCGTTTGCGTCGAGGATGGTGCGCGAGTCAACTTTGGTCGCGACACGGAATGAGATGCGTGCCGGGAAATTTGCCTTGATCAATCCCGTTATCACGTCCACGGACGGACGTTGTGTCGCTAGAACTAAATGTATTCCCACGGCGCGCGCCATCTGCGCCAGACGAGTCACTGACTCTTCGACGTTGCCGGAATCCAGCATCATGAGGTCGGCCAACTCATCAATGATGATCACGATGAACGGCAGCGGGCGGTCTTCATCTGAATCGCCGAACAGGCTGGGAGTTCCATCTTCGTCAAAAAGTTTGTTGTACTGTTCGATATTGCGGACGCCTTTTTCGGCAAGCAGTTTCAGGCGGCGTTCCATTTCGCGAACCGCGTTTCGCAGAGCGTTTGCCGCGAGCTTCGGCTCAGTGATAATCGGAGTGAAGAGATGCGGAACGCCTTCATAATTTCCCAACTCCAGCCGCTTCGGATCTACCAGAATCAGCCGCACCTGCTCGGGTGTCGCCTTGTACAAAATGGACATGATCATGGCGTTGATGGCCACACTCTTGCCCGCGCCCGTAGACCCGGCGATAAGAAGATGCGGCATACCTGCGAGATCGGCGGTTACGATGCGTCCGTTGATGTCTTTGCCGAGCGCGAGCGTAAGCTTCGACTTCGTGCCGATGAATTCCTGCGATTCGATATTTTCCCGCAACCAGATAATTTCGCGATCACGGTTCGGAACCTGAATTCCAACCGTGGATTTTCCCGCCATGCGTTCGATGAGAATGCTCTCCGCCTTCAACGCGAGGCAAAGGTCGTCAGTGAGATTCGTAATGCGGCTATATTTGATTCCCGCCTCAGGCTTGAATTCGAATGTGGTAACCACCGGCCCAGGATTGATCTGCGTGATCTGTCCATGAACGTCGAACTCGGCATACTTTGATGTGAGCACCTGCGCGAGCAGCTTCAATTCATCGGAATCGATGGCCTGCTGCTCATCCGGACGGTGGAGAAGCGAACTTGGCGGCAGTTTGAATCCGCCGGCAATGCGTGGAAGCGTGGTTTTCGGTTTCACGCCGCTGTCCGCGCGCTCCGTAACTTCGGGCGCAAAACCCGGCTTCTCGTGATCAGTTGTGCCGTGAGTTTCCTCCGCGAACGTCCGGTCAATCCCGGTTCGAACCGGTTCGGGCGGCCGCAGATAAGCCGCAGTCGGAGTTTCTGCCGGCGCGGGAATCAATCGAGCCGTGATCAGCGGCTTTGGCGCAGCGCGGCGTTTCTCCAACTCCCTCTGCATCCGTTTCTTGGCCCGGGCCTCACGCCAGTCTTTCCAGCGATTCCACAACGCAACGACGAAAGCAAACCGCGTGGGCGCCCATGTCTGCAGCGCTGAAAAAGAAAATGCGGTTGAGAGATACAGCGCGATTGAGAGGAAGCTGGCGCACACAATATAAGCGCCAGCCAGATTGAAGTAATGAATCAGGAAATCGCCCAGGATTCTTCCAAAAATACCTTCAATAGGAATCACTCCAACCCATCGAACGTGTCCCGGTAACAATGCCAGCAGGGCAGGGACAAACATCAGCAGCCAGATTCCGCCCAGAAACTTGGCGACCGGAGACGGTACTTTCCGGGACCGAAACCACCGCATTCCCAGAACCGCAGCAAATAAGGGAAGCAGGAATGCTCCAACTCCAAAGCCTTGCAAAATCAAGTCCGAGATCAGGGCGCCAACTACCCCGATCCAATTTCGAGCTTCCCGCGACCCGGTAAGAACCGAGGCACTGTTGAGCGACGGGTCCAGCGGTGAATAGGAGGCCAGCGCAAGAAACAAAAGGAGCGCGGAGACACACAACAGGAATCCGATCAGCTCATTGAGCCGCCGGTTGTTGGTGGGGGCGAAAATCCGGGGAAAAACTTTCATTCAGCGTATTTCGCGCACGCAGGCAAAAGCCCACAATGCCTGACCTACGCCAGAGCCTTTCAATTATGCCAAGAACCGTGAAGCGTCACAACTGGGGAATTGGAAGGCAGTGTCAAGTTGGCTTCGTGGCCGCTATTGCAAATGCCAGCGATAGGCGAGTGCCATAACCACGATGCCGAGCAGGATCCGATAGACAATAAAGACTTTCAGGGTATTGTTTTGAAGATAGCGGATCAGCCAGGCAATTGCCGCGTATCCCACGACTGCCGAAACCAGCACCCCCACGATAAACGGGGCGTGCATTCCCTCGGGCAACCCTTCCTTTCTCATCTCGTAGCCTTTTAGTAATACCGCGCCTGCAATCAGCGGCGTGGACAATAGAAAGCTGAAGCGCACGGCGGCTTCACGCGTCATATTGCGGAATAGACCTGCCGTGATGGTTGAGCCGGAGCGGGAGACGCCCGGCAACAGCGCGAAAGCCTGGGCGCAGCCAACGAGCAGGGCATCGAAGAAACTTATTTTGGTGAGAGGCTTGGTAAGTTTGTCCACTTTCTCGCCCCACCACATGAACAATGCCACCACGATCAGCGCCCCGGCAATTAGATAAATGTGCTCGCGAAAGTAGTCTTCCGCCGAGTGTTCAAGCAACTTGCCGGCGATCGCTCCTGGGATTGTGGCGGCGGCCAAAAACCACAGCAGCATGCGTTCTTGCCGTTGCTCATCGGTTGTCAAATCGCGGTCGGCATTCCTGGCTTCCGAGAAGCGAACTACCTTCCCCCCAAATGCCGCCCGAATAATCTGAAACCATGTGCGGCGAAAATAAAGCAATACCGAGAGCAACGTCCCGAAATGCAAAGCCACATCAAACGTGAGCTCGTGGGCCGGCGAAAGCTCATTCCATCCCAAGAGGCGGCGGACGATAATGAGATGTCCTGAACTTGACACCGGAATAAATTCCGCCAAACCCTGAATTATGGCCAGCACGACAGCTTGATAGATGTGCAACCAATCACCTCGGCGGAAGAAATAAAGACCTAGTCACGAAGACGGCATCACTGCTGAAGAGAAGTATTGCAGAAATGACAGGTGAGATTGCTAGCTTATTTGATTCGGCCCTGTTTTAGTCCGCATTGCCGTACGTCGGGATGCCCTGCTGGACGTAATACAAAAGTCTCTGTCCGCGCGCGCCCCAATCTGTCTGCGGATACTTCGATGCGACCGCTTGCCCAGCGGCCAAAGCCTTGGCCTTGGACTGCTCAGATTTTTTATTCTCTCCTTCGGTTCTATAAATCTCAATCAACGCTGACCAGCGGTAAGCCGCT
The DNA here is from genome assembly GCA_963757385.1 of uncultured Acidobacteriaceae bacterium. Lineage (GTDB taxonomy): Bacteria > Acidobacteriota > Terriglobia > Terriglobales > Acidobacteriaceae > PALSA-188. Next base: position 1,067,797 of record CAVWRO010000014.1, on the reverse strand, counting down.
TCGTACATCGCTTCCGCCGTGTTTGGAGATTCAGGATGTTCGCTTGCGTACTTTTCGTATATTTCCGCCTCTTTCTGGGGACACTTCGACATGGCCTGCCAATCGCCGCATAGCTTGTTGTCAATCAGGTGAAAAGCCGCCATGTCAGCCCATTTCGTGCCCGGAAACTTCTTGACGACTTCTTTCATGTACTTCTCTTCCATTCCCTCACGTAAAAACGCCTCCTGCTCTTTGGCGGACGGGCGCGACATCACGTCCACTTTTTCAATTTGCCAACGAATGTCTGCGGAGCGGTACATCGCTTCTCCGGCGAGCGGCGACGTCGGAAAATATTCAGCTACTGCATAGTAGAGCCGCATGGCGTCCTGCGCCGCGCCGTTACGCCCATGACTTCGACTGGCCTGATCTTCGGAATCCACAGCTTCCCCGAAGAGTATCTTGTCGCCGTTCGGAGCGGACGACTGGACAATATATTTTCCTTCAATCCATCCCGTAATCGTTTTTTCTTCCGTCATGTTGGCTTCTACGTGCAGCCAGTCACGACTGGTTTCGAGAATAATGACCTCGCGCCCTCGATCCAGGTCTCCCATCTTTGTAGAGCTGGAGTCTGGAGAAAGGTAGATGGCCGCCACCCGAATGGGAGCGCCGCGCACCGCGTCCGCCGAGGCCAACCCACAGAGCATGAGAGTCAAGGCAGCTAGATTTAAAGCTCGGATCATTTCTTCTGACTTACTACTGAAGAGTTGGATGCCATAATTTCGCGAAGCATCCCGGGATCAATATTTCCTCCGCTGATTATCGCAACATTCAACTGCGTCTTCGGCAGCTGATCGGCACGGAAAAGAAATCCTGCCACGGCCACGGCGCCGCTAGGTTCGGCGACGGTCTCCTTATTTGATCCTAATCGCCGCACCGTTTCCCGGATTTCCTTTTCGCTCACTGTCACAATATCGTCCACGTAATTGCGGATGTGCTCGAAGTTGATGACGCCGACGCTTTGGGTGCGCAATCCGTCGGCCATGGTACTGGAGGCCTGCTCAGCCGCAAACTCAACAATCTTTCCTGATCTAAAGCTGGCCTGCGCATCGGCGGCGAGCTCAGGTTCCACGCCAATGACTCTCGCCTTCGACCCACTCAGTTTGATCGCCGTGGCCACTCCGCTTATCATCCCACCTCCGCCAACTGGAACGAAAACTGTTTCCACATCCGGCATCTCTTCCAATATTTCAAGTCCTATCGTCCCCTGGCCGGCAATTATTTTTTCATCGTTGTAAGGCGGAACAATAACGTAGCCTCTGTCCGCTGCCAACTCCTCTGCTCTCGCCTGCCGTTCAGCACTTCCCGGGCCTACGAGGACTATTTCCGCACCTAAGGCTGTGGTTGCCTCGAGCTTGATGGGCGGGGCATTTCTTGGCATCACAATGATGGCCTTAACCCCCAGTGCACGAGCCGCATATGCGACGCCCTGGCCGTGGTTTCCGCTGGAATAGGTGATTACTCCTCGATCTCGCTCGGCTTGCGTCAGGGACGCAATTTTGTTGTAGGCACCCCGGAGTTTGAACGCGCCAATGGGCTGTTGGTTTTCCGGCTTCAGAAAAAGTTTCCGAGTATCCGTGGAACTGTCATCTTGAGCGAAGTCGCGGGGGCTGTTTTTCCAGTCGTTGCTTTTCAAGTCTTCGGAATGCAATTCGATGAGACGAGTGCGGACGGCCACGCCGCGAAGACGAGCCTGAGCTTCTCGAATGTCGTTCAGCGTGACGATAGAATTTCCCCGCTAAGAGTATAGTGCGTAGGTTGTGTGGATGGGGCTGGCCGAAAGAAACAGGATTGTCCCAGCAACCGCGACGTTAGGGTTGGACTGAATGCCGGCCTGCCCAGCGTTTTCGCGCGTCGGCTATAACTTTCTCTTTGTCGGCGCGCAGTTGTCGGACGAGTGGCTGATTGCCTGTCTTTTCGTGCGCAGCCGCCCAGAGCACCATCTCGGTAAGCACGGGCGCGAGATCTATCCCCTTCGCCGTCAGAAGGTAAATTGATTTTCGTCCATCCGATGGATCCGGTTGCGTGGTGATGATTCCATAAGCGGCGAGCTTCCGCAGGCGATCCGCCAGTATATTCGTCGCGATTCCTTCGGAGCACTCCAGAAATTGGCTGTAACTCCGAAATCCGCGTAGCATCATGTCGCGGATGATGAGAAGCGACCAGCGGTCTCCCAACATCTCGACCGACGCATTTAGCGGGCACTCGGACCGACGCTCTATTTTCCGTTTTGCCACGTTCTCACCTTAGCAAAGATAGCTTGCAATTCACAAGTAATATGCTCCATAATTTTCGCGAAACGACTTTTAAAACCGTTCGTCTAATCAGGAGGATTTGTGAAACTGAATTCTTATCTGAATTTCAATGGCCAATGCGAGGCGGCATTTAAGTTTTATGAGAAGTGCCTGGGAGGCAAAATTGCCGCCACATTCCCCTTTGAAGGCACACCGATATCGAAAGATGTCCCGGCACACTGGCAAAAAAAACTTATGCATGCAACCCTCGATATCGGCGATCAAGTATTGATGGGTGCCGATGCGCCTCCCGGACGCTATCAAAAACCGGAAGGGTTCTCGGTGGCAATTGGCCTCAACGACGTTGCAAAATCGGAACGCATCTTTAAGTCCTTATCGGAAGGCGGCACCGTGCAAATGCCGATCCAGGAGACATTTTGGGCGGCGCGATTTGGCATGCTCACCGATCAATTCGGCATCCCCTGGATGATTAATTGCGAGAAAGTCATGTAACGCCGGTAAGAAGGATGCCATGCAGAAAATCACACCATTTTTATGGTTCGACAACCAGGCCGAGGAGGCGATGAATTTTTATGTCTCCATTTTTAAGAATTCAAAAGTGGGAACGGTTTCTCGTTACGGAGACGCCGGGCCAGGACCAAAAGGTTCGGTCATGGTCGCCAACTTCCAGCTGAATGGGCAAGAATTCATGGCGCTAAATGGGGGACCGCAATATAAATTTACTGAGGCCATATCGTTTTTCGTGAACTGCGAGACGCAGGAAGAAGTGGACGAGTTGTGGGAGAAACTCTCGGCGGGTGGACAGGAAATTCAATGCGGCTGGCTGAAGGATAAATACGGTTTGTGTTGGCAAATCGTCCCCACAATTTTGCTTCAGATGCTGAGCGATAAAGATCCGCAGAAATCGCAGAGAGTTATGAAAGCCATGATGCAAATGATCAAGATTGACATAAAAGATTTGCAGAAAGCGTACGACGGATGAAAAGAAACAGGGTGGCCTGTCCTTGTTCGCGTACTCTGCGAACAGGGCGGGTCCTTTTCCGTGAAATTTGAAGCAATAGAAGACGGCTGGGGAAATCATAATTGCATAGCCAGAATTGCAGAGCATCGTTAGACTTTGATCAAATTACAGGAGAATCACTATGAGAAAAGTTTCGCTGCATTTTTGCGCGCTGTTGCTTTTGGGCGCGGTCGCATTCAGTCAGGCACTAACAGAGGCGGATCGCGAAAAGGGAGTGCAGTATCTCGAGCGGACCCGCGACGGAGTGGTCGCAGCCACGAAGGGACTCTCAGAGGCTCAGATGAAATTCAAATCCGCGCCTGACCGCTGGTCGGTGGCGGAGACGCTCGAGCACATCGCCCTGGCGGAAGACTTTCTCATGCAGAATGTCACCGAGAAAATTATGAAAGCGCCCGCAGGTGCCGCAGATCGCGACACAACGAAAATTGATGAGATGGTTCTGGCCATGATTCCCGACCGCAGCCACAAGGCGCAAGCGCCTCCGGAACTCGTGCCCACTGGCCGCTGGTCTCCGGCCGAAACGCTCGATCATTTCCTAAAGAGCCGCGCTACAACGATTGCCTTCCTGAAATCTACTCCCGATCTGCGCGACCACGTTGCCGATAGTCCGATCGGGCAGCCGCTTGACGCCTACGAGTGGTTGCTGTTCGTCGCCGCACACAGCGAGCGCCACACAAAGCAGATTAATGAAGTAAAAGCAGACCCGAATTTCCCGAAGTGAAGGTTGCGAATTCCAGCCTTTCAAAATCGAAGGGCGGCGCACTCAGCACAATTAGATAACTACGAACAAGACTTTAAGCAAGGAGCGAAACATGAGCACGGTCCGTGTTCTGGTTGGAACAAAAAAGGGAGCATTCGTCCTGTCGTCGGACGGAAAGCGCGAGAAATGGGATGTCAGTGGCCCCCATTTTGCCGGATGGGAGATTTATCACATGAAGGGATCGCCCGCTGATCCGAACCGTATCTACGCCTCGCAAACCAGTGGATGGTTCGGGCAAATCATTCAACGCTCTGACGATGGCGGCAAGACATGGCATCAGCCTGGCACGCCTGCCGGCGAACCGGCTGCCCCCGGCCCTCCCAAAACAGACAGCAATAAATTCGCCTATGACACTTCTCCTGAAACTGGCAAGCCACTGACCACTCACCAGTTTTACGACGGGACGCAGCATCCGTGGGAGTTCAAGCGAGTTTGGCATATCGAGCCATCGCTCACCGATCCAGATATGGTTTATGCCGGAATCGAAGACGCCGCTATCTTCCGTTCGACTGACGGCGGAGAGAACTGGAAAGAACTTTCCGGCCTCCGCGGACACGGCACTGGTCCGAAGTGGCAGCCCGGCGCCGGGGGCATGTGTCTGCACACAATTATTCTCGACCCTAGCAACCCGCAACGGATGTGGATCGCCATCTCGGCCGCGGGAGCATTTCGCACCGATGACGGCGGCACGACTTGGAAGCCAATCAATCAAGGTCTCAGATCGCAATACATTCCCGATCCAAAAGCTGAGGTGGGCCATTGCGTCCACCACGTTGCCATGCACCCAAAACGTCCTGGCGTTCTGTTCATGCAGAAGCATTGGGACGTCATGCGCAGCGACAATGCCGGCGACGAGTGGCACGAGGTCAGCGGAAATCTGCCGACCGATTTCGGCTTCGTGATTGACGTGCACGCGCACGAGCCGGAGACGATTTATGTCGTCCCCATCAAGAGCGACTCTGAGCACTATGTGCACGAGGGCAAGCTGCGCGTCTTCCGCAGCCGCACCGGAGGCAACGAGTGGGAGGCGCTCACCAAAGGCCTTCCGCAGAAAGACTGCTACGTTAACGTGCTGCGCGACGCCATGGCGGTAGACTCACTCGACAAATGCGGAATCTATTTCGGCACCACCGGAGGCCAAGTCTACGCGTCCGCCGATGCAGGAGATAACTGGGCGCCGATCGTCCGCGATCTTCCGGCGGTGCTGTCGGTAGAGGTGCAGACGCTGACATGAAAGCGAGCCTACTCGCGGCTGTAAAGCTGTGCCGCCGACCTCGTCGCTCCCACCTTTACAAAAACGTAAAGGTGGGCCAGCCAGTCAGCTTTCCAAATTTTCCACCTAGTGGGGCGCGGTCTTTTCGTTGTGCTTCTGGTTGTAGATTTGGTGGCTCGCGTTATTCTGGCGCTGATTGATATTCCGTTTTTCCTCTGGAGTGAGTTTGCCGCCGTGGGCGGAGCGGTCCGCGGCGATGTGACGGTTAATGTTCTGCTCGTGGTTTTCTACTTTTGCGGCTTCCGAAGGGGACATTTGTCCGCTGCGAACGCCGTTTGCAATGCGCCGCTGTTGCAAGTCACGGCGCGCGCCTACTTCGTTATTTCCATAGTGCGCGGTATTGGCGTTGTGTTTGTCATCGTAGATGGACCGGCTCAAATTATTCTGACGGTTGTTCACCTGCTGCCGCTCCTGTGGTGTGAGCGTGCCACCATTCGCGGCGCGGTCGTTGTGAATGGTGCCGTTGAGACGGGCTTCACGGTTTTCAAGGTTCTTAGTCTCGCCCGCAGTGAGTTGCCCGGAGGAAATTCCGTTAGCTATGCGTCCCTGCTGGTTGTAGCGACGCCCGTTGACGGAATCCATCGCTGCCGTGCCGGGAGTTCCGTGGTTAAAGGACGCAAGTTGATTGCGATCGTGGCTCATCGCCTGCTCGTGTGACATCTGATTCGACATGGGTCCGACATGCTGTTCATTCATGGCTGCCTGCTCTTCGGGACGCGGCTGCGCCGTGACGCCACCTGTTCCATTGAAACTTGTTCTGTTCACCACGGTGTTGTTGATCACCGTGCGATTTACATAGACGTTACGCACCACGGTTGTGTTTACATTCGTCACCGCGGTGTTGTAGCGAAAAACGCCGCCCGACCACATTCCGCCACCGAAGCCAACGCCGCCGTATCCAAAGCCGTAGTTAATGCCTCCGTAGAAACCGACGTGGGGTCCCCAATAGCCGGGGTGCCACGCATAAAAGCCGCCACCAAAGCCCCAGTAGCCCGGCGTCCATAGCACGCCAACGCGTGGAGGCCGCACCCAGACACCTGGAACCCAGTAGTAGCCGACGGGGCCGTAAGCCCAGTACCCCGGCGTCCACAGATATCCTTCACCGATGCACGGAGGCTGCGCATACACCGGCAGGGCCGGCGGTCCGATCCGGATTGAGATCGCTACTTGTGCTGAAGAAGCCGGCGCAAGAAACGCAACCGCCGAAATGCATAGGCAGAACGACAGCAGCAATCTTCTAGATGTGCGCAGGTTTCGCATGGTAACCGCCTCCGTATGGCTCAGTTAGTGCAATGCCTGAGTCGTCTTGATGATTGAACACAATGGGGCCGGCTTTGTTTCGTGCAAGGCGGACATTTTAGTCCGTATTTCGCGAATTTCGGCCACCATTTTCGCACATCGTACGCTTCAACTATTTTCCACGCAACCCATGCTGTGGCTTGGATTCGACCCAGTATCCACAAGATAACTCGTGTTTTCCGGGCGGAAGACCCAGGCCCAGCGAGATATTACGGCAGGGTTTTGCAGGGGCGCGGAAGAGGCTTCTAGCGGACCGTCCCGCCAGTCCATGCTCCTCCGGTGATTCCGGCTTATTCTTGCCAGGCTCCCAGAAGTCGCCGCACCAATACCAATGCCCCCAGGTGGTAGGCAGTGTGATCAGCGGCCAGCAGAACTTCGCGCAGAACAGTCTGACCGTCGCCGTGGGGAATTTTGGCGAACAGATCGGTAGATTCGCTTTCCACTAGTTTGATCAGAGCTTTGTGGTCGGCGCGAAAAGCTTTCGCTGACTTCTCCCAGGCGCTTTCGTTTGGCGGGGTTTGCGATTTCGGCCAGTAACCCTCCGGAAATTTTGGCGAGACGTGATCAGGGTTGCGAATGAATTCCAGGATGTCCCGTTGTGCGAGACGCATGTGCTCGAGAAGTTGCCACGGAGAATGTTCCGCGTTCTTTGGTGTTTTTCCGCGGAGATTCGGGGCCAGGTCTTTGATGGCAGTTTCAAAATCCGCGTGAGCATGGCCGCCTTTAAGAAGCTCGACCAGATGTTCCCGAAGGGCTTTGTCCTTTTGCATGGTTGAGGTTCCTTTCAGGTTCTTGAGATGCGTAGAATATAGAGTGGTCGCGACATTAATTCTTCGATAATTCTGAGGTCATCGCGATGTGCAGAAATATCAAAACTCTCTTTAACTTCGATCCTCCGGTTACGGAGGAAGAGGTTCGAGCCGCTTCGATGCAGTTCGTGAGAAAGATTACCGGATTCAACAAGCCGTCCAAGGCAAATGAAGCCGCGTTTCTGAAGGCCGCTGATGAAATAGCGGAGATTTCGAGTCGCCTTCTCCGCTCACTCGAAACCAACGCACCTCCAAAGAATCGGGAAGAAGAAGCGGCCAAAGCGAAAGCCCGCGCCGCGGAAAGATTCGCTTGAGTTTTGCCGAAATTGCGTTCGCATTTCGGGCCTGGTGAAGTCTTCGAGTCCGGCAATTAGGCGACATATTCAAAGCCTCGTGTCTTCAGAACCGACGCTTTTCGTCCGTCCTCCAGAAGAAATATTTCAATTGTTGTCCATCGTCTCTTGGTGTATATAGGTCCGGCATTCCTTCCGTCATCGTTCTTCGTTTTGGCAATCGCGATTTAGGGAGATGCAACATGGCTAAGAGGTGGGGAAGACTCCTGGCAAGAATTCTCGGCTACGGATTTCTTGTTGTGCTGGTGCTCGTGGCCGTTGCCATAACCTTTACTGTGGGCTGGCGACCCATAATCGGTGCGAAGAAGCGTCCGCTGACCTCTCGCAAGTTTGAGGCCACGCCGGAGCGGCTGCACAGAGGAGAATACCTTGTGCATGCCGTAATCAACTGCATGGGCTGCCACGCTAAACATGATGAGAAAGCGGATCCGCCGGTGCTGCTCTCCGGGGACGGCACTGGAAATGTTTTGTATGACGACGGCAATTTTCGCCTGGTCGCACCTAATATTACTTCAGATCCGGACACCGGCATCGGCAAATGGAGCGATGACGCTATTGCCCGGGCTATCCGCGAAGGCATCGCAGCCGACGGGAGGACATTGTTTCCCGTAATGCCTTACGAGCGCTTCCGCAACATGTCCGACGAAGACGTAGCCTCTATTGTGGTCTTTCTGCGTAGCCTGCCGGCGGTCCACAGCGACCTGCCCCCGGAAAAGATTCCATTCGTGTTCGCCCGGCTCGTTCAATCGGTGCCACGACCGGTAACTGAACCGGTGCCGGAGCCGGACGTCTCGACGCCCGTCAAACGCGGCACCTACCTGCTGAAGATAGCCACATGCAGCGATTGCCACACACCCCGTGATCCGAAGTTTAATCCGATTCCTGGGATGGAGATGGCTGGCGGTTCACCGATGGATAACGGAGTGTTCTCCGCCAATCTGACGCCCGATCCGTCCGGCATTGGGTACTACGATGAGGCCTTGTTCATCAAAACTATACGCACCGGGTACGTTGGCGCCCGCAAGCTGAACCTCTTCATGCCCTGGTGGGCCTTTCGCAACATGACTGACGATGATCTGAAAGCGGTCTTCGCATACCTGCGAACGCTTAAGCCGGTGCATCACCTGGTAGATAACGCTGAGCCACCCACGCTGTGTAAACTCTGCAACCACAAGCACGGAGGCGGAGATCACAACTGAGGCGTTCGCGATTCAGTTCAACACTCCCGGGCGGCGACTACTCTTCGGTGGACCCTTCATGGTCAGGATTGCTGTCACAAAATCGCACGACCACTGACAGAGTCTTTGTAAAATGGTTGACGCATGATCCGAGTCATACTCCCGCAGCACCTGCGAACGCTGGCGCACGTTGGCAGCGAGGTCACGCTCGAGGTGGAAGGTCCGATCACGCAGCGCTCTGTGCTTGATGCGCTTGAGGCCGGCTATCCGATGCTGCGTGGGACCATCCGAGATCACGATACGCAACAACGCCGCCCGTTTTTGCGATTCTTTGCTTGCGAGGAAGATCTGTCTCATGAGTCACCCGACTCGCCGCTACCGGACTCGGTCGTATCTGGCGCCGAGCCGTTTCTGATTATCGGAGCCATTGCTGGCGGTTAACTGGCTATGAGGTGTCATACTCCGTCGTAAGCGGTTTATGCTTTTTCTCGGCTTCGCATATTACGTACACGATCAGAATTCCTATCTCCGGTTCAATGGGATGACGGTAACGCGGGTGAGGAAATACAAAGTAGTACACCAGCGGATAAGTGAGGATCAGCCAGAAGAATAGCCACGCTCCAGTTCGTTGCTGGCGCAGGGCGCGTACCAATCCCCAGAGCCCAAGCAGGGAAGAGGCGAGAAAAACTGAGTTCTTAAACGGAGCGAGTGCGGGGTTCTTCGCCAACCTTGGAAGCCCACCCCAGTAATAAATGAATCGCTTCAGGGATAACATTGCGAAGCGGCCATAATCCTCGCGTATGAATGCGATTGCCTCTCTCTTGCGTTCGGCAACATAGGCCATCTCGCCCATTTGACGGTAAAGGCGCAACTGATAAACATTCTGCGTTGGATGCAGGTACACCATCCATGTGCCATTAGCTCCCGGGCCATTGCCGAGGCGCAATTCGGCGCCGAAATTCGATCGAATGAAAATAAATTTTCCAAAGGTCTGGTAATCGCGAATAAGCCACGGGGCAATGCAAGCTGCAAATATCAGAGCCGAAACAATCGCCCCGCCTAGAAAATGCTTATTTCGGAGGAAACGGTGATAGCAAATCCATAGACCGGACGCAGGCAAAAAAGCCAGCAGGGAAGTGTTGGTTAGCGCCGCAATTCCCCACAGAAGTCCGAATTGAATCCATGGCAACATGCCATCTCTCTCTTCGGCCACCAGGGTCAACCAGAAAATAACCGCGAGCAACAGGGCCGCGAGACTGGTTTCCCAAATCCAGCGTGTGGACCAGAACATCACCGGCGGCAACAGCGCCCAAAGCCATGACGTCCATCGCGCAATGTTCTCGTTGAAGCATCTTTTTGCGATCCGAAAAATCGGAATACAAGTCAGCGCCGAAAAAGTGCTGTTGATACTGAGAAGAACAATGGCCGAGGTCTTGCAATAAACGCCGAATAATTTGAAGACTCCCGCGATGAGGAACGGATAGAGAGGCGGCTCCCACGCGGTTGGCCCAGTCACTCCATGAAACGGATTGCTGAATCCCTGCCCTTGGGCCAGAGCGCGTCCAATACGCCCCATTTCGAATCCAAAGCTAAAATTATCCTCAGTGGTTTTGAATCTGTATGTGTGGGCGATCAGGATGTACGCAAATCGCAAGAGGAAAGCGATCGTCGTCATCCAGAAAAGAGAATCGCGGATTTTCAGCGAATTAGCCTTTAAACTTGCGCTGGGGGAAGAAGGCATCGCGGTGAGTCAGTGGGCGGATGAGCGCTGCAATCTCAGAATCCTTCCATCCTGCGGATGGTTCATTTGTAGCTGATTAGTCGCAATTTGAGCAATAATCAGTTGAGCGCCTTTCGAGACTTGCTCTCCGATTATTTTTTCGATGGAAGTGAAAGTCCTATTTTTCGGAATGTTGAAAGATATTGTTCAACGCGAGTCTGACATTCTCATTCTTCCGCCAGATTCAACATTGGAGGATTTGCTTCGACATTACGGGAAGCTGAATTCCCAACTTAAGCAGTTTCTCCCTTCCATTGCGATATCTGTGAATCAGGAATATGCCAGTCCGCCAACCAAATTGAAGCACGGAGACGAAATCGCATTGCTGCCGCCTGTGAGCGGCGGATCATGTGAGGGTTCGCCCCCTCCGCACGCATTGATCGTCCATCAAGTAATTGATACGCAGCGGATTCTTGACGATATAAAACATCCTTCCGATGGTGCGGTTGTTATCTTCGAGGGGATCGTGCGGAACAATACTCGAGGTCGCCGGACTCTCTATCTGGATTATGAATCCTATGAAGGGATGGCCCTCAAGCAAATGGAATCGTTGGCTGCGAAGGCACTCCGCGATTTTAAAGTACGGGATATCAGAATAGTCCATCGCCTGGGACGCCTTTTAATCGGCGAAACCAGCGTGCTGATCGTGGTTGCTTCCGAACATCGGGGAGCGGCATTTGACGCGTGCCGGTGGTTGATAGACACGCTCAAACGAACGGTGCCAATCTGGAAAAAAGAATACTTCGAAGATGGCGCGGTGTGGGCGGACGGCGAACCTTTTCCCGCTGAAATTTCAAGAGGGTAAGGCACCCATTGAAAAGCCCGTGCATCTAACCGCAGAGCTTGTTTAAGCAAGTATTTCGAACTAAAGCGCCGAAACGAATCCCAATTTTGATGCAACGTCTGATTGCTTTCCTAGTACTGGCAGTCGCTCTTTGTCATGCCCAGGTGCCAAAGCCACCTTGGGCATCGAGTCCATCTGGCGCGCCAAAACCGGTGCCACGCGCTTCTACAGGCGGGTCAAGTAAAGACTCCGCGGACCCGGCGGCCGCGGCCCCGACTAAAGACCAGGCCGACAGCACTTTCAAAGTTGACGTAAAGCTCGTGAACGTGTTCGTCACGGTGACGGATGCCCAGGGCGCGCCGATTGCAGGTCTCACTAAAGAAAACTTCGATTTGAGGGAGGACGGAGGCCAGCAAAAAATAGCAGTATTCTCGAAGGAATCGGGGCTGCCACTTTCTATTGTCCTGGACATTGATACGAGCCTGAGCACGCGCAAGGATTTGTCTTTTGAATTGGCTTCTGCCAAGCGATTCGCGCATGCCATCTTGCGCCCGGTGGACGCAATATCCTTGTACGGATTTAACGAGATTGTCACCGAAGTCGTACCCTTTACCCCGGACCTTAGGACGATTGATCGTGGTATCGAGCGCCTTCAACTCGGAGCAGCAACTGCTCTTTACGATGCGCTTTACCTTGGTGCGGAGGCGCTTGAGCCAAGGCAGGGAAGAAAGGTCATGGTCGTAATTACCGACGGCGGCGATACCATGAGCAAAGTCACTTACAAAGATGCGGTCCGCGAAGCTCAGCAGGCGGAGGCAATTGTTTACAGCATCATTGTGGTGCCCATCGAATCGAGCGCGGGAAGGGATACCGGAGGAGAACATGCACTGATTCAGCTTTCAGAAGATACTGGTGGTAAGTATTTCTATGCGATGTCAACCTCGCAACTTGACGAGGCGTTCCAGAAGATCAGCGATGAGCTTCGAACGCAATATCTGCTGGCTTACTATCCGTCGCAAAGAATCTCGGATTCGGAATTCAGGCGAATCGAAGTCTCAGTAAATGGCGCACCCTCGGCTGCCGATTACAAGGTACGCCATCGCAGCGGTTACTACACATCAAAGTCACATTGATTGACATTGAACCGTGCTTTCGGTCAACCATGCTTTCCGTCAACCGTGCTTTCCATCAACACGGGATCGGTTGAGTACTGTAAACTCACTCAAAGAAAAAAAATAACTATGCGCGTGTAGAGGGCGGGTGTCCTCACCTGCCCAGTCAGTACCGCAGGACGCTTGCCTTCCCAGAGGAGATCGTCTGGGTTGCCTATTTTGAAAGGAAGGTAGTAAACGATGAGGTTGAACCCTGTGTCTGGTCGCCGGTTGCAAACGACGATCATGACGGTGGCTGTGTTGGTGGGATTCGTACCGGCAATGCTCGCTCAATCCACGATCGCCGCGGGCTGCATTACCGGCGTCGTTACCGACCCCAGCGGAGGAGCTGCGGGTGGCGTTGAAGTTATCCTTGCGAATCCGAACACCGGCCAGAACTTCAGCCTTATGACTACGGCCGCGGGACTTTATACATCCGGCCCAATCGATCCTGGGAACTACACGATAAAGCTCGACGTGAAGGGATTTGCGAGTGTTCAGTTCCCGGTGACTGTAAACGTTGGAACGACCGCCGCCGGCAATATTCGGCTGCATCCCAATGGGGATAAGAAAACCAACGAAGCGGCGCGAATTAATTTCGCCGAGGCGACCGTGGCAGGAGTAATTACATCGCAAGACTGGGAGAAACTGCCGGTTAATGGGCGAAACTTTCTAGATCTTTCTCAGCTTGAACCCGGGGTTCAGATACTGGACGCAGCCCGTCTCGATTCAACTAAGAGTGGCTTCTTCGCGGTCTCCATTGAAGGCAGTTCTGGGCGCACAACCCGGACGTTGCTCGACGGAGTTGATTTTACTGACGCGCGCGTGGGCGGCACAAACCAGAATATTTCGTTGAGCGCCATTCAGGAGTTCCAAATCACGCAGTCTGCCTTGGATATTTCTTCCCCAATGACGGCATCGGGGACGGTGAATGCCATCTCGCGGACAGGAACCAACAGCTACCACGGCGGAGGTTTTTACGGGTTTCGCGACAACAACCTTGGCTTCGCAGCATTTCCCGGCGACCAGGATTCTTACTTCCAGCGCAACCAATTCGGTGGAAACCTGGGAGGCGCGCTCGTCAAGGACAAGCTGTTCTTTTTCGTGAGCGCGGAACGCACGAAACAGGACTCGAGAAATGTTCCCGCGCTTGCTTATCCTTTCAATGGTCTGGGCGCCAGCTATAGCGCACCATTTCGAGATAATACGTTACTTGGACGACTCGACTGGGTTGGCCGGAATAAGCGTGCGTTCTATCGAGCCACTTACGATGAAGATAGCGCAGTCGGACCGGGAAACAATTATTCCCCTTTTCTGACTCATGACAACACGCCCGGCCAAGCCGTCGGATTAGATTTTTATCAGGGGAGTTTCACTCACAGCATTCGTGCCGGTTATACACGCTTTTCCAACCATCTGGGCTTACCGAGCGAGACCGGATTGTTCAATCCCTCTCCCTCCATGAGCATTCAGAATGCGAGCATTGACGTTGGACCAAATCCGTTGGCGCCCCAGTCAACCATTCAAAGCAGCATGCAGGTCCGGTACGACGGATCAAAGCTTAAAGACAATCATATTTTTCGTTTTGGAGCGTCATTCAACCGCATTAATTCGGGGGGATATGCGGCGTTGGGAAGCCTCGGTCCTACGGTGACCGGAACCGCCACGTTTGCTAATGAACAGGCCATACTAGGGAATCCCAAGGCTTATGCACCGGCATTGGTGGCCGGCGACCCCGCCGGGGCGTTGGATAACCCTCTGAACTATCCAGTCGCAGCAATCATCATCAGCAACGGCCAAAGATTTTTTACTGAGAGTTCGGCGTTCGGCTATCCTCACGGCGGACTGACTGACAATCGTCTTGAGTTCTACGCCGGAGACGCATGGAAGGCAAAGCCAAACCTCACCGTCAATTATGGTGTGCATTACGTGCGCGACAGTGGCCTCACGAATTCTGATTTGCCCGGAATTCCTTCGCTTAACGGATTTGGGTCCTCATTGGGCAATTCTGTTCGCCAGCCAAACCTCAATTTTTCTCCAGAGCTTGGAATTGCCTGGGCGCCCTTCAGCGGCGAGAAAACTGTCCTCCGCGCGGGTGCCGGCCTTTATTACGATAGCAACCTATCCGGCAGTGTTCTGGCTGACCGGGCTCTGCGGCTTCAGCAGGGTCAGTATTATGCGCAACAGCCTCTTTGCGGACCCGGCGAGTATTCCGTGATCGTGCCAAATGGAACCCCCCTCACGAGTTCTGATGGTTTAAACATTGCGAGACAAATCTGCGGACACCCATTGAGCAGCGTTGTGAACGGAGTCACAGTCGCGAAAGCCATAGCGGACTTGCAGAGCACCGTTCAAGCGGCGAGCGCGACAGCAGGGCCGAACGGATTTTATGCGGGGAGTACTGGCAGCACACTGGGATCAATGCTTTCCCCGAACTATGTGAGTCCTCGATCCCTGGAGATGAACTTTGGATTGCAGCATGAATTTGGCAGTGGCACTGTTCTGTCCATTGAATATGTTCGCAATTCCGGAACCCACTTCCTACTGGGAGTGGATAGAAACCATGTGGGCGACGCAACCAATTTCAATTTGAATAACGCGCTGGGTGCTATCAATCGCACGCTTGCGGCGAATGCCCCATCGTGCGGCCAGGTGAATGCTTCGACGTCCATAGCTGGCGTCAATTGCTATCTGGGGCATGTCCGGGGCGCCAGCATTTCAGATTTTGCGGTCAATGGACTTGATAGCTCAGGAACTTTCGCTAATCCCGCCGCGGCTTTTCCTGGAGACAATACGAATGTCGGTCAGGGAATATTTTACGAGCCAATCGGAAACTCCCGCTATCGCGCCGTAGATATTTCAGTCCGCTCGGCTATCGCTCATCACGTGCGCGGAATTCAAACCGTGAGTCTGCAGGCTGCATATTCGTGGTCGAAGTTCCAGAGTAATGTTGCTGCGGGGGGCGGACCGTCTGGTAATCCGGCCTCTCTACCGATCGCCGCTGATTGGGACAATCCCAACGGGTATTTCGGCCCCTCGGGCCTGGATCGCAGGCATCAGTTCACCTCTGGGCCGGTTCTCGGATTCAGGCGCGGATTTCGGCTGAGCATATTGGGCCATCTGGATTCCCCGCTGCCGCTGACCGCATTTCTTCCGCAGCTCAATGGCGGCGGCGTACCCGGCGAAATTTTTCGAAGCGACGTAACTGGAGATGGTACGGTTGGAGACATTGTGCCTGGATCAAGTATCGGCGGATTTAAAAGCGCGGGATCGGTCGCCAGTCTCAACAGATTTATCAATAACTACAACAATAGCATTGCCGGGCATCTGACCCCTGCAGGGACTGCGCTAACCACCAACGGCCTTTTCACTCAATCACAATTGGTTCAGTTGGGCGCAGTGACCCCCGGCCTTGCGAACGTTCCAGCAACTTCAGGACGAGGATGGCTCAAGACTGTGGACGTAAGATTGTCATGGCCATACGTATTTAAAGACCGGTTCACCATCGAGCCCAGCGTTGCGGCGTTCAACATATTCAATGCCGCGAACTTTGATAGCTTGATGAGTCCTTCCGGTGGGATCCAGCAACCGGCCACCACTTTTCCAACGAACGGAAGCCTGGGCTTGGGATGCGGAACGGCTTCGTCATGCCAGTCGGCCAACCGGATCGGCTCCGGTTCAGGAGTATTCTCGCTCGGGTCTGCAAGACAACTTGAATTCGGTGTTCGCCTCACATTTTGAACCTGCCCCAGCACCCTGCCTGAAGTTAAAGTACACAGGCTTTTCTTGGTCAGCGTGTAAAATGCGGCTATGCCGTTTCAGGGATCACAAGGCCCTTCGCGAAAAGGTAAAACCCCGCCTCCGGATGAGACGTCGGAGGAGGCCGCCTATCTGAAATGGCTGGGAGAAAAGCAGAAACCGGTGTGCATTAAGCTGGCGGACGGCGAGATGGTTCGCGGCTGGGTCGAATATTACGACCGCAACATGATCCGGCTGACCCGCGAGACCCAGCCGAATCTGTTCATATTCAAGCACGAAATCATGTACATCGTGGAAGACAACGTCAAACGCGGTAATTCCTGATGGTCCCCGCTCGTCGAAAGGCTGCTCGAACAAACCTTGTCGAATAATCCAAACAACAGCAATTTTGTTTCAAAGGCAGCAGAGATCGCCCGCGAATCAGGGGCATTGCTGATGGACTATTTTCGCAGGCGCGTCGCCGTGGAATATAAGGGCGAAGCTGATCTGGTTACCGTAGCAGACCGGGCGTCAGAGACATTGATTCGCAACCGCATCCGGAGCGAATGGCCGACCCATGACATATTGGGCGAAGAAGGTGGACTGGTGGATACGGGCAGCGATTATCGCTGGTACGTTGATCCGCTGGACGGAACCACGAACTTTGCCCACGGATTTCCCGTTTTTTGCGTTTCAATGGGATTGGAATATAAAAATAAGCTGATCGCCGGCGTAGTTTATGATCCGACGCGGGATGAAATGTTTGCGGCTGAGTCCGGCAGGGGATCGTTTCTAAACGATCAACGAATGCACGTCTCGAAAGTTGCAAACTTGAACGAAAGCCTCGTCGCAACCGGCTTTCCCAGTCATAAGCGCCATAAAAATCCAAACATCTTCTTTTATCACCAGATCACTTTGCGGACTCATGGGGTCCGCCGTGCTGGTTCTGCCGCTTTAGATCTTTGCTCGGTCGCGGCAGGCCGCTTCGAAGGTTTCTGGGAATTTAATTTGAATGCGTGGGATACGGCAGCGGGCGTCCTCATCGTGGAAGAGGCCGGAGGGAAAGTAACGGATTTTAAAGGAAGGCCTTTTCAACTCAACAGCCGTGAAACTGTAGCGTCAAATAATCTTGTCCACGAAGCGTTGCTCAGTGAATTCGAACAGGTATTCTCTGGCCGCGGTTTGGAGCCGCTGCCCGATGTGCAAGCGTTCAAACGCTAGCAGAGGGAGAGACGGGCGTCCCGCCCGTCCTACCGGGCGAGGACGCCCGGCGCTCCCTCAAGCACGAATGAACTAATATTCAAGCATGCCGAAAGAACCCTCCCTTCTCGCGAAAGCTGCGTTACGTAAACCTGCAAAGAACTTCTGCTTCGCTTGCGGAAAAGACAACCTTCAGGGAATGCATTTAAAGTTCGTCTACGACGAGAAACGCGAATGCTTCACCTGCCGATTCCGTCTCAACAAGCGCTATACCGGACCGCCCGGATACTGCCACGGCGGGATCATTGCGACAATCCTGGACGACGCAATGGGGAAACTCAACAAGTTGAGACAGGTCACTGCTGTGACCGCTCAAATGAGAATAGACTATTTGCGGCCGGTTCCGCTGAATAAACCCTTGAGTGTAGATTCACGAGAGTTACGCGTTCGAGGCCGCCGACATTACCACATGGCGGAAATACTGAATGAAGATGGAAAAGTGCTGGCACGCAGCCGGGGGTTGTTCGTCGCAATCGATCCTAAGCGACTGGCAATGTGAAGTAAAAAACTGAACCGTGGCCGGGTTGACTCGTCACTCCGATTTGGCCGTGATGCGCTTCGATGATCGCTTTGGCTATGGCCAGGCCCATGCCCGTTCCCTGAACTTGCAAACGCTGATTGCGTCCGCGATAGAATTTCTCGAAGATGAGCGACTGCTCCATATCTTCAATTCCGGGGCCCCGGTCGGCGACGCTAATCATTAACATGCCATTCTGCACTTCTCCGGTGATTTGAATTGGGCTTTGCGGTGCAGAGTATTTCGCCGCGTTTTCCAGTAGTTGCGTCAGGACTTCGGCGATGCGAGCGATATCCATTTGAATTGCCGGCAAGTTATCAAGCCGAACCTCGACGGGATGCTGTGCTAATGCGGGTTTGGATTTTTCCAGCGCGTTAGCCACCACTTCCTGCATTTCATGCTTGCCTATTTCGAGTTCAACTTTGTGAGCTTCGAGTTGCGCCATCTCAGCCGCTTCTCCGACTAAGCGGTTCAGGCGATCGCTTTCCTCATTAATGATTGTGAGGAGTTCGAGGCGCTGTGAGTCATTCAGTGCCGAGCTGGAAAGCATGGAAGTCACAGAAGCCTTTATCGAGGTCAGCGGCGTACGAAACGCATGCGTGACCGAATCGAGCAGCACCGAGCGCAGTTGCTCACTGGCTCTTGCTGCTTCCGAACGGCTCAGCCTCTCCATTGCGCCGGCGCGCTCGATCGAAATCGCAATCAGGCTTCCCATCGCGTCGAGGGTTTCACGTGAAAGCGTGGCGCCGGAAACGCCGAGGCTGCCAACCACTCGCACTCCCATGCGTAGAGGCACGAAAGATATCTGTTTGTGAGGCTCTATTCTTGCTTCTCCTCGCGAGGCGACCAGTTGAAGGTCATAGAGCTCCAGACCATCAACAGTAGATCCCGAGCGGTAAACGTCGGTTCGATTGGGAAGCCAAATCGCTGCGGATCTCACCGCGAACGAATCCACTATGTATCGGGGAATGGCGTTGAGCAGTTCCGCCATATTGTCGGTGGAAAGTAACTGTTGGCTGAAACTGTAAAGCTTTTCTACTTCGCGCCTGCGGTCGTTGGCATTGGTGGTTTCCCTCCGGGCTCGCTCCGATAATTCACTGGCGATGACTGCAGTGGCAAGAAAAGCGAATAGCGCAACCCAGTTTTGCGGATCTTGTATGGTGAAGGTTCCAATTGGTGGCAGAAAGTAATAATTAAATGCCAACGAAGCGATAAACGAAGTGAATACGGCGCAGCGCAATCCCGAATTCGCCGAGATCACCAGCACCGCGAGTAGAAAAGTCAACGCCACAGTCGTGGGGTTGACATGAAGGATTCTTCTGTAGGTTAAAGTGATCAATGCGACCGCCGCCGCGGCGGCGGCGTAACGCAAGATCAGCCGAATGGTCTCCGGTTTCACGCGGCGATTGTATCTGACATTCGACAATTGAAGTTTTCTAAACGACAATATTCGCCATGTCGAAGACCCCCGAGCAGTGGTTGGAGCATACCTCGCCAGCCCGGCTGGCTGGTAAGTTCAAGCTCTTTCTTGGCTACGCGCCGGGAGTTGGCAAGACCTTCAGCATGTTGAGCGAGGGAGTTCGCCGCCACAGCCGTGGAGAAGACCTGGTAATCGGCGTCGTGGAAACACACGGACGGAAAGCTACGGCTGAACTTGCGGCGCAGATCGAGGTCGTTCCGCGAAAAAAGTTGGAATACAAGGGCGCGCTGTTCGAGGAAATGGATGTAGATGCAATCCTTGCGCGCAAGCCGAAAGTTGTTCTGGTTGATGAACTTGCGCATACCAATGTCGAAGGCAGCAAGCATCGCAAGCGTTACGAAGACGTGTATGAACTGCTGGACGCAGGAATTGACGTGCTCTCGACCATGAATATCCAACACCTGGAGAGCGTGACGCCCACCGTGCAGGGAATTACGGGCATTCAGGTTCGCGAGACCATTCCAGACTGGGTTCTGAAACGCGTTGACGAAGTTGTGATGTCGGACCTCACCCCGGAGGCCCTGCAAAACCGAATGCGGCGCGGAGATATTTATCCGCTCGAAAGGGTCGAACGCGCGCTGGGGAACTTTTTCCGTGAAGGAAACTTGATTGCCCTACGGGAGCTGGCTTTGCGGCAGGTTGCCCACGCCGTGGATCGAAGCCTCGAATCCTATCGGGCAAAGCAGGACGAAAAAGCCGGAGTCGCGGTATAGAGAACGAATTGCGGTTTGCATCAGCTCGAACCCTTCAGCCCAATACTTGATAGCCCGGGGCGCGCGGATGGCGCAGGCAATGGATGGGGAACTCTACATCGTTTATGTGGACATGGGTCAGGACGCGAGCGAAAGAAATCAGAAATCGCTGGCGGCGAATATCCAGTTCTCAGAAAATGTCGGTGCACAAATCGTCAAACTTCAAGGAAAGACGGTGGCGGAAGTCGTCGCCGAATTCGTGCGCGAGAAACATATCACTCAGGTGGTCTTCGGACGCTCCGCCACGAGCGGGCTGAAGAGATATTTATATCTTTTCCGCTATTCACAAATTTCTTCGCGACGCGCCTCCCGTGGATGTTCACATCGTGACTCAGGAACCTCGCCAGTGACTGAACGACGACGCATCCTTGTCGTGGACGACGAACCGCAAATCACGCGCGTCCTGCGTACCAGCCTTTCCAGTCAGGGCTACGATTTGCGGGTTGCCAACGACGGAGAAACCGCACTTGAAATCATGAAGGATTGGCAGCCCGACCTAGTAATCACCGATCTATCCATGCCAAACATGGATGGCCTGGAACTCTGCCGCCGCCTGCGCTCTACAAGTCAGATTCCGATCATTGTATTGTCCGTGCGCGGGGAGGAGCGGACGAAAGTGAAAGCCCTTGATGCGGGGCCGACGACTATGTAACGAAACCTTTCGGTATCGAAGAGCTTCTGGCGCGGGTGCGAGCGAATCTGCGACGAATTCCTGAAACTGCGACACTGCTCCGGCCGATTATTGACGTGGGTGAATTCCACATTGATATCGCAGCTAGAAAAGTTGTCGTGAATCACAGGGAAGTCCACCTGACTCCCAAGGAATTCGACCTGCTCGTATATCTTGCGCAACACGCCGGGAAAGTAATTACCCATCGAACACTGCTCAGCGCTGTCTGGGGAGGCAACAGCACCGAACAGGTTGAATATTTACGCGTGTTTGTTGGCCAGTTGCGTAAGAAGCTTGAGCCGGAAAGCGCATCTCCGCAAGTACATCCTCACCGAGCCGTGGGTGGGTTACCGCTTCGAGCCCGGAGAGCACGGCTGAGCAATCAGAACCAATCGTAGAGACGCAGGTTCCTGCGTCTGGCTTTCCCCATCAACTAATCCGACTCCCCAGCAAAGAAGTTGCGAGCAACGTCTCTAAAAGTATTCATCGTTGCTTTGGCCGCTTCCCCTGAGTTCTTCCCCTTACAAATTCTTTATGAACAACTTAGCCGATTCTTACGGCTAACCATGTTCAATCTAAGAGTGAGGCTCGATCGGACGTGCTAATCAAACTCATTTTCGCGGCAATAGCGTTTTTCGCAGTGTCATTCCTTACACGATTTCTAGTTGCGCTGCTGAAGGAATCCGCACTGGCTAATCGCCGAAAAAGCGAAAGAGAGCCTGCGATCGCTCGCTGATGAGTTCAAAGGTTCCTGTGCGGAAGTTGTCACGATTGAAGGTCGTGGAAGCGAATGAAATTCGACGGATTCTCACGTCATAGCGGGAACTTTGGCGGTTAGGCGTTTAAAAGGTTCATTTATGAAGGATTTGATTTTTATTCTTTTGACTATTTTATTTTTCGCACTCTCGCTTGCGTACACGTACGCTTGCGAGCGATTGCGCTGAGGTTTCCATGAACATTGAATCGCTCATCATGCTCGTCGTTTGCGTTTTGATGATGGTGTATCTCATGTACGCACTGTTGAAGCCGGAGAAATTCTGACATGACGGTGAACGGCTGGTTTCAGATTCTTCTTTTTCTTGCGCTGATATTCGCGGTTACGAAACCGATGGGAGTATTCCTGGCCCGGGTCTTTAACCGCGAGCATACATTCCTTGATCCCGTCCTGCGTCCGGTTGAGCGCTTGTTGTATCGCCTTACCTTCGTGGACGAAAACCATGAAATGCCATGGACGGAATATTGCGGCGCCATGCTTCTCTTCAGCGGCTTTTCCATGGCGTTGCTGTACGGCATCGAACGACTCCAGCACTGGATGCCGTGGAATCCGCAGAAATTCCCTGCCGTGGATGCAAGTACTTGCTTTCAACACCGCGGCATCATTTACGACCAATACGAACTGGCAGAACTATTCAGGTGAGACAACCATGAGTTATCTCACCCAAATGGCGGGTTTGGCCTATCACAATTTTGGCTCAGCTGCCGTCGGTATCGCGCTCGCGATTGCTTTCATTCGGGGAATATCAAGACGCGAAAAAGAGACCATCGGCAATTTCTGGGTGGATTTTACCCGGACAACTGTGTGGGTGTTGCTGCCGATGTGCACTCTCTATGCCCTGATTCTGGTTTCTCAGGGAGTTGTGCAGAACCTGAAACCTTATGACACCGTAAACTGATTGAATCCCAGCAAGTGCAGCGAGTTGGAACAGACGGAAAACCAGTTGTGGATCAAGCCGGCAAACCTGTCATGGATACGGTCAGCACGCAAACCATTGCGCAAGGGCCGGTTGCTTCTCAGGAAGCAATCAAGATGTTGGGTACTAATGGCGGCGGTTTCTTCAATGCCAACAGTTCTCACCCCTTCGAAAATCCAACTCCTTTCAGTAACTATTTGCAGATGCTTTCCATTTTCATCATCCCCGCCGGATTGACATATACGCTAGGCCGGATGACGGGCTCTCCCCGCCATGGATGGGCGGTTTGGAGTGCCATGGCGATTCTGTTTCTCGCGGGAGTTACGACCGCGTACTGGGCAGAATCCCACGGGAACCCATTGCTGAAGGGAATAGACCAGAAGGCAAGCCTGACTCAGCCGGGCGGAAACATGGAGGGAAAGGAAGTCCGCTTCGGCATCGCTGACTCTGCCCTATTCGCGACGATTACTACCGACGCGAGTTGCGGAGCTATCAATAGCTGGCACGATTCGTTCACTCCGCTAGGCGGAATGGTTCCACTGGCCAATATCATGCTCAGCGAAACCGTATTTGGTGGCGTCGGGCGCCGGACTCTACGGAATTCTGATTTATGTCGTGCTCTCAGTCTTTATTGCCGGGCTCATGGTGGGACGCACGCCGGAATATCTGGGGAAGAAAATCGAAGCCTATGACGTGAAGATGGCGATGCTGGTCACGCTAGTATTCCCTCTAATCATTCTTGTACTCACCGGTATTTCATCGGTAGAAGGTTTCGGTACGTCCAGCATCAGCAACGCCGGACCCCACGGTCTAACGCAGATGCTGTACGCGTTCACCTCCATGGCGGGCAACAACGGTTCAGCGTTTGGAGGACTAAACGGCAACACTCCCTGGTACAACCTGGCGGGCGCCGCAACGATGTTAGTCGGGCGGTTTTTCATGATCATCCCCATGCTCGCGATTGCGGGAAATCTCGCGAAAAAGAAATTTGTACCTCCCTCGCTGGGCACGTTTCCAGTGACGACGCCGCTGTTTAGCGGGTTACTGGTTGGCGTGATCCTTATCGTCGGCGCTTTGACATTTTTCCCGGCCTTGAGCCTGGGGCCGATTTTGGAACACCTTTTGATGTCGGCTGGAAAGACTTTTTGAGGTCATAAATGGCAGAAAAGAAAAGTAGGGCGATTTGGGACATGAAGATCGTACGAGGCGCGATCCTTGACTCGTTCGTCAAGTTGGAGCCCGCGTAACATGATGGGCAATCCCGTCATGTTCGTGGTGGAAGTCGGAAGCGTCGTAACCACGGTTCTCCTTTTTCGCTCGAGTACTGCGTTCGGGTTCAATCTTCAAATCACTTTCTGGCTGTGGTTCACGGTATTATTCGCCAATTTCGCCGAGGCTATGGCGGAAGGCCGTGGAAAAGCTCAGGCGGATGCATTGCGCAAAGCACGAGCTGAAACCATCGCCAATCGCGTGTTGCCGGGCGGAAAGATCGAACAAGTCGCCAGCGCCAAACTGCGCTCTGGAGATGTAGTAATGGTGGCCGCGACCGAGTTTATTCCAGGGGACGGAGAGATCGTAGAGGGTGTCGCGTCGGTAGATGAGTCCGCAATCACGGGGGAATCAGCCCCCGTGATTCGCGAGGCGGGAGGAGACCGTTCGGCGGTAACCGGCGGTACCCGAGTTCTTTCCGATTGGCTGAAAATCAAAATCACATCCAATCCGGGCGAGACTTTTCTCGATCGCATGATCGCGTTAGTCGAAGGTGCGGAACGTCAAAAGACTCCCAACGAAATCGCACTCAATATTTTACTTGCGGGCCTGACGATAATTTTTCTACTTGCCGTGGTCACGTTGCAGCCGTTCGCAATCTATTCCGGCTCGCCGCAGACTGTCTTTGTTCTGGTGTCATTGCTGGTCTGCCTGATTCCCACCACCATTGGTGGCCTGCTTTCGGCAATAGGAATTGCGGGTATGGATCGCCTGGTGCAGCACAACGTGCTTGCCATGTCGGGGCGAGCTGTCGAAGCCGCAGGTGACGTAAATACTTTGCTGCTCGACAAGACGGGGACGATCACACTGGGCAACCGACAAGCCTCGGAATTTATCGCGGCTCCGGGAATCACCGAAGCCCAAATGGCCGATGCGGCACAACTATCTTCGTTGGCGGATGAGACCCCCGAAGGACGTTCGATTGTTGTGTTAGCCAAAGAACGCTACTCGCTGCGAGGCAGGGAACTGGCTGTGCTCGAAGCGGTATTTGTCCCTTTCACAGCGCAGACCAGAATGTCGGGAGTGAATTTTGATGGCCGTGAGATTCGGAAAGGGGCGGTGGATGCCATTACTAAGTATTTGCAGGGGTTTGGAACGGTCCTGCCAAAAGAGGTTCAGGCAAGCGTCGAGACCATCGCCAGATCCGGCGGCACGCCTTTAGTCGTAGCTGAAAATCGGCGCGCTCTTGGAGTGATTCATCTTAAAGATATTGTCAAAGGAGGCATGAAAGATCGCTTCGACCAGCTTCGCGCCATGGGCATCAAGACGGTCATGATTACCGGTGATAACCCGCTTACTGCGGCGGCGATTGCGCGGGAAGCGGGGGTGGATGATTTTCTAGCCGAAGCTACGCCCAAAGAAAAAATGGACTTAATTCGCCGCGAGCAATCGGAAGGAAAACTTGTCGCGATGACGGGAGATGGCACCAACGATGCGCCCGCGCTGGCGCAGGCCGACGTCGGAGTCGCGATGAATACAGGAACCCAAGCCGCAAAAGAGGCGGGCAACATGGTGGATCTCGATTCCAATCCGACCAAGCTTATCGAGATCGTGGAAATTGGAAAGCAATTACTCATGACGCGCGGCGCCCTCACTACTTTTTCCATCTCGAATGACGTTGCTAAATACTTCGCGATTATTCCTGCAATGTTCGCCGGAACGTTCCCCGTGCTGAATGCCCTGAACGTTATGCATTTGCAGACGCCCCAATCGGCCATTCTGTCAGCGGTCATTTTTAATGCACTTATCATTGTTGCCCTGATTCCATTGGCGTTGCGAGGAGTGAAGTACCGCCCGATGGGAGCCGCGGCTCTGTTGCGGCGGAATCTCTGGATCTACGGTATCGGCGGAATCATAATTCCCTTCGCCGGAATCAAGCTCATTGACATGGTCATCACCCGGGTAGGGATGGCGTAGGAATACTCATGAAAAAGAACTTCACAATCTCGATCCTCATGACGGTTGTCACAACAGTATTGCTGGGATTAGTTTATCCACTGGTCGTCACAGCATTGGCCCAGGTGCTTTTTAAAGACAAAGCTAACGGTCAACTGATTACGAAGAACGGCGATATCGTCGGGTCACGGATCATAGGTCAAGCGTTTGTCGGGCCCAGCTATTTCCATTCCCGCCCTTCGGCAGCCGGTAACGGGTACGACGCCACGAACTCGGGCGGCTCAAATTATGGCCCCACCAACCAAAAATTAATGGACCGCGTCAAGCTAGCGTTGGGGACCTACAAAAAGAAAATCCTGGGACACCCATTCCCGCCGACCTGGTGACCACTTCCGCGTCAGGACTGGACCCTGATATCTCCCCCGCCGCGGCGGACTTTCAAGTGCCCCGAATCGCCCTGGCTCGTCATTTGTCGCAAGCACAGGTAAGGCAACTGATTCAACAACATACGTTAGAAAGACAGCTCGGTTTTATGGGCGAACCGCGCGTCAATGTGCTCGAATTGAATCTTGCCTTGGATTCCCAGACGCCTTGATTGGGTCGTTTTTGTGATGACGAGCATCTAAATTTTGAATGCCACTATCCGAAAGTACCATTGACATGCAATATGCGCGTCTCTAGTATCGAAATGATGATGTCGGCTTATGCCCAATCCTGCTGCTGCCAGTGTTGTTGCTGTTGTTGTATGTGTGCGTCCACTGGCGCGGGGAGGCTGCTGACCTAAGAATTCTCTAGTATCGGCAAAATCGAAACCCATCGCCAGTCTGATCACTGGCGGTGGGTTTTTCCTTTTTATGGCAAATACAGTCACAGAAACGAAGGCGCAAAAGGCGGAACGGCTCAAACGGGAGATGAATCCGTGGGCCGGGCTGGACGAAATTCGCCGCTTCGCGCGTGAAGGTTTCAACTCCATCACACCGGAATGGATTGGAACCTATTTCCGGTGGTGGGGCGTTTACACACAGGGCGATGGCGCGGGCGTTCTCGGCGGCAAAGGCGGTACTGGAAACGCGCTGCCCTATTTCATGGTTCGCATTCGCATTCCGAATGGGCTGCTGACATCTCATCAGCTGCGGACAATTGCGAGCGTCACCGAACGCCACGCGCGTGGAATTGCCGATATTACGGTGCGGCAGAATTTCCAACTGCATTGGGTGACCATTGAATCACTGCCCGAAGTTCTAGACGCACTGTGGTCTTGCGGATTGAACACACTCGGCGCTTGCGGCGACGTCACTCGCAACATCACGGGTTGCCCGCTTGCCGGAGTGGATGCTCACGAGATCTGCGACGCATCTCCGCTGGCACTCGAAGCCGACAAGTTCTTCGCCGGCAACGAAGAGTTCTACAATCTGCCGCGCAAATTCAAGATCAGCATCAGCGGCTGCCCGGTTTGGTGTGAATATCCAGAAATAAATGACATTGGATTGACTGGTGTTCGCCGGGGAGTTGGCGAGGCTGTCGAAAATGGATTCGCGTTAAGGGTCGGCGGAGGGCTTTCCACTCAGCCCCATCTCGGTGTCCCGTTGAATGCATTCGTTCGATGGGAACAAGTCATGCCTGTGCTCAAAGGCATTGCGGAGATCTTCCGCGACAGCAGCGACTTGCGCGAGAACCGGGAAAGAGCCCGCCTGAAATTTTTATTCTTGCGGCACGGCTGGACTGCTGAAAGTTTTCAGCAGGAACTGGAAAAGCGAATTGGCTTCCGTCTCGATCCTGCGGTTCCGCAGAAGGCGCCCGACGACGTCTACCGTGACCACGTTGGCATTCATCAGCAGAAGCAGCCGGGCCTCAGCTATGTGGGCGCGGCCGTCCTTCGCGGTCGGGTTAACGCAGAGCAGCTAAAGACCGTCGCAGGCCTCGCCGAACGCTATGCCGATGGCCACCTTCGGACTACAAACATGCAGAACCTGGTCGTCGTAAACGTGCCGCATGAAAATACCCAAGCCCTGGCAAGCGGATTGGGTGCTATTGGGTTCCCAGTCGCCGCGTCAACATTCTGGCGTGGCGCGATCGCTTGCAGCGGGACTGAGTTTTGCAAGCTGGCCATTACTGAGACCAAAGGTTTTTCGCGATGGCTGGTTGAAGAATTAGAAGAACGCCTGCCCGGCTTCGAGCAGCACCTGAAACTTCATGTCACCGGATGCCCCAACAGTTGCGGGCAACACTGGATCGCTGACATTGGCCTCGAAGGCAAAAAGATCAAAGTAGATGGCAAGATGCAAGACGCCTACTACTTCTGCGTAGGTGGTGCGGTTGGATTGCATCAGTCCATCGCCCGCCCCATCGGCTATCGCTGCCTCGCCAGCGAAGCCCCCGACGCAATCGAGCGCTTGCTACGCAATTATCTCGACGACACATTAGCCGGAGAGAATCTTCGCGGATATTTTTCGCGCCACAGCGATGCCGAGTTGCGCGAGATTCTGGCTGGCGAGCACGTGCCGGTGGTTTTGCGCGATTTACCGCTGGGACGCGTGCCGCAGGGAGTTGAAGGATAGAAGATGAGCCTGTTTCCCATATTTCTGAAGCTCGACGGCCGGCGCTGCCTCGTCGTGGGGGCCGGCAAGGTCGGCGAGCCAAAAATCGAAAGCCTTTTGGCGGCCCATGCCGAAGTAATAGTTGTCGCGCCGCTGGCTACGGCGACTGTAGAAGCATGGGCTAGGACGGGCGTCGTTACGTGGCATCGCCGACATTTCGACCGCAGCGATTTGGACGATGCGGTTCTGGTAATCGCAGCAACTTCCTCGAAAGCAGTAAACGAGACGGTCTTCGTCGAGGCCCAACGCCGCGGCATTCTCTGCAACTCGGTCGATGATCCCGAGCATTGCGACTTTTTCTATCCCGCAGTGGTTCGGCGTGGCGATTTTCAGGTTGCGATTTCTACGGCCGGAAACAGCCCGGCTTTGGCGCAACGTCTCAGGACCGAACTCGAAAAACAGTTTGGTCCGGAATATTCAGCATGGGTCGCCGAGTTGGGCGAGGCTCGAGAGCAACTTTTCGCGTCGGACATGGATTCGGGGGAACGCCGTCAGAAATTGCACGAGCTTGCCAGTCGGGAAGCGTTTCAAGCCGCTCAATTATCCGAAAGAATTTACGAGAGGACCGAAGCATGAGCGGGAAAGTCTATCTCGTCGGCGCAGGACCGGGTGATCCGGAACTTCTTACGCTAAAAGCCTTGCGTGTGCTCAAGTCAGCCGATGTAGTGCTTCACGACGAGCTGATCGGACGAGACATCTTGAAACTGATTCCAGCCTCCACTTTGGTACGCAATGTGGGCAAGCGCGGTGGACGCAAGAATATTCGCCAGCAGGAAATTGATGGGTTGCTGGTGCAGTATGCTTTGCTGGATTTGCAGGTCGTTCGATTGAAGGGCGGGGATCCCCTGATTTTCGGACGCGCTGGTGAAGAAGTTGAGGCGCTGCGGCGGGCCAACATCGAATTCGAGATTATTCCTGGGATCTCCTCGATGCTTGGCGCCGCTGCGGCTGTGCAGATTCCGATCACCCATCGCGCTTTCTCATCCTCGCTGGTTGTGCTGACCGGGCACAGTTCCCCGGCAGACGATTCGACAAATCCTTTCAATAACGACTGGCCAAGGCACATCGCCCCCGGTTCAACTGTGGTGGTCTATATGCCAGGGTACGACTATTCTGCTACCTCCCGACATCTCGTTGCGGCGGGCTTAGCGCCAGCCACTCCGTGCGCTGTTATTTCGAAGGCGACTTTGCCCGATCAGCAAGTACACCAGGCTACATTGCAGGATTTGCACTCTGCTCCAAGATTGCCCTCCCCCACGCTTTTGGTGGTGGGCGAAGTGGTGCGATTCGCACGACAGGCCTCCCCCATTCGTGAGATCGCATCATTTGAATTTCCAGCAAACATCCCACTTGAGCCGATCATGCGATTCCAGGAGCAGGCTCAGGAATCGGAGAGATCAGAGTGAGAGAACATTTGGAAGATATCCAGCACCGCTCGGAATCCTGGAAGCCGGAAGAAGTGCTGCGCTGGGCTTTCGCCAATTTCGGCGATGATGTGGCGATGGCGACGGGATTCGGCGTTGAAGGCATGGCGCTCATTGATATTGCAACCCGCATCAACCCCAAGGTGCAAGTGTTCACCGGGGACACCGAATTCTTATTTCCCGAAACCTACGATCTCATTGA
Source organism: uncultured Acidobacteriaceae bacterium (assembly GCA_963757385.1). Classification (GTDB taxonomy): domain Bacteria; phylum Acidobacteriota; class Terriglobia; order Terriglobales; family Acidobacteriaceae; genus PALSA-188. The sequence goes on along the minus strand of CAVWRO010000014.1, from coordinate 1,037,602 downwards.
CCGGGTAGAAAAGCGTTACGGAATTAAAATAGAACGGCTGTACTCTGCGGTCACTCCGGAAGAACAGGAGATGGAACACGGCCCGGAGCTATGGAAACGGAATCCTGACCGCTGCTGCAGTATTCGCAAAGTGGGGCCGCTGAAAAATAAGTTGGCGGAACTGCGGGCCTGGATCACCGCCATCCGGCGGGATCAGACTTCGGTCCGTGCCAATGCCAGGAAGATCGAGTGGGATATCAAGTTTCAACTGGTAAAAATCAATCCTTTGGCTGATTGGTCTTCTCCAATGGTGTGGAGTTACATCCAAAAGCACAACGTTCCTTACAATCCGCTGCACGACCGCGACTACCCAAGCATTGGCTGCACCCATTGCACGCGAGCCGTAAAACCGGGCGAGGATTCCAGGGCTGGTCGTTGGGCGGGTTTTCAGAAGACGGAATGCGGTTTGCACGCGGGGAACAAGTCCGCCAGGATTCCCCTCGTCCACCTCGAAGTTCCACTCGGCGTGAGTCAATCAGTCACGGCAGAAGAAAACTAGGCTTAGGAAGATTGCCCCTTTGTCTTCCTGAGCGATTGTGTTTCTTCGCGTGCGAAGAAACACCGAGTCGAAGGATCACTGTCACCTCGATTGTTCCGAGCAGCCATGCTATCTGAGCCTTCGCAGGCGGAAGTTCAGCCTCGTTTAGCGGGACATCCAGTTTCGTCAAACTTGACAACGTGACCCGTTAGCAGCCAGTAGCCCAATGGCACTGGCGGTCCCGCGTGACTAGAATTGAGGCTTCCTAATGAAGCCCGGTTTTCATCTGCGTGCAAGCAACGCAACCTTCCGCGATATCAGCGTAGCCTTGCTGTTATGGGTCGTAGCCTTCGTGCTCTCAGCACACGCTCAAGATAACTATGAAATTCAGGTGTATGGTTCCGAGCTTGTCCCGGCCGGTAATACGATGGTAGAGCTTCACAGTAATTTTACGCTGGACGGTTCCAAGGAGATTACCGAAGGAGTCTATCCCACGAATCATGCGGAACATGAGACCGTCGAAATCACGCACGGATTCAATGATTTCTTTGAGTGCGGCTTTTACATCTTTACATACGAGAAGTCGGGATATGGCGTGCAGTGGGTGGGCGACCACATCCGGCCTCGCTTCTCAGTCCCGAAGAAATGGCATTGGCCGGTCGGAGTAAGTATTTCGAATGAGATTGGCTATCAGCGCAGGCAGTTTTCGCTGGACACATGGACGTGGGAAATCCGCCCAATCGTGGACCAGAAGGTGGGACCTTGGTATTGGTCAATCAACCCCGCGCTTGAGCGCTCGTTTCATGGAGCGAGCGTTCACCAGGGCGTCGTATTTTCGCCGAATTTTAAATTCAGCTATGACTTCACGCCGAAAATAGCGGGTGGGCTCGAGTATTATGGCTCTGCCGGACCGGTCAATGGATTCTTCAGCGTCTCCAATCAACAACACCAAATTTTTCCCGCCGTTGACTTGAACCTTGCTCCACAGTGGGAGGTGAACTTTGGCTTGGGGGTCGGATTCACAGGTTCGACGGACCATCTCATTGTGAAAATGATCCTCGGATACCGCTTTAATTTCTGAGATCACCAAACCGGACGAAGATTCCAAACCATGTGGCTGGGAGGGCTTTCAGAAGAACCGGAATGCGGTTTGCACGCGGGGAATAAGTCGGCCAGGATTCCACTCGTCCATCTCGAAGTTCCACTCGCCATGAGTCAGGCTGCAAGGCCCGAAGAGACCTAGTCTTGCGGATGAGCCTATGACTCCGTTCAGTAGTTCTTTGCAACTAACCTTGCTTGAAATTAATAATCTCGTTGCTCCCCAGTCATCAACTTCAAATTTTCTGCCTTCCAGCGCATGGCGTCATAGATACGATTGCGCCCGCTAGGATGGTCAAAGAATATCCACTCCTCCAATCTCCCGGGACTCATTTTCCGATACTCTCCCAAATGGATTGCAGCCTGTGCGAAACCATCTGGCTGACGGCTGGCGTTCAGTCCGAACATATCCGCTGCATGTTCGTGCGTTCGGGTAAAGGTGTTTTGCACTGGAGTCAGGACGAAAAAGAAAATGGAGGCCAGTAACACTACTAAAGGAAGGACAGCAGTGTCCCCGATGTCACGGATCTGCCACTTCTCGCCCCATCGCGCCAAAGACCAGTTCAGGGACCAACGTAGAAAGGCGAATCCACCTACTATCAGGACAAAAAAGAAGAGCATACCGTCATAGATGTGGCCCAGTACGTAATGCCCCATCTCGTGCCCCATTACAGATTGAATTTCTTCGGAAGATCCGCGGCGCAGCAGGTTGTCATTCAGAGTAATCCGCATGGTATGGCCGAATCCGCTCACGTTCCCACTCATGCGGGTGGTTTGTTTCGATGCGTCAATCTCATAAACATCATGCACCGGAATCCCATTCGCCCGCGCCATTGCCAAAATAGGTTGCGTAACCTTCGGATCGTCGAGGCGCTTAACTTTGTTGAAGATGGGAATCAGATAAACCGGGGTGATGAGGCTGGCAAAAATGAGGAACAATACCGTGACCACCGATCCCCATATCCACCATGTCTGCCGCAGACGCCTTACTATGCCGAACAGAAGCACGGTCAGAATTGCTCCCAACACTAGGTTCACTCCAAGATTTTTCACCTGATCCACCATCCAGGGACCGAATGTTTGATTGGCAAGTCCGTAATTATGTTCGCGAAAATAATCTTCATAAACTGTCAGAGGAAAAGCCAGAATCGTCGTGATTACGAGATACTCCGTCCAATAAATCATCGTTTGCAGCGGCTTGAAGCGGGTAATGCGCTCGCTCAGAGTGCGCATACCCGCCGACCACCGCAGGTTGAGCAATACCAGCCCAACAATCACGCCATAGAGAAAATCCCAAAGAATCATCCAGTATCCGCCTTCGAAGTAAGCGTCGGATCGCGCCTTTGCATCGCTTGGTATTTCTGCTAGATAGGCCTCGGTCGCCTGTTCCGCGTTGAAATGAGATGAAGGTTTCGCTTCCGCGGGAACATGGATCGGTGTGGAAACCTGTGATGACAGCGGTGCTTGTTGAGCAAGAGCATCGCACGGGATTAAACAAGAAAGCAGGACAATAAAGCCGCAACTTAAGCGGAAAGTCATTCTAGGCCTTTCAGGAATTTCTCGGCAGGGATCTCTCGCCCGGATTCCTCGACGAAGATAGATACGAACAATCGTCGGGATAGTTCCGTCTGTGGTGAGGGGGCAGCTTCTAGCGAACCAGCGCTAAAAGACAGCACTTAACAATACAGGTGTGCAATCACGACCAGTTCTGGAGATTAAGCACGAGGAAGCTCAGCAACGGCTGACGGAGCCGAGTGGAGTGCAACTTGCCTGGTAAGCTTGCGACTAAAACGGAATATCTTCGTCGCTGATCGGCGATGACGAAACTGGTTCTGGTTCTGGACCGCGCTGATCGAAATTGTTTCCTCCAGCAGCCGCTCCGCGAGCCTGCCCTCCGGAATCAGCGCCGGCGCCTTCTCCGCGTCCGCTAAGCAGCACCAGATCATTCGCGATGATTTCGGTTTTGTACTTCTTCTGGCCGGTTTCTTTGTCATCCCACGAACTGGTGCGCAGGCTGCCTTCTACGAAACACTTGCCGCCTTTTTTTAGATACTCGCCCACAATCTCGGCGAGACGCTGAAAAGCTACGATGTTGTGCCACTCGGTGCGATCCTGCCACTGGCCTTCTTTGTCCTTGAATCGTTCATTGGTTGCAAGCGAGAACTTGGCAACCGGCATGCCGCCTTGCGTGTACTTCACCTCGGGGTCCTTGCCAAGATTACCGATAAGAATGACTTTGTTGACGCTTTTTCCTGCCATGAGTGCTGCTCCTTCCGCCCCTTAGCAAAATCTTGAGATGGGACTCAGTTTCTTAATGCGGGGCTGGCTGCCAAATATATCAGAATGGCGTCACATACCGTCTGTGGAAGAGAGCTAAGGCTTTGGGAGTGGGTCAGTTTGAAAATTTCTTCTTTCTTCAGTCATCCCGAGGGACTTTAAGTCACGAAGGATCTTCCGCGGGTCGGCAGATCGCCCCTGTTTAGCGACTTTTCGTTACACGCGAGATCCCTCGCAAGCTCGGGATGACTCGATCTTTTTAAACTGAACCACCACTAAGGCTTTGCTTCAAGCACGATGTTGAATGGCGTCTCTGCCGCACGGCGCACGTGCTTGAACCCGGCCGATTTTATAACATTCGTGAGCCGGCCTTCGCCCGCCTGCGCCCCCAACGCCAGCCCAACCTCCTGCGATACAGAAGCCGGCGTACAAAGCATGGTTGACGCGCCATAGAAAACTCTGCCGATCGGGTTCAGATTATCTTCCAGCTTGTCGTTGGCGAACGGCTCTACGATCATCCATGTGCCACCGGCATCGAGCGATTGCAGAACATGCCGCGCAGCGCCTTCGGGATCGCCCATATCGTGCAGGCAATCAAAAAACGCAACAAACTGGTAACCCTTTCCCGGGAAGTCTTTCGCTTTCGCAACATCAAATTTAACCCGGTCTGATACCCCGGCCTTTACCGCGGCTTCGCGCGCCAACTCGATGGAACGCGCATGATAATCGAATCCCACAAACTTGGATTTGGGATACGCCTGCGCCATGAGAATTGTCGAAGTTCCCAGACCGCATCCAACGTCGGCGACGCTTGCGCCCGATTTTAATTTGGCCTCCACGCCGCCGAGTGCGGGGATCCATTGGCCGATCAAATTAGCGCGATAATTAGGCCGGAAAAACCGCTCGGTGCCAGCGAACAGGCAGCCATCGTGCTCATGCCAACCTACGCCTTTGCCGCTGCGAAATGCATCGGTGATCTTGGGAACGTCTTTAATGCATGCTTCGACGATCTCGAAAAATCCAGGCAGAAAGACCGGGCTGCTTTCGTCGGCCAGCGCCATCGCCTGTTCCGCGGGCAGGCTATATCGCTTAGTCGCAGCGTCATAGGTCACAAATCCGCCGGCAGCCTGTGCCGCCAGCCACTCACGCACGTAACGTTCGTGCGTCCCTGTCTTGGCTGCGATCTCGGATGACGTCATTGGGCCGCTCCCCGCCATAGCCTTGTACAGGCCCAACTTGTCTCCCACCAAAATGAGCGCTGCATTCATAGCAGCTCCCATCTCGCCGACGGCTTTCATGACGAAATCGTGAAGTTTTGTTTGATCAACGGGCTGGGCTACGGCAGTGGACATGGGGACCTCCAAATTAAGAAAATGCTCTTCTGGCGCGAACTTTACCCCGAGGATTCAAACTGTGTCAAGCGGAAATCCGGTGTAAAAAACCGCACTGTAAGCTCCATGAGAGTGCCGGTTTTATGCGGCAAAGATGTGATAAAGCATGACGTAAACAATCACACCTGTCACCGAGACGTAAAGCCACAATGGATAAGTCCAGCGGGCGATGGCGCGATGTTGATCGAAACGCTCCCTCAGGGCGCGAATCAGGGTGATGATAACGAGAGGCACGATTGCGGCCGCCAATGTAACGTGCGAAATCAGAATCGTGAAATAGACGGGACGGGACCAGCCGTGTCCCTGAAAATGCACCGAGCCAACGTGGTAGTGAAAATAAAGATACGAGCACAGGAAAATAGTGGAGGAAATAACCGCCGCGATCATAAAAGCCCGATGTGCCGCGATGCGTCCACCCTTGAGTAAACCGTGTCCAACCAGCAGCAGCACCGTGCTGACGCCATTCATGGTCGCGTCAATTACTGGGAAAATTGCGTACTGCGGTGGAACTCCTGTCATGCGGCCGGCTTTGTGGTGCGTCGGTTTACCATCACGAATGCAAGCCCGAACATAAAAAGGGAAAATAGCACGAGCGTTGCCAGAGACGAAAGAAGAGAGAACTCAGGCCTATTCGACGGATACAGTAACGTACGAAGGGCTTCGACCCCGTAGGTCAGCGGATTGATTCGCATCAGCACCCGCAACCACTCCGAAGCTCCCGACAATGGAAACATCGCTCCCGAAAGCAACCACAGCGGAATCAGAAACAAATTGATGATTGCGTGAAAAGCCTGCGTGGAATCCATTGGCCACGCGATTACAAACCCAAGCGCAGTGAGGGCGAAAGAAATCAGAAATACGGTTAGCGTCGCCATCAGAAACATTCCCAGCGTCAGATGGACATCAACCAGCGGGGCGAATGCGAGGAAAATCAATCCTTGAATCGTCGCCAGGGTCGTTCCTCCAAGAACTTTGCCCAGCACGATGGCGGATCGCGAAACCGGCGCCACCAGCACCGAGAGCAGAAATCCCTCTTTGCGGTCTTCGATCACCGACATCATAGTGAAGATCGAAGTGAACAGCACGATCATGATCAGCGCACCGGGATAGAAATAGTCGAGATACGGCAGACCATTAGGACCAGCTGATCGAAACGATGTGCCGAATCCCGATCCAATGACCAGCCAGAACACTATTGGGGAGGCGATGACGCCTACAACACGGCTTCGCTGCCGGTAAAAGCGGACCACTTCGCGCTGCCAAAGCGTGAATGCAGGCAGAAGCAATTCGTTTGCGGATGGCGCGATTTGTGCGGGAAGAGTTGCAGTCTGTGTAGCCATGAATGAGTTTAGTTGCTCCTCGCTATTCGCTTTGAAAGGGCGCGGCTTCAGCCGCGCCGTCACCGCTCAAATTTATCGCACGGCGGGACTGAAGTCCCGCCCTTTCAAAGCTGTCATTTTTCAGACTTCAGCGGGCTTGTCACGATCCGTCCAAAACCGGTGTCCGGTCCGTCGGATGAATACATCTTCCAAGCTTGGCTTGCTCACTGAAACCGCCTCAACTTCACCCGGAAAAGCCTCTACCACGTCGGTGATAAATCTGTGGCCATTTTGCTTTTCGAGCCTGACCTGATTCTGAACCACCTGCGCCTCGGTATTAAACCGTATGCGGATATGATCGGCCAACGTTTCGGCGTCTGTCGCCTCGAAAACGACCACGTCTCCGCCGATCTCCTGCTTCAGTTCCAGCGGGGTTCCCAGCGCCACAAGCTTGCCTTGATTCAGAAATGCGAGACGGTCGCAGCGCTCCGCCTCTTCCATGAGGTGAGTAGTCACGATCACGGTGACTCTCTCTTCATCGCGAAGAATTCGCAGGTATTGCCACAGATCAATTCGCGCCCCCGGATCGAGGCCGGTTGTAGGCTCGTCCAGCAATAAGACAGAAGGATGATGCAGCAATCCCTTAGCGAGTTCTAAACGACGCTGCATTCCGCCGGAGAAAGTCTCGGCTTTCTCATTGGCGCGATCTGCGAGACCGACCCGTTGCAGCATTTCGGTTATACGCGAGCTCAATGCGCGTCCATGCAAGCCATAAAGATGTCCTTGATGACGCAGGTTTTCCGCTGCCGTCAGCTTTAAGTCTATGCTTTGCGACTGGAACACCACCCCGATATGTCGGCGTAATTCGTTGGGTTCTTTCGCGGCGTCGTATCCCAAAATTACAGCGCGTCCGCCGACCGCCATCATTAACGTCGAAAGAATGCGAAACATTGTGGTCTTGCCGCTGCCGTTCGGCCCGAGCAGTCCGAATAACTCAGCATGACGAACTTCAAACGAAACCCCGTCCAGAGCAGTGTTATCGCCATATCGGTGCACGAGGTTCTGCACGGAAATAACAGCCGGGAAGTTCGTATCAGACTCGGGTGAATCAAGCACAGATAAAGGCAGTTTGGAGGCCACAGGCTATTCTACGACGAATCTGAACGATGGAAGAATCGGGTAATTATGCCGCGACAGGCTTACGCTCCGCGCTCGGCACCTTCGCACTCGCCGCCGCTGGAACATTCCGCCAAACTTGAATCGTCAAAATAACCGTTGAAGCCAGCAGCAACGCTCCAGTCACAACATGAGCGACGGTCGCGATCACCATGGGAAGTTCGGGCTGCGCCGCGTCTCTTCCCCATTCCACTCGCGTCATGAATGCCAGAAATCCCAAAAACAATTGTGCGATTAAAAGAGAAAGCATCGCAATCGCCGGAGGCCGGATCGCGTCGTTCTTTGAGTAGCGAGACAACGCACGAACCGCCGTCCATGTGATTATGACCGCCACCACCGGCGCGTTCAGAACATGCGGCAACCAGTTCATGCCGTGGTGCCGAAACATCGCCCCCAGAATCAACTGAGCATACAGAATAAAGATGGAAAGGAACGAAAGCGTCAGCAAGCTCGGATAACGGCTATCGCTAGTCAGATCAGAAGTCTGCTGGACCGCCGTATTTTGCACCCATGACCTGCTGGTAAAAAGCGCGATCGCGCAGGCGATGCAAAAAAAAGTCTGTGCCACCGCCGCGTGAGCAGAAGAAACCATCGGAGGCTGAAAATAAAGTACCGTCAACCCTCCGAGAATTCCCTGAGCAATAATGGTCGCAAGCGCGCCAATCGCTAATCCTTTCATCCAGCGGCGACGATCAGAAATCCACGTCCATACCGCGATGCCGATGGTCAGAAGTCCGGTGGAGAATGCAATCGCGCGATGGCTCCATTCGTATTGAACCCCGCCATGCAACTGCGGGACCCTGAATGATCCAAAAGAAGTCGGCCAGTCTGGGATGGAGAGTCCAGCGTCATTGCTGGTTACAAGTGCTCCTGCGATGAGGAGGCAAAACGTAGCGCAGGCAACAAACACCGCGAACCAATGATGTGCGGAATTGTAGGTCGTCTGGGAATGTTCTTTCATTCTGTACATCCGGCTTAAACTCGCCATTCTACCAAAACGGCGGGGAATCAAGATCCAATAGCGGTCGGATGCTTTGGCTGATAAAGGCCGATTTCGCCGCCGCCGGGTAAAGTAATTCTGGTCAGGCTGCCCCAGCGTTCCTCGACTATTGCAGAGCAGTTGATCTTGTTGGAATTGAGCGATTTAATCTCAGCACGAATATCGTCGCACATGAAGAAAAGCTCGTGCTTATTATTCACATCCGCGGGATGGAAGGCCGCTTCAGCGGGAGGCAACGCGAAGATCAACCATCCGTGTCCAGCGTCAACGGCACGAAAGTTTAGATTGTCGCGGAAGAACGCGCGATCGGCTTCGGGATCCTTGCTGTATATGATGATGTGGGCGCCGTTGATCATTTGGCCTCGTTTACAAATGCAAACTCCGTTATTGCGAAGCTGCGGCCGCCGGGATGCCGGCGGCTTGCATCGCTTCAATCACCGAATCGGCGAATGCCATGGTTCCTGACTTCCCGCCTATGTCGCGGGTGCATTTTTCTTTCGTGCGATAAACCTCATTCAGTCCATGTTGCACCTTGGCGGCGACTTCGTTTTCTCCCAAATGTTGCAGCATCAGCAATGCCGACCGTATTACAGCCGTCGGATTCGCCAGGTCTCTTCCCGCTATATCTGGAGCCGAGCCGTGCACCGCCTCGAAGATTGCACAATGATCCCCTAAGTTTGCTCCTGGCACGAATCCCAACCCACCAACGAATGCAGCACACAGGTCAGAAATAATATCTCCGTAAAGATTCTCCATGACCAGCGTGTCGTATTGGTATGGATTCATCACCAGCTGCATGCAAGTGTTGTCCACAATGTGCTCGCCATAGGTAATTTCGGGATATTCCTTCGCCACGTTTCGCGCGCAGCGCAAAAACAAGCCGTCCGAAAGTTTCATGATGTTGGCTTTATGAATTGCATGAATCTTTTTACGCTTGTTTTTTCGGGCGTACTCGAATGCGAAGCGCGCGATGCGCGTGGAAGCCTTCTCCGTAATAATCTTGAGGCTTTCGACTACTCCCGGCACAACTTCATGCTCAAGCCCGGAGTAAAGGCTCTCCGTATTCTCGCGGACTATGATCAAATCCACATCTGGATAGCGAGTGGGAACGTGCGGCAGATTCTGTATCGGCCGAAAGTTTGCGTAAAGCTCAAACTGTTTTCGCAGTTGAACATTGATGCTGGAAAATCCGCCACCGACTGGCGTAGTCACCGGACCCTTCAACGCGACGCGCGTTCGCTCAATGGATTCAGTCAGCTCTTTGGGAATGTATTCGTGATATTTTTCAAACGCTTCCGCGCCCGCCTGAAAACTTTCCCACTCGAACTTCAAACCAGTAGCTTCGAGAATACGCACAGCCGCCCGAGTGACCTCAGGACCGATACCGTCGCCAGGAATGAGTGTGATCTTGTAAGCCATAATCAAAATCGGCTTCTAGCCTCTGGCTCCTAGCTCAAATCCGCGTTTTTCGTTCTGACCCCGTCGGTACCGCCCAACTGAGGGTGCCCCATCCTTCGCGTACTTTGCGAAGGGTGGGAGGGGAAATCTGAAACGAGCTAGCAGCCAGCAGCTAGAAGTATTCTATTGAGTCTTCGCTCCCACCTTGCCGCGAATCTCCGCTGGCAATTCTTTCGTCTTCAGCAAGTCTTTCAACTCGGTCATGAACTCCTGCACATCTTTAAAATCCAAGTAAACCGATGCAAATCGCACATAGGCCACTTTGTCATAGCGGCGGAGGCGGTTCATGATCAGCTCGCCTACTTCGCTGGTCTTGCGTTCGCGTTCCGGCGACTCGATCACAAATCCTTCCGCTTCGTTGACGATCTGCTCCAGCTTTCCAATCGGAACCGGCCGCTTTTCGCAGGCTCGCAGTAATCCATTCAAAACTTTTTGGCGGTCAAATTTTTCCCGGCGGCCATCTTTCTTGACGACCATATACGGGATTTCGTCAATCCGTTCATAAGTCGTAAAGCGCTTTTCGCATTTGAGGCACTCGCGGCGACGTCGAATGGAATCCGCTTCTTTACTCTCTCGCGAATCCACGACTTTATCGTTTGCGAAACCGCAAAAAGGGCATTTCATCTGGCTTGATAAGGGATTTCGATTGATTGTAACAGGCCGAAATAAAAGTCTAAGCCATCCTCAGACAGACGGGGACGACGGAGAGGCGGCCTGCTCCTGCATTTGGCTTTCGTCTGAAAGCGTTCGCAGCGAAAGCCGTTCCCGATGTGCGAGAACCAGACCGAGCGGAACTATGGACACGAACGTCACTAACCAGAGGAGAATGCCGCAACTCGCCGCAAGTTCATGAGGCGCAAAAAATACATATTGCAGCGTGCCGATGGTTGCCAGCTGCGATCCCCCTCCGACCCCAGGGAGTTGAATCATTGATCCCACCATGCTGGAGGCCATAAGCAGCGGAACGTCGGCCAAGGGGCGGCTGAGCGATCCCGCACCATAAGACCGCATCACCTCCCAATAGGCCAGCGCAATAAAAACCCACATTGCCAGCGACACAGCGATGAGTTGCAGCAGCGCCGCGAAGTCATGAATGGTGTTAAGCCCGCCACGGAATTCGCGGACGCGAAGCGCAATATGGTGCCCTAAATTTGAGGATAGATGGGCAAAACGCCGTTCCGTCCAATTAGCCACGCCCTCACCCTTCCAGGCCACGAGGAGCGCACCAGTTATCAAGGCCGCCACAAGCGCGATGATAAAAAATCCGCCATCGCGGAAGCGACCGTAGTAGCCCAGTTGCTTGGGGGCAGCGGAAAAGAAAATGGCGGAAATCAGCAAGATCGCAAATGCTCCGACGTCAAAAATTCTCTCCACCGCCCAGACTGCAATCTGGGAGGGAAATGGCAAGCCGACTTTGCGCCCGATCAAATAGGGCCTGATCATCTCGCCGGCACGGCCCAACAGCGCGAGTCCAGTGAAACCTATGATGGTGGGATTCATTAATTCCGCGGTCGTTGTCTTGCACACCGGGCGCAAAAAGATTTTCCACCGCAGGGCCCTGAGTCCATATGCCAAGTAGATCAAGATGATTCCAGCTGCAACGTTCAGTTTATTAACCTGGCCGGTTTGGCTCCAAAACGTGCCCCAATCGAAATTTCGCCACGTGCGGAATTGCAGGTAAATCATCGCCAGCAAGACCGCCAGCACAACGGCATAAACAAGAATTCGTTTATTTTTCATTTGGAAAGAAATTGGAGAAATAAGAAGCAGCGACCCAATGCTCGGTGGGCGGACTCATTGCGGAACATCTGTAGCAGGGCGCTGGACAATAATCTGAGTTACGGGAGCCTGCGTTGCCTTAACCGGGCTTACCAGAGACTGAGTCACAGCCGAGCTCTTTTGAGAGATCGGTTTCTTGTTCTTCGCGGCCAGGGCAGCGGCTTTCTGTTCCGCCAGTTTCTTGCGGTTGAAGTCTCGAATGATGCGTGCCACGTAGGCGTGGGTTTCGTTATAAGGAGGCACGCCGTGGTATTGCTTCACTCGTAAGGGACCTGCGTTGTAAGCGGCCAGCGCCTTAACTAAATCAAAGTTGTACAGTTGCAAAAGTTCCTTCAGATACCGCGTCCCACCGTCCACATTCGATCGGGGATCAAACGCGTTGGCGACTCCCAAATTGGCAGCGGTCCCCGGCATCAATTGCATGAGACCCTGTGCGCCTTTTGGAGATAGGGCATGCGGATTGAATCCACTCTCGGCGTGGATTACGCTGCTGATTAAATCGGGATCAATCTGCGTGCGATCACTAGCTCCATTGATTACGGCGTCGAGATCGGGTTTCTTCGCGGCGGAAGCCGCTGCAATGGACGGCATTATAGTGGCCGCGGCCGGAGGCTTTACCGTGGGTCCCGGAAGAACCGCCGGCGTGAGATCGTGCTCAAACTGCACGATTTGGCTGGTTTGCACATCCACGTAGTTAGTATTGTCGGTCCCCGTATAAAGCCGTGTGACCGCGCCAATTACTTCGCGATGGTCATGCCTTATCGAAAATCCATTCTGAAGAACGGCGAGATCGGCCCCAAAAGCAAAAGCGGAAACCAGAACTGTCCCGAGCAGCGCGGCGATTTTGATCCAGAACTTCTTCATGAGCAGTTGTTTTTGCACGCCCGGCGTCGTTCTTAAACTTCGACCTTCGCCCCGAGCACCTGCTCGATGGCCGCGGCCACTCCATTCTGGTCATTGGGAAGGGTCACTTCCCAGCCTCTAGCGCGCAGGTCTTCACACGCATTCCCCATGATAAACGGGCGTCCGGCAAAGGCAAGCATTTCCACATCATTATAGTTGTCTCCAATGGCCATGACCTCGGCGGGGGCTATACCCCGGTAACGTGCCCAACGTTCGAGCGCACTGCCTTTTGAACAACCGTGATTCAGAATATCCACGATCGAGAGATCGCGCAGTTGATATTCGGTGCGCGAGACGTTGATCGAATTCTGAAGGCCGCACGACTCCAAAATTTCCAGCGCCCGATGCATGCGGTCTATGGTCCCGCAAAACATAGCTTGGACGGGATCGCTCGTGATCGAATCTTCCAGAGGAACAACGAAATCAATGAACTGAATATTTTTCTCCAGCCAGCGCTGGATGCTCACATTCAACTCGCGCATGTGCTCGAGCACGATCGCGCCTTTACTTTCCGTGTCAAACGTAATGACCAGTTGCCGCGAAACTCGCGCATGCGGATGCAAAGTTCACGGCAGGCTTCCGCCGGAAGCATGTCGCGATGGAAAGTTTCCCCTTGTAGGGAACGCGTAACGGCGCCGTTGGAGCTGATGATCCAGAGGTCGAAACCGAGCAGTTCGGCAATTGGACGGGCGAAAGCATGGCGTCTCCCGGTAACAAGAACAATTTCCGTTCCCTGGCAATGGGCGCGGCGAATAGCGGCCAGATCGGCGTCAGAGATTCGAAATTCAGGATTAAGCAGGGTGCCGTCAATATCGGCGGCCAGCAGGCGAATGGGAGGTGTCACTGAGGCAATTTTAGCATTGAAGTCTTTTATTCTCTGTCATCCCGACCGACCCAGTTAATTTGCGGAGCAAGTTAACTGGTGAGTGGAGGGACCTGCTTCTTCTGTACGTCTTACAACAGCAGGTCCCTCGACTGTGAAGGTCGTTCGCCCGGCGAACGATCTTCTGCGCTCGGGATGACAGTTTTTTTGGTTGTCGAAGAGCGAGTACGTACGCCATTAAGCCGGCGAGCGATTCGCATGTTATAGTGCGCATCTACGCATGGGCTCTTTGCTCCTTTTTGCCTTTTCATGGTGGGGGATCATTCTTCAGGGAGTGGCAATCGTCCACTTCATCCGCCGCCGTCCCGATACCTTCTGGCTATTCATAATTCTCATTGGCGGTTGGCTCGGCGCCCTGGTTTACATCGTTGTCGAAGTCATTCCTGACGCGGGGTTGCTGCGGCAGTCCTTTAAAGTTTTCCCCGGCGGCGGCGAATTCGCCAACTGGAATCGGCGATCCTCGATAACCCTTCAGCAGGAAATTATGAAGAACTCGGCGAACTGTATCTGAGTGAAGGAAAGTTTGAACGCGCCCGGCGGGCATATGACAAAGCCATTTCGTCGCGTTCGGATTCGGTTGATCCGTTCTATCGCCGAGGAATCGCAGAGGTTAAGTTAGATGATTACAGCGCCGCGATTCCTGACTTGGAGCGCGTGATTTCAGAAGATCCCGCGTACGATTTCCACGGCGCCATGGGTCTTTTGGCTCATGCCTACGCCAACCGCGAGCAGCCGGAAAAAGCCGAGAAGTTCTTTCAAGAAGCCACAAAAATCTCGACTGCTTCTGAGACGTACTACAACTATGCCGTCTTTCTGGCTTCGCAACAGCGCAATGACGAAGCCCGCGAGTGGGCTAAGAAACTTCTGGCAAAAAAAGTAAACATGCCCGGATATTTGCGCCGCCGCGAGCGCCCCTGGTTTCGTAAAGCGAACCTCCTCTTAATGCGCTTGCGGTGATTGTGTGGCCCGGGCGCCCTCGCCCGCGAAAAGGCGGTCCGCTCTGGATGGTGTGCGGGGCGTCCCAGCGGGGTAAACTTCGGGTATGGACAAAATTGCTTTCCTAAAGTGCAGCAAGTGTGGCGCCCAAATCCCAGTTGATGATCGTTCCGTAGAGTCTCACGAGGATGGAGGCATTTTGTTTGTCCGTTACAACCCGGCTCATACAAAGGTCGTTCTAATCAACGCCGAATCCGGCTCAAGGCACACCGTTGATCTCTTGGGTTGGAAACAACCCGCGAAACCCGCCTGGCGGCAAATTGGCGGAATCATCGGCCCCTATTAGGGATTGAGTCAAGCAGCGGCCCAGGATTTTTTACAGTCGTTATGATCATCTATCCGCCATGAGACCTATCTTCGGAGCCTTGCTACTAGCCCCGATGCTGTTTGCGATACCGCATCTGCTCCGGGCACAGGCGCCCAGCGCGTCAGCATGGGCACAGCCGGGTTCCGCTACCCACACTCAGGTAGCGCCACCGGCGGACTTTCACAGGCCCAGTAAGAATTTCGATACGCCGATCGGCATATTTGACGGTCAATCCGACATCGGAAGCGCGCTGCTGCCGGGCAGCGCGGTATACGACCCCGCCAAGAAGCAGTACACCATCAATTCCGCCGGTTACAACGTTTGGTACACTCGCGACGAGTTTCGTTATCTCTGGAAGAAAATGTCTGGCGATGTGTCACTGTCGGCAGATATCGCTTTCCCGGACCCAAACGGATATGGCGACCGCAAGGCAGTCCTGGTCATTCGCCAGGATCTCGATGACGGCTCGAAGGAGGCCATTGCCGCCTTGCACGGGCTCGGCATGATCCAATTGGCGCAACGTCCGCAAAAGGACGCCCGCGTCAAGGATATAGAATATCGCGTCGGAGGTCGCTGTCGCCCTGGGGGTGCCAGCCCTGACAGCCTTGTCGGTGTTGCCGCCAGACGCATTGGCATCGAAAAACACGGCGACTCCATCGCGCTCTTCGTCAGCCTGGAAGGCGAGCCAATGCACCAGTTCGGGCCACCTATCAACCTACACATGGATGAGCCATTCTACGTCGGCATCGGCTTCTGCTCGCATCTGCCAGACAAGTCCGACACTGCGGTGCTGTCCAACGTGGTGCTCGAGAACTCGGCCGACAATATCCACTAGAGCGGGGGATCCCACACGCGGGCCGGGGGGCGGGTCACTCTCGAGGGACGACCGAGGCTGTTGGACTTTCAGCCGGTCTCATTGAGTAATCGAAACACCATCCCACCTCGCCGAACAGGTCTTTCGTGCTACATTCTGCTCAGCATCGCCAATACCCGGCCCGATTATGGACTCGCGTCTCATCCTTGTAAATCTACTGATCAAGCTTGGCGTCGCCGCCGCTGCTGCCAGCATTCTCGTGCGCTCGGTAGAGTTCAAGTCTCTCCTGTTCCGCGAAAAACGCTCGCTGAAGCAAAGAATTTATCTCATTCTGTGGATCGCGGGCCCACTTGCTATGGGAGTCTGGATTCGGTTTATCCAAAAAAGTTTCCTGGCTGGCGATCTTTCATTCGAGACGACGATTCTATTGGGAGTGGTCGCAGGAAGGTTCAACGGGATGGTAGGGGGCGCACTCCTCGCACTCCCGGCTGTATTACACGGCGAATGGGCGACCATGCCCTTCAATCTTCTTTGCGGAGCGTTGGCTGGTCAGTTGCGCCGGATAGCGCCGGATCGTGAAGACATCTGGTCATTTTCCCCATTCATCGATCTGAGTGTTTATCGCATGATCCGCCGCAATCTCCCAACGCCACGCCTGTTCGACTGGCAAGTGATGTTTTTTGGCATGATCGTGGCGCTTCGCTTCGTCCAGTCCCAGCTTTCCCGCTTTCTGCCTCATGCCACATTCAGCCTGGAGAGCCCGAACTGGTGGGTGGAAGCGGCCATTTATGCGACCTCGATTATGGTCATTGGCACAGAACTCAAAATCTGGAACAGCGTCCGCATCCAGATAAAGCTTGAAGAGCAGGAACGCCTACTACTGCAAGCGCGAATGGTCGCTCTCCAAAATCAGATTAATCCTCACTTTTTATTTAATACCTTAAATTCTGTTTCATCGCTGGTTCGCTTCGATCCCGACACGGCTCGCGAGATGATTATCAAGCTGGCCAACATTCTCCGGCGGCTATTGCAGAGCAGCGATGCTTTCGTTCCCCTGAGTGAAGAACTGGAATTCATTGATAATTATCTGGATATCGAAGTGGTCCGCTTTGGCCGAAACAAATTGCAGGTGTTGAAGGAATTGGACCCCGCTTCTCTGGAAGTCATGATTCCCAGCATGCTATTGCAACCACTGGTGGAGAATTCCATCAAACACGGCCTTTCTTCGAAGATCGGAGGGGGACGGATATACCTCCGCAGTCGATTAGTAGATGACCAATTGACCATCGAAGTAGAAGACGACGGCGTAGGCATGGGTTCGGCAGTTTTGCTGGAAAAACCTACCGGCCTCGGCGGGACCGGAATCGGCATGGCGAACGTTGCCGAACGCCTGAAAGTTCTTTACGGGGATTCCGCGAAAATGACGATTGACAGCCCCGAGGGAAACGGGACTCTCGTTCGACTGCGCCTGCCTGTGCTTCGCTCCGAAGACGCCAATGTGGGAGCGCTTTACGCCGACCGTTCGAGCACGCGCCGGTAAAAATCCACATACTGCGGAATAATCTTTGTCGTGCAAAATCTGGATTGAGCCACCGCCCGACAAGCGTTCGCCATTTCTTGCAGGGCGCTCTGATCGCTCAACAAAGCAATGGCATAATCTGCCATGGTGTCAACATCTCCCACGTTCGCCAGAAAGCCGCTCTTGCCATGATCAATCACCTCGGGGATGCCGCCGACGCGCGTTGCGATTGGAACCACGTGGCAAGCCATGGCTTCAAGCGCAGCCAAGCCAAACGACTCCAACTGGCTGGGTAATAGCATGATGTCAGCCAGGGGAAGCGTCTCGTAAACTTGATCCTGCTTTCCGAGAAAAATTACATCATGCTGAATTCCTTTTTGCGCCGCCAGCCATTCCGCGCGCGAGCGATCCGGCCCGTCTCCAATCAACAATAGCTTGGAGGGAATTTTCTTCCGTACCCGGTCAAGAATTTCGATCGTGTCCGTTACTCGTTTTACCGGACGAAAATTCGAAAGATGCACGAAAATCCGCTCGCCGTTCGGAGCATATTGCAGGCGTTGCTGCGCCGCCTCTGGTTTGCGCACATACAAGTCGCAATTCACGAAGTTATAAACGACCTTGATCTCATTCTTGATCTCGAATTCGCGCAAAGTGCGTTCGCGCAGATATTCCGAAATAGCGGTGACGCCATCGCTTTCCTCAATTGAATAGCGTGTGATGGGCAGGTAAGACGGGTCCAGGCCAACTAAAGTGATGTCGGTCCCATGCAGCGTTGTAACGAATGGCAGTTTCCGATGCTTATCGCCGGCAGCCAGCATCTGCCTTGCCAGCAGCGCACTCACCGAATGCGGAATTGCGTAGTGTACGTGCAGCAGATCGAGTTCGTAAAAATCGGCAACCTCCGCCATGCGAGTCGCTAAGGCCAAGTCATACGGCGGATAGTCGAACAGGGGATAACTTGAGACTTCGACTTCGTGATAGTGAATATTCGGATGCGGTCCGGTCAGCCGAATCGGCTGCGCGTAGGAAATGAAATGTATTTCATGGCCCAGCTGCGCCAATTCCAGGCCCAGCTCGGTGGCGACGACTCCACTGCCGCCGTAGGTTGGGTAGCAGGTGATCCCAATTTTCATGCCTCAGCCTTTCGCATGCCATCCATTGGATGGTTTGCTTAAGGCCCGGACTCAGTTTTTGCTGGATTGTTTGAAACTTGAAGGGATCGAAATGGATTCCTGAGATGTCCCGGCGGCCGCCGCGGCAAATGATGTGTCCATTTTCTCAAGTAAGCTCTGGAGCCGCTCCTGGACCTGGTTTTCCAAATCGGTGAATTCGATTCCCATGCCTACTCCAGGATCACTGGCGCGGACGATACCTGGGGTTTTGATCTTTTCCGAATCCATCCAGAAGATGATGATCACTTCCGTTCCCATCTGCAGCGGTAGCAAAGTCTCCACGTAGCATCCACGCCCGCCGATATCGGTTGCATTCGTCTGCATATGAGCGCGCCTCGCGTCAGGGAAACCGATTTCAATGGGAAACAGCACTTTATGGCGAACGTACCGTCTTTTGTTCGGGCCGTTCAGCGGTGCGCGCTTACCTTTTGGTTCCGGCGTCAACTCGTTCCACGGAAGCTGCTGCTGTGGGAGTAGCTGCACTCCGGCCTCAATTTTTCGAACAGGACCGGCATCAATCACCCACACCACGCGGAAGCGTGCCTTGCGCTCGCCGTATTGAATTCCGATTACTTCCCCGGTCTTGAGTGAATGGTTAATTCCCGAGAGTAAAGCTCCATCGCTGCTGATGTTTCCCGCGCTGGCATTCTGGAAGAAGGGCCGCGCGTCGGCGTCCATTCCCCAGACTCGAACGGGTATATCGGCTTCCAAACGAGATTCAGGGCGGTTTTCCATAGATTTCAACGACACCAGATTTGAGCGGTACGAAGCGACGCTGTTGGTCAGTGCTTCTGCAATAATCATACCCCCGCGTATTGTTCCTGCAATTGTCAATCTTCTTTCGGTGGTTACCAAAAGGACGTGCACCTTAGGATTCCGGCTAACCCTCAGAACTCGCGAAATCGTGGTACGAGATCAGTTCGATGCCGTTCGCGGCCAGTAACTCGCGGGCAGCAGGGGACGTCACGGTGCGCAGTTCCTCGGCCCTCGATTCCCGCAACCGGGTATTAACAAGTTGCAGGTCAGCGTCGTTGTAACCGGGATGGCAGACAAATTCCCACGTGCCGTGAGGAAGATCTTGCAGGATTGATTGGAAAAGATGGATGTCGAGCGTGCCTGTACCCACGATCCCCAAAGTTCCGTCCGGCGTCCGTAATCCGGCCTTTTCGATAGCGGCTCGGAATCTTCCACCCAGACCGCACAAAAGCTTCATTTGACCGTACCGCTTCCAAAGATTTGGCCGATTCGCAACTGTAGCAAAGCGAACCGGACCGAAGAGATTGCGCACGGCGCGCACGCCACAAGCCCGAGCCGCCCGCAGAAGCGGCTTGAGGATTTGGGGAAAAAGATGAGTGTGTTTGTGAGTGTCGAAATGTGAAACCGCAATTCCCGCCGCTTGCAACTTGGAAATCTGCGCAGTGGCCTCGGCCTCGATCTGATCAGAGTCGAGCCGCCCCGTTATCGCCGCAGCGGCAAACTTCCGATACGATTCGCGGAAGCGAGGATTTCTCCTGCTCTCCACTAAAGTCGAAACCTCTGACTCACGAATGACGGGAGAGCCGTCCGTCAGCACGACATGGCAGCCAATGCTCAGCTTGGGGATTGATCGAGCAAGCTCGACCGCGTTGTCGAACGCTTTTCCATTTGCCATAAGGGTTGCTGAACTTATGATCCCGCGCTGATGCCCCTCCAGAATGGCACGATTGACACCGGCTGTAAGGCCGAAATCGTCGGCGTTAATAATCAGGCGTCTCAAGGCGTCAGTCTAGCAGGCAACGACATTCCCTCTAACCTTGGTCATCCCGAAGATCCGGCGTACTTCAGCCGGTCGAGGGATCGCGCGCGGGGAACTATAATTTGGGAGTTCGATCAATTCCGCTGGATCGTCTGTTGTTTCCGCTCACGTATACTTAGAGTTCAAATTACAATGAGGTAGAAGTCCCCCTCGGATCGTTCACAAAGTTCCTCACGAGGGCGGTTAGCTCAGTTGGTTAGAGCGCCTGCCTTACAAGCAGGAGGTCGCAGGTTCGAGTCCTGCACTGCCCACCATCTTTTCCCCAAGCTATTCATGAGGTTAGAAGGGCTGCGCCGCCCTTCTCTTGAGCGAGTGATTCCGCAGTGTGCCCAGAATTGTGCCCACTTAGCCGCGCCATCGCTTGAAGAACCGCATCTTCGGACGGGTGAACGTATCGGGCAGAGATCCCAATTGAACCGTGACCAGCGATGCGGGCGAGCGTCCAGACGTCACAGCCAGACTGCCCCAAGCGAGTGAGGAAGGTGTGACGAAGCGAGTAGAGAACAAATGGGCGCACCTTCGAGAGCCGGAGAGCCTTGCTGTGCTGTTTCTTCAAGCTAGACGGTTCGATGTGTCCGGTCATGGTTGGCGCGGGCCACACGTAACCTTCTGCGGGCCTACCTTGAGCGTTCCAACGACTCTCCAGAATGTGCCGGACTCTTGGAGTCATTGGAAGCACACGCCGCGCTGCCTTTGTTTTTCCGTGCGTAACCATCAGAGTGCCATTGCGACCGTTCACCCACGTGATCGAGTCCCATACGAGCCTGTAGCATTCTTCTGGACGAAGGCCAGTGTCCACTAGCACCGTCGCAGTGTCAGCCATGAGCGGACTGGCCAATGCTAGGTAACGGGCTTCTTCTTCAGCTGTGACTACTCGTTCTCTATGCGCTTCGCCGGGGAGCATTCTCACCTTCGGTGCCGCCTTCCCCAATTCACCCCATTCCTCTGCCACCCGAAGAACGCGGCGAAGGATGCGAAGCGAAGCATTTACCGTCGCCACTTTCATGCCCTTTGCTTGCCGATGACTCGCAAAGTCGGCGATTCGCTCCGTGGTGATCGTGTCCAAGGTGAGACTTGCGAGCGGAGAGTAAGCCTGAATCGCGAGCAACCCGACTCTGTAGAAATCGCGCCAGGTCTTGAGTGAACTCGTGGACTCTGCCCACGGAGCAAAGCGTTTTCGGCAGAACTCGCCAAGAGTCGGGGTCGTTTTCTTGTCGCGAATCCCCACCTCGCCCTTTGCGAGGGATGTACGATGCGCGGACTCCATATCTCGCGCTATGTGTTGATTTTTCTGCCGGGTAGACTCGCGTATTGCCTCACCGTTGAAGGTGAACTTATACCAGTAGATCGAACCTCGCTTGTAAATAGCCATTGCCTTACCGACCTTTCGACTTACCGATGAGCCGCTTTGCGGCCAACTCGAACTGCTCTTGGTCATTTCTATATTTTTTCATGTAGTTGCGACGCTTCTCTTTGAACCGCTCACTGTGTGCGATGTGGTGGACTCGGCACTTCTTACTGCAGTACCGTTGATGCTCGGTTACCGCAAAGAGCCACTTGCCACACTCCGCACAATTCCGGAATTTGCTAATTTCGCCAGACGGCAGAGAACTGTTCAGCAAGTAATTAATCGCGAACTCCAAATTGTAGGCACCGGGTCGTTCATGAAAATCCCAGATTCGAAGAAGCTTTGTGCCGTTGTGAATCATGAGCCGGTGCGACCACCGAGACTTCGAGAGCTGGCGGTTGACCCTCGCGAGAATAGGAACACTTAGCTCGTATACATCACGATGAGCCTGTTGGCCTTCCTCAGTCGGATAGTCGGGAAAAGACACATCTCGGTCGCCCAGACGAACCACTTTTTGCCGCTCATGACGACGTAGTCCGGCACACATCGAATCCAGGGTTTGGATGTCATGCAGGATTGCTGTCAGCCGTTCCTGCGCTTCCGTATCGCCATCACCATTGAGAACACCGAGAATCGGATTTGCCCCATCAAGGGCCCTCTCGCGCCTTGTCATCTCTCTCCGGGAGATACGTCTGTTGGAAGGCTGCCGGTTTAAAGAGGCAGGTGCTTTCGTGAGTCGTTCTTTTTTAGAATGTAACCACTTCATATGTAACCCTTTGCATAAGTTACAATATACTTGTTCTCCAATCGAGACAAGTGCATTCTTTGGTTGGGGAACGCCCCACTGGAGACGCACATGGAAAACCTCTTATCGGTATCGGAGACCGCCCGTCGTTTGGGCGGCATCAGCAAATGGACCGTTCACGCTTGGCTGAGCCAGGGAAAACTGCAGCGGACGAAAGTTGGCGGACGCACGATGATCCGCGAAAGCGAACTAGCAAAGGTCATTCAGGAGGGCGGGAAATCGCACTCTCCCAAGCATGGGGGTACCTCGTGGTAGACGTCGGAGAGTGCAAGCTGGGAACGAGCGACACCAGGTAACCCGCAAACAAAGGCATTCTGATGACGACCATGATCGACAAGTTTTTCGGGATGCCGCAGCATGTTTTTAGATCGGGCATTTGGGCGCAGATGAAGCCGAGTGAACAGAACGTTTACGCCTGCCTCTTTCACGATAGCGAGAGATACCAGACACGAGAGCTTCAACGCACCGATGAACAGATCAGCAAAATGGCTGGTCTCAGTTCGCGGTCGTGCCGCGATGCACGCATTAAATTGCAAGAACGAGGTCTGATTCGCTACAAACGCGGGAGCGGGAATGTCCACGTCTACACTCTCTGCAATCCCGAAACAGGAGAACCCTACCCAGGGGACCCGAAGCAACAGATACCCTACGTCAAGAAGTCGGATAGAGCGTCGTCGGCAGCAGACACACCCTCGGCATCGGCAGAAACAAACCCTTCCGAACGCAACAAACCTTCGCGCAGAGAGGTTCACGGAGTCCCCCTCTCATTCAAAAGCCCGGCATGATTCGCGTCACTCAGCTCAGCAAAATTTGCTGCACCCATGGAAAACTTTGCTGCTCAGATCAGCAGATTTTTCCAGGTCAGCTTGCTGAAATCCTTGGGCATCAAGAATTTGGCACAGAGAGCCGCATTCCTAAAAACATTCCTAATAAGAAACATTCCTACTCTTTGCGCTTTGTCACCTTTTTGATTTTGAATTCTCGGGATCTTTTTCTTCAAAGCTGGGGTTCGTTTTACACGCACCCGATTTCAACAGCAATTTTGTCCTCTTGGAAAAGTGTAAGAAAGCTAGAGGGCTATTGCCGAACGCCCGTCCCAAAAAAAGAACACCAAATGAGAGATTTAACACACGCGGCAGAATCGCTGGAAATGCGTCACGCTGCCTTTCTAAGCGCGAAGTGACGCATGGAACCATCTAGACGCCGTCAGAATGTTGTGAGGTCGTGTAACGCGTGTGGCAGAGAATTTCGGGTCAAGCGTTCATGGCAGAAGCAGTGCAGTGCTCGTTGCCGACAGCGAGCTTATGTTCGGCGGCAACCATTAAGAACGCTGAACTATTACGGAGCTTGAGCTGGGAATTGTAATCTCCCTTTTAGCTCTTCCGTCTCAACCAGTGTTCTATGGTGCCTTCAAAGTGCCAGAACGCTGCCACGCTAAGAGCGTCTTTAAGTTGGCGCGGATCTTGGCGTAGCGCGGAGCTGCTGCGTCGGGAAAATCGAGCACTTCGACGCAGCTCAGAAAGGCGCTCAGCGCGGAGTCATCCTGCCGTCGCCGGGGGGACACTTCGACCCCAAACAGCAGTTCCACCGCCGATTATTACTTCTATGCTTCCGCGAGATGAAACTCGAATTGCGCTCCACGGTTCTGCTTCTTGGTTACCGGGGAATGAAACTTTTCGCTCGTTCCGGTCTTCATCCTTCTTGTTCATCCGCCGCTTTGACTCTCCGGCAGATTTAGGTGTTTCGAAGTTGCATGAATAGGATGAAGGCGCGCTGTCGAGATCAATGGCAGTTTTACAGCGGAGGGTCAGCACGCGGATTCCAAGATCTGACTTGATTAGCGAATTCGATCATTGTGCGAGCTTAGACTTCTGCGATGCTTCTCAGGAAAGCCGTCAACAATTGCAGATCGTTTTCGGCAATTTCGGTAAATTGAATCCCAATTCCAAAACCTGGCGTACTGCTTGTAACTTTTCCCGCCGCCCAGAACTTATTCTCTCCAACCCAAACTTTTATTCTTAACTTTGTGCCCGGTTGCAATGGAATCGCCATTTCAACGTAGCAGCCTCCCAAACTTAAATCGGTGGACGTTCCCCAAATTAGTGACCCACATTCGGGATAAAGCTGAACCGAGGTGGTAACTTTAACCCGGGGATATCGTCGGCGCTCTACCTCTTGTCTCTGGAATCGATCCAGCGCGGGACCGGGTAAGGGGAATTCCCAAAGAAGTTTGTCTGGAGTGAGATTCAGCAAACCAATATGTCCGGCTTTTACCGTGCCTGCCTGGCCAACCCACTTCACGCGAAAGTGGCTCTTGTTTTGACCAACCGTAACCCCCAGGATCTCATCCAACTTTGGTCTTGATTTTGAGCCGCTTACCTCAACTCCCTGCCTGCTCACATTAACTGTAGTCACCTTCTCGGAGAAAATGTGGCCGTCGGCGTCGGTGCCGAAAATTCTTACAGTTAAGCACATATCGACGCGAGGCTCTCGACGATTACCCATCTTCCCCGACGACCTTCCTGTGGGGCCTCGATGTCCGAGTCACAAAGGATTAATTCCCGATTCGTCATTGACTGGCTTGATTCAAGTCCCGAAAATGACGATTCTGACCGCGCTGTAGACCGGGCAAGACCCCACATCCCGGTTCTTTCCAGAGCCGCAAACGAGTACAGCCCCTACCAGTAATCCAGCCGTGAGTGCCAGTTGGAACCGCATCGCGACAGCTCGATGTCCCTCATGATCACACTATTAGAAAAGTTGCAAGGCTCTCAGCACAGAGGAACGTATGGACCCGCAACCGTGAAGAGACCAGGCAACATTGTGGACACTCCTCTGGGTCAGTTGTGGCATCTACGATGGAACAGACTTGGTGCGTTGGGACAGGAACTTGTGCGCGAACCGCGAATCGAACGCAAACGACACTAGTCATTCGGCAGGCGTCGTTCCCCTCTCAGACACGGGCTTCTCGTCGAGAGCTATATCAGTTTTGGAGAGTAACGCCAGTGGTCGTGCTGAGTCTGGGTTGGTAACCGTGTCGGCCGTTGGTGCGGGATATTCATATTCGTCTTCGAAGTTCCACATACAAACCTCCCAGAATCGCAGGGTAGACACCCACGACCCCAAAGACTGTTCACAATTGCTCACGGTGATGATGATTCCAAGGATTTTGGACCGAACTGGGAAAGTTTAAATGTAGATTCTTATGGCTGGCTTCAATTTCCGTTGTGCCCGATGTGGCTCAGACTCAAATGGGAGGAAAGTAAAATTATTGGGCAAAAGGAGGTCTCCGAATAACCAGAGACTTTTACAACACCTAGCACGACTTAGCCAACGGCAAGCGTTGAGCACGACTTCGAAAAGCTTACCCATCTAATCCAACAACTCAACCTTGCTTTAGATGACGAACCCCGAAGAAATCAAATGCAAATAGGAATCGCTATCGGGAATTGATTAGTGCCCTTCCTGGCCCACCTCTGATTTATTTCAGGAATCCCGGGATCGAAGAAGTTACCCTGCGGAACCAAACCCGTCCCCCTGATGGCCTGGGCGAGAAAAGCCTAGCTTGTGTTTCTTAATAATTTGCAGACCTCTGCGAGCAAGAAGGAGTTGTTGCCGCTCGGCAAGGTTTTCTGTCGCGGGTTGCAGCTCGTGAAGTCGTGTAAGCACGGCGGCCTCCGCAATTTCTAACTTTTTAAAAAGATCGTTACGGTCCGTTACCATCAGGGCGGTTTGATAGTGGCCTTGCCACTCCGGATAGGGCAGGGTAGCGTCTTTCTGAATCAGCTGCTCTGCTTGTGCCATCACATGATTCAACTTACTCCCTGGATAGACCAAGTTCTTTTCGATGGAGAACCCCAGAAGGCCTTCCGGGAAAATTACAGCGGAGTGTTCATCGCATATCCTCTGAAAATAGTCGCTGTCTTGCTGACGGTTAAAAGCCCGCATGGGAAAGCCGCAGTGAATGGAGACTTCGTGTGCCGGGCCAAGGCCGTTACACAAGTGTTCCAATCTGATCACATGATCGTATTCTCCCTCTGTCCACAACAGAGCAACCATCTCGCCCAACAGTACGACGCGAGCATTATCTCGGTTGACAACAGATCTTGCTTTGGAAATCGCGCTCATAAAGAATTTAGAAGCACCGGCTTCATCGAGCGTTCCCCCCGGGCATCAGGGTGGCCAGGGTCTCGGCAGCATTAAACCAAAGGTAGCGCCCTCGCGGCCTTTATACCTTGGCCGCGCTGTTTTGACCGTTCCGCGAGCCCGCTGACCGAAGGTACTGGCGGCGGGACCGGCGGACCGGGGAGAAGCTGATCCATGGAAGTCGTTGTAACACCGAGCTAAATCCCGGTCAATTACTCAGCTGCATACAGACCTACTCGAAAGTACCAGTCATGTCGGAAAAGCTAGATGCTGAGGTTAGCGGATATCCCTAGCTCGAGGCATCGCGCCGCCTCTCCCGGTTGGCCTGCGGATGTGAGTGATAATATGGTCGCTTCTCGCAGCGATGGATTGTCTCGAAACTTTTCAGCCACTTCGAAGCCATCCATTCCCGGCATGCAGACATCGAGTAGGACCAAACGAAATAGCTCGCGATTGCGGGCGACATCCCCAGGACCGGGTCATGTCGTACAAGATCCGGCTGTTCGTGGAACTGGCGTCCACTCCTCGTACAGCATAACAAGGTCCCCTGCTTTCCTCGAAGCTGACCGCCCTTGCGTGGAAGTTTCTTCACGGCTAATTGGACGATCGTGCCTTCCCAAGCAGGTGCCTCCTGCCCGGCATTTGATCAAGAGCGGTATCAGTATTTAATGTCACGCTAGTGCCCGCGGAGTTTTCTAATCCGGAAGGAATCGCAACCTGTAAGGCGGCGCCTTGGGTTAGAACCAGTGAGCGATAAATAACGTTTTCCAGTTGTCTGACATTTCCCGGCCAATCCCGGGTGACGAGAGATTCGATACTCTCGGCGGGAATGCTGTTTATCTGCTTGTTCTCGCACAGAGCAAAGATCCTTATGAAATGATAGGCCAGTGCGGGAATGTCCCCACGGCGCTCTCGTAGGGAAGGTGTCCGGATAGGGAACACATTCAATCGATGATAGAGATCGTTACGAAACCTGCCTGCCGCAACTCTTGCGGCGAGATCATGATTAGCGGTCGCAATCAATCGGACGTTGACCTTGATGGTATGGGTTCCTCCGTGACGTTCAAATGCTTGCTGTTCCAGCGCACGCAAGAGTTTGAGTTGTAATTCCAGAGGAAGGTCTTCGATTTCATCTAGAAAAAGAATCCCTTCATCTGCCTGCTCGAAACGTCCCTTTTCTAGGCGAATTGCACCCGTTGGGAGGCTCTGTTCACGCCCAAATAATTCGTCCTCCACGAGATCGGCAGGAATGGCTGCGCAGTTCAGCTTGAGAAAACTGCGGATTCTTCTTGCGCTGAGCCGATGAATGGCGCGTGCAATTACCTCTTTTCCCGTTCCGGTTTCGCCGAGGATCAAAATTGTGGCGTCGGTTGATGCCACAGACCTTACTTGGTCGAGCACATTAGTAAACACTGGACTGTCCCCAACGAGTTCAAGAAAATCACCTCCCAAGTCGATATCTCTAGGCATGGTCGGATATTCTCTCCTTTGACATTTTGCAGCGCGAGGAGAGTATCGTTGTGTTGCATCGCAAACAATGGCACGTCAGTGGCGAGTAAACACCACTCGAGTGTCATACGAAGATTCTGAGCGGACTAGCTTGACAGCCCCTCAAACTAGATTGCCGATATCCAAAAGGGGTCTCGAGGTGTACTCAACCAGTTTTATGCGTTGCTCGAGGAAAACATGGCTCATGACACGTGTACCCACATTAATCGAGTACCGGCAGTGGTGGATTTGGATTTTGCTCGCGTTAGCGACTCGAAGTCTCGCTTAACTCACCCCGTGCGGGTCCATATATGCGAAGACTGCGGGCATATCGATCTTTATTGCATCTCACGCCAGCAGCTGTGCGAATGGCTGTTAGCTATTCCCCAAAGTGGTACCGGAGCCGAGGGCGGATAGACTGGAGTCCGACTGACCCTCCGGAGGCGTCTCAACCCCTGTCCCGTAGTCCGGCCCCTGGGGGTGGAGTTTGAAGCTCGGCGCGGATTAGGCGCGGTGCGTGTCGGAGCTTTGGCAGCAGAGGCGATTTTTCGGACCCGGACAACCGATCACTTCTCATACTCGTCCCTAGTGATGTTTAACCTCATAATCATGGACTGAAGCGTAGTTCGCTTTACTCCGAGCCGGGCCGCCGCTCCCTCCGTCCCCCCAATGACGCCGGCGGTCTCTCGTAGCGTGCGAACAATGAGGTCTCGTTCCAGGGTCCGAATCGTGCCCTCGCGCGGATTATTCGAGGGGCGGGTCAACTCACTCAATGGTGCCCTGAGCACAGACCCATCGGTTAAAATTACCGATCTCTCGATGAAGTTCGCTAGCTCTCTGATATTGCCGGGCCAGTCCCAGCCCTCCAGGGCATGCATGGTTTCTGTCGGAATTCTATCGATCTTCTTGTCCATGCTCTTGGAAAACTTCTGGACGAAATGGCGTACGAGCAAAGGAATGTCTGTCTTACGCTCGCGAAGCGCCGGCATACGAATTGGAAAAACATTCAGACGGTAATAGAGATCGCAGCGAAATTCCCGGTCCTCCACTCTAGCCGCCAAGTCGCGATTGGTAGCAGCAAGCAGCCGAAAGTTGACCTTGATGGTGCGTGTGCCGCCCAGCCGCTCGAACTCACCGTCCTGCAACACTTGTAGTAGCTTGGGTTGCAATTCCAAAGCAATATCTCCGATCTCATCCAGCATCAGGGTACCTTTGTGAGCCAATTCCAGGCGCCCGATCTTCTGGCCGATGGCCCCCGTGAAGGCGCCCTTTTCATGGCCGAAGAGTTCACTCTCGACGAGCCCGGTCGGAATCGCGGCACAGTTCACCTTGATGAAATTTGCCTCTTTTCGGTGGCTCATACGATGGATGGCAAGGGCCAGTAGTTCCTTCCCCGTACCGGTCTCGCCCAGGATCAACACAGTGGCGTCGGTAGACGCAACTGTCATCGCCTGATGCAGCGCGTTTTTCAGGACTAGGCTTTCTCCAATAATTTCCTCGAAATTAAGAGTGGAGGTAATCTCGCCCCTCAGGTAGCGTTTTTCTTCCGCTAGTTTGTCCTGGAGTTGAGTGACCTCGCGATGGGAGTAGGAATAATCAAGAGCGATGGCCAACTGGCTGGCGAGCTGCTTCAAAAGATCCACATCTTGAGGCGGGAAAGCACTATCCTGCTTGCTGCCTAGATTCAGTGTACCGAGTGGGCCTCTCCCACTTACTAGCGGAATGCAACAGAGTGAGCGGATGCCCTGGTTGAGCAATTCCTGGACACCGCCGTGATGCATGTTCAAAAGCAAAAGTTCTTCATAGCCGTAAATCTTGGGCTCCTGTTCTAAGAACACCTGATTGGCGACGGAATCCTTCAGCGGCACCTGCGAACCCACCGCCCAAGGGGAGAGCAAGCTATGCTCGCGGGACGACTGCGTACCGTCGTAAACTAGAATGCTAGCATGATCGTGCTTGAGCACTCTGCGAATAACTTCGGAAATCGCGGGAAACACATTCCTAATTTCAAAATTTGAAACCAGGATTGCATTGATCTCCAACAACATCTGGAAGCGCTCCTTCTCCCGCTGTAACGCGCTGCGGCTCAGAACATTTTCGAGTGACAGAGCCACCATTTGCACCGTGCCTCGCCACAGACGCAACTCCCTTTCGCCGTAAAGATTCGGCCGCGAGCTGCCCAGCGACAACGTCCCCACCCGCTGTCGTTTTGTGGTGAGGGGCAATTCGCAGAATGAACGTATACCCATTTTTCTGACAATGTTTAGGCAGGCAGAATAGCGCGACTCTTTCTGTACATCGGCAAAAGTAAGACCCTGTTGGTTTTTCCACACCCACCCTGCGGTAGTGTCCTCTATTGACAGTTCGACCGGAGCCGCGCCCAGCAGCCCACCTTCCGAAATGCGGAGCAACAATGTGTCTTTAAGTGGGTCGTACAGGCAAACACCGGCCAGTTCAAATACGGCTATCTGGTGAAGTGTCTCGGTAAATTCTGATAACAGCTCTCCCACACCCTGGCAGTGGACCATAAGGTCCGCTAGATGCATCAGGGTTTCGTAGCCACGAAGCTCAACATCAGAACCGAAGTGGCGGTTGGACGCCATTTGCACCAGCTCGCACAGGGTCCCCCTCGAGCAAGGTTCGGCTATCCCTTTCAAAACGTTAGTAATCTCACAATCATGGATCATCTAGCAGTTGTCAATAGAAAAAGATTGTGAGGAAGGTGCGCATCGGCGCGATCTCTGCGCGAATACTCTAAGGACCCAAAGCCGAAGGACGGGCGTATGGAAGACTACAAAAAAATACCAAGAAACGACGCCCTGCACATAATAGACGTATTTTGCGAAACAAACCCACTCAGTCCCATTGAATGAATACTCCGGTAAAAATTAGCGACTTTCGCCGGAGCAATTCGACTGCGTCAGGAAGCTGCCGGAGGTCGGCCCCATCAAATATCCAGTACCGGGCCGGATCGGCTGCCACCGTGCCGACTCATCGGCAGAGGTGCCGAATGGCCGGCACACCGGCCGCCAGAGACGCGGCATTCTGTTACCGGACCTCCTCAAACAAAGGAATTCACATATATGTTCTGCTCGGACCGTTCGGTCCCTCACATGCGAACACCTAGGTGCCGTGCGCTTGACCACTTGCCGGACTCCTTGAACCGAAAAATCGAATGAATATTCTGGAAGCATTCGGGGTTTTGCTACTGGGGGCATGCTTGGGGGCTCTCTTGATCTGGGTTTCAGCAGACTGGCGCCAGAAGGCAGTTCCGAACGGAGATAGAGACCCGAATCGATCAAGGTCTATTCGGTGGATCGCGCCGGCGAAGGCTGGTTAACATCCGCCGGACCATGGGTCCCAAGATCTTCAGGCCTAACCGGCGCCCGACGGTACTTTCCCGAACCCGTCGACACACAAGGCTCCGGTGACATTCATCGCCACAGCCACTATGGTTCGGCAAAGTGAAGGCACAGACCCAAGTTTCTGGCTGGCTGCGCTCACACCACTGTTCCAAGCAGTCTCCCGACGCCGGCAGTCACCGTCATGGCCAACGCACCCCAGAACATGACCCTTATTGCTCCCGCGGCCACTCCTGCCCCTCCCGCCCGCGCAGCCAACCCGCCGAGAAGGGCGAGGAACAAGAGCGACGTTCCAGAAACAAGGGGGATCAAACCCGCCATTTGCGCTGCGGCGGTGATCAACAGAGGCATGGCTGCTCCAACAGCGAAGCTGCCAGCTGACGCAAACGCAGCCTGAATCGGACGGGCACGGAGAGTCTCAGAGATTCCTAGTTCGTCGCGAGCATGCGCGCCTATTGCGTCATGGGCCATCAGTTGTTGAGCGACCTGTTTTGCGAGCGAAGGATCGAGCCCGCGAGCGACGTAAATTGCCATCAGCTCCTTGTGCTCCCCAACGTCATCTGCTTTGTGTTCCGCGCGCTCAATCTTGAGTTCGGCTTGTTCGGTGTCTGCCTGCGAGTGGACAGACACGTACTCACCGGCAGCCATTGACATACCCCCAGCCACCAAGCCGGCGACGCCTGCGACCAATACGTTGCTGTGAGTTACATGTGCCGCTGCGACGCCGAGGACCAGACTCGATGTTGAAAGGATGCCGTCGTTTGCACCCAGCACCGCCGCACGGAGCCAGCCGATGCGTCCTGTGTGGTGCCGTTGTTTGTTGCCTGCCGGCATTCTTGAACCTCCTTAAAAATGGGACTTGTAAAAACCGCGAATGCACCGTTTTCCGCCCTCGGATAAGAGGCCCATTAGGAGTGAGCCATCACGCGATCAGCAAGATTCATGGCCTCATTCTAGTTCACTCAACGCCCGGGTCGGACACGATCCCGGCGTGGAGAATAGAGAAGTAGCAGACGCGAAACCGGATGTGGGACACCTTGCGCGAAGTAAAACTGCGAATACTCATCGCCACCGGTTTCATGGCGTACATGTGCCAGTGGTAGACTGCGCGGATGGCCGCTACAAAACATAAGAAGAGACAGACTCAGTCGAAGAGAACTGCCGTCAACAAGATGACGCCCAAGAAGAGAACGCCTAAGAAAAAGCTGGCTATAACCCTCAAGAACAAGTTGGCGAAGAAGAAGGAAGCTCGGAAAAAGGCGGCTGTGGAAACGAAGGGCGTCGGCAAGAAACCAGTCGGCGCAAAGAAGGTGAGCTCGCTCAAGAAACAGGGCCGGGCGGAAAAGCAGAGCGTGGATACCATAGCGTTCTCACCCGAGGAATCGAGAGATCGTCCGGCCGGGCAATCAGGAGACTTGCAGGGATTGTCTGACGCAGAAGGTGCGGATTCGGAGAGTGTAGATGAGTTGATCGAGGAGGGGAACGCCTTCGAGGCCGACGTAGTGACCGGCGTAGAAGACGCTGGAAACGCCGAAGAGAAGGAAGTCCGCACACATGAGATCCCGGAAGATGACGTTCCGGACGAATATCTGGACAAAGAGTCGTGAGGAATCGACTCAGAACTACCTTTTTGGAAAACTCACCGTTTTCGCGCTATTACGTCAGCCCAGTCGCTGAATACTTTCGGCTTCCCTTCTCTCACAACCGTTGGGTATACGCGTCCGAGGCCCTTGTGATGGTGCGGGCTGAACTCCAAGGTGGCTGATGGGCCAAGGCCAATGTCAACGCCGCTCATCGCTTCGATGGCCTCGATGAATTTTTCTCGAGTGAAATCGTTCCCGGCTCGCTTTAGCCCCTCCGCAATTACCATGGCATCCACGAACGCTTCCAAGCTCACAAAGCTGGGCTTCGTGTCGGACATGTACTTCTCGAGGCATTCGCGATAGAGCCTTACGGCGGGGAGGTCCGTACGGTCGTAGGGGGGCACGACCTGCGTAATCACAACCCCTTCCGCCTCCTGTGCAGCCGCGGTAATAAAGGCTTCCGTCCCGATAAACGATACCGCTAAAAACGTCGGTCGCCAGGCCTTGCCGTGCGCCTGTTTCACTATTTCGGCGGCTGGTGAATAGGGACTCGCCAGGATCACCGCCTCTGGTTTTCCAGCGCGCACCGATTCTATTCCCGCTCCCACCTCAAGCGGATTGCGTGCGAAAGACCCGATAGCCACTGGCGCGGCGTTATGTTTCGTCAGTGCTAACTTGACACCGTCGAGGATTGCTTTGCCGAAACCGTCGTCCTGGTAGATCACACCAATCCTGCGCACACCCGATCTCCAAAGGCTATCCACCTGTTCCCTCGTTTCATCGTTGTACGAGGCCCGTAGGTTGAAGATCTCGTGCTTTACCGGTTCATAGAGGAACTGCGCTCCCGTGAACAACCCGACCACCGGCAGATGCTCAGCCTCGGCCAGGGGAAGGTACTTGGCAGCCGTCGGTGTGCCGACGAAGAAGCCGCCGGCAAATACATTCTCCCGCTTCAGCGATGCGAAGCAAGCCCCGGTCTTTTCAGGGTCATAGCCATCGTCGAATGACAGCAAGTGCACCTTGCGACCGTTTACGCCGCCATGATCATTGAGGTAGTCAAAGTAGGCAGTGGCTCCAAGCACCGTCTCCAGTCCCAACTGTCGCGCAGGTCCATCGAGGGCGGAGCAGGAGCCAATTTTTATCTCGCTTTCGCTGACTCCAGGTGCCTGTGCTGTGGCAAACGTAGTCAAATAGAAGACAATCAGGAGCGACGGAGTCCGTGAGCATTTCCGTATGCAACTTATAAGCGAGAGAATTAACATTTCGGAAAACTCCATTGCGCTCACAATTCAAACCCTGCGGGTTCAACCGCGCATCTCAAGATTTAGGGACGAATCCTGGCTGCGACTGTTCGTTTACTGGAAAAGGAATCCGACGCCAATCTACGCGTCATTCGATACAAACAACACTTTTTCGTTTCAGCAGTTTTGAGTCACGCAGGGCGCTACTAATTGCATCGGGCAACTTCCCCGAATTAGCGTCCTCAATCAGTTTGGCTTTCTCGAAATAGGCCGCTGCCCCGGCTTTCTTCAACTTCTCCTCATTTTGTTGCGAAAGGCTACTCAGGATGATGACCGGAATGTCGGCGGTAAGCTGGTCGCCTTTCAAGGCTTGCAGTACTTCCTGTCCTCCCAGTTTCGGTAGCAGCATGTCTAGAAGGATCAAATCTGGAAGAGTTTGGCGCGCGATACGCAGACCTTCCTCGCCATCTTGAGCGATGACGACTGCGAACCCCGCCTTGATCAGCGATCGCTCAAGTGCAATTTTGAGAAACTTGCTGTCTTCGACGAGGAGCACATTAGTCTTCACGCCTCTCAGTTTGTCACGTTTACTTCCAAGAAGTTTTGGAATATTGGGTTGGCCAGTAATCATTGTCCCATAGTGGGCTGAAAGGGATTTGTCCATTCCGGAAGAACTTCCCAACTAAGAGCTTGTTTGCAAGAGCAGGTAAAGTCCTTTAGGACCATCGGTAACGAGGTTCTCGAAGCACAGACGAGACATCTTAGTTGTTTTAAGGATAAGGACGCAAGAACGCCAGTGTGCGCTGGGTATCTCCCATCATTTTCCGTTCTTCATGATGGTCACTATCGTACTGCAAATCCCGCACACGCCCGTTAATTGCCGCTTCCGTCACATTCACGCGCTCAATGAGTTGCCACCGTCACACTGGGTCTAGCTCAACAATTGCGGAAGCGTATAGCTGATACGAAGGCCCTGTCATTGGCTATAGATTGAGCACACGGGAAGATGGCAAACATCCCCGCCTCGCCAAAGGGGCGCGAATTCGGGTGCAATCAGAGTCCAATAACGCTTTCTAGGCTACTTGCGGCTCCAAAATAGGCTGCCGCTGCCAGTCTACTTTCAATTAGTTACAAGTTGTAACGCCCCTTTTCAGGGCGCAAACGCGGGTTCAAATCACGCCGGGGACGGCAAATAAGAAATGTCTAACTTCTATCTCATAAGAATATCGGAAATCGAGGATTCCGCGATCGTCACGATTAACTCACGGTGCCTTCCAAACCTTTGGAACTGTCCGTCACAATTTCAATTCAAGAACCTGAAGTCAATGCCGATGAACCCTTCAAGCGAAGAATTACGACATGAAACACATAATTTGGTTATGCGCCCTTTTGCTGACGGTAGCTTGTGGGGCTCAGGAAAATACCCCTCCGTCAACCCTCGCGTCGCCATCGTGGATTCCCCGTCTAATTGTGTTCAGCGGCCCGTCATTGGTCGGGAATGGTTATCAGACACTCGCCGGAAACTTTGGTGGAGGCTTTCTTATTAACTCCAGCGACCTACTCGGCGATTTCGAGGCCTACTATATGAATGCCAAGAAAACCAACGACAATACTGCAAACAATAACAAAGGGCATGAACGCTTTATTCAAGGGAGACTTTTCTATCCTTGGCGTCGAGGGCTGTATTTTGGTGGCGGTGTCCAGTGGAGTGAAACGGCGACAACCAACTACACAAAGAAAGGATGGCGACCGACATTTGGCGCTGGCGGCGATCGCTTCGGGAAAGCTTTGAGTTGTCGCTGGCAGTTACTGTATATAACCAAAGGCACCGATAGGATCAATGGGGTTCAAGGCCCAGAGTTTCAGTTGTGGCTTCCCTCACCGGTGTCAAGAAGTCGCTTCTTTTATCGACAAACGCTCGGAATGTACGAGTTTCACACGACCGTCACCGATCCTGCAGACCGGAAACTAACGGCGCAGCAGACAGGTCAGAGGTCTGCAGCGGTCTTCTTAGACTTCACGTTCGGTTTGAAATTTTAAATTAAATTGTTTTCTAAAAGATTCGGAATCCGGAATGTGGCTGCCCCCCGCGTGTCAGTTCGATCACGAATCGGTTTGTGCCGATGTAGGAATCGTAAGAACGGCATCACAGCCGCGAGTGGAATCGTGGTGATTGATTGGTACGTGAACCATGTTCAGCATCAGGCGGTTATTGCCAGGACTTACGGCCGCAAAAGAGGCTTACCTCGCCGTATTAGGAAAGACTATTCGGACCTCCCAACTTTCGTTCGGGATTGATAGCCGATGGCGCTGGGAGGCGATTACTCAGTTCATAGCCCACGCCCCGAACTGTGTGGATGAGCGGTCTGGCGAAGCCCTTGTCTATCTTACGGCGCAAGTAGTTAACATAGACGTCGACGATGTTGGTGGAGGTGTCGAAAGAGAGATTCCAGACGTGCTCAATAATCATGGCACGGGTGACACGTCGTCCGGAGTTACGCATCATATATTCCAAAAATGAAAATTCTTTCGAGGTCAGGTCGATTGGCGTGCCGCCGCGTTCTACTCTTCGCTCAATCAGGTCAAGCTTCAGGTCAGCAACGGTGAGCGCCGACGTTGCTGGCAGTTGGCCTCGGCGCAGCAACGCCGAATACGGGCTGACAGTTCAATAAAAGAAAAAGGCTTTGTCAAATAATCGTCAGCGCCTAGGTCGAGGCATTCCACGCGCTTTTCGACGCGATTCTCCGCCGTCAAGACCAGAATTGGCATTTTGGGGTTGCAGCCCCTGAGAGAACGGAGCACGACAATTCCATCCAGTAACGGCGATTTCGGATCGAGTATTAGCAGGTCGTAATCGATCTGGGCCGCCATGGCACGCGCCTCCTGGCCGTTTGGCGAAATATCCACTGCATAATGTTCCGCTTCCAATTCTCTTTTCACAAAGCTCGCCAAGGCCGGATCGGCGTCCGCAATTAAGATCCGCATAAGGTTGTTGTACCGGACATGTCTCATCCTTAGATTCTTACGCTACTGGAAGGGCTTTGTTTTCGGGTGTGATCTGTATCGCGACGACGCGATTAATTTGCGGGCTGCTTCCTAAAATGGAACGCGAAGACGACTAGCTAGACAAGCAAGAGGTATGGGCTGTCTATCGGGTACCGTCAATCTTCTTTTTAGCGAAAGCTATTCCGCCTATCAGCGCCGCATACTCAGTTGTACACCGCTCTTCGGATTTAAATGAAATTTCAAATGGAAGATCGGTTCTGATCGCATTAGAATGTCTAATATATCCATACGCGGTAAAAGTTTGATCTTCCAACTCCCGCACGATCGCTTCGATGTCATATCCGTTGTAGGATTCTATGCGACGCATAAAGCGCATCCGTGCGCCACCACGACGTCCTAGAGTGACGAGAGCTTCGGTCAACGGGTTGCGAACTCTGATATCGACACAATTTCGTCGGGTTTGAGGTGTGTTGCCTTGGCATTATTCTACAGCTTGCAGGTTCCCGACTTAGGGACGCAAGCCTGCGATAAGTTTTCTCGCCTCGTCGGGGCTAACGAAGAACGATTGTTCTTCTGGTATGCCAATAATTTGCATGGCCCCGTCCAGTTCCTATTCTCCTTCACTCCCGAGTTCCGATTCTCCGTCATTGTTGCCGACTCTCAGCAGTTTCACCGTAGAGATGTGGTCATTGAGTATACCCCCAAAGATCAGATGCGTCAGGATAAGCCCGGCAGGGCGTAAGGATTTTTGTAAGAAAAGGTTCCCTCAAACGGATCGACCACAGGATCGCCCCTTTGGGCGGTCTGAACGGGCGCTCTGCAGGCCCGCGGTTAGCAATGTGAGAATGAGTGCAAGTTCAAACGACCTCCGGGCGGGTTCCGGCCACCGTTGCGGGGCGCGCCCATCAGTGTCGAGCAACTGGTACCGCCCGTGCATGGGCATGCCGTCGGCAAGACGCGTTTCGCTTCCATGCCGTAAAATCCCGGGAGACGCCTCGTCTCCTGGTAAGTGGAAATAGCGGTCCATCAGCGAGTGGGTGATGCCCTCTGCTTGGCCTCGATATGCTTGCGCCTTCTGCGGACTAATGGCCTTCTCGCAAGCTCTTTTCGCCGATGCTGAGAGCATTGACTTTGAGTAAGCAAAGGTTAAGCGTCCGATGAAGGTGATTCCACGAATTACTGACCTAAGATGGCCGTTAGCGCTGGTTTATGTCGTCTATCTCGGGGCTGCGTTGGCTTCGGGAAATGAGCTGCCCAAGCAACTAACAGACTCGATCCCAGCAGAGAGGCGATTCCAGCCCAAAGACCTCAAGGCCGACCTCGAATACCTGTTCCACGCCATCGAAGCGGTTCATCCTGATCCGTACGCCTCCACCTCGCGGGAAGCAATTGCAATGGAGCGGACAAGAATCGTGTCGAAGCTTACCCATCCCATGTCGCGGCTGGATTTTTACAGACTTTTGGCGCCGCTTGTCGCGAAGTTCAATGACGAGCACACTACCGTGTTCCCTCCTACGGAGGAAGCTCTAAAGGGCACAAGTATGATCTTCCCTATCCGGCCAATCATTTGGGAGAATCGCATTTTCGTGCGAACGAATTACTCGTCCAACGTAAATCTCGGGCCTGGCACAGAAATTCTCAGCATCAACGGAATGAGTAGCCCCAGATTGCTCGACAAACTATCTCGTTTGGGTTTCGGCAAGAACCGGGAATATCGGATGTATATGGCAGAAAGGGTCTTCGGTGTCATGCTCTGGGTCGGACCGGGATTCAAATCCCCGTTCCATCTGAAAATCAGAAGGGACGGAAAAACATTTAACGAATCTGTCGAAGGCGTAACAAAGTCAGTTGTTCGGCAGAAAGAGGCGGCAGAAAATACCGCAAGTCACAACACTCCTTACAGCTTTCATGTGCTGGATAACGAAGGAGCGGCTTTGCTGGAGATTCGGGGATTCACCGACGCTAAAGAAATCGCACCATTTCTTGAACAGACTTTCTTGGAAATAAAAAAAAGGAATGTTCGAGCGATTATTGTCGATTTACGTAACAACGATGGCGGATTCCCATTCATAAGTGATCTTCTGCTAAGTTATTTGATAAGAAAACCAGTTGCACAGTTTTCAAAAGCTGAAGTCAAGGTAAGTGTTCAAAGCACGGCATGTCTAATGGAGGCCTCAAATATCATTAATGAGCTACCCTCCTTTTATCGCGATCAATACTTCGAGGAAATGGATGCCATACCCGGCCATGTGCTTACTTTCGAGGGAAACATTGTCCAACCCAGCCCCCTTGCCCTTACGGGGAAGCTTTATGTCTTGACGGGGCGTAGCACTTTTTCTGCGGCGTCAATATTGGCCGCCGCCATTAAGAATAACCGTCTCGGCATTCTCGTCGGAGAACCAACTGGCGGTATAGGAACAGCGGGGCCTTGTCCTTTTGAGCTGCCACGAACGAAGCTCACCGGAACCGTTGCTCACGTGCATTGGGTTCTCGCAAGCGGCAAGAGTTGGGATAAGGGTGTAGATCCGGACATCGTGGTTCCAACGAAACCCACTGATATTCTCTCAGGCAAGGATCCGGTCCTGGAAAATGTACTGGCACTTATTCATTCCGAACGAGATAACTAGACATCATGGTTTAACGGTGATGCGTTGCCGATCGGCTTGGCCGCACTCTCCAGTGTTAAGGGTCTCTGTCGGGCGAGGTAGCGTGTGTTTTGCGGCAACAGGTCTTTACGAACGATTCCAGACAACTCTGGACTGCCGGGGTACAGGAGCGCCGTTCGAGTGCCCCGACCTCTCTTCCCAACTGGTTTCTATAGGTCGAAATATAAGGTCGAAGATTTCTTCTTCGAGGCTCGCACCAGAAGGCAATATGGCCAAAGCTGCCACTATCGAGTTTGAACGAGGAAATAATTGGAATGAAAATTAATTGACAGCGCGGCACACGGGAGCTACGATTGGCGGGATGTTACGAACCATCATTTGCTGGATGGTAATAGGCCTGACACCGTTGTGGGTGACAGGGGCTAATCCTGGCGGAATGGTCTATACCGGCGGAGGAGCCGTGCTTCGCAATGGTGAAGTGATACCGGATGCGTCCGCCCTGTTCCCTGGTGATTTGCTCGAAACCGATTCGCGATCAGGCGCAACCTTAAAGGAACTTGGCACGAATGTGGTGATTCTTCCAACCTCGCTGGTGGAATTCGGCGTACCCGGTCTTTCCCTCGAGCATGGGAGCATCAGTGTTTACACATCTCACGGAGTCAGCGTTAGGGTCGGCTGCATGACCATC
Source organism: uncultured Acidobacteriaceae bacterium (assembly GCA_963757385.1). GTDB lineage: Bacteria > Acidobacteriota > Terriglobia > Terriglobales > Acidobacteriaceae > PALSA-188. The sequence goes on along the minus strand of CAVWRO010000014.1, from coordinate 996,925 downwards.
GTGCCAGTCTCTACCGCGTGGACGCAATATGAAATCATCGACGTGGATGGAAATATTAAGATCGCAGCTGTGAAGAATGATGTGAGGTTGGACACTTCGAATGGGAAGGCACCGAAAGGCGAGTTGACTGCACAGGCTGGTACCCTCCGCCAAGGAGAAGAGACTACTCGCCACGAATCCGATGGTTGTAAAGATGTGAAGACTAAGAAAGAGACGGGAGCCGTGCCGAGCGCATCAGGCGGTATTTTGAGCTCCGAGTACGCGAAGTGGGTTGCAATCGGTGGCCTCGGCGGAGTTGGTGTTTTCCTAGCTGTTCAGCACGATGACCCCGCAAGTCCGTCCATACCTTAAGGCTGCGAATGGCTTCGTTCTAAGAGCCAAGACTGTGTCGGGCTGCGGCTCGTAATTCGATCTCAATACAGCGCTTGGCTCCCAATTACTACCTCTCAGTGGGGCAGATTCAAGGCTGCACACGATTGACTGATTCGGGGCGAACATCAATGCCATCAGACCACGAGTCAATAACGTACTTACCTCGCAGCAATAACGGTCGGGCCACGTTCGTTGAGCCATAGGCAGTTTGAAATACTGATGCCATTTTCCACATGTCCAACACATCACGTCCAAATCGGGCTTGAACAAGATTAGGAATCTGTTTGGAATGTTGAACCAATTGGGCAAAGAACAAGGAAGTATAGCCTATCCCATTCGAATATCCGGCCCGATTGGCCAGAACGAGAGCGTTTTTCCAGGCTGCCGCATCTTCCTCGGAGGATTCGTAAATGCCAAGCCCTTCAAAATCCTTCGTCCCGGTTTCGTGAAACAAACTTCCATGGAACAAAGTCTTCGGGCGAATGCGAATCCCGCCCATTGTCAAGTTCGCAATCTCACGCGCCAGCAAAACGGCAATAACCGACTCATCCGGCAATATATTTAGCAGGCCACGGCTTAGAACAATGGTGTCACCGACGCTAAAGATTTCAATAGGGGTCGTCAAAAGCACGCGGCACCTGATGTCGGGCAGATGAATGTCGCTAGCAACCAATATTTGTCGAGCAATGGCATTTAGCCGCTGCTCTACAGGGCCAGGGCTAGCCAGAAGTTTGTCTTTCTCTAAACGTAATATGACATCAGAGTCGTCACCTCCTTTGGCGACTGTTTCTGGATTGGTATTCTTATAACCCCAAATGAAGATGTGACCCCGGTAGTGGAAGTCTGTCTCTCCGTTGTGATAAATATCCTGCCATCTCCTGTTCTCATCAAAGTATGTATAAGAGGGTAGCCAGTATCCAGGAGCAACCTCCTCTCTGACACTCTCGAAACTGAAATATAATGGGACTTTCCCTCCAACCTGACGTTTGAGAAATGACAGGGGTGATACTGTAAACGTTCCTTCAATCCTGATAATTTTAAAGTTCGAGGTCTCAACCCATATCTGGCCTTTGAATTGTCCTCCGCGGCGTGTGTTCTTTGGCGCAACAGAAAATATCAGACATGACGTACGGCCCCAAGTATCCTTTTGTAAGTATTTGAGATCGTATGTGTCTGCGTCGAAGTCTTCTATATCGACAAACATCATGTCGAGATAGCCGTCCGGAGACAGCGCCCATTTTGTTCCGTTATTGAGCCGCACTTTTCTGCTTGCAGGGATCCCCCCAAAGAGAAAAGTCTGGTAGCCTCGCCGGCTGTGACCTAAAGAGCTAAGATCACGTTTAAAATTGATTGTGCTCAAGAAGTACGCATCATCAATTGGACTCTCCTTGGCGTTGGGCCAGAGACTCTGAAGATATGTTTCAAGTACTGGACTAGTGTCTCGCAACCCTGCAATCATATTGCGTTCACCGGCAAAAATGCGTTGACCGAGTTGCTTGTGTGTTAAGAAGCCGAACTCAATCTTCACATCATCCGTGTTGACATTGTTTTGTCCGTGCGCTACCGACATTAAGATTAGTAATAGGAGCGTTATTTGTATACTTTTCATGCCAGCTCTCCCCAGGTATTAATGCGCGCTTACTCTGCGTCATTGTGTGTAGTGCGCAACCAGAAAGTTGTTGACCGCGGCAAGACCGTGGATAGCGGTAAAAGCAACAGGGAAAGCCTTCCACCCGGTGATGACCCCGTTGCGAGTCGGAGATAGCTTCTTATAGTGATAAGCGAGATAGATCTGAAAAGCAGTTAACGGTACACCGATCGCGTAGATTTTTTGCCTCGTCGGATGACTTCCAAGTATAGGATTAACCTCCCGGCATCGACTGCATAGGAGAGTCGACTCCGCGTCGGCCACTGCGCTAATTACAAGTAATCCATTAAGTAAGAGAAACTGATGATCGATGGTTTTAGGCTGTTTCCCTGTGTACGATTCTATTGCCAAGTCCCTGACGTCAAGCTCCGACAGTGACCGATCCGCTGCCAACCCAGTTCTTATGGCGGGGCCGCTGACTGCTGATGGAGCGTCGGGGAGTTCCAATATGGGCTGGTTTTCTAGCGGACAAGTCTGTAATTGTGTAAACACCTCTCGGTACGGCAGTCTAATACCCGAAGCACTGCCAGCTGTCGCTCGGTCGCTTGCTGATTCACACCCGTACTCGTAAGCACCTTGTGCGTTGGCCTGTCGTAAACCGAGAAAGCATAGGCAAATGTAGACAATAGCGAACGTGGCGTGGGAACGAACTCCGTTCGCAACTCTGCCTCGCTTGTGCGAGGTACATTCCTTTAGTGAAGCTGCTTGGTCAAAACGTGGATGTAATGCGAAGTTTGCCGCGCGACCCAGAGCAGTGAGGGTTTGCAGTAAAGACAGTAGCATCGCGGGGTTGGGCTTGTACTCATGACCGCCGTGCCCTATGGTCCACCGATGTGTTAACAGTGTATTCATTGAAACTCCTCGTTGTTTAGCGGTTTGGAACGCAAGAGCCTACCTTAACCCCACAACCAAATCGTTTGTCGAATGTCGTTAACAACACGCTGAGCTAAGGCACAGGAGGGTAAAGTGTGTTCAGGCTCCTTATTACTTACGACTACTTGCCGACCTGCTGCAGAGTAGACCCTTGACTGCAGTTGCGCATGTGACGGCAATCACTTTGTAGATGTTTAAATCTATGCCCGCTCCCAAAATGGAAATGTCAATCTTCCGAGTCCTCGCGTTGATTTCCCGAAAATGGCACTGAGCTGGCCTAGCAGTGGACAGGAAACCGCAAAAAAAAGCTTCAAGGTCGCGTACGGGGCAGGATCTAGAAAAGACGCCTTGCGGTGCTACCCGCCTTGCGTCGTTTCTAAAGCCTTGTAGTACCTCTGTTCCGCTCCGAGAGTGGAGGTCGCGTGCGCAGTGACAAGGCGGCCGGGTACAAGTGTAGGCATTGTAGGTGAAGCAAGCATTTCTGTTGTGCCGCTCGGCTAAACGGAGACAAGGGTTCGGGCACGATGCAAGCTTGTCCTCAGAATTCCTTTTTTGGAAGTGGCAATGTATTTATTTAGGGTCATTGTGATTGAGATCACACTGAAAGCGCAGGTCTAGTACTAGCCTCGAAGCTCGATAGGGACGGTACCTACCTACTTTGAGGTGAACAGGTGTTGAGAAGCTCACCGGGACCTGCGGCAATCGAAATAAAAACACCAACGGTCGAGGCGGTGAAACACATTAGGCGCATGCGAGGAGGAACGCAAGCGCACCTCTTGAAATGCTCCGACGGCCACTCGTATGTCGTGAAGTTTAGAAACAATCCCCAACACTTACGAGTACTGGCAAATGAAATGTTGGCTACGGTGCTGGCTGAATGTGTAGGACTTCCAGTAGCAACAAGAGCCATAGTGGATGTAGGGCCGGAGTTAATACAGGACACTTCTGCGCTAAGCATACAGCTCGACCGCTTCAACATTCCCTGCGAGTCGGGTGCACAGTTCGGGGCACGCTATGTCGTTAGCCCGCTAGAAGGGCAGGTATTCGATAATCTTGCTGTGACGATGCTGAGCCAGCTGCGAAATCCGGAGACATTTGCCGGGATCCTGGCAGTGGATAAATGGACGTGCAATACCGACGGGCGCCAAGCAATGTTTTGGCGGCGGTTGCGAGAGAAAAAGTACAACGTAACTTTCATTGACCAAGGATGTTGCTTCAACACGGGCGACTGGACGACGTTCCCCGACAGGGCGACGCAAGGGGTGTATGCAGAGAATGAAGTATACCAAACAATATGCGGCTGGGACTCGTTTGAACCGTGGTTGTCGCGGATCGAGAAAATGCCCGATTCGACGGTTTGGCGCTCAGCAGGAACGATCCCTCCAGAGTGGTATGGAAGCGACTGGGAAGCGCTGGAGAAGCTTGCCTTATCCCTATTGGCACGCCGTGAGAAAGTTCGTGACCTCATCATGAGTTTCGGAGCGTCGCCGCAACAACCATTTCCAAATTGGGTGCTCGGGAAAGCTTAGTCCAACACAAGCGCGAAGTCCGATGAAAAAAAAGCGTTCCACGAAAGGTCTGGAAATTATTCGTACTGGCTCCCACTTGCCACGAGTGGACATTAGCATGGTTAAGAACGCCACCCCACCGTTTGATGAGAAGACTGGCGGCGAGATATCGAGCTTGCTGTGGCAGGCAGTCGATCAATCCGTCGATCCGATCGTGATTATGAATGAATTGGGCATCATTGAGTACGTAAATTCAGGATTTGAAAGTTTGACTGGATACTCGAAGAACGAAGTTCTGGGTAGGTCTGTCCAGATTTTACGCTCCGATAAAGAGGCCCCGGCTGTTTTCGAAGAAATGTTGCAGATAGTCTTTTCCGGCAACACTTTTCGTGGAAACGTTGTCAACCAGAAACGAAATGGCGAAGCCTTTTCAGTCGAAAAGACCATCACTCCATTTCGCGACAGTGCAGGCGAAATAACTCACTTCATCTCGACTGATCACGATATTACAGAGCGATGCAGACTGGAGCTTCAACTTCTGCAAGCCCATAAGATGGATGCTATCGGGCGCCTGGCAGGTGGCGTTGCCCACGACTTCAATAACTTGCTGATGGTAATCAATTCGTATGCCGAATTGATATTGGATTCCCTCAGCTCAAGGCATCCATTGCGGCGTAACGCGCAGGAAATCATGGGAGCATCGCGCCGCGCGGCCGATCTGACGCGGCAGCTACTGACATTCGGACGCAAGCAAGCGCAAACCTTGCAGCTTCTGGACTTGAATATTGTGATTGATGAGATCAGCAAAATACTGTTGCGCCTGATAGGGGAGGACATTGAATTCGTCTTCATTCCCGGGGCGCATCCTGGGATCGTGAAAGCCGATCCAATTCAGGTTGAGCAGATACTCATGAACCTGGCCGCCAATGCGAGAGACGCAATGCCAAATGGAGGCAACCTTACGATAGAAACGGCCGCCATCAGACTTGACGAAGCTTATGTCCAGAAACACGCCATTGCCCCCACGGGGAACTATGTTTTACTCACCGTTACCGACTCCGGCCTAGGTATCCCTCCGCAGCATCTCCCACATATATTCGACCCCTTTTATACTACTAAGGAGGAGAGCGAGGGCAGGGGGCTGGGCTTGGCAACCGTGTATGGCATCATCAAGGAGAGTGGGGGTTTCGTTCGGGTATATAGCGAGCCCGGAGTGGGAACAACCTTTAAAATCTATTTACCGAGCGTTCAAACCCAGTGTTGCGAATTGCAACGTTACACGCCAGTAGAGAAAGTTATACAGCGCGGTTGCGAAACCATATTGCTCGTTGAAGACTACACTGCGGTTCGTGAATTGGAGAGGCAGTTCCTTCTCTTAAATGGGTATAGGGTTTTAGAAGCGGTCGATGGAGAGGATGCGATTCGCATGGCTGCCGAATTCCGTGGACCAATCGATCTGCTGATCACTGATGTGGTGATGCCTCGGATGGGAGGGACAAAGCTAGCTGAACGACTTCGTGATGCAAGGCCAAACGTGAGAGTACTATTTGTTTCCGGCTACGCAGAAGGCATGACGGATCATGGAGCAATTGATCTCTCTACAAGGTTCCTGCCGAAACCGTTTTCGTTGAAAACACTCGCCCGCAGAATCAGGGAAATCATTCAAGTTGGCCCGTAGAATGGGCCCACGTTCAGCTGAAGTGCCTTTAGCTTGCTACTCATATATGAAGGATAACAGGCCCTAAAACCCTCTGTCAGGTCACAGTCCTCGCCCGCTCTATGCAGCCATTGCTTCCAGCGCAATGCGATTACGTATGATTAACGTTGAGCCCTCCCGCCGAATCAGTTCCCTTTTGTTCAGGTCACATAGGAGCCGGGTAACGGTTTCCCTCGAAGTCCCAATCATCTGCGCCATTCCTTCGTGAGTTACTACATTGTGTATTCGAATCTCACTCCCAAGAGTATGGTTCTCACGGCTCGGGGTCCACGAAAGAAGTAACTTCGCCAACTTTCCGGAAGTTGAGCGGGCAAACACGAAATGATGAATGTCCCGGTATGTAGTCTGGAAATCAGAGCTCAACTCCCTTGCAGAATGAAGTCCAACCTCGCCATATTTCTCCATTAGGCGTAGAAAGGGTTCCCGTTGGATGAAGTTGACTTGGCAGGGCACTTCGGTCTCGGCAGTAACTTCGTAGCAGGTACCTGAAATTACCGCGCTCAATCCCAGGATCTCTCCTGCCTGGGCCATCTTCACGACTAATACTTTTCCGTCACTCGACGTCGTAGAAAGCTTCACCTTCCCCGAACAGAGTACGGACGCTCCTCGTGGGACCTGGCCTTCAACGAAAAGAATGGCACCGCCAGGGTAGGTACTAAGATGGCTCAAGTCATTAAACGACTGAAGTACTCCAGAGGAAAGGGAGCAAAACCAATGGCCTTTTCGCAATTTACAGGAAACACAATTCTCGCTAACATCCAGTCCATATGGAGTTTTCATTGTCCCGCCTTAGACGGTCTTGTGTGCTCTTTTCGATCGCGTGCTTCTGTCGCGATCAGATAAAGACCCCGTTGGGATACGACACAAATTCCGACAACCAGTAGTGCATGTTCTTCTCCATTTCCAAGCCATAGAAAACACGCCTCCTTGACAGGGGCTCCCGAGTGTCAACTGTCAAAAGACAGACCATTCGACGCCATCGGTCTTAACGAATCTGGATCCAACTGAGCTTTCGGTACTCTCGATCCGCGGTTCGGCACTTCACGGGGAACCGCCGGTACTTATTAGTCACGAGGCGAAGGAGAAGGCTGAGGTGAGCAAATACTAACTCCCGCGACCACCATCGCCATCATGTTCCTGCCGGAGGCACTATGGTTTGCCACTACATAAAATTGGACTTTTCGAGGCGGAACAAAGCCGCGCTGATTGCGGATACGTTCACTCCGTCGACCAGCAAAAGGAACATAGACAATGCATGTGCCCTGCCGGCGTTAAAAAATCGGCATCGGGTATAGAGGTCTCCCCGATATTACCAGTCTCATCTTCGGAATGCCGGAGGGTAACTTATAGAAACTAGTGACTTAGCATTACATCTTCGCCTAGGAACTGTGTTGAACAACTGTCGATAAACGTGTTACGACTCGACACTTCGACGTGACTACAAGCCATGGAATACGGAAGACGAACGAGAGGAGTCAGGTTATGCGGTGGTTAGTTCGAGAATCCAAGAGGAGTAATGTTCAGCTTTTTCATTTTCGAGTAAAGGGTCGTGCGTTTGATCCCCAGCTTCATAGCTGCTCCTGATGCGCCCCCTATGACCCCGCTTGTCTCTTTTAGAGCCTGAAGAATTAGCTGGCGCTCTACCTCTCGGGACATCTTGCCAGGGGATCGTCTCGTGTCCTTTCTTAGCTCGCCAAGCGGCACCGTCAGCACAGGTGTATTGGTCAAAATCACGCATCGCTGGATAAAGTTTTGTAATTCTCTAATGTTCCCAGGCCAGCTCCAATTCTGAAGGGCCTCCATCGCGTCGGCAGGGATAGTCGCGATCGGCTTCTTGGCTTCACCTGCGTATCTGGACACGAAGTAACGCACAAGAACTGGAATATCTGTTCTTCTCTCTCGCAGAGGGGGGATGTAAATCGGGAAGACATTCAACCTATAAAATAAATCCTCACGGAAGCGACCTTCAGCGACACTATGATGCAAGTCTTGATGCGTTGCAGCGATCAGGCGAACGTCGACCTTCACAGTCCGGTTGCTCCCAAGCTTTTCGAATTCCTTATCTTGCAGGACTCGTAACAACTTCGGCTGAATCACGCTGGGAAGATCCCCTACCTCATCCAATAGCAGAGTACCTCTGTCAGCTACTTCTACGCGACCTATGCGTTTATTGATCGCGCCGGTGAATGCGCCCTTTTCGTGCCCAAAAAGCTCGCTTTCCAACAGGTCCGTCGGAATTGCAGTACAGTTGACGCCAATAAACTCCCTGTCGGCCCGTGTGCTGAGCCGATGAATAGCACGTGCAACTAACTCCTTACCGGTACCCGTCTCTCCTAGCAATAGCACCGTCGCATCCGTGGCAGCCACTATCCTCACTTGTCTAAGCAGTTCTTGTAACGGAGCGCTGTTCCCCACGATGCCGTGGAAAGCTTCAACCTGGCCGGCTTGACCGCGCAGATCGAAGAGTCGGGGTTCTAGTTCTGGACGCGCAGTTACAACAGCGGGACCCTCGAGACAATGCGCATTGGCCACGAAATCGGCTGCGAGTGCGCTCTCTACTAGTGGAGCGACAAGAGCAGTCATGCGGCGTAATAACTCAATCTTCTCTTTCCTGTCAGGGATGACCATGAAACTGCCGAAGCCTACTGCTCCCAACCTCTGTCGGACGGTAGTGAGGGGCAGGACATAATACGAGCGAATACCTAAATGCTTAAGTGACGCTAAAAAAGCGGGCAAGTTTTGCTCGGCAGCCAAATCTTGCACAATGACAGACCGTTGCCTCTTCCACGCCCAACCAGTTGCACAACTATTGACGGGAAGCGATTCCGATCGGCTCAGGGCTTCGCCCCCCTTCCAGATATCCAGGAGGATGCTTCCCGAACGGGAGTCGTACACACCCAACGTGAGAACATCAAAACTCAAGGCTTGCTGCACTCGGAGTGCCCAGGTCGCGAAAAGAGTATCAATCGTTGTCTGTGTGATTGCGAGCTGCGCAAGATCAAGCAAATCGCGATACTGGCCGGCTGTCAGATCTGTGAGATGAGCGGAATCAAACATGAGTATTCGCTCCCGGCATACTCCCTTGCCCCCTGCGCTCTAGATTAGAACAACGTTTCACAGGTTGTGAGGTACCTTCCAGGACGGCGACAAGAGTCAGAGCTTTTCCTTGGCTTCTCCATGTCAATCTTGGAGTCGATCCTTTCAATATTTATACAGTACTGTTTAATAACTTAATTAGTCGAGCTATAAAGGGTCTAGTCACTATGTGGGAACATCAATTAGTAGTGCGCTAAGAGTAAGTTCGACGCGTCGCCCCAGACTTCGCACTCCCAATGGTTTGATTGATTTGAGTTGGCACTCAGAACGTGCTGTTGCAGCATGTCCCGGAGCCTCTTCCTTACCATCGGACTGTCGTCAACTGCGAGAATGTGGGTGTTCATCAATTCTTCCAGACCAGTCACCGATCGTGCCAATCCTATCACGCAAGGCACGAACCAAAGAGCGTACGGCAAAGCTATGCCGAAATATCGGCACTGGTGCCTATCAGACGGCACTTCTCAGGTATGTTCTCGTCGGCGAGGCAGGAGTTATGGATTGGCAACTGACGTGCTGTATTATTCGTTACAACAGCAGTAGGGCATGCGCAGAGCAGCCTACCGATCTGCAGCCCTAAGCCTACGTCGAGCGGGCTGAGGATAGGGGTCCTCACAACTTTGTGAGGTATCAGTGCGTTCGCCCACCCCACAAACCGAGAACTCCCGTCTCGAAAGACTTCATAGCCTTCGAATTGTGGGAACATCATGCGAGCAAGCGTTCGACGATATTGCTCATCTGGCTGCCCTTATCTGTGATACTCCAGTCGCCGTCATTGCTTTCATCGACGAGCAGAGGGTATGGTTTAAGGCGAAAATTGGCCTTGAGTTGGATGAGATTCCACGAGATGGCTCATTCTTTGACTCTGCAATCTTGCAACCCGATGTCCTGATTGTCCCGAATCCGCCGTCTGACGAAAGGTTTACGAGCAGTTTCCTGGTGAAGCAACTCGGGATTCAATTCTACGCAGGAATGCCTCTAGTCACAGATGAGGCCCATCCCCTGGGTGCGCTGGCTGTGATGGATCGAGTGCCACACCTCATGACAGAGGAGCAGAACCATGCCTTACGCATACTCGCTCGACGGACAGTCCGCGAGTTGGAGCTACGACGTGCAAGAGAAAGTCAATCGCCGCACCTGCGACATTACGTCGCGCCACCCCGGCGTTCCGTGACTATCTTGATAGTCGAAGACGACGAAAACCTTCGAAACCTTCTGCACAGGTCACTTGAAAGCAATGGGTTTTGCGTCCTTCCTGCCGCTGATGGAGCAGATGCGCTGCGCTTATGCCAGCACCACGCTGGCACAATAGACCTTGTGGTGAGCGATGTTGTTATGCCCCGACTCAACGGACTAGAACTGTCGGAGCGAGTTCGTGCTGCTCGTCCCAACACGAAGTTTTTGTTCATAACGGGCTTTGGTGACCAGTTTCCTGGATTGTGCGAACCGATCAAATACGGCACAAACGTCCTGGAAAAGCCCTTCCTCCCTTCGGAACTCCTGCGTAAGGTGGAAGACGCGCTCAACGAGGTAGCAAAAGTATCGCATGATCGAAGCGATGAGCAATCCATTCCGCCAGCCAAAATCAGTTGAGACTCCTTTTGACCATCAGTTCAGGCCGACAAGTTGCCGGGCGCAATCTCAGTACCCGCCAAATCCAATGTTATTCCGGTGGCGTGCCAAGCTGTTATTCCTGCCACCGGAGATACCGCTACACGAGCTTATCGTTCGGATCAGACTTGGCGCTAACAGCCTGAAAGGAGGCCAGAAGAGAATCTCCTGCTTGCTGCTTGAGCGTCGCGAGTTCGTTCCGCAAGCGCCGAATGCCATCACCTAGTTCGACGTATTGGCGTGCCGCAAGCTCTCCAATTTTGTTTTTCGCTTCGCAGCTAAGTTTGTCAACGGGATCCTGGATCATATCGAGAACCTCTTGTACACTTGTCTTTCCTTGAAGTCTGGCGTCGAACAAAGCCTTCTCAATAGACTTTTTGAAATCCTGATCTTGTTGCACAAGCCAAAGTTGCAATTCTGTTTTCTCTTGTTTTACAGCAGCAATTTGAATCTGCGTTTCATCGCGCTCGCGGATCAGCACGTCAATGAATGGGCGGAGCTCTTCCTTAATTATGGAATCAGCGCGAGTAGATAGCGTAGTTACCATGTTCTCCACCTCTGCACGAGCTATTCCTAATTGCTCGCTTCGGACTTCTCCAAGAAGATGTGCCATGCTTGTACGCGCCTGCGTAATTGTTTCGGACACCATCTGATCCAGGCGACCGCTAAAGTCAGCCTCAAGCTGAAGGGAGAGCTTGTCCAATTTAGAGGTACGATCATCGACATTCCTGACCTGCGCCTCGAGGCGTGCCAGTTCGGTTGCTATCGCATTCTGGTTCGAGCCGATAATGCCCTGTTTGCCGTCAAACTCATTTCGCAGGCGTTCCTGAAGTGCGCTATAGATCTCATCACTCGCTTGCGCCATTGATGTGGTTGCATCTGCTATCCCTTGCCTCCTCTCTTCGAAGTACTTGTCGGCGACTTCACAGAACTGGCGTTGCGCCTTTTCGAATTGCGCAGAAACCGATTGATGCACCTGGCGATCCATTTCATCCCCTCCAATCCGAAGCTGTTGCTGAAGTTGTTCCGACTCCGACTGGGCTTGCCGCAGGAGTGTGTCCATGCGAATTTCAATCTGTTGGAGAGCGTTTTCAACCCCATTGGTAACTTTGCGATCCAAAGTTTCCGCAAGCGACTGCTGTCTGGCGGCAACCGACCGAACATCGGCTGCGTCTCGCAACAGACCCTCGGCAATCGTGGTGTTCTTTCTTTGAGTCTGAAGTTCTTCCTGAAATTGCGCACCCGCGTCAGTCAGCATCGCGTGCATTTCCTTGCGCATCTCTATCAGCAGTTCAATGCGCATCGTGTCTGCTTCCGCGCGGGGCATGTCCGGCATACACTCCGATTCGGGGGTCTTCGCGACACCTTCACCAATCTCTTTATCATCTAACAAAACATCGGCAGCGTCATCGCCGTCCATCCTCTCTTTAGGATGACCTGGGTTGAGCCCGCTGAAATTTCCTGGCCTATCAAGCACTATACCTACCCCCCACAATTTATCGCTGGAAGGTGAGGCTTTGCAGAAGGCGACCTGGCCTGTGGCCTCTGCACCGGTTTGAAGCCGCATGAGCACCGGGGTGCCGACAGCAATTTGCGTTGCCGAATACATCGCGCACTCCTGCGAGTTCACACTTACGGGGTCGCAGGATTCGGAAAAGGCGACGGAAGACTTCAGGCTGGTGACCATAATCCTCCTATTGTGCATTCCGTTCTCTGATGTCGTAGCCAGCAAGATAACCTCCTAGTTGAGCTTCGCAGTAAGGCATTGATAATGTTTGGGGAAACACATGATGCGAACAGGACTTTTAGTCCTTAGTGCGTTAGTGCAAAATCGCTTTTTGCGGTGCGTAAAATGGCTTGTCTTCCGAGGCCGCACAAAAACGTTGATAGTATCCCGACATGGAAGTGCAGTTGCAGTTTCAGCAAGAAAGTCCCAGCTGATAGCGTTAGTTCCATTTATCCGGAGTACTCGCGATTCATAGGGGTTGTATTCCAGCATAGTTAGAAAGCCCTTGTGGAAATTAGGTCAGCTTGCGCGATTTATTGATCAAAATCTATATATTCGCACCCTACATTTGGAAAGTCGGAGCGGGAAGCTAACTGCGGTAACTTTTGGTAACGGGAATTCCCGAAAAGGGCTTCGCGCCTGTGGTGGAAGGCCCCCTACAGCCTATTAGAGTGGTGGAATTGCAGTAGTGATTAATTTGATGGACAACCTAGTTGCCTGTTCTGGAAAAACCGTACTGCTCTTATGATTCAGCCGCAATGGTGCATTGTTTTGCGAGGGCTGTAAGAGTTTTAACTACTTAGGTTTGACCGGAAGTCTTCTCGGTTTTTCGGAAGACGATAGTTGCGGGGGTATGTTGGTTTCGGCGGTGCCCACGGCGTGGGATTATCTGGCTCTATAAACAATCGCTACCACAATGAGCAAATCCCACAAAAGCGCTTTGGGCGAGTCAGGCTTGTAGCAAGTTCTTTAAATTTCCAAGATCACCGGAACCTCATGTGTCGACGGGTTCGAGAAAGTACCGTCGGGGGCGACTCAGGCCCGAAGTTACCTTTGGCCGTCCGGATTTTCACCAGCCTTTGCCCCCTGAGTCCAGCGAATGGAGCTTGATCGATTCGGGCCTCTATCTCTTTGCGGAACTGCCTCTTCGCGGCAGTTTGCTGAATCCAGATCAAGAGAGCCCCCAACCCTGCACCCAGTAGTACGGCCCCTAATGTTTGCAGAATATTCATAATGTTTCTATTCAAGTTCTGACTCGACAGAGTTTCGCTTTTTCGAAGTACGTCTAACAATGAAGTTCCAGCCGGTCAGGTCGAGAGGAAGTTGACCATCCCATCGTTTGGACAGCAGAGGCGACCGTATTGACCCTCCAAACAAATAGTGAGGAGCGGTCCCCCTCAGGCCGCTCGACACTGTGGCTAGCTCCAGTACCGTTAAGCACCGAGGAAGCAACCAGTCGCGAACCGAACTCCATACCGCGATGAAACCTAGCACGACAATTGCCATTCCACAAGTTCTTCCCTGGCAATGAGAATGTGGCGCATAATTGCCCGCTGTTCGGCACTAACGCCGATATTTAGGCACACGCATTTATTCGGAATCCTTTGGACTAGAGCAATTAACCTTTCATTGCGTGGTCTTGGAGCCGCCTAATGCAATTGAATTTCGCCATCGCGTATACCTAGAGGCGCGTGACCGGGCAGTCTCTAGAAAATTCCCACACCCAGAGATTAAAAAGGGCCAATTTCCAAAGTAGGCAAAAAGCTATGGGCTAATTCGTGGTGTGGAACAGCCCATGCCACCTTCCAAACGGAAGTCCGTGTACTTTCAACGTTCTATCAGTGTGGTACGCCGTTTGCAATTGCATTGGCCATGATTCTACTGATAACCGCTTCTAACAGAGCTCAGGATTGCACAACGGCTATCACGGCGACTATTGCTCAGCCAGTCAAAATGGCGGCGAGCCTCCCCAAGGTCTCTCGCTACTAGAATCCGGCCACTTTGTGTTACTCGTGGTTGATCAACAACTCCAAGAAGCCGACCCAGATGAGACCGAACGGGTACTGTTGCACGCCGGGATGGCAACCACGCTTTATATGAACCTTGCCACCTTGGGTGCGAGTGTTGCATCCCAGGTCTCGCAAAAAACGGCGAGACCTGGGTCATCCCTCCTTCGAATCAAACCTGCGCGCTGATTTTTTCCCGCATGGCCCGAGCGAGAGTGTCCACTGCGCGCAGTTTTACCTCGGCGGCGGAAGGAAGAGTAGGAACTTGGAGAGCCATTTCGCAGGAGAGCAGTAGCGCCGTGACTGTGTCCTTCAACTCGTTGCGCAACTTTTGCTCCGCACCCTGACGCGCAATCAGCATCTCTTTTTTCCGGCGGTGCAGAGCTGTGCGCAATTCACGGATGACCCGTTCGACCCCACTGATCGCCAAATTGATGTAGAGCGGAGTCGCCATGCCCATGTGCTGAAGAACCCGCTCGGCTTCATCCGGCTCCGCTTCCTGAAATTGCTGGTCAACAATCACTGCCGCGAACTCATCAGCTTTGAGTAGAGCTGCGGCTTGACCGAGAGTTGCGGCTATTTTCACTGGTTCAGAAGTAGCCAGGGTGATTGCGATTCCACAATCCTGAGCTTTGGTGGAGGTTGTCATTAATAGAATCATGAGGAATACAATTGCACGCAGCGGGCCAGACTGCGAGCGTTGAAAATACAGATATTTCCATTCGGCATCGCATCTGAAAACGTTTCGTTATGGGACAAAAATGCAGTTTTTCTAACTATCCTGGGAAGCGTACTCTTTCAGTTTGCGATAAAGGGTCGTCTTGCCGATGCCCAGCAGACGCGCCGCCATGAGCTTATCGCCATTGAGTTGAGTGATAGTGCTGAGAATTGTCTGCCGCTCTAATTCGGTCATCGGAATGATTTTGGTTGAGCTATCTCCCGGGGAAAAGGCAACGCCACTACTATTGACGTTCGAGGGCAGATCGCAAAGGTGAATGACCGGTCCGCTGGTTAGCGCACACGCACGCTCGAGACAATTCTCCAGTTCGCGCACGTTTCCCGGCCAATCATAGGCCAGCATGGATTTCAGAGCATCATCGCTCAAAGTCCGCTCGTGTCCCCCGCTGCGCGAAATTCGCTCCAGGAAGTGCGCTTTCGGTTCAACCCTTTGCGTTAAACGATTGATCGGCGGGATTCCGGTAGCCCAAAACGGGCTGGCTCTATTAAGCGTGCCAGCCTCTTGCCTAGATCTTACTTCCGTCCAAAACTCGTTAGCACAGTTCTCTTCCCCGTGAGTGAGAAACAACCACCAGAGTTCCTCATCGCTTTTGGTTGTGAGTGCGAGCCGGAAAGAAGCATTGACCGTGCCCATAACGCCCCCAAGCAAATCGAACCGGAGCGAAGTCTACCACTTTCATTCCTACAGAGAAACTGCGGACGCTGATGGGTAGACCGTAAACTCCGCCGAGGATGGCAGCAACGCTGCGCTCAGACCATCACAAGGCGTCGGAAACCCAAACGGGCCATAGAACTGTTTGAAGTGTAGCGACAAGGGAAACGTATCTTCGCTAGCGTTGTAACAAAGCTGCAGATCCATTGGCGTCTCCTGAGCAAAAATGGCGCGACATTCAACTGGCAAGTCCGTTTTCCTTCCGAGATGTGCGAACGTGTGGCGATAGAAGCGGGCTGCCCTTGCTCCTAGGGTATGTGATGCGACCGTGTCGCACGCGTCCAAAAGAAGTCAGACGGTGCAACGTAGAGCGGTTTTTGCTCATGATGTCCTCAACGCGGATCCCGAGCACAGTCAGCGCATCCGCGATGAGCGAACGGTGGCAACGCCAAGGCACCGCTTCCGCACACATCAATGCACTCCGTTTTTGCCGAGCCAACTTGATCAGCCTCTGTAACCCGGCGTCGAATTCCGAGGTTTGCATGTAGTCGGCAAATCCACGAAACGAGCTATTACGCCACCCCAAATTCGAAGAATCGCGGCGCGCGTGGCGCAAGCCTCCGAGCTTTTGCAAGTGCACGTAGCCGATCCTCGCGGCCCGCAGCTTTGGGCGTAGGGTCTTCTGGTTGAACTGCGGATTGTGTCGTGAACGCGGGATACTACGCACATCTATGACACGCTCTACTCGGTGTGCTCGCAGAAGGTCGAGAAAGGCTTTCCACGTGCGCGTGGAATGCCCAACCGTCAAGACAGTGCAGGTACAAACCTTTTGAATCAGATCCCCGCCTCCTGGCTGAAATACTGGTAATCCTCTCGCCAGCCGCCTTGGCCCTGGCCGATGGTTTTGTAGTCCTCGACAAACTCGATCGCGCGGATGTACTTCACCATGGTGAATCCGAGCTGCGTTTCGACTCGAAGTCGGAGCGGTGCTCCGTGCAAAATCGGTAGGGGTTGGCCGTTCATTTCGTAGGCAAGAATCGTCTGCGGATCTTCCGCCAGCTCCAAGCGAATGGTGCCATAGAAGTAGCCCGGCCCTTGGGCATGTGGCTCCGATGTGGATTTGTTGTCGAACGCGTAGAAAACGACGTAGCGGGCGCTTGGAAGCGGATGGCAAAGTCCGACGATGTGATGCAGCGATACACCGCCCCACTCCGCAATGCCTGACCAGCCCTGGATGCAGCAATGCTTAGTAATTTGAACTTGTTTCGGCATTGCGCGGAGGTCAGCCAGCGTCAGGCATAGGGGCTTATCAACCAATCCGCTGACTTTCAGGTTGTAGTTTGCGAATTGGTCGCGTGCCATTGCCAAATAACTTTCCTCTTTTGGCGGCCGGCCGTTCACCCAGAAGTAAGGCGAGATGTCCGCAGGTGAGTAGTCCTGCGCGGAGATTTCATGGCCGAAAAGGAGGGTACGCAGCGGGTCTGTGATCGACTGAGTGGCTTTTTGAACGAAGCGGGGGCGGCGACGCGAGCACACTGTGGTCACGACGTGGATCGCGGCGATGCCGGTCAACCCAGAAAGCCAGACCACCAGAGCCAGCGTCAGGTGTGGATTGTGTGTCTGGCCTAGAACAATCAGCGCCAGCTCTCTCCTGAAACCATGCAGAGCCACGATGGTGACGTGTCCAATGAAGAATACGATGAACGCGCAAAGAGCCAGGAAATGCAGACTCCGTGCGCTCTGCCGTCCGTGAAATATTTTTATATACCACGGAAAACGAGCGGCAACCGCTGGGGACATCGCTATTCCTGTCGCAATGCTGAACGGAGCGAGCAAGAATATTACTGCCGCGTAGCTCAACTGCTGTAATGCGTTATATGCTCCCGGCGTTTCCACGACGTGGAAGCTTAGATAGCGAAGCATTGCGTGCCATGCGTCCGGCACAATTTGTGCGGAAGTCGGAATCAGCCGTCGCCACTCCGGCGTGATGAAGAGCATCACCACGTATACCAAACCCGTGAGTAGCCACGCGAAATCCGCAAGAAAGTGCCAGTGCCGTCCGAGGCCTAGATTTTCGTGGCCCGGCAGGGCTATCGCGGACGGGAAGGAACTTTCCTCGTCACTCGCCGTCCAGAGTCGGTCCTTAGGTCGCCGCTTCTTCGTGAACTTGAGCCATTCGCTACCCGGCGTGCAGTGATCGTTCCAATAAAACCTTGGATGTGCGCTTAAGATCTCAAAACCACTGCGGATGAGAAGCGAGAGGAGAAGAAAATTGAAGAAATGTGCCGCTCGGAGCCATAACGGATAATCAAGAAGCATCTTCCGGAATTGTCGACAATGTGCCAGCTAATGACCGGTCAAAATGACACAGTTTCGCTTCCTAAGTGAGCTGTTTTGACCGGGGCGAATCGAGGCGACCAAGTAGAGTCAGGCAAATGAGGTTGGCTATGACTACGAACCTGAATATCGCCGACTCGGCATCGGCAAGCCGCCGTGCTGCCAATCGCACCGAATCGGGAGAATTACTTTTTCACTCGGAAGAACGCGGGATCGACGAGTGCAGCGAGGCTCAGAGAAAAGAGAGATCGATGGACAAGACCCTTGCCGACAGCTTTCCGGCGAGCGACCCACCGAGTTGGCACTCCTGAGTCAGGTTGTCCGAGCCAAGTTCTTTGCAGAAGGAAACTATATGGCGGCACCAGACATTGCAGGCGAGTTCGATTGCGAAGAATGTCCGAAGACCAAAGCAGTTGAAGAAAGTTCCTGAAATAAGAAAGGAACGTCATACTCATGGATTACAAGTTCATTGCCGACTTGCTGGCAGACGTCAATGTACCAACTGAGGGGATTCTTAGCCGAGTGCTACAGAAGGACGACCACGTAAATATCACGCTGTTCGGATTCTCGCCAGGACAGGAACTCTCGACACACTCGGCACCCACTCCGGCAGTACTTTACTTCCTGAACGGTGAGGCTGACGTCACGCTCGGAGATGATGTGCATCAGGCCAAAACAGGATCATTTGCGTACATGCCTCCTCTGCTGCCTCACGCCATTGCTGCAAGGTCAGCGACGATGATGCTGCTGGTGCAGATCAAACTGCCGAAGCGGGTAGTTGCTTAGACAATTTGAGGTGGGCGGTGCGGGCCTCGGGATGACCGCCCACCAGCCCCTTGAGACGCTCGCAGAAGACATGGGGCAAGGTATCGATCAGTGTAAGCAGTGTGCGCCACAGAGTTCAAGATGGCGGCTATCGGAGAGCCTTAAACAATGAACATTCTCGACGCGGTCTCGATCCGGCTGCCGTGCAATGCTTGCGGTCAGACCTACGAAGTACCGTTGCGCGACGTGTTGTTGTCGCACACCGTAGTCCGCTGCGGGTGTCCGGTGGCTCAGGAAACGGAGTGTCCGCCTGTGTTTCAGGTCAGGTTATTCGATCGCGAACCCATCGAGGCTCTGAGTTCGGCTTGGGGAACGACTTGCAAGCAGGGCTCTTGCCGATGGCGGTGACCTCGTTATTTCGGCCACCGAATCTCAACCGACAGCGAACGACGTCACGGTTACTACAGGAGAACAATTGATGAATCAGCACGAGGAGCATTCGCAAGGCCGCATTCGCCAGCCAGTCCCTACGTCCGGTACGCTACTCAGCTTTGACATAGCTGAGGAAGTCCGTAGGCTCCAATCTGAGCAGCCATGGCAAGCGGAACATACCGCGAACACGATCGTAAAGTACTCCGACCTTCGGATCGTCCTGATTGCGCTCAAAGCCGGAGGATGTCTTCACGAACATCAAACGGCAGGGCGTATTTCCATTCAGTCACTCTCTGGCGAGATACAGGTTCACGCTCAAGAACAGGTCATCGAGATGCAAGCCGGAACGCTGCTTACGCTCGATCACGACGTTCCTCATGATGTCGAAGCCAAGTGCGACAGCGTATTCCTCCTTACCATCGCATGGCCAAAGTGAGGAATGGAACGCGGCATGCACTGTGACTGAGTTTTTCTTAGCGCAGTGGTTCTGAGTCAGTGCAGCCCTCGATTGTGGCAACTTTGTTTGCATGAGTTTGTGCGGAAAGAGGGATGCATCCTTAGCAGACAGCCAATTCCCGAATTACGGGCAAACCGGAAGTAACCTGCTTTGAGTGGGGAACCCCGGTTTCGTGCGCACAGAATGTGGATGGTTTACGTAACCAGGCCATTACACGTTTTGACCGCTGGTCGGTGAGTGTAAAGGCGATTTTGCAACAGTTACGAACGAGGTGACGTATACGCAGTCACCAACCAAGCGATGCCGCCCAGGATTAGACCTTCCACGACGATAAACAACCCTAGGTTCGTCGGCTTGAAAACAATCCAATCCACAACCAAGTTGATTAGGAAAACGACAGCGATTACGGCGACAAACCCGGGCTGTCTCCAACGGCTTTTCTGTGCATCCATTCGATGATTAAAGAGTACAACCAAAACTCGGGCGAGGGTATTTGGCGTAATAGGGATTTTTCAACAACCACATACTCGTTCGATCAGTTTTGGGCTAGTATGGGCTTGCTGTGACCCACTTTATCATCGAGATGCTGGTCGCCCTGCCAGTGTTCTTCATTTGGCTAGCAGTCGTTTCGGTTCTTGTACGTCCTTTCGGTGTGCGGTTACCGTTAGCACCATTCAGCTTCGCTGACCGCAAGACTGCCTTCCAAGCCCTCACCTTCTCTGAATACTTGATCATCGGCGGCATCCTATGCTTCGGTTGCGGGATGTTCATCATGACGACCTTGTCGCGTTACCTTGAATGGAAGTACTGGCACGGTTTATCCCTGAGTACCGAAACCCTGCTCCGGGATGCGTTGCTATACCCACTCTTCTCAGGACTTCTCTTTGGCTTGCTCACGAATTTCACGAGGTCGGGGAACAGCACTAGATGACTGCTGGTTGCCTCAACTTCTGCTAACAGGCCATTACACGTTTTGACCGCTAGTCAATGAGTGTTATCGCGATTTCTCAACAGTTATCTCAACTGATGCAGCGCGACTGTCCTTGTCTGCTTGCTAAAGTACAACTCCACCGTCACGCGGTCAGGAGCAGAGACGTGGAACTCTGGGTTCCCCACCGCATCGTTTAGCGCATGGTCAAGACTGAGGAACTTGTTCTCCTTGCGAGAGAAGAACCAGACAGGTGAGTTCCATGCTTGGTGACCACCGGAACTTTCAAGGCTGTACACGAAGAATTGCGAATCCGGCGTCCATGCGGCCTTGGTAACGCCGTATCCATGCTCCCCGTCTTCGGAAGTGTAGTCGCGCTTTGCCGAGACTACTCCGGTTTGCGTTCGCAGTTCGATTCGACTCTCGTCCGTCGCTTCGGGTGCGCGCTTAGAACGGACCACAGCGACCAGCATTCCATCAGGCGATTTAAACGTCTCCGTATGGGATGCAACGGTCTGCTTCTGCGCCCCGCTCAATAGCCCAGAAAACACGGCAATCATTGCGAACACGAGGGCTTGCCTCATGGCGACATCATAACTGTTCAAATCAGATGGGATGAGAAGGCCGGTCTCCGGCGGGATGCGGTACGCTCCCAAGTTATCGACGTGCTCGAAGCACAGATAAAAAGGAGACCGGCAATGAAGAAGGTTAGCACTGTAAGGGTAAAAGCAGAGCAAGAATTTCTCCGGGCAAAAGCTGACGATCGGTTTGGACCTGGGCGACCGCTCAAGTTGGTACTGCGGGTTGGATGAGGGCGGCGAAATAGTGCTGGAACAGAGACTGGGTACGACCCCGAAAGCTATGCAGGAGGTATTCGGAAGCATGCCGCGCAGCCGGATCGCGCTGGAGACGGGGATGCATTCGCCGTGGGTGAGCCGAGTGCTGAGCGGGTTGGGGCACGAAGTGATCGTGGCACATGCGCGCAGCGTGCGGTTGATCGGGGAGAGCCGGAAGAAAGATGATCGGCTGGATGCGCAGACGCTGGCTCGGTTGGCCAGGATCGATCCGCGGTTGCTGTGTCCGGTGAAACATCGCAGCGCGAAAGCGCAGGCGGATCTGACGGTGATCCGGGCGCGGGCCGGGCTGGTACGAGCGCGGACCGCGCTGGTGAATACGGCACGTGGACTTGCCAAGAGCTACGGTGAGCGGTTGCGCGGCTGCAACGTGCGCAACATGAATCCGGAGAAAGCGGAGGGGCTGAGTCCGGAACTGCAACGGGCACTGGAGCCGTTGCTGGCGGGAATCGAGTCGCTGAGCGAGCGCATCCGGGAGTGCAACGAACGGATCGAACAGTTGGCGCAGGAAAGCTATCCGCAGGTGGCGGTGCTGAAACAGATCAAAGGAGTGGGCACGCTGATCGCGCTGACCTTCCTGCTGACGCTGGAAGACCCACATCGTTTCCACAAGAGCCGCGACGTGGGCTGCTATCTGGGCCTACAGCCAGGACGAAGAAACTCCGGTCAGAGCGAGCCGCAGATGCACATCAGCAAGGAAGGCGACCCGTATCTGCGAACCTTGCTGGTGCAAGGAGCGCAACACATTCTGGGACCGTTTGGCGCCGACTGTGATCTGCGGCGCTGGGGTCTGAAGCTGGCCGAGCGTGGCGGGAAGAGCGGCAAGAAACGAGCCATCATCGCCACGGCGCGCAAGCTCGCGGTGCTGCTGCATCGGCTGTGGGTGAGCGGAGAGGTGTACGAACCGTTGCACAACAGCAACCAGAGAGCGATGCCGGCAGCGGCATAAAGTCAAAACATTCTTAGGAAGGAAAGGCAAAAGCCCAAAGCCGAGTTTCGGTGACTGCGTTAATGGCCTGGCCCACTCCGTCGTGAGATGGATAGAGGTCGATAATCAGGTGGCAGCACCGGCTGAAACGAGAACACCCAACTTGCACCGAGCGAAACAAAATCGCTCAACCAAGAGTGCGGATGGAAGGGTGGCGACAGTGGCGACTCGGCGGGAGAAAAACCTTGTCCAACAAAAAAACCATAGAACCCTCTTGACTCCGACCGGCCTTCTCATGGAAGGCCATTACGCTCAGAACCCCGTCAATGAGCGATATGGCGATTTGCAGGAACGACGCAGTTTAAGGAGGATCGGCTCCGACGTGCCGGATTTCAACAGTCACGCTGCGATCCTCGCCCGACGAAAGGTCAACTGCCTTGCGCTTGGGGTAGATGAATTGAGCCAGTTCAGCATAGCAACGGACCCTTAAGTCGAGTTTGGTTTCTGGGTCTATCGCAATCTTCGCAAGACCCTCGATTGGATCACAACCCAGGCTTTCGAGTTTTTCGATCAGCGTCTGGCTGTTCTTGTTCGGGGTTCCGAGCACCCTGCCACCTGTCTTCGGAAGACCTTTGGGGCGTCCCATGTTCTATTAGTTGCGCATCTTCACCTAAAACACAATTCTAAAGTTGAAAAAAATAGAATTCGGGGCAGGCCGAGCCTGTCTGTATGCATGACGAATCGGGGACGCGATTGACTGATTTGTCGTTTTCGCACTGTGCCCAAAATTGTGCCCAGTGCCCGCTTGGATGCGTTGAGATCCAAGTTAGTGTGAAATGCCGAAACCCGCATTTTTACTAGCTAATCTAAACGCATCCAAAATGTGCGAAAGTGTTGATTCTTCATGCGACCAGTACTTACAAGCAGGAGGTCGCAGGTTCGAGTCCTGCACTGCCCACCATCTTTCTCCAGGGAAAGGTGGGACTCACCCCGCGCCGACTCTCTCGATCTTTGCTTCCAGTCTTGCCTCGCTGGGACTATGGGGATGATGGATAGGATGCATACTCTCAGAACTATAAAGATGTGATCCCGCGGACTCATTTGTCTAACCCCGCCTATTTCGCCTGCGGCCATTTCCAGTTTCGTATTTCTTCTTTATCAATGCCTTCAGCGTGGGCGTAATTGATGCTTTCGATGATTTGCCCTTTGAGCCATTCTTTTACGTGAGCGCCGATAGCAGACAGGCGTGGGACGCGGTCAATTACGTCTATGGCTAGATCAAAGCGGTCCACCTGATTGATGATTGCGAGTTCGAGTGGAGTGTTGATATTGCCCTTCTCTTTGTATCCGCGCACATGAATATTGTCGTGATTTCTACGCCGATAGCTCAGCTTATGGATCAGTGACGCATAGGAGTGGAAGTTGAAAATTACCGGCTTGTCAATGGTAAAAAGAGAATCGAAGTCTCGATCGGAAAGTCCGTGGGGATGCTCCGACTCGGGCATAAGGCGGAAGAGGTCAACCACATTGACGAAGCGGATTTTAAGATCGTGGAAATGTTCTTTCAGAATGGCGACGGCAGCGACTGATTCCATTGTGGCGATATCGCCGGCGCAAGCGATGACTACATCGGGTTCCTCGCCGTTGTCGGTTGAAACCCAATCCCAAATGCCGATTCCTTTAGTGCAATGCGTCACGGCTTCGTCCATGGTGAGGTACTGCAGATGATCCTGCTTGTCGGCGACGATGACGTTGACGTAATCACGCGAACGGAGACAGTGATCAGTCACACTGAGCAAACAATTCGCGTCGGGGGGTAGATAGATGCGAACGACATTTGGGCTCTTGTTAGTTACTACATCGAGGAACCCTGGATCCTGATGAGTAAAGCCATTGTGGTCCTGCCTCCATACCAGAGACGTGATAAGAAGATTGACGGAAGGCACGGGCGCGCGCCAATCGAGTTCTTTCTTAGCTTTCTCCAGCCACTTTGCGTGCTGGTTGAACATGGAATCAATGACGTGAACAAAGGCTTCATAGGTGGAGAAGAAGCCGTGGCGTCCTGTGAGGACGTAGCCTTCGAACCATCCTTCGAGAGTGTGCTCGCTCAGCATCTCCATAACGCGTCCGCTGACGTCGAGCTCGCCGCCATCGGCATCTTCGGGTTTGTATTCTGCCAGCCAGGTTTTTTTCGAGGCCGCATAAATTGCTTGCAAACGGTTGGACGCCGTCTCATCGGGACCGAATACGCGGAACGAATTCATATTGCGCCGCATAACCTCAGCCAGGAAATGCGCCAGCACGTCAGTTGGTGGAGCATAACTTGAAGCAGGAGATTTAACCGTAACGGCGTAGCCGCGAAAGTCAGGAAGGTCAAGTTCTTTGCGCAGAAGACCGCCATTCGCATGAGGGTTCGCGGAAATGCGGTGTTCGCCCGTGGGCGCGAGCTGCTGAAGTTCCGGTATTAGGGTACCGTTGGCATCGAAGAGCTCTTGGAGCTTGTAACTGCGCATCCAGTCTTCGACAATTTTTAGACTTTTTCTATTTGTTACCGGGTCGAGCACCGGGACCTGATGCGCCCGCCAATAGTCTTCCACTTTGTGACCATCAACTTCTTTCGGGCCGGTCCAACCTTTTGGAGAGCGAAGAACGATCATCGGCCAACGGGGGCGGGCGGCGTCTCCAGTGGACCGCGCATGCTGCTGAATTCCGCGAATCTCAAGGACGCACTTCTCCAGGGTCGAAGCCATCTTCTGATGCATCGTCGCAGGGTCGCTGCCTTCGATGAAATACGGCTTATGGCCATAGCCGATCAACAGCGCTTCTAATTCCTCGTGAGGAATACGGGCTAGAACCGTTGGGTTCGCAATCTTGTATCCGTTGAGATGAAGGATTGGAAGCACTGCTCCGTCGCGGATTGGGTTTAGAAATTTGTTCGAATGCCAGGAAGTCGCAAGAGGTCCCGTCTCGGCTTCACCATCGCCGACCATTACGGTGACGATAAGGTCGGGATTATCGAACGCTGCTCCGTACCCGTGAGAAAGAGAATAGCCAAGTTCGCCTCCTTCATGAATCGAGCCGGGCGTTTCCGGAGTGCAGTGGGATCCGATGCCTCCCGGAAACGAAAACTGGCGAAAGAACTTCAACATGCCGGTTTCGTCGCGGCTCTTGTCCGGATAAATTTCCGAATAGTGGCCCTCGAGATAGGAATTAGCCAGCGTGGCCGGAGCTCCGTGTCCGGGTCCTGAAATGTACATCACGTTCAGGTCGTATTTCTTGATCAGGCGGTTCAGGTGGACCCAAACAAAAGACTGGCCGGGATCGGATCCCCAATGGCCCAACAGGCGATTCTTGATGTGTTCGGGCTTTAGAGGCTCACGAAGAAGAGGATTGGCGCGAAGATAAATCATCCCTGCGGAGAGATAGTTGCAGGCGCGCCAATAAGCGTCCATCTTGCGCAATTCGTCGGGTGAAAGGGTTGCTGATACGTCAGGTTTATTTACAACGGTTGTGGCGGCCACGAAGATTCTCCTGATTTGAATGCGGCTCAGGTTTCCAGAGCTGATCAAGAACTGTTTTACAGCCTAAACCCTTACGGGAAAGAAAACATCTCATGAATTTCTGGGCCCAAAATTCGCGGCCAACCGGCGTCTCCGCTTCCGCGTTCAGGTTGCCGATTGCGAAGCCTTCTGCATAAGGGTCCAACATTGCTGCGCGATCATCCAATCCTCTTCGGCGTGAATGATCAGGACTGGAACAGTCGCTGACCGGTCAGCGATATTCTGATCCGGCGAAGATTTGAGATTTTTCTTCGGATCAAGCTTGATTCCCGCGAACCGCAGGTTCTCGCAGGCTGCGCCCCGAACTTCGGGCGAATTTTCCCCGACTCCTGCTGTGAATACCAGGGCGTCTATACCGCCTAAAACGGCGATCATTGACCCAATCCCCAACCGCAAGCGATGGATATAGATATCGAACGCCAATTTCGCACGAGGATTGCGTTTTTTGACAGCTGCAAGAATATCGCGCATGTCGCCGGAAATTTCGGATATCCCGAGCAAGCCTGATTTTTGATTGAGGATCTCGTCAATTTGCCTGGCCGCAAGTTTTTTCCGCCGCATCAGATAGGTAAGAATGCCAGGATCCACCGATCCCGACCTGGTGCCCATCATCAGGCCTTCGAGCGGCGTGAAGCCCATTGTCGTATCCACACTGCGTCCATTCTTGATCGCTGCCAGGGAACAGCCATTTCCAAGATGACAGGTGACGATCTTCAAACGATTTGGGCTTCGACCGAGCAGCCTCGCTGCCCGCCCCGCGCAGTATTGATGATTTATCCCGTGAAAACCGTAGCGGCGAATTCCCTCCTTCAACCAACCGTAAGGCCCGGGATAGGTGGACGAAGAAGGCGGCATGCCATGATGAAATCCCGTATCGAAAACAGCGATTTGAGGTACGCGCCCCAGAAGTTTGCTGACGATGGACATACCTTCTAATTCGGCCCGGTTGTGAAGTGGAGCGAAAACGGAAACTTTCTTGATTGCCGTCCGTACCTGTGAGGTCACTAATACAGGCTCGAAATAGTGCGGGCCGCCATGCACGACGCGGTGGCCTACGACATCAATCGCTGAGGGATCCGAGACGACTTTGGTTTTACCGCTCCACAATGATTGGAGCATCCGCTCAACGGCGGTGCTTCTCCCAGTATTTCTTACGCGGTATGTGGCGGAATCCCCTCTCGCCGTTCTTATGGAAACTTCAGGAGTCTTGCCGGACCAATCAATCTTTCCCTGCCAGATGCATTCCGGTGGATCGCTTGGGGGAGCATGAAGAATCTGGTAAAGACAACTCTTCTGGCTGCTGGAGCCGGAGTTGAGAACGAGGACGTTCATAGCTAATCTGAAAAGTGTACTTTGCAGGAAGTCTATCCCAAAATTCTCGACGAGTGCTACGGCGCGAACAACGTTCGCATAGGGACAAGTCTGAATGCTTAATGTCAGTGAGTCAGTTCGGTCGAATTCCAGGCCGAAGCGGCGGACGGGTTAATATTCCGCGAACTATGCAGGGCAACCGTCCGGCGGGATTCGAATCCAATCCTGCGACGGAAAACTCAAATGGCTAATTACAAGGCCGTGGGCTTCAAGGCGGCTCGCATGCGAGAACAATTCAATAGCAAGCCTTTGGTCCTGGTTCCCCGGCAAACCAAATCCAGGAAAAGCAAACCGGATCAGGGTGCCTTAGGCGCGAAACGGTGTCGGGATAAATTCCTTCGCTTCTTCCCCGGCGGCTTTCACGATGAAACATATATCGAATGGGAGCGTGGATACAAATGGAAGGCGCACCAGCAGTGGCAAGAAACTCTGGATCGCAAGCAATATCAGGCTCTGATGCGACGAGGCGAGTTCGACGAAATCGCGGCACGAGCGGTGAGAATCGAATCGCGCACAAATCTGCTTTTTTCGTTTGAGAAGATGGCGCTTCGGGACGCGTTGAAATCTGAACCCGGCGCTCGCTTATTCGCCACCGGGCTCTATAACTTTCTGCACGGCGCGGGCTTCATTCAGAGTAAGTTTGAACGCTGGTGTGAAGTAGTTGCGGGCCTCCCACGAAAACAGACCCGCGTGCTGACATGGCCTCTGGTGACCGTTTTCGGATTCATCGCACAGCCCGAGACCCACATCTTCCTGAAGCCGAACGTTACCCGTATAGCCGCCGGTGAGTACGGATTCGACTTTGATTACCGCTCCCGCCCCTCGTGGGAAACTTACGCAAGCCTTCTCGAATTCGCCGCAGAGATCCGCCGCGACACCCGGGACCTTCGCCCCCGCGACATGATTGATCTCCAGTCATTCATCTGGGTCCAGGGTTCGGACGAGTACGAGGAGTAACTGTTAGCCAGTGCTCCGGGAGGTTGGAGATCGAAATCCCTCCAGTGTGAACGTTTCAGCCTAGTGGGGCAGTTCGGTCAGGAATTCCAGCCCGAAGCAGTATCCGACGCGGTTTCTCACCACTGCGGTGACGCGGGTTTTGCCCAGGGTCATGAACTCGATTTCGGTGAGGTCTCCGGGATTGAGATAGGCGCCAGCGCAGAGCGACATCCCACCTTTGCTCATTTCAAGTCCAAGACCAGGAACAACCATTTCGGAAGTGCCGTTACATACCGTGATTCCAACCGGCAGATCAACTGGAAATCGTTCCCAACGGCGGATATTTTCGGAGGAGGGCATTGCGCACCTACTGGACTGAATGATTCAGTAAGGCGATCCTAATTAGGATAAAAGCGTCGGCCAAGTTACAGGGGTACGAGACAAATTTCAGGGCTGGAGGTGACTTTTTTCTGGATCGCCATGTCCTTCAGTAATCCCAGGCTGTATTGTTGGAGCGACGGGCGTCCGCGCCCGTCGGGCCGAGCGAAGCTCGGCAGCCTGTTGCAGCTAGTTGCGTCTGCCGCCTTGTACGAGTCGCAGGCCGTCTGCTTGAAGAATACGCTGGACTTGGTTTCGCGCGTGCACCGCCCATGGTCCCGCCGTGTCCAGCTTCACGTATGATCGCCAGTGGCGCAGGGCGCTGCGCGGCTGTTTAAGCTTTTCATAAGCCAAAGCCAGATTGTAATGCGCATCGGCGTATGTGGGAGCGAGTTGCAGCGCTGCGGTATAAGTCTTTAC
The DNA here is from genome assembly GCA_963757385.1 of uncultured Acidobacteriaceae bacterium. Lineage (GTDB taxonomy): Bacteria > Acidobacteriota > Terriglobia > Terriglobales > Acidobacteriaceae > PALSA-188. The sequence goes on along the minus strand of CAVWRO010000014.1, from coordinate 967,834 downwards.
CGCTTCGGCGACTCTTCCGGTCTCGTCGAGCACATTCCCTAAATCAAAATAGGCGAGCGCATAGCGCGGATCAATCTTGATCGCGGCGCGATAATGTTCCTCTGCCGCATTGTAATTTTGACGGTTGTAATGCAGCGTCCCCAGATTAATATGCGCGGCTGCGTGATCTGGATCAAGGTTCACTACTTTCTCGTAGAGCGCGATGGCCTGCGCTTGATTGTTGGGATCATCTTCCAGCGCGATTGCGCGAGCGAACAACTCGGAAGCGTCGTCATCGCGAGTAACATCCGGCTGATTTTCCTGACCGCCTCTCTGCTCGGTTGTCGGAATCGCGGTACTGGTAATTACGCGGCTGGCCGGGGTGAAGTCGAACATAAACTGTCCTGCGATAGGCTCGACCAGTCTCCCCTGGTGTCGAAATGCGATCCGATGCCCGGCGGTGAATGCTCCGGCTTCCAGCAGCGGGTTCTTCATTCCAGAAACCTGCTTTTGCATGGCCGCCAGCGATTGCCGGATGATTGCGGGACGAACTTTATAAGCGCACAAATCCCGAATCTTTTTGATTTGCAGGAGGTCGGAGAAGGAATAGTTTTCCCCAACGGCAACCAGGTTAGCTTTTTCCCAAGCTGCCAACTGGCGCGCCGTGAGCCGAAGAATTCGAAGCAGGTCTGCCCGACTATACCGGTTCACTTTTCTATGGGAACTTACTGCGGCTATTATCTGAAAGGTTGCGACCTGTCGCAAGGGGAAAGTATCAAAAAGGGGAATCTTATCTGTAAACTTGCAACCTCGCTGGTGCATAACGCCCCACAAATCTTTACAGTCGTTGCACGATTCTTTACTGCGTGCGTCCCCGGCGGCATGTTTGAATCTAACTATTGAGTAATCGCGAATGAGGAGTGCAAATGTCTTGGTTCCATAGGCTCTGGCGGCCGGCAAGAATCCCGATGGGGGGCGTGACTGCCCTTCTGGCTGTGATGGCATGGGCAGGCCTGAGTCATGCCCAATCTCAACAGACTTCCGGGGCGGCGTCAGTTGCAGTGTCACGGCCGGTTGGAGCGGTCAAATCAATCAACGGCAATCAGATTACTCTTGCCACTGATTCAGGTTCAGAGGTCAACGTCTTATTTCAGGATTCAACCCGCATTCTTCGGATCGCGCCAGGACAAAGCAGCTTGAAGAGCGCGGCGCCGATGCCCTTGCGGGAATTGCAAGTGGGGGATCGTTTGCTTGTGCGCGGAACTCCTTCCGATGACGGGAGAACTGTCGTCGCTTCGATTGCCGTCGTCATGAAACAGTCCGATGTGACTGCAAATCAGCAGCAGCAAAAGGAAGCCTGGCAAAAACATGGCGTGGGTGGACTGGTGAAATCGCTCAATCCGGCTGACGGCACGATTCAGATATCCATCGCCAGCTTGGCGTCAACGAAGGACGAAACTATAAACACCTCGAAATCTACGATTATTCGACGCTATGCACCTGACTCAGTGAAGTTCGACGACGCTAAGCCCGGCACCCTCGATCAAATTAAGCCCGGGGACCAACTTCGCGCCAAGGGGACGCGGAGTGAAGATGGTACCCAGCTCGCCGCAGAAGAGATCGTCTCCGGCTCATTTCGCAATATCGCGGGCACGGTATCGTCCATTGACGCCGGTCACAACACTGTTAGCGTGATGGATTTAATTACGAAGAAGCCGGTGACGGTAAAGATCACGTCTGACTCGCAGGTGCGCCAGCTTCCGGCGATGATGGCTCAGAGGATTGCCATGAGGCTTAAGGGCGGGACAGCACCAGATGGAGCGGGACCTCCCGGAGCCGGTCCGTCAAATACCAGTTCCGCGGCGGGCGGCGGCGGGCAGGGCGGTCCTTCTGGGCAGTCAGGCGCCTGGAGAAATGGCGGGGGTTCGCCCGGAGGAACCCGGAGCGGTGGCCCGCCAGATTTTCAGCAGATGTTAAGCCGGCTCCCCCCAGTGGGCCTTGCCGATCTCCATAAAGGCGACGCGGTCATGATTGTCGCGACCGAGGGTTCCGCAAGTTCAACTCCAACTGCAATCACGATGCTGAGCGGAGTCGAGCCGCTTCTGACGGCGTCTCCAGACAAGAGTCGCGCCTCGACGCTCCTGTCACCGTGGAATCTGGGGGCGTCTTCCGAGGGGGGAGATGCCGCCGCACAATAGTCGTTGCAGCATTTATTTAGGAGAGACCGAGTGAGGGTTTGGCTTGCTATTTCGCGGATAGGTCCCTACTTTCTGGGAATCGTTTTCCTTTTGACGCTTTTTTCTGCGGGCGTTCTGACCGCGCAAAATACTCCGGGCAGTCTGCACGGCACGGTTGCCGATCCGAGTGGTGCCGTCATCCCGCAGGCAGTCGTCACAGCAACCTCCGGTAGCGGCCAGAAGGCTTCCGCGACCACCGACAGCGTCGGCAATTATCAAATTCAAGGATTGGCTCCGGGGCGCTACACCGTGAGCGCAAACGCGAAAGGCTTCGCTGCTTCCGACCCGCAGACGGCCACACTCGCAGCTGGACAGGCGCAGAAGGTGGACATCGCCCTCGCGATCCAAGTCGAGCAGGAGAAAGTGGATGTGCAGGCGCAAGGCACAAATGTTGATGTGAATCCTGAGAACAACGCCAGCGCGATCATCATAAAGGGGAAAGATTTAGAAGCGCTTTCCGACGATCCCGACGAGTTACAGCAGGAATTGCAAGCTCTGGCCGGACCGTCCGCCGGACCTAACGGAGGCGAGATTTACATTGACGGTTTTACCGGCGGACAGATTCCGCCGAAGGCATCAATACGAGAGATCCGCATTAATCAGAATCCTTTTTCTGCGCAATATGACAAGGTAGGATACGGGCGCATCGAAATTTTTACCAAACCCGGGAGCGATCACTATCACGGCCAAATGATGGTCAGCGGTAACGATTCCGCGTTTAACGCGAATTGGAATCCTTATCACACCAACCAACCTGATTATCACACCGAGCTTTACAGCGGCAATGTCAGTGGTCCGCTGGGCAAGAAAGCATCATTCTTTTTTACCTTGGAACGCCGGAATATCAATCAGAACTCCCTGGTAAACGCCACCATACTAGATTCGAACCTTAACCCCGTACAGTTCAGCGAAGCCGTTCCCAACCCCCGGACCCGCACCAATCTTTCTCCCCGGATTGACGTTCAACTGGGACAGAAGAATACGCTGACGGCACGTTACGAGTATGAACAGAACAGCCAGAACAACCAGGGGGTTGGCGGATTCTCGCTGCCGTCTCAGGCTTATAACGATAATCAGACCGAAAATTCGATCCAGATCAGCGACACCCAGATTATTAGCGCCAATGTAATTAACGAAACCCGGTTTCAGTACAACCGCGACAGTGATAATCAACTTCCGCAGAGTACAGCGTTCACAACGTCAGTGTTGGGGGCGTTCAATGGCGGGGGCAATCCGCAGGGAACTCTGAAGGACACCCAAAATCACTATGAATTGCAGAACTATACTTCGATAGCGCACGGCAAGCACTTTATAAAATTCGGCGCGCGGTTGCGGGGAGTGACCGATTCGAATTTATCCACTGGGAATTTTAATGGAGCTTTCACATTCCCCTCCATTACGGCATATCAGGTCACGCAGATGGGACAAACTGCGGCCTGTCTCGCGGCGTCGTCGAACCCGGCAACAGCGCAGTGCGGACCGAGCCAATTCTCCATCACCACGGGACAGCCCCATACGAGTGTCACCCTGATTGACGTTAGCCCATACGCCGAAGATGATTGGAGAATCCGTCCCAACCTTACCCTCAGCTACGGTCTACGTTTCGAAAGCCAAAACAACCTTCACGATCACGCGGATTTCGCTCCACGGTTGGGCATTGCCTGGGGGCTTGGCGGAGGAAACAAACCGCCAAAGACAGTTTTGCGGGCCGGGTATGGAATTTTTTATGATCGCTTTACCTATGATCTGGTATTGCAGCAGGATCGGCTCAATGGCATTACTGAGCAAAGTACTCTCGTTCAATCGCCCGACTTTTATCCCAATATCCCACCCCCCGGCACTTTTCAGGGGACACAATCTCCAACGATTTACCAGGTAAATCCAAGTTTGCGCTCGCCGTCCATTATGCAAACCGCGGGGAGCATCGAACGCCAACTGTCGAAGTTCGCGAATGTAGCCGTTACTTATCTTAATTCGCTCGGCCATGATCAGTTTCTGACGAGAAATATCAATGCCCCCGAACCAGGGACGTTCGACCCATCCATTCCCGGCAGCGGAATTCGCCCGTATGGAGGCACCACCAATATTTATCAATACAATGCCGTGGGCACTTTCCGCCAAAATCAGCTGATCATAAACACGAGGGTCGGCCTCGGGGCCAGGCTTTCTCTATTCGGTTTTTACACGTTGAGTTATGCCAACAGTGATACTTCGGGAGCGTCGAGCTTTCCTTCCAATTCGTATAACATCATGCAGGATTACGGCAGGGCCTCGTTCGACAAACGGCATCAGCTCGTCCTGGGTGGAAACATATCGCTCCCATACTCTTTCCGGCTCAATCCATTCTTGATTGTCAATTCGGGCAGGCCATTTAACGTCACCGTGGGGCAAGATCTGAATGGAGACTCGATATTCAACGATCGCCCCGGTTTTGCCAACGGCTCAACGCCAGCAAACGACGTAAGAGACACCTCTTTGGGAGACTTTAATCTTGCCCCCGGCACCGGCAATGTCATTCCAGTCAATTACGGTGACGGGCCGGCATCGTTCGCGCTGAATCTGCGGGTGAGCAGGACATTCGCGTTTGGCCCGGAGGTCCAGGGACAAGGCTCCGGCGGCCAAGGCGGAGGGTGGGACGGCGGCGGACGCCGTGGAGGCGGGCCTCCCGGCGGGGGTTTGGGCGGAAGAGGGTTGAGCGGAGCGGGAGGAAACCCATTCGGCGCTGGCCCCAAGGCGAATCGGCGTTACAGTTTGACGTTCAGTGCTTCGGCCAGAAATATCTTCAATCACGTAAATTATGGGCCGCAGGTGGGAAACCTTAATTCACCACTTTTTGGACAGTCCAATACTCTTGCAACCGGGCCGTTTGCTTCAGGCAATGCCATCCGCCGCATTGACCTGCAAATGACGTTCGCCTTCTAACTTCTTCTCCACTTACCGCCAGATTTTCAACCGAAAAGTGACCGAAAACAGGTTCATTCATCACACAGACTCTGTGATGGATGTACTTAACAGCACGATATTCCGCGCCTAGACTTCCCAAATGAGGAGAGTTTCACATTGGGAATTTCTCATAGAAGATTTCCATTGGCGGGATATCGAAGGCACTTCATTCGTCCATCAGGCGCTTTCAGCCTGCTGCTCGCTATCGGGCCACCTCGACTCCCGGAAAGCTTCAAAGAGATGAGTGCCCACGCGCAGCTCCGGGAGCGGGAATATCCTTTCGATCCCTCACTTCTGATGGCGGCACTCGATGTCTCTCCGGCAAGCCTGGCGGTGGCCGAAAATGGACGGATCCTGTTCGCAGATCGCGAATTTGCAGCAACCCTTGATATGCCCCACATTTCAGAGATACGGGGCCAGTTGCTGAGCGATATACTCCCGCAAAACACACGGTATCTGGATTTATGGGAGCCGCAATTCAGCCCTGGCGGTCCAATGCAAATCGAGGCATTATCGTCCACCTTCGAGAGAAATCGCCGGGCTTTCCAGGTTATCCGTATCCGCTCCGTCCCACTAAATAACACCAGTGACACTCCCCGAAGAGAGTCACAAAAAATGGAGACCATTGGCCGGTTAACGGCAGGGATTGCTCACGATTTTAACAACCTGCTGACTGGCATTCTGCTTTACAGCGATCTGCTGATGGCAGAGGTCGAGCCAGATAGAAGGGTGCGCCGTCACGCCGAGGCAATCCACAAAGCAGGAAAGGATGGTATGGCTCTGGTTCAACAACTCATGTCCCCACCCCACGAAGGGACGCCAGAAATCAAGCCGCTTTCGTGGAACCAGGTTATTGGGGAAATGGGGAGCTTGCTGGCCCGGCTCGCCGGAGAGACGGTTGAAATTGAAACGAAACTGACACAATCTCTGGGCCTGATCGAACTGGAGGCTGGGCAGGCGGAACGAATTATTCTCAACCTCGTAATCAATGCGCGCCATGCCATACCAGGGGTTGGCAAAATCACTTTGTCCACGCGGAACGTCACCGGACAGGCTGGCAATTCCGAAACCAAAATGCGGAGACCGGCATCTTGGGTGGAATTTTCGATTACGGATAACGGTATTGGAATGGACAAAAAGACGCTGGCTAAGGCTTTTCATCCGTTTTTTACGACCAAACCGCGAAGTCTGGGAAATGGCCTGGGGTTAACTACCGTTCAAGACATTGTGAAGAGAGCCCGTGGGACGGTTGAGATCGAAAGTCAAATAGGCAAGGGCACCTCGGTGACCATTCGTATGCCAAAGATCGCCGTTCAGAGCAATTAGGGATCAAGTGCCGATAAGGATTTGTCGAGGATAAGAAGATAAATTGTGAAATTAATGGCTCCATTCGATGGAGCCAGGAAAGCGGTTCGCCATGAGTAGCGCCGTCGCATTGGCTCCCTCTATTCAGAATTCGCAGATCGAGGGAGCAAATTTCTTGAATTTGTTAGTCGTGGACGACGAGCGGGCCATTCGCGAAGTGTGCCGCGAAGTCGCCCAATCACTCGGATTCAATACGTCGGTCGCCGATTCAGCGGAGCATGCGTACCGGCTCTTGGATTCCCAGAGCATTGACGTTCTGCTCCTCGATTTGAAGTTGCCGGGCGCCAACGGGCTCGAGGCCTTGCACCAGATAAAGCAGCGCCGGCCGGATGCCGCCATCGTTGTGGTGACCGGATATGGCACGGTGCAGTCGGCAGTGCACGCCATGAAAAATGGCGCCTACGATTATGTTACCAAGCCCTTCAGCATGGAAGAGCTGAAGATGCTTTTGCAGCGCGTGGCTGGGCATTTGAAGCTAAAGACAGAGAATCGCATTCTGCGCGAGAAAATCAAATCCAAGCACGGCTTTGGCAACATGATCGGACGCGCTCCCGAGATGGAAAAGCTGTACCGAATTATCGCCAAAGCGGCATACAGCAATCATCCTGTGCTGATTCTCGGAGAAAGTGGCACCGGCAAGGAAATTGTCGCGCGGTCCATTCATTTTTCCGGACCTTTTCGCGACAAGCCGTTCATTCCGGTGGATTGTGGATCGCTGGTTCCGACGCTCATCGAAAGCGAGCTGTTCGGCTATGTAAAAGGTGCATTCACCGGGGCAACCCAATCCAAAGAAGGTCTGCTTGCGATTGCGGAGGGCGGGACGGTTTTTCTGGATGAAGTGGGCGAAATGCCCGTAGATCTTCAGGCAAAATTGCTACGCGCGATTCAGGAAAAAGAGATTCGCCAGGTCGGCAGCACCAAGCGCACCACCATAAACGTGAGAATTCTTGCCGCAACAAATCGCGATCTGGAACAGGCGGTGGCGCAGGGAACCTTTCGAAGAGACCTATATTTTCGCCTCAATGTATTGAGCCTTCGGATACCGCCTCTGCGGGAGCGTCGCCAGGACATTCCGCTTTTGGTTGCGCACTTCCTTGAGCGAATTTCGCGCAGCGGGGGGCACGAGCGGACTTTGAGCGATGATGCTCTGAAATCCATGCTGGCATATGATTGGCCGGGGAATGTGCGCGAACTGGAGAATTGCCTGGAACGTGCTTGTGCGCTAACCAGCGGTCCGGTCATTCACCTTTGCGATCTTCCCCCCAACATCAACAGCAATGGGGTTGCCTTTCCCACTGGGGATAGCTCCACAAAAATTATTCCGATGACCGAATTGGAGCGGCAGACGATCCTCAGCACCATCACCCAACTCAATGGGGACAAGTTGATGGCGGCGCGACTGCTGGGCATTGGCAAGACAACCCTTTATCGCAAGCTGAAAGAGTACGCTTCCCAAGATAGCTAGAAAACGAGCACTCGTTCCCATATCGGAAAGTGTTTTCGGACGCGGTGCAGATAAGTGTTCGCATTTTCATCGCCCCTGGATCTGGCCCGCTACGTGCAATTGCACAACTCATGATTCTCTTAATGACGACCTCTACGAAAGCTCAGGATTGTGCAACCGCCATTACCCAGGCTACTTCTGAACCGGTCAAAATAGCCGCAACCCTTGGTCAAGCCGCCGCTCTCCTCAAAGCGGATGAGTTTGCGGCACTCATTGTTGACCAGCAATTCCAGGAAGCCGATCCCGACGAAACGGAGCGGGTTCTGCTTCACATGGGAATGGCCACCCCCCTCTACATCAATTTAGCCATCAGTGGGATCGAGCGGGTCATCCGTGAATTGCGCACGGCATTGCACCGCCGGAAAAAAGAGATGCTGGTTGCGCGTCAGGGAGCGGAGCAAAAGTTGCGCAACGAGTTGAAGGACACAGTTACTGCGCTGCTGCTCTCCTGCGAAATGGCTCTCCAAGTTCCCACTCTTCCCTCCGCCGCCGAGGCAAAACTGCGAGCAGTGGATACCTTGGCTCGAGCCATGCGGGAAAAAATTTGCGCAGGGACTAGAGGTATGATCGGCTAAATGTTTCATCCTCTTTTCTTCGATGCGAAAACGCTGATCCCTCTTCCAACCGTCGCCCGCGTCCTTGGAGGAAACCATCGGATCGCGCCGCACGGGGGCGGATAGCAGTTCGAATTCGAGATCCGCTTTGAATGCCTGACCTGCCGTGTAATGATCAACGGCAGAGATTCGAAGCAGTAGGCACAAGGCTCCCCGCTATGCTCCATATGTTAAAGCGCCACTTTCTGCCAATGCAGGCGTTCTTTGAGCACGTGCTAGTGCTCACATACGCGGTGCCTGAAACTGTTCTCCGTCCCCTGCTCGCGCCGGGCCTTATTCTGGATACTTTCGAAAGCTACGGTTTCTTAGCCATTGCCATGGTTCAGACGAGGAACCTGCGACCGACATTTATCCCCGAGGCATTGGGCAAAGATTTCTTTCTTACGGGCTATCGGGTTTTCACACGGTTCCGGACCGAATCGCACAGGGTGTTAAGGGGTTTACAAATCCTTCGCAGTGATACTGATAGCAACTGGATGACTAGCTGGGGGAATCGCTTGACCCACTACGGATACCAGAAGGCTCAGGTGGACTATCGTGTGGGCCATGATGTTTTGGAAATCGGGGTCCGCACGCCTCGGGCAGAAGCCGATTTGCAAGTGCGCGCATACTTGGCAGATCAACCAGCTCCGTTGCCTGATGGTTCTCCTTTTTCGAATGCGATTATAGCTCGAAGGTTCGCGGGTCCGCTGCCTTTCACTTTTGATTTCGAGCGGGAGACCGGCACCATCATCCGCGTCGAAGGAGTGCGGAAGAAATGGAGTCCCACAATAACCCGGGTGGAAGTCCTGGTGAACACTTTTATCGAGCGGGGACCATTCTCCCTGACGCCTCCAATTTTGGCTAGCGCTTTTCACCTGGGCAACGTTTCGTACTCTTGGAAGCGGGGCGTCCGCGAGAGGATAACGTGACAACTGGCGCCATCGCGAAGCATTCCAGTCGTTATCAGGGCGTACTACAGATCTTTATTTACAACTGGACATTTTACGTTGCGGCCTGCCTCATCGACATTCTCGCGATCATCGTCACCTCCCAGCTTGTTCTCCCTTGGATGGTGCTAATTTGCGTATATGGCATCGCGGGTTTGGTTACGTTTTGGGGCCTATCGTCGCTACTAGTCTCTTACTACGTTTATGATCGGTCGCAGTTGTATGGATGGCGTTGGGTGCCAGTTCTGCTGAATAGGGCTCCGCGATCCTGGGCTAACATCCATGCGGGTCTCGACCAAACCAGCGACCCACTGTTGGTAATGTTTCCCGGAACAGAGCGCAGGATCTTGGATATCTACACCCCACCCGAAATGGGGGAACGGGCTATTGAACGTGCGCGGCGATCTGCGACAACTCCTTTCGCCGAACCAGCCAATCCGTTCGCGCTCCCGCTCAGAGATCAGACTTGTGACACTATCTTCCTCATCTTCGCTGCGCATGAACTGCGCCGCCACAATGCGAGGGTGGATTTCTTTTGCGAACTCCGGCGTGCATTGGAACCAGGAGGTTCTATCCTACTGGTAGAACATTTAAGAGACTGGAAAAACTCTCTGGCGTACGGGCCAGGAGCGCTACATTTCTTCTCGAGGAGCGAGTGGATCAAGGTGGGAAGCGATTCGGGGCTCCATGTGGCCCGTGAAATGAGTGTTACTCCATTCATCCGTTGTTTTGTTTTTGTAGCGGCCGCTGATCAGAATGAACCGATCATCGCTGCAGCACCTTGAGATTCGTTACCTTATGAGACTGAACGTCATCGAGAAGATGTTGCTCAACAATCCCGCTCGTGCCATGGTGCAAGCATTCTACGAAGCGCCACGTCTGCTTCGATTGTCTGGTCGTCTGGACGGCAAACGAGCACTCGAAATTGGGTGTGGCCGAGGTGTCGGGGTTGAAGTCATCCTGAACCAATTCGGCGCAGAGCACGTATTTGCCATCGACATTGATCCAGCGATGGTGGCCCGCGCGAAAAAGCGTCTTGCGAAGTTTAGCGCCGGCCGGATAGAAGTAGCCGTCGGTGATGTAACCGCGATTCAATCGCCGGACGCGAACTTCGATGCCGTCTTCGATTTCGGCGTCATTCATCACGTGCATGCTTGGGAAGACGCCCTTCTCGAGATTCGTCGAGTATTAAAGCCAGGTGGGGTTTTCATTTTTGAAGAAGTCTCAAAGCAGGCACTAAACCGGTGGCTATACCGGGTTCTGTTCGACCATCCTAAAGAGAATCGGTTTACAGCAGATGATTTCGTCACCGCACTCGAGAGGTACGGAATTTTAGTTGGCGACAAACTTGTCCCCAGCTTTTTTGGAGACTTTTTTGCGGGAGTAGGTTGCCGAACGTAAACTTCGCGAATACCCCGAAATTGCTCGACAGCGGCGCATCGTAGACTTCGCTTGACCATGCGCTCCACAAAAGAAAACCGGCACTTTTTGTCGCTGGTTTTCCTTGGCAATTGGGTATAACTCGCGAAAGCGGGTCAATGCGAGTATCCCGACCCAGTTCGAGGTCAGAGTGCTACTTCTTCTCTAACATCCTCCGGCCCCTCTTCCAACATGAAACTCAACACTTCTTGCGGTACCGGATTGTTCCACACCGGGGCGAAAGACTGCCGGTGGAGCGGACATGGGCCATGCTCCCGCAGCGCCGAAATGTGCCGCGGGGTACTGTATCCCTTATTGGAAGCCAGCCCATACAAAGGAAAGATCGGGTCCCATTCGCGTACCATGCGATCGCGCTCGACCTTCGCAATAATGGACGCCGCTGCGATTGACGCGGACAGCGCGTCGCCGTGAATGATCGCGCGTTGCGGCAAATCGCAATCCAGGCGAAGTGCATCCACCAGCAAATAATCAGCCCCAGGTTGCAACTGCGTGACCGCAATCTTCATTGCGACCCTGGAGGCCTGGTAGATATTAATTTGATCAATACGAGCCGCATCTACAGCGGCAATGGACCACGCCAACGCATGCTCGCGGATCCTCTCCGTCAAAATCTCGCGCCGTTCGGGCAACAGCAGCTTCGAATCTCGCAACCCGCGAACGCGGTACTTGGGATCGAGTATCACGGCGGCCGCCACAACAGGTCCGAAAAGGGAACCCCGTCCGACTTCATCCACGCCTGCCACTAAAATCGCACCGCTCGTCCATGCGATCTTTTCGTATTTCAGGGTGCAGTGCAGGCGTTTCAGCAGGCGAAGTTTTGCGGCAGATGCCGACAGCTGTTTTTCCCGGGCACGCTTTGCGACAGCAGGCATTTAGAGGAAGTGTAAGCCAGCAAGGCTATCTTCGCCGACGGCTGCCCTGTGGAGCAAGCTGGAAAACTCTGAGTACTTAGTTTGCAAATCCAATAAGGCGCCAGACCCGTTCCAGCACCTGCGCTTGCCTTTTCCCGAATGTCTTTCCGGGTAACCTTGGGCCGTTACCCCCGTAAATTGACCGTGTTTTGTGGAACTGTTACTTTCGGTTCCGAGGGAGCCCTATTTGTCCTCCAAGTGTGAAATGACGCAGCCTCTGTCCGCCGAGCCAGAACGCGCCGCCAGCCGCGTGAGGGTTGCAATGCCACTTCGTGTGACCTTTTGGGACACCGAGAATAAGCCGTTGCTGGACATGGCATGCACCTATGACATTTCGGAGCGCGGCGCGCGCATCAGTGGAATGCGCGCAGTCGTGGAAGCAGGAGAAATCGTCGCCATCGAACGCGGACGAAACAAGACTTTCTGCCGCGTCGTGTGGGTCGGCGATCCGGATTCCGAACAGCGCGGGCAGGTTGGCATTCAAAACGTTGAAACCGACCGTCCAATGTGGGATAACGAATTGCGCGAGTTGAATACAGCATTCGATCCCATTCAAACCGAAAAGAAGTACCGGGGAAGCAATTCCGGACCACGCTTCCGCGACGAGAATCGCAGGGGCCATTCGCGGTTCAAAGTCGCCGGCGTCGCCGAAATGAGCGCACAGGGCTCAAAAAACGCTCAGCTCAAAGGTATGCTGCAAAACCTGTCGGAGGTTGGTTGCCTCATCAGCATCGAGAATGCTCCGCCGCTCGGAACTGACATCAATCTGGTTTTAAAGATTGACAACTACGAGTTCAGCCTGACCGGCCAGGTACGCAGCGTTGATAAAGACCAGGGGACCGGAATCCAATTTCACAAAATCCGCAAAGGCGATCGCCAAATGCTTCAATTCCTGCTCCGCAAACTCGCCGAGCAGCAACTCGAACACTCGTTCGAGATCGAGCTCCAGCCGTAAACTAATTTCTCCAGCTTCGCGCCGGATCCCCGTTCGACTCGCTTCGCTCGCTCAGGCAGGCTCTCGCCAGGCTGGAAAAAGCGAGGGGACTTCGGTACCACAGGCAGCCAAGAGCTAGGCCTTGGGCGCAGCCGCCGTCATGTGCTCCCGGTCAACGTCCTTGAGCCGGGCAGCCTTACCGCGCAGTCCTCGAAGGTAATAGAGCTTGGCGCGCCGGACCTTCGACGAGCGAATGAGCTCGACTTTGTCAATCACTTTGGAATTGTCGGGGAAAATGCGTTCGACGCCCTGCCCGAAACTCATTTTGCGGACGGTAAAGCTGCCCTGGGAACCATGGTTGCGAGCGATCACCACACCTTCAAACGCCTGCAAGCGTTCCTTGTCGCCCTCTTTAATTCGCACGTGGACACGGATGGTGTCTCCGGCAACAAAGTCTGGTATGTCGGTGCGTTTGGCCTTGGCCAGAAGTTTTTCGATAATTAAGCTTGTCATTCTCATGCCTCCCCGAATTTTTGCGGATTGCGTAATAGCTCTTGGCCTTTGGCTTTTGGCTGATCCAGATTATTTCCGACTGCGACCTAAAAGAACCGCCTCCAAAAGTTAAAAGCCAAAAGCCAAAAGCTAAGAGCTAAAGAGCCAAAAGCTAAGAGCTGTTCCTAATCTCTGCCAGCAATTCCTTGTCTTCATCATCCAAAACGACGCCATCAATTAGATCAGGACGGTTCCGCAGCGTCTTTTCAATCGCGGTACGCCGCCGCCAGCGGCGAATCTCTTCGTGATTACCCGAAGCCAGCACTTCCGGAACTGTCCATCCACGGAAGTCCGCAGGGCGGGTGTATTGAGGATAATCCAGCAGACCCCCAGAAGCGCAGGTCGAACTCGGACTCTCTCCATCACCGTTGCCCAATTGCATTCGCGAACTGAACGACTCTTGCCGCGAGGACGCTTCATTCCCAAGCGCTCCTGGGATAAGCCTCGCGACGGCATCAACAACCACCGCTGCGCCCAACTCCCCGCCACTAAGCACATAGTCGCCGATTGAAAGTTCGCGATCGGCTAAATGTTCGCCAACACGCTCATCCACACCTTCGTAGCGTCCGCAAATCAGCAACATGTGATCCATGCCGGATAATTCCTGCGCAATATCCTGGGTGAAGCGCTTGCCCTGCGCCGAAAGCAGAATCACAGTCTCCCGAGACTTATGGCCAAGCCGGTCATCGCGGCTGCTTACGTTCAGCCCTTCAATACATTCGAATATTGGTTCCGGCTTGAGCAGCATGCCCTCGCCGCCGCCGAATGGGCGGTCATCCACAGTCTTGTGGCGGTCGTGCGCAAACGCCCTAAGGTCGTGAATTTCAATCGCCGTCAGTCCAGCCTCACGCGAGCGCCGGATGATTCCAAAATCCAAAGGTCCGCGAAAGAAATCCGGAAAGATCGTTACAATGTCTATCTTCATTACTATTACTACCGAAGCTTCCGCTTTTTTTTTCCGGAGAGCCCGGCTTCATGTTGCTGCGCCTTCTCCTCGGACGTCATGGGATCATTCACTTCGAGAATCCCCTCTGGCAGCATCATGTGTATGCGCTTGCCCTCGAGGTCAACGTCTTTCAAAAATGCCTGGGCATACGGGATTTCGCATTGCCCCCTGTTTGTCCTGACTTCGAGCAGCGGCGCCTCTCCCGCGCCGAAGTGCACATTTTCTATCGTGCCGATCTCGCGATCGTTACCGTCAACATCTACGTCGAAGACCTTGCATCCCACCAAATCGCTGACGTAATTCCATCCCGGCTCAAGCGGCGCACGCTGTTCCCGCCGTACCTGCAATTCACATCCCAGCAAAAGTTCGGCGTCAGAGATGGAATCCACTCCGGCAAACTTCAAAACCAACATTCCCTTGTGCGGCCAGAGCCCTTCGAGTTCAAGCTCCCGGCGCGTTGAACTCTCATCCACCGCCGAAAGCCGCATACCCGGCTGGAACCTGTCCGGGACGCTGCTATGCAACTCCACTGCAACTTCGCCGTGCCGGCCTTGTGTCTTGACCACGCGGGCGAGGGTAATGTACTCGTCTCCGATCAAAAACTCCTAAGCGGGATCACAAATCGCTAGCTGAATTGACTAAACAGGATTCTGGTCCGGCCGCGCGGACTCGATGTCGTCTTCGATAATTTCGAGCGCGTAGCGTTTATTGAATCTCGCGCCGGCAGCGGACAAAAGATTTCTCATGGCGCGTATGGTGCGTCCCTGCTTGCCAATCACTTTGCCGACGTCTCGCGGCGCGACCTCCAACTCAAGCACGGTTTCGCCCGGCTCTTCAACCACGCTGACGGAAACCTGGCCGCTATCATCCACGAGCGACTTGACCAGTTGCTCGATCATGATTTGCACATTGATGACTGGCACATTTCCCGCCCGCGCATTTCCCGGCTGACTCGTTTCTGTTGGCTCAGTCATATATTTTCGGCTTGCTGGCGAGTTCGGAATTATGAAGCGGCGGCGGCCGGAGCGGGTTTCGACATTATTTTCGATACGCGGGACGACATTTGCGCGCCCTTGGATATCCAGTAATCTATGCGCTGACGCCTCAACTCCACGCTGGCAGGGTTGGTCCGCGGATTATACGTACCCACGATTTCGACCGGCCGGCCATTGCGCGCCCGTTCTTTCTCGATCACCACCACACGATAATAAGGCTGCTTGCGCGCACCGATGCGCGATAAACGAATCATTAACACAGAGCTTTGTTTCCTTTCCTAAATCCTTCGGCAGGTATAAGGCGAACCATTATTATGCCGGAGCTTACCACCAATAGCAAGATGGGAGGGAGGACGGTAGTGGCTCAGTTTGAATTTGTGTATTTGGCGGGTAATTCTTCTAGCGACCGCAGAGGTAGTCTAGTCCGTGCAAGATGGAGGTAACGGCCCGTGGTGAAACACGGCCAAGCTTCCGTCTGAATCGTCTCTTGTCGAGCGCGCGAATTTGGTCGGTTAGGGCTACGCGATCAATGTTTGTATCGTTTCCGTCCATTGTAATCTCCTGGAACGGAACTTTTATGAGGTGTCCCCCGGCTTTCTCTATATGCCTAGAGAGGGGAAGGCCTACTACACAGTTGCCCCTGTGAAGGGACGCGATGGAAACAATCACCCACGGGCGATCTCCTTCCTGCTCGGAGCCGACAATATCTTGAGGGTCTGGTTCGCAGAAGAAAATCTCCCCCTGGTTAACCACTGTTGGAGAAATCGGCATTGATGTCTCGCATTGACGAAGCTAATAGTCTCTCGTCCTCTTCATCCCAAGGCAATGTAGCTGGGGGCTGGACATCCACAGGAGAAGTGCGCAGGGACAATGCCTCTTTTAAGATGGCAAAAGCATTCACTGATGAACGCAGCCCGTCACAGATCACTTGCTGAATATCGTCAGGGACGGTCTTCTTGAATTTCATGACTGCTACTACAGAGTCCAGATGGAATTGCGCCCACAATAGGCATAGCTGGTATTCCGAGTTAAGTCTCTGGTCCACATCCTTATCGAGCGGCTCCCCGGCGGCATTAACGATCTTCGCCAACGCACCCATCTTGCCGAATGTCCACAGAGTGAACACAGCTTGATCGACGAGTACATCAACAAAACGCACGCCGCGTTGCTTCTGCAAATCTGCGGCTAACGTTGCACTGCTGGTCTTGGCGATAGCTTCCATCTTGCTTTCAGACGCGAGGTTGCTCATCGTGTCCGAGAGGGCGCGGCGAGCACGAATGTATTTCGGCCATATTTCTGCACGTGCCTTAGTAAACTCCAATATCGAGCGAGTCTCCAACACACCGAGCAACTGATTATCGAGCATCGAAACCAGTTTTCGGATCAACTCTTCGTCGGACTGAATAAGAATCGTTTGAACCGAGCTAGACTGTCCGACGAACGATCCAAGGGTGCTCACGTCGAAAGGCACGCACACCTGCCTTGGCATGTCCGCAAACGCTACGTTCATGCTTTGATTCCCTCTCACCGCAATGTTGCTCTGGCCCCACATTAAGGTTTTTTTTACCTTTCAGCGGCAGTTCGCCGCTTGTTCCATCGTACGGCGTTTGCTTTCTTGGCGATTTCAGTCCGACGCTCCGCGCTAATTGATATAGCACGCGCCGGGCCGCCGACCAAGCCGCCCTTCCTAGAAGCAGCCTTCTTGGCATTTTCGGTGGGATTCTGTTCTCTGATGGCTTCCTGAACCGTTCGGAAAGCCCGCACATTCAAGTCCATTCAACGCCCCGCAGAGACACGATTAGCTGAGCTTGTGATAGGTGAAATCGATACAGCCACGATGGTACACCGTTGGTCAAGTACCTTGTATGTCACCTACGTGCTATTTGATGTCTCAATTTTATGAAAGGTACATCTCAAAATCTACCAGTTCTGCTGGATCACGGCAAATTAAATTGAACAAAATGCTTGACGCAATTGGTTCAACTCAAGCATAATTGCTCAGTATGAATCGCCTCGCCAAAGACGACCAAATCAGAATTGTGGCTGCCTTGGTCGAGGGAAACAGCATCCGCTCCACTTCCCGGATGACAGGAATTGCTCGCAATACGATTACCAAACTCTTGGTTGATCTTGGGAGTGCTTGCATGAGTTTCCACGATGCGCACGTTCGTAATGTTCAAGTCCGCCGCCTGCAATGTGACGAGATATGGGCATACATCGGCGCGAAGGCCAAAAACGTTAGTGTTGAGAAAAAAGAAATCGGATGGGGTGACGTTTGGACATGGGTCGGAATTGATGCCGATACCAAGTTGGTTGTTTCGTATCTCGTGGGCGGTCGCGGCGCGGATTGGGCAATGGACTTCATGCAAGACTGTGCCAGTCGGATTCGGGGTCGCGTTCAGGTCACTACAGACGGGCATAAGGCATACCTGGAAGCGGTCGAGCAGTCCTTCGGAGCCGACGTGGATTATGCCCAGTTGCAAAAGATTTATGGTGCCTCACTCGAAAACGAAACACGATACTCCCCTGCAACCTGCATCGGTTGCGACATGAAAGTAGTCAGCGGGAATCCAGACCCGAAGCATGTGAGCACGAGCTACGTTGAGCGCCAAAATTTAACGATGCGGATGCACATGCGCCGCTTTACTCGCCTGACTAATGGGTTCTCTAAAAAACTCGACAATCACGGATATGCTGTGGCACTTCACTTCATGTATTGTAACTTTGTTCGGATTCATCAGACCCTTCGTGTGACTCCGGCAATGGAAGCAGGTCTAAGCAATCATGCTTGGGACTTGTCCGAACTTGTCGGCTTACTTTCAAACTGAGCCACTACCGGGAGGACCGGTAGCGGGCTACTTTGAAATTGCCCTTGACCAAAATCGACGGAGTACATGAACCGCACCTGATATGCCCAAAGTTCCTGCCAGGAGGAACCCGCCGCCGATCACCAGTAATTCACCCGGGACGATGTCAAGCGGCTTCGATAAATGGTCGCTTCCGACCACTATGGCAAAAAAACCAGCAAGCCATAACGCAGCTCCGAACAGAGACGAGGCTAGGAGCACTAGAGCACGTTTGCCGATTGATTCCACCTATGCCGCTCTTTCCGCCCTCCGCTGCTCGTGTAGGCTTGCCGGAGAGCTACTAGGTCCTCAACGCTTTGCGATCAGCACTTCGAAGTCGCTACCTGAAAGTTCGTCCAAATTCCTGGAAATCCAGAATAACCCAAAGCCGATGCCCGCGTTTCTTTGCGGACCTGTGGCTTCCAACAAACGCCGCCACCATGTACTTCCGAGTTTGACCTCGTTTTCCATCCCTGCCATAACTACGTTATAACTTCGCGTAAAGGTTTAATACATGACTATAACTATTTGCGAATCAAGATTTTACCTGCAACCGCTTTGTATCCATAGATTTGGACCCTCTACATCCCCTAAATCTATGATTCCAATATACCGGCCCAACGGGGGAGGGGGGGCCTGATGCTCCATTATCATCCCAACATTCGCCGCTGCGAGCACATTAAGGTCAACGGCACCCAATGCGGATCGCCCTCTCTCCGCAAAAAAAAGCACTGCTTCTTTCACGAACAATGGCGGCAGCAACGTCTCAACATCGCTGACTCAGTCGCCGAAATACCCGCAGGCGTAAGCATCGCCCCCGCCCTTAACCTCCCTGTCCTCGAGGACGCCAATTCCGTCCAGCTCGCAATTATGCAAATCATGGGCTTGCTGCTCACCCGGCAAATCGAGCACAAAACCGCCGCCCTCCTTCTCTACGGATTGCAAACCGCATCTGGCAACCTGCGCCACGCCCAGTTCGAGCCCTACCCTCCGAAGGTTGTGATTGATCCCGCTACCGTGGACGACACCCTGATGGGCGAAGATCAATGGGATAACTCCGACTTCGACGACATCGAAGAAGAAGATGGAGACGAAGAAGACACATATGACGAAGAGACAGATGACGAAGAGAGCGATGACGAAGAGACCGATGACGAAGACGACAAAAATAATTCTCTCCAAGAGAACGCCGTCCTAGCCTTGGAAGAACATCCGTCTGCAACAGTCTCCAACGGCGGGTTAGACCCGCTACCAGACAACTGGAGAGACGACGTGAGAACCAAGATCACGGCCATGGTAAAGCACGCTGCATTACGGGAGGGCTGGGATGACAAGCGGGCTAGGGTCCTCTGCGAAAGGGGTTGACAAAGTAACTTGGCGAGGCTAAAAGGTCTCACGGTATCACTACCGTATCTAATTCGAGAGCGCCTGGAAAGACATCAAGGAGGTAACAAGAAATGGCAGCCAAGAATAAGAAGAAGAGGAAGTCCGCGGGCGGCGAAGCGCCGCTGCGAAAAGCTCTGGCGGGAATAGAAAAGGCTCAACGAGAGCTGGAACTGAATGTCAGAAATCTAAAAGCGGCTATGGGCCACATTCACAAAGCCGGAGGCGGGCCGGGTCAGGGCCATATTCATACGGCGGGCGGAGGCTCCGGTCAGGGGCATATTCATACTGCTTCGGGAAAGGGACACGTGCACTCGGCGACGTCGGGGAAGGCGAAGGGCCACGTACACTCCGCATCAGGTAAGGCGAAGGGTCACGTGCACTCGGCGTAGAATTTGCCTGGCATGACTAGGTCCGGCCGGATACGGCGTGCTCGCGCGGTTCTGGTGGATTGGCGTGGCGGCGAGCTAATCCTGCGCAATTATCAAACGCAGGAATCCGTCAGCGCAGCACCGGAAGCGGTCCGACTCTTGCACCTGCTCGAGAAGTGGACTCGCCCGCCGGACCTTTTTGCCTTGCTGCCGGAGTACACGCCCAAGAGTATCCGCGCCGGGTTGCGCGAACTGTTGGAAACTACTCTTGTCGTGCGCGAGGGAACGCCACAGGCCAAAAGAGATGCAGAACTGGCGAGCGTGTGGTCGGACTGGCTGCCGCAAGCTAGTTTTCATTTCGCCACGAAAGACGTTGAATACCTTCAACCTCCTCCCAGCTTTTTCAGGCGTTACCTGGCCGAGTCTCCGCAGCCGGCGTTGCTGAAGAGCTACCGCAAAGCTCCGCGGATACGACTGCCTACCGAAGAGAAATCAGAGAGCGAGTTTGCACGAGCGCTATTGACCCGGAAGACGCATCGGAAATTTTCGGGAGAGCAGATACCGCTAAGCGCAATCTCGACTCTGCTCTATTACACGTGGGGTGTAACCGGAAAGATCGCGGCGCCACCTTTCGGCCGCCTGTTTCATAAGACCAGCCCATCGGGCGGGGCGCGCCATCCTGGCGAAGTGTATCTGCTGGCCATGCGAGTCGAAGGATTAACGCAGGGTCTGTATCACTACGACGGCTTGCATCACTCGCTGGCTAGACTACGATCCGTGAAAGCTACGAAGAAGGCGGTTGCCTACGCAGCCGGCCAGGAGTTCGTGGGGGAAGCGTCCGCCCTATTTATTATGACCGCAGTTTTTCCTCGTACGCAATGGAAGTACCGGTTTGCCCGCACTTACCGAGTGGTTCTGCTGGAGACGGGACATTTATGCCAAACGTTTTGTCTGGTGGCGACATGGCTTGGTCTCGCGCCATTTTGTACGGCAGCGTTTCAGGACACGCTGATCGAGAAAGAACTTGGCCTGGACGGGATTCGCGAATCCGCACTCTACTTGGCGGGCGTCGGCACGCTTCCAGCGGGCAAGCTTCGCAGCAATCGTTGAGCGTCCTGATAAATTGCCACATCCGCGTCGGCGTGCGCCCAATAGCCGAGAAACTTTTGCAGCGAACTCCGCGCATCATCCCATCGCCCAAGCTTTTGATACAGGATCCCAAGTCGGTAGTGTGAGTCCACCGCGCGGTGAAAGGCGGGCTCGTCGAAGGTCTCAGCGCGGGCGTCGTCCATCAATTCGTTTCCACGAGTTATCACGACTTGGTATTGCTGAACTGCTTTCTCATGCATTCCGGCCATGGCATAGCAACGCGCAAGCGTCTCGATGGCGAAGACAGATTTCTGATATGTGACGGCACTCTCCGCCGCCGACACTGCATCGGGAAACCTTTTCTGCGCCAGCGCTATTTCTGCATTTACCAGGTTGTGCAATGCCTGAAGTGCAGGTGCGTCATGCTGATTGATCTGGGCATCAATTTCTCGCAGGCTTCGCTTGGCCGGTTCAAGGCTGCCGGTCCAGGCATAAGTCCTTGCCAGAAGGAGCATGAGGGCTGGAGTTTGCGGAGGCAGATTGACCTGGCCGAGTTGCTGATTGGCTTGTAAATACAGGCCCTTCTGTATCAGCAACTCCGCCATAGCAATCTGAGCCTTTGCCGCAGCGATGCGATTGTGATTTCTCATCGCGGATTGAATGGCCTTGCCGAGTTCTTTCTCCGCTTCGCCATACAGGCCCGTGGCCAAATCCAAATCGGCAAGCGACAGGGCGGCTTCAATTTCACCGTCGGGGCCGGTGCGCACCATTCCAGAGAACGTCTGCCGGGCCAGATCAAATCGGCCTAATGCAAGGTAGACGCGTCCCAGGACAACTTGTGCATACTGATTATTGGGAAACTCCCTGGCAAAGGGCTGCGCGACTTGAAAGGCTTTTTCCGTGTCTCCTTGCGAAAGCAATTGTGATGCGAGATTGATGCGGATGTCCGACTGGGGTACCAAGTTGACCGCTTTTTCGGTGAACGATACGGCGGCAACGTAATCACTATTTTCCGCGTTGCAAACGCCAAGGTTGACGAAGGGAGCGGGATCGGACGGTTGCAGTTCTGCGAGAAGCTGATAATTCTCGCACTCCTTTTGAAAATCCAAAAGGGTTGCGTAGTAAGCGGCCATGATCCGGAGCCGCTCAGGTTCGGAAGCGCGATCGGCCAGCTTGGCTGCCTGACGTATCTCTTCGGCGCCGCGATCATATTGGTTCAAATAGTCGTAGCTTTGGCCGAGATATTCATGTGCCACGGCAAAATTGGGATCAAGTTCCAACGCCTTGGTGAACATCTGTACCGCTTGCGACGGATCGCCTTTATAGAGGCTGTCTTTTCCCGTTGTAAAGTAGCGCACTGCGTCGAGGGAGGAGGAACTTACCTGTGCCAGGGGCGCGGAATTTTCTTTTAAGGATTGCAGAGATTCGCCGAGCTTACGGCGAATAGTCGCTGCGAGCTCATCTACTTTTTTCGGAATCTCGTCGGCGCTCGAAACGGTTTCGCTAGCCGTGACGATGTCAGATCCGGACGGAGATTCAATGCGTACCACCAGATTGTAGGTGTGTCCGAAGCGTGCGATTGAGCCGATTAAAAATGCCTTCAGGCCCTCGCGCAGGCAAATTTCACGTCCAGTATTTTCGTCAATGCGCTGGCCCGGAGGAGACCCCATACGCTGGAGGACGTCAACCAAACGGCTGGCGGGATATACCTGCAACACTTGCGACTGTTCGAGACTAGAGGTAAACATTTCGCGCAACGTGTTGTCGAAGACCGGCTCTCCGGTTTTATTTTCGAAATCGCCGACAAGGAGCATGGGGCGCGAGCCGTTGGTCGCGCGCAACTGCAACCTGCGCGAAGCCAGCCATGCCGCGATGACCAGAACCAGGATGCCAGCAACGGGTATAGCAATGCGAAACATTCGGCGCAAGCGCCTCCGGGAAGCTTGCTGAACCGCAACCGGCACGGTGGCAGTGTGCAACCGCTCCAGATCGGAAGCTAATTCCTGAGCTGTCTGATAGCGCAACTTAGGATCTTTCTCCAAGGCCTTGAGGGTGACGGCCTCCAGCGCGGGACTTACACTCCGATTCAAACTAGAAGGAGGCGCGGGCGTCTGGTTCAGGATCGCGTTAATAAGAAGAGGTCCGAACTCCTGCGGATGTGGGCGCTTGCCCGTTTCCATTTCGTAGAGCACCGATCCCGCCGCATAGATATCCACCCGCGCGTCAATGTTCTCGCCACGGAGTTGTTCCGGCGCCATATAAGCGAGAGTGCCCTTCGCCAGGCCCGTGCCAGTCATGCTCATGGTGACGTCCATGGGATCGGCCGTCAGAAGTTTTGCCAGCCCGAAGTCGAGGATTTTGACCCTACCTTCAGCGGTCAAACCAAGATTGCCTGGCTTGAGGTCGCGATGCAGAATCCCCTGGTGATGAGCGGCAGCCAGGCCTTCGGCTATCTGAATTCCGTACTTTATGACCTGGTCAGGAGGCAAGGGACCGGAGCGCAGTTTGTCGCCCAAGGTATGTCCACTCAACAATTCCATGACCAGGAAGTCTGTCGTCCCCTCGCAATCGAAATCAAAGACGGTCGCAATATTCGGATGGTTCAGCCGTGCGAGTGCCAGGGCTTCCTGCTTGAACCGCTTGCGTGTATCGTCTTCGGCCAGGCTTCCGGGAGGAAGAATCTTGACCGCGACATCGCGATTGAGGCGTTCGTCTGTCGCGCGATAAACCACACCCATGCCACCCGCTCCGATTTGCTCGAGCAGACGATAGTGCCCGAGCACTTCTCCGGTCAGAGGGTCGCGGGACATGCTTGGGAGCGATGGTAGTTTGCAGGGTGGGCTAAGTCAATTTAGGGGAGGCTGATGAGCCAAGTCGTTGACCGCGACGGACACTAAGGTACACGAAGGAATGCCGATTCTGGTGCTCCCGGTATTTTAGTGGTCTCTTGCGGTTGAATCGGACTGCTTAGGTGCGGGGACTGCCTTCGCTGCCAGAACGGTTTATCGCTCCAGCGCGTCTCTGCACCATACCAATAACTGAGGTGCTGTTTATAAGTCGAATAGATCTGATTCAAGGTCTGCAAATAGTCGGGGAGCGGGTCTTCCACACCTGACAAATGGCGGTCTGCTGCTTCGGCCGCGGCCAATCCGGTGAAGAGGGCGTTTAGCAGTCCTTGGGACGACAGCGGATCAAAACTGAAGGCAGCATCGCCCGCCGCAAACCATGCTGGGCCGGCAAATGGCTGAAGGATGGCGCTATGTGCGGCGGCGAACCCAGAGTGCTCGGCGACGAAGCCGGATTCCGACAATACGGCGGCTAGTTCGGGGCTCGCGGCGGCGCGTTGCAACAGCATTTTCGAATCGGCGACCGCCCGGGCCGTGGGCAGATCGGAATCTGTGTGGAATGCGAACACGCGACGGCTTCCGGGAAGCGGGGCGGCGTACCACCATCCGTCCTCGGCGGCTTCCACATAAGTGAATCCAGCGCCGCGATGGATTGGGCGGCCTTTTCCCGACACCCAACTACATACGAGCTTGTCCGCCAATTTGCGGCGGGCGCCCAAAGACCGAGCGACGGGGCTCGCACGTCCTCCAGCGTCAATCACGACTCGGGCGATCAGTTCGACGGTGCCCTCGGCCGTACCCACTTTTGCACGCCAGCTTTGTCCGTCCCAGTTGATGGAATTCAGATGGCCCGGCGCGAGGAGCATTGCGCCGCGATCCACTGCGATGCCGCGAAGCCACATGTCGAACCTCGCCCGATCAATGTGCCAGCCATGACCATCAGGGTCGCGGAGGAAATCTGTCTCGATGGCTTGCGACGAGCCCCACACAGCGCGGTTCCCATAACAGGGGGAATGTCCCTGAGTGTCGAACGGTTCCCAGATACCCATATCCGCGAAGATGCGGCGCGCTGCGGGAGGTAAGGCTTCGCCGATCCTCGGTCGAGGGCTCAGATGTTTATCAATCAGCAACACCGTGCGCGTCGGAGCGAGATTCATCGTAGCAGTTGCACCGGCGGCCCCAGCGCCGACGACGACCACGTCAACCTCGCGAACTCTATCGGGATGGGGAATGGGGAAGGCAAAATCTTCAGTCGTGCCGTAAACGCTGCGAATCGGCAATTGGGCCGACTGTAAGTCGGGCCCTTCCCGGCGAAGCCTAGTCTGTTCGTTTGAGTCCATGAGGGAAACGGCGGACCTTCTCAATGCCGGTCAGATCAACTTCGTCCGTGGCGTTCGGCGAACCGCCTTCGACGGCGAGCCGGTTCACCGTCGGCTGCGGCAAATTTTCGACCTCGAGAGTCGGCGGAAAATTTGGATCTTCCGGGCCGGGACGCTGCTCGATCACGCCCATCTCCCAAAAATTATCAATCATATTGTTGATCTGGGAAGTATAGCCGCCGCTGCCCAATGGCCGAGACCAGGGCGTGCGTTGCGCGAAAGCCTTCAGCCGATCCGCGAGCGGACGCTGCGGGTCCATCACGATGTTGTAATTTGCGTCGGTCAGAATTTGGTTGGGAACCCGCGCCGGCCAGAATGTCGGTAAATAGGGATCATAGTTCCTGGTATATCCGGAGCGGCAGCTCGCGGTGTCGGTCTGCCATGGAAGCGCCATCCAGCGCGTGATTCCGCCGGGGACTTGCGGCCCCAGTGGACCGTATGGAAGCAGGCCGAACATTTCGCTGGGGTTCATAACCGCGCCATATTGCGGCTCAACAAAATTTAGAGGGGCATGAGCAATTCGAAACGGCGCCATGTAGAGACTCGTTTGGCGCATGGGCCAAGTCATCTCGCAACCGGGATGGAAAGCGTCGGCGAGGCAAAATTCCATCGAGGCGCGGTCGAGCATGTCTGGTTGATCGGGCAGGAAAACATCGTCAATACTCACTGGTTGCACCGGTACGTAATCCGAATCGAAATTTCCGTCGGCCCACTGCTGCAGGAGTTCCAACTGCGTGTCGCTTAGAGCCGAGTTTTGTCGCGGAGAATGAGTCGGGGGAATGTTCATCGCGTCGCCGTATTGCCAGGGCCAAGGCTTCGGAGACCATGCATCCACTGCGAAGTTACGAAACTGATTGGCAATGGTTCGCCGCATCTCTTCATCGTTCGGATTGTTCTGGCTAAATCTGGCGAGAGCCTCAGCAGTCGAGTAGTTATTCGGGCCGCCCCATCCAAACGCCGCTGCGAACCCAGCATTCACCCATTGCAGGCGAGACAGCCTTTCGAAGATTGGCCGAATGTCAGTGTTGAACGACGGCCGTGTCACAGCAGGCAGCATCTTTGCCTGGATTGCGGTGTCTCGCATTAAATCCCACATGGTGCGAACCGATTTTTGCGACGGACCGTAGTTCGGGGGTGCGACGACAATCCATGCGGGATCAACCCTCAGCGCTTTTCCCTGAAAGTTGATCGTAGCGGTGACCGGGCCGTCCGAGGTGTCGTCGTACCAGCCTTCGTTATTCGCGAAAGTCAGCGCGAGGCTTCCATTGTACGAAGCCGATTTGCCGCTTCCTCCGAACACCAGAAGGTGTCCCTGATCGTCGGTCCGAAGTTCGCCCAGATAAACGGGTATGTCCATGAACTTTCCGGTATCGAATGCATAACTTGGGCCTTGAGTGTTTATCCCGGTTATTTGGCGAGTGCCGGGATCAATTACCAGGCCATCCCTATTGGAAACTGCGACGTTTCGCATGTAGGAATGCGGCGCTGAATCCACCTCGGGAATATCCAGTGCAATCTGGAACTGGTACCAGGCGGCCTTTTTATTCGCGAGGTGGACGCTCCAGGTGATGTCGGCGTTGGATGGAGTGAGTTCCGCAACGGCCACGCCCTGAGCATCCAGTCCATAGATGCGAAACCGCGGAACCTGACGCTTCAATGCGCCCCTTGTATCCCGATAAAACCCCGGCTCCTGAGGTTGAGGGTCTGTTACTTCCGGGGCGACGAAATATTCGTCGGGACTATTCCCCAAACGCGCCACTCCAATAGAAGGATGTATCGCCGCCCGCACGATTGGGTTCGGCAGAGTGCGGGTCGCTTCACTTTGAGTGCTCAATTTACACCTGCGGCAGAGTTTTCGATTTGAACTAGCTGGTTGGGAAGATTCCATCCGCGAATTGCTAATTGCGGCGATCCGTTTGCGGATTTTGCCGGGTATTGGATTTGAATTGGACGGGTTTCTCCGGGCAAGAGGGATATGTAATTGTCGGAATAATATGCAGGCAATATTCGGGACCCGTCGGCCGCGTTCTGGAGTGTAAGTTTGGTGGAGAGCGAAGCGGAGGCTCCCGTGTTGTGCACTTGCACCTGAACGCGAATATTGTCGCCATCGCGGCTGAATTGCGCTGTCACAGACAATGAAGCGGCGGCCAGCCCGGCCAGACTTCGGTAGGATTCATTCGTCGCCCCCAGCCAGTAGAAGTTGTCCGACACAACCTGACCCGTGGAATTCCGCAATTCCAGTTTTACCAGCACAACTCCCTGTGATGCGAGCAATGGCGCGATGTCGAGCTTGAACCCGGCGGTGAGCATATCGGCAGCTGCGTTTGTTTTCTCTTCCTGATGCAGAAGTAATTTATTGTCGAGAGAATAGACATTTGCCGTAACTGATAATCCCGCAAGCGCCTCAGTAGTTGTGTTGACGACGGCGACATCGTAGTTCGACAGATCCAGTTGCACGTGAACCGGCTCGCAGGCCTTCTTTACCGCGTAATAAGAAGACTGCGTATCGTAATCGGCGTTCATAATTTGCCAGGTATTGCTCGGCCATGCGGGCTGCGTCATCCATAGCATTCGCCCACTGTTGGGAGACCATAGGTGCGCGTTCATGCCCTCAAAAATTGCTCGGTGATCCACGTAGTCCAGCATCTGCGCCTTGCGTTCAAAATCATCAAGGCTTACCGGAGCGCCGAATTCCGCTTGCATCTGGGCCATGAACGGATTCATGTCTCCGTTTCCGCTCTGATGCCAGTCGTGGTAGGCCCAATCATCGCTGATCGGCCACTGATCTTCTTTCGGTATCCAAGCGCGGAAGGATTCCAGTGTTGAAAATGATGGCGTGCCGGTTTCGACCGAGAAACCGCGATTCAGTGCGGTGTAATAAAGGACCGGATCGGCGTATTTGTACGGTCCGCTGTTTTGCAGATTGATCTGGTTCGAACTTGGCGAATAATATCTGGTGCCGTCCAGAGATCGAATCAGTTCGATGAGTCCTTCGTTGATGATTGGTTGCGGCACACCTTCGTTGCGGCCGCACCATAAGACGATTGAAGGATGATTGCGAAATCGCAGGATGGTGTCGCGAGCGTTATCCAGAAACAGTGCCGGATCCTCGGCTTCGACGTTGTAGTTCTGCGTGGATTCCCAGAAATCGTTCCACACGAGCAGGCCATATTCATCGGCCAAGTCATAAAAAACCTCTTCTGTGCTCTGCCCTACCCAGTTGCGAATGATGTTCAGATTCGCGTCGCGGTGCAGGCGAAAGTACGGTTCAAGTTTTTCGCGGGAAACTCGCTTGCGCGAATCGTCCATGCCCCAACTTCCTCCGCGACAGGCGATGCGCACGCCATTCACTTTTATGACCAGGTAATGCGCCATCTTCATGTCGTCGAGCATTTTTACTGAAGGTGAGGATTCGCCGCGAGGAGTTAACGATGCCGTCCACGACTTCCAACCTTCTTTCCATTCTGGCGGGAAGATGGAAGGGTAGGGTTCGGCGGCGGGAATCTGCCGAATGCCTTCGTGACGGACGTTGACGACTTCTTCGTCCCTCATCCGGGCAGCGGTTGGCGAATACTCCACACGCCGCAAATTGCCCGCACTGTCCAGCAAACCCAATTCGTAAGTGATCTCGCGAATTCCAAATCGCAGTGTCTTGCGGTCGGAAACGATATTCTTTTCCGAAAAAGTCAGCTTCAACGTATAGAGATCCGGCTTGCCGTAGCCGTTCGGCCACCACAGTCGCGGATGCTGCACGGTCAATTGCGGGAATTCAGACGCTGCCAGTTTTACGGAAGTTTTGCCGGGAGGAAGTGTGATTTGTTTTGTGACAGAGACGTCCCCGAATGAGGCTTCGAGATTTCCTTCGATCTGCGAACTCGAAAGATTTTCGAGCGGGACCGTGATTTCGACATCGGCGTGAGTAGTGTCAGGTAGTGGAAGGCTGGTAACGACCTGCGGGTCTTCGAGTTTTACGTCGCGGGTGGCAGTGAGCGTCACCTGTTGCCATATTCCAGTGTCACGATCCCGAATTGCAGGAACCCAATCCCAGCCTTCGGTCGCGACGAACGTAGGTCCGTCCAAACACATCAGACCGCCGTTTTCTCCCGGGCCGCCTTTTATGGACTGTTCCTGAGGAATTCCGGGATGAGGCGGAGGTGAAACCCGCACGGCCAGGACGTTTTGCTTCGGCTTTATAACCCCAGTCACGTCAAACACGCCGCGAATGAATGCGCCTTTGATTGAACCGAGGGACTTGCCATTCAGCCAAACCTCGGCGGCATAATTGATGCCTTCAAAAGTGAGCGTTAGACGGTGATCGAGCGCGATTTTGGGCGCGGGAAATTCCACGCGATACCAATAGTCCTGCTTGTTAAGGCTTTCGGGAATTGCGAGGTTATTCATCCCATAGTCGGGATCGGGGTAAACACCGCGATCAATCATGGTAGTAAGGACGGTGCCCGGTACGGTTGCCGGCCACCAATCGCGATCGCTGAATTCAGACTGCGAAATCGCAGTTCCTTCTGCATTTACTTTGGGGGCCGGAGTCATTTTCCATCCGTTTGCGAGTATCCACTCCTCTTCGCTATTCGCTTGAAGAGGAGATCGGCCTTTCGGCAGGGGTTTTGGCATTGGTTGCGAAAATGGCGCCTTGGTATGGGGCATAGTTGCTGGATCTTGCGGAGCGCGGTATCCCGCCTGCCCGCGCGTCTGCACAGGCCAGGGCTTCGACCCTTCCTCAAATTCGATCAGAGAAAAATCTTCCTGCCGCTGCGCGAGCTGTTTGATCTGATCGCCCGACAATGCTGTCCGCGTCAAAGTTACAGAAGCCAGCGCGCCGCCAAAATGTTTCCAGTCCGGAGACGGCAGAAAAGGCGGTCCCATTTGCAAAGCTGGACTCACACTTCCAATATCAAGTCTCCCATTGGCGATTTGAACCCCGTCACTGAAAAGCCGGAACTGTTCGCCGTCGAAAGTTGCTGCCAGAAAACGCCATTTGTCGGGGCCAATCAACGCCTCACCCGAGATGATGCTGTTCTTACCCATCCATAAAATTACGTTTTTGCCATCAACAGCGATGTACCTCGAAAACTCGTCCTCAGGATTGCCGAAGCCTGCAATCAAGCTCGGAGCATTCAAAGATTCTGCGGGCTTCACCCATCCATACAGTGACCAGGGCGAATCCGCGCGCACTATGGAGTCATCTTTCGCGAGAGGTTTGCTTAGGCCGTCTCCCCCGGCGAGAAACAGGGCGTTGAATGGACCATAAGAATCCAGTTCATTGGCGGTTTGCGTACTACCCTGGGCATACCCGCGACTAGCAATTCCAATCAAACAAAGAAAAACCATTCCTGTTTGAAGCCATGATGGAAACCGGGGAACAAGCATCTTTATCAAGCCTCCGCGAGACTTCGAGAGAATAGAAGTGATCAAATTATTTCCAGCCATACGAAGCCACTACGTGGCCGTCATCTGCAACCACGAGCATCGCTGCACGTCCAGCTTCTAATGGTGTAGAGAAATTCTTGCCGCTGAGATGATCCTCGAAAGAGACCTCAGCCGTGTTCTCCGATTCCGATGTAACCACATACAACGTCGCACGTGGAAAGCGGGTTGGGCAAATCAGAATGCCGGGATCCTGCGTGCTTGTTGAGTACGCCGATGTGACGCCCGCTTGTTTCGCCGCATATTTATATACATCACCGATGGCCTGCAAATTGTCATTCAATTCCAACGGGAGGGCTGAGAAGATAATTTTTCCCAAACCTAGCGTTTGCGTTAGAAAAGTCTTGCCATCAGAGAAGAACGCGCGATCCAGATAGGTTGTTTTGTCGCCTGAATAAATCAGCTGAGTATCGCCCCCTGGCCACGTCAGGATATTTTCTCTTGCGGTCAATGGTCCCGGATCATAATTCAATCCAACTTCGTTCTGGCGTCCGGTGGTATGGAAATGAGCGTCCTCGTCGAACCGTCCGGAGATCAGTAACGTGGCGCCTGCTTTCACCTTATCGAGCACAACCTGCCATGAGTGATCCGTCAGTTCAAACGGAGAAGGAATAATAATCAATTTTGGATTTCCTAGAGATTCGATCTGATATTCGCCAACCACGTACGCCTCGTTACGCGCGTACTGATACAGCGCGCGAATGGATTTTTGCTGGGCTTCCAGCGCGAAAGCATTCCACACCGAGAGTTGTAACGATTGCGGCAGGACAATGGCAATCTCCGGCT
The DNA here is from genome assembly GCA_963757385.1 of uncultured Acidobacteriaceae bacterium. Taxonomy (GTDB): domain Bacteria; phylum Acidobacteriota; class Terriglobia; order Terriglobales; family Acidobacteriaceae; genus PALSA-188. The sequence goes on along the minus strand of CAVWRO010000014.1, from coordinate 936,343 downwards.
CGGTAAGACCGGTGGCGGACGCCGATGCTTGCTCGGCAAAGTGCCCCATATCGCGCATCATAGTTTGCCAGCTTTTTGCCGAGCCATCGCTTCGTTTCATTCCGAAATCTGGCTCGCGGTCCCAGTCCCATTGCAACGCTCCGCTGCTTCCCGCGGCAAAACCGAGCGCCCATTTTCGCTCGAGCAATGGAAAGCCCGTTATCTCGTCGTAACGCCAGGTACCGTCGGGATGCCAGACGGGTTGATAGCCGGTCTCGCCCGTGATGTTGGGAATACCCTGCACTTTCGCTGCAACCGAATCCCACAGGAGAGCGTCGTCCTGCCAGTAAGTGTGATTCGTCGTGAATGACACGCCTGCGGAGGCATAGAACTGATTCAATACCCGGTCCCTGACGCCACCTTCGTCTTGACCTACGTTCACGAGTTGCTTGCTTCCAGTGTTTCGGATTGCCGTGACCATGACTCGAACCCAATCGATAAATGCGTCCTGCGCGAAGAGACCGTAATCTACGGCTCGCACTCGCCTTGAATTGCCGTAGCGGCCAAAAGTCAGATCTGCTTCACTCGGAAGGGGCACATTGTCGAAATTGCCCAACTCGTCCGGAACAACCGCCCACGCGAGGCTCAGATTGTCGAGAGTGCCGTATTGTTGCTTGAGCCATTTATGCCATGCGGCGAGCTCACTGCCGTCGCCGTTCGGGACGTTTCCATGCCAGAGCCGGTTGGGGTTGGAAAAATTTGGCTCATTAATCAAGTCCCAGCAGAGCCAGGGAATGTCCTTGAAACGATTTACGACAGACAGGACGTAATCCTGTTCGGCTTCGATACTTGCGGAATCAATGTACGCGTTCGGTTCGGGAGGTTTTACTCCTGACCCCGGCGGCGGACCGAAGCGCATTGACACTCTTGGGACGAACGCAAAAAATGTGAAGTTCACAATAATGTTGTGACGGCGTGCGCAAAGCAGGTAGGCTTCCAGGTTCCGCAAGAAACGCTCGTTTACCTGCTCAGTCGAGGGCTCTACAAATCTTTTGTAGGGCATCCAGACGCCGGTGCGTACAAAAGTGACTCCGTTCTGCGCCATCTCGGCGAAGTCCTTTTCCCAAATCCAGGCGTTCCGTGGCCCTGAGAAATCCCATCCGTTTTCTTCGGTGCTGAAATAATTCGTTCCCACCGGAAAGAAGGGCTTACTGTCGCGAGTAAGGAAATTTCCACTGACTCCCAGGACCGGACCGGAGGTCAGCAGCGTTTTATCTTCAATCCAAAAGCCATTTTGGTGGAATTCACGCGGCCGTCCTCCATCCTCATAAATCCCTCGCACAGTATAAAAACCCACCGGCAGAGCTTTCTTCAAATAAACTTCGGCGTCCGTTCTATTTCCCGAGCAAGATACTTGAGCGGAATCCACTACTGTATTGCCGGACAGCAGTTCAACTTTCACGTCGCCAGTGAGTGGTTGCGCCAGCCTCTCTCGGCGGGTGTTACGCAGGTGAACGACGACTTGGGGATATTCTGCGGGCTTCAAAGTGGAGAAGAGCATTTCCAGCCAGAATGAAGTGGCGCCCTGGCGCGCGTATTCTGCTGCTTGCGAGATCAGAGAGATTCCGTCGGGAGAGTCCCAGTAGCCGGGATCAGGATCGAAATCAAGAGCGATGATGCGGGATCCGGGAAACTTGCTTGCCGTCTCTGTATTGTCTGAAACGATGACAGGAGCCGCAATCTCCAGGCCATCGGAGTTCGCCATATAACCAAGGCCATTGACATGTCCTTCGACGGCGAAGAAGCGGCGTGCTCGAATGTTGGGTGTGTGCAAAAACGAATATCCCGCACGCCAACCAAATACAGTTCCACTCTGGACAGGTACTTCGTAGCTATGGCGAAAATCCAACTCTCGTGAGTAGGTATCCTGAGGAAGCGACTGCCTAAACTTGCCGCCGGACGCGCTTACCGGCACTCGTACCGGCTGGCCGCCAATAACCAGAAGATTTCCTCCGGCTTCGAGGTAAGCATGAATGCTACGCCATGCGTCTGTGGGTACCGCCGACCCGTAAGGAAGCACGAGAAGGTCAACTGAAGCGAGGGCGGCAGGGTTTTTCAGTCCATCGAGGTCAACAAAAACAGCATCCATGCCATCCAGCGATTTCACCAAAGTTTGGCGGCTAACCGGATCGCTGGCGATCGTAGGAAAACCGCCCTGCCAAAATACAACCACTTTGCCGAACCCGAATGGTGCTGCAAGAAAAACGACGAAGGTTGCGATGAGGAAGGAGCGCATGTATGAAGACCCGTCGTTCAATTTTGGTGATCCAAAAAGCGGCAAGAAATAATTGTGGTAGACGCGGTGAAAAATTTAACGACCAAATATATCCCGAGTTTTCATCAAACGCACGAAATTGGATCCCCTACCCGTGATCTCCGGAGAACTATTTGATTTCGATAGTCACGGCGTTCGATGTGAAACCATTCACTGTCAATACCACCGGCACTAATCCTGCACCACGCAGTTTGTAGGGAAGATTCACGGTCACGTAATCCATCCCAGGACCTACATTCGCCAATTTCCCCGCCGCTTGGACCTTCAACGGGAGTCCTCCCACCTCCACGACCATGTTTTCAAGCGAACTTCCTCGAATGCCGGTGCCCTGGAAGGTGACGGCAAGGACATCGGACCGCGTCCCGAGACGTAACGGAACCGGCACGCAAGTCGTCGAACAGCGGTATACACGCTCGGAAATTTGCTTGCCACTGGCGCTGGTTCGCACTGCGGTTGCCAACGCCACTCCGCCGCCGCTCGCGTCCGCCGAAAACAGGCCTGGGGCCGAGGAAGAGATCAACGCGCGGCCTGCCTGAGTCGCGACCGTCACGGTCGCAACACCAGTCGCCGTCTCTTGTGGAACAACATATACCACCTGCGTAGGGCTGGCGGAGTATAGGCCAGCCAGCCGCGAGACCCCCGCGCTATCCTTTACCGCCACTTCTACCCCCGCCAGTTTGTGAGGCAGCGATGTTCCGTTGGCGGTGCCGCTGCGATGCGTGAAGTTCTCTCCAGTCGCGATCACAATAGACGATGGCGAAAACCGATAGCTGCCATCGGCAAAAGACTGGTTTCTTACCAAGGGTCCGCTGGTAGTGTTGTCGGTATCGCTCACGGAAGTGCTGTTAACTACCAACACCGGTTGCGCGAAATCCGCCTCAACTTGTGAAATGGTTTCGCAAGCGGAACAAACCGGCAAAAACCATAGGTCGCTATCGGGCGCAGTCCCGTAGTTCAGCACAGTATTGCCCGTAACGGTTCCACTGTTCACGTTTTCCGATCGGATACCTGTGCGGATTCCATTGGTGACAAAGTTATTGTCCAGCGAAATATTCGTGAGCGACTGAGTGGTTACCCAGCCGAAATGTTGATCGTAGGCAACTATGTTTATTCCGGCGGCGTCGGTCAGCAGGCTGGCGCTTGGAATCCCGTAGCCCAGCGCGTTGTCCACAATATTGTTTTCGATGGTGATGCCGGACGATGGTCCAGTCTTGTAGTTATAGCTGAGTGCCTCGTCCTGCTCTACCACAATGCCGCTACGGTTTGTTGCCTCTGTCATGTTGTCATGAATGGTGACATTCGCCACGCCGGCCGGGTAGATGCCTCGGCCAAAAACGATGTCCTGAGCCAGATTTCCGCTGATGACCGTGCCTGAGCCGCGCAGGTTTGGATCGTTGGGCGTGACGCCGAAGTTCTGCTGCAATCCGGGGACGGAATGATCGAGCGTAAGCGTGATTACGCCATTCTTGTCAGGAACGCTCTTTGCCAGAATGGTTGCCGTCCCCGCGATGGTCGCATTGGTGATATTGATGAAATCGTATGCATCCCCGACTATAAGCGTCCCAGTGTTGTTTAAAGTCACCTGCACGCTCGTGGAACTCGAAGGCGCGGCGACGATTGCAGCCCATTGGCCGTCCATGGCAATGGCATCATCGCAGGTTCGTTTCAAGGTGTTGTTCGTGACGACATTGTTCGCGCCTGCTCGCGCGAGATGAATGCCGTCCGCGTTTGAGCTGATCAACCGGTCGGTACCGGGACGTGGAATCACCTGCACATGATCAACGGTGATTGCGGATCCTGTGAGGAATACTCCGATAAATCCCGATGCGTAAACCGAGACGTTCTGGACCGTGAGGCCTGTGGAACCGCTGGCGTAAATGGCTCCGATCCCTGCGCGCCACTCCAGCACCAATGTGTCCCCGGGCTGAATTGCGTTCAGCTGTGTAGCTGTTGTCCAGGGTTCGGTGCCGGCAAGCTGAATAGTGCTGTCGCCCAAACTAGTGGGTATAACCTGCATCCGTCCGGTGCTGCCCAGCTGTTGGCCATTCCGAAAGATATACGCGAAGTACCCATTGTTGACATAGCTGGAGGGCACGGTTAAAGAATTGAAGGTCGAAGGCAACGGATAATTTCCATTCTGGACGAAATTCAATACCGGGGGCGCGCATGCTGGCGTGCATGGCGGAGTTCCGCACGGCGGAGGGCAAGGATTCACGCTTGTGACTGTGACTTCCGTGAACGGCAATTCAGCTTGGAGTGGAGTCAGGGGCGATTGCCATGGCAGATAGTCCACCGTAAAGTTCTTAAGCGTCAGATTCGTGCTGTTATTAATGTCAATGGCCATAATGTTGCCAAGAGCGAAGTAGAGGTCCGAATACTTGAGATCTACAGTGACGTTCGAGATGGCGTTAAGGTAGGCGTGTTGATATTCGCTGTTCAGGCTGAGAAAGTAATAACTGCCACGGTCGGCCACGACTTTCGGTATGTGGTTTGCAGACGCGAAAGCCACGCCTGCCTGAAAGAGCGGCCGAGAGTCGAGACTGGGAGTATCAGGCGTCATGTTGGACGCAGCAATGCCTTTTGCCACGAGGTCCGTGGAGAGGTTGAGCACCTGGGCGGAGGCGCCTCCCGAGGCTGACAGCACGCCAACCAGCAGACATGCCAACTTTAACGGTCTCTGAACGGATAACTTCATAGCGGCCTCACACGACTTCGGGTTGCTAGAAACCCAAGCGGGAATAGTGTACTCAACCACTTCGCGAGCGCAAATACTAAAGGAAAGCGGACAATCTCTTTTCCCGCCGAATACTGATTGCCCTATTCTTGCCGCTGTAGGAAACTGTACCTCACATAGAAGTGATTCTCGCCCCGGGGAATAGCGTCACCACTTGAAATTCACATATAGCATCGTGCTTCCGGCTTATAACGAGGGCGTGCGCATTGGTGCTACCTTACAGCGAATTCTCGCTTTTGCGGCGAAAGAAGGATGGAATGCTGAGGTGATCGTCGTGAACGACGGTTCCACGGACAACACCGCGGAAATAGTAACGCAGCAAGCTATCCACAGTCCTGCGTTGCGTCTGATAGAGAATCCTGGCAATCGCGGCAAGGGCTACAGTGTTCGCAATGGAATGTTGCACGCACAAGGAGAGATCTTGCTTTTTAGCGACGCCGATTTATCCTCTCCTATTGAAGAGGCCACCAAGCTTTTTGCTGCGATTGACCAGGGTGCCGACATAGCCATTGGTTCTCGCTGGCTCCGACCGGAACTCCAGACCGCAAGGCAGCCCCTGCGTCGCCAGATTTTTGGGCGCGTATTCAACTTGGCACTGCGGATAATTTTGGGGCTGCGTCTTAAAGACTCTCAGTGCGGCTTCAAAGCTTTTAACCGGCGTGCCGTTGACGTTGTTTTTCCGATGCAGAGGATCGAGCGTTGGGGATTCGATCCTGAAATTCTCTTCCTTGCCAGGACATTTGGTTTAACGGTTGAAGAAGTTCCGGTGAGGTGGGCGCATCGGCCGGGCGGAAGCATTCATCCCGTGCGCGATGGCGTTCGGATGTTTGGAGAGATGATTAAGATTCGCTGGAACGCATTAACTGGAAAATATACCGATACTCATGTGGAGTTGAAATCGTACTCTTCGGAGCTCTAGGAAGCGATCGCCCGCATGGATGTCAACGGTAGGACCGTAACGCCGCCTCCTTTTTGAACAATCAGGGTCATCTCTGCCGAACAACTTTGGCACAGCCAGAAGAATTCAACCCTTCGCGAGGGTTTTTTCGCCTCAGCATCTATGCCGGAGTTCGAAAGAGATTCGGTCAAGTCTCGATCCATGTGAATTCGAAAGAGCTTGCCTTCGTGCAGATAACGGAATGGAGTTGGGCAGCCCGGGTTGGCGCACTTCGAAAGCATTCGGCCCTTCCCGCAAATCTAATATTTAGAAATTGTACTCCCGCGGAAAGGGACGATATTCAATAATTTAATTCGTCAAGGGGCGGGAATCCGAAACGGGTCAGCTCGCGATATTCTCGGTGCACTGCGCAGAAATGCGAACCTCTTCCGCAATCTTTCCTCCCATTTCTTCGGTGGAAAGAGAATCGCGGCCGTGCTTGGCCACATCGCGCGTGCGATATCCGGCAGCCAGGACGGTGGCGACGCAGGACTCCACGCATGACGCTTCGCGCTTCAATTTAAACGAGTGACGCAGCAGCATGGCGACAGAGAGAATCGCTCCCACGGGATTGGCAATATTCTGTCCGGCAATGTCTGGGGCGGAGCCGTGAATTGGTTCGTATAGCCCTACTGACCCACCGACACTCGCGGAGCCAAGCATTCCAAGTGAGCCAACGACTGAGGCCGCCTGGTCGGAAAGAATATCGCCAAACATATTCTCGGTCAGGAGAACGTCAAAGTCCGCCGGATGGGATACCAGCGCCATCGCAGCAGAATCCACATACATATGCGATGTCTTAACATCCGCATAATCCCGGGATATGCGAGTAACCACGTCGCGCCATAGGCGGGAACAATCGAGCACATTGGCCTTATCTACCGAAACAAGATTGCGGCGGCGAGATCTAGCCAGTTCGAAAGCAACATGCGCAACGCGTTCAATTTCTTTTTCGGTGTAGCGCATGGTGTCGGTTGCGCTGCGGTCGCCGGTAGAGCCTTGAATCAGACGTGGCTCTCCATAGTAAATTCCTCCAAGAAGCTCACGAACAATAAGTATGTCAGTCCCTTTAACAACGTCGGCACGCAGTGGGGAGCAATCTTCTAGAGAGGGATAGCAGGTCGCGGGACGAAGATTCGCAAAGACCCCCAATTCACGGCGCAATCTCAGAAGGCCGCTCTCGGGACGAAGATGACTGGGGAAATTGTCGAAGGACGGACCGCCGACTGCGCCCAGGAGAACCGCTCCCGATGAGAGACAAGCCTGCAAAGTATCGTTGGGGAGCGGATCTTTGCTGCTTTTCAGCGCCGCGCCGCCAATATCTTTGCATGTGCATGCCAACTCGTGGCCGAAAGTATCCGCCAGTTCTGCGAGCACACGAACGGCCTGCTTAGTCACCTCTGGCCCGATCCCGTCGCCGGGCAGAACAGTCACTTTAATCAGCATTGGTGAAAAGCATCCCTCGACAGAGAGGCCCGCAAGTCTAAAATCACGGCTCGAAGTGCCACCGTTGTTGCAGAATTTTACGCTGAGAATCGAGGATTGTATATTCGATTGTTCGGCAGGCGAATCAGAAATGGAATATTGTTTACACGCCCCAGAGGTAATCTTCCTGCTCCGAGTGATGTTCGGTCAGCGTATTGCGAGGAAGGGTCGCCGCGCTGTAATCGCTCGAAAGGTGAGCGGGAAAAGGCTTTCGAGCCTGGCCCGCAGGGGCCGCTGCCGCAAGCGCCGCTGGCTGCGAACTGTGCCGCGGGCCGCGCGTCTCTCGAATCAAGTCGAGCAAATGATGATCGTGGACGTGCTTGATCTCATCGGCGAGAACGACAAACTGCCGGTAAATCTCGTCGAGTTCGCGGCGGTCAAACGTATAACCAAGTTGTTCGCATCGGAGGCCCAATGCATGGCGTCCGGAATGTTTGCCTAAGACCAATGTTGAGTCAGGAACGCCAACAGATTGCGGCGTCATAATTTCATAGGTCAGACGATTCTTGAGCATGCCATCCTGATGAATTCCGGCTTCGTGGGCAAACGCATTGCGCCCAATGATTGCCTTATTCGGCTGCACTGGGACTTCGGTGATTTCGCTCAGCAACTTGCTTGCTGGGAACAACTGCTCGCTGACGATTCCCGTATCATACGCATATCTGTCAGAGCGAACCCGCAAGGCCATGACGAATTCTTCAAGCGAAGCATTGCCGGCACGCTCGCCGATTCCATTGATTGCACACTCCACCTGTCGAGCACCGGCAGCCACGGCGGCGAGAGAATTCGCAACCGCGAGGCCGAGATCATTATGGCAGTGGGCTGAGATAGTAACCTTTTCAATTCCGCGTACATTTTGGCGGATGCCGGAGATCAGTTCGGCGAATTCCCCGGGTATGCTGTAGCCGACGGTATCCGGAATATTTAATGTGGTTGCTCCAGCTTCAATTACCGCTTCAAGAATACGGTAGAGGAACTGGGGAGAAGTCCGAGTAGCGTCTTCGGGGGAAAATTCGACGTCCGGGCAAAAAGATTTGGCCAAACGGACGGAATCACGCGCCTGCTCTAAACATTGCTGCTGGGTGATTCGCAGTTTGTGCTGAAGGTGAATTTCTGAAGTGGCTAGAAAAACGTGAATCCGGGGGCACACGGCGCCGGACAAAGCTTGAGCGGCGCGCTCGATATCTTTGGCGCAAGCCCGCGCCAGGGCAGCAATAATAGGACGTGGAACTGCGGCCGCAATGGCTTGAACTGCGGTGAAATCACCCTCCGACGCAATGGGAAAACCCGCCTCAATCACGTCCACGCCAAGGCGATCAAGCTGATGTGCCAGACGCAGTTTTTCTTTTACGTTCATGCTGCATCCTGGCGACTGCTCGCCATCTCGCAACGTAGTGTCGAAAATCGCAATGCGCGGACGTTCCATTACTATGCCCCTTTTCTCTTTCTCTAACTTTACCTATGATAAGGCGAGCGCATGAATGAAGGGAAGCTAATAATATTTAGACAAATATTATAAACTCTTATTATATAAGCAAAGCTTATATAACTACCAACGGATTAAGAGATTGTCCGGTGAACGTATAAGAAACCGCCTCTTGATATAATTAACTACACGGATGAAGTCTGAATGTCACGATTAGAAAATCTCTGGCCGTCACACAAGAAGCGACGCGGCGGCATACTCCTTATTCTTTTGGCGGTTTCTCTCTTGACGGTGAGTCTGGGGACACGCACGAGCACCCCCGTGATCTCTCACGGCGCGATGGCGCAGTCGCAATCGCCGCGCCCCATTCGCCAACATCTGGCCACTGACGCAGCACACTGGGTTCCTCCTGTCGCAATTGTAGTGGCCTCTGAAATTGTTCATTCCTATCCCCTGGTTTCGCCGGGGTTCGCGCCAATTTCTAGTGTCTTCTTCGAGTCGAGTTTGTACAATCGGCCTCCTCCCTGCTGCTGAACTTCCAAACCTTCTCATCCAGCTATTAACACAGCGCCGGTGTAATTCTGTCTATTCCCGTGTCAGCAAGGCGCGCGACTTGCGCGAGTGTTCCCGGCTATTAGACAGAATGATTTCTCAATTCGTTTTGGGATGGACCGCACGAACCTGCGTAAGCGTTGCAGTCGCGAGGAAAGAAACTGAAAAGGCCGTGAAATGAACCAGAAGACAAAGTACATGATTTTTGTAGGGATAGTGGCGGCTCTCTGCCTGGTGGCGTTTTTGCTGATTCGAGGGAAAGGCGCACAGGCCGCGGCGGGTGAACAGACTTCTCTTCGGCCGGTCGCGGTGGCTTTGGTCAAGCGAAGCCCGATCGTGAATTCTCTGACTCTCTCGGGGGCGTTCCAGCCATACCAGGAAGTGGATGTTCACGCCAAAGTGGCGGGATATATCCGCCAGATTTTTGTGGACGTCGGCGACAAGGTGAAGGATCGGCAGGTTCTGGCGGTGCTGGAAGTACCCGAATTGAGAGCGGAGGTTTTGGGCGCGGAGGCAACGATTGAGCACAGTCAGAATGCAATTCGCCGTGCGCAAAGTGAAATCGCACAAGCTGAGTCCGCGCATTCCGCCGCACACTTTGCATACGTTCGCCTGAAACAGGCGTCAGAAGGGCGGCAGGGATTGATCGCAGAGCAAGAGCTTGAGGACGCGCAGGATAAAGACAAAGAAGCGGAAGCTCAAGTGGAAAGTGCGAATGCATCGCTGGCAGAGGCTCAGAGTCAGCTCTCGGTTTCCAAGGCCAGCGGTAAGCAGCTCGCCGCAATGGAAGCTTACACCCAGATTACGGCGCCCTTTGATGGTGTGATCACGAAGCGTTATGCGGACACCGGGGCGCTGATCCAGGCGGGGACGGCCTCGAACACTCAAGCCATGCCTGTGGTGCAACTTGCTCAGTGGTCCAGGCTGCGGTTGGTAGTTCCGGTTCCCGAGTTTGACGCGTCCCAGATTCGATTGGGGTCGGTAGTTCAAGTGCACGTTGCGGCGCTCGGCCGCGACTTTCAGGGGAAAGTGGCGCGGTTTTCGGATGCGCTTGATCAGCAAACCCGCACCATGCACACCGAAATTGACGTCGACAACCGCGACGGAACGCTAGTGGATGGAATGTACGCGGAAGTTAATCTCACTCTCAGTAAGAAAGACGCAGCGCTTACCGTACCCATTCAAGCCGTGCAGCGTGAAACCTCCGGAGCGAGTGTGCTGATAGTGGACGAAGATGGGCGGATACGCGAGCGGCAGGTCCAGTTGGGAGTGGAAGGAAGTAACCGGGTCGAGATTCTCTCGGGCTTGTCAGAGAGAGATCAGGTAGTCATGGGGAATCGCAGCGAATTCAGGTTGGGAGAGAAGGTGCAGCCAAAAATCGTAGACGAACAATCTGGCGAGTCGGAGGGAAATTCCTAATGTCTCGCTTTGCTATTAAGAATCCATACTTCATTATTGTCTGTTGCCTGGTCATCGCGATTGTCGGCACTACGGTCTTAGTGCGCATGCCGGTTGATCTCTTCCCGCCAATCAATATCCCAGTAGTAGTGGTCGCTACATTCTATTCCGGAATGCCACCCGAGCAGATTGAGACGGACATCACCGGACGCTTCGAACGATTCTTCACTCTTGGAAGCAACATTGATCACATCGAATCACGCTCGCTTCCAGGGGTTAGCTTGATCAAGATCTATTTTCAGCCGGGGACCGATTCGGATGCTGACCTCAGCGAAGTTTCCAATCTGGCCATGGCAGATTTGAGAAAGCTTCCCCCCGGGACTTTGCCGCCGGTGGTTCTAAAGTTCGACGCCTCCAGTCTGCCCGTTTGTCTCATCACCCTTAAAGGACAGGGATTGAACGAGACTCGACTTCGCGATCTCGGGCAATACGATGTTCGGAACCAGGTTGCGAATGTGCCTGGCGCTTCGGTTCCGCAGCCATTCGGTGGACGCTATCGTCAGATCATGGTCTATGTGGACCCGTTGAAGTTGGAAGCTCACCAACTGAGCGTGATGGATGTGGTGCGAACGGTGAACGACAGCAATTTGATACTGCCGGCCGGCGATGTCAAGATCGGGCCGCTAGATTACAACCTTTACACAAACAGTCAGATCCCGACTACGCGAGAAATTGACAGTCTTCCTTTGAAAACAGTGGGGAACGCGTCCGTTCTAGTCGAGGATGTTGGCAAGGCTGTGGACGGGCATGAAATCCAAACCAACATTGTGCGCGTAGACGGGCAGCCGTCCGTCTATCTTCCTATTCTCAAACAAGGCGGAGACACCAATACGATTGCCGTAGTCAACGGGATTAAGGCAGCTGTGAGCGATCTGACCGATGTTCCAAAGCAGCTTGTAGCCAAAGTGGTTTTCGATCAGTCCGTTTTTGTTCAAAAAGCCATTGATAACCTGCTCCACGAAGGTGGGATCGGTCTGGTACTTACCGGTCTGATGATCCTGTTATTTCTCGGAAGCATGCGGGCGACCGCGGCGGTATTTCTCTCGATTCCGCTCTCGGCGTTGGCGGCTTTTCTTGCGATAAGTGCGTTGGGTGGAACCGTCAACACGATGGTGCTGGGCGGGTTGGCTCTGGCGTTCTCTCGACTTATTGACAACTCGGTCGTGGTCCTTGAGAACATTTTCCGGCATATCGAAATGGGCGAACCGCCTGAGGTAGCGGCGGAAAAAGGAGGTCAGGAAGTCGCCCTTCCCGTACTAGCAGCGACGCTCACCACCGTTGTTGTTTTCTTTCCGGTGGTATTCCTCTACGGTGTCAGCAGATTTTTATTTATTGCGCTCGCCACCGCCGTCGTGCTTTCCATGCTGGCATCCTTCCTTGTCGCGATGACAGTTGTGCCGCTGTTCTGCGCAAAATGGATCAAGTCGCCTCACTTGGTTGATGAGCACGAAACTTCTGACTCGCGCTTCGGCCACGTTATCGCTGCCTTCAACCGCTATTTCGACAAGCTCTTAGGTCAATATGATTCCACCGTTGGACGCGCTCTGATACGGCCGGCGGCTACTACTATGGGGCTGGTGGGTATAGCTCTTTTGAGTTTTGCTCTGTATCCGCTTCTGGGCGTGGCTTATTTCCCCCGTACCGATCCCGGTCAGTTCTTGATCAACGTGAAAGCTCAATCGGGAACGCGGATTGAGCTAACGGAACAATACATAAAGCGGGTGGAAGACGAAATCCGGCGGGTTGTGCCTCCGAACGAATTGGGAATGATTGTTTCTAACATTGGCGTCACGCCCGGGTTCTCCGCTATTTACACGCCGAATTCTGCTCAGCATACGGCCTTCGTTCAGGTGAGCCTGAAGGAAGGACATAAGGTCGGGAGCTATGAATACATGAACCGTGTACGGGCCGCATTGCGGAGTGACTTGCCGGAACTGAGCACATACTTCCAATCGGGTGGCCTGGTGGATTCAGTCCTCAATCTCGGACTACCCGCGCCGATTGACGTTCAAGTGAGCGGCTCGAACCTGGACCGGACTTTCCAAAGCGCAAGCATGATCGCCAATCAGATCCGCCATCTTAACGGAGTCAGTGACGTCCTCATTCCGCAGGACGTGGATTACCCTGCGCTGCAGATCAATATTGATCGCGAACGCGCAAGCCTGGTGGGGCTGAGTCAAAAAGAAGTGGTTGACAATGTCATTACAGCTCTGACTTCAGATCAGATGATCGCTCCCAGTTACTGGGTGGATCCAAAGAGCGGGAACGATTATCTGTTGACTGTGCAGTATCCGGAAACGCAAGTAAAGTCATTGAACGATTTGAAGCAAATACCCATCAGGGCATCAGAGAGCCAGCGCACCACGCAACTCGATTCTGTTTCTGATATCTCGCAGATCGAATCGCCCACAGAAGTAGATCATTATCAGTTGCGGCGCGTAATTGATGTGTACGTGGCTCCCAAGAGTGAAGCTTTGGGAAAGCTGGCCAGCTCAATAGACGGCATCATTTCGCGAAGCAAGTTGCCGGAAGGAGTCCGCGTCACTCTTCGGGGCTCGGTACAGGGCATGAGATCTTCCTTCAAGAGTTTTGGGCTCGGCCTGATTCTGTCGGTAGCGCTCGTATACCTCATTCTCGTTGCGCAATTTCAATCATTTCTTGATCCCTTCATTATTCTTTTTGCGATTCCGCCGGGCCTCAGCGGCGTCCTGCTGGCGCTGCTCTTTACCGGCACAACGCTGAACATTATGTCGCTGATGGGGCTGGTGATGATGGTGGGAATCGTAGTTTCAAACAGCATCCTGATTGTGGACTTCTCGCGCGCTCTCTGGCGGGAAGGGAAGCCGCTCAAAGAAGCTGTGGCACTTGCCAGCCGGATTCGTCTGCGTCCTGTTCTGATGACTTCTCTGGCTACCATCATCGGACTAATCCCGATGGCCCTGAAGTTGGGTACCGGCGCTGAGGCATACGCCCCATTGGCACGTGCCATCATCGGAGGGTTGTTGCTCTCCGTGGTGGTCACGGTCTATCTAGTGCCCGCCGCTTATTTATGGGCACACAGGAAGGAAGACATTCACGCACAGGAGTTGCCCGCATGACGCGAAAAATTACGCTGCTCCTTTGCATTTTCGTACTGAACTGGGTGTGCGTTGGGCAGCAGATGCCCGCAAGCACTTCGACCCAAGTGACAGAAGAAGCGCAGAGTATCCCCAATGCGCCTGTTCCGGATAACCCACAGCGGCTTTTACCCGGACAGACGGGGCCGAATCGTCTTGGAATAAAAGATGCCGAAGCCATTGCCTTGAAGAATAATCCCGCTATTTCGGTGGCCCGGCTAAATGCGCTTGCGTCACAACAGGTCACGCGAGAAGTGAAATCCAGCTTATGGCCGACTTCTGTGGTGGACATTACGGGTGTGGATGCCTACAACAACAGCCGCATCAGTGCCGGGGGACTCAATAATCCGATTATTTTTCCACGCGCCGCGGCTGGAGCCGCCGTTAGCCAACTCATTACAGATTTCGGCCATACCACCAATCTGGTAGCGAGCGCCCGTCTGCGCGCGGAAGCCGAGACTCAAAACGCCGTAGCGACAAAAGAGCAAGTGCTCCTCGCGGTAGATCAGGCTTTCTATGGTGCTCTGGCAGCCCAAGCCGTTCTGAAAGTAGCTCAGCAAACGGTGAACTCGCGTCAATTGTTGACAGATCAAGTGTCAGCTCTGACGAAGAGCAAGTTAAAGTCAGACTTGGATTTGAGCTTTGCCAATGTGAATCTCGCGCAATCGAAATTGCTGCAACTGGACGCAGAGAATAGTGAGCAGGCAGCCATGGCCAGCTTGTCTGCAATCCTCGGCTACCCCACTTTGCAGAACATCACTCTTGTGGAAGATACAGAACCGTTAACTTCTCCACCGGCGGATCCCGCCGAGTTAATCTCCGAAGCATTTAGCAAGCGTCCAGAGATTCTGGCGTTAGAATTCGAATCACAGTCGGCGGAAAAGTTGCACGCGGCGAACCGCGACCTGTTTTTCCCCACCATTAGCGCACTCGCCGCGGTCGGGTACGCGCCAGTGCGTGATGACCGGCTTTCGTCCTCCTATGGCGCGGTGGGCGTTAATATTCAGATCCCAATCTTTAATGGATTTCTTTTCAATGCGCGCACTCGTGAAGCTGAGTTGCGATCACAAGCTGCGAAGCAGCAGATTCTTGATCTTCGCAACCGTATTTCTCGCGACGTCCGAACCAGTTGGCTGAATGCCAAGACTTCGTACGAGCGAGTCGGAGTGAGCCGCCAATTGCTGAACGAAGCTAATCGCGCGCTTGATCTGGCGCAGACTCGATACAATTTAGGCTTAGGTTCCGTTGTGGAATTAAGTCAGGGACAGCTTCAGCAAACTCAGGCCGAAATTGGAAGCGCTCAAGCGGATTATGAATACCGGCTGGCCCTTTCCGTGCTGCGCTATCAGACGTCGGGACTCTAGTTCCGGCCTTTCCAAAATTCCCCCTGTTGGTTAAAATTTTACCTATAATGGGTGCAAATTCGATCCCCCCGGGTTGCCAATTTGCATGGGAGGGCCTTAACTCGATGAAAGTTGTGGGATCGGCCGACGCACGGCGCATCGCAATATTGACCAGGGACGATGCTATCTTGCCTGAAATTCAGGAATGGCTCGCGTCAAGCTTCCATACCACTCTTCTTAATTCATGGGACGAACTCCAGGATCTTCTTGAAGCCGTTCAGATTGCCGCTGTGGTCGCGGATATCGAGACCGCCGCTGGATCCAGTGAAGATTGCCTAAAGTTGCTCGGCGATCTGCGAAAGTTAGACACAGAGTTAGTTCTGGTTGGGCTCACGCGTTCTCGAAGCAAGACCTTGAACTCACACGCGCGAGGAGCGGGTTTAGACAAGCTCTTTGTGGCCCCGGTCGCGTTCCAGGAACTTCAGGTGTTCTTGATGCAGGCCCTCGAGGAGCGCGATCTCGAGATCCAGAATCGTGTCTTGAGGGAGGAAGCCTCGAACCGATCCTCCGCAAGCGAATAGAGCGGCCGCCATACCAAGCGGTTCACGGTCACAACCGTTGCAGCCATAAGAATGGTGGCTGCAAGAAGCAATTTGAAATTCCCTTCGTCACTGGCTCGGCTGATAACTGCTCCCAGGCCAGTCGTGAAAAATGTCTGTCCCTTAAAATGAAAGTATTCGGCGATTATGCTGGCATTCCATGCTCCGCCAGACGCCGTTACCAGCCCCGTGACGAGCGAGGTTCAACTCGCAAGCGATGGAATCTCCCCTCTCAAGCTGCAGTTGCGGTGGGAAGGCGATCGGTGACTGTGGTCAGATCAGCCAGGCGTTGAGCCAGGTTCGGGGTTAGCGATCCGGGCTCAAAGCGCCAGTGATAGTTCCCATCAAGGGTGCTTGGCGTATTTAATCGTGCCTCGGCGCCTAGGCCGAGCACATCTTGCAAGGGCACAATCGCAAATTCCGCAACGGAACTCTGGGCCAGACGAATCAACGCCCAATTTACTCCGTCGTCGCACCGGCCAACCAAGGATTCCACGGCGACACGCTCCGCTTCCCCGAGGGAATCCCACCAGCCCAATGCGGTGTCGTTGTCATGTGTGCCGGTATAAATCACGCGATCGGTAGTCAGGCGATGCGGTAGATAAACGTGAGCACCGGGATCTCCGAAGGCAAATTGCAATACCGCCATGCCAGGTATTTTGTGCCGCTCCCGCAATTCTGTGACATCCGGCGTGATGACCCCCAAGTCCTCCGCAAAGAATGGAAGAGTGCCCAAGGACTCTTTCAGTTTGTAAAATAATTCATCGCCTGGTCCATCTACCCATCGCCCATTTACTGCGGTGGGTTCGTTCAGCGGGAATCTCCCAAAACTGCGCGAATCCGCGGAAGTGATCGAGGCGAATGTAATCGCAGGTCTGAGTCGCCCAGCGGAGACGCCGAATCCACCACTGATAGCCGCTAGCTCGTATGGCTCCCCAGTTATAGAGAGGATTTCCCCAGCGCTGGCCGGAAGCGCTGAACGCGTCAGGCGGCACGCCGGAAACAACTTCCGGTTCGAGGTCGTCGCGGAGACGGAAAATATCGCGATTGGCCCACACGTCCGCGCTATCGTAATCCACAAATATCGCAATATCACCCACGACGCGAACAGAACGCTCCGCACAATAAGCTCTTATCGAGTGCCATTGCTCATAGAACAAGAACTGGATTGCACGGCCAACGTCAAGCTCATGATTGAGTTCTGTTCGAGCTTGCTGCAGCGATTCAGATTCTCGCCTCGCGAGCCCAGATGGCCAATGCTTCCAGGATTGCCCGTCATAACGTTTCCGCAAGGCGTCAAATAGCACGAAATCTTCCAGCCACCAATAGTTCTGTTGGCAAAAGTTTTCGAATTTGATTCTTAAGCCCTGGTCGTCGCGGGCCAAAAAATTACGGGCGGCGTCCGCCAAAAGAGGAAGTTTGGTGCGCGAAACTTCTTCATAGTCAATTGGGTGTATTTCTCGCGGCAGGCCCTGGATGCGAGTCTCTTCGATTAAGCCGGCCTTCGCTAGATTCTCTAAACTAATCAGTAAAGGATTTCCGGCAAAGGCGGATGTAGATGAATATGGTGATGTGCCATGCGCCGGCGGCCCCGGGGAAGAACCTGCCACAATCCCTGCCGAGCCGCAAAAAGAAAATCTATGAATTCATACGCGGCAGGACCCAAGTCGCCAATTCCACCCCGAGATGGTAACGAAATGGGATGTAGCAAAATTCCGCTTAAGCGAGGGAATGACATGGCTCTTTCTTGGAAGCAACATTTAAATGAGAGCGTCGGGAAATTCGCAGTGAACCACCGGCGCGCAAGAGAAGCGCGAAACGAGGCGTTACTCGCCCGCCTGCCCTTGGCCTCCGGTCAAGCTCTTGAGTTCCTCTTCGTTCATTCTGATTTTCTTGGACTTCTGCATTTGCTCGCGCGCATTTGCCACGAACATTTCAAACAAATCATTCTGCTTGCTCTGCAACAAAGACTCGCGAATCTGATCCTTCTTTGCAGTCAGTTCCTGCGGGCCGGGTTCCTGCTTCTCAATTACAGACAATACCACTCCGGTGTTGCCATTGTTTATAGGTCCGCTCACTTCGCCGGGTTTGAGGGTGAAGGCCACGGAAGCCGCTCCGGACATTGAGCCTATGTCTGGTACTTGACCGTCGGGCAAGACGAAATCGCTGGTCTTGACAGTCGCACCCACTTCTTTTGCCGCTTTTTTCAGATCGTGATCTGCCTTGGCGCGGTCGGCTAATTCCCGCGTTTTCTGCGTGAGTAGAGCTGCCGCACGCTCATTCTTGAAGTCGCCCTCAACACGGCTGCGAATTGCTTCGAAAGTCGGAGTGGAAGGGGGCTGAATCTGCTGAACCTGGAACACCGCGAAGCCCTGCGGCAATTGGACTTCATCCGGAGGAGACTTGTCGGGAGTTCCGAAAACCGCGTCCATGAATTGCGGCGAACTTCCGATTCCAGGCAGAGAATCCGTCCGGCTAAGGAAATCCGTGTTGACGGGCTGTAAGCCTTTAGCGGCCGCCGCTTTGTCCAATCCGTCAGCCCGAGCCTGGCTCACCAGCGCATTGGCTTGGGAATCCGCAGCTTGCGTTGCTTTCTGCTGCTTGATAGCGGGCTCGATTTGGCCTCTTACCTCGTCAAGCGTTTTAACATGCGCTGATTGTTTGTCATCGATGCGCAGAATGACGAAGGCATATCCAGCGTTGATTACGTCGCTGGTTCCACCCTTGGGGAGAGAAAAAGCCGCCTTGTCTACTTCCGGTACCGGAAATCCGCCATGATTGATCCATCCAATCGAGCCGCCGCTATTGGAGCTGGGATCTTCCGAATACTTTTTTGCCAGATCTTCAAATTTCGCTCCAGCTTTTAATTGCTTAAGCACGTCATCCGCTTTCTTGCGTGCTTCGCCGAGAGCCTTCGGGTCCACTTTCGCGTCATTTGAGGGCAGTGGAGTCTTGATCAGTATCTGACTGACCTTTACCTGGTCCGGGGTCCGGTACTCGTCCCGATGACGATCATAATAAGTTTGCAATTCTTGATCGCTTACCGGAGTCTGTGCCTCCAGCCGCCCAGTATCTAGCAGGACATAACTGATCTTTCTTTTCTCCGGAATCGAATTAGTGTAATTCGGTTTGTTGTGATCGTAAAACGCCTTGAGTTCCGCATCGGCAGGGCGAATGTCTTTAAGAAGATCGTCTTTTCGCAAAACTGCATAATCGAACTTGATCTTTGAATTCTTCTTTAGGAATTCCTTTTGAATTTCAGCGTCGGAAACCATCGCTCCGCCGCCGATCAGCTCGCGAACTTTGCCGAAGAGAATTCCATCTCTCACCGACTGCTCGAACTGAGGGACAGTGAGATCATGGTCTCGAAGTATTTCTTCGTATTTTTCTTGCCCAACAAAATTTCCATCAACAAAAAAAGCGCCGGAGTAGTCCGGGTTATGCTGCAACTCGTCACGAAGTTCTTCATCGGTGACATGCAGCCCCATCCGTTCGGCTTCCGTGAGGACAACTTTCCTTTGAATAAGATTTTCAGCCGCCTGGCGGGCAAAATACGGCATCAGCATAGAGGTCTGTGCGCCGCCCTGAGGAAACTGCTGCTGCAGCATCTGCCTGGCCTCGCGCTGCACTTGCAATGTGGTCACGTCTTGTCCCGCGACCGTGGCGACCACTCCTCGCGCGGGAGTGCTCCCGAGAAAATCCGAACTGCCGAAGCCTGGGACCAGGGTTATCACCATGAGGACGCAAATAATCGTCAGCAACCCGCCCAGCACAATTTTCTTAATCGGCCCGGGGGTTTGTAAAAATCGAATCATTTTGACATTGCTCCAGAATTAAGGCGGAAAGAATAATTATAAACCAAGGTCATGGGGCTTATCGCAGGATGCATGCATGCAGAACCGCAGGCAGCGCTACGCGGGCTCTAATGCTTTTTTCTCCGAATCCGTGGTATTCGCGCCCTTGTCTTCGTTAACCGGCAGAACAACCGTCAGTGCAGTCCCCGACTGATCCGACTGGACCTCGAATTGGCCACCGAGTTCCTTGACTCGCTCTCTCATCCCGGCGAGGCCCACGCCAGCTGCGCTACCGGTCGTGTGGAAACGATCGAGGAGACTTTTCGAGAGACCTTTCCCGTAATCTCTTAACTCCAAGGTGACAGTTGATTTGCCATTTTCGACTCGTACATCAACCCGGTCAGTGCCAGAGTGGCGATGGGCATTAATGAGGCCCTCCTGAAGAACTCGAAACAAGGTAAGCTCGACCACGTCGGCCATGCGGTTAGTCCGATCGGGCAATTCCAGATGTACGTTAAGGTTACTGCGCCTGGAAAATCCGTCAATATACCATCGTGCGGCGGAATAAAAGCCTGCCTCTTCGAGAAGTGGGGGATGAAGCAAATAAGAAAGAGTGCGAATATCTGACACAGCCTGTCCCAACAGCCGGCGCGCTTCAACCAGATAATCCGAGTCCGGGACCCCGTTTGTAGAGAGTAGGCCGAGATTTATTTGCGCCGCGGCCAGAGATTGGCCAAGCCCATCGTGTAGTTCTCGGGCCATGCGCCGCCGCTCATCATCCTGTGTGCGCAAGAGCTGCGCCGAAAGCTTTCTGAGCACGCTCGTCCGCTGTTCAACCAGGGATTCCAGGCGGTCATTTGCTTCGCGCAAAGCGAGATGGGTTTGTTTCAGCTCTTCCAGGTGATCCCGGATTTCATATTGGCGGGCACGAGCTCGTGATGCGGTCCTTACCATGCTGAGAAGAGTCGTCGGCCGAACCGGTCGCTCGAGTAGCGAGAGGTTGCCCAATGCTGCTCGAGATCGTGCCGCTATTTCTGTAAGCGGAGTACTGGCGCCTCCTCCCGTCAAAATAATAAGGGGGAAATCAGACCAGGGAGGTTGGGACGTAATACATTCGCTGAGGAACTTGGTAGTTTCCGCATCCAGCGCTTCCTCGGTAATGATGGCGGCGTCGGCCCCGTCTCGAATGCATTGCGCCAATTCGCTCGGCTTCTTGACCGCTTCCACCAAAATGCCGGACTTTAGTAAGACCTCGCTGATGAGCGCGGCGTCTTTACCGAATGGCGCAAATACAAGCAGTCGAAACTTTGAGTTCTCCTCAGTTGCCATTGTCCGACGATTGACTTTCCGCGTTGGACCCGTTGCGAACCGTCGGTATCCCGCTCAAAACCCCTTGAAAGTCTTTTAACGGTTTACCGATATGGATTTGGTCGGGCCCCAGGGAAAGCTCGCGAATTGTACGCTCGTGTCCTCCACTGCGCTTTTTGATGATGGAAATTGCCTGACGCACCGTTCCGTGAACTTCAAAATAGCGAAGAAGCAATATGTTGTCGGCTAAATAGCTGACGTCTACCGGCGTCTGCATCAAGCTTCCCAGTGTGCCTGCTTGTGCGAGTATTACGAGGGTCAGGATGCCGCGATTATTCAGATAGGAAAGCAGTTCATGAAGATGACTGGCAAGGAACTGCTCGCCGGGCATGGATTGCAAATATCCGTTGAGGCTGTCAATGACGACGACGCGAGCATTTTGTTTTTCGACGCAATTGCGCACGCGCTGAACAAATTCGCCAGGAGACATCTCCGCCGGGTCAACTTGATCGAGAGTAATTCGCCCAGATTCGACGTGTGGACGCAGGTCCATCCCTAAGCCTGCCGCACGGTTAATAAGAGTATGTTTCCCCTCCTCGAATATGAAGAATGCGCAATTCTCGCCATTTTCAGCGGCTGAGGTTACCCAGCGAATAGCAATCGTGGTCTTTCCGCAACCCGCGGGTCCCATAATCAAGGTACTGGTGCCGCGGTCAAGTCCGCCACCGGTGAGCGAATCAAGCTCTTCAACGCCGCTGGGAACCGCGCTAATCTCTGACTCCCCCCGATATTCAGCTGCGATCAGACGGGGGAAAACCACGACTCCGCCGGTACGGATCACGTAATCGTGAAATCCTTCCTTGAAACTGCTGCCGCGCAACTTTGATACCTCCAGCCTCCTCTTTGCGTTCCCGTAGTCTCGGGACAGCTTTTCAAGACAGATAACGCCATGCACAATGCTATGCAATTGGAGATCGCGGTCACCCATTGTGAGGTCGTCCAACAAGAGTACAGTGCAAGTGCTGCCAGCCAGGTAGTTCTTCATGGAAAGAATCTGGCGCCGATATCGCAGCGAATCGCGAGCCAGCATGCGCAGTTCCGATAGCGCATCAATTACAACGCGCTCGGGTTTGACTCGCTCCACTTCGTCGAAAATAGTTTGCATCCGGTCGGTGAGCTCAACTTCCGCGGGATGAAAAACGGTGTATTGGCCCTCCGGCTTGAATTCGTCGTCCCCCGGCATCAATTCGAATATCTCAAGGTTCTCGGTGGGAAAACCATGACCGCGAGCGACGGCCAGCAAATCACGTTTAGATTCGGAGAGTGTGACGTAGAGGACTTTTTCCCCGTTCTGTATGCCTTCAATTATGAATTGGAGAGCTAACGTTGTTTTGCCGGCGCCAGGATTGCCTTCCAACAGATAGAAGTGGCCCTTGGGATAGCCACCATTCAAGACGTCATCGAGGCCGGCACATCCGGAGGCAATACGCTCGTTCTGAACTGCAATTGCTTCAGCAGATACTTGTTTCACAATTCGCTCCTGATCAGAAACACACCCGTTCCAATGCGGATGCGCGAAGTCCCTACATTCCAACTGTTTAGAATGGCTTGGTCGGCGAAAAGGCTCCATAGGGATGTTCACGTAGAGCCCCAGGGAAATCACTTTATTTCGGGCAGGCTACTTTGAAGCTCGCGCTTGGAGAAGCGCCTCCAGCGCACCAAGAAGATATTGAGGATCTTCTTCGCCCTTGCGAATCCAGACATCGGCGACGCCAAGGGTCTCGTCCAGCAGAGTTCCATAGGCCGAGAGGATAATTACCGGAACGGAAGGTTTCATGCGCTTCAGTTCACGAGCGGTCGTGACACCGTTCATTCCCGCCATCCAGTAGTCCAGGATGACTGCGTCAATTTGCTGCGATTGAAAAACAGCGATTCCTTCCGCGCCCGACAGCGCGGTAAAAACCTTGTGTCCAGCAGTTTCGAGGAGAATTTTGCGGACCTTGAGCCCAGGTTCCTCGTCGTCAACACACAGAATCGTGGATGGCTTGGCGGGCATGGGGAAGGATAGATTCAAACTCTGCTACGGACAGTTGCCTGCTATTGCACTTGTGGCTTCTGGTTTCTTGGAGTTTGATCTATAGCTGCCAGAATCGCCCCCACGACTTCCCGGGGAGGGCTTGTCTCCTGATAAACCTCTTTCACTCCATAATTGATAGCCGCCTGCAAAGTTAGCACGTCGCCATTTGACGGAGCGAGAACCGAAACAAAAGCTTTCGGAAAGACCAGGTGCAGAACACCTGCCAAAGGCCAGCCATCGCCGCCCTCCCGTAATTGCGAGGATACGATCGCAATATCGAAATAGTGGTGCGTTATCGCAAGCAGCGCGGTCGGAAGGTCGCGTGCGACGATGGCAGTGAATCCGTTCTCGGACAATGTGGACTGGAGACTGGAAAGCACTCCCATATCTGGGTGAACAATCAGTGCCATCCGTAGAACCTTGGTTACTTTGTTTGATAATGCTTTCGCCATTACTACTTGTCTCCTAAGTCGCGATGTCTGGAAATCAACCTGTTTAGAGCGGAGATCAAGTCCTCGAGTTCGACAGGTTTGTGGGCCATGTAGTCAATTCCCATTTCGAGGGCTGCGCGGGTATTGTGTGCGCTCGCAAAGCCGGTACAAATCACTATCGCCGGCTTAGGCCTACAATTCATCGCCGCGCGGGCAACTTCCAAGCCGATGTCATCTTTCTCCATGTTCAAATCGGTAATGACCGCATCAAAATGCCCATTCTTGGTAAGAAGATTCAAGGCTTGAACTGAATTCTCCGCGGTCGCCACGTCATATCCTTCGTGCTCAAACACCATGCGAAGCGTCCGCAAGATGCTGACCTCGTCATCAACGAGCAGGATAGAACGTTTCAAAGTCATTTCGAGGAGATGCCTCTAGAGAGTCTCAGAATATAACACTTTTGTTAACTAAGGGGTTACAAATCCACGTGAAGAAGGCTATGAATGAGCAGTAGAGGGGAGGCTTGCCGACCTGAAAGCCACCAAACGGAACAAGGCAGTCTTGATTTCATCCAAGTCCACCGGCTTGAAAGCGAAATAATCAATACCAAGGTCAAGGGCAGCCCGCAAGCGTTCAGCTGTTGGATCGCCGGTGTAAACGAGGATCGCGGGGACCCGTTTGCGCTTCTTCGCCTCACGAGCAAGTTCCAGGCCCATCCCCTCCTTGTCTAAGCTAAATTCAGTAATAATTGCGTCATAGTCATTCCGTCGAATGGATTCTTGCGCGGCCCGGAACGTCTTGGCAGACTGAACGGTGAAGCCGGCCTCCTCGAGAATCGTCGTAAAGGTGTATAAGATTGCGGGCTCGTCCTCAGCTAATAAGATTGTTCCACGAAGCTCGGCGGTTTTCACCATGACTTATTGGGTAAACGTCTACCGACACCGTCTGATTAAGGCTATAGTCGCTTTGGAGCTGAAGACTGGCATTTCGATGATGGGCAATCGCATCTCCGTTATCCGGGACCTCCGAAATAAAACATTTTTTCAGGCTTCTTTTTCTGGAAGGGAATTTTTGTTAGGGGGATTTGCTTAGGTCCTATTTCCGGCGCTCTGAATCCTGATGCATGGTCACCGAAGCGCCACTCACTTGTCCGCCCCCCGGCCGGAAAGTCAATCCCCCCGGCGCTTCCTCGGCCGGAAGTCCGGCCAGCTCGCGTTTGTGCTTTTCGATATCCCGAAGTTGACGGATAATCGCCGCCTCTTCCTTCACGTATTCTTCCTCTGAAAGTTCGCCCGACTCCAGTTCGAGTTGGAGCTCCAGTAAGCGCTCTTTGATTGGCGCGTCATCCGTGTATTGCTCTTCCGCCATTTTCTGGAGGGTTCGGAATATAAACTTAAATCCCGAAATAGGGAGAAGCAGCAGATCGTCAATCAATAGCACCTTTGACCTCTCATGTCAGGACGACGACACGCGCTCAAGCTTTAGTCTTATATTTACAAAATTATATGGAGGCCAGGGACCCGTGTATTTAAATTTAAGGCGCTTGCCATATTTCTTGGCGATCTTATTCACGATGCCATCGAACTCGGCTTCCCGCTTTCTTTCTACCAGAAACGCGGCGTTCATAATCATCTTGTCGCCGATAGGCTGATTGTCTCGGGAAGCGACACAGACACCGCGTAGCGCCTCATAAATCTCCCGAACGTATTGCGCTGATCGTTCTCCCATGGCCTTGTCAATCATGCGCCCCAGTTGCATGCGTGCAAGGTAGGTTGATTGCAGGTGCTTTCGAACGATCTCAAGGTGGAATCTACCGATTTCCTCGTCCTCCTGCTTCAGTTCTTCGATGATCTGATCGCGATCCCAAGTTACTTTAAGGCCAAATTCCAATTTTCCCGCCATTTGGTCGAGAACATCTTTTAACGACGGATAAATACTTTTTAACACTTCGCGAATGTCGTCGTCGGTTCGAAACACAGTTCCGAAACTCATCGGAATGATCGTATAGCTCTTCATGACGGTTTCGATCACATGCTCGTGAGCCAGGGCGTTTTCACGAGTAGGGTCGAAGATAAAGACTGTGGTGTTGCTAACGACTGCCGCGATGTCCAGATACTTGACCATGTATACGAGGTCGCCAGTGCCGCCTATTCCGATCTTCCCGAAAGTGGCGGGTTCTTTCGACTCCACAATCCCGTAAACATATCGCCCGCCACTGCCGGCCTGGATATCGGAAACCTGAGACTGGTCGGACATCTTGACATGCACGTCATCTCTAAGTTCTTTACGAATTTTGCGTGTCGTCTTTTTGATTTTATTTGGCATTAGGTCCTTTACTGGCTCTCAACGTCCGCATCGGCCGTTCTTAAGATTTGTGAGCCTCGGTAACTGCGATGGGAAATGCCAGCTTAAATATTGTGCCTTTCCCAACTGTGCTTCGCACATGAATGCGGCCCGCATGATTTTCGACGATTCCCTTTACAATCCAAAGCCCGAGGCCTGTGCCCTTTTCCCCCTTGGTCGTGACAAAGGGCTCGAACATTGAGGATTGCAACTCTCGCGGAATACCAGAGCCATGGTCCGCAATGGTGACGGTCACCCACCCATGGATGCCGTCGGGCGCCCTCAAGTGCTTGGTTCGAATGGTCAATTTTCCACCGTCCTGCATGCTGTCCCGGGCGTTCACCACGAGATTTGAAAACAACTGGCGAAATTGATCAGACGATCCCTTCATCGGGGGAATGTCGTCAAAGCGCTTGTCCACGATAACACCGGCTTTGGATAAGGGGCGCGCGAAAAGAGCCAGAGTGTCCTCCAAAACGCTATTTAAATCGAAACCACCTAGCTGCGCTGTATTGCGATAGAGTCCCAGCATCTGCCGGACAATTCGCGTGACTCGCTCAGTCTCACTTCTCAGGACTTCATAAACCGGCAACGAGGGCTCGTCGAGCTTTCCTTTCAGGAGGTAGATCGCATTCTTGATCGCCTCCATTGGATTGTTAATTTCGTGGGCGATGGTTCCAGCCAGACGTCCGGTTGCCGCGAACTTCTCCATCTCCAACATGCGTCGTTCCAGTTGCAACTGCTCCAGCTTCTTCCATGTGGAGAAGTCGCGAAGGACGGTTACCGTGTAGGCGACTTGTCCGCGGGCATCATAAATCTTGCCTGATCGTGCGGCATATTCAATTTCACTTTTGGTTCCGGGATGGTGTAAACGAACTGATTTATTCTCCTTATCCACGAAAGAAAATGTAAACGCGGTCAAGTACGCGTCCAATTTGGCCTGATTTTTTACGATTTGCGGATCGCGATATTCATTGGCGAGACCAAAAAGTTCTTTGGCGAGAGGATCAAGCAGCACGATCTTGGCTGAATTGTCGGCAACCACGATTGGATCGCCTACATTTTCAATGACAAGGTTCAGCCGGTCGCGGTCCTGACGCACCACTTCTTCGGCGGCCCGGAGTTTATCAAGGTTATCGCGGACCTCCTGGTCGGCTCTTCGCAAATCGGTCACATCGCGCATCACAGTTACAATTCCGGTGCGGGTGCCGTCGCGAGTGGAAGTGGGTGCGCAGACGGCTTCGAAGAGCACTTCTTCGCCTTCCATTACGTCTATTAGAGTGAAGTCGCGGGAAGCGTCGCTTCCACTCACTACCATTGAAGATAGGGCAGCGGAAAATAAGAGATTATTCATCTGTACTGCGCGGCGGCCGCCCTCGCTGATTTCCTCAGGTATCCTAAAAAACCGCTCTGCCGCTTTATTCTGGATAATCACGCGGTGCTGATTGTCGGTGAGGATGACCGGGTCAGCCATGCTCTGCATAACCGTTCCCATGCGCGAGATGGTGACATCCATATCTCGCATGTGCTGGTAGTAATACTCAGTTTTATGAAGACGAACCAGATAACGATTGCCGAGATCCACTAAAGTTCGAATCTGCCGCAGTTGAAATTCCGTGGGTTTTTTCTGGAGTTCGGTCAATACAACATTGACATATCCGTGTATTCCACAAACCGCGCAGGCTTGCTCCTGAATTTGAAGCCTGCTGCTTTGAAAGTTCTGGACTGCCAGGCAGCTTTTCCGCCGCTCTCCTTCTGCTTCCCAGCAACGGCTGCGGCTGCCGTAAACCATTGGGCACGCATACAAAGAACTTTGCTTTGATGGATCAGCCGGTAACAGCGAGGGTTTCAGGCTTTGAATTACGTTGACGACGGCATCCTCGCTCGCCCAAAAGGAAGTGTTAAATTTCTCCAGATACTTCTTATCGCAGTTCAGGGAGGATGTGGGTTTTATCTGGCCGGTATCGAGATCAACTTCCAGAACCAAGGCTCGAGGAAATCCCAGAAGAACAATCTCCTCAAGCAAAGTAGGGAGAATTTCCTCTGGGCGCTCTGCCGCGAGCAGTCGCACTGCGGCAAGTTCACCCGGCGATGGCTGATGGTCAGCCAATAGCTCGGATTTCCGCCGCAGGTTTGGGGTGCTCATGCGTTCTGCTCCCCTCACTTAGAAAACCCCTATCAGCGGCGAACCCTGCGGGGAGCAGGGGCGCGGGTAACCCGCCGGGTTGTTTCCACTTGCATCTCTGGTTCTTCGGCCTCGCTCAACTGCGGCCGCGAAACCAGTCCTGTGAGGCCGACGGCATCGGCGTACTTCAAGTATGTGTCAATGGAAGCTACAACGACGCGAGCTTCGACCGTGATCAGATCAATTCCAACCAGCGAAATTCGGACCCAGGCGTCAATGACGATGCCCTTATCGAGAATACGGTCGAGTACGTCAATAAGACTGGAGCCGCCCGACATCCTTTCGACAGCCATGAAGAGTTCCTCCTAAAATTTACTAAAGATTGCGTTTGCCACGCCGCGAACCTGGCACACTTTTCCGCGGCGCCCCTTTCCTGCTCTCTGGAAGTGCTACAGGAGGAGCCGGTGTCTGCATGGTTAAATGCGGGTCATACTTCCACCAGTTCAATCCGATTTGCTCAGCCTTGTCCACCGAACAAACCAGGAGTCGAATGCGGATGGTCAGCAACTCAACGTTCGCCAATGAGATGCGGACGTCGCCCGCGATAACCAATCCTTTGTCCAGAATTCGATCCAGGATGTCAAGTAGATTGGTGGTCCCGGAAACTGTTGGCACTCGATCCATAGGCTGGTTCTTTCCTGCGTTGGGAAACTAAAATCGCCTTCTTCTGAGGTCGTGATGCTAACGTGCTTGTTAGCGGCGTGTCAATGATAGAGCGCCGGATCAGTAGAAAATCTTTAATTCGGTTGCTCCTGACCGCCTCGTTTGCTGCGCTACTTCTCCAACAGGTGGCCCAAGGGCCCTAGATCAATATTAAGGTCTGCGGGAGTCAAACCGAAACTTGCCGCCAGTTCGTGGATTTTCGCCTCCAACACCATCAGCGCCTCGCCCATTTTCTCGACCTGATTCTCCGCTAATGAGCCGCCTTCCATGCGGCGGATTGCCTGACGCTCAAGCACCTGGCGCAACAGCTCGACGAGACTTAGGACAAGCCTAGCCAGACCCTGCTCAATGTTCTCTGGCGAACAGTCAATTCGCTGGAGTGGAGCGACCTCGCTGTCCGGCGCCGATGCGTGGGCGATTTCCATTAGCGTCTTGTCCGAATCCCGCATTAGTCCTCTTTGAGAAAGTGGCTAGCCGGCCACGGGCCGCTTAGCCGGGCTTCTATGTCGGAGTCAACTTCTACAGCTTGCACTTCCGATTGGAATTCGTTGACCGAGCCGCGCTCAAGCAGGATAAAACATCGAATGCCTTCACTTGAGTCGCTTTGCCGCCAGCCCTTTGCCATGCGATCAGAGGCCTGTCGAAATTGCTTTGCCACCGCTTCCAACTTTTCATGCCGCGCCCGTATCCTTCGAAGATACTCCGTTCCGGATGGCTTCGCCTCGATGCCTTGACGGGTCGGGGACCTCGCGATTCTTTGTTGCGATTGTGAAACTCTGAATTGGAGTCTAATCTCCATTTGAACCATGTCGCGAAGCCGAGTTAAGGCCGCCCGGTATTCTTCAGAGTGTTCTTTCAAGTGCGCGATTACTTCAGATTCGGCTGAAAGAATCGTGGGGAAGCGAAAAGGGATGATAGCTGCACGCTGAAAAATTTCGTCGAGCACTCGATGAAAAACCAAGGCTGCCTCCCGGATTGATCCGTTCGAGGGTTGAACCGCGCTTGCGCTTTGAGAAGCAAAACATTGCAGCCCATCCTGCTCAATGCTCTTGACTGGGCAGTCGTTCACACCTGTATGCGGAATTGATGCAACTGCCGCCGTTTCCGTAATGCAGTAAACAAGCAGAGGCATGTGGGAGGAAAAATTCGACTACTGTTTCAGTTTAGGCTTCGCAGGCTCGTTCTGCAGGTGCTTCAGCGCAGTCTCAACGGAAGTGAGGATCACGTCGAGGCCCAGGTAAACAAGGTCAACGCCGGCCAGAGAAATAATCAAATTCCCACGAATGACGACTCCGGCATTCAGCACGTGGTCGAGAATGTCCAGGAGAGAAGTTTCATCTCCGGGATTGGTATCGGTCACAAAAATGCTGTTTGGAGTGGAAGACATTTTCCTGGACCCCTTCTACATTTACTTCCCAGACGCAAAAGAATAAGGTGGCCATGGTCCGGTACATTCAATTTTTCCCGAGTCGAGCCATTTCCGCGAGTACGTCTTCAATACCGCTTCCAGCTTTTTCCTGTCCCCACGCTTCAACAAAATGGATGACTGCCATTGCAGACCACGTTGCCCTCCGCTGATTCTGCCGCCGTCGGCGATACCCCTTGATATTCGGCGCAAAGAGCTCGAGAAAGCCTCTAAATCTTTCGTTGCGATCCCAACTGAAGGACGGCGAAGCAACGCAGCTTTGGTCTTGAGGTAGTCGCGTCCGGAGGTAGGTTTCTTTGTAGGTACTTCCAGTTTTGGGGATACGGCAAAAACCTTTACTCCCCATTCATCACAGCCATGGATTTTGCGCAGATCAGCCGCCAATAGCTCTTTTCTTTTGCGTAGGTCAGCTTTTAGGGTGGACGGGTTCAGGAATACGGTTCCAAAGCGCGCGGGTAGAATGTCCGCGACCTCCGCAATTGCGGAAACGACGCGTTGATGACGAACACCGGCTTCACTAAGCCAGTCGAGGTTTTCCATGTTTTTCGCCAAATTATCGGCGAATTCCATTTGAGGGACATGACTGACCCAGCACACTAATCCATCACGAGCAATCGGCTCGACCGCTGCTTTGCCATCCACTCCAGTGAGCGCGAGCCCTTTGACGGACTTTGCAGTCACGCCATAAAGATAGACGACGGTGGGGGATTCGGAACGCTTCAGGCTAGTTGCCACAGCTCTCCTGTGAATTTGGACAGTGCTGATTTTCCGGCGATCTCTGAGGGAAAGTTTCGCACGGCATATATCTCAACGCCATCATGCTTCTTCTTGAGATCTGTCATCACCCTCTGCTGAGACTGAAATGAACGGCGGCAGCGTTGGCATTTCCCAATGTCTTCCGCAAAAATAACGCGGTTCAAGAACATGGATTTCGGCGTTAATTTCAGCTTTTTCAAACTGGAAATCAGTCTATCGGTTTCGCGATCCGGAAGTGGCTCAGGCAATAGGACAATGTTAACTCGCGTCTCGGCCTTATCTTTGAGCAGGCCTGCGAGCTCCCGAACGCGCTGCCCCAGTTCAGCTACTTTAACTGCCGCATCGCGGGCAGCCGCTAGTGTACGGTGCGCCGCCAGCGTTTTCAACAAAGGCCGCGTCCACGCAAGGATTCTCTCCGGCATACGCAAAAGCTCCAAAGCGTGACCCGTGGGCGCCATATCAATTTCGAGTCGTTGAGAGCGATTCCCAAGCAAATCAAGGACCCGAAAAATTGCCATGACTTCATCCACTCCGGGAGGAACAATCTCCAGAACTTCCGACAGCAGTTGCCGTTCGAACGACAGGTCCAGGTGGATTCCGGACACTTCCGCTCCGGTAGCATTTTCAATATCGGATCGCACTTCCCGCACCCACTGCGTGAAGATGGCAACTGAATCCGTCTCCGATGCGAGGAACTTTGAATCTCCGAGTACCGGTACAGGCTTGTCTCCGATTGCCGTTTGAAAAACATCGTCCAGAGATGGAGCAGGATCTACCGAACAGATTTGAACCGACCACCGCTTTTTTTTACGAGTGCTGAAGCCAAGCGCGGCGGAAATGGTAGTCTTCCCCACGCCGCCTTTTCCTAAAACAAATGTAAGTGGCGCCTGCAAGATCGGCCATTCGACCTTCCTTAATCGCACGGGCTTTGCGCTCTTACCTGGAATCGCCAGATTTAGTTGGCTACCCGTAAAAACATGATCAGAGAACTTGGTCAACGCGGTAGTCCCCACAATCGGCACCCCAATGTCTTCGCCTTTGAGTACCTGTTGCCCCGGAAAATTCTTCCGGAGAAACTTCCGAGCCTCATGCGTAGAGCGAGCGGAGTTTCGGCAAGCCTTGCAATCACTGGTCTTGGTCACGGCACGATTCAGGACGATTTCAGCGATCAGCATTGGCGGAGAATACGTTTTGAGTTCGCCAGCGCATCTCAAAGACTCATTTAGAGCGAACGTTTCCGGCGTAGTAACCAGAAATAACTTTGCATTGTTTGCGAGCGCGGCGTGCACTTCTTCGACGATCTTCCGCCAGCTGTCAATAAAGGCAAATTTGCCGCTTTCGTTGCCGCGCCCGCCGAAGTGAGCGGCCAGTAAGCGATCACGGCTCGCGGCAAGTTCCAGGAAATTTAGAAAACGAAGAAAATGTTGCGGCAGTCCAAACAGGCGCAGAGTGTGTCCAAAAGGAGCCGTGTCCACGATGATGTGTGAGTACTTGCCGGATGTCAATGCGTCGTGAATCGCCAATAGCGCCGACACTTCGGCCATGCCTGGCAGCGTTGTGTCCAGCAAGGGCTCGATGTCTTCGCGCGAGAAAATTGATCCGGCATCAAGAATATCGAGAAAGCCTTGCTTATGTTCAGCGAGAAATTTGGCAAAGAGCTTTTCGGAATTAATCTGCCATGCATACAAAGCGCCCGGTTTAGGCAGCCGAACTTTTGCGGGTCTATCCTTTAGCGGCAATTGCAGAATGTCGGATAAGGAATGCGCCGGGTCTGTGGACAAAAGCAAGACTTGCTCGCGGGGATTCTGGCGGGCCGCGCGAACCGCGTAGGCTGCCGACACAGTGGTCTTTCCCACACCGCCCTTGCCGATGAAAAACGACAATTCCTGCACGAGCTATTGTAGCGATTGTCAAAGCTGATAACAGTGATTGCCAACCGCTAAAGATGCTGTAACATGTGCGATGCCGTCATCCGGATGGATGGAAGCGCGTCGAAGACTCAGACAAGAACGGCAGCCAAAGCAACCCGGCATCCAACTCTTTGAGGTGAATGAAATATGGCGCAAGCCCCTACCCGCTCGTCGAATGTAGTTGTCAAGGAAGAAGCTCCTAAAAGTTATGTCGGACCCCTGGCTGTCGTGACCACGCTGTTTTTTATGTGGGGGGCACTCACCTCTTTGAACGATGTGCTGATTCCGCATTTCCAGCACGTTTTCAGTCTGAAGCTTGCGGTGAGTATGCTTGTTCAGACCGCGTTTTTTTCCTCGTATTTCGTGTTCTCAATACCTTCAGCGAAGATCATTGATTGGATTGGATATCAAAAAGCAATGGTCACCGGACTCTTGACTATGGGTCTCGGCGCTTTCTTGTTTGTTCCCGCGGCGAAAGTTCCTTCGTTCGCATTATTTCTGACAGCGTTGATTGTGCTGGCGGCAGGAATCACACTGCTTCAGGTTGCGGCGAATCCGTATGTAACGGTGTTGGGGAAGCCGGAGACAGCCTCGAGCCGTCTGAACCTGACCCAGGCTTTTAACTCGCTGGGAACGACCATCGCTCCATGGATTGGTGGTTTCTTCATTTTGACGGCGGCCACTTCAGCGATGGCCGAAGATTCCGCTCAGCAGGCAGCATCGGTTATAAAGCCATATGTTTTCCTGGGCATCGCCCTGGCATTGCTCGCGGTTCTGATCGGAAGTTTCAAGCTTCCTAAAATCGAGTCCGCGCAGCACCATATCGGCGAGAAGGTCAATGATTCGATCTGGAGTCATCCAAATCTGGTCTTTGGCGCAATTGCAATTTTTGTCTATGTCGGTGCAGAGGTTGCGATCGGCAGTTCCATCGCCAACTATCTTGCGCTGGATAACATCGGACATTTGGTTTCGAGTTCAAGCTTTCCTGATACAACGCTTCGATATCAGGAAGCGCTGCGCGCGGCCGCGAAATATATTTCGCTCTACTGGGGAGGCGCCATGGTCGGGCGCTTCATAGGTGCCGCCGTCCTGCAAAAGATGAAAACGGGGCCGGTGCTGGCGCTCTGCTCAATTATGGCCGCGTTGTTGGTGACTGTCTCGGTATTAAGCAATGGACCAGTGGCCATGTGGTCCATCCTGCTGGTGGGTTTCTTTAACTCCATCATGTTTCCGAGCATCTTCACTTTGGGTGTCGCTGAACTTGGTCCGCTCACCGGCGATGGTTCCGGGATCATGATTATGGCGATCGTCGGCGGCGCGGCGATTCCGTGGATAGTGGGACGAATCGCCGACGTGATCAATGCCAAATCTTACGGAGGCGTAATTTGGGGGCAGGGAATTCATTACGCCCTGATTGTAGCCACAATCTGCTACCTCTACATTCTGTTCTACGCGGTGAGCGGATCGAAACCTAATAGCGAGCGACACCTGAAAGCATAAGTAAAGCGGTGTTACATTGCGCCACCCAAAATTGAACTATTTGTTCGATGGGCGACGGTTGGAAAATCAGCAGTGGAGGATTTGGCGTGATGTGGAGCCGGCGTCTAATAATTCTTGGGATTCTCTCCGGTTTTTTCTTTTCTTTCACATTTGTTTTCGCCCAGCAGTATCCAGAGAACACCTACGACGGGATGCGATGGCGCATGATAGGGCCGTTCCGTGGCGGACGAACCCGGGCCGTTGCCGGTGTTCCCGCTCAACCTAACGTTTTTTATATCGGCGCGGTCAATGGAGGAGTCTGGAAGTCCAACGACTTCGGCCGTACATGGAATCCGATCTTCGATCAGCAGGACACGCAATCCATCGGCGCCATTGCGGTCGCGCCTTCCGACCCGAATATTGTTTATGTGGCGAGCGGAGAGGGATTGCACCGACCCGACCTTTCCGTGGGCGATGGAATCTACAAGTCAATGGATGCGGGTAAGACTTGGACCCACTTGGGCCTTCGCGACGGTAAACAGATTCCGGCTCTGGCGATTGATCCCCATGATTCGAAGCGTTTGTTCGCAGCCGTACTTGGCCATCCTTATGGCCCTAATGAAGAGCGCGGAATTTTTCGCTCGACTGACGGTGGTGAAACCTGGCAAAAAGTTCTCTACAAAGATCCCAACACCGGGGGTTCCGATGTAGAGATTGACCCATCGAATCCTGACGTGATCTATGCGTCGCTATGGGAAGTGCGCGAAGGACCGTGGGAAGATAACAACGAACTCGACGGAACTGGCGGCGGACTTTTTAAATCCACCGACGGGGGCAACACCTGGAGATCGCTAAAGAAGGGCCTGCCCGCTGACTTATCCCAAATTAACGTCACCATTACAGCGAGCCAGCCGAGCCGGCTGTACGCGACCATCGCCACTACCGTTCACGGAGACTACGGCAGCGACAAAGGGCTGGGATTCTACCGCTCCGACGACGCAGGAGAAAATTGGTATCCAGCGACTACCGATCCGCGGCCGGCGATGCGCATTGGCGGCGGAGACTTAATGGTGCCGAAGGCTGATCCCAAGAATCCGGATGTCGTTTACAGCACCAGCATCGTTACCGTCAAATCTACTGACGGCGGCAAGACGTGGATGAGTCTGCGGGGCGCGCCGGGCGGGGATGATTACCAGAACATGTGGATCAATCCCAACGATCCCAACATCATTTTGCTGGTGAGCGATCAGGGCGCGATCGTCACCGTCAACGGCGGAGAAACGTGGAGTTCATGGTTAAACCAGCCCACGGCCCAGCTTTATCACGTTGCTACGACGAATGAATTCCCTTACAAAGTTTGCGGAGGGCAGCAGGAAAGCGGTTCGGTTTGCACATCCAGCCGCGGTAACGATGGGGCGATCAATTTTCGGGACTGGCGTCCTGTGGGCGTTATCGAATATGGCTACGTGGCGCCCGACCCTCTGGAAAAGGACTTGGTTTATGGAGCGGGGCGGAACGAGGTTTCGAAATTCCATTGGTCAACCGGGCAAGTGGAGAACGTCACGCCGATTCCTCTTAAAGCGGCAAAGTATCGAAGTGATCGCACCGAGCCTCTTGTTTTTTCGCCGGTTGATCCGCATGTGCTTTACCACGCCGCTAACATGCTCTTCAAAACGACGAATGGCGGCCATTCGTGGCAGAGCATCAGTCCCGATCTCACGCGCGCGAACCCGGGAATTCCGGCGAGCGTCGGCGATCTTGCTTCGAAAAATCCCAAGGCCGGAAAACAACGGGGCGCAATTTACTCGCTGGCGCCCTCCTTCCACGACCTAAACGTTATCTGGGCTGGCACCGATGATGGCCTTATCTGGAAAACCAGCGATGGCGGCAAGGATTGGACGAACATCACTCCGTCCGACCTGACTCCGTGGAGCAAGGTTTCGCAGATCGCCGCGTCACATTTCGGCGACGACTCAGCTTACGTTTCAGTCAGCCGGTTTCGCATTGGTGACCCCTATCCATACATTTACCGAACCCATGACGGCGGAAAAACCTGGAAGGCAATCACCGCTGGTCTTCCTGTTGATTCCCCTGTGGATACGGTTCGCGAGGATACGGTTCAAAAAGGCTTGCTCTTTGCTGGAACCGAAACTGCCGTTTGGGTCTCCTTCGATGACGGAGATCATTGGCAATCGCTTCAGCTAAATCTTCCACATACATCTATGCGCGATCTATTGGTTCATGAGAATGATTTGATTGTCGCGACTCACGGGCGCTCGTTTTGGATACTGGATGACATCACGCCATTGCGGCAACTTGCCGCTGTGCAGGCAAAACCATTTTTGTTTCAGCCGCAGACTGCGTATCGCATTCGGCGCGATACCAACACAGACACTCCAATTCCGCCCGATGAGCCGGCAGGTAAGAATCCACCCGCCGGTGCAATTATTGATTACTTCCTGCCGCAACAATCTTCGGACACGGTATCTCTGGAAATTCTGGACGCTCAAGGCAAACTTGTCCGCCACTATACCAGTGCGGACAAGCCCGACGTGACGCAGGCGGAACTGGAAAAACAATTAATTCCGCTCTATTGGATACAGATGCCGAAAATTCTTTCCGCCAGCGAAGGAATGCACCGCTGGGTATGGGATTTGCGTTATCCCGCGCCAACTGCGGCTACGCATGAATATCCCATCGCTGCTGTTCCACACCGGACGCCACGAGAACCCGAAGGACCGCTTGTTGTGCCGGGAGCATACACAGTTCGTCTTACTGCTAACGGCGAAAGTTATACCGCGCCGCTTAATATTAAGCTGGATCCTCGCGTTAAGACCACACAACAGGAACTTGAGCAGCAATTCGATCTGGCTACGCGACTGAGTTCGATGATGACCGAGAGTTCGCAAGCGGTGATACAGGCTCGTTCGATGCTGGATCAGATCAAAAAGATGACACCTCAAGCAAATGGAGCCATGCTTGAATCACTGAAATCATTTCAACAGAAAATAACAGGGATTCTCCAAAAAGCTGATTCGGATTCCTCCCAGGAGCCAACTTTGCTTGGAGTGAACGGTGATGTCAGTACCCTCTATACCAACGTAAATCGAGCAGACGCCGCGCCAACCGAGGCGTTAACCGCAGCAACCAACGAAACTGAACGCAGCCTTTCGGTTGTTATGAAGCGTTGGAATGATCTGAAGTCACGCGTTCTCGTAGATCTGCCGGCAATTGATCCGGACTTGCGCCCTCAATCCGAGGAGCCGCGCGGGAATGAAGAGTAGCTGCTTAGCATAGATCGCGATGCCCAAGAGGAAAAAAGCAACCCAGTTTAGCATGATAAAAGAAGTGAAGGCCATGGCGCGAGAGCGAATCGGTACGCCGCCCACGGAAAAAATAGTTCCAGACCGGAAGAAGAAAAACCAGGCCGCGGAGAAGCACAAAAAGACTTTGGGCGAACTGCTAAGCGATCCCTAACGTCGGCAGCAGCTTTCTAATTGAACGTCACCGATACCCCACGATCAGCTGTCAAATTGTTCACCGTGCAGATTGATCCGGAGACAGAGTCGCAGCCGGTCCAGCCTCCGAACGAGGAACCAACAACGGGTGCGGCCGTCAGACTGACGGTCGTCCCGCTCGCAAAGCTCCCGCTGCACGATGCGGGGCAATTGTTGATGCTTGACGCCGGGGAACTGGTAACCGTGCCATTCCCAGCACCCAGAAACGTCACCGTCAAAGTGGGGGTTGTGCCTTGAAAACCTGGACATCCTTTTACCACAAGATTGTTGACGGTAACATTCATATAGCCCGTTACGATCGCTCCAGACGAGGAAATATTCCCGACACTCGTGTTCGTGTTGACCGTCGCCGAGATGAGGCCGCCGCCACATACATAAATGCCTGCCGGAGAGAGGAGCCCTTGAGACGTAACAGCTGCCAGGTTTGGCGTGTTTGACGCCCAAATTACCTTGTCTGTGATGTCCTTTGTGACTGGAGGATGAATGTAGCTCCCGAGCGCGCGAAGCTGGACGTTTACCGATGGGTCTGGTCCCTCAAAAGTTTCAGCCGCTGGCTGAATCGAGATTGATACCAGCTGCTGATTATGTCCGCAACTGGGTAAACAAAGAGCCAAGGCACTCAACAAGGTTAGCTTTAGGTACTTCCGAATCATGAACTCTCCTGAATCATTTTCGCACGAGGGATTGGGCGTCACTCTAGTAGAAGATCCCGCGAAAATCAATAGTAACTCCCAGAAGCGTAGTTCGCACACCCGAAAATACTCTTCATCGCTCGCCGTAAAGCGGCTAGGGGTGGAAGGCCCGCATTTCTTTCCGTACAATTGCCCATCATGATTGAGGAGAATGCTATGCGGAAAGTCGTCCTGACGCTGGCGTTTGCGCTGATTGTTGCGGGAGTCTTACCCGTTCGCGCGCAAGAAAAAGCGGTGGATGAGGAAGGCCATCAATGGTGGCAGCACGCCGTCTTCTATGAGATTTATCCGCGCAGCTTCGCCGACAGCAACAACGATGGCATCGGTGACATTCCAGGAATTACTTCCAAACTCGACTACCTGCACTGGCTCGGAGTGGACGCGTTATGGATCGCGCCGATGTTTCCTTCTCCGCAAGTGGACTGGGGCTACGACATTTCGGACTACTACAACGTGAATCCCGATTATGGCACGCTGGAGGATATGGACAAATTGCTCGCGCAAGGGAAGCAGCGCAACATTCGGGTCCTGCTCGACTTTGTTCTCACTTACACTTCCGATCAAAACAAATGGTTTCAGGAAGCGAAGGCTTCGCGAACGAATTCGAAGAGGGATTGGTACATCTGGCATGACGGACAAGGCCCAGGGCAACCGCCGAATAATTGGACATCCAATTTCGGCGGTTCAGCCTGGAGGTACGAGCCCACGACCAGCCAGTGGTATTACCACTATTTTTATCCGCCGCAACCGAACTTGAACTGGCGCAATCCGGAAGTGGAAAAGAATATGTTTGATGTGACGCGTTGGTGGTATAAGCGCGGCGTCGCTGGCTTTCGTCTTGATGCGGTGGACGTGATGTTTGTTGATTCCGCATTGCGCGACAATCCTGTGGTCGGAGACCAGAAAAATGCATTTGGCGATCCGGTTGAGCGCGAAATCTATGACAAGAATCAACCTGAATTGCACGGTGTCTTGCAGCGCCTGCGCAAAGTCGCCAACGAGTACAGCGCGGTCTTGATTGGTGAAACTTGGACCAACGATATAGATCAATTGAAGCGTTATTACGGCGAGCACCACGACGAAGTGAACATGCCCATGGACTTTATGTTCACCATGGTGAACAAGCTTTCTCCGCCGGACTTTCGCAAGCAAATCGCTTGGGTAGATGGCTCCGGAGGATGGCCGGTTTACGTGATGAGCAATCATGACATTCGACGTGTCTATGATCGCTATGGCGACGGCCAGCACAATGATCAAATCGCCAAACTGATGGCTTCTCTTTATTTGACGCTGCGAGGAACCGCGGTCATGTACTACGGCGAAGAGATTGGAATGGAGAACAACGATCCTAAACGACCCGAGGATGTGAAGGATTCAATGGGAAAGTTGGGCTGGCCAAAGGAAAAGGGGCGTGATGGCGAGCGAACTCCCATGCAGTGGAACACGGGCGCTAATGCCGGGTTTAGTGCCGCTGCACCCTGGCTGCCGGTGGACGCTCTTTACAAAACGTACAACGTCGAGTCTGAAAAGAAGGATTCCCATTCCATCCTGAATTATTATCAGCAGCTTCTTTCTCTGCGGCATACCAACAAAGCGCTGCTGGACGGAAAATACGTCGCCCTGAACGAGAGCGATCAAAATGTGCTTTCTTACCTGCGGAGCTACAAGGGCGAGAATGTGCTGGTAGTGCTGAATATGAGCAACGTGGCTCAGAAAGTGAACCTCGATCTCGCTGCCACAGGTGTCACCGCAAAAACGGCGAGGACACTACTGTCCTCGTTTGACACCGATCGACAAGTACCCACTGGTTGCGTTGTGGTGGAACCGTTTGGGGCATGGATTGGCGAAACCGAATAGGCGAGCCATTGTTCGAATGTTGGCAGGCTTCAATCTTTTTGCTAACTCCAGCCAAAGGGTACAATGCTGCGATGATCACCAAAGAGCTGATGGACATCCTGGTGTGCCCCGTGTGTAAGAAGCCGTTGACTCAGAAAGATGATGGGACGAGCCTCAAGTGTGCCGTATGTCGCCGCGTCTACCCTGTTCGGGACGATATCCCAATTATGCTTATAGACGAGGCCACAATTGACCCATCGTGACTTTGGGTGAAGATGTATTAGCGTTTTTTCTCTTTGGCAGTAGCATTCGCGGGGGTCATAAAAGGGCGCCGCAAAGGGACCATCGCTCCCCGGGACGGATCGGTGGCCGCATTGGCGCGAGCTAGTACTTCTTCCTGAATGAATTTCACGAAGTCCTGAATCTGCCGCTGCATCTCTTCCATGCGCTCCCGCATTTGAAGGATGATGGCCATGCCGGAAATATTCACGCCCAAGTCTCGCGCCAGAGACAAAATAAATTCCAGGCGTTGCAGGTCTTCGTCGGTGTAAAGTCGCGTATTACCTTCCGTACGTGACGGCTTCAGCAAACCCTCGCGCTCATAGAGGCGCAAGGTTTGTGGATGAATCCCGTACATCTCCGCGACCGCCGAGATCATGTAGGCGCCTTGTGATTTGCGTTTCGTCATTTTCTCGAGAATGCTCTTGAGGACAATATATATCAGGTGATTCGCGCCCGGAGGGACGGGTGTCTCTACGCGTTCGGTCTTGTCCCTCTATGAATCACGCGGTTCACGAAATACGCCGCAATCCCTGCTCCGATCAAGATCATCCCCAGCGCGAACGAGCTCATGCCCCGTACCGTTTCATACTCGCTTCGAATCACAGAAAAACCAATCAACAGCATCGGAACAATTCCGATCGCGACTGCCCCGAACATTCCACCAGGCACGCGGAACGGACGAACCAACTCTGGCTCACGGAGTCGCAGGAAGATCAGAGCGACGAATTCCAGGCCGAGGCTGAAGCCATACAGCAGAATATCTATTGTGACGAGCCGCTCGAAACCTAAACCCAGACAGAGTCCCCAGCCAAGCGCGCAAACCGTAATCGCAACCCACGGGGCGTGGGTGCGAGGATGAAGTCTCGCGAAAACGCGCGGTAACATTCCATCCTGAGCCATGGCGAGCGGAACCCGTGAATAACTCATCACCAGGGCGTTGAACATACCGAACGCGCTGACCATTCCTCCGACAACTAAAGCGAGGCGAAGTAATGGACCGCCGAGCAGTTCCGCAATATCCGCCCACGACCCGGTTTCCCACGAACTTGCGGGAAGCTTTGTCACCCACACAGCTGCAACTGGAAGGATGTAACTGACAGCGACGATAGCCACCGCCATGAACATCGCAAGCGGATATGTTCGCTGTGGCCGGTCCACTTCCGCGGCAATTGTGGATGCGTTATCCCATCCCATGTAGTTCCACATTGCAACAAGCACCCCACCCGCGAAGGTGACTTTTGAAGTCGTCGGCGTGGTCACCGCCTGGAGCAGAGCTGCATATTTAAACGGAGCAAGAACCACCATCACCGCGAATGGAGCCGAAAGCAAGAAGAAAAGCCAAAGAGAAGTAGTGGAGACGACTCGCACTCCGGCAATGTTGAGTAGTGCGCATGCAACAACAACGACGGCCCCGACAATCCAGCCTCGATTGTTCTCCGCGAACCAAGGAAATAATCGTGCCAGATAGGCGACAAACAGCGTTGGATAAATCGCCATGTCGAAAATCGAGGCAACCAGCGACAGCCACGCCTCCTGGAATCCCCAGAAATTCCCCATGGCTCGCCGGACCCACGCATAATACCCACCCTCGCATGGAAGAGCGCTCGAAAGCTCGCCGATCATGAACGCTGTCGGCAGGCTCCAAATAATTGGAGTGAGCAAAAGAATCAAAATCGCCAATCCGTAACCAGCGCCGCGAACGATGTCTTCGATTCCGTATGCTCCTCCCGAAACCATCAGAAACGTTGCGGCGACGAGCGGCCATAGCGTCAGGCCGGGGAATTGCCTGTCGCTCCGAACTAGTATCGCTTGAATATCTGCGGGCAGCTCCGACACCTCCCTGAGAAATTTGATAGGAATCGCGAGGATAAGACAAATTCGATCTAATGTGAAAGAAATCAAAATTTGCCCGAATGCCCTTGGTAGGTTTTTAGCTTATGTTCTATGATTTTGTTCCGATAGAAGGAGACCAATATGAAAATGGCGTGGTTTTCGATTTTGCTCTTAACTGTCCTAGCGAGTTTGGGATTTTCTCAGACCGCCTTTACTCCTGATCAAGTTAAATTTGGGCCGGCCCCAGCCTTTGTACCGGCTGGCGCGCAGTTGGCTGTGCTGGAAGGCGATCCCATGGCCTCAACCGGGGACTTCACAGTCCGCTTGAAGATGCCTGATGGTTATAGGCTCGCACCTCACTGGCATCCCAGCCGGGAGAATGTAACGGTGTTGTCAGGAACTCTAAAGGTCGGGATGGGGGACAAGTTTGACGCTGCGCACATGATGAGTTTTCCGGCAGGCAGCTTCGCATACCTCGATCCGGACATGCATCACTATGCGATGAGTAGTGGCGACACAGTAATTCAGATTCACGGAATGTCGCCATTAAAGGTCAATTACGTAAACCCGGCGGATGATCCGAGCCAAGCGAAGTAGTGTCGCAGGGTATGCCGCGAGAAGTTCCGCAGAATTCTTCGAGCGCTCATCGCGCCTGCAATAGGTCTGGTACACTGAGCCCCTCGCCATGCCGGACGTAATCGAACAGCGCGGGAATTGGGCCATGTGGTGGGGATTTTTGTTCGCACTCAGTGCAGTGTTGTGCAATATAGCTTTCTTTTCAAATTTCTCGGAAAAGCGGGACATAGCGTGGCTGAGCCTGCTGCTGGCCTTGGTTGGGCTGGTTTTAGCTTTGCGAGGATTGTGGCGGGTTTTCGCCTCGTCCGGCATTCATCGCGGCAGGATTCTGAGCTCCATCCTTTCTGTGTTTTCGATTCTGCTCACTGGCATGGCAATCTTCGCTTTCTTCCAGTCCCGCGCACTCCCGGTCGCCGCAGGCGCGCCTCAGGTGGGCCAAAAGGTTCCTGACTTCACGCTGTCTGATACCACGGGCCAGCCCGTTTCACTCGATCAGTTGTTTGCGCCAGGAGCCGACGGCGTCGCGCCCAAAAACGTGCTGCTGATCTTCTATCGCGGATATTGGTGACCGTTCTGCAACCTCGAGTTACGAGGAATTGAGAAACGGCTAAGTGAGTTCAGTGCCGCGGGCGTCCGGCCTGTGGCGATTAGCGTGGACTCGCCAGAGATTTCGCGTGGTCTAACTAAGAGAGCGGGTTATACCTTCACGATTTTGTCTGACCCTAATGCCGAGGTAATTCGCCGCTACGATCTGCTGCATGTGGCCGGAGGGCCCGGCCAACATGACATTGCCCGGCCCGCGGAATTTCTGGTGGATTCTTCGAGAGTGGTGCGTTGGACCAACTTCACCGACGACATTCGCGTGCGGGCGCGAGCGGATGAAATGCTTACAGCGGCAAAAGGTCTGAGATAGTATTCAAACTTCCTTCCAAAGTTCCGCGCGGGGATCATCGGGATTCAAACGGGCCAGTTCTCGCAAGATTTCCTTGGAACGCTCATCGCGTGGCATGGGAACGGTTAGTTTTACTTCGACGATCTCATCACCGCGCGCGCCTTCTTTTGTAGCCGAGGGCACTCCCTTTT
The DNA here is from genome assembly GCA_963757385.1 of uncultured Acidobacteriaceae bacterium. GTDB lineage: Bacteria > Acidobacteriota > Terriglobia > Terriglobales > Acidobacteriaceae > PALSA-188. The sequence goes on along the minus strand of CAVWRO010000014.1, from coordinate 892,187 downwards.
CGCGCAGCCGCAACTTCTGGCCGGATTGGGTTCCCGGTGGAATCTTAAGCTGAGCCCGGCCGTCAATGGTGGGAACTTCGACCTTCGCGCCCAAAGCTGCTTCCGTAGCGGTGACGGGAACGGTGATGCGAATGTCATCGCCATCGCGCTGAAAGATAGGATGGTCACCTGCGCGGATGATCACATATAGGTCGCCGGGCGGTCCGCCGTGAGCGCCGGCGTTGCCTTTCCCGGGTACGCGGATGCGCTGTCCATCTCGAGTGCCTGCCTTAATTCGGACTTCGAGCGGCTCTGTCCGTTCTACGCTGCCCTCGCCGTGACATGTGGGACACGTTGAGATGTTTCGTCCAGTACCATGGCAGCGCGGACACGGAACATTGAATTTCATTCGCCCGCCAGTCTGTGTTACCTGACCTTTTCCGCCGCACTCGGGGCAGGTTCCGGGGGCTTCGACGAATCCTTTACCGTGACAGTTCGAGCAAGTGTCCCGACGGGTGATATTCAAACGCATGACCCCGCCGCGGATGGCCGTCCAGAACGGTACGTTCACCTGATATTCGAGATCGTGGCCTGGTTCCGGGCCTTGGGCTGCTGCGGCGCCCCCGCGTCCTCCGAACATGCCGGAAAAAATATCTTTAAACCCGCCGCCTGCCCCCCCGGACTTTTGCGCGCGTGCGCCCTCGAACAGGTCCGAAAAATCAAAGCCGCCAAAGTCGAAATTAGTTCCTTGTGGGCCCGGCTGCCCCCCTGGGAAACCTCCGCCCGGGAACCCGCCCGTTCCTGGCTGTCCACCACCTTGGCTATAGGCATCGGCTGCGGCAGGGTCAATGTTGTCAGAATAGAATCCGAGCTGATCGTAAATCTTGCGCTTTTTGGGATCGCTCAGAACATCGTTGGCTTCCGAGAGAGATTTGAATTTTTCCTCCGCACCCTTGTCGCCGGGATTGACATCGGGATGGTATTTCCGCGCAAGCTTGCGGAAAGCTTTGCGGATGTCGTCAGCCGAGGCCGTTTTCTTGACGCCGAGGATGCCGTAATAATCTTTTTGAGTTGTGGTGGCCATTTTCCCGTTCGGTGCGTCCTATTCTGCTTTCCGACGAATGTTCTTTAATTGTTCCAGATCGCTGCTGCGCACGGTAGCTTGCTTGTTCGCAATCAACTGGCCCAGTGAGATGAAGTGAACCGGGGCTCCGAAGATTAAGCCTGCGACTCGCTCCCTCCACGCACTGCTGAATTCCACTCCTGTGATTTGAGTGAGAATGTCAATCCGAACGGGTGCGATGCCGATTTGATACGTGAGGCCGGGCTGGGTGAATGTTTCCCGGGAAATCTTATCGGCGACGAGAGGAGCGCCGAACTTCGTAAGCGCTTCGAACACCCGAGCTGAATTCTCGGCGGAATTTTCCACCCAAACATCCAGGTCCTTAGTAAAGCGCGGTTCCGTGTACTTCATGATCGCATAGCCGCCAACGATTAAGTACCGGACCTCACATTCGTTTAAGCGCTGTAACAGTTCTTTGAAATGTGGGTTTTCTGCCATTCTTGACTTCCTCGGATAATTCCACCATTTCCCAGGCCGCGGAAAAAATGGCCTCATCACCCTGCTCCTGCCAGAATTCAACGTCGAAGGCGCGGTCGGGAAATTGGCCGACCACAAGGCGCGTCTTCCACTTGGATTGATGAATATCGCCCATACCAACTTCAGCGCTCCTCTCAGTTCTGGATCTTATGTCGGCTCTTCTCTAGCACACCGAAGCGCTCGTACTTCGGTACATCAACATAGACAGGGATGCGCTGTACTCCAGTGGAAGTGGGCGCGAAAACGTACCAGCGTCCTTCATCCTCTACGAAATTTAAGAAATAGTCTTGCCCGTTCACTTTGAATTGCAATTTAAATCTCCCCGGGCGCCCGAGAAAGTGTCTCGACATGTTCGCCCTAAATTCTCAAGTAGCAAAGGGGCGCCATGAGGCGCCCCCGCTGATAGCTGACGGCTGAAAGCTGACAGCTTATTTCTTGTCCTCGACGTCAACGTATTCGGCGTCAATGACTCCTTCGTCCTTCTTTTGGCCGTTGCCTGATGCGCCATTCGCGTGTGGATCAGGACCCGCGCCCGGTGTCGGACCTGCACCTGGTGCGCCTTGTGGCTGAGCGGCTTTGTACATCTGCTCAGCCAGCTTGTGCGAAGCCGTAGTCAAGGTTTCGCGGGCTTTGTCCATGGCGCTCTTGTCGCTGCTTTCGAGTGCCTTCTTGGCGTCCGCGATCGCATTTTCAACGTCTCCGCGCTCGGAGCCGGAGATCTTGTCGCCCTGTTCACGCAGCATCTTTTCCACGCTGTAGACCATGGAATCGAGCTGGTTCTTGGACTCAATCTCTTCGCGCTTTGCCTTATCTTCGGCAGAGTGCGAATCAGCTTCCTTCGCCATGCGCTCGACTTCATCCTTACTTAGACCTGAAGAAGACGTAATCGTTATCTTCTGATCCTTGCCCGTGGCCGTATCTTTCGCGGTCACGTTGAGGATGCCGTTCGCGTCTATATCGAATGTTACTTCGATCTGCGGTACGCCACGTGGAGCTGGCGGAATTCCGGTTAAGTGGAATTTGCCGAGCGTCCGATTGTCTTTTGCCAGCGGGCGTTCGCCCTGCAACACGTGCACTTCAACCGAAGTCTGACTGTCCGCCGCGGTCGAAAACGTTTCCGTCTTTTTGGTCGGAATCGTCGTGTTGCGTGGAATCATGGGCGTGGCTATTCCCCCGTACGTCTCGATCGAGAGCGATAGCGGAGTAACGTCCAGTAGCAATAGATCTTTCACTTCGCCGCCGAGCACGCCGCCTTGAATTGCCGCTCCGACTGCGACGACTTCATCGGGATTGACGCCCTTGTGAGGCTCTTTTCCGAACAACTCTTTTACCAGCGCCTGAATGCGCGGCATACGAGTCTGTCCGCCGACCAGCACCACTTCGTCAATCTTGCTGGAGTCAACACCGGCGTCTTTCATGCACTGCTTGCATGGCCCGACTGAGCGTTGAATGATGTCTTCCACCATCGATTCGAGCTTGGCACGAGTCAACTTCACGACCAGGTGCTTCGGACCGCTCGCATCCGCCGTGATGAACGGCAAATTGATTTCGGTCTCCATCGTCGTGGAAAGCTCGATCTTCGCTCGTTCCGCTGCGTCGCGAAGCCGCTGTAAGGCCATTTCGTTACCTTTGCCACGCAGGTCGAGGCCTTCGTTCTTTTTGAATTCGTCGATTAACCAGTCAACAATGCGTTGGTCGAGATTGTCGCCGCCAAGGTGCGTATCACCATTGGTGGCTTTGACTTCGATTACGCCTTCGCCAACTTCGAGGACGGAAATATCGAAAGTTCCTCCGCCGAAGTCGTAAACAGCGATCGTCTCATCCTTCTTCTTGTCGAGACCGTAGGCCAAAGCCGCAGCCGTGGGCTCGTTGATGATTCGTTTCACGTCGAGGCCGGCAATTTGTCCGGCATCTTTCGTCGCCTGCCGCTGCGCATCATTGAAATACGCAGGTACAGTGATAACGGCCTCGGTGACTTTCTCGCCCAGGTAGTCTTCGGAAGCCTTCTTCAGCTTCTGCAAAATCATCGCTGAAATCTGCGGAGGCGTATATTCTTTGCCCTGCGCTAAAACGGCAACGTGATCGCCGGACTGCACGACCTTGTATGGGACCATCTTGATTTCTTCCGTCACTTCGTCGTAGCGGCGTCCCATGAAGCGCTTGATCGAGTAAACTGTGTTTTCGGGATTGGTGATGGCCTGGCGCTTGGCGACTTGTCCGACCAAACGCTCGCCCGTCTTGGTGAAACCGACTACTGACGGGGTGGTGCGGCCACCTTCCTCGTTGGCGATGACCTTTGGCTCTCCACCTTCCATAACGGCGACGCAAGAGTTAGTGGTTCCAAGGTCAATGCCGATAATCTTGGCCATAATTCGTTCCTCCTAGCTTATAAGTTCTTATTAATCAATCAGTAAGCTTATAAGGGCAACGTAATAATAAGACTTGAGTGAATCGTTGTCAATGTTTAGATGCAGGGAAATGGCGGGAGTTGCAGAAGTTGTCGCCAATCTGGGCCGACATGGAATGAGAGGTAAGGCGTTATGAATCCGGACGAGGAAAGTAGCGTCGGCCTGTGCGCGAAATGCGTGAACTCGCGAAGAATTACGTCCGACCGGGGCGCGGCTTTCTTTCTTTGCCAGTTGTCGTTTGGTGATCCAAGCTTCCCGAAGTATCCCCGGCTGCCGGTGTTGGAATGTGCTGGGTTCCTCGAAAACCGGGACCGAACACCCGCTTAGAACGACCGGGCGAGCCTTGCGCGCTCACGCAGACGGGGACGTCTGGATCTACGTATTCATGGCACGATCAGACTTCCATCAATTCTTTTTCTTTATTCCTATTGAGCTCTTCCATCTTTCTGATTTCTTCGTCGGTGAGCTTTTGGATTTCGTCCATCGCGCGCTTCTCGTCGTCTTCGGTAATCTTCTTGTCTTTCATGGCTTTCTTAATTGCATCATTGCCATCGCGCCGGATATTGCGGACCGCAGTGCGATGCTCTTCTAGGACTTTGTTCAAATGCTTGACCATATCTTTGCGCCGCTCTTCGGTCAACGGCGGTACCGGAACCCGGATGATCTTTCCATCATTCATTGGATTCAGTCCTAGCTCGGCTGTTCGAATCGCCTTCTCAATCGAAGGCAAAGATGTTGGGTCGAACGGCTGTACCGTCAACAACTGCGCCTCGGAAGCATGCACCTGAGCGATCTGATTGATCGGCATTTGCGAGCCGTAATAGTCTACGGTAACCGAATCCAGCATGTGCACTGACGCCCGCCCCGTACGAGTTGCCGCCATGGCTTTGCGAAAGTCGTCGACTGCTTTGTCCATGCGCGTTTTGAGCTGAACGTAAGTTTCTTTCAGGCCAGGAATTGCGGCCATTGTGGCTTGAGCCATTTTTTAGCTCCAAAAGAAGAATTAGAACGTTGAATTATACCTTGGCAGCGGCGGCCGACGCGCTTACAAGCGATCCGATTTTCTCGCCTGTAAGAATCTTGCGGATGTTTCCGCGCTGATTCAAATTGAAGATGATGATCGGCAGATTATTGTCTTTGCACAGCGAGATTGCAGTGGAGTCCATCACTTTCAGGCCCTGTTGCAGCACGTCCATATAGGTGATTTCGGTGAATTTCTTGGCGTCTCTTACCAAGACTGGGTCGGCGTCGTAGATGCCATCCACCTTGGTGGCTTTCATGATGACCTCAGCCTTGATTTCCATGGCGCGCAACGATGCCGCGGTATCCGTCGAGAAATAGGGATTGCCGGTCCCGCCGGCGAAAATGACGACGCGATCTTTCTCCAGGTGCCGTATGGCACGGCGCCGGATAAAAGGTTCGGCGACCTGATTCATCTCAATCGCGGATTGAACGCGAGTGTGAATCCCTTGTTTCTCCAGCGCATCCTGTAGCGCAAGGGCGTTAATCACGGTTGCCAACATTCCCATTTGATCAGCCGAGACCCGGTCCATTTCGCGTGCCTGTTCAGCGACCCCGCGGAAGAAGTTTCCCCCTCCGACAACGATTGCTATTTGAACGCCAAGCGTGTGAACGTCGGCGAGCTCCGCGGCGATCTCATGGATTCGCAGAGGATCAACCCCGAAACCCTGGTTTGCGGCCAGGGCTTCGCCGGAAATTTTTAGCAGGACGCGGTGAAACACTGGAGTTTGCATTTCATTTCTCGGTTCTTAGAACATTAAAAAAGGGCGCCAATGGCGCCCTCGAATCATTCCGATTTTTGATCCGGTTTTGTGATGGCGATGGTCTCGCCCACATCGCCAACCTTGAAACGGGCAAAGCGGCGTACCGCAATGTTCTCGCCCAGTTTGCCAATTTTAGTTGCGATCAACTGTGAAATCGTCACGGTCTGATCTTTAATAAACGGCTGCTCGTAGAGGCATACCTCTTCGTAGAACTTTCCCATCTTGCCTTCGACGATCTTTTCTACGACTTGCGCCGGTTTACCGGTTGCGGCGGCTTGAGTTCGATAAATATCCTTCTCGCGCTCGAAAGACTCGGCCGTCACATCTTCTTTGCGAACGAATTTTGGATCGGTGGCGGCAATGTGCATGGCAACGTCATGCACCAGTTCCTTGAAGTCGTCGGTGCGGGCGACGAAATCGCTCTCGCAATTTACTTCGACGAGTACGCCAATTTTGCCGCCAGCATGGATATAGCTGGCAACAGCGCCTTCACTGGTTGCGCGCCCGGCTTTCCTTTCCGCGACGGATGCTCCCCGCTTGCGCAGGAGTACGATTGCGGCCTCGATGTCGCCCTTGGAGTCCGTGAGAGCCTTCTTGCAATCCATCATCGGGGCTCCACTCTTGTCGCGAAGCTCCTTTACTTGGGCTGCCGAGATATTCGTGTTGTTGTTAGTCGTTTCCATATCTTTCGGATAAGTCCTTCACGCCTTACAAAATTTAACCCGCGGCTGACGACCTGCGCGGGTCTATTTTCGGAGGGCCTATGCCTGTATCGAATGGCTATCGGTCAGAATGTTTGATGCTCAACTTCGGGAGCTTCGACTTCGGGCTCTTTGGCTGCAACCGGTTGTTTGCGGGTCCCGGTGCCGAGCACGTCCTCCATGCTGATGTCTTCGGCTGCCGCTTCGCTGTCCTCAGTGTCCGATGCTCCTTCGGCGGGCGCTTCCGTAGCTGCCAGAGCGGCCTGCTGGGCTGCCGCGCCTGCGGCCGCAGCGAGATCGGCGTCATTCTTATCGTTCATGAACTGCGAGCCCTCGGCAACGGAATCGGAAATCTTCGATGCGAATAAACGGATCGCCCGCAGAGCATCATCGTTTCCAGGGATCACATAATCCACTTCGGTAGGATCGCAATTCGTATCAACAACGGCGACTACAGGAATGCCGAGCTTTCGAGCCTCACGAACCGCAATCTGTTCCTTGTTCGAGTCAATAACGAAAATGGCATCAGGCAGGCGACTCATATTCTTAATGCCGGCTAAATTGGCTTGCAGGTGTTTGCGCTCGCGCTCCAGCTTTATGACTTCTTTCTTGGGAAGGAGTTCGTAGCGGCCATCCGTGGCCATTTCATCGAGTTCCTTCAGTCGCTTTACGGATTTCTGCACCGTGACCCAATTGGTCAGCAGTCCGCCCAGCCAGCGCTGGTTCACGTAGTACCCGCCACAGCGTGTGGCTTCTTCGGCGATCGCGTCTTGCGCCTGGCGCTTGGTGCCGACGAACAGAACAATTTTGCCCTGCATTGCCAGATCTTGCACGAACTTCGAGGCCTCTTTGAACATCTTCAAAGTCTTTTGCAGGTCAATGATGTAAATGCCGTTGCGCTCACCGAAGATGTATTCCTTCATCCGGGGATTCCAGCGCTTGGTCTGATGCCCGAAGTGGACCCCCGCTTCGAGCAACTCCTTCATGGTGATGTTAGCCAATTAACCTCCTCGTTGAGTCTGCATCGGGAACGATGTTTGCTCCCGATTGCCATTCCCGTCCCGGCACACGCGCACGGGAAGAATTTTGTAAAACAGCTTTCAGCCGTCAGCTATCAGCCTTCAGCCAAAAAACGCTTCTAGCTTCTGGCCGCCAGCTAACACAATCAATCACTTTTGTCATTCCGAGCCATCCGCAGTCGCGCTTGCGCGATGAGGACGAGCGAGGAATCTGCTTTACCGCTTGCTGTACTGGAAGCGCTTTCGTGCGCCTTTTTGCCCGTACTTCTTGCGTTCTTTGGAACGCGAGTCGCGGCTGACCAATCCTTCGGTCTTCAACTTCTTGCGCAACTCAATGTTAAATACCATCAACGCGCGCGCAATGCCCAACTTAATAGCGTCCGCTTGTCCGTTTACGCCACCGCCAGTTACGCGAGCCACGACATTAAAGGTGCCAGCCATGTCCGTAGAAACCAGTGGTTGCTTCGCCGCCGATTGCTGGGACGGCGTAACAAAATATTCTTCGAACGCCCGTCCGTTGATTTTGAACTCGCCGCTACCTGGACGCAGGTATACGCGGGCTATCGCCGCCTTGCGGCGACCCGTTCCGTAATATTGAACTAATTCTGCCATTCTTAGCTCTCAGCACTCAGCCGTCAGCTTTCAGCTAACCGGTGCTCAACCTTTCAAAGAATTCGATCCGCAACTAACTCATTCAGGCGCGAACTTCCAGCGTCAAATCTTGTGGCTTCTGCGCCTGATGAGGATGTTTGTCCCCACGGTAAACATTTAACTTGGTAATCATCTGCTTACCCATTTTGGTCTTGGGCAGCATCCGCAGAACGGCCTGCTCGATGATGAGTTCTGGCTTGCGCGCCAATCGTTCACGATAATCTTCCGAACGCAGGCCACCGGGGTATCCGGTGTAGTGCTTGTAGCTTTTTTGTTCCGCCTTCATGCCGGTGGTCTTGATCTTGTCAGCATTGATGACAACTACGTGATCTCCGGCGTCAATAAACGGGGTATATTGCGGGTTTTCTTTGCCCATCAGGATCATCGCGACGCGTGACGCAAGGCGTCCCAGCGTCTGCTCCGAGGCATCCACGACGTACCATTTGCGAACGATTTCCCCCGCTTTGGGGAAATAGGTTGACATGCAAAATCTCCCAGAAATAAAAAAGCCCAGAAATATTAAGAAGACCGCTGAGCACCCTGGAAGCGCCGAAAGGCGCAGGCCACTATGCGGGCAACCACAGGACTTCCAAAGACTTAAAGATATCGTAGGCTGAAGCCGATTGTCAATGGAATCAGCAAGAGTTCGCTAGAGGCTGTCCCAAATCCCGACTCAGTTCTCGCGAAACCTGCTTACAACTTGGCGTTTCCTTGGATTCATGTGCCGCCGGAAACAGAAAGTACACACCAAGATTTCTACCCCGCCCGATGGCCGGCCGGCGCTGTCGTCGCGACCCCCAGCTTGCGAAGCCGATCGCGGGCTTGGAGCGCCTCGTTACTTCGAGGATAGCGGGCGACCACGTGGCGCAGTGCCGCCACGCCTTCGTCTTTTTGACCCAGTTCAATTAGCGCAAAACCTTTTTTTAGTTCCGCGGAGGCCGCTTTATTTCCGCTGGGGAAGTTCTGCAGAACCTGATCATAGTTCTTCGCAGCGGACTGATAATCCCCTTTGCGGTACGCGATTTCAGCCAGGTAGAAATAGCAATTTCCCGCGAGATCAGTGTTTGGATAGTACTTTACGTAGTCAGTAAATTCCTGCATCGCGAGATCATTATTCCCACCGTTGTAATCCCGTAGCGCGTTGTTATAGAGAACGTCGGGAGGCGGTGCTTGTGACTGCGGAGGCAGCGCCGCCGGGCCAGGCTGACCAGGTTGCGCGTTCAGGTTTTGCTGGGCCGCTTGCATGTCTTCTAATTGCTTGCTTACTTTGGCGAGCCGCGCTTTTAACTCGTCCAGGCTGTCGTTCAATGCCTGGATTTGTGATGAAAGCTGATCTACATGTCCGCCCGAATCGCTTTGCTCTTTCTGTAATGTTGTTTGAAGACTGGTGATCGCCGCTGCTACTTTGTTCATGCTGTCTGTGTTCTGGTCCATCAGGTTCTTCATAACTCCCATGCGTTCGTCGAATGACTGTTGCATGTGGGTCATCTGAGTTTGCAGCGCCGTCACCTGATCCTGGAGTTCGATAATGTCGCGATTGACGCCCCACGCCGGGGTAACAAGTGGGGTTGCAAAGAAGAACGAAAGAAGTGCGATAAAAATGTAGGCTCGCTGAAATTTCATAGTCGTTTCCATGACTGCTCTTTAGATGCCTCTTGGTTCAAGATGAGTCCCGATCCGGCGAGGCCGTCCTTTAAACCAGATTTCTAAGGACGACCTCGCACAGAAACGGACCTATCGTTGATAAACGAAATGACCGCGACGGTTCTGCTGCCAGCACTGCTCGTTTGACTCGGTGCAGAAAGGTTTTTCCTTTCCGTAACTCACCGTCTTTATGCTGTCTCCGCTGATGCCAGCGGACACAAGGGCAGCTTTTACCGCACCAGCGCGGCTATCACCGAGAGCCAGATTGTATTCGGTCGAGCCGCGTTCGTCGCAGTGTCCCTCAATCGTGAAATGAACACCAGAGTGCTGCTTCAGAAAACTGGCATCCTCCTGAATAGACGACTGCTGATCCGAACCGATGTCGGATTTGTCATACGCGAAGTAAATGTCCTTTATGTTTTGTGAGAACAATTCCTCTTCGGTGGCTGACGGAGCGGGCGCAGGAGCAGGAGCCGGCGCAGGCGCGTTCACAGTTACCCGGGCCGTTGCCTCCTGGGTTCCACCCGGACCCTTTGCGGTCAACGTGTACGTCTTCGACTCGGTGGGCGTCACCTGTTGTGAACCGTTTGCCTGTACGGCGCCTATTCCGCCAATGCTGACATCGGTGGCGTTGGTTGTCTGCCAGGTCAGCGTGGTAGATTGGCCCGGGTCCACGGTTTCGGGATTAGCGGTCAGTGATGCCGTCGGCGACGCTGCCGGCGGTGGCGGCGGTGGCGGCGGCGGTGCTGTTTTCTTGTGGCATGCAGCAACAAACATCATTGCGCCGAGCGCGAGTATAAGAATGAACCACTTCGATCGTAATTGCTTCACGGTGCCCCTCCCAGGGTAAGGTGTTTTTTAATTGAGTAATTTCGTAATTGGGTAGTTGAGTAATTTGAAATCTCACTCGAATGAGCATTAATTACCCGATTGCAAAATTTCTCAATTGCCCAATGATCTGACTTTCAATTACCCCAATTACAAAATTGCCCAATTGCTCAATGATCTTATTTCCAACTCCAGTTCGGTTGTGTGTTTCTTCCGGAAAATGTCAGGCGCTTCTGCTCGGTACCGTCCGCCAGCATGCTCCAAATTTCTTCGCTGCCCGATCGGCTGGATTGAAAAACAATGTGACGGCCATCGGGCGCCCACGACGGAAAATCGTTGCGTCCACCGTCGTGCGTGAGTTGCACCCACTGCTTCGTGGTCACATCCATAATATAGAGGTCTTGAGCTCCTGGTGCACCCGGGCCGTAGTGGCGCATCCACGCGAACACCAGAAGCTGTCCGTTGGGCGACCATGACGGGGAGACCGCGTAACCCTGGTCGGTGAGCCGTTGTTCATTCGTGCCGTCGGCTTCCATCATATAGACCTCAGGCAAGCCACTGCGTCCGCTAACCCATGAAATTTGCGCTCCTGTTTTCCGATTCCAGACCGGGGAAACGTCAGGTCCGCGCGAAGAGGTCAGGCGCTTCAGACTTCCCCCAGAGGAATCCACAGTATAGATTTCAGAATGGCCGGCACGAGAAGATGAGAATGCCAGTTTGGCGCCGTCAGGCGACCATGCGGGAGAAAGATTCGTGCCTCCAAATCGCGGGAACGAAACCAGACGGTTCAGTTCCATCGAGTACATTAATATTTCCCAGCCCGATTTCGTCATCGAACTGAAAGCGAGGCGTGAGTCGTCGGGCGAAATCCGCGGCGAAAGGGAAATTGACCCAAGATGCGTTATCTCATGCTGATTTTGTCCGTCGTAATCCATCGCCCAGATCTCTTTATGTCCGCTGCGGCTGCTTACAAAATAAATCTGGGTTTCTGCGATGCCGGGAATACCGCCGCCTAAACGAAAGATAATTTCGTCGGCAAATTTGTGCGCAATGGATCGAGCCGCATTCGTGGACGGCACGTCTTGATACTGCTTGCCTAATACCTGGGGAGAAGTAATGTTCTTTACGTCAAACAGCCATCCCTGGACGGTTAGGCTATTTCCAGATACTCCGAGGTTCCCGAACGCCAGCATCGAAGCGTTAGTAGGCGGCGCGCTCCAGCTTTCAAATTTGACGTCGGCTGGGGCTCCGACTGCGCCGAGGGGATAAAAGCTCTTCGAAACCATATCGAAGATACCGGCATTGTCGAGATCGCTCCATAACGTGTCGTTGAATACTTTAAGTAGGTCTGGATTTTTCGCGTCCGCGGTGGATGCCTTGAAATCGGACGCCGCAAGCCGAACTTTTTCGACACCGAGTCCGGTGCCAGTCTTGATCCAGTCCTGGCCGAACGAAGGGAGGGCCCAAAATAGGGAAAAAATTGTCAAGCGGATTGTGAAGGACGTAAAACGCCGAAACAAATGCAAGATGAATACTCCTCGATATTGCTCAGCTAGAAGCCGCACTATCTCTTGTAGTCGAACCAGAACTCAACCGACACTTTATTCGCAGAATAATCCGTCGGCAGCGGACCAAAAGTATCAATACGCTGCAACGCGCGCGTGGCCGACTGATCTAACGAGGGGACTCCGCTCGATTGCTCAATTTGCACATTCGCAGGACGACCATCCCGCATAATGTCGAATGTGACATAGACGCGCTGGGCCTGACCGATGCGCGGGTCCACCTCATACTTCAGCCAATTCTGTGAAACTTTCTGTTGCACTACGCGCACATACCACGCGAAACGGGTTCCGAAATCCCCGCCTCCGCCGGTAAATCCAAAGCCGCCTTTCGCGCCACCCGCGTTGAACATGCCGTAAGGACCCTGCACCGGCCCACCTTCGCCGAACGGCACCTGATTCTCGGCTTGTTGCAAAGGTTGCGGCACCGGTTTCTGGTGGCTCTCAGTGGTGACCGGTTTAGGTTTCGGCTTTTTCGGGGACTCTTTTTCTTGGATCGGGATCGCGTCGGGGGCTTTTTCCTCCGGCTTTGGCTCCGATTTCGCCAGGCCCTTGGATTCATTGGCTAGAACGTTCTGCGTTTGTTGCGGGTTAGCGGGGAGGGGAACTGTGGTGACAAGGGTCACACCGATTGCGTCGCCTCCGCCGCCAGCGCCCCAACTCCCGCCATTCCTGTTGGGTCCAATAACGGCGTAAAGAATGACAGCCCCCGCGAGGGCCGCGTGCAAGGCCACCGACCAGCCCAGGTTACGGCCCCAGCTGTCGTGTTCAAAGAAAATTTCAGCGTTGGCTGCCATTGGCTTGAAGCGGTTGGGTAACGATGCTGACGTTGGTAATTCCTGACTGTTTCACCGCGTCCATAACAGTGGCAAAAGCGCCGAATGGCACATCTTCGTCGGCGCGCACGAAAATGGACTGATGCTGGGGATCACGAATCTTCTGGCGAAGCTTGCTTCCAATCTCATTGATATTGATGGGATCATTGCCGAGAAAAACGCGCTGCTCCTTGTTAATGCTGATGACTACGCGCTCTTCGGTTATTTCTTTGACGGTCCTGGTCTTGGGAACGCTGACCTCGATGCCGGATTGCAATACGGGAGCTGTCACCATAAAAATAATCAGCAGCACGAGCACCACGTCCACCAGCGGGGTGATATTGATGTCCGCCAATGCGATCTGCGTCCTGCCGTTCGCAGCGGTAAAGGCCATCAGCGGCGAACCTCAGTGGTTTCAACGCCTCGATACGACGCGGGCACTGGCTGACGCTCGACGGCATTCAGCATCTCGAGGGTAAAGTCGTCGCCGCGGGAAGCAAACTCGCGAATGGAACCGCCAATCAGGTTATAGGCAATTACAGCGGGGATGGCGGCGGCGAGTCCAGCAGCCGTCGTGATGAGGGCTTCGGAAATGCCCGGCGCAACCGCGCGCAGTGTGGCCGCGCCAGCGGTCCCAAGGCCGTGGAAGGCGTCAATAATGCCCCACACGGTTCCAAACAATCCAATGAACGGCGTCACTGCGGCAGTTATGGCTAACCATGGAAGGTTGCGCTCAAAGCGAGTCATTTCTTCCGAGGTCGCAATCTGCATAGCCCGCTGAACTGCAATGGGATTGCCTACAACACCCCCTTGGCGGCGATATTCCTCAAACCCACTCTCGAAAACTCCCACTAAGGGGCTGGGACGGAACTGTTCCGCGACAGCGCCGACATCCTGCAAGCGCTGAGCTTTGCGAAAAGCCCGCACAAATCGGCCGCTCTGCACGCGAGCTCTCCGCAGCAGGCTCCATTTGGAGAGGATAATCGCCCAGGAAACCAGACTGAATCCGAGCAAAATGACGAGAACAACTTTGGCGACTGGGCCGGTTTCACCCACTAAATCTAATATTTCGCCGCTGACCACTACTGCCAGGAATTGGGGAAAATACATTAGGTTTGGAAGAATGCCTTAGTAGATTAGTAACTTCTGATTATAAACCAGTATTGAGTGCGACTTTTCCGGCGCATCCCTTTCATTAACATTCGGCAAAAACGCAGAACCATACGCCCGCCTCGAAGCAAGCTGGCATCATAAGCATGGTAGAAGTGAAACGATTTCGCCACTCGTCGGCGTACAAGAAACTCACCCTGAAGGAGGCACTATGGCACACTATGGCACTTTACGTGACACCGGTCTTCTTGATTCGCAAACAGAGAACGCCGACGACATTCGGGGCGCGACTGTTTATGGAGCGGAAGACAAAAAACTGGGCAAAATTGACGATGTGATTTTCGATCATACGACGGGAAATATTCACTACGTGGTTATTGATACAGGCGGATGGCTTTCCAGCAAGAAGTTCATCGTACCCCCTCAACAACTTCGCGCTTCTCTGGTACACAAAAATGATTTCGAAATCAGCTTAAGCAAAGATCAGATAGAAAAATTTCCGCCCTATGACGATTCAGCCATCGAGTCGGAAGGGAAGTGGCGTGACTACGAAAGCCGCTACCAGGACTCTTGGATCGGCGGAGCCGTACAGCACCGCGAGGGAAGCGACCACAACGTGACGCCCACGGCTGCGGAAATGCCTCCTGAGCCGGGCTCGATCGGTAGCCAAATCAGTCCGGAAGAAAATGCCAGCCTCACTGCGGAACGAATAATTCCCGCGGGGGCGGATGAGGTCGTGATCAATAATTCCGCGGTCGGCATCGGCAGCCGCTGGTCAAATTTCGAAGACCGCTTGCAGCAACGGCGGAAAGAAATTACCAGCGAATGCGAGGCTTGCCGGACGGAGTCACCATCTGGAACCGCATCCGACAGGGAAAGAGACGAACTGCGCAAAGCAAGTTAATCGGCAGGCGAACCGAACTCTAAAGGGGTGCCCGTTCAAGCTCCGCTTGGGCGGGGTTTTTCTTCCACACGTCGGTAAGATCTTCGACTTCATTCCCCACTTCCTTCGTGAAGAAAACATGCTTCCGTTAGCAAGAGTTCCGAAGCACTGCTCGGACGGCACCCGTCGGTATCTGTTATCCTTGCGCAAAACATTCTGTTTCATTTTTCGGGGCGGCGATGCTTGTCGAGCTTCGGCTTGAAAATTACGCAGTCATTGATAGTCTCGCCGTGGAGTTCGCCTCCGGACTTAATCTTTTGACCGGGGAAACCGGTGCCGGCAAGTCCATCATTATTGACGCTCTCGCGCTATTGTTGGGCGAGAAGGCCTCCTCCGATGTGATTCGGACAGGCACGGAGCGCGCTGTTGTGTCCGCTATTTTTGAACTTGAAGGCTCGTCGGAAAAAGACGCCTCCAAAATACTCGATGCTAACGGCATTGACTTAAATGGGGACGAACCGTCTCTCATCCTGCGTCGCGAAATTGCCGTTGGCGGTAAGGGACGAGTCTTCGTCAACAATCAACCAGCCACCGTGTCTGTGCTGCGCCAACTAGCACCTCACCTTGCCAATATCCACGCGCAAAATGAATCCATTCTGTCTTTTGATTCCGAGGCGAGGCTCAACCTTCTGGATGCATTTGCCGGGACGCAAGTGGACCCCATCAAGGAGAAGTTTCTGCACTGGAAAGATGTCGGCAGGCGAATTAAGGAACTGGAACAGGACGAGCAGGACCGTCTTCGATTGCTGGATTTGTGGACTTTTCAGAAACGCGAAATCGAAGAGGCAAAGCTTCAGCCGGACGAAGATGAACGGTTAACCGCCGAGAGGCGCGTTCTGGCCAATGCCGAGAAAATTTATACAGCGGCCGTAAACGCCTTTGATCTTTTGTATGAGGGGAGCGCTTCGACTTCCTGTTCATTGCGGTCAGCTCAAAAACATCTCGAAGAACTAGTCCGGTATGAGCCGAAATTTCAAGAGTCGCTGGCGGTGCTGGAGACGGCTCGCATCAGCGTCGAAGATGTAGGGGCAACGCTGCGGGATTATGCCGGCGGAATCCATGCGTCCCCGGAGCACCTCTCCGAGGTCGAAGATCGCCTGGCCGCAATTGACCGTCTGAAGCGCAAGTATGGCGCCACGTTAGACGAAGTTGTGGCCTTTGGCGCCGAAGTTTCGCGCAAGCTTTCTGAGATGGAAAATAAAGACGAAACTTTGCGCCAACTGCACGCCGAACTCGACGACGCTGCGGAAGAATATCTGGATAACGCGCGCGAGCTTTCCAAGAAACGATGTGCCGCGGCGCGCAAACTGGAGAAATTGGTCGAAGCGGAGATTAATGACTTAGCCATGAAGGCGCGCTTCCAGATTGAGATAACGGGAAGCGACGACGAAGGGAACTGGTCCGCGTCAGGCTTTGACGAGGCGGTTTATATGATCTCGACGAACCCCGGCGAACCGCTGCGGCGTCTGGAACAGATCGCGTCAGGCGGAGAATTGTCACGATGCATGCTTGCGTTAAAAGCCAGCGTGGAGGCAGGTTCGGCGGTTTCAAATAGAAATAAGAGAATTGCCGGGCAACGGACGCTTGTATTCGATGAAATAGACACTGGGATCGGCGGAAGTGCGGCCGAAGCGGTGGGAAAAAAGCTGAAGAGTCTCGCGAGATCTAATCAAGTACTTTGTGTAACTCATCTGCCGCAGATTGCTACCTTTGCCGACCATCATTACTTAATCGAAAAGAAAGACTCGAGTGGCCGGACGCGAACTGCCGTTCGACTGATAACGGGGCGGGAACGAACCGAAGAGATTGCCCGAATGTTAAGCGGCGCCAAATTGACAGATACTTCCCGAAAGCACGCCGAGCAGATGCTGAAGGCCAATGCCTGACTCCCGACTCTTGTTTCCTATTGCTTTGCTGATCGTGTTCAGCCATTGGGGGGCGTTTGCGCAAGCGCCATCCCCATCCCCATGGCACGACGACCTGGTGGATCACATGGCGGGAACGTGGAACCTGGATGGACAAGTCATGGGTCGCGACGCTCATCACCAGGTGCAGGCGGAGTGGGTGCTCAATCAACAGTTTCTACGGATTCATGAGAAGACGGACTCTCGCGCCCCCGCCTCCGAAAAAAGCTATGAGGCCATCTGGTTCCTTGGCTTTGACACGACCAGTAAGCTTTATGTTCTTCACTTGCTGGACGTATTTGGTGCGCGGTTTTCAGAAACAATAGGCTACGGCAGTCGCGACGGTAATAATATCCAGTTTGTTTTCGAATATCCTGACGGCCCGTTCCACACTACTTATCGCTGGTTTCCCGCGACCGACAGTTGGCAATGGCTTATGGAACAGAAAGATAAAGATGGTAAGTGGACGAAGTTCGCCGACCTGCAACTCACCAGGATGCACTGAGCGTATCTTCGCAGACTGAATCTTGTTTCCCAGGAAGCCGTGTGGCTAACCATTCGCATCCCAATATTCCCCAATCGCTGCTAATCCTATGCGATTCTTTGGGTTACGTTGACCAAACCGGTACTTTCAGATAGTTTTAAGAGACTCTCACGATGGAGAAGTGTATCTTTGAACCAACTCGCGAAACAGGAAGCCTACTTGTCTGAAACGGGAAAAACCCTACTCTTATTGAAGCCACGCGGTTTTTGCGCCGGCGTGGTCCGGGCCATTGACATCGTCCGCATCGCCTTGGAGGCCTTTGGACCTCCCATCTATGTGCGCAAGGAAATCGTCCACAACCGCTTTGTTGTGGAAGAGTTGCAGGGCAAGGGCGCAATCTTCGTTGACAGCGTCGAGGAAGTTCCCAATGGCGAGCGCGTTATTTACAGCGCTCACGGAGTATCCCCGGAAGTACGCGAGGCCAGTCGGCAGCGGGGATTGCGCGTCATTGACGCCACCTGCCCGCTCGTCACCAAGGTCCACGTGGAAGCCGTAAAGTTTGCAAAAGAAGGCTATTCGCTAGTCCTAATTGGGCATCGCGACCACGATGAAGTCATCGGAACTCTTGGCGAAGCGCCTGTTGTAACTCAAGTCGTGGGATCTCCGGAGGAAGCGGCCTCGGTGATCGTGCCAAATCCCGATCGTGTCGCTTATTTGACCCAGACAACTCTTAGCCTCGACGAGACCAAGGACATTATTGCCGCTCTCAAGCTGCGTTTTCCGAACATCAAGGCCCCAGCCGCGCAGGATATTTGCTATGCCACGGAAAATCGGCAAGTTGCGGTGAAGCATGTGTCTTCTGACGCCGAATTGTTGCTAGTCGTCGGGTCGGATAATAGCTCAAATTCCAATCGGCTGGTGGAAGTCGCTCGCAATTTGGGCACCGGCTCGCATCTAATTGATAGTTACCGCGACATTCAGCCGGAATGGCTTGAGGACGTTAAGACGATCGCCCTGACTGCCGGTGCGTCCGCGCCGGAGTGCCTGGTGGAAGAAGTAACAAAATTCTTGGCCACCAAGGGTTTCGATAACGTGCAAGAGGTAGAAGTAATGCCGGAGAATGTCCGCTTTGGATTGCCCCCCGAGATTGTGGAAGCAATCGCGAGCGCGCCGGCCGGAGTCGCCGCTAGTTAAGACTAAATATGGAAGAGACCTCCTCCTCTCCGCTGGCTAAGGCTGGCCTTCAACTTCACTTTGGCAAAATCGCTGATCTGGGTAGTCGTGTAGCCGCCGCAATTGAGGGGACCCGGCGGTGCCTGTTTTCGCAGCAACACCGGGAAGGATATTGGTGCGGCGAACTTGTAGGGGATGCTTCACTACAGGGGGATTACATTCTCCTGCACACGCTTCTGGGTTCGGTGAACCCGGAGCGTTTCCAAAAAGCCGCCAACCATATTCTGCAGAATCAAAATGAAGATGGTGGTTGGAGTATTTATCCCGGTGGACCGTCGAATCTGCCGGTTTCAGTCAAAGCCTATTTCGGCTTAAAACTTGCCGGTTATCTTGCAGACAACCCAGCGTTGAAACGAGCACGAAAGAAGATTCTTGAACTGGGGGGCGTTACCAAAGCCAACACGTTCACGAAAATCTATCTGTGCTTCTTCGGACAGTACGACTACGACGCGGTTCCCGCGATTCCGCCGGAGATTGTGCTGTTTCCCAATTGGTTTTGGTTCAATATTTACGAGATTTCTTCCTGGTCGCGGGCGATTCTTGTTCCGCTCTCGATCGCCTATGCCAAGAAGCCGTTTAAGAAAATTCCCGATGAAATGGGCGTGGAGGAGTTATTCGTGGGTGGGCGGAAAAAATCACGCATGCATCTGCCCTGGGATAACAAATTAGTTTCGTGGCGAAATTTCTTCCTTGGCCTTGACCGCCTCACGCACTGGTTTGAACGTGTGCATATTCGCCCGTTGCGTTCAATGGCGCTAAAAAAGGCAGAGAAGTGGATATTAGAGCGCTTTGAAATGAGCGACGGGCTCGGCGCGATTTATCCGTCCATTATGAATTCGATTATTGCGCTTCGTTGCCTCGGGTATTCGCTCGACGATCCGCAGGTGATTCGCGCTCTCGATGAATTTGAGAAATTGGGAATCGAAGAAAAAGATACTTTCCGCATGCAACCATGCAAGCCTCCGGTTTGGGATACGGCGTACGCGCTTTTTGCCCTCGGCGAAAGCGGTGTTCCGGTTGATGATCCGCGCCTGGTGAAGAGCGCGGATTGGATTTTGCAAAAGCAGGTTCGAACCGTTGGCGACTGGAAAGTAAAAAATCGCAAGGGTCAGCCCGGCGGCTGGTACTTCGAATTCAACAACGAGTTTTATCCAGACGTGGATGACACGGCGATGGTGTGCCTTGGTCTCGCGCAAACCGAGCATCCCAATGGCCGCTACCAGCGCGAATCTGTTCAGCGTGCTATTGACTGGATTTTTTCCATGCAGTGCCGTAATGGCGGATGGGCTTCATTCGACAAAGATAACGACCGCATGGTTTTTCAGCACATTCCCTTTGCCGATCACAATGCCATGCTTGATCCAGCTACGGTTGACATCACCGGACGGATTTTAGAGATGCTGGCCGCCTACGGATATGATCAGACCCATCCGGCGGTCAAAAAGGCGATGAAATTTATTCGCGACGAGCAGGAGCCTGACGGTTCCTGGTTTGGCCGCTGGGGCGTCAACTATATTTACGGAACCATGCTGGTCCTGCGCGGTCTCCAGGCGATGGGAGTGGATTACCACGAACCTCATATTCAGCAGGCTGCCGAGTGGTTGAGAATGGTACAGAATCCCGATGGCGGCTGGGGAGAGTCTTGCGATTCGTATGATGATCCCAATACACGGGGGGTGGGTCCCAGCACTGCATCCCAAACCGCCTGGGCGATCATGGGTTTGCTGGCGGCAAACGATACTCGCAGCGATTGTGTGGCCCGGGGCGTCGCTTACCTATTGCGAACCCAAAAGAAAGATGGCTCTTGGGACGAGGTTTACCACACCGGAACCGGGTTTCCGCAAGTCTTCTATCTGAAGTATGACATGTACCGGCTGTACTTCCCCATGATCGCCCTGACTGCGTACAACAAGGTGATGGCGGAGAAGGCTTAGCAGCGGGTTCGGCTCGACATCCTCAGCGCTGCGATGAAGTCTCAGAATCGCTAAAACAATGAGACGCTGGTACGTTTATCCAGGGACTTTCATGATTGCCGTCAGCGTTGCCGTCAGCGTGTGGCACGTCCGCGAAGAGCGAGCACAGAAAATGCGCGAATTCGGATACACAAAGACCTTGGAATCATACTCAGCAGTGCTAAGAACTGGGATGACCCGTCAGCAAATTGAGGACTATTTTTCCTCGAGAAACATCGAATTCCGACAACTATGCTGTGTCAGTGTGAAAGAATTCTCAAAAGGCGTATACGACAACACATACGACGATCTCGTCAAGATAGGCCAAGAGGACATCCCTTGGGTCAAGTAGCGAAAACAATGTATATGTCGCCTTCCAGTTTTTCGGCTCGGCGAGAGATTCATCCGCCACAGCGCGACCTGCCGACACTCTAAAAGAGATTTCTATCTATCACCACCTGGACGGCTGCATGTGAGCGATCGGTCTAATCTCCCCGTACGGTGAGTCCCTCGGCATCCGCTAGCTTGGCCTGGTTCCGATCAAACGTGTAGAAATCCTGTGCGCCTAGGACGATTGCCGAAGCCACATGAAGGACATCCAAAGCGCGCGTACCCAGTCGAGGAGTTTGGCTGGCCGAGATCAACGATGCTCTTCGTAACATCTCCGCACCGAAAGGCCTCATCTCGAAGAGGGAATTAGCAAGGTCCTTCCGAAACGCGCCAATGCATCCTTTGACATCACCGTCCGTCAATTCGCGGCGAAATTGATACTGCCAGATCGCGTTCTCCAACTCAAACTCCGTTAAGGCAGTGGCCAGTAAGGGAAATGAGGCAGAACGCATCAGCGGGAGTGCCTTCGGTGTATGGGCGTCCGCTACATATACCGAAACCAGGAAACTAGTATCGGCGTAAGCGCTCAAAAGCGATCTCTGTCGCGAGCGATAAGCTCAGCGCCGGTCACCTTCATTTTGCGGTTTCCGAAAATTCTCTTAAGACGGGCTTCAAAGTCGGGTAACTCGATGCGCGCCTCTTTTTTGACGGGGACCAGGGTGGCGATTACGCGTTTACGCTTGGTAATCTGTATCTCCTGTCCCTGGCGAAGCAACTCTTCTACCTCAGGGAATCTATATCTCAAATCGCGTACCGATGCCTTCGTCATGTGATACATTATAGCATCACAGCAAGAAAATGAAAGCCTTTATCACAGGTTCAACCGGATTTCTCGGCAGTCACGTTGCCCGCGTTTTGCTGGAGCAAGGGGCTGACTTGCGGCTGTTGGTAAGGCCCAGCAGCGATCTCAGAAACATTGAGGGTCTAAACGCGGACCGCGTTACGGGAGACCTTCGCGATGCCGAATCTATTGAAAAAGCTATGTCGGGATGCGACGTTGTTTTTCACGTTGCCGCAGACTATCGTCTTTGGGCTCCCGATTCAGACCAGATGTATCGTTCGAATGTCGAGGGCACGCGGACGATTCTAGCTGCCGCACGCAAGAACCGAGTGCGGCGCGTTGTTTATACGTCCAGCGTGGCGACGATGGGCTTCACTGCCGACGGGAACTCCGCAGATGAAAATTCTCCAGTGTCGCTTGAAAATATGATTGGGCATTACAAACGATCGAAATACATGGCAGAGGAGATCGCGATCTCCGAAGGGCGAAACGGACTGGATGTGGTCATCGTAAATCCCAGTACGCCAGTCGGCGAACGGGATATAAAGCCCACTCCCACCGGTAGAATCATTTTGGATTTTCTGAAGAAGAAGTTTCCAGCTTACGTGGATACGGGTTTGAACTTGATAGATGCGACCGAATGTGCTCGCGGTCATGTCGCAGCTCTGGAAAAAGGACGAAGCGGCGAGCGGTATATTTTAGGCGGCGAAAATCTAACCTTGAAACAGATACTCGACAAACTCGCGGCGATCACGGGGTTGCCATCACCTACAATCAGAGTACCGTATTTCGTTGCCCTGGCAACTGGCGTGGTAGATGAAATCGTCACCGGCCGCATTCGCGGACGCGAGCCGCGCGCAACCATTGATGCCGTTCGCATGGGCCGCAAGAAGATGTTTGTTTCCTCGGCGAAGGCCGAACGCGAACTTGGATGGAATCCGTCACCCATTGATAATGCCTTGCGCCGCGCCGTCGAATGGTTCCGCAGCAACGGATACGTTCCCTCGTAGATTCGAGGGCGGATGACGAGCGATTGATTTTGATTAAGGTGGGGAAGGGCGCCCTCTCCCGTCCAGGCCGAGCGAAGCTCGGCGGAGGCAGTGTTTGTCAGATTTGCGCAAACTCGCCATCGTCGCCGCTCTCGAAAGGGAAGGTCGTCCTCTCGTGGGGGGTTGGTATAGCGTCAAGCGGCAATATGACGGGCGTGAGTTCAAGTTTTTCGAGAGAGATGAAACAGTCTTGGTATGCGGCGGAATTGGGGCAGAGGCTGCTAGAAGAGCAACGGAAGCCATTGTTAATCTCTACTATCCCGAGTCTATACAGTCGGTCGGATTCGCCGGCGCCCTCGATTCGACGTTGAAGGTGGGGAACATCTTCATGCCGGGCTGCGTAATTGATGCGAAGGATGGAAGCAAGGTCGAAACCGGACCGGGAACAGGCATCCTTCTGACCGTTCCCTCCGTCGCTGGAGGCGCCGACAAAGCAAAATTTGCGGAAATCTATGGTGCGAATGCGATTGATATGGAGGCTGCGGCCGTCGCTCGCGCAGCGCAGTTTCACGGGATCCAATTCAACGCTGTAAAGGCCATTTCCGATGAGAGTGATTTTGAAATGCCACCCATGGCACGCTTTATTGACGATGATGGGCGATTTCGTACACAGGCGTTTGCGGCTTTTGTTGCGGTCCGCCCCTGGCTGTGGATCAAAGCAGCCAGGCTTGCGCGAAACAGCGTTAAGGCTTCCCGGGCGCTCTGTGAATGCTTGAACCACGGGAATCGCATCCTGGCAAAATAGGACAGTTCGGACCTCAAGTCGCATCCAATAGGGGGGGAGCAACCCAGGGTTTAACAATGGCGTTAGCTTTTGCAATTGAGGAGTCGGAGGTATCCATACCGGCCACAATGCAGGCGGCCGTTTACCGTGGCGTAAATGAGGTGCGCGTGGAGACCGTTCCCGTGCCTCAGATCGGGCCTCGAGACCTGCTCCTCCGAGTGCATACTTGCGGAGTCTGCGGTACCGATTTGAAAAAGATCGCGACGGGGTCACATGCGGCCCCCCGAATTTTCGGCCACGAAACTTCTGGTGTGGTCGCAGCCGCGGGCGACCGCGTCAGCAAATTCAAACCCGGCGACCGAGTAGTCGTCTTCCACCACATCCCTTGCGGTAACTGCTTCTATTGCCAGCGTAAGACTTTTGCGCAATGTGAGACGTACAGAAAAGTCGGATGCACTGCGGGTTTCGAGCCTTCCGGCGGAGGATTCGCCGAATACGTTCATGTAATGGATTGGATTGTTGAGCGCGGTACAGTCCGGATTCCGGATGGGGTCTCGTTTGAACAGGCTTGCTTCGTTGAACCAGTAAACACGTGCATCAAGGGAATTGAGCGATTAGCGCCATCCCAGGGTGAAACCGTCCTTGTGGTCGGACAGGGACCCATCGGTATCTTATTGGCTGCATTGGCCCAACGTGCAGGCGCAAGGGTAATTACTTCCGATTTGTATGGGCAGAGGCTTACAATATCTAAAGAGTTCGGTTTGGAAAATTCTATTGACGCTTCGCGTGAGGATGTCATTCAGTCGGTTCGAGGGATGACTGAGGGACGCGGGGCGGACGCTGCCGTTTTGGCCGTAGGTGGGAACGGACTGATTAAGACTGCGTTGGACGCTGTACGCCCCGGTGGGCGGGTGCTGTTGTTTGCCCAGACCGCTCGGGGTGATGCGACCTTCGATCCTGCGGCGGTTTGTGTGGACGAGAAAACATTGTTGGGATCCTACAGCGCTTCTGTGGATTTGCAGGAAGAATCCGTGCGGTTTGTGATGGGGCGTGAAATGAATTTAGAACGATTGATCAGCCACCGGTTTCCTTTGTCGCAAAGCAGGGAGGCGCTGGACTTGGCGGCTCATCCCCATCCCGTTTCGATGAAAGTAGTGATTCAGCCCGGAACTTCGTGGCCCCAGTCGGGTTTTGGTTCGTGGCAGAGAAACGCCGAAGGAAATTCATAAGTGAATGGAAAGATGACCGCAGCCGTCCTCTACGGTAAAGAGGACGTGAAAATTGAAAGAGTTCCTATCCCGCGAGTCGGGGATGGCGAGGTCCTGGTCAAAGTCCAGGTTGCGCTCACCTGTGGCACCGACCTCAAGGTGTATCAGCGTGGCTATCATGCGCGGATGATTGTCCCTCCTGCGCTGTTTGGGCATGAACTAGCCGGAGTGATCGAGGAAGTCGGCGACGGCGTTCGCGGGTTCAAAAGGGGAATGCGAGTGGTGGCGCTGAACTCCGCCCCCTGCCAAATGTGTTTCTACTGCTCTAAACATCAGGCGAATCTGTGCGAAGACTTGTTATTCAACAACGGTGCTTACGCCGAATACATCAGGATTCCCAAACGGATCGTCGAGATCAATATGCTGGCGATTCCGCCCCACGTGAGTTTTGAAGAAGCGGCCATGGTCGAACCGCTGGCTTGTGTGCTGCGGGGACTCCATGAAACCGGCGTAGAAATCGGCGACACAGTTACAGTAATTGGCGGCGGCCCAATTGGGCTGATGTTTGTGCAGGTGGCAAACGCGGTGGGATGCAATGTTATTTCAGTTGTGAAGCGAGATTCTCAAGTTCTGGCGGCCAAGCACATGGGCGCGCATGAAGTGGTTCAGATCACAAAGGTGAAAGATCCGGTGGATGCAGTACGGGAGTTGTCACCCGATAAGCGCGGGAGCGACGTAGCTATTGAGGCGGTAGGCCGCCCTGATGCCTGGGAGTGGGCGATTGACATGGTCCGAAAAGGTGGCACCGTAAACTTTTTCGGCGGATGCGCCAACGGCACCAAGGTCCAGCTCGACACGAATCGCCTCCATTACTCTGAAGTAACCTTGAAGGCCACGTTTCATCACACGCCCGAAACCGTTCGCAAGGCTTTCGCGCTGATCGCGGAGAAGAAGATTCGATCGAATGATTACATTACCGGCGAAGCGCCACTTTCGCGGTTGCAGCAAGTTCTCCACCACATGCTGAATCGCAATGGCGACATAAAGACCGCCATTATTCCAGGCCATTGATTCTACGAGAGTCTTGATCGTCAGCGTTTGTGAACGACGGCGCCAGCAATTCAATGGAACATCGCAGGAGACCCGTTGACCCTGTCATCCACGGCTACTAACGATTCCCCGCTCGTCGCCGATCCTCCTGCGCGGTTAGGATGGCAAGCCCTTCCTGCTGAATACGCTATTCCCGATCGGACGCCTTCGATAGCGGAGGCAAAACAATACTGCCGCCGTCTGGCGCGATCGCAATACGAGAATTTTTCCGTAGCGTCGTGGTTTCTGCCAAAGCATCTGCGTCAGCACTTCTACAATGTTTACGCCTACTGCCGCATCTCAGATGATCTGGGCGATGAAGTCGGCGATCGCAACTTATCGTTGCAATTGCTCGATCAATGGGAGCGCGAACTCGACGCGTGCTATTCCGGTCATGCAAGGCATCCCGTATTTGTAGCTTTATCTGAAACCATTCGCTTGTTTGATATTCCTCGCCAACCATTCGCCGACCTGCTGAAAGCGTTTCGGCAGGATCAGACGATTACTCGGTATCCGACTTTCGAGGACCTCCTCGGATACTGCCAGTATTCCGCAAATCCTGTCGGCCACCTTGTGCTCTATTTGTGTGGCTATAGTGATGCAGAGCGTCAGGCATTGTCCGATTACACTTGCACCGCGTTGCAGTTGGCAAACTTCTGGCAGGATGTGAGCAGGGATTTTGCGAAAGGTAGAATCTATCTTCCGCTCGAAGACATTAGCCGGTTTGGGGTTGGGGAGGCCGACATTACCGATAGCAATAACAGCGACTTGTTCCGAGCGATGATGCGTTTCGAAGTGGAGCGCACGAGGGAGTGGTTCCGACGTGGATACCCGCTTACGAGCAGAGTGGATCGCGAACTCGCTCCTGATCTCGAACTATTTACTCGTGGTGGGGAAGCAGTCCTAAATGCGATCGAGCGGCAGCAATTTGCCGTTCTAGGACGGCGTCCGGAAATTTCCAAAATGGGCAAATTTTCATTGCTGGTTCGCGCATTGCTGGGCAAGCTGCCATGAGCACTGTCCTTCAGCAGGCTCCCGCGCACGCTGCCCCAACTGCGTCGCAGCTTGCGATGGCCTATTCCGTTTGCCGCGGCATCACCCAGAAGAGAGCGAAGAATTTTTATTATGCGTTCCTGGTGCTGCCACGTCACAAGCGCCAGGCTCTGTGCGCGGTGTACGCTTTCATGCGCAAGTGCGATGACCTGACAGACGACGCTAGCCTGCCGGAACTAGTCCGTCGACAGAGACTTAACGAGTGGCTGAATGCTGTGCATCGAAGTTTGGCCGGCGAACCAACCGATGATCCGATTCTGCTTGCCCTAACCGACGCACAACATCGCTTCAATATCCAGGTCGGATGGCTCGATCAGTTGGCATACGGTACGGAGATGGACGTGATGCCGGCCGAAGGCACCGATGCCAGCGGATTGACCGTAAGCTACCGCACCTTTGAAGACCTTCGACTTTATTGTTACCGGGTCGCCTCAGTAGTCGGCCTGGTTTGCATTCGCATCTTTGGATATCGCGATCCTTCGGCAGAATCGTTGGCTGAACGTTGTGGTCTTGCCTTCCAGCTCACCAACATCATTCGTGACGTAAAAGAAGACGCCGCCGTGGGAAGGGTTTACCTGCCGCAGGAAGATCTTGCCCGGTTCGGAATTTCCGCGTCGGAACTGGCCTCGGCCACCGACCCAACTCGCTTTCGTCCTTTGTTAGCGATGGAGGCGGAGAGAGCACGTGAATATTACAGTGCGGGAGAACAATTGATTCCCTACATTGATGAAGACAGCCGCCCTGCGCTGTGGGTTCTGCTCTCCATATATCAGCGCCTACTCGATAGAATTGCCAGCTGCGGCTTTGATGTGTTTCATGACAAAATTAGTCTCAGCACTCGCGAGAAGCTCGGAATTCTTGCGAAGGGCTTTCTGAAGCGCCTCGCTTGAAGGACGAACCGTTAACACCCGATCCGACCCCGGCGCATCGGCGAAATACCCCTACGAGATCAGCAGCGAAGGTCGCAATCATAGGCGGGGGACTTGCGGGACTTGCCGCCGGTACCGCGCTCGCAGAAAGTGGGTTCCAAGTTACCGTTTTTGAGCGGCGTCCTTATCTCGGCGGCCGCGCCTCGTCGTACCAGCATCCCGGGACCGGCGAGATCGTGGATAACTGCCAGCATGTGCTTCTTGGCTGTTGCACAAATTTGGTGCAATTTTATGAACGCCTGGGCGTACAAAACAAAATCCGCTGGTACGATCAGTTAACTTTTTTCGAACCAGGTGGACGCGCCTCGATTCTCAAGCCCACGGGTTTGCCTGCGCCATTCCACACTTCTCCAGCTTTCCTTCGTGTCGCCTGCCTTAACACGGCCGACAAACTGGCGATTGCGTTCGCCATGATGATGCTGGTCCCGAAAATGCCACAGGACACCGGCAAGTCATTCTTAACCTGGCTACGTGAGCATCATCAGACGGAGCGGGCCATTGAGAGGTTCTGGAAGACGGTTCTGGTAAGCGCCTTGAACGAAGATTTGGATCGTGTCTCCATCCCGTACGCCGCGCAGGTTATCCGTGAATCTTTTCTGAAATCGGCTGCGGCAGGCCGGATTGGCATCCCGGTGGTTCCATTGACCGAGTTGTACAGTGCTGCCGGAGAATACATTCAGAAAAGGGGCGGAGAAGTCCGGCTGCGCGCGAGCGTTGGGTCCTTGCAGCCGCGATCTGACGTGGTGATATTGTCCGAGAGTGGAAGGGAAATGATTTTCGATTTCGTCATTCCAGCCGTGCCTTTCGATGTTTTGTCGAAGTTATTGCCTCAAACCTCAGACGCCGGGCCTTTACGTGAGGCACTTGCAACATTTGAAACATCTCCGATTACTGGCATTCATCTTTGGTTCGACCGGCCAATCACGGATCTCGATCACGCAGTTCTGCTCGACCGTACGATTCAATGGATGTTCAACAAATCGAAACTGCTAGGGAAGAGCGCTGATGACAAGAGCAGCTATGTAGAGCTGGTTGTTAGCGCATCGAAGAGTTTGGTGAATAAATCTCGTGGTGAAATTATTGATTTGGCGGTAAAAGAACTGAGAGAGTTTTTCCCGCGCGCTGGTGATGCAAATCTGGTGAAGTCCGCCGTGATCAAAGAAGTTCACGCGACCTATTCGCCATTGCCCGGCGCGGACAGTTATCGTCCTAATCCGCAAACAATTTGGCCCCGTGTTTTTCTGGCGGGTGACTGGACGGCAACCGGCTGGCCCGCGACTATGGAGGGCGCTGTGAGGAGCGGTTATGCCGCCGCCGAATGGTTAACCTCCGCGTTAGGACTGCAGGAGTCCAAGTTTCTTGTTCCCGATCTGCCCCCGACCGGCCTGATGAAATTTTTCAAGTAAGCCGACAAACCTCGTGCGTCAGAGAACTCAAGGAAATTGTTTAGCTCCACTCATCAAAGGCTGCGAACATTGTGTCCGCGCGGGGCGGATTTTTGTGGTTGTGCCTCCATATGCATTTGAATAGACTTTCGTCATCTTTGGCTAAGAGCCAACTGTAGCTCCCGTATGCAGTCTGACACGCCGCGTGATTCGTCGCCTCCCGTCTGGAATAGAGAGTCCATCATTGAATTACTGACCCGCGAGGTAGCGAGGAGTGATTCTTCTGGCACCAGCCTTACAGTGATCCTGGCCCGACTCGACCCCCAAAGCACAAACCGCGAAACCGGCGAAACGCAGATTAGTTTTGTGTTAGTTGAGATTGCAAAACGGTTGGGGGCCTTACTTCGCAGTTACGACTACATAGGCCGCTACAGCTCAAGAGAGCTTCTCATTTTGGTTCCAGGATGGGAATCGTCAAACTCAAAACCCTTGGCGGAGAAGCTGAGAGAAGCGGTAGCGGAATCCCCAATTGATCTCTCGGCATCCCACGTGGGAGCCACGATGAGTTTTGTGCCCGCGACCTCCGCGGATTTTAAGTCCAACATCTCCAATGAAGTTTGGCGCCAGATGGAAAACGCACTCGACAGTGCGCAGGAAAAAGGCGGAAACCGCGTGGAGTCATTGGGCAATATTGGTAAACTGGCGCACCCCGCGCTTCACAGACGGCGCCGGATCAGACCTTTGTGGGTGCTTTCCGGGATACTGATTCTGGGCATTGCAGTCTTGGTTTTCGTCGCCCCCTCCTGGACATGCGCGCCAAATCTTGTCGGTGATATTTTCGATTCTGGAGAATTACCTCCGCCGCTTCCGGCAAATTGCGTGCTGACTACAGAGCGCCCGACGGCGACGATGATGCAGTTTATCACCAAGCGGCGGGAAGTCAGCGAACTCGAGTTTCAGGGAGCGATAACATGCAAAATACTCTCGTCGCCGCGATCCGGCCATAGTCAGGAACAATGGCTTGGGAATCTCTATGCTGACGGAAGATTGCAATACAGGCGACACGTTCTTATAGCTGCCTCGCAAGACGTACCCGGAGGCAAACTCTTCACCGTCGAGCAATATTTGATGCCATGGTGGCGATACCTGGGTCAGCCGGACGAGTATTGCAGGGTTCAGGATCCTTCGTGGAAATGACCGCCTGGATAACTCGGCGAGGCAAGAACCTATGCTGCGAGTAGCACAACCCCGCCCGCCACGAGCAATGCGGCAATCCACCGGCGATGATCTACTCGCTCATGCAGAAAGATCTTCGCAGCCACCGCGTTGGCGATAAATGTCAGCGCCGCCGCCGCTGGACCGATCAGACTGACGTCATTCCAGGAGAGCGCAAACAACAGGCTGAAAAAAGCTGTCGCCATGCAAAGAACACCGCAAACGAACCAGGGATTCCGGATAATGCGCCCAACAACGGTGAATAGTCCAGTCTGGCGCCACAGCTCGCCAACGTCTCCAACCTGCTTCATGGCATGAGACAGCAGGACATCGCCTGCGCACGAAGCGGTCGCGATGGCCATAATCGAACTCCAGGTATAAATAATTTGCCTAGTCATTTGCTCTCGCACCCTGATGCTGCGGAACCTGCGCTTCTTCTCGCGGAGTGTTGTCACCCGGAACATCTGTGAGTTCGGGGCCGCGAGTGACAAACCCGACGCCCGCCGAAATTAAAACAATACCCAGCCAACGAGTCGTCGAAATCTGTTCGTGCAGCAAAAATTTTGCGATCAAGGCCAGCAATACATATCCCAAAGAAGTCGCAGGAAGTACATAGGTGAGGTCAGCCCAGGAAAGCGCGGTCATGTAAGAGGCGAAAAATCCCAGCAATAACAAAATCCCCAGTACGACCCAGGGATTCGAAATCGCCGAAACAAGGGTAGAAAGGTGCTGAAAGGAAATATTGCCGACTTCCTTCATTCCCCGCGATAGAAGAGAGTCACCAGCCGCCGCGCACACAGTCACGCCGGCCAGCACCAAATACTTACGGAAGGTCACACTGTTTCCTGAGCCTTAGACCTTGACCGGCTCGCGCGCCGCGGCCGCGACCTTGTCATCGTGACGCTTGTCTTTGACCCACTTGTGCCGCATGGCTCGAACCTTCAAAAAGGTTTTGGCTTCTTTATATAGCCGTTTGCGGTCATTGCTGTCGAAGGCTGCTTTTCTCAAGATGCGGAAAGCTGCCTTTGGCCGGAAATAATACTCATCGTAAAACCGGTGTACCGAATCCAGAATCTCGTCGGCGGGGAGGCCAGGATATTGAATATGCGCGAGCTGGTGACCGCCCTCATCCACCATCTTCGTGTCCGCCACCATAAAGCCGTTCTTCATGGCGTAATCGTAAAGCTCAGTTCCAGGGTAGGCGTGCGCTACCGAAACCTGGATCGTCTCGACGTCCAGTTCTTTGGCGAAGGCAATTGTATTGTTGATGGTCTCGCGAGTTTCGCCGGGTAATCCAAGAATGAAGTCACCATGGATGACCAGTCCGAGCTTATGGCAATCCTTGGTGAAGGCCCGCGCTCGTTCGACGGTTGCGCCCTTCTTGATGTTCTTTAAAATCTGCGGATCGCCGGATTCGTAGCCCACAATCAGCAAACGGCAGCCCGCTTCTTTCATCGCTTTCAGGGTCTCGAAATCTGTAGTGACTCGCGATGTGCAGGACCACGTCAGTTTCAGCGGCTTTAGCTTCGCGCACAGTTCGACGGTTCGGGCTTTTTGAATGTTGAACGTGTCGTCATCGAAAAAGAATTCTTTGACGTACGGCCAATATTCTTTCGCCTTCGCCATCTCGGCAGCAACGTCATCGGTGGAACGCTTACGCCACGCATGTCCGCTGGTCGTCTGAGGCCACAGACAAAAGGTACACTGGGCCGGGCATCCGCGCGTAGTGTAGAGCGAAACGTACGGATTGAGCAGGAACGGAACGTTGTAGCGCCGCACGTCCAAGTCGCGATGATAAATATCGGTAACGTGTGGAAGCGAATCGAGATCCTGAAGCTGGGGACGATCTGGATTGTGCACAACAGCGCCGTCTTTCAGGAAAGAAATCCCCATGATCTCTTCGAGAGGTTTGCCCTGTGCAAACTCCACCACAGAATAATCAAATTCCTTGCGGCAGATGAAATCAATTGCCGTGCCATCTCTCAATGAACGCTCCGGAAGCACCGTGACGTGGGGGCCGACGAATGCGATCTTGATCTTGGGATTCGCCTCTTTAATCTTCTGGACCAGCCGAATATCGCCCGGAAAACCGGGGGTACTGGTATAGAGAACAAGGAACTCGTAGTCCCGCGCAATGTTAATAGTTTCCTCGGCGGAAACGTGGTGAGACGGGGCATCCAAAAGGCGCGCCCCCTCCAACATTCCGGTTGGATAAGCGAGCCAAACCGGGTACCAGTATGACTCGATTTCGCGGGTGGCGGGCCAACGGGAGCCAGCGCCACCGTCGAAGTTTTCGAAGGAAGGGGGATTAAGGAACAAAGTTTTTAAAGGCATAGGTTTGAATAACTTATCTTATCATTGATAGCTAGGCTTTAGGGGCCCAAGGTGTCTCTTAGGTACACCCCGACGGCCGCGTGAATCCCGCCAAATGAATAATCCTAAGGGTATTGAAGGCGAGGCCCACGTCCAATACGTTTACGCTAGATGGTGTATTTCACGCCCTAAAAGGCGAGATTATGAGGCGAGATTATGCCCCGCGTTGGGGCGGCAGGACCCCCCGCCACAAATGGCGTCCACCTCTTAAGGGGAAGTGGTCCAGCCGGCTTGGTCACGGTTTCGCCACCGATTGTTTCTTAAGCTCCTCGCGGAACGTCTGCTCTCTCTCGGCGACGTAGCTCTTGTAGCCTTCCGGATCAATGAATGGATTTGCTGTCCCGGCCTTCATCCGGGCGAACTTCGACTCCATTCCGTAGTAATTGCCATGCGCGCCAAGGAAGACGTCACAAGGCAGGCTTTTCAAGACCTCGAAGCCGCGTTCATAGTCCTGTGCGATTTGCGGATACTGCTCGTTACCCACCAGTTTGTATCCGGGATTAACGTTGGGACTGCCCACGATCACCACGTCGTATGACTTGCCATTGTCGCTTACTTTTGTAGTCCACGTTGTAGTGCCTTTGGTATGACCGGGGGTGAGGTGCGCCACCAGAACCGTGCCTCCAAGGCGCACATGGTCGCCGTCGTGCAGAATGCGGTCAACTCTCGTGGGCTTGTACTGCTTGTCGGGGTCCGCGCCGTACTGGAAATCACTTTTACCGCCAGATTCGACGACTGCGACGTCCGGCTCCATCACAAAGTACTTTGCTCCAGTCATTTCTTTCAGGCGCGCACTGCCCGCACAATGGTCCCAATGCGCATGGCTGATGAGTAGAATCTTGACGTCGCTGAACCGAAAACCGAGCTTCTCGATGCTATCGCGGATAAGAGGGACAGAACTCTCCAAGCTACTGTTAATGAGAATGTGTCCCTTCGGCGTCGTGATCAGAAACGAAGCGAGCCCTCTGCTACCGACGTAATATATGTTCCCAATCACACGATACGGCGGAAAAGGCTCTGTCCAATCTGGAGTGGCCTGAGCTGAGACGCAACGAGCAAGGCACAGTAATGCGATTGTGACCGTCATCGGCCCACGAACAGCTTGCATCAACGATGTGACTCGGCGTGGCATTGTTTATGCAACTATTTTCCGGTTTCGACCCACGTCTCTAAATCTCCGGTGGCTCGCAGCAAACTAATCCTGGCCCGCTCCAATTGAAAGTCGGCATCTTGAAGGGCATCATAACGTTCGCCAGTTTGGATTCGTGCGTCCACGGCTTCGTGAAGCGTCGCAGTGCCGGCATCCATTCGAATTTTCACCGCGTCCAAATTTGATTGTGCAATCTGGTTGGAGATATCCGCGACTTCCCGTGCCGCCTGCAACTGCTCCACCGTCCGCTGCAGCCGCAGGGTTTCAACCGATACCTGATTCTTGGTAATTTGCACCTGTTTTTTTGCATGGATCAAGTCTGCATCGGCCCCCTGTGCGCGGGCACGTTGCGCCAGGCTGAAAAACGGAAAGCGAATAACTACTCCAATCGTGGCATTGTTTCGCTGAAAACTTCCCGCTCTGAAATAATTTTCGTAGTTGTTAAAAGTGGAAAGAAGCGCGTACTGCGCCGCGAAGTCAACTGTCGGCCACATAGCGCGATGCTCCCCGCGTGCTCTGAACCCAGCAGCCAAAGCGTGTACTTCCGCCGTTTGCGCTAGAAGGCTTATCTGCACGGCTTTTACGGGGGCATCCTCCTGTGGCTTGGTCTCAGGCAGATCAGGGATAGACTCCGGCGCCGTCACGATGGAAGCCGCATTCAACCCGGTAAGCTGCTCGAGTCGCTCGCGCAGAACGTCAATGGATCCCTGCGCCTCAGTCACTCTCAGGTGAGCTTGCGCGGTGGTAAGCCGCGACTGGTTCCGCTCCAGCGGGTTGTCAACTCCCTCGCGAATTCTTTGGTCCACTATATTTTCAATTCTCAGAGCGTCCGCCTGCTCCTGTCGCAAGTGATCAATCAGAGATTCCCACTTGCTGAGTTCGACATAAGTGAGGACGGCATCCTGGACGAGTTGGCTTCGTTGGTCCTTGGATTGAATCGTGGTGGCTTGCCACTCCGTCTTAGCAGCCCGGCTGAATTCCCGCAGCCCAGGATTGATTAATGAGGATTGCGCATTCACGTTAAGAATCGAGGGAGCCGCATTTTCAAGACTTAGGGGGAATCCCCATGTCGCCCCAAGGCCAGATCCGACCGCGAGCTGCGGTACAAATTGGTCTCTAGTCTCAAGATAGGTGGCGAAGGCGCGTTGTTCGTCCTCTTTGCTGGTGCCAACTACCGCACTGTGGCTGACCGCCAACTCAACTGCACTCTTCAGCGAGAGCGGTTCTGCAAAGACCAGGGCGGACAAGATTTGAAGAAAAATGGAAAGAAGAATTGGCAAACGCACGCAACCGAAACTGATGCTCATGGTTATGCCCCCTCATGATCGTTGAGACTCGCAATCCGATGCTGGAAAGTACTGACTCAGTTCAGACGATTGACGCGATCCAAGGCCTGGTGCGCAGGCTGAAAGTCTCTGGCCAACGAAAGTGCCGCGCGATATTCTTCGGCCGCTGCCTGCTTGTTTCCTTCTTGTTCGAGAACTGTTCCCAGCAGGTAATGAGCCTTGAATGCGGGTGCCTGTTCGACAGTAGATTGTGAGGAGAGATACTGCCGCAACAGCCGGGCGGATTCTGGAACATTGCGTTTGCTGCGGATCAAAAGCTCCGCAGCGTCCATCACCGCGCCAGTAGAATCCATCTGCGCAGCGGCAGCTTGCTGGATCGCGGTTTCCATCTCATCCAGGCGCCCAATATGCCGGTAAAAGATCGCCAGGTTCAACCATGAATTGGCGCTGCCGTGACTGGCATCAATCGCCGCCCGATATTCTCTCTCGGCGGAATTAAAATCTTTCTTCTTTTCGTCGAGGCGTCCGTTGACCCAGTGCGCCTTCGCTGGATCAATCCCCGCAAGCGACCTGGCCTGAGCCTCGGCTTTGTCTCGTCCTCCCCCGACAATACCCGGCGCTTCCAAATAAAATTCCGCCAAATCCGTTCGAGCGTCTATATTTTTCGGATTCAGTTGCACTGCCAACTCAAACTCGGACCTGACTTTATTCGCCAATCCTGCCGCGGTCATAAACCCTGACTTGTCGGCTTTTTCTCCATAAATGCGTCCGAGCCACAGATGGTAGCGGCTGTTGGCTGGGTCGAGCGCGACCGACTTCTGGCACGCTGCGATACCAGGATCCCACTTCCCTAAAGTAAGATAAGCCCGGCACAAAAGATTCTGCGCTTCGGCGTCATTTGGAGAAACACCGATTTTGTGTTGCAAAATCGCGATGGCTTCGTCCACCCGTCCCTGGGCCAGCAAGGATGAAGGATTATCGGCCGCACTGGCCGTGGAGACAGACAGCGCCAATGCCAAAATTGGTACGGTAATAATGCGAGGTAACACAACCCGAAAATTTATGAACAACGCCATTCCTAATGAACCACCTTTACAATCAGCCCACTGTGCAGGGGCTTCGAATTCGTTGACGCGAGCGCGACCAGTGCTTTTTCAGGAATTCCGCTCGTAATTTCCACCTGCGTCAAGTTGGAAATTGAAGTTTCCACGTCCCGCCGCTGAAGTTCGTTGTCTAATATCTGATACAGATACGGCTTGCTGTCATCCTGATGAATCGCTTCGCGCGGAACCGTAAGGGCGCTTTTGTGCTCGGCAGTCACGATGCTGACTCCAACATTCACGTTGGGCAACAGCTTCCCGTCGCTGTTGTTCACTACGCACGTTGTTTCTCCGACGTTCCGCGTGCCATGGAGCCTCAAACTCGCGGGCACGGAAGTTAGCTGGCCATCCCATATCCGCCCCGGAAGCGCATCCCAGGTAACCTCAATCGGCTGTCCTGGGGCTAATCGAGCTACGTCAGGCTCGTCAACAAAAGCCCGGACCAGCACTTTGGATAAGTCTGCTTCCTGCAACACCAGATCGCCCGGATTCACATACCCTCCCTGATGAACGGGAAGAGAGTAAACAACCCCATCAAACGGAGCTCGCACATTAAGGTGGCCGAGAAGATCCTGCGCCGCCGCATAAGCGCTCTCCGCCTGTCCAGTTTGCGCCTCAACCCTCGAAATCTCCGGACGGGAATAACGGTCTTTCTGCTTCTGTTCAAGCAATTTTAAATCCGCCTCGGCGCGCTGCAACTGCTCTTCCGCCGCTTTTACTTCGCCGGGAGAGGCTGCATTATTTTGCTGCAAGCGCCTTAAAGCGTCGCGGTTTCG
The DNA here is from genome assembly GCA_963757385.1 of uncultured Acidobacteriaceae bacterium. Lineage (GTDB taxonomy): Bacteria > Acidobacteriota > Terriglobia > Terriglobales > Acidobacteriaceae > PALSA-188. Next base: position 855,062 of record CAVWRO010000014.1, on the reverse strand, counting down.
TAGTGCTGCGTCCCGCTCGGTCCGCGCTTTTACCAGCTCCGATTGCAGCGTCAATACCTCTTCCTGATTGCCCCCGCTTCGAATAGCACTGGTCTCCGCGTCGGAACTTCGCATCTGAGACAACGCCCGCGCCGCCTGCTCGCGGGCCTCGGCATCGTCCATCTGGACCAGCAGCTCGCCCTTCTTAACGGGATCGCCCTCTTTGACCAATAATTGTTTGATTGTAGTTCCCACCGGAGCATGCGCCTCGAAAGTGTGAATCGGCTCGATTTTTCCGTTCGTAGTGACCATGCTCCGTATCATGCTGCGTTGGACGGTAGTGGCGATTACCGGGACCGGGTCGCCGCGTGACATAAACGACGCCAGCAGAACAATCGCGACTACGAGCGCAACCGACCATAACAGCCAGCGACGGCCACCCACATACCCGTTTTTGTTTTGCGAAGATGCCATTTAGAAATGTGTTCGCACAAATGTATCACTGCTACTCGCTAGGTTCTAAAGGCAAACTTAACCGATTAGATGCACGAAGATAGATAAAAATTCATCTTTCCTTCCGCAAACTTGGTCGTTCCGCTGGATACAATGAAGCATGCCCAAGTCGCCGCACTATACACCGGACCACGCTAAATCGGGTCTCGACGCAGAGTTCCCGGAAATTGAATGTTGGCCCAATCAGTTTCCCGGATACGAGGTCGTGATTGAAGATCCTGAATTCACTTCGGTGTGTCCCAAGACTGGCTTGCCCGATTTTGGCGTAATCACTATTCGTTACATGCCGGACAAGGAATGTCTGGAACTGAAGTCACTGAAAGAATATCTTCACTGCTACCGCAATCTGGGCATTTTCCAGGAAAATATCGTGAACCGGATTTTGGAAGACGTAGCCAAATGGTCGCGTCCAGTATGGGCTGAGGTTAAAGGAGATTTTAGGCCGCGGGGCGGGATTTCGACGGTGGTGGTGGCAAGGTGGCCAAGGCCAGAAAACTAAAAGCTGAGAACAGAGAACTGATATTCAAAACGAACGGCTGTGCTGTTCGCAAGGGGAACATTTCTGCGGAGTGGGTCGAGGTGAAAGAAGAGTTTAGGAGCACGGAGTACCGATACTCGCGTCACTTGACCGTCTCTTGCGGGCGAGGCGCCCGCGCCACACAATCCTCCGTGGTATATTCCACGCCAAGTGCCTTCCCGCAAACTCTATCCCCGAACCGCGCTTGCTCTTCTCACCGCGCTGAATTTACTTAATTATATTGACCGGTCAGTTTTGTTCGCGGTTCAGCCGCTGGTGCAAACTGAATTTCACCTTACTAAAACTCAGCTTGGATACCTGACCAGCGCCTTTCTCGCTTTTTATATGATCGCGGCTCCGTTCGCGGGCCCCCTCGCGGATCGTTATTCGCGAAAAATGATCATCGTGTTGGGCGCATTCTTTTGGAGTGGGTTAACTCTACTTACCGCCGTCACGCATACTTATTGGGAATTATTACTTCGTCATACGCTGGTTGGTATCGGCGAGGCGACATTTGTGACCATCGCACCATCGCTTGTCGCCGACCTTTTCCCGGAAAATGTGCGAGGCCGCATTTTCGGTATTTTTTATCTGGCGATTCCCGTCGGAACAGCGGCCGGATACATTCTCGGAGGTAAACTCGGGTCGCACTTTGGATGGCGTTATCCCTTCTACGTTGCGGCGCTGCCCGGCTTTTTGCTTGCCTTGGCTTTGCTGTTCATCCCAGAACCGCCTCGCGGCCAATACGACACACAAAAAGAAACACCGCAACGAGGAACTTTGCTTGGCTTGGCTCGCAATCCCGCTTTTTTAACGGTCACGCTGGGCATGGCCGCGGGCACATTTTCCCTTGGCGGAATTCAAGTTTGGATGCCGACTTTTCTTTCCAGCGCGCGCGGATACAGCCTGGAAGCAGCCAACTTGATGTTTGGAAAAATCGTAGTGGTCGCGGGTATTCTGGCTTCTTTAGCCGGAGGATGGATCGGAGATTGGCTGCTTCCCCGAATGAAAAGTTCGTACTATTTCGTCTCCGCTGTCAGCATGGGCCTCGGTGTTCCTGTAATGATCGTCGGCTTGTTCCGTCAGGGGCCGCTTATGATGCCGGCCATCGCCGTGGCAGCATTTCTGCTTCTGCTGAATACTTCGCCGCTCAACACGGCGCTAGTCAATTCCGTCGGCGCGCATATTCGTGCGACAGCCATCGCGGCTAATATTTTCATCTTTCATCTTCTGGGCGACGTGCCTTCGCCGACCCTTATGGGATATGTTGCTGACCGGCATTCTCTTCAGGCGGCGTTTATTCTTCCGATTATCGCGATGGCCCTCTCATCTGCCATACTGTTTTACGGAATGCGATTTGCCGCCGAAGTTCCGCCGATAAGAGATATCGCAGTCGCCGAAAAACAGCCGGGATGATCTATTTCCATTGGATTGCCGGTTGCATACTGGGATTGGCCTGGTTGTCACGTCTTATCGCGGCGGGCCTGGGAATGCGCAAAATCGCGGACATATCACGCCCAGAGTGGGATCTAACTCCGGGCAGTCCGGGATCCGCTCCTCGAGTAAGCATCATCGTTCCCGCCTGCAACGAACAGGAAGACATCGCGCGGACACTCACTCAATTGCTTGCGCTTGACTACCCTAACTACGAGATCGTCGCCGTTGATGATCGCTCCACGGATCGCACCGGCGAAGTAATGGATTCCGTTCTTGCCAACTCACACGCGCGCGCCCGGCTAAGAATCCTTCACATCGAAAAGCTGCCTGAAGGCTGGCTCGGCAAGGCCCATGCCATGTGGACCGCTGCATCACAAGCCAATGGCGACTGGCTGTTATTCACCGATGCCGATGTACTTTTCAAGCCCGATTCCCTTCGCAGGGCGCTGGTGTATGCAGGGGCTGAACGCGCGGATCATCTCGTTGTGTTCCCTCGCATGATCATGAAACAACCCGGCGAGAAAATGATGATCGCCTTCTTTCAGACTTTGTTTGTCTTCGGACATCGTCCCTGGAAGGTTGCCGATCCCAAGACGAAAGATCACATGGGAGTGGGGGCGTTCAATCTCATCCGCCGCGAAGTTTACGAGGCAATCGGAACCTATAAGGCGCTTCGCTTCGAAGTTCTTGACGACATGAAGTTGGGAAAAATCGTCAAGGAATCCGGCTATCGCCAGCGCAATGTTTTTGGCGAAGATTTGATTACCATCCGGTGGGCCAGAGGCGCGATGGGAGTGGTCAATAACCTGACAAAGAATTCTTTTGCGATCCTGTCGTTTCAATGGCCGCGAGTATTGCTTTCGGTAGCCGCCCTTTTGTTGCTCAATTTGCTGCCATTTATCGGCGTGCTTTTCGCGCATGGGTTGGCCAAGGTGCCTTACGTTGTCGCACTATTTTCCATGTTTTCAATTTACGTCGGAATGTCGTGGAAGTCGGCTGTCCCCGCTTACTATTTTCTACTGCACCCGATCAGCACCATATTGTTCGCGTACACGATGCTGCGCTCGATGGCGCTGGCTTTGTGGCGAGGAGGCGTGGTATGGCGTGGGACGAAATATTCTCTTTTGGAGTTGCGGAAGGGGCTGGTCTAGATCGGCATCACCATGCGGCGCAACCCGACAACAATCTGTCGGATCGCCCTGATTCGCGTGCCCTCTGCGTCTCTGGACGATTCAGTCGGCCCGCTAACGACAGAATAACGACCGAGCCAGCTATTGATTGTCCGAAGGCTCCGTATCACTGGGGATGTCAATGGACCCCGTTGCCGTTTGTTTTTTTGTGTAAACTCGCTTCGCCTTTGGCGCATAGGAAGTTCCGGCGCTGTCATGTCCGCGTTCTTCAACGTCGTAAGCCCTCATAAATGAAGGAATCTCCGCATCCTGCGACAGCAATTCACGAGGATCGTGCAAAAGCATCTGCGCGTTGCTATTCGCGTCTTTCAGCAATCCATGAATCTTGATGGTTTTCCCTTCTAAGTCATGCAGCCTCGCGACGCTCTTCGGATCATTCGCCGAAACCAGTGCGGTGAAGCCGCATTTCCCCTCTTCTTTGCAGAAGCTTAAACTCTCAATTCCGCCTTGAAAATCATCCACGTGAAAAACTTTCCCTCTGACGCATCGGATTTCACCAATATGCTGCCGCGCTTGCGTAAAAGGGATACATCCTGCGAAAGAAAAAGAAGTAACGAAAATTAACAGCATCAATTTAATTGCGGCAAATCGAACCATGGGGACTCCTTCGGCCAGTCTTTTAATTAGGCGGCTGAAGAGAATAGTAGGGCCTTGATTTCAGGAGTGAGCGGAAGTTAACAAGAAAATTTGTCAAACTTCCCAAAACAGAATGGAGTTGTTCAAAAGTCAGCGATATTCAGACTATACTTTCGCACATTATGGACATTCGACCGGCAGTCCTGTTGCTTTGTGCCGTGGTTCTAATAGGCTTGTCATCCGTTCAAGAATGTACCGCCCAGACCGTTCCGACGAGGGACCAATGGGGCGAGAAGTACAATTCCCCCGGAGCGAAGTTGACCTACAAGGAAATCGACCGAAGTTCGGTTCAGGGAAGAACGGTGATTACGTACAACCTGTTTGCATCAGGATTGCCAAGGAATGAACACTATGTTCTTTGTGCTCTCAATGTAGGTGCCGATCCACGCTCAGTCACCGACGCTTATTTGAATGAGGAAGGCAAGGTTGTGAACGTTCTTGCTGACCCTGTACACAACGTCGCCGAAGACCCGATCAACGCCAAGGTTTTCGGTGGAAAGGGAGAACCAATTCAATTTGCTTTAATTTCTGACGACGAGCGCCTGCGCGCTTTCGCGCAAATTATTCCGTTCCCCATCGAAGAAACCAACGGACCATGTCATCTCTCAGCGATTGAGACTGGGCCACTCTACTATGGAATGTTCGTCAGAGTTACGGGCCTTCAGCCCAACGAGGAGCTAACTCTTGAGTGGCGGTCGGAAAATGAAGGCGCTCAGACCAAAGCAAAGGCCGACGACCAGGGTAGCTACAATGCCGCGCTGCTCCCTTCTGTAAAGGGAAAGCGCTCCGGGGGAGGCTCGATTTTCCGTTGCTGCAAAATCTTGCAAGATCGGAATTGAATTCCCTTGGGGGGGAAGGCAGTTACCAATATCAATAACGGCTATTCCCCAGCGGAACAGGAATGACGCCGCAGGGCCGGTCGTAAGACCCGGCCCTGAAACGCCCTCATTAGGAGGAAGGAAAGGAAGTTAGCCGAACGCCTTGACGGCTACGGCTTCGTCGTCTTTTACGTCGAAAACGGTATAGAGTTTGGTGATCTGCAGCAGATCGTGGACCTTCTTGGTCAGATTGAGCAGCTTGAGATCTCCGCCCTGGTTTCGCACCGTGGTAAACGCGCTTACCAGCTCACCAATGCCTGAGCTGTCAATGTAGTTGACGTCGCCAAGATTCAGCAGAATCTTCTTCTGGCCTTTGGACAGCAATTCACGCACGGCGTCACGAAGCGTCACGCTGCCTTCGCCTAGCGTAATCCGTCCACTGCAATCCACAATGGTCACGCCATCCACCTGACGAATACTGGTCTTAAAGTTCACTGGGAGTCCTCCTTACCGCCCGCGGCTGATCCGCGACCGTGTTTAACAAGTTTGATTTCTGTGCCCGTGTGGGAAGGGTGAATTTCCACCTCGTCCATAAACGAGCGGATTAAGAAAATGCCGCGGCCTGATGTCTTCAAAAGATTGTCGGGAGAAAGGGGGTCCGGGATCTTCGCCGGATCCAACCCTTTTCCTTGATCGCGAACGGTGATGACCAAGTCGTTGCCGGTGGTTTCAAAATCCAGGCTCACTTTTTTCCCCGGATCGTAAGCGTTGCCGTGCAGTACCGCATTCACCACCACTTCACGGACGGCCATCGAAATCTGCATCACCTCATCTTCCCCAAAGCCACTTTCCGCCGCGATCCGGCTGGCGGTTTGCTCCGCGCTATCAACTGTCTCAAGCGTCGAATCGAGCGTGTAAGAGACTCGCTGTTCGGTCATAGCTATGGGTGATGGGCTGTCGGCCTTGTGGCCGGCGTTTCCTGCCCGGAGCAAACTCGACTCAGCCTCATTAAGAACGCCCGCATGGCGGATTCGGTAGTTTGCCTTGTAGGTGCCAAAAAGTCAACGCAGGGATGGAAGCGTGTCATACCACAATAGAAATTCCCCCGGTTGTGGTTTCATCTGACCTCGGATTTCTTAGTTCAAAGCCTTATCTCCAAGGACGGTTCGGAGCTGGTGGAACCCGGCGGCGCGGGTTTGGAGATGGGGGCGAACCTCTTTCGAAGCCTGAGCGTAATTTCGTGGTTGCGCACGGTTCCAATCAAACGGAACACTCCGACATTCACGAATAGACCGTACTGCCAGCTTTATCCGTAGGTCATCACGAAGTCCCTGCGTTCTCTCCAGCGGGGCGAGGGATCTGGCGTGTAGTGCCCCGAGATCCATTCAACACAGAAGTACGCTTGCGAGTGGCGGTTACGCGCCAGATCCCTCACTCGGCTGGTGAAAAAAGCCGAGTTTCGGGGATGACTCGTCAGGGAAAGAGCTTTGGGAAAAAGCCGTTGACGCGGAGAAAAACGTCAAAAAGCTATCTCAGATTTTATAGCGACAACATTTAATCAATTTTTAATCGCGCCTTAACATTCCGCAGTTGCCCTCCTTCTAGACTTGGCGGGCCTTTCGAGCCTACACCCGTTTTTTCTTGAGGTTAAGCCATGGGCGTGAGCCAAATCGAAACACAGATGGAGGAAACACGATGTTTAAAGATTTTCAAGCCGCAGTTGTCCTCAAAAAAGCCGGAGCCCTGTTTATAGCCGCACTGATTGCTGTAGGACCAATCGCGACTCCGGTACAGGCCGCCAGCGGTAGCACGGCCACTCCCATTCAGCACCTGGTAGTTATTTTCAACGAGAATATTTCGTTCGATCACTACTTCGGCACATACCCGGTTGCCACCAATCCCAAGGGAGAGCCTAAGTTTACCGCGGCATCAGGCACACCCACTGTAAACGGGCTGAGTGCTGGGCTGCTGAGTTTTAATCCCAACCTGAATCCCGCCAACGGTACCGCGGCCTCAAACCCCTTTCGCCTGGACCGCTCGCAAGCTGTGACCGGCGACCAGGATCACGGATACACCGATGAACAGGCAGCCTTCGACTCGGGTCTAATGGATCTGTTCCCGCTCCACGGCGGGTTCGGCGCCAGTCAGGTAATGGGCTACTTCGACGGCAACACAGTTACAGGCCTGTGGAATTACGCCCAACATTTCGCCATGAGCGATAACTCTTACGGCACAACCTTTGGACCTTCGACGCCCGGCCTATTGAATCTTGTTTCCGGCCAGACCAATGGAGTCAGCGCAACATTGAATGGTGTCGCCGATGAAGTTGCCGGCGGTCCGGATGGCTCGCTAACGGTAGTTGGCGATGCCGATCCCATTGGCGACGTCTGTTCCAACCCAACCCGCAATCAGGTACAGATGGGCGGGAAGAACATCGGCGATTTACTTACCGCCGCCGGCATCACCTGGGGCGGGTTCATGGGGGGATTCAACCTCTCGACAATCAATCCTAACGGAACTACCGGTTGCGCCAGAAGCTCGAAGGGGCTGGCGGGTACGACAGCAGATTACATTCCCCACCACTCGCTGTTCGGTTATTACGCATCCACCGGCAATCCCATGCACACGCGGCCGGCTTCACTCTCTGAAATCGGCAACGCCGGTCCTGCGAATCACCAGTATGACATTGAGGACTTTTATGCCGCAGCCGCGGAAGGCATGCTTCCCTGCCGTCAGCTTTCTTAAGGCGCCGGCGTATCAGGACGGCCATGCCGGATACTCTGATCCTCTGGATGAGCAAACCTTTAATGTGAATACCATCAATTTCCTTGAAGCCCTCCCCACGTGGAGTAGCACCGCTGTAGTCATCATGTACGACGACTCCGACGGCTGGTACGACCATCAGATGGGTCCAATCCTTAATACCTCAACGGGACCCGCGGACGCGCTTACCGGTCCTGGAGCCTGCGGCACTGCCGCTACCTCACTCCCCGGACTCGACGGCACTGCCAACCCCCATGCCCTCGGCCGTTGCGGTTATGGTCCGAGGCTGCCATTGCTGGTGGTATCGCCATGGGCAAAGCAGAACTTCGTGGACAATACGGTCACCGATCAAAGCTCGATCATTCGCTTCATCGAAGATAACTGGCTGGCCGGTCAACGGATCGGCAACGGCTCTTTTGATGCGATTGCGAACTCGATTGCTCAGATGTTCAAGTTCAGCGCTATCCGAAGCAATGGCGTGCTGTTCTTGAATCCATCAACAGGTGAAAGAGAGTAGCGTTCAATCTGATCGCCGGTGCGCGCCGGACTCGAGAACAGCGATGTTCTTTCGTCCGGCGCGATTTTTGTGAAATGGTGCGATGGAAGCACCGTACTGCTACGCGTTCGCGATTGGACGATTCGCTGTAGGCTGGCACCACTGGTACCTCGAATCCAGACGCCAATTGCCCACATGCGGGAGGATATGTTACAAGCCAGACATGCGTAAGTGGATGAGCGACCGCATTAAACGTCGTAAGAAAGATCCCCAGGAAACCAAGGCTGAATCTGCGCAGGCTCCATTGCAGCCCGCATACTTCGATGGTCAGGCTTCATCCTCCGGAGCGTCGGAGCGGCATGCCATACAGGCGCCTCTGGCTGATGTTGAAGATTCTCGAGGCAATCGGGCGGATATGCCACGCTCGGAGCGAGCCACCTCGCAGCGCGGGTTACAACCATCCGAGCCGAATCCCGTGGAAGCGAGGACTGAGCAACCCGTCCCTCCGGGTGACCAATCCGCTTCGCCGAACCCGCGTCCTCCCGACACCGTATCGCGGCAGGGACGCCGCCGCCGGGGAAGAGGCGGACGGGGCCGCAGTGGTCCTCGATCTTTTGCTTCTCGACCGGCAATTGCGATTTCCTCCGATCTTCCAGGAGAGAGGGACACTACCGAAGCAGGCCAGCCGGACACACAGCCCGTTCAGGCTGCCACGGCCCCGCAATCTCCTTCGGTCCCCCGCGTTCCGAAAGGCGTTGTAGTCCTCGCGATTGGACTGCCTGGATCGGGCAAAAGTTCGTGGTTCAAGCGCCACAATATCGCGCCGCTTTCCAGCGATCTATTGCGCGCTCTGCTATTCGACGACCCCACCGAGCAGCGATTCCAGGATCTGGTGTTTTCGAATCTGCGCTCTATGCTGAAAGCACGGCTGATTGCGCGACGCCCACTGAATTACGTGGACGCCACCAACCTGACCTCCCACGACCGCCGGGGATGGATCAAGCTCGCGCAGGATTATGGTTACGAAGTTCAGGCAGTCTTTTTCGATGTTCCGCTCGATGTCTGCCTGGAACGCAACCGGAAACGAGAACGCGTGGTTTCAGAAGATGTGATGAGGCGAATGGCGTCGAAACAAAAACCCCCTACCTTCGAGGAGGGATTTTCGAAGATTACAGTCGTCAGGGTGAAGCAAAAGGAGTCTTAGGGACGAGGGTAATAGCATTCCGCGAGTCAATGCATTATTGACCACAACTCACACTATCCATAAAATCAGGATTGCGCAAGAAATTCCGCTTCTAGTCGCCTTGTTGCCCCCTCGTTCAATGGTAGGACAGCAGATTCTGGATCTGCCTATCGGGGTTCGAATCCCTGGGGGGCAACCAATCTTACGGCGTAACCTCCAAGCCCGTTTTTAAGCGAATATCCGCGGACGACGCGCCGATTCTGATTTCTAAATGATCGGGCTCAGTAACGAAACTCCCCTGATCTCCATCCCAATAAGCCACATCGCTGCTCTTCAAAGTGAAACGGACCGTCTTAGCTTCCTTCGGACGAAGCGTGATCCGTTCAAATCCCTTCAGTTCTTGCAGGGGCCGGTCAACCTTCGAGCCAATGTGTGTCACATACAACTGCACCACTTCGTCTCCGGCTACGCTTCCTGAATTGCGAACGTCAACCGAGATTGCGACATCCCGAGAATTCCCCATCTGCGCCGAACTCGTCTTAAGATTTGAGTAGTCAAACGTCGTGTAGCTCAAGCCGTAGCCGAAGGGATACAACGGCTCGCCTTTGAAATACATGTACGTTCTGCCATCGCGCAGGTTGTAGTCCATCATGGGCGGAAGCTGCGCCAGCGATTGCGGCCAAGTCACCACCAGCCTGCCGCCGGGGTTGTAGTCGCCAAACAGAACATCAACCAGCGCGTTGCCCTCTTCCTGGCTGTCATGCGCCATGTGGACGATTGCCGGAACGTTATCTTTAGTCCATTGAATCGCGAAAGGGAAACTCGAAATAAGAACAACCACTGTGCGCGGGTTCACAGCATAAACCTGCTTCACCAGTTCTTCTTGTTCCAGCGAAATGGATGTGCGGTCAATCGCCTCTTTGCCATCGCTCGGCAGTGGGCACTTCGCCCATCCGGCATTGCACGTAGGATGGTTTCCCACAACAACGATCGCAACATCCGCCCTGCGCGCAACATTTACCGCTGCATCGTTGTCGTTGTTTGCCGCGTAGTTGACCGTCACCGCGCTACCTAATTTGCTCTTGATGCCATCCAGCGGACTGATCGCGTAAGGCGGCGTACCGCTATACCAATCGAGCAAGACCTGATTCGCATAGGGACCAATGACCGCGACCGATTTCAGCCTTGTCCTATTCAGAGGCAGAAAGTGATCTGAATTTTTCAAAAGCACGATGGATTCCTGCGTGACCTTCCGCACCAGGTCCTTGTGCTGCTGATTGTCCCAAGGCTCCGTGTCGCCCTTGATCTTGCTGTAAGGAACGATTTCGGGCGGGTCGAGCAGCCCGAGATGAATCATGACCCGGTACACGCCTCGGAGGTTCTCGTCAATTTCAGATTCGTTCACCAGCTTTTGTTTGATGGCGTCCTTAAGTCCGTCCTGATAGCGGTCGAGGAATTGATTGATTCCCGCATGAATGGCTCCCGCCGTGGCCTGCGCAATGTCAGGGAAATATTTGTGCTGCGTCACCATGTTGGTAAGAGCGCCGGCGTCGGTGCAGATAATTCCGTTGAATCCCCATTCATGCATGGTGATGTTTCGCAAAATGGGTTGAGCAGCCATAGGAATTCCGTTCCAGGCGTTATAAGCGGTCATGTAAGCGCGAGCTTCTCCGTCAACAATTCCCATGCGGAATGGGACGGAGTAATACTCGCGCAATAGCCGTTCGTCAAAGTCGGAAGAAGATCCGCCGCGTCCATTTTCATTGCTGTTGGCGAGAAAATGCTTCAGAAGGGAAGCAGTGAGCCAGTACTTAGGATCATCTCCTTGCAGTCCCTTAACAAATGCTGTAACTAACGTTCCCGTGAGATAAGGATCTTCCCCATAAGACTCTTCACTGCGTCCCCAGCGGGGATCGCGAGCCAAGTCGGAATTGGGCGCGCGAATGACAATGCCGCCGCGAGGCCGGAGTTCGCCGTTTCGCATGGCTTTAAATTTTTCGCTCTGGAAAATGTATCGCGCTTCATAACCTTCGATGGCCGCAGCCTGGCGAAGCAACGCCGGATCCCACGTCTCCCCGAGGCCGACTGACTGCGGAAATTGTGTTGTAGGAAATGGCTGTAGCCCTCTGCCAGCCCATCCACCCGGACCGCCGAGGGCCAAGCCGTGAAGTCCTTCTACATGTCCAGACCCGTGAATACCCAGCCTTGGCACATCAGGATTCGTGCTGAGCGCCTTCATCTTTTCGTCCATCGTCATCAGCGACAGAATGTTGTTGATGCGATCTTCGACCAGCAAATCAGGATTCTGAAATGGGTACGCATATTGCTGAGCGCACACAGGAATCACGGTCAGGAATAGAACAAGACAAAAGACAACTAGAGGACGCGTTGGTTTCATGGTTCTCCGCAGACCATTCGCAGCAGATGAAGTCAACAAGGTTGCGGATCGATTGTCAAGGGCTGCGGAGGCTCGATAATGGAGCACTTGTTGCGGCAGCAGAAAAACCAAATCAACCACGAAGGAAACGAAGTGTCACGAAGGCCAATTCGATGCTCTCCTTCGTGTCCTTGTGGTTGTTTGGGTTTCGCAAACTTGACCCACTACCGAACTTGGACTCAAATCTTCAGATCGGCTTACGGTCCAGACTCTCTGCGCTAGCCGTACAAGACGCTTGTTCGGCGTACGATCTGTCCGGAGCGTACCAGGCCTTCTCGTAGGTGTCACCAGCTTTGCGTATCGTGTCGCGATTGCCGTCTTCCCATGTGATGCGCGCCTCTCCGTCCACTACGATCCAGGTTCCGTGAGGAGCTCCAATGGTCTTCCTGGCAATGCCATCGCGCTCGAGGGTGATGGTGAAATACGCACCCGCGCAGTCTCCAACTTTCCACTCACCTAGAAAGCGGCCTTGTCCGGCAGAGGAGGCCATGGTGGGGTTGCCTGGAAACTCGATCCGCGCGACCTCAGACATCGAAAAGGTCTTCCGATGCCCATCTTTGAAGACCACTACGACCGAGTTCCGCTCATCTGGGGCGGCGGATGGAGATTGGGCGACGGCAAGAGGAACAGAAATCAGAGACGCCACAAGTACTGGAACGGCAATTCGCAAAAATTTGTGCACGGCCAATTCTCCTTTGCGCATCTGGACATAAGATTCTGGAAACCCGATAAACCCACTGGAAGATACGCGTCAGACCGGAGTTTAGTTCCAACGGGATGGAATGAGTTGCAAGGTATCCCAGCTCCAAAATTGAGTCATCCCGAAGACCCTTCACCAGCGGGGGGAAAGAGAGCCCGCCCTGAGCGAGCGCAAGCGAGTCGAATGGGGATCTTGCGCGGACACCTTGGGTTCATCGAGCCGCTCTGTGTTGACGGTTCGCTCATCAACGCACGCCAGAGAAGGCTACCGGCCGAAGCAAGGTTGCGAAGTCCAATCGAATTTTTCGGTTTAAGATCGGGAATGCCACTAATTCCTGATTCGCCACGGCTGCCGACCCTCAAAATTTCTGTGCGCGGTGCCGCACGCCTCAAGGCAGGGCATGTGTGGGTTTACCGCTCCGACGTTGTTTCGGCCGAAGGAGTTCCTGCCGGAGCTCTTGCGCGCGTCACAGATGAACGCGGTAAATTTTTGGGGACGGCCCTCTATAGCAGTGCCTCTCAGATTGCGCTACGAATGATTTCCCCAGGGCCTGTTCCTGACCTCGCAAAGCTAGTGCGAGAGCGAATTAAAGCAGCTTTCGAATACCGAGGGGGGGGAAGGATTGTCAGCAATACCGATGCTTACCGGGTTGTTTTCAGCGAAGGAGACTTTCTTCCCGGCTTAATAGTGGATCGTTATAACGACATTCTCAGCCTCCAGATTCTGACTCAGGCGATGGATTCGCCGCTGGCTCGCAAGACTATCATTGCGGAACTGATGGACTCGCTCAATCCCGCGGCGATTGCCGAGCGGGTTGATCCCCGTATTCTCGAACTCGAGCAGCTCCCCGCCAGGTCTTCAGGGCTGCTTCAAGGAGAAAAGACCGGGACCATTATCACCATGAACGGCGTTCGATTTCACTATGACGCCCTCGAAGGGCAAAAAACCGGCGCGTTCCTCGATCAGCGCGAGAATTATGCAGCGGCAGCGCAATATGCCCGGGGAGAGGCGCTCGACGTTTTTTGCTATCAGGGAGGCTTTGCTTTGCACATGGCCCCGGACTGTTCCAGCGTCACCGGAGTGGACAGTTCCCGCCCCGCGCTGGAGCAGGCAGATCGTAACGCCACGCTCAATGGCCGCGAAATCGAATGGATCGAAGCCAACGCCTTCGACCTGCTCAAGGATTATTCGGCCAGTGGGAGGAAATACGACACCATAGTTCTCGATCCGCCTGCGTTCGCCAAAAGCAAGAAAACCCTCGATACCGCCTTGCGCGGGTATAAGGAGCTGAATCTGCGTGCTCTCAAAATGCTGCGTCCCGGCGGAATGCTGATTTCTTGCTCCTGCTCCCACCATGTTGGCCCCGCAGACTTCCTGGAAGTTCTTACCCAAGCGGCCCTAGATGTCCACAGAACTATTCGTATCGTGGAAAACCGTGGACAAGCCAGGGATCATCCCATCTTGACAACGGTACCGGAAACGGGCTACCTCAAATGTTTTATAGTCAACGTAAGTGCATGATAAATAATTGCAATACGTGACTTGACAATAACACACTAAGATTATATGCTTTGTATCGGCTTAGTAATGAATTAGCTGTCATATAATTTTAAGTGAGCTTAATACACCTGAAAGGAGAACAAGATGACAGTACTTACCCGTTGGGATCCCTTCCACGAATTCAACACCTTACAGGATCGCATGAACCGTTTATTCCGTGGTTCGTACGGAACCGATCAGGAAGAGGCGCTGACTACTACGAACTTCGCACCCCCGGTGGACGTTTATGAAGATGAGCACAACGTCACCCTGAAGATTGAAGTTCCGGGAATTGACGAGAAAGACATTGACGTCCGCATCGAGAACAACACGTTGACCGTCCACGGTGAACGCAAGTTCGAGAAGGAAGAAAAAGAGGAGAATTTCCGGCGCGTCGAACGGCAATACGGAAGCTTTACTCGGTCGTTCACCCTGCCAAACACTGTGGACCCGGAGCAGGTCAAGGCAAATTACGAGAAGGGCATTTTGAAGATTAGCCTGGCTAAGAAGGCCGAAGCCAAACCAAAGCAAATCAAAGTAAACGTCGGCAGCGAAAAGACGCTCGAAGGCAAACAGCCAAAGAGCGCAGGCCAAGCCGCCTAAAGGCGTTATCACTGAGGGGCAGCCACCTTTTCGGCTGTCCAGTCGGGCGAAGCTCGACAATTCTTCAAACGGGAGGTGGCGAACATTGCTACCTCCCGTTAAACTTTGTTATCAGGTGCTGATTGAAAATCGGGAGTAGAGGCTAGCACATGGCAATTCGTTTCGATAAATTAACGCTCAAGGCGCAAGAGGCAATTCAGACCGCGAGCAATCTCGCCTCCGAGAATGGCAATCCTGAGGTTATGCCGGTCCATCTTTTGACGGCCTTGCTTGAGGATCGCGAGGGAATCGTTCGTCCAATTCTGGAAAAGATCGGTATTGACCCATCGGCAATCTCTCGCGAGTTGCAAACCGAGATTGAACGCTTGCCAAAGCTATCCGGCGGCGGTGCGGCCCAGCCCACACTGTCCACGCCACTGAATCAACTATTGGAACAGGCTTTCAAAGAATCCAGTAACTTCAAAGACGAATATGTTTCTACCGAGCACCTTCTGCTGGCGGCGACACAACTCAAGCGGGACGCAGCTGGCGCGCTACTCTCACGTTTAGGCGCATCCCATGACGCAATTCTGAAAGCGCTGACCACGGTACGTGGTTCGCAAAAAGTCACCGACCAGAATCCGGAAGCCAAGTATCAGGCTTTGGAGCGATACGCTCGCGACCTGACGGAGCAGGCCCGCCGCGGCAAACTCGATCCTGTAATCGGACGCGATGAAGAAGTCCGCCGTGTGGTTCAGGTACTCTCGCGCCGCACGAAAAACAATCCCGTGCTGATCGGCGAACCAGGAGTCGGGAAGACCGCGATCGTGGAAGGCCTGGCCCAGCGCATTATTTCCGGCGACGTTCCCGAAGCTTTGAAAAATAAGCGCGTGGTCGCGCTTGATCTTGGCGCAATGCTCGCAGGCGCGAAGTATCGCGGCGAGTTTGAAGACAGACTGAAAGCGGTTCTGAAAGAAATCGAAGATTCCGCAGGCCAAGTAATCCTGTTCATTGACGAACTGCACACGTTGGTCGGCGCTGGCGCTGCGGAAGGCTCTATTGACGCGTCCAACATGCTCAAACCTGCCTTGGCGCGTGGCGAACTCCGCGCCATCGGGGCCACGACCCTCAACGAATACCGCAAGTACATCGAAAAAGATGCAGCTCTGGAACGGCGCTTCCAGATCGTTTTTGTCGGCGAGCCGAATGTCGAAGACACGATTGCAATTTTGCGAGGATTGAAGGAACGCTACGAAGTCCACCACGGCGTTCGGATCAAAGACTCGGCAATCGTGGCGGCTGCCACATTATCCCATCGTTACATCTCCGATCGGTTTTTGCCGGATAAAGCTATAGACCTGATTGACGAAGCCGCTGCATCCTTGCGTATTCAAATTGATTCCATGCCCACGGAGATTGATCAACTGGAACGGCGCGCCACTCAACTGGAGATAGAGCGCCAGGCCTTGAAAAAAGAAAGCGACCGTAATTCTAAAGAGCGTCTATCTGTTATTGACAGAGAACTCGCCGGTATCCGCGAGAACGCGAATGCGTTGAAAGCAAAGTGGAAGCAAGAAAAGGATTTGATCGCCCATTCTCGCGAGCTCAAAGAAAGAATAGAGAAGCTCAAGCTTGAAGAGCAAACCGAAGAGCGTAGAGGGAATCTCCAACGTGTTGCCGAAATACGCTATGGATTGTTGCGGCAGACGGAAGAAGAACTTGAAAAGCTAAGCGCGCAGATGGATGTGCAAGGCCAGTCTCGAATGTTGAAGGAAGAAGTGGATGAAGAAGATGTCGCTCGCATTGTCTCCAAGTGGACCGGTATTCCGGTCTCGAAGATGCTCGAAGGCGAAGTCAAGAAGCTAATCACGATGGAGGATCGCCTCCGCCAGCGTGTCGTCGGGCAAGACGCAGCTTTAGAGCGTGTGGCCAATGCCATTCGCCGGTCTCGCGCCGGCTTGAGCGACCCCAAGCGCCCTATCGGGTCGTTTATTTTTCTGGGTCCGACTGGTGTCGGTAAGACCGAATTAGCCCGCGCTCTGGCCGAATTCCTTTTTGACGACGAGCACTCCTTGGTGCGCATTGACATGTCCGAATACATGGAAAAGCATGCCGTCTCGCGTTTAATCGGCGCGCCTCCCGGCTACGTTGGATATGACGAGGGTGGCCAGCTCACCGAGCAGGTTCGGCGCCATCCTTATGCGGTAATTCTCTTCGACGAAATAGAAAAGGCGCATCCTGATGTGTTTAACGTCCTCCTCCAAATAATGGACGATGGACGCCTTACAGACGGCAAAGGCCGCACCGTGGACTTCCGCAACACCGTGATCATCATGACTTCCAATTTAGGCTCGAGCTATCTTCAAGCCGAGAACTTGCGGAGTGAAGAAGACTTCGACGCAGCCGGCAAGCAGGTGATGAACGTCCTGCATGGACATTTCAAGCCTGAGTTCCTCAACCGCGTTGACGACGTGATCATCTTCCGCCCGTTAGGCAAAGATCAGTTGGTGAAGATCATCGAGCTGCGGCTTGAAGACGTCCGGCGTCTGCTGGCCGACCGTAAAATTTCGCTCGAACTCACCGATTCAGCCAAAGACCTGTTATTTGCCGAAGGCTTCGATCCGAACTTTGGCGCGAGGCCGCTGAAGAGGGCGATTCAAAAAGTCATTCAGGATCCATTGGCAATGAAAATTCTCGACGGCGAAATACTGCATCGGGATCATGTGGTCGTGGACGCTAGCGGCGGGAAAGTGAAGTTCGAGGTCAGCCAGCGTGTGGGGGTGTCCGCATAAACTCCTTGGCGAAGGGACGTCCGGCCTTCAGTTCTACCGCCTGGGGCAATCCAATCACCCAAAAACTAAATCCATTCCTCAGTTCATAAACCAACCTTTCGCGGATTGCTTAAATCTTAAAGGCCGCGTCCGAAGGTAGTGGCTCAGTTTGAACAAACCCCTAATACGACGTCATCCTGGGGACATCAGTCCCGAGGGATCTTGCGTGTAGTCTCAGCGCGTTTCTGCTACACGCAAGATCCCTCCCAGGCTGGGGATGACGCTCGAGATTAAAGCAGAAATCTCAAACTGAGCCCTTACCGTCCGAAGAAGTGCACTCATCGGCGTTCAATCGAGTTAGAATTGAGGCGGCAAATTCCTTCGTAGCGAGCGTCGCATGAACGTTCACATCAGCTATAAAGTTCACAAAACCCCTGACATTGAACGAGAAATCAATCACCTGATGGAAAAACTGAACCGTCGCTTGCGTGCTTTCCGTCCGGAACTTGTGCATTTGAAAGGACTCGTGGAGGAGAACTCGCCACGCCAGGGCGCTGTGGTCTCCTGGAATTTGCGCCTGCTGTCTGGTCAAATGGCCGCGCAAGAAACGGGTGCGAACGTTCTGGCGGCATTGAAAGCAGCTTCCGATGACTTGATTCTTCAGGTCGGAAAACACAAAGACTTGCTCAGAAGTTCCCACAAGTGGCGTCGCCGTGGCGCTCGTGATTCCGTTGATAGGGATTTCGCGCAAAAAAGCGCAATGCCTTTTGAATCGGCTGAGGCGTCAGCACAGCCGACGGGGGCTACGTCCGAGGATATTCGTTCGTACATAAACGCTCATCTAGGCCGGTTGGAACGTTTTGTAGAGCGTGAGTTGTATTTTCGAGAGTCATCTGGGCAAGTTCGCGCCGCTTCCGTGACCAAAGACGAAGTAGTTGATGAGGCTGTCGTCCGTGCCCTGGGTGATGGAGAAGAGGGACCGGAGGGTCTAGCTTTCGAGCCCTGGTTCTATCGCCTCGCGATCAAGAGCATCAACGATTTGACATCTCGATCGAATCAGGGGATTCCCGATCGGATTACCGAGATTAGATTGGAGCAGTCGGCCCAGTTGACTGATGTGACTGCTAGCGGTGATGGGGAATTGGATTTCCATCAGCCAGACGAGTTCGTGAGTGAGAGCGATGTGATCGCCGACGGCACTGCGGAGACTCCAGAAGACATCGCATATTCAGACGAATTGATCTCCCTCGTACAATTTGCACTTCGAAACGCCAGCACAAGCGATCGCGAAGTGTTTGTCTTGCACACCCTCGAAGGCTTCTCTGTGACAGAGATTGCAGCCATAACGGATCGCAGGCCGGACGATGTCCGGTCTGCCATCTCATCCGCTCGCGAAAGGCTCCGCCGGTCAAGGCCCGTTCGGAATGGGTTCAAAGAAAATCATTTTCCACGAACCGGAACGGACTAAATTTGCAGTCTATCTCACCTGCGAGCAACCTATCTGTCATTTCAGCTTTATAAAATTCGCAGCCTGCTGCTGCCAATCAATGGTAAGTAAGTGACTTGTACAGGACCATCATGGAAATAGATTCAGTTCCTACATCAAGTAAGGCAATTGTTGTCGGCGCGGCTCCAGATGGTGCCGCCGATACGGAGTCAGCCGCGCGCGCGGTTCGGCAGATGTTCACTTCCATTGCGCCGAGATATGACCTGCTTAATCATGCTCTGTCATTCAACGTTGATCGCTTATGGTGGCGAAGAACAGCGCGGAGTTTCGGCAGCATTTTGTCCCGGCCAAATGTTGAAGTACTGGATTTATGTTGTGGCACCGGCGACCTGACTCTCGCGCTCTGGCGAAAATGTACGAAGTCATCCGCCGCCATTCTGGGGGCCGATTTTGCTCACCCTATGCTGCAACGAGCGAAGAACAAATCCACTGGAACTTCGGTGCGATGGATGGAAGCCGACGCATTACGTTTGCCTGTTCCCAACTCACGATTTGATCTCGTGACCTCCGCCTTCGGATTTAGGAATCTCGCCGACTACGACGCGGGCTTGCGGGAGATTGTGCGTGTGCTGCGTCCGGGAGGGGAGTGCGGAATCCTTGATTTCGGCGAGCCCGGCGGATTGATTGGCAGATTCTATAGAATTTATTTCAAGCACGTGCTCCCGGCGGTGGGATCACTTATCTCTGGTGTTCAGGGACCTTACCGTTATCTCCCAGCTTCGGTAGAGCGATTTCCTTCTCCTCAAGAAATGCTTGAGCGGATGAAGCGTGCAGGACTGACTGAGGTCTCATGGACGCCTTACACGTTTGGAATCGCGGGCCTCTTTCGCGGCAAGAAGCCATTATTTCAAGCGTGATCCACTGCGTGCGCTGCGGGATCAACCGCTTTCAAGTGCGAGGGTGAGGCAAAGCAGTCGGCGAAAGCATCCGAAACTGTGTACTGAATTACATCTTCATAATACGGACCGAGGAACTCGCGCAATCGGTCCGTATGCATGATCGGGTTTCCTGCCAGATAAGCTGTGGCCTCGGGTGGGATTTCAGAGATTCCGGCTTTCCACAGAAAGCGTAACCATTGCCGCGTGGCCCATTCGCCTGGAAGTCGCAGCAGGTTCGTGTCCGCAATTTCCGCGCAACGTTGAAGCGCGATAGGTTCCCCCCGGCCCGAGATGTTTAAAACTGTCAGCCGCCTTGACTCCGGCTCCGATTTGCGCAGGATAAACGTGATTACTCGTGCAATGTCTTCGGTGTGAACGGCCTGAAGTCGTTTTTCGAGATATTTTTTCCCCCATGGAAGGATCAACGGAAGCCGCTTGCCACTATTAATCAGCCTGGCCCCAATTTTGCTTCGGACACTTGGTGTGCCACGAAAACTGCCAACCAGATAGTTGGAAGCTTCAGGGCCCGCGAAAATTGCCGGCCGCAACAGATAAACGCTGCAACCTCGCGCCGACGGAGCGCGCTGCTGTATGGCCTGGTCTGCTTCCATCTTATGAATGGCGATGGGCAGTGAATGAGCAGCGAGCTTTTGGTCTTCAGTTACGGCCTGCGAAGGGGAAGTTCCGTATGCAAAGACACAGCTGACAAAAATGAATTTCTTTATGATCTCTTCATCGCGGTTCACTTCGGTTAGAGCCTCGAATACGCGCGCCGTCCCTCCTACATTGATTTGCCATAGGCGGTCGGCATCACGGATTCCTGAACGCAAGGGATCAGCGACGAAGGCTAAGTGAATGACGGCGACTGGCCGCAAGGCTCGCATCAGAACGAACAATTCGCGGCAGGATTCTTCCAGTCCCAAGTCCAGCCGAACAAAATTCAAGGGTTCGGTGGTCTCCGGCGGCTTCAAGCCAATGCCGGTAACTCTATATCCTTTGAGTTGCGGCAGAAGGCAAAGCCCGAGATTTCCCGAAATCCCGGTGATCACAATGTTCGGCTTTTCTTCATCCATCACTTCGGTCCGGTGGGGATCGCGCCCGGCGGAACGTGTCCACCTATTATCGAGCCGGGGGCAGGTGAGGTAGCCGCAAAATATGCCTCATCGAAACTTGGCGTTGCGGATTGCTGCATTGTCTGCATTAAGTCCTGCATTTTCTGTTTTTGCAGAGTTGATCGAATCTCGTCGCGTACCTTGTCCAGCGGTATGGTGTCTTTCTGTTCAAATTTAAAAACAAAATAGCCACCCGGGTCAGTTAATACCGGCGAGACATCCCCCGGCTTCATGTCGAAAACGCTGGACTGCGACGGTGGCAAACTGGTGCGACGTGCCTTGTCCATTTTCACGGCCGGGGGTGCTGCTTTGAAATTGGCGAACTTATAGGCCTCTGCCTGTAGTTTCGTAAAGTCTTCCCCGGCCGCCGCCCGTGCTCGTAAGTCGTCAGCCTCCTTCTTCATTGCTGCCTCGGAATCCGCCTGCCGTTTCTTGGCGTCGTCATCGGATTCTTTCGAAGCATCCTTTGGAGGTTCCTGCTGCTGCGTACGCGGGATATAAAGGCGTTCTAGGGTCGCTTCTTCATAGGCGGCCTTATTACTCTGATAATAATTCTGTATTTCCTGATCGGAAATCTTCGCTGACTCTTCTTGAAGATTCTGCGCAAGTTGCCGCGTCAGAACTTGTAGCCGCGCCAGCTTTAGGAGATCTTCGTAGTGCTGGCCGCGATCCAATCCTTTCTTGTGGGCTTCGTTGGCCATAATCAGTGCAGTCGCATATTGGGTGGCGAACTGTTTTTTCGCCGTTGGGGGTACTTGCAGGGTTTCCGCCAACTTTTCAAATTCAGCGCGGGTAACAACTGTTTTACATTCCGGGCCGGCTCCTTTATCGGTGTTACTTTTTGTCGCCGGTTCCTTTCCTGAGGCACTTGAGGAATTACATACGCCTTTAATAGTGATCACCGCCGGATTAGCCGCCATACCCGGTTGCGAAGCTTTGCTATGTGGGGAGCCACTCAACGTAGGTGGGGCCGGAGCAGTCGCCGGGGGGTTGTTTTCCTGTGCCACGGCAAAGCTTGTGAACAATAAAAATAACAAAACAGGTCGTATCATTTCGGAGGTTCCTCCAGAGAAGTTCGATGTGGACATCGAAATCCTAGCACAGAGCTGCAGCCAATAGCGGAGGTCGGGTGGCATAACTCGAGTTGGCGAAAGTAGTTGCTCCGGCGATAATGCACTCATGCCGGAAGCCCATCTGGTCTACAGTCCCCAGTCCATGCGTCGGGAAAAACGCTCGGTCGCGGGAAGGTCTGTGCTGGCCTCCATCGCGATTACTACTTTAAAAGTGATTGTTGGTCTGGCTACAGGCAGTTTGGGCATTCTTTCGGAAGCCGCACATTCCGCGTTGGATCTTATCGCCTCTGTCATCACGCTTTTCTCCGTGCAGGTCTCTGACAAGCCAGCAGACGCCGACCACCAGTATGGACACGGCAAAGTCGAGAATTTCTCTGCGTTTATCGAGACCGGTCTATTACTGCTGACCTGTGTCTGGATTATTTACGAAGCCGTTCACCGGCTATTCTTTCACCACGTTGACATCGAACCTTCCCTGGCGGCATTTCTGGTTATGTTTTTTTCGATGCTCGCGGATTTTTGGCGCTCTCGCGCTTTAGGGAAGATCGCGGCCAAGTATGACAGCCAGGCGCTGGAGGCCGATGCTCTTCATTACTCCACTGACATCTGGTCCAGTGGTGTCGTGGTAGCCGGCCTGTTACTCGTCATGCTTGGACGCAAATTTGCCGTTGGATGGTTACGTGACGCCGATCCGGTGGCCGCGCTTTTTGTGGCGGGTGTTGTGGTCTATGTAAGTTCGCGACTGGCCCGCAAGACGGTTGACGCTTTGCTGGACGCAGCTCCGGCGGGAGTGCGCCTGCGCATTATGTCGGCACTGCGCAATGTCGAGGGTTTGCTTGAAGTGGACCGCGTCCGCATTCGCCGGGCGGGAAATAAATACTTTGCGGACCTTTCAATCGGCCTGGCTCGCAATGTCACGTTTCAACGCTCTGAACAGGTTGCTGCGGCGGTGACCGCCGCGGTGCACGATGTTTTGCCGGATGCGGATGTCATAGTCCATTCCACACCGCGAGCCGCATATACGGAAAATATCTTTGACCGGGTTCGCGCGGTCGCCACAAAGCACAACTACAATGTGCACGATGTAAGCATCCAGAATCTGCGGGACCGATTGCACGTCGAGCAGCATCTCGAACTCGATGAGCACCTGAGTCTGAAAGAAGCTCATGATCACGTGACACTGCTTGAATCGGAGATCCGCAACGAAGTGCCCGAGATTTCCTCAATCCTGACTCATATCGAGAGCGAGCCCGCGACCATTGAAAGAGGAGATGAAATTCTGCGCAACGCAGGATTGGAACAGCGGCTTAAGAAGATTGCATCCGAGTTTCCGCAAATTCTCGACATGCACGATATAACCGTCAAGCGGGTTCGCGGCAGGCTCTACGTTTCCTGTCACTGCACCTTGTCGGATGATTTGCCGCTTTCGCGGGTGCATGACATCTCGACTGAGCTCGAAATCCGATTCAAGCAGGAAGCCCCCGAACTGTTTCGGGTGTTAATCCATCCCGAACCCAGGACGGACAATCGGCGTTAGCTCGCTACGGACAATCCCAGATATAAAATGTTGAGTCGAGTAGCCTGTGCTGGGTCTCCTATGATTTCAACATTGGAACAAGGCGAGCCATGCACGCGAATGCTCCCATCGAGGATTTGTCAGAAATGACATTGGCCCAGCTTTCTCCTGCCCAGCCGCCGCAAACAACGCACCCCTTTCGCGGATATCTCTACATCGCGATCGCCACGTTTTGCTGGGGAGTGTCGGCAACCATGGGAAGAGCTGTCTTCACTGGCCGTTTACTTTTCGGTGGGCATGCAGTCGGCTCTATTGATCCGCTCATTCTTTCTCAGAGCCGCACAACTTTATCTCTATTTTGTCTCCTGCCAATTCTGTTCTCTCCGCGCAGACGGGAACTGTTGAAGCTTTCCCGCTCCGACATTGGCAGCATGGCACTGCTGGGCGTGTTCGGTCTGGCAGCCGCCAATTACTTCTACTATTTGGCTATTCAAAAAACGAATGTGGCGACGGCCATTACTTTGCAATATACGGCACCCGTTTGGGTCCTACTTTATATGGCTGTGCGTGGTTTCCAGAAGCCGACGATTCAAAAGCTGGCCTCCGTCGCATTGGCAGTCATAGGCATTGCCGTCGCGATCGGCGCGTTTAATAAGGGCGAGGCGCATCTCAATTCCGTTGGCATCGTGGCGGCATTGCTCGCGGCGTTTGCATACGCGTTCTATAACATCAGTGGGCACGGCATGGTGGCACGACATGATCACTGGACGGTCGTTTTGTGTATGATGCTGGCGGCATCCATCTTTTGGCTGATCCTCAATCCACCGTGGAAAATCATTGCCGCACATTTCTCTGCAACGCAATGGCTATTCCTGGCAGTATTTTCGCTCACCTCCATGTTAATTCCATTTTCCTTCTATTTTGCCGGGCTGCGGCATCTTGAACCCACGCGTGCCGTCGTAGCGAGCTGTCTGGAACCGATACTCTCTATTTTGATCGCAGCCGTAGTCTTAGGCGAGACTGTGCGGCCAGTACAGGGCGTGGGTATGATCATGGTTCTTGCGGCAATTGTAATTGTTCAGCTGCCAAACACAAGAGATAGCATATGAATTTCAAAAAGCCACTAGCTAAACTTAATCCGAGTCCCCAAATAGGCATCGTTCCCATTTGTAAAAAGATTGTAATGTCTCCCCGCGAGTAACTAGGAGAGTCCTCACTCCTCTGGTAGGTTGAAGAAGTCAATCACCCCTGACAAACGAAGGGAGAGTAATTTATGAGGCGCGGGCGTGTCATTTACTTGCTTGGCTTCCTATTCTTTCAAGTCTCGGTCTGTTTCGCGCATCACATGGCGGTGGTGGTGAATAAAGGGAATACTGTCACGAACATCAGCTCTACCTATTTAGCGAAAATTGTTAGAGCTGACACCAGGAAATGGACTGATGGGACAAATATTGTGCTTGTCCTTCATAAGTCGTCGAAGGGTGAGATGCTCACCCTGCAAAAGTTGAATCACATGTCGGAACAGGAACTGAAGTCCAGATTGGAAGCTCGCAAAGATGGGATTATCCAGGTGGACTCCGACGATGATGTTCTTGACACCGTCGGCTCTACCCCCGGAGCCATTGGTTTGGTCGAGGTCCGCTCGCTCAATGACAAGGTAAAGGTGGTGAAGGTGGACGGAAAGCTGCCGCTCGAGCTAGGCTATCTGCCCGACTAGCCATACGCCGAGATTAATCCGTCATTTGGTACCCTATACACGTTCGCTGGGTTTTGCACCCAACAATCCAAAGTAGCGCTGCGCCTTCCTGACATCCCGTCCGATTTGTTCGCGCAAAGTCTCCACCGACGGAAACTTTATTTCGTTGCGCAAGCGTTTCAGGAAATGCATTCTAACCTGTGTGCTCTCGGTAATTTCAAGGGGATGAAAATTCAGCAAGTGTGACTCAATGGCGAACGAGTCAGTCCCGAAAGTGGGACGATTTCCAATGTTGGTAACCGAGTCAAAACATTCTTCCCCAACTCGTGTGCGGGTAATGTAAACGCCATCTTTCGGAACAAGTTCGCCGTACGATCCCAGATTCATCGTCGGAACGGTGTATTTAGATCCGTAGCCGCGGCCGTGAGCGGGCGCAGCTTGAATGCTAAACGTGCGTCCCAAAAGGCGGCGACCCCGGCCGACTTCGCCATTTTCGAGCAAATGTCGAATGTGAGTGCTTGAAACGGGTTCCTTACTCACGCGCATTTCAGGGTAAAGCACTACTTCAAATCCCAGGCTTGTACCAAACTTTTTCAGCATAGCCACGTCTCCCGAAGCCTTGCATCCGAAACGAAAGTTATACCCTTCGTGCACTTCGGAGGCACGCAACCGGTCTTTGAGAATATTACGGACGAAATCTTCAGGAGTCATTGCGGCGAGATCGTTGTTGAAAGGAAGAACGAGCGTGGCGTCAATTCGGGTGGCGCGAAGAAGTCTGAGCTTTTCGAAGGCAGGCGTGATGAGCTTAAGTCTGCTTTCGGGCCGCAGGATTCGCATGGGATGCGGCTCGAAAGTTACAGCCAAAGAGCGTTTTCCTTGCGTCACCCCGCGCTGGGCGATTTCTTTCAGTACCCGCGTGTGTGCCAGGTGTACCCCATCGAAGTTCCCCACGCTAACGATCGTGGGGCCGAAATCAGGAGGTAGGTCCTCGGGCTTTAGAAAAACTTCCATTTGGTTGTAAGAATCGCCAAACATCCCTCAGATTTCAAAGTTCAGTTTCATGCCGTCGTACGATAGTTGGACATCATTCGGTAACGAACCGTTCGTGGCCTGATGCGGCAGGTCATGGCAGATATGAGTAAAGAAAGCCTGCCGCGGCCGGAGCTTTTCCACGATCCGCAGCGAATTTTCAACCGTTGAATGTGTGGGGTGAGGCTGATGCCGCAAAGCGTCGAGAAAGAGAATATCCAGGTTCCGCAATCGCGCCATTGAAGCTTCTGGAATTTGACTGTGATCGGTGAGATACGCGGCGGAGCCGAATCGGAACCCTAAAATTTCGGTTTCCCCGTGCATCACCGGCACGGGTTCAAACGTAGCTCCGAAGAGTTCGACCGGTCCGCAGATTTCTATGAGGTCAAGTTGCGGGAGCCCGCCAAACTTGTACGCAGGTGCGAAAATATATCCGAACATACTGCGAATGAACTCAGCAGCTTCCGGCCGCGCATAGAGAGGCAGTTTTCCAGGCCGGTGTTGATAACTTAAGGGTCTGAGATCGTCAATTCCCAGAAGATGATCGGCGTGGGGATGGGTGTAAAGAACCGCGTCCAAATGGCGGATATGTTCGCGGATGGCCTGTTGACGAAAATCGGGAGTGGTGTCAATCAGCACCGCCTTGCTCGAATATTCGACCAATATGGATGGGCGGGTGCGGCGATCTTTGGGATCGGTCGAATTGCACACGGCACAATCGCACCCGATGGTTGGAACCCCCACCGAGGTCCCGCTTCCCAACACCGTCAGGCTAGCCTTCATCGCTTTGCGGCGGCGGATGCGGGTGCCTGCGGTGGATGGGCCAGAGCATTGGTCACTTCCACGTAGGCCATACGCAGCTCATAGAGGCAGTTCTGCAAAAAGGTGGCTTCCGCACTGGTCAAATTTCCTTTGGTTTTTTCCGAAAGCAGGCTCAGGGTGTCAATGGTCTGGCGGGCGCCGATCAGATCAAGTCGCGGCTGACTGCCCTCCTCTTGCATGAGGCCGAGATGCAGCATGGCAGTCATGTAGAGAGAGGCCATAAACCGTTCGAAGGTCATCTCCAGATCTTTGGCCGAATGACCCCTTTTCTCGACCTTTGAGTCCAAGTCCATTGAGGATTTTCGATAAGCGTCAGCCTGCGCCTGCTGTTCAAACGCAGTGGGGGCCGGTGGCATTGGACTGTTTTGTTCTTCCGAGGCAACGACGGTAGGCCGGTCGGCGGTATCGCTCGCAGCCGGAGAAGAAGCAGTAGACGTCGAAACCTGTTCCTCGGAAATATCCTTGCGCACTTCGCCTTCGGCGGTGAACAGCCTTCGATCAGTTACGGTAAAGCTTTCCTGTTTCTTTTCTGACATATTTTTCCTTCAGTGTTTAAATACTTCGGAGAACGGAAGATTTGTGACGCTAAGCGTTGTACCGTCAATCTGAATCGGTTTATTCGATGCTCCGACCTCACGCCGGATGTACCCCAAGGCAACCAGGCGTTGACCCGTTCGGAGGGGCAATGAGGCGGAGCTTGTGATCTCGCCGGTCTCTTTGCCGTCCACATGAATCTTGGTGCCGGGCAGCGGAAGTGGACCCTCGACCGTGAAGCCGGTAAACATTCGATGAACGTTTCCTCTTGATCGAATGCGCTCTACGATTTCCTGGCCGATATAACATCCTTTGGTAAAGTGCAAAGCGCGCTGTTGCCCGGTTTCCTGTGGCAAATCGCGCTCCCGGATATCCTGCCCATTCCGGGGGATTCCGCACGCTATCCGAAGCAAATTAATCGCAGTTGTTCCGACCGGCACGGCTCCGGATTTTTCCAGCGCTGGTCGTAACGAAATCATATTTTCCGCCGACATCCATACCTCATAGGATTCGACACAAGAATTATCACCGCGCACGACTGTCACGGGAAGGTCACGCCAGGTCAGATCAACAAAGCTAAGCGCTGCAAGTTCTGGAAAATCCAATCCCGCCGCTCGCAATGCAGCAGACGCCTTCGGGCCCGTGATTCCTACAGAGCACAGTTTGTCGTTGACGTCGCTGACCTCGACGTTATCCATGATGATGTATCGGTCAAATATCTCCGATATTTTCTGCAACTGAGCACGATCAATATCCACCAGCAACGAATCGCCGCGGTTGTATGCGTAAAGATCCCCAAGGATTCGCCCTTGCGGGTTAAGCAGAAAGGAGTAGACCCCGCTACCCTTTGTCAAATCCCGCACATTGTTGGTGACCATCCCATTGAGCCAGCGAACGCGATCGGATCCAGTGAGCGAAACTTTCGCTCGCCATGGCATCTCGTAAATTCCGCAGTTTGAAAGTAATGTGTCGAATTCGGCAGGTACGTCGCCGAAATCGGCAGCGCTGGCACCGGCGTACTCACCTATCCGCGGCGAGATTGACGAATCGTGGGGAGCGGTCGAAAGCATCTGAATGCTTTATTATACAGGCCAAAGTCCGCGCTAAGGACCGGCGAGGAAGACTTCCTCTGCTGCGGGTCAGGGCATTGACTCCCGCCTTCGGCAGGGGTACGCTAACGGCAATGGAACTGCTTGCCTTTGGTCAGCGAGCATCCGGTTGGTTCCACCCCAGACATCCTGTTTTGCCTCGGTGTACGCAGTCTTCCGGTATGCGTGTACGGTCAGAATGCCATCTAAAGGAACTAAGGATCGAAAGCTTAAAACCAAACCCGTGCAGGAGGATCCGCCAAAGCTGAATGAAAAAAAGTATTGCGATCAGTCCGAACATTGAAACCCTTTTTGGCACGCGCGATGAGAATTTGCGTGTTCTCGAAGACGGCTTAAACATAAACATTGATCTGCGCTCTGATTCCCTCCAAATTGAAGGTACGCCTGGAGATGTGTCGCGTGCCGAGCAGGTTTTTACGGATTTCGACCAACTTCAGCGGTCAGGACATCCATTCCACAATGGCGATCTGAACAGCATGTTGCGCGTGCTTGTCGCTGATCCCAAGGCGACCTTGCGCGGCTTGGCCGAAGCAGGCAAACTACGATCTTTTGGCCGCCGGACCGTGCAGCCGAAGAGCTTGAACCAGCGCCGTTATCTGGATGCCATCGAGAAATATGACATGGTCTTCGGGGTCGGCCCTGCCGGCACGGGCAAGACCTACCTCGCCGTCGCAATGGCAATTTCCGCTCTGCTTTCGAAGAGGGTGAACCGCATTATCCTGGCGCGTCCGGCGGTCGAAGCTGGCGAGCGTCTTGGTTTTCTGCCTGGGACGTTGCAAGAAAAAATCGACCCTTATCTGCGTCCCCTATACGACGCACTCTACGACATGCTCGAACCTGAAAAGGTTGACCGGTACTTGGAAAAGAACGTGATTGAGATTGCTCCCATCGCCTTCATGCGCGGGCGCACGCTCAACGATTCATTCGTTATTCTGGACGAGGCGCAGAATACGACTTCAGAGCAGATGAAGATGTTTGTGACCCGCCTTGGCTTCAATTCCAAGGCGGTCATTACCGGAGATGTAACACAAATAGATTTGCCCAGCGCTCGCCGCAGTGGTCTGCTGGAAGCTGCCGACGTGTTGAAGCAAGTCGAGGGGCTGACATTCGTATATTTCGACGAAGGCGATGTCGTTCGCCATCACCTGGTGCAGCGAATTATCCGGGCATATGATGAGCACAAAGTCAGACTCGCCGAGGCGCAAATGTTATTGGTGGAATCCAAGCCCGCCGCGAACGGCAAATCGAACCAGACTACTCAAGCCACTTCGATTCGTTCTGGAGAGGATATCCCCTTGACGGCCGCGATAGAGGATGAAGGATAAAAGCTGAAATTATCCAGGAAGGCTCAGTCTGAACGAATCCTGGAGGGACGTCATCCTGAGGGACTTCATCCCGAAGAATCTGGCGTGTAGCGCAGTTGCTCTTGTCTTTAGCGTATCCGCTACACGCAAGATCCCTCGCAAGCTCGGGATGACCCCTTCAGATTAAGGCAAGCTGAGTTACTACCGAAGTAATTCAGGAGGGCTGTTGCAGCCTTCCCGTATTTTTTGTTATTGACCAAATATCGCGATGATCATTTCTCGGACACGGCTCGCGGGAATGAACGACATCTCTCTCGGACGGTTCGTGGCAAAGGCCCGCCGATTCATTCCGATCCGGGGACTCATCAATGTGCTTGTGACATCCAGCAACGAAATGGAACGATTAAACACAAAGTTCCGGGATAAACAGGAGCCAACGGATGTTTTGTCGTTTCCGGCCAATGGAATGAATGGCCTTGCAGGTGAAATTGCAATTTCTCTTGAGATCGCCAAGGCGAACGCCGCGCGCTTGGGACATTCC
This sequence comes from uncultured Acidobacteriaceae bacterium, assembly GCA_963757385.1. Classification (GTDB taxonomy): domain Bacteria; phylum Acidobacteriota; class Terriglobia; order Terriglobales; family Acidobacteriaceae; genus PALSA-188. The sequence goes on along the minus strand of CAVWRO010000014.1, from coordinate 824,380 downwards.
ACGGCCACTGAAATCAAAGTCTTGATCGTTCACGGCATGTTGCACCTGGCTGGCCATAATCATGAGAATGATCGTGGAGAAATGTACCGTGAAGAGCAACGACTTCGCGAAAAGCTGAAATTGCCAGCCGGATTGATTGAAAGAAATAATGCAGTGAATGTCCGTCGGAAGCGGCGCAAAGCACCACTACGTAAAGCGGCTGGGTCCAAGGTATGACTCTCGGCATCGCAGTCACGCTTGTCATTCTGCTGGTTCTGCTTACGCTGGTCTCTTATGTCGCGCGTGTTTATTCGGAGATCGGTAAATTTCTCTCCCGTGATTTTCAGGACAACATTGACGTCTTCGAAAAAGAAGTTGAACCTCGGCTGGGTGTAACGCGGGCTCGCGCCGCACTTTCCATGGCGGTGCTCGCCCAATTGACCACTGCGGCCATCGGCATGATGCTGGGCTTCACGGTGTTTCGAGAAGGTGTGTGGGATTTACAGGAAATTCTTCAGGCTACGTTGAGCTTGATCTTAATAGTGACCATTTGCAACCGCTTTCTTCCGTTCGTTTTTTTCTCCCGCACCGCTGGCCAATGGCTCATTCGCTGGACTCTGGTTTTGCGGGTCCTGGTCTACATTGCGCTGCCAATCACTCTAATGTTGGGATTCCTGCAGTCCGTTACGGCATTGACCAGGGAACATGCGGATGAGCAACCGGAAAGTCAGGCCGAGGCGGTGGACGCGTTGATTGAGGCGGGGCAGGAGGAGGGCATCCTTAACGAAGGTAATCGCGACCTCATTCAGTCGGTGGTTGAGTTCGGCGAGAAAACCGTTCGCGAGGCCATGAAGCCTCGTCCGGAGATAGTCGGCGTGCCGGTTGAAACCACCGTTGAGCAGTTTATAGATCTCTTGCGGACGAAGCCTTTTTCCCGCGTGCCGGTCTTCGAGGGTTCCATCCACAACATCAAGGGGATCGTTTACGCGCAAGATGTTCTGCAAGTTCCCGACACGGAAGCTCGCACGCGGCGAGTGGACTCCGTGATGCGCAAAGATGTTTATTTCGTGCCGGAGAGCAAGCTCGGGAAAGACCTTCTCCGCGAGATGCAGCACAACAATATACGGATGGCTATTGTGGTGGACGAGTACGGGGGAGTCGCGGGCCTGGTCACGATCGAGGATCTGGTGGAAGAAATCGTGGGCGAGATACGCGACGAACACGAGAATCCTGAACTGGTTCGCGAGAACGAGACCACCTACCTGGTTCGAGGCAACATGGACGTGGATCGGCTTGACGAATTATTTGGCATCCGCCCGGAGGGTAAGGAGTCTTCCACAGTTGCAGGATTGGTCAGCGAACTTGCCGGGCGGATTCCGCGAAAAGGAGAAGTCATTGAGGAGAATGGCCTCCGCTTCGAAGTTCTGGAATCCACTGAGCGCCGAGTCGAGCGGGTACGCATCTCCCTCGCCGAACCCAGCCAGATGAAGCTGATATAGTAGGCTCCTCGCTTCTGGCTTTTAGCTCAGGGCTCCGAGCACCACAAACTGAGGCGTTTCAGCCAGAAGCTAGCCGGTAGCTTCTCTATTTCTCTATGGCATTTCACTCAGGATTCGTATGCATTCTCGGCCGTCCTAACGCTGGTAAGTCAACGCTGCTAAATGCACTTGTCGGCGAGAAGCTGGCAATCGTGAGTCCCAAGCCGCAGACGACGCGCAATCGCATCCTTGGAATCATTCAAGTTCCCAAACGAAAACATAAAGCGGGCGGCCAAATCATTCTGATTGATACGCCCGGAGTGCACAACGGGGACACGTCACTGGGCCGAAGAATGATGAGCGAAGTGCGGGAAGCCGCCGAGGGATGCAATCTCCTGCTGCTGATTATTGACGCCACGCGCCGCTTCGGCGAAGAAGATCAGCAAGTCCTCGAAATCCTGAAACGTGCTAAGACACCTTCGCTCTTGCTGCTGAACAAAATTGATTTGATTCGGGGAGGCAAAGAGAAATTACTTCCCTTGATAGCGCACTATTCAGAACTGCAGCGCTTCAAAGAAATTATTCCCATCTCCGCGCGTAAACCGGAAGGACTGGATTTGCTTCTCGAGAAAGTCACTCTCGCGTTGCCCGAGGGACCGCACTACTTCCCAGAAGATCAGGTGACTGACCAGCCCATGCGGTTTATGGTGGCCGAGCTTATCCGCGAACAGATTCTGGTGGAAACGACGGAAGAGGTGCCCTACGCGGTTAGTGTTGTGGTTGAACAGTTCGAAGAAGGCGCAAGGCTCACCCGAATCGCGGCTGTAATCTATTGTGAGCGCGAAGGACAAAAACGCATCCTGGTGGGCAAGCAAGGTCAGATGCTCAAAAAAATCGGTACAGCCGCCAGACTGCAAATCGAAAAGATGGTTGGCACGAAAGTCTTTCTAGAACTCTTCGTAAAAGTACAACCCGGCTGGCGCGACTCGCAACGGTTCGTGGATGAACTCGATTGGCGCCGCCAGTTGGAACGATTAACTCCCGCCGTCGGGCAGAATCAAGCCCACAACCATTAGTTCGCATGCGGAAGGTTTCCTTCGTGCACCTTCGTTTCCTCTGTGGTTAGTAGGTTTTGGCTCTCCCCCACTCCCCCTACTCCTTCACCGATATTCCCAAAGTTCTCATCTTTCTATACAAATGACTTCTTTCCAGCCCAAGCACCTCGGCGGTCCGGCTGACGTTTCCATGATTCTCATCAAGTTTTTTCAAAATGTAATCGCGCTCATAGGCTGAACGAGCCTGATGCAGCGTGGAGAATTCCGCTCCAGCCGCCCGCCGAGTTCCGTCGCGATAGACAAGAGGCGGCAGGTGTTTGCGCTCGAACCGCGTTGTCGTCGGATTCATAATCACAATGCGTTCAATCACGTTACGCAACTCTCGCACATTTCCGGGCCAGGAATACCCGACTAACGTATCAATCGCATCGTCCGTGATCTCCCGCGGACGGCGTCCATACGCGGCCGAAAAGTCCTTGAGGAAATGACGCGCAAGCAATGGAATATCTTCTTTGCGCTCGCGCAGCGGAGGCACCGAAAACGGGATTACATTCAGGCGATAAAACAAGTCTTCCCGAAAGTTACCCTTCGAGATTTCCTCCTCCAAATCTTTGTTCGTGGACGCAATCACTCTGACGTCCACTGTAATGGGTTCTTCGCTGCCTAGCGGCGAGAACCGTTGTTCATCGAGCGTACGCAATAATTTCGATTGCGTCTTAAGGCTCATATCTCCGATTTCATCGAGGAATAAAGTTCCTCCATGCGCTCTTTGCAGTTTCCCTTCCTTGTCGTTATGCGCGGCCGGAAACGAACCTTTGCGATGCCCAAAAAGCTCGCTCTCGATCAAATCTTCGGGAATGGCGGCGCAGTTTACCTCCACAAACATTTCATCTTTACGAAGACTATTCACATGAATGGCGTTAGCAACCAGTTCCTTCCCCGTTCCAGATTCTCCATAGATGAGGACTCGTCCGTTGGTCGGCGCCATGAGCTGAATCTGCTGTCGCAAAGCCTTCATGGGAATGCTATCGCCCGCAATAATGCTTTTCGGCGCAAGTTGTTTCTTCAGATCGCGATTTTCATTTCGCAGATTGCGGGCATCAATCGCGTGCTTAATCAGGATTACGGTCTTGTCTATGGAAAGCGGCTTTTCGAGGAAGTCGTATGCGCCAAGCTTGGTGGCGCGGACCGCTGTCTCGATAGTTCCATGGCCCGAGATCATAACGATTTCAGGGGCGTTTTCCATCTCCCGGATTCGTTCCAGGGTTTCCAGGCCGTCTACGCCCGGAAGCCAGACGTCAAGCAATATCAGATCGAATGCGCGTTTCCGCAGAACCTCGAGGCACTCCTCACCACTTTCGGCGAGTGCAACTTGATAGCCCTCATCCTCCAGCACGCCTTGAAGCGACTGCCGGATGGTGGATTCGTCGTCCACGATAAGAATTTTATGCATGGTGGAGCGCAGGGCTGGCGACGATGGGTTCCAACACAACAGGCAACTCGACTATGAATCGAGAACCTGATGGCTTGTTTTCCTCGACCCGTATTGAGCCGTGATGATCTTCGATGATGCGGCTGACGATCGCAAGGCCCAGACCCGTCCCGCGCTGTTTGGTCGAAAAGTAGGGCAGGAACAAACGTTCTTTCACTTCCCGGGTCACCCCATGCCCGGTGTCGGAAATAACGATTTCAACTGCATCGCCAGTGGCGACCATGGAAGTGGAAATGTCTATTTCGCGCAATGGAGAATTCAGCATGGCTTCAGCGGCATTATCCACGAGATTAGCCAAGGCTCTTTTGATCGCTTCCGGGTCTGCCATTACTTTCGGCAAATCGGTAGCGAGGCGGGCGCGCACTCGAATGTTGTCCAACCGTCCGTCGAACATGCCTAGCGCCGTCTCTACGATCCAGTTGATATTCGACGGCTGAGGTTGCGCCGTGGGGAAGCGCGCCAGCGTTGAAAACTCATCCACGAGTGTCCGAACCGTGTCCACCGCGCTTGAAATTGTCTCTGCGCAGCCATCAATCGTGCGCAGTGAAGCCTGATCTGGGACGCCGCTGCGCTTCAAGTGCCGCCGAATCCGGTCTGCGGACAGCGCAATGGGCGTCAACGGATTCTTGATCTCGTGGGCAACGCGACGGGCCACATCACGCCATGCAGCCTGTTTCTGCCCTTTCAGCAAGTCGGAAAGATCTTCGAAAACCAGCACGTATCCCAGGCGCTCGCCGTCATGTTGAAGAGTAGCCACTGTTGCTGCCACATTGAGTGTGGCGCGCTGCACCGTTATCTCCATCTGGGTCGTGGTGCTTCCCATGCGGTCTGCCCGGCGCAGCAGTGGCTCGAGATCCTGCAGCATTTCCGGGGAGAACACATCCGCCAGGGGAGAACCTATAAGTATTGTCGGCGCGCCTGCTTCTTCACCCTTGGGGTGAAACAGCCGCAGCAGCGCTTGATTCAGATGCGTAATTTGGCGATCGGCATTCAGCGAGAGCACGCCGGTGGGAATGCTTTCCAGAATTGTCTCTATGTGCTGGCGCCGTTGCTCCAGAGTATTGTTCGCTGCACTCAACTCGCGGCTGGAGGCTTCAATCTGACGGCGGCTGACTTCGAGTTCCCCGGCCATGCTATTGAAGGAGCGAACCAGGTCGCCCAATTCGTCTGCCGCTGTAATCTCAACTCTGTAGTCGAGACGGCCACGAGAGATTTCCTGGGTGGCTTCCGCCAGCGCCGCAACAGGACGCGTAACCAGCTTGGATAAAAAAAGCGCGAACCACGTGGTCGCGAACAACACCAGCACGGTGAGCAAGAGCAACAGGTCCATGTATGTGCGGCGTACCAGCCGGCGTTTACGACTCAAATCGAGGTAGCGCTGCTGGCTGGCCTCGACCTGTCTCACCGTCTGGGAAAAGTCGTGCGGCAGGGGCATCGCCACGATAATCGTGCCATTATTGCCGACCGGAGCCGATGCGAGAATGTAGTCAGTTTGCTGCCACGTGAAGGAACCGTTTGCTGCCAACCGCTCTGTAAGCTTGTCCTTCAGCTTGGGCCACGCTGCCGGCATACCATCGCTTTGCTCAACTTCGTTTCCGGAAAGCGCGAGTGCAAATCCGCCTTGCAGGCTGGGTTTCTGACGCCGGAACTCCCCCTCGATCTGGGACAGATTGTGTGCCGCGAAAGCACGTTGAGTTTCGGGGGATTGTGCGATTGACACCGCCTCGGCTCGGGCGTTCTCGCCCACATACTTGGCCAACAGCGTCGCCATCGTCGCCGTGTCGCGGCGCACTTCCTCCACCGGACTGGAGAACCATTTATCAATAGAACGGTTTATCAGACCGTATGCAAACCAGAACATCACAATCACAGGAAGAAATGACAACAGCAAACTAGCCACCACGAGGCGAGTACGGAATTTCGAGCCGAGAACTCCCAGTCTTCGTTCCGCAAATAGTTTTAGGAGATTCCGCGCCAGAACGAACGTCAACGCCACAAACAGCAAAAAAATCAGCGCCGACAACGACATTAGGAAAAGAAGTGCCTGATTGTTGTCCGGGTTCAGAAAAGGAAGATCGAAGGAAGACTGAGACAGAAGAATTCCGAACAACAAAACAATGCCGATGACCAGCAGGACGATAGCTTTTTTCCGTCCCGAAGCCTTGTCGCCAGAACGTGTTGAATTAGGAGTGTGCACGCTAATCGGTGCTTCACCGCCCGACAGTAGGGAAGCACCGCTAGATTATAAGCCGCGCGGCGCACGGTGGGTTGCCGGGTGGACGCTCCGTATGTTTATCGGAGGGGCAAACAGAGTGCTACGCGCCCGCCAACGCAGCCTCCGCGTCATAAATCGAGTGCCACGAAGTAGCAGCTTTCAGCTTCTCATTCACGTTGTGGATGTTTTTTACGCCTTCATCCAGTAACCACTTACGAAAAGCCTCGGCACCATGTTTCGCGTAGATGGGAATTCCGTCTTTCCATGTCGCGCGTCCGCAGAGCACGCCGTTGAACTTCACTCCCGATTCGGCTGCGAGTTCGAGAGCTTCAGTAAACTCCGCGTTGCTTACCCCGGCTGAGAGATAGATGAAAGGTTTGGTGGTCACGGCCGCGGCTTTGCGAAACAAATCCATGGCCTCTTTTCGCGAGTAAGCCGACTGCCCAGTGCAGGATTTTGCTCCTTCGACAAATTTCAAGTTCACCGGAACTTCGACTTTCAGCACGTCAACTCCATAATTCGGTTTGCTGAATTCCTTCATGCTCTCGGTGACGATCTGCGGCTTGAGCTTGGCGTAATCCAGGCCCTTTTCGTCCGCGCCTTCCTGATAACCGACAAATTCAAGGAAAAATGGGATGTCATTGGCTCGGCACTCGTCGCCGAGGCGTTCAACCCACGCATGCTTCTGATCGTTTACTGACTTAGGATCGAATGGTGTGTAGTAGAGAAGAATCTTGATGCAGTCCGCGCCAGCCGCCTTCAATCGCTGCACCGACCAATGATTCAGCAAGTCTCCTAAGCGTCCGGGGCCGGTCTTGTCATATCCGGTTTTTTCGTACGCAAGCAGCAAGCCCGAATTCTTCGCGCGGCGCTTTGAAGCGGGCAATCCCCATTCGGGATCGAGCAGAATAGCACTGGCATGTTGCGTAAGGACTTCCGTCACCAGCGACTTAAATTCTTCCATCATGAAATCGCTGACTTCCGAGCCCTTTTCTTTCGCCAGAGATTTTTGCAGCGAACCGCGTTGATCCATCGCTGCTGCGGCGATCACGCCGCGATCGTTCGATACTTTTTTGAGACCGGCCAGTTTTCCGGGGGTAAGCTTCATGCACTCCTCCAAATGATTTGTGTTGGAATGGGATTAGGTGCGAACGGGGCAACTAATCAGGACAGCCCAACATTGTAATACGCTTTTGCGTCCTCGGCGGCGAAGTAGTGGGTTAGACGGTAGTGGGCTACTTTGATTCTCTATTTGGAAACAGTACATGGAGCAGCAGACCGAATAAGACTCCCGAAAGAATTGCGAGCCACCACGGATGGAAAACAATCGGGAAAAGAACGACGAAGATAATGAGTATCGCCCATCGCCATGTAGGGACTTCTGTCATTTCGAAGTAGCCCGCGACCGATTGGCGTGCCGCCAGCTACGGCTTAGCCGCTGAAGGTCCCAGCTTGTGAATTGGGCCGACTTCCACTTCAACTTGGGAGTTCATCGGAAATACCACGTCCCGCCCACGAGCAATGAATCGCGTGTAAACGGTGCGTCCGGCGTCCACCATTCCAACAACCCCTCCAACGGTCCTTGAGCCGGTTGAGATCGCGATGATGCGAGTAATAAGCCCGAATCCATTGCTGGCAACCGCACTGCGGCCCATTCCTCCATCCTCATCCTCTGAGAAAGCTGATGCAGCGAGCAAGCCCAGGGCTAGCGGCAGCATGACTCCTTTTTTGGTATCGGGCTCGACTCCGCCTTCCGTGTCCAGCTTCAGGCTGTGATTTTGTGATCCATCAACCGCTGCGGGTACGCCCGAGACTTGTTGTGGCGCTCCCTGCGGAAAGTCCACTTGATTGAACGTGAAACGCAGCGCGCCGTTTCTCCCCCATTTTTCTGCTGCACTGGCACGCAAAACCCGTCCTCGGAGGATGGCGCCTTGAGGAATCTCGATCTGACCCTGAGCGCTTAGGACTGGCTGGGTTACGACTGCACTCACCGGGTCTCCCCGCTTGCCGGTCTTCGAACTCAACTCCTCTTGCAGCCGGGCGTGAAGGTATGCCGCTTGAATCAATTTTTCCTCTGTCGGTATGGGCTTTGGCATCGAGCCTGCTGACTCCCGCTGTTCAATGGAGGAAATTGGAGTCAGCAATGCCACGTCGTATTGCGATCCGGCTTCGATGACCTCAGGATGCCAGGGTAGTTGGGTAAATACATATTTCTTCAGACGGTCAACTTTCCCTGGAGCTGTAACCGTCGTTACCGCCTGATTCTTCTGGTCAATCAAAGCGTTCCATCCTTGCCTGAGGAGCGATGGGCGCTTTGTGTGAGAACTTTGAAAGCGAACGACCTGGCTGCTCTCCTGGGCAGGCGAGGTCGAAATCGCAAGCCGGGATCCATCTCGCAGTCGCAGGCTACTGAATTGAATTGCAGCTTCATGCAAGGGCGTGAAGTCCCCATGCGAAATTGCATTTGCCCGCTTGCTCTTTGAAACTGGGCTGATGGCAGAAACTTTTCCGAACAGCACAGTCCCCGCCGGAATCACCAATTGATTCGACTCATAGAGCGGTTCTACCGTGTGTGCCCTCATGGCAGATCCGAGCTTGACCTTCGCGCGAGTATCGAGCTCTATCCGAAGGGTGGGGCTCGCAGCGCCAGTTTTTTCTTGCGATTGGGCAAAGCCCGGAATGACAGCCACCAGGCAAACGAAGCACGCTAACCGGAAAGCCGATCTGGAGGGTCTTAACCGCAGAAATACGACTGAAAACATGAGGGAATCAATTTTACCCGACTGAATCGCCCTAAATCCAGCCTGATTGTGAGGTTTATTTAAGTTAATCCTTGTAACGGGAATGCCGCCACCCTGCCATTGTTCGTATTGCACCATCGCCACACTACCTCCAGTCAGGCAATCGAGGACGATCCAAAAAGGCTAAACAAGAGAATAAGCAGGACCAGAAGCGTGAATATGACATACATGCGATCACCTTCCGCCGCGAATCCAAAGATGGAAAATATGACCCGGGCAACTGGAGTTGCGATCAATAAGAGAAGGCCTAGTTGAATAAGGCCCGCTCCGTGCAGTTGGAAAGCGTATCTAACAATTGCTGGAATGCTCGTCAGGCTTGCCGGCTCTCCGTGGAAGACTTGATAAGCAGGATAAGAGTTGCCGTGATTGATTAAGAAAATTACTCCTCCGGAAAATACAACCAGCGCCGACAGAAGCACACCGACGCCTAACAAATTGCCGATAACGATCTCGACTTTTTGATCCGTCCATTTTTCGGGCTTCATATTTTCCCAAAGAGGCCGTTCGCCAGCATCTGCACCCCAAGGATGGCAATCACTATGCTGAATATGAGCCTCAGCCGCTTTGTTTCTGCCTTGACTAGTATCCGCGTTCCCCATAACGACCCAGCTAGTACTCCCAGCATGACCGGCAGTGCCAACCCGGGATCAATGTACCCGCGCTTCAGGTAAAGGCCCGCACTGGCGGCCGCGGTGACCCCAATCATGAAATTGCTGGTCGTAGTGGAAACTTTGAACGGAATCTTCATGGCACGATCCATAGCCAGCACTTTGACCGCTCCCGACCCGATACCAAGCAACCCCGACAAGGCCCCCGCGCCAAACATTAGACCGAAACCCGAGGGAACACTCTGCACGTTGTAATGTCGCTGGCCGTCTCCCTCAGGAAAACTTCCGTTCATGCGCAGACGCGTAGCGAGTTTGTCTGGCGGAACGTTGCGATCCGAAGCGGATCTCGGCTTGCGGGAAAGATATGCGGAATAGAGCAACACCAGTCCAAAGATAATGGCAATGGCTGACGTGGAGACTTTTGCCGCGAGGAACGCACCGCAAAGCGCGCCCAATGTCGTGGCGATTTCCAGAAACATCCCAATCCGTATGTTGGAAAAGCCTTCCTTAACGTAGGCCGCCGCCGATCCCGATGATGTTGCAATTACAGAAACCAGCGACGCTCCGATGGCATATCGAATATCAACCTTGAAAAAAATCGTCAGAAGCGGAACCAATACCACGCCTCCGCCTAACCCTGTCAGCGATCCCAACAATCCGGCGGCAAGCGAGCCGAAACCCACCAATGCCGTGAATTCAAAAACGTTCATCTTTCGGGGCCTCCGGCAGCGACAGTTTTCCATCTTACTCGAACCTCTAAGCTATCGTTCGTGCCAGGAATTGGCGTATACACCCTTACTGGAATTAAGGTGTATGGGTCAGTTTGCCGCACTTGAAAGAAAACCCATCAGCCACGAAGGAAGAGTGTCACAAAGATCAAATTTCGACGGTTTCCTTTGTGCGCCTTCGTGTCCTTTGTAGTTGATTGGTTTCACAACTGGATCGAATAAGTCGCCATTGCGAAAAAAGTGATGGGACCCGTTAGTATTAAGTGTCATGGCGTCTCCATCAATGCAACCAAGCCGGGCAAAAAGGAAAGCTGGTCTGGCTCTTTGGATGGATCGCGTTCTCGAAGAGTGTGACCGCGCCGCGATTGGCCTACAGCCTGATCCCGTTCATGACCTGCGTGTGGCCTTGCGCCGCTGCCGGTCCCTGGCGGATGGGATCATGGCGATGGATCCCCATCCTGCCTGGAAGCAGATGAAAAAAGCAGGCAGGATTTTGTTCAGAAGTTTGGGAGCGCTGCGCGATGTGCATGTTATGCAGGAATGGGCGCTCCGCCTGGGAACGTCAGATGATCCTGTGATCTCGGCAGTGTTGCAATTTCTCTCCACGAGCGAAATCCAATTCAAGCAGGAAGCATCGAAGGCGCTCGTAGAATTTGACCGCAAGCAATGGAAAAAGTGGAGCGCTATCCTGCCGCGGCGGGCGGCGAGGTTACGACCGGGAAGCCCCATCTTTAAGCATCTCGCACTCGAACGCTGGACCCTTGCTCATGAGTTGCATCGCACAGCACTGCGAAACCGATCCAGGGTCGGGTTCCACAATTTGCGTATCGGACTAAAGCGATTCCGCTACATTGTCGAGAATTTTCTTCCCGAACAGCACGTGGCGTGGAGTGATGATCTTAAAGAACTTCAGGACTTGCTGGGAGAAGTACATGATCTTGACGTTCTCTGGGCGACGGCTTTGCAGGTAAATGCAGTTCCTACAATCGAATCGCGATCTCTTTGGCGTGCACGAATAATGGAAGAACGTATCCCGCGCATTGCGAAATATCGTGGCAAAATGCTTGGCGAAGGTTCGCTGTGGCCAGTCTGGCGTGCCGTATTGCCGGAAGAGAGAGAAGTAAGAACGCTCGCGCTAAGCCGTCTAAAGCTTTGGGCGTCTGTACTGGACCCAGACTTCAGGCATTCCAACCACGTAGCTAAGTTGGCGCTTCAGCTTCATGACGGCCTGACAACCAGGGCCCATCCTTCCGATTCGCAGAATGCTTTTGACCAGCGCGCCGTTCTGCACATCGCCGCCCTTTTGCACGATGTCGGCCGGTCAAAACGAGAGACGAAATCGCACAAGGCTACATACAAACTCATTGATCGGTTGGCCCCCCCTGTAGGTTTGAGTGTTGAGGAACTGCATCTCGCCGCGGTTGTTGCTCGATATCACCAGGGCGCGCTTCCGAACTCTGGTCAGCCATCGTTGCATGGCCTCACCGCCGCACAGCGTCAAAGTATATTTCGCCTTGCAGGAATTCTGCGTTTAGCCGACGCGTTTGACGCGAATCGCGACGGTCGAATTCAACGAGTAAGAGTTGAGGCAAGTCGAGCCTTCATGATCATCACCGCGGAAGGCTATTCTCCCAGGGATCAACTTGCGGAAGGCATTGCGGCGGCGCGTCACTTACTTGAACTAGTCTATAAGCGGCCGGTATTGATAAAGCCGCTACGCAAAAACCGTAACCTTGGCTAATTGGTGTTCTTTTTACCGCGCAGTTCATAGATCTTCGCTTTGATGTGAAAAAACTGCATTCCCTGAAATCCGCAGTAGATAATCCCCGGCACACCGTCCAGGAAACCGAAGCGCAGAATGTACTTATACAAAAAATACAGAACCGGGGAACCCGGAAGTCTAAATAGCTTTTTTCGCAACCATCGTCGCTGCTGCGCCTGCGTGCCCGTCAGCGACGGAGGCAGTTCCGTAGGACTTTGTCCCTCTCTCCAGACCTTCGCCTCCCAGTTCGAATATTCGTCGTGCTTGCGAATGTAGCGGGAAAGCGATTCGACATTGTAATGGATCAGTGCATGTTTCAATTTCGCAGTCTTGCCGTCAACCACGATGTGCTCGTGCACTTCCATGTCGCACATGGAAGTATCCTGATCGCGCAAGCGGCATTCAAAATGACCATGACCACGCCGGAACAACGAAAGTTTTTCGAGATGGCCTCCGCTGTACTTTAGCGTCCGGCCAAGAAAATGCATTTGTAGCCGGATAAAATAGCCGCTGATTTGGTCATCGCCAATGGCTTGCCGAATCTCATCGGCCAATTCCGGCGTCAAAGCCTCGTCGGCGTCCAGAAGCAGAATCCAATCGTGGGCGAAAGAAAGAGTATCCATTGCCCACTGTCGCTTCTTCGGCCAACCGCCGGAATAATGAAATTGCACGACTTTCGCGCCGTAGGAACTGGCAATTTCGACGGTCGCATCAGTGCTGAGAGAATCAATCACGAAAATTTCCCCGAACCCGGACAGTGACTCCAGGCAGCGTGTCAGATTGTGAGCTTCGTTGCGAACGGGAATAATCACACTGACCGGAATTTGTAGCGGCGCGACTATCGGGTTCTGAGTACCCTGATCACCGAGTTTGGGGACTGTAGCGGGCAAGTTGGTCAGGACATTCTACCTTGGGAAGCTTTGTGTCATGTTCAGGTCATCCCGAAGTCCCCGCGTTTTCTCGAGCGGGGCGAGCGCGTGTAGCGGCATGCTTTGTCCAGGCGAAAACGATAGAGGGAATGGATGGTACGCGCGAGATCCCTCACTCGGCTGGAGAGAGCGCCGAGTTTCGGGATAACTTCCATTAATCATAGGAATTCCGGCTTCCGTCTTGTTCCTGTTTCATCAACTTCGTGCGATTATTGTGCGCCAATGTAACCGTTCGCAGTGGATATATGAAGGAGACGCTAGTTATTCGATTTGCACGAACCGAACTGCGAAATGATACAGTAAGCGTTTATTAAGGGAGCGTTTACGATCCGAGAGGGAGCCACGGACGCCATAGATTGTGATGAACCAGTGCCCGGACACGATATTGCGATAATATAGGACCCGATTACGGCGCGCGGAGGATGTGAGTAGTGAGGCAGGTAAGCGTTTACTGAACCAGAGTGAGCGCCGCATCCCTAGAGCTAAAGGAGAAGCGATTTGAAAACGTCACCACAATTTTCTTCATCAAGGCGAAAGTTCCTACAACAAGCCTCGGTCGCGGGACTCGCTTGCTCAACTAATCTTGCTCTCGGGCGATATTTGTCGGCGCAGGCTGCGCCTTCAACCAGCACGGTTCGGGTTTACGTGGATTCCCGGCGAACCATCGCGCCGCTGGATCGCAATCTCTTTGGATCTTTCCTCGAACATCTGGGGCGCGCGATCTACGGCGGAATTTATGATCCGGGCTCGAAGTTATCCGACTCCAATGGATTCCGCACCGATGTCCTGAATGAAATCAAGAAAATGGGAGTTCCGATCATTCGTTATCCCGGAGGAAACTTCGTCTCGGGATACAACTGGCTCGATGGTGTCGGCCCGAAGAAGGATCGGCCCATGGAATTGGATAAGGCATGGAATTCACTTAATTCCAACCAGTTCGGCACTGATGAATTTATGACCTGGTGCAAGATGGCCGGCACCCAACCACTGATGGGACTGAATCTTGGCACTGGAACCGCCGAAGAAGCAGCCGCGCTGGTGGAATATTGCAATGTTGACAAAGGCACCAAGTGGAGCAACCTGCGCCGCAAGAATGGAGTAGAGGAGCCCTACAAAGTTCAGAACTGGTGCCTCGGTAATGAAATGGATGGTCCCTGGCAAATTGGCCACATGCTGGCTACCGAATACGGCCTCAAAGCTACGGACGCGGCCCGTCAGATGCGTTATGTGGATCCTTCCCTGAAACTCATCGCTTGCGGATCAAGCGGTCCCTTTACGCCCACTTATCTCGAGTGGGATCGCGAAGTCCTTGAGCAGTGTTATGACTATGTGGACGCATTGTCCCTTCACAGATATTTTGAGAATACTCCCGACACCACAGGGGGAGACAGCTCCAAATTCCTCGCCATGAATTTAAGCATGGAACAACAGATAGCCGAAACCTTGGCGGTATGCGATATGGTTGGAGGCCGCCGGCATTCGCCCAAGAAACTCTGGCTTTCGTTCGATGAATGGAACGTCTGGTATCGGGCGCGCAGGGGAGCGGACGTGAATGGCAACAGGCAGGAGGCGCCGCATTTGCTCGAAGAGGTCTATAACCTCGAAGACGCGCTGCTGGTTGGAGGGCTCATTAATTCGCTGCTGCGAAATGCGGATCGGGTGAAAATTGCCTGTCTGGCTCAGCTTGTGAATGTGATTGCTCCGATTATGACTAACGCCAACGGATTGATGCGGCAGACAATTTATTATCCTTACAGTTGGGCTCTTCAATTCGCTCACGGACGCGTCCTCAATGTTTTAACTGAGTCGCCGACATATGAAGTTTCAAAAATGGGTGACGTCCCCTATGTGGACGTTGCTGGTACCGTCGATCCCCAGGATGGAAGGGTTTCGCTCTTTGTCCTCAATCGCGATCTTGCTAAGCCGCACCAGGTTGAAGTGACCTGGGAGGACAAGACGCCGTCCAGCTTTGTTTCTTCGCAATTGTTGACGGGAGATGATTTGAAAGCCTTTAACACTTTTGATCAGCCGCAGCGGGTTGCTCCACGAGCGTTCGAGAAGCCTTCTTCGCAGGGAAGCAGAACCACGGTGGAAATGCCGCCTCGTTCTTACGCCGTGATTCAATGGGACGCCTAGACCCCTAAGATGGAATCGTCCTTTGAGGAATGCAATGCTGCTGCAAACACTTCGCGAAGAAGTACTGGAAGCAAATCTCGAACTGCTGCGAAGAGGATTAGTCCTCTACACATTCGGGAATGTGAGTGGCATTTCGCGGGAAGAGGGGCTCGTGGTCATCAAGCCGAGCGGAGTTCCCTACGAGCAAATGAAGTCGGAACATCTGGTAATCACCGATCTCGAAGGTAAGGCGATTGAGGGTAAGTTAAGGCCGTCTTCTGATTTGCCGACTCACCTCGTGCTATATAAGGCATTCTCGGAGATCGGAGGTGTGACCCATACTCATTCCGAGTATGCGACCGCATGGGCACAGGCTCGCCAGCCAATTCCATGCTTCGGAACTACTCACGCAGATTATTTTCACGGATCAATTCCGGTCACCGATGTTATGACGGACAAAGAGATCGAATCGGAATACGAAAAAAACACCGGCGATGCAATTGTGAGGGCTTTTAAGAATCTGGATTATATGGCAGTCCCCGCTGTGCTAGTTGCCAATCACGGCCCGTTTGCGTGGGGACCGGATGCGGCTACCTCAGCCCACAATGCCGTTATTATGGAAGCTGTGGCTCGCACCGCCTATTTGACCCGGGTCATCAATCCGCTCGCAGATGCAGCGGGACAGGCTTTGCAGGACAAGCACCACTCAAGAAAGCACGGAAGCAACGCTTATTATGGGCAGGAAAAAGCGAAGAAATGAACCTCACAGTGACGTCGTGTTGGCGCACTCCGAATTGTACTGACATTGTCATTCCGAAGCGCAGCACTATCGCGCGAGGAATCTGTTGTCATCTGAAGCAGGAGAGTGCTGTCCGATAGGACGAAGAGTCTAATTGTACGAACAGGAGTTTTATGTCGAAGAAGAAAATGACTATGGGGTTGATTGTGGGTAACCGTGGCTTCTTCCCGGATCACCTCGCGAAGGAAGGTCGCGAAGAAATGCTCCGCGTTCTCAAAGCCAAGGGCATTGATGTGGTCGCCCCCACGCCCGAAGAAACGCATTACGGAGCGGTGGAAACCCGCGAAGAGTCGCGGCGCTGCGCCGATTTATTCAAGCGTAACCGCGACCGCATTGACGGCATCATCGTCACTCTGCCGAATTTCGGGGAAGAACGCGCCATTGCCGACACTCTGCGATTGGCCGATCTGCAAGTCCCAGTGCTCATTCAGGCCACGCCCGACGATCCGAAAAAAATGACGATAGCTTTTCGGCGCGACAGTTTTTGCGGCAAGATGTCGGCATGCAACAACCTTACGCAGTACGGCATTCCCTACTCAGTCACCACACTGCACACCGAGAGTCCCGATTCTCCTGAATTCGCCCACGACCTTCATTGGTTTGAAGCCGTTTGCCGTGTCGTAAATGGTTTTCGAAACTTGCGCGTGGGGGCCATTGGCGCGCGGCCTACCGCCTTCAACACCGTTCGCTATAGCGAGAAGATTCTGGAATCTCAGGGCATTTCGATCGAGACCCTGGATCTCTCCGAGGTGTTGGGCCGCATAGGCAGAATGAAAGATGATGATGAACTAGCTCAGGCCAAACTTGCTTCCATAAAAAAGTACGTAGATTCAAGCAACGTGCCTGCCGCGGCGCTCTTGAAGATGGCGAAATTGGGTGCCGTCGTTGATCAATGGATGGCAGCGACAGAAGTCGCAATCAGCGCCGTTCAGTGTTGGACCTCGATCGAAGAAAATCTTGGCGTGGTGCCCTGCACCATCATGAGCATGATGAGCGACAGTCTGCTCTCAAGCGCGTGCGAGGTGGACATCTGCGGAGTCCTCGGCATGCACGCCTTGCGCCTGGCTTCCGAAAGTCCGTCAGCTCTGCTGGATTGGAATAATAACTATGGTCCCGACCCGAACAAGGCAGTCTGCTTCCACTGCGCCAATCTGCCAAAACATTTCTTTCGCTCAATGAAAATGGATTATCAGGCGATCATTGCGGGCACCGTCGGGATCGAAAATACTTACGGTACAGTCGTCGGCGTGATCAAACCTGACAAAATGAGCTTTGCGCGTTTCTCGACCGACGATACTTCAGGCCGGATGCGCGGGTACGTAGGCGAGGGCAGATTCACGGATGATCCTCTTAATACATTTGGCGGTGCGGGCGTGGTTGAGATTCCTAAGATGCAAAAACTATTGCGCTACATCTGCGAAACCGGATTCGAACACCACGTCGCCGCGAATCTCTCTACCGTGGCGTCCGCGGTTCACGAGGCATCCACAAGATATTTTGGCTGGGATATGTACTGGCACGAACGCAATGACGGATATTAACGACGGATACTGCTGATGGCTATCGTAGCTGGAGTTGATTTTGGAACGTTGAGTGTTCGCGTCGCTATTGTGGACAGCGAGCGCGGAGTATTGGATTCCGCCGTCGTCGAATATCCGTTACATCGCAAACGCGAAGATCCCGAATACGCGACGCAATCCCATGAAGATCACATGGTCGCTCTTGCTGCCGCAACCCGCGAGGCGGTAAAAAAAGCCGGGATTCCCGGCGAGCAAGTGCAGGCGATTGCCCTCGATACCACAGGCTCTTCCGTAATCTTTGTTGATAAGAAAATGCAACCGCTCGGCGAGTACTACCTCTGGTGCGACCACCGTGCCAAGGGCGAAGCAGCGGAGATCACGGAAGCCGCTCATCGGGAAAATCTTGAAGCCATCAAGTGGTGTGGAGGCGTTTACTCATCCGAGTGGGGATTCTCCAAACTGCTGCACTGGCTCCGCCATAATCCTTCCAGGCGCAGTGAGTTCGGCTCCGCATTTGAACATTGCGACATGGTTGCTGCGACTCTTTCCGGCATTACCGACCCGAAGAAAGCGAAACGCAGCATATGCGCTATGGGGCACAAGTGGATGTGGAACTCCGGGCTTGGTGGCCTTCCGTCCGAGGAATTCCTCGTCAAAGTTGATCCTTTATTAAAAGGTGTCAGGGAAAAACTTCAGGGCGAGTATGCGACTTCGGATCAGATTGCAGGAACTCTTTCGTCCTACTGGGCCGAAAAACTAGGACTCAAAGCTGGAATCCCAATTCCAGTCGGCGCATTCGACGCGCATTGGGACGCCATCGGCGCCGGATGCCGAACCGATGACATGGTGAATGTGATAGGAACTTCAACCTGTATTATCGGCATTACGCCATGCGTGAATCTCGTTCCGGGCGTTTGCGGAGTGGTGCAGGGAAGCGTTCATCCTCAGCGGACGGGAATCGAGGCTGGCCTTTCCGCTGTGGGAGACATCTTCAACGCAATTGCCGCTCGCGCCGGAACTGACGTGCAGACTCTCAGTCGTGGCTTAGAAACTTATCGCGCCGGCCAGACCGGGCTGCTGCGCATGACCTGGGACAATGGCGACCGCACTGTGCTGGTGAATCCCAATCTTCGCGGCATTACGCTCGGTTGGAATCTACAGAGCACTGCGCAGGATGAATTGTTTGCCGCGATTGAAGGAACTGCTTTTCACACGCGTGTCATTCTCGATCGCATGGCCGAGAACGGTGTGCACATCAAACGCGTGATCAATGCGGGTGGAATTCCACAGAAAAATGATGTGCTTAATCGCGTTTACGCCAACGTATTGGGACGGCCGGTTCTGGTTCCAAGCAAGAATGTTGTGAGCTTGGGCTCAGCGATTTTTGCTTTTCTCGCGGCGGGAACATTCAAGACGGTGGAGGAGGCGCAAGATAAAATTTGCCCTTCCCACAAAGTCTTTCCTCCGGATAAATCGCAGCAATCTGTGTACGATTCTCTGTATGATCTGTACCGAAACCTTTACTTCGCATTTGGCGATCCCAGTAAAGGAGCTCTTGGTAATGTGCTCCCGGCATTAATTCGAATTTCAGAACAAGTGAATAAAGGTTTGGAAAGCAAAGCTTCGTAACCACAAGCCGCGTGAGAATTTGTCGCTACAGTGAATCATCGCTAGAGTGCACCATGGAGGTCACACAATGAACGTGAGCGCGCGAATAGTTGCCATTCTGCTGGTTTCGCTATTAACTGTGAGTGGTTGGAGTGAAGGAAAGAAATCAACTATGCAAAAGCAAGACTTTGGGAAAACGGATGATGGTCAGCAGGTGGATCTATATACGCTCACCAACGCTAAGGGAATGCAGGTCGCTATCACGAATTTTGGGGGCACGATCGTGTCCATCAAAGTCCCCGACAAGACTGGCAACATTGAAGATGTGGTTCTCGGCTATGACGACGTATCGGGCTATCAGGGCGGAAAAGCCTACCTGGGCGCCACTATCGGGCGATATGGCAATCGAATTGGCAAGGCGAAATTCACCCTGGATGGCAATACCTACACCCTGCCGCAAAACGATGGCGTCAACACTCTACACGGCGGCAAGAAAGGATTCAGCCAACACGTTTGGACGGCCAAAGACATCTCCGGAGCGACCGGAGAAGCATTGCAGCTGACTTACCTGAGTAAAGATGGGGAAGAAGGATTTCCAGGAAATCTGTCGGCGAAAGTGGTTTTCATTCTGGCCAAATCCAAGAATGAACTCACAATTGATTACAGCGCAAGCACCGACAAAGATACCGTCGTCAATCTCACGAATCATTCCTATTTCAACTTATCGGGCAAGGGCGAGGGCGACATTCTGGGCACGGAGCTAACGCTCCAGGCGTCGAAATTTACGCCGGTAGATTCGACTTTGATCCCAACCGGGGAGTTGCGCGCCGTGAAAGGCACGCCATTTGATTTCACGAAATCAACCGCGATCGGCGCTCGCATCAATCAGGATGATGAGCAATTAAAGCTTGCCGGAGGTTACGACCACAATTGGGTTCTGGACGCGGGGCAGACCGTTTCTGTGCACCTGGCCGCGCAAGCCTACGATCCTACCAGTGGACGCGAACTGGAAGTATTGACCACCGAGCCCGGCATTCAGTTTTATACCGGCAACTTTCTCGACGGTTCGATCCACGGCAAGGGCGGAAAAGTGTATAACAAGCACGCCGCCTTTTGCTTAGAGACCCAGCATTACCCCGATTCACCAAATCATCCAAAATTTCCCACGACGGAGTTGAAACCGGGAGAGCGATATCACACGATGACCGTATTCAAATTTCTGACGAGGTAGAGGATCAGGATTTACGACGCTTCACGGGCTGCGGAAAAAATCTGGAACACGCGAAAAAGGGAAGGGCCCGACTTTCAGTCGGGCCGATTGCTAATGCAGCCGGTTTTACGGCCCGACTGAAAGTCGGGCCCTTCCGGTTGGATGGAGTCTAAATTCGTCCAAGCACCAGCAGGATGACAACGATTAAAAGTATGAGTCCTAACCCGCCTGTCGGAGCATAACCCCAACTGCGGCTATGCGGCCACCGTGGCAACGCACCCAGCAATGCCAGTATTAGAATCACGATCAAAATAGTTCCAAGCATGTTTTATTCCCTTCAGTGCGCTCGGGGACAAAATTAACCAGGTGCAGCCTCTCCCGAAGCTGCACCCGGTAGCCCTTCTGAAACTTATTGCAAACTTCCAGTCGTAGCGTTGACCGGCTGTCCGATGGCGTCGCCGGACACGAGAAGTTCAACTCTCCGGTTTTGCTGCCGTCCTGAAGAATTATCGTTCGAGGCCACTGGCAAGCTATTGCCGAAGCCTCTTGCCGAAACCGAATTCGTCAACACGCCTTGTTGCACTAGGTAGTCGCGAACTGATCCAGCACGATTCTCAGACAGTTTCTGGTTCATATCATCGCCGCCGACGTTATCCGTGTAACCGCCGACCTCAATATTGAGTCCCGGATAGGCGAGTAGAATTCCGGCGACTTTTGCCAGCTTCTCCCGCGCTCCCGGCTTCAGCGTATATTTCCCGGTGTCAAACAATACGTCGGACATGCTGACGATAAGCCCCCGCGCGCTATCCCGAGTCTGGAGAATGGAATTCAACTGCTCGGATAATCGCGTACGCATCGCTGCTTTATCTGTTTCCGCCTGTTGCGCTGTCAACTGAGCCTGCTGTGCTGCCAGACGGGATTGGTCCGCATCAGCCTGGGCCGCGGAAAGCGCCGCTGCTGATGAAGCCTGGTTTGCCGCCATATCGGATTTGGCTTTGTCTGAATCCGACTGTGCTCTGGCAGCGTCAGCCTGCGCTCTTGCCGCGTCTGCTTCTGCCTGGGTCTTTGCTGCCTGAGCTCTAGCGGTGTCTGACTCTGCCTGAGCGGTGGCCATCTCAGCTCTAGCCTGGTCAGACTGTGCCCGCTCCTTTTGCCGGTTGGCCTCGTCTGCTTGCGACTGGGTTTGGGCCTGCTCGTTGGCAGCCGCCAGTCGTTCTTCTTCCCTGCGTACCTCTTCCATCTTCTTTACTGCAATCGCGCGCGCATCTTCGGCAGTTTGTACTTCGTCGCGCGAGATTGCAATGAGCGGCTTTCTGTCGACGTGCCCTTCGGTGGCGTATCCATCTGCCTTGTCCATCAACTGGACAGCGTGCTGGTAGCTGTCGCTGGCATATTGCTCCGCGCCCTCGGATTGAGCTATACGCAGTGCATTGCGCGCTTCAAAGAATTCGAGCGGCAACTTTGCATTTAGAACCACCGGGTCGAACTTGTACCCGGTTGGAATGTACCCCCCGCGTTCCATGAGTTCGTACTTCGCATTCACTGACTGGACAGTTCCCTTGGTATCATCTCGCACGATGTTCTCAAGAACCACCACATTGCTCGGTTGGCGCACTGCGTAATAGGGTTCAGCGGTGACAATCAAAGCGAATGCTTGAAGGTCGGTAGTGACCTTCAGCTTGCTACGCTCGTTGCCTCCCACTAGTACCTCGCCTAGATTAACTGCGCGGCCCTCCGGCGAAATGGCCCACAGGACATAGGTCAAATACTCGCCACCGAAAATCGTGGGCTTCTGCAAGTCTCCGAATTCGGCTTCGATCTCAATCGCTCCGCGCTTGCTGTTGACTTCAGCCTGACCATCCGCCGACGGCATCAGAGCTGTGCCCGCGAAATCCAACTTGGTGGACCCGCTGCGATGGCGGTAATTGACAGCCTGCACCGTGCGGCTGGTTACAGTAACCCGGAACGTCGTCCTATGGGTCATCGGGTCAACGGTGGTCGTTGTGGTCGTCTTTTGATACGTGCTTTGCGCGAATGCGCCCAAACTAATGGTGATGCCAGCAGCTAACAACAGCTTGGTTTTCAAAGTATCTCCTTTTAGAGGCAGATGATCTGCCGTGCCGCGTTGTATTGAACTTGCCTCGGTGCTCCGTGTCTGTTCGTGGCGCCGGTCGGTTTGCGCACAGAGAATGTCAGTTCCAGAAACTTTAGGAATCCGACCTTAAATAGATGTGGTAGTTATTGCCGCAGCGACTTGAGAATCAGAACGTCCGCTGCTCCGTTACACTTCGGAAGAGTGAAGAATGACACAGGCTGGTTCTCGTGTCTGAGCAAGATAGCTCACATTCCCGGCGAGGCATTGTCTTGTTTAAGTGTCAGGATCAATTCGGGAAGGCTTAAATTGGCGAAGGTCTGATGATCTATTCGCCAGACCCGCGAGTCAGAAAATCCTCCATACGAAATGCCCCAACAGGCCGACCAACACCAGGCCCCCGATGCCACAAATCCAAAACAGAAAGTTGCCCGTCAATTTCGGAGAATTAATTTCTTTCTTGTCCATATCTCGAGTTTAACCCTCTTCTGAGACGTCATCCCGAAACTCGGCGCTTTTACCAGCCGAGTGAGGGATCTCGCGCATACCCGCCATTCGCCATGTCACGACGCAAGTCTGTGGACGAATGAACCCTACACGCCGAGACTCTCCTAATGCCCGTGCCCGTTCAATACGTTCATCATCTCGTCATACGACACGTCGCCGGGGACGTTGTGACGATTCATGACATCACGCATCCTTCCTTCCATACTCGCGACCTGATCACGGTTATTCGTCCGTTGATACTCCTGCCAACGTGAATAGTAGCTGCTGAATCGCCGCGCATCGTCACCTGAAAAGCGCGGAATATTGCGCCGCCGGTATTGCCCCGCTGAAGGCGATGCAATCCGCGAAAATTCCGTATCGGGCGGAATGGAATTGCGTGCCATCACGTCGCGCATGCGGTTTTCCATGCTGGCCATCTGATCGCGGTGATTGGTTCGCTGGTAATCCAGCCAGCGCGAGTAATAGCTGTCGAACCGGGACTGATCCTCAGCGGACAAGTGGCCTTCCCACCGGTTTTGATGATCTCCGTATCCACGGTCGCCGTGATGGTTGTCATCATGATCTTGTGCTACGCACTGTAGCGATAACACCAACACAAATACAGTCACAACAATCCCAAACAGTTTTTTCATTGTGTTCCTCCTTGTTATTGGTTTTAGTTCCATGTGCGCAAACTTTCGTCGCCATGGTATCTCATGCGAAGAATCCAGACACGAAAAATGACTGGTCCAATCGAGCTGGCTCGCCCTAAGCATTGATTTGGCTATTCTCCGTCGCGCTGCTGTCGGCATAATGCCTCATTTCGATATTCGGACAAAAAATAATTCCTGCTTCAGTACCCCTTCCCAACATGAAACTACCAGAATTTCTTTCGTGCGGATTTGAGTTAGTTTTCGCCAATACTCCGGCATACTCTTCTGGATTTGACCGCGAACAATTGAGGAAGAAAAGGCGAAGCTTATGCGTAAAGGGCACACTCTTCAGATGTGGTTAACGATATCCACGCTGCTTATCGTCAGCGTCGGATGCAGCGATGCGGATAAAAGCAGCGGGAGTTCCAGCCTGACTCCACCTGCTGTAATTTCTGTGGCCCCGCCGAGGGGCGTCGGCGGAGCGTGCCCCAACACGATCGTTACTGCGACGTTCGGCAAGGCGATGAACCCTGCCACGGTGAATGCCGCCACGTTTACGTTGAGCGGGCCGAATGGAACAGCCGTCGCAGGGCAGGTCACCTATACGACCGGAAGCAACACTGCGAGTTTTACTCCAGCCGTGAGCCTGGCATTGGCCACGCTTTACACCGCGACCGTTACAACCGGCGTCGCGGATAACTTTGGGAATCATCTAGGGGCAAATTTTGTATGGAGTTTCACCACTGGGGTTACGCCTTGCTCCGGAGTTGGATCGCCCACGGTGGTTTCCGATACTCCCGCCAATGGCGCATGTCCCAACACCACGGCGACTGCCACTTTCAGCGAAGCCATGAATCCTTCGACAATTAACGCAACCACATTCACCCTCGCCGGCACGGGTTCGGCAGGAACTGTCACCTACGACGTACCGAATAAGATCGCAACCTTTACACCGACTGCGCCGCTCGCTCTGAACACGATGTACACCGCGACCATTACAACCAGTGCTCACGATCTTCTTGGCAATGGGCTGGCCAGTAACTCTACCTGGACTTTCATTACATCCGCGGTGGCCTGCCAGGCGCCGGTGCCTTTGAACTCGGCGGCTAAATTCGAGGCGCTCGCGGGATCAACCATCACCAATACAGGACCAACCATCATTACCGGGGGCAACCTTGGCCTCAGTCCGGGATCGGCCGTTACGGGGTTTCCGCCCGGAGTACTTACTCCGCCTGCGGTCATGCACGTGACCGATCCGATTGCGGCCCAAGCTCAACTGGATCTCACGGCAGCCTACAACTATGCGGCTGGAGTGCAGGGGGCGGCAGTGCTCCCCGGGGACCTCAGCGGCCTGACCTTTACCCCGGGAGTTTACAAGAATTCGACCACAGTCATGCTCTCGTCCGGAAACGTAACGCTGGATGGACAGGGCAATGCCAACGCCGTTTTCATCTTCCAAGTCGGCTCCACGCTAACCACTTTGGGATCCACGCATGTCCTGCTGGCGGGAATGGCACAGGCCAAGAACGTCTTTTGGCAAGTGGGCAGTTCGGCGACGCTGGGTACCAACTCATTCTTTGAGGGGAACATCCTGGCCCTGCAATCCATCACTCTGGATACCGGCGCTTCCCTTACCGGCAGAGCACTGGCTCGCAATGGCGCCGTCACTCTGGATAGTAATCCGGTTACCGCTCCATAGACTTTTGAGGCGCTTGAGAGTGGACCAGATGACGCTGGTCCACTCTCGGTCCGGCTCAGCAAGCACTTTAACCACAACTAGAGCAGCGTGTCTCACCTTGGGGGGATTTATATGTTGTCGCACTCTCAGAGCCGATGCAATCTTCAGATGGCATTGCTCCTCGCAATATTGGCGGTTCTTTGCACCTTGACCACGCCCTCCATCGCGCAGGATAACGATAACTGGAATCAGGCCGCCCCCGAATGGGAGATTTTTGGCGGATATTCCTTTTTCTATCCGGGCGGGGATGTACATGGCCTTCTTCCGGGAGGAATCGTGCCGGTGAGCAGTCAACTGGAATCCGATCCGCGCGGCGCCGGAGCCAGCCTTACATATAACTTTACTCGCTGGCTCGGCGTGACCGGTGATATCAGCGGCCATTGGGACAGCAATGAGACGACCGTGATCGAACGAATTGACGACACGGCTTTCTACAATCTGTCGGTGGGCCCAAAAATTACCTTCCGCAGCCGCCACTTCTCTCCATTTCTCGAAGCGCTCGTAGGTGAACATCGCCTCAGCCCTGATCTTTTTCATAAGGACGACGAATTTGGATTCATGGCGGGTGGCGGCGTTGATGTGAATCTGAGCACGCATATCGCTTTGCGGCTGCTTCGCGCAGACTACGTATTTTCCAATCATCGTTTCGGTCCCGCGGCGACGGTTCCCGAGACTGACGTGCGGGGCGCGCGCCTGCAAAGCGGAGTGGTATTTATGTTTGGCGGCAAGGCCACGGGTCCCGCTGTTTCCGCGAATTGTACTGTTAACCCGGACGAAGTCATGGCCGGTGAGCCGGTCATGGCTACGGCGACAGGGAGCAACTTCAATTCCACCCATTCACTGACTTACACATGGAGCAGCACCGGAGGAAAAATTAGCGGGAACGACGCCGCAGCAAGCATAGACACAAACGGAGCAGCCGCCGGAAGCTACACCGTGAGCGCGAGAGTGTCTGACTCCAAAATGAAGACGGGTGGGGAAGCGATGTGCCGTGCCACCTTCACGGTGAAGGCGCCACCGCCGCAGAATCCGCCAGCCATGTCGTGTCTCGCCAGTCCTTCAACAGTGCAAGCCGGATTGGCGTCCAACATTAGTTGTAACTGCACCAGTCCTGACAACTCCGCGGTAATCGTTAGCGGCTGGAGCGCAAGCGGGGGCAGTGTTTCAGGCAGCGGCAGCACCGCGGCGCTGGATACATCCGGCGCCTCACCCGGCCCAATCACCATCCACGCCAGCTGTGGCGATTCTCGCGGCTTGAACACGCAAGCCGAAGTTCAGGTCACGGTCGAAGCTCCACCGGTGGTTTCGCCTGAGATCGCGGAACTCGAAACCAGGCTGGCACTGCACAGCATTTATTTTGCAACCGCGAAACCTACAATGGACAGGCCCGACGGTGGGCTGCTCGGCAGCCAGCAGGAGACCCTGGTATCACTCGCCAACGATTTCCAGAAGTATCTTCAGGCAAAACCCGATGCGCACTTGACCCTTGAAGGCCATGCCGACCCGCGCGGCTCCGTGGACTACAACCAGGCGCTCTCCGAGAGACGAGTGGATCGCACCAAACACTTCCTGGTCGAACATGGGGTTCCTGCCGCCAGCATTGAGACCAAAGCGATTGGTGAGGGGCAAAATCTATCCGAAGAGCAAATCAGAGATGCGGTTGAAAAAAATCCCGAGCTCACGGCAGAGCAGAGAGAGAAAGTGCTCGACAACATGAAAACGATACTCTTAGCGAGCAATCGTCGTGTCGACGTCACTTTGAGCACGACGGGTCAACATTCGCTGCGTGAATACCCGTTCAATGCCTCGGATTCGCTCACTTTGATCAGCCAGCAACCGACGGGAAGAACCGCTGGGTCCGCGCCAAAGAGAAAAATGAAGCCCAGGCTTGTGCATTAAGCAAGCCTAAACCGGATCTGGGTCGCTCCTTCCGCCCGCGTTCCAATATCTATGTCGAGAGTGTTCAGTATTGATCAGACCCAGAATGGGACTAAGGGTAAATTGGTAGGGCACCTTAGAAAAGGTACCCAAATGGCCCTAGACAATTACAATACGTGGCAAAGTTTCGCCAAAGCAGCAAGTGTAGAGCATGACTCCGAAAAGCTCACTTACCTGATCCAGCAACTCACTAACGCTTTAGATGAGGAAGAAAGGAAAAACAATTCCGATGAAATCCTGCCCTGACGGCAACCGATTCGCTCTCTTAGTGTGCCTTGCGTTTGGGTAGCAGGATACGTTTGATGGATGGCGGCATTTTGCGCCCGGTAACTTCGCGATAAATACGCTCAATCGGAGTTTCAGCGCGGCGCCTGGGAGTCATAAAAAGGGCCACCTCAGAGTAGCTGGCAATTATACCGCTCTCCCAAGGTCTATAGATTCTTGTATTTCCCCTGCGAAATCCTGCACAAAACAGCACCCTTCCAAAGCCGCTATCCCAAAGAAAAACCTGACGGTATTCCTAAAGTCACGATTTATGCCAATACCACTGTTCTCTGGACTACAATTCAGACAAATGAAGTCTGATGTGGCGGCTAAGAAAAAGCGCGAGTTCGATCCCAACTCTTTCCTGGCGACGATTGGCGAGGGCAGGAAGATGCTGGCCGTCCCAAAAAAACAAACGATATTTTCTCAAGGGGAGGGGGCTGATGCTGTCTTCTATCTCCAAAAGGGCAAAGTGCGGCTTACCGTCGTCTCCCATGCCGGCAAGGAAGCCACGATCGGAATAGTGAGCGAAGGCAATTTTTTCGGTGAAGGCTCGCTGGCAGGCCAACTCCTGCGCATGGGCTCTGCCGCCGCCATGACCGATTGCGACATCCTGCGGGTGGACAAGAAGGCAATGATGAGCGCGCTTCATCGCGAGCACGCATTCTCCGACATGTTCGTGGCCTATTTGCTCTCCCGCAATATTCGCTACGAAGAAGATCTGGTTGACCAACTCTTCAACTCCAGCGAAAAGAGGCTGGCCCGCGTGCTCTTATTGTTAGCGCATTTCGGTAAGGAGGGCATTCCCGAAACCGTTGTTCCCAAGATCAGCCAGGAAACCCTTGCCGAGATGATAGGCACAACCCGTTCGCGAGTCAGTTTTTTCATGAACCGCTTCAGGAAATTGGGTTTCATTCATTACAACGGTGGCCTCGAAGTCCACAGCTCGCTCCTCAACATAGTCCTGCACGATTGACACCACTAGGAGTCTCCTGGCAGGTCGTCCCATAAGTTTGCGCAATAACCGATTTTGCCATCCTCAGCACGACCCATTTTGTCACCCGAACGTAGCGAAGGACCTATGCACTTGATTCAGCAATGCACAGGTCCTTCGCTACACTCAAGATTACAAATTAAAATTCATGGCGTACCCCAGGGCACGACCCTGAAAAAACCGCTCTCTTCCAGCCCGGAACTGGTTAATAGCTGCTATTGCCATTGTGTGTCTTATTGACCAGCCAAGACCCCTCCCCGCCTTTGATAATTCACACTAGCATATCTTCATCCGTTAGGACGCATCTCTGACCAAACAATTCACCGCCGCGAAAAAGAAGTCCGATTTCAATCCCCACGCCTTTCTCTCAACCATTGGGAAGGGCAGAGAAATGGCTTCTTTCCAAAAGAAAAATACCATCTTCGCCCAGGGCGATACCACAGATGGGCTGTTTTTTATCCAGACGGGCAAAGTTCAGCTTAGCGTTGTATCAGAAGCCGGGAAAGAAGCCACTCTCGGCATTTTGGGTGAGGGCGATTTCTTTGGAGAAGGTGGTCTCGCCGGCCAGCTTCTGCGCATGTCCTCTGCAATCGCAATGACCGATTGCGTTCTTCTGCACATCGAGAAGAAAGCGATGATGTTGGCAATGAGCCAGGAACCAAAGTTGTCGGCCATGTTCCTGAAATATTTACTGAAGCGGAATATCCGGTACCAAGAAGATCTGGTTGATCAGCTTTTCAATTCCAGCGAAAAGCGGCTGGCGCGAGTTCTTTTATTGATGGCCCATTTCGGTAAAGAAGGAGTGTCCGAAATGGTAGTCCCGAAATTAAACCAGGAAACCCTGGCCGAGATGGTAGGGACAACTCGTTCGCGGGTCAGTTTCTTCATGAACCGATTCAGAAAGCTTGGTTTTATCAACTACGATGTGGGCGATAACCTGCACGTCCACAGTTCACTCCTTAATGTCGTGCTTCATGATGACAGTGGAACGGCCAAAAATTCAGACAGCGAAAACTCAAACTCCTCCTTCGCCAGAGGCCTCGAGCCTCCCGCCAAGCCCGGCGGGGCGCCAGATAAAGAGCGCGCCATGAGACCTCCTCTCGCCTAGTCGTTTGGAGGCCGATATAAACGCCGCCAAAACGACGGCCATTGTCCGTTGGTGCGGGCCGGTGAGCAATTGTGAACAGCGCCACGCCCACGAAATATTTAGCCTGCAAACGTTGGGAGGTTACCCATGGCAGACGTAGAGAATGAATATCCTGCAATAGCGGCTGACGCCGCCACGAATCCGGAGTCGGCTCGCTTGCTAGCGTTGCTGGCCAAAGCCGAGAAAGCTCTCAACGAGTGTCTTCCCTCCCATTCTTTCAGTCTCACGACTCCCGCGGACTGACTACCCCAGCACATTTGGGTCATCCCCAAGTCCCCGCGTTTTATCCAGCGGGGGAAAAGAGAGCCTACCCTGAGCGAGCGCACGCGAGTCGAATTGGGATCTCGCGTGTAGTGGCCCGATGTTCATTGATCAACGATGGGCCGGGGGTCGGAATCCCGCGAAAGAGCCGAGTGACTGGGCGATCCGCGCGAGATCCCCCACTTGGCTGGTGAAAACGCTGTTTCGGGATGACGTCCGCCGAAAAATGAATCGGAAAAGCCCACGATTCCAATCGCGATTACCCGGTTGTGACCTTTCCCCGCACATTTGGGTCATCCCGAAATCCCCGCGTTTTATCCAGCGGGGCGAGGGATCTCGCGCGTAGTGGCTCCATGTTTATTGGTCAGCGATGGGACTGCGGTTGGAATCCGATGAAAACGCTATTTCGGATGACGTCGCAGAACACAGCCTCAACTTTGACAACAATAGCCCCACAAAGTGTGCAAATTTGAACATCTTTTTGCTGGACATATCATTGATCATCGTGCATGAGGGGAGGCGAAGTTATGTCCAACTACTCAAACTGCAAAACCATCCTGTGCATTGATGACGATCACGGCGTGCTGGGATTCCACCGCGCGCTGCTGGAACGGCGAGGATACTTAGTGCTCACTGCGGCTTCGGCCCGAAAAGGCGTACAGCTGGCGGCAGACTTCGCGCTTTCCGCCGTGATTCTTGATTATCACATGCCAGAGATGGATGGCCTCGAAGTAGCGGCCGAAATAAGGCGCATTAGGCCGCGAGTACCCATAATCATGGTTTCCAGTGACGCAGAGATTTCTGAACAGGCATTGCAGGCGGTAGATGCCTTCATCCCGAAGGACGAAGCCCCCAGGCTCTTGTTGCCAATGATCAACCGCATATGTGGCGAAGGTCCGACCGGATTTCCAGAAAACCATACAGTCTCGGCTTGAAAGGTTGCGGGGAAACTCTGCGGTATGCACAGCTTTGAAGGCGCGCGGCTTTCAGGTGCTCCCACCCTGCTAAGCCGGTTTAAGCACCTTGCCGCACTCCAGGCAGTGAACCTTGCGGTTTGACGTTATCAATCCGCAAAATGGACACATTCTTTGCGACCCAAGGTATCCGTTCTTCACGCGAGCAGACTCAGTAGCGACTGCGAACATTCTACGAACATTAGCAAGAAACCGTCGCAAGATCGGGTTCATGGTTGTATCGCGCGCGCTTTCCTCAACTGAAGTGACGTTCAGCGGCATCCTCCATCCCACAATGACACACCAAAACCTTCACTTCTGTGCAAGATTGCTCAGATTTCAACGCGAGCCAATCTCTGCCTTCGCACCTGTGCGAACGCCGAGGGCGAGTGAGCAATTTAGATCAGCTATCTTCTTGCCAATGGGTGATCATACTCTCTAGAGACGAGCACTCTTCTCGCTCTTTCAGAGTCCGGGCTAAGTCGGTCAACCTGAAGCCCTCCCCTCTTAGTTCCGCAGTCCAAAGGAAAATTCATGAAAAAAACAATGTCACTGATATTGATGAGCCTGCTGGGCTTGGTTGGAAGTTACGCCTGGGCCGGTTCGGCACGCGAAGATTCGATTGCACGCCTGCAATCATCGGTAGATGTTCTGCATGCCATCATGGCGACCCCGGACAAGGGCATTCCGGAAGAAGTGTTGAACGATGCAAAATGCATCCTGGTCGTCCCCGACTTGATTAAAGGCGGCTTTATTTTTGGCGGCAAGCATGGACGCGGCGTGGCTACCTGCCGTACGTCCGAGGGCTGGAGCGCGCCCGCATTCGTTTCCGTTGGCGGTGGAAGCTGGGGACTTCAGATTGGAGTCGAAGGCGTGGACCTGGTCATGCTGGTAATGAATGACCACGGATTCCAACATCTTCTCTCCAGCAAGTTCGAACTGACCGGTGAAGGATCCGTCGCGGCAGGGCCAGTGGGACGTCACGCCTCCGCGGGAACTGACTGGAAAATGAATACTGAAATGTTGACCTACTCGCGCTCCAAGGGAGTGTTTGCCGGGTTGACCCTCGAAGGCGCTGTCGTAGAACAGGATAATGATTCCACTCGCGCCATTTACGGAAGGCACATGACGTTCCGAAATATTCTTTCGGGAAACGCGTCAGCTCCTCACAGTGCGGACGCTTTCCTGAAGGCAGTGTCATACGCCGGAAACAAATCGCGAATCGCGGAAGCCAACGAAGACAACAAGTAATCGCGACAGTCTGGCAATGGAGCGTCGGGCGTCCCCGCCCGACATGACGGGTGGGACGCCCGTCTCTCCATTGCTTCTTACCCTTAAACTTGTCATTCCGAACGGCGCTTAGCCCGGAGGAATCTGCTTCTACCTTAAAGCTTCGTCCCAATCTTCATTGACTGACGGGGTTACTCTTGGCTGGATTCACTTCGACCCGTCGCATCTCGGCCAGGAAGTTCGCAGAATAGGCCAGTGATTTGAGTTCGTCGGCATTGCCGTTGGGTTCGCGATGTAGGACAAGCGCACGCTCCACGATCGCCTGCTCGGCTTCCTCCATCAGCTTCTTGGCGGCTTCCGGATCGGTCTCTAGAAGGGCGGCCTGATACAGCCGCTTCCAATCCTGGATGGCTGGCTTTTCATTTTTCATGAGGCTATCTCGCCCGGAGTCTGAAATCTCTCATCGGCGAATTGCGCACCCGCAGCCGCGTCTTGAATCGCCTGCACAATCGCGCCAACTCCTCCCACTGCTTTCGAAATTACTTTCCGCACCCCGACCGACTCAGCAAGTTCTGAGAGTTGCTCTGATGCGAACATCGTAAACAGAAGCATCACGCTACCCGGCGCATCCATCGCAATCTGGCGCGCCGCTTCCAACCCATTCATTCCCGGCATTGCATAATCCAGCAGCACGACATCGGGCTTGGATGCCCGCACCATGTCAATCCCATCCTGTCCATTTTCCGCCTCGCCACACACCTCCCAATTGGGAGTCAATTCAAGGCATGTTCGCAGGGCTCGACGGACATGGGTGCTGTCGTCAACAATCAATATTCGCAGCAAATTCACCTCAGAGGGCTAAGGTTACAATCCTATCGCGGTGTAAGCCATACAGTTTATTCCCGAATTACTAAAGTGACAATCGGGCGCGTTGGCACACACCCTGAGGTCATCCCGAAGTCCCCGCGCTGTTTCCAGCGGGGGAAAAGAGAGCCTGCCCTGAGCGAGCGCATGCGAGTCGAATGGGGATCTCGCGCGTAGTAGTTCCATGTCCCTTCGAACGGGAATAATTGGATTAGGCTGGGTTTCCGGTTAAATACGGCGGAGACAAGCAAACGCCAGTCACCCACCACCTGAGTACGCGGCTCGGCTGACGGGCTTCTTATGGAATTGAGCTGGCAACGCTGGAAAACGCGGTATTGGCATTAGTTCCAATCAGTCGGATGGTTCCGACTACAAGAACCAGAATTACCGCCAGCATGACAGCGTATTCGGCAATATCTTGACCTTCGTCTTCGACGAAAAGTCTATGAAGCAACTCGGGCATACCAACCTCCGGGGGATGAGTTCGGCTAGGTCCATCATGCCGCGTATCCGATTGCTTGTCAAACTGTGAATTGCTGCGACTGCTGTGGATTCGTGCGTTTTCAGGTTACCCTGAAACGCCCGCCGCTGCCCGTTTCAGCGCAACAGGTCGGAAACTGACCGCGACGCATATTCCAGGACCCGGCCCGGAAGCACACCCAGATAGATCGTCGCTGCCAGACTGAGCCCCAGAGCAGTCCCTAACCCTATGGGAATCCGAGGCATTGGGGCATCTTCTTTAGCCTCTCTCATATACATTACAACAATAATCCGAAGGTAGTAGTACGCTGCCACGGCGCTGTTCAGCACCCCAATTATGGTTAAGCCAACCAGGTTAGCCTGCAACGCGGCGCTGAAGACGTAAAATTTCGCGAAGAACCCGCCAGTCATCGGAATTCCGATCAGCGACAGCAGAAAAATGGTTAACGTGGCGGCCAGCAGTGGCGAGCGGCGCCCCAAACCCGAGTAATCCTCCAGCGTTACGTAACGCTCACCTGCGCTTCCGAAATGGCTGACAACGGCGAATGCGCCAACGTTCATGGCAGCGTAGGAGGCGGTGTAAAACATGGCTGATGGAATGCCGTCATGCGACAGCGCCGCAAATGCCACCAGCAAATATCCGGCATGAGCGATCGAAGAGTATGCGAGCAGTCTTTTAATATTGTCCTGCACCAGTGCTCCGAGATTTCCCAGCGTCATGGAAAGCGCGGCCATGACCCATATCAACCACACGTGCCCCGGCGCATGGGCTTCAAACACGATGCGAAGCAATACCGCAAATACGGCCGCCTTCGGAGCGGTTGACATGAATCCCACGATTGGTGACGGCGCGCCTTCGTAGACGTCAGGGGTCCAGATATGAAATGGCGCGGCAGCGACTTTGAACCCGAGGCCCACAAACATCAGCGCAACTCCGACGTAGGCCAGGGGCGGGATGTCGGCGGAGTTGAGCACATCGCCGATCACTGGAATACTGGTCGAGCCGGTCGCGCCAAACATCAGCGCCACGCCGTACAAAAAAAATGCTGTGGCAAATGACCCCAGCAGGAAATACTTGACTGAAGATTCGCTGCTGATGGCGGCGCGCCTGCGAAATCCAGCAAGGACGTAGGTTGAGATCGAAGAAATCTCCAGCGCGATGAAGATCAGCACGAGTTCGATCGCCGAAGACATCAGGCTCATGCCCACGGCGCCGAGCAAAATGAGCGCGTAATATTCGCCCGCGCGGATTTGCTGCACCTCCATGTACTCAAACGAGGTGAGAATTACGACGGCGGTGATCGCCGCCACCAGCACGTGGAAAAATATGCTGAATGAATCCACGCGCACCATCTCCCAGAAAGCGAGTCCTGGATATTGCGCCTGGTAAATGCTAGCCGCAATCGCGCCCAATGCGCCAATCAGCGCAATGATCCCTAACGTTTTCTGTCCACGGCGCTCGCTCATAAGGCCGTCGTCCATCAAAGGATCGAGCACCATGACAATCATGCCGAAAACCGAAAGCACGATCTCCGGCAGAATACGGATGTAATCCACGAGTTGCGGGAGCGGGTGCGCTGCAGGATTCACCGGCCAACCACCTTGCTGGCAAGTTGACTGAATGGCGCCAATACGCTTTGCACCGACGGATCAATCGCGTTCAGCCAAAGCAGCGGTGCCACGCCCATGACAAGAGCCATGGCCGCAGCAGGCCAAAGCGCGATGCGCTCGCGAAGGTTCATGTCTGGAAGAGACTCATTCGAAGGGTGGGTAACCTTGCCGAAGAAAACGCGCTGGTACATCCAGAGCAGGTAGCATGCGCTCCAGATAACGCCGGTGGCTCCCAACACTCCATAGACGGCGCGTGCCTGGAAGGCTCCGCTCAACACCAGAAACTCGCCGACGAATCCATTTAACAAAGGAAGTCCGACGGATGCGAGAACAATAAATAAGAACATTGAAGCGTAGCGCGGCATGGGCGTGGCCAGTCCGCCAAACTCGGAAATTTCATAAGTGTGCTTGCGCTCGTAGAGAATTCCGGCCAGCATGAACAAGCCGCCAGTGGAAACTCCGTGGGCGAGCATGACGTAGGTTGCGCCGTCGAGGCCAATCTGCGTGAAGCTGAAAATTCCGAGAACTACAAATCCCAAGTGGCTGATTGAAGAATATGCGATCAACTTCTTCAGATTCGGCTGCACCATGGCAACCAGCGCGCCATAGATGATCCCAATCAGGGCGAGCACCATGATCCACGGGGCATTTCGCCGCGACTGGTCTGGGAATAATCCGAGGTTAAACCGCAACATTCCATAAGTACCCATCTTCAACAAAACCCCGGCCAGCATGACCGATCCAGCGGTGGGCGCTTCGACGTGAGCGTCGGGCAGCCATGTGTGGAATGGAAAGAGCGGCACTTTGACGGCAAAGGCAATAAAGAATCCGAGAAATAGCCAAATCGCCGCACTGGAAAAATCCTGCACCTGGCCGCTCCGGATTGCGTTTTGCACGGTCACGAAATCGAATGACCCGACCCGGGCATACAGCCACAAAATCGCCGCCAGCATGAATACGGAAGCGATCATAGTGAACAGGAAAAACTTGATCGCCGCATACACCTTCCGCCCGTGTCCGTACATTCCAATCAGCAACGCCATTGGAATGAGGGCCGCTTCCCAGAAGAAATAAAAGAGGAACAGATCGAGCGAAACGAAAACCCCGATCAGCGCGGTCTCTAGCACCAGCAGAAGAATAAAAAATTCTTTTACCCGCTCATGGATGGACTTCCAGGAAATGAGCACGCACAGCGGCGTCAGGAATGTTGTGAGCACAACCAGCCACATGGAAATTCCGTCAATGCCCATGTGGTAATGGATATTCGGATGCTCGATCCAAACATTGTCGTGTTCGAACTGAAAAGGACCCTGGACGCGCTGGAAATGAGCCGGCAAATGCAGCGAAGCCACGAAGGCCAGCAGCGAAATGACGAGCGCAAAGATCTTGATATCACGATCGCGGCGCGGGAAAAGCATCAACAGCAGCGCTCCCCCGAGCGGTATAAACGTGATCAGCGACAGGATTGAGCTATCCAGATTCATCATGCTCATCGGAACGCCACCCAGATCATGTATGCGATCAGTGCCGCGGCTCCAACTGCAACCCATCCGGCGTACGAGCGTACATTGCCTGACTGCATGTGGCGCATGGTGTCGGAAACATCACGGGCGCCATCCGCGCTGTTATCCACGGCGGCGTCAATCACTCCCTGATCAATCCCGTGCCACAAAATCACGCGTGACCCGTCAACCAGAGGTTTGACGAAAAGAGTCGCATAGGTTTCGTCCACGTAATACTTGTGCAGCGCCGCCTCATAGAATCCGCCAAGGGAGTGGGCAATTTGCTGGGGCAATTGAGGACGGCGAACATAGAGCAGCCACGCGAGGTAGAGGCCCGTCAGGCCCGCGATCACTGAGATTCCGGTGAACGCCAGTTCGGTGCTGTGGCCGGTCTTCGGCTCCTGGCCTTCGGTCTGTTTCTCCGGAGGGGCCGTCTCGCCAGGGGACGCATGGGTCGAGTTCACATCAGGTGCGGTTGCTCGGAACACAGGTCCCAGAAACTTGTCGAATTTATTATTCCCA
The DNA here is from genome assembly GCA_963757385.1 of uncultured Acidobacteriaceae bacterium. GTDB lineage: Bacteria > Acidobacteriota > Terriglobia > Terriglobales > Acidobacteriaceae > PALSA-188. The sequence goes on along the minus strand of CAVWRO010000014.1, from coordinate 787,346 downwards.
CCCAGCGAGCCCGGAACGCCGATCCACCCTCCGCAAATCGAAAGCACGGCCAGAATCATCAGCGGAATCAGCATAACCTTCGGACTTTCGTGAATGCTGCCATGCCCATGTTCGTGTGGCGGGGGCGCCCCCGCCCGCGAAGCATCAGCATGTTCGTCATGTATGTGAGAATTGTCCAGATCCCCGCGATATTCGCCGAAGAACGTCATGAACCATAGCCGGAACATATAAAAAGAAGTAAGAAAAGCCGTCAGCAATCCGATGAGCCAGTAAATCCAGCTGGCCTGATAGGCTCGCCACAGAATTTCGTCTTTGCTGAAGAATCCCGCAAAGGGAGGAATCCCCGCAATCGCGAATGTCGCCGCAGTCATGGTCCAGAAAGTCCAGGGAATTTTCTTTCGCAGACCGCCCATGCGGCGCATGTCCTGCTCACCGCCGAGGCCATGAATCACCGATCCAGCGGCAAGAAATAGCAGCCCTTTGAAAAATGCATGCGTCATCAGATGAAAAATGCCAGCGGAAAATGCCGCCACGCCACATGCCATGAACATGTAGCCCAGTTGCGAGATCGTGGAATACGCAAGGACCTTCTTGATATCCGTCTGCACCACGCCAATACTCGCCGCAAACAACGCAGTGAGCGTTCCAATGATCGCGACAACTGTCAGTGCAGTCGGCGCCCGCTCAAAAATCACGTGCGACCGCGAAACCATATACACGCCCGCCGTCACCATTGTGGCAGCATGAATCAAGGCGGAAACTGGCGTGGGACCTTCCATCGCATCGGGCAGCCACACATAAAGCGGAATCTGCGCCGACTTACCGCATGCCCCTACCAGAAGCAGCAGAGCGATCGTGGTGAGCAATCCTGCTCCCCCGGTTTCGGGGCTTAACGGCGAGACGCTCTGAAACACTGTGCCGAAATCTAAAGATCCGAAATGCTGAATCAGAAGAAACAACGCGATGAGAAATCCAAAGTCCCCGATGCGATTGACGATGAATGCTTTCTTGCCGGCCGCCGCTGCAGAATCTTTGGTAAACCAAAAACCAATCAGCAGGTAAGACGCGAGTCCAACGCCCTCCCAGCCAATAAACATGAGCAGGTAGTTGCTCGCCAGCACCAGGGTCAGCATGAAAAACATGAATAGATTCAGATAAGAAAAGAAGCGGTAGAAACCGCCCTCTTCCCACATGTAGCCGACGGAATAAATATGGATCAGAAATCCCACGCCCGTGACTACAAGCAACATCACCAGAGACAACTGGTCGAGATAGAAACTGAAATCCGCCTGAAAATTTCCCGCGCGAATCCAGGTTGCCAGAAACTCAGTGTGGGGCAATGCCAGGGAAGGGAATTGCGAAACCACCCACAGCGCCATCGCGAACGCAGCCCCGCAGAAAAGCAACGCAACGCTGGACACGGCCGCCCGCGAGAAACGTTTCCCGAATAAGCCATTGATGGCAGCGCCGATCAGTGGTAGCACGGGGATCAGCCAAAGATGGAGTTGTGGATTCATAGCTTGAGCAGATTTACCTGATCCACGTTAAGAGTTTCGCGGGTGCGGTACACGGCGATAATAATTGCGAGTCCGACCGCGGCTTCCGCCGCCGCGACTACCATCACGAAGAAAACAAAAACCTGACCGCTCAGCGCGTGCCATTGGGCCGCAAACGCGACGAACGACAGATTCACTCCGTTGAGCATGAGCTCAATAGACATAAATATAGTGATGATGTTGCGCTTGATTAGAAACCCGGTCACCCCGCAGGCGAACAGAAATCCGCTGAGCACGAGGTAATAAGAGAGAGAAACTCCCATCAGCGATCCCCCTCGGTGGGCTGCAATGCTTCCGGGCGCGCCGCCAGAACGACCGCACCCATGATGGCAATCAACACCAAAATTGACGTAACTTCAAACGGCAAAAGAAATTCGTGAAATAACAATTGCGCAATTTGCCTCGGATCGCCGGGTAGCGCGCCTGCTTCTACGGAGCCGGTACGGGAATGCGTTATCAGAATCCATGCCATCAGCACGCTGCCAATCATCATTCCCGGGATTCCAATGAATAGCGAAACACGGCTGCCCTTCGTGTGCTCTTCCGTGCCCGCGTTCAACAGCATGATGACGAAGACAAACAGAACCATGATGGCGCCGGCGTAAACAATTACCTGAACGGCGGCGACGAATTCCGCGCCCAGCAGCAAATACTCGACAGCCAGCGATCCCATCACGACGACCAGTGACAGCGCGCTGTTAATAGGATGGGTTTGCACCAGCAGGTTCACCGCCGCAGCGGCGCAGATCAATCCGAACACCGAGAATAGGATTAAATGAAGCATCTTCCGCTACGCCCGCAAGGCCACAATCAACGCCGTTATCACCAGATTCGCAATGGCTAACGGCAGCAGGAATTTCCATCCGAATGCCATGAGCTGGTCATAGCGAAATCTTGGCAACGTTCCGCGCACCCAAATATACACAAATAAAAATCCAAAGACCCTCAGCGCAAACCAAAATATTGGAAGCACGTCCTGAAGGATTTCGGGGCCAAACACCGGTCCGCTCCACCCTCCCAGAAACATGATGGTAGCGAGGCACGCCACGGTGATCATGTTCGCGTACTCAGCCATGAAGAACATTGCAAATTTCATGGCGCTATATTCGGTGTGATATCCCGCAACTAATTCTGTTTCCGCTTCCGGCAAGTCAAACGGAATGCGATTCGTTTCCGCATACGCCGCCATCAAATAAATAAAGAAGGCGACAAACTGGCCGCCCCGAAAAATATTCCAGTTGGGGATGAATCCCCAAAAATGCCCAGCCTGGGCATCCACGATCTCGCGCAGGCTCAAGCTTCCCGACAGTATCACCACGCCGACCAGCGAAAGTCCCAGCGCAATTTCATAACTCACCATCTGCGCGCTGGCCCGCAATCCGCCCAGCAGAGAATATTTGCTGTTCGACGACCATCCTGCAAGCGCCACTCCATATACGCCGAGAGATGTAATTCCGAGAATGATCAGCAAACCAATATTCACGTCCGTGATTTGCACCGGTGTATAAATACTGCCGATCTGAACCCAGTTTCCAAACGGAATCACCGCGATCGAAGTCAACGCAAAAACCACCGCAATCATTGGCGCGGCAATGTACAAGGGCTTGTAAACATGCGGTGGCGTCAAGTCTTCCTTGAAAAGAAATTTCACTCCGTCCGCCATCGGCTGAAGCAGTCCGAACGGACCCACACGAGTCGGCCCCCAGCGGTTCTGTATATGCCCCACGACTTTGCGCTCAAGCCACACCGTATAGGCCACGGCGGTGAGCAGCACGAAGAGCGCCAGCAAAATCTTGACCAGCGAAACCAGGATGAACGTGCCCAGAGTCACAATGCGGCCTTCGATGTGGAGTTATGTGGGCTCATCTAACTTAGTGGCGCCCGCGTCAATCCGCGGCGACCTCCGCTTCGGCAGGATTCTTATGATGGTTCTCCATCACAGCATTTAAAGTCCGCGAATAACGTCCCAAGGTTCCCGAACTGAACAAATCGTTATTGGCGGGCACAATCAGGATCGGGTCATGAGCCTTGCCCGGCCCGCTCTTCGACAGCGACGTGTGTTCATCGCCGCCGGCCAGCAGGTTGATCCGCGACACGTCGTACCCCGGCACCAGCCGCTGAATTTCATCGAGAATAGCCATGGGATCGAACGGACTCATCTTAGGTTCGAGTCCTTTCGATTCCAGCCAAACGCTGTGCCGATCGGCTTCGCCAGACTGAGCCCCGCGAGACTGCCCCATATCGGCGCGCGATCCGCGGCTGAACGGGACCAGATTGCTTACTTCGAATCCCGCTGCGTCGGCGATGCGGACAATCATTTCGAAATCGGATTTGACCGCGGTAACTTCGCCCGCCTTCTTTACTATTTGCAGATCGCCGCAAGTATTGGTGAACGTGCCCGACTTCTCGTATGCACTCGCCGCAGGCAACACAACGTCGGCGACGGCAGCAGTTTCGGTCAAAAACATGTCCTGCACCACGAGAAAAGTTTGGGATAATGCTGAGGGTTCGAGGCCAAGCCGTCCCACGGGATTCGCTCCCACAACGTAAAGCGCTTTCAGCCTGCCTGCCGTCGCGCTCTCCAGCATTTCAGGAAGCGTTAATCCGGGCGCGGACGGCATGCCATTCCATTCTTCGCCGAATTTTTCAGCTTGAGCGACAGGCTGGTATCCGGGAAGCAAGTCGGGATAGATGCCCATATCAGCAGCGCCGCGCGAGTTCGCGTAATCGCCCAGGCAAACGTATTTTGCGCCGTGAATGTTGGCCCCGAAGTTCAGCAAAGCTGAAATTGCTTCGCCGCGAATTTCCGATCCAAAAATGATCACCAGATCTTTTTCGCCGCGCAGTTTCTCACGCAGGCTCATCCACGATTCAGGAAGATTGATATCGGTCGCGAGAGTGCCGAGCGCAGAATCGTCTCCCGCGAGGAACGATAGGAAGCTGGCTTCAGCCCCTTCTCGAATTTGTGAGAAGACCGCCGCTTGCCGACGAAGCTTGATCGGCTTCGAATTTACGACATACAAACGCGCGCCGTGCAGGCGAACGTTATTGCGGATTTGCCATGCGAGCAGCGGATGCTGATCGGTGGGGTCGTTACCAATCAATAGAATCGCGGGCGCATTAAATACATCCCGCATGGTTGCGGTTGATTCCGGCTTGCCGGACAGCGCCGCGGCGAAGGCCGGAAAGTCCGCCGTGCGATGGTGATCAATGTTGTTGGTGCGCAGTACCACGCGAGCGAATTTTTGCAGCAGATAATTTTCTTCGTTCGTAGTGCGCGTTGACCCCACGACGCCGACGGCTTGCCCTCCATCCTTATCGCGGACTTCGGCAAACTTCTTGCCGACTAACTGAAATGCTTCTTCCCATGTAGAAGGAGTCAGCCGCCCATTCTTGCGAATCAGCGGCGTGGTCAGACGGTCTTCATGGTTCGCGAAATCGAATGCGTAACGTCCTTTTATGCAGAGAAAGTCGCCATTGATTCCGCTCTTGTCACGATTATCGCCGCGGACGATTTCCATGCCGGTGTCGGAGCGGCGCACGCCCAGCGTGGTCTTGCACCCATCCGCGCAATGCGTGCAGGTGGTGCCAACATGGTTCATCTCCCACGGCCGCGTCTTGTAGCGATATGCACCGGAGGTCAGAGCGCCAACGGGACATATGTCAATGCACATGCCACATTCTTCGCAATTGAGATGATCTTCAAGATTCGGCGCAATGATGGAACTGACCCCGCGATTCTGGACGCCCAGCGCCCATACATCCATGCCCTCGCCGCACACGCGCACGCAGCGGTAACACAAAATGCAGCGGGGCCGGTCGAAATAAACCACCGGCGACCACTGCTGTTCTTCGCGATGATTCTTGATGTCAATGAATTTCGACTCGGCAGCGCCGTAAGAGAACGTCATGTCCTGAAGTTCACATTCGCCGCCGGCATCGCATACCGGGCAGTCGAGAGGGTGATTGCCAAGAAGCATCTCCACCATGCTCTTGCGTGCCTGATGGATTTCGTCATTATTGGTCGTTACCGACATGCCTTCGGTTATCACCGTGGTGCAAGCAGTTTGGAGCTTGGGCATCTTCTCGACCCGCACCAGACACATGCGGCAAGCGCCCTGCAAAGAAAGATTGGGGTAATAACAAAAAGACGGCACTTCGATACCGACCGTCTTACAGGCTTCAATGAGAAGAGTTCCGGCAGGAGCCGTGACCTTCTTGCCGTCAACGGTTATGTTTACGTCAGGCATTGAAATCCTTTTTATTTACGGATTGTCGGAGTTACGGATTGAAGAATTTGTCGGTGGTCATTCGTTGTTGGTCCAAGATCGCCGATCAAAGCCGACCCGCTTGGTACAAATCCGTCAATTCGTAAATCCGTCAATTCGCAAATTCGACAATTCGTAAATTAAAGCAATCCCTCAATCTGCCATCGCCATCTCTGCGACGCCCTTCTTCTCAAACGGACAGGGCCTTCCTTCCAAATGGTCTTCAAATTCTTTCCGGAACTTCTTCACAATGGAAATCGTTGGCAATGCCGCCGCATCGCCCAACGGACAAAAAGTCCGGCCCAGCATGTTTTCCGACAAGTACTGAATGTTGTCTATATCCTTTTCAATTCCACCGCCCGCGTGGAATCGTTTCAAAGTCTTTTCCAGCCAGTCGGTGCCTTCGCGGCACGGGATGCACCATCCGCAACTTTCGTGCCGGTAAAACTTCATGATGCGCAGCGCAAACTTTACCATGCAAGTGGTGTCGTCCACCGCGACCAGGCCGCCCGACCCAAGCATGCTGCCAGCCTTCGCCAGGGAATCGAAATCCATCGGCAGATCAATTTCATCGGCAGTCAGCAATGGGCAGCTCGATCCACCGGGCACAACAGCTTTCAATTTCCGTCCGTTGGGAATTCCGCCGCCCACGTCGTAAATCATTTTCTTCAAGTTGTATCCCATGGGCAATTCGTACACGCCGGGCTTATTCAGATGCCCGCTCAGGCAGAACAACCGCGTCCCGCCGTTTTTTGGCGTGCCGAGATTTGCGAACCATTCAGCACCTCCATTGATGATGTGCGGAACGCTGGCCAGGGTCTCAACATTATTGATGACGGTCGGGCCGCCCCATAATCCGACCACAGCTGGAAAGGGAGGACGAATGCGCGGGATCCCGCGCTTGCCTTCGAGCGATTCCATCAGAGCCGACTCTTCGCCGACTTCGTACGCCCCGGCGCCGCCGTGCCAATAAACGTCAAAGTTATAACTGCTGCCCATAACGTTCTTGCCCACGAAGCCGCGGGCATAAGCGCCGTCAATGGCCTTCTGCATAATTTCAAGAAGGTAGCGGTATTCTCCCCGAACGTAGATGTAGCCGGCATGCGCGCCGACGGCCAGGCCTGCAATGACTACACCCTCAATAACCGCATGCGGATCATGCTCGAGAATCAGCCGGTCTTTGCAGGTTCCAGGCTCGCTCTCATCGCCATTGCAGAGAATGTATTTTGGCTTTGCCGATTGCTTGGGAACGAACGACCATTTGAGGCCGGTGTTAAATCCCGCGCCGCCGCGCCCGCGCAATCCGGAATTCTTCACTTCATTGACGATGGCGTCCGGCTGCATCTCCAACGCCTTTTGTAGCGCCGTGTAGCCGTCAAGCTCGCAATAGCGGTCAATGTTGGTCGCGCCCAATCCAAAGCGCTTGGACACAACTTTTACTTCGTCGGGATGTGAAACTAGAGAAGCCATTTTTCTTGATTGTAGACTGAAGATTTTAGATTGAAGAATTCAAGACTCGCATTTCAATTCTGCAATCTAAAATCTTCAATCTGAAATTGTTATTTTTCTCTGCCCGCGTATTGCTCAAGTACCTCATCCATCTTTTCCGTCGTCAGATTTTCGTGGAAGTCGTAATTCACCTGCACTGCCGGCGCCCAACTGCACGCGCCGATACACTCCACTTCTTCTAACGAGAACAAGCCATCCGCCGTCGTTCCCTTATTTCTGATTCCCAGCTTTTGCTTGCAGTGATCGAGAAGTTCTTCGCCTCCGCGAACCAGGCATGCGATGTTGGTGCAAACTTGCACGTTGTACTTGCCTCGAGGTTCCTTCGTGAGCATGGAGTAATAACTGATCACATTTTCAACCTCAAGATCGGTGAGTTCGAGCCGTTGCGCAATTTCATGAATCACTTCGGGACTCAAATAACCAGTTTCATCCTGCGCATACAGCAACGTTGGAACTAATACGGAGCGCTTCGTCGGATAGTGCGCCAGCATCCGCAAGAAACGGATCTCGAATTGTTCAGAAAAACGCATGGTTCATCAAATCGCTTAACTTTCGTTCCATCATGCTCGCATGATGAGCTTTGAAAGGACGCGGCTTCAGCCGCGTCGTAACCTCAAATTCCCCTTTACGGCACGCCTGAAGGCGTGCCCTTTCAAAGATTACCGAGAAACGAAAATGCCCAATTACTCAATGCTTTATCTGTCTATCTCCCCCAACACAATGTCTATGCTTCCAATCGCCGCAACTACGTCCGCCAATAACTTCCCCTCGCACATCGCGGGCAACGCCTGCATGTTCGCGAGACAGGCAGACCGCATGTGGACTCTATACGGCTTCGCTGTTCCATCACTTACGATGTAATATCCCATTTCGCCGCGCGGAGATTCTACCGCCTGATATACCTCGCCCTCTGGTACCGCAAAACCTTCCGTGACGATTTTAAAGTGGTAGATGAGCGCTTCCATCTGCGTCTTCATCTTTTCGCGATCCGGCAGCACTACTTTCGGAGCATTGGCCTTTACCGGACCTTCAGGCATTCCTTCCACCGCCTGCTGCACGATTGCAATGGATTCGCGCAGTTCGCGAACCCGGCACATGTATCGCGCGAATACATCGCCCTCAGTCGCGACCGGCACTTTGAATTTAAAATTTTCGTAACCAGAGTAAGGGATGTCGCGGCGCAAATCAAAATCCACGCCGCTGGCGCGCAGCGTTGGCCCGCTGACTCCGAGCGCGATGGCGTCGTCAGCGGTAATTTTCGCGACGCCCTTCGTGCGCATGACCCAGATGGGATTTCCCGTCAGCAGGTTTTCGTACTCATCCACTTTGGAAGGGAAACGCCTGGCGAAGTCGCGTACCCGCTCTAAAAATCCCAGCGGCGGTTCCAGCGCAACGCCCCCGACGCGAAAGTAGGAGGTCATCATGCGCTGGCCGCTCACCGCCTCGAATAGACGCAGAATGTCTTCACGCTCGCGGAAGCAGTAAAGGAACACGGTCATCGCGCCAATATCCATGGCGTGGGTTCCCAGCCACACCAGATGAGAATTGATGCGAGTCAGTTCGTTCAGCATTACCCGCAGCCATTGCGCCTTTGGAGGAATTTCCAGGCCCAGGAGTTTCTCGACCGCGAGCACATAACAAAGGTTGTTAGTCAGGGGACACAGATAATCAATGCGATCAGTGAGCGGCACCACCTGGTGATAAAACTTGGCCTCACAGGTCTTCTCAATGCCCGTGTGCAGGTACCCAATGTCGGGCATCATCCGAACGATATTCTCGCCATCAATCTCAAGGATCAAACGCAACACCCCGTGCGTGGACGGATGCTGCGGACCCATATTCAGGATCATGGTGTTGTCTTGACCCTGCTCGAGCGCAGGCATTTGGGTGAGGTGGCCCATGCTTACCGGTAGCCCTCCACTGGATAATCTTTGCGCAGCGGGTGGCCTTCCCAATCTTCCGGCATCAGCAGGCGGCGCAGATAAGGATGCCCGGTGAACCGAATTCCAAACAGGTCAAACACTTCCCGTTCAAAATAATTCGCTCCCGGCCACACCGATGTGACCGATTCAACGCTGGGACTATCGCTGCCCAATCGAACCTTCAGGCGAACCCGTTCCTTCTTGGAAATAGACAAGAGTTGATAAATCACTTCAAAGCGTGGCTCGGAGGGAAACCAGTCAACACAAGTCACGTCTGACAAATAATTAAATAAGCAGTTGGGGTCATCTCTCAACAAACTGCAAGCTTCACGAATAGCGGATCGCTCGACATAGATTGTCATTTCATCCCGATCGAACTTGACGCCCTCGATTGCTGAAGGATTCCATGCAATTAACCGTGCAATCGCCGGATGATCTTTCAGTTGTTCGATGTCGGTCACTGCAGGGGCTAAGGCCATCAGCCTTCACCTCTGCGCGGCGAAGGCTCTCCCCAATCCAAAGCGCCCTTCTTCCATATATAAAAGAAGCCCACAAGAACAATGCCTATATAGACCAACATCTCCCAAAATCCGAACATCTTAAGTTGCCGTAAGATCACGGCCCACGGGTAAAGGAAAACCGCTTCCACGTCGAATAAGATAAAGAGCATTGCAACCAGGTAAAATTTAACGGAGAAGCGGCCCCGAGCGTCACCCACCGCGATCATTCCACATTCATAAGGAGACATCTTGGCCCGGGTGGGGCGCCTGTAGCCGATAAAGTACGAAAGGGTAACTACCGCCACGGCAAAACCCGCCGCCAGCAGGAAATGAATTAATAAGGGCAGGTAATTCGCGAAATAATTGTCGGGCATAGAGACGGCTGTATAATTTGCGGCTGAGTAAACAGTCTAGATTAGTTTTCACAGTCCATAGTGTCAAGAGACTTGGAACAAAGTAATGCCTCAGTTTGAATAAATCCTTAACCGATCTCGCGCGTGTTGGCAAGTCGCTACTGGTTAGCGAATAAGGAGAGCTCGTGAGCGCAAAAGAGAAAGAGAAAATGACCTCGATTGGCAAGCCAGTACCAGAGCTACCGGTCGCTGACGTCGAACGCGCCCAACAGCATTACAGAGATGCCCTCGGCTTTGAGATTGGATGGCTTTTACCCAGGCAACGAAATTGGGGCCGTGTCACACGGTGATATGGGGCCAATATTTTTTCGGAAGAGAAAGCCGCCGTTCGAACCTGCCGTTCATTGGGTATTCGCTGAAGATCTCGATGCGTCGTACCAGGAACTGAAGTCGTTAGGTGCGAACATCGCGGATCCTCCCGAAAAAAAACCTTGGGGATTACCTCAGTTCACCGTAAAGGATCTTGACGGAAATCTCTTCTATTTCCACCATGACTAACCAAACGTCGCGCTCAAATTAAAACGCTGTCGAACCATTTCTGAAGAACTCTTTTCAAACGTGTTAGATTTTGTGTAGCGACTAAAACGAAATCTCATGATTTTTGGTTTTAATACCGACATAAAGCACGAAGACAAGATCTACCACGTGCAAAGCGAGGCGCGCGAAAGCGAGCTCCTTTTGCAAACCCAGGTTTTCGTGCGCGGCCGTTGCATCGGGAAATGCGCCAAGTCTTACGCGGACCGGGCCTCTGAGTCTGGATTCAACGATCAACAAAAAGAGCAAATATTGCGGGACCAACACCGGGTGGTCCTTGACGCCATTCGGGATGGGCGGCTGGACAGCGTTTTGGATAAGCGGGAAAGTCCGGAAGTTTTGGCCGCCATCAAAGAGCTCGACGTGCAGTGGCTGAACGCGAATTCCGTGCACTCCGATCAGAACCTGACCATGCGGCTTCGCGTCACTGACGGTGGCTCAGGGGTCGAAGGTGCACGCCTTACGGTGAGATTCGCCAGGCCGGACGCCGTTCCTTTCTACAACCAGGTGGTGACCACAGAGGGCGGCGATGCCGAGATGAAGATCGAAGTGGATGAGTCTTCTCTGCCCGATTCATCCGTTTTGGTGCAGGCGAACTATTCGGGCCGCACGGCAACCCGCAAATTCCAGCTGAGAAAAATCGAAGCGTAAGGTCAAAAGTTTCGCGATGTCTGAGTTCTTGCCACGCCCTCCCTTGAAGGCCCTCCACTCCGACACTTCGCTCAGCGAGGTAAAATTGAATGAGTTGAATCGCCTCTCCACGGAGTTGATCGAACAGTCTTTGATGCCAGGTTCGAAAGACTCCATAAAAGTCCGACCGGACGGCACGATTTTGGACGGTCATCACCGTTTGAAGATTTTGAGATCGCGAGGCATAGACGTAAACGTATTGCCCCGTGAGATTATAGTTCAGGAGAAGTTATAGAATTCTCCATTCGAATGCATATATGAGTCCTTTACTTTATTGGATTGACGCCTCCTGGCCCGGCCGCTTGGCAATAACTTCTCGTCCTCGCGGCGGCGACTGGCTTGAGAACGAGGTTGAGGGATGGAAGAAAAGTAACGTAGATGTGGTCACTTCGCTCTTAGCTCCCGATGAAATGGAGGAGCTTGGGCTGAAAGCCGAGTCGGCTGTTTGCAAAACTCATCACATTGAATTTCTCTCATTCCCCATCAAAGACCGCGATGTTCCAAATCCGCGATCCGACGTGATGGGGCTCTTGGGCACGCTGCGCGAGGCCCTAGACGGTGGACGAAATGTCGCAATTCACTGTCGCCAGAGTGTTGGTCGGGCTGGGCTCGTGGCGGCTGCTCTCTTGATTGCGAATGGCGTAAGCGTAGACGATGCCCTCCAGCAGATCAGTAGAACTCGAGGTGTGTCCGTGCCAGAAACTGCTGAGCAGCGGCAGTGGCTTAATGAATTCGCCAACAACCTCTCACCTTCCGGCAAACTTGCCGTGCCCAGCTCGTCGTGACATGAAAATTCACCTCAACGGCAAAGAGCGCGAGTTTGACTCGCCTCTTTCATTGTCACAACTAATTGCTGAACTCGGAATGAAAGAAGATCGCGTAGCAGTGGAGTTAAACCGGGACATCGCCCCGCGAGAGCGGTGGCCGCAAACTCTGCTCGCTGAAGGTGACCATCTCGAGATCGTTCACTTTGTCGGCGGCGGTTCCCCGCATCATTACTTCACCCAACCCGAAGGTTCCACCGCTCGGAGGACGTTATGAAAGTCCAGCGCCTGACAGTTGATCTAACCGCATACCCCGACTTGGTAGTTATCTACTTGGGCATGAAAGTGAGAACCATTACAGGACTCAAGACCCTGATCGGTTTTGGGCCAAAGATCTCCGATTCCGTCGCGCAAATGCCCGATGGATTGCTCAGGCATGAACCCATCGTGTATTCACTCTTCCCACCTCATGCGGGAATGCGTCAGTACTGGCGGGATTTCGAGTCACTCGAGAAATGGGCGCGCTCCGAACCGCACCGCGTATGGTGGACAAACTTTCTCAAGGATTCCGGAGGAACCGGGTTCTGGCACGAGACATATTTCATGCGCGGCGGAATTGAAGCCATCTACGATGACGTCCAAATGCCGTTTGGTCTTTCGAGTTTCGCTCCCACCAAGCTCGCACGAGGCCCCATGTTTTCCGCCCGAACCCGCTCGGGTATTGGTGGACCCTCCACAGTTGTTTCACCCATACCCGAAGACGAAATGTATTCTGATCAAGACCGCAAAGCTTAGAAGTAAACCCAGCCACGATAAGTTCAGCAGAGTTCCACCAATTGCTCCGGTTTCCTTTGTGCGCCTTCGTGTCCTTCGTGGTTAATGGGTTTTAACAACTGCCCCCAGATTCAACTCCGTGGGTTCGCGAAACCCTTTAGTAACCCCCTGCACCTAGTCAGTCATTGAAACCCAGCGTTTCCCACCTAGAATGCTTTGAAACAAAAGTTATTTCCATTGTTTGAAACATTTGCATAATATGCTGCAAACCTTCACTTCAGGTGAGGTAGTTCGACTGACCGGCATCACGCCACGCCAGTTGCAATGGTGGGACGAGCGAGGCATCGTCGTCCCCATCCGCGAAGGGCACCGGAGGCTGTATTCGATGGATGACCTCGTGGAAGTTTCCGTGATTTGCGATCTGCGGCGGCGAGGCTTCTCGCTGCAAGGAGTGCGGAAAGTAGTGCGATTCCTGCAGCGCGAGTTCAAGAAACGCCTCGCTGAAACGGTTGGGGGCAAATCCGATTATCACTTGCTCACTGATGGTTCATCCCTCTATCTGGAAACATCGCCTATCCAGATCGTGGACATTCTCAAGAACTCTCAGCAACCCATGCTCGCGGTTTGCCTGAGCGACAAAGTGCGTCAAGTAAAAGCGATGATTCGCGGCGAAAAAAAAGCCAGTAAATGTGTGCCGCAAGCGAACCTGATGCACAAAAGGCAGTTAGGAAGAAGAGCAGCTTCGTAAGCAGTACAGGGAACCCGCGGCTTTCCGAAAGCGAGGCAAAATGGTTGGAGAACTCGACATCCTGACCGAATGGATTCCCGAGCAGATGTCTCCGGGAACAATTTTTGTGCTTGAAAATGCCGGCAAGGTCGGTGAAACTGCCGATCCTTATTGGGCCGTGCTCTCGTGCCCAAATTGCGGAACTCTCGGACTCATCACCCGCAAGCAGATCGCGGGGTTGCTGCCAGTGATCTGCGGATCAGACCGATGCGCAGCGCAATTCTTTATCCACGACAGCGAGATCGTGATCCGAAAACCGTTCTAGAACATACAAAAATCTGTCATCCCGACCGGTGCAAGGCGAAGCGGAGAGCCTGCCCTTAGCGAACTCCGATTGCAAACGAGGAGGAGTCGAATGGGGACCTGCTTTTTCGAGCTTCAGTACTAATTCCTACTATCCGTAACCCGAATGCGTGGACCGCCCTGGAGTTATTCGACCGTGAACGACGCCGCGCTCCACTCCGTCTTATGCCCCTCAGAGTCGCTCACCTGCGCTTCCAGACGATATGAACCAGGAGGGAGTGCATCAATTGAGATTTGCCGTACTAAAGGTAAAGGGGAGGAGGTGTTGGGAGTCGTGCTTACCTTCAGGGGCTTAGTCCCCGTGTCTAATTTGATTTCCCCAGTCTTTGTGTCAGCGACTCTCATCTGCAGCTGCAAAGCAGAAGCATTCTTGAGTTGCGATCCGAAAATCTCGAAAAAGCTGATGAATGGCTCGCCCTTGTGGAATCTCGTATCACCGGCGGCTGTAAATTCAGTGCCATCGGATACAAGCGGAATATACTGGGGAGCCTGAGTTGGCGCTCGCGGCTCAGCCACACTTCGGCGATATCTTTTGCAAAGAACAATCCCTCCAAGGGCAAGACCGTCTCCGCTAAAATCATTGACTGTAATAGAGGCTGTTGCCCGTCCGTATTTCTCTCCGTCCGTAATTACAAGTTCGAGTCTATAGTCGCCCGTACCTAATTCGAGTTGCGTTTGATAAGTAGTTGGGATCGTCGAATCCTCCCAAAATTTCCGGAACTCGGAAATCCCTGGCAAAGCGATGTTACTCGGTGGAAGGGGACCGTTCCAGTTGATGTTGCCGGGGGGAACGCAAGCGATGTCACTAAAACGTGAAATAAGTTCTTCGTGCTTGTTATAGACAAGCCCCAGGATCGCAATCGACGTGCGAAGGCGATTTCCTTCCCATTTGCGGTTCAAAAGGCTTGCGGTTATCTCGGCAGAGATATTGACGCGGTATGCACCAGAGGAGCCCGAAAATGGGGTGAACTGCACCGCCAAAGGTAAAGTGCCACTCTGTGGTGAATTTGCGTACTCCAATAACCTGTTGCCAAGGTCAGCTCCACTCAGTGGGTCGGAGAGCGGGTCCTTGGTGTTGCAGTACTGATCCGGAGCAAAGATTGTTGCGTGCTTGCGATCAACCTTGAGCGTGATGCGGTGACAGGTACCTTTAGGCGATGGGGGTGGAACGTAGGTAAGTAGATATGTGCGTGCCCCCACTCCCTTATTGATCCTGATCTCCTTAATGTCTGAGCCGCCCCAAATACCTGTGGGTGTACACGAGTACTCTAAATGTTGAGATACATTGTCTTTCGCTACCCACAAATGATCTTTTTCAATGCTAAAGTGTTGAACCCTTTGCTGTTTACCATCCTCAAAAATACGAAACGAATTCGCCGATAGCCCTGCGATGTCCCTGCTGTACATTATGTAAACGTGCTCGGCCTCGCCATTTGGCGCCGTCAGCAGTCCCTTTGGATCTTTTCTCTCCTCCACCACCTCTACAGGCAAAACGACCTCGCGAGTCTCCACCCGCAGGGTAGGGGCTTGTTCGGTTTGTGCTGAGCACACTGTTCCGAAGGTACCGGCAAGAAACCCCAAAGCTCCAAGAACAAACTGTTTTGAATATCTACGACGGGTTGGCGGCATTTCAAATTTTTCTGTACGAATCGCGACCCTGGCTCAATGGCCCAATCCCTGCAACCTCATGATCCGCAGACTCCAAGCTCTGCTTAATTTCTCCTTGCCCTGACCTTCTCCAACTCCATCGGCACGTGCTCCACAATCTCAATTCCAAATCCTTCCAGCGCCGCTACCCTGCGAGGATGATTCGTCAGCAAACGAATCCGCCGCAAATTCAGATCGGACAAAATTTGAGCCCCAATACCAATCTCCCGCTGAGTCTTCCGCTCATGTTCCGGCCCGGATTGCGATGAAGGAATACGGTCCTTATGAAAACTTAAAGATGTCCGGTCGCCTACCCGGTCCACAGAGAGTCCCTTCGAAGTCTGGTGCAGGTAAATCAACGCCCCGCGCCCTTCGCGCGCAATCGCCTGCAACGATGCATTCATCGTCGCCTGACAATCGCAGCTGGTCGCACCAAAAACGTCGCCGACCAAACAATGAGTGTGCATGCGGACCAGAACATTCGCCTCGGGGGAGATTTCCGGCGTGGCCACGTCTCCATAAACCAAAGCTACATGCGACTCGCCGCCATCAATTTCACTTTCATATGCAATCAGGCGAAACTCGCCGTACCGCGTTCCCACCAGTGCTTCCCCAATGCGATGAACGTAACGTTCATGCTGTAGCCGGTAGCGGATAAGTTCCGCCACGGTCAGCATCTTCAGGTCGTGAAGTTTGCAGAATTCTATGAGGTCGGGAACCCGCGCCATGGTTCCGTCATCGCGCATAATCTCGCAAATGATTCCCGCCGGGATCAATCCGCCCAGCCGTGCGAGATCAACCGCGGCTTCTGTTTGTCCAGCGCGCACCAGCACACCACCCTTGCGGGCGCGCAGAGGAAAAACGTGTCCGGGACGCGCTAAGTCGGCAGGCCGGGTCGCGGGGTCAATTGCAACCTGAATCGTGCGGGCGCGATCGTACGCCGAGATACCCGTTGTGACGCCGTCTCGCGCGTCAATCGCCTCGCAGAATGCGGTGCCATAGTTTGAGGTGTTCTCAGAACTCATCGGACCCAACCGAAGATGATCAAGCCGCTCCTCGGTCATCGCCAGGCAGATAAGGCCGCGCCCGTACTTCGCCATAAAATTAATCGCCTCAGGCGTAACTTTCTCAGCTGCAAGCGTGAGATCCCCCTCGTTTTCGCGGCTCTCGTCATCTACGACTACCACCATTTTCCCGGCGCGAATTTCCGAGATCGCGCTCGGAACATCCGTAAATGGGCTCTCTGATTTCATAGATAGAACGATTTTAGCAGCTTCAAACATTGGTCCCGAAGACCCTGCACTTGCCATGCGATCGAGGTAAGTGCCAGGACGCCCCTTCAACCCCTCCCTCAAGTCATCCCGAAGACCCCGCGCTTTCCCCATCGGGGGATAAGAGAGCCCGCCCTGAGCGAGCGCAAGCGAGTCGAATGGGGATCCCGCGGGGAGCGGCCCGATGTCCGAGTCGAACGGACCACGAACCGTCCCCGCAAATAAAAAAGGCCGCATTTCTGCGGCCTTCGCTTCGCTCCTCAATGAACTTACAGTGTGGACTCAATTTCAAAGCCCCAAGCTTCCAACAAGGGCTCTGGGATGTATTTAGAATTCTTGTTTCGCCGCGCCCACTCCCGCAAACGGGTTGATCGCAGATATTGATCTGGCGAAAGCTTATATTCCTTAACAACTTGCTCAAACTCGGTAACCGTAGGAGTGATAGGGCCAATAGGTTCCGGCTTGCCCCAGTTAGGATTTCCACGTCGCTTAGCCATCAGAATTCAGCCTCGTCCCTTTATATATATTTCACAAACTGTACTTTAGATTGCCATTCCGGACATAAAGATTCTGGCGATCGCGCATTTCTGATTAAAAAATGAGACCTCGCGCACAACAGTCCAATATACACCGGAAGTTAATGATTCTACACAGTTTCTAGCCAATGTCAATGCAAGTCGAGGCACTCCTTCCTACTGATTGAATGCTCGTAACGCCTCGGCGTGCGAACTTTCGGTTACCGGCGTAATCCTCATCCGGCGTCCTTTCATTGACTGGGTAGTAACCCGAATCCTACATTGGCTTTAGGGTCTGTTTGCGCGGACGTATCTCCACACCCATGATGAATCTGCAAGCGCTCCTTCTGTGCTCTGACGACAAGATCGTTCGCGTCTTGCGGCGTGTCTTGAACGAGCTTGAGATCACCGTGGAGCACTGTCCCAACGCCGACGCCGCCATCCAAAAGCTGACCCGGCACCGCTTCGAGGCTGTAATCGTTGACTGCACAGGAGAACAACTCGCTTCGAGTGTCCTCAAGAGCGCTCGCTCGGCACCCTGCAACAAACGTGCCGTAGCGGTCGCAATTGTGGACGGACAAAAAGCTTTAGGCAGCGCCTTTGATTTAGGAGCGCACTTCGTGCTCTACACTCCCATCTCTGTCGAACGCGCAAAAGCCAGCTTCCGTGCTGCCCGGGCTTTGATGAAACGCGAGCGGCGCCGCAATGCTCGAATCCCGGTCGAGATCAAAGTGGCTTTGCTCGTTGAGGGAAAAGCAGAACAGTCTGCTTTTACTTTTGACATCGGCGAAGGTGGAATCGCCGTAAGCCTGCCCCGCCGCGCGAAGAACGGTGAGCGGATGCAGGTTCGATTCATCCTGCCCGACACGGAATACACTCTGAAATGCACCGGCGAGGTCGCCTGGGAAAACGCTCAGCGCCAAACCGGAATCCGCTTCGTTGATTTGCCCGCTGACGTCCAGATGCAGCTTAATGCGTGGTTGATTCGTCACTCGCCAGATACCGAGAAGGACGATCCTCCCGTACCGTGCAAGCTCACCGACCTCAGCCTGGGCGGATGCTATCTGGAACTTGCCTCGCCGTTTCCAGTTCGCACAAAATTGACTCTATCCATGCGCGCCGGCGAAGCCGAACTGAAGGTCGAAGGCATTGTGAGAGTCATGCACCCAGAGTTGGGGATGGGAATTGAATTTACCAAGAAGACAGGCATTCAGAAGGATCAAGTTGAAAAATTCATCCAGAGGTTGACAGGAAGTAACGGAGTTATTCCCGACCTTATGGTTCAGCCCGAAAGCTTAGACGTAAGCGATGAATCGAGTGCACCGCCGCTGGTGACCGGGGATACCGACGATCCGTTGCTCGACCTCTTCCTCAAAAAGTCCATGCTGACTCCCCAGGCGTTTCAGGTTGAACTAAGCAAACAGCGCGGATCTCATTCCCACCAGGAAGCCCCGCCACCGTTTAGCCCGTAAGAGACTTCGTCGCCAAAATCAACCGGCCTTAGAGAGTCGTCAAAATCATTCAAAATGAATCAGAGGGTCATCCCGAAGTCCCCGCGTTTTCTCCAGCGGGGCGAGGGATCTTGCGTGCAGCGGAAACGCGCCGGGTGCCCCATTTCTCGCCGCATTTGCGAGAAGTGGGATTCCACACCCTATTACATTTGTCATTCCGAACCGCTTTAGCGGTGAAATCTGCTGTATCTGAACTCCTCGGTCAAACGCCAAACAGTTCCGCAATCACGTTCTTCGCCTCCGCCGACCCCGTCACTTCCAAACAAATTGGTAAATCGCCAGCCTCAACCACAATCTTGAACGTCAGGAACGGACAACACCGCCGCTCCAAATCCACAAGCTGTGCCAGACGAGTCAGCACCTCTGACGAAGCCTGAAAACTATAAGCGTAGCCCAGCGGCAACGACGTCACATTGAGCAGGGACTGGCGAAAGAAATCCAAAATAGTTTCGCGCCGCTCTCGCAGCTCGCCATCAGAAAGATTGCACGCAATCGGTATTTCCATATTCCGATCAGCGTAGCGCAGCGGCATGTTAGCTGCAAATAAATCGAGAGGACGGAATTACCTCCGCCCTCTCGTATGGATCAGATCACGGTCTTATGCTGTTGCGTGGACGCCCCCATGGAACGTCGAGTTAACGACTTCCGAGATCTGAACCTTGGGCGTTCCCTCGATGAATCTTTGCATCGTCTTCAACACTTCCGGATAAGCATTCGTGTTGTAAGTTTCCGCATTGGCTTTGTTGTCCCACAGACTGATGGCGGTCACATCGACTCCGCCCGGACCGGAGAACGTAATTTCATCCTTAAAGCCATTCTGCTTGCGAAGTATCGGAAGAATGTCCTTCTCGAATGTTCGTGTGTAATCGGAAAGCATATTCGATTTCAAATGAAAAGAAACATTGCGTGCAAACATATCAACCTCCTTAAGGTTGTCGTTCGCTAAGGTAGGGAGAACTTCAGATGGGCTGACTTAGTTCAGGGAACCTGAAAGAGGAGAAGAATACTCACTCACTCTAACCATTGCATTTGAGTGGCCCTCCGCATGACCCTTGTAAGTCGTTGCTTCGATACGCCCCGCAGCAGAGCGGCAGCACTAGAGTCGTGTACATTTGGCGGGAAACTAGCCCAAACGGCGACTTTACCGCAGATCTCACGCTCGACGAGCGCTTTCTCTGATTTTAGGTGGCGCAGCGCCCGTTCGGCTACGCTGAGGGCAGGCTTTCAGCGCTGCGATACGCCATCATGAGATATTCTCATTCCGAACATCGCTCCATAAAATATTGTCATTCCGAACCGCTTCAGCGGTGAGGAATCTGCTTTCCAATCGGAATGGGTGAGGCACGTCGCCCTGTTTTTGGGTGGCGCAGGGCGTTCAGCGCGTGCAATAACGCCGAGCCGATTTACGGGATGGCTGAAAGCCATCCCCCGACACGATGCCTGATGTCTCTTGCCTGGGGCACCGCACCATGATCCACTTGACTAATATCCATATTTCTGCAACTATCGAAATATGGCAAAGCCAGATTCGAAACAATCCGCCCAGCAAGTCGCCAAGTATGCGGACATGTTCTCCGCCATCGGTACCGAGCCGCGCCTTCGGATCATGCGATTCCTGCTCACCGCTCATCCGGAGGGCGCTGTCGTCGGCGAAATTCAGGAAGAGCTCGATATTCCAAGCTCGACTTTGTCGCACCATCTCGACAAATTGAAAGCTGAAGATCTGGTTCATGTTCAAAGGGAGAGCACATTTCTTCGCTACACCGCCAACGTCGCCGCGCTGCAAGCGCTTCTCCAGTTCCTGTACGCCGAATGTTGTACTCGCAACAAAGCTGTAGATACCGAAACCATCATTCAAATTTCTGGATAGGGGTTATTCCATGAGCGAGCTCGATATAAAAGAAGTTGTTAAGGAGAGATACGGACAAGCCGCATTGCGTGTAAATAGCGGTCGAAGTTCTTGTTGCGGAGCCACGGCGAGCTCTGGATGTGGCGATCCGATCACGTCCAACCTTTACGACCAGTCGCAGGCGCAGCAGATTCCTGAAGAAGCCATGCTGGCCTCGTTGGGCTGCGGGAATCCAACTGCGCTCGCGAACTTGAATCCCGGCGAAGTCGTCCTGGACCTCGGATCGGGCGGAGGCATAGATGTATTGCTCTCGGCCAAACGAGTCGGCCCCACCGGCAAGGCCTACGGCCTCGACATAACCGACGAAATGCTCGCGCTCGCGAACGAAAACAAACGCAAAGCTGGAGTTGAAAATGTCGAATTCCTGAAAGGTGAAATTGAGCACATCCCATTGCCCGACAACTCGGTGGATGTCATCATTTCTAACTGCGTCATTAATCTTTCGGCAGATAAAGACCGCGTGCTCAGAGAGGCTCTTCGGGTCCTGAAGCCCGGCGGACGTTTTGCCGTATCTGACGTGGTCACCCGTGGTGAGATGCCTTCTGAAATTCGCCAAAGTGTGCTTCTCTGGGTCGGTTGCGTTGCGGGTGCTCTCGAGGAAAATGAGTACCGCAGCAAGCTTGCCTCGGCCGGATTCGAGAAAATCGAGATTGAGCCAACCAGAATTTATCGCATAGAAGATGCCAGGGAGTTCCTCTCCGGCCAAAACATCAACGTGGATGCCATTGCACCGCGAGTGGACGGCAATTTCATGAGTGCCTTCATACGGGCGGTTAAGCCGCAACGAATTGAATCCTGCTGCGAGTCAGCCTGCTGCCAGTGAGGACGATATGGTAACGCATTACAACGTTCTCTTTCTTTGCACAGGAAACTCGGCGCGCTCGATTATGGCCGAAGCCATCCTGAACTTCAAAGGCGGTCCGACCTTTACCGCTTACAGCGCGGGGAGCCATCCAGCGGGAGCAGTGCGGACGGAAGCGATTCGGCAACTGGAAATTGCTCATGTGCCGCAGGACGGCCTTCGAAGCAAGAGTTGGGACGAATTCGCGAAGCCTGATGCGCCGACGATGGATTTCGTGTTCACCGTTTGTGACAATGCCGCGAAAGAGGTTTGCCCCCTCTGGCCTGGTCAGCCAATGACGGCCCACTGGGGTGTTCCAGATCCCGCAACAGTTAAAGGAAGTGATAGCGAAATTCAACGCGCCTACCGTGATGCATTCATGATTCTGGAACGGAGAATCAGCTTGTTTCTATGTTTGCCCTTAGCCAGTATTGACAAGCTGTCACTTAAAAAAGAAGTGGACGAGATCGGCCGCACATGAAAATCAATTTGGTCCGGCGCTTCGCGGCCGAGTTCTTGGGAACCGGCTTGCTCGTCGCCGCCGTTGTCGGTTCCGGAATAATGGCTGAGCGTTTGGCTGACGGAAATGTAGCTCTCGCTCTTCTTGCAAACACGATTGCTACTGGCGCCGCGCTGGTGGCTTTGATATTGGCTGTCGGTCCAATATCCGGCTCACACTTGAATCCAGCCGTGACCCTTGCGATGGGAATGCGTAAGCTCATGCCCTGGTCCGAGGTCCCAATTTACTTTGCGGCGCAGTTTTCGGGCGGCATCATAGGAACACTCTTGGCGCATGTGATGTTTGGTCAACCAATATTTTCTCTTTCCCACCATCCGCGCGCGGGCTGGCCGCAGTTAATCAGTGAGTTCGTCGCAACCTTCGGACTGCTCTGCGTGATCTGGGGATGTTTGCGGATAAACTCGGCAATGGCAGTTCCTGTAGCTGTTGGCAGTTACATCACCGCCGCATACTGGTTTACTGCTTCAACATCATTTGCCAATCCCGCAGTGACATTAGCGCGTTCGATAACCGATAGCTTCACCGGCATTCGGCCAATTGACGTACTTCCATTTATGGCAGCTCAGCTTCTAGGAGCGGTTGTTGCGACAAAACTTTTTGAATGGCTGCTTCCATTGACGGTCAATGGGCAGTTGCCACCAGTATCATCTTTAACGCCATCCCCAGAACCGCAAAAACAAATATCCTTCGCAACCACTCGGGACTGACCCTCATACTGGTGCGGCTCCCTATGAGCGCTCCAAAGAACATGACCAGGCCAAGCGCAATGCCAAGTTTCCAATTCACAGTACCGCGCAAGAAGAACACTATCGTTGCGACTGCCGAAGAGAAAAAGTTCACGACCTTTGTGGTTGCCACTGATTTCAGCAGGCTCATGCCAAAAAAAACGACAAACGCGGCAGTGAGCATAGTCACGTAGCCGCCGCTGAAGGATCCCCCATAAACTGCGAGTAAGAATGTGGCAGCGTGGCCTGAGAATTTCCATCCGCCCGATGTTCGCTGCGCAATCTTCGTTGATTCGAAGTTCGGCCGGATTAACAACACTCCTGTTGCCACAATCAGGGCTCCGGCCAATGTAAGTTGCACCGCCCTCGCTGGCACCCGAAGGACCAGCAGTGCGCCCATCGTTGATCCCACCACCGTGAGGCCGATGAACAACGGCAACCCCCGGCGATGAATGATTCCCTTTCCAATAAATGGAATTGATCCCCCCGCGCTCAGAAATGTCAGCGCCAGCATATTGGTGGCGATCGCGATGTGGGCCTCGACTCCAACCGCGATCAGAACAGGGACAGTAATAAGAGAAGTGCTACCGGTTACCACACTCACCAGGGAGGTGAGAAAAAACACTGCGACGAGTATGAGAAGTTTCGCGACCGTCACGCACGGATGATAGCAAGTGAAGATCAGTTAGAATAATCGCGCGCCGGGATGACGGAACTGGCAGACGTACCGGACTTAAAATCCGGAGGACTGAAAAGTCCGTGGGGGTTCGATTCCCCCTCCCGGCACCAAATTTTTACGATATTTCGCAATCTAGGCGCGGAATAAACGCGGGGAAAATGAAGCTTCCCGCTTGGACGTGACGTGAGACTATTGGGCTAGCGGAACACCTTAATCAAGTAGTAAATGCTGTTGCCAAAGCGGTATGAGGAGGCTTAGTACGCATTTGCGAGAGGATGGAGAACTTTCCTCCGGGCGGCAGCCCGGAGGAATGACAAGGGGTGGTTGGGCGAGGGTGTGCGAAAAGCGGCGGACAAGAGTGTCCGCCCCGCATAATTCGGTGCTGGTGGTATGCCTCCCACCCTTCGACTGCGCTCAGGGCAGGCTTTCTCGCAAAGGACGCGAGAAATGGGGCATCCTCGTTGCTGGTTGCGCTGGGAAATCAAAATCCTTCTGAAGGCAGAGGGAGGTTCTGAATCTTTAAAAATGCGTTCGAAGTCGGCGGTGGCGCGCAAATTAGCCGTGCGACTTTACTGGATGCTGCGTACACAGAAGCCGTATCCAGAAATCGTTCGTATCGAGAGCAGCTCGAGGCTGGCCCTGGTCGGCGCAAGCTAGACCGCAAGTGTTGATTGGGCGCTCTCGCATCCCGCATGGACGGGGTGGAAAGGTGGAAAACGAAAAAGATGTTTCCCACTTTCCCACCGTCCCGGCTACGGCTGCGGCGGGATGTTCGCATAGAAAAATCATGGCCGACGTTCAGGTCGAATCGATGGTTGGTGGAACGACGTTCCGCCGGAATTGATTAAGTGAGATATTTCCAGAGCCTTGGTCCTCAACCTCTCTGGCAAAAAAAGCGGTGCTCACGCACCGCCCAGGACAACTATGCCTTGACAAAGCCTTCTCTCTTATCGAGGGCCAGCCTTGGTTATGCTTTCTAAGGAGATCAAAATCTCACGAAGATGGGCAGCCCTCAGCTTACTCACAGACGCAAAAGAAAAGCTGTGACCGTCGGCTCTTCGTCGCTCCCACCTCTACAAAGTGCGTAAAGGTGGGCCAGCCGCCCCTGAGCATATTAATTATCGAAGTCTAAATTTTTGCTGGACGGTTTGCACGATTTGTTCGTGGGTTTGCTGAGGGGTGCCACGGGCATTGACCAGCACGATCCGGCCGGAGTCGCGCGCAGCAATTGCCAGATAGGTGGCGTGGACGCGTTCGAAGAAAGCGCGGCTCTCGTGCTCGAAGCGGTTTTCGTCCGGCTCGCAGCTTCCAACTTTTTCACTGCGTAGATTGTTTCGCCTTTTGGCGCGTTCAACGCTTGCGTCTACGTCCGAATCCATAAGGATTGTGAGATCGGGTTGCAGACTGTTGCAAAGCACGCGGTGCAATTCGAGGATGAGTTCGCTGCCCAGCTGGCGTCCTCCCCCCTGGTAGGCTTCGCTCGAGTCGGTGAAACGGTCGCACAGAACAAAATGTCCGGCTTCCAGGGCAGGCTCAATCACTTCTTTTATATGTTGGGCGCGGGCGGCAAACATCAGCGCCAATTCCGCTCGCGGCGCGAGGCCGCTGGTTGCGGTGTCGAGTAGCACGTTGCGTATCTTCTCGCCGACGGCAGTTCCTCCCGGTTCTCGCGTACATGTCAAGGCGATTTTGCCGGCACGAAGCGCGGCGGCCAGTTTTTGCAGTTGCGTGCTTTTGCCCGATCCATCCAATCCTTCGAAGGTGATGAATTTGCCGCGCGAGACCATGCGTCATAGTAAAGCAGTTCGAGAATCACTTGGTAGAGCAGACTGAGGCCACGTGCGCTGCGACCGGCGATGTTGCCGCTTGTACAAAGACTGTTTTTCGTATTGGTCTTTTGAAGTTTTATTTTGTTCTGGGCCGATCGGCCGCGTGGAAGACGCTGGAATTGACGAATCGACTGTATTGCCCCCGGTATAACCACGGAATTAGAATCCTTGCATGGTTAGTACATTGCGATTAAGAGTTGGCGAATGGGTTGACAGGGCTGAACAAGAGACTGGTCAGCCCAGCGCTACTGATATCGAACAGTTGAAGTTGCTATGGGAGCAAAGAATGAGTGTTCTGGTTGATACGATCCCAAGCAACTATGAAATAAAATGGAAACACCCCGACCCCAATTGGAATTCATGGGCGTCCATAGCTGAGTGTTTCGAGGCATATCACACGGCGCTCGCCGATTTACAAAGTTCGCGGGTGAAGGCGGCGAAAAAATCGCACAAGGAAGCTGTTTAGCTGTCGGATCATCGGTCAAGTAGCCAAACCTCTGCATCCGGCCATGCGAATGCTACGTTTCTCGCTAGGCTCGAACCACCTCCATCTGTCTCCTGTGTCACTCTATCGCTGCTATATTAAGGTGCTTGTTGTGAGCCCCGGGGGAATAACTTGATAAACCGGATTCGCCTTGTTGCCTTTCTCTTATTCCTGACATGCGCGTCATTCGCTCAGATTAAAGCACCCACCATAAAAATCTTCGTGGACGCTTCGGAAGCTCCCCGCAAAATCTTTCACGCGCAATTGACGATTCCGGCGAGCCCAGGCACGCTCACTCTTTATTATCCGAAATGGATACCCGGAGAGCATGCACCTGACGGTCCAGTGACGGACCTCGCTGGGCTAAGATTCACCGGTAATGGGCAAACTCTGAAATGGCGCCGCGATACGCTTGACGGCTGGACAATTAATGTCGAGGTTCCGGACGGCGTTAGCGAGATCAACGCCTCGCTTGATTTTCTTTCGCCTCCGACCATGGAGAGCGGATTTTCCGAAGGTTCTTCCGCGACGGCGACGTTGGCGATTGTCAGCTGGAACCAGGTTTTGTTGTATCCCAAGGGATGGAAATCTGACGATCTCACTTACGAGGCAAGCATTCAGTTGCCTACGGGCTGGAACTTCGGCACGTCACTACCGGTTGCGGCCGATGAGCGGAAAAACACGCAGCGGCAAATCACCTTCGCGCCAGTTTCTTTGACCACACTTGTGGATTCGCCCGTACTCACCGCTCAATATCTGAAGGTCGTAGCGTTGACGCACGACAAGGCTCCAGTCGAAATGGACATTGCCGCAGACAGCGCAGCGGCACTGGACGCACCGCCCGAAGTCTGGGACGAATACAAGAATCTGGTGCAACAGGCGTACGCATTATTCGGTGCACACCATTACCGCGACTACCACTTTCTATATACGCTGAGTAATTTCGTGGCTCATTTTGGCCTTGAGCATCACGAGTCGGACGATAGCCGTATCGAAGAGCATGGCCTGGTGAACTCTGATCTGCGCACGCTTCATGCCGGCCTTTTGCCGCATGAATATGTGCACTCGTGGAATGGAAAATACCGGCGTCCCGCGGACTTGACCAATCCCGATTATCAGCAGGCGATGCAGGACGATCTTCTGTGGGTGTATGAAGGACTGACTTCGTACCTCGGCGATGTGCTGACCGCGCGCAGCGGCTTGTGGACCCCGGAAGAATACCGCGATGCCGTGGCCCGGATTGCGGCGCGGCTTGACCACGAGCCCGGCCGCACATGGAGGAACTTGCAGGATACTGCTGACGCGGCCCCGCAACTTTATTTTGCTGGGGATGGTTGGGCCTCATGGCGGCGGAAGGCGGACTTCTATGACGAGGATGTGCTGAACTGGCTGTGGGTGGATACGATCATCCGGCGGCAAACTCACAGCAAGAAGTCCCTTGATGATTTTTGCCACCTCTTCCACGGTGCGCCAAGTGGTCCGCCGATGGTAAAGACGTATACCTTCGACGATGTGGTGAATGCCCTGAATGAAGTTGCACCTTACGATTGGCGAAGTTTTTGGACGGAGCGGCTCACGAGTCATGGGCCGGGCGCGCCGATGACCGGACTTGAAAATAGCGGCTGGAAGGTGGTCTACGACCAGAACCGATCAGATTTGACACGCATATGGGAGGACGACCATCGGGAACTCGATGCGTCCTTTTCTATCGGTCTGGAGTTAAGGGACGATGGAACCATCGTGGATACTGTCGAAGGCATGCCGGCTGCGAAGGCGGGAATCGGTCCCGGGATGCGGCTTATCGCCGTGAATGGCCGTCGTTTTTCCAGGGAAGCGTCAAGCTCTCCGCAGGTTCTGCGTGACGCTTTAAGGGCTGCAATGGGAAATCAGGAGCCGCTCGAACTTCTTGTGGAAAATGCCGATTATTACAAGACTTATAAAATTGATTACCACGGCGGAGAAAAATATCCGCATCTGGTGCGCGATGAATCCAAACCTGATTTGCTGAGTGACATTATCAAGGCGAGGTGAGGGTGGTCGTGCAGAAGGGTTTCAATTCCCAGGTCTCGCAAAGACGGCGAGACTTGGGGCACGCGGAATGAACACCGTGCCACTCCGCGCAAGATCCCTCGCCCCGCTGGAGAAAACGCGGGGACTTCGGGATGACCCAAGTAGGGGGTAGGGGCTGATGGCCTGCCCTTCGATTGGAATAGCGGGATTTTCCCAAACCTTCTTCCGGAGGTGTCATCCCGAAACTCGGCGATTTCACCAGCCGAGTGAGGGATCTCGCGAGTAGAACCCATTCTGCGATTTCCCGCGTACTGCCCCTAGTGAAAATACCGAGCCACTCCGCGCAAGATCCCCATTCGACTCGCTTGCGCTCGCTCAGGGCAGGCTCTCTTATCCCCCGCTGGTGAAACGCGGGACTTGGGGATGACCAGAATGAGATGGGTAATTATACGTACAACCGAAGGGGATTATCCTGTATCCTAGTGAGGTCGCTGAAGGAGAACCATGTCAACCGTCCACTCCGTGCAGTTCTATGACACACACCAGGCTCTGATTGACAGGTTGTGCGGGGTAGTGTCATCGGCGCTCCTGGTCGGCAACTCGGTTCTCATTGTTGCCACCCAGGATCACCGGGAACTGCTGACGAAAGCCCTTTCACGGCTTGAAGTGAACGTGCGAAATTACGCCAGGGAAGAGCGGTTCACCATGTGTGACGCGGAGGAAATGCTCTCCAAGTTTATGGTGAAGGATATGCCCGACCCCAAGCTGTTTTTCTCATCGGTCGGTCAGCTGCTACTGGATGTCAAGAAGGCGGCCCGCAGCAAAGACCTCGGGCTTACCGTGTTCGGAGAAATGGTTGCCGTACTCTGGGATAAAGGCAACAAGGTCGGAGCGCTCGCCCTGGAAGGTCTCTGGAATGATCTCATCAACGAAAGGGCGTTCCATTTGCATTGCGCCTACCCGCGTTCGCTGTTTTCTCAGGATGAACCTGGGATGTTGAACGTCTGCGAGAGTCACACCCACGTCGCGGGACTCATGAATCCAGTCACGGTACAGTAAGCGCTCACCGTTCGGCGCATTGGTACCACCCGCGAGATTCCTCACCGCTCGAACCAGCACCTCTCTCGGTCATCCGGAAGTCCCCGCGTTTTTTCCGGCGGGACGAGGGATCTTGCGCGTAGTGTCAACAGTGTTCATTCGTCACCAGAGACAAATGAGCCGGAAATCGCAGAATGGGTACAACCCGCGAGATCCCTCACTCGGCTGGTGAAAGCGCCGAGTTTCGGGATGACGTCTTGGGAAAAAAGGAAAAGCTGCAAGCTTTTTCGCTTATTCAAGAATTCAATTAAAAACCTATTCTTAAACCATTCATTCATTTGAATTTGCCGGGGCTCTCCTTGGCCGATGAATTGCCCTGATTCGGTGCGCAGAAGTGTTTGTACTGCTCCCGATGGGAAAAGGCTATGGGGACTTATAAATTCTGGGCACTCGAGGTTCTGCTCCTGGCGGTTCTTGTGGCGCTTTCCGGTGCGGCCTCGATTCCTTGGGGTCACGGCGCGGCCGGGTCTTCCAGTCACGAGATCAGGCTGTGGAAGGCCGTGGACAGCAATTCGAAGTTTCTCCACATTCCTCATTCAGTTGCGACTTGCGAATCCACTACCGCTCCCGAACCGCTTGCCACGCCCGCTCCGTTGATTGATGAGGGGTCGAAGGAGTTGGAGCTGAGCGTGAGTTTCGTCATCGGTACCGATGGCCTCGTCCATAGCGCACTTCTTCTCAAGAGCGTTGGCGATGCCGAGGACAGAGCTGTTTTGAACACTGTGCGTTCATGGCGCTATCGCCCGGCGATGTGTAATGGAGTTCCCACCGAGACCGAAGCCACAGTTGACTTTTCCAGCCGTCGGAGAAGTTTTGGTCTAAAATGAATGATCAGCGTTCGCTGATTCATTCATGGCCAAAGAAAAACCCAACTCGCCGAAGGACCAGCATGTTCAAGATAAAAGTGATGAACTGATTCCCAATCCTGCTGTGGATGATTTTTTTAATCGCATGAATTACGACATGCGGCGTCCCAAGCCGGGGCAGGAGGCGGTCTCTGCAGCGCTGCAAGCGATTCAGCGTCTCGGAGTGCAAACCGATAGCGAAGAATCTCTCGCCGCTGAAGATGCGTCCGAGACTCCCGACGGAACGTGCAATGCGTGCGGCAATCAGAATTCGAAGGGAAACAAGTTTTGCGCCACTTGCGGTGTTCCGTTGGTGCAAACTGCCGCGGCGGAACGGCCGACCTCTCCGGTAATCAACAGCGCGAAGTCCGTTGAGCCGGCTGCGGGACCGCATCATTATCACCATCACTATCACCATCATTATTTTGCTTCCGAAGGTGCGCCGCAAGCCGCCGTAGCGCAACCGCAAGGACGTGTGGAGGCGACCGCACCTCTTCGAGATTCAGGTCGAGGCGACGCCGGTCGTCCGCGGACGCCTTTAACGGGAACTTCGCTAAGCCGGGCGGAGGCTGCGGTTCGAAAAGTTACCCAGGATTGGGCGCTGGCGTGCAATACGACGCATCTTGATGATTTGGCCGAACTCTACGCTGCGGATGCGCTCTTGCTGCGGCCCAATGTTCCTCCGGTGCGGGGCACGGCTTCGATCCGCGAGTTTTTGTTTTCGGTACTGGACGCAGGCTTGGGAGAAGTTGAACTTGATCCATTGCGCGTGGATGTCTTTGGCGATGTGGCCTGCGAGGCGGGACGCTGCAAGATGCTGGTCCCCACGGCTACGGGCAAGCGCCGTGAGGAGCGGGGCAAGTACATGGTTGTTCTCACCCGGCAAGCCGGTGACTGGAAAATTATTGCCGATTGCTGGTCCAGCGATTTGAGCATGGCGGCTGGCGAAAATGTTCCCGGGAAGAGCGGAAACAGAATCTAACTTCCCACCGCAGCTGCGCCTGATAGAGAGTTTTTCCCAACTCCCATCTTTCGGTCATCCCGAAACTCGGCGCTTTCTCCAGCCGAGGGAGGGATCTCGCGCGTACTACTATTCACTCTGTCGTTTCGCTAGGACGAATAGCATCGGGTCACTACACGCCAGATCCCTCGCCTTGCTGGAGAAAACGCGGGCCTTCGGGATGACCTGAGTGCGACTGAAAGCTGACCGGCCGCTGACGCTCCCAACCACTCCGAGACCTGTCAGGGAATCGTGGCAGCAGTTTGGTTTGAGTAACCACTTTCCTGCGAGTTGTTGTTCACTGATGTGGCCACGTAATAATACGTAGATCCCGACTGCACGCTGGTATCCGCAAAATTGGTTGCTGGAGTTGGAGAGCCTGTCAGCTTTGCGTACGGGCCGCCCGATTGCGCGCTTCGATAAATGTTATAACCCGCGGCAGAAGTACTAGCGCTCCACGAAAGATTCACGCTATGAGCGGTGGCCGGGCTGCTCCCCGAACCCGTGAGGGTCGCGGTTGGGGAACTCGATGCATTGGTCACAAATGAGAGGCTTCCGGTCGCGGCGCCTGCCGCTTGCGGGGCAAATGTTACGGAAAATGGCAACTGCTGGCCCGCGGGAATGGTTACAGGAAAAGTGATTCCGCTGAGAGAATAGCCCGAACCTGTTTCATCCACGGTGGACACGGTGACATCGCTATTTTCGGCTATCAGGGTTCCGGTTAAGACCGCGCTTGTACCGACTCCAACACTCCCGAAATTCAATGCCGACGGAGACACCACAATCTGCGCACTTGAGTTTCCGTTTCCTGTCAGCGAAACGGGGAGCACGGAGTTGGTTGCGTTGCTCACAATCGCAACGTTACCTTTTGCGGCGCCACTTTGTTTCGGAGCGAATTCAATGCCAAGGGTTACGCTTTCCCCAGGTGCAATTGTCATGGGTAAAGCAGGAACATTGCCAAGGCGGAAGCCGGGACCCGCGACGTTGATTCGGGAGATGACGATGTCTGCCCCATCCGTCGGATTACTCACAGCCACCGAGCTCGACCGGGTTCCGCCAATCGGCACGGTGCCGAACTGGACTCCCGACGAAGCCATCAACTGACTTCCTGTAAGAGGCGTAGGAACAACTGGAGCGCCACACCCAATAAGCAAGATGGTTGCAGCCAGTAATGGTCCGAGACTGTACCGTTTTGGCATAATGTGGCTCTCTCGGAACCCATTATGCGGAGACTACAGCGTTTACTGTAGAGTCCGAAAAGGCATGTCCGGCACGGGATTGGGGCTGAGACTTAGGTAATGTCGGAGGGCCAAAATGGCCGTTAGCCCCGTTTAGGTCGGAATTTAGCCCGGGTGCGGGTGCCTCAGGTCTCGCCGCTTCTGTGAGGCCTGGGAATTCGGTATAGGCTGGCGTTGGTGGCGACTGAACGTAATGAAATGCAAATCACCCGCGGCATAGCAGCGGCAGAGCTTGACGCATAAAGACAGAATAGAAGAGGCCGGACAGGGGTGTCTGCGACGGACGAACGCTGGATGGGACAACATTATTCCCAGGTCTCGCTACTGCGCCGAGACCTGGGGTACCTGTGATCTTTCAAGAGGTTGTCCATTCGATCAGAACCGGAGAAGCTGGTTGTGACGAGCAATCAAAATTTCTAGGAAGACCGAATGGACTATCCACAAGAATGCCCGACTGACGCTCCGTCAGTCGAGAGCGGTTGGCTCAGATCGTGGTGATGGCGGGCATGATCCTGCAGCTTCGGCAGCCGCCCGGTTCACGTGAGTGCCAAAACCGCAGCCAAATGGGTTGGCCGTTATCGGCAGTTGGGAGCTGCCGGCATGGCCGATCGCAGTTCGCGTCCGCACCGAGTCCCGCGCCAGACATGTTCTATCCTTAGTGGAATTGGTAGTTGCTCTTCGCCGGCTGAGCTACATCGGCCGGCCTATCAGATTGCCGCGAAGCACCGGACTCAGTCCGGCCACCGTCAGCCGCATCCTGCGCCGCGCCCGGCTGAGCCGCTGGCGCGATCTGAATCCCCTGCCGCCGGTGGATGCGCTATGAATATCCCGTCCCCGGCGATCTGCTCCATCTCGACATCAAGGGCATGACGCGCTTCGCAGAGGTCTCTGTGCGCGGCGATGGCCGCCTGCCGCGGCAACATAGAACATCCTGGGTTCCTGGCCTCTGCATGTCGCCGTCGACGATCACTCTCGTATGGCCTTCACCCAGATGCTGCCCGATCAGAAGACCGAAACCACCATCGGCTTCCTCCGCGAGGCGGTGGACTTCTTCGCCCGCCACGGCATCTGCGTGCGCGCCTTGCTCGACCGACAACGGCAGCAGCTACCGCTCCCACCAGTTCCGCCAGGCCTGCCGAGATGTGGCCTCAAACACCGCCGCACCCGCCCTTACACCCCACAGAACCAACGGCAAAGCCGAACGATTCATCCAGACCGCCCTGCGCGAATGGGCCTATGCCAAACACTGGACCGACTCCCGAGCAACGAGACCTCGCACCTCGCAGCCTTGGACCCACTACTACAACCACGAAAGACCCCATGGTAGCCTCAACTACAAGCCGCCCATCAGCCGCTCCGAACCAGGTACAACCTCTTGATCATCTACAGGCACCCTGGCGTGAGATTTCCCAGAGCCTTGGTCCTTAAACGTCTCTACTTGCAAAAAGACTATCTATGCACCTGAAGGACTATTGTAGCCGTGGACTTCAATCCTCCCGACGTGCCGGTTACGGTAATGTTGTAGATCCCAGCAGTTGCGAAAAAACTGGAGGTAAATGTGAGAGTGCTATAGCTTGTTGCCGGGTTAGGGCTAAAGGATGCTGTCGTGCCTCTGCCCATTCCAGTCGCCGACAATGTCACGTTCCCCGTGAAGCCGCCGGACGGGGTAATTATGATCGTGCTCGTGCTTTGAGAGTTCTCGCCCATGTAAATACTCCCTGGCGACGCGGAAATGCTGAAACTGGCCGAGGCGGCAGGGTTTACCGTGAGCGAGATTGTGGTGGTTTGCTGGATGGAGCCCGAGACTCCGGTAATGGTAACCGTGACCGTTCCCGTCGCGGCTGTGCTGGAGGCTGCTAGGGTAAGTAGGCTGCTACTGGTCGCCGGGTTCGTCCCCCACGAGGCAGTGACGCCAGAAGGCAATCCTGACGCCGATAGCGTAACGCTGCTATTGAATCCGCCCGACGGATTTATCGTGATCGTACTTGTGCCTTGAGATCCGCGGGTAACGCTGACGCTCCCTGGTGAGGCTGAAAGGGTGAAGCTGGGAGAGACGACGGGGTTGACCGTAAGCGAGACGCTTGTAGTTTGCTGAATAGACCCAGAAACGCCGGTAATCGTAACCGTGACCGTTCCTGTCGCCGCCGTGCTACTGGCCGCGAGAGTAAGTACGCTGCTACTCGTCGCCGGGTTCGTCCCCCACGAGGCAGTGACGCCAGAAGGCAATCCTGACGCCGATAGCGTAACGCTGCTATTGAATCCACCCGACGGATTGATCGTGATCGTACTTGTGCCTTGCGATCCGCGGGTAACGCTGACGCTCCCCGGTGATGCCGAAAGCGTGAAGCTCGGAGTGGAGGCCTGATTAACCGTCAGCGAAATTGAAGTAGTTTGCTGGATCGAGCCAGAAACGCCGGTGATGGTAACTGTGACCGTTCCGGTCGCGGCTGTGCTACTGGCCGTGAGGCTTAGAACGCTACTGCTCGTCGCTGGATTGGTGGCGAAAATGGCGGTTACGCCAGATGGCAATCCGGAAGCTGATAGCGTGACGTTGCCGCTAAATCCCCCCGACGGATTTATGGTGATTGTGTCCGTGCCACTCGCTCCCCCCTGAGTTATCGTTACGCCGGCCGAAGAGTGAGACAAAGTAAAGCTGGGAGATGGGGGCGCCACTAGAGCATTGATCAAGCCCGAACCGTTGGGGCTGCCCCATCCTGTACCAAGATCAAAGCCGCTGGTCGCCGAATAGCCATTGCTGCCGACGGTGACGTCGTGGAAAGCGGCCGCATAACCCGAGCCCGCGCCGGTCGAATACAGTGAGGGGTTGATGAAACCTACCGGCGAACCGCCGTTAGCGACCGCCTGCTGGTTGACCAATGCCAGGTAACCCGCCCACATGGGCGCGGCAAAGCTGGTTCCGCCATATTGGTTAGCAGTGCATCCGCGTTGGTTCGCGCACACATAAAAGGTGAAATCAGAATTAGCCGAAACATCGGGGGCGTTGCGATACGTTTTCGAACAGGAAGAACAACTGTTGGCCGTGGCCACCTGCCATGACGGAATAGCAAATCCGTCCGGCGAAATGCCACCGCCGCCGTCAACCCATGTGGTTTCCGAACTCCAAGGCCCAGCCGCGCTACTGGTCTGCAAGTCGGTGCCGCCAACCGAAACGAGGTACGGGTCGTCTGCCGGGAAAATTGTACTGCGCTGTGTCCATGCCCCGCTGTCACCGGCTGCTTGAAATAGATTTTGGCCCTGCGCTGCGAACTCCTTGAAATAGGGATCGTCGGTGCCAGGGTCGGCAGGATTCCAAGTCCAGGAAGAGCTCAGTTGCGCGTTCAGGGGGCTGGCTGTCGCCATGGCATTGAAGATCGCAGCATCGGTTGATCCCACGTAAACAATCAGATTAGAAAGGCCGGGGGCCATGCCCAGCGCCTGAGTAATATCGAGCGTCTGTTCGGTGTCATCACAAAAGAAGGAGGGGCAGCTTGTGCTGGTACCATCGGTTGAGTCCAGAGTAACAGGCACATTGTTGGTTTGACCGGCATTCTGGAAATACGTGTTCACGTCGGCCAGATTAGTTCCGTAATACTCCAGCAAACCGAGGGTTTGGCCGCTGCCGTTGAGAGCTGAGCCACCGTAATAAGCCGCTCTCATATCGCTTCCGAGAAAAGAGGCGGAGGGCCCGGACCCGGTAGTCGCATTGGGTTTTGCATCGCGGTTTTCTTGCAGGCCGGCGGGATGAGGGATTGAATAGTTGTCCAAGCCTGAAATATGCCAGAGTTGGAAGGGCAGGTCGACGGTGGGTTCGCGGTCTGGAGCGTAGAAGTTGCGATTTTCGGTGGGGTGGGTGTAGGCGCCCATTCTCACGTGAAAAGCACTTTCAATGGCGGCCACCGATCCGACTACATCCACGTTCAGGCGATTCGGCGATTTACCAACAACTGTGAATCCATTCGCCTCCGCGAAATTCACAACGGCGTCATAATCCCGCTGCGTGGGCCCAAAAGACTCGGTGAACTCGTCAACGGTGAGAAATTTATGATAAGAGGGACTGGCAGGGTCGTAAAGACGCTTCAAAAGCTTGTCTAATGCCTTCTCGTTACGAAGCGGGAGAGCAAGAACCAAGCGCATCTGCTGTGCTGCGGGAAGTTGGGTGATCAAATGCGCCTGCCCGTTAACAGTGGCGAGACGCGAATGAGCGGTTAGAAGCGGTTGCGTCTGCGCAAGAGAAACGGAAGCTAAAGTGAACAACAGGACGGTCAGCGTGAGGGAGAGCAGAATTGGTCTTCGCACAATTTTCCTTTTGCCTGGAATTTGCACAGGTCAAGTTTACGCAGCATCAGTCATGTCCTGATGGTATCCAGAACACAGGCGTTTCAGATGTTAAGCGAAGTGCGAAAAACAAACAACGGTCATTTTGGCTTAGCCCTATGCTCGAGCGGGTTACATCCGGTATTCACCTTAGGACCTCGACCCGCTTTTGTGAAGCCTGGAATTCCTCTCGATGCCGTGAGACCGATACTCTCCGAGCAGGTCAGCGAGAACCCATGCCACTCCGGCAATCGCGAATGTTTCGACGGTTTCGCCCCAATCCGGATGATTGCGAGGGTGGGAAAGAAGCAGCGGCACCCAAACCAATAGCCCAAAGATCGCCAGCATCATTGTCAGTAGGCGAGCCGCCAGAAGTGTTTTTTGATTCGCAAGAAGAGCTACAGCGCCGAGTACGAAAAAAACAGTCGTCGCTACCGCCCAAAACTTCTGATTTGGCGGAAGCCACTTCGGAACCAGAGTGGCGGTAGCGGCAAGATAAAACGCCTGTTCGAGGCCAAAGGAAATCGTACAAATCCCAAAAAGAATGCAGCCGATCCGATTCAGCGTTTCCCTCGACCACGCCGATGACAATCCCGCATAAGCCATCGCCGCTCCGGTCACAAGGGAGAACTGCTCGAAAAAGTTGCCCCAGCTATTGTAAATCTGCGGTTGGGCGAAGATTTGTGGTACGCACCGCAAAGCGAACACAAGATAAACCGCAACCAGAACAACTGCGCCCGTTTTTGCCGTGCGACGCAACTGAATCGCAGCTCCGCCGACGATCTCGGCGGCGGCGACTGGATAGACAAGGTAATCCGGTAGATGCGAGCCGTTGTATTCGTGCCAGGCAAGCGTCATGAGGCCGAAAGCCAAAGCTGCCGCGCCAAACACATGCCGGCCAAGGTTCAAAGTACGCGCTGAGACGGTCATTTGTTTTCAATCCCGTTCACGCTGGATGCAGCGAGCTTTATACAACGGGATGAATTAAGAGTCTAGTTGTCACAACGCTGGAGTGCTAACACCGGGCTTTTAGCTCAGTTCACGGTTAATACGAGTACGCTGCTGTCACCTCCGCTCGTGCAACCCAGGTCTCCGGAATTCCCGTCTGGAGTGTGCACAGAAATGTTCACCGGTCCTGGGCCGGAGATCACATCGCTCGAAAGCGTGACGTTCAACTGTTGATTGCTGACGACGGTTGTGCTGAGAGGTTTCGAGTTGATCTCAACCTCAGATGAGGAAACAAATTGGCTTCCGTTCACGGTGAGCAGAAATCCCTGCTGGACTTGCGTAAAGGTGATTGTGCTCGGCGAGAGTGAACCGATTAGCGGCGCGGGCCGTGCACTTCCGCAAAACGGATTTAGGCTGTTGCTGCAACCGGAAATGAACAACATCGCAACCAAAGCGGCGAGGGACTTGCCATAAACACGGTATGACATGGGGGTTCCTTTCCAAAACTAGCTACGGTTCTGGAGAACACCCGAAAGAAATTAAAGTTTCGCAATCCGTCGAAAATTTCGTTAATTGAAGATCATCGAGGCCTTGAAAGATTTTTCCTAAGGCCCAACCAGTGAGGAGGGTGTCGCATTTCTCGCGTCCCTTGCGAGAAGTGGGAGGCATATCGCCCGCACAACAGCCAAGCGTGACCAAGAAACTGGAACATTCATTTGCCATCCCCGTATAGAGCTCCAGGTGAGGTGAGGATGAAGCATCTCAGTTTGTGGCTTGTCCTGCTGGTTCCTGGCTTGCTACATGCCCAGAATGCCGGGGGGACTTCAGCCCAGCAGAAGTTTATTTCCGGAGGCACGATTCGCCTGCACCTGGAGTCGGGCGGTTACACAATCATTCCCGGCGATTCTGAGAACATCGTGGTCAGCTGCCGAGCTGATACGGAGCAGCAACTCAAGCGCGTAAAGGTGGTGATCAAACCCTTTGGCGCAAGCGCAGAGGTTTACGTTTCGGAAACTCCGCCCGGCAATTTTCAGGCCACTATTGAGGTTCCCCGTCATTCAAATCTTTGGGCCAGACTTACGGCTGGAGAATTGGACGTCAAAGGCGTGGAAGGTGACAAGAATCTCGAGGTTCTTGCCGGTACCATCCAGGTTGACATTCCCCATCCCGAACTGTACGGTCACCGCGATGCTTCGGTGATGACCGGCAGCATCGAGGCTTCTGCGTTCGATGTTTCCAAAGGAGGTCTGTTCCGCTCATTCGAGCAGCACGGTCCCGGGAAGTACCACTTGCATGCGCACGTGATGACGGGAGAGATTGATCTGCGCGGGGGCGACTAACACTGTTTTGGACTGTGTGGCGCGGGCGCCCTCGCCCGCGATCCGCCATCACTTTTTCGATTTTCAAACGGCGAGGAACTCCTGATTCTGTCCCCGCCGGAAGGCGAATGAACTTCTTCCCGCTCGCGTCCGTAACTAGCAGTGGGAGGTTTCCCATGGCTGCATTCCTGCTCTGGTGTCTTCTGTTCGTTGTCTGCTGGCCACTCGCCCTGGTGGCATTGATCCTGTATCCGATCGTGTGGCTCCTGCTGCTTCCATTCCGCATCGTTGGAATCACGGTCCACGGAGTGCTGGCTCTTATCACCGCAGTGATTGTGCTGCCGGCGCGCCTGCTTAGCGCGCCCTTCCGGTTAGGCCGGGCTGCGTAAAAACAAGAAGCGTTGCAACGGTGTTTACCGTTACTCGCGAAATCAGGACGGGTGGCCCATTCTAAATTTCGCGTTCTTGGCGAAATTTAGAGTGGGGATGTTGGAGTCTCGGCCGCTACGTCACAAGCTCTAAGTGATGGACGTGATCAAGTCGAAACAAACAACACGAAAACGCGGCGGATAGACTTGTCCACGTGTGGAACTGCCCCACTCAAGCCAAAACCAGGCTTGAATGGGCCACCTGTGATCTTTCAACACGTTGTTCCGCTTCCCGGACTGCACGAACACCGTCGTCGCAGGAGCGGTGCGAAAGTGCAAATCGGTTGTAACGATTTGCAAGGCGGGGACTTATCGCGCCGTCTTTTGCACGGCTCGATGCCAAAACTAAGCACGGTCGGCTCGGCTTCGATGAGTACAACGTCTTGATAATCTACAGCCACCCGCCCAAACACTTCCATTCTTATTGCGGAATCCCCAAGTCATCCATAAGCCTGTTTCCCTCCATTTTCTTGTCAAGTACCTAGGAAGTACATAATCCGCGTAAGCCGTTAAGAACGCTCCTAATATAGTGTCGCGCACCGTGGCGCATTTACCCACTTCAACCTGCTATGCTTGAAATATAGTCATTTTAACGACGCGGCTCCTTCCGGGGCCGCGTTTTTTATTGGAGTGAGAGTCTTCATGGAAATTAGTGGGGAAAGTATCAAACAACCCAAACAGCGGGGGGAATGGGCTGAATTGCGCTTCATGGCTCGCGCATCCGAGCACGGACTCTCCGTCAGCAAACCGTGGGGAGACACCTGCCGCTACGATTTTATTGTCGAACACGCAGGGAAGTTTGTGCGCGTGCAGGTCAAATCCACCGTCTGTCAGAAACGGAAATCGTGGGCCTACCATGTCAATGGGCGACCCTACACCAGGGGAGAAATTGACTTCCTTGCCATCTACATCATCCCCAAAAACGTCTGGTATATATTTCCCGCCGACAGGATTTCAAAATTCACAAGAAACGTGATCCTGTCGCCACATATGAAAGTTTCAAAGCACGGAGCGTACATCGAGGCATGGCACTTGCTTCGCGGGGAGGCGTTGCAGGGGAATGGAAGATAGGCCAGGCCTATAAATTAACATTCGGGCACTACGCGCGAGATCCCCGTTCGACTCGCTTGCGCTCGCTCAGGGCAGGCTCTCTTTCGCCCCGCTGGTGAGGACGCGGGGACTTCGGGATGACTGAGGATTAGTGAAGTTCATCAGGGACAATGGGCTCTTTCCCCATTTTTTTCTCGTACGTCATCCCGAAACTCGGCGCTTTCTCCAGCCGAGTGAGGGATCTTGCGCGCATCGGCGTGCACTATCGGATTGAATCGAGTTCGACATGAAGGCATCAGCCTCCAACAGACCCACTCTAAATTTCGCAAAGAACGCGAAATTTAGAATGGGGCACCCGGCTTGGCCCAGTTTGCGGAGTGTTACTCCAATGGAAGAATGGGAGTGTCCACCCCTACGCGAGCGCGGGCTTCGATTGCCTGTTGCATCTCAATCACACCCACCCATTGGCCATCTTTGTGATCTACATAGACCAGGCGGCCGCCGAGAATTCGTGCTGCTGCGACTGGGGGCACGTCGCGGTGAAATCCGAAGAACTCCGTCTTCCACTCCTGCCACCAATTCAGGCGATCGAATATGGAATGAGGAGGTTCGTACTTCGTGGAGAAAACGAGTGCGACGTCGAAGTTCGAGCGCACTTCGCTGGCGGACAGGAGCTGCTCGATCGTGAAATCCTCGAGGCGAAATACTTTGATTGGCCGGGTGACATATCCCAGATAAGGCCTGGATAGTTCGTCGCTGGCGGGCCACGCGGTAAGAACACGCGCGTTGGGATAATGAGACTCGACGAAATTTTCCGCGCGCTGATGGAGCACGATGTATTCGCGATAGGCAAGATTGTCTTCGAGTGAGAATCCGTAAGGAGGATTAACGAAGAGAGCCACGATAAATGCCAGGACGACAATTGCGATCACTCCCTGCCACATGCGCACTCTGCGGCGCACGGTGGAAATGCAAACGATGATCACCA
The DNA here is from genome assembly GCA_963757385.1 of uncultured Acidobacteriaceae bacterium. GTDB lineage: Bacteria > Acidobacteriota > Terriglobia > Terriglobales > Acidobacteriaceae > PALSA-188. Next base: position 746,157 of record CAVWRO010000014.1, on the reverse strand, counting down.
GGGGAACTGCCGGCAGCATGTAACGGGCCAGTACGGCGCCGCCGATAACGGAGAGCGCGACTGCATACCCGGCGATTACAGCCAGAAATGCCAATTGCACCTCAGGAAGAATTCGCTTTCGCTGCTCGCCGGCATCGTTTAACGGGGGCAGCCACATGGAAAGGAGCGCCGCCAGCGTGAGTACGTATAGCCCTAGATATCCCACGGTCTGCCAGAGCCGCATTAAGAATGCGAGCACCATTCGCAAAGGATGCAAAGTTGCCTGCACGTTATAGCGAAAGAACTCAGGGTTGCCGAAAATGAATCCTGTTTGGCGGAAATGGTATGCGTACCATAGTCCCAGCGGAATCGCCGGAAAAAGCAGCAGCCAATTTATTCGCTGACTGCGCGGCGAAGATGCCCCGCGAGATCGCAAAAGTTCCCACGCGAGCAGTGACACTGGCGCAAGAATAGCGGTCTCTTTCGCCAGAACCGCAAGCGAGAAACACAGAGCCATCGCTATCCGGCGATTTTCCACGTAAGCGAGCAATGCCCAAAACGTTAGTCCCGCTGCGGCCAGGTCCAGATCAGCAAGCGAGCTTTGGGTGAAGAAGACCGGGTAGAGCACAGTGCAAAGAATGGAGGCCACGGCAACTTCAAAATTTGCTACGCGCCGCGCAAGTCGAAATAATCCCGTGAGCGAGAATGCGCCCACGGCGAGCATTGCGACACGCGTGGCTACCGCAGAAAATCCGGCAAGTTTCCAGCACAGTGCGAGGTATGCCATTACAAGCGGGGGATGGGCGTTCGAAGCCGTGGAGTGTGGGATGAGCGATCCGGTCAGAAGCAGATCGCGCGCTGCGGGAACGTAGTATCCGGCTTCATCCCAAAAGTACGGCAGCCTGAGAAGCGAGGAATGCAGCAGCAATAGGGCGGAGAAGATGAGTAGGAATATCAGCGCTGAATGCCATCTGCCTGATTGACCAGCCGCGCGCACATCAGTCTTTACAACGGGCGCGTTCAGTGGACAGGCCCTGAAGGATTCATTCGCGGATCGAGCTTGATCTCTCCAAACGTGCTTTCATAATTCCCCACGTTCTGCTGCAAGATTGCCATGAGTGCTTTCGCCTGCTGCGGGCTCAGATAAATTCCCTGAAAATTGTGGACTTCCACCTGGTTCTCGCTTTGCTGCATCATGGTGCCGAAGACCAGAAAGAAATCCCAAACATTTACCCTGACCTGCACGCTATTGGCGTAGCTTTCGCGATATTCGGGATTGTTCACCAACTTAATATTAGGCTGTGTTGGATTCGCCATAGGTTAGATAGTTTAGCGATATAGCCGGGAACAGGGAAGAGTTTGGTTATAGAAATTCGCTGGTCTGAGCAACTTGAGCAAAAAATAAAAGCCCCGGTCCCTGGCCGGGGCTCGATTCTTAACTGCTCGCCTGGATTATTCTGGCTGCCTTGATTGCTGCTTTGGTTTCCCTGATTGCCCGGATTACTACTCTGATGTTTATTTTTATCCATATCTTGCGCCATTATTTTCCTCCTTAGCAGCGATTTCGACGCACGGTTCAAAAATGTGCATCGTCGAGTCTTTAGTTGCGGAGGGCTGAAGCGAGGTGGCCTGAAGGTCAATGATTTGCCGTCGCAACTTGAACCACTAAGTAGAAATCCGTAGGTATAGCAGAGTGATGGTACACGCGAGATCCTTCACTCGGCTGGTGAATACGCCGAGTTTCGAGATGACGCCTCCGGAAAAATGAGTTTGGGGAAAGCGCGATAGGAACACGAGGGAAATAAAGCTAAAATATGGTCAGGCCGAGATGGTGGAATTGGCAGACACGCAGGTCTTAGGAGCCTGTGCCTAATAAGCGTGCGGGTTCGAACCCCGCTCTCGGCACCAATTTTTCACTTATGATTTTGCTTACTGTAGGCAGTGTCTTCCCGCGGCGAACATATTTCCAGCGAATCGCCAATACACAAGCGCCTACTGCACCTGGTTCAATCCCTGATAGATGGCTACTCCGCCAATGGAAAGAATCAGAAGAGCGGAGATGGCCCCCAGCCACTTCACCACCGGGCCAATCTTATTTACTTTTTTCATAATCTCAATCTGTTCCTTTTCCATATGCGATTCGGATTCGGTTAGGAATAGTTGAGAGTCTTCCTGCATTGTGAGTGTACTGCGGTAAATGAGGAGGATGATCAGGATGGTAGTGAGAACTCCCCAGGCTACCAGCGGCCAAAGCAATATTTGCATATGCCACACCTCGCTAGTGCTTTTAAGCCGAGGCTCCGGTCAGCCTGGTTGCGGCCTTAGCCGCATGACCGACAGAACCTCGGACAACATTATACTCCCGGCTCGGTAGAGGCGGCGAATTGAAGCTTGGGGACAGTTCCAAGGAAACATTTGATCTTGTGTGGTGCGAGCCAATCTTTCGCCCCTTCGGGGCTTCGTCCTTTCCCACCTCGTACGCAGGGCTCACTTTGCTATTGCGGCCCTGGACTGGTGGGGTTCCGCCACTCTGAGGGTCAGCCAGTCGGTGCGTACCCTCTCCCATTCCTGGATCAGGATTCCGTATGATTCGAAGAACTCGCGGATGCGAAGCCTTGGCCAGCCCACCACATCTTCCAGGATGGGGGCCAACACAGCGAGGGCGTCGCTGCTAAGTATGGTGCGCTTGGCGACTTGGGAAACATGTTTGGCCTCGGAGACCGCAATGGTAAAACCGTCGCGGACGTTGACGTGCAACATTACATGAACGTCGGAACTTCCGTCGCCCACATAAACGATATGATCGGGACCGACCTGCTGCTGCGCCTGCAATTGATCGAGAGCGGCTACCTTGCCATATCCCGCGGTGGCGCGTGCGATGGATCGGATTTGTCCCGAATCGGTATAGCGGAACTCCGTACCGAAAATATGATCCGCGGGGACGATACCCTCGAGCGCGGATTGAATCACTTCGACCGGCGCTGCCGAGAGTACATAAAAGTCAAAGCAATAACCCTCAATTCCTGTTTTAAGAATTTCGTATAGAAGGGAGATATTCTCTTTCAGGCGGATGCGCTTTCCTACTTCGTATAAATGTTCCTTGCGCACACGGCTTTGGAATTCGGGATCGTGCAGCACCAGATAGGCGAGTTCTGCGCCCTGCTGCACGAGATTTAACTTCGCCATCCCCTGTGCCTTGCGTTCAAACTCGGCTGTGGGGATGCCTGCTAATTCGCTTAATACATAGCCAGAATCGTTAAAAGTCAGTGTTTGATCAAAGTCGCTTGCAAAAATATAGCGTTTTAAAGGCTTATCGCTCATGTACTTATTAGATGATTTAGGCCGCGAAAAGACAAATTAAAAGGATGAATGGGAACGATTAGCAGAAGGCATGTGGGGTGATTTGAAATCAGTTATCAGTTATTTGGTCATCGTATTAATGAATATTAATCTACCGCAGAGAACGCAGAGAGCGCTGAAATAGGAAGTGCAATGGCCAACTTCCGGAAGTGGGTTATAAACGGGAGCGATCTGCCAACCCGCGCGAGATCCCTTTCTCGGCTGGTGAAAGCGCCGAGTCTCGGGATGACGGAATGTTTTGGAAATGGGAGTGAAAGCGTGGGGACGTCGGGATGATTGAGGGCCAAGCAAAGCTGGCATGCCGAACCCCGCATCATCCCAGCTACCTCTGTACCTTTACTAAATGCGTCCGACCATTGAGAATGGATTATTCGCACTGGTTGGCTACGGGCTCGACCCTACCATTCTTCGAGTCTCTAAGACCGATTTACAGGAGCAGAACTTCTTATGGCAGCTACCGGAGAACTGATACGACTCATCAATTACGTTGACGACATTAATACAACTCTGCGCCGCATAAGCGCGTCGGTTCCAGCGATGGACGGCGAAGAAAAAAAACGGCTGGCGGAGAGCTTACGCGTCGCTGCTTCCAATTTGAACGGAGTCATCTCAAATCTGGACAAGAGCTAGCGGGATTGGTTGCGCCGATGCCCGCTTCCGGAAGCCTCTGGGAACAACTTTCATCCTCAACATGGAGTTAGGTTGTCCGCGCGAGACCCTCGCCCCGCTCGTGAAAGCGCGGGGTCTTCGGGATGGCCGAATGTTTAGAGTCTTTATAATTGACACCGTGAGCCAACTCTAAACCGTGAGTCATTCCATGGAAACCGTAATCCGTCCGCCGTCATGGAAGATTCTGCTGGCGTTCGCCACGATCTATTTCGTATGGGGATCCACATTCCTGGCGATTCGCGTAGGCGTGCATGAGGTGCCACCACTTCTTCTCGCCGGGCTGCGATTTTTTGCCGCTGGGATAATTCTGTTTGCGTGGATGCGGGCAACTGGAACACCGTCCCCAACCCGCAAGCAGTGGGTGGGAGCTGCACTGCTTGGGATGGTAATTTTTGTGTTCGACTACGGCTGCTTGTTCTGGGCAGAGCAGCGAGTGCCCTCCGGAATTGCGGCGGTCATACTCGCGAGCATTCCCGTGTTCATGACTCTGTTGGAAATAATTTTTCTGCGGACGCAGCGCCTGACGGTTCGCCTTAGTGTTGCTCTATTCATCGGCATTGCCGGAGTGGCAGTGTTGATGAATCATTCTTTCAGTTTGGGCAGTCTGGGCGAGGTCCCCATTGACCGCCTGGGCGCTAGTGCGTTGATTATTGCCTCTTTCAGTTGGTCGGTGGCCGCAATTATGACGCGCCGCATTCCCCTTCCGGATTCGAAGCCCATGAGCGCCGCCGCTCAGATGCTTACAGGTGGAGTGCAGCTCATCGTGCTGGCGGTTCTCGCCGGGGAATTCGTGGGCTTTCATCCTCAGGCGGTTTCGCGGACCGCATGGTTCGCGTTGATTTATCTCATAACTGCCGGTTCGATTGCGGGATTTACTGCGTACGTCTGGCTCCTGCATTACGAATCGCCTACACGGGTTGGCACATACGCTTATGTGAACCCGGTGGTGGCTGTGATTCTCGGCTATTTTGTTGGAGGCGAAGCCCTGGGCCGGCGAACTATTTTAGGGACGCTCTTGATTCTGACGAGCGTGATTACGATCACGACGACTCCGAAGAAAAGCAGCGGTGCGCGCGAAAGGGTTGGGTTGTCGGTTGCAGAAGCGGAGTGATTGATGAGGGTTTTCTGGAGCGGGTCTGGGGCGCAATGTCATTCGTTACTGGCGTGGGTGGCACATAGTGGGAAATCTCTTACTCAGCTGGCGGAAGTGCCAAGTTTCGGGATGCTACTTGCCGACGGGGGCGCCCTCTTACTCCATACCTCTTGTCATCCCGAAGTCCCCGCGTTTTCTCCGGCGGGGCGAGGGATCTGGCGCGGGTTGGGAGGAAGGTCGGGCTTGTATTCGTGGGTCCAGCCTTCGGCCAAATCGTGCCAATGAGGATTCATGGACTCGACCAGCCGAATCTTCTTGCCACGCCGCCAGCCTTTGATCTCTTTCTCGCGATCAATCGCCATGTCCGGATACCCGAAGGATTCGTAATAAACAAGTCGTGTCAGGTTGGAACGGCTGGTAAAGCCTTCTACAAGCTTGTTCTTGTGCTGGAACACGCGACCCGGCAGGTTTCCTATGACTCCCGTGTACAAGACGTGAGAGCGCGGCCCATTCGTCATGATGTAAACGTAATAATGTTTAGGCTCTCGCATTTTCTTTCTCCGATAACTACGTTAAGTTTGTCACGTGTGCGTCCTCCTGTCTGTGACGGATGAACACTGGGCCACTATGCGCGAGATCCCTCACTCGGCTGGTAAAAGCGCCGAGTTTCGGGATGACCTCGGGTGTGGGGTTGGATGACCCCCATATGTCCACATTTTTCTTGGCCGTCATCCCTCACTCGGCGCTCTTACCCGCCGAGCGAGGGATCTCGCGCGGATCGGTACGCACTTTCGGGTTCGGTTCGAGTTCGGCATGCATATGCAATGCCTGTGATGCACAAGCATTGCTTCACTACGCGCGAGATCCCTCGCCCCGCTGGAGAAGGCGCGGAGCTTCGGGATGACCTCGGGGTGGGTTGGATCCCCCATATCCCACATTTTTCTTGGCCGTCATCCCGAAACTCGGCGCTGTTACCAGCCGAGTGAGGGATCTTGCGCGGATCCGTACGCACTTTCGAGTTCGGTTCGAGTTCGGCATGCATATGCAATGCCTGTGATGCACAAGCATTGCTTCACTACACGCGAGATCCCTCGCCCCGGTGGAGAAGGCGCGGGGACTTCGGGATGACCTTGGAGGAAGACAAGGGCTATGGTCTCGTCATCTTTTCTGGCTTCATCAGTTGATCGAATTCTTCCCGCGTGAGGTATCCCAGTTTCAACGCCGCTTCTAGCAGGCTGGTCTTCTCGATGTGGGCGGTATGGGCGATTTTGGCAGCTTTGTCGTATCCAACTTTCGGGGCTAGCGCGGTGACCAGCATCAAAGAGTTCTTCACGTACCAGTCCACTTTAGTACGGTCAACTTCGATCCCTTTGATCATGTATTCGACGTATCCGTGGCAGGCGTCGGTCAGCAAGGTTACAGAATGTAGAAAGTTGTAAATAATGACAGGCTTGAAGACGTTGAGCTCGAAATTTCCTTGCGAACCCGCGAATCCGACGGCGGCGGTGGCGCCGTGAACTTGGGCGCATACCATGGTCATGGCTTCGCACTGCGTGGGATTCACTTTGCCGGGCATGATGGATGACCCCGGCTCGTTTTCGGGGATGGATAATTCACCCAAACCGCAACGCGGTCCCGAAGCCAGCCAGCGAATGTCGTTGGAAATTTTCATGAACGATGCTGCCAGCGTTTCGAGGGCGCCCTGGGCGAAAACAATTTCATCGTGCGCAGAGAGTGCCGCAAATTTGTTGGGATGAGAGCGAAACGCAAGCCCAGTGAGTTCCGCGATTGTTTTCGCGGCAAGCTCCGCGAATTCAGACGGAGCATTCAGTCCGGTGCCGACAGCGGTTCCTCCGATAGCGAGATCATAAAGGCCGTCGAGTACCTGCTCCAGGCGCTTGATGTTCCGCTCGAGCAATGAGGCCCATCCTCCGAACTCCTGACCGAAGGTTAAGGGCACGGCATCCTGCAAGTGAGTGCGGCCGATCTTCACAATATCTTTGAATTCAGTCGCCTTGGCCGCGATGGCACGGTGAACCTCTTCGACCGCTGGAATCAAGGCGTTTTTTACTCGTTCCGCCGCGGCAATGTGCATCGCCGTGGGAAACGTGTCATTGGAGGATTGCGACATGTTGACGTCGTCGTTGGGATGAATCGGTTTCTTCGATCCCATGACTCCGCCCGCCAGCTCAATGGCGCGGTTGGAGATGACCTCGTTGACATTCATGTTGGTCTGGGTGCCGCTACCGGTTTGCCATATGCGCAAAGGAAACTGATCGTTAAGTTTTCCCGCGATGACTTCGTCGGCAGCTTGCACGATGAGCTTTGCTTTGTCGGCGGGAAGTTTGCCGAGATCCTGATTCACGAGTGCGCAGGACTTCTTCAGGATTCCAAAGGCGCGAATCAACTCGGGCGGCATAATGTCGCGACCAATGTTGAAATGAAGAAGCGACCGCTGCGTCTGCGCGCCCCAATAAACGTTGGCGGGGACTTCGATTTGTCCCATGCTGTCGGATTCAGCGCGAGTGCGTTCCGTCGTGTGAGGAGAGGGTTGCATTCTCGTTACCGATGCGAGCAACCGCAAATTATAGCCTGCTTGATGGCCCAGCGTGGCATGTGAGCACCGTTGCATCGAAGAATTTGCGCACTCCACGCAAGATCCCTCGCCCCGCAGGTGAAAGCGCGGGTCTTCGGGATGACCTCTGAATTCATGAGTTGCCCCTCGCCAATCAGAACAGTCGCACATGCTAAAATCTTGGTCTTCAAGTCAGCTTCGGCGATCTGCTTTGCTTTAGGACGCGCCGAATTCCATCCAGGGCGAGACCCATTGGCAAATAAACAAATTTCCGAAGCGGCCAAGGAAATTCCCGATACACTTCCTCGCGCACAGGTTGATCCTCGGCCGGACACGCAGGTGGATGTGCTGGTCATCGGCGCCGGACCTACCGGGCTGGCTTGCGGTATTGAGGCGCAAAAAGCCGGCTTCAAAGTCGTTGTTATAGATAAAGGATGCGTGGTCAATTCCATTTACAACTATCCGGCGAACATGACGTTTTTTACCACGCCGGAACTCCTTGAAATTGGCGACATCCCTTTCAGTACCGCCAATCAGAAGCCCACCCGTCAGGAGGCATTGGAGTATTACAGAAAAGTGGCCGAGCACTATCGCTTGCCGATACGCCAGTATCAGAAAGTCGAGACGGTTTCGGGCACAGATGGAGAATTTCAGGTCACGACCAGCGACCGCCTGGGAAGGATTTACGACTATCAGGCTCGAAAGCTGATCGTTGCGACGGGCTATTACGACTTACCGAATTATCTGGGAATTCCGGGCGAAGACCTGCCCAAAGTTTTTCATTACTATCGCGAGCCGCATCCCTTTTTCGATACTGACGTGCTCGTCATCGGGGGGAAAAATTCTGCGGCCATCTCGACCCTGGATTTTTGGCGGCATGGAGCGCGGGTAACACTGGTCCATCGCGGCCCTAAGCTGCATAACCACATTAAGTATTGGATTCTGCCCGACATCGAGAACCGAATCAAGAACCGCGAAGTCACCGCATATTTCAATACCAGCGTGCAGGAAATTACTCCTGATTGTGTCGTGCTCAGCACCCCCGACGGCGTGATTGAATTGAAGAACGATTTCGTGTTCGCGCTTACTGGCTACCATCCGGATTATGATTTTTTGCGGGCGATGGGAATTGAGCTTTCGGCGGAGCAATGCCGGCCGGTGTGCGATCCCGTGACGCTGGAGAGCAATGTGCCTGGGATTTACGTTGCTGGCGTGATTGTTGCGGGATCAAGGACGAATGAGATTTTTATCGAGAATGGACGCTTTCACGGCCAGCAGATCGCGACGCATCTCAGGCAAAAATTGCAGCCCAGCGCGAACGATGGGTACGCGGACGAAAATACGTAAGAGAGTTACGCGAGGTTCACAGCCTCTCCTCCCAACTGTTGATTGACGAGGCGAGCTACCAGCGGCTTCAATCGTTCGCCGCTTTTTTGTAGAACGAAATCCTGATTCTCTTCCGACCAATCCAACTTGAAACTTGTGGCCAGCGCCGATATCCAAATTTGGCGGACGGGAGAGTTCGCGGAAATTACAAACTTGCTGCCGTCCTCGAAAGAAATGTGAAGCGCGCCGGATTGATCTTCGACCTCCAGGTCGGAGGATTCCTCGGCTTTCATCAAGCTCTTTTTCAGATTATCTAATTTGTTTTCTGCTAGCTTGCGAAAATCGTTGTCGTCAATCATGCTGCGATTATAGATGGAGCGTTGTCGCCGACGGATGGGTGATACACAGCGAAGTGAATGAGGGTGCACGCGAGATCCCTCACTCGGCTGGTGAAAGCGCCGAGTTTCGGGATGACGCGTTAGGGAAAATGATCCCGCTGAGTTGCTATAATCGAGAACCTGCGGTGGGAGTAGCTCAATCGGCAGAGCACCGGACTGTGGCTCCGGACGTTGCGGGTTCAATTCCCGTCTCCCACCCCAAAAGCTCAAACTGACAGGCGATTGAACGACAGAGCCTCGCATGGAATTCATCCACGATGATTTTCTGCTTCATTCCAAAACTGCCCGGCGGTTATATCACGATTACGCGGCTGATCAGCCCATCCTTGATTTTCATTCCCACCTTCCGCCTCGTGATATCGCCGAGGATCGAATCTTTCAGAATCTGTTCGAAATCTGGCTGGAAGGCGACCACTACAAATGGCGCGTGATGCGGGCCAATGGAATTTCCGAGCGCTATTGCACCGGCGACGCTCCGCCATACGAAAAGTTTCTCGCTTGGGCTCGCACGGTTCCATTCACGTTGCGCAACCCGCTTTATCACTGGACTCATCTCGAACTGAAAAGATATTTCGGCATCGGCGACTTGCTGAACGAAAACAACGCCAAGGCAGTATGGGATCGGGCAAACTCATTGCTGCGAACCCCTGATCTGTCGGCGAAAGGAATTCTTCGCAAGTTCAATGTTCAGGCAGCGTGTACCACCGATGACCCTTGCGACGACCTTTCACATCACCACGCAGTCAATACTTCGGGAGGAGATTTCCGGGTATATCCAACTTTCCGCCCGGATGGCGCCTTGCTGGTGCGCACGCCGAATTCATTTAACGCGTGGGTGGAGCGGCTGGAACGGGCGAGCAATATCGCCATATCCACATTCGCGAATTTTCTCGATGCCCTAAAACAGCGGCATGATTTCTTCCACGCCAATGGCGGAAGGCTCTCTGACCATGGCTTGCCTTATTGTCATGCTTCATCTTGCACTGAGAGTCAGGCGTCCGGTGTTTTCTCCAAGGCGCGAGCGGGAAATGCCGCCACCAGCGACGAGCATGAACAATTCGCTTCTTTTATGATGCTGTTTTTTGGGCGCATGGATTCGGAAAAAGGTTGGACCAAGCAGTTGCACCTGGGTGCAATTCGGAATGTCAACACTGCGCGCACGCAGGAACTAGGACCAAACACCGGCTTCGACAGCGTAGGCGATTGGCCGCAGGCCGAGGCTTTCTGCATGTTTCTCGATCATCTTTCGCAGGAAAACGCGCTTCCGAAAATCATCGTGTACAACGTGAATCCTGCTGACAATTACGTATTCGCCACGGCAGTTGGAAATTTTCAGGATGGCGCGGTCGCGGGGAAAATTCAGTTTGGCAGCGGATGGTGGTACCTCGATCAGAAAGAGGCAATCGAGTGGCAACTGAATGCTCTTTCCAATAACGGATTGCTCTCGCGATTTGTCGGTATGCTGACCGATTCGCGATCGTTTATGTCATTTCCCCGCCATGAATATTTTCGCCGAGTTCTCTGCAATCTGATTGGCCGCGACGTAGAAAATGGGGAGCTTCCGAATGACGAGCAGCTTCTGGGCACGATGATCCGCAACATCTGCTTCGAGAATGCGAAGCAATATCTCGGCCTGGAACTAGCCTCCGCAAAACAAACCGAGCCGGTAGGCGTTTAGTTTTGTTCCGCCACAGCTGCCATTCTTGGAAAATTGTCATTCCGAACGGGCGCTTCGCCCGGAGGAATCTGCTGTTCGGTTGCCCAAAAGCAGATTCCTCGCTCGTCCTCGCCTTTGGCTGCGGACGGCTCGGAATGACAAAGTTAAGGGTTTCCAGGCCGACTACATAACGCCCGTCACCAGCTGTGCATCGTTCCATCCAATTTTCGATTAATCGGCAAATACGCGCGCTCATAAGGATATTGAGCCGCCAGGGATTCATTGATATCCACGCCTAGACCCGATGCTTCGCCCGGATACGCGAGTCCACTTTCAAAAGAATACGAATGTGGAAACACTTTGTCGGTTTCAGCAGAGTGGTGCATGAATTCCTGAATCCCAAAATTGTGAACGCTCAGATCAAAATGAAGCGCCGCAGCCATGCACACCGGACTCATATCGGTCGCTCCATGCGCGCCGGTTCGGACTTGATAAATCTCGGCCAAACTAGCGATCTTTCTCAGGTGTGAAACCCCTCCGGCATGAACCACCGTCGTGCGGATGTAATCAATCAGTTGCTCCTGGATCAACTGCTGGCAATCAAAAATCGTATTGAAAACTTCGCCGACAGCCAGGGGCGTAGTCGTGTGCCGGCGAATTAGGCGGAAGCTTTCCTGCAATTCAGCCGGGGTGGGGTCCTCAAGCCAGAAAAGATGAAAAGGCTCGAGAGCCTTCCCCAAACGCGCCGCTTCAATCGGAGTCAACCGGTGATGCGCATCATGCAGCAAGTGAAGTTCATCTCCGAACTCCTTCCGCAATCGTGCAAACAGACCGGGCACAAAATTCAAATATTGTTCCGACGACCAGCTATTTTCCGGAGGCGCGCCCTTTTCCGCTGGCTCGTAATACATGGCGCCCCGGCCAACTCCGTATGTGCTGGCCAGCCCAGGAATCCCCGATTGAGCGCGGATTGCCTTGTATCCCAGTTCAATGTACTGCGCCACTGCTTTCACTGTTTCTTCTACGCCGGCGCCGCTGGCGTGGCCATAAACCAGGATAGCCTCCCGCGAAGCCCCTCCGAGAAGCTGGTACAACGGCGTGTTAAGACTCTTCGCTCGAATGTCCCACAATGCGGTGTCAACGGCGGCGATTGCGGCCATCGTCACCGGTCCCCGCCGCCAGTAGGCGCCTTTGTACAGATATTGCCAGGTATCCTCGATGCGCCGCGCGTCACGGCCAATCAACAACGGCACCAAATGGTCGGTTAAGTAACTTGCAACCGCCAGTTCGCGTCCGTTCACGGTCGCATCGCCTAAGCCATAAATCCCATCTTCTGTCGTAAGTTTGAGCGTGACAAAATTTCGTCCCGGACTGCAAATAATAACTTTGGCATCCACAATCTTCATTTATGCAGAATCCTTGTTTGGGATGTTTAGATTTGAATTGTCTGGATTGCACTCACTTTAACACTCTACCGCTACCCACGTAGGGACGGATGTGCATACCCGCGCGGCGGAGCAAGGCTCCGCAGAACCCAACACAAGACAATCGCCTTGGCGCGGAGTAACTTAATCTGTCATGGAAATGACTCCCAAGTCAGAGCGCGAGGCTCCCGCCAGTGTCATGCCTTCCTCTGAGCCGGAGATTACGAAGGAACGTGTGGGGCACTATCGCTGGACCATCTGCGCGCTTCTTTTTTTCGCAACCACTATAAATTACATTGACCGGCAAGTGCTCGGACTTCTGGCACCGCTGTTGCAGACAAAAATTGGTTGGAACGAACTGCAATATGGATACATTGTCACCGCATTTCAGGTTGCTTATGCGTTTGGCCTGCTCGCGATGGGCCGCCTCATTGACCGCGTCGGCACCCGAATTGGATACGCCGTGGCCATCGGAATCTGGAGCCTGTCCGCCATGGCGCACGCCCTTGTGCATTCAGCCCTGGGTTTCGGAGTCGCCCGATTCGCCTTAGGATTTGGAGAGTCCGGCAATTTTCCCGCAGCCATCAAAACCATCGCGGAGTGGTTTCCGAAAAAAGAGCGGGCGCTTGCCACGGGAATCTTTAACTCTGGAACCAACATCGGCGCCACCGTCGCTCCTCTCGCCGTGCCCTGGATCGCTATCCACTTGGGATGGCGATTTGCCTTCCTCTTTACCGGACTCTTCAGCGCCATTTGGATCGTCTGCTGGCTGACGGTTTATCGCAAACCGGCGGAACATCCCAAACTGTCTCCAGGAGAGTTTCATTACATTCACAGTGATCCGGCCGAAGCCACTTCAAAAATCGCTTGGTGGCCGCTGCTTGGCTATCGCCAGACATGGACGCTCGTTCTAGGCAAATTCCTCACCGACCCTATTTGGTGGTTCTTCTTATTCTGGCTGCCAAAATTTTTCGCTTCCGAACACCACCTTTCCTTAACCGGACTGGGACTGCCCTTGGTGATCATCTACAACTCTGCAACTGTTGGCAGCATTTGCGGGGGCTGGCTGGCGGCGAGATTAATAAAGGCGGGATGGACGCTGAACCGAGCCCGCAAAACTACCATGCTGGTTTGCGCTCTGGCTGTGGTGCCGATCGTCATGGCCGCGAATGTGCAGAACCTATGGGGAGCAGTCGCTCTGGTCAGTCTGGCGACCGCAGCCCATCAGGGTTGGTCAGCCAATCTGTTTACGCTTGCGTCTGATATGTTTCCCAAGCGGGCTGTTGGCTCAGTTGTTGGGATAGGGGGATTCGGCGGTGCCGTCGGCGGAGCGCTCATCTCCGCATTTACCGGCCTTGTTCTGCAACTCACCCATAGCTATCTGCCACTCTTCATAATTGCCGGCTCGGCCTATTTAATCGCGCTTCTGGTGATTCAGCTATTGAGCCCGCGCTTAGAACCTGTCATCCTGGGTGCTGTAGTCGCAATCTAAGCAAAATCCTTTAGGAAGTTAGAACCAGACACCGCCGCGTACTCCGCACGTGTTCTCGCGAAATCCCAGCGAAATTGTCAAAAGGTAGTGCTGTGCCTGTTACGTTTTACGGACGGATGACAAATCACAGGTTGCCGCAGCAGGCTTTCAATTCATGGTTACAGTCGCCTCAGCCAAATTTGGCTCGAGGAACTTTCCATGACAAGATTTTTCCAACTCGTATTACTTGCAACCGCCCTTATAACCGCGCTGGCTGGCCCCGCGACTAGCCTTGTAGCTGACGGCCCAGGCCCGTGGCCCGATCCGCCATCCGTCAACCTAGTGAATAGCTAATCCCCGGACGTGGGGGTGCCGATATGCACCCCCACCATATTGGAAGTCATCCCGAGCTTGCGAGGGATCTCGCGGGTAGTGAAAATTCTGTAAGCTACGCCCCGTCCCGATGCACAGTCTCCGTCGAGAACGCTGGCAGGCAGACCGCCACATATTCTGCTCCGCCTTCATTGGGAGTTGAGTATTGCACCCATTCTCCAGGATGTGCGATCACTGCTTGTCCTGCTTTTATGTCCATTAATCCCTCTTTGTGACGCACCCGCACCGTTCCCTTTAAGACCAGAGTAAATTCCTCAAACTCCGGAGTCTGCCCCGGCTCCTCCCAACCTTGAGGGCTTCGCATATGGGCTACGCTCACGGCTGAAGTCTTGCTGTTGACCCGGCCAATATATTCGTCAATCAACTTCGGTTTATTTCCCGCGCACGCGATGCGAGTAGGTTGCGACACAAGAGTAGGCACGAAAACCTCCACTTCAAGAGTGAAGCAACTTTATCAAAAGCTTCAGGCGCTTGTATTGAGACTTAGCGGACGACCGACAGGACACCAGCTCTAGAGACAAGGTTTGGAACGGCCGGGCGAGCCGGACCGCCGATTCAAACTCGGGCAGCGAGAGCTCGCGTCTTTTCGGCGTGCGAGGCAGTCAGGATGTCGAGCGAAGGAAACGCAACCGGCACCGTGGTGGTTCTTTCCGGAGGGATGAAGGTTCCCTGGGTTGCGTGCGCGATCATCTCTAAAGCCTTGCCAGTATTAGGCGGCACTATAATCGTGGCTGAAAGCAATCCTCGTTTAATCCAGGTAAGCCCCGTCTTGGAAACTCCATCCACTCCCAAGTAGGGAAGATTCAGCCAACGGTCGCGCCCTGCATTTTCGGGAAGCTCTTGAAACGCTTTTCGTGCTCCGATTGCCATTGCATCGTTTTGCGCCGCGATCACATCCATGTGGCTTTGGCGGGATGTGGAAAGGCGCAACCATGAGCTGATAGCTTTGTACGCGCTCGATTCCGTCCAATTGCCCTTCACTAGTTTTACTTGTACGTCGCCCTTGGTTTCGTACATGCCGGTGGTTCGATGCTTGGTGGCAATGCTTTCGCTGGGCCCCTGAATGTAGAGTACCGATCCTCCCTGCGGCAGCAGTGCTTTGAATTGGTTGCCCTGAATACGTCCGATCTCTTCATGATCGGAGGTGACGGCAAAAATCGGTACCCGGTACGCCCTGCGCAATTCGGCAATATATTCCACGTCGCGGTTGAGTACCACCCAACCGATTCCAGCCGCCGCTGCCGCTCGCGCCACCTGGGGAAGAGCAGTGCCACCCACGGGCTCGAAAATAATTCCATCGGGATGCGCATCGGCGTGAGACTGAATAATTTTCAGCAACTGCTGGCTTTGAGTGATCGAGTCGTTCTCGGCATAAATGATTTGTACGTCAAACCCGAGCCGCCGCGCCGTCTCTTCGGCCGCTGAAGCTTGCTCGATCTGGTAGTCGTTATCGTCGGTAACCAGCGACACTACAAATCGCATCTTTTTCATTGCTTCACCGCTCTCGATAATATTCCTATCTCAACTGACCGGCATATAACCGAAGTAATGGCAGCTTGACCGATCTGGCACAAGGACTTACCCTCACGATCTCATCTTGAAGAATGTTAGAATTGCGCCGCAAATGCCATCGGCAACGCCTACTCCTCTTACCGCAAATCGCAGTCTGGACCGAATTATAGGGAACGACGCGAAGAAGCCCGCAGACCGCCTGATGTCCCTCGATGTATTGCGCGGTGCAACCATCGCCGCCATGATTTTGGTGAACAATCCGGGCGACGGGTACACCTCATACATGCAGCTTCGCCACTCCGAATGGAATGGATGGACGTTCACAGATCTTGTTTTCCCATTCTTCCTGTTTATTGTCGGCGTGGCTCTCGCTTTTTCGTTTCGTTCTCGAATGCAGCGGGGAGAGAGTCGCGGCAAGCTGCTCGAGCACATTCTTTGGCGGGGGTTGTTGCTCTTTGCCTTGGGCGTCTTTCTGAACGGATTCCCCAACCATTACCAGCTTGCGACCCTGCGCTTTTACGGAGTCCTGCAACGCATCGCCATCTGCTACGTGATCTCTGCCATTCTCGAATTGTGGCTCGGCTGGAAGAGCCAAGTCCTGGTCATTGCCATTTGCTTAACCGGGTATTGGATATTGATGCGCTACCTTCCCGTCCCCGGATTTGGCATTCCGGGTCGCGACATTCCTCTTCTCGATCCTGACAGAAATCTCGTCGCATGGCTTGATCGCAAACTGCTTCCGGGCCACCTCTACGAAGGCACGCGGGATCCTGAGGGCTTGCTGAGTACGATTCCAGCAATTGCCACTTGTTTGCTCGGATTAGTAACGGGCAAATGGCTTCGTTCGCAGCGGTCCAGCGGCGTGAAACTCACCGGAATGTTAGCTGTCGGCGTCCTTGCATTTGCTTCCGGTGAGATTTTCGGCACGTGGTTCCCGATCAACAAGAAGTTATGGACAAGTTCCTACGTGTTGCTGACTGCGGGATTGGCAATCGTCGCGCTAGCATTTTGTTATTGGGTACTGGACGTAAAGCGGTGGCGCGGACGTTGGACAGTGCCTTTCCTCGTTTTCGGGATGAATTCCATCGCGGCCTATGCGCTCTCGGAAGTAGCTCCCGGCATCCTCGACCGTTTAACCCTTCACTCTGGAAAGGGCAGAATACCTTTGCGCGAAGTCATCTACCAGCATTGGATCGTACCGTATGCGAGCCCAGCCAATGCCTCATTGTTGTACGCCCTGGCATATGTATTCGCCTGCTGGCTTGTGATGCTGGTCCTATATCGCAAACATATTTTCCTGAAGATATGAGTACATTGACGAAGCCAGGTTCCCAACCATTCGCGTTTTTTGCGGATGAGTGGGATTCGAGGCGAATACTCTAGGCTCCAATCGAACATGCTATGCTTCCGCGCATGCGCCTCCGCATGAATGTAATTTCGCTCCTTCCAATTCTCCTCCTAGCTGTTTTTCCACTCAACGCGCGGGTAGTTCGCGTCGAAATTGCTTCCCGCTCCGATGTTCTCAATGGCAAGGCATTCGGCGACGCGGGAGCCTATGAGCGCATTACCGGACGCGTCTACTTCTCACTTCCGGTGGCCAACCCGCACAACCAACGCATTGTGGACCTCAGCAACGCGGTGAACTTGAAGAACGGCGAGGTCGAGTTCTCTTCTGACTTCGTTGCTGTCCGCCCGAAGGATGCACACAAGGGCAACGGTTCGATGATTCTGGAAGTGCCTAACCGCGGCCGCGGAATCATTCTTGCAGTCGTTGACGGCGGCGACTGGGACCTCGCGAGCGATCCTGGCGACGCGTGGCTGCTGCGGAACGGTTTCACCATCGTGAGCCTGGGGTGGCAATGGGATGCCGATGGTCCCGATGCCCTGCGGCTTTTTGCGCCGGTCGCGAAAGAAAACGGAAAGACCATTACCGGCCTGCTGCGTGGCGATTTGATGCCCTCGAGAGTGATGGCGGAAATTCCACTGGGACATCTCATCCTTGGCCGCATCGGCGGAATCGAGTACCCAGTTGCCGCGCCCGACGACCCGCGCAACGTGCTAACCGTGCGGGACGCGCGCGATTCGCCTCGGACGATCATTCCCCATAAGGAATGGCAGTTTGCCCGGCTAGTCTATGGCAAACCCACCGCCAGCAACCGGCACATCCACCTGAACGGCGGTTTTCGGCCCGGAAAGATTTACGAATACATTTATGTTGTCGCCGACCCGGTCGTAGCCGGCGGCGGCTTCGCTGCCATACGCGATTTTGCGTCGTATGCCAAGCACAACCCCGACGCCATCACTCCTGTAGCGCGCGTGTATGGTGAGGGCATTTCGCAGAACGGACGCTTCCTGCGCGACTTCCTCTATCAGGGCTTCAACGCCGACGAAGAGGGAAGAATCGCGCTCGACGGCGTTCTCGCCCACGTTGCGGGAGCCGGCCGCGGCAGCTTCAACTATCGGTTCGCGCAACCTTCGCGCGACGCGCAGCCAACCTCATCGGTCTTTTTCCCAACCGATATTTTTCCCTTTACCGATCAGCCCGAGAAAGATCCCTTGACGGGAGAGGTAGAAGGACTGCTCGACCGGGCCGTGGCTGAAAAAGTTGTGCCCAGGATTTTTTTCTCCAACACATCCTACGAATATTGGGGCCGCGCCGCCGCGGTGATTCATGTCAGCGCCGATGGCAAGCAGGATGCCCCAATTTCAGAAAGTGTCCGCATTTATCACTTCACCGGACTACAGCACTCTTCCGGGCCATTCCCTCCCCAGAAAGGCATGAGGGACTCGCTGGGACAGCAGCCCCAGTCAGCCCTTCCGGTAAGGTATTTCTGGCGCTCCATGATCGCTAACATGGATGCGTGGGTGCGCAGCAACACTCTTCCGCCGGCGAGCAGCTATCCGAAAATTTCTGACGGAACGCTGGTGCCGTTGCGCGACTACGCGTTCCCATCGATTCCGGGAGTCAATCAGCCGCATGAAGCGAACCAAGCCTATCGTCTCGATTTCGGTCCCAAGTGGCGGGATGGAATTCTGAGCGTCCAACCTCCGACGGTCGGCGAGCCTTTCCCTGTGCTTGTGCCCCAGATCAATGCCGATGGAAACGAAGTGGACGGAATACGGTTGCCCGAGATCACCGTTCCCCTGGCGACCTACACGGGATGGAATCTTCGCGATCCCTCGATTGGCGCGCCCGATCAGCGCGTCTCCTTCGAGGCGTCGTATCTTCCATTTCCAAAAACAGCCGGTGAGCGTCAAAAGACTGGCGACCCGCGAAAATCCGTTGCCGAACGCTACTCGGATCGGGAAGACTACCTCGCCCAATACAAAAACGCAGTGGATGATCTGGCGAAGCAACGCTGGATCCTGCCCGATGACCGCGCCGCCATGCTGCATCGCGGCGAGCAGGAGTGGGAGGAGGCCGCGAAGTAAAATCGGTTCGGTCGCGAAGCGACGGCATTCAATAGCCCTCCACGTAAGTGGCGGGAACGCAAAGTGGAAGAATAGAGTCCGCTTTAGCGGACGACACAGAGTTTCCTAACAACCTCAAAAGCGCAAACGTTGGCCAGGGTATCTTCCCTTCGGAAGCTGGTTACACAACTCGAACCATTTGAAGATAAACCTATTCGCGTTTGGCCAAGCTATTGGGGATCGGGGTAAAATGATCTCGTTGAGCTTCGCGATTGCGTTCGAATCGTTCGACATCTCAGCGAAGAGGTTCTCATGCGTAGTTGGAAAGTTATTCTCACCGCGACTCTCCTGCTGGTTTCATTGCCCCCGTTCAGTGTCGGTTTCAGCCAACAGCGGGACGACCGAAATGGTGGCCAATCTCCGGACAATAGGCGGGACAACAGAGATGATCATGGCGATCGTAACGCCCGCCCGCCCTCTGATTTCAACAAGGGCCTTCGAGAAGGGGGACGCGGCGGTCAGTATTACGACCCCCGCCATGCGCACGACGGCTACGATGAGCGCTACCGTCAAAACAACGACTATTATCGGCAGCCACAGGGCGGGATAGGACCCGGCAAAGGCGCCCTCATCGGGGGAGCGGGTGGTGCTGTCCTCGGCGCGATTTTCGGCCGCGGCCTGAAAGGCGCCATTATCGGAGGTGCAGCCGGTGCCGGCATCGGTGCGGTCGTCGGCGACGCGAACCAGAACAACCGGCGAAGGGAAGATTACAATCCTCGCTGACCAGTGTCCTAAGACTCGACTTCAGACGAAAGGAAATATCATGAAAGCACATCTCTTCCTCGCCGCTCTCCTCCTGGCTGCAGCCTCTCTATGCATGGCAGCGTTCAACGTCGAAGCTTTCGCAGCCCAACAGCCCGAGGTCACTGCTCATCCCGAGACCGATGCCAATGATAAGACCTATCCCATGGATCAGATTGTCACAGCCACAGTCCATGACGCCTGGCTCCTCAGCGGAAAGAACGAAGAAGCGTTTTTCGATATCGTTGAGCAACTCGCTCAATTTTCGGCGCAGAAGCGCGGACTTACTCTGCCTGATACGGCAGCCGCAGGACAAAAGATGGGGTTGATGATCAAGACTCGCGCCAAAGCCGACCACGACCAGCTTCTTTACGCCATCGTGGACCAGGCCGTCCGAACCCTAGGCGTGAAAACTACCGCTTCCGCGAAGTAGTGGCTCGTGACCTGAGGCCGCTACTGCCTTGCCTTAGGTGGGGCTTCCCGCTTTCTGCGTGTCCCCTGTCCATGGAGGAACCACTCCAATGAATCGGGCGTAGGCGATGGACTGGCTCAGATGTTCGGCGGCATGGCGAGTAACAAAGAGCAAGATGCCGCGCTCGGTGTACTTTCCGCCAAACCAGTCCAGACTCTTGTCCAGATCAGCGCCGGGCCCCCATCTTTACAAAAACGTAAAGTTGGGCCAGCCACCAACAACGGCATTTTCCGGCTTGCCGACCACGTCCAGAATCTCCGGATTTCCGGATCGCCCCATGGATGAGTTACCAGTTGTAGGTCCAGTGACCAGAGACAACCGGACAATGCAACCGTAGCCGAATCACCTGAGTGTGCTCTCATCTTGATGATGCTCAGAACTCCAGCCGAGCCTGAAACGCAATCATTCTTGGACTACTGTCGCCGCCCAAACCAACGCCCAGTAGGCCCGTGGGCGGAGAAGTCGTATACGTGAGCGCTCCAAAGCCCGTCTGCGTGGAAGGCTTGCCCGGAATGCCCGCCAGCACCATGCTTGGAAGTCCAAAGTTCGGATGATTGAAGATGTTGAAGAACTGGGCTTCTAACCTAAGCTTCACACGCTCAGTCAAGGGAAACCATTTCGTAAGATAAAAGTCGCTCCAGAAGAACTTGGGACCACGCAGGGCATTGCGACCGAGGTTTCCGAATTGGCAATGCTGTGAGTCGTCGCCGCCGGAACATTGGCCTGTGCTGGGATCAACCGCCGATACAAAGGCGTCCGGATTGAGCCACTGGATCGTGCCGGGTTGCGTCACACCAGGGATAGGACCATGCGCATATAGCGGGACACCGGGAACTATACTGGCGAACTGCGGTCCACTGCCTTGCACAATGCCGTTTCCGTTTGCCGAATAGGGCGTGCTCAGGACCGAAAACGGGACCCCACTATGCCAAAACATGGTTCCGGAAATCTGCCATCCGTTCAGCACGGGCGCCAACTGGTGATTCCGAACTTTTATCGGCAACTGATATACATACTGCGCATTGAGATTGTGGCGAATGTCATAATCGCACGGACCGTAGTCGCGTGACAGCTCTCCCGGCAGAGGGGAAAGAATCCCTCCCGCCGAGAATTGAAGAAATCCTCCGTTTGAGACCGTGTCCATGCAACGACTCCAGGTGTAGTTGACCTGTCCTTGCAGCCCGCGGCTGAGCCGCTTCATCCCCGTCAGTTGCAGCCCACTGTAGTGACTGTTTTCGCCAGTCGAAAGCTGCGTCACAGCCCCGAATCGCGGATCGGTCGGCTGCTTGTAGGGAAATGGTGCAAAACAGCTTTGGCACACGGTTTGATAACCATTCACCTGCGTTAGATAGAGCTGGTTTACAGCGCGAGTACCAACGTATTGCGCTTGCAAACTCGCCGTGGTGCCGAATTGATGTTCAATCCCCAGGCTCCACTCCATGAAGTACGGCGCATGTAGCTTGCCATTGGGCACTGCTGTCATTGCGACTGGCGGAAGACAAGTTGCGGGGTTTGCTTGTAGAGATGCACACGAAAGCTGGCCCTGCGGGAATCCCAAACTAAATCTCTGATTTGCGGCGATGGTCGCGTCGACTGCACTGTTCGGCACTCCCGGTGCGATTGCGGTGCCGCCCACGCTGCCCAGGAGTCCTCCTTGAAAGGTTTTAACGTACGGGGGATTTGTGCCAACGAGGTCGGCAACGCTGCCGGGCAAAATATCGCTGAAAATTCCGAAGCCGGAGCGGATTACAGTCTTCGGCTCAAATTGCCACGCGATCGCGGTCCTTGGTTGTAGGATCGCCAGTGGTGTAGATGAGAACAGATTGCCGAGGTGAGTTTGAATGGCAGCGTTTAGCGGCTGATTGACATCATGCGAGATGGAGCCGAAAGAGCCGGGAAGACGGGCGATTTGATCGTGTGGATTCAGTGGATTGGAGTTGAATGTGTCACGCAAGCCGAATGTCCAGGTGAGTTTGCGAGTCACCTTCCAAGTATCTTGCGCGTAGAGATCCAGATTCAGAAAGTTGAAGGGTTCGTTTGCGCTCGAAGGAAAAGTCTTCGACGCGGTGGACGCTACTCCGTGGACGAATTGCGGCAATGTCGTGTACACCGCTGTGGGCACCGTGCCTTGACCGAAATCATAGTCGTTCAGGCGGAAGATTCGCGTGTTGGTGCCAAACCTTAGCTCGTGAGCGCCGTGGCTCCAAGCGAGGTTGTCGTTGATGAACACTCTGGATGCGCGCCTGCCTTGCACCCAGGTGTTGTCGAGCCCACCGATCGTAGTGAACGGGGCATTCGCGCCGCTGCCCTGCAACACAATCGGAAACGCCGAAAGTGTCTTCTGAAAGTCGCTTGGCCCAAACAAGCTCTCATACCATGAAAACGCTGGATTGAAATAGTTCACCAGATTTTGTGAAAAGACGTGCGTGTAACCAGCCGCGAACGAATAGAGAGGCTGAGGAGAAACCGCGTCAAACAAAGGGTTGATTGGATCTGTGTAGGCGGCTTGTACACCAGTGTCAGCCTGAAAACGAAACCAAGTCGTGTCATTCGCGTTGATGTTGTAGTCGAGGCGGACTGTCTGCACCTGTTCGTGGTCATCGCTGGAGTGCGAGACGCTTTGCCGGTTCGCGCAACCGTTTCCATTCGGAGGAGTGCCCGACGCAGCACTACCGTCCGAATTGAAAGGACACCCAAGGACGGCCAGGGGTGTGCCGCCAGTGTTTCCGTACAAGGAAAACATCTTTTGGTAAAACGGCACCATTTGCGGTTCTCCCGGATACGCCGATCCGGTTACCGAATCCATTCCACCGAGAGGGAGTTGTCGCAGCACATATTGTTGGAACGCAGAACTGGGGACCGTCGTAGGTGTGACAATTGGCAGGGCAATCCGGACCCATTCGCTGTCGAAGAAAAAGAACAGCTTATTGTGCACGATGGGACCGCCCAGGCTGCCCCCAAAATGATTTACGGTTGCCCCCGGTTTGTGATTGCCCGGTGTCGCGTTCGTAAAGTAGTCCGCCGCATTGAGCACCGCACCATTCCACAATTCGTAGAGATTTCCATGGAACTGATTGGTGCCGGACTTGGTGATGTAATTGACTTGGGATGCGCCATACCGCCCTTGGTCCACGGAATAGGAAAGCGTGTTGACAGTCACTTCTGAAACCGAATTTAAGCCCAGGACAAGGTTGGTGGAGAGGCCGCTGTTCAGGTTAGTCAACGGATCATTCGTTTCCAGCCCGTCAACGATATAACCGTTTGAGAGGGCAGGGAGACCGTTAAACTCCACGTTGCCGTACCCGTTGGTACCGCCTACAAAGTCGTTGCCGCTGCCCGCTGTGTTGATTAGCGCTCCTGGGGCAAACTGCAAAGGGTAGGTTAAATCACCACCTGGATTTGGCAGATTTTCGAGCGCTGGCGCATTCAGGCTCGTGGTTGTATTGGCATCTTCCGGATTGATGAGCGGAGCCTGGCTATTTACCTCAACCGTCTCAGTCGAGTGGGCCACCTTAAGTGTGAAATCGACTGTTTGCTTCTGGCCAAGACCCGAAATGACGTTTTCGTTTTGCTGTGCTTCGAAGCCGTGAGCTTCCACTCTGACTGCGTAAGTACCCGGTTTTAATTGGGGGAAATCGAATCGGCCCGCGTCATCAGTCAGGGCACTGCGCGTTAGACCGGTCTCACGATTTGTGATCGTCACAGTGGCGCTTGGCACAACTGCATTGGTTGCATCTCTCACCTCGCCAATGATCGCGCTTGTGGTTTCGCCTTGTGCCAGTGCTCTTGCCGGAAGAATGCAGGCCACAGTCAACAAAAGAAAAGCAAAGTGACCTGCCCGGATCATGATCCCCCCATCATTTGGCCTAACGCGGCCCTTGTTCCCTGCCGTGCCGTATTAATCAGGGATTAGTCTATAGAGTTAACCATAGTTAATTATGACAAACAAGAGAAAACGAAGAAGAGGGGAGAAGAGGGGAAGCCTTAAGCACTGCATCGGTTGCCAAAGAGTCGGAATCGCGACGGAAATTTAGGCTCCTCAATGCTTGGTTGACCCACTCAGCCTAACCAGCCGCCGTCGCGATTACGCTACCGCGGCCTCCAGTGGGCGCGGCCTGGCACCCATGATCACGAGCCACAGCATGATCGCCATCTCTCCGAGAAGGGCGGGGAAGGCGATGTTAGAGACCATAACCTCGTGTTGCGGGAACAGTAAGCCCGTGAAGCTCATGGTTAGATAGGCGAAGCCGTTGATGACCAGCCAGACGCCCAGGAAGCGGGGCAGGAAGCGCGACCTGTATACAAGAATCGCGAAGGGAAAAAGCCATAGTCCCCAAAGAATTTCGGCAGCAAGAATTTCCTGGTGATGCAGGCGGAGGAACAGCATGGCCATGGCGTCCCGCTGAGGTTTTTCGAATACCGACAAGAAATCGGCGCCGCGCACGAGCATCAGGGCAGCTGCGTCATTCAGCACATTGATGAAGTCAATGGTGGCCGGCAGCACACCGCCAACTATTACCAGCAGCACAGCGTACTTCTGGTCCACTCCCTTGAACAACCGGTAAAGAGCCAGCACAAGAAAGATCAGGATGACCCCGCAGAGCAAGTCACTGACGATGCCGAGACGAAAAAGCAACTCGTGAGCGGTGATGTTGTTGGCTGTCGCGGTCGCGTTTCCATGCACGATCAGAGTGCTGGGAATATAGATGAGGCGGTAGGGGGCGAGGAGGACGAGCAGCAGGTACAGAAACCCGGCGACTCTCCCTGGGTTGTGGCTCATATTCCCTCCCTTGAAAGCGCCTGGCCGGAGATACGGCGAACCCCGGCAAAAAGTTCCGGCGTGAGACCAGAGGCATGCGCTGGTGATAAAGTCGGCCTCATGGCCGACACCACGAATCCCGAAACCTTTGAGCAGATTGTGGAGTGGGCATACGGCACCCTTCCGCAGAAGATCAAGGACCTGCCAGATTTCCCTGGCATTCAAGTGGTTGACGAGCCTCCTGCGGACGTATTGGCGGACATATCACGCAAGAGGAAATGGCGACGGGGAACCGAGTTATTGGGGCTGTACAGCGGCACATTTAGGACGAAACGGTCGTACAGCCAGGTGAAGTACGCGCCCGATTTGATCTTTGTTTTTCGTGGCCCCATTCTGCGATGCGTGAAAGGAGATTTGCGAGCAGAAGTGAAGCGCGTGGTTTGGCATGAAGTTGCACATTGGCTCGGCCACGATGAAGAGGAAGTGAAGGAATTGGGTCTTTCCGGCGGCGAAGACCTGGAAAGCGAAGCGCCGAGGACGGTTTTGCCGCCGCGACCGCGGGACACTCCTGAGGTAACAGGGGAAGCGGCGGAACAACAACCGCACTGCGTTAAGTGCTACTCGGCAGACGTCGCCTGTCGCGAACTCGACAAGCCGGCGACCTATTCTGGAGCACGATTGTTCGATCCCATTCTTGTACCCGCAAAAATCTGTACGTGCAACTTGTGCGGGTACGAATGGGATGACGATGACGAGACATAGAGCGGTTGGGCGTATGCAATTGCGATCATGGTCGATGCTCGCAGATGAATGGGGGTACACGCGAGATCCCTCACTCGGCTGGTGAAAGCGCCGAGTTTCGGGATGACGCCTTAGGGAAAGTTTGGGGAAAGGGCCTGCTGTTGTGGCCCGATGGTCATTCGTCACGGACGTATGCGTGATGCGCAGGGCTGAGCGAATAAGGGTACGCGCGAGATCCCTCACTCGGCTGGTGAAAGCGCCGAGTTTCGGGATGACCTCCCATACATCGGAGAACCGATTGCCAGGCGCTTGCCTTCGCCAGTCTCCAACGACTCAAGCGGCTGTTGCCCGTTGCTTCCCGCCAAATGACTTAACCGCGCGTTCGATACCGGGTCCGGCTTTCTTCAAGTCCTCAAGATTCATTGCCGGACGGAATTCGACTTTGGCATTGAATGCCAGAAACCACGGTTCGGCCACCGCCGGAATTTGCGAACTCTCTTTCAGATCGAAAAAGATGAAGCCAGTTCGCTGGCCGCTGTCCTCTGCGAAATAGGCAGCTTCGGGTTTCAGGTCAGTAAGAATGGACTCTATGGTCCTGGGGAGCGAGCCATCTGAAATAGCAGCATTACCGGGCTCTACAGGAATGGTTACTTTGAGCAAACAGCGCATAGACATCTCCTTCCTTGTTTGGATTAAAGACGGCCAAAGTTTATTCCCGGAAGCAAACCCCGTCAAACGTTGTCTGAGGCTTGACTTGCTTTCAGCCTTGGCGCATGATTCGCGCGTCCGCGATTTCAAGGAGGCCATATGCCACATTATTTGCACCAAGTTGCCTACGGATCCGACGCCTGGGGATTCCTGATTGCCCAGCCTCAAGATCGCATCGAAGCCGTCAGAACAGCGGTTGAAAAGTTAGGTGGGAAAATCGAGAGCGCATGGTTCGCTTTCGGCGAATACGACATTGTGATGATCACTGAGATGCCCAACAACGTGAGCGCCGCCGGCATTTCGATTGCGTTCGCCGGTGGGGGTGCCTGTAAGAATGTGCAAACGACGCCGCTGCTTTCCCGCGAAGAGGCGATGCAAGCGCTGAAAAAAGCCGGCGAGTCTGGGTACAAATCAATAACGTCGGCCAAAGGGCGCGCAGCGTAAGTCTTCATACTCGCGTTTTCACAAATTTGGGGTCCGATTTTAAATCGGGCCCCCTTTTGTGATGGGACCTGTTTCTTCGATCGGCGAAAAGCAGATTCCTCGCCGGACTTGCGTCCGCTCGGAATGACAAAGGTAAGAGATGAGGACGCGTCCGACATCGCAAGAACGCCTCAATACGCCGCGCCAAGTTCTCGTTGCCAGCATGGTGGGTACCACCATCGAGTTTTTTGACTTCTACATCTACGCAACGGCGGCGGTGCTGGTTTTCCCGCGGCTGTTCTTCCCCTCATCGGATCCTGGTTCCTCTACATTGGCGTCACTCGCCACCTTTGGCGTCGCCTTTCTCGCACGTCCTGTTGGCTCTGCAATCTTCGGGCATTTTGGCGACCGAAAAGGCCGAAAGCAAACTTTGGTAGTCGCACTATCAACAATGGGTTTGTCAACATTTGCGATCGGAGCTTTGCCTGCTTATAGCAGCATTGGGATCGCAGCGCCCTTGTTGCTTGCTCTTTGCCGCTTTGGCCAGGGACTCGGGTTAGGCGGGGAATGGGGCGGTGCGGTGCTGCTGGCGGTCGAAAATGCTCCGCCCGGCAAGCGCGCACTTTACGGTTCGTTCCCACAACTTGGCGCGCCGGTAGGTTTCCTGATGTCTGGGGGAACATTTCTTCTGCTGTCACGGTGGCTCAACGAAAAACAGTTTTTTGCATTCGGATGGCGCTTGCCATTTCTCGCCAGTGCGGTGTTAGTGCTGTTGGGTCTGTACGTTCGTTTGACGATTACCGAGACTCCCATATTCCAGGCTTCGGTGCAGCGTACTGAGCAGGTTGGCTTCCCGATGTTGACCGTGGTACGCGATCACACGCGGGCCTTGATGGCGAGCATTTTGGTCTGCCTCTCGACATTCGTCCTTTTTTATCTGATGGCCGTGTTCGCACTCTCCTGGGCGACGACCGCGCTGCACTACGGGCGCAATCAGTTTCTGCTGATCCAGCTTTTCGGCATCCTTTTTTTCGCGCTTACGATTCCCGCCTCAGCGATTCTTGCGGAGCGCGGGAGGAGGCCCGTGATGTTTGGCGTCACGGCGCTCATCGCGATGTTTGGCGTTGTCCTGGCGCCACTCTTCATCGCTGGACCTACTGGAGCTGCGCTAACGATGGTTATCGGGTTTGCTCTTACGGGTATGACCTATGGGCCGCTGGGAACGATCGTGTCCGAGATTTTCCCCACACCGGTTCGTTATACAGGCAGTTCGCTGGCTTTTAGCATGGCGGGAATTCTGGGTGGGTCGCTTTCTCCCTACATCGCGATTTGGCTCGCCAAGACTTTTGGGCTGCGATACGTAGGCTTCTATCTCACGACGTCGGCGGTTTTGACGTTTCTCGGATTACTCCTGATCCGCGAAACAAAAAATACGGATCTCGCTACGTGATCCACTTAGTCCATGCATGCTGAGACGCAGCAAGCTGCGTCTCTACGGTCAAGATGAAAATTATGGCCGGATAGCCCAGGCTAGGCCGTCTGGCTCGCCGCCAACGTCAATGTGTCCCGTCACCTCCAAGGTCTTCAGGTCGAGTACGGCGACGTAGTTGTCAGGCCCACAAGAGATGAAAGCACGATTGCCGTCGGCGTCAATCAGAATGCCCGCCGCTCCGTGGCCGATTTTGACTCGCCTGAATTCCTTGCGCGACGCAGCGTCGTAGATGACTAGATCGCCATCGCGCAGACTTGATATCAGCACCAGCTTGCCATCGGGAGTGAACTTGAGGCGGTTTGCACCGAAGGTCTTCGAGTCCAGCGTGGCCGTTACGGTTCGTGTGGTGAGGTCAATTACTGAGAGGGTGCCGTCCTGTGCATTCGCGGTCCATAGCTCGCGTCCGTCTGGAGAGACGTCAAAGCCTTCGTCGCCTTTGCCGACGGGAATGATGGTCTGATTCCAATCCATACGAGGTTGATTTCCTCCTGGCGGGGACGGGGGTGGTTCGGAGCCCTGTTGCGCCCGCACTCCGTTCGAAGGGCCCATCGGCGGTAGAGTGACTTTTTCCAGAATGGCCACGGTCGCGGAGCTTACGTTGGTCGTGTAGATTTGCTTCTCGTCGGTAGTGACGTAAATCATGTGCGTGCGGTTCTGGCCGGTGCCCATGATCCAATCAACCTTGGCGGATGCGGGATCGTAGGTCGCGATGGCTTTCGCGCCTTCGGCTGTGAACCAGACCTTTCCTCCAACAAACGCGAGTCCGTGGGGGCCGTTCAAGGCTCCGGTGTCAATATCGGGAAGCGCTTTTTGCCCGACCAGGTCAATCACGGAAAGCGCATGGTAGCGGCCGCCGCCGTAGATGGAGACATAAGCGGTCTTTCCGTCTGAAGAGGCAATGACCTCGTGGGGGTCCGGGCCGACGGGAGCGCGTGCGATGACCTGCAACGTTTTCGGGTCCACGATGGCGAGTGTGTGGTTACGCTTCGAAAGCGCCAACAGTGAGCGAGTCGGCGTTGATTGAGCCGAAACTCCGATTGTGGTGGAGACGAAGAGCGCCAATGTGGCACTTGCGAAAGGCAATTGGAGAATTTTGGATCTCATGACTTCTGCTCCGTTGAGTTCGGGGGGTGGCGTGAGATTTTGATCTCATCAGAATCGTATCAAAATGGGGACCTATCGCGATTTCGCTTGGGGAAGGCTCTTGCGCGGGCGTAACTGCCCCCAGCCTTGTATCTTCCGTTTCCAGACGCGAGGTAGTATGAGGTCGCGTTTCGGCGGAGAGGCCGTCCCAGCCTTAGGCCAACATTGAGCCTGTGCGAAGAGCGGCCCTCGCCCCTCTCTTTCTGACGCCGTGGAGAATCGGAGGCCTTTTGAGCCTGCATGTTCAAGGTTGGCGGCAAGAGTTTCGCCGGGGCGGAAGCCGGAACCGCAGATTAACTCTAGGAGGCAGTCATGCACAAGTCGGCGGCGGAAGTTTTTCTCTGCTGTGGTATTGATGTCAGCGCGGCCCATTTGGTCGTCGCCCTCGAAGGCGAAGGCGGCAGAGGGCTGCAACGCAGTTTCCCTAACCGCGCCACCGGACACCAGGCGCTGATAGCGTGGTTGCAAAAAAACGGGATTCCCGTCCGCATTTGCCTGGAAGCTACCGGCCTTTACAGTCTCGACCTGGCTTTGGCATTGCACGCCGCAGAGGGAATCGAAGTGGCGGTGCTCAATCCCAAGAAGGTGAACCGTTTCGCGGCTACGCTGTGCCGCAGCAAAACCGATCCCGCCGACGCGCAGGTGCTGGCCGAGTATGCCCATCGCATGCCGTTCCAGCCCTGGCATCCGCCGCAAGCAGCAGCTCTGGAACTGCGCGCCATTACGCGTCACATCGCAGCTCTCACCCAGCAGCACACGCAGGAGTCGAATCGTCTGCACGCAATCTCGGCTTCCACCATCGGATCGCGTTGTGTGAAGCAGGATCTGAAGCGATGCTTGCGCGATCTGCAGCACCGGATCGAGAAGATGCGCGACGCGGCTCAGACTCTTATTGACCAGGACGCAGAACTGCGCCCGCGTTTCGCTCTGCTGTTAAGCATGCCCGGCATCGGCGAGGTCAGCGCCCTGAATCTTTTGGGAGAACTGGCACTGCTGGCTCCCGGTCTTACCGTGCGCCAGTGGGTCGCACACAGCGGACTGGATCCCGCCCACCATGACTCAGGCGCCTCCGTCCATAAGCGCTCGCGCATCAGCCGCGCCGGCAACCGTTATCTGCGCCGCGCCCTCTACATGCCCGCCTTAGTCGCGGTGCGCCACGATCCCCATTTGCGCCACTTCTACCGCGCCTTGGTCGCGCGCCACAAAGCCAAGCTCCAAGCCCTCATGGCCGTTGCTCGCAAGATGCTGCACGCCATCTTCGGCATGTTCCGTTCGCAGTCCGCTTACGACGGAGCCAAACTCTTACCGAAAATCGAAATCACTGCTCTGGCTCATGTGGCTTAAAAGATAGGTTCTCCTGCACCTCTCCAGAGAAAATACCCCTTGACTCGCAAGAGAGAATCTTCGCAAAAGCGCGAAAGGCTGGGCCACCCGCCGCTACGATTACTAACGTCAGCTGAACGGTTGTTTTTGGCTCCCCCGCAAGAACCCGGGTCCCATATCCTTAAGTCGAGAAAACTGCTGACCGTATTCAGGAGGAACTGTGCCCCATAGACCCACCGCTATTTTGAGCCTCGCGTTAATGAAGAACGTGACTCTCTGCGCGTGTTTGTTGAGCGCTGCTTTTGCGACTGACCGGATGAGTCATACCTGTAGATTCAGGCGAGGTCCCTTGCAGGGCCAAACCCACACGCTTCCGAATCTTAGCGCGACGGCGGTGGGCTCGACCTGTTCCGACGGCCTTACCAGCAGCGGTATCGCCGTTACCGACCCAGACACTCCGGAGACTGCGCAGCCGATGAGCCACACCTGCAAATTCAATGTAGGAGCCTTGCAGGGTCAAACGCACACACTTCCGAATCGTAGCGCTATAAGGGTGGGCTCGAGCTGTTCCGATGGGCTAACCAGCACCGGAGTGGCGGTTCTCGATCCGGATGGCGACACATCTTTGGAGCGCACCAGTCACTCCTGCCGATTCACTCGTGGTCCTCTGCGCGGTCGGACTCAGATGTTCCCCAACCAGAGTCCCACGCAGATAGGGTCTACCTGTTCCGACGGACTCACGAGCAGCGGAGTGGCGGTGGCAGATCCATCTTAGTCTTAGTAGTGGTTGGCGTAATGGCGTTTGAAGGCGGCGATCATCGTGTGAACCGAGGCACACAGGCTATTTTTGGGTCGTGGCGATCAAATCCATCAGCCCATTTACGATTGCTGTTTCCGCGCACCCCGGTTTCAACCTCGATCCGAGGACTTGAAACGTAAGTGCTCCAAAGGCCGAGTCATTGGGGATATACCCAGAGTTTGCCGTGCCGTTCGCCAGCGTCACCATGAAGGTATTGGCCACTGGAGACTCCCGCTTCAATCGTTGCGCAATCGGGCTATACACTTCAGCATCCACTGACGTCAGTGCAATATTCCCAATGCGCAAGACTCCCAAACGAATGTTTACGGGTTCTCCGTCTTCGTAGCTTCCCGGTGTTCCTTCGCGGGCTGTGTCGGTGCGCTTTCGCCCCGGACATGTCACCGTCTTCTGCGCCGCGACAATACCCGGGCTGGCTTCCAGTCTTTTGATGTTGGTGGCCACGCGAATTACCTCTTCGCCGAGTAATACACCTTCGCTGTCCATCACGCGTTCCATTACGTCGCGTACTTTGGGATCAAGTGGGCCAGCCTTGACTTTTTCATCCCGGATCGGCGCCTCGACGGGTTCGCGGGTCAACACGTATCCAGTGATAGGTATGCCCCCGCGTGAGGCCATCGCATTCGTAGCGGCACGGAGGTAAAGCGGATTCTGATCGCCACTGGCGCCTTGCACGAAGACTGCGATCAGGTTGTCGTCAAAAGCCTGCTCGACGTATCGGGAGGTCGCTCCCGCGAAATCGGCACTCGTTACTCCGGTGAGGAAACCGTTAATGGGATGCATCGCGTAATCCATGTAGAGGGCAATCGGTTCGCCGTTGGACGCGAGAAATTCGACCACCGCCACGGTTTTATCGGACGGCCCGTCGAGGTTCGGCGCCTGTGTCCAGAGGTGAGTATCGGAATCGATGGCATCGCGATTCACGTTCAGATAGGACTTCCCGGTGCCAAATCCAACGCGCGCCGGTTGAAGCTTTGCCCGGGCCTGCCGGACTGCGTCCAGAATCTGACCAATGATAGGTGGTGGCGGCGCGCCGGGATCGGGTTTCAGCCCGCGCATACCGGGAAAGCCGCCGGGCCCCCAACCACTA
Source organism: uncultured Acidobacteriaceae bacterium (assembly GCA_963757385.1). GTDB lineage: Bacteria > Acidobacteriota > Terriglobia > Terriglobales > Acidobacteriaceae > PALSA-188. The sequence continues at coordinate 713,120 of CAVWRO010000014.1, read as the reverse complement.
TGAGTGTGCGTAGCAGACATGACAACATTCTCGATCGGGCAGTTCAGTTCCTCGGCGATTCGTTTCGAGGCAGCCTGCCAAATTCCTTCAGAAAGGCCGCCCTGGTCTGCTCCGATCAGAGCGGCACGTGCCGCGCCGTTATCGAGGACAATCGCACGTACATAGAGCTTTTCATGCGCATACTTGCCGGAGGGGGGACTGGCAGGGTCGGAAGGTGGAGTGATGTCAATGCGCGACGCTCCCGCGCGAAGGTTGCCTTGGGCGAACGCTTGGTGTCCGTTGAAGATTGCGAGAATGACGAAAATGATAAACAGAAGAATTCGTGATTTACCCATCTGTTGCCCTCCTTGAGATCAGCGGACTGGCATTGTATGCAAGATTTATTCTCCGCGCCATCATAACTAAAGCTGGCGCGTGAGGCGGCCTCTGTCAGGTTTTGATTTGACGCCAACTACCGTGCCGGGGAAAGGAGACGTAGCGAGCTACGTTCTACGTGAGTGAGTGGCGCGAAATGCGTCGGAAAACTCTGAGATTGCTTGACAATTCTTTACCTGCCCGAGGGATAACTTTCCCGTGTGAAGGGTGTTTGCACTCATGTAGGGCGGAGGTGATCCGATGAGGAAAACAAGCTTACTGATGGTGTTGGGACTGGCTGTGGTATTGGCTTCCGCGGCTGCGCCGAAGGCGAACGCTGCCGTCGTCGTTGGAGTCGGTATCGGAGGTCCGGTTTACGTTCATCCGGTGCGGGCTTACGGATATATCGGGCCAAGATATGTAGCCCCGGGATATGTAGTGCGTCCGTATTTCGCACCGGGGCCTTTTGTGGCCTACAGGCCCGCGCCAATTTACCGGCGTGCGTATGTACCGGCACCGTACTTCTACGGTCACGTGTATGGACGGCGATTTGTTGCGCGACGGGATTATTACGGCTACCGGCGGTAATACGAACTCGACTTAGTTGGACGGGCTGTTCGTGGCGCAACATCAGCTATGAACAGCCCTTGTTATCTCGAGTTGGAATTTCGGAACGACTTTGAAGAAAAAGAAAGGACTGAATATGAAGCTGCAAACGTTGGTTCTTGGGGTTGGAATGATGGCGTCAATATTGTCATTCACCGTGCAGAATGCAATGGCCACTACGCAGGGGGCAGAGGCAGTTGCCAAACAGGTTAAACATGAGCTGAACATGCTTCCCTATGTGAATGTGTTCGATTACATGACATTCGCGGTGGACGCAAATGGCAATGTCACGCTCGCTGGCCAAGTGACGAACCCAGTAGTCAAGCGTGATGCGGGAAACGCGATCAAGAGAATCGAAGGTGTGGAGCACGTGAACAATCAGATTCAGGTGCTACCGCTGTCTTTTATGGACAATGGACTGCGCGTCCGCTTGTACCGCACGATCTATAGCTATCCTGCGCTGGAGAAATATGGGGTGGGGATCAATAAGTCTATCCGCATTATTGTGGACAACGGCCACGTTACGTTAATGGGTGTAGTCAATGATGAAGCAGACAGAAACATTGCCGGTATCAGAGCGAATGGCGTACCGGGAATTTTCTCGGTGGATAACCAACTCAGGGTCGTAAAAGGCTAACGCCACCCGACGGGGCAATTCTTTCAATTAAGAAGGACCCGCTCTAGGTGACACCCAGGTCTCGCAACTACGGCGAGACCTGGGGCACCCGCGATGGAATGCGATGCACTCGAAGAAGAAAGCAGATTCCTCACCGCTAAAGCGGATTCGGAATGACAATTTTTGTGGAGTTTGTCACGAACTATTCCAGAACTATTCCCCAAACTATTCTCCAAACATGGGCACTTGGCGGATGTCGGAGGGGATTTTTCTTTGGCGGCGGGAGGCTCCGATCACGGAAAGTACGGTTAGAGAATCCAGAGCGGTTCTGGGAACGAATATGCGTTGAGTGTTAGATCGCAAATCAGGAGGATTGACCAGAAATCCTTCCGGCATGTTTAGTGAGAGATCGTTGGGCATCATGCCTTCGAGGACCTCGCTGTCTTTGAACCTCAGGCGAACCCAAAGTCCCTCGGTGCGGGGCCGGGTGGTGAAAGTCTTGCGGTTGGGGGCTTCGGTCTCTCCGAACTCGCGGACGAAATAAACGACCTTGATGTCTTTAAGTTCGATACTGACAACGTTTCCGGATGTGTTTAGAAGTTCCAGCTTGCCATCGTTGACAAAGTTGGAAGGCGCGACATATCCATTAATGGTGTCGCGATCCATTTTGCGAACAACGACCTTTTTGTGGGTGGATGGCATGAGTAGCTACAAACGATTGGGGAACCAGTTTTTACGGCCGATCTGTTCCCGATTCTCTCATTGTAGACATTAAAATCGCGGAGCATCCCCTTGGTAGTAGCCAAACTGACAACGTTGTGTTATTTTCTGTAGTTTGCCACAGACATCCTAAAGGTATAAGTATAGCGATTAGAGTAATTTACGCCGGAGGGACACTCTGCCGGGGGTGGCGCGGTCTTGTGCCTGTGAAAATCAATAGCGCGCTGCGTGACGGGTGGGCGACAGCAGGAATCCGCAGATAACGAATGGCTGACTACATTTACACGATGGAAATCCGGTTGACGCCGGACCAGCAACGGGGTGTAACCCTGGTGCAGGACATAGCCCGCGCGGCGGGCATGAACGTTTACCTTACGGGTGGAGCGGTCCGCGACATCATCAGCGGATTCTCGATTCGCGACCTTGATTTCACGGTTCAGGGCAATCCTCTCAAGCTTCAAAAAGAGCTCGAACGCGCCGGAGCAACCATGTCTGGAGCGGACGATGATCTCAAGACGCTATATCTGGTGTTGCCGGGTTATGTTCGCGCGGAAATCAGCAGTGCACGCACGGAACGCTATGAAAAAACCGGGAAGCCTCCGGTTATTTCACCGGCCACGATCATCGAGGATTTACGGCGGCGCGATTTCACCGTCAACGCGATGGCTTTGTCGCTGAATCCTGGGTCCCGTGGGTTGTTAATGGATCCATTCAACGGCGCGGCCGACATCGAAACCAAGACCCTTCGCATCCTGCACAATTATGCGTTCGTGGAAGATCCGTCGAGGCTGATTCGGGCGCTTCGTTTTGCCGCACGTTTTAATTGGCCACTCGAAGAGCGCACTCAGGCACGATTCGAATCTGCAAAGGAAAACAAATACATCGAATACATAACCTCGAAGGCGATTGGGCGCGAGATCGAGCAGCTGGCTTATGAAGATGATCCGCTGAATGTTATTCGGGCACTGGAGAAAGAACAGTGGCTGAAGGTATTGAATCAGCATTGGACAATCGCAAAAGTTGACACTGCGGGGCTGTCAGAGCTTTTGAAGACCCGGCAGCAGATGAGCGAGCTGGGATATCCAACAGACCCTGCGGCGGCGGTCCTGTACTTTCTAACGGCAAAGCTTGGCGACAAGGACATCTCTGAAATCCGCAGGCTCATTCCGCGAAAAGATCTGGTCGAAGCCTGGCGGACGCTTGAAGACAGCACGAAAACATTTGCCAAGCGGCTAAGCGGGAAAGAGGCTGCAACGCCATCCCGGACATGGAAACTGCTGTCGGAAACTCCGCCAGAAACGATCCTGTTTCTGTCTGTCACTTCCCGGCAGAAGGCGGTTGATCAGAAAATAAAAAACTTCTTTACCAAGTGGCGGGAAGTGCAAAAGAAGGTTCCGCTTCTGGAGATGACGGAGCTGCGCATTACGCCGCAGATGGCGGAGTATCCCAAGATCGCCAACGAAGTGTTCATGCTATTGCTGGATGGCAAGCTGCGTTCGCACACCGAGATCATGAAGTTTCTGAAGCCATTGGCGCCGCCGCCTCCACCGCCGCCTCCACCACCTCCCGCAAAGCGTGGACGCGGTGCCAAGGCGGCCGCCGCTGCCGCGGCGCAGGCTGCGCCTGCGGCGATTACCCCTGTCGCGGGCAAGGGGAAGAAGAAGGGGAAAGGAGAGGTAGCACCGGTTGTGACGCCAGTGCCCGCTGCCCAGCAAATACCCGCCCCCACCATGGCCAAAGGGGGAAAGGGGAAAAAGAACATCACGGCGGGGAAAACAAAGACCTCCTCACTTAAGAAAAAGATTAAAGACTCGACGAGGCATCAGTCCGCACGAGCCAAATCCTCCAAATCAAAAAAGCCAAGCGGGTCGAAGAGCGCCAAGTCGAAGGCAAAAAAGAAGAAGCGCTGACCTGTTAGTCGCCCAGCTTTTGCGTCATGGGTTGTTCATGCGGGTGGGCCCAAGAAGTAACGGGGATATCTTTTTATGATGAATGCAACCCGCGCGTTCGCACGCGCAGCAATCACGCTATTGCTGGGAAGTCTGTGGGGATGCGGCGGCGGCTCAACGGTCACCACGAGCCAAAATCCGCCACCTACCCCGACGCCCACGCCGGAGTTCGCTTACGTCGCGAATCTTAACGACGGCACAGTCTCCATGTATAGCGTTAACCTGAGTACTGGGGTATTGACGCCCACCACGCCTGCATCCATCCCATCGTTCTACGGCCCCGCCGCGATAGCGGCCCACCCGTCTGGAAAATTCGTCTATGTTACGGGTCTTAATTCCAACACCGTTTCGATGTACAGCCTTAATGCCAGTACTGGAGTCCTTACCGCAAATACGCCGGCTACGATCGCCACGGGTACTTTTCCAAATGGCCTCCTGATTGACCCTTCGGGAAAGTTCGCTTACGTGTCAAATGGAATCAGTAACACGGTTTCCATGTTTACAGTCAATGCCACAACAGGGCTCCTGACGGCAAACACTCCTGCTAGCGTTGGGGCAGGCGCTGACCCCCAGCCGCCCGCGACGGATCCTTCGCACAAATTCGCATATGTTCCCAGTTACTATGGCAATGCCGTTTTGATGTACAACATTGATCCCACAAGCGGCAATTTAACGTCAACGACACCCGCGTTTGTTGCGGCTGGTAATGGGCCCGTTGGGGTGACCGTTCATCTTTCCGGGAAATTTGCATATGTTATAAATCACACCGACGCGACCATCTCGGTTTATTCAATCAACCCAAGCACGGGGATATTAACGCCGACTGCACAAGGCCCGGTTGCCACCGGAAAGTTTCCCTTCGCAATGGTTATTGACTCGTCAGGAAAGTTCGCCTATGTCCCAAATTTTGGCGACAACACGATCTCTATTTACAACATTGACCTTGGCACCGGGAACTTGACGCAAGCAATCCCATTTACGGTTGCCACCGGCAGGGCCCCCAGCGACCTGACCATAGATACTTCCGGGAAATTTTTGTATGTGACGGACTCCGGTGATGGCACAGTCTCGATGTTCACGATCAATCCAAGCACAGGAAATCTGGCGCCCACTTCTCCTGCGGTTGTGACTGCCGGGGCAACTCCAGATACGATAGCCGTAAGCCCATAGCAATCCTTTTCGAGGGGCTAGTTCACGGCATGAACCTGCATCGTAGGAACGTGGCAAGGCGCCGAGTTTCGGGATGACGCCGCAGAAGAACGGGGTTAGGAAAAGGTGGGCTATTTGCCACCGAATATGTGTTGCTAGGCGGGCGAAATCGCGTAGTGGATGATGATAGCGAGATCCCTCACTCGTCTGGTGAAGGCGCCGAGTTTCGGGATGACGCCGCAAAAAAAGATCGTTACTTAAGTGAAGCTCTCGATTGCTTTTTAGTCGTGGGCTTCTGGCACTTCCGAACAGGGACTGCGCCGCCCAATCCCAAATTGGGCTTGTCCCAAACTGACATTCCCAAACTGGCCTCCAGAGACCTGTTCCCTAACAACCGCGTGTTCTAAGCTGCGTCCCTGCCCGATTGAGACAGACCAAATCAGGACAACCGGAATGGGAGGGATGAATGAGCAGGAACAACCATCGTCGCTGGCAAGCAATTGGATGTCCCACCTTATTATTTGCGATTGCCGTTTTATCCGGTTGCGGAAGCATCAGCAATAGCAACTCCGTCCCGGGGTCTTCCCAGGAGTCAGTTGCTGTGACGCCGATAAGTGTGCAACTGAGGGCAGGCACACAGCAGCAGTTTTCCGCCAGTGTCAGCGGCGGGACGCAAAGCGGTTCAACGGGTACAGTTTCAAGTTCTACGAACACTCAAACATCGCCAACAGGAAGCAGTCACGCGCCGTCCCGGCGTTCAGCCAGCAGAAAGACAGCGACTAGCGGTTCGACAACGGCTTGGTCAGTGAATGGAATTGCAGGCGGGAATGCCACGGTCGGAACCGTTGATGCGAATGGCCTTTACACGGCGCCTGCGGCGCTTCCGAATCCAGCAACGGTTCAAGTAACGGCGTCCAGCGCGGATGGTACCGCGTCCGGCAGTGCCACCGTCGCGTTAGAAAACCCGGTACCTGTACCCACCACGGTTTCTCCGTCATTGGTCACGGTTGGCAACTTTACCGTGACGGTAAGTGGAAGCGGGTTCGTCAGCGGCGCGCAGGTTGTGTTTAACGGAGCCGTACTTCAAACCACTTTTGTGTCCGCACATCAACTCACCGCCAGCGGCGCGGCTACGCAGGCTGAGATTGGCAACCAGCAGGTTTCGGTAAAGAATCCCGATCCCGGTTCGGTCACGTCCGCCGGTATGGTGGTGCAGGTCGAGCCTGCGGGAGTGCCGGTGAATGCAATGTCAGCGGCCCGATTCCTGGAACAATCCACGTGGGGACCTACGCCGCAACTGATCGCACACGTGCAACAAGTCGGATTTCAAGATTTCTTAAGAGAACAATTCAGCGCAGCCGCTTCCACGTATCCCGCACCGGCCAGTACAGATGACATGTCGTTTGTACAGAAGCGATTCTTCGTCAATGCCCTGCAAGGACAGGATCAATTGCGGCAGAGAGTCGCGTCAGCGTTATCAGAAATTTTCGTTATTTCCGACAACAAAGTTTCCGATCCGAATGCATTTGTGCTGTGGATGAATATGCTGCAAAAAGATGCGTTCGGGAATTACGCGACAGTAATGAAGGATGTGACGCTCAGTCCGGCGATGGGCAATTATCTGGACATGGCGAATAACGATGGGTGCCCGACCTGCGCTCCGAATGAAAATTATCCTCGCGAGATCATGCAGCTATTCACAATTGGGCTTTCGGAATTAAATCTGGATGGCAGTGTGCAATTAGATGGATCAGGGAATCCCATCCCGACTTATACGCAAGACACCATCGAGGGCTTCTCTCATGCTTATACGGGATGGACTTATCCGGCACAGCCGGGGAAGACCGCGCAATTCTGGGACTCGCCATATTACAGCGGCCCAATGATTGCGTTTGATAAGTATCACGATGAAGGATCGAAGCTGGTGCTGAACGGAGTTACGCTGCCGGGCGGCGGCACGACTCAGGGCGACCTGGATGCAGCGCTCCAGAATATTTTCAGTCATTCCAATGTCGGGCCGTTTGTTTCGAAGCAACTCATACAGAAACTGGTGGCTGGCGATCCGAGTCCGGATTACGTGTCCCGTGTCGCGGCCGTTTTTAACGATAACGGAAGCGGAGTTCGCGGCGATCTTCAGGCGGTAGTGACGGCCATTCTGATGGATACGGAAGCTCGCCGAGGAGACGATCCGACCCAGGTGCAGTCCACGGATGGCCACCTGAAGGAACCACTATTACACATGATGAATCTGATGAGAGCGATGAATGCGACCACCAATGGCACAGACAATTATGCCTGGTTCGCGAGCCAGATGGGGCAGGAGCCATTCAATCCGCCAACGGTGTTCAATTTTTATCCGCCGAATTACGTGATACCGGGGACTCAGTTGGTAGCTCCTGAGTTCAAGATCTTGAATTCAAGCACGGCTATTGCGCGGATCAATTTTGTCAGTTCGCTGGTGTACGGAAATATTGGACAGAACACGAAAGTGGATATTTCTACATACAGCGGGGTGGCGGCGGACGTGAACAAATTGTTAGACCAGGTTTCGGGTGTGATGCTGCATGGGCAAATGTCGGATTCGATGCGCGGCACGCTGGTGAGCACGCTTTCGGCGATCAGTGACACCACGCGGCGGACGCAGGCCGCGCTTTATCTGGTGGGAAGCTCATCGCAATTTCAAGTCGAACATTAGGAACAGAGTGCCGCGTTTTCCAGCGTCGCGATTCCGTTCCGGAAAAAGCAGGTCCCTCCACTCGCCAGTTAATTTGCTGCGCAACTTAACTGGGTCGGTCGGGATGACACGTTTTAAGTAGATAAAAAAGAACACAAAAAATGGGAGAACATCATGCGAAGAATGTCACGGCGGGATTTTCTTAGAAGCACCTGCTGCACTGCGGCCGCGGGTATGACTGCGGCGAGCTTCAGCCGTTTTGGATTGATCAATGCTATGGCCCAGAGTTCCTCCGACTACAAGGCGTTAGTCTGCGTGTTTCTGTATGGTGGCAATGATGCCAACAACATGATCGTTCCCTTCGACACTGCTGGGTACGCCAATTACTCCAAGATTCGAGCCGGACTGGCTCTGCCGCAAAATCAATTGCTGGCCGTGACTCCGCCCAGCGTCGGCACGCCATTCGGCTTCCATCCGAAATTGGTTGAGATGCAGCAGCTATTCAAGAATAAAAAACTCGCGTTGCTTTCAAACGTTGGGACGCTAGTGCAGCCGACTACGCGCGACCAATACACGAAGGGTCAGGCGGCGTTGCCGATCAATTTGTATTCTCACGCCGATCAGCAGGCTCAAATGCAGACCGCAAGCCTCACGGCGAACGGACAAACCGGATGGGGCGGGAGAGTCGCGGACAAAATCCAATCTATTTATGGGGGCAATTTCCCGGTTTCAATTTCTCTTGCCGGAACCAACATATTTGCCGAGGGATTGTCGGTGAGGTCAATCGAATCCAGCGGCGATCCCACGAAACCTCTGTCGGGATTTTATGGCTCGAGCGAAGACAATGCTCGGCTGGCCGCGCTGCAAAACTTGCTCACATTCGATACGGGACTATCGCTGATTCAGTCGGCCAGTACGACCACGACGAATGCGCTTCAGGATGGCAAGACCCTGGCCGCGGCCGTTGCGTTGAATAAGGCGCTGGCGACGCAGTTTCCAAATTCGAGTTTAGGGGGGCAACTCAAACAGGTCGCGCAAATTATTCAGGCGCGGTCTGCGCTGGCATTGCCCAGGCAGATTTTCTTCGTGTCCATCGGTAGCTTCGATACTCACAGCAATCAATTACAGCTACAGGACGGCCTCTACCAGGACCTGAGCCAATCCATGAATGCTTTCTACAACGCGACTGTGGAGATAGGGGTATCTTCCAACGTCACCAGCTTTACGCTGTCGGATTTCGGGCGCACCTTCCTTCCGGACAGCAACGCTGGAACCGATCACGCATGGGGGAGCCATCATCTGATTATGGGAGGAGCCGTGAAGGGGAGCGATTTCTACGGAACGTTTCCGACACAGGCTTTGGGTGGTCCCGATGATGCGACGTCGGAAGGCCGCTGGATTCCTACGACCTCTCTGGATCAGTATGGTGCCACGCTGGCACAGTGGTTTGGAGTGCAGAGTTCGGATTTGCCGTCAATCTTTCCTAATCTGACGAATTTCAAGCAGCCTACGTTGAGTTTTGTATAGATGTTTCGTTCCTTGGTTTCTCTCTCGTCATGGACTGGGGCGTCTGCGGGGAATCGCAGAATGGACGTACGCGCGAGATCCCTCACTCGGCTGGTGAAAACGCCGAGTTTCGGGATGACGCCTCGGGAAATAGCGCTCTCGGATGGCAAACTGATTTAAAAATAATGTAGCAAGCTACGTCTCCACGGTCAGAACGGCTGGGGCGGCTATCCCTACGCGATTCTGGCCGAATAAAAGGGTTGTGGGCAAATGATTTCCACTAATTGTCCACCGAGTTCAGTTGTCACAGAAAATGTCTGATTGTTTTCATGAACTTTCGAGGTTCCCCTGTGGAAATGTAATTGCTGTTGTACATTAGCAGACCCTCTATAATCCCCCCGAGAGCTGCATCCCCCCAGGGAGTTGTTTTGAGAAGTCGAAGCAGTCTGAAACGGAACGGAAAGCGGACCAACCGTTCGGCAATTGTCTTGTTGTTGATGTCGTTCGCAGCCCTGATCGTCGCCGGAATTTTTCTTTTTCCTCGCCCTTCGCACACAAGTGATTCGCAGTGGCTGGAATTGAATGACGCGGCGCAGCTAGACCTCATTGCTCCGCAGTCAACCAAAACACTTGAACCTGAAATTCCCCGTGTGATTTATCCATATTCTGTCGTGCCCGGCGGGGTTCGCACTCCCGAAGAATTGCGGGAGGCTGGTATTCACGACCGCATTGTCGGCGAACACTATGCGGGATTCGACTTTCAGAAGGCGCGAGTCATCACCGTGAAGGAAGCTCGATTGGTTTATCTTTCTTACCGCATCGGGGACCAAATTTACTGGACGGCGAAGCAGGTCAGTCTGCATGCGGGCGAGAATCTGATCACGGACGGCAAAGTAACCGCTCGAACCCGTTGCGGCAACCAAGTTTCAGCGCTTCCTCAGAAGAAGACATCCTCGCACGAGCCAGCACTCTCCGAATTTGACGGGCCGATAGGCAGCTCGACGAGGATTCCGTTTCCAGACAATTTTCATTCTGCTCTCGAGTCGCGGCCAGGTCCGGGATGGGGAGCGCCGGGGTTGGGTCCTGCGGGTCTCGTGGCCTTCGGTCCGGGAGGATCTTCGCCTGTTGGGCGGCGGGTACTTGCCGATTGGTTCGCCAGTGGTTCCCGGGTCCGGTGGGAAATCGCCGAGCCCTGGTCCAGCTCCAGGTCCGAGTCCAGGTCCGGGTCCAGGTCCTCCTGTGTCAGTCCCTGAATCCGGCGCGTTTGCGCTGATTTTGGCAGAGATTGTAGCGGTGATTTTTTGTTGGAAGTTTGTTTCCGGAAGAATTCGATTAGGCGCGACTTCACAAATGAACTCTCGCTACCCATGTACTTCTGCTTATGGTACTACTACTGAAGTTTTACGATATCTGCTCTGACCCTGCTAACATTTAGGCTTAATCATGCGGCGCTTTGCGGACAATTCAATAGGACTCGCGCTGGCCGTCGTCCTATGCCTGGCCGCGCCGCTCGCGCATCCAGAAGACACGACGGGCGGAGTCGCCACAATTCGTCGGGTTTCGATACTCGCTGGAAGCGCGCTCGAAGTGGAAATTGCGACGAGTGGCCCGGTCAAACCTCGAGAGCAGGTTATTCAAGGTCCGGACAGGCTGATTTTAGATTTTCCTGGCGCAGTGCCAGCCAAAGGATTACATAATCTCGCGATAAACCGCGGCGATGTGAAGGATGCGCGCGTAGGGCTTTTCTCTTCTGACCCTCCGGTGACGCGGGTTGTGTTGGACTTGAAGTCGGCGCAACCTTATCAGTTATTTCCTTCCCGGAATGCCGTGGTCGTGAAATTTGGCTCCACTGCTGCCGGCAGCGCTGCCGCGACTCGAAGCGCACGTAGTCCAGGCGCACCTGCTCCAGCCGCCGATGTGGACGCGGTGCCGGAAACGATTGTTTCAATCGAACGCTCACCGATCCCTGCTGGTATTGCCAAGAGCGATACTCTCGACAAACATATCCAGCCTGCAGAGCAAGCTCATGCCACCGTGCCGATTGCGGCGGTTCCGGCGCAGGGTCCCCGAATGGAAGTGCACTTCGAAAATGGACTGTTGAGTATTCGAGCGAATAAAGCCAGTCTTTCTGAGGTTCTTTCCGAAGTCCATCGCCGGACCGGGGCGGAGATTGCAATGCCTGCAGGAGCCGAGGCAGAACAAGTTTTCACCAGCCTGGGCCCGGGATCTCCTAAAGAAGTGTTGGCCGCGCTGTTGAATGGCTCTCATTTCAATTTCATTGTGGTTGGATCGGAACGCGATCCCGGAGGCATACGGCGCGTAGTTCTTACGCCCAAGGAAGGCGGCACACCGGAGGCGGTGACGTACCCATGCGGTACCTCTCAGCCCGCAATTGTCCAGGCCGCGCCTGCGCAGGCTCCGGTTCAAACCGCGCCTGATCCAGGACCACCGGTGCAGGCGTTTGGGGCACCAATGCCGCCTGAGCAGTCGGATCCGGGCGATCAGCCGCCGCCGTCGCCGCAGTAAAGTTTCGTGTTGCGAGTCGCGATTCGCTCCTGACGGAGAGACCTGACACTAGAAACTATCTTTTCGTCCCACCTAACTTCTCGAAGAACAGGCAAATGGATTCGATGCCGCGATGGAAGTTGGGAATGTGGAACTTCTCGTTCGGCGCATGGAGATTGTCGTCGGGCAATCCGAAACCCATCATTACGGATGGAATTTTCAGAACGTCCTGAAAATCGGTCACGATTGGGATGGAGCCCCCAGAGCGAATAAATACTGTGTCTTTCTTGAATACCTCATGCATGGCTTCGGTTGATGCCTTGACGTATTTGTTGTCCGTTCCAACCACGCAAGCCGGCCCCTTGCTCCACACTTTGATATTTGTCTGAATGCCTTTTGGAGTGAGCTTTTTTATGTAGTTCTTATATCTGGTGAGGATGTCATCGGGATCCTGATTCGGCACCAGTCGCATAGAAACTTTTGCCGACGCTTTGGCGGGGATGACCGTCTTCGCGCCGGGCGCAGTGAATCCGCCAGGCATGCCATGCACTTCGAGAGTTGGACGCGCCCATGTCCGGTAGAGCACGGAAAATCCTGACTCGCCTGTGAGGACGGTGGAACCAACTTCAGTTTTTCGATAGTGTTCTTCGTTGAATGGGAGCCGCTTCCAGGCCTTTAGTTCGGCGGTGGTCGGAGCTTTTACCTTGGAATAGAATCCTGGGATAAGAACGCGTCCCTTGGAGTCTTTCAGCTTGCTGATGATCTCAATCAATCCGAACAAGGGATTCGGCGCCGCGCCACCGTACATTCCTGAATGTAAATCCGTTTTCGCCCCAACGGCTTCGATCTCGGTGTAGATGAGGCCGCGCAGTCCCACGCACAATGTCGGGAGATTCGGAGCGAAAAGTTCGGTGTCGCAGACCAGGGCAAAGTCGGCTTGGAGCTTGGCTTTTTCTTTGCGAACATAAGCCGCGATGGACTCGCCTCCGACTTCTTCTTCGCCCTCGATGATGAATTTGACGTTGATGGGGAGCGTCCCTTTGTGGCCCCTCATCAGGGATTCGACGGCTTTAATCTCCATCCATAGCTGGCCTTTGTCGTCCACGGCACCGCGAGCATAAACATTGTTGTTGCGCTCGGTGGGCTCGAAGGGCGGGGAAATCCATTCGTCCAAAGGCTCGGCGGGCTGGACATCGTAGTGCGCATAGCACAGCGCTGTGGGCTTGCCGGGAGCATTCAGCCAATCGGCATAAATAAGCGGATGACCTTTGGTGGGAATGACTTCGACATTCTGCATTCCGATGCGGCGAAGCTCGGTGGCCACGAAATCGGCAGCTCTCTGCACGTCGGCTTTGTGCTCGGTTAAAGTGCTGATGCTGGGAATGCGAAGCAAATTTTTCAGCTCGCCCAAGAATCGCTGCTTATTCTCACGAGCGTAATCAACCGCGGGAGATGCCATCGAGTTCCTTTCGAAGCATATGTGATGAGAGGAATAATATATCTGACCGGGCAGAGTTTATGTCGGGGCTTGAGTTTCTGGTGATTTTTGGGGGGCGACTCCGCAGCTGTCCTAGGGGTTGTTATTTTTCAAGAGATGGAAAGAGTCGAAGATGCGGGCGACCTCTTCTGGTCTAGGGTGGTCACTCAACCAGCGAGCATGGAAGCTGTAAGTCCTATTTGCCGAGCATTGAGTAAGGTCATACAGCAGATACCTGGGACCATTCGTGTGGCTGTCTACGGACTCAAACGCTGGGCCCCCTTGAAACGTGCTCTCCGTAGTCACACGAATTGCCCCAGGCGGAAGGGGGCGATTCACCATTGTTCGCATTTCCCGAAGCCAGGCAGCGCAGTCTACGGATTCAGCTGAAACCCATAACTGGGCAACGATGCTCTCGTCATCGGTCAGAAAAAGCTTGTACAAATTGGTGCTTCCCAAACTCTGTTTTTTGGGTGGGTCCGGCAAACTAATTCCGAATCCATCTTTCGGGCAAATGTACTCGTGCCAGGTGTTTTGATTGGCTGTCGTCTCTCGCGCACCGGCTTGGTCGTGCGCCATGCTGCAGGCGGTAGCGTCCAAAGCGGCTAACGCTGCACCTTTCTTTGCTGCGAGGGCTTGCTGGGCAGCATTGGAAGCGGCCATCCCCTGAGACATGGTTCGACCTTCGGCATCAGAGATTTTTTCAAACACCAGGACCTGATGGACGGGATGGACTACACCGTTCGAGTCCATCTTGCCACCGACAATAGTTGTGGCGGAACCGGAAAGTTTGGGAAGGTCGTGAACCGTGAGAGTCTTGCCATCGGCACTTACCGCATATTCCCTCTTCCAGACGCCAAACGGCCCTACCGATTCCACCACGAAGGCTTTCGGTTGGTTTCGAATGACCCGCCATTCATCGCTCATCGGCTTCCCGTCACCGTCAACCAACTTGGAGTTCGCCCCCTTCATGTCAGTCATTACTTGATAGTGTGGGTTGTATCCATTGGATTGCGTGGCTTGAAAAACGATTTGGAATTGGTTCGCCTGTCGGCTGATGGTTATCAATTCGCTTTCGGCGGTGGAATTAGCGCTTTCCTCGACATTGAGTTTCCACGCGCCAATAATCGGGTCAGGAGAAGTTTGTACAGCCTCGGGAGCCATCGTGGACTGTTGCGCATGACAAACAGGGAGGAGCACGCCGGGCAGAAGCATATGGACTAGAAAGAATCTGACGGCTAGCGGTCTCATTCTGGTCACCCTTCGTGGGTAGCTGCTCTTGAACGGGGCAGAGTATCACGTTTCTGGCTGCGGGAGTCGCAGCGGAAAGTCGGGCCCTTCCCGGTTCGCATGAGGTTTCGCCAGCCTGTGAAGGCGCGTTTTTTACAAGGCGAATCGCGGTGGCATCCCTCAAGCTGCTTAGTTTCGAAAACGTGCCGCAGAGAACGGGAAGAGATCATGGTCCGGCTCTTTTCCGGTAATGACCTGTGCCATCAGGTGTGCGGTGATTGGCGCGAGGAGAATGCCGTCACGAAAATGTCCGGTTGCGACGAAATAGCCGGGAGTGGCCGTGGCGCCCAGAATTGGCAGGTTGTCGGGGGTGCCGGGACGTAGTCCGGCCCACGCTTCTAATATTCTTGATTCTTTTAGCGCGGGGACCAGGTTTGTTGCGGATTGATGAAGCCGGCGAATGACGTCTGGGTTCGTGCGTTTGTCGAATCCTGCTTCTTCGGAGGTGGAACCGATGAGAATTCGTCCGTCGCTTCGGGGAACAATATATACGTCGTCAGTTCGGATAACGTGCTGCAACTTTGGTCCTTCTACCACGCACAACACTTGCCCTTTTACCGGACGGGCAGGAATTCGCACCGGGCCAAACTGGCCGGCCCATGCTCCGGAGCAGTTGACTACTATTGGCGCGTTGTATGAGGTCTTATCAGTGCGGACGCCTGCTGCCTGACCCTCCGACAAGATCACTTCGACAACTTCCGAGCCGGAAGAAATGTCTACGCCACGATGTTTTGCCGCTTTTAGCGCAGCGGCGGTAAGCGATTGGGGATCAAGGCTGCGTTCTTCGAGATGTACGATCGGCACGGTTGACGGTGCCAGAGCAGGTTCGAGATCTGCGATTTCTTTTTGCGTTAAATCGGGCGACCCGATTTCGGTCAAGAGGTGATCGAGGGCGGATGTGAACTGTAATGTGCCTTGATCTCGAAGATCGCAGTTTATTCCGGACTCGTCCTGCAATTCATGGACGAATTCCGGATACATGCGCGCGCTGGCTTGCGCGAGCGATTTCAGGGAACCTTCAACTTCGGAATCGGCCAACATTCCTGCGGCGGCGTGGGAAGCTTCGCGGCCGGGTTGTCCGCGTTCGACTATGAGCACTTGCGCGTCTTGCTTGCGCAATTCGATGGCGAGAGAGAGGCCAATAATGCCGCCGCCGCCGATGATCACGTCCCAATTCTTCACGATTGAATTGTAACGAACGGCGATGGGGGATAGTTGGCGCATGCATAAGCGGGCTCGGCGAATTATTTTCTTGAATTCGTCTGGATGCAGCGCCTGAAGGCGGGACGTTTGACACCTTGGCGGCATCGCTGAAGCGATGCCCCTGATACGAACCGCTTTGCTCGAACATCGCCTCTTCAGAATCTTGGCTATTCGCAACCTGGCCGAGCGGGACTCAGGATTTTCACCAGCGTAAGTGTTTTGGCCCTCACGTGCGCTTTTGGCTTCGCCAAATGGACGGCCGGGGGCGGCTGCCCCAACGTGAGCTAAATGGACAGTGAACTCTGTCTCTACGTGGGCGTTGCTGCTGACAGTTTGTTCAGGTAATCAAGAATGTCGGCCTGGCTCCAGTCCAGGGGGCCGACGAATTTGCGGCGAACTGTGCCGTTTCGATCAATGATGTAGGTCTCAGGAAATTTGACGGTTCCGTAGAGATTGTTACTTTGCATGGCCGCATCGCGGACGGTGAGCAAGTTGACGTTGTGCTCTTTCAAGAATCGGTCATAGCTGCTTTTGTCCTCGTCAACGCTGATCGCCAGAACGACGACGCCTTTGTCCTTCATCCGCTGCTGCATTTGAATCAGGGACGGCAACTCTTCGACGCAGGGCGGACACCAGGTCGCCCAAAAATTAAGCACTACTACTTTTCCGCGGAAGTCGCTGAGCGCAATTTTGCGATCCGAATCCTGGACCGTGAATTGGGGAGCGGGCTTGCCGATAAGGCGCGGGCGAGAGTTGCTGTAACATCCGGCGAGAAAAAGGGTTAAAGATGCAATCAGGAAGGAGGCGCGTCTCACAAAGTTATAATACGATAATCGTCGCATGTATTCGCCCGACATTCCGCTGATTGATCCCACTGTCTCGATCATCGTGCCGGCTCGGAATGAAGAAGATTCTCTTAGCCGCTGCCTGGAGTCTCTGGTCTCGCAGGCGGGAGTGAGTTCCGAAATTATCGCGGTGGATGATGGGTCCACGGACCGGACTCGGGAAATTGCAGAGTCTTTTTCGGGCGTCCGCGTAATCGGCGCGGGTCCATTGCGGGAGGGTTGGACTGGAAAGAACAATGCCGTCTTCGCCGGGGCGAGGGTGGCTCGGGGCGCGTGGTTGTTGTTTACGGATGCCGATACGGTGCATCGTCCCGGCTCGCTGGCGCGGGCAGTTGCGGAAGCGGATCTGCATGGTGCGGCGTTGTTGTCCTATTCTCCGGAGCAGGAGGTGAAGGGCTTTTGGGAGAAGGCGGTTATGCCCGTGATTTTTGCGGAACTGGCGGGTGCGTATCGTCCCGGCGAAGTGAGCGACCCAGCGTCTCCCGCGGCTGCGGCAAATGGACAATATCTGCTGATCTCGCGTGAGTCCTATGACGCGGTTGGAGGCCACGCAACAGTGGCCGGGAGTTTGCTGGAAGATGTGGACCTCGCGCGGGCGGTCAAGGCTTCCGGCCGCAAGATTTATTTCCGTTATGGAGGGGATGCGGTTCGGACCCGGATGTATCGGAATTTTTCTCAACTTCGGGAAGGCTGGACGAAAAATCTCGCGCTTCTATTTCCATCTTCTTTGAAGTTGCCGGCTTTGCGATTCGGCGAATTCGCGTTGGTTGCCGGATGCACAATCTCTACGGGCATTTTCGCAATCCGTGGAGGGTTGCTTCCTGCAATCGTGGTTGGTGGAATCGCGGTGCTGGCATGGTTCCGGTTCTTG
This sequence comes from uncultured Acidobacteriaceae bacterium, assembly GCA_963757385.1. GTDB lineage: Bacteria > Acidobacteriota > Terriglobia > Terriglobales > Acidobacteriaceae > PALSA-188. The sequence continues at coordinate 695,355 of CAVWRO010000014.1, read as the reverse complement.
ATGCGTATCCGTAGGGCGCATTTCTCGTGGCGGGCAAACGCGTTATCAGTGTTTGGGCTGCCACTCTTTTCTTATCTATTGCTGCGTTCGCGGCGGCGACATCGGAGAGGGAACGTAAGCTGGAAGGGAAGAACGTACCTTGGATCAGCCGTTTCCGCGATTCACGCGGAAGCAGGTGCCGCAACGTGCCTAGCCGGGCAAAGCTCGGCACATGTTTATCATTAAAATTAAGTAAATGGTCTATCTCACACGCAAAGCCGAGTTTTCTGCGTCGCACTACTATCACAACCCTGAATTCACGCCGGAGGAGAACCAGCGCATTTTCGGAAAGTGCAACAATCCAAATGGCCACGGACATAATTACACTTTGGAAGTAACGGTCAAAGGCGAGATTGATCCGCGTTCCGGATTTGTGGTGGACCTCAAGCAGTTGAAAGAAATTATGAGCCGGGAAGTGCTGGACGCATACGACCATCGCTTTCTGAATAAAGAACTTCCCGAATTTGCGAGCCGAATTCCTACTACTGAAAATTTAGCAATCGCCATCTGGCAGCGTCTCGCGACCAAGCTCAATACGAGCGCAACTGCATCGGGTGCGAGTTTATGAAACTTCCGACCTGTTTGTAGATTTTTATGGAGAAGCGTGACGAAGATTGAGTAATTGGGAAATTTGGTGATCGGGTAATTTGTGAATTGCTGATGTTCGCATGTAACCTGGGCGCATCGGCGACTCCAGTCGTCCTCGACGCGCTCGGGATGACAGAGAGAAATATAAACATTACGATCAAGGCGTTGGATTGCTTGCCAATGCAATGGCGCGAAGAATCTGACTTTGATTGAAGATCAGTGATTTCGAAAGAACAGCGTGAAAGCCTATCTGACGCGTCGTTACATGTTCTCGGCATCGCATCGTTTGCATAGCGATGCGATGTCTGAGCCGGAGAATGTTGCGACATACGGCAAATGCAACAATCCGTTTGGACATGGGCACAATTATGCGCTGGAAGTAACGGTAAGCGGCCGCGTGGATGAGAAGGACCGGCATGGTCTGCAATCTCGCAGATCTGGATGGCTTCGTGCAGCGCGAAATTGTCGAGCGATTCGATGTTCAGAACCTAAATATGATTGCGGGAATTCGCAGGCATGGTGCCGACAACGGAGAATCTTTGCACCGTGATCCACGATATTGTGCATCGTGGATTCACGCTGGCTCATCTGGAAAAGGTGCGGCTTGAAGAAACCATGATGAATTCCTTCGAATACGAGGGGAACTAACGATTGGCGGATTTCCGAATTTGAGGATTGTCGAATTTAGATTTACTAAATCCATAAATTCCACGATACATAAACCAGACCTAATGAAGCCAATCGCCGAACCCGCAACGCTAACTTCTGCCACCTTCGAAGATCTTGTGCGCGAAATGATTGTGCGGCTCGGGGAAGACCCTGAGCGGGAGGGGTTGGTTCGAACTCCGGATCGTGTTCATCGCGCTTATCAGCACCTGATGAAGGGATACAAAGAAGACGCGGACGCCATGCTGAAGGCGGCACTCTTCACCGTGACTTACGATGAAATGGTTATCGTGAAAGATGTTGAGATGTTCAGCCTTTGCGAACATCACATGCTGCCGTTTTTTGGCAAGGTGCATGTCGCGTACATCCCCAATGGAAAAGTCATTGGTCTGAGTAAAATTCCGCGGTTGATCGAAATTTTTTCGAGGCGTTTGCAAATTCAGGAACGGCTCACTACTCAGATAGCCGAGACCATTCAAAAAGCGATCGAGCCGCAGGGTGTCGGTGTGGTGATTGAGGCGCGGCATCTCTGCATGATGATGCGCGGCGTGGAGAAGCAACATTCGGCCGCGGTCACGTCCTCGATGCTGGGCTGCTTCCGCAACGAGCAAGAGACTACGGACGGAATTTCTATCGCTGATTCACAATCGCGCAAATGGAGTTTAGTTTGGTTGCATCCTCGCGGGACGGGCGAGGACGCCCGTCTCTCCATTGGACTGTGTTTTTAGTGTGCGTTGGGGTTATCGTCTGTGCTTCGACGCTATCCGTTTCCGCGCAAACACCTTCCTACTTGGGGTTCGATCGCAACGATTATCCGGGCGACCAAAATCTTTCTGCGCTTCGGCAGACTTTTTCTTTTGTGGGATATTGGCTGAACAATCCTCCGGGAGGAATGGCGAACAGTTGGGCAGGCAAGCGTCAGACTCTAGACTCTGCGGGATTCGGATTTCTGGTGCTTTTCAATGGGCGGCTGGACGCGGAATTGAAATCGGTCGCGAATGCGCGAAGCCTCGGAAAGACGGACGGAGTGGCTGCGGTCTTGGCGGCGCGTAACGAAGGGTTCACACCAGGGACGGCTATCTTTCTCGATCAGGAGGAGGGTGGACGGATGCTGCCAGAGCAAAAAGCCTACATCTATGCGTGGGTGGATGCGGTTGCGGCGTCCAGTTTCCGGGCGGGAATTTATTGCTCCGGCATTGCGGCGAAGGATGACGAGAACGTTGTCACGGCCGAGGATATCAGCGCGCATGCTGGCGGACGAAGGATTGTTTATTTCGTGAGTATGGACCAGTGTCCGCCGTCGCCGGGGTGTGTGTTTCCGAAGCGCGCGCCAAATCCATCACAAAGCGGCGTGGGCTTCGCCGATGTATGGCAGTTTGCGCAATCTCCGCGGAGGCCGGAATACACTGCGAGATGTTCGGCGACTTACAGCTCTGATGGGAATTGCTATCCGCCGGGGATCACCGAGAAACTACATATTGATATTGACGCGGCTGACAGCGCAGATCCTTCTCAGGGAAGAACTCACTAGAGACTGGAATTTTTCGCCGTTCTCGCGGGCGAGGGCCCCATTCGACTCCGCTCAGGGCAGGTCCGCGCCACACAAGCTTGCTTTCCGAGCCTTCTGGCGTGCACAATGAAAATGGGTTGCTCGGTAACCGGTGGTGGTGACCTTTGCTGCACAAAATGTGCGGCTTTTCGCCGGTGCTGAGCATCTTACTTAGTGATATGAAGAAATAAGCGGCTTCAACATCCCCGCCGGTTGGGCGCGGCTTTTTCGGAGAATTGCGAAAAGGACGCGTAGTGAATCGGCTGTAGCTGCTGAGTGGCTTTCAACATCCCCGTTCCGTATAGGGCTTTGAATTGCGACGATCGCAATGCGTGGCGCGTCCGGAGCTGAAAGCGTGAACAACATGGCTACCGCAACACCAGTTTGCAGCTTGGAGAATTATCTCGTCCTGCCCGACAACACCATGGACGATCGCATTGCCGCGGCTCGCAAGATTTTAGGTCGCGAGTGCGTCATTCTCGGCCACCACTATCAACGCGATGAAGTCATCCGCTTCGCCGATTTTCGCGGCGACTCATATAAGCTCGCCCAGCAGGCGGCGCAGGCAGGAGGGAAGTACATCGTCTTTTGCGGGGTGCATTTTATGGCTGAGAGCGCTGACATTCTCAGCCATCCCGGCCAGGTCACGATTCTGCCCGACCTGAATGCGGGATGCTCCATGGCTGACATGGCCGAGATCACGCAGGTTGAAGACTGCTGGGAGCATCTGGTGGCGGCAGGGGTCACGACTGAACTTGGCGAAGGCGTGACTCCTATTACTTATATGAATTCAACGGCGGCGATTAAGGCGTTCTGCGGAGAACGTGGTGGCGTGGTTTGTACGTCGTCGAACGCAGGGGCGGCATTTAAGTGGGGATTCGGCAAGACTCGGAAAATTCTTTTTCTTCCCGACCAGCATCTAGGCCGCAATACGGGATATGCGATGGGGATTCCTCTGAATGAGATGGTGGTGTGGGATCCGTATATGCCGAATGGAGGTCTGACTCGCGAGCGGTTGCAGGCTGCCAAAGTAATTTTGTGGAAGGGGCATTGTTCGGTACATCAACGGTTTCTTCCTGAACATGTTGATCAAGTGCGCGCGAAATATCCTGGGATTCAAGTGATCGTGCATCCTGAGTGCAGGTTGGAAGTTTGCCAGAAGGCCGATGGAATCGGCTCGACCGAAGGATTGCTAAAGATGATTCGCAATGCGCCGTCGGGGACCATGTTCGCAGTCGGAACGGAAATTCACCTCGTCAATCGAATGGGCAAAGAGTTTGCGGCGGAAGGGAAGAAAGTGATCACGCTGAATGAATCCGGATGCCTGTGTACAACCATGTTCCGAATTTCTCCGCAGCATCTGTGCTGGGTGCTGGAGAACCTGGTTGAAGGAAACATCGTGAATCAGATTAAAGTGAAAGATGACGTGAAGTTCTGGGCGAAAGTGGCGCTGGATAGGATGCTGGAAATTGGTTGAGGCAGTCCTTGGCCGTGCGTCGTTGGTCGTTAGCAGGTCAAGGCGAAGCCTAGGGTTTGCCGCAGCGCGCCGGGTCCTTCGAGCCTGAAGGCTCTCAGGATGACGTCAAGAGATAAAAGTAGCGCAGCGTCGGTAACAGTTAGCTGCCCTTGGTCGGCAGACGACGACGTTCCTCCTTCGCGCTGAGAGCCAACGACCAAAGACGAACGACCAACGACGGTTTTCGCTTAGAATAGTCACACACCTCTTATGTCAGACCGAACATTTACCCTCGAAGAAGCTCAATCTTTACTTCCTACTCTTGAATCTCTTTTGCGCGTTTCCATTGATGGCAAGAAATTGATCGAAGCCGTTGATTTGGAGTTTCAGGCCCTGGCGCATCGTGTATTCCTTAGCGGAGGCCTGTTGGTGAACGTCGTGCAAATGGCCCGTCGCAAGGCAGAGCGCGAGAAGACAATTCACCGCGTGAAGGATGCCATGGCCGAAATTGATGCCATCGGCGTGCAGGTGAAAGACCTCGATATTGGTCTGCTGGATTTTCCCTGCGAAGTGGACGGAAGTACGGTGCTGCTCTGCTGGAAGCTCGGCGAGAGCGGAATCACGCATTGGCACAGCGTCAGCGAAGGATTCGCCGGCCGCAAGCTGATTGACGAGCGGATCGCAAAAGCCAAGCGGACGAATTAAGCCCAGGGCGCCATTACCCAGACGAAATAGTACAGACACAACTTGCTGCGTCTTTCGGCATCCGCAGTTGGCCTAGGGAAAGCAGACGTAGCAAGCTACGTCTCTACCGGAGAGGTTGAGAGCACGGACGAATATCGCTCGAACTCACTTTTTCCCTGCAAGGCTGGCTTAATCCGGCATTCTCTCTTAGAGCGGGACGTGAATTTGAAAACTTGCGATGCACACTGTGGTACATGTCCGCGAGCGGCGTGTTTGATGAATGTTCTCTGCTACAATTTATTGAGCGCAAGTCGGAACGAAGATTTGGGCAACTCGATGCGATCTGGTTTTCCAGGAATGAATAAGCGGAGCCAAAAATTTAAGATAAGCGCACTGGCCGTAACGCTTCTGCTAGCGTTTGGAGCCGGCTGCACCGGCTTTTTTGTAAACCCAACGTTGTCTACATTAACGGTGGGACCCAGTACGCCCACGATTCAACAGGGAAGCACTCTCCAGATGGCGGCCACAGGAACCTATAACGATGGTTCCACTAAGGACTTAACCAACAAAGCCTTTTGGTCAAGCTCTGACTCTACGATCGCGAGCGTCAATACTACCGGACTGGTAACGGGCGTCGCTCCAGGGATGACCACGATTACTGCTGCGTCGGGCACAGTGAGCGGTTCCACTACAATCACCATTTTTCTGGGAAATATAACTTCGATTGCGATAACGCCCACGAGTTCGATAATAACGGCGGGCAGTACCCAGCAGTTTAAAGCGACTGCGACACTCGCTGGCGGTACGACCCAGGACATCACATCCAGCGTGACGTGGAGTACCTCTAACGCGAGCGCGGGGACTATTAGCAGTTCAGGTTTGTTTACGGCTGTAACGACCGGGATTCCGCCGAATCAGGTTACCACTATCAGCGCTACGTCCGGCAACATTACGGGGCAGACGACGCTGACGGTGGACTGATCGCTAAGACGGGCTCGTACCGGTAAAATCCTGATATTTGGACGGGCGGGGACGCCCGTCTCTCCATTCGCGCACGCCTGGTATCCTCAACCCATCGCTTCAAAAGGTTCAATTGCTTCAGGGGAAGACAAGCTCTGCCCGGACTCCGGCGATGTCAAGGACGACAAAAACCACAAGGACGACAAAAACCAATTAACCACGAAGGACACGAAGGTGCACGAAGGAAACCGTCGAAGTTCCCCGTCCGTGATTCTTCGTGGTTCCAACCGGAATATTTACACGCCCACAGAATTTGCGGTCGCACCGTTTCGCAAGCGTATTCTCGGAGTGGTAGAGTGCGCGATTAGAACGCCTGCCTTGCGTTATAGTGTTTATCCCTGTGAAACCTGAGGTTCGATCAGCTTCATTTTGGATACTGCTGTTGTTATCGGCTGCCTTCCTGTGCTCGATAGCGTGCAATCGCAACCGCGGTCGAGTCCTCGAGATAGCATACGTTTCGGTGCCGCAGGCGGTGCTTCGGGACCATATTGCCGCAATCTTTAATAAGACCGGAGTTGTGAAAAATGGGGAGCGCGTTGAGGTATTGGACCGCGACCGGCGCTTCGTGAAGGTCCGCGCTCCCGGCGGAGAAGAAGGCTGGATCGAGCAGCGGTTTCTAGCTTCCGAAGAGGTCTACAAAGGCTTTCAGACACTAAACCAACAGGAGAAAGACGACCCGATTGAAGCTACTGGTACAACCCGCAATGACACTAATCTCCACGTTAATCCAGGGCGCGAGACTGAACATCTTTATCAGATAAATGCCGGATCGAAAGTCCTGATGCTTAAACGCGCAACCGTTGAAAAGGGCGTTGCCAGCGTCCCCGCGAAACCGCCGAACCAAAATAGCAAAGCCGCCGGCGTTCCCATGGAAGATTGGTGGCTGATTCGGGATCAGCAGGGAAGGACCGGCTGGCTGCTGGCGCGAATGGTTGACCTGGACGTTCCGCTTGAGATTGCTCAATACTCCGAGGGGCAGCGAACGGTCGCGTTCTTTGTGCTTGACCAGGTGTCCGACGGAGACAAGAGAGTGCCTCAGTATCTGGTGTTGTTTACGGAACCGAAAGACGGCCTGCCGTTCGACTATAACCAGATTCGGGTATTTACATGGAACGTCAGGCGGCATCGTTATGAAACCGCCTATCGCGAGCACAAACTAAATGGCATTCTCCCGGTTAGGGTTTCGCAGGAAAATTTCGACAAAGAAGGTGTCCTGCCAGTGTTTGTGCTACGGGTGAAGGATGAAGCAGGAAATGCCGTCGAGCGAAAGTACAAATTCAACACGCCGATCGTGCGTCGAGTTTTGAATCCAGGAGAAGCTCCGGCGGCAAAAAGAAGCGGGCGTCGTTAGGCAGATTCTTCGGATAATCTGGCATCTTCTGTGCGTGAAAGCTGGATAATCAGCGTTCCGTCTCGACAAGTTTGATGTGTCTCTACCTAGCGTCCGGATCAGGGCGGCGAAATACATGATTTCATAGATTATCAACCCTTGCCATATTGTTAATAATAGTCGGCTTCTACATACAGCCCGTAAGTGCAATCATCTAAAGGATAATCTTGAGCTACGCCTTTGGAATGGCACTTGCTTTCTACAGTATGTTCTCGATAGCTATGTCTTGATGTTGTGTCCGGTTTCGAGTTCGTAATTTGAGTTCCCCAGGAGAAATAGTGATGAATACAGTTTCAAGTCTTAGGCGTTTCGCGATAGTAGTGGCGACCTTGGCGGTTTTCGCGCTGGTAGCGATTCCCGCGTTTGGCCAAACCATTGATGGTACGTTGACCGGAACCGTGTATGACCCATCCGGCGCTGCGGTTAATGGCGCGGAAGTTTCGGTTACTAACATTGCGACTGGCCAAACCCAAACTGCCACGACCAAGACCCTGGGCGACTATCGGTTCAACGATTTGCCGGTCGGCACCTATAATATTACGGCGAGCTCGCCGAATTTTAAGACCACGACCCTTACCAACATTCCGGTGGAACTGAATAAGATCGGCACCGCGAACATTAAGTTGGAAGTCGGCAGCAGCGCGACCACCGTCGAAGTTTCCGGCGTAGCTCCTCCGGTGGACACCACGTCTGCGCAATTGCAAAGCACCTATGACTCGAGATACTCGCAGGACCTGGGGATCACGTCAGCTGGCGCGAATGGCGCCGGCGTTTTGAACTTGTCGCTGTTAAGTCCCGGAGTTACGAATTCGAGCGCCATGGGCTGGGTGTAGGCCCTTCGGTGGGCGGACAACGTCCTCGCGACAACAACTTTACCGTTGAAGGTGTTGACAACAATAATAAGTCGGTAACCGGAGCTTTGATTACGGTTCCGAACGATGCGGTCGAGAACTTCACGCTACTGGCGAACCAGTTCAACGCCGAGTTCGGGCACTCCTCTGGCGGGCAATTCAATACCACGATTAAGAGCGGCACCAACAGCTTCCACGGTTCGGTTTATGAGTATTTCAGGAACCGCAATTTGAATGCGTTGGACAATTATTACGTGCTGCAAGGAATTACGACGAATCCGCGATTTGACAGCAACCGCTACGGTGGCACGCTGGGTGGACCGATTGTGAAGAACAAGTTGTTTTTCTTTACGGATTTCGAGCGGCAGCCGGTAGGGCAGACCGGAACCAGCGGCCTTGTGGTTTTGAGTCCCACAGCGGCCGGTTACGCTGCGATTCAGACGGACCCAGGCCTGAGCGCGAACAACTTTGCGATTTTTAAACAATATATGCCAGTAGCCGCATCGGCCAATCGGAGCGGCAAATGGCGGCTGCATTGAGTACGATACCAGTAACATAAATAGGCCGTCCAACGGAACCTACAACGCTCCGGCTAATGGCGGCTGCCCAAACGCGACGGTCGAAGTCGGCGCCATTACGTTCTCCGCGCCGGCATATTCAAACTACGAAAATTTCGTCCAGAGCGTGGATTACAACATGTCCGATAAAGATCAGATCCGCGGACGATACGTTTTTAACAAGCTTGATCAAATAGATACGATCCGCAACCTTCCGGCTTTCTATTTGCCCGTCCCGTATCGCTTCTATCTGTTCACCCTCGGCGAATATCACACTTTCACGCCTTCGGTGTTAAACGAGTTCCGTGTGGGTTACAATCGGTATTTCAACTACCCTGCCAGCCGGGAACTTCAAATACCCTGGATTGGATGTCTTTCCCAACATTCTGCTGGGCGATCTCAATGGCGTTAACATCGGCCCTGACTCCAAACGCACCGCAAGAGACTATTCAGAATTTCTACAACGGGGTTGACAACGTTACTTGGACCAAGGGAGCGCACACCTTAAAACTCGGGGGCCGAATATCGGTGGTATATTTCTCCGCAGAACTTCACCCAGCGGCAACGCGGCGACTACGAATACAACACCACCCAGATGTTCCTGGAAGATTTCTCTCCCGATATTATCGGTGAACGCAGCGCAGGGTACCAGCACACTACTATGGCAATCAAAAGGGAATCTACTGGTATGCCAATGATAGTTGGCGAGTACGATACCCATCTCACGCTGAATCTTGGAGTGCGATGGGAGTACAACAGCATTCCTATCGGCGAGCAGCGGCAATCCCTTAACGCGATTTCCAGCCAACCTCAACTTATCGTCTCCGGAGTGAACGAGCCTCTAGTATTCGGCAAGATTGACTCCCCCAAGAAGAACTTCGCTCCTCGCCTCGGATTTGCTTATTCGCCGGGTGAGAGCGGCAACACTTCGATTCGCGGTGGTTTCGGCCTGGCCTACGACGTGCTGTATGACAACATAGGTATTCTGGCGCCGCCTCCTCAAATCGGTGTGACCAATGATGTGCCAGATTTGAATCACTCGGCACGCCAAATTTCCTGGGCAGCGGTGGATTGCCCGGCGGAGGTTCCGGTATAACGCCCCTGACGTCAGGCGACCGCAATTGCAGGACTTCGGCCTGGATTCCGCCGCATACCAAATGGCCGTATTCGATCAATTGGAATCTTAGGAGTCCAACACTCGTTTGGCAAAAATTTCACCGCTGAAATTAACTACGTTGGCGATCGTGGCGTGCACCTAGATGCTCAGTCTCGCATCAACAGGCAGTCTCTGGTTTCGCCCGCCCACTACCTGCCGACTTATCTTCAGGCTCCGTCGCAGGCGACCTTGGATGCGCTGCCGAATACCCTAACGTCCCTAAAGGCGCCCGGTAATATAGCTGCAGCGTATGCAAGTGTCCCTGCGTTAATCCCCCTACGAACACATGCACCTTCGGCAGCAGCATCGTGGCCGATTTGCCGCTGGGCAGCTCAAACTACAACGGCCTGGAAACACAACTACAAAGACGCTTCAGCAACGGCTTGTCTTTCCAGGCGGCCTACACTTATAGCCGCACCATTGACAACGATACGGCAGATTTCTTTTCTACCAGCTTGACTCCTCGCCGTCCCCAAGACTTCGGGAACTTTGCTGCGGAACGGTCCGTCTCCCCGCTATCTCGTACTCATCGCTTCACCATCGCGGCGGTGTATGATCTGCCTTTTTTCAAGAGCGGAAACTGGCTCATGAAGAATGTAGTAGGCAACTGGGGATTCAGTCCGATTTACACCTATGAGTCTCCAGAATGGGCATCATGTGCAGTCGTTTGTGGATGCGAACTTGAATGGTGACGGGAGCGCGGGTGATCGCGCAATTTTCAACCCAGCTGGCACGCCGGGCACTGGCAGCGGCGTCACCACCGTTAAAGAACACTCGGCGGCCGCTGTTGTGGCCTACCTGGCGAAGAATCCGTCGGCTCAATACATAACGGCCGGAGCGGGTGCCCTGGCTACTGCTGGACGAGATACCTTGCCAACTCGGCCGACCAATGATATTGATCTTGGCGTTTACAAAGATTTGAATATCACCGAGCGGGTTAAATTCCGCCTTGGAGCGCAGTTCGCCAACATTCTTAACCATCCCCAATACATTGCCGGGTAGCAATCCTGGCAGCGGTTTGGGAGTAAATGACGTAAATAGCTTCAACAGTAATACAGCGGCGGATACCAGAACTATGTCAACCCCAACAACCCCAACTTCCTTAACCCGAAGTCGGTGTTCGCGAGCAACGCCCGCACCATCGGGATCGTTGGTAAGATAACGTTCTAGTTGCGCTAACAAATAACCAAAAGGGAGGCTCAATTGAGCCTCCCTTGATTTTTTGTGCGGAGAAAACCTGCTTTACCGTCCGAACATCGGGTAGTGGCTTGCCGCTCCCATAAAGAACAACAGCGGAATGGTTAGGAATGCGCTGATCCTGGATGTCAGGAACGCCATTCGGGCCATGCGCGCGGCTTTCTCAGGAATTGCGGCTCCGTTGGCGGCGTTTTCAGCGGTCCATTGGATCAGCCGCTTCTGAATTCGCCAGATTACGCCCCAGACGTTTAACATCATCACCCAACCCAGACCTCCGCCAATTCCTATTGCGAGCAGGCGATTGCTCTCCCATCCGTGATTGTTCAGGCTCAGGAACAACCATGCGGCGGCGATCACGATAACCGCGACCAGCACTGCGAGTACTGGACCTTTATTCAACACGCCTTTCCCCGGAATCAGAAGCGCATAAAGAACTCCCCAGGTCACAGTCCAGATAATGAAGAAGCTGGCCATCGCGCCGCCTCCGTGAGCGCCAGCGTTGCGAGCATCCGCTCCCACGATAGTTACCCAATACGCAATGCCCGCTACAACGGTGACGACAGAAGACCATCGAAACCACCACATGGCGCGGGGCAAAAGCCTTGGGATCACCTTCGCTTTTGTGGTCGAGTCAATCTCTTTCATGAACGGAACGTTCACCAGGTTGAAGAAGTACAGCAATCCCACCCAGGTGATTCCGGCGACGAAGTGAACCCATCGAAATAACATCAAGAGATTGGTGTTGAAGTCGCGGGGCAGGGATACCAGGGGTGCGAATGCGGCTAATAAACTTGAACTTGCCATGAGTCCCTCCGATCAGGGGACCATGATACTTTGAAAATGCTATTTCGGATTTCGATGTAGATCCTGCGAAACGTCCTTCCAGAGTCTGTGTTGCAAGTGATCTTTCGCCCCTGCGGGGCTTATCCAGTTTTTACTTTCGTCCCATGGCTGCGCCATCGGCTGCATCTAGCGCCGCTTCGCGGCTATCTCTTGCTGGTCGAGTTTCGCTATTCTTCTATGTCGAACGGACGAGCACAAACGCCGGCGCTTCACTTGATCAGAGGTCCATTGCCGCAGCCACGCGGCTGTAGTTGAAAAATAGTTGGTTAGCCCGTATTGTACGAATGTTGACTTGGTGCGTCTGTTTTATGCGGTTTTCTGCGCGCCACGAACTAGGCGGATTGCATCTGAGATAACCGGGCCGAGCATGGGTGTTTGAGAACTTAGTATTTCAGAGGCTTCGCGATTAGAGGCCGGGGAGATCGGCGATGGAAAATAAGCCGGCGCAGAACATACAAGATTCATTCCTTAATACCGCTCGCAAGGAAAGATCGAACATCACCATTTATCTCTTGAGCGGCGTCAAGCTTACAGGGCGCATTCGATCGTTCGATAAATATTCGGTAGTGCTGGACACGAACAATCAAGAGCAGCTTATCTTTAAGCATGCCATTTCCACGGTGGCGATGGGGCGGACATCTCACGCGCATAGTGACAAGACGGCTTCCGCTGGAAGCGAGTTAGGCTCCGGATCGTCGCCTGCGGTACCCGCCGCGGCAGCCACGAACGAAGCGTAGGCAGTGCCCATTTGCCAGGTCCGCAATCCAATCGGTCGCGCAAGGCGTCCCAGTCAGGGCGGTTAAATTCAGCAAATGCGAGTTTGCGGGAGCGCGCTTTTCTGGTCGGGCTGGACTATCGGAAACGGCCAGGCCAGCTAAAGTCATCAGTTCCTAACGGACTCAAGGCAAGAGAATCAACAGAAAGTTCATCGTCTTCCAAGGCTCCGCCAATTCCAGAATTTACGGCGGAAGAATCTTTAAATGAATTGCGATCTCTCGCCGCCAGTGCGAACGCCGAGATCGCCGGCGAATTCCTGCAACGCCGGGATCGGCCCGACGCCGCAACCCTGATAGGAAAGGGAAAGCTGGAAGAGATTGCCGGTGCTGCCGCATCTGTGTCGGCGGACCTTCTCCTGTTTGATCATGACCTGACCGCCTCCCAACAACGCAATATCGAGAAAGTTGTTGGCATCCGCGTCATTGATCGTACGCAACTCATCCTCGATATTTTCGCCCGGCACGCTCGAACCCGCGAAGGGCAGTTGCAAGTTGAGCTCGCGCAATTGGATTACATGCTGCCACGGCTCACCGGACATGGTGTGGAGATGTCCCAGCTAGGTGGAGGAATTGGCACACGCGGTCCCGGAGAAACTCAGCTTGAAACCGACCGCAGGAAGATATTCCGACGGGTTCGCCATGTGAAGCAACAACTGGAAAGCGTGCGGAAGGTTCGCGCACAGCAACGGCAGCGTCGCGAATCTACGGCGGTTCCAATGGTGGCGCTCGTGGGATATACGAATGCAGGAAAGTCCACGTTATTTAACGCCTTGACCCAGGCCGCGGTTGTAGAGTCTCCGAGAATGTTTGCCACGCTGGATCCGACTATCCGGGCGATTTCATTGCCGTCGCGCCGCGAATTGCTGCTTTCAGACACGGTAGGATTTATTCGCAATCTTCCTCACACACTCGTGTCGGCATTTCGCGCGACCCTGGAAGAACTTCAGCGTGCGGATCTGATCTTGCACGTCTCGGATGCCAGTAGCCCGCTCTCGGTGGAACAGGACGCGCAAGTCGAGAAGGTACTTCAAGAGCTTGACGCGGAAAGGAAGCCGCGGCTGCGAGTCATGAACAAAATTGACCTTCTGCTGCCGGCAGAGCGTGCCTCTCTCCGTGATGACGAGACTGCGGTCTACATTTCCGCCGCGAAGGGAACTGGTTTAGGTACGCTCCTGCAAAAGATTGATGAGATGCTCACAGGAGACGCGCTAAGTCGCGTGACGCTCCGGATTCCGCAGAACGAAGGGAAGATGTTGGCGCTGCTGGAGTCGAAAGCGAGGATCTATTCCCGTCGCTACAAGGGGGACGTCGTGGAACTTCAGGTGGAAGCGCCAGAATCAGTATTGAGGCGGATGAGGAAGTGGATGGAGAGAGACAGAAATGGAGTTTAACCAGTGAATACTTATGGAACTCCTGAAATGCCGCCGCTCTCCGTGCTTCGGCGCGTAGGGCCGGCTATTGGGTTATTCTTCCTCGCTCCGCTGGTTGCCGAATTCCTCCTCGGCGATCTGCCAATCAACATGCTGGGAGTGCTCGTGATTCTGGCGCCGATGTATGGAGGAGGCGCATTACTGATCCGTGAAGTTGTGAGGCGAACTGGCCGTGGATGGCCGAGCATTTTCGTTCTCGCTTTTTCTTATGCGGTTCTGGAAGAGGCGTTCACGACCCAGACTCTGTTTAATCCAAATTATTTAGGATTGAATCTTCATCTCCTGGAGCCCGCGTATATTTCCGCTCTTGGTATTGGAGGCTGGTGGACGATATTCGTGCTCACGCTGCACACGGTTTGGAGTATTTCGACTTCCATAGGACTGGCGGAATCACTTGTGCCGGATCGCGCAACCAGACCGTGGTTGGGTAGCGTTGGTCTTGGGGTGGTCAGCGTTCTGTTTGTCCTTGCGATCGTAGCGTCCACACGCTATGCCATCCAGCAGGACCGCAATCACTTTGTAGCATCAAAGGCACAGTTTTTATCGGCTGCAACCATTTGTGTTCTTGCGATTGTCACAGCTTTCCTCTTGCCAAAAAGACGAGTGTCCGCGGGCGCGTCGGGATACGTGCCTGGACCGTGGCTGGTTGGCGACGTTGGTCTGGCTGGCGGATCCATTTTCTTGTTGATCCCGAACAAGTGGGGATGGTTCGCCGTGGCGCTGTATGTGATCCTCGATGTTGCGGTCATCACTTTGATCGTGCACTGGTCACACCGGTTGGGCTGGAACAGCCGGCATCGGCTGGCCCTGGCTGGCGGAGCCGCTTTGGCATACGCATGGCATGCTTTTATTCAGAACCCGGCAGCCGGTAAGGCTGGGGTGACTGATCGAATCGGAAATGGCTTGTTCGCGCTCGGATTGGTCATCCTTCTCGCCGTTGCTTCACGGAGAACGAATGCGTGGGAAGAAAGATCAGAGTTGCAGATCCCGGCGGCCTGAGTGGTTTTTCGAGATCGCAGTTGGAGCTGAGGGCGCTGTTTGCGATATGGATTAGTTACGGTCATAATGCGCTGGGGACTGCGAATAAGATCGGTTTATCGCCGGTCCGAGGCAGGAGATATTTCATGCAGAATCGTCCTTATTTAATCCAGAATCTTGTTGCGTCACTGCTCTTGCTTGCTGCGTCTTTCGCATATTCGCAGTCGGGCGCGAAGAAAAAGGTTACAAGCCAGGCTGATCTGCCTCGCTTCAGCTATCCGGTAACCGGGTCAGCTTCTCAGCTAGTGGAGGCTGATGATGCCACCTTCAATGCGTTTGCGACGAAAGTCCGCGCCGACCTGGATTCGATCTTTCGTGACTATGAGATTGAGGACAAGTCCACAATGCGCACTCTGCTTGGCGCGAAACTCGATTTGCAGGAAATAGCCGGCGAATATCAGGACGCATTGGGTACTGTGGAAGCGTTGCGTGCCCTGGAAGAGAAGCCGTCACCGAAACTGACCGCGGGACTTTTTACTCGCTCGGTCATGCAAGCGGCAATTGACACCAAGACGGCCAGCGGTCCGGAGTTTGAGCGGGCGTTTACAGAGCACTATCGCAAGGCGATTAATTCGCTTCCCTGGGATGTGGTTCAGGACTCAATCAAGAGCTCATACAGAGGCAGCCGGATTTATACCAAAGCAGTGGCTATCGGTGAGGTCGAGACCGAACTCGATCCGGCGGTTCGCAAATCCGGCGCTCTAGATAACCTGGAAGCGTGGGAGTTGATATCGGTGCGGGCTGATCTGAAATTCGCGATTCCGCTGGACACCGAGCGCGGCGAGGTCCTGAAGCAATATATCGCGGCTCATAATGTGGTGAAATCCGACATCTGGGCGGACCGGGAAGTGACACTCACAAACGATCAGACGCTGTCACCGGTGCTGGTCGGAATCTGGGATTCCGGCATTGACGTTTCGCTGTTCCCCGACCAACTATTCACCGACCCAAAACCGACAGCAAGCGGTACGCACGGGCTTGCTTTCGGTGACAAGGGAGGTCCCTCTACATCATGGCTATATCCGCTTGCTACGGATCAGCAAGAGGCATATCCGGCATTCCGCGATCAGATAAAGGGATTCTTGGATCTGGAGAATTCGGTTGACTCGCCGGAAGCGGACGAAGTACAGAAGAAGTTCAGCACGCTTTCACCGGACCAAATGCATCAACTATTCGAGTTGAACAACGTCCTTGGATTCTACCTCCATGGAACCCACTGTGCGGGAATCGCTGTACGCGGTAATCCTGCCGCACGCCTGGTGGTTGCCCGCTTCAATGACCAATTGCCGGATCTACCGTTTGCTCCGACTGCCGAGTGGGCGCACCACCTCGGCGCTGATTTTCAGCAGATGTCTGACTATTTTCGTACGCGACACGTTCGTGTGGTCAACATGAGTTGGGGAGACGATCCCGCGGAATTTGAAACGTGGATTTCGAAAACCGGAGGCGGCGCAGATCCCGCCGAACGCAAGAAGCGCGCGGCTGAACTTTATGAGATCTGGCGTGATGCCATTAAGACTGCGATCCAGAACGCGCCGGACACTTTATTTATTACTGCCGCAGGAAACAGTGACAGCAATGCGGGTTTCACTGAAGATGTGCCGGCTTCTCTGCATTTGCCCAACTTGATTGCGGTTGGCGCGGTGAACCAGGCGGGAGACGAGACTTCTTTTACCAGTTACGGCGACACCGTGGTTGTGGATGCAGACGGCTACAACGTTGAAAGTTTCGTCCCGGGCGGAGCGAGGTTGAAACTGTCGGGCACTTCAATGGCTTCGCCTAACGTGGTTAACCTGGCGGCAAAACTCTTTGCGCTCGACCCTTCGCTCACGCCTGCCCAAGTGATTGAACTTATCAGGAATGGCGCCACTCCCAGCGAAGACGGCCGCCGGCATCTGATAGACGAAAAGCGGTCAGTGGCTCTTTTAGAGGCTCGGAGCAAGAAGTAATCCAGGGGTTAAATCTTGGACAGCGTGCGCCGCCTTCCCCCAACCCCAAGAAAACAATAGGATTCGGAAGGTAGCCTGTTTCCTACGAGGGCGGATCATATCCTTGTCACGAAACCTGCCAAAATGGGAATTGGAGAAATAATTATGAGTCGGAACCGCCCATCTCGTGCTACCTTCTCAGGATTAGTGTGTTCTAATGTTCAACTTGGCGGTATACACGCTTTGGTTCCTTTCCGTCCCGCTACAAGGGGCCATTGCTTACCGCATGTGGCGGCGAAAAAACTATCGTGACTATCCGCTGTTCTTCGCTTACATCCTTGAGCAATTAATCAGGTTCGGGGTCCTCTTCTATTGTAATCAGCTGCATCTCAAGGCAGGTTACCTTCAGGCCTACGCGGGATTCGAGGCCGTTGAAGCCATCCTTCAAATCGGAGTGGTATGCGAATTATTTTCGGATGTATTTCGTCCCTACGAGGGAATCCGCCATATTGGGCCTTCGATTCTGCGATGGGCCAGCGTTTTCTTTTTGTTCGGAGCAATTCTCGTGGCAGCCTATAGCACAGGCGCGGATTCCTACAGATATTTAGGGCAGCTGTATGCAATGGAACGCAGTGTTGAGATTGTGCAGGCGGGATTACTGTTGTTGCTGGCGCTGGCTTCTTCCCTCCTGGCGTTGGAGTGGAAGTTCCAGACGTTGTGGATTGCTGTGGGATTTGGAATATTCACCAGCGTCAATCTGATCGCTTACACCCTCAGGTTTCAATCCGGCATGTCGAGCCAGGCGGCGCTTTCATTGCTCTCCAACTGTGGGTATGCGTCCGCCCTGCTCTGTTGGATGCGAGCATTTTATTTCCTGCCCGAAGGCGCGGGACCACCCGGCCAGCCGCCGGCAGAATGGGATGTACAGTCATGGAACAGAGCCTTGTCGCAACTGTTACGCAGATGAATTCGATCATTATCATCTCGGTCACGCTGCTGGCCGCTTTGCTGGGCCTCGCACTCTATCGTGTTGCTGAGGGTGGAGCAAATGGCCTGGGAATTACGAGTTCCAAGGCGCAAATCGAATCACTCGACGTGTTGGCATTTAACAACCTGATCGATCCCGGCGAAGAAGACTTTCTCAGAGAAAATCTGCCACCGCCAATTTTCAAGCACGTTCAGCGGCTTCGCCTTAGAGCCGCTATTGAATACGTTATGTGCGCCAGCAGGAATGCCGCCCTACTGGTCAGGTTGGGAAAGGCTGTGAGTTCCGCACCAGACGCTCAACACTCACAGCAGGCACGAGAGTTGGTGAATGCGGCGGTGCAGTTGCGGTTGCTGTCGGTCCTCGTGTTGTGTCTGCTGTGGGTCAAGATCGCATTCCCGGGCCTCAGGCTATCGCTGAAGGAGGTCTCGACGATGCACGAGCGGCTGATTAGCCAGCATGGCTTTTTGGGCCGGGTTAGAGGCGCTGACCGCCTGTTGGAACTCTCCAGATAATTTCTTGCAGCTTTAACCTCTTAAAATTAGCTACTTACCGAGAAACTGCACTTTTCTTACTAATTAATTAGTTACTTTTGGCATTTTGACGCGTCTAACTATTCGTAAGCAGGAGATCATAGTGCCGCCAAGAAAATCAGCGACGCTTACCGAAGCTGAATTAAGGCTGATGGATGTGCTGTGGCAGAGAGGTAAAGCTACGGTGCAGGAAGTCGTTGCTTCGCTTCCGGAAAAACGTCCGCTCGCCTATAACTCGGTATTAACTACGATTCGCATTCTAGAGAAGAAGGGATATGTAGGTCACATCAAGGACGGCCGTGCGCACGTTTACGCGCCTATTGTCGAGCGGCAGGATGCAACCCGCTCCGAAGTGCGGCATTTGATCAGTCGCTTCTTTAAAGATTCGCATGAACTCCTGGTTCTAAATATCCTGGAAGACAAAAGCATTGATGCGGAAGAACTCAAGCGTCTTCGCGGATTGCTGCAAAAAGAAGAAGGGGATAGGTCATGATCTTGCCAATCTACCTTCAGGGGATCGCAGAGGCATTAGCAACGGGAATTTTGGTTTGCATTGCGGGGGGGATTCCAATCGCATTGTTTGCCTGGGCGGCATTGCGGATGTCTGGACATTATAGTGCCGGCGCCAAGTTTGCGACTCTCTATGGTGCGCTGATCGCCATTTGTCTGCTGCCTGTCATCGAGAGTGTGCGGCTCGGTACTGTGCACTCGGGGGGCGGCCAGCCTTCCCATTCGCTGGTAACGGTGTCTAGTTCATGGGCAGTTTTGGTGTTCGCGTTGTGGAGTGTTTTGGCGGCTATTGCATTGATCCGGGTTGTTGCTGGGATGGTGAGGCTCCGCAGCTTGCGCCGGAATTCCAGAAGCGTCAACTTGGGAGGCTTGGATCCCATCCTACAGCAGACACTTAGGGAGGTAAGTTGCGACAGGGGGGGCGAGCTTCGTATCTCGGATGAATTGAGCGTTCCCACCGCTATTGGTTTCTTCAAGCCCCTCGTGATACTGCCTGCGTGGGCATTGCAGGATTTGTCCGCGACGCAACTCAGGCCGATCCTGTTGCATGAGTTCGCTCATGTCAGGCGATGGGATGACTGGACCAATCTTTTTCAAAAACTTATTCAGGCGGTTCTGTTTTTCCATCCCGCAGTGTGGTGGATCGAAAGGCGAATTTCGCTGGAAAGAGAAATGGCGTGCGACGAGATTGTTTTGGCTCATACCGGGAATCCGCGAGCCTACGCGCAGTCGCTTCTATCCGTTGCAGAAAAAAGTTTCGTGAGACGAGGATTTTCCCTGGCTCAAGCCGCAGTCAGCCGTATGCGGCAAACGTCGGCTCGAATCGCGCAAATACTGGATGGGAATCGTCAAGGCACAATATGTACCTGGAAACCAGCCTGGTTGCTGGTGGTTGCGTCTTTGCTGTCAGGATTTGTGGTTCTGCCGAGCGTCCCCAATCTCGTAGGCTTTCGTGATCATGTATCAGTCCCGTCGCCGGCGGCCAGCAACAATGTCATAGTGAAGGCGCCGGAACATTCAATTCAGATTGCAACAAGCGATGCGCCTTCACCTCCGCGTGGGATTATTCATACCGCGTCGTTCAAGATGAGGCGCACTTACGCCCCGTCGCGACGCGAAGATAAAGCCAATGCTGGTTATAACCTCGTCGAGGCCGGGTTCCGACACGACCAAGGTTATGGGTCTTCATCGCAAATTAACGATAGAGCGACCGCACGCCAGCCTGTTGTTATGCAAACAGTGTTGGTTGTCACTCGATTCCAGCGCGACAATCAGTCGCCAGAGTTTTGGACTATTCAAGTTTGGCAGTTGACGGCCTTCACTCCGACTTCCGAAACCCAAAACGCGCCTCCGGCAAAGAAAGTTTAAAAGGATGAATACCAAGAATCAGCGGGAGAAATTTTAGGCTCGAAAACTAAATAATTAGTTACTAAACATTGTTTACCAAAAAAAGGAGAAATGGAAAATGAGCAGCTTGAATGAAAACGCACCATCACCTATGACGGGATTAAATGGCAAAGGAAGAAAGAAAAGTCTCAAATATCGGCTAATAGTTCCGGTGCTAGCCGTTGCCGGGGTTGCGTCCGTGGCGGGGCTTGCAACTTTGAAACCGATCATCGCAAAGGCCGCAGCGCCGGCTCCAGCGGCAGCGGCGCTCGACGACAATAGTGTGGCTCCATTGCTGGCTCTCGACCGCGCCATGGAAACTGTGGCCGCGCGAGTCACACCCGCGATCGTGAATGTCGCGGTGACTTCGCAGTCAAAGCAAAATGCGGACGACGGCCAATTACCTGACGGCATGCAGCAATTTTTCGGACCGTTTTTTGGCCAGCGCATGCAACCGCAGCCGCAGCAAAGAATCGAACACGGCATTGGCACGGGCGTCATTATCTCGCCAGATGGTTACATCGTTACCAACAATCATGTGGTGGATGGCGAGACGGACATTCGGGTCACGATGGGTGACCGCAGAATTTTGCCTGCGAAGCTAATCGGCACTGATCCCCTGACCGACCTCGCGGTAATCAAAGTCAATGCCAGTGATCTGCCCAGCGTTCCCTGGGGGGATTCGACGGAGTTGCGTCCAGGCGAAACGGTTTTGGCTTTCGGAAATCCGTTTGGATTCCGGTTCACGGTCACGCGTGGAATTGTGAGCGCTCTGAATCGGCCGAACCCGTATGCGGACGACGCGCGTAAGCCGGGCGAATTCATTCAAACCGACGCGGCAATCAATCCTGGGAACTCTGGAGGTCCTCTAGTGGACGCCCGGGGAGAAGTCGTGGGAATCAACACTTTCCTTATTTCGCCTTCCGGATCGTTTTCGGGAATGGGATTTGCTATTCCATCGCAAATCGTGCGGCCCACGGTCGAAACGCTGATTAAATATGGGAAGGTTACCCATGGCTACATTGGAATCGGGATCAGCGACATCACGCCGGACAACTCCAAATTTTTCGAAGTGAAAGATAACCGAGGAGCCGTCGTCACACAGGTCGAGCCTGATTCACCGGGCGCGAAATCTGGCTTAAAAGTTGGAGATGTAATTTCTCAAATTGACGGACAGACGGTCAGCGATGCCGGCGAATTACAGGTAGAAGTTGGCCAGAAGCGTCCGGGCACCACTCTGAAATTGACAGTGCTTCGCAATGGCAGCGATGTTACGGTTCCGGTCACGCTCGAAGAGATGGGAAAACGTGATGTTGCGGAGAACGAGAGCGGTAGTCAGCATGGTAAAGCCCGTTGGGGATTAGGGCTTGCGGATGTGACTCCCGACAACCGCCAACAGTTGCAGGCTCCCGGCGATGTGCAGGGCGCGGTCATTGAGCGCGTGCTGCCCGGCAGCCCCGCGGACAATGCGGGATTGCAGCCTGGAGATGTTGTGGAAGGGGTTAATCGCCACGAAACGAAAAGCGCAGCCGATGTGCAACACGCGCTATCTGCGGTACCGGCGGGACAAGATGTTTTGCTGCTGGTCTGGTCGCGAGGCGGCAACACCTTCCGAGTTTTACATTCACCTGATGCCTCCTAGCTGGGTGATGTGCTGCTACGTGGATGAGGCTGGGCCCTCATCCACGTGGCGGCTTGAGAAGAATCAATGAGTAACTAATTTCGCTGCGACACTGCTTTTCAATAATCCAATTCCGACACCTCCCTCCTCACGCATTCACACCATCTTGCCTGTTCCAAAATGGTCCGCCCTCACAGCAAATCTTCAATGTACGACATAAATGTTGCGGAATTAAGTCACTACATCTGTCAAGTTGATGGCTGATCTCTCAATGCGTGGAATCGCAATGCTGAAGTAATTCCGAAGCGATGCTTGAGGGCTGATATGGAAAAGAGCCTTCAAGGGAAAGTTATGATGGCGAAGCTTACCGGACGTGGCGCAGCGGGCGGGCCATGACCTCCGAGCCCGTGCCCAAAGTCAGGTTGAAGGCGAATCTTTGGCAGGGCGATGCCGAGATAGTGGCTTCACCTTCGCGGAGCGTGGCTATCCTTAGTCTTCTTTGGAGAGGGCGCAGTAGTGTTGGCCGCGCGATTGTTCTTGGAGCGGTAGCTGCAACGATTCTTGCGTTCTCGCTGCCTCGGCGCTTCGAATCCACGACGCGGTTGATGCCTCCGTCTGCCTTCGAAACCCTGGGTGCGGATTTGGGGGCCGGTGGTTTCGGTGAGCTTGCAGGGGCGAAACGTTCCGGTGCGCTCTGGATTGATATTTTGAAGAGCCGGTCGGTGCAGGATCGAATGATTGAGCGGTTCGACTTGAGAAAGACCTACCGTGTGCAGTTGATGCAAACGGCGCGAGCGAAGCTGGCAAACCACACGGTGGTAGATGAAGATCGCAAGAGCGGAATTATTTCCGTCACGGTGACCGACAAAAGCGCTCAGCGAGCTACTGTCATGAGCAACGCTTACGCGGAAGAGTTGAACAGAGTACTTACCGAACAGGCTACCTCGTCGGCGCGTCAAACACGCTTTTTCCTGGAAAATCGTTTGAAGCTTGTCAAGTTGGCCTTGGATACTGCCGCCCAAGAGTTCAGTGATTTTTCTAGTAAGAACGTTGCCATTGACATTGACGAACAAGGCACGACCTTAATCGAATCAGCGGCTGCCCTCAATGCTCAACTTATTGCCAGGAAGTCCGAACTTGCAGGTCTGGAACAGATATACACAGATGGCAACGCGCGGTTGCGAGAAGAATCGGCACGCATCGCTGAACTTCGGAGCCGTCTCGATAGTATGGGTGAAAAACCCGACGGAGAACTGAACGAGTCAGTGCCGAACGGCGCCCCGGTGTATCCCTCGATTCGCGAGCTTCCGCTGCTGGGTGTCGTTTTTTCTGACCTTTCCCGGAACAAGGAGATTCAAGAAAATCTTTACGATAACCTGTCCCAATTGCTGGAACTCGCCAAAATTCAGGAGGTAAGGGAAACGCCCAGCGTCACGATTCTTGACCGCGCGACTGTCGCCGAGAGGAAATCGTCTCCATCCCGATTCGAGATCATGTTTCTGGGGATATTCTTCTCGGCGGTGGCGAGCGTGTGCTGGATATTAGTCCAGGCGCAATGGCGGCGAGCGGGTTCGCAAGATATACGCAAGGTGCTGGTACAAGAGATCATTTTTCAAATTCAGAAAATGCGCGTTCACCGCCATGGTGGCTCCGGCGTAGTCGGCGAATTGGCTCTCCATGATTAAGAGAAAGCCCTTAACAAGAAACCGGAAAATAGGTGCAACACTGGGACTCCGGGCGGGTTTAGGTAGCGAAGGATTCTAACGTCGAAGTCTTGCATCCTATTGGTTGCCGAATCAGGTAACGCCGGTGACGAGATCGGAGAATCAGCAGCATTTGAGATATACTTTTCTCAGACCCTCTAATAACCAGAAATCAGATAATGTTGAAGGGCAACGCCATCTTCTGTGCACAGTATTCCTGGTCAAACCGGATCCATTTCCGAAGTTCGCATGTTAAATGAACGTGGGGCAGCTGATTGAGGTTCGCCGTGTCTCATCGCGATGTGTACTCATATTAGTGAGAGCCCCAGGGCCCCAGTTAATGCAATAAACGGTTGAGTTTACTCGGCTTATCTCACGCGTGCCATGTAAGTGAGGGGGCGAAGCTGTGGAAGGTTCTTCGCGAATGAATTCAATGAATATCGAGGCGGGCAATGCTGCGGCAGCTTTAACCGACCCTTCCCCGGCGGTACCCTCAGAGTATCTGGAAACGAGATGGTATGCAGCGCATACCAATCCCCGCCACGAAAAGACCGTTCAGCAGCTAATGGAAGGCTTCCAGATCGAGTGTTTCCTTCCCCTCTACAAGTCAGTCCGGCGCTGGAAAGACAGGCGCAAAGAGCTGGAGTTGCCGCTGTTTCCGGGATATATTTTCGTTCACATTCCACTCAAAGACCGCCTGGATGCGCTGCGAATACCGGGGGTGGTTCAATTCGTCAGTTTTCAAGGCAAGCCAGCCAGATTGCCTGATGCCGAAATAGAAGGGTTGCGAAATGGGCTGGCGAGAACCAGCGGTTTTGAGCCGCATCCGTACCTGACCGTGGGTAAGCGCGTGCGGGTGCGGAGCGGACCATTTTTCGGCATGGAAGGCATTCTGATTCGCAGAAAAGAGAAATTTCGTGTCGTTCTATCCATCCATTTAATCCAGAGGTCGGTCGCGGTTGAGGTGGACGAAAGCGACGTTGCGCCGGCGTAGTCTTCCTTATGGCTGCATTCGGTCGAACTCTTCCCAATTTCATGCAATGCGATTCAATTGGCGGTTGCATCTGCCAATAGAGGTGTCATGTGAACCATAACCCAAGCTCATTTCTTTGCCGAGTAACCAGTTGCGGTACCGCGCTGGTGTTTTTCTTGACTGCCGTGCTTCCGTCTTCGTTCGCACAGGAACAGACGCGGCCGAATGGCGCTCAAACTACGAAAATTACCGTTTCGCGGGCTGAGCAGGAAGCGGAACAGATGGTGTCGCTATCGGCGGCAGATATCATAACCATTCTCCAGAAGGAGCCGGGTCTGCTTCTTGAAGTCAAAAAGATGCTGGTGCGGACAGCATACGAGCAGGGCCGCATCCTGGATCCCCAGGATTTGACTGACGAAGCGCTGTACCGCGTACTGGCACGTGACGAAAATGTTCGTGTCCTGATTACCCGGGAAATAGAAGATCGCGAATATATCCGCGTGAAGCCCACAAGAGAGGAATTGGCGCGAGCCCAACAAACGAAACCGGGACCTCAGACAGCAGAGACTGAGGACGAATTCTGGAAGCGTCATGATGCAGAGATGCCAGGTTCGCCAAAACCTGACAACCAGCCGCAACAGCAACTCCCGGCTACTCCGGAGCCTTATGATTCCCGACGCGCAGCTCAGCGAGCTCAATCGCAATATTACAACGGAGATTCCACGCAATACACAGGGATAGACAGCTTTGGAGGCGGTGGGCTGGGGGGCGGGAACCCGACCGGATTGCCGCTTGATGTCCTGGGAATGCAGAGTATGAGTCCCGACCAATTGTCGGCATTGTCAGCCTCGCGAATGGGTGGCGCAAGCAGCACGAATCCCGCAGGGCAGTTGAACCCGGCGACGTTGACGGGGGCGGCGGGAAGCGGGGCACTCGCCAATGGGGGTCTACCCACGTCACTATTGACCCCTCCATTGGATCAAACTGCCAGTTACGGGATGCAACTCCGCCAGCAGACTGAATATGCGATGCCGCAGCGGCCTCCCCGCCCAGTGCCCTTCAATCTGGATCGGCCAGTTTTAGGTCATCGCGCAAATCCCTACGCTGATGTTCCTTCGCTCTACGATCTTTACTCGCAGTATTCGCAACGGCAGCCGGTTCTCACACGGTTTGGCTCCGACATTTTCCAGAATGGGTTGGGGAATGTTGACGCATTGCCAATGGATATCCCAGCGGGACCAGATTACGTGATCGGCCCCGGCGATGGCCTTAGCATCGACCTGTGGGGTGGAGTTTCGCAGCGATTGCGTCGCGTCGTGGACCGTGAAGGCAAAGTCTCGCTTCCTGAGGTCGGGGATGTCCAGGTCGCGGGACGCACTTTAGGAGATGTCCAGCACACAGTTCAAAACGTGTTGCGAAGCCAGTTTCGCGACGTACAAGCGGATGTGTCATTGGCGCGCCTGCGAACCGTCCGAGTGTACGTGGTCGGAGACGTTGAGTATCCCGGTGCCTACGACGTCAGCTCGCTCTCCACTCCTCTTAATGCTTTGTACGAGGCGGGAGGGCCAACTTCTCGTGGCTCCCTGCGGATCATCAAACACATGCGAGGAGACCAACTGATCGAGAAGATTGACATCTACGATCTTCTGCTCCACGGTGTTCGATCTAACATGCAGAGATTGGAAGCGGGCGATACCTTGCTGGTGCCGCCAATCGGACGCGAAATCACCATTGAAGGTATGGTGCGGCGTCCAGCAATTTATGAACTCGCCGACGAGGGCGACCTTGCCGAAGTTCTGGAACTGGCAGGAGGGGTACTGCCTTCAGGCACGCTACGTCACGTTGACGTCGAGCGCGTCGAGGCTCATCAGAGCCGGACCATGTTGGCATTGGATGTGCCGGAGACGAACAACGAACAATCCGTCAATAAAGCGTTGGAAGATTTTAAGATTCAAGATGGCGACAAGATTAAGATTTCGCCCATCATCGCGTTTGCCGATAAGACCGTTTATCTCGATGGCCACGTATTCCGCCCGGGAAAGTATGCATTCCGCGACGGTATGCGCGTCAGTGACCTGATCAAATCCTACAAAGACATGTTGCCTGAACCATATCTGCAACATGCGGAAGTCATTCGCCTCAAAGCGCCGGACTACACGCCGGAAGTGATCGCGTTTAATCTTGGAGATGCTCTCGCCGGCAAAGAGCAAGATTTATCTTTGCAGCCGTTTGACACGGTGCGGGTCTTCGGGCGTTTTGATTTTGAGGATTCACCGGTGATTACGGTATCGGGCGAAGTGAGGGATCCGGGCGATCACGTAACCAACGGCGCGACGTATCTGCGGGACGCAATTTTCCTTGCCGGAAGCACTACCCCAAAAGCGCGGCTTGACGATGTACAGGTTTTCCGGTCCACAGAAGATGGTCAACTGAAAGTCCTTAGCGTCAACTTGAACAAGGCTCTCGCCGGGGATCCGGCTGAAAATATTCTGTTGGAGCCGAAAGATCGGGTTTTCGTCCACAAGAATCTCTCGAGGACTGATCCTCCTGTCGTGACGATAGAGGGCGAAGTGGCGCGTCCCGGAAAGTATCCGCTGGGCGAGGGAATGAATGCGTCTGATCTGGTTCGGCTATCTGGCGGGTTGAAGCGCAGTGCCTATACCCAGGAGGCTGATCTCACACGCTACATGGTGGACCACGGAGAAAAAATTGTCGGCGAGCACGAGAAAATTCCGCTCGCCAGGGCTTTGGCGGGAGAGCCCGACACGGATGTCCGGCTGCATGATGGAGATGTTTTAACAATTCGCCAGCTAACCGGATGGAACGATCTGGGCGCGGTTATCGCAGTCCAGGGCGAAGTCGTGCACCCGGGAACATACGGTATTCAGGAAGGCGAGCGTCTCAGTTCGGTTCTGGCGCGTGCTGGAGGATTTCGCAAGGATGCGTATCCCTACGGCGCTATTTTCCAGAGAGTCCAAGTCCGTCAGTTGGAGGAAATAAACCGGGTTCAGTTAGTACGGCAAGTGAAGGAAGAAGGCGCCGGACTGAAAGACGCGGGTGATCTTGATCCAACGACTCGTGAGGCAGCGGTATTACAGTGGAAAAATACGCTGGATAAGTTGGAAGGCACTCCCCCTCCAGGCCGCATGGTGATACACGTCCCCATGAACACAACCCACTGGGTCAACAGCTCGGCTGATATTCAAGTTCGTGCTGGCGACGTGATTTACATTCCCAAGCGGCCTAACCTGGTCATGATTGACGGAGCGGTGTACAACCCGACCGCCGTGACGTTCAGGCCGGGGAGAAGCGGCAACTGGTACCTGAAGCAGGCTGGCGGCCCTACCGCAATGGCTAACAAGAAGGCCATATTCGTTATCCGGGCTGACGGTTCTGTGGCTGGCGGTTCCGGTGGATTGCTTAGCGGGGGCCCTTTGCAAGCTTCGCTTCAGCCGGGCGACACGATTGTGGTTCCGGATCGCGCGTTCGGCGGCCCGATCAATTGGAGAAATACGCTCCAAGTGGCACAGTTGGTTTCGGCAGTGGGCATAGCCGTGAGCGTGGCTAAAAGCTTCTAACCACTCATGACGTATGCTGGGATTTGTCAGTGGGTAGTGGTGTTGTTTTTTGGAATGGCAGTCATCCAGAGCGCACCCGCGCAAGATGAAACTACAACTGTGGCGACCACCAAGCATTCCGTCGCAACCGCGACCGGTTCTCAAGATAGTGGTGAATCCCCCGCGGATTCCAAGTATGGACTTGAGCCCGGAGAAGATCCTGACAATCACCTGGTCGTACCTTTCCTGAAACACATTGGATCGGATCAAAAAGAATTCTGGACATCTCCCGCTCATTTCAAAATCAAGGACCTTAAATGGATTGCCCCGACGGCAGGAATCACCGCAGCCCTGATCGCGAGCGATAGCTGGATGTCGAAGCAGATCCCCAATCAGCCAAATCAACTCAATCGCAGCCTGAACGTCTCTGATTATTCCCTGTATTCCATGATCGGAATTGGCGGCGGTTCTTATCTGCTGGGTGAAATGACGCACAACGATCACCTGAGCGAGACCGGATTACTGAGTGGCGAGGCTGCCATTGATGCGACTGGCGTGACTTACCTCTTGAAAGGAATCACACAACGTGAAAGACCCAACTCCGGAACTGGGGATGGAAGGTTCTTTCAGGGTGGTCAATCGTTTCCCTCAGAGCATTCCGCCATCGCCTGGTCTATCGCGAGCGTCTGGGCGCACGAGTATCCCAGCACATTGAGCCAGATTCTTGCTTACGGTCTGGCTTCTACCGTCACCATAACGCGGGTAACGTCACAGCAGCATTTTTCCTCTGACGTTTTTATCGGCGGCGCCCTGGGCTGGTATTTCGGACGCCAGGTATATCGCTCACATCATGACCAAACTTTGGGCGGCGCAGCATGGGGCGATCTGTTTGCCAGAGACGACAGCGAAAAGACGCGGGACCCAAAAAATATGGGCTCGCCTTATGTACCCTTGGATAGCTGGGTCTATCCTACCCTCGAGCGGCTAGCGGCGCTGGGCTATATACACAGCGAATATCTCGGAATGCGTCCGTGGACGCGCATGGAATGTGCTCGCTTGCTTGAGGAAGCTGGGGATCAGCTCGCGGACGATGCCGCCGAAGAAAGCGCTCCAGCAGGAAAGTTATACCGGGCGTTGCAAACGGAATTTGAAGCTGAAACTGGGCGGCTTGATGGCGCAGAAAATCTTGGAGCCAGCCTGGATTCGGTCTACACGCGGGCGACCGAGATTTCCGGAAAACCACTGACCGACGGCTACCATTTCGGCCAAACCATCGTTAACGATTACGGCAGACCATATGGGCAGGGCTTCAACAATGTTACCGGATTCACTTCTCACGCCGTCGCTGGTCCGCTCTCCATTTCGGTTCAAGGTGAATATCAGCACGCCCCTGCGGTAGCCTCAGATCCACCGAGCGTGCTGCAAGCGACGGCCCAGCAGGATGAGACGCGACCGTTTCCGAACGGTGTCCTTGAGGTCAACCGGTTTCGTCTTCTCGACAGTTTAGTTTCACTGACTTTCAAGAACACGCAGTTTTCCTTTGGAAAACAGAGCCTATGGCTGGGTCCGGGTCAAAGCGGTCCACTTTTAATGAGTGACAACGCGGCGCCATTCGCAATGTTCCGGATTGCCTCCGTTTCGCCGGAACACATTCCGTACCTTTCAGATATTCTGGGACCCGCTCAGACCGAATTTTTCTTGGGGCAACTCTCAGGACACCGGTGGGAGTTCGACGATCCAAATCTGTTAGGTCCCACCATCAATCCTCAGCCGTTCGTTCATGGCGAAAAAATAAGTTTTAAGCCGACCGCTAACTTTGAATTTGGAATGGGAATCACCGCCATGTTTGCCGGGCCAGGATTGCCGTTTACGTGGTCGAATTTCCTGCGCACCTATTATGCGCACACGCCCAACAACAAGACGAATCCGGGAAAGCGAACCTCCACGGCTGATTTTTCTTATCGAGTGCCAACCATTCGGAAGTGGTTAACCGTGTACATGGATTCCATGGTTGTGGACGAGGTGTCCCCCATTGGGTCCACCCGTGCAACGGTTAATCCTGGGATCTACATGCCGCAAATGCCCTGGATCCCGAAACTAGAACTTCGCGCCGAAGGTATTCACGAATCGCTGACCCATGAATTTGGCCCAGGATTTATTTATATAGATTCCCGCCGCTTCCGTGGTGGGTACACAAATGACGGGAACTTAATGGGTAGCTGGATCGGGCGGGCCGGTCTCGGCGGACAAGGATGGCTGACTTATTCTTTCTCGCCGAACACGAGTCTACAGTTTGCCTACCGTCATCAGGAAGCTGCGAAAGGTTTTATCGGCGGAGGGCATCTGAACGATTACTCCGCGGCCGGGCGGGCTCGATTATCTTCGACGATAGCGCTATCTGGTTCCGTACAATACGAACAGTGGATGTTCCCAGTTCTGAACGTCAACCGGCAGACCGACGTAGTGGCTTCGTTCGAACTGGCCTACCATCCCAAGCGAATTCAGAAATAGAACCGGAAAAGAACCGTTTAGGAATACCTGATGTCATTGATCTCAGCCCGGCCCCCCGAGAATCCGGTGCAATCTCGAAGCATCGGGTTGCATGAACTGGATTCTGTTGACGCTTCCTATCGGGAACCGGTTGCCCGTCTGCGGCTGTTGTGGGATCAGCGCAGGTTTCTCGGACGGGCGCTGGCAGTGGGACTTGTTCTGGGGATCGTTCTTTCGTTCTTACTTGCAAAACAATACCAGTCGTCAACCCAATTGATGGCACCGGACACTCAGCCGAATTCCGGATTGCTGATGGCGCTGGCGAGTGGAGGAGGCGGTGGAAACGGCGGGCTCGGGGCCCTTGCCGCCGGTCTGCTGGGTGGCAGGAGCTCGGGCGAGGAATTTGTAGCGATTCTGCGTAGTCGAACCGTGCTTGACCGTTTGGTGCAAAGGTTCGACCTTAAAAAAATTTATCGCGTAAAACTCGACGAGGAGGCGCGAAAGGAGTTGAACGACAACACCACGATTGAAACAGATCGTAAAAGTGGCGTCATTTCGTTGGTGGTAACGGATCGGGACCCGCAGCGCTCGCGCGCGATAGCGCAGGCATATGTCGAAGAACTCGATCGCCTGGTGGCTGAATTATCAACCTCGGCGGCGCGCCGGGAGCGAATTTTTCTGGAAGGTCGTCTTAGCGCCGTGAAGGTAGACCTCGATCAGGCGGCTCGTAACTTTAGCCAATTCGCGAGCAAGAGCGGAGCAATTGATATTGCGGAGCAGGGAAAGGCGATGGTTGGATCTGCGGCGACGCTCCAGGGAGAATCGATTGCCGTTGAATCTGAACTGAAGGGTCTGGAGCAAATTTATTCACCCAACAATGTACGAGTCCGTACTGCAAGGGCGCGTTTGGCAGAGTTGCAGCGCCAACTAGGCAAGCTGGATGGGCAAGACGGGAGCAACACTTCCCAAGCCCCCGCGGCGGATGATGGTTCGACTTCCCAATATCCTTCTATCCGGCAACTACCAATTCTTGGGGTCACGTATTTCGATCTCTATCGCCAGGCCAAAATCCAGGAGTCAGTTTACGAAGCACTCACTAAAGAGTACGAAATGGCCAAAGTAGAGGAAGCGAAAGAGATACCGACAGTTAAAGTGCTCGATCCGCCTAACCTTCCTGAGAAGAAGTCGTTTCCACCTCGCCTGCTGATTGTGTTTCTTTGCGTGCTTGTCTGTTTCATTGTCGCTTCAAGCGTAGTGCTGGCACGAGAACGCTGGGCGCGAACCGAACCTTCCCATCCAGGAAAAATCCTCGCGCAGGAAGTGCTTCAATCTGCTGGTGCCGCCATGCCCTGGGCCCCGCCAAATGGGTCCCCGGTACAGTCGGCCACCCACCGCATATGGACAAAGCTGGTTGGCCCCAAAGCGCCCACCCAAGCTTCGAATTCATAGAACTCCGTCGAAGCCCGAGATTACGCCCAAACAGATGTGCCAACTGGGAGCCATAATTCTGACGGAACAAGGCACTCCTTCTGAGGGAAAGATGTTTACCTCGTGGCTCCGTTCCTTATCGTGGCCGCGACTTCAACAATTCGGAGCCAGCCTCATTGACCAGGCGTTTTCAGTCGGGGGAATGTTCGTGGCAAACATAGCCCTTGCTCGGGCCCAATCGAAAGAAGAATATGGAACGTTTGCGCTCTCTTACTCCGTCTACACGTTCCTTGCGGGGCTGCATAACGCTGGCATTCTGGAGCCCTATACGATACATGGCCCGGGGCGATACCACACCCGATTTTCCGAGTATTCGGAAGCAATGTCCCGCAATAATGTGCGTTTTGCAGGTTTGCTTTCACTGTCGTTGCTTGTGGTTTGGGGCGTACTGCGATGGGCTGGTTCCCCTCTAGCCACACGATCGTTCCTGGGACTGGCATTGACGATCGGAGTTTTATTAACGGCTCTATTCGTTCGCCGAAGTTTTTACTTGCGCAAGAGGCCCGACTTGGCTGCCAAGTTTTCGACGATTTCTTTTGCGACGCTGGTTTGCCTGCTTATTTTGTCTTCAAAGTTCCGGGTTCTGAATGGATTTTCGATATTCCTGATCGGCGCAGTCTCGTGGACGGTCGCAGGCATGAGTATGTCGCGAGAGTTGCCGAGGATGGCATCTTCGCGCGCCTTCACAGATCTGGAACCGAATCATTGGTGGGAGCATTGGAGATACGCCCGGTGGGTTATCGCGACTGCATTTGTATTTCAACTTACAACCCAGGGCTACTACTGGTTACTTGCAGGTTTCCTCTCGATTAAGCAAGTTGGCGATTTACGCGCTATGTACATCCTAGTCAGACCAGTGGATCAAGTGCTTGTCGCTCTAAGTATGCTGGTGCTTCCGATGATGGCCTTCCGTTACGCTTCAAAACGGCGCTCCGAATTGTTTTCTTTGTGGAAACAATTTGGTCTTACAAGCCTTCTGCTCACGGCAAGCTACGCTGCTCTCATTTGGACAATTGCACGACCTCTGATGCATTCGCTCTACGCAGGGAAATTCGACGATGTTTCAGTTTGGCTAGGAACGCTCGCTTTTCTGCCGGTAATCATGGGAATAGGTAACAGCGCGAACGTTTCTTTGAAATCGATCGAAAGGCCAGACATTGTGCTGTATGCGTATCTAATCAGCGGTGCCGCCACATTCGTGATAGGAATTCCGCTGGTGATGCGCTTCGGCCTTCTAGGTGCAGTTTATGGAATGCTGGTTTCCGCCGGAGCTTATACAGCCGCGATGTTAGCAGGACTACTGTCATTGGTTTTGAGCAAGAGCGACTCGGCGTTTCTCCCAGCAAACTGATGTCTTTGACCCGTAAGCCAGATCGCGAATCCAGTTTGGGCGTCAATATTTCCTCTGATCTCGTCAATTGAAGGCTCTATCGCGATGGATTTTTCCCTAATTTCTCCCACAACTGCTGCCGGCAGGATCGTTCGGTATCCCCTGCGTATGCTTCCGAAGGGGACTACCATGCCAATCCTGTACGGTCCGCTTCGGGGAAGAAAGTGATCGTGGGATCCTTCTTGCATCGTTGTTGGCTTGGAACCTATGAATTGGAGTTCCAGAGGCGATTGGAGGCGGAAGTTAAACCGGGAGGAATATTCTACGACGTTGGAGCCAATGTCGGGTTTTATTCACTGCTTGCCTCCAAATTGGTGGAAGCGGGCCGGGTCTATGCTTTTGAGCCGCTTCCCACGAACCTCAAGTATCTTTTCAAACATCTTGAGTTGAACAGAACGCGCAATGTGGAAGTGTTTGGTATGGCCATTTCCGATCTGTGTGGCATAGCTTCGTTTGCGACCGAAGAGAGTGGCGGAATGGGATATCTCGAGGACGGCGGAAATCTGGCGGTTCAAGTCTCCACTCTGGACGCTCTGGTTCATGAGGAGAAGATTGCGTCGCCAGATTACGTCAAGATGGACATCGAAGGCGCAGAATTTGCAGCCCTGATTGGCGCGACGGAATGCTTTGCCCGGCACCGACCACTTTTGTTTCTTGCCACCCATGGGAAGCAAGTTCACGATGACTGTTGCCGGTTGCTGAACTCATGGCACTACAAATTGCAAACCATAAGACAGTCCGCGCCAGATCGCGCCGAAGTGGTGGCACGGCCGGTCGTGATGTCCGCGTAATTGAAGTTCTCACATAGAAGAGCTTCTCAGAGAGTTGTTGATAAGCGGCAACTTTGGGTAAATCGAAATGCGCGGAGTTCTGACTTATGTTATCGGTCCGGCAAAGAGTGCACGCTTTTCTGTGGGCGTACCGGCTGCTGGCGCGTTCGGGCTATCCTCACGAGCTCGATTCCATCAAGGGAACACTTGAGCCTGATGATGTTTGCATTGACGTCGGCGCCCATTCGGGAAATTGGTCGTACCCGCTATCCAAGCTGGTCAGGCGTGTATACGCATTTGAAGCTCTTCCTTATTACTCTGAAGTATTGCGGGTCACAATGGCGATGCTGGGCGCGAGAAACGTGGAGATCATTGGTAAGGCCGCTTCGGACAGGACGGAGACGGCTAGTCTTGTTTGGCAGGACGAAAAAGGGAAACGTTTGACCGGTTTTACCCATGTCGCAGCCGTGAACGAAGAGGATGAAGATGTGGCTGCTGTGGAGACAGTGTCATTAGATTCATTTTTCGCGGCGAAGGGTTTTGCTGGAAATCGGTTGGCATTCATCAAGTGCGACGTGGAAGGGTACGAATGCCATGTATTGTCGGGATCTCGCGGACTCATAGACAGATGGCGTCCTTTGATTTTTGCTGAAGCAAAAGACCAGTGGTTCGGGCGATACGGGAAAACTTCAAAGGATTTGTTTGACATTCTGGCGCCGTATGGTTACTGCGGCTACATACTTCGTGAAGACGGGTCAGAACAGGAAGTTACGGCGTTGAACTACTCTGGTTCTGGCGATATCTTATTTCGCCCGCCGGGGCTTGAGTATTTTGACAATTCTGACGGAGCCCGATGGGCGAAGTGAACTTCTGTGATCAAGGATGCTCGCGAGAAGGGAATGATGGTGAGTAAGGTGTCGAGCGTCACGCGCATTTGTATTATTGATCCTGTTTTCACCAGGTATCGCCTTCCAATTTTTGAAGACCTATCTCAACGCTGTCAGGTTGACTGGATTTTCTCTCCGTCGCCCCTGGAATCGGGATTTGGAGAAACGCGTGCCTCCATCAACCCGAGGTTGCGGTATGTCGAGATTCAGACGCTCAAACCTTTGGGTTGGAAGGCTGGAATGTTTCAGCTTGGTTTGGCTAAGTACATCGTTAGAGAAAAGCCGGACGCAATCAAGATTTTCGCAAACCCTCGCTATCTCAGTTTCTGGACCACTCTGCTGGTGGCAAGACTCCGCGGAATACCTTGCTACGCGCATGGAGTGGCTCTTTTTAAAAAACGCCGGATCAGCCCCGTCCGGCGGTTGATGATGAAGGCGATATTGCGACTTACCACTTCGTACATTGCCTATGCTCCGGTCGTTCGCGAATCTCTTGCCGATCAGGGTTTCCTGGTGAAAAAAGTGTTCGTGGCCCACAACTCCCTAATTAATCCCTTTCCGGTTCGACCCGAGGAGAAAAGTGGAATTCGAGCGTGGAATTCTATTTATTGGCAGGTTAAGGCGCGGAAGTAATCTGAGCCTTTTGTTGCGGGTTCTCAAGCGGCTTAATAATGAAAGCGTTCGTCCGTGGATATTGCATGTTGTTGGAGTGGGCGAAGAAGCTGAACAACTCCGTTCCAATACAAGAAATGTTCCATGGATTAGCTGGCATCGGGATGCAACTGATCAGCAGGTGAACGCGATCTCGCGCGATTGCCTTTTCGGCTGTTATCCCGGGAACGCCGGTCTGAGCGTTGTTCACATGATGTCGCTGAGCCTTCCCGTAGTAATCCATAACGATCTGCAATCCCACGAAGGTCCGGAACCCAGTTATGTCAAGGACGGGGTGAACGGTGTACTTTTTAGCTACAACGATCAAGAAGAGTCGCTTTATCAGGCACTCCGTTCGCTGGCACTGGAGCCGGCCCGGGTGGCGGGAATGAGATGGGCGGCCTTTGGAGAGTATGAGCGCCTAATCAACCCCTCATATGCCGAGCGCTTGTGGTCAATCCTCGGTCAAAGTGAAAGAAGCGCTAGACCGGCAGATATTTCTTCTGCCGCGGTGCGAGAAGCCGATTGATCAAGATAGTTTATGTTGTTTTTCTGGCGACTCTTTTTCGAAGTTATTGGAAGGCGCTATCGAGTCTTCGTAGTGAACCCATTTCGCTTTCGCCTATTCTTGGATGGATGGCAGGACTCGGCTATTTTGTTCTGGCGCCGCTTACTCTCCTAGTCATCAATGGCGGATACACCATTCCCGCAGCTTACGGGGCCAATGACCGGTATTCCTCGGTAGATCTTTCCAGTGGAAAGTACTTTATTCCCATGGTCGTCGTCTGGCTTGCCCTCTGGTTAACGTTCGAAGTAGTCGGTGCATTTGCTGCTCGAAGGGCTTCGACAAATTCGTTCAACTTTTGCGTCAATCCAATAAAAATAAAAAAGATTCTCCTGGCGAGTTTCATCCTCGCGATGTGCGACTACGGAATTCAGATCTGGGTTTCCGGTGGACTAGCGGCTTTCCTTGTATCTCACTGGTACCTTCGCCAAACCGATATGATCGAGCGAGCCGGAGATGCGTGGGTTCTCTACACTCGATTCTCAGGAGCTAACCAGATCGTATTCACGGCAGCTGCAGCGGTCTATGCTTCTTATCAATTATGGCGTCGCAAGCTGGAGTGGGGGATCTCGATACTTATCGCGCTGGCTTTACTGATTCAGATGGTCATGTCCGGAAACCGGATTTACGTTGCGCTGTTCGGGCTGGCCTTTCTTACCTCATGTTGGTATTTCCGAAGGAAAAAACTGATCACGGTACTTCTGCTCGCATCGCCCGTAATCTTTCTGCTCTTCAGTGCATGGACATACTTGCGTGGAAACCTCAGCACTATCTCTGACACTCTTCCGACCTATATCGAAGCCGACCGGGGCAATCGTTTTGTGACCACTCTGTTTGACACCACAGAAGCTACGTCAGTGATGTTGTTTCTTCATGTGGTTAACGATTTCGGTGGCAGATTTAACTACATGGACGGCGTCACTTATTCCAAGTCTCTGACATTTATATTGCCTCGGAAGCTGTACCCGGCGAAATCAGAGAATTTCCCCGTGCTCTTAGCGGATCTGTATGAGCCGGGGGAACTCACAAGTCTGGGGGCAACGCAGTTGGGAGAGCTATACGCCAATTTCGGTCCCGCCAGCATTTTACTTCTCCCGTTTATGACAATTCTGATTCAATTGCTTTCGCGGAAGTTAGGAGGCACAATTGAAAACCACCTGTTGCTGTCAGCCACTCTGTTTCTTCTGCTGATTTGGGCAGCTCTTGCAAGCTTCGAGGACAGTTTCATCACTTTCTTTTTTGCCGCTATTCTCATTTGGGGGCTGCGCCTCGAGCGTGGACTTTGCACTGGCCAATTCGAGCTAACTTCATTGGCAACATGAACGGCTTGTAGAAAACTGGTTGGCGCACGCGGAAAGGATTTCTATCTATGTCCACATCACCTGCGAGAATCGAGTCTCATCCATCGCCCAGAACGGTGGCAATTGCTGGTTTGCAAAGAGTGGCATGGGCCAATCTTGCAACCCATAGCACTCCGGTGCGCGGTAGCCTCACGATCGTACAGTCGGGGCAGGGTATTCCATTTGCAATCGCGCGCATTTTTTACATCTATGGCGCAACCAAGGATTGTGAACGCGGCGCCCACGCGCACTATGACACTCAGCAAGCATTTGTGGCAATCAGGGGAAGATTCTCGTTGGAACTTACCGACGGTGACCGCAACCAGACCTATTCGCTCGGACAGCCTGACCGTCTGCTCTATGTTCCCCCAATGATTTGGGCGCGTCTTTATGACTTCAGTGATGATGCAGTTTGTTTGGTGCTGGCAAGTTCTCTCTACGACCCCGCCGACTACATACGGGAATGGGAAGACTACTTAAAAGCTTTGGGCAAGGGATCTGCTCCGACACAACTCTTCCGATGAACGTCTTCGACTGGGTCCTATCCCGTCCGGAGTTTGAGGAAGCCCCTCCGGTGGTAGTCGATATTGGGGCATCCGGAGGATTGAATCCGGCATGGCGGCGCATTCGCCGTCACTCAGTCTGCATTGCGTTTGATGGCGATGAAAATGGACTGGATAAACCCAGGTCGTCTAAGGACTACAAACGGCTTCACATCTTCAATCTTCTGGTTACGCCGGACAAGGAGGGGCCTGCCGATTTCTATTTTACAAAATCGGCGAAGTGCTCCAGTTTGCTGCTCCCCAACCGTGAGCAGCTTTCTTCATGGGCATTTGCGGATCGCTTTGAAGTAATGGAGAAGCGCAAGGTCAAAACAACCAGTCTTACCGCGATTCTTCGTGAGCTTGGCTTGCAAAGGATTGATTGGTTTAAGACCGATTCGCAAGGTACTGACCTTAGACTATTCACGAGTCTTGCCGATCCACTCCTTAGCCGGGTTTTGGTTGCCGAGTTCGAACCTGGAATCCTGGATGCGTATTCGGGAGAGGACAAACTGTGGCAGGTCATGTCTTTCATGGAGAAAAAAGAGTTCTGGATGTCGGACATCCGCATGAAAGGATCGCAATATTTCAAGAAAGAATGCATGAGGGATTTCAGCCCGCTGGAACGGAAGTACTCGTCGTTATTTTTGAAAAGCTCGCCGGGTTGGGCGGAAGTTACGTATCTAAACTGTCTTCAGAGTACCGACTTTAACTCGAGAGATTTCCTTCTCGGATGGGTTTTCGCTTCCCTCAAGCAACAGTATGGCTTCGCCCTGCAAGTTGCCACCACTGCTCGCGAGCGTTTTGACGATCCCATCTTCGGCGACTTGCGAAAACACTCAGTTTCCGCTATCCGGCGCTCCTACTTCAAGCCCGCCCCTTACTTCAATCTCACCGGAAGATTGATCGCCAAGCTAAAGAGACACGGCTGAACGTGAACCCGTCAGGAGAGGCAAAGCGGAAACTCGAAGTTGAAAACAGCCCGATCCTCCTTCCGGCCGACCCACACGCGAGTTATTTGGCACACAAGGAAGAAATCGATGATGCAGTCAAAACCGTTTTGGAAAGTGGCCGGTACATTCTCGGCCCCCAAGTTAGTCGTTTCGAGGCTGAGTTCTCGGCCTACATTGGTGTGGCGGAAGGAATCGGCGTCGGTAGCGGAACAGACGCTCTGCAACTTGCTCTGCGTTCATGCGGCATTGGCGAAGGTGATGGTGTAATCACGGTTTCACATACGGCGGTGGCGACGGTGTGTGCCGTCCGTCTTTCCGGTGCTACTCCCATTCTCGTTGATATCAGTCCACGGACTTTTACCATGGACCCGAACCGCGCTGAGGATGTTCTTCGCTGCAGCCAACCCGGACAGGTTAAAGCCATCATTCCCGTTCATTTATATGGTCACCCTGCAGATATGACGGGAATCATGGACATCGCGAAACGCTACAACCTTTACGTAATCGAGGATTGTGCACAGGCACACGGCGCTGCGTGGCAGAACCAAAAAGTGGGTTCTTTCGGGCACTTTGCCGCATTCAGCTTTTATCCAACGAAGAATGTTGGGGCACTGGGCGATGGGGGAGCGTTAGTGACAAATCACGCAGACCTTGCAGCGAGAGCTCGGGAATTGCGCCAATACGGTTGGAAAGAACGATATATCAGCGATTCACATGGATTGAATACTCGTCTTGACGAGATGCAGGCTTCTATTCTCCGGGTCAAGCTGCGCTATCTCGATCAAGAGAATGATAAACGGAGGCATCTCGCGGAAGTCTACCGTCAGTCGCTCTCCACCACAGATGTTCTCTTACCTGTGGAGTCAGCGGGGGCAAGGCATGTGTACCATCAATATGTTTTGCGCGCACATCATCGGGACGCATTGAAGACACTTTTGAAGCGTCACTTAGTAGAAGCCGCCATCCTTTATCCCCTGCCTGTCCATCTTCAAAGGGGATATTCCGACGCGCAAATAGGCCCCGGTGGACTCCCAGAGACTGAGAACGCCTGCCGCCAGATTCTGAGTCTTCCTCTTTACCCTGAATTGACCGCTGAACATATCTCTGGCGTTGCCGGAATCATTCTCGATGGAATGAGATGAAGACAGTAATGAAGGCGGCTCGCAATCTTTTGCATCCGTTTGCGCCTGTTCTACTTTTCACATTCGGCGTGGCAGCTCGATGCTGCTTTGCCCTAAGCAAAGCCGTCGGATGGGCGTACTTAAGAGTTTGGCCAGTCTTTGGAATTTATTGGTACGACCACACATTTGATCATTTGCTGGCGCCGGGGCGCAACAAATCTACAGAGCGCGGAACATTTGCGAATCGATACATCGAGCCGGGGGCTGTGGTGCTGGACGTTGCGTGTGGGGATGGCAGTCTTGCGGGCGATTACTATTCACGCGAGGCCTCCCACGTAGATGCTTTCGATTACGATGAGCGGGCGATTCGGCACGCTAAGAAAAAGCATGGGAGGAGTAATATAAACTTTTTCGCCGCCGACGCCACCGCCGTCGACCTTCGGCCTGAACATTACAATGTGATCACATTCTTCGCGGTCCTTGAGCATCTTTCCAGCGGGGAAGGCCTGGACCTACTTCAGAAGTTATCCCGGAGCCTCAAGGTGGATGGTGTTTTAATTGGATCTACTCTGCTTAAGAGCGAAACTGAAAATAATGGAGTGCATCGCAACAGATTCTCATCTGTTCAGAGCCTAAAAAATCTCTTGTCGCCACATTTTGATCACTTGGACCTTTGGTCTTCACGGTGGCCTGGCCGCCTTGACTGCTATTTTGAGTGTCGGCTGCCAAAAGGTCGACCTCATCTCGCAGCGCCAGAAGAGAAAGCTGTTTCTACGGAGTGGGCCGCGCAGGCCCAGGCTCTAATTGAGGCGCCGCGTTAAACCGAACGTATTCAGGGTAGAAACTATCACGCTGAGGCGAACTAACTCACTTGATGTATTACTTTTGCACATATTTTGACCGGAATTATCTTCCCCGGGCCCTGGCGCTGTTTCATTCTCTGGAGGAATCTGGCGTGAGTTTCCACCTTTTCTCGTTGTGCATGGACGAGGAAAGTTACGGGTCGTTGCGACAGCTCGCTTTGCCAGGAATAACCGCCCTTCGCCTGCGCGAGATCGAGCAGAACAACCCGGCATTGCAGCGTGCTAGGGCTGGTAGATCAAGAATTGAGTACTACTATACTTGCGGTCCTTCCTACATGCTGTTTCTACTGCAGCATTACCCAGAAATAGATGTCCTTACCTACCTGGACGCTGACCTTTTCTTCTTCTCCAGTCCTAAACCGATCTTTGACGAGATGGAGGGTTATTCCGTCGGCATCATCGAGCATCGATTCAGCGAGCGGCAACAACGTCTCAAACGTTTCGGAGTTTTCAATGTTGGCTGGATGTCATTTCGTCGCGACGATTCTGGGTTGGCATGCCTTCACTGGTGGTCGGAGCGGTGCATTGAGTGGTGCTATGACCGCTTTGACGGGAACAGATTTGCGGACCAGAAGTATCTCGATGAATTTCCGGCGCGGTTTAGCTCGGTATGCGTAATCCAAAACAAGGGTGCTAACCTCGCTCCCTGGAACCTGGCCAATTACTCCGTGACGGAGCAAGGAGGGCGGATATGGGTGGATAACGAACTCCTCATTTTCTTCCACTTTCATGGATTCAAAGCCCTAAGCTCGTGGTTGTTCGACACAAATCTGGGGGGGTACCAAACAGGCGTTTCGGGAATTGTAAGACGACAAATTTTTCGCCCCTACATTTCCAAATTGAGGGATGTGCGCACCTCCAAGGCAGCGGCTGATAGTCTCAGAGAGAAGTATCGAAATGAAAGCCGAGGTCACGGAGTTGCCATGCGTAGTGCGAGAAAGGCTGCGCAGTTGTTTTTCGGGATTTTGAGAAGAGGTTACATTGTGGACTTTTCCGGGAAAGACTCGGTAGCCGGTAACTAGGAACCAAAAGCTTGCCTACTTTTCAATGGGATTAGATCACGCAATTCGGCGGTTGATTCCGGCGACGGCGGCGCTCACCTACAATCCGGTGTGCAAAGTCCTGCTTGACTCCTTCGATTTATTGCCCAAATTGATGTACCGCGAAATTCGGAAGATCCCTCCTAACCATCTGAGGATTCGGATTGGCGTGGGTAATCGGATTTTCGCCAACCATATTTCGTACATCGCAGGGGCAAAAAATCTCTGGATTTATGCTTTTCAGGCAGGCCTTTGCCGGTTCGATTCGACCATCGTTGACATCGGATGCGGCTGTGGGCGATATGCCCATCATTTAAGGGATCACCGGTTCAAGGATCAGACCTTCACTGGAAAGTACATCGGCATTGATATAGATGACGAGATGTTGGATTGGTGCCGGCGGAATTTTGATGGCGAACGCTTTGAGTTTCACAAATCTACGCATGGCAGTCAGAGTTATCAGGCCGGGGGCACAGAAAAGTTCTATTCACTTCCCGCTTCCGATTGCACGGTTGATTTCGTATTTTCGACGTCCTTGCTGACTCACTTGCTGGAAAGCGAACTGAGGAATTACTTTATGGAGGCCCATCGTGTGCTTAAGCCCGGGTCTAACATGGCGATGTTTTGCTTTTCCATGGATCATTTGCCTCCCACATACGGCGATCGGCATACTTTCAAACATCGTGTAGGAAATGCATACGTAGAATCGCTTGCAAGTCCGGAGGCGGCAGTTGCATACCAAGAGAGTTTTTTGTTCGAAACCGCGCGCCAGGGCGGTTTCAGAACGGCCGACATCGTAACCGCGCCGGGTGACTGGCAGCCTATGTTGCTGTGTCAAAATAGAATCAAGCGGGAAGGGCTATCGCCGGGGTTATGGACTTGATGAGCGGATCTCGCGCGGTTCTTCGTGGGAAAATCTCTTTCTAATGAAGAAAGCATTGATTACCGGGGTCACCGGACAAGACGGTTCCTATCTTGCGGAATTTCTCTTGAAAAAGGGATACGAGGTGCATGGAATCAAGCGGCGTTCGTCGTTGCTGAACACGGAGCGCGTGGATCATCTGTACCAGGATCCCCACGTTCCAGATCAATTATTTTTTTTGCACTATGGAGACATGACAGATGCCAACAGTCTTATACGGATCATTCAAACGGTGCAGCCGGACGAGATCTATAATCTTGCCGCTCAAAGTCATGTAGCGGTCTCGTTCGAACAGCCGGAATATACCGCAAATGTTGACGGCCTGGGCACTTTGCGATTGCTTGATGCAATTAGGGTTTTGGGGATGGAGAAGCGAGTGCGGTTCTATCAGGCGTCCAGTTCGGAGTTATATGGTCTGGTGGCTGAAACTCCTCAAACAGAGCGAACGCCGTTTTATCCACGCTCTCCATATGGAGTTGCTAAGCTCTTTTCCTTCTGGATTACAGTGAATTACCGGGAAGCTTATGGCATGTACGCTTGCAATGGTTTGCTCTTCAACCACGAATCTCCTGTGCGGGGAGAGACGTTCGTTACCCGGAAGATCACGCGGGCTTTGAGCCGCATCAAGCTTGGTCTTCAGGACTGTCTTTATCTGGGAAACTTGAACGCCAAGCGGGACTGGGGACACGCTCAGGATTATGTTGAAATGCAGTGGTTGATGTTGCAACAAGAAAGGCCGGAGGATTTCGTCATCGCAACTGGGGAACAACATACGATTCGTGATTTCGTAAACGCCGCAGCTTGTGAGTTGGACATTCTGCTCGAATGGCGCGGAACCGGTATGGATGAGAAGGCTTACGACGACCGAGGCA
The DNA here is from genome assembly GCA_963757385.1 of uncultured Acidobacteriaceae bacterium. Classification (GTDB taxonomy): domain Bacteria; phylum Acidobacteriota; class Terriglobia; order Terriglobales; family Acidobacteriaceae; genus PALSA-188. The sequence goes on along the minus strand of CAVWRO010000014.1, from coordinate 651,025 downwards.
ATTGTGTCGTCAGGATTGATCCGCGATATCTGCGGCCCTCTGAAGTGGATACTCTCGTAGGGGATGCCAGTAAGGCACGAGCCAAGCTTGGTTGGAGTCCACGCTTCACGTTTCTGGAAATAGTGAGAGAGATGGTCGCCGCCGATATGCGCATTTCAGAGCGAGACGCCTTGGTGAAGAGCTCGGGCTACGCAGTATTGGCGCGCAACGAGTAGCCACGCAGAAACCATTTTGTGAATTTCAGCGACAAAATCTATGTAGCCGGACACAGCGGCTTGGTGGGTTCTGCGATATTGAAACGTTTGCGGCAATTGGGCTATAGCAACCTGGTATTCAGAAGTCATCGCGAGCTCGATCTTACCGATCGGGCTGCGGTCGAGAGTTTCTTCTCCCGGGAGCGCCCGCAACATGTATTCCTGGCGGCAGCGAAGGTTGGAGGCATCCTTGCCAACTATTCTTTTCCTGCGGATTTTATTTTCGTAAATTTGACCATAGAGACCAACGTCGTTCACGAGTCTTGGCGTTGTGGTGTTGAACGGTTGCTATTCCTAGGTTCGAGCTGCATTTATCCCAAATTGGCTCCGCAGCCAATAAGTGAAGATTCATTGCTGAGTGGTCCATTGGAATTCACAAATCGTCCATATGCAATTGCGAAGATTGCCGGGATTGAGATGTGCTGGGCATATAACCGACAGCATGAGACGAAATTTCTGGCGGCGATGCCAACGAATCTTTACGGGCCCGGCGATAACTACGATTTACAGAATTCTCATCTGATACCGGCCCTGATTAGAAAGGTACATCAAGCCAAACTGTCGTCTGCGGAGGCAGTAGAAGTCTGGGGAACAGGTACTCCGCGGCGGGAATTTTTGTACAGTGAAGATGCGGCGGATGCTTGCATTTTTCTTATGAAGCTGCCTTCGGAGCGATTTGACGAACTCGTTCGGAGCCCCGATCGGCCCCCCTTAATCAATGTGGGCTCCGGGGAGGATTTTACTGTTCGGCAAGTTGCCAAACTTGTGGCGGAGGTGGTTGGATTTGAACAGTCTCTGATTTTTGATCCCACAAAACCGGACGGCACTCCCCGAAAGCTTATGGACACGACGCGGCTCAACTCACTGGGTTGGAAGCCAAGAATCGGCCTACGAGAGGGCCTGACCCACACTTACGAAGATTTCCTTTCGTGCGGTGCCAATACCCACTCTGCGATGCTAACCGGGCAGGAAAATTAGATTCGTGCGTATCCTAGTTCAATCTGAGGGTTTCTCTCCGGAACTCATCAGCACTGGCAAATATACGGGGGAAATGGCTGCGTGGCTGGCGCAACAGGGCCATGAAGTTCGGGCAGTGACGACACCGCCGCATTATCCCCAGTGGAGAGTGTTCGACGGTTATTCCTCTTGGAAATTCAGGTGCGACACTTGGCTTCCGTCTGGCCAATCAAAGGGGAGTCTCAAGATATTTCATTGTCCAGCTTGGATACCCCTACTCCCGCGCGGTTGGAGGCGGATTCTATATCTCAGTAGCTTTGCAGTGAGTAGTTTGCCGGTAATGTTGCTGCAGATCTTATGGCGACCAGATGTTGTCTTGCTGGTGGAACCGACTTTTTTCGGGGCCCCGCACGCTCTAGCGGTAGCGTGGTTCTCGGGTGCGATCCCCTGGCTTCATATCCAGGACTTCGAAGTGGATGTGGCGTTCCGATTGGGAGACTTTTCGTCCTTGCGTCTCCGACAATTATCGCTGGGCGTCGAACGTTTTCTGTTACGAGGATTCAGCCGTGTGTCCGCAATCTCTGAGCGCATGGTGGAGCGCCTGCCAGGTAAAGGAATTGCTGCCGAACGAACCAGACTTTTTCCGAACTGGGTTGATACATCAACAATTTATCCCCTAGCGGAGCCCAGCCCTTTACGTTCCAGCCTCGGAATCGCCGAACGGGAGGTTGTTGCACTTTATTCGGGAAACATGGGTTTAAAACAAGGTCTGCAAATTTTGGAGGATGTGGCGCGACAATTTTCTGATCGTTCCTGTCTGCAGTTCGTTTTTCTGCGGCGATGGGCCTTATCGCGACATATTTACCAGACTGGCGAGAGACTCTCGTAACGTGACGGTTCTTCCGCTCCAACCGGCTGACAAGTTGAATGAGTTGCTGAATTTGGCGGACATCCATTTATTGCCGCAGGTGGCAAACGCCGCCGATCTGGTGATGCCTTCCAAGCTGACTGGCATGATGGCTAGCGGGCGGCCAGTCATCGCAACCGCTCAAGCTCGCAGCCAATTGGCCGAAGTGCTTAAAGGTAGAGGAGTCGTGACCCCGCCAGGGGATGTCGAAGCATTTTCTTGTGCTTTGGATCATCTCGCCCGAGATTCCGAGGAGCGGTCTCGAATGGGAGCGAATGCCAGGAAGTTTGCGGTTGAGCACATGGATCGTGATCAGATTTTGCGTCGGTTTGAAGCATCGCTATTGCAAGCTTGTGCCCGCTCGTCTGCAGTTCCTTGCGAAGGGTTGTCCACCAGCCAGGAGAGCAACGCAAGGATCATTTAGCCGCCTTGCCGGTACTTAGATAGGTACTTAGAAAAGACGGTTTCGATTCATCAATTTAGGCTGGCGATGTTTCATCCCTGACAGGCACCGAGGTAATGTTGATTTCCGAGCTGTGATTCCCGAATGTAAACGTTAGCCGTGCCAAACGAGTACACAACTTGCGGAATGGGTTTGTTTTCCGAAGTACAATTGAAGCTAAGATGATTGTCATTGAGGTATTTCGGTAATCGGATGGCATGGATTTCTGTATTTGGTTGCAACGCGCAGAGGAGGTTGGCAGGATGCAAATTTTTATCGATTCCGCGAATGAGCGAGACATACGGCACTGGCTTCGGCAAGGAGTGGTTGACGGCATAACCACAAATCCGACCGTCATGCTTAAAGATGGTATGTATGATTTGGAAGAAGGGGGCAAAAGACTCTGCGCGTTAGTTGGTGACCGACCCGTGAGCCTCGAAGTGACCAGCAACGACCACGATGAAATGATCGCTCAAGCTCGTGGCTTCGCGACTTGGGCGAGAAACATCGTCGTCAAAATTCCAATCGTCAATGAGATGGGCGATTCCTGTCTTGGTGTCATAAATACTTTGAGTTCTGAAGGGGTTGCCGTCAATGCCACCGCACTTCTATCGTTTAACCAGGCTCTGTTGGCCGCTAAGGCTGGTGCGACCTATATAAGCATTTTGCCGGGCGGATTGCAGATGAAGGAAACGACCCTAGCTTGACCGTTCGGAATGTGCGCCACTGGCTCGACGCGTGGGAATATTCCGCGAAGATTATCGTTGGCAGTGTTCGTTCTGTGATGGATGTGCAGAATGCGGCTTTAGCGGGTGCACATATTGTGACCATTCCACCTCAGTTCTTACCAAAAATGGTTGATCATAAATATACCCGGGAAACGGTCGCGCAATTCAATCGCGATGCGGAAAAAGCGCTCCGAGAAATAGCCGATGCCAGAGCGATGTCGGCCGGGAGATAATTCTGTAAACAGTTTGCTTTCATTATGACGACTCCACCGCATGGCTTTGAAACGGCCTCACCGGTCTCTTATCAACCGGGGATCGTGCCGTCGCGGGTCGATTCTACTGAGGATCAAAAATTCTCTGGAGGCAAGACGGCGGTAATGGGACACAGCGTTCTTCGTCCCATTGATGAGTCGCCCGCTGAAATAAAATCCTCAAGAAATGCGCTTCGGTGGCATTTCATCAGCCGCCCGTGGTTCAAGAAGGTTTTGTTCGTCGCCGGCGATATTATGGCGGTGACGGTTTCGCACCGGATTTCTGAAATTATCATCTGTCAATTTCTGAGTGTGCCGCGAAGTGCTCTGGATCCATCCGGTTATTACCTCTTTTATGTACCTTTCTTTGCCTTTATCGTTTATCTATTTGGGTCTTATAAATCTCCTGGTTTGCGACGACCTGAAAAGGACCTTGAAATACTGGTCAAGAGTGTCGCTTTCTTCTTTATCGCCCTAATTTGCGCTAATTTCGTGTTGTTCAAGACTGAAGGGTTTTCACGGTATCTGGTTGTAGGCTGGTTTAGAGTCCAGATACTGTGGTGACGTTAGATTTCTGCTGCGCTCGCTGTATGGCCGCCTTTGGCAGGGAGGTGTGGCGAGACAGACGGCACTGCTCATTGGTCCGCGGCAAAGGTTTGCTACTTTTGAGAGAGGGCTTGCGCTGCAGCGTTACAAGGAATACGACATATTGGGCATTTTGAGCGAGCCAGCATGGCAGAAGGATTTTCCTGGCCCCATTGATAAGACGCGCAAGCCTGTTCTGGGACGGCTCGACGATTGGGAGGAAATCGCGGACCGGAATCATGTTCAATTAGTATTGTTCAGTGTGGCGAGTGAGTCCGCAACGGACTATCCCCAGTTATTCGACATCATTCGGCGGATGCCGCAAGAAGGGAATTGAGGTCGAGGTTTATTCGGACCTTTTCGGCTCCGCTGAGTTCGAATACGAGCGCAATGAGTTTTCAGGTTTTTTTCGTTTATATGCGACCCCCCGCTGGTCGTGGGTGGTTCAGCGCGCGATGAAGTCGATGTTGATGTACTTGATTGGTGTAAGCGTCGGAAGCTTGATCACTGTTCTGATGACTCCTTTGGTCGGCTTACTACTCAAGTGCGAGGACGGCGGCCCTGTCTTTTATTGCCGCGAATATGTTGCTTGCGACGGTAGCGTCCGGTATTACCGGAAGTTTCGCACGATGTTGAAGAATGCGGATCAGATTTTTAGAGAGCGATCATAACCTGAAAGAACGTTTCGCGGAAAAGCATAAACTGGAGCATGACCCACGGGTGCTCCGGATCGGAAGAAATTCTCCGAAAATACAGTATTGACGAGTTCCCTCAATTCTTCAGCCTTCTGGCCGGGAACCTCACCTTCGTAGGACCGCGGGTTGTCTCTCACGAGGAAATCAGCCGTTACGGCGATGCTCTGTCTAAACTGCTTTCCGTGAAGCCTGGCATGACGGGCTTTTGGCAGGTCATGGCCGGCAAAATACCAGCTACGAAGAACGGGTTCAAATGGATATGTTCTACATAGACCATTGGTCAATATGGATGGACCTGGTGATCATGCTGAAGACATTCTGGAAAGTGGTTTCGGCGGACGGGGCATACTGAGCTGAGGTCCAACCCATGAGGATTCTAGTAACCGGCGGAGCCGGATTTATTGCATCTCACGTAGTTGACAGGTATGTTGACGAGGGACACGATGTCGCGGTGCTGGATGATTTGTCGCGAAAGGCTTCCTAGAAAACGTAAACCCTGGGGCGCAGTTTTATGAGGGCGACATTCAGAATCGCGAGTTTGTCAAATCCGTGTTTTCCGAATTCCAGCCTGAGATACTCAACCACCACGCCGCGCAGATGGATGTCCGTCGCGGGGTTCGGGAGCCGGTGTTTGATGCTCGAGTGAATATCCTGGGGTCGCTAAACCTGCTCGAAGAAGCTGTGGCGCACAAAACAGGACACATTTTGTATATTGCCAGTGCTGGGGCCGGGTATGGCGAGCCGAAGTCAATGCCGGTGACAGAGGACTATCCGATCAACCCAATCACTCCCTACGGTATCAGCAAGCACACAGTGGAGCATTACCTGTTTACATTTTCTCATTTGTATGGAATCACCTATGTGGTACTGCGCTACGGAAACGTGTATGGGCCGCGGCAGAGTTCACAGGGTGAGGCTGGAGTATTTGCAGTTTTCAGCGAACAAATCCTTGCCGGAATTCAGCCCGTCATATACGGCGATGGCAGCAAGACCAGAGACTACGTCTACATTGACGATGTCGTGCAGGCAAACGTCGCAGCGCTCAGTAGGGGATATGGTGAGATTTTTAACATCGGCAGCGGAATTGCCACTACAGACAAAGAAATTTTTTCTCTGATCCTGTGGGTTATTGGGCAAGCCCGGTTTGCAGCCGCGCTATGTGGCCGTGAGGCCTGGAGAAATTCAAGATATATGTCTCGACATCAGCAAGGCTGGGACAGGACTCAGGTGGACGCCAGAGATCTCATTGTTGGAAGGGGCTCGCCGGACCGAAGAATTTTTCAGCAAACCGCCCAAACAATCGTCCGGCCATTGTCGGGATGAAGTTCCATCTCAATTTCGCAACCGTTAATTTCCTGCTTTCCTTTGCCGTCCAAGAATCTCAGTGCTATTAGCCGGTAAAGTGTGCCTCGTTGCTGGCGGTACGGGAGCCATAGGGGCTGCAATTACCCATAAATTTCGCAGCCATGGCGCACGTGTCGCTATCACCTACCATTCGCAAGTTCCTTTGACGCACAACCCGACAAGCGGTTGCGACGGTCTTGAAACGCTGGTTTTTCATCTTGATATTCGCGATAGGCTGCAAACCAATGAGGTTGTTCAGAAAGTCATCGCCCATTTCGAAACCATTGATGTACTTGTGAATTGCACTGGTGTTTTGGGGCCGGTAGGTGCTACTTCCGCAGTTCCGCCTGAGGAATGGGTTCGCGCGGTGGAGATTAATCTTTTTGGAAGTCTTTACCTCAACTCAAGCCCGTGCTTCCCGCGATGCTGGCTCAATCAAGCGGGAAGATCATTCATCTGTCCGGCGGCGGGGCTGCCTATGGGCGGCCATTCTATACCGCCTACAGTGCAAGTAAAGCGGCGTTGGTACGATTTAGCGAGAGTTTGGCCGAAGAACTAAGAGATGCACATATTGATGTGAACACAGTCGCGCCGGGGCCGGTGAATAACCGCATGTGGGAGCAAGTGAGAGCGTTGAAAGAACCCGATCCCAAGACTATTTCTGAGCTGAAGAAAATGAATGAAACTGGAGGGGTCTCGGCGGATCGCGCAGCCGAGTTGGCGTTATTTCTGGCTTCCGACCGGTCTAACGGCCTTTCGGGGCGGCTCATCAGCGCCTGTGGGACAATGGAGGACGTTTGACCGATCGCATTGCGGACATCATGGATCAGATGCAGCAACTTTGCTCCGGGTACCGCCTGGGAGTAGCCGATGTTGAATGTGGCCATCATCGGTGCAGGAAATGTTGGGAAGATTCGTTCGGAAGTTATTCGAGGTTCTTCCGGATCTCAAGTGGGAGTTGTGGCAGACGTGGATGAGGGGCGGGCGCAATTGCTGGCCGCGAGCATGGGCGCGAGTGCGAGCGCTGATTGGCGGTCCGCTGTCGAATCACCGCAAATTGATGTTGTCGTGGTTTGCACTCCTACAAAGTACCACACAGAAATCGTGAAGTCTGCTTTGCAGGCGGGGAAGGACGTTCTATGCGAGAAGCCGCTCGCAAGATCGGCGGCGGAAGCGTTAGAAGTGATAGCTCTTGCCAAAGCGAGCGAAAAGGTACTAAGACCGGCTTCAATTATCGTTACATGGATCATGTCAGCAAGGCGAAAGAACTGTTGGAAGGCGATGCGCTCGGCCCGACAGTACTTTCTTCGCTGCCGATATGGCCACGGCGGTAAGCCCGGATACGAGAAGCATTGGTGTACGGATCTCGAGCTCTCCGGGGGAGGGGCTCTATTGGAACAGGGCATTCACATCGTGGATCTCGTGAGGTATCTTCTGGGAGAGCCAACGGAAGTATCAGCACTGGCGGAGAGATTCTTTTGGGATTTTCCGGCAGTCGAAGATAACTGCTTTCCTTTTGAAAACAAAGTCGTCGCAGACAGCTCAAATTCACGTCAGTTGGACGCAATGGATTAATATTTTTTCGATTGAGATCTTTGGACGCGACGGCTACCTGCATTTGACAGGGCGTAACGATCATTATGGTCCGCAGCGCTTAGTCTGGGGAAAGCGCCAGCCAGACCACCGGCGTCCTGAAGAGCAAGTTTTCGATTTTCCTATTCCTGATAAATCTGGCAAAAAGAGTGGGTGGACTTTCTGGGCGCGATCGAGAACCATCGAGAGCCGATGGGGCAGCCCGAGCGATAGCCTGCAGGCGCTCGAACTCGTAGATGCGGCATACGAAAAGTTCGCGCCGGAAAACGTGGAAACAAGTGAAACAGCACAACCTGTAGGGAGTGAATTATGATCATCACGAAAACGCCCTTCCGCGTGACGCTGGGAGGGGGAGGCACCGATCTTCCCTCGTTCTATCGAGAGCACGGGGGATTTGTGCTGGCGGTTGCCATTGATAAATACATGTACCTGAATGTGAATACGCCGATTTTGGATGATAGTATCCGCGTCCAATACAGCCGCACCGAGTTGGTCCATCACGTGGACGATGTGCAGCATACTTTGGCGCGCGAGGCTCTCCGGTTCTTTCGATGTGGATAACGGCGTCGAAATCGTTTCGATTGCCGACATCCCCTCGGGGAACCGGCTTAGGTTCCTCCAGTTGTTATGTCGTCGGATTGCTTAACGCTCTGCATTCTTTGACTCAAACACCGATCAGCCCAGGGGCGTTGGCGGAGGAAGCATGCCACATCGAATTGGATCGGCTGCAAAAACCAATTGGCAAACAAGATCAATATATGGCCGCCTTTGGTGGCCTGACCTCACTTGAAATCTCGAAGGAGGGAGAAGTCAAGGCTACTCGTCTCTGCTTGAGCGTAGAGCTTTTGGAGGTACTCGAGAGCAGTATCTTATTGTTCTATACGGGTGCGCGCGAGATGCCAGCGGCATTCTCGAGAAGCAAGACACAGCGACCAGGGAGAAGTCCAGCCGGAGTCCTGGCCAGCCTTTGCGAGATCCGGGGATATTGGCATAGCAAGTCACGATGCGATTGTAAGCGGGAACTTGCGGCGCTTCGGTGAGTTACTTGACGTTCATTGGAAGACGAAGAAAAGATTGTCGGGCGGCGTTAGCAACCCCCAGATTGATCAATGGTACGAGATTGCGCGACAGAATGGTGCAGTCGGCGGAAAGATATGCGGCGCCGGTGCAGGGGGCTTCCTAATGCTTTATTGCGAACAAGGCAAAGCGCGCTTGCGCGAAGCAATGAGACGGGCGGGACTGCGCGAGCTTAATTTTCGTTTTGAGTTTGAAGGCAGCAAGGTGGTTTTTGACATGGTTTCTCGCGATGGGAGGCTGGCCCACATCCGCCGTCAGGAGAGAAATGGCAGGAAACTTTTTGCCGCGACCCATGCCTAGCGAGCCAAATCCGACGGACAATATATGCAATTGAATGATGCAACTTAAACGCGCCGTCTTTCTGGATCGGGACGGAGTAATCATCCTCTCATCTACCACCAGGATCAAGGGGTTGTGGACTCCCCTTCACCTCTGGCCCAATTTTCGGTATTTCGGTGCGTGCCGCGAGCGATCCGGCTCTTAAATAATCTTGGGCTGGCTGTGGTAGTCGTATCCAATCAACCCGGTATTGCAAAAAGACACTTTGATGAGAGATGCTCGGGAAGTTCGACCGGAAATTGATTGCAGCACTTCGACCTGCGGGAGCTCGTATTGATGCGATCTACTATTGCCTTCATCATCCCCAGGGCAACAGTGAAGAGTCTTCGGAAGAGATGTTCCTGCCGAAAACCCGCGATCGGAATGCTCACTCGCGCGGCTCACGATTTAGGCTTATCCTTATCTCAATCGTACATGGTGGGTGATGGCCTTAACGACATCGAGGCAGGGAGCCGCGCGGGCGCCGGACGGTTTTTATCGGCCGGTGGAAGTGTGAGCATTGCCAATTTATCCGGCCAAAAACACTCCGCCCGGCAATCTTGGCGAAGGATCTTTTGGAAGCGGCACACGCTATCGAGGATGACCTGCTCAAGAGTTCCAGCAACGCTTAAAATGAACTTGCAGAAAGTGGATAGAACGATCTGATTACCGCCTCGTCAAAAATTCGGGCCGCGGTTATCCCCGCAGCAGGGTTAGGAACGCGCTCCCTTCCAGCTACAAAGGTTATTCCCAAGGAGATGCTTCCCGTCTTTGACCGGCCGTTAATACAGCTTGCGGTTGAAGAAGCTGCGTCGAGCGGAATCGAGCGAATAATTTTAGTTATTCCTGGGGATCAGAGTCTTGTTGCCGATCACTTTTGTCGCGATGAGAATTTAGAGAACACTTTGCGCGAGCGTGGCCGACACGCGGACGCCGATATGATTCGACGGCTTTCGCAGTTGGGCGAAATTCGTACCGTCCGGCAACGGGTTCCCCTGGGACTGGCAGACGCTATCCGTTGCGCTCGCCCGCTGATAGGCGACCAAGCTTTTGCCGTTATTTTGCCGGATGCAGTAATTGATTTGGCTGTGCCATGTGTGCGGCAGCTTGTTGAGTGCTACGAAGGCCGTCCCGGCTGCATACTGGCAACTCAGGTAGTAGGTCCTTCGCAAATCGAGAGATTTGGAATGTTGGAAATCAGTGCGGCTTCGCTTCCCCATTCTGCGGATCGGGTAATGCGCGTGGCTTCGTTGATCGAGCGTCCCGAGCCAGGATCAGGGTCTTGGCGCTTCGGTATTTTTGGGCGTTACATCCTGGAACCGGAGATCTTTTCTTACATTGATGAACTTAAGCCCGGACTTGGAGGCGAACTGCAGCTTACGGACGCTCTTCGGTCCTATTGCAAACTCTCGCCGCTATATGCTTATCGCTTCGATGGACAGCATTATGATGCTGGCAGCAAGTTGGGATTTCTGAAAGCGACGATTGCCTTCGCTATGAAGGATTCGGAATTGGCCGAACAGCTACGAGAATTCCTGCAAACGCTGGAATTGATTCCAGCGACAATGCAATGAGCACATTCCTGCTCGCGAGGCAACCATGACGTATACCGCCGAGTACTTGAACGACTCGATCAAGATTCTCCGCCAGATTGACCAAGATAAAATTGAGCGCATGCTGGATATCCTCATCGAGGTACGGCGCCGGGAGGGGCGTATTTTTTTTCTGGGGGTCGGTGGGGGAGCTGGACACGCCTCCCACGCAGTGAATGATTTTCGCAAGATCGCGGGCATTGAATCGTACGCGCCGACCGACAACGTTTCGGAATTGACTGCACGTATCAACGATGACGGATGGGACACCTCCTACCGGAACTGGCTGCGAGGCAGCCATTTGAGAGATCGCGACCTTCTCTTTGTGTTTTCTGTGGGCGGTGGCGACGTCGAACGGAACATCAGCGCTAATCTGGTAAGCGCAGTGCAATACGCTAAAGAAGTCGGCGCTTCGATTTGCGGAGTCGTAGGCCGCGACGGCGGTTTTACCGCCCGGATAGCGGACGAATGTGTAATCGTCCCGGTAGTAAATTCCGAAACTATTACTCCGCATACGGAGTCATTTCAGGCTTTGGTGTGGCATTTGCTCGTATCTCATCCAAAACTCAAAGCGGCAGAGATGAAGTGGGAATCTGTGCAGGAAGTGCCTGCTCTCAAAGGCTGATGGCTGAACTCCAGTTGACGTCTGTGGTGGCCGGAATTTGCCCTCGCTAAGCCTTGCTGCCAAGGAATTGCAACCCTATCAGCGGGCTTTCGCCTCGAAGGCTTTCGCCTTCGTCCCCGCTAAGAATCCGGCCGATGAATAGCTCGGTGACCTCGCGCACCGCTTGCCTCTTCCTGGCCCCCTTACTCCTCTTACTTTCCGGTTGCGGGCAACCAGTACCGCACACCACCTCCGAAATCCAGGCCGCTGTGGATCACGGGGGCACGGTTATCTTTCCTCCGGGCACTTATGACTTCACGAAGACGATTGTGGTCAGAAAGAGCAATACGATTATCCAAGGGTCTGGGCCTGGAACCATTTTTGTCTTTAAGCCAAGGCTGCCGCAACAGCAGTGCGTGAATGATCGCGCTTTCACGACTTCGTGCGACGTATTCTTTACGCCTCGACGGCAGATATTGGGCCCGATTGCCGTGGGCGATAGTGCCTTCACAGCCGCGGACGACGTTTCTGATCTGCAAGCCGGAGACTGGCTCATTGTGGAAGAAGTAGATAAGGGCGCTGGCGATGTTGTGGTTATTGATTGGGCCGAAGTGGCATCAGCTTCGGGCAAGGTGGTCAAACTCCAAACTCCTTTTCGAACGGCCTTCCCCAATACCCGGCCGTGGGATCCCCATCACAGCGGCCTCGGGTTCTTCCGTTCGCCTGGGGTTGTTGAAGGCACGCAGTTCCGTGACTTCACTCTGATGGTTCCAGATTCGGGTCTAGGCGCGCCTGGTATATCGGTTTTTGCAGGCAAGCACACATTGATTGACCACGTAAAGGTCTTGGACGCCAACGGCCAAGCCCTCTACAGCTATATGGCAAATGATTTGGCGGTTCAGAACTCTTATGGAGAAGCTGATCAGACTCTCAATGAATTCGCGGCAACCGCTGGTCTGACTCTGACCAATGACACTTTTATTTCTGGCGACGATGCCGGTGTAGGTTTAGATTTCGGCACTGGGTTCTTTCAAGTTATCGGTAATCAAGTGCCGTCAAGTGTAGATTTGGGGCTGTACCTGCTCTATGGAATTCACGATGGCACGGTTTCAAATAACACCATCGCATTCGTAAACACTTCCGCGACGAATGCATTGGGCAATGCTGTGGGTATCATCGCGCGCGGAACTCAGCGCGTGGATATTACCAACAACGATCTAGCCGGCGGAGCGGGAACTGGCAGTGTCGGCATTACAATTGGTCCCGAATACGGGGTAGAAGTGCCGATTCCATCTTCCGGAAACACCATTGCACCGAATACATTCGGAGCGCAATGGCATGTTGACTACGATCCCACAAATGCTCCATAGCATTGATCCGTTTGGTCGCGACCAAGCGTACGCTGCTAGTCCGCCAAAATCTAGTCATTCCGGTTGGTTATTCTTCCAGCGATCGTTGTCCTTGTGATTTCTCTTTGCCGGGCGTTGCGACTACTGAGGCGCGCGACTTGGGGTCAAGATCGAGATCCAGGCAAAAAGGGGATGCAAAAGAGCGCTGTTGGGCAATTGGCGATGACGCTGGGTATCCTGCTCATCGCCGGGGCTATGTGGGCTCAAACCGGGAGCTTTAAGGACGTTGTCTATGTGGGCGGCGCTGTCAGCGCCTGGCGGGAATCTGACATCGGGGCGCAGATCAACCACGCTTACGACGCTTTGCCGCCGAATGGTGGCACCATCATGATTGTGCCGCCAAACGGCGAAGGCTGCTACGACTACTGGACGCCCATTATGCTTACCGTACCGGGCAAATATGTGCGATTAGAAGGGACCGGATCCGGCAATTCAGCCTGCCTGAACTACAGGCCCAGAACAGGTGCCGCAATCACACTCGACTACGTTGCAAATAAGAACATCCCGCAGAACACCAACCATGGACTGCGGAACATTCTGCTGGTAAACAATAGTTGCTACACGACGGATGGTTGTGGCAGTTCCGCGATCGGAATAAATACTGGGCCAACAAATGGCGGGAGTACTTACGCGGTATTTGAGAATGTTTCCGTCTCTGGATTCTCAGTCGGCTATCGCAACTTGAATCCCTTATCGGTGGGTCAAGTCTGGAATAATCCCGGGTTCTCCAATAACGGTGTGGCCCAGCAATTCGCCAATATTGCGCAGGTCACTCACGGCGGGACGTTTGCAGGAAACATCACAGCATTCAATGTGATTGCGTCGGGTGGCGCAGAGCTGGTAATTACGAACACCTTCTTTTTCGCCCAATAACCTGGTGGTGGATGCGACCGCTGCCAGGATCACGGCAGCTTTCGACTGTACTCACTGCCATTTCGAGAACACGCCAGCCGCTGTCAACGCGCATTACATAAGCGGAAAGGTAAATTTCTTTCTCAGTGGCGGCGTGATGGAGGACGACAATTCGAGCGGCACGAACGATTGGATGGTCAATGCCTCCGGCAATAATTTCGTGATTGACGGAATGTTGTTTGTCGCGGTTCGCACTAACACTCAAATTATAAAGGCGAATTTCCCGGTGCGCGGAATCCTACGAGGATTCAATGCCAGCGGAACAGAATTCTCGGCGTATGTCGGAGGAAGCAATGCTGCCTTTGTCACGGTCGAGATGCTGAATGGTTCCTCGGCGAATACAGCTCAGCCTTTTGCCTACGAGAAAATAAGTGTCGGCGGAGGAGCAACGTTAAGTCTCTACCAGACAATTACCGATTCGCCTGGCGCGATCACAGTGAATGCACAGACCTGCGCGGATCGCGCGGTAACTCTTGCCGGAGTTTTGACCTCGGCAGTTATCATGCCGACAGCGAAGTACGCGATGGAGGCAAATATTAGCCTGAGTCCAGGCCAGGCCTCGCCGGGAACGGCGCACTATCGGATTTGTAACCACACTGGCGCAGATATCGTTTTATCCTCAGGAAGCGCCTTTAATCTCGCGATACTACAATGATTCCTGAACGCAGCGAAGAGTAAATCTCGCATTTCACGATTGTTGACGCGCTCGATCCCCGACATAAAGTCGCATCCGCAGTGTTTGTGGCTGATAAGAGATCTATGTAGGTTGTGCAAGCAGAATCCGAGTCCATCCGATCTAGACTAACCATGCTCCGTTGAATGGCAAGAGTTGCACAATGTTATTAGGTTTTGGTCCGAATCGTCCCCGGAATGGCTCCGAAACTGTTGGTGGTGGACTTCGAGATTCTGTGATGCTCCGCAATACTGACAACGCCAGCCATCGCGTTGAAGAACGATGGTCTTCAGCCGGGAGTATGCTTCCGGACTAAGTTGGGTCCGCGGATCTTTTGGAAAGATTTTGATCACGCCGGGGCTTTCCGATCCAGCTCCTCGAGAAATGTTTGTTTTTGTTCACCCGGGAGAAATTTATACATTCTGGATACCGATTCGAGCAGCACATCTGGGCATCCTTCCCCCAGATTGGCGCCAGCGAGAAAATCCGCACATATCATTTCCAGGCAGTAGCCGCGGGACTTGTCTGTGCCCAGCATTAATGCTGCAGTTTCGATTGCCTGTTCAATGACTGGAATCTGACTCTTGTAAAACTTGAAATAGATGATCTCCCAGGGCTCAGTTTCCTTGCCCGTCAGTTCCCTCTCCACTTCCCTTTTGAATTCCTCTTTAGGCAAAATGTGAGCCTTGTGCAACCAGGTTGCACAATCGAACTCCTGGCCATCTCTACGCGCCACTTTTGCCAGCTCTAGCCCCTTGGTCCAACCCACCTGCTGGAGGTCTTTTCTAGCTTGCAGTGGCAGGTGCTCGTGAATGGACATTAGGTAATACGCCTTCCGCCGCGATTCCGGAAATCGTCTCTCCAGGAAGTCGTCAAATGATTTGAGGTTTTCCACCCGCCAGTATTGTCCCGCCCTGACTTCACAGAGATATCGTCCAAGCTCCACAAACTTGGTATCGCGCTCGGCTTCCTTATGCTGCTCCCAGGCCAGAATCTCGTCAATCTTGGTGAGCACGAATTGAGCTCGCCGACGGTTCAGCTTGGGTGGCATAGGCGGATTCCTAGAAATTAAGTTCGTCAAGCCAATCAAATTCTTGTCCTCGACGCTTTATCAGGCTGGCGTCAATGATTTCTTTTCTCCCCAGGCATAGTCCGATATAGGAGCAGCTGGTGCACGGGTTCTGCGGGAACCGGACTCCGCTATGCGGCAGGAATTGAGCCGATTCGATCCTTCCCACCGTGTCCTCTACCAGCCGGCCGAATTCCTCTTGCTGCTCGGCCTTTATTGTGGTGCGGAAGTATTGAATTTCGACCATTCTCTTGCGAACGAATACCACCTGCGCTACATCGGAAATGCCAGTCATCCAGGAATAGCAAATCAACTGAGGATCTAGACTTAGAAGCCCTTCAGGCTGTTCGGGGTAGCGGCTGGAGGTGGTCTTCCATTCCAGAAGACACTTGCTCCCGTCAAGGAGGCCGACCGCGTCTACGTAAGCCACAAAATCATTGGTGGGCGATACCGATTTCGTGAACTTGATCTGCTGATTGCGTCGCGGCTGGCGTATGCGGATCCGATCCTCTTGGGCAAAGCGATCCAGCAGCTGAACCCCTTGCTGCAGCATGCGGTCCCAAGTGACCCCATTCGAGTAAGTGAGTTTGATTGCTGAAATGCGCTCCACTCACGGAATAGCGTTCCCGCCGAGTCTTCCCGGCGGAAGTAGGCGGCCAAAGCATTTTCAAACGCTCGCCCGAATAGCATGGCGGCTCGCGTATCCTTCTCTTTCCAGCCGTCCAGATAGCGATGCTTATAACGGCGAGGACAAGCCAAGTACTGGCTGATTTGGGTATAGCTGTAGGTCACCGAGCGACCTCATTAGTTACGGTCACGGAGATAGACGGGCCGGAAAGCTCTTGCCATTGGCTCGCCGGAGCAAACCCGTCGAAGCTGGTCAGTGCCACACCCTTTACCACCGTATGACTGATTTTCACCACACCGCTCAATCCCGGCATGGCCTTTTCGTCAACTTCGTCTCGCCCAAGCAATTCTGGGTCATACGTAAAGTCCCGCAGGAACCAGCCCAGCTTCCACAGCGCATTAGCTGTGCAATAGAGACGTCCGGAAATCTCGTGGCCGGCAAGTTCTCTGGGTTCTAAAACGGAGAGACGCAGAAAGTAGAATGGCTTCTGGGCGTGCCAGCGATACTGGGTTTTTTCGACACGCACCAGGTAAACACCATCGGGAACTTCTCGCTCAGATATAGAGGCTGTCTGGCCAAGTCCTTGGAATCGTCGAGTCATGCGGCACCTTCCTTATTTCCTATGTAGCTGTTGAGCTGGCAGAGCAAAGCATTGCGATCTTTCGCTGCCCAATCAGCCAAGTGAGCGACAAAGTTTTCGACCTGGTCGCGGGTGGCATCTCGCAAAGCTTTGGTGCCGCAGAATTCGACGGCATATGCCTTTACCAAATTGGGATCGAGCTGATGCTGCCGGATGAGTTGGCAGAGGCGATCTCTTACCAGAGGACCGCTAGTCTTGGAATGTCCATTGACAGGTTGAGGCGGAATCTTCTTCGGAGGTTGAGCCGAAGCAATCGGCCCGGCGAAGGAACCGATTTCCTCCACTGAGCAGATGCCGATTCCGTACGCCTTCCGCAATGCGCGATTAACGGCGCGCGTCTCCGCAACGCGCATCTCCGCGCCATGCACCAGCGGCGAGACATTGGATGGGTCAGCGTCGCCGTAACCGACGAAACCCCGGCAGGTTCCCGTCTTGAATATTGTTGCCTTGAAAGCAAAGCGATGAGCTACTGCTTCAGAGAGCTCGGAGATGAATTCGGTGTGTATACCGCGGCAGTGATTTCGTCGCGCAACAGCGAGTAGGCCGGCATGCGTTACGTACCAATTTGTTTGCAGGAGGATCAAATGGCCGGCCAAGACTGAAAGTCCGAATTCTTGAGAAAGCTGTTTAAGAGTAGTTAGCGATGGATCGTTAGGCTTCAGATTCCAGGCCTGATACGCGAGGCTGCGGTTACTACGGTACAAAACGGTATCTTCGGAATCAGTCATTAAGACCCCCAGGGGCGCTCCAAGAGATGGTAACCAATGTTCAACAATGGTAGCCATGCGACTCTGAAAAGTCAACGTTAAACTGATTGCTACTGGGCTTTATATCCCGTAGAATTCGCCCAAGTTATGTCGCCTAAAGATGAACGGATCGGGCTCCGTGTTTCTAGCGAAGTGAAGGGTGCGTTGGCTCAGATAGCTAAGAAGGAAGGTCGGAGTCTAGCGCAGATATGTGAGTTATTTCTAAGGGGCGCGATTCGTTCATATAATCGCCAAGGGTCGAAGTACGTACATCTCTTAGTCGACTATCAGAAAGGCAAAGATACCTAAGTTAATTTTCGGAGCTTTGCTATTTGGGCGAGAACTAAGAAGCTCCATTACTCTCGATGACGGCAGGAGGGTGTGGTCAGCGTTGTTGACCGAATCTATCGGGGTCCCCTTTGGGCACCTAAACTTCACGTGGTTTTTGTACCCGGATACTAGCGGTCAAGGTGGCGAGAAGTTTTACCAAACAAAGCCACTAAGTCACTTGTATTCAATGGAAACACTTGAAGGGGGTCGCTGCACCGCAGCAAGAGGCTCACCGTCAGCCGAGAGATCCGGACCGAACCTTGAGCTTAAAGCAGTAGGAGAGGTGTGGCGTCACGCCAGTGCTGCGCGACGTTTTACCAAACAAACCCAAATATGACCTCCGGACCATCAAGGCGTCTCTCCGGCTACGCCCAGAGAGGGGCAGCGCTCCGCAAAATTACCAAACAAAGCCAAAGCGAGTAAACTCTGGGTTTTGAGTCATACGATTCCATAAGTGTTGTTTATGCCGCAGTTAGTACCTCCCGGCCAAAGGAAGCGTGTGGATTGACTGTCCGGTGAGAGGTCAAGCGCCAATTGCTCGTGCAGTCATCCGTTCAATAGACTGATATGAGACAACAATTGAGTGTGAAAAATCAACCACAAACGTTTTTCGATGTTTCCACCGCGCTCCCGCAACCACTCTGCTTGCTAATCTTGCCATTGACCGCTAAAACCAAGGCGATTATGCCTTCGCACTTGTTCGGGTTGTCGGCGGACGGTCATCAATGGAATCGCCGTGTACTATTCCAAGAAAAAAGTCTGAGGATTATTCGCCAGTCTGACTTATGAGAATCTTGCTACTGACGCAGTATTTCCCACCCGAGACAGGTGCTGCCCAGCAAAGATTATCGCATCTTGCCAAGTGGCTATTCTCATTCGGGCATGAGGTGACTGTGCTGACCTCACTGCCGAATTATCCGACGGGGAGGATCTTCGATGAATACCGTGGCCGCGTTTTTGTGGAGGAGAAGCGCGACGATCTTCGAATTTTGCGCACTTGGGCATACGCAAGTGTCAGCCGCACGTTTGCGCGCCGATTGCTGAACTATTTCTCCTTCGCCTTATTGGCAACGTGGTTTGGCATTTGGCGCGCGGGGAAGCAGGATCTGGTTGTGGTCGAATCGCCCCCTCTTTTCTTGGGAATCACTGGCGTGATTCTTAGCCGCTTTCGCGGCGTGCCTATGATAGTTAATGTTTCCGACTTGTGGCCTGAGTCAGCAGTGGCGATGGGCATTCTGCGGAATTCTACGATTATCTGCATAGCCAAGGCGCTTGAAAACTATATCTACCGAAGCTCCAACGCAATTACCGGGCAATCGGAGGGAATCGTTTGGGATATTCGATCCCGAATTTCGAAGATTCCGGTTGAATTAATGACCAATGGCGTTGACCCCGAGCGCTTCGTTGGATCGTCCGACAGGCGCGAGCAAATGCGCCTACAGCAGGGGTTCGGCGAACGCTGCGTAGTGGGCTACACCGGCTTGCACGGACTGGCACAAGGCTTAGACGGCGTGTTGGACGCGGCGCAACTGGTAGCACGCTCGAACCCAGAAATCTTATTTGCCTTCTTTGGGGATGGGCCCGACAAGCCGAGACTGGAGGCATTGGCGGAACAACGAAAGCTCTCAAATGTACGATTTTTCTCTCCGCAGCCGGCAGAAAGGATGCCAGCGATCCTTTCCTCACTGGATGTAGCTATTGTGCCTTTGAAAAACCTGCCGATATTTCGGGGAGTTCTGCCTTCAAAACTCTTCGAATGCATGGCAGCAAAATTGCCCATTGTGCTAGCTGTCGAGGGGGAAGCATGCGAGCTATTGAAACGGGCAAAGGGCGGTCTTTGTGTCGAACCGGAGAAACCCACGGCTATTGCCGATGCCCTCAAGAAACTGTCGGGCGACCCTAAGCTACGGCGCGAATTGGGCGAGAATGGCGGTCGTTACGTCTTCGCTCACTATGATCGCAATGAAATGGCGCGGCGATTTGCCGCATTGCTTCGCGGAAAAACAAAAGCTCACGCTTCCTTGATGGCAAGGCCGACAAATGCAAGTTAGTCGTTCCACTGGGCCAGTCGATTGCGAAATCCTCGCTTCGGCGAGAGAGCTTTCTCGAATTACCGCAGCCTATTCGCGGCGGCCAAATCATTTTCGTTACACCCTTTTTGATCTCTCGAATTTGCTGGCATCTCATGAACGGGAGAAAAAAGTCTTGGCAGCGTTTGTCCGGCACGGTTGTGCCCCGCTCGAGAAGGCCAGGATTCTTGAAGTTGGATGCGGAACGGGATTCTGGCTCCGCGAATTCGTGCGTTGGGGGGCGCGCCCGGCGAACATTGTAGGAGTTGATTTGTTGCCAGAAAGAATAGCCGAAGCGGAAGTTCTGTGCCCAGCGGGGATTACACTCAGATCCCAGAGTGCGACGAAATTGGAATTTTTTGCCGATGCGTTCGATTTAGTTCTTCAATCGACTGTTCTCACCTCGATTTTCGAGGAGAACATAAAGATGCAGATCGCGCATGAAATGTTGCGGGTGCTCCGCCCGGGCGGCATGATTATGTGGTACGACTTTACGGTGAATAACCCGTGGAACCCAGACGTACGAGGAATTCCGCGAAGAGAAATAGTACGGCTGTTTCCCGGATGTCGGTTTGAATTTGAAAGACTGACACTGGCGCCGCCCATCGGCCGGCAGATAGCAAAGCTCTCGCCGCTTCTATATCGCGCGCTGTCTGCCATAAAAGTGCTTGATACTCACTGCCTGGCAATCATTCAAAAAATATGCTGACGGAAGACTTTGTAACGAAACCCGCATCGAAGGTCCCTTTTCACCGCAACGAAATGGGGAAGGAAGAAGTGCAGGCGGTGAGCGAGGTTATTCGCTCCGGTTGGCTAACGATGGGGTCGAAGACGCTCCGGTTCGAGCGTGAGTTTGCGCAATACATCGGTGCAGCCCACGCGGTTGCGGTGTCGTCCTGCACGGCGGCGCTGCATCTTGCGCTCGACGCAATCGGGCTTCAGCCCGGCCACGAAGTGCTTGTCCCGACAAATACATTCACCGCTACCGCGGAAGTTGTGAAACATATGGGCGGAAGGCCTGTGCTCGTGGATGTTGACGAGCGAACGTTAAACATCAGCGCACGAGATGCAGAGCAAAAGATCAGTCCTCGCACGCGGGCAATCATCCCGGTTCATTTTGCTGGATACCCTAGCGACCTTGATGAAATGCATTCTCTGGCCGAAAGTCATACTTTGCATGTCATCGAGGATGCAGCTCACGCGCTGCCATCGTCATATCGGGGGAAGAGGATTGGAACAATCAGCGAAATGACGGCATTCAGTTTTTACGCCACCAAGCCATTGAACACAGGCGAAGGCGGAATGATTACTACTGACAATGACAGTTATGCGCGGCGAATCCGACAAATGCGCTTGCACGGAATGTCCCGCGATGCATGGAATCGTCACAGCGCTCAGGGCTCATGGCACTACGAAGTACAGGAGCTTGGGTACAAATATAACTTCACGGATTTGCAGGCAGCGCTCGGTATTGTCCAGCTCGCAAGATGCGATGCCATGTTTCAAGCCCGCCGCCAGATCGCCGAAACATACACGCGGGCATTCCAGTCCATGGAAGCGGTCGAGACTCCGTTTACCCAGGCTGATCGCGAGAGTTCGTGGCACTTGTACGTGCTCCGGCTAAATAACGAACAGCTTCGAATCAACCGCAAACAATTCATCGAAGAACTGGCGGACCGGGGAGTGCAGGCGAGCGTTCATTTTATTCCACTGCATCTTCAACCGGCATATCAGAAGCTTTACGGATATAAGGAAGGGGATTTGCCTGCCGCCGAACGGCAGCATTATCGCTGTATTTCACTGCCTATTTTCCCGGCAATGAGCAATGCCGAAGTGCAGTGTGTGATTTCATGCGTTGCGGATGTCGCGAATATATTTCGCAGGTAGTTCGACCATGGCAATTGGCGTGACACTGTACCAGCGTGGAGGCAAGCGGACATTTGATGCCCTCGCGTCCATGATAGCGCTTTTGGTGCTATTGCCCGTTTTTCTAATTATTGCGGTGCTTATCAAACTAACCTCCACGGGGTCTGTGTTTTACTTTCAAAACCGGGTGGGGAAGCAGGGAAGATTGTTTCGAATCGTGAAATTCCGGTCAATGCAGCAGAATGCGGAACAACTCGGATCACCGATTACGTGGCGCGGAGATCCTCGGGTAACGGCTGTTGGCGGTGTTTTGCGCTTTCTGAAAATTGACGAACTGCCGCAACTCTGGAACGTGCTCAAGGGAGAAATGAGTTTGGTGGGGCCGCGTCCTGAATTGCCAGTATATGTTCGCCATTACGATGCTAGGGAACGGAAGGTCTTAACGGTACGACCGGGAATGACCGATCTTGCGTCCATCAAGTACAGGCATGAAGAACGAGTGCTTAGCTTGTCTTCCGATCCAGAGAGCTTCTACACGAACGTCGTACTGCAGGATAAGCTTGATTTGAATTTGAAATATCTTGAACGGGTGTCATTTTCCTACGACTTGTTGTTGCTGGCAAGGACTGCGATGACGGTTTTGCCAGTGCTATAGGCGCACCAAATCCTTTGCTAAACTGTGGGCAATTACTGAGATATTGGGGCGGCCGGTTGCGGGAAACTCAACGAAATTACATCCTCAGAGACGAACAGCACTCCAACATTTGTTTCGGCTTCCACCCGCTGACCATCTTTTAGGAAGGGTTCATACCTCCATTGGCGAATGGCGCGCGCTGCGGCCGCTGACAATATTTTATTTCCAGAGAGAATCTTTACTTCGCGGACTTTCCCGTCTGCGCCAATCACGGCGCTCAAGCTCACCTTTCCTCGGATTTTGGTATCCGGGTACTCGGGATATATGAGTTTTCGCGGCGGACCTGAGAACTGTATCCTCGAAGCCTCTTCCTCGACTTTGCCTTCCTGAATACTTGCCACCGTCGGATTTTCTTTGTTTCGAATCTTAATCGTACTGTCTTTAGTGGGCGTCCGTGTAACGGCCGATTGAATTGCTTGAGGCTCCAAAGGCGAAATAATCGCCGCCGGTGTTTCAATAGACAGCCTTGGAGAAGCGGCGTTCGTCTCTGACTGCGGCGTTACAAGGACCTCTGCCGGCGGCGCGGTCTGATTGAGAGCAGGCTGATCAACAGAAGTTGAGGAAACCTCAATGGGCCCAGCAGGCGGGTTGCTTGGACTCACGACTTTTGTGGAGCTGCTTTCTGCAACGGGAGTCGAAACGGCTTCAGTTGGCGTGCTCAAAGTTTGCGCCGATTGGAGGCGATGCCATGCAGGTGCGGCGAACACAGCAATGAGCGCTGCCATCGCCAGTGTGAACGCGATCTTTGAATGGCCGCGTTTTCGCGGCAAGGACGCAGGCCGAGTCTTCGAACCTTCATCCGAGTTCCGCTTCTGTTCGGGCAATTCTGAGACAAATGGAGCAACGGCTTCGGCCGGAAGCGACACCATCTCGACGGATTCCGGAACCGTGGCCGTTTCGGAAAGCGATGAGGTTGAAAACAGCGGAACCTTAGCACCCTCGACGGTACCGATGACCTGCAAACGGTCTATTCCGCTCCGCACGCCTCGTGTGCCGCAACGCGGAAGCCGCTCGACCATTTTGCGTTGTCGCGAATTTAGCGTCTTAAGAGGAAGACTATTAAAGTGCCGGAAGGTCCACAGGAGGTAAAGCCTCTGCCACCCGGAGGGCTGGACGTAGACGGGACCGTATTCGGTCTCTAACGCGACTATTCCGGATTCAAGTTTGTCTAAAAGCAAGGAACTCCCCCTGCGCCGGGGGCACGCTGCCAAGGTAATTGCAGATAGAGTGCCAATTTTGGTCACCTGTAAGTGCTTGAAAGCAATTACCCTGATCGCGGCAGGATAACTGCTTTTTTAGTTTCGCGCAAACATTTTCACACTTGTGCAAGGGGGCTGAGGCTAATTGCTGGGAGTGTGCTAGTTTGCGAAGCTACGAGAAAAAAGCATTAACCACAGAGGAGTACACGAAGGAAGAGCTGGCATAGTGATTTTTATTTGAGCACTAGTCCAGGATGGGCAGGTTAATGGTTGGTTGGACCAAGAAATCCAAGTGGGCAATTTTCGTGAGCGCGCTTTCAACCAGCGAGGTTTTGCATGCCTCGAGAGTGATGACGAAGGGCAGGCTGGACTTTGAGTATCCGGGCTTCTGCAGAATCGAATCAATGTTGATTTCGCAATCAGAGAGAATCTTCGCCAGCGCTGCGATGATTCCCGGACGATCGGTGATGGTGAATCGCAGATAGTGTCGGGTCGTGAAGTCGGCGGTCACGCCCGGCGACATGAGCGGCGCCTCAACAAATCCTCTTGCTTCATTATCGGATGATCCGGCAATCGCAATAATGTCTGAAACCACAGCGACCGCTGTAGGATTTCCTCCCGCTCCGTGACCTGCGAAAACTGTTTCCCCGCCAAAATTCCCTGTAGCCATTACCGAATTCTGGCCTCCCTCTACACGGGCCAGGGGCGATGAAAGTTTCACCAATGCGGGCCGCACAGCCGCATACAAGTGATCGCCATCTAGTTCCGCCCAGGACACCTGCCGGATCGTGCATCCCAATTGGCGGGCGTATTCAAAATCCACGGCGCCGATAACTCTGATGGTTCCGCAGGCAATGTCGTCTGGCGAGACGTTGCTTCGCAATCCAATGCGCGTGAGAATCGTGAGCTTTGCTCGGGCGTCGAGGCCATCCACATCGTCGCTGGCGTCAGCTTCGGCGTAGCCAAGTGTCTGCGCTTCGGCCAGGGCCTCGGAAAACGGAATGCCACGATTTTCAATCTGGCTAAGAATGTAATTGCAGGTTCCGTTCAGAATTCCGTAAATCTTCGACAGCCGATCACCCGCCAAGCCCTCCTGCAATCCGGAAATTACGGGGACGCCGCCGGCCACGGACGCTCCGAAAGCAATGTGCCGCTTCTCCCGTCTTGCAATATCCATTAATTCCGGGCCGGCGTGCGCGATCAGTTGCTTATTCGCCGTGACCACGGATTTTCCGGAAGCCAGTGCTCTGCGAATCCAATCACCTGCTGGATTCAGGCCGCCCATTAATTCAACTATGACGTCCACATCGGCCGTCAAAACATCCTCGATGTGCTCGGTCCAGTGAACGTCGGCTGGAACCCAATCTACTTTTTTACGGGCGATACCGCGATTGTAAATGTGAGTCAGGCGTAAACCATCGGTTCGGCGCTCGCATAAAATCTTGGCGACTGAACGTCCGACTGTGCCAAAGCCGAGGATGGCGACAGTTGTAATCTTTTTGTCGCGGCCGTCTTTTTCAGCGACTGCAGGCATGGCTGTCTTTGGTTGATTGCTTTGCAGGAGTGTCATTTCTTCTTTGCCCGGGTCCCAGTCTTTTCCAGCGTTCTGTTCAAGCGAAAAACTCCGGCCTTAATCGTCCCGCCTGAACTTCTTCCCGCACCATTTCCGTTGGACTGGATACGATATTCCAAACCGCTGCCACCATGCCTGATTCGGCTTTTTCGGGCGGGGACGTCGGCCCCTATGTTTTCTTTAGGAAAAAAGCGCGCGTGCAGTTGCTGTACCGCATGCGGGACGTCGCTCTCTTTGACTACGAAACTTATGTTGATCTCGGACGCGCCCTGCGAAATCATGCGCACGTTTACGCCAGCCTCGGCAACTGTGCTAAACACGCTGGCCGCAATTCCGGGGCGGCCATGTATGTCTTCTCCGACGAGACAAACAATGGCTTGGTTGGCCTCCGATGTAACGTCCGCGAGTTTTTCCAATTCGGCGAGCAGTGCGGCGGGAAGGCGCTTGGTCTCCATGGTAAAAGACATGCTCACTTCCGAGATCGCCACAAGATCAACCGATGCGCCGTGGCGGTCGAGCGCCTCAAAGACCGACCGCAAAAATCCGTGGACCATGATCCCACGGGATGCCACGACGTTCACGATGCTCACATTAGTCTTGGCGGTGATCGCGCGAAACATTTCGCGTCCCGCAGGTGCGTGCGCAGTGATGCGCGTGCCTTTGCCGGACGGATTGCGCGAATTCAGAACGTAAACAGGAATATTTCGCTGAACCGCGGGCAATAGGGTTGCCGGATGAAGAACCTTGGCGCCGAAGTATGCAAGCTCCGCCGCCTCATTGAAGCTGATTCGCTGGATCGTGCGAGCATCCGGACACAAGCGGGGGTCCGTGGTCATCATGCCCTCGACATCGGTCCATATCTCGATGGTTTTAGCGTCGAGCGCCGCCCCTAGAATCGCCGCAGAGAAATCGGAGCCACCACGACCCAAAGTCGTGGGAATCCCTTCAGCGGTGGCAGCGATGAAGCCTCCTATCACCGGAATCTTTCCCTTCGATACGAGCGGGCCGATTTTCGCTTGCGAGCGCTTTCGAGTTTGGTCCATTTGCGGTCGCGCGGCGGTATGGTTTGCATTGGTGACCACACATTGGCGGGAGTCTACCCAGACGGTGTTCAGACCTCGCAGCGCGAATGCCGCGGCAACGATCTCGCTGGAAAGCAACTCACCGAATGAAAGCAGAGCGTCGTGGCTGCGGTCCGAAACCTCGTGGACGGCTGCAAGGCCGCGGGCGAAAGCATCGAGTTCGACAAACAGTTTTTGCAGTCTGGGCGCGATTTCTTTGCAATGCTTTGTGCCAAGCAAATCGCTTGCCACCTGAAAATGCCGTTCTTTGAGCGCCGAAACCAATTCTGCGGCCGATTCCGAATCACCCGCCGAGGCTTTTTGACCGACAAGGACTAACTGGTCAGTAACCTTCGCCAGAGCACTGACCACGACCACGGGCCTTTGCTTCTGGCGGCTTCGCACGATCTCGGCGGCGCGGTCTATCGCATTCGCGTCCTGAACCGAGGTTCCACCGAACTTCATGATTACCATGAAAATGCCACCTTGAAAGTTTATCCTTCATCATCCTACATTGACCCTGCTACGTTGACCCTGAAAACAAAAAACCCACTCGCCTCTTGTCTTTGGCGGTGGGTTTTTGAGCGTTCTGGGGAAATTCTCTAGCTCATCCGCCACCATGCCGCAGAAAAACGATTCGTGTAATCGGCGTAATGGGTCGCATGGTATGGAAAAACATCTCGCGGCAAACGGCTCGCAGTGATGAGCGGTCACTATATCCGAAATGCTGCAGTTGTCTTGAATGCGAATTTTTGATGCTTAAAATCCAAAAAACGGATGAATTGTGCTCCTTCACTCGAGCCCAGATGCTTCGCCGCTGAACCCATTCTAAGCGCACCCTTTCAGACTTTGTTATGATGACCTGACCCGGCGACTCGACATTCCCTCGCTGCCAAAATATCCATCTTGGCTATCGAAATTCTGAATTGTACTTATCTGCCAGCCAGATTGTAAATAACTATAGATAGACATAGTTAGCCTTAGACCGTTGAGGTCTTCGGACTGAACCAACACGCCAGCCGAGTCGCCTTTTAAAGGCTGTTTCCTTGGAGATTCCCAGGAAGATGCAGACCTATCTCAAAAACGGACTTCCACCTGCGCAAGGGTTGTACGATCCCGCGTTCGAACATGACGCTTGCGGAATCGGATTCGTAGCCAGCCTGCGCTGTGAGAAGAGTCATGAGATCATTCGCCAGGGAATCCAGGTACTTATCAACCTGACGCACCGGGGCGCATGCGGATGCGACCCTGAAACCGGCGATGGCGCTGGCATTCTGATACAAATCCCGCACAAATTTTTTGCAAGAGAGTGTTTGCAGTTAGGCTTTGAACTTCCCGCCGAGGGTGAGTATGCGGTAGGGATGACGTTTCTGCCGGTGGAGAAGCATCAGCGGCTCCAGTGCGAAGGTATTTTAGAGCGCATCATTCGCGAGGAGGGATTGACCGTTCTGGGATGGCGTGACACGCCCGTGGATGGCGATGCCATCGGCCGCGTAGCAAGGGCGTCCCAACCCTATATTCAGCAAATTTTTATTGCGCGTGCGGAGGGCTTGGATGAGGACGCATTCGAGCGCAAGCTCTATGTAATTCGCAAGCGGGTGGAGCGCGAGATCGCCGAGTCGGACATTGAGGGCAAGGAATTTTTCTATATTCCATCGTTATCAGCGAGAACCATCGTTTACAAGGGTCTTCTGCTCGCGCCACAAATCGAGAATTTCTACGCGGAACTCTCCGATCCCGATGCGATGAGCGCTTTATGTCTCGTGCATCAACGGTTCTCGACAAATACGTTCCCCAGTTGGCAACTGGCTCACCCCTATCGCTACGTCGCGCACAACGGCGAGATTAATACGCTCAAAGGCAATGTGAACTGGATGCATGCCCGCCAGTCGATTCTAGAGTCGCCGCTGTTCGGCGACGATATGAAGAAATTGTTTCCCATAATTGCGCCCGACGGCAGCGATTCCGCGAACTTCGATAACGCTGTTGAGCTTCTGTTTCAGTCGGGACGAAGTTTGCCCCACGTGCTGGCCATGCTGATCCCAGAGGCGTGGTCGGGAAATCCTCACATCAAGCCGGAGAAGCGCGCATTTTATGAATATCACGCGTCGCTGATGGAACCCTGGGATGGCCCGGCGGCAATGGCTTTCACCGATGGCCGCGTTATTGGCGCGACGCTTGACCGCAATGGGTTGCGGCCGGGACGTTACGTGGTCACTCACGATGGATCTGGTAGTGATGGCGTCCGAGGCAGGCGTGCTCGGCGTTGACCCCGAAAACATCAAGACCAAGGGCCGATTACAGCCCGGAAAAATGTTTCTGGTGGATACGGTTGCCGGGCGAATCATTTCGGATAAAGAAATCAAGACATCAGTCTGGCGTCGCGTCAGCCTTATCAACGAATGGCTGGAAGCAAAATCAGATCACCATGGATCAGTTGCCCGAACCTTCGCGCATACATCGCTCTGATTCCGGGACGATTCTTCCGCGTCAACGTGCGTTCGGATATACCGAAGAAGATTTGAGGATGATCCTCGAGCCCATGGCCGCGAAGGGCGAAGAGCCAGTTGGGTCCATGGGAACGGACACGCCGCTGGCTTGTCTTTCCGACCGTCCGCAACCGTTGTTCAACTATTTCAAACAGCTATTTGCGCAGGTCACGAATCCGCCGATCGATCCCATACGCGAAGAGATGGTGATGTCGCTCATCAGCTATATCGGCACCGAGCGAAACATCCTTGAAGAAACGCCGGAAAATTGCCACACGTTGAAGTTGCCGCATCCGATTCTTACCAATCGCGACCTTGAAAAACTGCGACGAGTTTCGCGCGGAGATTTGCTGGCTATCACTTTGCCCGCGCTCTTTCGCGGTGCTGACGGAGAAGCAGGCCTGAAGCGGGCTTTGGACGAGTTTTGCCAGCGGGCGTCATCTGGCTGTGAAATCCGGCTACACTTTGCTGATTCTTTCCGATCGCGGAGTGGATAAAGAGTTATGCGCCAATTCCAAGTCTGCTGGCTCTGGCCGCCGTCCATAATTTGTTGGTTCGCGAAGAGACTCGCACACAGGTTGCGCTGATCATCGAATCCGGCGAGCCTCGCGAGGTGATGCACTTTGCTCTGCTGATCGGATACGGCGCCAGCGCAATCAATCCATATCTGGCAATTGAGACGTTGGAAGACATGGCAGTCGCGTGGCTATCTGCCGGACGGAATGACCCCGGAACTCGCGGTCAAACATTTCATCAAGGCGATAAATAAGGGATTGCTGAAAACTTTTTCGAAGATGGGGATTTCGACCCTGCAAAGTTATCGCGGGGCGCAGGTCTTTGAAGCGATCGGACTGAACAGGGAATTCGTGGATGCATATTTCGCAGGAACCACTTCGCGGCTCGAAGGGATTGGACTTGGCGTGATCGCGCGTGAAGCTCAAATGAAGCATGAATATGCCTTCCGCCCGGTGACTGAGTTCGATACTGAGCTGGCGGTTGGTGGCAGCTATCACTTCCGCACGAATGGCGAATATCACCTTCTGAATCCGGACACGATCAGCAAGCTGCAACACGCGGTACGCCAGGACAGCTTCAAGACTTTCCAGGAATATACCGACCTGATTGATCAGCAGAGCCGGAACATGGCCACGCTTCGCAGCTTGATGCAGATCAAAAAAGCGGCGAAGCCGATTCCGATCGAAAAAGTGGAGCCCGCAAAAGAAATCGTGAAGCGCTTTACCACAGGCGCGATGTCATTCGGCTCCATCAGTAAGGAAGCACACGAGACGCTCGCGATTGCCATGAACCGCATTGGAGGGAAGTCCAACACCGGCGAAGGCGGCGAAGATGAAAATCGCTATAAACCCGATGCCAACGGAGATTGGCGGCGCAGCGCGGTCAAGCAAGTTGCGTCAGCGCGGTTCGGAGTAACCACAAATTACCTGGTCAATGCCGATGAGCTGCAAATCAAGATGGCGCAAGGCGCAAAGCCTGGAGAAGGCGGCCAGCTTCCCGGACACAAGGTTGATGAAGTGATTGCACGTCTACGGCACTCGACGCCGGGGGTCGGGTTGATTTCGCCCCCGCCGCATCACGATATTTACTCTATCGAAGATCTGGCGCAACTGATTTATGACTTGAAAAACGTGAATCCGCAGGCTCGTATCGCGGTGAAGCTGGTTGCCGAAGTTGGCGTGGGAACGGTTGCTGCGGGCGTGGCCAAAGCTCACGCGGATGTCGTGCTTATCAGTGGCGACAGCGGTGGAACTGGCGCGTCTCCGTTGAGTTCGATTAAGCATGCCGGCATTCCATGGGAACTCGGCCTGGCCGAGACTCAGCAAGTACTGTTGCTGAACGACCTGCGCAGCCGCATCAGGGTGCAAACCGACGGCAAGTTGCAAACAGGGCGGGACGTAGTAATCGCTGCATTGTTAGGCGCGGAAGAATTTGGCTTTGCCACCGCTCCGCTGGTAGCGATGGGCTGCATCATGATGCGCAAGTGTCACCTGAATACATGCTCGGTTGGAATCGCCACGCAAGATCCCGATCTGCGCAAGCAGTTTGCAGGACAGCCCGAGCACGTCATCAATTTCTTTTTCTTCATAGCGGAGCAAATGCGCCAGTTCATGGCGGAGATGGGCTTCCGGAAAGTTGATGACATGGTGGGCCGCGTGGATATGCTGGATGCGCAACCTGCGGTTGATCACTGGAAGGCGAAAGGCATTGATTTGTCGGCGATTCTCTACAATCCGCAGGTCCCCGGACGCGTTGCGCGACACTGCACGCAGAAACAGGATCATGGACTGGAAGTGGCACTCGACCATCAGCTGATCAAACATTCCGCTGAGGCTCTGGAAAGCCGCACGCCCGTCGAAATGGATTTTCCAATTCGCAATGTGCATCGCACGGTCGGCGCAATGCTCAGCGGAGAAATTGCGCGGCGCTATGGCTCAGATGGTCTTCCGGACGATACGATCCGCATTGGTTTCGAAGGGTCGGCGGGCCAGAGTTTTGGCGCGTTCCTTGCCAAAGGGCGTCACCATGACTCTCGAAGGCGAAGCCAACGATTACGTTGGCAAAGGTCTTTCCGGCGGGCGCATTATCGTCTATCCGCCCAGAGATTCCGGTTTCGTGGCGGAAGAAAATATTTTGATTGGCAATGTGGTGCTCTACGGAGCGACCAGCGGCGAGGCCTTCTTCAATGGCATGGCCGGGGAACGATTCGCTGTGCGCAACTCCGGCGCGATTGCCGTGGTCGAAGGAGTTGGCGATCATGGTTGCGAATACATGACCAATGGCCTGGTGGTCGTGTTGGGAGCCTGCGGCAGAAATTTTGCCGCAGGGATGAGCGGCGGCATCGCATATGTGTTCGACGAGCGCGGAGACTTCACCGAGAAGCGTTGCAATCTGGCATCCGTGGATCTGGAACCTTTAATCGAAGCGCCGGACGTGAATATCCTGCGCGATCTAATCACGCGCCATTACGAATTCACAAATAGCGCCAGGGCACGTTCTATTTTGGATAATTGGGCTGAAGTGGCGCCGCGGTTCATCAAAATTTTCCCGCATGAATTTAAGCGTGTGTTGGGCGTCAGCCGGAGCCGCCAACCATATATCCCGGGGCAGCCTCTTCCGATTCCTGAACTGGTTGAGCAGGTGCAACATGGGTAAGACTACCGGCTTCATGGAAATAGCCAGAGAATTACCCACGCGCCGTCCTGTCGCCGAGCGGGTGAATGATTGGTTCGAAATTTATCAGGATTTTCCGGAGGCGAAGCTTCGTGATCAGGGTGCGCGCTGCATGGATTGCGGAGTGCCTTTTTGTCATACCGGATGTCCAGTGAACAACCTCATTCCGGATTGGAATGATCTGGTATATCGCGGGCGATGGAAAGAAGCGGTGCGGCAACTACATTCCACGAATAATTTTCCGGAATTTACTGGACGGATTTGTCCCGCGCCGTGCGAAGCTTCGTGCGTGCTGGGTATCAACCAGCCGGCAGTCACCATTAAGCAGATTGAGAAGAGCATCGTCGAACGGGGATTTCAAGAAGGATGGATTCAGCCCGAGCCGCCAAAGGTTCGTACAGGAAAAAAAGTCGCCGTCGTCGGCTCCGGTCCGGCTGGACTTGCAGCGGCGCAGCAACTCAATCGTGCTGGCCACTGGGTGACTGTTTACGAAAAAGCTGATCGCATCGGCGGTCTGTTGCGATACGGTATTCCTGAATTCAAGATGGAGAAAAAAATCCTTGACCGCCGTCTCGATCAAATGCGTGCCGAGGGCGTGAAGTTTGTCACCAAGGCTCATGTGGGCCAAGGTTTACCTGTAGAAGATTTTCAGCGCGAGTTCGATGCGATTGTTCTGGCGGGAGGGGCGGAGCATTCGCGAGATTTGCAAGTTCCCGGCCGTGAGTTGAAGGGAATTCATTTCGCGATGGATTTCCTGCCGCAACAGAATCGCCGCTGCGAAGGCGACAGTCTCGAAGGGGAATCCGAAATTCTCGCCAACGGCAAGCACGTAGTGATTATAGGCGGCGGCGACACGGGTGCCGATTGTCTGGGAACGTGCCACCGGCAGAAACCGGCGTCAGTGCATCAGTTCGAGATCATGCCCATGCCCCCGAATGAACGCTCTCCGCTCACTCCCTGGCCGCTTTGGCCAATGCAACTGCGCATCGAAGGAGCGCACGAAGAAGGCGGTATCCGCGATTGGAGCATCGCGACCACGAGCTTTACCGGTGATCAGCACGGGCACGTCAAGCAATTACACGGCATCCGAGTGGGTCCTCCTCCGAAATTTGAACCTCAACCCGGAAGTGAATTCACTATGGACGCTGACCTGGTATTGCTCGCAATGGGCTTTCTGGGTCCCGTTCGCAGTGGGATGATCGAGAAGTTAGGCGTGAAGACTCGACGCTCGCGGAAACGTTGCGACCGATGAAAATTACATGTCGTCCGTTCCAGGAGTGTTTGCGGCCGGAGACATGCGCCGCGGGCAATCTCTGGTAGTGTGGGCAATCGCGGAAGGACGCAAGGCTGCTGCATCCGTGGATAACTATCTCAAGCAATCCGGAATGGTCGCGGCCATCGCGTCTAGCGCGTCGAGAATACATTCGGTAGTCGCGTAGTGCGCGCAGAGCGATACGATGGGCATATCGCACGCATACGGGCAAAAACCTATAACCACAAAGGACACGAAGGTACACGAAGGTTTTACTTTTTCCTTAGCGTTGCTTCGTGTCCTTCGTAGTTTAAGCTCTCAAATTAACGTACCCGCGGCAACCTCTCATTGAGGCATCCTGTAAGATGTTTCGTTGTCTCATCCACATAAATGATTGCTCTCTCTGACATCGAAACTGCGCTCGTGCGCATTCGGGAATCCATATATCTCTCGCCCTGCGCCCGTTCCGAGACTTTTTCTCAGATGACTGGAAATGCCGTTCACTTCAAACTCGACAACTTGCAAAGAACGGGTGCATTCAAAGAACGCGGCGCGTTGAACAAGTTACTCACACTTACTAAGAAAGAGCGCGACCGGGGCGTGATTGCAGCATCTGCGGGAAATCACGCTCAAGGCCTTGCGTATCACGCCGGCAAACTGGGCGTGAAGGCGCAGATATGCATGCCGCTCACCACGCCACTCACCAAAGTTTCCGCGACCAGAGGTTATGGCGCGGACGTTGTGCTCCATGGCGCGAATTACGACGATGCTTGTGAAGAGGCAATCCGGCGCGGCAAAGAGCACGATCTGACGTTTGTCCATCCATTTGACGACGACGCGGTAATCGCAGGGCAGGGAACTCTTGGACTAGAAATATTGCAGCAGCATCCCGACATTGAAGCGATCATCGCGCCCATTGGGGGTGGTGGGCTGATCGGCGGCATTGCCTGTGCCGTGAAGGAAAAAAGTCCGGGCGTGCGAATCATTGGTGTTCAACCGGCACGGCTGCCCTCCATGAAAGTCGCCATCGCGGAAGGAAAACCAGTAACGCTAAATCCCGCGGCCACGATCGCGGATGGAATCGCGGTGCGACGGGCTGGCGATCGTACATTCCCGTTGGTTCAACATTACGTTGACGATATTGTGACCGTGGATGAGGAGGAAATTGCGAACGCTATTCTTCTTTTGCTGGAGCGTGAAAAGACTTTGGCCGAAGGCGCGGGAGCGGCGGCGATTGCCGCTTTGATAAATCACAAAGTTTCGTTCATTGGAAAAAGAGTTGCGGTTCTGGTGTGTGGGGGAAATATTGATGTCACACTGCTGGCGCGTATCATGGAACGCGGTTTGGTGAAAGACGGACGCCTGGTGCGTCTTCGAGTGCACTTACCGGATTATCCCGGAGCGTTGCATCAACTGACCGGGATCCTGGCGAAACATCGCGCCAACATCGTCGAGACATCCTATGACCGCGCGTATTACGGAGTAAACCTGGGCGACACCGCGATTGATATCACGATGGAAACTCGGGGCCCGGATCATATTGCAGAGTTGCTGTCCGCATTGAGCGCAGACGGTTACGCGCACGAGAGAGTGCTGTAGCTGTCTGCGGACGCGATGAATATCGAGTTACTACTTCGCCGTAATGCGGTCCGCGATTCGTTTGTATTCCTGTTCGGAAAGAATGTGCCGAGTCACGACATCGTGGGGATCATCATAGGGACGTCCGGAAATTACACGGCCGGCACGAATATGCGTGACTCCGGGTAGCGTCTCGAGTTGCTCTTGTGTCGCGGTATTCAGGTTTATAGTCTTGTCGCGGCTCAGTCCCTCCCGAACACCTTCCACAACGGCTTTGGTATCTGTTTTTAACTGAGCGGTGGCGTCAGCCGTCTTTTCTCTTAGCTCGTCGGGATTTTGGGGTTTCTGGCCGCATCCTGTTAGCAGAAGCGCCAATGTAGCTGCGACGACTAATGTTTTCACGCCGATAAGATGTTTATAGAGACGGTAAAGTTGCGTGGCGCTGGATGAATGGTCGCTCATGAAGTGCTCCTGTGGGCGAAGTGAGACTAGCTCAACATCACTAGATGGTCAAGCGATTCGACACTGTCCGCCTCGTTAGGTTCTGAATTACTCTAGATCTGTCGAAGAGTTGACTGGTGAAACTCCAAATCCACAATAACTTGCTTTTAACAGCATTATGAGAATTTGCGTGCTTGGCCTGGATTGTGCGGCCCCCGAGATCCTTTTCGGCGATGAGCGTCTGACCAATCTGCGCCGCTTAATGAGCGGAGGCATTTACGGAAGGTTAGAAAGCGTAATACCGCCTATTACGGTTCCCGCGTGGATGTGCATGACTACGAGTCAGGATCCGGGTTCGCTCGGAGTCTATGGTTTCCGAAATCGCAGCCGATCATTCTTACGAAAAGCTTCGCTTGCAAATTCTGCTTCCATCAAAAACCCAGGCGATATGGGATTACCTGGGACAGCAAGGCAAGAAGTCATCATCGTAGGTGTCCCCCCGAACTATCCTCCGCGGCATGTCAATGGCATAAGCATTGGTTGCTTTCTCACTCCTGACACGGCAAAAATGATTTTACCTATCCTCCAACATCAAATCACAAATCCAGGCGCAGGTCGGGGAGTATCCCACCGATGTGAAGAACTTTCGAACCAATAATAAAGACTGGCTCAAAGAACAGATTTTCGGCATGAGCCGCAAACAGTGGCAGGTTGTGCGCTGGTCTGTTGAAAGAGCACGAGTGGGATTATTTCCACTTTGTGGACATTGGTCTGGACCGCATGCATCACGGTTTCTGGAATTACTTCGACGTTAGGCATGTCCAGTTCGAGCCTGGAAATCCTTTTCAGAATGCGATTCCCGAATATTATTCGTGGCTGGATGAGCAGATCGGGAAGTTCTAAAACTGCTAGACGATGACACTATTGTGCTGGTTGTGTCAGATCACGGAGCCCAACGCCTCGAAGGCGGATTTGCGATCAATGAATGGCTGATCCGGGAGGGTCTGCTGGTCTTGAAGAGCTATCCCGCCGAACCGACTCCATTTGAAAAGCTACGCGTGAATTGGAGCAAAACTCGTGTGTGGAGCGAAGGCGGATATTATGCGCGCGTGTTCTTCAACGTGCAGGGACGAGAGCCGCAAGGGCTCATTCCTGCCAGCGACTATGAACGCTTTCAGGATGAAATCAAAACCCGACTAGAAGCCTTGCCCGACGACAAGGGCGCTCCCATGAAGTCGCTCGTATTTAAGCCCAAAGAACTTTATCGGCACGTACGAAATGTCGCGCCAGATTTGATCGTGCACTTTGGCGGACTCTATTGGCGCTCTATCGGGACGGTTGGGCACGCAAAGGTTCACGTCCAGGAAAATGACACGGGCCCCGATGCCTGCAATCACGCGCAGTTCGGAATGTTTATTTTGAGCGCTCCGAATTGCGCGCTGCGCGGGGAGTTCCAAGGGGCACGGCTGCTCGATATTGCCCCGACGCTAATGGATCTGGCTGGGCATGAAATTCCAGAGAGCATGCAAGGGCGTTCGCTGGTTGCGGAAGTCAGAGACGCCAAATCGCACACCACGAAGGACACGAAGTAGCACAAAGGGAAAAGCGAAGTCTTCATGTTACTTTGTGTACTTCGTGGTCAATGCCTTGTTGACTTTTTGAATTGAAGCCTTGCTCCTGATTGGGCTACGCTGATTCTCACAATAATGATCAAGATTACGGTTTTAATGTTACTTGTGATTGTTTTATCCGGGTGCGGTGGCGGCAGCATGAGCACCACTACAACCGGCAATCCTCCTCCGGGAAGCATCGCCGTGACTGTCAGTAACACCTCGGCGGGGCCGTTCTCGGTGGCAATGTCCACTTCATTTCAGCCAGCGGAATGGGACTATCAGTTTTTTGCGAATTTCCCGTCGGCAACCACTCCGTTGGGAAACTTGATGCCTCAGCACGTTCGATTGCAGCCTGTTTCGCAAGGGGTGCCGCAGAAGGCCGACCAGAGTTGGGATTTCACCACGCTGAACGCGATGCTCGATCCTGTAATTGGCGTTTCCGATAAGAGTCCCGAACTTCAGCTTGCAACTGCTCCTGCCTGGATGGACAACAGCGGCGGATCGCTCCTGACCGCTCATTTCGCCGATTTTGCCGCCTATTCCGCCGATATGGTTTCGTACTACAACACAACGACGGGATTCCGGGACGCAAACGGCGTTAACCACGTTCACTCAGCCCTGACTCCGATAACTTACTGGGGAATTTTCAACGAACCGAATTTTAACAACATCAACCCCACACAATACATGACACTTTACAACATGACTGTGCCGGCAATGCAGGCAGTTGATCCCTCCATCAAATTCGCGGCCGTGGAACTGGGAGATTATGATGGTCTTGCCCAAACCTATCTGCCCGCATTTGTGAATGGGGTATCGGCTCACGTGGACGTACTTGCGACTCACTTCTATTCGACATGCAATCAGACGGATTCCGACTCTAAAATCTTTTCCACGATCCCAGGATTTGTTTTCGAGGTGAAAACCATTTATTCGCTGCTTGGGACGAACCCAGCGCTTACGAGCGTCCCGGTGTGGGTTACGGAAAATAATGTCAACGCCGACTACGACAAAGGCGGAGGCATAAGCGCATGCAATGGAAATACATTTGTGGACGACGTGCGAGGGTCCAGCGCGTTTTTCGCGGCGTGGAGACCCTACGTCTTTTCTCAACTCGGAAAAGCGGGCGTGCGGGCGCTCTATCACTGGGCTTTCAACGGGGATAAGCAATATGGCGAGTTCAACGACAGCTCCGGAAATCTCCAATTAAGTTATTGGGTGGACTACTATCTGGCCCGGATGTTTCCTTCCACTCCGGAAGGGAGTCTGTTGAATTTCACCAGCGCTGATAATTCTGACCTTGAAGTGTTGCCCGTGCGCAATGCAGATGGAAGCATCGTGGTAATGATCGCGGACTACGCCGTCGCGAATGCGTCTGACAATAACGGAGCTGGTGTTGCCAGGACGATAAGTGTGAATGTGAGTGCGTTGGGATCGTTCAGCAGTGCGAGCCTGGTGGTAATTGACGCAAGTACAAATGCGGCGACCGGGCCGACTGCAACGTCGGTGGTCCCCACGTCTCCGATTACGATCAGCTTGGGCGGATACGGCGTTGCGTTTCTAAAGCTGCAACCTTAAAACTGGAAGGCCCCGCCGAGCTAAACTCGGCTTGGATGGGCGAGGACGCCCGTCCCTCCATCGTCTATTGCTGCCACTATTGCTGTTTCTGTTTCTTCCCGAAAAGCCCGCCGATGGCGTTCACCACCGACCCGGCATTCTGTCCGCCCACAGACTGTCCTCCCAAGCCGCCAAGCCTCGACTTGAGCTGGCTTCCCAACATTCCCTGGATATCGGGCACAAAGCGCGGGCTGGAACTTGTTCCTTCGATCATAAATGGAAGCGTCGCGCCTTTGTTGCCCATACCCGCTAGCTGGGTCAGACCGCTAACGTCGCCCCCGTTAAGAGTGGCATTCATTTTGTAATTGAGCGCGTCCGATGGGCTGACGGTGCCATTGCCGGTAATGACTCCGAAGGATGGCACATTAAGGTTGATGTTGTTGGTACTTGTGCCTGCGGGTGCCATATGCACGTCGGCGCTGAAATTCTGGATGAGCGTGTCCTGGCCTTGCGGGGCGCCGGTTAGTTTCGAAACCTCAGAAAGTTTCGACGCAAAATTGAATCCCGCGAGCTTGGTGTTGGAAAGCTTCACGGGACCGGCAATCACCAGCTTATCCAGAGGCCCGGAAACAGTAAAAGTTGCGGAAAGCGTTCCACCCTGGAGCGACGAACCCGACGGCAGCGTCACTCCAAGCGCTGGCAGTAAGGTTTCCAGATCATCCACGGGCATTCCGTCCGCGTTAATCTTCATATTGATGACGGTGGATTCGCCCTTCATGTCGAACGAACCGGTAATCCGCGCGACCGCTTTGCCAACGGATGCTTCCGCCGATGAGACTTGTCCCGCTTGCGGTTGCAACGCATAGCTGATGGTGTATTTCACGTCCACCTGGCGTCCCGCGGCATGTCCTTTAGGGGAAAGCCTGAGGTTACTGGCTTTCAGAGTGCCGGTTGATTGCACCTCGTGGCCATCCGAATTTAAATTTCCATCGAAGTCAACGAGGCCGGAAATACCAGACGTAGCAGGGACAAATCCAGAGGCCGCCAGATCGAGTTGCTTGACCGTAGTCTGCGCCTGGACCGGTGTTGTGGCGGCATCCGACGCATTAATTGGGCCGGCTTTTCCATCCATTTTTAACGAGCCGTTGCCGGGCAGTGTAGCCGAGAGTGTGAAAGGGAATTGAGAAGTCAGGGAGAAATCCTTAACTGAAACGTTTACATTCTGGTAAACAGACGGTTTTGCTGACGAATTCGCCGTGCCCATGCTCAGGGAACCATTTTTTACGGTGAGCTTCCCAACTGAGAGATTTGGATTCGATGAGTCGGATGGCTTGGCAGCGGTTTTGCTCCCCAAAGTAGAGAAATTCCATTTTCCCGAGGCCGAACGCAGCAGAATCACTTGTGGTTCGTCGAGTTCAATATTTGTGATTTGCAATGACTTCGAAAAAATGAGCGGAATCATTTGCACGCCCACGTCGAGGCTCTTTGCCCGAACGAAAGGCGTATTGCTGAATGATGGGTCGTCGGCAATGGAAAGATCGTCGGCAGAAACGCCTCCGGTGAGGATCGAGAGCTTGAGGTTCCCGACCTTAACCTGTCGTCCAAGGGACGATGAGAGTTCTGTCTCAATTCGCGGCCGAAAATCATTCACGTTGATGACAAACGGAAGCGCAATTACGATTAGCAAAAGAACCGCGACGATAATTCCGATAATCTTGAGCGCCTTCATAAAATCCTCCGTGTACCTCTGCCGATGTGCTTCTTGGATGAGTCGGCGCGGTGATAAGTGGTCCAGCAGACCGCCTTGTTGATCAACAATCAGAGTGCAAGAATCACGAAGGGGCGACTAAGTCAAACTTCGCCGTCCCATCGTGCACCTCTGGCTGTTTCACCTTACTTCCGCGTGTTCCCGCGTTCTAATCCGGGCAAATGCCTGATCCAGGTCCGCGATCAGGTCATCTACATTCTCAATCCCCACGGACAGGCGAATCATTTGGTCCGTGACCCCCATTTTGCGGCGGTGTTCGGCCGAAATCATTGCGTGCGAGGTAAGGACGGGGATACTCACGAGAGAATCCACTCCGCCCAGACTAGGCGCCAAGGTGAAGAGATTTAGCGATTCCGATAGCTGTCTCGCATCCTCATGGTTGCCAGCTACTTCGAAGGTCAACACACCTCCGCCTCCTTGCATCATCTCCATCGCCAAAGCGCGTTGGGGATGGCCTTCCGCGAATGGATAGTAAACACGCTTCACTTTGCGGTTTTGTGCAAGATATTCCGCCACTCGCAACGCACTCTCATTCTGGCGCTGTACCCGGACCGCCAGGGTCTTGATTCCGCGCAGCAAAAGGAACGCCGCATGGGGATCCATGTTTCCGCCAAGCGTGGTCCGGGTGCTGTGGATAGTCTCGATTAAGTCCTTCCGTCCTGCCACTGCACCGCAGATAAGGTCGGAATGTCCGGCAAAGTATTTCGTCCCTGAGTGCATCACCAAATCAATCCCGTACTCGACCGGGCGCTGATTGATCGGTGTGGCGAAAGTGCTGTCAATCGCACTGATCAGGCCGTGCTGCTTTGCCAGAGCCGAAATTTTCCGCAGGTCCACAACTTTGAGGGTCGGGTTTGTAGGGGACTCGACATATAACAATTTCGTATTTGGACGGATGGCTCGGGCGTGCTGTTCGTAGTTTGCCGTCTCCACGAAAGTTGTTTCCACTCCCAGCTTTGGCAGCCACGAGGAAAGAAATTTCGTCGTGCCTCCATAAATATCTTCCTGGGCAACGATATGGTCGCCACTCTTGACCAACGCCAGAATGCCGGTGGTAATTGCATTCATCCCAGAGGAAAACAGCAACGCAGCGTCGGCGCCTTCCAGTTCGACGATCACGCTCTCCACCACGCTGTTCGTGGGATTGCCATATCGCGTGTAGAACATGTCGGTAGATGTTGCGCGGACCTGTTGATCGTTGTCGCTGACCTCGAACGTGGAGGTCTGATAGATAGGTGTCGCCAGAGGCCCATTTTTCTTGGTGAGGTCTGCACCTCCGCGCACTGCTTCGGTTTCGGGATGACGTTTGTGTTGCTTCATAGCGTTATTCCTGTTCCGCCCGATTTATCTTAAAGTTGCAAATTGGATTGGGTCAGACGATACGATAAGACTATTCCTCGGCGGGCAAACTGGGCAAGAGCGCCAGCTGTTAAAGGGACGCTCCCGTTCCTTTGCTAATAGCGGATTCTCGCTACTCTGATATTCTGTAGAACCCCACCTAAATCCTGGCAAGAGTTGAATAAAGATTTCAAGTTGATGTATAGGCAAATTACTTCCGATCCCGACACTCCCGCCTTCTCGGAGTCCGATTCACAGCGCACATCATTTGAATTGCGCTGCATCGGGTGTAACGAAATCGGCGGTACACCGACCAAGACCTTGCGTTGCGCGACTTGCGGCGATCTGCTCGAAGTTGTTTATCCCGGATGGAAGCAATCCGGGATGCAAAGTGCTTCGACGCTGAAGGAAGTATGGAAGCAGCGGCGCACGTCGCGCTTGCCTTTGGACGAAAGTGGCGTCTGGCGATTCCGCGAGGTCCTCCCCAATCTTTCCAAAGAAAATGACGCAATTACGTTGAGGGAAGGGAATACGCCTTTGTATTCCATGCCGCAGTGCGCAGTGAAGGCTGGTGTTGAGATGCTTTTCGCAAAGCACCAGGGAATGAATCCTACTGGATCTTTCAAAGACACGGGAATGACGATGGCAGCGTCTATTGCGCGCCAGCAAGGGTTTCGCTGGGTCGCTTGCGCTTCTACTGGCAACACTTCAGCCTCAATGGCGGCCTATGCATCGCGTGGCGGCATGCGGGGTCTCGTGTTGATCCCCGAAGGGCAGATTTCATGGAGCAAACTTTCGCAAGCATTGGACTATGGCGCCGTAACGTGCCAACTGAAAACCGATTTTGATGGGTGTGTGAAAGTTCTGAACCAAGTCGTATTGGAGATGCCGGTTTACCTGCTGAATTCGGTTAATCCATTTCGCCTTGAAGGACAGAAGACCGCGGCCATTGAGTTGTTGGAGCAGTTGAACTGGGAGTCTCCGGATCACGTGATCGTGCCGGGAGGAAATCTCGCAAACTCATCGGCTCTGGGGAAAGCACTTCTGGAAATGAAGGAATTGGGACTTATCTCAAGGCTTCCCAAAGTTTCGATCATCCAGGCAGAAGGCGCGAACCCTCTGGTACGGACGGTGCGGGAAAATGCGGGACAAAAGCTGATCTCAGTTCGCGCCGAAACCATGGCTACCGCCATCCGCATAGGCAGTCCCGCTTCATGGAAAAAAGCGGTCCGTGTCTTGGAAGCAACTGGAGGAATGGTCGAGCAGGTGAGCGAAGTAGAAATTGCGCTTGCCAAGGCGGAAATAGGAGCCGAAGGAATTGGATGCGAACCGGCATCTGCTGTATCCCTCGCGGGGCTAAAGAAGTTGGTACAGCAGGGCTTTGTGAAGCCGAACGAAACTGTGATTCTGATATTGACCGGACATCTATTAAAAGATCCGGACTTCACATTGAAGTTTCATCGGGGAGATCTGTTTCCGGGGAAAGATGCTGCTATTCTTGCGCAACAGCGCGCGCCCATACTCCTTGAACCCAGCGCGGATGCGGTGGTGGAAGTCCTGAAAAGATTTGGGAATTAATTGAACTAATCGCAAACAGATGACAAGGAGTGAAGTATCTCCAAGCCTCTCCCATGACCACGAAACTTCCCTCCTCAAGCGTTCGATCTTTTGAGAGTGTTCTTCCGGCGACTTCGGCGAATCTTGGGCCTGCGTTCGACGCCGCCGCTGTCGCCTTAAAGCTATTCCTGAAAATTAAAGGCACCGTCTCCGCAGACTATTCGATACGCGCAACGGGACGCGATGCGGATATTTGCGGCCGCGTTGAAAATCATCTCGTTCTTACAACCTACCGCGAAGTTCTGAACAGTGCAGGAAAGACAGCAAAACCGCTATCGCTTCGGATCCACAACGACATTCCCATCGGCAAGGGCTGCGGGTCATCTGCCGCTGCTCGCCTCGCGGGAATTGCACTGGCCGTCCACTTCGGCAAGCTCTCGTGGACAGATAGCCGCATCATCGGAGAGGCTTCGCTCCGCGAGCATCATGCCGACAATGCAGCTGCCTGCTGGCTCGGAGGCCTCACGGTGGCGCGCATGGCCGGGAACGGAGAAGCACAAACGGTGCGAATTACCCCCAAGGGAAAGTGGCCGCTGCTTCTGGCAATTCCTGATCGGAGCTTGTCCACTGAAAAAGCCCGCCAAGTGCTTCCTGCGCAATACAGCCGGGGAGATGCAGTGACAAACATTCAAAACTCGATGTTCCTGCTCGCGGCTCTGATTCAGGGTCGCTCCGAGTTAATCTCCGAGGCGCTGGAGGATCGGATGCACCAGCCTTACCGGTCAGAGTTGTGCCCACTATTGCCTGCTTTGAGCGGGATGCAAGGGCCGTCGGGAATTTTGGGAGTCGCCTTGAGCGGAGCGGGTCCGTCCGTATTAGTGTTCGTCAGCCCGAAAGCAACGGTTGCACAAGTTAAGGGAAGGGTTCAAAAACATCTTCGCGAGGCGGGGCTTTCCGCGGAACTGATTTCCACTACGATTAGCGAGCGCGGAGGAGGCCTATCGTCCCGCTCTTAACAAGATAAAAGTGTGTCGACAAAGGGGAAGGGAAATTAGCCTCCCTTGTCGGCTGCCTGTGGCTTCTTTGACTTTTTTCTCTCCCTTTTCGCTTCTAGCACGACTCCGAGAGGAGTATCTGGCTTTTTCTTGAATCCACGGCGCTGGCTGTCTGTGATTCTTGTCTTGGCCAGAAACTCTGCTTGTGTCGCGTCGTCTTCTTCGACGTTCCCTTTTAAACGGCCTAGCACCTCCCCAACAGTCCTCCGCTCATCCATGTGTCGGCGTTGCTTTCCACGTTGGATGCTCTTGCGGCTAGACTTGCTGTTCTCGCCATACCTATTGCGGCGATCTCGCTCGAGGCTCAAGTGTTTTTTCTCTTCAGGATTCTTAATCGTGCTCACGTCGTTCTCTCGGTAAGCTAAATAAGTAATGCGGGGGCAGCCGCCGGGTCCCTTAGCTGGCATGACAAAGCCATTGCACACGGCAGGTCCACCCCACGCAAGATCCTTCGCAAGCTCAGGATGACGCCCACATATTAAGGCAGAACTCAAACTGAGTCTCCTCAGCAGATAACTTACTGGCCGCGGCTCGCAGGTGGAACGATGCCATTCATCCGCAGGTATTCAACCATCTGTCCATAATGATCAAATGGATGAGCGATCGAGATGGTCGCGAGTCCAAGCCTGCTGGCCTTATCGCCTCCAAAGGGAGCCTTGACCATCCCGACCAGATTCATTTCCGTGAGCGAGCCCATCGCTTTGTGCAGGTACGCAAATGAATCCTTCAAGAACTTCAGGATATCCGCCTTGGATT
The DNA here is from genome assembly GCA_963757385.1 of uncultured Acidobacteriaceae bacterium. Lineage (GTDB taxonomy): Bacteria > Acidobacteriota > Terriglobia > Terriglobales > Acidobacteriaceae > PALSA-188. The sequence continues at coordinate 606,216 of CAVWRO010000014.1, read as the reverse complement.
TGATGGAATCAGGTCCGTTCTCCCCGCCCAGTTCGACCGGAGGCTTCTCTTCGAGAATGGCGGCGGCGATGATGTAATTGACCGCTGCTACGTGTTTGACCTGTTGCGCAAAAGTTCGGACCCCTTTAAATTCTCCGTTGGTAGGTGCAAAGGAATATTTGTCCTCAGGCATGGCTTCCGCGGCGGTCGTAAATTCGTTCTCCACGTTATCAACCGAGTGATCAAATATTTGGCTGGCAGTACGACGGACGTCCGGACTGGAGGCTGGGGTTTGGGCCGCTGCGATACCACACGCCGCGAGTAACAACAGAGATGCACAACACCAATTCAAAAACATTCTCATAGTTTCTCCTTAATTAAAGATGTAGAGACGTAGCCTGCTACGTCGTTTATCGGGTGCCGGAGACACAGCAAGCTCCGTCTCTACCATCGAGCCTTATTAGTCACGAATCATAGATGGAGCCAGGTCCATTTCCCGCTCCGAAAGCCTGAAACGTTTCACGGTAAACAATCCGGCGATGAGAGCGATAGCCGAACACAGCAGAGTCCATGGAATTCCGACTTTCGTCGCTAATGCCCCCCAGGCAGCGCTGCCGATCGCCATTCCCCCTTGAAGCACGAGCAAATACAAAGACAGCGCCCGCGCTCGCAGCCAGGGTGGGGACATGGTTTGCGCCGCGACATTCAAACAGGCCAGAATTCCAATCCACGCAGTTCCGCTTGTGAACAATACCAGACAAAGCAAGCTAAATGTTTGCACGCGCCCCGCGGCGAATGTCATAACCGCAAATACTACGATCGCGGCCGCGACGACACCGTCCACCGAAAGGCGATTACGAAGGCGGGGGAGCGCGCCGGCGCCGGCAAGCGCTCCCAATCCGAATGATCCCAGCAACAGGCCATAACCGGTCGGGCCGTGGGGCCGCGCCAAAATCGGAAGCAGCGCTAGCAGAGAGCTGGCCGCCAGGCTGAAGGCTCCAGTGCGAATCAGAACGCAGCGCACCACAGGGGCGCCGAATCCGTAGCGAATACCGGTATGAATCGCCTTCAAGACACGCCCCGTTTCGACACGCTCAATCGCAGGACGCCGCCATCGGTACAAAAAGAAAATCACTCCGAAAAATGAAAGAGCATTGAGCAAAAACGCAACACCGGAATTGGTCGCGGCAATCACCATTCCTCCTAACGCAGGACCAACCGCCCGCGCCACATTAAAGCCGACCGAATTTAGCGCAACCGCGGAGGCGTGACGTCCGCTGGAGACGATCTCGGGCGTGATCGCCTGCCATGCTGGATCATTCATCACCGCGCCTAGTCCGAGGATGAACGTGAATCCGAGCAGCACCCATGGCGTTATGTGATGCATGAGGCTCAGAACCCCCAATGCAGCCGAAGCCATTACCATCCATCCCTGGGTGATCAATAGGAATCGCCGCCGGTCAACCATGTCTGCCAGAGCACCCGCCGGAAGGATGACCAAAAAAACAGGGAGTGTAGTTGCGGCCTGCACCAACCCGACCATCAATGGAGACATTGTGAGCTGCGTCATCAGCCAGCCCGCGCCCACGTTCTGCATCCATGTGCCCGTGTATGAAATTACTGCTGCGATCCAGAGAGAGCGGAAGAGTGGCTCGCCCAAGGGTGCCCAAGGCGATTCTGTGGGTGAGGCTGTCGCGAGACTGTCGGGCAATGGACTATTTAGCGAATCAGCCATAACTTACTCGCCGATACCCTGAGGCAGCGCGTTTGGAATGTCACGGCCAAACGGCCATTGTCTTTCATGCCAGGCTCGCGCGAGGAAGATTCCCACACCGGTTAGAAGAATTAGCAGTGCGTAGCGAAGTTGAACCAGTGATCCCGTGCGTGAAATTAGAATGAAGACAAATCCAAAGATAGCCGCGAGGGCCGGCAACGGATAGAGCCACATGCGAAAAGGACGAGCCAGATTGGGTTCCCTGATTCGGAGAACAATTAATCCAATCGCCTGCACCAGGAACTGAAGGGTAATGCGAATGACGACCAGTGCTGCAATCACGTCAATTAAAGGGAGGAAACAGAACAATAGTGCCACACCACCCAGTGCCAGGAGTGAGACGTGAGGGAACCTGTATTTGGGATGCACCTTCGCAAAGCAGCGGAAATAATTGCCGTCGAGAGCACCAGCGTAAGGCACTCGCGAATATCCCAATAGAAGAGAAAAAATTGACGCGAACGCTGTCCACATCACCAGAGCAGTGATCAGCTTCGCGGCCCAGGGGCCATAGATTCTCTGCATGAAAAGCGAGACCACGTAGAATCCACTCTGAGAATGCGTAGGGTGCACGATCTCCTGCCACGGAATCACACCGAGTATGCAGATATTCATCACTATGTATAGACATGCGGTAATCAGAATGGATAGCAAAAGCGCTCGCGGAATGGTTTTTGCGGGATCTTTGACTTCATCGCCGAGAAAGCAAACGTTGTAATAGCCCCAGTAATCGTAAGTGGCGATGAGCATGGCCGACCCCAAGCCTAAAAAGAAATTGTGCGACAGCGCGAATGCACCCGCAGGGAAGCTAAATGCGCGCGACCGGTCAAAATGAGTCAGTCCCGCGAAAATTATCCAGCCGATCGTGATCATTACGCCCAGCCAGAGCGCTTTTGACAACCACCCTATACTGGTTATCTTGCGATAAAGAAGAAATACCGCGACTGCAACAACCACCAGTGAAAGCAGAGTTGCCCCAGAAACCATCCAGTGAAGACTTAGCGGACCCAGTAGAGGAATTTGAGCGCATAAATCGTGATGTGCGTATCGGTGGTCCAGCGCAGGCCAATAGTATGAAGCGTATCCCGCCAGTCCGATCGAGCCGGAAGCAATAGAGAGTGGGGCACTGAAAGAAAGTTGCCAGATGAAAAGAAAGGAAACCAATTTTCCCAGCCGGTTTCTTCCATAAATCTCTCGCAAATACTGGTACGAACCGCCTGAGCCTGGCATGGCAGCGCCTAATTCTGCCCAAATTAAGCCATCGCACATGGCAAAAATTGCGCCCGCGATCCAGCCCAGCATCGCTTGCGGGCCTCCCATCGCTCCCACGATCAAGGGCAGAGTGATGAACGGACCAACGCCAATCATGTCGGTCATGTTGAGCGCGATTGCGCTGCTCAAGCCGATGCCACGAATCAACTTTGGAGAATCATCTGCGGTTTGGGAGGAGATGGAAATCATTTAGGATTGCGTAAGGACAGCCGCCCCGGCTGTCCGGTTGAGCGAAGCTCAAGAGCCGTCTCAGCCCGGAGAGCCCAGAACGATTGTTTATGTGAACCTCAGTGCGCAGCTGCCAGTGCATTCATGTCTCCGGACGCTTCTTCATGTCCGGAACTCAATAAATTCACCAACAGGCGAACCGCTCCAGGAACTCCGTCCGGCAATTGCCGGAAAAACGCGTATCCGGTGTAGATGTAAACGCCCTTCCCGTATTGTGCGCGCAAGAGACCGCCTTTCTGGGGCTCTTGTCCCGGATCATGGCAGGCGAGCAGCGGCTTGAAATGGTCATCCCATTGATCCATGAAATAAAGCCCACGCTCTTGCACCCATCCGTCGAAATCGCTTGCCCGAATCTGATTTGGATAATGAAAGATACTGTCCCCCGGTTCCAGAATATCCACCGGAGCTTCTTCGACCGTGACCCTCTGACGGCTCAACTCGGCTGGAAAAGGTGTCAGATTTTCCCGATTAAAGTCACCGGTACTGGCGTTGTATTGCACGACTAGTGTTCCCCCGTCGGAAACGTATTTCATCAATCTTGGGTTGCTTGTAACTACGCTTGGCTGGGTGTCGTAAGTCCGGATGCCCAATACGATCGTGCCATATTTCGACAAATCTTCTTTAGCCAGATTTTCCCCCGGAATAATGGTAACGTTCATCCCAATTTGCCGTAGCACGGCAGGAATATCATCGCCAGCTCCCATGACGTAACCAATCGTGATATCACGAGGAATCTTGACATCCACCATGCTGACTCGCTGCACTGCGGGCTGATAGTAGTAGAAGCCGCCAATGTCTTCCCGCGTGACAAGCGTATAGCCTTCCGTAAAGCGCTTACCGTCGGACTCGAGAACAGCTCGAAGCTTAACTCTTCCTTCGACCAACTTCTCGGGAACAATCGTGAACTCAAAATCCTGCTTTTCGCCGCGATCGTGAAAATTTACCGCCACGTTGTGAGGTTCGACTTTCCAGCCTTGCGGGACATCGAGGCGCAATGTGCCCCTGGTTAATCCTGCGATATTGCTGCGCACTCCAACTTTTACCGTCTTGCTGGAGTTTTCGCCCGTAGCAATGATCTGCGTAGTAATGACCTGCGCTCCCGGCTCAAGCATTACGGAGAAAGAAGGTGCAACCGCCAGGTTGGGATCGCGCTCTTTTCCGTTAGCGTCAAGGAACGGAACCCGTACCCTCGCCGTAATGGCCCCCCTTGGGCCATCCGTTCCTTTAACCTGGAATCCCACAATCGCGAGGTCTGCGCGGCCCGTAATGCGATAGTCTGCGCGAACCCGCAAAGGCGACGGAGGCAAAGGCAACGTCGCGTAATTCTCATCATCAACGGTGTTTATGCTTTCCGTTTCCGGATCGTTGCGATGCCAGTAAGGCCGCGTCGCAGGGGCATCCGCGGGGACTCTTAAGCGAAAGTTGGCATAAAAATCTTCGCCGGGTTTAACGAAATTACGATTGTCGCCCTTGTAGCTTCCTGTAACCCAATCTTGAGCGGATTCAACTGATAATTTCTCAATCTTCAGAGGATATTTTGAAGCGTTGTGAAACTTCACCAACACGGTCAATCGTTGTCCAGGGGAAACTACCGTCAACGCATCACTCTCAGACGGCAGTTTAGAAGGCGGCCCCTTTGGGGGCGCAACACTCGCGTCCAACGAAATACTCATGGCGAAGTTCGCAGCGGTTTCACACTGCTGGCGTTTTTCCCGCAACACGGTTAGCAGGTCCAGCTTTTGGCGCGGGTCGAGCGAACTTGTTTCCACTGACTGAATCAGCGCCTCAAAATGGTTTAGAGCCGAAAGAAGAGACGGCGCAGCGTGTTCGGGAGCGCGGTCACTTTCGTGCGACGCAGTCTCTAATTCAGTTTGAATCTCTTTCAATCTGGAGTGGAAGCCCGGCAATTTCGCGCTATCGTCTCCGAGTCGCTTTGCCAGTCCCGGCAAAGTCGCATCCATGCCGTCAAAAAAATTGTCCTCGTGGCCTCCGGAAGTTCTGGGCAAAACCGAATCTATCAGCTTGTAATAGGTGTAACGGGGGCCTGGACTGACCGACCATCCGCCCGCGCCTTGCGAGAGCTGGTGCCGCAAGCCTTGCATGGCAAATTGCGCATAGGACATTCCGAGTGCAGGGTCAACTTCGCCGGTGTTGAGCCGGACGGTGTAATTTTCATCTGGGCAGGTATTGGCGCCGAATCCGCAAACGTTGCCTATGTACAGTTTCTTGGCCTGCCAGGGTAGGAGCCCGTCTTTTATCTGTTCGGGAAAGCGCTTCGGATCGGCAGCAGCGCGGAATGCTTCTTTAGTCAAAATCGCCGATGCCTGATGGTGTCCGTGCCCGTCGCGTTCCGTGCCGCTGAAGCGCGCAATCAACACGTCGGGCCGGACCGTCCGGATCACTCGCACGATATCGCCCAGCGCGATGTCGTGCCCTCCCCACTTTTGAAAAGTTTCTTCAGGAGTCTTGGAAAATCCGAAGTCGGCAACTCGCGTGAATCGTTGTTCGACTCCGTAGTAGCGGTCCGCCGCCAGTACCTCCAGCGTTCTCAGAACTCCGAGCACATCGAAAAGATTGCTGCCCACACGGTTCTGCCCACCTTCGCCACGATTGAGCGTCAGCAGGGTCGTTGAAACGCCTTTACCTCGGGACTCAAGCGTCAGCATCCCGCCATCCTCATCATCTGGATGCGCATCTATTTGCAGCAAGCGGGCCGTGGTTTGCAACCGCAGCAGCATTTCCTTGAGGCCAGCAGCACCTTTGTCTTGAGGGAGAGCTTCGTCGGGGGAAATTATCGCGGAAGCCGGGTCTTGCTTGGTTGATTGTTGGGGGACGGCTTGGGCTTTATCCTGAGCAGGGGATCCGACTAATAACAGGGCGAAGCAAGAGATTGCCAGCAGGACTCGAAAATATATCCGCCGGAATGGTTGGCAGCAAGCGGCTTTCACGCAGATAGGGCGAATGTCATTTCGGGTACGATGCAATGTTCGGATATGTTAGGCCGCAGGTACGCTCAGGTCAAATTGTTGATGTTGATTTAGGATAACAATGTGTTCCCTGCAACAACCCGCGCCAGCCTGAAATCTTTTCTCAGCCGTGCTCCAATAATATTCACAATGCTTTTCGTCACGGCAGTGCTGGCTTTTCTCGCGGTCAGCCATCTGGTCGCCCGGTTCAGGCAGCAGGAAAAAGCTTTGGGCCGTCATCTGTATGAACGGGGTCAGGCGGAGTATGCCTCCGGAGACCCAAAGCGAGCCATCGCCGATTTCCGCGCCGCGCTGACTTACGATCGCGATGACTTTCAATATCAGCTGAGCCTGGCACGGGCGCTGAGAGACAGCGGACTCACCACTGAGGCGAAAACGTACCTGACAAATCTTTGGGAGCGGTCGCCCGAAGACGGCGCGGTGAATCTCGCATTGGGACGGTTGGCAGCCCGGGAAGGCACAATCAGCGAGGCGATTCATTACTATCACAACGCCACGTACGGTGTCTGGAACGCCGACGCCGAGACTCATCGGCGCAATGCGGAATTTGAGCTGATTGATTTTCTCCTCCAGAAGGGCGCACTGCCTCAGGCTGAGGGAGAATTGATTACTCTGTCTGCTTCTCTTCCAGCCGACGCGGAACTTGAAATGCCTGTAGCAAGGATGTTTGGCCGCGCGGGAGACCAGGAACGCGCTCTATCGGAATATCAGGCCATTTTGCGGCACGATCGCCAGAATGCTGCTGCCCTGGCCGGAGCCGGCGAGGCCGCTTTTCAGTTGCATCGCTACAGCACCGCAGAAAAATATTTGGCGGAAGCCTCGAAATTAGACCCCCGGAATACGGCATTGCAGCAATCGCTTGAATCCGCCAGATTGACCCTACAAGCTGACCCTTTCAGTCACGGCCTCTCCAGCGCGGAGCGAGGGAGCCGAATCCGGGATGCATTCAATCGCGTCGGAGATCGCCTTGAGGATTGCGCCAAGCAGCATGGGGTAAGTTTTCAGAATGGCGATGCTGCGAACATCGCTCCAAACGTTGGCTCACCCAATTCTTTTGCGGAGGAACTCCTCTCCTTGCACAAGAGGTGGCTTGACATGCGACCCAGCCTTAGACGACCGAGCGCCGCCGCAGAATCTGACACAGCCGATTCCACGATGGCTCTGGTTTTTCAAATCGAACAGCAAACTCAAAATCAATGCGGAGAGCCCACCGCCATGGATAGAGCTTTGCTGCAACTGGCTCAGAACCCGCAAGGAGTAGATCAGTAATGGATTCTCCCAATGGCGTGGTCTTGGATCCTTCCCTTTCACCTCGGCACACGCCCGCTTCCCTCGTCCGCAAGTTCGGTCGCAAGACATTAGGTGACACATTCCGTGAGGATCGTTTTTTCCTGATGCTTGCGGTGTTTATAGGCTTGTTTTCCGGATTGGCCGTGGTCTGTTTCCGCCTGGCAATTGACTGGAGCCGGATCGCTTTGCTGGGACCTGTACTGCAACCTCATAATCTGCGTTTGATAATCGCACCCGTAGCGGCAAGCCTGCTGCTTACAGTCCTGGTGATCCATGTCTTTCCCGGAGCTCGCGGAAGTGGGGTGAACCAGACCAAATCCGCGCTTTACATCTTCAATGGCTTTATTCCTTTTAAAACGGCGGTTGGAAAATTTCTCACTGCCGCACTCGCCATTGGCGCCGGGCACTCGCTTGGACCGGAAGATCCATCGCTCCAGATCGGCGCCAGTCTCGCCTCCGCGCTCGGCCGCCGCATGAATCTTTCCCGCGAGCGGTTGCGCCTGCTCGCTCCAGTGGGCGCCGCTGCTGGATTGGCCGCAGCGTTCAATGCTCCCATCTCTGCCGTTCTTTTTGTGATCGAAGAAGTCATTGGCCGTTGGAGCGCCGGAATTCTTGGTTCCGTTGTGCTCTCGGCGATTTCGAGTGTGGTGGTCGTGCGCTGGTTTCTTGGGTCGCAGCCATTATTCCGAATCCCACCCATCACACTGGCGCGGCCCTCGGAACTTCTCGCGTATGCGTTGCTCGGGCTCATTGGCGGCATAGCATCCGTCATTTTCGCGAAGGGCATCGCTTATTTCCGTCTCCGGCTAAGGGCCATGCCGCGTTGGACCCAATACTTTCAGCCGGCGGTCGCTGGACTGCTCATCGGCCTCATTGGTTATTTCGGCGCTCCGCAAGTGATGGGTGCGGGATACGAATTTATGGACCAGGCCATGCACGACCAGTTCACCTGGCAAATGCTCGCCATACTCGCCGGATTAAAAATTGTTGCCACGACACTTTCATTTACAACTGGCACGCCCGGAGGAATGTTCGCACCCACTCTCTTTATCGGTGCGATGCTCGGAGGGGCCGTCGGAGGACTCGAGCGTCATTTCTTGGGCGCCCATCTTACAGGTTCAACCGGGACCTATGCCCTGGTGGGAATGGGCGTGCTCTTCGCCGGATTCCTTCGCGCTCCCATGACGTCGGTATTCATGGTGCTCGAAGTCAGCGGAGAATATTCAATCATCGTTCCGGTCATCGTTGCTAACACCGTTGCCTATGTTCTGTCGCGCAGCCTTCAGCCGGTGCCGATTTTTGATTTGTTGTCCCGGCAGGATGGACTTGATCTTCCATCCATGGAAGAGCAACGGGAAGAAAATATTCTTCGCATCGAAGACGCCATGCGTCCAATCGAAGGGCCCGTCCTGGTTTCCACTGAGACTGTCCTGGAAGCTAATCAAAGAATTCAAACGTCATCGGCACAGATCTTTCTGGTACGGCTTGTCCCCAGCGGTTGGAAACAGGTCACCAAAGAAATTCTGCAACGATCGCTAAGCGAGGGGAAATCGGAGCTAAATCTGGGCTCGATTCTTACCGGGCCCTCTCTACCAGTTGTCCATCCAGATCTTCCTCTAGATGTGGCGTTGCGCTACGTCAACCAAACCGAATTGGTGCCGGTAGTGAGCAGGGCAGATCTCGGAAAACTTGAAGGAGTGATTTCGAGCGATGCGGTTCTATCGAAATATCGGCAGTGAGCAAAAAAATCCCACTCCCCAGCATTCGGAGAGTGGGAATGGCAAGCTCGACCAACTTGAGCGAGCCGGGGAGAACTTTTCTGCTAATTGGGCATGAGTACCGTGTCAATTACGTGAATGACGCCATTCGACTGGAATACATTCGCAATCGTGACTCTGGCGACACCGTCTTTTTCATCTTTCAAAACGATATCCTTGCCCTGCATTGTCGCAGTTAGAGTTCCGCCGCTGACAGTTTTCAAGGATGCTTCTCCGTTGCCTTCCTTAATTTGCTTCTTCAAGTCGGCGGCGCTGAGTCTGCCAACTACAACGTGGTAGGTAAGAATCTTGGTAAGCATCTCTTTGTTTTCGGGTTTAACCAGGGTGTCAACCGTGCCAGCCGGAAGCTTGTCGAAAGCCTCATTGGTGGGCGCGAATACGGTGAAAGGGCCGGGGCCCTCTAGTGTCTCAACCAGTCCCGCAGCTTTTACCGCGGCGACCAGGGTGGTGTGATCGGGGGAATTCATGGCGTTTTCAACGATGTTCTTGCTCGGAAACATCTCCTGCCCGCCTACCATCGGGTCTTTCTGAGCCAGCGCAAAAGTTGCCATGAGAGTGATAGCGGATAGCAATAAGCCCTTCATTTTCTTTGTCATTAACGTGATCCTCCAGTGTTTAATCGCCTTCATGACAAGTACGTTGAAGGGATACTTTTTGGATTGCACGAATATTGGTGCGTAAATCTACGGGGCGGGTATAATCTTGCGCTGGCCGCTGCCTGCCAGAAAAATGGTGCAGGTCTGAAAGCGAGGAAAATCACTATGTCCTGGATATCGAAATTGGTGCTTGGCATTCTCACTGCGTTGGCGATGTTGGTACTCACGTTTGCGCTACCTAAGGGAAATGCGCTACAAAACGCGCAACTGGTCCAGTTCCCCCTCACCGTCGGAGTGTGGGCGATCTTCGTTTTGCTATTTGTGAAGCTGAAGTAGACGTGTGCAAGTGCGGTTCGCTGATAGAGGATCCGACTCGCCATGCAGAATGGCTACCGATTCCGAAGGAAGGATTGGTCTTTCATCTTGCCTCGGCAGTTTCCTCGGGAATCAACTGGTAGCTGACGAAGGCCACTTTGAGGCTGTCGGGAGACCATGATGGAACATTGATGGTGCCCTGGCCGCCGAACAATTTTGCCAACACGGTAATTTTCTTCTCGCTCATATTTTTATCTTCCAGCGACATGATCCGCAGCATTACATCTTTGTTTTCGGGATGTCCAGCGACTGTCTTGTCAAAAGTCAAAAAGACCATCCATTTTCCGTCGGGTGAGATGTGGGGAAACCAGTTGTTGTAGCCGTCGGAGAACACTTGTTCTTGCTCGCTGCCATCTGGACGCATGCGCCAGATTTGCATGAGGCCGGTGCGTTCAGAGTTGAAGTAAATATACTTTCCGTCCGGCGAATATTCGGGACCGTCGTCGAGGCCTTTGGCGGTCGTCAGACGTTTTTCTTCGCCTCCTTCGGTCGAGATACTGTAGATATCAAAATCGCCGTTGCGCTGTCCCACAAATGCAAGAGTCTTCCCGTCCGGCGACCATCCGTGCCAGTACGACGGAGAATTTTGAGTGATGCGTCGTGGAGTGCCTCCCGCGAAAGGCATGATATAGACAAGCGATTGGTGATCTACCTGCGAATTGTCGCTGAGGGCAATCCACTTAGAATCGGGCGAAATGCCGTGATCGTTATTACACCGATTGGCAAAATCAGTGTTGACGGTCTCGGGACTTCCCCCTGTGACAGGCAACCGCTGAAGATGGCCGTTGCTGTTGAAGATGAACGATGTGCCATCACGAGTCCAATTGGGCGCTTCAAAACGATCAGGGGCGATGTAAACCACCTGACGGTCAGTAGAGGAAATTGAGACGGTTTCCAGCGTGCTGTAAAGTTTTGGCTGGCTCGCAGCATTGGGAGGAGATAAACTCTCAATCTTCACATTCGAGAAGACCGCCTTTTCGACAACATCTTTGTCGTGAGAGCACAAGCCAATTCCAACGTAGAAGTCGCCTTTTAACGGAATCGGCAGCCATCCGCCAGCCATTTGTGGATCGCCGGTGTCCTTCGCAACTGACATATAAACGTAATCGCCATGCTTTACGATTCGTATCCGCTTCGGGGCGGAAATATTCGATTGGATTTCTTGAGTGATCGCACTGGTTGACTCGCGATATTGCAATGCGGTCAAGCCAACGCCGTGAAGCGCCACATCCGCATACACAGAATCGGGATCGAGGCTTTGCCGCAACATGACGACCGCCTTCCGATGCGGATTTCCGCCCTGCCCTATAAACGAGATGTCGGCGCTCAGGGCAACATCGCCGGAAACCCTCTTCCAAACAAATTGAAAAGCGTCCGACTTCAACCACATGTTTTCGCCGCTGGCGCTCAGGGTATATGTGCTCTTGGCCGGGTCGTATTGGGCGCTGCCGGGGTGAAGAACTGTGCCAACGTCTTGGTGGCCTTCAAAGACGCCGACTGGTTCCGAGGATTGAGCGGACGTTTGAGCTGCGGCCATACAAATCAATGCCAATGTGAAAGCAGCAAACCAATATCTGGTTTTCTTGTTCATAAGGAAATCTCTCCGCACGGCTTGGAAATTCGCTTGGCGGCGTTCTCGCGGTGCCACTCTAACACAGCGGGGGCGTTGCAGTGGCCACGTTGTGTTTGCCGAATGAATTTGTCGTTCCGGAAAATTACTCCGCGAATTTATCAATGCAAATACAATTGATTCAGTTAATATTCCCGCATGAAAAAAACCTTACTGATTACATTTGCGCTTCTCTGCTTAGTTGCCTTCAGCGGAACGCTACTGGCCCAGGATAATGTTCTGGCGGCAACTCCTCCCATGGGCTGGAACAGCTGGAATAAATTTGGTTGCAACGTCAGCGAAGATCTGGTCCGTCAAATCGCGGACGCAATGGCCTCCTCCGGGATGAAGGATGCAGGTTTTCAATACGTCGTTATTGATGACTGCTGGCAGGTCAGCCGTGATAAAGACGGCAACATCATTGCCGATTCTCAGAAATTCCCTTCAGGAATCAAAGCCCTTGCAGACTACATTCACGGCAAGGGACTCAAGTTCGGAATCTATTCCGACGCCGGCACAAAGACATGCCAGGGGCGTCCTGGAGGCCGTGGGTACGAGTTTCAGGACGCCCGACAGTATGCAGCGTGGGGCGTGGACTATCTGAAATACGATTGGTGCAACACTACCACGCAAGACGCACCCTCAACCTACGCGCTCATGCGCGCTGCCCTCGATGCTTCCGGCCGTCAGATAGTCTTCAGTCTCTGTGAGTGGGGCACTGCTAAGCCCTGGTTGTGGGGAAAGGGCATTGGAAACCTGTGGCGCACAACCGGCGACATCCAGGATAAATGGGAAGGCAGAATCAAATGGCCCAATGGCGATTGTTGTGCGAATGGAATGTTAGCGATTCTTGACCAGCAAGATGGATTGGAAAGCTACGCGGGTCCGGGACATTGGAATGATCCCGACATGCTCGAGGTTGGCAACGGAGGCATGACGACCACGGAATACCGCTCCCACTTCAGCCTCTGGGCGATTCTGGCCGCACCGCTAATTGCGGGCAACGACCTGCGTAGTATGACGCCGGAGATTCATGACATTCTGACGAATAAAGAAGTGATTGGGGTTGACCAGGATGCGTTAGGAAGGGAAGGGCGCCGCGTCCACAAAGACGGCGATCTGGAAATCTGGGCCAGACCGCTTGCAGGTGGAAACCGCGCCGCTGTCTTACTCAATCGAAGCGCGACCGAACAACAAATCACACTGAACTGGGAAGACCTCGGCTATCCCAGCCACTTGTCTGCATCCGTTCGTGACTTGTGGCAGCACAAAGACCTCGGAAAATTCACTGCCAAATTTTCAGCGAGCGTACCATCCCATGGAGTAGTGATGGTGACGGTGAGTCCGTAAGTCAACGAACCCGCCACCAGAACCCGGTCATCCCGGAGTCCCGGCGCTTTCACCAGCCGGGCGAGAGACCTCGCGTGTAGTGAGCATGGAGCTGGGAACTAATTCTCTTCTTTGAACGCAACATAGCTGTGAGGTTCTATAGTGAGCGAAAAGCTTATTCGCGGCGGCTCTTGCGGCCTTCGTGAACGTTGCGGCGTGGGCGCCATATTTCCGCTGACTATTTCGCCATTTACCAAATTCCTGATCTTTGAGAATCCTCCGTTTGCCGAAACCGTTACGTTCACTTCTTGATCCAGAAAAGACTCCACCACAAAACTATTATTGTCGTACGCAAATAGACTGACCTGGCTGGGGGCATCGAGCCGCAGCGGGAAATCTCCCGAAATATAATTCTTGATCGCGCTCAAAGCTCCACGAGGCATCGAATAAAGATCGTTGAAGTTTTCTGGAATCGTCCACACGAAAAGCGTGCCCTTGGAGTAGTGATCCATCAGCAGAATCGGGACTCCATTGCCATTCGCAATACCGCGCACCAGCGGCCACGCATCATTGGTCAGAAAACGGATCTCCGGAAAAAGCACGTCTGAATTGGCGTTCGCTCCCAGTTCTGTCCCTCCGCCGGGCCCGTACGCACCCATATAATCTTGAACGGTAATTTTATGGTCGGTATAGCGCAGTTCGACTATGTCCTCAATTCCTTTGCCCTGCAAGGCATGTAACAAGCCCGAAGTGATCACGACATTCTTGCCATCCCGCAATTGGTTCTCGATCTTCTTCACAATGTCAGGATCGTATTTAGCCGATTCGGTTAGTAACACCGGATTAGCATCCGCGGGAAAGGACGGCTGAAGCTCAACAGGTATCCCAATCATGCCCAAATAGTTATGTAGAAAATCTTCGCCAGTGGATTGGTAAGGTTTGTAGCTCTTGATACCGATGGGCTTCCCGAGTTGTCCAACTAACTTGTCAACCTGTTCGAGGGAATATCCCGCAACCCGCGCCATTGTCGGTTGGTTTGCGCTCGAAGCAGGCAACGAGGCAAGCATTTGCTCGTAGTCGAAGCTGGAATGTTTATCCTTCCATTTGTCGCGTTCGCCGGGACTGACTTTGAGAAGCAACAGATCCCAATTAAAAAGTGTGATCTCGGGAGCCTTGGCAAACATTGTGTCCCAAAGCTGTTCAGCGTAGCGGTCAATATAGTTGATGCTGAAGGTGTCCACCCAGCCGCCGCCGTTTCCGCCGGGCTTGATATTCTCGAAATAACGAAAGACCTCGTAGCTCTCATACTGCTGCAAATGCTGATCTGTGTTCACCGGATCGCGCGTCTCGGTTCCGGTGTAAATGCCATCGAAAAGCTTCGGCTCTTGATCAAGATCGAATCCGAGCCCCTGAAAGTGCTCATACCAGTTGGGAAACTTAATGATGACCTTGACTCTCGGATTAGCAGCCCGGGCCGGACCAATCACGAGATTGCGTGCGGCATCGTCCATGAGCCCGAGCCGAAACTCCGTCCAGCTTTTGTTGCCCTTGGCGGCGATGTCTGAATCGTTTTTTGTGGTCACAAAAAAGAAATCGTCAAGAATGATTTCGTCGAAATGCCGCGCCGTCATTGCCGAGATATTTTTCAGATATTCGCGGTCTGCTGGGTCGGTGTAGCAGAAGGATTGAAACTGCCCGCTGTCATTTCCGGTAAGCGCCATACCTCCCGCAATTTGCACGCCGCGGTCCACAAAAAACTTCTTCACCTGCTCGATAAGCTGTTCGTCGGCAATTCGGCGGCTCCGGTAGGTTTCAATGTAAACTTTGTCCACTTTAACCTGGCTGCTAATCGTGTCCCATGAAGTTTGCAGCCATTGCGGGTCTTTCATTTGCTCGACCACGCCGACCGGAATATAGACGGCAACGCGAAAATTCTTGTATTTCTGGGCGGCGGAAGAGTTTGGGAACGTAATAAAAAACACAAGAGCAAGGGATGCGACAATTCTTCCTTTCAAACGATCCTCCTCATGCGGCGTTGGATAAAAGCGAAACAGTTGTGAAGCATTCTCCAGCGCGGGTCAGCCCAAACATGCTAGCGCCCGACCTTCTCATCGAAAAAGTTTGCCATCAGCTCCAACGCCTCTTTCGTCTCCGGCAATTCAAAGTGATACCAGAAGGCGTGCGGCAGCGCTTCGAATACGACCAACTGGGCGTCAACTCCCGCGCGAAGCAAGGCCCGATGAAAGATGGTGGTGTCGCTTAACAACAAATCGCGCGTGCTAGTGACCAGCAAGCTAGGAGGCATGCCGTGGAGGTCGGCGAACAGCGGCGAGAGGACGGGGTCTCTGCGGTCGGTGTTTCCCGGATAAGCATCCTCGCGGGGATGGTTGGGGTCTTGCGGTTCCAAATCCCCCGGCAGCCCGTTAAGCGTGAACATCTCCCGAGAATCACTGGGACGACTGAAGTCTGCAAGGCCCGAAAAAATTCCCAGCGCTGCCGGCTCCGGCACGCCTAACTGTTTGAGTCGCGCCGCGACTTCGCCGGTGAGAATTGCTCCCGCAGATGTGCCGAAAATTCCAATGTCATGCGGCTTATAACTCTTCAGCAATTCTTTATAAACAGCAACCACATCATCTACCGCGGCTGGAAAGGGATTCTCCGGGGCCAACCTGTAATAGACGGACACCACTTTCATCTTTGCCAGATTGGCGATGGGAACGCCCTCAATCAACGATCCGGAGTCGGAATTGAATCCGCCACCGTGTAGATTTATCAGCACACGCATGCGGTTTGCTTCGGGCGTGCTGAGCGGAGTAATAATATCGGTGCGCACGCCGGCAATCGTTGTCTCTTCGATGTTCACCGGATACATCTTCCGCGCCTCGGCAGAATCTCTCTTACGCCATTCGTCTGTTGCTTTGCGCCTTTCCGCGAGTGTCTGCGGTCCAGATTTCAAAGTGGTCAGAGATGCCAGCCACTTTTGAGCCTCGGGGCTGATCGTGGCCGGCATCGGAATCACCCGCGTTACATGCGCCGTTCCATCTGCGTCAAATGTGGCCGAGTCCTTCTGCGGCGATGGCTCGGATTGCGCACTGGATCGCGCCGCAAACAACGAACCCAGCGTTAACGAAACAACTGCAAAGCGCACGAGTACGGCGAAGTTCATTTGTATTCTCCACGATCCTTCATCCAGTTATGGTGTCGAAGCATCGGCTAACTGCTGCAAGCGGGCAGTTACATTAAGCAGGGCGCGGCCATCATGATACGCGGCTTTCCAAATATGCCCTTTGTTGGGATTCGCCGGAACTCCCTCCGGTCCCACCATCTCGTAAACACCGTGAAATTCAGAGTCAATCTGATAATTCCTGATGTACTCCAACTGTCGCTGAAAAGCTTTGAAATAGGCGTCGGTTTGATTGCCGTATTTCTCGTGCATCAACAGTAACGAGTTGAGCCCTTCCATCTGTACCCACCACTCCTTCAGCCGGGAGTCCGGTGTGCCAAATGCGGTTCCGTCCTGATAGAAGCCGCCATAGGTTTCGTCCCATCCGTAGGCAAGCGCATGATCAACCAGCATCTTGGCCATGGTCTCCGTTTTAGGATCGTGTCCCTGACCCAAGACATCTTCGGCTTCCAACATCAGGTACGCAGTTTCAATATCGTGCCCGTAAGAATCGTGATCGGGGATGGGGCGCCACTCGTTGGTGAAGTAAAGATTCATCACTCCGGGCGGGACGCAAATCTTGTCGCGAGTGATGGTCAGCAATTCCTCAAGCCGTTTGTGCAACATTTCGTCCTTCCAGACCGCGTAAAGTTGCGTGAACGACTCCAGTAGGTGAATGTGCGTGTTCATTGACTTATATCCAATCGGAAACCCTGCCATTGGCACAGTCTCGATCTTGCCAGCGTGAGCATCTCCCTGCACAACTTTGCCGTCGCGAGTGAGCCATTCGAAGTATCCGCCGTTCGTTGAATCATGCGCGTGTTCATCCATCCATCGGAAGGCCTTTTGTGCCAGTTCCAGAGCTCTCGGGTCATGTGTCGCCCCATATGCCGCGGCCGCGCCATACATTCCGAAACTGATTCCGTATAGCTCCTTGCCATCGGTGTACTTCGGATCAATATCTCCTTTGTCGTCGAGCCCCCAATAGAATCCGCCGTATTGTTTATCCCACAACACATTGCTCAGGTATTCAAACCCATGCTCCGCGATCGGCAAATATTGATTTTTCAAGTCGGGACGGTGCATCACTGTCTGAGCGGCGATCCAAGTCATGCGGCCCTGAAAGACGGAGAACTTCCCTTCGCTTTTGGAGGGCTGCCAGTCACGGGAAAAGTTGGAGTAAAAGCCGCCATTCTTTCTGTCAAGGCTTCGCGGAAACCACACCGCAAGAACGTCGTTGCGCAGCATGGCTTCAGTTTCTGTTGCAAGCTTAAGGTAGGTATTACGATTCGCAGGCAGATAGGTAATAGGCTGGCCAGAAGGTTCAGGTGGCGGCGTCTGCGCGAAAGCCGTACCGGTCAGCGCGGATGTCAATGCGATTGCGCTCCCCCCTAGTTTGATCAGTATTAATTTGACTGGAAGTCGCGATTGATCCATTCGCATGAACATTCGGGAAAACCCGTTTAGACCCTTCATAGCAGTGCCGCGCCCCCGGCGATGCCTGAGTCGGCTCCGTAAGAAGCCGGAAGTAGTGGAATCTCCTGACAGCGCGAATTCACGGTGCAAGCGGGAATCCGCTCGCGAATTTCATCGAATAATGGTGTGAGGATCGAAGAGACGCCGCCGCCAATGATAATGACGTCGGGCTCCAGAAGGTCCACCATGTTTCCAAGCCAGACCGACAGTAGTTGAACGGTCTCTCTCAGAACCTCTTTCGCCAGAGGATCTCCGGTGGCATATGCCTGGCCGACTACCTCACTGGTAACACAACTAATGTCTCCCTTTGCTAAAGAGAGGATTTCAGATTCGCCATTCCGATTTTCACGCAATCTTTCCTGGGCCCTTCTTGCGATGGCCGGGCCCGATGCCAGAACTTCGATGCATCCGCGCTTGCCGCATCCACAACGCGGCCCCCGGTAGTCAATGGTGACGTGTCCTCCTTCGCCCGCAGCTCCCGTGCGCCCGTGATAAATGTGGCGGTCGAATACAATGCCCGTCCCAATGCCCGTCCCAATGGTGACGTAAAAGACGTTACGATACCCGCGCCCCGAACCCCAGAGTGCCTCAGCCAAGGCCGCCGCGTTGGCGTCGTTGTCGAGCTTTACGGGCAAAGAGTAAATTCTGGAAATTTCAGCAGCCAGCGGAAAATTCCGCCAGCAGGGCAAATTGGGAGGATTGATCACAATCCCCGTATTCGGATCAAGCGGCCCGGGACTGCACATGCCAATGCCGCGTACTGCTCCCTCATCGCCTGACTTTCCAAGTTTTTCGGTCACGAGGTCAACGGCGGCAACCACCGCGGCCATACCCGTTGAAGATCCTTCATTGCAAATCATTGGAATCCGCACCTGATGTTTGATCTTGCCATCCTGGCCAACCAGGCCCGCGGCTATTTTGGTGCCTCCGATGTCCACTCCAATGACGCCGGCACTATTGCTCGAAGAGCCACTCATGATTGGCCGCATCGCGAAAACCTTCTACCAGAATCAGCCTTCGGTAAGTACAACTGAGTTGCCTCCTCGGAGATTGAGAAACTCTCCAAATGTACCAGAACAGCAGGGGGCATTGATTTTGCAAGACGTTCGCTGGCAGCCAGTGACCGTCTTGAATTCTAGTTTTCCGCACGCTAAGGGAGTGGGGAACAAAAACGGCTACGAGGTCATCCGTCCTACTGATGGGTCGCGGGAGCTTCGGTCGGAGGGGGCAGCGGAGTGATCGGCTGCGTGCTTTCTACACCTACAGGAGGCAACGGCATTTCCGGCAATGGATGCTCGAGGGCAACTGCCAGAACCTGGTCCATCGTGTCCACGAAGTGCAGCTTCATTGCTGTGCGCAGATTTTCAGGAACTTCGGCTAAATCCTTCTCGTTGTCTCTGGGGAGAATTACCTCGAATAAACCGGCACGGTGCGCGGCAAGGAGTTTTTCTTTCAGTCCGCCGATCGGAAGTACTTTGCCGCGGAGGGTGATTTCACCCGTCATCGCCAGGTCGCGACGGACGGGAATCTTGCTCAGAGCGCTGGAAATTGCGGTGGCGATGGTAATGCCCGCCGACGGCCCGTCTTTCGGAATCGCGCCTTCCGGAACGTGCACATGAATATCAATATTGCGATAGAAGTCGCGCAACAAGCCAAGGCGCGCGGAACGCGAGCGGACATAAGACATCGCAGCCTGCGCGGATTCCTGCATCACGTCGCCCAGTTTGCCAGTAAGGGTCAGCTTTCCCTTGCCATCCACGACGGTGGCTTCGGTGCTGAGAATCGAGCCACCGACTTCAGTCCAAGCGAGTCCGGTAACTAGTCCCACCTCGCTGCGCTCGTGAGCCAGCGTGTCGCGGAATTTGATCACGCCGAGGAAGTCATTTACGTTCTCCCCAGTGATCGCGATGTTATACGCAGGTCCTTCTTTTACGACCTTACGCGCGACTTTGCGGCACACGTTGCCGATTTCGCGCTCAAGATTGCGAACGCCGGCTTCGCGAGTGTAAGAGCCGATCAAAGAGGTTAGTGCCTCAGCGCTGAATTTTACGTTCTTGTCGGTCAGCCCCGCCTGAGCCAATTGCTTCTTGACCAGGAACTGCTTGGCGATTTCGACCTTTTCCTGCTCGGTGTAACCATGCAGGCGCAGGACTTCCATGCGGTCTTGCAGCGCCGGAGGAATCGTGTGCATTACGTTCGCGGTAGCGATGAAAAAGACCTGCGACAAATCGTATTCGACGTCGAGGTAGTGATCCACGAACATGAAATTCTGCTCGGGATCGAGGACTTCCAGTAACGCGGCGGATGGATCGCCGCGGAAATCCATGGACATCTTGTCAACTTCGTCGAGCATGAAGACGGGATTCTTGGTGCCCGCCTTTTTCATCATTTGAATAATCTGGCCGGGTAGGGCGCCGATGTAAGTCCGGCGATGGCCGCGAACTTCCGCTTCATCCCTCACGCCACCGAGTGACATGCGCACGAACTTGCGACCGGTGGCCTTAGCGATGGACATCCCCAGAGAAGTTTTTCCTACTCCTGGAGGTCCGACGAAACAAAGAATCGAGCCTTTGGGATTTTTTACCAGTTGGCGGACCGCGAGAAATTCGAGGATGCGCTCTTTAATCTTTTCGAGGCCATAATGATCTTCGTTAAGGACTTTTTCAGCGCGGCTGATATTCCGAATCTCTTTGGAGCGCTTCTTCCATGGAACCGCCAGCAACCAATCGAGGTAGTTCCGGGAAACCGTGGACTCGGCAGACATTGGAGGCATGGCCTCAAGCTTTTTCAGTTCCTGAAGGGCCTTATCCTTGACTTCTTTGGGCATCCCTGCGGAGTCAATCTTCTTTTTCAGTTCGTCGAATTCGCTCTTTTCGCCGCGCCCCAGTTCTTTCTGAATGGCTTTGATTTTTTCGTTGAGGTAATACTCTTTCTGCGCCCGCTCCATTTGCCGCTTCACGCGGGATTGGATCGTGCGGTCCATGTTGAGCTTTTCGATCTCGATGTCCAAAACATCACCAATACGGGTGAGACGATCGGCGGGATCGAAAATTTCGAGCAACTCCTGCTTTTCCTCGATGGATAACTGAAGATTCGCGGCAATGGTATCGGTAAGCTTCGCCGGATCTTCCATGCGCACGGCGGCGATCATGGTTTCGTAGTTCAAAGACTGGCAGAGCTTGACGTATTGCTCGAAAAGCGCCGTAACCCGCTGCATAGCGGCTTCGATCTGAGGATTCGCTTCGACCGGGTAGCGGGCCAACCGGACAGAGGTCTGCATGTAACCCTCAGTCTCGGTGATTTGCAGAATCTTGCCGCGCTCAATGCCTTCAACCAGGACTTTGATGTTTCCGTCGGGCAGCTTAAGACTCTGTACGATGTTTACGACCGTCCCAACTTGATAGATTTCGTTGGGCTTAGGCTCATCCACGCTTGCATCATGCTGGGTAGCCAGGAAAATTTTCTTGTCCGATGCCAGCGCTTCTTCCAAGGCGCGCACGCTGGATTCGCGGCCGACCACGAACGGCGTCATCATGTGAGGGAAGATGACCACGTCGCGAATTGGCATCATCGGAAGTTTCTTGGTTTCGAACTTTTCCTTGGCTGTCGTCATGGGCTCCAGAAAATCGGCTATCAGCTCTCAGCTTTTAGCCTTCAGCTAAATCAATATCTATTGTACTATCCGGCCTTCTCCATCATGGCCAGGGAGACGTTTCGTTTTTCGACCATCTCGCGGGTTACCTCGAATTCTTTCACCTTCTTCTGGCTAGGTAAATGGTACATCAGGTCCAGCATGAGTTCTTCTAGAATCATGCGCAAGCCACGGGCGCCAACTTTTCGGGCCATGGCCTGGCGGGAAATGGCCTTTAAAGCGTCGTCACTAAACTTCAGCCGGACGTTTTCGAATTCGAAGAGGCGCTGGTATTGCTTAATGATCGCGTTCTTGGGACGAGTGAGAATTTCGATCAGGGCGAATTCATCAAGATCTTCGAGCACGCCGAGAACGGGCAGACGGCCCACAAATTCGGGAATCAAGCCAAATTTAATTAAATCCTCTGGCTGGGCATCGCTCAGGAGCTCGAAGGTCTGCTTGCGGTCTACGACAACCTCGTCGGTCGCGCTTTCGACGTCGGCCTTGAATCCAAGAGCTTTTTTTCCGGCGCGGCGGGCGATGATTTTATCGAGACCGACGAAGGCACCGCCGCAAATGAAGAGGATATTTGTGGTATCCACCGGAGTAAATTCCTGATGCGGATGCTTGCGTCCACCTTGCGGAGGTACGTTCGCAATCGTGCCTTCGAGAATCTTCAGGAGCGCTTGCTGGACGCCCTCTCCCGAAACATCGCGTGTGATGGAGGGGTTCTCGTCTTTGCGTCCAATTTTGTCAACCTCATCAATGTAGATGATTCCGGTTTGGGCGCGCCCGACGTCGCCATCAGCAGCCTGCAAAAGTTTGAGAATGATATTCTCTACGTCCTCACCCACATATCCGGCTTCAGTCAGGGTGGTGGCGTCAACGATGGCGAAGGGAACATCGAGCATGCGGGCCAAAGTCTGCGCAAGCAACGTCTTGCCGGTGCCGGTTGGCCCAATCAGCATAATGTTGGACTTAGCCAGCTCGATGCCGTCGCCGGTGCGCTGGCGATTCATGAAAATGCGTTTGTAGTGGTTGTAAACCGCCACAGCCAGCTTTTTCTTGGTTTGCTCCTGGCCTATTACATATTCATCCAGGAAGGCCTTGACTTCGTGAGGTTTGGGAAGCTGGTTGGGTGCGGCCGCGGGAGGCGTGGCGGTGCGGTCATCCTCCAATATTGAATTGCATACGGCGACGCACTCGTCGCAGATGTAGGCACGCGGATAATCGCTGGGGGACGATATCAGCTTGGCTACCGCATCCTGCGACTTATGGCAGAACGAACAGCGCAGTATCTCTTCCGTGCCGGTTTTATTCTTCACGCGGCTTTACTCCTTTTATTTCCTTGCCCCAAAGTTTCCTCTCTCTTGCACATTTGTTTCCGGTCACCCACCAAGACAAACGATCATATCGTTACTTCGTCTTGTAAATGATGTCGTCTATGATTCCGTATTCTTTCGCCTGTTGCGCGTTCATGATGAAGTCGCGTTCAACGTCTTTTTCGACCTTTTCCAGTTTCTGGCCGCTGTGCTTTGCCAGTAACTCATTAGTAATCTCGCGCATGCGCAGAATTTCGCGCGCGTGAATGTCAATATCCGTCGCCTGGCCGGAAAGCCCTCCCATTGAAGGCTGGTGGATCAGGATGCGGGAATTGGGCAATGCGAGCCGTTTCTTGGGTTCTCCAGCAGCCAGAAGTAGCGCTGCCATACTGGCCGCCTGGCCAATGCAGATGGTGGTTACATCGTTTTTCACATATTGCATGGTGTCGTAAATGGCCATGCCTGCGGTAATCGAACCGCCGGGGGAATTCACGTACAGCTGAATATCTTTTTCCGGATCTTCCTGGGCAAGAAAAAGCATCTGGGCTATTACGAGGTTAGCGATATTGTCATCAATAGGCGTGCCTATAAAAATAATGTTGTCGCGCAGAAGGCGAGAGTAAATGTCATAGGCGCGTTCACCCCGGCCGGTCTGTTCGATGACCATGGGCACCAGCATCATTTGAGGGTCGTTTCTGTCCACTGGCGTCTTCACTTGTCACACTCCTGCCCTGGTAAATCAGGGCTTTTGGGGGGAATCAAAAGCGGCCCGCTCATGCGGACTGTTGATACAGAAAGTCGAGGGTCTTTTCGTGGCGGATTCTATTCCGGATTCTATCCAGCGCTCCATCTCGTGTCAAACGAGCGCGGATCGCTTCCGGCGTTTGCTTTGACTGTTCCGCCAATGCTTGAACCTCGCGATCAATTTCCTCGTCGCCCACTTGAATTTTCTCTTCGTCGGCAACCTTTTCAAGCAGCAGGGAAGCTTTCACTTCCTGCAAAGCCTGTTCTCTTTGACCTGCCCGCATGCGAGTGAAATCCATCTTCTTAATATCTTCGGACTTCATTCCTTGCGCGGATAAAGCCCGTAACCCACGCTCAAGTCGGACATCAATCTGCCGTTCGACTAATGCTTCGGGCACTTCGAATTCGTTGCGTTTCACAAGTTCAGTAAGCAACTTGTCTTTTGACTCGCGCTCTGCGGTGTGCTTGCGCTCCGATTCCATACCCTCGCGGATGCGTTGGCGAACTTCGTCGAGAGTAGTGAATTCTCCGAGCTCTTTGGCGAATGCATCGTCGAGTTCGGGAAGACTTTTCTGCTTTATTGCCTGAACATTGACGGTGTAAGTAAATTGCTTTCCGGCAAGGCGCTTGTCCGGCGCGTCTTCCGGATAATTGACCTCGAAGCTGCGGGTTTCGCCGGCTGAAGCTCCGCGGAGATTTTCGGTAAATTCCGGCATAGTATCTTTGCCGCCGATTTCGACCAGAATGTCGTCCATGTGGACAGGCTTGGAGTCGTCAGTCTCGTGATTAGGCTTGCCGTCCAGTGAAACCTGCGCGAAATCCCCATCCGCCAGCGAGCGGCCTTCGACGGAAGTGTATGTTGCACGCTGCTCGCGAATGTGATCCAGCGATTGCTGAACCTCTTCGTCGGTGACAGAAGTTTCGGGTTTCTCCGCACGCAGTTCTCTGTAGCCCTCAACCTTGATCTCGGGCATGACTTCAAATGTGGCCTTGAATTTCAGCGGCTCGTTGTCATGCAGATGTAAGTCAGTGACTCGAGGCTGTGAAACTGGAATCAAGCCGAGCTTGCCAGTCTCCTTGCGGAAATATTTTGGGATTAGCGCGTCAACAACATCGTTCTGGATGTCCTTGGAGAAGCGCTGTCGGATGACCGAAGCTGGGACGTGTCCCTTCCGGAAACCGGGTATGCGCGCAACTTTCTGATACTTTTCGATCAGGGTTTCGGTTTCGCGGGCAACTTCCTCGGCCGAGACTTCGATCTCAATTTCCCGCTTCGTGTTGCTGGAAGTTTCAGTGGGGCTCACATTCTTGAGTGTAAGGATAGGAGGGGAGAACCGTCAAACGGTTGAGAGTGCCTTTAGTCACTAACGATAGCTAGCCGATCTTATCCGGGAACACGAAGGTGCTTCTCGCAAGAGCTGACGCCAGAGTTTCGTCCCGGTAATACTTTTTGAGGACGCTATCTTTATCTTTCCAGTTCAATAGATCCACGTTTTCGGAAGCGAATTCCTGCCAGGTTTGTTGATAGCTTGACCGAGCCATCCTCTCGCGGATGATGAACAGGAAAGCCCACGTAATGGTCTCGTGGTACCGGTCCGCTTTGCCCATTGAGGCCGCGAATTTTGCCAGGGATGTGGAGAATCGCTGCAGGGCCTCCAAGGCGGAGTAGCGGCTCAAATACAGAAAAGCCATTCTCACATGGTCGGCATGATGGAAAGACTCAGGGGATAGCGTGCCGTTTTCAAGGCTGGCGATAAATTCGTCATCGGTCATGCGTGAGTTCCCTTAGAAGGCCGAAGAGCTTGGTTTTCGGTTATGTGATGGCTTGCCCGTGAATCCAACTGCAACCCATAAAACTTTTTCAATTCTTTGATTCGGATCAGACTTTCCTTGCTGAAGGGGCATTTTCCATCAAAGGCGTGCAGCACAATTCCTTCCAGCAGATCTCCAAGAGACAAATCTTTAAAATCCGCGAACGCCCGCAGCACTTTCAAGAGACGCTTTTCCATACGAACGCCGGTTTGAACGCGCTCTACGATGTGTTGAGTGTCGCTCATGGCCATAATGGTACCATAATACCTAGGTACCAAAGCATTTTTGTTTCTTTCTTGATTCCGAAACCTGGTCGGGGAAACCCGAAATTCCCTCAGTTTCTTGGCATTGTGGAAACATCGCAGCTGAGTGAATCGAGGTTGCGCAAGATCTCCATTCGAGTCGCTTAAGCTCGCTCAGGGCAGGCTCTCTTCCCCCTCTGGTGAAAGCGCGGGGTCTTCGGGATGACTCAACTGATTGTGGGAAAATAGCGCTCATGCGAGAGGAGCGACTCGTCGTCCCCGAATTCCTTTACGGCACCGCATGGAAGGAAGAGCGAACCGCGGCCCTTACTGAACTCGCATTGCGAAGCGGGTTTCGCGGGATTGATACGGCCAACCAGCGGCGGCACTACTTTGAAGCTGGCGTCGGTCAAGGACTGGCCGCTGCTTACCGTGCTGGAGTGTGCACACGTGATGATCTTTTTCTTCAAACGAAGTTCACTTATCGTGCCGGCCAGGATCATCGGTTGCCGTACGATCCCGAGGCTAGGCTTGCGGTTCAGGTCGCTCAGTCACTGGCTAGTTCGCTCGAGCATCTTGGGACTGATCATGTGGACAGCTTCGTCTTACATGGACCCTCGTCCGGTTATGACTGGACCGACGATGACGCCGAAGTGTGGGAGGCGATGCGCAAAGAGCGTAAAGGCGGCCGGACGCGTTTGCTCGGGGTGAGCAACGTCTCACTGCGGCATCTGGAGCAGATGACTGCGGCCCATAGTGAAAGACCAGCGTTTGTACAGAACCGCTGCTTCGCACGTTTTGGGTGGGATCGCGAGATTCGTCTGTTCTGCAGGGAACGAGAAATTGTCTACCAAGGTTTCTCGCTGCTCACGGCAAATGTAGGGGTGGTTCGCCATCCTTTGATTGTTGATCTTGCGGCGACCGCGAATGCGACTCCCGCGCAGATCGTATTCAGTTTCGCTCGCGCGGTTGGAATTCTACCTCTCACCGGCACATCTGACGCCGAGCATATGAAGCAGGACCTGGCTAGCGAGAGTTTGCATCTGCCTCCGGAAACAGTGCAGACCATTGAGTCCATGGCAGACGGAAGAGGGTTAAGAACGTTCGACAGAATGATGCGTTAGACTCGTTTTCGTTGCTATCTGACAAACACTTGAGGAGATCAACGTGAGCTGGGCGGCTAAGTTGGCGAAGCCTTACAGGATTGATCACGGCAAAGAGTTCCGGTTGAAGAATTTTGATCCGGGTGATACCGGAAAGGAAAACTCCAAAGATCATGCGGAGGAACTGCTAGCCCGCGGCATCGCCGCCCTCGCCGAATTGCAAGATAAGCTGTACGCGCAAGATCGCTGGGGCGTGCTGGTTATCTTTCAAGGAATGGACGCGGCTGGAAAAGACGGATTGGTTAGACACGTGATGTCTGGAGTGAACCCGGAGGGATGCCAGGTTTATTCGTTTAAGACTCCCTCGGATGAAGAATTGAATCACGACTATTTGTGGCGCAGCATGCAGCGGATTCCAGAACGAGGAAGAATCGGCATTTTCAACCGGTCTTACTATGAGGAGGTGCTGATCGTACGCGTCCACAAGCAAATTTTTGCCAAGGAGCGCATTCCGGCGGCTTTGATGACTAAAGATATCTGGAAAGATCGTTTCCAGGATATGAACGCTTTTGAGCGTTATCTCGATCGCAACGGCATCCTAGTCTTGAAATTCTTTCTGCATCTTTCAAAGAAAGAACAAAAGCAGCGATTTCTCGATCGGCTCGACCAGCCGAATAAGAATTGGAAGCTGTCACCGTCGGACATCAGCGAACGGGAATATTGGAACGAATACATGTCAGCCTACGAAGAAATGATTGCGAACACGGCCACCAATCATGCTCCGTGGTATGTGGTGCCTGCGGATAATAAGTGGTTTACGCGCGTAGTGGTTGCCGCGGCGATTGTGGACGCGCTCGAAGACTTGAATCTCGCCTACCCTAAAGTGGACGCAGTCAAGCGGAAGGAGTTGAAAGCTGCGAAAGCTCTGTTGCTCGGAGAGAATAAGGCATAAAATGGTTTCGGGATATCAACACCCCTCCTGTAACAACTTTGTTCGCAGTAAGATAGTCAGCAATTCTCCGGAGAATAAAATGGGCCCTTATTTTAGAAACCGTTCGATATGGTTCGCCGCATTTCTCATCTTTGTCTGCTCCACCGGGTTGGCGCAGAAACAACGAGACGGCGAGAAAAGACTTCCTACGAAGGCCGCAGCCGATCAAACCCCCGCCACTCCAAATGACGAGACCAGCAAAGCAGAGGAAGAAAAGGAAGACCCACTATTTAAAGGGATGAAATATCGCGTCGTGGGTCCCTTTCGCGGAGGACGATCTCTGACAGCGGCGGGAATTCCGGGCGAGCCTAACACCTATTATTTTGGCGCGACTGGTGGTGGCGTTTGGAAGTCAACCGATGGGGCCATGACATGGAAGCCAGTGTTCGACAAGGAAGCGGTTTCAGCGATTGGCAGTCTGGCAGTGGCGCCCTCCGATCCGAATATCGTGTATGTGGGGACCGGAGAAGCATGCATTCGGGGGAACATCTCTCATGGAGATGGAGTTTATAAAACGCTGGATGGAGGAAAAACCTGGAAAAACGTAGGGCTGCATGACTCGCGTGCCATCGGCAAAGTGATCGTTGATCCGAAGAACTCCGACATCGTTTTTGTGGCGGCGCTGGGACATCCATACGGTCCCAACACGGAGCGGGGAATTTTCCGCACCATGGATGGCGGCAAAACGTGGCAGAGAGTTTTGTACAAGGACGAAAATACCGGTGGCATTGATATCGCGTTCGATCCCAATAATTCTCATATTCTTTTCGCATCTTTGTGGGAGGCGCGCCGGACTCCATGGAGCCTTTCAAGCGGAGGCCCGGGCAGCGGGCTTTACCGTTCCAATGATGGGGGCACGACGTGGAAGCGACTTGAGGAGCACGGGCTTCCCAAAGGCCCCTACGGGCGCATTGGTGTCGCGGTGTCTTCAAATTCCGATCGCATTTACGCTCTAATCGAGGCTCATGAGGGCGGTCTGTACCGTTCCGACGACGGGGGCGAGACATGGGAATTGGTGGACGCCAACCGCGCATTCTGGCAGCGCGCATGGTATTACATGCACATTATTGCCGACCCACAGTCGGCTGATACGGTTTACATCGCGAATGTCGAGTTCTACAAATCCACCGATGGGGGGCACACTTTCAACAAAGTGAAGGTTCCGCACGGGGACAACCACGGCATGTGGATTGATCCAAAGAACACGCGGCGGATGATTGTGTCCAACGACGGGGGCGTAACGGTGAGTCTCGACGGCGGCGAAACATGGTCGCAGCAGAACAATCAGCCAACCGCGCAGTTCTATCACGTGACTACTGACACACGAACTCCCTATTACGTTTACGGGGCGCAACAGGACAATAGTACCGTCGCGATCGCCAGCCGCAGCGATAATGGATTTATTGATACACCAGACTGGTACCAGGTGGGAGGCGGGGAAGCTGGGTACATCGCACCCTATCCGCTCGATCCGAATATCGTTTACGCCGGCGACTATCAGGGAAAGATCACGCAGTTTAACAAAAGTACCGGTCAGTTGAAAGATATTGAGGAGAATCCAGAGGTGAGCGATGGAGAGGGTGCCGCAAATCTGGAACACCGCTTCCAATGGACGGCGCCGTTGGTGATTTCACCGCACGATCCAAACACCCTGTACCACGCCGGAGAACGTCTATTTAAGACCACTGATGGCGGGAACCATTGGGTAGCGATCAGCCCGGACCTTACGCGCAACGATAAGACCAAACAGCAACCATCAGGCGGCCCGATTGATATTGACGATACCGGCACGGAATATTACGACACGATATTCGCCGTGGCTGAGTCGCCGATAACTAAAGGTTTGATCTGGGCTGGGACAGACGACGGGTTGATTCAGCTCACCCGAGATGACGGGAAAAATTGGGCAAATGTCACACCATCGCAAATCCCGGAGTTTAGCCGCATCAGTCTTATCGAAGCCTCCCCAATTGACTCCGGGACCGCATACGTCGCCGTGGATCGCCATCAAAACGACGATATGCATCCGTACATTTTTAAGACAGGTGACTACGGAAAGACCTGGACGAAGATCACAAACGGAATTCCGGACAACACCTTCGTCCGTGCGGTTCGCGAGGATCCCAAGAAACGCGGACTGCTTTACGCGGGAACCGAGACCGGAGTTTTTGTTTCCTTCGACGGTGGGGCGAATTGGCGTTCGATGCAGTTAAATCTTCCGACGACGCCGGTGCATGATTTGGTCGTGAAAAATGATGACCTGGTGCTGGCGACACATGGCCGTTCGTTCTGGATTCTGGATGATGTCTCGCCATTGCGGCAATTCACCGACGATGTAGCCAAGCAGGACGTGCATCTCTACACTCCGGCGACGGCGTACCGAATGCAAAATCCCGATCAGGGCGATATTCCGAAACCGGTGAGGGTGGGGCAGAATCCTCCAGCGGGCGCAGTGTTTTATTACTTCCTGAAAGATAAGCCGAAGGGCGAGACAACCATCGAAATTCTTGATTCGGCACAAACAGTTATTCGCAAGTATTCCAGTGAAAAGACAGAAGAGTTAGATGAGCCGCTGAATCCAGATGACAAGAAACCAGAAAAGCAAATCAAGCCGGAAGTAGGGTTGAACAGGCTAGTGTGGGATATGTATTACCAGGGCACGAGCCGGGTACCCAATTATTACGTTTACGAATACAAAGATGGGTTGATGGGACCGCTGGCGCTGCCCGGCAAGTATGAAGTGCGGGTGACGGCGAATGGCAAAACCGAAACCGCGCCGTTCGAAGTGAAGCTCGATCCGCGGGTCAAAGTCTCGAACGAAGATTTGCAAAAACAGTTTGACTTGGGATTGCAGATTCGCGATGAACTCACCCGTGTTTACGACGCAGTGAATCAGATTCAGGATGTGCGGGTGCAAGTTGAGGGGTTGAAGAAGCGTTTGCCTGAAAATGTCAGCACCAGGGCGGTTGTGGGAGCGGCTGCGGAGTTAGATCAGAAATTGCTCGCGGTTCGCGATGAATTGATTCAGGCAAAAGTAAAGTCGAACGAAGATTCGCTGGCGTATCCCCAGAAGATAGATGTGAAATTGGCTTACCTCGCGACTGCGGTAGGACAGGGTGCCGATTCCGCTCCGACAGAAGCCGAATTTCAGGAATTCGATAAATTGAAAAAGCAGGCGGACGATTCTTTGTCCCGCTGGGCAGAGATTGAGCGGACGGACCTGGCCGCGTTTGACCGCTTGATGGCAGGACGGAATATCGAAGCGATTGTGGTGCCTTCCTCGGAGCACTCCGAAGCGACTGGCGAAGGCCAGCATTAAGGGTTGGCCTGGCCTTGCGTAATGGCACTTTTGGTCCATTGACCGGCCCAGTTGCCGTTGCTAATGTGGCTTCATAAAGGTGCGGTTTCGGCCCCCCACGGCTTGCATCTTTTGGGGGTAGCCTTTATGAAACTGGTTCACTTCTGCTACGTGGCACTGGGCTTTGCGGTGGCCCGTTGGATCTTTAAACGGGAGCCAATGTCAATGGTAGATCCGGTTCCGCATCTTCGATCTTCTGGCTTGTTGTAGATCTGGCCCGCAGTAACGGTGACTTGCTGTAAAGAATGGGGCGTGCGAACTCCCGTTGCGCGCCGTTGGTTTCCGCGCCCTCTTTCTTGCCTGCACTAAAGTACCAGTACCAACGTTTGCCCCACCCCATCCTTCGAAGCCCCACCACTGATTAGAATTGTTCTTGTTATTGCTAGTCAGGTCCTCAAACTGGCCAGAGTCATGCCGTCCAAACTATCCGCTCCTATCGCGTCCGCCTTGTTGGGCTTTCTCCTGCTGGGCTTTTTGTTAATACCCGCCGTGGTCGTGGCCCAATCCGACAGCGACATGCCGTTGGGCGATCTTGCCCGTCTCGTGCGAAAGAAGAAGGCCCCGGCAGCCGACACAATCATTGATAACGACAACCTGTCGAAAGTTATGGACGACGTGCAGACCAACCGGCTTAAGGGACAACCGGTGTTTTCGATTGACAACGCTGGAAAGAACTTTCATATGACATCTCCAGACGGCACCTGCAGCTTGTCATTTGATGCCAACGCCACCGCGCTTATTTCGAACCCCTATGTGCCGGAAGATTTGCCGCAAAGCGAACTGATGAAGCTGGACGGGCCGGCGAGCATTGATGGAAACACGCTTCAGCTTTCCATGTACAACGGGACGAAATGGAATGTAAAGGGCATCACGGTTGGGGTGACGATTGTTCGACGGCAGGCTCCAAACGCATCTATTTACGGGTCAGCCAAGCTCATTCCAGCCGCTGATGAAAGTAGCAGTGCGGCGGAGAAACGCTCTGACCTGACTCTGCTTTACCACTTGAAGGGATCCGCCGCGCCATTTACCACGACTGTTTTCCGTGAAGCGCTGGGAGTGCAGCTTGATCCCGATCAGGAGTGGCACTGGGCGATCATTCAAGCGGTGGGGATTCTGCCCAAGCCAGATGACTCTGCTAAGTAGTCACGACGCACGCCTATTTGCGTTGATCTGGCCTACCTGTTCGATCTTCCCGCTCTTAATACTTCGATAAGCTGCATCCAGAATTTGCTGATTCTTCCATCCTTCTTCCCCTGGTATCGGAAATGTGTCTGTTCCTTCGACGGCTGCCGCAAAAGAGTCCACTTGATGCGCATAAGACATGCTGTTTGAGAAGGTCTCGGTATCCGCAACGTCCCACTCGTGATGAAGTTCTACATGGACGGGCCTGTCAACGTTCAGGCCATTCTCCGATCGGAAGGTTCCGCTGGTACCCACGATTTCGAGTGGAGTGCGATATTCACTCCTGAAAGAAACGAATACCGATCCCAATGTACCCCGGGAAAATTCCAGCGTGATCGCAGCAGCGGACTCTTGCTGGCCTGAGAGATCGTCTGACATTTCAATGGCGCTTACGCGGACAACTTCATCCTGCAAAATGAAGCGCAGGGTATCAATGCAATGCACGCCAACATCTGCAATTGGACCGCCTCCTGCCACTCTCAGATCGTTGATCCAGGCACGGGGATGTTCTGGCCCCACGTGGAAGCAAAATTCAGAGCGAGCATAAACAGGAGCGCCGACGTGACCTGCGGCTACGCGGTCTTTGATTCTGCGGATACTTTGATTGAATCTGAACACCTGCGCGATCCCGAGCAGCACTTTTGCTTTTCGGGCTGCCTCCACCATCTGGCGGCATTCATCGGCGTTGATAGCCATAGGCTTTTCGCAGAGCACGGGCTTTCCGTATTCGATCGCTGTGAGCACGTCCGTCAAGTGACAGGAATTAGGAGTAGCGACGAAGACCGCATCCACATCAGGCGATTTGCACAAGTTTCTCGCAGAAGAAAACGCGTGTGGAATGTTATGTAGCTGGGCAGATTCCCGAGCTTGGTTGATGTCCCGCCGCGACAGCGCTGTGACGCGGGACTTTTTGGATAATTCAAATCCCGGCATCAGCCGCTTTACGGCGTGAAGTCCGAAGCCGATGATTCCAAAATTGACCATGGGAATAGCGGAGTTGCGCGAGTGTCAAAAAGACTGTTTCGAAAGCAAACCGCCGACGGAGCTCTGAACAGGTACCTCCCTTGCACCATGAAGCTGGCACGCGGGCGAGGGCGCCCGCGCCACACAATCGGAACTCTCAGGGCAGCAAAGCCATGGATGATGGCGAAGCACCGACAGATGGCGAAGACGATGTGCTCGCCAAAGTCCCATCGCTCCCCATGGAAAAGCCGTTAATCGTATTCGAACCCTGATTTCCGACAAATAAAAAAGTGCCTGTTGAATCAAAGGTCAAGAATATCGGGCCGGTCCCACTAGTTGCGACTGGAGAGTTCGTGAGCAGAGTGAGAACGCCGCCGCTGCCGATGGAATACTCCGAAATATTATCCGTGGAGCTGTTGAGAACATAAAGAAATTGGCCCGAAGGGCTGGTCGCGACATCAATGGGAAGAGTGCTCGTAGGCGTAGTCATCGTGCTGAACGGCGATTGCGGGATTACAGCCAAGGCGCCTGAAGTGGAGTTAATCGCGAAAACCGACACCGCGCTGGTGGAAGCGTTCGTGACGAATATGAAATGCTCTGCCGGATCAATCGTGAATGACGATGGAGACGGTCCGACTAGGAAAGGCGAGCCCGCAACTGGCTGCAAGGCGCCCGATGTTATCGCGTAGGCATAAATCGAGGTCAAGTTACTACAAAGAACGTAAAGAAATTTACCTGATGGCGAAACTCTCAACCGGGTGGGGCCAGGACCGGTTGCAAAAGGGGATCCTGTAACAGCAGTCAGTGCACCCGTTCCCGAGTTAATCGTAAAAACGGAGATGGAGTTTGAGGCTTGATTGGCAACATACAGCGAGGTTCCGCCAGTATCCATTGCCAGCGATGAGGGGAAAAATCCTGTTGGAGTTCGCGGGGTCACTTCCGTCAATACTCCCGATTCGTTGTTTACATTGAACAGCGAAATATCGTTCTCGGTTTGGTTTGCTACGTAAACAAACTTTTTTGACGGATGTGCAACGACCGAAGAAGGCGACACGCCGGCAGCAAACGGCGACCCAATAATGCTGGTGAAAGCTGCCGAGTGATCGTTGATGCGGTACGCTGCGACTGCGTTCGATCCCCGCAGGGTAATGAACCCGAGGTGAGACGATGCAGCGCCGCAACCAATAAGCAGTGCCAGCGCCGACAATGCCGGCACCGTCACTATCCATTTCGCTTGAATTATTCTGAATTTCTTCAACATCGAAGTTTGTAAGAGACGTGAAATCCATCTCGTGTCCAAATCATTTTTTCCCAAACTGGTAAACCACGCCCGCAGAGATACGGATACTTCCTTGATTGTTGCCAAAGGTTTTGGAATAAACGTAGTCCGCATCAATTGGGCGCACAGAGATATGATGCGGGAAGCTTAGTTCAAGGCCTCCACCCAAAGCCACCGCACGGCCAACACTTGTGATTTCGCTGCGTGTTGGTTGGCTAATGGTGACTTTGGTTTCCGCTTTGCCAAAGAGGATATCGCCAAACAGGCGCAGGCGGCCCTTATCAAATGAGAACTGAGGGCCCACCAAAAAGTTGTACACCTTCAATTGCGACCCGTAGCCGCCGCTTGCGCTAATGGTCAGTCCAAGTTCCTCATAGAGGTGGGGAGCCGTAAGGGAAATCATCCCTCCGGTGAGATTCGAATCACTGGAAAAACCTATAGAGGGGCTATTAAAGCGGGTATACACATATCCGCCATACGCATCTATCTCGGGCAATTTCTGCGCGGACACGAAAGAAGGAAAAAAAATCAGAAATAGAAATACAAGCCAAATGGGACTTGGGCTATGGGATCGAAATTGCATTACCGGGACCCGACCAACTTTCCTCCAAGTGAGTGCTTATGTGATGAGTACTATAACAGCTTCATTTTTGTACGCACGCTTCCAACTTTGATGATGGCATTTCCTGTGAACACAATCAATTTTGTAAAGATTTGTATGGAAGTGATTTGACGAAGGCGAGGGCCTCCAAATTATTTCGCCACCATCGCCCCAACCAAAGATTCGAAAACCTTGAAACCTTGCGTGCCTCCGAGCTCGGGTTCGCTGGCACGTTCGGGGTGGGGCATCATGCCCAAAACGTTTCTGCCTGGGTTGCAGATACCGGCGATATTGTCCAATGATCCGTTTGGATTCGCGGCGTCGGACACTTCGCCATCCGCGGTTGAGTAGCGGAATACCACGTGGTTCTCTCGCTTTAACCTTTCGAGAGTGGAGGGATCACAGAAATAGTTGCCCTCCATGTGGCCGATTGGAATTGTCAGGACATCGTGCAGACGGCAAGCATTCGTAAAGGGCGTGTCGGTATTCTCAACGCGCAGATGCACCGGTTTGCAAACATATTTGAGGCCCGCGTTCCGCAACAACGCCCCGGGAAGTAAACCAGATTCACAAAGAATCTGAAAGCCGTTGCAGATCCCCAACACAAGCCCGCCACTTTCGGCAAATTTCCGCACTGATTGCATCGCAGGAGAAAACTTCGCGATGGCTCCAGTACGCAAGTAGTCCCCGTAAGCAAATCCACCTGGAACGATAATGACGTCACAGTTTTCCAGGTCCTGCGATTCATGCCAAAGCATCGTTGCCGGCTGCTTTGCAACGTGCTGAACCGTCCAATAAGCATCGTGATCGCAATTGGAACCAGGGAAAATAATGACGCCAAATTTCATGCTATTTTCCTCATTTCGGGGCTTGATTTCAGTTTAGCATGACCAAATTACGTTCGAAACTTCCATTGCATTCCTGTCAGAGTAACGTGGCTGATATGATTGAAATACAAGCAAATGGCTTCAACCGCTAACGATATCCAAACCCATATTGATCCGCTTTTGCTCGAGGTGGCGGACGTTGTCAACACCACGCTCGACCTCGACACTACCCTGCGCCGGGTAGCCGAGTTGGTGCGCAAAGTCATTGACTATGAGATTTTCGCGATCCTCCTCCTGCACGAAAGAACTCAAGATTTGCGGTTTCGTTTCCAGGTGGGATATCCCCCGGAATTAGCCGAACGGCTCACCGTTAAAGTAGGCGAAGGTGTGACGGGAATTGCGGCGCAGCGACGCGAAGCGGTCCTGGTTCATGATGTCTCTCAAGAGCCCCAGTACATTTCTGCGGTTCCCGGCGTGCGTTCCGAATTGGCGGTTCCGCTGATCGTCAAGAATCGCGTCATTGGAGTCATTGACATCGAGTCGGTTCAGCCGAATCACTTTACCGAAGAGCATAAGCAGTTGCTCACGCTGATTGGTTCGCGGATGGCCATCGGAATCGAGAACGCCCGGCTGCACACCCGCATGTCAAAGCAGGCACGCACGCTGCTGCTGCTGAATGAAATTGCGCGGGAACTCACTTCCATCCTGAATCTTGACGAATTGTTCAAACACATTGGCGAGCTGTTGAGCCGCCTCATTGATTATCAGATGTTCAGCATTCTGCTGCTCGATGCCAGCGGAGAAATTTTGCAGCACCGCTTCTCACAACGGTTCAAAGAGAATATCCAGCTCAAGCACGATATCCCGCTCGGGCTAGGAATCGTAGGGTATGCGGCGCGGCATCGTCAGGCCGTGTTGGTTCGGGACGTCAAGAAAGAGCCGCGTTACATTGAGACTAATCCCGAGACCCGCTCGGAGCTGTCGGTTCCGCTCATTTATAAAGAGAAAGTTATCGGGGTGCTGGACCTTGAGCATACGCGCAAGGGATTTTTCACCGAGGATCACCAGCGCACCATCACCACTCTGGCGGCGCAAGTAGCAATCGCGATCGAAAATGCAAGGCTGTATGAAGAGATCGCGCGTCAGGAAAAGCGGCTGGAGCGCGATCTGGCAATGGCTCGCGAGCTGCAATTCCGGCTCCTTCCACAATCACGGCCCACGCTGGCAAATCTGGAAATCGCCGCAAGGTTTACTCCGGCGAGAGCCATCGGCGGAGATTTGTACGATTTTGTGAGCTACTCACAATCTCGAACTGCGATTGTGATCGGGGATGTGAGCGGAAAAGGCGCGCCCGCAGCCATTTTTGCCGCCCTCGTAAGCGGGATTCTTAGGTCGCATGCTCCCATTGAGCCAAGGCCGGCGGAAATGCTATCCGCAGTGAATTATTCGCTGGTTGAAAGAAAAATTGAGGCGCAATTCGTTTCCATAATCTATGCGGTTTGGGATGACGTGAGCCTCACCCTTCAGGTTGCGAACTCGGGGCTTCCGCGTCCCGTGTATTGCCACGATGGCAAAGTCGAGATTATCGAAGCCACAGGCATGCCTTTGGGCCTGTTTGAAGATCCGGAATATGACGAGCTTTGTTTTAAAGCCAAGCCCGGCGACATGTTTGTCTTCTTCAGCGACGGCATTCTGGATGCGACGAATATTAAAGGAGAACTATTCGGGCGCACGAGAGCGGAAAAAGTGATCTCGGAATGTTCGGAAAATCCGGCAGAGTCTGTCGTCAATTCTCTGTTTAAGGCAGCGTCCGAGCATGCCTTGGGCGTGGAGACCTTCGACGATCAGACTGTGGTGGCGATCAAAGTCAAGGGCGGTTCCGGGAAGCAGAATTGAAGGCTTCAGACTCGCATTTGCAAGGGCGGCCACCCGGCTTCATCTTCCGCGAGAGACCGAAGTTCAACGAGCCTTCGCGCGCCGGCGCGGAAAGTCTCTATTGCGAACGCCTACCCGCCGAGGAACTCGCAGAGCGATTTGGTACTCCCCTATACGTGTACTCCGCGTCCACGATTCGGCAACGCATCGAAGCATTTGAGCGCGCCTTCCGCAAAGTTCCGCACACGATCTGCTATTCGGTGAAAGCCAATTCGAATCTAAGCATCCTGAGGCTTCTAGCAAAGGTAGGGTGCGGCTTCGACGTGGTTTCAGGCGGGGAACTGGCTCGGGTGATTCGCGCAGACAGGCGTGCGGCAAATCGTATCGTGTTCTCCGGCGTCGGAAAAACTCGCGATGAAATGCTAGCGGCAATCCGAGCCGGCATCCTACTTTTCAATCTGGAAAGCGAATCGGAAATGCGTGTGCTTGCGGAGTGTGCGGCGCGTGCGAAGCGATCCGCACAAATTGCCTTCAGAGTGAATCCAGACGTTCCGGCAAACACGCATCCGTACATTTCTACAGGACTGCAAAAGCACAAGTTTGGAATTCCCATCGGCGAAGCGCGCGGGCTTTACGCAAAGGCGTCTGGGACAAAAAACTTGAAGGTGGCCGGAGTGAGCGTTCACATCGGATCGCAGATCACGGACGTGAAGCCATTCGCTGCCGCGATGGAGAGGGTCGCTGACTTGGTGGTGGAACTGCGCTCCGATGGCCACCGAATTGAATACGTAGATGCCGGCGGAGGGCTTGGCATCTCATACGAGACAGGGTCGTCGGGATTTGACGGGCCGGTCGCGGATTATGCCGAAGCGCTGCTCAAGCCATTGCGCAAGCTTGACGTTCATCTTCTGCTCGAGCCGGGACGGTCCATTGTTGCGCCCGCCGGAATTCTGCTGACCCGGGTCATTTACAAAAAGCGGAATGGCGCAAAACAGTTTTTAATAGTGGATGCGGCAATGAATGATCTGATAAGGCCTTCGCTCTACCAGGCGTATCACGAGATCGTTACTGTAGCCAGGGATGGCTTATTACCGAATGAGACCGTAGATGTGGTGGGTCCAGTATGCGAGACGGGAGATTTTTTCGCGAAAGACCGGCGTCTGCCGCAGGTTAGCGAAGGAGATTTGCTGGCCATTCTGGACGCGGGCGCTTACGGAATGGTTTTAGCCTCAAACTACAACACGCGGCCTCGCGCGGCGGAGATTCTGGTGGACGAGAAGTCCGCCAAAATAATCAGGCGGCGGGAGACCGTTGCGGACTTGTTGCGGCTGGAAATCTAAACTTTGTCGAAGACAGAACCGGGGAAAGCAGATTCCTCGCACGGTGTTGCAGGCAGCGTAGTGGTGCCCAGGCTCGGAATGACAAGGCTTACTTTTTGCGGAAGAGCCCTGGCCACCGCGTGAGAGGCTTCTGTTTAATGTTTCGCCTCAGATCGCTCCTGACTTGCCGCATCCCAAACTACTTTACCGCCGACGATTGTCTTTACTGCTTTTACATCTTTAATTCCACCAGGATCCATAGAGAAAATATCGTCGCTTAGCAGAACCATGTCTGCCAATTTTCCCGGAGTGAGAGAACCTTTCTCCTTCTCTTGAAATTCCGCGTATGCCGAGCCCATAGTGTAAGCCTCAATTGCTTCCGGCACGGTAAGCTTCTGCTCGGGAAACCAGCCGCCGGGATATTTGCCGTCCAGCGTCGCCCGTGTCACTGCGGCGTAAATACCCAGCAAAGGATTGAGCGGGACGACCGGCCAGTCGGTTCCAAAAGCAAGCTGGACGCCATGGTTCAGAAAGGTGCGAAACGGATAAGTGCGGCTGGTGCGGTCATGGCCAATGCGTTTTTCGGCCCAGCGTCCGTCGTCAATTGCCTGGTACGGCTGCACCGACGCAATGACATGCAACTCCGCGAAACGAACAAAATCTTTGGCGGCCACGTGCTGCGCATGCTCAATACGAAAGCGGCGGTCGGCGGCTCCGTTAGTTTTTGCTACTTCGGCGTATAAATCGAGCACGATCGAGATGGCGCGGTCACCGATAGCGTGCGTGCAAATCTGAAGGCCTGCGGCGTCGGCTTGCATCATCCAGCCCTGCATACGAGAGAGCGGTTGCATCCCTTTGTTCAAGAGGCCAAAACTATTTGGCGCATCGCTATATGCCTCAAAAAAGTATGCCGTGCGCGAGCCTAGCGAGCCATCCGCAAATCCTTTTACGGCGCCAATACGTAAATAGGGCGATCCAAACCCGTGGCGGATTCCAACTTTCGCCTGGCTTTGCCAATCAGCGATCGCCGGGGCAACGTAGATGCGAGCCGTAAGTTCGCCGCGTTCAAGCAACTCAGAATAGATTTCAAAATTCGCGAAACTGTCCGTTTCTTCATCGTTCATTTCTTGTACGCTCGT
The DNA here is from genome assembly GCA_963757385.1 of uncultured Acidobacteriaceae bacterium. Lineage (GTDB taxonomy): Bacteria > Acidobacteriota > Terriglobia > Terriglobales > Acidobacteriaceae > PALSA-188. Next base: position 565,975 of record CAVWRO010000014.1, on the reverse strand, counting down.
CACCCCAAGCGAGGCGGCATGAGCCAGAGCGCGTTTAGCTTGCTTTATCCGCTGGTCATGTGAGAGTGGTGGGATCACCTTGAGGACGAAATCCTTTGCTGAATCCTTCAGGGCGCCGGTTGGGTCTCCGTTTTCATCCCGCACGATGACCCCGCCCGGAGGATCAGGCGTCTGCGCCGTAATTCCCGCCATGCGCAAGGCTACAGAATTTGCCATAGCCATATGGCCGTCATAACGATCAAGAAAAACTGGATTATCAGGAGTTGCCGGGTCAATCAGTTTTTTCGTGGGCAGCTGCGGCGGAGTCCATTTCGTTTCGTCCCAGTCCCCATTCAGAATCCATTCGCCTTTGGGCGTGCTCCTGGCTCGTTCCGCAACACGGCGGGCGAATTCCGTCGCACTGGTCGCATCATTGAGCTGGATGGAGTCGAGTTGCGCCCCGCCTTCAACGAAATGCACATGTGCATCGTTGAAGCCGGGAATTAGACGCTTGCCGCCGCCGTCTATGGTTCGGGTTTGAGGGTTTCGCCAGGAATCAATCTCGGTTGCGGACCCAACTGCAACGATTCGATCCCCAATCACCGCGACCGCCTCGGCCGCCGGATGGGATGGGTCGCCTGTCCAGACTTTGGCGTTCGTGATAACCAGGTCGGCTGCTGGTTTCGAATCTGGCATGGCGGCCACAGGCAGCAATGCCATCAGAATAACGGGGAACCATTTCAATCGAATGGTTGAGATTGCTTTCTTAATGAAAAATTCCGTCCGCACAGACGTTTACCGTTGTCCCCACTTGAGCTTGTTGCGAAGCACGTCGAAAAACGTGCCTTTGATGCGCATGAGTTTCACGTGCTGATCGGATTTGCGGCAAAGGATGCGGTCACCATCATAGATAGGCATGCCAATCTGACCGTCAATGCTTAAATAGGCTTCGTCTTGTCCGGTATTGACGACAATTTCAATCTTTGCCGTGTCGCACACCACCAGCGGACGATGCGTCAATGAGTGCGCTGAGACAGGAGTGATTATCAGCGCCTCCACGGAAGGCATTACGATCGGCCCGCCCGCCGCCAACGAGTACGCAGTGGAACCGGTCGGCGTCGAGACAATCAGGCTATCTGCTTTGTAGCTCGAGACAAAAAGTCCGTCAATGAAAACCTCGCAATAGTTCAAACGCGCGATGGTTCCTTTGCCCATCACGACATCGTTTAGGGCGTCGAACTGCGCAACAGAGGTTTCTTTGCGTAGAACCTCGCACCGCACCATGGAACGGCTCTCCACGGTGCAGCGTCCTTCTTCAATGCCCTGGAGAGTCGCGTACATTTCTTCGAGAGGAACTTCGGTGAGGAACCCAAGCGATCCGAGGTTGACTCCAAGGACCGGAATACCGGCCTTTGCAACTGCACGCGCAGCAGAGAGGAGAGTCCCATCACCACCCAACACGACGACAAATTTAAGTGGCAGCGAGCCCATTTCCTCGCGCGAAAGGGTCTTATATCCCGCGGCGTAGGGCGCAGTTTCGGGGTCCACAACGATTTCGTACTGGTGCTGGCGAAACCAGTCCAGAAGTTCGGGGACGATTGTCGCCAGCTCCGGCTTGCCTGGTTTAGAAACTATAGCCGCTGACTTCGCGGTGGAAGGATTGTCGTCTTTCGTACTGTTCATATTTGAAGTTTGAATTGTATAGATTTGAATTGTACAGAAATGTTTTGAAAGGATTGAATGGGCGCTCTTGCAACGTCTCCCAGTAATTCTAGAGACGAGCAAGCTGCGTCTCTCCGTGAACAGACGCGCTCAGAACAGTCCGTACAATAGGAACTCGCGATTGCCCTCTGCGCCTAGAATTGGGGACTCAATTACATCCGCTCTCTCACAATGTAGGGAGAGAAGCGAATCCCGAACCTTATCCACAGATGCGTTTTGAGCTTCGCGATTGCGGACGATGCCGCCTTTTTCCACGTATTCCCGATCTACTTCGAACTGAGGCTTTACCAGAATCACTACTTGCCGCCCTGCCGGAGAATCCGGGAATGCGGCTTTGATTACGGCAGGCAAGATAGCGGTCGCCGAGATGAAGGCAACATCCATCGCGATAAAATCTACGGCTTCGCCAAGTTGTTCCGGCGTAAGATAACGCGCATTAGTGTTCTCCAACAGACGAACCCGGGGATCCTGCCGCAGACGGAAATCTATTTGACCCCGTCCAGTATCCACTGCAATAACTCGATCCGCGCCCTGCTGCAACAGGCAATCAGTGAAGCCACCGGTTGAAGCACCTACGTCCAGGCAGGTTCTCTCGGAGACGTCAATTTGCCAATGCAACAATGCTTTCTCGAGTTTGAGTCCGCCACGGCTTACATACTTCGAATCCTCTCCGAGTAGTCGGAGGCTTGCTCCTCGCTCGGTGGGAGCGCCGGCCTTCTCAACCCTTTGCTCAGCGACCAAGACTCTACCCGCAAGAATGAACGCTTGAGCCTGTTCTGGGGACGAAGCCAGCCCGCGTTCGACCAGCAATTTGTCGAGACGAATTTTCAAGCAAAAACTCCGACGCTGCCTTAACAATCAAGTTTGAACGCTGCCGCACTTAACCCGGTGCAAGATGTAGAAGCAATTCCTTATTAACCACTTGCGGCGAAGAAACCCTTCTTTTCCACAGAATTATGCACCGCAGTGTTGAAAACTAAGTGCGCAAGGACCTGTTGTTGCAACGAGAAAATGTCGTATTAACTGCGACGAGATTATGTCACCCCTTAACGATTAAGTAACTGCCGCCAAAGCGGGGCGGCCTCCCAGGTTGTAGATGCGGGGCATCTGGGTTTTGGGTTTCCGCAGCGTGAGTCGCGGAGCAGGGTTGCGATGGCCGTATTCTTGCAGCGGCAAGGGGTGGGTCATCAGTAAGTGATCTCCGCGGTAGGTACGCAGGGTGCCGTCCAACTGATGCGAGAGTTCGACGGTTTCGCCGGAGTATCCGCGCTGGGCGGGCAAGGATGGTAGGGCGATGGAATGCGCGCCCAAGACGACGACGTGATCGGGGCCGACGACGCGGTCATAGCGCAGGCTAAGGCAGCGGGCGAGATCGAAGCGGCGCGGCAGAGCGCGAAAGTCGCGAGCGGATTCGGCGGCCGGACGTGCGAAGCGTCGATTGTAGTCGTCGCAGAAACGGGCCAGCACGGCGTTGGCCTCTTGCAAAGTAATGGCATGGGCGAGGCGAAGTTCGCTGACCAGGCGGTCCTGCAAGGTGCGCCAGGCGCGCTCAATGCGGCCTTTGGCTTCGGGCGAGTAGGCGGGGATCTGGGTGATGCCGAGCTCCTCGAGGGCGCGCCCAAGCTGGGTGGAAGATTGTTTTCCGGCGAGTTCTTCGGCGACGGTCCAGTGGGAATCGTTGCGCTGAAAGATGCAGTGACGATCACGATAGAGGCTGAGGGGCACGCCGTGGACGGAGATCATGGCGTACAGGGCGCGAAGATATCCAACGGTATTTTCGGCTTCGAGTTGGAAGTGGGCGGAGAGAATCTGGCTGGTGGCATCGTCTTGAAAACCGACAAGAGTGAGATGCGGACCGCGGCCTTCGAGCCAGTCGTGACGGCTGGCGTCGGTGAGCACCATCATGCCGAAACGCGGGCGGGGTGCGCGGCGCGAGCGATATTTACGGGCGCGGCGTTTCTGCGGAGAGGCAAGTTTCGCACCTCGTAAAATGCGGCGCACGGTCTCGCGGCTGACGGTGAGGTTCTCCTCGACACGAAGTTTTTCCGCGAGATGAGAATCGTTGAAGCCGGCATACTTGCCGCGAGCCAAGGTCAAAATCAACCGCTTCTGGGGAAGTGAAAAAGCCCAAGGCATAGGGCGTCCACGATTGCCGTGGTGCACCCACGCGATGGAATCGGGCTCATAGCGCCGCTTGAGCCGCTGTACCTGCCGTTCACTCAGTTGCAGCAGGCGGGCAGCTTCGCGTACGCTCAGCCTCCCGCCCACCGCATTCTCAATCACTTTCACGCGTTGCAACTTCGACTCATCTCACTCTCATCTCTGTTGCAGTTAGGGGGTGACATTATCTTGGAGCATCTACACTAAGTGCGCAAGGACCTTGACAAATGAAAAAAGCCGCCTGACAGGCGGCTCAGTTTCTCATTAACGATAACTATCCGGCAACTTCTTCAAGCAACTTCTGATCAATATCGAAATTGGAATGTACGTTCTGTACATCGTCGTGTTCTTCCAAAGCTTCCATGAGTCGAATCATAGTGGCTGCATGCGCACCTTCGAGCTTGATGTAATTCTGCGGAATCATCGTCACGCTTGAAGATGTCACCTCGAAACCAGCCTTCTTAATGGCTTCGAGCACGGCTTCATAAGCGGACGGAGCAGTGAGAACTTCCCAATTTTCGCCGTCATCGTGAAGGTCATCCGCTCCAGCGTCGAGTGCGACTGCCATCAAGTCATCTTCCTTCGCCGAAGTTTTGGGAATGACGATGTCGCCCTTTTTGTGGAACATGTAAGAGACTGCGCCTGCGTCGGCCATATTGCCGCCGTTTTTGCCAAACGCATGGCGAATCTCGCTGACAGTGCGGTTTCGATTATCGGTATTGATGTCGAGCAGAACGGCGACGCCACCGGGGCCGTAGCCCTCGAGCGAGAATTCTTCGTAAGTCGCGCCGGGCAATTCACCGGTCCCGCGCTGAATGGCCCGCTTGATGTTATCCGCAGGCATATTTTCAGACTTGGCGGCAAGAATGGCCCCACGCAAGCGGGGATTGGTATCAGGGTCTCCGCCGTTCTTGGCCGCGATGCTAATTTCTTTGATCAGGCGAGTAAAGATTTTGCCGCGCTTGGCGTCTAATGCGCCTTTTTTGTGCTTGATTGTCGCCCATTTTGAGTGTCCAGACATGGTTAGACCTCGCCTTCAATAAACTGGAATTGCACAGGGTTCGCCGCAGGAAAGTTCAACTGATCACCTCAAAACCAACGCTGGCGAAGTGAAATTATAGCACGGACGCGGGATTCGGGAGTCAGCGAACCACAAAGCCGGTTCGAGATACAAGTAGCTGTGGCAGCGAATAAACATTGTAATGTTTGACCGCAGTAAACTTTGTTTCGCGAAACTCGTCCATAGTCATTACAGGAAACATAAACGTGGAAAAAGTTTGGACGGCTCCCCTGACCTCGGCGGCGGAACAGGAAGCAGCGATTATCCCGGCGGAGATGTTCGACGAGATTATTCGCCTGCATCAACGCCGCGTGTACAGGGTGATATGGCTTCTGGTGAAAGACCAGGACGTGGCAGGCACGCTCACGCAGGAATGTTTTCTGCGAGCCTATCAGAAGCGTGCAGGATTCCGCGGCGAATGCCGCATTGACACCTGGCTCCTGAAGATCGCGGCGAATTTGGTCCGCGATCATGGTAAGAACCGGCGGAACTCTTTCTGGAAGAAACTGATTGGATTAGACCAAGCGGGAGAAACAGCTCCTCTTCTTGCAGCAGCGTCTCCGTCTCCGGAACGAATTCTGCTGGCGCGAGAGCAGCTTGCGGAAGTATGGAGAAAAGTGGATTTTCTTCCGGAGCAGCAACGAACGATATTTCTTTTACGCTTTGCCGAGGAGTTGCCGTTAATCGAGATTGCCGAGGTTCTGCGCTTGCAAGTTGGAACCGTGAAAGCACAACTCTTCCGCGCCACCGAAAAAGTGAGGGGAGCAGTGAAGGAGAATTATGAAATTCGTGCGCGATTTAAATGACGAACAGTTGACCGACTTGCTTCTGAAGAGCGATGAGCAGTATGTCCGGCGGACTTTTGGCACGTTAGCGGAATTGACCCGGGAGGCCGCAGAACAACCCGATGCCTTCTGGCGCCTGCAGCGGATCCAGATCCGGACGAAGCTAAGCCTAATGGAGAAGCATTCTTCCCGGGTGGTGATGACGGTGGCAAGTGCTGTTGCGTTGATGCTGCTGGCATTCGTTCTCATAAAGCCCAACTCGCGAGTCGTACCGCCATCCCCACAGCCCGACCCTGACCAGGCATTATTGATCTCCGTCGAGCACGCCGTTCGAAGCGATGTCCCGGCCGCTCTGGAGCCGGCCGCCTTGTTGTCCGATGAAATTATTAGCGATAGTCAACTACGACCTGCGTCGCAAAGAAAAAGAAAAGGAGAGCGCCAATGAGGAGTACTAAATTCAGCTTGATGTTCGGTCTGCTGTTTTCGGCTTTCGTTTACGGGCAGAATCCGGCCCCCCCCGACGTCCACATTTCTACCGGTGGCGGTTTCGAAGCCGGCGGCGGAGTGATGGTGTCGCAAAACGGACCGATGGTAGCGCAAAAGATGATGATTCGCCGCGAGATGGGCGAGTGGTGGAAAGATTCAGAGGTTGCTAAGAAATTGCAGCTCACCGACGATCAAATATCCCGCCTGAACCAGACTTTCTACAATCACCGGTTGAAGCTGATTGACTACGGCGCGGAGATGGAAAAGTCGGACCTCAAACTGCAAACCCTGCTTGACGCCGACGCTCCCAACGAAGATCAGGTCAGTACGCAGGTTGACCAAGTGCTGGGTGCGCGAGGAAAGCTGGAGCGGGAATATACCATGATGAACTTGGACCTGCGCAAAGTGCTATCACTTGATCAATGGAAGCAGCTCAAAGCGATTCGCGAAGAACATGGTCCGGGGGATGTCTTCTTTTATAGGAAATTCGGACCCGGACCACCCATGCAGATCCCGGGTAGCCAAATGCCGGTCCCTGATGCTATGCCACTACCACCTAGCCCTCCGGGTGGCGATGCGTTCTAATCGCCGACTGAAGAGCGGGGTCAGAATAGTGAGTGACGTAATACCGTGTGGATCTATTGATGTGTGCGACAGCTTTCTAATCAAACTCGCTCCAATAACATTGCCATCCCTTGCCCGACGCCAACGCACATAGAGGCCAGGACATACTGTCCTCTTGTTCGCTGTAATTGCCGCGATGCAGTCAGTACCAGCCGGGCGCCGCTCATTCCCAAAGGATGGCCGAGCGCGATGGCACCGCCATTTGGATTTACCTTTTCGCTGTCGTCGGGCAATTCAAAGGCACGCGTTACGGCCAGGGCTTGGGCTGCGAACGCTTCATTCAGTTCCAGCAGATCAATCTCCTTTATCGAAAGCTTCATTCGTCCAAGCAACTTCTTCATCGCTGGAATCGGCCCTATACCCATGAGCCTGGGTTCTACACCAGCCGAGGCCGATCCTACTATCCGCGCGAGAGGAGTCAGTCCAAATCGCGCGGCAGCTTCTTCCGACGCGACAAACATGGCGCATGCCCCGTCGTTGATCCCTGAGGAGTTTCCCGCGGTGACGGTCCCATTTTTCCGAAACGGGGTGGGGAGTTTTGCCAGGGCTTCGAGAGAGGCATTGGGACGCGGATGTTCGTCTTCGGTCACCGTTGCTTCTGCCCCTTTTGCTCCGGGCGCTTTGACAGGCACGATTTCCTCGTCAAAGAAACCATTCTTCTTCGCAATCGCCGCGCGTTGCTGCGATTGCATCGCGAATCGGTCCTGGGATTTGCGATCAATTTTGTATGCTTCCGCAACATTCTCAGCGGTCTCGCCCATGGAATCGACACCGTAACGTCTCTTGATCACCGGATTAACGAATCTCCACCCAAGGGTAGTGTCATAGATTTCGGCTTTGCGCGAAAAAGCGGTATCCGCTTTCGGCATGACCAGGGGAGATCGGCTCATGCTTTCGACTCCGCCGGCGATGGCTAATCCGATCTCGTCAGCGGCAATGGCCCGAGCTGAGGCTGCGACGGCTTCCATGCCCGAGGCACAGAGACGATTGACCGTCGCCGCCGGGACAGTGTGGGGAATGCCAGCGATCAGTGAGGCCATGCGGGCGACGTTACGGTTGTCTTCTCCCGCCTGGTTGACACATCCCAAAATAATTTCATCTATGGCTTCCCAATCGTTCCCAGAAAATCGTTCTCGCAGAGCCGCCAGCGGAACGGCCGCGAGGTCGTCGGTTCGGACATGAGCCAGCGTACCCCCATAGCGCCCAATGGGAGTACGCAATCCTTCGCAGATAAAAGCCGCTGCCATGAATAGTCTCGGCTTAACTTTACGGTTTCGCCGCCGCCCTGTCACCTTGATGCAAAAGTGGATAGGAATAATTAAAGGTGCAATAATTACCCCAAACCCTGTCGAGAGGCTTGCAACCATCATGGAAGAGCGTGATTTTTTCGATGAACGGACGGAAAAGAAACCAGCCAGCTTGAACTGTCCCAGTTGTCATCAATCGGATACGTACGATGTAACCTGGGTCGTCCGCACCAAAAAACGGCAGTTGCCGGGACGCGCCGACGAACGTGACCGCGCCCGTTTCGCCAAAGCAAAATCCTACATGCTCCGCAAAGACGACATGATGGCGTGTAAGAACATGCGCTGCCGCAAACGCTTCGAAATTTCGGGGCTCCAGTCCGTAGTCTTCACGGAGTAGAGTAGAGTCCAGCCCAGCCGCAAGATCCGGTCCTCAACGCTCCCCGAACATCAGACAATCCTGCCCGCGCCATCTCTTTCATTTTCGAAAAGTGAGCAATTATGAACAGCCTTGTCACTTTAGGTGCCTGTACGGTTGTGTCCAGATTGTTCTTAGTTCTCAGTTTGTGATCCTACTCACAATTCTGTGTGACCGCGGTCGCGGAGTATTTCAGATTCAATGACAACAATGATGCAGTCAATTGACACGCTTCCAGGAGGAATCTCAATGAATCGTGCGGAACCCGGATTTCTCAGGAACAATATACCCTCACTATTGTGGGCGATTCTTGGCCTCATCGTTCTCTGCGTATCAACCGCGTCTGCGGTTCCAAGTTACTCCCGGCAAACCGGGATGCCCTGCTCTACTTGTCACTATGCTCCTCCCGAACTGACGCCCTTCGGAAGGAACTTCAAACTCGAAGGCTACACGTTCACTACGAAAGCTCAAGTGACGGACGACAAGAAAGATCACAATGCCGCGCTTCACCTACTGGAAGCTTTCCCATTATCGGTGGTTTTCGACACTTCGCTAACCGCGACGAAATCCCCTCAACCAGGAACTCAGAACGGTAATTTCCAGCTTCCGCAGGACGTTTCGCTTTTTCTGGCGGGGGATTGGACTGCCCACATCGGCAGTTTTGTGCAGGTCACATACGATAGCCAGGGCGATCATTTTTCCTGGGACAACACTGACATCCGCTACGCCAATCATGGCGGCAATCTCTTCGGCAAGCCAATTACTTACGGAATAACGTTGAACAATAATCCGACAGTCGAAGATCTTTGGAACAGCACGCCGGCTTGGGGATTTCCATTTGTCGGGAGTAATGTCGCACCTGGACCTTCCGCAGGGGCGCTTATTAATGGTGGCTTGGCCCAGGACGTGGCCGGAGTCGGTGGTTATACGATGTGGAATGAGCACTGGTATCTGGCGGCGACAATGTATAGGTCCGAGCATATTGGAGGCACGCAACCCAATGATGGCGTTGGCTTCGGAATCAATATCCGCGGGATTGCGCCTTACTGGCGTGTCGCCTGGCAGACTTCAGGCAAGAACAACAATCTTGAGATCGGTACCTACGGTTTGCATGTGAAGAGCACGCCCAACGCGGTTACCGGGCTGGAGGATGGATACACCGACGTTGCCGCCGACTTCCAATTCGATCACACGATGCCAAGTCTCAAGAACGATGTGCTCTCGATTCGCGGCACTTATATCAGGGAAAATTCCTCTCTTCTCGCGACTTTCAATGCCGGAGGTGCAGGGCAGGTCAATCACCATCTCAACACTGCGCAGGCCGATGTCGAGTATCATTTCGGCACCAAGTTCTCCGGAACGGCGGGATTTTTTGATGTAACCGGAACTGCCGACCCCTTGCTCTTCCCTCAGATGGCTGTGTCGGGAAGCGCCAACGGCTCTCCCCAAAGCAACGGATACATTTTGAATGCTTCGTGGTGGCCGGAACAGAATGTAGATTTAGCGGTGCAATACACCGGATATTTCCGTTTTAATGGGGCCGGAACAAACTATGACGGCGCGGGCCGGGACGCGTCGGGAAACAACGCCGTGTACGTGTTGGCACGATTCGTCTTTTAAATTCAGCAGGCTTTTCAAGCATGTGGGGTTGCGCTGAAAACGACCATCGTTTTATATAGAAGTGGGGAGGCAAGCCGCCTGGAAAACTTGTAGACCGGGCGTGCTTCGCGTTTTGAGTAGTTAGCGACTTAGGAGACTCTATGCGAAAGCTTTTTCGGCAGCTCATTCAAGCAAGTCTGTTATGCAGTTTCGCTTTCCCGATCGCGATGCATGCGCAGTCCAACGCCGCCAAGATTTTCAACGCGAATTGTGTGTTGTGCCACTCTGCCGACGGCAGCGGCAACAGCGCAACCGGTAAGGCCCTTCACGCGAAGGATCTGCGATCCGATGAAGTTCAGAAACTGAACGATGCCGAGCTCGCAGAGACGATCACCAAGGGCAAAGGGAAAATGCCAGCCTTTGGCGCAAAGATTCATCCCGATGATGTGACGAAGTTGGTGACTTACATCCGGGATCTGGCGAAGAAATAAGGTTTTGGTGGCACAGTGTAGGCCAGCGATCACTCCAAGATTTATACGCAGCGATGGGGCAGTGCCGACCAAAAATGGGAACGAAATGGTTGGTGGTAATCCGCGTTAGTTGAGGGACCGAATGTCAGAATCCGCACGGGGTACGGAGGATACCAGTCCCAACGCGTTGCCATCTGGGGATTCGCTGGAAAGCCGGCGCTCATTCCTGGGAGTCTTGCTTGGACTCGGTTCGGTGGTCGTGGGAGGCCTGCTTTCGGTCCCTCTGATACGTTTCGCGCTTTTTCCTCTCATACGCCGCACTACTGAGCTCAAGCAATCCGCGGTCGGAGACGTTACCGAGTTTTCTTCTCTCACCAGTCCTGTTCTGAGAACAATTCAGATCGAGCAAGTGGATGGCTGGCGCAAGACAGTATCCGAAAAAGCTGTCTATGTGACAAAAGACAGCCATGGCCACCTTCGCGTGCTGACATCAATTTGTCCTCACCTGGGTTGCACGGTTCCGTGGAACAAGGATAAACAGCAGTTCATCTGTCCTTGTCACGGCGCCACATTCAATCCGGACGGAACACGTGTGAGTGGACCTTCGCGCCGAGGCATGGATACGTTGGAAACATCGGTTGAAGACGGTCACTTGCAAGTGCGATTTCAATACTTTCGGCAGCTTGTTTCTGACAAGGAAGTGATCGGATAGGGAAGCATTCGGCCCTTCCTATAGAAGTTCTCGGAATGTTCTTCCAGTCGCATGCTACTCAGCAGTTAAGAAAGAATTTTCGTTAAATGCATTCGTCATCCAACGATCCCAATGCCGCCCCGCCAGCGCGAACCGGATTCCGCGCCTGGCTCAATCACCGTACCGGCCTGGATGACCTGCTTCGAATCACACTGGACGAACCGATTCCCGGCGGCGCGCGTTTTGCTTACATTTTCGGTTCGGGATTGTTGTTCATTTTTATCTCGCAAGTAATCACTGGAATATTTCTTGCGCTTTACTATGTCCCCTCCGCCGATCATGCGCACACCACGGTCGCGTATATCACCAAGGCGGTGACTTCGGGCTCGTTTCTCCGCAGTCTGCACGCCTATGGGGCCAGCGCGATGGTTGTCGTCCTCTTCCTGCACCTCTCCCAGACATACATTTATGGATCGTATAAAGGGCGGCGGGAATTGCTTTGGGTCTCAGGATGCATACTCTTTGCATTGGTCTTGGGAATGGCATTCACCGGATATCTGCTTCCCTGGGACCAGAGGGCTTATTTTGCAACCGCCGTGGGAACCAATGCCGTGAGTGAAGTGCCGTGGATCGGCGAAAGTATTAAGCGGATGATGCGCGGCGGCACCGAGATGGGCACCCTCACAATATCGCGGTTTTTTGTGGCTCATGTATTTTTCGTTCCGGCGCTGATTTTCGCCCTGCTTGCATCGCACATTTTTCTGTTCCGCAAGGCGGGGGCCGCGGGGCCGGTAAATGAAGATCCTTATCATCCTAGGCAAAAAACTGAGCCGTTTTATCCACGCCAGGTATTGATGGATTTGTCGCTGACGGCATTGCTGATTGCTGGCTTGGGGCTGCTGTGTTTTTTCGCTCCCATGAAATTGGGCCCACCAGCGAACCCATCCGACGCGCAATATATCCCGCGGCCAGAATGGTATTACTTGCCAATATTTCAATGGCTGAAATACTGGCACGGGTCGGCCGCCATCGTTGGAGTGCTGGTGATTCCGATGGTGTTAGCCCTTGGAATCGTTGCGCTTCCTTTCTTCGATCGCAACGTGGAGCGTCGCCCCTGGAAGCGCCCGATTGCGATGGCGGCGTACGGGGTCGTCGTGTGTACTTTAGTAGGGCTCGGATTGCGCAGCCAGTATCTTGATCGGCACGACGCAGGAGTTGCTCAACAACTGGCCAAACAAGCAGCCGAGGAAGCCGAATACGCCAGCAAGCCATTCGAGCCTGAATTGTCCTCCGCATCCCTCGCTGCTGCGAATGCAACGCTGGCGGACCCGCTCGCCGCGAAAGGCAAAGCCGTTTTCGAAGCGCAATCATGCAATGCCTGTCACGGCGACGGAGGAGTAGGCACCGCGGTTGCGCCAGCCCTGATTGGAATATCGGCGAAGTTGAATCCCGATCAAGTAGCGGAACTTTTTAAACATCCCACTGCCAGGATGACCGCGGGTGGAATGCCGCCCATCAACTTTCCGCCTGACGACGTAAAAGCATTGATCGCTTACGTTGAGAGTCTAAAATAACCCGCCGAAATCGGCCGAAGCAAGGCTCCGATTATTCATCCTCGTATTAGCGATCTCCAGTCCGCAGCTTGATGGGTTTCCTTTGTGTACCTTCGTGCCCCCTGCGGTTAACTTCCATCGCTCATCTGATGGTCGCAACGCATCGGCTATAATGCATAGTTTGCCCAAGCTGGATTCGCGAGGTCGTCCGGAGACAGTTCCTCTGAGCTGCGGAGATTCAGGAGTGCCGTTTGAAGATTCTGGTTTGCATTAAGCAAGTTCCTCAGAAGGACGCTCCGCTCAAGCTGAATGAGTCCAGTACATGGATTCGCGAAGACGTCTCCTACGAGGTCAACGAACCGGATGCATTCGCGCTGGAAGAGGCGCTGCGGCAGAAAGAGAAACACGGTGGAGAGGTTGTGGCGATCACCGCCGGTCCGGCACGCTCGCAACAGGTCTTGCGCGAAGCGTTGGCTAAGGGCGCTGATCGTGCAATCCACCTGGAAGGCAACGCCTTCGTCGGTCTGGATGCCTTCAATACTGCCCGTGCATTTGCCGCAGCCATTAAGGATGAACAATTCGATTTGATTTTTACCGGCCTGCAATCCGACGATTATGGGTACGCGCAGACGGGAGTCATTCTCGCCGAACTGCTTGACTGGCCTCACGCCACGATCATCATGCAGATCGAGAAGACCGACGCTGGCATCCGGGTGAAACGTGAACTCGAAGCCGGATATTTTCAGTTTGTGGATGTTCCGTTGCCCGCTGTCCTCACCATTCAATCCGGCATCAATAAACTTCGCTACGCTACTCTCATTGGTATCAAGCAGGCGAAGAATAAACCGTTGCGAAAAGTATCATTCGACGATGTGAAGTCTGTTGTGACTGGCAATTTGCAGAAAATTGAACGGATTTATGTGCCGGAGAAAACGAAGAAGACCGAATACTTGGAGGGAATGCCTTCCGAAATCGCCAAGAAATTGGTAGACAAGCTGCGTAACGAACTTCACGTTATTTAGATTTTTTAGGATGGAGAAATCAGAACTATGGCCGGAAAAGATTCACTAAAACTGGAAGAAGCGGCGATGGCGGGCGAAGAGCGCATTGGTTCGGTGATGATGACAATTGGAAAACAGCTGCTCTGGTTCGCCTTCATCCTGTGCTCGTTCGTTTACGTTGGTCTGCGAAGCGGCTCTCACATGTGGATGGTCTGGGTGCTGGGGCAGGGAACTCTCGGGCTAATTCTGTTAATTGTAGGCGCACATAAGCGTGGAAGCCTGACGGAGTAGTGCTATGTGTCGGGGCGCTCTCGCCCGCGAAAAGCCAGTCGTCTCGCTGCATTGCTTGATTTACGCGATTCGCGGGTGAGCGCGCCCGCCGCCACACGGACAAACCGATGCCCGACTTTATTCTCGCAGTCCTCGAAGAACGTCAAGGAAAGCTCAGCCGCGTTTCGTGGGAGACGCTTTCGGCGGGGCAAGCTTTGTCCTCTGAAACTGGGTGGCCAATTGAGGCCGCTGTGGCAGGGAGCGGCGTCGCGAATCTTGCCATCGAAGTAGCAGGCAAGAAAGTATCCAAAGTGTACGCCGTCGAATCGCCGAAACTTGAGCCCTATACTCCTGATGCATTCGTCGCCGCGTTGAAGCGATTGATTGAATCCAAGTCGCCTAAGCTCGTCCTTCTCCCTCACACGTATCAAGTTCGAGACTTCATTCCCAAGCTCGCCACGGCGGTGGGGCGCACCGTTATCAGTGATTGCATTGGATATAAGAAAGACGGCGATAAATTGGTATTTACGCGGCAAATGTTTCAGGGAAAGTTTGCCTCCGACGTGAGTTTCACGTGCGACGCACCCTGGTTTGTAACTTTCCAGAATGGAGCGTTTCGCGCAGACAAGGTCGAGGCTGGAGGTGCCGCTGCTCCTGTGGAGACGTTCAATGGCGAAATTGCAGACAATGTAATCCGAACCAAGCCGCAGGAGGTTTTTAAAGAAGCGAAGCAGGCGATTGATCTGACGCAAGCTGAAATTATTGTTTCCGTGGGTAGGGGTATAAAAGAACAAAAGAACATTGAAATCGCGAAGCAGCTTGCAGAAGCTCTTGGCGGTGAACTTGCGGCTTCGCGTCCAATATGCGATTCGGGATGGCTCCCGATGGATCGCCAGGTCGGTTCTTCTGGACAGACGGTCGCGCCGAAGCTTTATCTGGCATTGGGGATTAGCGGAGCCATACAGCATGTCGTAGGAATGAAAGGCGCGCGGACGATCATCGCCATAAATAAAGACCACGAAGCGCCAATTTTCGAGATCGCGGATTATGCGGTGGTAGGGAATCTGTTCGACGTCGTGCCGCCGCTGATTGAGGAGATAAAGAAGACTAAGGCGCGGGGATAGTTTCGAGTTTCAAGTTTTGAGAAATACGAGGGGGAGGAAGGCTCATGACATGGGCCACAGATATCGGGACCTCATTGTTTGGCAAAAGGCTAGGACTCTTACTGGCGAAATATATCGGGTCACCGGGAATTTCCCAAAAAACGAAGTCTACGGATTGATTTCCCAACTGCGGCGTGCGGCAATCTCAGTGGCATCAAACATCGCGGAAGGTCAAGGTAGGCTTACAAAGGGCGAATTCTGCAATTTCCTTGGGCAAGCAAGAGGGTCGCTGCTGGTTTGGAAACCCAATTAGCGATTTCAGCCGATCTACATTTTCTCAGCGCTGAGGAACTCAAGAACCTCGAAGAAATATCTTCGGAAGTTTTGCGGTTGCTCAACGGATTGATTGAATCGTTGCGGCTTCGAAAAACGGGAACGTGACTTGCTTTGAACCTGAAACTCGAAACCTGAAACTAGAAACCCATGATCTTCCGCAAGCCTCTCGAAAACATTGAACGACCGCAAATGCCCGCCGACGTTGTGATTGTTGGTGGGGGGCCCGCGGGAATGGCATGCGCTCTGCGGATTTCGCAGCTCATTGACGAACATAATCTTAAGAATCCCGACTCTCAGTTAAGCAAAGAAAATATTTATGTTCTCGAGAAAGCTCGTGAAATTGGACAACACTGCTTATCGGGAGCGCTGCTTGATCCCCGATCAATGCGGGAGTTGCTCCCAGCCTTCGAGAGCGAAGCTCCGCTGGACGCCCCAGTTTCAAAAGAATCGGTTTATTTTCTGACGAAAAGTGGGAAGTTTAAATTTCCCATCACTCCTCCTCCACTACGCGATCACGGCAATTACATAATCTCCCTAAATCGCTTTGTGAAATGGATGGGAAACAAAGTCGAAGAGGCCGGAATCACCGTCTTTACGGGATTCGCGGGATCGGAGCTACTGTTCGAGGGTAACCGTGTAACCGGCGTTCGCACCGACGACAAGGGTGTGGATAAGCAGAATCAACCGAAAGCCAACTTCGAACCAGGCTACGATGTGCAGGCCAAGATCGTCATCTTGGCCGAGGGCCCCCGCGGATCGCTAACGAAACAGCTCATCACGAAATTTGATTTAGCGGCCGATCGCAATCCCCAGACGTACGGGCAGGGAATCAAAGAGTTGTGGGAAGTTCCTTCCGGAAGAATTGTGCCGGGCGAAGTTATTTACACGATGGGTTGGCCGCTGACCTACAAAGAATATGGGGGTGCGTGGATTTATGGCGGCAAAGACAACATTGTTTCGCTCGGATTCGTCACTGGACTCGATTATCCCGACCCGCGCCTCGATCCGCAGCATGTGCTTCAGGATTTCAAGCAGCATCCATTTGTGGCCAAACTGCTCGCAGGCGGGAAGATGATTCGTTATGGCGCGAAGGCGCTGCCTTACGGCGGATGGTGGGCATTGCCCCCGCTGGCGGGCGATGGCTGGATGATCATTGGCGACTCCGCAGGATTTCTGAATTCGCAACGGCTAAAGGGAATTCACCTGGCGATCAAGAGCGGAATGTTGGCCGCAGAGACAGCTTTCGAAGCAATGAAATCGTCCGACTTCTCCGCGAGCAAGCTCGGTGGGTTTCAGCAGCGCGTGGAAAAGAGTTGGATAAAAGACGAGCTTTGGAAAGTCCGCAACTTTCATCAGGGATTCGAACACGGCTTCTGGCGAGGCATGTTCCATGCGGGATTGCAGCAATTCACCGGCGGGCGCGGTCTGCGCAATCGCTATCAGGCGAGCCCGGGATATTTGCGCATGAAGAAGCTAGCCGACTTAGCAGCCGACGGCGGCGACGCAGCTCACCTGTTAGGTCCGGCAAAAGGCGACGGCAAACTTACTTTCAAAAAACTGACTGATCTCTACCATTCGGGAACGAAGCATGAAGAAGATCAGCCCTCGCACCTGATTATTGAGGACACAGAAATTTGCAACACCCGCTGCATAAAAGAATTCGGAAGCCCGTGCCAGAATTTTTGTCCGGCAAATGTTTACGAGATGGTAGACGATCCGGGCCAGCCAAATGGAAAGCGCATCAGCCTAAATCCGTCAAACTGCGTGCACTGCAAGACCTGCGATATTCACGACCCCTATCAGATCATCACATGGGTGCCTCCGGAGGGAGGCGGCGGCCCGAATTATGACGGCATGTGAGTCGAGAAATAGATGATGGATCACTTCAGGACAGTAAGCCCCAGATCAATAGGAGAGAGCCTAATGCGAAAACTTTACCTGACTCTTGCAGTTGTCGTTATGTGCGCCTGCGGGTTTGCCCAGCAACCCACCATCCCTTCCACGGGCTTCCCTGGCTTGGACCAGTACCGGGCTTCGCGCATCGCGGTGTTTACGGACGATTTCGGCCAATTGTCGCGCTATCGTGACGCGAATGCGACCATGGCCGCCCCCGCTCCCGGCGAATCCCGTGTAGTGTTTTTCGGCGATTCGATTACTGATATCTGGAAACTCACGGACTATTTTCCCGGTAAGCCTTATATCAATCGTGGAATCGGCGGACAAACTACGCCGCAGATGCTGGTCCGGTTCCGCGAAGACGTAATTGACCTGCATCCGAAGGCCGTTGTCATTCTGGCGGGCACAAATGATATTGCTGGCAATACCGGCCCGATGTCGCTGCCTGAGATTGAGGCGAATTACGCTACGATGGCGGAACTATCGCGACTGCACGGAATTCGCGTGGTGTTCGCGTCGCTGCTACCGGTGAATAACTACACTCCGCGAGCTCAGGACTTTTTTGCGCAGAGGGCTCCTGAGAAAATTCTTGAGTTGAATCGCTGGCTGAAGGCTTATTGCGCTGCAAATGGATATTTATATCTAGATTATTTTAGTGCGATGCTGGATGACAAAGGGATGTTAAAGAAAGATTTGAGTGATGACGGACTGCATCCGAATGCGGCGGGCTTCAAGGTCATGGCACCGCTGGCGGTGGCGGCTATAGAGAAGAGCCTCGCGACGCAACCGTGACTACGGTAGGAACCGTCCTCCTAACAGCTCCGCGTGTCTTCCCGCTGCATCTATAATGATGTTGAGTTTCCGACCGCTTCGGCCTTCGGGCATACCCTGGCTCAAGCGGCGGTGGAGATGGTACGCGGGCGAGGGCGCCCGCGCCACACAGTCTCTCAAGGGTTTGGGTGGAAACGCCCGCGCCTCCCGGCTTCGAGAGGAGCCATTGGAAAGGAAATGCTCGCGAGCAGGTGCCCGCCTGTGTGTTTCTTTCCGTGTTGTTGAAAAGCAGGTCTCTCGACTTCGCTCGAGATGACAGCTTTGTTGCCAAAGACCAACGACTAAAGACCAACGACTAAAGACCAACGACTTGCCACTAACCGACAAATTCGGACGCGCCATCACCGATCTGCGAATTTCTATCACAGATCGCTGCAACTATAAGTGCGTTTATTGCCGCACAGGCAATGAAGGCGCACTTTACGGCGACCTGCCATTTGCCGACTACTTGCGAATGGCTCGAGTGCTGGCAGGCATGGGCATAAGCAAAATTCGCATTACCGGGGGCGAGCCACTGCTGCGCAAAGGCGTGGTGGACTTCGTGCGGGAGTTGGCCAAGCTGCGGTCTCTAGACGGGAAGCCGCTCGATCTCGCAATCACCACCAACGGGCATCTTCTGGCCGAGATGGCGCAGCCTTTGAAAGATGCAGGTCTCAGCCGCATCACCGTGAGCATGGACGCCGTTGACCCCGGCCGTTTCGCGCGAATTACCCGTGTGGCTAATGGATACGAGCGCGTTCTGGCGGGAATTCGGGCCGCGCGGGACGCTGAGTTGTGGCCTGTCAAAGTCAACTGCGTCCTTATGCGCGGCTTCAATGAAGATCAGATCATTCCATTCGGAATGTTTGCTCGCGACGAAGGCGTCATCGTTCGATTTATCGAGTTCATGCCGCTGGAAGAAGAGCGTGTGTGGGCGCCGGATACGGTCGTCCCGCTGGAGGAAATCTTGTGTCGTATGCGTGAGTATCGTCCGTTGGTCGAGATTCCTCATCACCGCAGCGAGACGGCACGGCGTTACCGTTTCGACGACGGGATCGGCGAGATAGGAATCATTGCGCCGGTTTCACATCCATTTTGTGGACATTGCAGCCGGATTCGCATCACGTCCGACGGTAAGATTCGCACCTGCCTGTTTTCCATATGGGATCACGATTTGCATGAATTGATGGGGCGTGGCGCGTCAGATGAAGAGATGATAGCGTTCATTGAACACGTAGTTGAGAAGAAGGAAGAACGCCACCACATCGGTGAGCCCGATTTCGTTCCAGCATCAAGAACCATGGTGCATATCGGCGGCTAGGCGGCGCTTCTCCTGAATGGTGATTCGCCTATTTCTAACCACCTGCTTCTCTGCGATTGGTTTGCAAATCTTTACGCGATACGAGAACATATCCGTTTGCTTTATATATCTTCCCCGCCCTCATCTAAGAGAGAGCACATAAGGAAACAATCAAAAATGCCGACGCGGCACGCTGAGACACAAACACGAGCAACGACAAAATCACCTCAACAGAGCGGTACAGAAATCCAGCCCGCCAAAGGCAAGCTGGGAATTATGATTCCCGGCATGGGAGCCGTGGCCACGACGTTCGTGGCTGGAGTTGAAGCAATACGCCGAGGATTTGCCAAGCCCATCGGGTCCCTCACTCAAATGGGAACCATCCGGCTGGGCAAGCGCACCGATGCAAGATCTCCAAAAATTAATGAATTTCTTCCCCTCGCTGGACTGAAAGATCTCGTCTTTACGGGGTGGGACATCTTCGAGGATGACATGTACACGGCTGCCACCACGGCTGGTGTGTTGGACAGGGAATTGTTGAAGAAGGTGAAACCCTTCTTGAGTTCGATCAAACCTCGCAAGGCGGTGTTTGACCATAGTTACGTGAAGAAGCTGGATGGAACAAATGTAAAGAAAGGCAAGAATAAGATGGACCTCGCCGAACAGGTCCGCGCCGACATTCGTGACTTCAAAAAGACTTCCGGAGCGGCGCGGCTGGCAATGATTTGGTGCGGCTCGACTGAAATTTTTCTAACTCAGACCGAAGCGCATCAATCGGTGAAGGCCTTTGAGAAGGCGCTGACTCGCAGCGACGAAAATATTGCTCCATCCATGATCTATGCCTATGCGGCTCTGATGGAGGGAGTGCCGTTCGCCAATGGTGCGCCGAACCTGACCGTCGATTTTCCCGCGATGCACGAGTTATCGCGGCGCAACAATGCCCCGATATGCGGCAAGGATTTTAAGACCGGACAGACCCTCATTAAGACCATCCTGGCACCCGGCTTTAAAGCCCGTATGTTGGGTCTCAACGGGTGGTTCTCAACTAACATTTTAGGAAATCGCGACGGCGAAGTGTTGGAAGATCCCGGCTCTTTCAAGACCAAGGAAGAATCAAAGCTCTCCGTGTTGGAGCATATTCTCCAGCCCCAGCTTTATCCCGAACTCTATGGGCATTTCACACATAAAGTCCGCATTAACTATTACCCGCCACGTGGTGACAACAAAGAGGGTTGGGATAACATTGATATCTTCGGCTGGCTTGGCTATCCCATGCAGATCAAGGTAGATTTTCTTTGCCGCGATTCGATCCTTGCGGCTCCCATCGTCCTGGATTTACTCCTGTTTATGGACCTCGCCCAGCGCAGCTCGGAACTACAGGGCCTGGGGATACAGGAGTGGCTCAGCTTCTACTTCAAGTCTCCCATGACCGCGCCAGGCCTATATCCTGAGCACGATTTGTTTATCCAATCCATGA
The DNA here is from genome assembly GCA_963757385.1 of uncultured Acidobacteriaceae bacterium. Classification (GTDB taxonomy): domain Bacteria; phylum Acidobacteriota; class Terriglobia; order Terriglobales; family Acidobacteriaceae; genus PALSA-188. The sequence goes on along the minus strand of CAVWRO010000014.1, from coordinate 544,991 downwards.
AGCTGAAAAACACGCTGCGTCATCTAAAGGGCGAAGACCTAATCACTCATTTGGGCCTTGAATATTACGATTGACCAGCGCGCAGCCTATCCTGTACGGAAGCCGAAGTTCTATTTTCCTGCTGAGGATAACCTTCCTTTGCGGCCCTGCGTCCAACTAGTAAGGATTTCATCCAGAGGCCCCACTTCGTTAGCGGGCGTATAATCTAGTTAGAAAGCCGTGTTTCAGCGAAACGGAGTAGTCATGGCAAAGGTAAAGATCAGCTTCACAACTCTAGTGACGACTGCCGTGGTAATTGGTCTCAGTGTTGGGACAATTTCTGCGCAAAATCAGGGCACCCAAACTCCTCCCGCCGTTTCGGAGAGCGCGCCAGTACCAACCGCCGCGCCCCCGAGCACACCGGAGCCCACCGACACGCCTTCAGAGCCTTCGAAGAAATCTCAACACGAGGGTGGCATTAACGATTTGGACGCGATCGGAAATCGCCACATAGGCTGCGACAAAGGTATGGGCAATTGGTACAGCCTGGAGAAGCAGATTGCTATGGGCAAGGCTTTCTCCCAACAAGTCGAATCTCAATCGAAATTGATCAACGACCCAGAAATCACGGAGTATGTGAATCGGCTCGGGCAGAATTTGGTGCGTAACTCTGACTCACAGGTCCCATTCACCATTAAGGTCATTGATTCAGACGAAATTAACGCCTTCGCTCTTCCGGGGGGATTTTTCTATGTGAACTCAGGACTGATTCTGGCTGCCGACGAAGAGGCCGAGTTGGCTGGCGTTATGGCTCATGAGATTGCGCACGTTGCGGCGTGCCACGCCGCTCGGGAAAATACCCGGGGCAACCTGATGAATCTTGCTTCCATTCCGCTCATCTTCATCGGGGGACCAATTGGCTACGCTGGTTATGAAGCCGCTGGGTTGGCTGTACCCTTGACCTTTATGAAATTTTCCCGCGGATTTGAGGCCGAAGCCGATTATCTAGGGCTGGAGTACATGTACAAGGCGGGATACGATCCTCAGGCTTTTATTAGCTTCTTCGAAAAAGTGCAAGCCGAAGAGAAAAAGAAGCCGGGGACGTTATCCAAGGCCTTCTCAACTCATCCTCAAACCCCAGACCGGATTGAAAAGTCGCAGCAGGAGATCGCCCAAATTTTGCCTGCGCGCGCTGAGTACAAAGTTACGACCTCGGAATTTGACGATGTAAAGGCGCGCCTTGCCGCCATCGAAAACCGTCACAAGGTTACGGATCAGAAGGATGGCAAGAAACCCAGCCTGAGGCGAGCGTCCACAACTGATAAGAATGGAACCGACGACAAGACGGGCGACGATGGACGTCCAACCCTCAAGCGGCGCGACGATACGAACTAAAGACGATACGAATTCGATCAGAGGGTACCTAAAATAAAACGGCAGACCCGAAACGGATCTGCCGTTTTACTATTTTCAAAACAGTTGTTCAGCCAATCCCGCGTATTGGTTAGGATGCCTCTTTTGCAGCAAGCGCGTGCATGTACTTGCGGCCCTCCGCAGCAGAACTTACAACCTTCATTGCCTCCCAGTCGTATGGGAGTTCCTTCCCACAATCCAGACAAGCAACGTATGTACCCGTAAGGGAAGCCGCTCCGGTACGGCGAAGATGCCCGTGGATACGAGTAGTGCGTGGAAAACCATAATTCGTATGAGAGCAACCGAAGACGGCATCGAATAACTTCGCGATCATTTCTGCCACCTCCCCGAGAGTAGTGCCAACTTCTTGCTTAAACCCTACCGCCTTAGCTTCGTTTCGAAACTTAAGGTCATATACTTAGATTCAGGTTTCGGGCGAAAGGTTCGAAAGGACTCATGTGGATAAACGGGCCCGTGCAAAGTTATTCCACACTTATGCAAATAAACGTTCTAAGGTCGCCGGGCACTTTGGAATGGGTTGCGAATTACCCCAGTTACAGAGTCTTGTTACTTCAGGCGTTTTCGGAATCGCTCTTCTTGCGAGCGTGACACTTTGTCACGATGGCGGAGCGAAGGCGGTTTCTAAGGTCGTCGGGCAGTTCGTAGAGTTGTGAATCGCGGTAAATCTCGATGGTCTTCTTGGTGGTATCGCAAACGACGTAGCAGTTATGGCACCACGAAAGATGATCTTCCAGTTCGGACTTGGTACGGTCGTCTATGACGCCGTCGAGATAATTCGTTAGCTCCTGCAGAAATTCAGAGCATTTCACTGTTTGCCATCTCCGCTCTCGATTGTCGGCATGCCGTCGCCATTTTCAACCTCTAATTTCAAGTCGCCTGGCTCCCGCCGCTGAAAAAACCGGCTAAGCCGTTCCCGCAGTTGCAACCGCGCCCGCAGCAGCCTTGACTTCACCGCTGGGATGCTGAGATCCAGAGCTTCTGCGGTTTCTTCTGTTGAAAGACCTTCAACATCCCGCAGTACAAACACGGTCCTGAAAGTCGCAGGCAGACCTTGTATGGTCTTTGTTAAAATCTCCCGCAACTCCGCCTGGTTATATTGTTGCTCAGGATTCGGGCTCCAATCTGCAACTTCCCGCGGAACTGAATCTTCTTCAGTCTTAACTTCTTCGTCCAACGAAACCGTGCGTTCCGGACGGCGCCGCCTCAACTTCATCAGCGCTTCATTCACCGCAATTCGAACCAGCCAGGTGTAAAACTTCGACTGCCCCTGGAACTGCTTCAGATTGCTGTACGCTTTTAGGAACGCATCCTGCACCACGTCTTCCGCGTCCTCGCGATTTTGCGTGATGTGTTGCGCAATCCTGAAAACGTTCCGGTCATACCGTCTGACTAACTCTTCAAACGCCGAGACGTCGCCATTCTTGGCTGCCTGAACCAGCGCCAGCTCATCGCTGACCGGCTCTACTACTTTTGGTTGGATGGTATTCATCATTCGTCCGATGCAACAATTTTTCGGCTTTCCGCGCCGCCGAACGGAAGGCTTATTTTACTCGGTACTTTAGTGTTCCGCGAACTGTTTTGACGTATCCAACCACATAAGGTTTACGCTAGATTGCAATTAGGCCGCTGTTGACGCGGTAGAACACGTCCTAACGTGACTTCCGGAGAGTAGAGTAAGTGGCCATATAATCAGGCGTTAGAGCCTGCGGAACGTTTAGAAACGACGTTCGAGGTTGGGAAACGCGCAAAGGCGACAATGGCAGAAATATCCTTAATCGAACGAATTGTGGACGCTGCGGTCTCTCGGATACTCGAAAACCACATTCCATCCTTGCGGGAGGATATGGTTCGAAGCGTGGTGGCAGAGCTTCTCCCGGAAATCACAAAATCTCAAGGCGAACACGCGGGAGCGCGAGAGCACTCCGATAGCGGTGCGCCGGCCGATCTACTGGCAGCGATTTCCGCGATTCATACGGGAACGACCCAAAAGGAAATTCTGCGAGCGCTGCTGAAAAACACCGCGCACTATAGTGGGCGTGCTGCCCTTTTCGTCATTAAATCCGGACTGGCGACGGGATGGCAGGGACGTGGCTTCGAAGATAACGATGCCATCAAAGATTTTTCTCTTGATTTGAGGAGCGGAATCGCCGCGCAGGCTATGCAAACTAGGACGGTTTGCGCGGGAACCACCGCCGACGTGGATGCCAGATTTCTGACTCACTTTCGCGCCCCAGCAGACGGTGGGGTGCTATTCCTGCCGTTGGTGTTGAAAGACAAGATTGCCGCGCTGGTTTATGCCGATGCTGGTGTTAAACCGGGGGGAAGAATTGATTCAGCTGCTATGGAACTTGTAGTCTCCACGACCAGCGCGTGGTTGGAAGTGATTTCACTACGCAAGCAAGCGTCCAGGGAAGGTGCGGCGGAATTAACAGAAAGGCCGGAACCAGCGCCGGCGGTCACTTCATCGGATTCAATGATGGCCGATCCGTTCGCTGCCCATGCACCCACGCACACGCCGGCACAGGTGCCACAACAGTCAGTTGCTGCCGCCGTCGCCGAAGCAGCAGTGGAAGAACCGGCCCCAATGGCGATGGCGGCATCTGCCACTCATTCGTCTTCATCAAGCAGTACTTCATCTAACAAGGCCGCCCCCGAAATATCAGTCGCAGACCAGGATACTCATCGCAAGGCGCAACGCTTTGCGCGGCTTCTGATTGATGAAATCAAGCTTTACAACAAAGACATCGTAGTCGAAGGCCGCAAGAATCACGACCTGTACGATCGCCTGAAAGAAGACATCGAGAAGAGCCGGATTACCTACCAAAAACGATACGGCACGACTGCTGCCGCGGATGGCGACTATTTTAATCAGGAACTGGTTCGTAGCCTGGCTGAGGATAACGCTGCGCTCCTGGGTGTAAACTATCCCCACTGAATAAGAAAGTAAGTGGCGCGCCAGCTGTGTATTCTCTGCGATTTATTTTTATTTCCATCCTGATCGGTATTGCATCGTTCGGCTATTTTGCCGTCGGAACTCCATTCTCATTCGGACAAACTTCATCTGCACAAGCATCGGCTGCACCGTCACCGTCGGCACAATCACCCGGCAAGAAAACCCAATCTTCCAAAAAGAAAACCCTAAGTCACGGTCGGAAATCGCGAAACTCGCCCCGTTTGCGCCGAATGCATCTTGCATTCATCGCATCCAGCAACCTCAAACCCATGGCGCGCCAATTGCTACAGGACCGTACTCCCTCTGCTTACGCTGGCGTCGAAGCCTATGCCCGTCGCCATGGCAGCGAGGATGCCGGAGCCCTGGCATGGCTGGTCGTCGGATATGCGCACATACTGGATCATGATTACGCCCAGGCCATACCGGCTTTGAGCCGTGCCCATCCTCATGCCGGGGACATCGGCGATTACGTGGACTATTATCGCGGCGAATCTTATGCGCAAACCGGGCGTATTCCGGAAGCTGTGGCGGTACTGAGTGGGTTCTGGAAGAAATATCCGGAATCGCTGTTGATTGTTGACGCGCATCTGCTCTACGCGAACCTTCTGGTCACTGAAGGTCAAGCTCAGGCTGCGGCGGTACTGCTGGAAGAAAATCGCAAACCGGTTCGCGCTGACATCGAACTGGCGTTAGGTCGCGCATACGCGGCGGCTGGAGACAACGCGAAAGCGACGGCGATTTTCAGCAATCTGTATTTCACCATGCCGCTTAGCTTCGAAGCGACTCAAGCCGGGGAAGAATTAAAAAAAATATCGCCTGCGACGCTTTCTTCTGCTCCCTTACTCGAGCGAAAAACGCGTGCTGATTTATTGGAAAAAGGAAAACGATATAGCGAGGCCGCCGACGAATATCGCGCGTTGCTCAATGACGTTTCTCCCGCAGAACGTCCAGCGTTGCAGCTATCCCTGGTGGAGGCTCTGCGCCGCGCCGGCCGAATCAAGGAAGCCACGCAGGCGCTTGAATCTGTCCCCAATACGCCGACTGAAATTAACGCGGGACGTCTTTTCAATCTCGGTGAAGTTGCCTGGGCCGAGAATGACAATGATACGTTCCTTAAGACGCTCGATCAGTTACGCCAGGCCGACCCGACGAGTCCTTACCTGGAACAGGCCTTGCTTGAGGCGGGCAATATCTATCTGCTTAGGCCCGATTACGATCACGCGATTGATTGTTACCGCGAGTTGCAGTCGCGGTTTCCGAATGCTGCCAGGGCATCGTACGCACACTGGAAGGTGGCGTGGCTGAGTCTGCGGCAAGGGCGAACCGTAGAAGCGAAGACGGAATTCGAGAACCAGATAGGGCTATATCCCAACTCTGCGGAGATTCCTGCGGCTTTGTATTGGAGGGCGCGCCTGGCGCAGGAAGATGGCGATCAAGGCATGGCTGCGGCCTATTACCAGAAGCTGTCACTGCGATTCCGCAATTTTTATTATGGCGAACTGGCCCGCGAGCAATTGCAGAAGATAAAGGTAAAAGGTCCGACACAACACTATGCATTGTTGGATCGGGTGCCGCCAATGAGTTCCGATCCAGCGCTTACAAACGATGCCGTGCCAACCGATGACCTTCGAGTGCAGAAAGCGCACTTACTCGAAAACGGTGCGCTGCTTGATTTCGCGGTTCGCGAAGTGAAAGCCTCCGCTGAGGAGAATAAAGAGGAAGCAGACAAAGGCGACTGGCTCCCCGCCGAGACCGCGCGTATGTACGAAGACGCCGGACGTTACGACATCGCAATCGAAGTCCTGAAGCGCGCCGTCCCAAATTATTTTGCAGTGGATTTGGACAGCCTGCCGCGCTCATATTGGGAGGCGCTTTTCCCCAAACCTTACTGGCTCGATTTGAAGAGATTCTCGTCCACCAATGCGCTCGATCCCTACCTCGTGGCTTCCCTGATTCGGCAAGAGTCGGAATTCAATCCTAATGCGGTGTCGCGAAAAGACGCCGTTGGATTGATGCAATTACTTCCTAAAGTCGGAAAAACGCTGGCCAAACAAGAAAAGATCAAACACTACAAAGCCCCGCAACTATTTACTCCAAGCCTGAATTTGCAACTCGGCACACGCTATTTTCGAGAGATGGTAGATAAATTTGGCGCGTTTGAATACGCTCTCGCCGCTTACAACGCGGGCACGGATAGAGTGCAAAGCTGGCTGGGAGGAGGGAAATATCGCGATCCCCAGGAGTTCGTAGAGTCCATCCCCTTCACCGAGACTCGCGAGTACGTGCAAGCAATCCTGCGCAACGCAAATATGTACCGGCAGTTGTACGGCACGCCTTAGGGACGCGAATGGGGGCCCGAGCCTATGGAAGCTTCACATTGAGCAAGTGCACCGTGGTGTCTAACTTTGTAGGGATCAGGGTCAAGCCTGCGGCATTATAGCAAGCGAGAAGGTGACTAGAATCAGCGGTAACCTCTGCGATTTTGTAGTCCGCAACCGGATTTCCTTTCAGGTCAACCACCTTGACCAATCCCGGGGGCACGTGACCGCGCCAGTCCAATCCGATCGCCAGCCTGCCATCGTAGAACTTGATGCTGTTGGTTTTCAAATCCGGATCCGCGGTGTCTATACCGAACTTCCGGAGCACGTCACCCGTAGGAGAGATGACGTAGATCGAGTGGGAAGGGCCACCGTGCAGGAGATAGACATTGCCGTCCGAGCCAGCGGTAACGTCGGCTGAGTAATATACGAACAGGTTTCCCGAGTTGGCGACACCGGGCGGATTGTACGCGGGGTCAAGTCCTTCGGCTCGCTGGCGAGCCTCGTCATCCTCCGGTTCGTAAACTTTTTTTATCAGGCGTCCATCCGCTGCAAACACCCCGGTAAAGGGAGTGCGCAAGTCCGGCCCAGTGCTCGTAACTGTTGGTTTTCCAGTTACGCCGACGACAAGATATTCGCCAGATTCGAAGACGGCCAGGTGCAACGCCTGCACGTAAGCGTCTGTTTCTAGCTTAGTTTTCGCTTTCACTGAACCGTCGGCTGCAAACTCCACTACAAATAGCCCCTGACGCGTCTCTGCCAGCACAAAGACCTTGCCGTTGTGAATAGAAAATGCTCTGGCCTCTCCGTCGGGGAACGCATCCGCAATTTGGAAGTTTGTCGCGACGTTCATCTGCGGGGAAATTTTCTGGACGGGAGCTTGGTAGTGCTTCTCGTTGAACCCGGTGTATGTACCAAGAGGGCGTAGGTAAATGTTGCCTGCACCGTCGCACGCGGCGCTCTCGATCCATGCAGGATGGCTCATGGGCATCACGCCTATCGAGGTTGGCGCAAGGCTCACGACCTGCGTCCCGCTATCCTGCGCGCACAGCATCGCGGCAAGACCGCACGCTGCGGCCAGGGTAATAACGTATAGTTTCATGATTCATCCTCCTGAATTATCTCGCAGGCAATACAGACCGGCACTTAGCGCTGCTGCGATAAGGGGACGAAAATGCCATATCGTCATAAATGATCCCGTTCCGGTAGTGGCCCCTTGCGGCCCGGGCAGATGCAGACCCTCGGGAACCGGTCGTAGCCTCCACAAAAAAAACGTCATACATTGTTCGGCCATCTGGGGACATGCCGTCCTGCCGATCCGGATTCACCATCGCCCTATAGCGGAATTGATTCCCAAACTGATCAGTTCTCCTGGATTCCGTGTATTTCAATGCTAGCGAATACACGCCCATCTCAGGGAGAGCATGCAGTTCGTTGGGCTGAGAAATGCCGTCGTGATTCTCATCTATCCACAGCAAGAGGTGCGAAAACACCGCGTCGCGTTTATCAATCATTCCGTCCCCGTTCCCGCCATTCTGCGGCTTGTCGAACTCGGCCAGCGCCAGGAAACCGTTCGGGTCGGAGGATGGCGCCTGTGCCGTTACATTGCCGAACAACTCCTTGCCGCTGTCAATTATGCCATTGTGATTGCGGTCAAGCGCCAGGAAGGCGTCGCCAGAGTCGGCGGCGGTCCACGCAAGCCGGACGGGGTGACCATTTCCGTGGATGTCAAATACGACCCCATTTTGGGCGGAGGTTAACTTGAAACCGGCCCCGATGGTATCAATGAGGATGGGCGAGCCCTCATACTCGCACCTGCACGACACCGGGTCCCAGTCCTGATCCAGGCCACAACCTCCAACGGGCGGCTCGCAGGGCCCGCCACATTGGCCACACTCCTGCGAGTTCTGGACCCAGTTTGCAGCTGTTGTTCCGCCATTAATCGCATCCTGGGTTGGGGTTGTACCGTCGGGGCATAACCCGAAACCCAAATTACAGTATAAGCACGGATCGGGCGGCGAACTGCCGCCTCCGCACCACGTCCCGGTCCAAGCGGCATCTCCGTTGGGGTATTTGCACTGTACTCCGCCCACGATTCCAAGATCACAGCCCCATTCCTGCGCAAAAACCCGCGCACCGAGTAGCAGAATGGCGAGCACTGCCCCAAAACGACTCGCAAGCAAAAGGGTTTTCATCGCACGTTCCCCCAACCTGAAATACCCGATAAGAAACGTCGTGGGATTCCATGCAGGATCCGCAGAAACCGACCGTCAGGATCGAATCTTTTACGATTTCAGAACCAGGCCTGTTGTTCTGTGCACATGCGAGGAATCACCTGCCCTACGACTGAGGATCCAATTACGTATTCCGGACGGTCGGCCTGGCTAGAGGGTGATCGCCTTCTCACATAGCTGTGGAAACACGATGAGCGATAAACAGGCCGCAACTGCTATCCTGCTTGCATCAACACAAGTGCTCCTGAAGCACACCATTCACGGTGTTACCTACGCCTTTCGCGATTTGAAAGATCTGCTCGCGAAGGCCACTCCCTTGCGCTCCGGGGACGAGCTAGCGGGAATTGCAGCAGCGAGCGCGGTCGAGAGGGTCGCGGCGCAGATGGCGCTGGCCGATCTGCCGCTGAATACTTTCCTTAATGAAATTGTCGTACCGTACGAAACCGACGAAGTGACTCGTCTTATTTGCCATTCCCACAGTAAGGCAGCGTTCGCAAAGATTGCCAGCCTCACCGTCGGTGGTTTCCGCGACTGGCTTCTCTCCGACGATGTAAGCGGTGATCTCCTCGCGAAGCTCGCGCCTGGGATCACGCCGGAGATGGCTGCCGCCGTAGCGAAGATCATGCGGATTCAAGACCTGATTACGGTGGCGCGCAAGATTCGCGTAGTAACACGTTTCCGAAACACTGTCGGCCTTTCCGGACGCCTTTCGACCCGCCTGCAACCGAATCATCCCACTGACGACCCGGCGGGAATCGCCGCTGCGACCATTGATGGGCTGCTGCTTGGCTCGGGAGATGCGGTCATCGGCATCAATCCCGCGTCCGACAATGTGGCAACCGTAATGACTTTACTGCGCTTGATTGACTACGCCCGTGAACGCTATTTGATTCCCACGCAGAGCTGTGTTCTGGCGCACATCACCACGCAAATGGAGGCGTTGCATCAAGGAGCTCCCATTGACTTGATCTTCCAATCCATCGCTGGCACTGAACTGGCGAACACTTCGTTTGGCGTTAACCTGAATATGTTGAGTGAAGCACAGCAAGCGGCGCGCGAGCTTAAGCGTGGAACTATTGGCGACAACGTTATGTATTTCGAAACTGGCCAGGGAAGCGCCCTTTCCGCCAACGCGCATCATGGCGTGGACCAGCAGACTTGCGAAGCACGGGCGTATGCGGTCGCACGGCATTACTCGCCGATGCTCGTAAATACCGTCGTGGGCTTCATCGGTCCGGAATATCTTTACGATGGCAAACAGATTATTAGAGCCGCACTAGAAGATCACTTCTGCGGCAAGCTGCTCGGGCTGCCGATGGGTTGCGACATCTGTTACACGAACCACGCTGAGGCCGAGCAGGACGATATGGACTCGCTGCTCACCATGCTTGGAGTCGCGGGAGTCAACTACATCATGGGCGTTCCCGGGGCGGACGACGTGATGTTGCAATATCAGAGCACTTCCTTTCACGACGCTCTCTATCTGCGATCGGCGTTGGGATTGCGTCCGGCGCCAGAGTTTGAATCGTGGCTGCAAAGTGGCGCGCCACATCAGTTGGCTGTGCCCGCAATGCTTCCCGCATGAAGGAACCGGACAAGCCCGAGCGTGAGAAGATGAACGACGGCTCGCCGCAAGTGTTGATTCGGGCCCCGAACGAGGCACTCAGAAACTTGCGGAACTATACTTCCGCCCGGGTCGCCCTGGGCCGTAGCGGTTTCAGTATCATCACGGCAGATATTCTGGACTTTCAACTGGCGCACGCTCAGGCGAGAGATGCGGTAATGGCGGAGTTTGATATTGAGCACCTCGCGCAGCGAGTGCGCCGTGAAGTGCCGGCGCTCGAGGAATTCAGCATTCCCGTTCTCAGTTTGAATAGCGCGGCCGCGGATCGCGAGACGTATATTCGGCGTCCCGATCTCGGACGCGTGCTCGCCGAAGAGTCGGCGGCTTTTTTGAAACCGTCGCAGTGCGACGTCGTCTTTGTGATCGCCGACGGTCTATCGGCGATAGCACCCGAGCGCAACGCCATTCCATTGCTGAATGCGATCCTTCCAATGCTTTTTCAATCAGGATGGGCATCCGGCCAGGTATGCGTGGTGAAGAACGCCAGAGTAGCGATCGGCGATCAGATCGGTTTGTTGCTGGGAGCTTCTATCAGCGTCGTGCTGATTGGCGAGAGGCCCGGCCTCTCTTCGCACGACAGCCTGGGGGCTTACATCACATGGCAACCGCGACCGGGACGCACCGACGCCGACCGCAACTGCATCTCGAATATCCGCAGCGGCGGCTTGAATCCTATTGCTGCGGCACGCCGATTGTTCTGGTATCTGAATGAAGCTCGTTCCAGAAAGCTGAGCGGAACCGCGCTTAAAGAGGAAGCGACCTGCTTGCCAGCTAAAGGTTAGCCCCAGATTTCCGGCTGTAGTGATCAGATACGAGGCGAGACGACAAACCTAAAATTTCCACAGCCCAGTATCACTCTGCCAAAACATAAGGCGTAAAATTAAGGGGCCACTTTTTCTTCAATATTCATTCTGACCCAAATCAAATGCAAAGGAGACAATCAGATGGCACCTTCCAAAACACCAATCCCTAAGGGATTCCACACAGCTACTCCGACACTCACTGTCCGCAACGCAGCCGAGGCCATCGAGTTTTACAAGAAGGCATTTGGCGCCGAGGAGAGAAGCCGGCATCCGAGTCCGGATGGCAAGATTTCTCATGCCGAGTTGAAAATCGGTGATTCGATAATCTTTATTGCTGACGAGTCACCAGCCATGGGCAACAAATCTCCGCAAACGCTCGGCGGTACCAGCGGAAGTATTTATCTTTACGTCGAAGATGTAGATAAGGCCTTTCAGCGAGCCGTTAACGCGGGCGGTAAAGCCACGATGCCGGTTACGGATATGTTCTGGGGAGATCGCTTTGGCCACGTTGTGGACCCCTACGGCCAGGAATGGGGCATCGCCACGCACAAGGAAGACGTGAGCGAGCAGGAAATGTCAGTACGGGCCAAGGACTTCTACGCCCAGATGGCGCAGGCGAGCCGGAAGTCGGCCTAGCTAAAAAGAAATAGTCTCAACCAATGGCGCGGAGAGCGTGCAGATACTCCGGCAGATTATGCCGACGTTCTGTATGTGCTCCGCGCTTTTTATTAGCGGCGACAAGCTGGTCAGGCAGATTTTTGTTGGGCCGGCGATTTATCGAACAATATTTCGTACACTAGCAATCCGGCGCCGATCACAATAGCGCTGTCGGCGACATTGAACGCCGGCCATTGGTATGAACCGATATAGACCAGCAGGAAATCCACAACGCGACCGTTCAATACGCGGTCCCAAAGATTGCCTATCGCCCCCCCAAGAATCAGAGATAGGCCGACGCCAGTCGTAGTCATTGTGATAGCGTGACCACTTCGCCAGAGCAGAGACGAGACAACGATCAGCGCCACGATAGAGAACAGGATCAGCATCCCAATCTTCCATTGCGACGGCGATTCCGCGAACAGTCCGAACGCCGCTCCCCGGTTCTCGACATGGGTGAGGTAAAACACATGAGGGATAAGCTGAATGCTGTCATGCAGGGAAATATCTTTGGCGACGATCCATTTAGAAACGCGGTCGAGAAGAACGATAAAAAGTGCGATCAGGAAATGAAATTTACGCATCTTTAAAGACACTCGAACAAGAAAGCACGCCGACCTTAGCTTTGAAAGGGCGCCCCACCCCTTCAAAGCAAGTTACGAAGTCGTAGCACGCGCTGCTTCGATTTCCTTCAGCCTAGCCGAGCATCGCTCGCAGACCGTCGGGTATATCGGATCCTCTCCGACATGAACCGAATAATTCCAGCAGCGTTCGCATTTTTGACCGTCGGCTTTGCTGACCCTTACAGTCAGCCCCGCGTTGCCATTGCCCGAAGTGCCGGCTTCCAGAGTGACTGCCGAGACAATAAACAAATATCGAAGCTGCTCTTTGTAGCGCGCAAGTACCGAATAGACGGGTTCAGGAGCGGTAATCGTCACTTGTGCTCCGAGATTTACGCCAATCATTTTCTCATTCCGCGCTTCTTCAAGAAACTTAAGTACCTGCTCACGAACCGCCAGCAAAGCGGTCCAATCCTCGAGTTGCTTTGGATCATCCGGGATCGCGCCACCCAGAATTTCCTTCGCAGCCGGGAACTTCGACAAGTGGACAGTGTCGAGGCGAGCTCTTGTACCTGGCAGATAATCCCAAACCTCGTCGCACGTGAAGCTCATGATCGGAGCCAACAGCCTGACCAATGCCTCGGCAATCTTGAACATTGCGGTCTGCGCGGATCGGCGCCCCGGTGAATTTACGGTGAAAGTATAAAGACGGTCTTTGAGCACATCGAAATAGAAGGCGCTCAAATCCACCACGCAAAAGTGATTTATCCGGTGATAAATCTTATGGAAAGCAAATTCTTCATACCAGCGAGCCACGTCGGCAGAGAGTGCGACAGTCTGCCTGAGCATGTACTGGTCAATGGCTTCCATATTTTCAAACGCAACAGAATCGCGTTCGGGGGCGAAGTCGTATAGGTTGCCAAGAACATTCTTCAGAGTGTTGCGAATCTTGCGATAGTTGTCGGCAACGCGCTGCATCAAGTGTTCGGAGCACGTTACGTCCTCGCGAAAATCAACCGACGCCACCCATAAGCGGACAATCTCTGCGCCCAGCCGATTGGCGATATCCACCGGATCAACCACATTGCCAAGCGACTTCGACATAGCGCGCCCTTGCTCATCAAGAGTCCAGCCGCTGGTCGCCACCATTTTGTAAGGAGCACTTTCTTGCGTTGCAACCGCACAGAGCAACGAAGAATGAAACCATCCGCGATGCTGATCTCCGCCCTCGGTGTATAAATCTGCGGGCCAGGGAAGCGCGGGGTCGGCGGCGCGAACGGCAAGATAACTACATCCAGATTCGAACCACACATCGAGGATGTCGGTTTCTTTGGCAAATTTTGCTCCGGAGCATCCGGGACATTTTGTGCCTTGAATAATTTCGACGGGCTGCTCTGTGTACCAGGCATCCGCCCCTGACGTCGCAAACAGCTCAACCACTTTGCGATTTATCTCAGGCTTGTTCAGCGGCTTGCCACAGCCTTCGCATAGGAACACTGCAATGGGCACTCCCCAAATGCGCTGGCGAGAGATGCACCAGTCCGGGCGGTTGGCGATCATGTTGGAGATGCGTTCCTCGCCCCATGACGGGTCCCACTTTACTTTCTTGATTTCCTCCAGCGTGCGACTGCGCAGCGTTCCGCCCTGCATCGGCGTTTCCATGGAAATAAACCACTGTTCCGTGGCTCGAAAAATAATGGGATTATGGCAGCGCCAGCAGTGAGGATAAGAATGCTGCAAGTTTTCCGTGTGCAACAGCGCACCGCGAGCCTTCAGTAACTCGATGATCGGCTCGTTCGCCTTGAAAACCTGTAGGCCGTCGTATTCGGGCAAACCATTGCGTAACCGTCCGCCGGCGTCCACGTCGCAGGCAGGGTCAATCTTGTATTTCGTGCCGGTGATGAAATCCTCAGCGCCGTGAGCAGGAGCGGTGTGCACCACGCCCGTACCCGTATCCATGGTGACGTAGTCGGCGAGCACGCCAAGAATCTTTCGGCGCTCCCATGGCAGAAACGGATGATAGAACCAGGAATGTTCGAGAACTCTTCCGGGAAAACGGGCCAAAATCTTCGTGTCGGTGAAACCGCACTTTTCGGCAACTACGCCGGCCAATTTCTCGGCCACGATGTAAATTTCTTTGTCCGTCTCCAAGGCCACGTATTCTTCGCTTGGATGAAAGGCGACGGCCATGGAAGCGGGAAGCGTCCACGGGGTTGTGGTCCAAATAATTGTGAAGATCGGTTTGCCGCCATGAATGCGGGGATCGGCCAATGCGGGATCAATAGTTCGTGGATCGGACTGTAGGCGATATTTCACCCAAACCGTCGGACTGCTGTGATCCTCGTATTCGACTTCAGCCTCCGCCAGCGCCGTGCGATCGTGAATGCACCAGTAAACCGAGCGTAAGCCCTTGTAAACGAATCCTCTTTCCAGAAAGTCGTAGAGCGTGGACAAAACCACTGACTCGTATTGCGGCGTCATCGTGGAATAGGGATTGTCCCAGCGCCCAAATACGCCGATCCTCTTGAATTGCTCGCGCTGAAGGTCCAGATATTTTTGAGCGTACTTGCGGCATTCCAATCGAACGTCGGCGGGATTCATCTGCAACTTTTTGCCGCCCAGTTGCTGATCAACTTTGATTTCGATGGGAAGTCCGTGGCAGTCCCAGCCCGGAACGTATGGGGCGTCCATTCCGGCCATGCTTTTCGACTTCACGATGAAGTCCTTCAAACATTTGTTGAGGGCATGGCCAAGATGAATTGGCCCATTGGCATAAGGAGGGCCATCGTGTAGAACATACATCGGGGCGCCGCGCCGAGCCTGCTGAATGCGGCCATAGATGCCCATTTCCTCCCACCGGGCCAAGGTTTTAGGCTCGTTTTGGGGCAAGTTAGCCTTCATTGGGAAGTCGGTTTTGGGCAGATTGATGGTAGATTTAAGGTCGAGCGGCACGCGCAGGCTTTCTCCCAAATAATTGATTTCTTTCATTATAGGGAGCGGGTCGGGGAACGTCCATTAGCCACCCGCCGAATACAGACGATCTCTTTTTATCGTTGTGGTAATTTTCGACTTGAGTGTACGATTTTGGGAGATGACGTTTGGCAACTTTAAGCATCTAAATTTTGAGGGCTGTCGCTAATGCCAGTTGCGACGGAGGCGAACGAGCGGTACTCTTGGGGAGCAACTCTTCCGTAAAAGCAACTTTGCCGGGATGGGGCTCATCAATTGAAGGGACGGATGCTTAAGGCTTTTACCTAATATGGCAACCCTAGATCTAGAATCCCAACCCGTCAGCATATCGCCGGCTTCCACTCCGGTGCCGAGTTTTCTTCTGCCTCCGAACACCGTCGAGCAGTCACTGTTCAGGTCTCTCACTCAGAATTTGAATGATTTCTTTTTTCCCAAGAAACAGCCCCCTCTTGTGCTGACCTCGAAGCCGATTCCGGTTAAAGACATCTGGGGTTTTTACGACAACAAGAAGAATGGCGCGCTTGGTTCGACTATAACTCATATCATTCTGTTTGCACTTATCGTTGGAGCCACGCTCTGGGCTCGCAGGATAGTTAAAGGGCCCACCCAGCCATCCATAGTGACGCAAATAATTGCTCCTGACGATATACCCCTCCTAAAGCCCTCTAAGACTCTTGCCGGTGGCGGTGGCGGCGGAGGGGACAAGGATAAATTCCAGGCTCCAAAAGGAAAACTTCCCAAGCAATCCTTGGAGCAGATTACGCCTCCGGCGGTTATCGTTCGCAACCCCAACCCAAAGCTGCCTGTGGCGCCGACGGTGGTTGTTCCTCCGCAAATTAAGTTGGCAATGAATAACTTGCCAAATCTCGGAGTTCCGATGTCGAAGTTGCCATCTGGGCCTCCTTCCAATGGAACAGGATCCGGTGGTGGCATTGGTTCCGGTTCCGGAGGTGGCGTAGGAGTTGGATCCGGACCAGGAGTCGGAGAAGGCCATGGCGGCGGCACTGGAGGAGGGCCCTATCACGTTGGGGGCGGCGTGAGCGCTCCGAGCGTTCTTTACGATCCTTCACCGGAGTATTCTGAAGAAGCCCGAAAGGCTAAGTATTCTGGTACTTCGATAGTGACCTTGATCGTCGGTCCCGATGGGCTTCCACGGAACATCACCGTTTCTCGCAGCGTTGGTCTGGGTCTGGATGAAAAGGCCATCGAGGCGGTTAAGCAATGGAGATTTAAACCTGCCTTAAAGGATGGAAAACCGGTAGCGGTAGAGATCAGCGTTGAAGTTAGTTTTAACCTTTACTGACCGTTTCCTGCCAGTGTTCAGAAAGCTACTCCTTCAGATCCACGTGGTGAACATCCTCGATTCCACGTCCTAGAAAACGCGCGCCTAGAGTTCGGAATTTCTCCACTGAATCCGTAGCAAAGAATTTTAGCCTCGGGATTTTGCGCCGCTCTTCCTCTGTTGCCTTTGAGAGGGGCGCGCTTCCAAGTATGCCTTTCACAACTTGGGCCGTGGATTGCGCGGAGTCAACAATAGCCACGTGATCAGGTGCCACTTTGCGCAGTACCCGCCTTATCAGCGGATAATGCGTGCATCCCAAGACCAGGGTATCGGCGTTTTCGAATGCATCCGCAAACGCTTCGTTAAGGTAGATGCGAGCGACTTGCTCGGTCACAGCGTTGTCAATCCAACCCTCCTCTACCAGAGGGACAAGTAAAGGGCAGGCTTTTTCTTTAACTTTGATTCCACGCTTCTCCAGCGCTCCTTGGTAGGCATGGCTGCTGATGGTGGCTTCGGTGCCGATGACGACAACCTTGTGATTCTTGCTCTCTCTCAAAGCGCTCTCTGCCCCAGGTTCTATCACCCCAACCACCGGTACTCCGGACTTCGCTTCTATCTTCCCCAACGCCAGAGCGGTCGCCGTATTGCAGGCAACGACTAATAGCTGAGCGCCTTGTTGCTCAAGGTACTGGGTCGCCTCCACGGCATATTTGGCAACCGTCTCAGCGGACTTTGAGCCATAGGGAAGGCGCGCGGTATCCCCGAAATAGAAGTAATCAGAGTCAGGAACTAGCTCAAGTAAAGCTTTAAGAACGGTGAGCCCGCCGAAGCCGGAGTCGAAGACGCCAATGGCGGGGCGGCGAGTGGTCATCAGCTAACGCGATCCGACTTGGTTCGAAATGATCCGGCGAGTTCTGAGGTGCCGCGATCGCTGCTTTTATCGCAACAGGGACCGGGAGGAATCGGTGCTCCGTGCGGGCACGTGCGTGGATGCCCCAGGAAGGTGCAAATCTTGTCAGTAGCTTCGGGCGAGAGAATGTGTTCGAACTTGCAGGCTTGCTGTTCGATTTCGGATTCGCTGTCCAAAGCGAGGCTGTCGGTGAAGAGCCGTTCGGCAAGCCGGTGGCGGCGGATGACATCGGCTGCGCGTTGACGTCCCCGAAGCGTAAGTTCGACGATCATGCTTCCTTCGCCGGTCGAGACTCCAGTCGGCTTGAGGGCATCATGGCACGGATTAATAAAAGGCTTGGAAACAGGGATTGGAGCGTTGTGCAGGCTCGTCGTGACCAGCCCCAGGGCGGTCATTTTCTCGATAGCAATGCTCACCGGGAGCGCGCCATGGACTTCCATGCGGCCGGTCTCGGCGATTTGTCCGTGTTCCTCCAACGCCCACAGTTCTTCGAGGACTTCGTCGAATTGCTCTTCGTCCGCCATGGCAAAAACTTCCTGCGCGGCGATTTTTCCGTGATGCAGCTCGATTCGGCGATCGGCCAACCGTGCCACTACCGGATCGTGAGTGACCATAACGATGGTGCGCCCGCTGCGATGCAACTCTCGCAACAGCCGAAGCACGATCTCCTCATTTACAGCGTCGAGATTGCCGGTCGGCTCATCCGCTAACACAATCTTAGGATCGTTGATCAGAGCTCGAGCAATACATACGCGCTGCTGCTCTCCGCCGGAGAGCTGCGAGGGTACGTGATGGGCGCGATCTTTCAATCCTACGCGGTCAAGAGCCTTCAGCGCCTCATCCTCGTCGGTCATGCTGTGCAGGTATTGTGCCAGCATCACATTTTCGATCGCGGTGAGGTAAGGGATCAGGTGGAACTGCTGAAAGATGAAACCGATCTTCTCGGCTCGCACGCGGTTCAAGTTGCCCGCGGACATATTGGCGACATTCTCATCGTCGAGCCAGATTTCTCCCGAGGTCGGGCGGTCAAGGCAGCCGATTAGATTGACAAGCGTGGATTTGCCCGAGCCCGACGGGCCCATTATCGCGATCCACTCGCCCGGAGCTACAGTCAAGGAGAAGTCCTCCAACGCGCGAATCGCGCCTCCAGATTCCGCCCTGGCTGGGTGGGATCGGCTGACATGTTTGAGCTGGATCAAGTCTTTTCCTGTTATCCCGTCTCTTATCCCGTGCCTATGGTTTCATTCACCCTTTAAGATCATAGCTGGCTGCACGCGACGCAGCACAGAAATCGGTGCAATTGCAGAAGCCAGGGCAATCAGAATGCATCCGATTAAAACTATCGGCAACAACTCAATCCTTGGCATGACCGGAGCATGAAAGTTCGCCCGGCCAATCCAGGCTGCGATGCCGATTCCGAAACCAAAACCCATCAATCCCCCGACAGCACCAAGAGCCGCGGCCTCGGCGGCGAAGAATCCGCTAATAAATCGGTGTGAAGCACCCAGAGCCTTCATGATGGCGAAATCACGCCGCCGGTCAAGGACCCATCCCGTAAGGGTGGCGAGAACGCACAGGGCGGCTGTGCCGATGATCAGCAGGCAAGACGCAAGCAACATTGCCCTGGTTTTTCCCAGCACGCGAGCCTCACCTTCCATAATCTGCCTGACAGGACGAACGTCCGCCTCCGGCAAAACCTGCTCGAGTCTTGCGATCGTTGCGTTGACCTCGGAAGGCGGACCTGAAACCGCCATCTCGATTGTGGATGCATGCTCGCCCGTCCAAGCGGTGAAATCGGTCAACGAGAGGTAGATCCGGCTGTCCTCAGCAGCTCCGGTATGCAAAATGCCCACTGGATTCAGATGGATGGTCCGGCCCTTAAAGCTCAAGTCGAATGTCTTCGACGCCTGACTTATTGCCGATGCTGCCCGCGTCCCAAGAAGCGCTTCATTCTGCGACTTTGGCCATCCTGTTACCGCCCACCAATTATCGAGTCTCTGAACTGCGCTAAACTCTGTGCCTGAGACAACCACCGGCTGATCGTCGGAGGTTCGCGCGATGACATAGCCGAAAGGTACCGCTATTCCATTTCCGGCCAGAACCCCTTCGGCTTTACCTAAAGTGTCAGGCGCAAGTGTTTGACTACCCTTAGCGACGATAACGACATTCGCCCCGTAATTACGAAACTCTTTCCTTAGCTTCGATTGGACATCCACAAAAAGATTCAGCATCGCCGTCGCAACGGTTGCGGCCACGATCATAGCCAGCAAAGCGGTCGCGGCCCGTCCACGACGAAGAATGGCTGCTCGGATCAACATGCGGAAAAACATTGAGGTGTGATGCGCCTTCGTTCGACCACTCGTGAAAGCTTTTGTCATGCGTCACCCCGCAACGCATAGACAGGATCGAACTTCACCGCGCGAAGAATAGCAGTCGCGCTGCCCGCGAAAGTTACGATGACCGCAATAATCAGAATGAGTGGAAGCAGCACGGGCTGAATGTTAATCGGAGAATCAAATATCCAGCGTCCCGCATGATATGCCAGAACCCCGCCTCCGGCGAATCCCGCTACGCCCGCCAGCAGCGCCAGCAATGCCGCTTCGGCGAAGAAGAGGGAAGCGACCGAGAATCCGCCGGCGCCGAGAGCTTTCATCAATCCTACTTCGTGGCGCCGCTCGAAAACCGTTGTCGCCATGGCCGCCGACACCGCCAATGCAGATGCGAACAGCGCTGCCAGTGTGACCAGGAGCATCAACCCTTTGATTCGTGTCAGAATCGTGCCCTCGGTTTGAGCCACCTGACGAATCTGTTCCGCGTGAGAATGCGGAATCGCTTCCTGCAACTGAAAAACAATGGACTGGGGGTAGGGAGAACAATACCAGCGGTCGTACATATCAGGACTTAGCGTCTTCGGATCGCGGCGGGCGAAGGCGTCTTCTGGCTTCGTGAGGGCGCTCACATAAACGCGGCGCACCGCGCCGGGCTTTCCGATTATCTGCTGCGCTAAGGCAAGCGGTGCAACGATCTCGTTGTCTTCGGCGCCCCCGGTCGAAAGAATGCCAGTCACTTGAAGACGTTCGCCAGAGATATTGATTTTGTCTCCGGGCTTCGATCCGAGAGCCGTAGCCAGCCGTTCGCCGATCAATCCGTCACGGGAATCGTCATCCGGCCATGAGCCTTGAACTTTCCATAGGGGAAACGTGGTGCGTGCTCCTGTCACGAAATTCTCTCTGCCGTAGCGCAAAGACTTGGAGAAATAGATGCCCACAAGAGTGACGTTCTTTACCGGAGCTTCATTGATCGCGACGTTCACCGGCAACATAGGCGCGAAACCAACGATGTTATTGCGCCAGAACATGCCTTTGATTTTCGGCAGATCAGCCTCGCTGAGATAAGCACCGTCGCTGGGAGGCTTAAGATTCACTCCTGCGATTTCAACATCCAAAGAATCGTCTTGAGGGGTTACCACGAGATTTGCGCCGTAGCTGCGCAGTTCCCGATTGATTTTGTCGCCTACATCGGTCGCCACAGCTATCATGGCCGTGGCCACGGCTACTCCCAACGCGATGGCGGAACCCGCCAGCAGCTTACTTCGCTTCTGCCGCCGAAACGACTCGTACACGAGACGCGCGAACATTATTTTTGGAACATCTTGATGCCGGTCGCGATGTCCGCCTCCTTGAGGATGACGGCATCGGATGTCATCTCGGCCGCGAGGGGCACGGGGTTACATCCGCCCTTCGTCCCAATGGATTGCGCGTTAATGGGCGAGGCGCAGTTCTTGCATACGACTCCGTTCGCGGTCTTGTAGAAGCCAACGCCACCGCATATCTGGCAGGCGTCGAAAACCGTCGCGATCTTCCCATCCGGCTTTTTGTATAACCAGAAACGAATAGTCGTACCATTTTCGACGGCAGCAAAACGATGTAGATCTCCGTCAGAGACTTGCGCTAAAGGAATGCTCACCTCGCCATTTATGAAGTGAACTTCGGTTGCAGGAGAAAGGTTGCTAACGCTCCTGGTATAAGCGAACTCGGCGGTTATCAGCAGGATAAAAATAAACGAACTGGCATAAACCGACCGCATCCACCATCGCTCGCGGCGGGCGCTCCATGCGGCTTTGCGACGCTCTGCGCCAGATGCGGGTAGAGAAGCTGGCTCCCGGCGCTTAACCTCGAATAAAACCATCAGCGCGGCCAGCGCGAGTATAGTGACGGCGAAAAAGAAGTCGTTGCGCACAATTGGGCCGATGAGCGCCATTTCGCGCTTGGAAGAGGGAAGCACTCCGTATTCGGATAATTCGTGGAGTCCGGAAACAAGCAATTGCGCAGCGACAAAAAACAGAATCGCGCTCGTGACTCGGAAGAACTTTTGCAGGTTGATGCGAACGCTGCCTTTAACGAACATCACTCCAAACAAAACCGCGACGAAAATTCCTGACAGCGTTCCGAGAAAGCTCATGAGTTCTGTAGAGTTAAGCGAAACTGCCGACAGAATCAATACGGTCTCGGCTCCCTCACGCAGAACCATCAGGAACACGAAGAAGAAAACCCCGACCTTAGAGCCCTTAATTGCGAGCGATCCAAGTTTGCCTTCGATTTCTCCCTTGAGCTTTCGACCTGTCCTCATCATGAAAATAATCATGCTGGCAACAAAGACTGCCGCTGCCAGCATTACGCAGCCTTCGAAAACGTCTTCATTCAAGTGCGTCTGCGATAGCAGGACGGCAACTGCAATACTGGCAACAAACGCCGACCCCAGGGCCCAGTAAACGTATCTACGCAGGTCAGCCCGTCCTATCTTGGTGAGATAGGCCAGCGTGATGCCCACGATCAGTGCGGCTTCGACGCCCTCGCGCAAAGTTACGATGAATGCTTGTAACATTTAAAATCAGTTCTCCGCGGCCTTGACAAGCCGGCCATGCTCACAGGCGGCTGGTTCGCATATGGACCTATCTCTTCTATTTAAGAATAGTGGGTGCTCAGAGGGGCGTCAACGCGGGTGCAGCAAGTGGATTGCTTTACATTGTTAAGGCGGGATTATCGTCAGCCTGTGGAGCCTGAAATATGGAACTCTGATCTAATATGTTGGAAGTACTTAGCTTTCCGCGGAGATGAATCATGAGTTGCACTCATCTGAACACAATTCGCGAAGTAACGCCCTCAGCAGAAGGATGCGAGGATTGCCTGAAAATCGGAGCCACCTGGGTACACCTGCGTCTCTGCCTTGAATGTGGACACGTAGGATGCTGTGATAGCTCCGTTCATAAACACTCCACCAAACACTTTCATAAGACCAAGCACCCGATTATTCAATCCTTCGAACCGGGTGAGGACTGGCGGTGGTGCTTTGTGGACCAGATCGAGGTTTAACCGAATTATGCCTTGCGCTACGTCCGCCTTGCGGGCACAATATAGTTGTGGCCAATGAGGTAGGGAGGTCATCCACAATGAGATCATCCTGGCAAACCGAAACAGGGAGTCTCGTATGCCGCTGGTCTGAGGGTGGGCCACGCGTGCAATACAATCCGCCATGGATGCAAGAGACCTTTAACGTTCAAGGTAGTTATCTACCGCCCATTCCGGATTTCGCCAGCCATAGTCCGTTTGCTGGCGCATCCTGGTTCGGGCGCTACACCCCGAAGCGGGATCCCGCCTAGCCCGCCGCTTCAAACTGCCCACCGCTGAAAACACTGTTTGTTGTTCTATGTTCCCCCGCCTCGACTACAATGTGGCGACTTCAACAGATGCGCGCCGCTCACCGTGTCAACGCACATGCTGGCGATCAAAGAATCGGGGATTGAATGCCTCTTACTTCGACGGATTGGGTTGTCATCGCGGGATATCTGCTGATCAACCTGCTGATCAGTATCTATTACCGGCAGCGTGCCAGTGGCAACACCGAGGATTTTTTTATCTCCGGGCGTGATGTCTCGTGGTGGCTGGCTGGAACATCAATGGTGGCGACCACCTTTGCCGCGGATACTCCATTGTTGGTTTGCGGCCTTGTCGCCAAATCCGGAATCGCGGGAAACTGGATCTGGTGGGGCTTCTGCATCGGCGGAATGTTGACGGTATTCTTCTTCGCGCGCTATTGGCGGCGCGCCGAAATTTTGACGGACGTGCAATTCGTTGAGATCCGCTACGGAGGCAAGCCCGCGGCATTCCTGCGAGGCTTCAAAGCGATTTATCTAGGCTTGTTCATGAACTGCTTCATCCTGGGATGGGTTACGCAGGCCATGATTAATATCATCACCGTTTTGCTCGGGCCAGCCATTGCCGAAGGACGTATCGTCCAGTTTGCATTGGCAGGTCATATTTTCCAATACACTTTGGGCGCTCCGCACACTACATCTCTTCTTCTCTGCATTTTCGTGATCATTCCGTTTACCGGTATCTATACCTTCATCGGCGGGTTGTGGGGAGTGTTGGTTACCGACCTATTCCAGTTCATTTTGAAGATGACGATGATCATTGTGCTGGCATGGGTCGCGGTGTCGAAGATTGGCGGAATGCAGGCGCTCCAGGCGCATTTGCAGACAATCGAAAATAATGTTCAGCAGACCGGAGTCCATACCGCAAATCCGGTTGCGTTCCTGCCCGACTTTCATATGGGACTGACCAGCGACGCGCTCTGGACCCTACCTCTGCTTACTTTTTTTGTGTACCTGGTGATGCAATGGTGGCTGGCGTGGTATCCGGGCGCGGAACCCGGGGGCGGTGGGTATGTCGCTCAGCGGATGTTCAGCGCCCGCGATGAAAAAAATTCGCTGGGCGCGACTCTATGGTTCAATATCGCGCACTATGCGCTGCGTCCTTGGCCGTGGATCATTACCGCGCTGGTGGCCATTGTTGTCTATTCACCGAATGGCGGCATCCATCCTAGTGCGGCGTTCGCCGCAAATCCCGAACAGGGATACGTAATGGTGCTCCGCGATTACCTGCCGCCAGCATTACGAGGATTGATGGTGGCCGCATTTCTGGCAGCTTTCATGTCCACCGTAGGCACGCAATTGAACTGGGGTTGTTCGTATCTGGTCAACGATCTCTACAAGCGTTTCATGGTGCGGGGCGCAACTGAGCGCCACTATGTTTTCATCAGCAAAATATTCACTGTCTTACTCGTGCTCGTGAGCGGATACACAGCGATGCAGTTAACTTCGATTAAGCAGGGCTGGGACCTGGTGCTGAACATCGGCTTCGGCACGGGGGCGGTTTACATCCTCCGTTGGTATTGGTGGCGAATCAATGCATGGAGCGAGATATCAGCCATGGTCGTGGCGGCCGCAGTCACCATCTGGCTAAGCAAAATTACGTTCGGCGGTAATAGCGCCGTTGTATATGCGAAAAGCGCTCTAATCACCGGAGGGATCACAACGATCGCCTGGCTGATTGCGACATTTCTCTCCCGTCCGGAATCGGAGCAAACGTTGATCGCATTTTACAAACGGGTTCATCCGACGGTTTACGGGTGGAAGAAAATTGCCAGATTAGTTCCTGAATTACCAGAAATTCGCGACGTGGCTAGCAATTCTTTTAATTGGCTGATGGGAGTCATTCTCGTTTACGGATGTCTGTTTGGAATAGGCAAGCTCGTATTCCAGCAATGGCTGTCGGGCGGGTTGCTGTTATTGATTGCAGGGATCGCCGGCTATTTGATTTTCTGGGATCTCTCGCGGCGCGGATGGACGACACTATCGGGCACGACAATTACCTCAGGGGCGCCGCATCCTGCCAATGCGGAGTGATCCCTAACATTACTCATTATCCGAGAGGCTGTGATTTCCTAGCTGCCTGTGCTAGAACGTCATCTAATTAGAGTGCAACAAAAAGTCCTACAACTCGATTCAAGGGACAACGTCCTCATCGCTCTTGTTGATTTAAAACAGGGCGAGATGGTCGAGTTCTCCGGAAAAAGTTACGCGCTAGTTTCGAGCGTTCCTGCCAAGCACAAGTTCGTCACTGAAGATCTTCAGGTTGGCGCACGCGTGATCATGTACGGGGTGATCGTGGGAAGCGCTACGAAGCCAATCCCCCGGGGATCTTTACTAACAACGAGCAACGTTCATCATCAGGCAGCCGCGTTTCACACAAAGTCGGAGGACTTTCAATGGAAAGCTCCTGACATTTCGCACTGGAAAGACCGAACATTTCTGGGATATCCCCGCTCCGACGGGCAAGTGGGAACCAGGAATCACTGGCTGGTCGTGCCGCTGGTATTTTGCGAAAACCGCAACATCGGCGTGCTGAAGCAAGCGTTTGAAGAAGAACTCGGCTTCGCTGCTCCCCAGATTTACCGGCGGCAAGTCGCCGAATTGGCGAGGCTATATCGAGAAGGAAAAACTGAGGCCCTAAGCACCCACGACGCGCCAGGCAACGGTTCAGACCGTCAAGGCCAAAGAGTTTTCGAAAATATTGACGGCATCAAGTTTCTCGTTCACGAAGGCGGGTGTGGAGGAACTCGAGAAGATTCGAACAATCTCTGCGGTCTGATTGCTGGATACATCAATCACCCCAATGTTGCGGGAGCCACCATCCTGAGCCTGGGATGCCAGCACGCACAAACCGGAATTCTTCGGCAGCAAATTAGAATGCGCAATCCGGAGTTCGACAAGCCGCTCTTCGTAATGGAACAACAACAGAGCGGCACTGAATTTGCGATGCTTTCCGAGGCAATTCGCCTGACATTTTCTGGCATGGCGGAGGCAAATAAAGCTAGGCGTGTCCCATGCTCGCTCTCACATCTGACGGTGGGTCTGAAGTGCGGGGGCTCGGATGGTTTTTCCGGAATTTCCGCGAATCCCGCGATCGGCCATACTTCTGACCTGATTGTGGCGCTGGGCGGCAAAACTATTCTTTCGGAATTTCCCGAACTCTGCGGCGTAGAACAGCAGTTCATCAATCGCAGCACGCGAAAAGAAGTTTCTGACCGGTTTATGCACTTGATGCAAAGTTACAACGCCCGTGCTCAGGCTGTTGGGTCTGGCTTCGATATGAATCCTTCCCCCGGGAATATCCGCGACGGCCTAATCACCGACGCAATGAAATCCGCAGGCGCGGCGAAAAAGGGCGGTACGTCCCCAGTTGTCGCCGTGATTGATTATCCTGAATATGCCACGGAGCGGGGATTGAACCTGCAATGCACTCCAGGAAACGACGTGGAATGTGTCACCGCGCAGGTCGGAGCAGGAGCAAACGTCGTACTCTTCACGACTGGTCTGGGCACGCCGACCGGAAATCCGATAGCTCCTGTCGTAAAGCTCTCGACCAATTCGATCCTGGCACAACGCATGAGCGACATCATTGACATTGATACCGGAAGAATCGTTTCTGGTGAAACTACAATCGAACGAATGGGCGAGGAGATTTTAGAACTGGTGATCAAAGTCTCAAGCGGAGAAGTTCACACGAAGGCCGAAATCAAAGCGCAAGCCGACTTTATTCCCTGGAAGCGAGGCGTCTCGCTCTGACGGCCGACAATTTGAAATAGAGAAGAAAAGAGAGGCAGGCCATGACAGAAAAAACAATGACAGACAAAGTAGTCAAGACCGAGGAGGAATGGAAGAAGCAGCTCTCGGCGGAGCAATATCAAGTGGCGAGAAAAGCCGGGACTGAGCCGGCATTCACCGGGAAATATTGGAACACGAAAGACAAAGGTACTTATCAATGCGCCTGTTGCGGGCAGCCGCTGTTCAGCGCTGATGCGAAGTTCGATTCTGGAACGGGCTGGCCAAGTTTCTGGAAGCCGCTGGATCCCGGCGCTATCGAAGAAGAAAGCGATCGCAAGTTCGGGATGGTTCGTACGGAAGCCCGTTGTTCGAAGTGCGATGCGCACCTCGGACACATATTTGAAGATGGACCGGCTCCGACTGGTCTCCGTTACTGCATGAATTCAGCTTCGCTGGATTTAAAGGCAGACAAGCCAAAGTAGGTTGCGCGTCACTGTTCTTATCAAAAATGTTCTTAGCAAAAAATGAGCCCGTCCAGTGATTGGGCGGGCTCTCTGACTGTCCTCAAACTGATGGATTTATTTGCCCGCAGCTGCGGCTAAAGGTTCGGTCGTTGAGGTCGGCGCGGTTTCGTTCACGACTGTTGTCGCTTGGCTCTGATTTTGTGATTTGTCTTTCTTGTTTTCCGATTTGGCTTCGGTCGTGCGGATTTGCACGCTACCCTTCAATATTGCGCCATCCTCTACGCTGATTCGTTGGGTCACAACATCTCCGGTTAAGCAACCTTCCGCGCGAATGTCCACGCGGTCGGTGCACTGAATGTTTCCCTTTACTGATCCCATAATGACCACTTCGCGAGCCGAGATGTTCGCGGTCACTTTTCCGTTGCGTCCAATGGTCACGCGGTGCTCGGCGAAGTGAATGGTGCCCTCGATTTGGCCGTCAATATAGATAGATTCTTCGCCTCGCACCTCTCCCTTGATCACCAGGGATCGCCCAATCGTGGCTTGCTCCGCCGTCGTGGTAACCGTTTTTGGCGGAACGTAAGTGTTCGGCGAAAATCTTTGTACGTTATCCGAAGATTGCAGCATTGGAGTACGACCTTCCTGTTCACATTACGGCTGGATATTCATTCCGCCGTATGGCGAGGGTTCTGTGGATTGTGGCCAAGGGGCCAACCTGAATATCGCACGGAGCCACAGGAAATGCAGCGTTACGGAAGTGCTCAGACTTGAGACGCCGGTTGGCCGAGGCGGCCAGTCCTACCCGTCTTTTGCTTTGGAGGATTCAGGCTTGCAGTACCTGACTAAGTTCCTCCCATTCCGCAAGACAAGCCTTCAAACGCGCGCGGCTCTCAGTCAATTCGCGGCTTTGGCGCTCGGTTTCATTGGCGTTAACGAAAGTTTGCAGGCCAGTTTCGCAGGCTTCGATGGTGCTTTCTAAGAGCGATATCTCACTCTCCAATTCGCGAACCCTCTCTTCGATCTGCTTGCGCTTAATGGGATTCAAGCGCTTCTGATTATCATTCCCGCGATCCTGCGTGGCTTCGCCGTCGTGGCCATTTGTCGGTGGAATGAATTTCGATGCTGCGGGCTTTGCTGATGCCGCGACAGAATGTTCCAAAACAGCAGCCCCGCCTTGCTTTCGCCACAAGTAGTCCTCGTAATTGCCGGGATACACCTCAACTCGCCCATCCCCAACTTCAAAGATTCTGGTGGCGAGCTTGTCAATA
This sequence comes from uncultured Acidobacteriaceae bacterium, assembly GCA_963757385.1. Lineage (GTDB taxonomy): Bacteria > Acidobacteriota > Terriglobia > Terriglobales > Acidobacteriaceae > PALSA-188. The sequence continues at coordinate 516,087 of CAVWRO010000014.1, read as the reverse complement.
AAATAGCGGTCATGGGAGACGAAAAGGACGGTGCCGGTGTATTTCGAAAGCGACTCGAGCAGAACATCTTTGGCGCGCATGTCAAGGTGATTGGTGGGCTCATCCAACAACAGGAAATTAGCGGGATGAAGCAACATGCGCAGTAGCGCGTAGCGGTTGCGTTCGCCACCGGACAGCACGCCGATGCGCTTGAATACGTCATCGGCGGAGAACAAAAAACATCCCAGTAAACTGCGCAGTTCGGTTTCGGTCGACCGAGGAGAGATTTCACCCAGATCGTCGAGAACGCGGGCGTCCTGGTCCAATTCCTTGTACTGATCTTGCGCGAAATAGTCAGCCTGAACGTTGTGTCCCTGCTGGTAATCGCCGCTGCTCAGCGGTTCCACGTTGGCCAGTAGTTTGATAAGAGTGGATTTACCTGCGCCATTGACGCCAACCAGCGCGATTCGATCTCCGCGCTCGATCATGAAGCTTACGTCGCGAAAGACTTCTTTCTGGCCATAGGATTTTGCGACGTTTTCAAATTCGACCACAATTCTGCCGCTGGGCTTAGGCTGCGGGAAAGAGAAATGGATGGTTTTTTCTTCTTCCGGAAGCTCGATCCGCTCCATCCTTTCCAGTTCCTTTATCCGGCTTTGCACCTGTCTCGCCTTGGTGGCCGTATAACGGAAACGGTTGATAAAGACTTCCAGTTGTTCGATCCTCTCCCGCTGATTGCGATAAACCTGCCTGAAGTTGCTCCAGCCTTTGCGACTTCTGGTTTAAATATTTTTCGTAATTGCCGCTGTAAAGATGAATGCGCTTGTTCCAGATTTCAGCAATCTTGTTCACCGTCACATCCAAGAAATAACGATCGTGCGAAATCAGGATGAAAGCGTTGGGATAATGCGTCAAATACTCTTCCAGCCAATTCCGCGCTTCAAGATCGAGGTGGTTGGTGGGTTCATCGAGTAACAGCAAATTCGGCTGCTGAAGCAGAAGTTTGGCGAGCGCAAGACGCATCTGCCATCCGCCGGAAAATTCGTCGGTTTGGCGGTCCCAGTCTTCCTTACGAAAGCCTAGGCCCGTTAAAACCGTTCCTACCTTTGCGTCAATCGCATACCCGTCGCGAGTTTGAAATTCATGCTCGATTTTGTGATAGCGGTCCGCCACTTGGGCATATTCAGGCGAAGTGTGATCCAGTTCCGGCATACGTCCGGTAAGGTCTTCCATTTCCTGTTCCATCGCCCGGAGATCGGAGAAGACCGACATACACTCCGCGAAGACGGTTTGACCAGATAATGTGAGGCCGTCCTGGGGAAGGTATCCCGCGCTGATTCCCTTGGCGAAGCTGACCGAGCCGTAATCGAGAGTTTCGAGGCCGGCGAGAACCTTCATCAGCGTAGATTTACCGGTGCCGTTCGCGCCCACCAGCCCCACGCGGTCGCGGGGTGTAATCATCCAGTCGGCCCCTTCAAAAAGGAGCTTGTGGCCGAACCGCTTTCCGGCGTTGGTGAATTGAATCATGAGGCTTCAATCGTCTCATGAGAAGGGATTCTAGGGGTATGCACATCAGAGACATGAATGTCAGAACAGCAAATTGCCGGCGTGTCTTAGCTACCGGAGAGGAAGGCCTTCTGTGTGCTGCGTTCAGGTATCGCCGCAACCGATCCTATTTGATTGAGCGCTCGATCGACCACAGCCTGAATCTCTTTCGCATATTTCACCTCGCGGCCTTTGGAAAGAATTTTTCTGGCGTCGTCAGCCGAGAACCAGGTCGGATTCCGATCAAGTTCGTGCGAGTCGCCGACTCCATTCACTTCGAGTAAGAATGCCTTGACTACATATTCGCGGATTCCCGACGGTTTCCAGAAAACGCCCTTTGAATGCAGATATAAATGGAAATGCTTCGGTTCGATGGTTCCGTGAACTGCGGCTTCCTCCCACGCCTCCCGCTCGGCGGCCTGACTATGCGTCAAAGAACGATCTGGATCGCCCTTGGGAAACGTCCATTTGCTACCCCCGCGAGTTTTGACGAGTAGAAACTCCACGCCGTTTTCACCCACGCGGTAGCAAACCGCAGCTACCTGCAGCGGCAAGGCGAACTGGGATGGTCGGGGCGATGCCAATTGAAGTTGGCCTCCAGTACACATGATAGTGGGACAAATGTTGCAGGAATGTTAAATTGCAACAAAAAAGGTGCACTATAGTAAGTAGTAAGGCAACAGGATTTAGGTAGGTTCGGAGGCAACAATTAGTTCGGGGATATTGGCGCTAGGACGGAACTTGCTTTTACAGGATGCGGAGTCGTACGGCTTTGAAGGGGCGCCGCTTTCAGCCGCGCCGTCACTCCTCTGAATTGGGTATCGGCGGCCGAAATTTCTTGCGGCCTGTTTCAGTCGGACTGTTAGCGTCAAGAATCGATGTTCGCCCCACTGAAAGTCGGACCTTGCAGTGGTAGAACTACGCAATGGCATTCTTTCTCGGAATCGACGGCGGGGGCACCAAGACGTCGTGCCTGGTTGGCGACGAGACATCCGTATTAGGCGCGGGAACTGCTGGAGCTAGCAATGTCCATCGGGTTGGGGAGACAGACGCGCGTACATCGCTGCTAAACGCAATCCAGCAGGCCTGTCGCGCCGCAGAAATTGATCCAGCACACATATCGCGGACCTGTGTGGGAGTCGCCGGCGCCGCATGGCCGGCAGTGGCGAACATCCTCCGCAAAATATTGGCCAAGACAGTTTCGGGTGACATTGAAATTGTCGGGGACATGATCATTGCGCTACACGCAGCCTTCGGCGCAAAGCCAGGGATCGTGGTGATTGCGGGGACTGGATCCGTTGCTTACGGACGCAATGCCAAGGGACAAACAGCAAGAGTCGGAGGCTGGGGCGCCCCCGTTTCTGACGAGGGGTCGGGCAATTGGATTGGACGCAGGGCACTAGCGGCTGCATTGCGAGATGCCGACGAGAATCCTAATTCCGAGGGGCCGCTATTACGAGCAATCATGAAGGCCTGGAATGTTGAAACTCGCGATGAACTCGTGTTGGCGGCGAACGCGTCCCCCACTCCGGATTTTGCGGCATTATTTCCCGCGGTGTTGGCCGCCGCGGATTCAGGCGACGAGTCAGCGTCTGACATCTTGCGGCGTGCGGGAATAGAGTTGGCTGCTCTCGCTGACATTGTTGCAGGCAGGCTGTTCTCAGGCGCGGAGGATATTCCAGTTGCGATGTCTGGCGGTGTGTTTGCTAACTCGGCATTGGTCCGAGATGTTTTCTACAATGAATTACGCCGCGATTGTTCCCGCCTGCTAATAGAGGAAAAAATAGTCGATCCCGTCCGAGGCGCGTTAGATTTAGCCCGGAACTCAGGGCACCGTATATCTCCGTAACAGCAGATTCCTCACAGGTAAAGCTGTTCGGAAATAACAATGTATGGAGTTAATGTGCAGCGAAAACTAGCCGGAAGTCACGACAGTGAACCTGCGAGACCCGACGAAGAGATCGCTGCGGTCGAGAGTGTCAAACCGGTCGTTTCCGATGCAGAATTAACCGAGGATCTCGCGCTAGCCTTATTGAAGCGTCCCGGCCTTGAACCGGAAGTTCTAGAAAGGATCAGCAAGAACAGTGGTTTGATCAAGAGCCGCAAAGTGAAGCTGGCTCTGGTTGCGCATCCGAAGACACCCCGGCATCTATTGCTGCCGTTGCTCCGTCACTTATTCACCTTTGATCTGATGCGCGTGGCGCTTATGCCAACCATCGCCGCCGACATAAAAGTAGCGGCGGAAGAAAGCCTGATTAATCGTCTGGAGAAACTCTCGCTGGGGGAGAAACTCTCACTGGCACGCCGGGCTTCGGGGCGTGTTGCGGCAGCGTTGCTCGAAGAGCCGGACCGTCGCGTGATCGATGCAGCATTAAAGAATGCACGAATTACCGAAATAGGTATCATCAAGCAGCTAACCCGGCGGAAGACGAACCCAATTCTTGTCGAGGCAATCTGCAATCATCCAGAATGGAAGCTGCGTCCCGAAATTATTGCTGCTTTGAAACAGGAAAATACGGCGACGGATGCGGTAGAACCGGCACGGTCTGGAACTCCGCTTCCATCGAAGGTGTCAAATTGATTTAGCACCCCTAAGAGCTGCCGTTTCAGTTTAGGAGGGAGGGTCGATGAGACGCGTGTTTAGCAATGGCGTCGTCGTAATCGCGCTGCTCTGGTACTTGCCTACTGGCCTGTGGGCTCAAGTGGCCACGGCGGATAGCGAATTGGAGCAGGGTGTCCAGGCATACAAGGATGCAAGGTATGAAGAAGCTATCCAGTATTTCCAAGGAGCGGCTTCGCTGGATCCACAGAATAAAGTCGCTCACCCATATTTGGCGAATTCCTATGCACAGCTTTACGTACCGGGCGTTGACACATCTGAAAATTTGCAGATCTGCCAGGCTGCGATTGAGCAGTATCAAGTTTTGGTTGAACTTGATCCAAAATCGCCGGATCCCATCAAAAGTATTGCTTACATTGATCTGCAAATGAAGAAATTTGAAGAAGCCAAGAAGTACTATGCCAGAGCAATTGAGTTGACTCCGAAGGATCCGGAAGCCTACTACACGATTGGCGTGATCGACTGGACTCAGGTGTATCAGCCCAGGATGGAGCTGCGGGCCAAAGTTGGACTACCGCCAGACAAACCCCTCATCGATGCAGCAGAGTGTTGGCAACTTCGCCGCACGAATCAAGATGGCGTGGAAGACGGAATCAAAATGCTGACCGAAGCTCTTAGATTGCGTCCGGACTACGACGATGCGATGGCCTACATGAACCTGATGTACCGAGAGCGAGCAGACATTCAATGCAACGACGAAAAGCGGTACAACGCAGATGATAAGACCGCCGACAAGTGGGTGGATCTGGCGTTGCAGACCAAAAAACAAAAATCCGAACGCTCCCAACCGCCCAGTCAAAGCGATTCTGCGACTCCGTGAATTTGGACTTTACTTCTGAAAATGTCCCAGAATCGCCTCCGCCTGGCTGCGCGTAACCACTGCCGAAAGCGCTGAAACGTCAGCTTGCCTCACTGCCTGCACGCTGCCGAAATGTTCAAGTAAACGGCGGGTCGTCCGCTCACCAACGCCAGGAATTTCGCGCAGTTCAGTTGCGCGATCCCGCATCTGTCGCCGCTTGCGATGGAAAGAAACCGCAAAGCGATGAGCCTCATCGCGAATCAGCTGAATCAGATGAAGCATCGGCGAATGATGATCGAGAACTACCGGCTCGTCTTCCTGCCCATAGACATAAATGATCTCCTCTCGTTTCGCGATGGCTGCGAGCGGCTGATTAATGATTTGCAGCGTTCCCAGAGCTTCTGCGGCGGCGTGTAATTGCCCTAATCCGCCATCGATGAGAATCAGGCTGGGCATCTTTTTCTTTTCGTCCTGTATCCGCTTGTAGCGCCGTGTTACCACCTCGCGCATGGAAGCGAAATCATCCACGCCTTCTACGCTCCGAATGATGAATTTCCGGTAATCCGACTTCTTCATGCGGCCATCTTCCCAAACCACCATGGAAGCCACGGTTTCCGCGCCCTGAATGTGCGAGATGTCGAAACATTCAATCCTCTCGGGAAGATCAGGAACTCCCAAAGCATCCTGCAAAGCCTCCTGAATAGCTTTGGTGTTGGGCTTCATGATCCGGAAGCGCTGATCGTAGGACTGCTTGGCATTGGTGGCCGACAAGTCGAGAAGAGAGCGCTTGTCCCCGCGTTGGGGAACCAGCAGGTGCACTCGCGCCGGGCGTGAGATGTCACTCGTTATTTGCTCAGACAGGACTTCTTCCAGCTCAAGGCGGTCCTCAAAATCCACCGGAAGATAGATATTTCGCGGAACGTAAGGCTGTCCGATATAAAGCTGTTTGAGAAGGGCAGAGAAGAACTCTCCAGGATTAAATGCGTCCATGGAGCGACGAGATTCTTCGCCCGTCATCCCTTGCACCTCATCTGGAGGGGCGGAGACGCCCGTCTCTCCATTGACTGCGTTTAATTCCGGCAAATCTTCCCAGAAAAACTCTCTGCGGTCGAGTACGCGGCCGCCACGCATATGGAATAGATTCACTGCCAGCATTCCATTTTCGTAGTGATAACCGAAAACGTCGGCATCATCGCCTTCGACGGTTGCGATCCGTTGCTTCTCCTGAAACTGCTCGACCGTCGAAATCAAATCGCGATATTTTGCCGCCCGTTCAAATTCCTGACCTTGCGCCGCTTTCTCCATTCGCTCGCGTAGAGAGCGCGAAAGGTCCGTAGGCCGGCCTTCCAAAAACAGCTTCACATCCCGCACCGCCTCCTGATAAGCATCCGGGGTGCTGAGTCCTTCGACGCACGGTCCAAGACAGCGTCCAATGTAATACTGAAGACACGCTCGCGGATGGAAGTGTCCCAAATCCACTTTGCAGGATGGAATCAGAAAGTGCCGATGAATCAAATCCACCAGGCGGTACGCAAGATTGGCAGGGAAGTAGGGACCATAGTAGGACGACCCATCCTTGCGAAGACGGCGTGTCACATAAACGCGGGGGAAGCGCTCCCCTAAAGTCAGTTTCACGTAGGGATAAGTCTTGTCATCCCGCAACAGGATGTTAAAACGCGGTTTCTTCTGTTTGATGAGGTGATTTTCAAGAGCCAGCGCCTCTTTCACGTTGGCTACGACGATGTAGTCAACGTCTACGGCCTCGCGCACCAGCGTGTCAGTTTTCGCATCCTGTACACGGCTTTGGTGAAAATAAGAGCTAACTCGATTGCGTAAGTTCCCGGCCTTGCCGACGTAAATGACGTCACCTTCCGCATTTTTGTAGAGATACACTCCGGCCGAAGCGGGAAGGGAACGAATTTTGGCTTGGAAATCCATTAATTTGAAACTTTGCTACCTATTTTATTAGAGATAGCGTCGGCTGGCCGTGATTCACTGTGAGCGCAACCGTATAAAATTTTCCCTCCGGTTTCAATCCATAGCCTTCCGAGCTCAGTTATCTGTACCGGTAACTAGTTCAATATCTATTGATTAGGTGCCCCCTTGGCGATTACCGCAGTTGGCATCGGTCGTGCACAGTACAATAGCGTTCGGCAATGGAACCTGCGGACCGTTGTACGCATCGAAGATTCTGTGCAAAAGGTTCTGTAAGACCCAGGGGAAGGAGCCCTCAAAGATGAATCGCACTTCGTTAGCAATTTTGTTGGCGGCTACTATGGCGGGCACAGTAGGTTGCTCGAGCAAGAATTATGTTCGCAACCAGACCACTCCGTTGATCAACAAGACCAACGAGCTCGACGATATGACCGCTAAGAATACTAAAGACATTAAAGACGTGGATGCCCGCGCTCAAGCCGGAATCCAACAGGTGCAGGCTAAGGCCGCCGAGGTTGACCAGAAAGCTCAAGCTGCAGGACAGAAGGCGACGGAAGCTCAGACTCAGGCTGACAACGCTGTCAACCGCGTGAACGTACTACAAAACACCGTAGCCAACCTCGACAACTATAAAGAAGTCAGCACTGCCTCAGTCCATTTCGGATTTAACAGGGACAATCTGACTAAAGAGGCTAAAGAAGATTTGGACAAGATGGCAGAAACTGTCCCGAATACAAAAGGCTACATTTTAACCGTCGAAGGCGGCACAGATTCAGTCGGAACCGCAGACTATAACTATGCCCTGAGCCAACGCCGGGCTGATGCGGTTATTCAGTATCTAGCTTCAACACACGGCATACCTGCTCACAAGATTTATCTGATCGGTCTCGGCAAAGACAAGCCGGTTGAAACTAACAAGACTCGCGAAGGACGCGCAGCCAATCGCCGCGTTGATGTCCATTTGATGAGTAACACCGCGGCCGAAGGCGGAGCCCCGGCGCAGCAACCGTCCGCGACCAATCAGACAGCACCGCCGTCAATGTAAAGACTTTTCCCTCCTCTCCGGAGGATTTCGCCAACGCTGGCCGTTCCATTCCCCCATGGACCGGCCATTTTTTTGGGCATGTATACTTGCTTTCCCTTAAAACTTGAGTAAGTCAGCGTCCGCCGCCATCGAAAACCAAAAGGAGTTCACCATGCAGAGTCGCATCATCGGCACCACCATGCCAGTCCTCGAGTTCGTCCTTGAGCCTAATGAATCAATCATCTCCGAGGCGGGAGAGCTTTCTTGGATGAGCAGCTCCATCCAGCTCTTGACCCATACCCAACTCGGTGGGGGAGGGGGAATTTTCGGCGTGCTGCGAAGAGTCGCCGGCGGCGGGACGCTTTTCATGACCGAATATCGCGCTGCTGGCGCGGCCGGCGAATTAGCTTTTGCTACCAAGGTGCCCGGTCACATTTTGCCGATTGATATCGGTCCCGGACATGAGCACATGGTGCATCGTCACGGCTTCCTTTGCGCCACACCTCAGATCCAGATTGGCGTTGGTTTCCAGCAATCCCTTGGTGCAGGGGTCTTTGGCGGTGATGGATTCCTGCTTCAGAAAATCAGCGGACAGGGTACGGCCTGGCTGGAACTATCAGGCGAGGTGATCTTGAAAGAGCTTCGCCCCGGCGAGATGCTGCGGGTTCATCCGGGGCACGTAGGCGCTTTTGAAGCTAATGTATCTTTTCAAATCACCAGAATTCCGGGCATCAAGAATATGATCTTCGGCGGCGATGGGATCTTCCTCGCTGCATTGACCGGGCCGGGAAAAGTTTGGCTGCAAACCCTACCGATTTCGAAGCTGGCTCATCAGTTGATGGAGTACATGCCCTCACCGTCAAGGGAGTCCGTCCAGGGAGGGGTCGTTGGCGGAATTGTAGGATCAATTTTGGATGGAATGAAGTGAGGCGGCTCGGAGAATAAGTGTCATCCCGACCGGAGCGAAGCGGAGTGGAGGGACCCGCTTTTGCAGCTTTGAAGCATGGTGTCGCATAATCCGCCAACAATCGCGGTAAAATGGAAGCATGTTGCGAAGGGTATTGCCCGTGCTTCTAGCGCTGCTGTTTGCGTTGGCGTTTCTTCCAACGCACTCCGCCGCCCAGATTGAAGAAGTCCCCCATCCCGACAAGGCCCCGGGACAGAACCAGGCCCCTCCGCGTTACGACCGTGAAAAAGAGGCAGGAGAAAGCTCCAGCCAAGACACGAAAATTGATCTGAGCCCACCAAAAGACGACGCCAAGGACCATCCTTTCAGCGATACGTCCGATTCCGATGTCGGGGACGCATCAACGGACTCGCTATCATTCCATCCGTGGGATCCCCACAAAGCCGCCAAGGACGTCGAGGTTGGCGATTTTTACTTCAAGCGCAAGAATTATCGCGCGGCGATCGCCCGCTATCAGGATGCGCTGTTGTGGAAGGACAACGATGCCGACGCTAATTTTCGTTTGGGACAGGCGTTTGAGAAAACAAACGAATTCCGGCAGGCAGTGGCACACTATCAGAATTATTTGAAGATTCTGCCGCACGGGCCCGACGCGGCGGAAGCACAAAAAGCATTAGACAAGCTCAAGCAGAAGGATGTTCCCACCACAACCTCATCAAACGAATCTGAACATCCGGACGGAAAAAACTCTCAACGCTAGCTCACTCCTCGAGCACAACACCTCCGAAAATCGGCCGGCCGCCAAGCGATGTGTAGAAGCTATAAAACGCGATCGCGGCCATCAATAAAATTCCGCTGAGGCCAATACCCGCATACCATGCAGACCCTTGGGTCGTCAGAGGAAAGCCCTCCAGAACACTGTAGAAAATAAAATTGGTAATTACTGTAAGTAAGCCGAATCGAGTCAGGAGAAACGCCGCTACGCATGCAAAAATCAACCCGCCCAGAGACGGAACAGGCTCAAACTGGCTGCCCGCCGCAACAAAGATGCCTAAGAAAAGGACGAATACAACCGTGGCCACCCACTGCTTGCGCAGTAACGTCCGGAGAAGAAACAAGACAAACAGAACCGCGAGCCAGAAAACAGGCGCGCCCATCAAGGAGCTTGCCGTCGCAGCAATGGCTGTACGAGCGCCTAAAAACTGCCAATCTGGCCCGCCGATTGGTCGTGCTGGAGGATGGCCAAGCCAGGAAGGAACGAACCACAATAGTCTTGTAATGGCGGCCAAAAACGATCCCGAAAGACAACCAGCAAGCACATCGCGTCCCACTAATGGGTCTCGAATACCTCCCATCAGCAGGCGGCTCCAGGAGACCAGGGTCGTGGGCCAGCGGCGGCGCACATACGGCTCCAACGCGATGTAGAGGATCCATGTAAAACCGAAAAAGCCGCCTCCCCATACCAAGAATTCCATGAACATAGGAAATTCGGCGAAATTCGGGACGTGATGGGCGCCAAAGAGCCAAGCCAGTGCCCACGCCGCAATAACGAAAGCTGCGGTGCGATATGCCCCTCGACTATCGCCCCGGCCCAGGCGCAAGTTCCGTCGAGCGAGCATTGCACCGCCCACGAGCACTGCAAGGAAAAAAATGACGAAAATCACAAGAAATACCACATCGGCTGTGGTCGGCTGATACGGCTGCATCCGCCCAGCCGTGGTCCAAGGGCCAATCAGTTCGAAGCAAATGGGCTTACCCCGATAAGCCGCTGCCTCAATCCGCATCGGAATGTCAGGACGCTCGGCCAGCGATCCGGTCCACGCAGCTCGCGTGTCGCTATCCACCGGAGGAGTCCATGTTGGCTGCGCCAAAGTCCACTTGGCAGGATCAAGTCCGGCGGCAGAGAATAGCGGTGCCCAGTTTAGGGGCGACACACCAGCTTCTGCCTTCTCAATCTGCGGAGGAACTTCGATGAGCTCAATAAGATGACCGCGCGGTGTAAGTCTGACCAGGCTACACCCCGATACCGCTAACGGTGGGTCGTTCGTCCACACGGCTCCATAAATGGGTGCTTCCGAGAAGAAGAACGCCCGCAAAGCCGGCATGGGTACGGGACAGCCGCGATACCAAAAAACGAACGCGCCATTCTCAAGGTTATCCCAACGCGCCTTTGACTTGTCGTGCACTGCGATGTAGCTCAGAAATCGGCTTCCTTCGTAGAACCCCATCGCCGTGTCCACCGGCGGCTCGGAGTAGCCGACGCTTTGCAGAATATCCCGCGCTCGTTCTGCAAGCGCCTCCGGAGGTTTTTCGAGCGGAACGCGACGGTAGAGTTTCGTTTGTGCGCTCAACAGAATGGCCACTGTGACTGACACAATGACCGCGGCCAGCACAGACCAAGCCACAGCGGGGCGCAGGCCTTCCGTTTCTCCCGAAGCGGCGACCATCTCCGGCGATGGCGTTTCACCTGCGGCAAGTGCCGCGGCCAGTGGGTCGCCTCCTGGAAACGCAGCCGCTACCTGCCGTACCGAAGACGGCCGAAGTGAGGGATCTTTTTGCAGACAACGCATGATCGCCGTTTCCACGACCGGATCAAGGTCTTTGACCACCGACGACGGCGTCCGGGGAGATGACTCCAGATGCGCCCGCCGCCATTCGATAGGAGTATTTGCCTGATAAGGGAGCCGCCCTGTGAATAGCTCATAAAAGACGAGCCCCAGCGAGTAAATATCGCTGCGAACACTGGCCTCGCCTTTTCCAATCTGCTCAGGAGCCATGTAGGCTGGCGTACCCGCAGTCTCGCTCCTACCCGTTGCGTCTTCGTTGCTTAGGGCCAGCCCGAAGTCCGTGATGCGTACCCGGCCTCGTCCATCGAGCATGATGTTGGCGGGCTTCAGATCACGATGCAGCAACCCGCAGTCATGCGCAGCCGCCAAACCAGCACAGATCTGGTGCGCGGTTTCCAGAGCTTTGTCCGCCGGCAAGCGGCCTATGCGCCGCAACAGCGACGCGAGGTCCTCGCCGTCGATGTACTCCATGGTGAGAAAGTGCTTACCGTCCACTTCTCCAATGTCGTAAACGCGACAGACATTCGGGTGCGAAACCTGGCGTGCGTTACGCACTTCCGCATGAAACGCGGCGAGGGCGTTGGCATCATTCTGGACAGAGGCGGGAAGAAACTTAAGGGCTACAACGTTGCCGAGCTTGAGATCCTCAGCGCGATAGACTTCGCCCATTCCACCGCGCCCTAAAAGCGCGACGGTTCGATACCGCTCGATTAGAACTGTGCCCGGTGCAAATCCGCCGGCTTGTGGGCGCGAACTTGCCGGAACCCGCGGAGGTGGGACAGCGATTCTTTCCGGCTCCAGGGTCGGTGTATCGAGAATGGAAACGGCATGCCCGCATGAAGAACAAAAGCGGACACTCTCAGAAGATACAGCTCCACAACCGGAGCAGGTGACCATCGGACGGATTGTAGCGCGACAAGCCAGAAACCGCGAAGCCTTATTGGCGCGAGTCGAATTAGCAGTTAGGGATTGGGCGAATGTTAAGTTCCGCCCCGAGAAATACCCATAGGTAGAGTTCACTCCTCGAGCACAACGCCTCCGAAAGCCGGCCGGCCTCCTAGAGACGTGTAGAAGCCGTAGAACGCTATCGCGGCCATCAGCAGAATACCGACCAGACTGATGCCCGCATACCACGCAGAGCTCTGGGTCGTCAGGGGAAAGCTCGTGAGACTGCCGAAGACGAATACAACCACCAGCCACAGCAGGCCGAGGCGTCTCAGCAGAAACACAGTCACACCCAGCACGATCGGCACCTCCACCCAGACAATAAAATCGTGCTCCCCCAGTAGTACGAAGACGGTGAGGAAAAAGGTCCATGCGGTCGCTGCCGCCCATTCCTTGCGCAACAAGGCCCGCAAAAGGACCAGGAGAAACAGAAACGCAAGCGAGAGAAGAACATTAGAGAACAAGCTGTTCGACAAATAAGCAATAGTCGTGCGCGCCCCCAGAAGCTGCCACTGTTGGCCCGAAGATGGCTGCGGCGGAGCATAGCCGAGCCAGGAGGGAATAAACCACCCTAATCTTATAACCACGGCCACACACGCCCCCCAAAGACAACCCGCAAGCACATCGCGTCCCACCAGTGGATCCCGAAAGTCTCCCGCCAGTAAGCGGCTCCAGGAGACCAGCGTGGCGGGCCAGCGGCGGCGTACATAGGGCTCCAGAGCCATGTAGAGCACCCAGATGAAACAGGAGAAGAAAAGCCCCCAAGCCAAAAACTCCATGAAGAGCGCAAGTTCTCCATAGTTCGGGACGTGATGCGCACCAAAGAACCACGCCACCGCCCAAGCCGCAAAAACAAAAGCTGCCAGACGATATGCCCCCTGGCGATCACCCCGGCCCAGGCGTAGGTTCCTTCGGGCAAGCATTGCGCCGACCACCAGCAGCGAAAGCAACAACACAGTGAGAATCACCAGACTCACCCGTTCGCCGGCGGTCGGCTGATACGGCTGCATGCGTTCGGGGCGGGTCCACGGGCCAATCAACTCGAAGTAGACGGGCTTACCCCGGTACGCCGCAGCCTCAATCCGCACCGGGATATTGGGGCGCTCGGCCAGCGATCCTGTCCACGCAGCCCGTGCGTCGCTATCAACCGGGGGCGTCCACATCGGCTTCGTTGGCGGCCACTTGGACGAATCGAGCCCCGCGGCAGAGAACAGCGGCGCCCAGTCAAGTGACGATGCGGCGACCGTCTGGTTCTCAACCTGCGGAGGAATTACGATGAGCTGAGTAAGGCGACCCGAGCGGATTGAGCCTTACCAGCGTCATCCCGGACTTATCGAGCGGCGGGTCGTCCATCCATACAGATCCAAATAGGGGTGCATCCGAGGAGAAGGATTGAGCCGCGAGTGGACGGGGGCTGCCGCGATACCAAAACACGAACGCCCCGGTTTCGAGGTGGTCCCAGCGCGTCTTCGATTTGTCGTGTTCCGCGATATAGCGTAGAAAAGCTCTCCCCTCGTAGAACCCCATCGCCGTGTCCGCCGGCGGCTCGGAATAGCCGACGCTGTGAAGAATATCCCGTGCGCGTTGGGCCAGCACTTCCGGCGGCGTTTCGAGTGGCACGCGCCGGTAAAGCATCGTTTGTGCACTCATCAGAATTACCGCAGTAACCCCGACGACGACTCCTGCCAACAAGACCCAGGCCACAAGGGGACGCAGGCCCTCGGTTTCTCCCGAAGCCGCGACCATCTCAGGCGATGGCGTTTCTCCAGCCGCGAGCGCTGCGGCCAGCGGATCGCCTCCCGGGAACGCCGCCGCCACCTGCCGTACCGAAGACGGCCGCTGCGCGGGGTCTTTCTGGAGACAACGCAGAATCGCTTTTTCCACGACTGGATCAATGTCCTTGACCACTGACGACGGCGTCCGGGGAGATGACTCCAAATGTGCTCGCCGCCACTCGATAGGCGTGTCCGCCTTGTAAGGGAGGCGTCCAGTGAACAGCTCATAAAAGACCAGTCCCAGCGAGTAGATATCGCTGCGAACGCTGGCCTCGCCCTTTCCGATTTGCTCGGGAGCCATGTAGGCGGGTGTGCCCGCAGTTTCGCTGCGGCCAGTTGCGTCTTCGTTGCTTAGGGCCAGCCCGAAGTCCGTGATGCGCACCCGGCCTCGTCCATCGAGCATGATGTTGGCGGGCTTCAGATCACGATGCAGCAACCCGCAGTCGTGCGCTGCCGCCAGACCTGCACAGATTTGGTGCGCCGTTTCCAACGCCTTGTCGGCAGGGAGCCGCCCGATGCGGCGCAACAGCGACGCAAGGTCCTCACCGTCTATGTACTCCATGGTGAGAAAATGTTTGCCGTCCACTTCTCCAATGTCGTAAACGCGACAGACATTCGGGTGCGAAACCTGGCGTGCGTTACGCACTTCCGCATGAAATCCGGCGAGAGCCGCAGTGTCGCTCTGCAGGGAGGCGGGAAGAAATTTGAGCGCTACAACATTCCCAAGTTTGAGATCCTCAGCGCGATAGACTTCTCCCATGCCGCCTCGTCCGAGCAGAGCAACTATGCGATAACGTTCTGCGAGAACTGTGCCGGGAGCGAAGCCACCACTTTGCGACGGACGTGAGCTCGGGGGAACTGGCGATCGAAGATCCCTCGTGTTATCCAGAGTCGGGGTATCGAGGATGGGTAAGCCACGCCCGCATGAAGAACAAAAGCGGACGCTTTCGGAAGATACGGCCCCGCAGCCGGAGCAGGTGACCATGCGGACGGATTGTATCTCGACAAGCCCGAGGCGGTGAAGCGTTATTGAAGCGAGCTGAATCAGTAGTGGCAAAAGGCGAACGAGGCGGTTTCAACTCGGTAGGTCACGCGTTTCAGACGGGCGCTGTCACTGACTGTCACTTTTGGCAGTTAACGTGGCACGACGGCAAAGGTAGATTTCGCCTGCGTGGACTTCGTTGTTGGCAAAGCCGAAAGGAAAGACTTATGAGACAGAGCAACCGGATCGAATGCTGTCTGATCGTGCCGACCGCTGCTGCCAAGTTTCTCGGGACAGCTGGGAAGTCTCAAGGGCGGAACCGGTCCGTTCATAGGACTTTACTCTCGCAATCGTTCCGGGCGTGCGTGCTGGCAAGTTCACTGCTGCTTATTGGCCTAACGGCGCAAGCGCAAGAACTGTCGAAACAGCAATCTCAGATGTTGAGCCAGGAGTCCGGCTTTTTAGGCGACAACTATTCCCTACTCCAGCCCGATCCCCACAACAGCGATTTGCTCACCTATTGGAAGAATAAAGACGTTTTGAACGATTCCAGCAAGTTCATCCTTGACCCGGTAACTGTTTACCTGCTTCCGGAGGCTCAACAGCGCGGTATTGATCCCGCGCAATTGGCGAAGCTGGCTGAGTACTTCACCAAAGCGATTAAGGACGAACTCAAATCGGGACACTACGCCATCGTGACCGATCCCGGACCGGGTGTCTTGGTGTTGCGATTGGCAATTACTAACGTGGAGCCCACGGGCGGCAAAGAGAACGCTGCAGTGGCGGGGGCTGCAAGCGTTGCGGCCCATGCGGCAGCCCCCGGCGCGAGCATGTTAGTACCCAGGCTCAGTGTCGGCAAAGTTGCGATTGAAGGGGAGATAGTCGACTCCGTGTCCGGGGACGTAATGGTAGCGTTCATGACCAGCAAGAGCGGCCGCAGGTATTTCAGCGGGCTTAAGGCCTATCAAAAATGGGGAGATATTGAGGCAGCATTTCGCACCTGGGCGAAGAACTTTCGGGAGAGGTTAGACAAAGCACACGAGTCGTAGTTACGGAGCCACTCCTACGCCAGTGCATCAATGGGATCGTTCGGAGGCTTGCTAGCCTAACCATCACCTACCCTACAAAGTCCACTCTCGCCGCGATCGGAATGATCCCTGCCGTATGTCCCATGTCCAGTAAACGCCGGACTGCTTCCCGTCCGTCGACGCCGTAATCCAGAGTGCGTTCGTTGACGTACATTCCAACGAATTTATCTGCAAGTTGAGCATCGAGATCACGGGCGAATTGCATGGCATACGCCAGCGCCTCTTCACGGTGATCGAGAGCATATTGGATGCTCTCCCGCAGCGCATTGGAGACACTCGCCATCAGTTCGGGTCCGAGGCTGCGTCGAATCGCATTTCCCCCCAGCGGCAGAGGCAGCCCGGTCATGGTATGCCACCACTTGCCCAGATCAACGATACGGTGCAACCCGGCCTTGCCGTATGTCAATTGACCCTCGTGAATAATCAGCCCGGCCTCGTGCTTTCCTTCCAGTACCTCCGGGATAATCTGATCGAAGGGCACCACCTCAGTCTCAATGCCCGGAGCAAAAAGCCTAAGCACGAGATAAGCGGTTGTCAAAGTGCCCGGCACCGCGATTTTCTTCCGCTTAATCTCGGTCTGGGTGTAGGTCTTGTTAGCTACGATCATGGGACCATAACCGTCCCCAACGCTGCCCCCGCTAGGGAGCAAGGCATAATTATCCTGAATGTAGGGATAAGCGTGAAATGAAATCGCGGTCACGTCATAGACGCCTTCTCCGTGTCGTGCATTTTGATTCAGGGTCTCGATATCGCACAGAGTGTGCGTGAATCGCAGTCCCGGCACACGGACTTTATTGGTCGCGAGCCCATAAAACATAAACGCGTCATCCGAGTCGGGGCTATGGGCGACGCTAATTTCACGAATTTCAGCGGTGGTACTGCTGGACATTGCAAATCCTTTAACGTCCCCGGCGGGGCAGGTGTAGGAATTTATGATGCGTGGAAATTCAGTGTTGTTTTAAGAAGCGCTGCCACCCACTTGCGATCGCGGAAGCGCACATCACTTTAATCACTTCGGCAAAAATAAACCAGTAAAGGCCAAATCGAATCGCTTGAGCGAAAGAATGTGTGTACACCGTCAACCACGTGATGCCCCCGGCGAACAGCACGACGTCTCCCAATACGCTGGCCACGGCCGCTCGAGCGAACGTTCGTGCGCCGCGTTCCATGATCAATCCCGCTATCCCGGCTGCAAGTGGATAAGCAAACAAATACCCGCCTGTGGGACCGAGCAACTGCGCGATACCTCCCAGGCCTCCGATGCTGAATACCGGGAGTCCAGCAGCACCTTCAGCCAAATAAAGAAGTAGAGCAGCAAAGCCGCGACGGCTACCCAGCATGAGCCCGACCAGTAGCACTCCAAAATTTTGCAAAGTCAGTGGGACCGGAGTGAAAGGAAGCGGCAAAGAAACACGCGCGCACAAGGCGACGAACAAGCTTGCCCCGATAATAATGGCGCTCTGTTGCACCAGATCGAAGGGCCGCCCATTTCGCTCAAGAGTTTGCGTCGCTGTTCTTGTCATATCTTCTCCAGGTATTACCGGTCTCAGTCTTCGTGTTCGATTTCAATTTCTCCGGAAGCAGTCTGCAAAGTTCCTTTTGGACCTCTCATGTGGCGGCGTACACGTAAGTAGAGAGATACGCCAGCCCAGGCAATTGCCGCAATGGCGCAGCCCAGGATCAAAAACCACCACATCATCCGCACGATGTCCTAGCATATCAAAATCGGCGACTCATCCGACTCGATCGCAAGTTATAAAACTATTTTCCTGCCATAGCTCGTTCAACGTCCTCCACTGTGTGCGGTAGCGATTCGGTCAGATTGATAAGCTTGCCAATCTGATCAACATAGAAAATATCTTCGATGCGAACGCCGAGCTTTTCCTCCGGAATATAAATTCCTGGCTCAATTGTAAAAACAGCCCCTGGGCCAAGCTTCGCTTTGTAGTCTCCAGGATCGTGCACGTTCAGTCCCACATAGTGGCTTAGTCCGTGAACAAAATACTTGCCGAGCGAGTTGCCGTGCAGGTCTTTGCCGTGCGAATCAATGTAGTCAAAAGCGATTTTATGAAGTGAATCCGGGGTGTTCCGCTGTAGCGTGGATTTGCCGGATTGAAAGGCCGCAATGGCAGCCTGCTGTGCTCCCAGCACAATATCGTAAATCTCGCGTTGACGCGAAGTAAACGTGCCCGAGGCCGGCAGGGTCCGGGTGATGTCGGAAGCGTACATCGAATACTCGCCCGCTGCGTCAATCACCACAACGTCTCCGGCATTGATGGGTCCAGAATCATCAGAGTAATGCAGCACCGTGGAATTCGTTCCCGCTCCCACAATTGGGGCGTACGCTGGACGCTCGCATCCGCGCTTTCCCCACTCGTACTGCACTAAAGCTGAAATTTCGCGTTCTGTCGTGCCAGGTTTCATTGCGTGCATCGCCGCCAGTTGCGCAGCGATGGACGCATTTGTCGCTTTGCGGATGAGTTCGATTTCGCCTGCGTCTTTAAACGTTCGCAGGGACGCGAGCATTGGCCGAACATCCTGAAACGAGATGCCTACCGGGAACGCATTGGCCTGCTTGAGCCATTGCAACGGGGCGGTGGAATTCGAGGTTTCCCCATACGCAGGCACATCGGTATAAACGGTCGCCCGCTGCGCGAGCAGGTGTAGCAATTCGTTGCGCAGATTGTCGAGCGGTTCAACATGGTTAAATCCGGTAATTCGCGGTGCGTCCGGATTGTCCGGACCAAGTTTCGGTCCAGTCCATTGTTCCTGTGAAGAATTGCGATTCGGAAGAAAGAGGATCTCCGTATATGGCCGAGCCGGTGAGCCAGCCTGCGCCTCAGCGGCTGCCGCGATCAGCACAGCGGCGCCGGGCTCAGTCCATCCCGTCAAGTAAAAAAAGTTGTCATCGGGACGATAGCCGTAGAGATCGTTTGGGCCCTCTGCCTCCGGCGGAGCAAAAAGAAGTACGTATCCACCCTTGGTTTTATCCGCCAGGGCTTGGCGTCTGGCCCGGTAGTCGGAATTCGGCTGGCGCTCAAGAGAGAAGGCGATCCCAGTCCCAATGGAAAGCGTAATCAACAGAGAACTAAGAACTGCAAGCTTTTTCATAGGCAGAACGTATTCGAAAATGTTCCGATCCACGGAGGGCGGCTGTCCCCATACAACTCATACCCCCACCGGGAACGGCTTCGTCTCTCTCTCCCCGGCAAGCGATAATCCGGCGAACCGCCCTTGCAGCAGCGACATCAGGCCTGTGTACCAATATCCGACTACAAATAAAATCAGGAACGGGACGGTGATGTAGTTTTCATTCTCCACCGCATAATAGACGGTCATTGCAAAGTAAGTGCCTATCAGCAATTCCACCCACGGAACCCATCCCAGCCGCTGCCGATACGCGCTTGAACGAACCTTATCTTTTCTAGACTCCACGTTGTACTTCGGGGTGCGAGCGAAGGCAGTCTCTCTACCAATCAGTGCTTCCAGGACCGCCCGCGCGTTGGTTACAGTGAGTCCAATTCCCAAAGCCATTAGAAAAGGGATATAGAGCAGGGCTCGCGGCCATTTCCTGGGAAACAGTTCCTTCTGCGAAACCAGATAAAAACTCGAAATCGAAAATGTCGAAGCCAGGAAGAGCGGCAAGTCTATGTACATCATCTGAAACCAGCCCTGATAGAAACGGATGATCATTGCCGGCAACAAAAGCACCGACAGCATGATCATCAGCGGATAGCTGACGTTCGCCGTCAGGTGATACCAGGCTTCAAATTTCACGTGAAACGGTTGATCACTCTTCAGCACTCGTGGCAGCACTTTTTTCGCCGTCTGTATCAGGCCTTTCGCCCAGCGAGCTTGCTGCGTCTTGAACGCCGTCATTTCAACCGGAAGCTCGGCAGGGCATTCCACATCCTGAAGATAAATAAATTTCCATCCCTTCAGCTGTGCTCGATAGGAAAGATCGGTGTCCTCGGTAAGAGTATCGTGCTGCCACCCGCCGGCTTCTTCGATAGCAGTGCGCCGCCATAGTCCCGCCGTCCCATTGAAATTAAAGAAAACACTGCTGCGGGCGCGGCCGGAATGTTCCAGCACGAAATGTCCATCCAGCAGAATGGCCTCAACTTCGGTCAACAACGAATAATGCCGGTTGATATGAGTCCAACGTGTCTGCACCATCCCCACTTTGGGATTGGTCATGTGGTGGATCGTGCGCAGCAAAAAGTCTCTGGGCGGAACGAAGTCGGCGTCGAAGATAGCGATAAATTCGCCTTTGGCCGTCTTCATCCCTTCCGCCAACGCCCCAGCCTTAAAGCCTTCCCGATTCGTCCGCTGAAGATAAGAAATTGGAAACCCCTGTGCGGCATAATGTGCTACCAGTCCGCGCGCGACAGCGACAGTTTCGTCCGTCGAATCGTCCAGCACTTGTATGTCGAGTTTTTCCGCCGGATAATCCAGACCGCAAATGGCTTCGAGCAATCTGTCAATGACGAATTGTTCATTGAAGATCGGAAGCTGAACTGTTATGCGCGGCAGGTCTGAGAAGCGGCTGGCAGGCTCAATAGTGCGGTTTTTCTTGTTCTTATAATAAAGATAAACCAGCAAATAGCGATGAGCGCCGTATGAAGCAAGAAGCGTAAGTATGATGAAGTAGGGAATTAGCAGGGCGAGGTCGAATCCATTGACCTGATAGAGGCCCTTGAACGTAGTATCCAGAAAATGCTGGCGAATGTATGGCCCAATGCCGCGCGATGCGAAAATGACGGCAAACTGGGAAGGAACTTCCATGCTGAAGTGAGGACGCCTGGGCGTGCCGAGCTAATTTTCGAAGCTTTCATTGTACCTGAAGGAACAGCTTCGCCCGGAGCCAAACACCTCAGAGTGCACGACTTCTGTGAGGGAAACGTGGTAAAAGGTTAAAATAGAGAGAGGTAAGAAACATGGCAACCCTGGATTGGTCGCAGTGCTCCGCGGTTGAAAGCGTCCCTGGACGACTAGGTGGCGCATGGGTGTTCCGCGATACTCGGATGCCGGTGTCAGCCGTATTCGAAAACCTCGAAGCCGGAGCCACCGTGGATGAAATTGCTGACTGGTTTAGCATTTCAAGAGAGCAGATAGTCGAGGTTCTGGAGTTTGCCGCTCGCAGCGTAGCTGCTACGGCTCCTGCCGAGTCAGTACCCGCGTCCGCCGCCGATGCTCGTTCTTTTTGATCACAGCGTACCTGCGCCGTTGTCCCCGTTTATGATCGGCCACACTGTCGTAGAAGCAAGAACTCGGGGATGGGACACGCTTTCCAATGGCGATTTACTAGCCGAAGCGGAGCGCGCCGAGTTCGAGGTTTTTGTTACCGCTGACAAGAATATCCGATACCAGCAGAATCTTGCGGACCACAGAATAGCCCTCGTCGTGCTAAGCACTCCGCAATGGCCGCTGGTTCGATTGCACACGGAGAGAATTGCAGCAGCGATAAACGCGGTGAGTCCCGGCAGCTATGTGGAAGTTCATATTCCGGACAGGTCCTGATGTTCGGCTTTGGACGGGACCCTGAGATTCGAAACCTTCCGCTCATCGTCCCCCGGCTTGCTTAAACGCTGGATTGCTGGCTAGTCCTGTAAGTTCCGACTTGACCGCTTCGGGAGTGTCTGACGAGGCGAGCATGTAATCTATGTAATCCGCGACGAGAGGATCGTTTTCTTGAAACGACCGCAAAGACCAGCCAGCCGCCGTGTAGACCACTCCACGCGCGATCGATGGTGTGAGGGTGGAAGGCGGGTTTGGTGTCTTGCGTAGTTTGTCAAAGTCTTCGTAGTCGGTCCTCCAGCCAAGAGCGCTGGCAACCGTTCTCACCGGTTTGCAGTCACCCGTTGCGCCGAACACGGCCCATAGCATATCGAGGTGCTTGAACAGCTCTCGTGTGGGAGTCAAAT
The DNA here is from genome assembly GCA_963757385.1 of uncultured Acidobacteriaceae bacterium. Lineage (GTDB taxonomy): Bacteria > Acidobacteriota > Terriglobia > Terriglobales > Acidobacteriaceae > PALSA-188. The sequence continues at coordinate 493,997 of CAVWRO010000014.1, read as the reverse complement.
CGAAAGGATCTTGGAGTGGGGAAAGGCTGAGAAATTTCCGCCGCTCCTCCGCACTCAACGCATTTAACGCATTGCTGATGTCGTATCCAGCCGAACGTAAGATGAGAAGGCCAAGCTGCCGCGTCAGTGGAGGCTGGGCCGCAATGCGAATTTGAAAATCCTGCGTCGCAACCGGATCCGAACGGAGAGCAGCACTCAGGAAAGCGGCGAAGATCTCCACCAGCCCTTGGCGTGAATGCTGGGTTTGATCTACAACAACGAACTGCAACGCAGGCAGTAGTCGCGCAGGATTTGGTTGCTGGTAGTACGTTTGCGCGAATGCACTTAATTCTTCACCGTCCTTGAACGACTTCCTACTGCCGGTTTCGAAGCTCTCGATCTGAATGGTCGAGGAGGTCAGAACCTGGTGGCCACCTGGGGATTCGATTTCCGCTACGACGGTCGCCGATCCGTCGCCCGCATCTGCGGGAACGCACCAGTGATCAGCCGACGTGCCCAGACTGGCAACGGTTTTGATCGCAGCTGGTTCCTTGACACCCCCCTCGGCCAGCGCGGCGGTCACAAAGTCTCCGCCTTCCGGCTTGATCTGCTTGAACTCAGAAAGAGATGCAAGAGGATGGACGTCGCTGTGCCCGGCGAACACCACGCGGAAGGACAGTTTGGTTTTTGCCAGGTAATCGTCGCGGTTGTCACCGGTGGAGTAGATACCGACGCGGATGCACTGTCCGGGATTGAGGAGCGTGATATTTCGAGGGGCATTTACAAGACGCAACGTGTGGGTCCATTGCGTTTGAACAACAGATTCAGCAAGGGGAACAATTTGGGACTCAATTTTCGGAGGCGATGCTTTATGCGGAGGATAGACCGCGTCTTGGGCCTGCAGCGATGAGGCAGCCAACGTGACAAATACAACAACGGCACTGCTCCACTTCATTGTAGCCATTGCGATATTTCCTACAATCCCATAGCTGCAGCATGGACCGCGACTTCCCGTTAATTTCGGTACCTCTATCTGTCAACCATCTTGCCAAATCGGGACAACAGGCGCTGACATGTGACGGATGACCATCCATTCACGTTCATCACAGTATAGCTTCCGATCCGTGGGCCTGTGGAGTAACGGCGGCACGGAACCCCATCAAGGTTGCAGGTGCGGGTTCGAAGCCCGCCAGGTCCACTCCCCACGATTCATTGAGGGTTGGCCTCAAAGTGCCAAAACGGGGGAGCCCGCTTGATGGGGTGCGCGGCTCTCCCGGAAATGACTTGATTTAGGTTTAGCCCACGCTGATAATTGAGTTGACCTTGATGGGGTGCCGCGATTTTGAAGATGGCCTCGCGACTTGAGGCCATTTTTATTGAGTCCTAGTTCAGGAAATACGTCCGGTACAACGTGTCTCTCTGCACCGGTCTGAACCCCGCGTCGCGGATGATGTGGCGGAGCTCTTCTTCGGTCGTGCAGTTATTTACTCCCGCTGCGCGCACAACGTTCTCTTCCAGCATCACTGAACCAACGTCATTGCCACCGAAACGCAGGCCCATCTGGCAGACTTTCAATCCCTGCGTGACCCAACTGGATTGAACATTGAGGAAGTTCGAAAGATACAGGCGCGAAATCGCCAACGTTTTCAGATACTCGACGGAAGTGGCTTCATTCCAATGCCGTCCGCCGAGCGCGGTATTTGCCGGCTGAAAACTCCAGGGGATGAAAGCGGTAAAGCCTCCGGTTTCTTCCTGCAATTCAAACAGTCGCTGAAAGTGATTGACGCGATTTTCGTAGTTCTCCCCGACTCCGAACATCATGGTCGCGGTTGTCCGCATTCCCAACTGATGAGCGGTTCGATGCACGTTGAGCCAGTCGTCGGTCAGGCACTTAAGGCGCGCAATCTTATAGCGAACCTCATCGTCGAGAATCTCAGCGCCTCCGCCGGGAATCGAATCGAGACCCGCATCTCGCAGCCGGGCAATCGTATCGCGAATTGTCACGCCGCTATATTCGGCGATGGCAATAATCTCCGACGCCGAATAACAATGCAGATGAATCTTCGGAAACCGCTGCTTGATACCGCGTAACATCTCTTCATGCCAGTCCATCTTTAGGTCAGGATGCAGTCCGCCCTGCATCAAAACGCCAGTACCCCCAAGTTCGACGGTCTCGCGAATCTTCTCGTGGATGGTTTCGAAATCCAAAATGTATCCTTCTTTGGCTTTCGGTCCCTTCAACGGACGGTAGAACGCGCAAAAAGTGCAGTATTCGGTACAGAAATTTGTGTAATTGATATTGCGGTCAATGATGTAAGTAACCACGCCCTCGGGATGCAGCTTTCGACGCAGTGCGTCCGCTTCCATGCCGATGCCGATCAAGTCATCGGACTCAAACAAATCCAAAGCCTGTTGTTTTGTCAGGGACATAATCGTAAAACTACTCAATTTATCTTAATAGAAGCGATGGTATGTTCCAAATCTAGGATTCTCCGCGCTCCCGAAAGACACTCCAAAAATAACTGCTCCGCTTTCCTTCGTGCACCTTCGTGTCCTCTGTGGTTAAACGCCTTTGACTTACGCAGTCTTGGTCTCCGCCACCGCTCTCCGTTTCCGCGGAGACTTGGTTTTTCTGCTGCGAAGGTATCCCACCAGAGTGATAACTCCGCCGACCAACGCGAGGCCGACCAATACCAGCACCGCCATCTTGTTGTAGTGACGGAAAAACGCAAGAATCGGCCTTCCATAGTGGACTCCCAGCGCGGCGACGATGGAGTAACGAATCGCCCGGCCAAGCACCAGTGCGAGCAGGAATTTTTTGCGCGAATATTGCATCGCCCCCGCCGCGATCAGAAAAGGCACAAGCGGAAACGGGGGTGGCAAGAGTGCCGGAACGAATACGCCCCAAAAGCCCCACTTCTGAAACCTGTTAATAAGTTTGTCAGCGCGCCGTTTAGAAAATTTCCGCTCCAGAGTCTCCTTGCCCCCTTTAAGCGCCAGATAGTAAGTGATATACCCGCCCAATACGGCTCCCAAAGTTGCCATGAGCGCGTAATAGGGCCACACCTCGCGATGGCTCGCGGCAAGATATATGGTGAGCACATCCATGCTTCCGGTCAGCGGGACGACCGAATTATCCGCGAGACCAATGAGGATTAAGCCGGGTCCGCCCAGCCGCACAAGCCATCTCATGGAAACCGCCAACAGCAATGGGGAATATTTCAGCATGAATCGACTTATGGCAGTTTACAGGCGCAGCAATGTTATTGCGGGAAATGCGGCTAAATAACTGCAAGTTTCTCGGCTTCCAGAAACCGCAATTGGGGCGGGGCGGGCAGAATACCGCACTCGCCGGCATACTGATAGAAAAGGTTCAAACCATCCAGACATTCGCGATCCAGATCGTAATAGATGTTGTTCGCCAGATAACTCTTTACATCCGCCTCGGTCAAATGGACCCGCGGCGCCCAGTCGTTGGCGATTTCATTCAAATGTTCGGGCTTCAAACCGTTGTCGCGTGACTGCTGGAAGATGGAAGCCAAGTGCTGATCCGACAAAAGAGTCAACGCTTCCTTCCGGACCGCCCAGAACGCGAACACGAACGGCTTACCGGTGAAGCGAATCCATTCTTCCGCCAAGTCATAAGTTATGTAGCGGGAGCGGTCAACCTGCAAGGCCGCGTCTCCAATCACGAGCGCTGAATCATGCTGTTCGAGCATCTGCCCAAGATTAGGAGCGGCGGAAACGAAGTGTCTGTTTCCGCCCCACCATTTCGCGAAAAGTAATTGAATCAGTGCGACTGACGTTAGAGAAGAGTTATCCAGCGCGACGGTTCGAATCTTTTCGAGAGGAACCTTGCTGACCAGCAGGATTGAACGCACCGCGGCCTTCGATGCAATTGCTACACCGGGAATAATCGCCAGGTCAGGAATGCTGGCGTAGGCTGCCGCCGGGATGATTCCGATATCGGCACTGCCCTGCGCCAACTCTGCGGCGCATTGGGACGGAACCGTGTAGGAAATATCGAAGGCGGGGTTCCCATGCCGGAAATCCCACATTAGAGGTGCTGTATTCAGGTAGGAAATAGCGGAAATACGAAGACGTCTCATGCGGAATTACAACTATATTAGCAAACTTGTGTCATCTGACCTTGACAGCATTTTTGCGCCGTCTATAGAGTTCGCAACTTGGAGGCAACAATGTCTCAGGCGGTTGCTGTCGCTTTCAACAAAGATGAAACGCTTATTCGACAATGGGTGGCTTTAGCGCTGACACCGGGATTGGGAGCCAACAAGAGCCGTCGCCTTGTGGAATTTTTCGGCAGCATACAAGCTGTCTTCAAAGCCACGCTTACCGAATTAGAAGCTGCCGGTCTTCGCGCGGTCTCGGCCCAATCACTGGCGACGGGACAGTCCGCCGAACTCGCCCAGGAGGAACTCGCCCGCGCGCAATCGGTGGGAGCGGATGTGATCGTGATGGACGATCCCGCCTATCCTTCGCAGTTGAAGCAGATATATGACCCGCCGTTGGTGCTTTACGTCCGGGGCAACGTAGCAGCGTTATCACAGCCTGGGATTGCGCTTGTGGGTACGCGACATCCCACGCCGTATGGTTCAGGCATGGCCGAACGTTTGGCATGCGACTTGGCGGTACGGGGCCTCGTTATCTTCAGTGGCTTGGCACGTGGTGTGGACACCGCCGGGCATCGGGGGGCGATATCTGCCAAGGGCAAGACCGTGGCCGTCTTGGGCACGGGCATTGATGTCATTTATCCCAAAGAGAACTCGCGGCTAGTCGAACAAATCGTCGCCATGGGTGGAGCGATCATTTCCGAATTTCCCGTCAGCACCTTTGCGGCACCTCAAAACTTTCCCATCCGCAACCGGATTATCAGCGGAATCTCGATCGGCGTTCTGGTCGTCGAAGCCGGAGAGTACAGCGGCACACGTATCACCGCTCGTTGCGCGCTAGAGCAGAATCGCGACGTTTTTGCCGTTCCCGGCAATGTCACGAACAAGAATTCATGGGGTCCTAACACGTTGATTAAACAGGGCGCAAAACTTGTCGCGACCTGGGAGGATGTCTGGGAAGAGCTTCCCGCAGATGTACGAATTGCTTTGGCCCCTGAAGGCGTCAATGAATCGCCCGGAGCCGAATCCGCATCCTTATTTGAAGAAGCGGAACTGTCGCCCCACGAAAAGAAGATATTCGCGCTGCTCAAGGCGGATGAATCCACACATATAGATGAGATTGTGGAGAGGCTGGAGCCAGCCGTGTCCTCATCAGAAATTTTCGCCGCTTTGTTCGAACTCGAACTGGCAGGCAAAGTGAAGCAGTTGCCGGGGAAGAATTTTGTAAGGAGCTTCTAGCTCTCAGCCGTCAGCTATCAGCTTTCAGCTAAAACCTGACGAGGCACGGTGACAGTTGCAGAGTTTCCGGAATTTGAAAGTTTGGGAGAAGGCTCACAGCCTTACCCTAGATGTTTATAAGTCGAGTCGATCTTTTCCTCGCGAGGAGATATATGGACTGACTAGTCAGATGCGTAGGTCCTCTGCATCTATCGGAGCGAACCTAGCTGAGGGTACATGTCGTAAGGGAGACGTAGAGTTCGGACGATTCGTTCAGATCGCAATGGGTTCCGCCAGTGAACTTGAATACCATCTGCTGCTTGCGAAAGATTTGGAGTTATTGAAATCGTTGGATTACGAACGTCTTTCCGGAGAGGTCATCGAGGTTAAGCGGATGTTGGCTTCGTTGCTTGTAAAGCTGAGAGCTGAAAGCTGACAGCGGTTTTTACAAACCCGCTCTTTCGTGCTAGCTTCGGGGAAAGAAATCAATCACTGAGGAAACATTGGAAAAAGGTTTAGTCATCGTCGAATCGCCGGGCAAGGTCAAGCTCATCCAGAAGTATCTGGGTAAAGGCTATACGGTTGAGGCCTCGTTCGGCCACGTAAAAGATCTGCCCAAAAGTACGCTGGGCGTAGATGTTGATAACAATTTCGACACCGAATACATCGTCATCCCCGGAAAAGAAAAGGTTCTCGCCAAGCTGAAAAAGCTGGCTTTAACCATGGATCACATTTACCTGGCCCCAGATCCTGACCGTGAAGGGGAAGCCATGGCCGCGCATCTGGCCGAAGAATTGGGAGATGGCGCCAAAGTCGGCAAGAAGAGCAAGAAGAAAAAAGCGGGCGAAGAAAATGGCGACCGCATTCAGCGCGTTACTTTTAATGAAATTACGCAACGTGCAGTACGCGAGGCCTTCGAGCATCCCCGCCGCATAAATCGAGCCCTGGTAGATGCGCAGCAGGCCCGGCGGGTGTTAGACCGTTTAGTCGGATATCAGGTTTCTCCTCTTTTATGGGATAAAGTGCGTCGCGGCCTCTCGGCTGGGCGGGTTCAAACCGTTGCGCTTCGTTTGATCGTTGACCGCGAGCGCGAGATCAAGGCTTTTCAAAAGCAGGAATATTGGACGATTGACGCGAACCTCGCCGGTCCGAAACCACCCGCCTTCGACGCCCGGTTCATCGGGAAAAATGAAGAGAAGATTGAAGTCACGAACGGGGAAGACGCAGAGAAAATTCGCGTCGCACTGGAAGGCGCCGATTGGTTGGTTCGAACCGTTGATCGCAAAGAGCGCCGTCGTAACGCTGCCCCTCCATTCACTACCAGCAAATTGCAGCAGGATTCCTCGCGAAAATTGCGCTTCAGCGTTAAGCGCACCATGATGATCGCGCAGCGGTTGTATGAAGGTGTTGAATTGGGCGAAGAAGGCGTAGTCGGCTTGATCACTTACATGCGCACCGATTCCACCCGCGTTTCCAACGACGCCTTGACCGAAGTGCGCGACTACATCAAAGCGCAATATGGCGCCGAATATATGCCCGAGGCGCCGAATACATTTAAATCCAAGAAAAACACGCAGGATGCCCATGAGGCCATTCGTCCTACCGGCGTTCTCCGCCATCCCGACCAGATTAAGCAGTATCTGAAAGAAGATGAGTTTAAAGTTTACAAACTTATCTGGCAGCGCTTTGTAGCATCGCAGATCACACCGGCAGTCTTCGACCAGACGACTGTAGATATAGACGCGAAATCGAAAACTGAAACATTCTGGTTCCGGGTTACAGGATCGGTCCTTAAGTTCGACGGCTTCCTGAAAATTTATGAAGAGTCCAAAGACGTCAAAGACGAAGAGGAAGAAGAACTCAAGCACAAATTGCCGCAATTGGAGCCGGGACAGAAACTGACTCTAAAGGAATTGAAGCCGGAGCAGCATTTCACCGAGCCTCCGCCGCGCTACAACGAAGCGTCTCTAGTCAAAGAGCTTGAAGAGCGGGGAATCGGACGCCCGTCCACTTATTCGGCAATCATCAGCACGATTCAGGAACGCCAGTACGTGCAGAAACTCGGCGGTAAGTTCACGCCTACTGAGATTGGACTAGTAGTAACAGATTTGCTGGTGGCCAACTTCTCGGAGATTTTCGACGTGCAATATACCGCCAAACTCGAAGGCGATCTGGATCAGATCGAAGATGGCACCGAGAAGTGGACCGACACGCTCGCCGATTTCTACAAAAAGTTTCAGAAAGACCTCCGCTACGCCGAGAAGCACATGGAAAACATCAAGCGGATGGAGAAGCCAACCGACGAGAAGTGCGAACGTTGCGGATCTCCACTAGTGATCAAGTGGGGGAAACACGGCTCGTTTTACGCATGCAGTTCCTACGATAAGGAGAATCCCGAAAGCTGCACATTTACTAAAGAAAATCCCATCAATTTACCCGACCTCGATACCGCCGACGTTCAGGAAACGACGCAGGAAGAGTATTGCGAGAACTGCGGCCGGGTAATGGTGCTGAAACGCGGACGCTTTGGGCAATTCATGGCTTGTACCGGATACCCCGATTGCAAAACGACGCGACGCCTCGATCAGGGCAAGAAAGTTCCCGATATTCCGCTGGATGAACTTTGTCCCAAGTGTGGCCGCAATATGATGATCCGCCACGGGCGCTTTGGCGAGTTCACAACGTGCAGCGGCTACCCGGAGTGCAAGTACGTGAAGCAAACCTTCATCGGAGTGAAATGTCCGCTCTGTGCCGATGGCGAGCTGGTCGAAAAGAAAGCGCGCAAAGGGAATACTTTCTACGGCTGCAGTAACTATCCAAAATGCAAGTTCACTTCGGCGAACAAGCCGATACCGGAGAAATGCCCCTTGTGTGGACATGAGCACCTGGTGGAAAAATTCGTGAAGTCAGAACCAGTAATCGCATGTCCCAATAAAGAGTGCGACTACGAGCGCCCGCGCGCCCCGGGAAGTGGTTCCCGCCCATCCAATGATGGAGAGTCGCAAGCAAATGTCTAATTTTTGTTTTAATGGAGAGACGGGCGTCCTCGCCCGTCCAATCAGAAAGTTCCTGGAGGTTTGAATGTCTAATAAAGCTACTGCCGCTGATGCCGAACTGATCCTTAAACTATACGATCTTCGCCGTGAGGCCGAAATGCGCAAAGCGCGTCACTGGTGGACGACCGCCTTCTGGCCTCAAACTGTTGACGATGTTTTGAAGATTTCCTCAAACATGGGAAGCCAGGAAAATAACTGGTTTCGCCAGGTCTCGGGATATTGGAGCATGGCGGCTTCTTTCGTGGAACACGGGGCACTCGACAGGGATCTGTTCCTGACCCCCGCCTTCTCCGGCGAAATGTTTCTCATTTTCGCCAAGGTGAAGCCATTTTTGAAAGAGCTGCGCGAGAAGGTGAGTCCCACGGCATTCCTCTCGATAGAGGAATTGGTGAACAGCACCGAAAAGAGCCGCGCATTTCTGCAGAGGATGGAGACAAACGTCGCGAATCGCAAAAAAGCAATGGCCGATACAGCAAAGGCCAGCTAGCAAATTGGGTAATTTAGTAATTGGGCAATCGGGTAATTTAACACCTTACCGGATATTTTCTCAATTTCTCAATTACAAAATTACCCAATTACTCAATGTTAAGAGATGTACTCTCGGATATACTCGTCTTTCGATCGCGCCAATTCGTGCGCATCGCCATTGAAAATAATTTTCCCGTCCCGCAATAACAGAAAACACATTGGAACAGTTTCACGCGCACTAGGCGACAGTGGCTGCATGTGGTTTGTCTTGCGATCAAATCCGTGAGTCGCCATGGTAAAGGCGTCCTGCAAACGGTGCGTCACGAACAGTGAGCTCGTTTTCGCGACATCCCGTTGCTTAATAATGAGTTCGACGATTGTCGTGGAAGTCACCGGGTCAAGGCCTCCAGTGGGCGAATCGTATAAAAGAAGTTCGGGTTCGTTCACGATAGCGCGAGCGATCGCCACCCGCCGGCGCATGCCGCCAGAGAGTTCAGACGGAAACATGTCAATGGTTCTTTCCAGTTCAACGAAGCTCAGCACCTCTCGGACCCGCTTTTCTATGTCAGCTTCAGAAACGTCTCCCTCTTCGAGCAGCCGGAACGCCACGTTTTCCCGAACTGTCAACGAATCGAAAAGCGCACTTTCCTGGAATACCATTCCAATCTTGCGCCGTACGGCAAACAGATCCTTCTCGCTCATATCTGTGATGTCCGCTCCCAAAACGTGAATTCGGCCGCTGTCCGGCTTAAGCAGTCCCATCGCCAGCTTCAGAATGGTGCTTTTCCCGATCCGGCCACGCCGAAGATCGCTTTGGTTTCACCGCGCTCCAACTGAAATGAAATTCCATCAAGAACAACTTTTTGATCGAACGCAAGCGAAACATCCTCAAACACTATAACTGGCGAGGCTGAATCTTGAGTTGCACCAGAACGTTCTTCGGCCACAATAGGAGGTGCGCCCATATCAGCGATTTCCGAAAACCGCCATGAGCAGCTTGGTGACGAAGGCATCCACCATAACAATCGAAACTGATGCAGCCACCACGGCCTGTGTTGTCGCGCGTCCAACCCCTTGCGTGCCCCCGCGCGCCGACATGCCGTAGTAGCAGCCCACGGTTGCGATGATGAATCCAAAGATCAGGGGCTTGATGAGCCCGGTGAAGACATCTCTGAAGGCGAGGACCTGCCAAGCCGAGCTCCAATATTGGTGCGCATCAAGCCCGAGCATCAGGGTGGAAACGATGGAGCCCCCGAAGAGGCCGAGAAGATCTGAAATGATGGTGAGGAAAAAAAGCATAAACACTGTCGAGACCACGCGAGGCGTTACCAGCTTCTTCAGCGGATCGGTGCCCAGAGCACGCATCGCATCGATTTGCTCGGTCACCACCATCGAACCAAGTTCGCTCGCCATTCCAGACGCATTCCTGCCCGCGACCATTAGACCGGTGAGGACTGGTCCCAACTCAGTAACCATTCCCACTGAGACCAATTGGGCTATCAGCGAGAGCGATCCGAATCTTTGCAGCGTATTGGCGCTGTTCAACGCCAGCACTACTCCTGTAAATAACCCGGACAGCGCGACAATCGGCAATGATCCAACGCCTATCAGATCAGCTTGCTGAACAATGTCGCCGGAATAGACAGGATGGCTGAAAAGATTCGCGACCGATCGTCCTGCAAGGATGGAATAATCCTGGACCTGCTGTGACTTGCTCCTTGGCGAATTCGGAGGGAGACTTTAATTCCATTTGGATGGTGGCCTGACGGAAATATAACAGAAAGCAATCTGCTTCGAATGGGGAGACGCGCGTCTCGCACGTCATGTCGGGCGAAGATGCCCGACGCTCCACAAAGCTCCTAATCCCTGGTTTTCTTTTTGATTTCGATGGAGAGACGTTTGATTTTTTGATTCAAGGTAGACAAAGGCACGCGGAAGCGTTCGGCCGCTTCAGTCTGGTTCCAGTTGCACTTATCGAGCATGTCCAGAATAATATGGCGCTCGTAATCTTCTACGATGTCGAACAGCGAGGCGTCGCCTCGATGCTCCAGCCGCGGGAACGCCGTGCCCCGTCCAGCAATGTGGTCAGGCAGCAATTCGGTCCCGATCTCCGGTCCCGAGGAAAGAACCACCGCGCGTTCAATGACGTTCTCCACCTCGCGCACATTACCCGGCCACGAATAAGTCAGCAACGCCCGCAGAGCTTCTGGAGTAATGCGTCTCGCGGGGCGATCGTTTTCCTGCGCGTATCGCTGCAGAAAGAATTCGGCCAAAAGAGGGATATCTTCTTTGCGCTGCCGGAGCGGAGGCAGGTCGATCGTGATAACGTTCAGCCGATAAAAGAGATCTTCCCGGAACTTTCCTTCACGAACCAGTTGTTTCAGGTCCACATTCGTGGCTGCGATGATGCGCACATCCACCTGCAACTCGTGAACCCCGCCGAGATGCATGAATTTCCGGTCTTGAAGGACACGCAGAATCTTGCTCTGCGTATCCATGCCCATGGTGCCGATTTCATCCAGAAAAAGGGTTCCTCGATCGGCAATTTCGAACAGGCCTTTCTTTGAAGCAACGGCGCTGGTGAACGCACCCTTCACGTGACCGAACAACGTGGATTCCAGAAGGTCAGGCGGCATGGCCCCAGTGTTAACCGGGACGAAAGCCCGGTCTTTGCGCGGCGAATTGAGGTGAAGGGCTTTCGCAATTAATTCTTTACCGGTACCGCTCTCGCCTTGCAGCAGAATCGTGGAACGGCTCGGGGCCACCTGCGCGACCAGGTCAAAAATGCTTAACATGGGCTCGCTCTTGCCCACTATATTTTCGAAGTTGTAACGCTGTTTGAGCGCGCGTTTGAGCTGAATGTTTTCTTCTTCGGTACGACGCCTGCCCACCACAGCGCGCACGTCCGCGAGTAGCTTTTCGTTGTCCCAGGGTTTTTGGACGAAGTTGACCGCTCCCGACTGCATCGCGCGAACGGCATTCTCCACGGTCCCGTACGCGGTGATCATAATGATCGAGAGTTGGGGATCGTAGCTGCGAAGCTCGCTCAATAACTCGAGTCCATTGCGATCTGGCAATGCCAGGTCCAGCAGCACCAGATCAAACGCATGCTCCCCGATGCTGGTCAGTCCTTGTTGAGCGCTGGCAGCAGTTTCTACGTGGTACCCCTCCATTTCAAGCAAGGTTTGGAGCGACTCTCGAATCTCTATCTCGTCGTCAATGATCAGGATTGCGCCCGTCGAAAGCGGCGACGGTTCAGCTACATTGGGATGAGGGATCACCGCAACTTCAGACATTAACGGCCTTCTTCATCATCGGGAAGTCGAGGGTGAATGTGGTGCCCTGGCCGGGCCTGCTTTCCACGCGAATCTGTCCGGCATGCTCTTGAATAATCCCGTAAGTCACGGATAGACCCAATCCAGTTCCCCGGCTTTGCCCCTCGGCAGGAGCGGCTTTGGTAGTGAAGAATGGATCGTAAATGCGGCGGATATGTTCCTGAGCAATGCCGCTACCGGTGTCCGACACGATCACTGAGACATTATTGCCATTTGAAGTCGCGACGCGAAGCGTGCCCCCATTCGGCATGGCATCGCGAGCATTGAGGAACAAATTCAAAAACACTTGTTGCAGCCTGCCGACATTTCCATGAATGGGCGGTAGATGTTCCGCAAATTCATCCTGCACCTGGATCTTCGCGGTTTTGAATTGGTGCTCAAGCAGCGCGAGGGTATCGAGAATGATGCTGGTGACGTCAACGCTGGTGAATTCCGCACCGCTGGTACGGGAAAAATTCAGCAAATTATTTACTATCTCGGAGGCGCGGAAAGTCTGGCGCGTGATCTTTTCCATCAATCCACTTTTTTGCGGATCGCCCTGCAGTTGCTTGGAAAGCATTTGCGCGTATGACGAGATCACCGCCAGCGGAGTATTGACTTCATGCGCGACTCCGGCAGCAAGCAGGCCAATGGAAGAAAGCTTATCCGCTTGCGAGAGTTGAGATTCCAACTCAACTCGTTCGGTAATGTCGTCCATGATAATCAGGCGGCCAATCACATTAAATTTCTTCGTCACCAACGGCGCGATAGCAACGTTCACCACCCGGCTCTCTCCTGTCGGCGTGCCCAGGCGGAACTTGTAAAGGTTGTGAATGCCGGGGCTCTGCCGGACGCGATAGAACTCCTCAACGAACGCGGCAGGGAAGACCTCGCTCAGCGGACGAGTCATAGCCTGCCAGCGTGGCAACGCGTACATCACTTCCATCTGCGAGTTCCACGACTCGATACGGTCAGCCAAATCCACGGCCATCACGCCGACGTTGATTGATTCGACAATGTTTTCGTTGAAGTCTTTCAGTCGCTCATATTCGGATACCTTTTGCTCCAGCGATGCGTACAGCCGCGCGTTCTGAATTGCGATGCCAAGATATCCTGCCAAAGTTTCCAGCAACTCGACGTCCTCACTTGATAGGAAATCGCCTTCAATGGTTTTGCCCAAGCCGATCATGGCGATCGTGTGCTTGCGGGCCCGGCAGCTGATGTAATAATTCAGGTCGAGTTTCGCGATCGTTCCCTGAGCACTCGCAGTTTCGCGTGGCACCTGATGAGTGTTATCGAAAAACAGATGACCCGATTCAGTTTCCGGGCGCGGCGCAGCTAGAAAGCTCAAATCAAGGCCGCTGGTCTGCGTGATCCCGAAAGACTTCGCCAACACAAATCTTGATTCTTTCTCCCCGGTTGAGAGGAAAATAGCCATCCGGTCCACAACCAGCGTGCGTGACAACCGGTCCACGACAGAACTCAACATCTTGTCCAGATCAGTCTCCGCGTTCAGTTCGCGGGCGAATTCAATCAAGGTCTTCCGGTAGTCATAGCGGGCCCGGTAGAAAAATTGATCTATCCGCACTTGTATCCATTTGCGGACAGGGTCGAAGAGAAGCGCGGTGACCACGATTGCCAGCGTCAGTCCAATGGGTCCCGAGCTCGGAATCCGGGCGTGCACCAGCTCCGCGACCGCTGCCACAACCGCGAAGTAGCTTCCCGCGATTGTTCCCGCCGCAAGGGTGTAAACCATGCCTCGCTTAAAGATCAGATCCACATCCATTAGGCGATAGCGGAAGATTGCGTATCCAAAGGTCAACGGAAGAATGCCCAGAGAGAGCACGGAAACTTTCATGACCGAACTCTGACCGTTCCCTAGGATGTACGGTATGACGTAAAACAAAGTAAATGGGGTGATGGCAAGAATCGTGCCTCGCGTAACCCACTTCAACTGCTGACGCAAGATTGGCGTGCTGGCGCGCCGATAGCTGTACCACAAGACTCCCGCAGAAATTACGAAGTACAGTGCAAGATATCCCATCTGCAAACGGTCAAGATTCCAGCGCAGGCTTTCGCTGGCTTGCAAAAATCTAAGCGCCAGAATATGGCGGACCAACAGAACCAGCCCTGGAATGTAAACCAGAGGAAGTGCCCAGCCGCGCTTTTGCAGCCAGTGCCGCTTTTCAGGGAATGTCAGAACGAAATGGAGAAACAACGCAGGCTGGAGCAGGCCCGCTACGACGTTGCACCACAAAATAGTCCAATCGAACTGATTAAATTTGCCGGTGTATTTAAAGGCGTAAAAGATAAATGACACCAGGCAGAAAATATAAAAGTGCATGGACCCCGGAGCAGTCCATCGTCGCAGCAGTACATAAATTCCAATCCCGAGGTAAATGAGCGCTATAAGCCGCAGCCAGTAATTCAGGGACTTTTCCGCGGGAACGAGAATTACGGTTGCATCCACCGGAACCGATTTGCGAATCAGCGAGTAAGTCGCTTTCGACCAAATCCCAACTCGGTACATTTCCCGCACCTGAGCGGCAGCGTTGTGTACCGGATCCTCATTAACCGCGACTAGTAAATCGCCGCGCTTGATTCCCGCCCTTGCCCCTGGTCCGCTGTCCTCGACCCGGTCGGCCACGAGATTGCCGTCGTGCTCGACCCACCAGGTTCCGTCATATGGGACTTGAAAGGCGTGCTCCTTCTGGAAGTTGATTGCGGCCAGAACAATGGCGGCCGCAGTCAGCACAAAAAGCAGTATGGCGGGTCGAATTTGAAAATCTCGGCTCATCGGCGCAGTAAGCGGCAGGGAAGCAAGTATTCCCCGCCTGCCACGCTGCACGTTCCCTGCCACCGGGTTAGCCATAAGGAAATCCGCTAACTTAATATCAATAAAAGGCTTCGGTAATTATAAAAGCATCTGGAATCAGAAGCTATGTTTTATGGAATGGTTCTGTGGATTTTGGTAAGTCCTTACAGGCGCAGCGCTTGGAGGGAAGCAACCTTGGGGATTCGCCATTCCGCAGAGGAGACGCTGAAATCAACTCGCGGTAGTTTTCTTCTTTTTCCCGGACCAGACGCTCACTTGAAGGAGGGCGGCGGGGAGCCACACGCAGCGTCTGGATGTCCAGCTCAAGTTCCATGATATGCCGGCGGATGGTGTTGCGGTGCATACCCAATCTCTTGGCCGCCCTCACCTGATTTCCGCCGTGCTCTCGCAAAACTGTGGCTAGGAATGCCCTCTGAAATTCGCGAACTGCCTCGGAATATCGAGTGCCATCCCTGTAGATCTGCAAAACAAGCTTTTCGAGTTGTTCCTTCACGAAATCCCTATAAAGCTCTGAAAAAAAATAAAGGCTGTGACATTGGTTATGCTCTAGCTGCTTGCTCCGGTGAAGAAGCCAGCAGCGTGGATGCATGTACCGTCACAGCCGTTTGACGTGATCACCGCTTTCGCAGTCTCGAATCCCAACCATTTCTTGCGAAATCGTCGGTTTCCGCCAGTCCAGCAAGTTACCCTGCCGACCTAATCACCCAGCTTACTTCGCACTGGCAAAAGTTTAATTAAGCCAGTCTTTTCAGCCGTCGACGGATGCAGAAGTTAAACATTTATGTCACTATTGTCAATGCCGCTTTTCAGTGCAATTGGCAAAAACAAACCGCGCTTTTCCGCGCCACGCAAGCTATTGAGATATGAATATTTAATGAATCGCTGATTAATTCTTGTCAGCTTTTGCACAAAACTATTCACAGCGGACCATCGCTGAAGAGAGGAACCAAGTAAGAGTCTTGACGAAGAAATTTTACTCAGGCATGGTTGGGTTGGGCATTTCAAACCATGTTCGATCTTGTCGCCTACGTTGATGGTGGTTCCTTGGGAAGTCCTGGACCCTCCGGAATCGGCGTAATTGTTAGCGGCATCGCCGCCGGTCCAGTCCGTATCGCAAAGGGAATCGGACGTCAGGACAGCAACGTCGCCGAATACGTCGCCTTGATGGAGGCATTGCACTGCGCCCTCGCCCTCAATGCGCGGCGGCTTCACGTTTATTCCGACTCCGAAGTGGTCGTGAAGCAGATGACCGGAGAGTATAAGTGTTGCACCCCCCGCCTTTATTCCCTCAACTGGACATGCCGCAAATTGGCTCGCTCGCTGGCGTTCTCAATCTCCCACGTTTGCCGCGACAAGAATGCCGAGGCAAACAGTCTTGCAAGTCTTAGCCGCCCGCAATTCCTGCGAAACCTAATGTAGTGTTCGACGGGTGAGCTTCCTAACAATAGTGGTATTTTGGTCGGGGCGATAGGATTTGAACCTACGACCCCCTGCGCCCAAGGCAGGTGCGCTACCAGGCTGCGCTACGCCCCGACTCTGGTATGGTCCGATTATAGCTGAGCTGCGTAACCAAACCGCTGTCGCGGCCACGCCGAAGTTACCCGAAGCGCTATAATCTATTTGGCATGACGCGCCCTTCGCGGTATGGCCTGGTGGCCTACATTAAAAATCCTGTCAAGGAATTCATCCAAAATATCAGGCAGGAACTGCATCCCAATCTCCCTCACCTGGCCGCCCACCTGAGTTTGCTGCCCCCGCGCTGCCTGAATGGCGACGAGTCTTCCGCTCAGGCATTGATCGAGGAAGTCTGTAGCACCATCGAACCCTTCGACGTTTCGCTCGGAGAAGTTGAGACTTTTATTCCTGTAACGCCAACCGTCTTCATTCGCGTCGCCCACGCTGCCTTCCGCATGACCGAACTTCACACTCTTCTCAATACCGCTGTGCTCGCCTCAGAAGAACCCTGGCCATACTTGCCTCATCTGACGATTGTAAAAATGAGCACTGAGGAAGAGGCGCAAGAAGCTTACCGCGTCGCCAGCCGCCGTTGGTCGGAGTTCGAGGGTGGCCGCTGCATTCCTGTGGATCAGTTGACCTTCGTTCGCGAAGAAGCTTCCAACCAATGGGTGGATTTGGCAGAGATTCCGCTAAGCCGTCCTCTACTCAAGCGATAGTGGAGAGACGGGCGTCCTCGCCCGTCAGGCACGAACAGAATTTGGCATGACGGGCCCGTCCCTCCCTTGAACAAAAAGAAACTCCCTCCTCTTTCGCCCTGTCCAGATTCCCATTGGGACGTATTCCCCTTCTGGCAGTACACGTCCCTCTCGTGCGTTGCCAATAAAACACGACCAGCGTAAATAAGAGGTTGGCGTGCTACGGAAAAGGCGCAAACCGCCTTCTGCTGGCAGCTTCCGGGCGTCCGTCCCGGGGAGGATCAATGCAAATAGGCGTTTACGGCGCGGGCTACCTCGGCACAGTCATCTCGGCATGTTTAGCCGATTTCGGTACGCCTGTGACCTGCTGCCATCCAGACAGCTCCCGCATGGTCGAGATGGCCCAGGGCAATATCCCATTCTACGAAAAAAATCTGAATGAAGTGATCAAGCGAAACGTCCGCTCTGGCCGCCTCGTTTATTCGACTGATATCGAATCCTTCGCCCGCAAATCGCAAGTTATCTTCCTCGCCGAAGACACCGTGCAGGAACTTCCGAACTTGGTATTGCGCATCACGCGTTGCGCTTCAAAACCGCCGATTATCACGATTACCACTCCTGTTTCCGTAGGAACGGCGTCGGCCATTGAGCAGGCGGTACTGCAAGCTGGACTGAAGGCTACGATCGTTTCGCAGCCCGTGTTCTTTACTCCGGGATGCGCCGTCGAAGACTTCAATTGGCCTGACCGCATCATTCTTGGGACATCATCGAACGAAGCTGTTCTGGCCATAAAGCAGGTATACCATCCGCTGGTGATGCGCGGAGTTCCCGTCATCGTCACAAATCACGAGACTGCGGAATTAGTGCGCGAGTCAGCGACAGCGTTTGTCGCAACCAAAATTTCTTTCATCAACGAACTCGCCACGTTGTGCGAAAAGGTGAACGCGGATGCGGTGAATCTTTCACTAGCGTTAGGGTTGGATAAAAAGATTGCCCCGCGCTGCTTGCAGCCGGGAGCCGGCATGGGCGGACTCTTTGCTGAGTCCGATATGGATTCTCTCGCGAAACTTGCGCAGCAGAATGGCGTCCCCCTGAAAGTGCTTTCCGCTGCGCGAGAGGTCAACAGCAATCTGGCTGAGGGTCTGGCTACAAAGATTTCCGGATTCATCGAGTCCGTGAAGAACAAAGACGTCGGCATCCTGGGCCTGGCCTTTAAACCCAATACAAATTCCGTGGCCGGATCATCTTCCATGCAACTTGCCCGCAACCTGGTTTCAAAAGGCGCGCGGGTTCGCGCTTACGACCCGGTTGCCATTCCCGAAGCGCGTCTCGAATTGAATGGCACCGTCTATTACTGTGACACAGCCTACGCCGCCGCTGAAGGCATGGACGCGCTGGTTGTAGGAACAGGATGGCCAGAATTCCGCGCTCTCGATTTTGCCCGCATCAAGAATCTCCTCAAACGTCCCCTAATCGTAGATACCAAGAACCTGCTGGATTCCGTCCGCCTTCGCGCCTTGGGATTCGAATATGTCGGCGTCGGTCGCGGCTAAAAAGCCCCCTCATCCTTTCAATGTTTTGACGTCATCCTGAGCTCGCGAAGGATCTCGCGTGTAACGAATCAGCGCCTCGGGCCGCAACGGTGCCAGTACGCGCGAAATCCTTCAAAACTGAAGTCCTTAGATGACGAGGACGACAAATGAAGCGTTTCACGTAAACCGTCAATTGACCCCAAACACATCAGTGTAGAGCGCGATTTAACGCCAGGCACCAACCAGTTTCCGAGTTGTGACGATCCCGGAGTTGATCGGTCCGGTCAACATATGGGAGTTTTTCGGACCGATCCGGAGTTGCCTCGAAACGATAAGATCCGCTCGTTTAGGCAAGGTTGTATAAAGGTCAGGAAAATGGCGGTATAATCCGCATCCGACGGGATTTCTGCGTCAGCGAGTTCACTCTCTCGCCTCCGCGCGAGGCTAGCCTTTGGGTCGAAATATCCTAAGGAGAAGCAGACATGAGCGTCCGATTTTACATCTTCAGCATTGCCGCCCTGATTGGTTTTTGTTCTCTTGCAAGTGCCGACGATATACAGACCGGCGTGACATACGTCTGCAACGGTGAACATCTTTTTGTAGAGAGTTGCAACATGCGTGATCTTTCTGACAACTCCAGTTGCATGGTGGCGCACCCGGACAAGATGAGGCCCAACGGCTTTCCGACATACACCAACGAAACCCGCGGAACGCTGAAGAAGTTGTTGCCCACATGCCAGCAGCCTTCCGCGAAAGCAGTGGCGCGAGTACAAGATGCCCAAAAGAAGTGGCAGGACCAGTACAACGCGGCGTTGAATACTCCCCCGCCGGCTAGGGCAGGTAACAGTGCGTCGCAAATCACTCCGGTCAATGTCAATCCGGCTGCACAGTCGGCGGATGAACGCGCAGCAACCCGCTGCATCACGGCGGGACGGTCACCGACGCTTTGCGGCGAAAATTCTCTCGGCAAATGGTTTGAAGGTGCGATTGGCAACGGCGTTGCCATGGCCAACGCGATAGCGCCGGGTTCCGCTGACAAGCTCTCGAAGGCGACCAAGCCACTGCCCCCGGGATTGGAGATCGCGGGCAATTATGTGGGCAGTGGCAATTGGCGAATGCAGTTCGACGATCGTTCCGCCATGATGAGCTGTGGCGACCTGGATCAGGAGCAGCGCTTCTATACCATCGGGATCGTAAATAATCAGGCCGCGATCAAAATTGACATCACCCCCAAGCCATTCGTGCTTTACGTACGACAGGATGGGACTCTCGCCGATGCCGGTCCCGTCGTGGTGGACGGACGAGTTGTCGCCGGGTCTGGCAGTGTGACAACCTCCGACGGCAAATGGGTCAACTCACAATCCACCACGACGCAAACGCTCACACCAATGGAAGCGCAGCAGTACGCCGGCCAATCGAACTTGCACACGGACGGCCAGTACTACACGCTGACAAACACAAATAACTCGACGAGTTACCAGCCGGGCACGACGACTTACAGCGGACCCAACTATGTAGCCAAAACTGAAACTTGCAGCACCGCAATTCTTAAGAGCGGAGGAAAAACCCAAGTGGATGCGCTCAAGGGTTTGACCGAGTCAATGCTCGGGGGCGAGAGTGCTCCGCCCACTCCCGCAGGTTTGAGGATGCACGGCGCGTACGTTGCACTCACGGGATTCAGTGTTGAGTTCTTCCCGGAATCCGCGATTCTGGGATGTGGGCAGGCGGCGCGAGCTTATCCTTATTCAATCTCGGCCACCAGCGGGCAAGCCGTGGTTCGAGTAGATGCGCCCGGTCATCCGGTAGTGATGGCGCTCAAGCCGGATAACTCGCTCGACCCAGTTTCCGGACAATCAGGCTCCGGACAATACGAAGTGCAGGGCCGAAGGATCACCGGACAGAACGCCGACGGTGACTTTGTTTTTGCGCCGTTAAATCAGGCTTGCACTCTGGCAGTGCTCAGGCCGGGGCCAATTCCCGCCGCGTCTTCAAGCATGACGGCGTCGGCGAATTCTTCCGGCACGGGCATGCCCACCAATCGTACCGCTACTGGAGACGCGGTTCTCTCCATGAGCGTTTTCCCGCCGCAGTCTGGTCCAGCCAATCCCCTGGCCGGACATCCGTTGTTTCTTTTGAAAGATAGTTTCAACGATGTGCTGATGAAGAATGGCATGCAGCCTCCCCCGGGGAAGACGCCCATGCAGGGCTGGGACATGGCTTGTCAAAAGGCATCAGCGCAATGTGCTCAGGCGTTCGCCAATTTGCAGCCATACATGGCAGCCGTGGTGAAGATCGATCCCTCAGGCAAAGCGACTTTCCTCGGCGTACCTGCAGGCTCGTATTACGTCTTCGGCACAACTCACGCCAACCACCTGGCGCTTTCGTGGGACGTGCGCGTGGACCTGAAGTCAGGAACGAATTCACTCGTGCTTGACCAGAAAAACGCCGGCACGTTGCAATAGCGGAAGACGAGCATTCCGAATGGCCGATGGTTTATACTCTCCGCGCCAGGAGGGTACCCACCAAGGTCTGTTCCCATATTAACGACGAATGGGAACGGAAAAGGTGGTATCCCGCCAAGACATCCGTTCACAGAATCAGACCGACCCTCACTTTTTCTAATATGTGTTTTATCGGAAAGGCACGCGCCACGGTGCCTTTCCAGAATAAAAAAAAAGGAAACACCCTATGCCCGATCCTACTCGACCCGCCGATCCTAAGACGCCCAACGAAACCTCGCAGACCACCTGGGACCAGATTGCCGAAAGCAAGACGTTCAAAGACCTCATGGCAACGAAGAGAATGTTCATCATCCCTGCTTTCGTGTTCTTCGTCGCCTACTACTTCGCGCTGCCGGTGCTGGTCGGCTACGCGCCGCAGTTTATGTCCACCAGGGTGTGGGGCGTTTTCAACCTCGCGTATCTCTTCGCGCTGTCTCAGTTCCTTATGGCCTGGATCATTGCCGGACTCTACGTTAAAGCCGCCAACAACTTTGACCAGTTGGCGAAAGACATCCTCGACAACGCCGCGAGCGGCACGGAAGGGAAGTAGGTCATGTCGAACATTTCCCTCATCATGTTTCTAGTGTTTATCGCCATCACTCTGGGCATCACCTACTGGGCCTCGAAGCGTTCGGCGGGTGCGAACGCATACTTTGCCGCGAGCCGCCAGATCACAGCCTGGCAGAACGGAATCGCGGTAGCCGGCGACTACATGAGCGCTGCCTCATTCCTGGGCATTGCCGGCATCATCGCCTTCCAGGGTTACGACGGTTTTTTGTTTTCAGTTGGATGGCTGGTGGCTTACCTCACCGTCTTATTGGTGATCGCCGAACCCCTGCGCAATGCCGGCAAGTACACCATGGCCGACGTACTCGCATATCGCCTTCGACCGAAACCCGTGCGGATGATGGCATCACTGAGCACGCTCACTGTCAGCACCTTTTACATGATTGCGCAAATGGTGGGCGCAGGCGCTTTGGTAAAACTGCTCCTCGGCGGATTCGTCACCTACAACCAGGCCGTCATCGGTGTTGGCGTTCTGATGATTGTGTACGTCGTGTTCGGTGGCATGCTGGCGACGACTTGGGTGCAGATCATCAAGGCGATCTTGTTGATGTCAGGCACAATTCTGCTCAGCATCCTGGTCCTGGCCCACTTTCATTTCAGTGTTACCGATTTTTTCGGCGCAATCGGGCACGTCAGCTATCACGATGCCAAAGGGCAGCTCGTGGTTAAAGATTTCCTTCAGCCGGGGCTCCGCTACAAACCTCCTTACGGACCACTGGACTTGATCTCGCTGGGTCTGGCTTTGATTTTTGGCACCGCCGGTTTACCACACATCCTGGTGCGGTTTTATACCGTGCCTGATGCCAAAACGGCCCGGCACAGCGTAGTTTGGGCCATGGCTCTGATCGGCAGCTTCTATATCATGACGACATTTCTTGGTTTCGGCGCCGCCACTGTCATGGGCCCCGATTTCATCAAGACCCATGGCGGAACCAACATGAGCGCTCCCCTGCTCGCCCAGGCCTTGGCGGGAAACGTCTTCTTCGCATTCATCTCCGCGATTGCTTTCGCCACGATTCTGGCGGTGGTGGCGGGCCTGACCATCAGCGCTACGACTTCTTTCTCGCATGACTTCTGGACTAACGTGGTCCACAACGGAGTCGAGCGAAAACCGGGCGAGGAAGTGCTGGTGGCGCGCATCTCGGCCTTTGGCGTCGGAGCAGTTGCTATCGCCATCGCAATTCTGCTCGGCCCCACCGCGAACGTGGCTTTCCTCGTGGCGCTCGCCTTTGCCGTCGCCGCGTCCGCCAATCTTCCTGTAATTGTGCTTTCGATTTTCTGGCGCAGATTCAATACCGCAGGGGCAGTCGCCGGACTCGCAGTCGGATTGCTGGCTTCGATCGGACTCATCCTAGTGAGCCCGAGCCTGATGGCAGTTGACCCGCCCACAGTCACGGGTACGGCGCGTCACCTGATTCAAGCCAAGGCCTGGTTTCCCCTCGAAAACCCGGGCATTCTAAGCATTCCATTGGGATTCCTAGGAGCGATCATCGGCACGCTGTTGAGCCACGAACCAACCTCGCAGCATAAATTCAACGAACTGCTGGTCCGCTCCAACACTGGACTAGGCGCAGAAAAGGCCGGCGTTTAGTAGAGGCAGGCGGTTTGGCCTTCCTTACTTTCCTTTAATCAGCAACGCACAGACTGGTTACGAATACCTGTTTACCCTTGCCGTCCTCCGGTTGAACCTTCTGGGCCGGCACATCGCGGTTTCCAGGCTCCCGTTAGAGCTTGGACACGTAACCGGTTCCTGGCGCGTAGTTTGCAACCCAGATGTTAGCTCCGTCGAAAGCGATGCCCCATGGCCCCGTTCCCGCGTTGAAAGTCCCAAGCACGGTGCCATCACTCGCCTGCAGCTTGGTCACGTTGTTGCTGTTGTAGTTGATTACCCACATGTCGGCGCCGTCGAAGGCGACGGACACCGGACCCGATCCCACGCTGAAGGTTCCAAGCGTTGCTCCATCGCTGGCGCGCAGTTCGGTTACGTTGTTGCTGCCGTAGTTGGCCACCCAAATGTTTGCGCCGTCGAAGGCAGCAAATCTAGGACTTGCTCCCACGCTGAAAGTTCCCAGCGTCGCTCCATCGCTGGCGCGCAGTTCGGTGACGCTGTTGCTCTGGGCATTCGCCACCCAAATATTGGTCCCGTCAAAGGCAATGCCCTCCGGGCTCGATCCGACGTTGAAGATTCCCAGCGGCACTCCATCACTGGCGCGCAGTTTGGTGACAGTATTGTTCAGCTGATCCGAAATCCAAATGTTGGTTCCGTCGAAGGCGAGATAAGCAGGGTTCGGGGTCGTGCTGAAAGTACCCAAGACCGTTCCATCGCTGGCGCGCAGTTTGGTAACGATGCCGCCGCTGTAGCTCGTCGCCCAAATATTGGCGCCGTCGAAGACGACGGTCGGCAAGGGGGGCACGGTAAACGTCGCCAGCACAGCGCCGTCGCTGGCACGCACTTTGCTCAGGTTGTTACCAAGACCGCCGGCGTTGCTCGCCACCCACATGTTGGCTCCGTCAAAAGCCATAGACTCAGGGTATATTCCAGGTACTGCGAATTGCACCCCTGACTGGTTCGCCGGATACCAGCGCAAGAGTGCAATCTGCAAAGGATTTGACGCCAGACCCTGAGGTCCTCGCGGCCCCTGCGGTCCGGGCTGCCCCGACGCGCCAGGTGCGCCGTTCACACCGTTTTGCCCATTGATGCCGGGAGAACCTTGCGGCCCCATGGCCCCGATTAAACCTTGCGGACCGGCTGGCCCGGCTGCTCCTTGCTGCGCCATCACCGCCCACGCACCGGTGTTTACATCCGGAGTGAGGGTATTCGGACCGTTGGCCGCGGTTGCCAGGTAGCTCGAGCCGTTGAAGGTCGTAACATCGTTCGCCGCGTAAGAAACTGTGGGATCGAACGCGTTGCGGAACGTGAAGCCGGTGCCAGCTGGACCTTGAGGACCTACGGCGCCGTTCGAGCCATTTTGCCCACTGATACCAGGAATACCTTGTGCCCCAGTGGGTCCCGGCACGCCAGTTAATCCTTGTGGTCCCATGGGACCTGCAAGTCCGGTGACCCCAATCGGTCCCTGTGGTCCCTGTGGGCCTTGCGGATATTGGAAGAAGGATTCGGCGGTATTTGGATAGATCGAACCCGGTTGCTGACCTCCAGTGAGAAAGACAACTCCGTTAATAACTCCCGCTACCCCTGAGGCGCGGGCCGTATCCAGCGGCGACAGAGACGTCCATGTATCCGCCACCGGGTTGTACACTTGGACCGCCGTCACGGCAGCTGGACCAGTCCCAAACCCACCAACGACATACACCAAACCATCCATAGCGACCGCCGAAGGTTCAACCACGGGCACGGGTATTGACGAAGCGCTCTGGGTCCAGGCATTGGCAATCGGATCGTAAATAGAGACGTGGGAAGCAAACGTCGAGTAGGGCGTTGGCCAACTCCCGTCAGCCCCTCCAACCACATAGAATTTGCCGCCGATCGCCGCGCCGCGTGCGCCGATGAGGACATTCGGCATTGGCAGCCCACTGGTCCAGGCGTTTGCTACAGGATCGTAGATTTCGAGAGTGGAAACATTGGTGCAGGGCGGACACGCTATGTCTCCGCCAACAACGTAGAGTTTTCCATTGATCACAGCGCTGGCTGCGTCAAAGCGTGCAGTCGGCATTGTGGGACCTGGCGACCACGAGTTCGTCGTCGGGTTGTAAATTTGCATCAAGCCGGTCACGTGGACACGGCAATCACCGTCGTAAGAGCAGCCGCCGATCAAATAAAATTGGCCGTTCATTACTGCGCCCACCGCCTCTTGTGACTTCGTCGGCGACGGGGCGAGAACGGTCCATTGATTGGTTGTCGGGTTGTAGGATTCGGTCTCGTTGCTAAAAGCCCCGTTGGTAACCAGGAACTGTCCGTTTAAGACGCCGCCGGCAGCGTTAAGGTGGGCGCCACTCACGGGGGTTAACATGGACGCGACGTAGTTCCAAGTTCCTGAAGGCATGCTCGGCGTACCCTGCGGTCCGGGAACACCCTGCGGACCAGTTGCCCCGATTGGTCCTTGCGGGCCTGGGGCGCCATTCGTTCCGGGTGATCCGTCTGCGCCAGCCGGGCCTTGTGGTCCAGTGACGCTCAAACCCATTGGTCCTTGGGGGCCCACCGCTCCAGTAGCTCCGCTTGCACCCGCCGCCGCCATCACAACCCAGACACTGGTGTTCGTGTCCGGTGTAAGCGGGTTCGGACCATTGGCGGTGCTTGCCACATAAGTTGAACCGCTGTAGGTCACGACATCATTTACTGCGTAAGTTGCTGTGGGATCAAATCCATTGCGGAAGTTAAAGCCAGTCCCGGTTGCTCCTTGAGGGCCAATTGATCCCGTCAGACCTTGCAAACCTTGCGGGCCTTGCGCTCCGGTTGGGCCCGCCGCACCTGCCGGTCCGGTTGCACCCGTGACGCCGTTACAGACGTAGTTAACACCAGATGCGCTGGTCAAAGCAGCGCCACCGCTCGGGCAGTTTGCGTTCCCCACCGGAACCACTAATGTGGTAACGCTCGTTCCGCTCGCTCCCTGTAAACCAATTGGACCAATTGGCCCTTGCGGCCCTATCGCACCGATTAACCCCTGCGGCCCTTGCGCTCCGGTAGGGCCCGCCGCACCTGCCGATCCGGTTGCACCCTTCTCTCCCGTTGACCCGGTGAGTCCTTTCGCACCTTGTGGCCCCGTCGCTCCCGTCGCACCAGTGGCTCCGGCTGGGCCGGTCGGGCCTTTTGCCCCGGTCGCTCCATTGAGTCCAGCTGGCCCTTGCGCCCCGGTTGCACCTTTCGGTCCCGCTGGACCTTGAATTCCCATCGGCCCTTGTGGTCCGGCTGGTCCCGCTGGCCCGGTCGAAAGCGAAAATGGCGAAGCGTATAGCGGGATGCGCCCCCCGCTGATTACACTCACCCCGTTTTGCATAATGTCCAGATAAAGTGAAGTGCCAGAAGCAAACTTGGCCTTGCTCAACCCGCCCGCCGTTTGCGAGCCAAGCAGGAACGCG
Organism: uncultured Acidobacteriaceae bacterium; assembly: GCA_963757385.1. Classification (GTDB taxonomy): domain Bacteria; phylum Acidobacteriota; class Terriglobia; order Terriglobales; family Acidobacteriaceae; genus PALSA-188. The sequence goes on along the minus strand of CAVWRO010000014.1, from coordinate 467,209 downwards.
ATGGTTTGACTATTATCAACGTTGAGCGATGGCTCAATTTCTGACAATACCAGTGTGCCGCTGGTTGCGCTGTCCCAAAGTTGCGCGGTCACCGTCTGTGTTGTGTTCGCTGCCAGAGTCGTAGCTGCGCTCTCGGGAATCACTCGAGAAGTCGGCGATTGGGCTACTGCGGGAAGAACGCGTAGCGAGATTGCGAGAGCTGTAAGGACCGCGAGGACTACAAGGCGCACGGAACTTTGCATGATGATGCATCTCCAGAGAATTCAGATATCAGATTAAGAACCAAGGAGGAGAGATCAAGAGCAAGTAAGACCATCATTGCACCTGCGGTCAGTGTTCCCAATGGCACTATAGTGCAGCGACGAACGCGGATGGCTAATATGAACAGGGTCTTTTCCGACGCGATGGTCTCCAATCTTGGCGTAGCGGAAGCAAGCTGTTGCGAAAGAGGATGCTAGGAAGTCTGCTGCGGCCATCGGGTTTGATCGGGCGCCCCTACCGCGCTCGCAATTGCATCTCCTGTTTTCCCTCATGAAGCTTCGACCGTTTGCCATGCCATTGCAGTTCACCCGAAACTCCAACCGGCAAGGTAATCACTGCGTGGACGCCAGAATTCTCGACTGTGTATTCGGCTTCGATATTTCCCTTTGGACTCGGAACCGCGGCAGAAGCATGTTTAAGCGATCCCAGATGCGGGGCAATATTCACCGTAGCGAAGCCGGGCGTTCTTGGCCGTATGCCCGCCACTATCGTGAGTAAGTCGTAATTCGGATGGGCGCTCCAGGCATGAGAGTCCGAGCGGGTGGGATCTGGTTGTTCGGCCCAGGTGGTCAAGCCGAGCGAGACCATCTCCCGCCACGGCCCGAGCAATTGCAGGTATTGATCTCCCATTCCGGCGTGGTCAACCGCACGAGCCAGATAGAAACGGAAATAGTAAGTGGCTTTGGTGAGAGCTGGCAAAGGTCCCGACGCCGCGTATCCTGCGTCGCTGACCGAAAGGATTTTCGTCAGCACATCTTTCTGTCGGGCGCGAGCAACGGCGTCGAGCCAAACTCCAAGAATGTTGGCATGTTGGCTGAAATGCTTTTGTGCCGGAGTATCTGCCAGTAAGCCATACTGTTGGTTCCAACAGAGTTTGTACACCGCATTCGCAGCACGTTTCGCGGCGTTCCGATAAAGTTTGGCTATGTTCTTGTCGCCCAGTGCCGATTCCATCTCCGCAGCGTCGCGTAGCGCTTCGACGAATTGCAAGGTGATTATGGAAGACCCGCCATCCTCATCCTGCATCGGTATCCCGAAGCTGAAATCTGTTCCCCAATCTATGAAAGGCCACCATGGAATCTTCATCAGCATTCCGTCCGCGCGCTGGCGCTGCAAGAACCAATCAAGAACCGACCGCGTTCCGCCAAGCTGGGATCGGACGAAGTCGGGATCAGAGCGGTACATCCAGAAATCGTGCACCATGCCGACCCAGAGCAATGAGAATGTTGGGATGATCTGCCGCACTGACGAAGGATACCGGCTGCGAGTGAGGCCATCCGGAATGCGCGAGTCATTGAAAGCTTGAATCGCCTGGCGGACAAGCCGGTCGTCCCCCGCCACAGTGTAAGAAAGCAGCGCCTGAATTCGCGTGTCGCCTACGTACTGCATGCGTTCGTAGTAAGGCGTGTCCATGTAGGTGTCGTGGGCGTCGAGGCGCGCCGTCCGCCAACCGATCTCCCAAATCGGATTCAGCGAAGCGTCGTCCGACTCGAAGCGGCCGTGCTCTTCGAACGGATACGCTGTAAACCAGGTGCGGAGTTTCTCCACCTCCACCGATTGATCCGCAGTCTCGATGTCGAGTTGCTGATAGCGCCAGGTTTTCCATCCCAGCGGCATGAATGTGCGGTGCTCTGAGCCGTCCGGAAGAAATTCGTCGAAAATGCCTCCAATATGCTTGCCGCTAATTTCGTTACGGTTTCCCTTATTCCCCTGATCATCGAACAAAGCCTCGGCGTAAGTGAGGCGCAGTGTGGCTCCGCGGCCATCGCTCACGGTCAGTTCGGGATACGCCGTGGTCAGATGAGAGTTATCAATCAGGATTGTTGCTTTGGAATGTGCTGGGACCGTAAATGCGCTCTTTGGAAAACCAGCAGGACGATCAATGCCGGTCGCGCTGACCACGTGCCCGGCAGGAGACAGCGTCATCTCCATCGGTGGCAACGGGTCCGGCAGAAGTTGCCAATTGTCATTTTGTACCTCCGCTCCAAACACGGTCGCAGTTCCAATAACGTCCGCATTTTTCCAATGCCCGCCTGCGTTGGAATCAACGCTATTCCAGTCCCAATTCACAACCGCGCCGTTGATGCTTTCTGCGGGCTCCGCAACATAATATGTTCTTTGCAGCGTGGCGGGCTTGGGCAGAACCTGGATGCCCTTCTCTTCTTCCACCTCCCATGTCGAGCCGGTATCGGCCACGCGCTCGGCTTCACTGTCTCCTTGAAGGACGAACCCAGTACGATCGCTGATCTGGGCCAGCGGAGTGAGTACACCAAAATTCCACACTACGGCAGCCAGAACATTTTTTCCCGCACGCAACTGTGGGGCGATGTCATAGGTCTCATATCTCCAGTGACCCAGATCGCTGCGCGACGGGCCAGAGCCCACCCTTTGCTGGTTCACATAAAGAATGAATTGATTGTCGGCGCTCACGTGCACGATGAAGTGCTCCGGCGCTTGCGCGAGTTCAGCACTTTCCGGAAATGCAGATACGACTATGTCGCGCTGAGGCGAGTCTGGGCACGTAATCCACTGCGCAGTCCACGGCTGCTTCGAGAAATCCGAAGGCAATTGCGCCCCTGCAACATGAGCGGATAAAGAAGCGATCACCATACTCACCAGCAAAAGCGCCAGCCTTCCACTTCGCATCGGATTCCTCTGTTTAGTTAGAACTCGTTTGCCAATAATCAGGCGGACCAAACCATGCAATAATCCAGCCCCGAAGCCGCGAACGATATTAGCCCACCGCGTCAAAGTTCGGCCAAGAACTTCTTTGGCGAATAATTGGGTTTGAGAAAACTTACGACAATCCAGCCCCGGAAGGGGCGAACGAGATTATCCCAGCGCTTCAGCGCTGGGATAGCGGGAAAAATCCGCGGCTTCTCCGGGAACCTTCGAGGTAGTTGGCGAATCTGGCCAATTACACTCATATTGGGCCAATGGGTGCAATCGCGATTTTCCGCCAACCGTAACGAGGTTAGTTTTCGGATTGCACCGAGCGGCCGTCCATACGGCTTTCCTGCCACCATGCGGAGGCCTCCTCGCTTTCACAGGCTCATCGCAAATTACCTCTGCTTTCGCCCGAACAATCTCATAACGGATGTTTGGATATTTCTCAAAGCCTGCAGCATCTCGTTGCGGCCGCTTAGGAAATCCGCCCCGCATTCCATCACCACGATTCTCCCGGCTTGAGCGAGTCAGCCACCTTCTGTACGGGCACGAGCGGCATGGTCCAACTAAACAGAACGAGGTCGAACCGTTCCTTGCCGAACTCATATTGCTGTCGCGACGGCGGCGGTGTGCAATGTCAGCCCAAGTTTCTTTGCCCGTTTTTGGGCAAGTCGATCCCGGCATCCGCAGGATGGAACCCCCACACCTGCCATCCAAGATTTGCTAAGTAAATAGCGTTTCGGCCCTCCCCCATCCCATAGTCCAGGCGACTCCAGGCCGTTGCCCTTCCACCATTTGCCTTAGAAAGCTGTTCGGGGCCTTGTTGAAATTCGCGTTGCTGTCAGTGTAGAAGCGATTCCAGTAGTCGGCCACTAAAAGGTTGCGCTCTGTGCGAATCAGCTTCGTCCGGCGCGTCACCTCGTTTTCAGCGACCCCTTCGCTCCTGAGTTTCGACGCGTATCTTTCCGCAATCCCGTCGTTCGTCAGTAACACCGACGGATTCTCGGCGCGCAGTTTTGGAGTGAAGCTGCTTCGAAATTCGGGATAAGAAGTCGTACTCCGGCTTCTGCCCAAATCCGAGTACTGCGCATAAAAGCGTTGTAACCAATACCGCGAGCATCACCGTGTCGCGAATGAACCACTTCTTGTCTTTGTAGTGGTTAGCGTCATTAGGCCTTCGGGTGGATGAACGCAAAAGCTATAGTTCACATTGACGAATTGACGTAATCTCGCCATCACCCTCAAAGCCCACTCCACCCGGCCAGCACTCCATGTCCGATCACGCGCCCGCCATTGTCCCAATCTCACATATCAAAAGACACCATCGTGCCAAGCTTTATGTGCCGTCCAGCGTTACCTTATTAAGGAACTCGAGCCCACGCCACGGACCCGAGGAGCGCGCAGACGCCGCCAGAAGGGACCACTATGCATGCGCCAAACCTGTCTGATTTACGTCGCAGTTCGCGACTACCGATCGCCCTCCCGATTCTTGTCACCAGCTTGGAGCCGGATTCCGGCTTCTCCGAAGTATGTGAGACGTTGGTCGTCAGCGCCCACGGCTGCTCGATGCGTTCTTCGATGAAACTGGATGCCGGTGTTCCGGTGCAATTCCAAAGCGAAGACGGCCGCTGGACCATGGCCCATATCGTGGACTGCCAGCCAATGGACTCCACTGAGCAGAGCTGGAAGTTGGGCGCAAAGTTGGATGTTCCAGCTAACTTCTGGGGACTCGAAACTTCGCCTGAAGATTGGTCACAACTGTCGGCGGCATCGGACCGCGCCAAGCCGAATGGAAAGCCGTCCCCCGAGTACGCGCGCTTTCAGGCTGTAGTTGCCGAATTCGTTGAGCCGTTACAAGCGGAAATTAAAGAACTTCGCGAAAAGCTGGCGCAAGCATCCCCCAAGCGCAGTCAATTTGACATTTCACTTACCCACATTCCCCCAGAAGTAGAAGAAAAGATTCTGATAAGACTGCGCGAAGACCTGGGCGTGCAAGTCCTGCGCCAGACAAGCCAGCAGTCGGAGCAAGTCCTTGAGGCGGCCAAAGAAGCCATCGGGAAGAAGATTAGAGAGGCCCACAACGAGTTTCGCGAGCAACTCGGCCAAGACCTGCAAGCGGTGGAACTCCGCGCTCATGGCTTCTCAAAACAAATCACCGAAGTGGTGCAGAAGCATCTCGATTCTGGAGCGGAGCGATTTCAGCAACAAGTTTTGGAAACGGGAATCAGGCTGGAGCGGCGCAGCGAGGAATGCCTGCGAAGCCTCCAGCAACGCCTGAGCGAAGAGCACGAAAAATACCGCAAGGAAATGCACAATGTTCAGGCAGCCGTAGGGGCAGAATCGTCGCGCTTGCAGACCCAAAATGCGGATCTTGCCACTCGCATGGCCAAGCTGGAGGAATCAGCACACCGGCTTGAGTCAGATTTGGATAGCCGCCTGGTGCAAATGGGCAGTGACATTATCTCCGGTGCTCGCACGCAATTAGAAAAGGCTCTAGACGCGGTTCTCAAAGAGCTGGGAACGCGCAACTCCCAGGAACTTGGCAAGCAGCGCGACGATGCATGTGAACATTTAAAGAGCGTCCAGAAAGGGATCGAAAGCTCCATCTCCCAATTGCTGAAGTCCGAAGTCACGGGATCGTTGCTATCTTTCGGACAAACGATGGAAGAACTGGCGCAGGATTCCGTGGGACAGTGGCGGCAGGCACTTGCCAAGGATTTGAGTTCGTTTGCAACCACTCTTGGCAGGCAACTTCGGCCGAACGGCGTGCCGAAAAGCCGGGAGACTCAATATGCTTCAGGTGAATAAGTGACCACATTCTACTTTGTACGTTAAGACCAGCTCATAAACGCAGAGGAACAAGACAGCATGACTCCCCCATTGTTAGCTCGCCTCTCAGAAATGTTTTGCCGCCACCAATTTTCCTGGCCCCATACTGGAGCCCACGGTCAGGACTATCAAGTCTGCCTAGTCTGCGGAACCGCCTACGGATTCGACTGCCGAACCATGCGCCGAACCGGCCGCCTACCCGCAGCAGCAATAGACGGCGGACGGTCGGCAACCTCAAGCAATAATCTCCCGGCAAATGGAAAAACCGCGGGCTGAAGGCAGTCGCTGTCCCAGGTTTCCCGTTCTGTAAAGGCGGAAATTCGTCCGCGAAAAAACTCCCATTCGATCAATAACCAGGAAGAGGGCGCCCATCTCTCGGCTCCTTTGCGCTTGTTACGTTCACATCGCGGGAGCCATCGTTGCGACCGGCATTATTTCCGGCCTGGCGACGGTGCAACCAGAATCATCGTATCCGCGTGCTGACGGGCTATAATTGCGCCCATCCATGCCCCTCACGTCTGGCGCAGAACTCGGTCCCTATGAAATTCTGGCTCCGCTGGGCGCTGGCGGGATGGGCGAAGTGTATCGAGCCCGCGATGCGCGGCTCGGGCGCGACGTGGCGATTAAAGTCTTGCCGTCCTTCTTCTCGGCTGATTCCGAACGGCTGCGGCGCTTCGAGCTGGAGGCGCGAGCGGCAGCGGCAATAAACCATCCCAACATTCTTGCGGTGTACCAGATGGGAACTTACGAAGGTGCACCGTATCTGGTCTCGGAGCTGTTGGCAGGAGAGACCCTGCGCGAGCAGATCACGCGGGGCCGTCTGCCAGTTCGTAAGGCGCTTGATTACGGAGTGCAGATCGCACGCGGGCTAGCCGCAGCGCATGAGAAGGGCATTATCCATCGTGATCTGAAGCCGGAGAACCTGTTTGTCACCAAAGATGGGCGGGTAAAGATTCTGGACTTCGGCCTGGCCAAGCTAACGCAGCCGCAGCCCAACTCGGACCACGAAGCGCCGACCCTCACCGAGGGAAGCGAAGCAGGAGTCGTGATGGGCACTGTGGGCTACATGTCGCCGGAGCAGGTGCGGGGACAAACGGCCGACCATCGAGCCGACATTTTCGCCTTCGGTACGATTCTGTATGAAATGCTGGCGGGGAAGCGGGCGTTTCAGAAGCCGACTTCAGCGGACACGAATAGCGCAATTCTGAACGAAGATCCCCCGGGCATTTCGCAGGTCGCGGAGAATATTCCGCCAGCCATGCAGCGGGTAGTGCAGCGTTGCCTGGAAAAGAATCCGGAGCAACGGTTCCAGTCGGCCTCGGACCTGGCGTTTGCGCTGGACGCGCTGTCTGACACCAGTAGCAGCTCTGCTGTACTTTCGAGCAAACAGCCCTTGAAGATATCCAAGCTCTGGGCGGTTGCTGTAGCCCTGGCGGCCGTAGTTATTGTTGGACTCGTGCTTCGCTTTCCTACCTCGCAGCGTCCCGAACAAGCGCATGAGCTGGTGGAGAGGCAACTGACAGCCAACCCTGCGGAGAACTCCGTCAATTCCGCGGCTATTTCCCGCGACGGCAAATTCCTCGCCTACAACGATTACCTGTCGAACAAACTCTCTCTGCTCGCGATCGATAGTGGGGAAATCCGCCAGGTGCCGTTGCCCTCCACATACCAAGTAGTCGACTGGTTTCCGGACGGGAGCCACTTGCTGCTGACGAGCGGGAGTTCTGATCTATGGAAAATGTCGACCTGGGACTCCAGCTTGCGAAAGCTGTGGAGTGGCAACATATTTTCTCCGGCGGCTGTCTCGCCCGACGGATCGCGCATTGCTCTCGTGAAGGACGGCCGCGAAGTATGGCTGATGGGAGCAGATGGCGAGGAACCGCACAAGATTCTCGCAACCGACCTACCGGACGGTCTATTGGGCCCGGCATGGTCGCCCAGCGGGCAGCGTCTCGCCTATATCCGGCAACAGGGCACGGTTGGCAAGTATGACGACACCATTGAGACCTGTGATCTGGCCGGCAGCGCAACTACAGTGGTGTTATCCGACCCGCATGTGACTAACTCTGACGCAGCTTACGGCCTCGTCTGGCCGCCCGATGGGCGCATCATCTACTCGACGTATTCCCCGGATGGCTCGGACTCCGGCCTTTGGGCAATCAGGGCAGACCCAAGCACCGGCAAGCAAAGCGGTGGCGCGACCCGTCTGGCAGGCTTCGATTTCAAGTGGCCGGCATGCAGGCAACTGCCGATGGGAAGCGCATGGCTGTAGCCAAAAATCGCACCGCAACCATGACCTACATCGGCGATCTCGCATTTGGAAATAGAGAGTTCACTCCGCGCCGTCTCGCGCTAGATGATTGGTACAGCGGGGTCACGGCTTGGACCAATGACAGCAAAGCCGTTCTCTTCCACTCCAAACGGAACGGCAGGTGGGCGATCTTCAAGCAAAACATTGACGCCAAAATGCCGGAGACTTTGATTGGAGGATCGGAGAACTACCTCTTTCCCAAGCTGAGCTCCCAAGGGCAACTTCTATACACGGCGACCGCGTCACAGGATCGTTGGGAGCCCGGCGATACCACGATTCGGCTGATGAGTACGCCCGAACAGGGCGGCGCACGATCCACTCTAATGATGGGCAGATACGATTATGCATGCGGTTCTTCACCGTCGTCTTCTTGTGTTGTGTCTGAACTTGAGGATCGACAATTGATTTTTTTCCACCTTGATCCCGTGAAAGGCAGAGGCGAGGAAATAGGTCGCATTTCCGGATATCAGGGATACCAGCCTGACTGGGATTTGTCCCCCGATGGCTTAAGGTTAGCGATCGTGGATTCTGCTCAGTTTTCGGGCGACATTCGTATTATGGACGCGGCGGACAGGAGCGTTACAGTCCTGCCCGTGCGGAACTGGAAATGGCAGTTCTTACGGATCGTCCGCTGGGCTGCGGACGGGAAAAGCCTGTTCGCGCTCGCAACATCCGGCTCATCAGTCGCGCTTATTTCGATTGATGCAAACGGCAACCCGCGAGTGATGCACGAAATCCCTATTGGAGCGGGATGGATCGGCTCCATCGTGCCCTCTCCAGATGGAAAACGGTTGGCGTTCACCCAGAGAGTGTACGTAGACGACATAATGCTGCTGGAAAAGTTCTGACCCCGAGCGCCGCGCGGGTTTGCACGCTCGGGGCACTGGTAACGCGGTTCGGGAGGTTCGTTGACCGTGCGCGCGATCCAGAAATATTCGATAATTCCTGAATGGAAGCCAACGGATTACCCTCTCGGACCTCGATCCTGACCGCTGCGGCGCGTGCATTTGGGTCGCGCGAGCCTGATGCCAGCGTTCGCAATCCCGACTGGGTCGCCGACCGGCTGATCGGACCGGCTGAGTTGGCTCTGATAGCCGACCATCCCCTCAGCAAGGCTTTGGATCAGGATTTTCAGGAAGCTATTAATGATCCCGATGTCTTCGGCTTTACATGGCTGATGCTGGTGCGGACCCGCTTCATCGACGAACTGATGGAGCGTGCCGTCCGCAGCGGGGCGACGCAGCTGGTGATTTTGGGCGCCGGATTCGATACGAGGGCCCATCGCTTCGCCGAACTGTTGAAGGACACTGCGGTCATAGAGGTAGACTACGGCACCACCCAGGAATACAAAAAGCGGCGGGTAGAAGTGGTTCTCGGCGGCGCGCCCGCCAACGTGGTATATGCCCCGATCGATTTCACGCGTGAAAACCTCGGCGAAGTGCTGCGCCGTGCCGGTTTCCATCCCGGACGCAAGACTTATTACATTTGCGAGGGCGTCAGCATGTACGTCCCGGAAGAAGGGATGAAAGAAACCTTGCGCGCGGTCGCTGTGGAATCCGCTCCGGGCAGCGCACTGCTGCTGGAGTATCTCAACCGGGGCGGACTCGAAATGCTGAAGAAATATCCCATGAAGATGATCAAGAATGCCTTCGATTGGGGAGAGCCGTTTGTGTTCGGCGTGCCCGATGGGCAGGACCGCGAGTTCTTCCACGAAGCAGGTTTGGAACTGGGCGAAACGCTGAAGATCGGCAGCCCTGAATCGGTGAAAAGATACGCCATGCGCCAGGATGGGAGCTACTACGGTGCGCATCTGGAGAAAGTGTTCCAACAGCAGCGCGAAGCCGCCCTGAAGGCCATGGACGATGCGAGTCGACAGCAAGCCGCCCAGGCCGCGGCTACGTCTGGCTACTGGCTGGCCGAGTTGTCCGTCGCCCAGAGCGCCGCTTAGAAGAACGGCCGATCACTCTGTGTTGTGCCCGAAACACAGTCTGTAGCCGTTACAGTCTTCAATGTCGAAATCGCGATTGCCGTACGGCTGATCGCAGATCTCTCGTGCGATATTCACTCCCTTGGCTCTGAATTCGCTGCACAAGGCGTCAGCGTTGTCCACCCAGACGTAGGCGTCCCAGGCCTCACCATTTGGATCGGCCAACCGGTTCGGCCGCATCCTCCCTGCCTTGGCAAGCTGACTCAGCATGATAATGATTCCACCCCGGCTGACCATGCAAAAACATGGAGGATCGCCCCAGAAGCGTTCGTAGTGAAAGCCCAGTTTGTCGCGGTAGAAGTTAGCGGTCACCACGACATCGTCAACGATGAAGTACGGTGCCACGTTCCAACGCATCTCTGCTGTCGTCGATGGGCTGTTGTCTGCCATCACTACTCCCCCTGAAGGAAGTTTTAATCGCTCCGGGCCGGCTCGCCCACGTTTTTGAGATTTTGATCTTCCTTAGCACCATTATTAAACTGGCTGCTCCACTCGTCGCGGTTTTCGACGAGTGGGGATTCATGCTGATGGTATCAGGAGATTTCGCGCACGTGGGGGAACTTGTGGACAGGGGACGTACCCCAAAACTTTCCTTCAACAGTCGCAGTTGAGTGCCAACTCCGCCAGTTTGGCTACGGTGTTCAAATTTCGCGCGGTCCCGTTTTTCCCGGCGGGAATGCGTAGCTTGGAATCGGCAATGCCGTCCGGATACCAGACGTAGATTTCGCGTGTCCCGAGCCGCAGCTGCTCATTTTTGTTTCCAATGGCTCGCATCAAGGAATCCCCAGGTGGCGCGGCCTCGAGAAAAATCGCGAGTACTTGACTGCCGGAGGCTTCCGGGAACGGGTTCCGCGAGGCAACAGCGGCCATTTCCGCAGCCGTTCGCACGAGGACAACAACCGGCTTCCCTATAAAGGCCTCCACCTTGGTTTTGAGGGCTTTCTTCACTTCGTCTTCAGATTTTGGGGATTGAAAAATGACATTGCCGCTGGCGATGTAAGTCTTTACTTTTCTAAAACCAGCCGCTTCGCACATTTTCTTGAGCTCGGCCATCGGCAGCTTGCCAGTGCCTCCCACGTTAACGGCACGGACAAGGGCAATGTAAGTAGGCATGTTTCCTCTTGATGAGTGTAACGTGACCGATTTACAAGCTCCAGGCCCTGCTCGACTCAAGCGCCTTCGTACACCATGAAGCGGTAGGAGCCGGCCCATGTAAAGGAAATGGCATCATTATGAACCCTTCTGTACAGGCGGCGAACTGCACGCCTACAATGCACAAGCTGGAGTTGCGAATCGGAATTCTGCCGCAAGAGCTATAGAATCGGTTCGCATTTCAGGTCGGGCCGTAGAAGGAGCATACATGCGACCGGCAAAACTCATTTCATACGTACTCAGTGTTGTCGGTGTTTGCGCCGTAGCGCCTCGAATTCATGCACAGACACCTCCTTCGCGCCAACGCACGATAATTGCCGCGAGCGAGCTGATTGACGGCAAGGGTCACATACTCCATGACACTCGGATCGTAATCGAGGGCTCAAAGATTGTTTCGATAGGTCCTGCGATAGAGGGGCCGGTGGATTATGACCTGCACGGCCTGACGGTGTTGCCCGGCTGGATTGACACCCATGTGCACATTACATGGATCTTCGGCGAGGACGGAAAAAGCGCGGGCACTGAAGGGACAACCCAAGAGGATGCGTATAAAGCGGCCTCGAATGCGTGGCTAACTCTGATGGCAGGCTTCACCACGGTGCAAAGTGTAGGCTCGCCAACCGACATTCCGCTTCGCGATGCCATTGCGAAAGGAATAATTCCCGGCCCGCGCATCCTGACCGCCAACGAGCCGCTCGAAGGGCGAGGCGAGGCGACAGGCACGCCTGATGAAATCCGCGCTTATGTGAGGAAGCAAAAGCAAGCTGGCGCGGACCTGATCAAAATCTTCGCGTCGAAATCCATCCGCCAGGGCGGAGGAATGACTCTCTCTCAGGAGCAATTAAACGCGGCTTGTGATGAAGCAAAGAAGCAGGGATTGCGCACGCTCGTGCACGCCTACAAAGAGGCCGTCCGCGCCGCATCTCTCGCGGGCTGCACTGAGGTTGAGCACGGCACGCTGGCCGCAGACGACGATTTGAAATTGATGGCGGAGAAGGGTACTTATTTCGACCCGCAATGCGGGCTGGTCATCGAGAACTACTTGCAGAACAAAGAAAGGTATCTTGGCACCGAAGGTTATACGCCAGAGGGATTCGCTGCGATGGAGAAGATCCTGCCGATGGATCACGAGATCCTGAAACACGCAACAAAAACTCCGAACCTAAAAGTTGTTTTTGGCACCGACGCCGTGGCTGGCGCTCACGGGCGCAATGCCGAGGAGTTCATTGATCGCGTGCATGACTGCGGTGTGGAACCGATGGCGGCGATGGTTTCTGCCAATTCGCTGGCGGCCGAAGCGCTGGGCTTAGGCGATCAGATTGGCTCGATCGCACCCGGCTTTCAAGCGGACATTATTGCGCTCGATGGAGACCCGTTGAGAGACATCACCGCCGTTCGGCGCGTTGTATTTGTAATGAAGGGCGGCGTGGTTTACAAGAACGCCGCGCGCGGCGCGATTCCTCTTTATGCAGGCGTCCAGCCTTGATTCGAGCTTTGAGAGTTGGCTTGGCAGAGGCTCGACCTCGCCCTCTTTTAAGCCAATGCGTAAAGGTACTCGACGAAAGAGCGTACCGCCCCATCCATTCCCGCAACTTTTGCGTTCGTGGAATCAATCAGATAGTACTCATTCGGAGCGTGCGCCCCGGTTCCGTGCCCCACTCCGAAATGTCCGGCGGGAAGATTGAGAGGTTCCGAAGTAAAAATGTATCCCGGCCAGGAGCCGGCGGATCGAGGCCACAGCCCTGGATCCAGGCCCAACTTCCGGTAAGTTGCCATTTGCGCCCGGATTAGCTTCGAATCCGGCGAGGTCTGTGTCGGATCGTACCCCCCACTCATATTGACTTCGATATCGCCGAAGCCATGTTTGGCCAGATGATCCTTCAGAAGCGCCAGTGTACTAGCCGCCGTCATGTCAGGCACCAGCCGCATGTCAATCTTCGCCACGGCACGATGCGGCAGAATGGTCTTGCCGCCGGGACCTGTGTATCCACCAACCAGCCCCTCGATGTTGATCGTGGGTTTGGATTCGAGCAGCACGAGCGAGTCAAGCCAGTTTGTGTCGTGGACCCAATGCTCGACGCCCAGCTGCTGCTTAGCCGTGGCTTCACGGCGGCGAGCGGCGGCATCGTGAATCATCTTTATTTGTTCGGGAGTAAGTGGCTTCGCCTTGTCAAAAAAGCCCGCCACAGCAGGTGTGTGTCCGTCGGACTCGACGAGTGTATTGAGCGCTTGCACCAGATGCCACGCCGGGCTGTCCACCTGCGCCTCAAGGCTCGAGTGAACATCATGCTTGGGCCCTCGTCCCCAGCGCTCTCCACTCGAAACCAGTTCGAGCTCAACTACCCCCTTGGCGCCTAGAGTTATCTCTATGCCTCCATCCGCATCCTGGCCCGCTTCCGGCATGAATACGCCCATGCATTTCTTCAACGCAGCAGTGACTTTGGGTTGATGGACAACCTCCGGAAAGTGGGTCGAGCCAATCTCTTCTTCACCTTCACAAACAAGCACAAGATTCACCGGCAGCTTTTTCCCGGCTGCCTTGAAGGCATGAAGCGCGCCGAGGAAGGCCGTTTCAGGTCCTTTTTGGTTCACTGCGCCCCGACCGACGCAGATCCTGCCCAGGCCGTCCTTGTCCACGATCCGCCCCTCGAGAGGTGGCGAAGACCACTCCGAAGGGTCGAACTGTTTCACGTCGTACATAAAATAGATGCCGACGGTAGTTGCCGCACCAGCATCGAGAGTTCCGAAGACACCCGGCTTGCCCGATGTTGGCACAATTTCAACGTTCGCGAATCCTGCATCGCGGGCGAGCTGGGCCATATGCTCAGGGCCTTGGGGATAGTTGCGGTTCTCGGCCGCGATCGAGGGCAAGGCGATCCAGTCCTGCAGCCGCTTCACATTCTCATCATGCAGCTTCGGTATTTGGTTCAGCACCGACTGAAGGCCGGGATCATCTGAAGAGAACGCTGGGATTGGCAACGCGGCGAAGGCGGCTCCAGCAAGCGCGCCGTGGATGAACTCGCGACGATTGAAGTCAGTCAATGCGTCCCCCATTTGCACAATAGCCAATATGTCCAGTCGAAACGCCAGTATTATACCCATCATTGCGGTCGGACAATTTTGCCTCCACGTTACTCGCCGTTTTCCCTCCTATTCTTGCCCCGCATCTTCCCCCGCACCGTGCAGAGCAACAACTTGGGTAACTTTGGGTCACCGACCCACCCATGTTAGGCTCGAATGGCTAGGAGAATCAGCAACTTACGCTACAAAAATGCCTAGAATCCCAATATTCAGGATTGGACAGCAAGCTGCCGAGGAACTGGAGCCACCTCGTCTTGCCAGTTATACTCCCGCCCTGTCTTTTCACGACTTGCGAATCGGAATTGACAACCTTCGGCACGATGTTTTTTTAAGTCCGAAGTTTGTTGAAGATGCTCGCCTGCAAGTCGCCCGTCTGATCATCCACTACGGAAACGTTAAGAACCTGTTGGCCGCTGAGCCTTCCGAAGAACCCGGAACCCCACGGAATAATCCATTCATCGGCGCCCATCCAACCGCCAGGGTCCGCACAAAGACGGAGCCATCGGACTTGAAGCCGCTCCTGGTTGACATCCATCTTGCCGCTCTCAATCGCGCCAAGGCCGCCGGAAACATTTCGCTGGACGTCCTCGCCCGGGTTGCGATCATAAAGTTTTTGCGCGCTGAGCTAAACGCGCAATTTTCCCAGGTATTAGAGCGATGCCGCGCTACGGTCAAAAGTTATGACGGCATTCGCCAGCAGAAAGCTTTGGAATATCGCGAACAGGTTGCCGCCTTCCAGGTGGGAAAGAAATTCATTCTCCGCCAGACCGGACAGGAGCTTTTCCGCACACTCAGGGAAATCGAAAAAGAAACCATCGCCCGCACACGCCGTTCGCTTTTTGGAAATCAGGCCTACGCTGAGTATCGCCTGTTTCTCACTCCATTGATTTTCAGTGAAGACGGCCGCGACATTTATCTCAACGCTGAGCACTACGTGATGATCGGCAATTTCGATCGTGACCCGGACCGCTTTTGGAATAGCCGCCGCATGGCTTGCGACCTCCTCCAATCCATTGGACTTGGTCCCGACGCCAGCGATGACGTTGTGTTGGAGAGTTGGCTCAATGTCCCAGAAAATGCCGAAGTCCTCGTCGGATCAGGAATTCCCGACGATTCTACCCCTGAGGGTGCATCTCAGAAGGTCCGCTTGATGGCGTGGCGCGAATTGCTGGAACGCGAACAGGCCATGGAGCACGTGGTGGCCTCTTATGAAGTTGTGCCGCTGCTTAACGAATATTCACCTACCATCAACGCTCAACAGCTAAAAAATGCCCTGATCTCGAGAGATGAAAGAATCCGCGTCGAGAAGCTTATTTCCGAGCATGGAAAACTCTCGCCAGGAAGTTTTTCCGCGGCGTTGACTCGAGTAGCAAATTGCCGGGGAGACGAACAGACAAAGATTGCGGGCCGATTCCTGAGGGACTTCTTACGGCATCACCGCGATGTGCGACGGCTTGAAGTTCTCAACGAGGCGCTGAATCAGGTGAACATTCTGTCCAGCGAAAAGATGCGCGATCTTTCCGCTATGAATGGCACGTTGTATGAATACCTCTTACAGCACGAACAAAAACCGGCTGAGGATCGCGTGCTGCGCCACGTTGTCGTGAAGGCTGATGTTCGCGATTCGTCCCTGCTTACCAAGTCCTTGTTAGCGCGGCAAATGAATCCCGCTTCCTATTTCAGCCTGAATTTTTACGATCCGGTCAACAAGCTGCTAGGCAAGTATGGCGCCACCAAAGTGTTCCTCGAAGGCGACGCTATCATTCTTGCGCTACTGGAACGTGAAGCCGAGCCGGAACTAGCCGTCAGCAAAGCATGCGTGCTGGCCCGCGAGATGCTCGAAATTGTCCGCGGCTACAATCAATTGCTCGAACGCGCTGGACTTCCGACGCTTGAACTGGGCCTGGGTATTTCCTATCAGAATTCGGCGCCAGTCTATCTCGCCGATGGTGCACAGCAAATCATGATTTCCGACGCGCTCAACGAGAGCGACCGTCTTTCATCCTGCGATAAACGAATCCGCAAGGCTATGCAGACGGTAAAAGTCCCGTTCAACGTCTACGCCTTTCAAACCATGAGCGACAGTGACGAAGCAGAAAATCCCGACGAATTTCTCCTGAAATATAATCTCGGAGGCATTCGCATCAGCGAAGCTGCATTCAAAAGATTGGAACAGGAAATTTCTCTCGAACCGGTGACCACTTCTTTTCCGCGACTATGGAATGTCGAACAGCTTCAGCTCCACAGCGGCCTTGTTCCCCTGGGCAATGGAATTTTCCGCAAGGTTGTCATACGATCCAGCCGAATCCCAACCATTGACGCGAAGACTTTTACTCTGAAAGGTTGGACCGACCGCTGGTACTACGAGATGTGCTCGAATCCCGCCATATACACCGAGATCGAAGCCAAGGCCTCAGCTGGCCAATAGCCGCCGGATAGATCCGTTCTCACAAAATAAACTGGGAAGTTACTGGCCTGCTCTGATCGGCGAGATAAGCAGCCGTCCAACCGCTTTCTTCTTCGCGTCCTGCCTATCGTGCTGATAGGAAAGATCGAGCGATCCTTCGCCCGTAGCCGAAGCGTCCACCAACGTCGCCGCAAGCGCGCGAAAAGCCCGGCTGATGTCCTGATTATCCTGAAACGTTACCGGCACTCCTTTATCTATAGCTGGCGATACCATCTGATAATTGTTCGGCAGCTTCCAAAGCAGTTTGCAGTTCGTAGCCTTTTCCACGTCTTCATCATTGAATCCGGGAATCTTCTTATACCGGTTCAGAACCAGCCGCACCCGATCCCGTCCCGCGCCTTCTTCCAAAAACGTTCGGATCCGGTTCGCGCTCCAAAGCGACACAACATCCGCCTGCGCCACCATCAATACCGCGTTCGATAAATCGCAGAGAAAGCGCTCAGTTTGATCTTTCCGCCCCGAGCAATCCACGATCACGTATTTGAAATGAGTTACCAGCAGATCAAACAACCGGGCGAGTTCCGCGGCCGTCGGCGAAAGCGCGGTCGGTTGCTGAGGACCCGCGAGCAACTGCAAACCACCCTTACAAGCCGTCATCAGGCCATCGAGCAATGAAGAATCCAACCGGTGCAAATTTTGCAATGCGTCAACCACGCCGAACGTCGGACGCACATTTAAATGCAGAGAAGTATGCCCCAGCGGAGCGAAGTCCACCAGAAGTACTCCCCCTTGCGTTTCCTGAAGTGCAATGGCAGTATTCACGGCCACGGTAGTTGCGCCGGCTCCGCCCTTCGCATTGGTCACGACAAATACCCGCGCTCGTCCGGCAGACGTCCTAGTCTTGCTGCGAGAAGAAGTGAAGCGATCGAAAGCTTCAACCACAGCCTCCGCGCTGGCGTTGCGCTCGAGGTATTCGCGGGCGCCCGCACGCATCGCCGCGACGATCGTGCCCGGATCGTTCATCGAGCCCACAGCAAAAATTGCGACATCTGTGGTATTGGCGTGGATCAGTTCAATGACGTCAATCGCGCGCTTTACGTTCCCCGGATCAATATCTACCACCACGACTTCGGTGCGAACGTCCTGAAGCTGCCGCAAAATAGAATCGGTTGCGCTGGTAGGAAAACCCACATGGCTGAAGACATTTCGTCCACTTTGAGTGCTCTCGACGCGATGCTGCAGCGCGGCCTGCCGTTCTTTATCTTCCGTCAAAAACGTTACCGCTAGGCCTTGCATTCGGGGAGCCTCATTATGATCGCCACTAAATGAATGGTATGAAGCGAGGGCACCAATGCCAAGTGACTTTTGTAATCGCAAACCAGACAAATACCCCTTTGACTCATAATCCTCGTCGAAAAATTAGGCAGTGATTGGACGGCTACAGCAACGGGCGGGGTTCCCGGAGCGAAGCACCGTCCTGGAGACCCTATTCTATGCAAAAGTCACCCAGTTGGAAAGGCCGCTTTGTGAAAATTTGCCGCCGCAGGCTAATCGGGAGTGCATTCATGCAATTTTGATATTGCAAATTATCTGAGATCGACTCAAGGCGGGCGAGTATTTCAGTTTCGATAAATTAATTGGCGATTTTAACCGCTTGGGTGCCCCAGGTCTCGCCGCCGTTGCGAGATCTGGGATTCCAGAATCCAACCACGACGTCATCCCGAAACTCGGCGCTTTCATCAGCCGAGTGAGGGATCTCGCGTGTACCATCCATGCGGTGATTGGACCAATGTAACTTTTGGGCACTGCAGCCGCGAAGTAAGCTTAAGCAATAAGAAACGGCAGGAGGAAGTTGTGCGCTACATGACCGCTGCGATTTTAGCTACCGTATTGGTTGGCGGGATGTTCTGCTTGCCCGCCGCAGTATTTGCTTTTTTCCCGAATATGAGACAGGGTTCCCCGATACCTGTCCTTCTCGGTCTCGTTGTCTTTTGCATTCGCTTCCGCTGGTTCTTGGCGCTCCCGATCACAACAGCCCTCTTCACCCTTGCAGCATTCACGAGTGTTTCGCGGCGGGAAGTTAGACGGTAGGAGAGCGCTGTTTCCGGGATCAAGATGGCACTAACCCAGTTAGTTTTTTCCCGGCTGACCAGTCCGTCCCTCGAACCTGCTGTGACTTCCACGACCTCAGTTGCCTCGCCGGGTGCCCCAGGTCTCGCCGCATTTGCGAGACCTGGGATGCCTGGAGGATCGCGGCGCGTAACCGTGCGGATTTGCCGGCACCGGCACACCCCACTAACACCACCTCCTGCGATTCTGCGTTAGCATCATAACAACGCATGAATGTCAGCCGGTCGGACACCCCAAAAATCCTCAAGCAAGACGCACTCAATTCCAGCAGCGCTCTTTCCGTCACCTTCCGCGCCCTCCGTCATCGCAATTTCCAATTATTTTTCGGTGGTCAGCTCATCTCTCTGATTGGCACTTGGATGCAGAGTGTCGCCCAGGCTTGGCTGGTGTACCGGATAACCGGATCTTCATTGTTGCTGGGGGCAGTAGGATTCGCAGGACAGATTCCAGTATTTCTGGTAGCGCCCGTCGGTGGCATCGTTGCCGACCGCCTCAACCGGCAGCGCGTCGTAATCGGAACCCAGGTTGCGTCAATGATTTTAGCTTTAATCCTTGCGCTGTTGACCCTCACTCACACAGTTCAAGTCTGGCACATCTTTATCCTCGCCGCGTTATTGGGCGTCGTGAACGCGTTTGACATTCCCGCGCGTCAATCCTTCCTCGTGGACATGGTCGGCAAAGAAGATTTAATGAACGCCATCGCGCTGAACTCCTCCATGTTCAACGGGGCGCGAATTATCGGTCCCGCGATAGCGGGGATTTTAGTCGCGAGGATCGGCGAGGGCTGGTGCTTTTTTGCCAACGGTATAAGTTACATAGCAGTGATAGTCGGACTTCTCATGATGCGGCTTCAACGTCCCGTTTACCGGCCCGCAAAAGGATCGCCGCTCGCCAACATCATTGAAGGATTCCGGTTTGCGCGAAACACCTCGCCAATCCGCGCCCTGCTCCTCTTATTGGGACTGGTGAGCCTTGTCTCAATGCCCTATACCGTGCTTATGCCCATATTCGCCGATCGGGTTCTTCACGGAGGCGCGCGCGTTCTCGGAATCCTGATGGGCGCCACCGGAGTTGGCGCATTGCTCGGCGCATTGACTCTCGCCACCCGCACCGGCGTTCGGGGCTTAGGACGCTGGGTCGCATTTTCGTGTGGCGGCTTCGGAGTGACCCTCGCATTGTTCTCATTTTCCCGGAATTTTTACCTCTCCACAGCTCTCTTGGTCCCGGTCGGATTCTGCATGATGCTGCAAATGTCCTCTTCCAATACTCTGATTCAGGCCATGGTTCCAGATCAACTACGCGGCCGAGTGATGGCGTTATATTCCATGATGTTTATGGGGATGGCGCCGTTTGGAGCATTGTTGGGCGGTGCCTCCGCCGATCGCATTGGGGCACCCCTAACCGTCGCCATGGGTTCAGTCGCGTGCGTAGGGGGCGCCATACTTTTCGGAATCAAGCTGCCAAAAATCCGCGTCGAAGCGCGACGCCTCATCATCGCCCAAACCATGGCCGGTGGCGATCCAGCAGTAGAGATGACGGCGAGAGTAGTAGAAGACTGAGTATGAAAGACTAGGATGCCCCGTCCAAGCTCCGTTTGGGCGGGATTTGAGTGTGTAAAGTAACCCAATCGCGGTTGCGAGACCTGGGATTCCACAATCATTGTCATCCGGAGGAAGTGGAGAAGTTAGTTTTACGAACGTCTCCCAACCAAGGGTGCCTGCATGCTCGCAATGCTCTTCCTGACATTTGTCAGCCTCGCCCGCTGACGTTCCACACTGGCGGATTTCTCCCGCTTGCTGCAATCTAACAATCAGCACTGGCAAAATGCCGTGCGAAAACGCTAATCATTTATGAGGAGGAACTATGCGTGTCTCTCGCGGACTAGTGACTTTGTTTCTGGTCCTTATGTTTTCTTCGCTTCTCTTTGCCGCGGATATTACCGGCAAATGGTCCGGTCCCATGCAAGATGGGCAAGCCGTATTCACTCTGAAGTCTGACAATAACGCGATCACTGGAACTATGTTGGGAATTGACGGGAAAGAATATCCCATCATAGAAGGCAAATTGGACGGGGAAAACATTTCCTTTATCGTTGCATCGCAATGGCAGGGAAATCCAGTCAAGTTATTGGTAAAAGGGACAGTCTCGGGAGAGCAGATGAAACTAAACATCGCCTCCGACAACGGCTACTGGAGCACCGACGCAACAGTAAAGAGAGAATCAAAAAAATAACAAGACTCGCGTAGGAAACAGATGTCCGCGCGTTTACGATATGGCTGAAAGCCATACCCTGACACAATACGCCTTACCGCATCCCCTCTAACACCGAATTCCGCAACGGCGAAGGAGTCAAGGTCACAATCAACATAATCAGCCCCACCAACGCCACTCCCCAACGAGCTCCCCTCAATTCCGGATAATCAGGAGCCTGCCGTTGCCGCCATGAAATGATATTCATCACCGTAATCAGCCCGGCCCATACACGCCATCCCGGATACCATTGGCCGAGATAAACCAGCGCGATCACAGTGATCCACGAAATATACCGGTGTGCTTTCGGCCACAGCGCATAGACAATGTGTCCGCCGTCAAGTTGTCCCGTGGGCAGCAGATTCAATGCAGTTGCGAACATGCCCACCCATGCCGCAATCGCACTGGGATGCATATAAATTCCGTTGAGCGGAAGTGCGGCAAGTTGATAGCCGGGCAGAGCGGCTGCAAGGCCGCGATGAACAATTCCGAAAATCAACGGATATCCAAGTTGCAAGTCAGAGACACCGATTCCCATCGGCATTGGTTTCGAAAGTACGAGCGCAATCGCCAGGCTGACCACGCTCACCACGAATCCGGCAATCGGTCCCGCAATCCCAATGTCGAATAAAGCAGCCCGGGTGCGAATCGGCGACCGGATGCGAATCACCGCTCCTAGCGTGCCAATCAATGTGGGAGCCGGAATGAAAAATGGCAGCGTCGCATACACTCGGTAATGGCGGCAACAAAGATAGTGTCCCATTTCATGAGCCATCAGAATCAACAGCAGCGTCCCGGAGAAAGGAATACCCATCAGCAATCGCGAAGGCTGCGCCAGTGCCCACTCGATTGGGAAAAACGGTATTGCTTCGCCCCCGGTGAACGCCGCCTGGTTGTGCAGAAAGTTAAATTCCAGCCGTGCACCCACGACCAGCGTTGTAAAAATCGTAATAATGAATAAGAGGATATGCAGCCAATAACGCCGCGGCCGCCGCTCGACCACATACACCGGCATGGGACGGTAAAAATCGGTGGTAGCAGAAACTGGGGAGATGGAATCAGACATCGAGAATCCGGTCGGCAAATTCTATCGGCGGTTGAAGAAGGCCAGCGACGCGGGAAGTGGCCGCTTAATCAATTGATTGCAACTCCTTGCCTGGCTTAAAGCGCACAGCCTTTCCGGGAGGGATTGAAACCTCAGCGCCCGTGCGAGGATTGCGTCCAATGCCAGTTTTTCGCGGACGCACGTTAAACACTCCGAACCCACGCAGCTCGATCCGGTCGCCTCTTGTTAGCGATCGTTTCATGCTTTCAAACACAGTCTCGACCGCCAATTCGGCTTTGGTTTTGGTGATTCCAGTCTTATTTACTACTTCATTGATGATGTCGAGCTTTATCACAAGCGGCTCCCGGCTGCGCAATAGGATACCAAGTTATTGATGCTAAGGGAGATATGACGGAATGTCAACGTTACCGCCCTTCCGCTGGTGCCGGCTCAATTTGGATTTCTTTTTGGATGAGGTCATCCCGAAGTCCCGCGTTCTCACCAGCGGGGCGAGGGATCTCGCGTGCAGCGTCTTCGGACCCCAAATCTTGAAAACTATCAGGTAATACACATTAAAAACCGCAAACACGATGCCGATCGGATTCTAGTACGACGTGGAGTAGAAATTTAATTGCTGGGTCCCCCTCTACGTTAAAACGGACACCTTCGTGACACTTCGTGTCCTTCGTGGTTCTCGATTTTCCTCGTGGCGCGAAACTGCTCACTACGTTGTCGTGTAGCATATATCTGCTTTCTAATACACCGAAGCATAATCATACGAAAGGTCATTCATGCGCAAGAAAGTCTCAATCGTCGGTTCCGGAAACGTAGGAGCCACCGCAGCTCACTGGATCGCCTCAAAAGAACTTGCCGACGTCGTCCTGATTGACATTATCGAAGGTGTCCCCCAGGGTAAGGGCCTCGACCTGCTCGAAGCAATGCCGATCGAAAAGCGCGACTCGTACATAATCGGCACCCAGGATTACGCCGATACAGCGAACTCCGACATCGTAGTCATCACCGCCGGCATTCCGCGAAAACCAGGCATGAGCCGCGACGATCTCTTGAACACCAATCATAAAATCATGAAGGACGTTGTCAGCAAAGCCGTTCAACACTCCCCGAGTTGCATTTTGATCATCGTTTCAAATCCGCTCGATGCCATGGCACAGGCCGCGTACAAGATGAGTGGCTTTCCTCGCGAGCGTGTAATCGGCATGGCCGGCGTCCTCGATTCCGCCCGCTTCCGGGCGTTTATTGCCGACGAATTAAAAGTCAGCGTCGAAAACGTCACCGCATTCGTCCTAGGCGGCCATGGAGACACAATGGTCCCACTCCCTCGCTATTCAACCGTCGCCGGAATTCCCATCACTGAATTACTGGACGCCTCCACCATCGAAAGATTAGTTCAGCGCACCCGCGACGGCGGCGCCGAAATCGTCAAGTATCTAAAAACCGGAAGCGCCTATTACGCACCTTCCGCAGCCGTTACCGAAATGGTCGAGGCGATATTGAAGGACAAAAAGAAGATCATGCCCTGCGCCGCCTATCTGGAGGGCGAATATGGAATCAAAGACCTTTTCGTCGGCGTGCCCGTAAAGTTAGGATCAAAAGGTATTGAACAAATCATCGAAATCAAACTCACCCCAGAAGAAAAAGCTGGACTGGATAAAAGCGCCGCCTCAGTGAAAGAGTTGGTAGGAGTGATCGGGTTGTAGATTTGTGACCACCCAAAATCCTTGTCATCCTGAGGCAGCGGAGACGTTCGCTCGCGAATGTTTCCCAACGAAGGACCTCTGCATTCCCGCTCTCAGATCGCGAAAAACCAAACAAAAAAGACCGCCCGGTCGGGCGGTCCTTCACCGAGAACTGCGAACTGGAAACTGTGAACCGGAAACTGCGAACTGAAAACTGAGAACTGAAAACTGAGAACTGAGAACTGAGAACTGAGAACTGGAACGAAACTAATCCCCAGCAACCGGCTCCCCAACCTGAACCTCAGGCTTGGCCGGACCAGTCAACGCCCCCAACGGAATGAATCCGCCCTCGGCGACCACTGGCTTTTCCTTGAGCACAACCTCGCGATAAAGCGACGCCATCCTCGCGTTGTAAGCCGGATCATTCTTCTGTTTCAGATCCCGCGCCCGTGTCTTCTCTTCGCGAGCATTCTTAGCGATGCCAAGCTTATCCAGATCGCGCTGCTCTTCATGGGTAACGATTTCATCTTTAAGCAAGAGTCCATGCTCGACAGATTCCATCTTCACATTCTTTCCGCCGGCAAAGATTTCATGCCGTCCATGCTCCTCGTACCACTTAGTGAGCGTAGCGGTCATGTGCATCTTCTCGATAATGTTCCGCCAGCCCACGCCCGTGTTGTAAGCGCAGAAGGAAATCTCGCCTTCCTGCGTCGCGTAAGGAATAATGCACTGCTCAGTCCGCCGGAAATCGTAATTGAAGAGATCCTGAAACCACATCCCCGCGATAAACAGGAAGTTCCACCGATCCTGACGCCGCTTCATAACGTCGTCAATAGTCCGATCCGGACCAACTTTCCCATAGTTCTTCCCGGTAGCATTAAAGTTTTTATCAAACTTCTTGAGCAGATCCATCAACTTGAAATGGGTCGGCGACTGGAACGGATCGTAATTCTTCATCAAACAAAGCGCCATCCCCACAATCGTCAGAAACTTCCCGCGAGCCGCATCATTGACCTTGGCAATATCCTTAGCCAACTGATCGCCCTTCAAGAAAGCAGTCACCGGCACCGCCTCCTTAGTTTCCTTATCAATCATGATCGCCATCCCCGTCCCACAATTAGGATGGCAACCGCAGGAGAGTTGGCCCCAGTCGTTGTTTTGATCTTCTACGTGCATTAGGTCGGCCCAATCGCTGAAGGTGCTCATGAAGCTGATTGGGAACCAGTCGCGGGCGGGTTGGCCTAATCCTGTTTGGCCTTTTACGTCGTGAGCCAAGTGTGACAGCGTGTAGCGCTGGGCTACTCTGCGGTCGTCGGTGATGGCTTCGTCGCGGCCTGTAAACGAGACCGGTTGGAAGCTCAAGAACCCGATTTTCTTGGGATTGTCTAACGCGAATTTTATGATGCGTCCTACTTGCTCGTTGTTGATGCCGTTTACGATCGTGACGACTGGGACGATTTCTACTCCCGCTTTGTGCAGGTTGTCGATTGCTTTCAGTTTTACGTCGAACAGGTTGCCGACTTTTCTATGCGCGTTGGCGGCGTTGCCGATGCCGTCGAATTGCAGATATGCATAGCGCATCCCGGCGTCGGCGGCTTGCTGCGCGAATTCCAAGCTCTTGGCGAATTCGATTCCGTTGGTTGCGGCTTGCACGCTGTTGTATCCCACTTTGCGGGCGTAGCGCACGGCATCCAAGAAATAAGGAGACAGCGTCGGCTCGCCTCCCGAAAATTGCACCGACATCTGACGCCGCGGCTTGATCGTGATCGCGTTATCGAGCATCGTCTTGATGTCTTCCCAGCTCAGTTCGTGCACGAAGCCAACCTGATTCGCGTCCATGAAGCAGGGATCGCACATCATGTTGCAGCGGTTGGTCAGGTCTATGGTGAGAACAGAACCACGCCCGTACTTAACAGTAGAAGACCCGTGATGATGCAGCTTCTCGTCATTGTGCGCGCGAATATCGCGGCCGGGAAACACTTCCTCAAGATGCTCGGAAAATTCGGTGTCCATCGACATCACATCTTCGAAGTGTCCGTGAATAGGACAGTCTTTCACCATCAAAATCCTGCCGTCGCGCTCGATGATTTGCGCTTTGATCTCTCCGGCCTTTTCGTTCATCAGGATTTCGAGCGGCAGCTTGCCATCCAAAATCTGCTGGCGAATTTCGGGCACACACTTCGGGCACAGCGAGTCAGTCTGGCGCGGCCATCCCAGCGGCGGCTTCGACTTTTCGTAAGACTTCAGCAGCGGCTTATCCGACCACTTCGGCTTGGGAGAAGGATTGGGCTTAACCCGGTTGAGCCGCTCGAAAACTGCCCACGCTCCGGTGGCAGCAACCGTGACTGCTTTCTCGACATACTTAACTGGCTTGTGCATAGCCTCTAGGTTATTGAAGACGTTAGGTAATTACACGAGTTACCCAACGAAAGGGGTGTTTTGCAGGTTTAGTGGTGAAGTTATGCATTGTGCGGATGTAAGTAGTTGAAAAGGAAGGGTGGAACTACAAGGGTTGATGGGAGGCGAGGGAATACAGGAACAGCAGGATGCCCGCCGCGATGAGCGGGCACGCGACCACGGCGAAGGCGATGAACGCCAGTGGGTGAATCCAGATAAACGTCATTAGTTGGACAATAAGGCCAATTGCAATGAGCAAACCTGCCCAGCGAAGGCGGCGTTCAATCAGTGGAACAGTTGCAGCGATTTGCAAAGCTACTGGCCTCCTTTCCAGAATGTCGCGTCTTTGATTGTGGCCACGTCGTGAATCGTATCGTGGCAATGCGCCGACATACAGGACATTTGGTTGGAGCTGATGCGGCTCATCATGTCGGGAGTCTTGCTGTGCTTTGGCTCCTCTTCGAAAACGCGCATTCCGGCGTGGCAGTGCAGGCACTCGCGGTTGTTGAACGCGGTGTAGAGCTTTATGTCAGCGGGCTGCGGGACTTTGCCAAAGTACTGTACGTAAATATGTCGCAGCCCGCGAAATTTAGCGTGGATTGTGCCAAACATGGTGTAGTCGGTGTGGCAGGTGTAGCAGGCGTGATCGCGGGGAACAAGATTATTTTGAAAATGCCGGGCTGGGATGTAGCTCGGATCATCCATATAAAGGCTTTGGCCGAAGTCGTGCATGACATGGCAGGAGAGGCAGAACCGAGTGCTGGTGGCGCGCTCCATGTGCTCGGAGTAACCGAGGCTGACCGCCACAACTGGAAGGACAAAGAGAGTGATGAAGGCCAGAATTTTTCCGCCTCGTACCCGCGTAAGTTCGGCGCGAGTGGCCACCAGAATCGCCAGCACTACAGCGATGCCAATGAAAAGCACTTCGCCGAGCATCGGACTCATCATGATGACGATTACCCTAGTGAATTGTCACGGAGCCTTGCCGTCATTTTTGACCCAGGCTGCGGTAGTAATCCACGACGGTCTTAATCTGGTCGGGCGTCAATTCCGTCTTGTAGGAGTCCATATCGTCTCCCTTGCCGTCCGTCACGACCTTGATCATGTCGGCTTCAGAGTCTTTCATATTGGTATGGACATCTTTGACGTGGACCTTCTTCCCCTTGGCAGTATTCCCTAAACCATCTTTGCCATGGCAAACGGCGCACTTGTGGCCGTAAATATCTTCAGCGCTGTCCTGGGCAGCGGACCTTGTGGAATAGCCCAGGAAAAAGACCAACACCATCGCAACCGGCAAGATGCTGTTGCTCTTCATTAAGCCTTTCGAAGACGAGTGCATTAATTTTCCCCCAAATTTGTTTTTTACTTTCGTAAGTGACGTTCCTATCGCAGCAGCCGTATCCCGTTCATCAATAGTCGGTGTCAAAAGTCCCGCGTCCAGCGCAGCGTCAGCAAATTTGCTTGGAAATTGTTGCCAGGTACGATCTGCTCAATGTAATACGTGCGCTGTAAATCGATGGACAAACGGCCAGCCTTGGGAAAGGAATAGTAAATCGTTCCGGTGACCAAAGGGAACGTGAGAGGACCGTAAGCCGGCGGTTCGCCGCTGATCTGGCCGAGACCGGTGGAACGGTCGTAGTTCCCACTCAGCCGCAGGCCAAGACGCTTGGTGGGCTTCGCCTCCACACCACCTTGCCAAACTCGATCGATTTCCTGGTCGCGCAGGAAGTCGTTCAGAGGAGGCGTGCCGCGGGCATACACGATGTTGCCTTGAGCATAATAGCTTAGATAGCTGAAGCCCCCGAATATGGAAAAGCGGTCGTTCAGCGAGTAGGACAGGGTCGAGGCATTCGAGTGAACGTTGTTGTGGAAGTTGGTGTCGATGAGCTTGCTATTGCTCAGATTCATGTCGTCTTCGAAAGTGAGCTTGGGAGTGAACTGAATATGTGCCACGAGGTGCCCGGCCACCTGAGTGTGCGGAGTGATGGCAGTGTAGGAGGCCCCATTGTCGAAGCTGTGGAGGTCGCCGCGGATGCTGAAAATCTTCGAGGGCTGATAACCAAAACTAATTTCCGGCATCGCGGTTTTGGTCTCCAATGTGAGCCCCGGATCGGTCACGCCGTTCTCGATCGCCACCACATCTGCTTTCATAAGGTGGACGCCGGGTCGGATAACTAGCGTGCGAATCGGAGTGAGATCAAAGTTGACATCAAGATCGCTCAGACCATTACGCCACACGTTATTGCTCTGCTCGCCCGCAGGAGTCACCACCGGCGTGTTTTGGGAGAAGAGGCTCCCGAGGTTGCCGACGCCTTGGCTAGTCATACGCGAGTATCGGTAGTCGGCGTTCAGACTAATCCAGTCGTTGAATTGGTAGGTGAACCCCAGGTTGAAAATATTGTCCGGTTCGGTCAGGCTGGCTCGCACGGTCTGGCTGAACGTATAGGGTGCAACCTTTCCGTTCGAGCCCGGGGCCACTCCATTGACAGATTGGTCAAAAGTCGCAGGACCGTTATAGCGGTAGAAGATGTAACCTCCACGCAACTGTAGTTTTGCGAGCGGCTTCCCCACGAAAGAGAAGTCGCTGATGGGAGTGGTCAGCCGCCGGTACTGCGACCAGGAAAGGGAAGTCAGCGGCTCCGTGGTTGAGCTCGCTATAGGGTTGATGCTCAGTTGGGGCGAGCTAACGTTATTCAGACTGATGTTTTCGGTGAAAGTCTGGTATCCGACGGCGTAATGAAAGCTCCACGAGTTGTAAGTGTAATCCATGCCGCCGGTGAACCGGTTGGTCTCGTCATTGAGCGGGGCGTAGAGGTAGTAGGGATTGGCGCGGGCGAACCCGCCCCAATAGCCCGGCGAGCCGAAAAAATCAAGGGAGCGCGTGGTGTAAGTCGGGCCATTGTTCGTGGTCCGGTAGTAATCGAAATTGAAGCGCAAGCGATTGGTGGCGTGCAGCGTGAAGTCGACTGAGCCAAATTTTCGTACGGTCGCCCAGTTGTGGTTGTCCGTAAGTCCCGTACTTAGCCCGGGCGCGGCTGCAGCAATCGGTAGCACTACATTGTCATTCTGGTTCCAGTTGTAGTAGGCCTGCCGCCAATTCACTCTGAGGTCATACAGGTTGTGCTTCGCCACGGTCAATTGCGCAGTCGGGAATGGATCGCCACCGAGTCCGCTCATTGAAATCGAGTAGCTGTCGGCGAACGGATTCGCCCCCGCCACAGCCTCGCCAAATAGATTGAAGTCCATCAGGCGTGGGCCCGGTCGCAGATTGATTAGTTCGTAGTACATCGGCTGATAGCCCTTGATGTCCGCAAAGCGATAACCGACACTGACCGATCCTTGATTGCTGAAGCCGCCGAAGGTGATTGGGGGAGCTTCGAAGCCGTCGTTCTCTTGCGCGAACGCAGTCGCCGAAAGAAGTAACGCCAAGGCCGCCAGGTTGACGATGAAGCGGTAAGTTGACGTCATCCTCATAGTGCCCCCTTCATCGCAGCAACGTAAAGTCCAGATTCGAACCGTGGACGGCCACGTGGCAGCGCGTACATTCGCCGCTGGTCTGAAATCCCAAGCGCGAATGAGGCACCGCTGCCTGGTTGTGGTAGCCCGTGTGGCATTGCAGGCAAAGCTGCCGGCCTTCGCGCCTCACTAGCAGCATGCGATTGGTGCTGCCGTGCGGACTATGGCAGGAAACGCAGCCCTCAATTTTCGAAGCCGGATGCTCGTACACGAATGGCCCGCGCATCTCGGCGTGGCAGTTTACGCAGGTCTGAAAGTTCGGCGCATTGAGGCTCGCCAGATTCATACTGCCGTGGGGATTGTGGCAGTCGGTGCATTTCATCAGTTGCTCAGGCACGCGATGGTGAATCGGCAGCGCGAACTCAGCCTGGACCGTGCCATGGCAACTAAAGCAGAGCGCGGGCTCGGATTGCTTCAACAAGCTGCTGTGCAGCCAACGGACCTCGTCCGGCAGGCGCGGTACCTGGAAGAAGTAGCCTTGAGGATAGCCGAGGTCCCCTTTGCTCTGATCCTTAACTTGCTCCACTAGATGAGCGGTGTGGCACTGGTCGCACGACAGCCCGTGCGAAACATGTACCGATTGTTCGAAGAATTCCTGCTTCTTGCTGCTTTGATGACAGAAGAGGCACTGCGCCGCGTTTTGTTTCGAGTCTGAACGAAAACGAAAGATAGGAAATTGCTTCAGTGCAACCGATATCTTTTCATTAACGGCGAAGGAAAAGATGGGATGCTCTTCGAGCGCCTTCGCGGTCTTGCCCTCATCGCCTTCAGCGGCCTCAATGGAATCCGCGTGAGCTTTGCCAGGTCCGTGGCAGACTTCACACCCCGAGATGTAACTCTTGCCGGGAACGCTTATTTTGGCGTGAGCAGTTTTTTCGTACTCTCGGAACTCCGGCTTATGGCAAGAGCGGCATTCGTCAATGCCAGCGTAGTCGGCGGGTTTGCCTTCCAGGAACCTCGCGGATACCGATGTGCCCTGTGCAGATTCGGGCATCTTCTGCGCCAGTGCTGACCCCAACAAATCGAAGCAAAGCGACAGCGTAAACACGAACGCCAATTCCGGGAAAAGCGGTCTGAGCTGGGTCTTCATAACGCCCCGTAGACAGGTCTTTTCGGCACTGAATTATGTATCGGAGAACTTGGGCAGTTCTGTGATCTCTATCACAAAGTAAAGATTTTTGGGATCGTGTGGTATCCCGAAAAATAACGGATAAAGAATAAGAAAAAATCAGGCCAGCAATTTCCGGAGGCCCTCTTTATTCGCGACCAGTAGTCTGGAACCGTGGATCTCGACTAGGCGCTTGCGCCGAAATTCCGCAAGCAGGCGCGTCACGGTCTCGCGGGAGGTACCCACCTGTTCAGCGATCTCCTCGTGGGTGGGAGTCGACTTCGCCCGCGCGCGCCCATGATCGTGATTCTGGTCTTCTGTGAAATCCAATAGGAAGCGAGCCAGTTTCCCCTCCGCCGATCCTGAAAGTCCGAGGTAGCGAACCTCGAGATAAGCAGCATGGTAGATGTCGGTGAGTATCTCGGCTACCGTCAAGGCAACGTCACCATGCGTCCGCACAGTGTCTCGAAACTGCTTCCGGGGGATGAAATTGGCCTCAACAGGCTGAAATGCCTCCGCCGTCACTTCGTAGCGCTTTCCCGAAATGGTTGCCGGTAGGCCAACGATTTCCCCGATGTCCGCCATTCGGATGATCAATGACTTTCCATCAGAAGCAGCGGCCGATAACTTTACGCGGCCCTTTGAGACCACGAAAACGCCACGGGGAGGCTGGCCTTCCGCGAAGAGGATCTCGCCTTTGTTATAAGTCGCGGGTGATGAAATGGCGTCCAATTTCGCTTGCGTAGCCGGAGAAAAATCGCAGAAGAGCCGGTTTTTTGGTGGCGCGTGGGTTATGCAATTCTCAACAACTTCGAGGCCGTAGGTAGTTGCGCTTTCTGCGGTCCCCGGTGCACGTCGCCTTTTCCTGGGAATCACGAGCATCCGATCTGTCATGCCCCAGCCTCCCCCGGGAATCCTACCTTCTTCTCCGCTGTTTTCAATAATGAGCCTGCCGCAGCCTTCTCACCGTGATTCCACTCACGTCAACCGGTGAGTTGGAATACCGCCAATGACGAACCCGAAGCAGAATGGAGGATGGTGACCAGTGGCGGGGGAGTCCCGCCCGGGCACATCCATCGGGGAAGATTTGTGGAATCTAACTCTTTCCAACAATGCGGGAGAAATGGAGCACGGCCTAGGGTATTGTTCCACGTGAAAGCGGATCCTCACCGCTGAAGCGGATTCGGAATGGCGAGGTTTTATGGGGTGGGATTGCGGCGGTGGGGTGGGTGCGCTGTCCGGAAATTTGACGGTCGGCTCCGGCATCGTGTCAGGGGATGGCTTTCAGCCATCCCGTAAATGCGTCTTGAAGTGATATCGCCGTGCTGAGGCGCTACGCCACCCGAAGTCAAAAGCTTCGCGGGCGGGGGCGCCCGCGCCACACGGGCTACCCATATTCCATTGGGACGGCGGTCGTGGGGGAAGTGCATAGGTCCTTCGTTGGGATTCGGTCGCAAGCGACCGAATCCGCCGCCTCAGGATGACAATTTTTTTTGTGTTGGGGCATTAAGCCCGGCTTGCCGCGTCTCTACTTTAGGTCCGGAATAGTCCCCAGGCTTCGCGGTATTTTTCGAATCTGGCGCGAGGGCATCCGTTATCTGGATAGAAGCGGAGGCTTTTTTGGTTGATTATGTCGGCGATGGGGAGGACGTACCAGGCGTCGACGGGAACGATGTGGGCGACGAGGGCGTCGACGTCATCCTCTGTGTAGGCTAGTTTGGATTTGCCGTAGATGGCGCGGATGGGTTGGACGTCGTATCCGCGGGCGCGGAGTGAGGCGGTGCATTTTACCTGGACACGCCAGAGGCGTGCGCCGTTGTCGAGAATGAAGTCGTAGCGCTCGCTGTTGGACCAGGGTTTGGCGACGCCGAATCCCAGGCTGGTGGCTTTGAAGAGGAAGGCGGCTTCGGAAAAGTCTCCAGTCTGGGTGGTGTTGCGGGGTGCGGGTTCGGGAATTGATTTGGGCAATGAGTCCTGATTTCGGTTCGTTTTTTAGTCAATAAAAAAGGCGCAGCCGCTTGGCCGCGCCTTCGTTTTTTATCTATATACCCAGAATAGCAAATTCAGTGGGGTAAATGCGCCACGTTCCGGAGACTTATTTTATGAATGGAATGAGAGTGATAGAGGGAATTGAGGGGTTTTTACCCCTTGACAAGAATTTGGGGAAAAGCAGATTCTTCCGGGCGGCGCCCGTTCGGAAACACAACTTTGTCGTGTGGGATTGCGGCGGTGGTGGGTGCGTTGTTCGGAATCAAGAAAAGCAGGTCTCTCGACTTCGCTCGAGATGACAGAGTTTTTATGAGTGCCAGGGGATGGCTTTCGGCCATCCCGAGAATGCGTCCTTCGATCTGGACGGCACGACTGAAGTCGTGCCCTGACACAAAAGCTTGCCGGGCCACCAATTCGATAAGTGCGGCGTCAGGGAACATACCCATTCTGATAGGCGAAACGGGGGCGAGATCATGTTAAAATCTCCCGATTTCGGGCGAAAACACCCATGAATCTGCGGAGAAGATTGCGGAATGCGCTGCTGGCTTTGCTGATCGTCGCTGTGGTCAGCGTCAGCGGATATTGCCTGCTGGGGGGCAGGGATGTGACGTTCCTGCAAGCGCTGTACATGACGGTGATCACGCTCTCGACTGTTGGCTATGG
Organism: uncultured Acidobacteriaceae bacterium; assembly: GCA_963757385.1. Taxonomy (GTDB): domain Bacteria; phylum Acidobacteriota; class Terriglobia; order Terriglobales; family Acidobacteriaceae; genus PALSA-188. Next base: position 433,719 of record CAVWRO010000014.1, on the reverse strand, counting down.
GGAGGTTGTGGATACGAGTCACAATCCTCTGCTGCGGATTTTCAATATTTTTGTGCTGCTCTTTGGCGTGGCGATTATGATTTACGTCATTTCGGTGGTGACGGCATTCCTGGTCGAGGGGCAACTCAGCGACTTGTTCCGGAGGCGAAAGATGGAAAAACAAATCAGCACGTTAACCGGGCATTACATTATTTGCGGCCTGGGCGACACCGGGCGGCATGTTGCCGAGGAATTGCAGACTACCGGAACGCCATTTGTGATGATCGAGAGCAACGACGAGGTGGCGCGGAAGTTTTGCGAGGAGCGGCATGATTTGCTCTACATAATTGGAGACGCGACGGACGAAGCGGTACTGGATCACGCGGGTGTGGGCCGTGCGAGAGGCTTGATTGCCGGGCTTCCGGCTGACAAGGACAATCTGGTGATTACGTTTCTGGTGCGGCAGAAAAATCCGGCGATCCGAATTGTGGCGCGCTGTACCGACGAGGCAAAATTTTCGGTGCGGATGGTGAAGGCTGGGGCAAACTCGACTGTGTCCCCGAACCGGATCGGTGGCCTGCGCCTCGCCAGTGAAGTGATCAGACCGGACGTGGTGGAGTTCCTCGATCTTATGCTGAAGGAACATTCGCACACGCTGCGAGTCGAACAGATCGAAATTCCAGAGGGCTCAGGCTGGAGCGGCGTCTCGCTGGACGATCTTAATCTGCGGGCGCGGTACCAACTTATGCCGCTGGCGTTGAAAAATTGCGGTGCGCGGCAGAGTGCGGGATCTGCATTTCAGGTGAATCCTCCGGGCGAGCAAGTTTTGCGGGACGGCGGAATTGTGATTGTTCTGGGAGACGTGAATGATGTGAAGCGGGCGCGTGAGGAATCACATTTACGCCGGGCCGCGTGACGAGAGGCTATTCGATTATCTTCAGCAAATGTCCTGCGATCAGCAAGGTTGATCCCACGCTGAGAGATGTTTTCTTACGCACTTGCAGAAATGTACCGTTGTGACTACTGGCATCTTCCAACACAAAATCTTCTCCACGTTTAGAAATTAGGGCATGGGAGCGGCTCATCAAATGATCGTCGGGGAACGTGTATGTACCGACGAGGCGGCCAAGCTGCACCTGAAGCGCGTTCAGCGGGCACCGTTCTACCGGGTCGCCGGTGTTATTGGTTCGGATCAAAATAGCGGCCTTGGCGGCGATCAACGCGACTTCGCCACTGGCCTTCGTAGTGCCGGTGATTGTTGGTTCGAGTTTTTCTTCGAAGCGGAACAATTGCCGCCCTGCCAGGAAAATGTCGGCATTTTCCAGCACGTGCGCGGCGGTGAGGCGCAGAAAAATGCTATGGGATTCAGGGGACCACTCTTCGACGAACAGGTGGTGATCTTCAAGGAAGATCCGCGCCCATAAGTTGGGGAGATTGAGATTGGTGGATACCAAAAGGGTGTTCTCGGCTGAAAGTCCGACGCCGACTTCGGACAGTATGGGATATTCAGGCGCAGCGCCCCCGTCTTTATTATTGTTCACCAAGCGCAGTTTGAAGGTGGGGTCAGGTGGCAACGAGGAATTTTCAGGAATCACGCCGGGTCCGGTAAGTGCGGCGTCAGCCGATTGCCATCTCACGTGAAAAAGCGTGCGCTCACCGGTCTTTCCTTTGAGCACAAAGCGGCCCAGTTCCTCGATCGTGAATCCGCAGTCACGCACTTGCCCGAACATTTCCTCGGATAGCGCGATATTACCTGGCCCAGCCGCAGTCTCGACCCGTGAGGCCGTGTTGACCACATCGCCAAAAACATCGGTGGTGCGAACAATGCCAGTGCCGTAGTGCATACCGATTCTCAGCGCAATACGGTCGTCCTCCGCGCGGGCAGCGTCTAGCTCAGTCAACGATCTTTGTATTTCAATGGCAGCCTCGACAGCATGCTTGGGTTCCGGGAAGGTCATCATGGTGCCGTCGCCAATGGTCTTGATCACGGTTCCACCATGAGTTTCTACGTGGGAGCGTATCAGGTTGTCGCACTGGTGCAGCATAAACAGACCGGCAGTGTCGCCATGCTTTTCGAAGTAGGCGGTCGAGCCTTGAATGTCGCTGAACATTACGACCAGCGTCCTGCGAAAGCGCTCGAGTTCCCGCAAAGCCTGAGGATCAGCCTCAGCCTGACGCAGCAGTTTCGTCACTCGCATGCCGGAATCGGAACCCTGGCTCATGGCGAGCAAAATGTTAGCAGAATGCGGGCGGGCTTTCGCGCGTTTTGATACCTAGGGAGGTCGCTTTGTCCCATTTCTCGCAGATTGCTGGTGAAAATAAACATCCTCGATTCGGTACGCTCCATGCGAAGAGCGGATTCCGGATGACAAGGTTTTATGGGTGAACAACAAAAAACGCGAGATGGTGCACCCACTATTGCCAATTTCGTTGCGTTGACTTGACTCGGTCAGCACCCTAAGATGGTCGCCCTGGAGGAAATCATCCAAATTGATTGGCCAAACTATTTCGCATTATCGGATCGTCGAAAAGCTCGGCGGCGGGGGTATGGGGGTCGTTTACAAGGCTGAGGACACACGCCTCGACCGCTTCGTCGCTCTGAAGTTTCTTCCGGAGAATGTCTCGAAGGACAGGCAATCGCTGGAGCGATTTCGCCGCGAGGCCAGGGCTGCATCTGCTCTGAATCATCCGAATATCTGCACCATATACGACATCGGCGAGCAGGATGGCCAGGCGTTCATCGTTATGGAGTACCTCGACGGCGCGACGCTGAAGCATATTATCGGCAACCGTCCGATGGAGTTAGACACGCTGCTAGCGCACGGCATTGAGATTGCCGATGCACTGGACGCGGCGCACGCGCAAGGAATTGTTCATCGTGATATCAAGCCGGCGAATATCTTTGTCACGAAGCGCGGGCACGCGAAGATTCTTGATTTTGGATTAGCGAAGGTCACACAGTCCCCGACGCGCCCGGCGGATGGATCGGGCGACACTGTGGAAGCGACCTTGGCGGAAGAGCATTTGACCAGTCCCGGATCTACGATTGGGACGGTTGCGTACATGTCTCCGGAGCAGGCGAAGGGAAAAGAACTCGACTCGCGGACTGACCTTTTTTCCTTTGGCGCGGTGCTCTATGAAATGGCGACGGGGATGGTTCCGTTTCGCGGAGACACCTCTGCGCTTATTTTCCAGGCGATCCTTGACCGGGCACCGGTCCCGCCGATTCGGCTGAATCCGGATACGCCGCCGAAGCTCGAAGACATCATCAACAAGGCTTTGGAGAAAGACCGCAACTTGCGTTATCAGCATGCCGCGGATGTTCGCGCCGACCTGCAACGGTTGAAGCGGGACACGGATACGGGACGCGCGGTGGCGGCGAGTTCCGGAGCGGTAGCGGCGCATGATTCTGGGTCGGGAATCGCGATGCAGGCAGCGTCTCCCTCTGGGAGTTCCGGCAAAGCGGTTGCGGCCGGGTCGTCGGGCGCGGTGACGCCTGCGATCGGAATTTCTTCCGCGGCGGTCCCGAGTTCGGCGGTGCCAATTTCCTCAGATCAGGGTTTAGGGAAGACACGATCGTGGCAGGTCCTATCGCTGATTGGCGCGGTTGTCATTATTGCCATGATAGCGGGAGGTCTTTTTTATCGCACGCGCCACGCCAGCGCGCTCACCGAAAAAGATACGGTGGTTCTCGCCGACTTCGTCAACACGACGGGAGATTCGGTATTTGACGGGACGCTGAAACAGGCATTGGCTGTGCAACTCGAGCAATCTCCGTACCTGAAGATTCTGCCGGAGTCGCGGATGCGGCAAGCGCTGGGTTTTATGGGGCATCCCGCGGACGAACGTATCACCAATGATGTGGCGCGGGAAATCGCCTTAAGGGAGGGAGCCAAGGCGGTTCTAGGCGGCTCGATTGCGGGACTGGGCAACTCGTATGTTGTTACGTTATCCGCGGTGAATGCGCAGAACGGGGACTCGCTAGCACGCGAACAAGTCGAGGCGGCAAGCAAAGAGCAGGTGCTTAAAGCGCTGGACAGCGGGGCGTCATCTTTGCGCGCCAAACTCGGTGAGTCGCTGGGCTCGGTGCAGCAATTCGCCAAGCCGCTCGAACACGCCACTACCTCGTCGCTTGAAGCTTTGCAAGCTTTTAGTCTGGGGCAGAGCGAGCACTTGCGATTGAAAGACGATAGCGCCGTACCGCATCTTAAGCGTGCGATCGAACTCGATCCCAATTTCGCGATGGCATATGGAACGCTGGGCGTTTCCTATGAAAACCTTGGGGAGGCCACTCTTAGCCGGGAATCACTGCGCAAGGCTTTCGACCTGAGGGAAAGGACGAGCGAACGCGAGAATCTTTATATTTCCGCACACTATTACGAATCAACGGGAGAGATCGAAAAGGCCATTGAGACATACGAGCAATGGAAGCAGGCGTATCCGCGCGACAGCGTTCCCTGTGACAACTTGTCCCTGCTTTACAACGCGACCGGTCAACATGACAAAGCTCTGGCCAACGCGCAACAGGCGATGCAGATAGATGCCAAAGACGTCTATGCCTACCAAAATGTGGCTGCTGGCTATATGTCACTCGGACGCAATGACGAAGCGAGAGCAATTCTCGATCAGGCGGCGGCGGAGAAGGCGGAGTCGGGTTCGACGAATATGATTGGCTACCAATTAGCATTCATCCGGGGGGACGCGTCAGCGATGCAACACGCACTCGATAGTGTTGCCGGCGCCAGCGACCAACTCCTCTCTTTATCGTTCGAGATCAATGTCAAATATTTTCAGGGGCGGGTGCGCGAAGCCCGGGAGTTATCCGACACCGCAGTGCGGAAGTCAGAGCAATCGAAAGACTTCGCGGCCAGCATTCGCGTATCAGAGGGAGCGATTGAGGCCGAACTGGGAAATGCGGACGAGGCGCGGCGGCAGACTCAGGCAGCACTCGCGATGACGGAAGACAAGGACGTCAGGGGGCAGGCTGCGCTGACGCTGGCGCGTATCGGCGACGGCAGTGGTGCGGAAAAAATGGTCGCACAGCTGGCGAAGGAATATCCAACGGATGCGTTGCTCAACAAGGGGAATCTTGCGGTGGCCCAGGCTGCGGTTGAACTGCAACAAAAGGACCCGGAGCGAGCCATACAGGCGCTTGAACCGGCCAGGATGTTTGAAATGGGAAGTGGGCCGATTGCGCCGGTTGATTTCTTACCTCTATATTTGCGAGGAGAGGCGTATCTCAATCTTCACGATCCCGCCAAGGCCCTGATCGAATACCAGAGGATTGCTGATCATCGCGGGATGAGTCCGACGAGCCCTTTGTATGTCCTGGCGCGCCTGGGAGCGGCGCGAGCCTACGCCCAACAAGGAGACAAAACAAAAGCGCGGGCAGCTTATCAGGATTTTTTTGCTTTCTGGAAGGACGCCGATCCGGGGATCCCGCTTTTGACGAAAGCCAAGGCGGAGTATGGGAAGCTGGATTGATATCACGGTTCTTGGGGAGAAAAAGGAAAGGCCCGACTTTGGTCGGGCCTTTTTAATCGCGATCAGATTAGTTCTTCGCGGAGTGTTTAGGCGCGCTCGAATGCAAACCTTTTACGGAATGCGAATCCGGTTATGGTGAACAATGCCAGAACTCCTAACATACCGAGTTCACTTGGTTCAGGAACCGCAGTGTAGCCAACGAATTCCTGCGGCGTTTTATTACCAGGCTGTCCACTCTGAGTTCCATCCTCCGGAGTGTAAATCGTGATTCCGGCGAAGTCACTTGCCGGGGCAGTTGCGGCCGCCATAAGTGCATTGTTATACATCGTCAGAGCGGCGGCATCTCCGCCCGGACCAAAGGGGCTCGAAGCGCTGCCGGTAATATCTTGCAACGCTGTGTTGGAAAACAGCGCCCAGACCGCCCAGTTCGCGTCCTTGTTATTGGTGAAACCTGTCAGCGTAACGCCGTTCACACCGAGCATGCTGGCGAAAATAATGCCGGCCGCGTCATATTTAAGGCCAGAATTAGTGACGTTCTTGAAGAGCCCAGAAGTAGCGGCAGTAGCGATGGTGTGCTCGTCTGCGGTCCAAGTTTCGGGGCTGGATATTTCATTGTCGAATGTGTCGCACATCAGTTGCATAGGCGTGCTGTTGACGGTGAAGATGTAGGGATAGGTATAAACTCCGCCCAAGTTAGCTCCGCCCACCCCGGTAAAGTCCATGCTGTCGGCGAAAGCGGATCCGCTTAGCAAAACCGCCGTCAGCAAAACAAAGATGAATGCAAATAAACGAGTGTGACGCATTTGAAAATTCTCCTGCGGTGGCCCTAAGTGGCGGCCATCCCGGGTTAATTACAGTATGTTCTTAGCACTCTGGCTACCAATCAGAACATTATGAAAATACGGGATTTATCGGTAATTTGCGGGGTCCGTACGGAAGGGCCTTTCACAGGGAGCGAAGGTGGTGGGAACTTTTGTAGTCACTGCTAGCAGCTAGTCGCTTGAAAGTAACAAAAAGTGTCAGTATTTCCGAGGCCTTCTATTCCAACTGGTGAAGCGTAAAATAAGAGTTGTTCCTATGCGCCGCGTATATCTTGACAATAACGCTTCGACCCCTGTGCTTCCCGCGGTTCTAGAGGCGATGCAGCCATATTTCAGCGAAAATTTTGGAAATGCGTCTTCGATCCATCATCACGGGCAGGAAACAAGAGCGGCGGTGGAACATGCGCGTGAGGCGATGGCTTCCCTTGTAGGGTGCCGGTCTTCAGAGATTGTGTTTACCAGTGGAGGAACCGAGGGGGACAATCTTGCAATTTTTGGATTGCTACGTTCCGGATTGGTTCGCGAAGGTGACCACGTAATTTCTTCGACCATCGAGCATCACGCGGTGCTGAATTCGTGCAAGCAATTGGAATCCGAGGGATGCAGCGTTACATATATTCAGTGTGATGCCCGAGGGCTTATTAGTCCCGAAGACGTTCGCCAGGCGATTCGTCCGAATACGAGGCTGATTACGATCGTGATGGCGAACAACGAAACGGGAGTGCTTCAGCCGGTTGAAGCGATCGGAAAAATCGCGGCTGAAGCTGACGTGTATTTCCACACCGACGCGGTGCAAGCTGCTGGGAAAGTACCGATTGATGTGAGCGCGATTGGTTGCGATTTGCTCTCGATCTCCGGGCACAAGATGCACGCACCTCAGGGTGTTGGCGCGCTCTATGTGAGAAAGGGAACGCGTCTACAACCATTGTTCCACGGCGGCCGTCACGAGCGCTCACGTCGCGCGGGAACTGAGAACGTTCCGGGAATCGTGGGGCTGGGAAAGGCCGCGGAACTCGCGAGAGAGGGATTGACGAGCGGTGAGGTTCAGAGGATGGCGAGTCTTCGTGACCGCCTGGAATCGTCGCTGCTTAGGGAAATCGAATCTCGTGGCGTGAACGGAGCGGGTGCTCCCAGGGTTCCGAACACGACTAATATTTATTTTGATTACGTCGAGGGAGAGCCGCTGGTAATTGCGCTCGATCTTAAAGGGTTGGCGGTATCCACGGGAGCGGCATGCTCGTCAGGGGCGCTTGAACCGTCGCACGTCCTCACTGCGATGGGGTTGAGCGGGGATCGCGCACGCGCCAGTCTGCGCTTCAGCTTGGGTAAACAAAATACTTCCGAGGACGTTGATTTTGCTGTGGGCCTCATTCCTGAAACTATCAGCCGGCTGCGGGAGCTGTCGCCGGTTTACAATAAAGAAGCCTTTAGCACTTAGCATTCAGCACTCAGCAAATGCTGGGACCGCAATGCCTAACTACGATTTTTAAGTGCTGAATGCTGAGTGCTGACTGCCGAATGCCTTCCACAAAAACCATTGCCGTAGCCATGTCGGGCGGAGTTGATTCCTCCGCTGTTGCGGCCATGCTGCGTGCGGAAGGGCATAACGTGGTCGGGTTGACGATGCAGCTTTGGAATCAGCGACGCCTTGCTGCGCATGAAGGCATGCCTGAATCCGTGCAGGGGCGGTGCTGTTCTCTGGACGATGTTTATGATGCGAGGCGAGTCGCCGAGACAATTGGCATCCCCTATTACGTGGTCAATCAGGAGGATCGTTTCGAGCGCGATGTGGTTCGTCCCTTTGTGCAGGAATATCTTTCGGGACGAACTCCGATACCGTGCAGCCTTTGCAACAATCACTTGAAGTTCGATCAGCTGTTGATTGTGGCGCAACAGATTGGCGCCGATGCGCTTGCAACGGGACATTATGCGCGCGTTGATTTCGACGAACTTAGCGGACGCTGGTTGCTGAAGCGCCCGGTGGACGTGGCGAAAGACCAGACTTATTTCCTCTTCGGTCTGACTCAGGACCAGTTAAGCAAGACGATTTTCCCCCTTGGCGGAATGACGAAGCCGGAGGTTCGCGACCTGGCCCGCAGCTACGGACTTGCGCTTGCGGATAAGCCGGATTCGCAGGAGATTTGTTTTGTCCCGGGCGGCGACTACAAGAATTTTATTGACGCCTATCTGGCGGAGAGCGGTAAAGCGCTTCCCGATACTGCTGGTGAATTAGTGACCAGTGATGGACGCGTGATTGGCGAACATCAGGGAATTCATAATTTCACTGTCGGACAGCGAAAGGGTTTGGGTGTAGCCACTGGCTCTCCGCTTTACGTTCTTGAAATCAAGGGAGACGCGCGCCAGGTGGTGGTCGGAGATCAAGAAGATCTCTATTCAAAAACGCTGCGAGTCGGCAGAATAAATCTCATTTCTGTGCGTGCGATTGAAGAACCGATGACGGTCGAGGTAAAAATCCGCCACCGGCACCATGCTGCATTGGCGACAATTGAAATGACAGCGGAAGATGAGGTGCTGATCACCTTCGCGGAGCCGCAGCGAGCGATTACTCCGGGGCAGGCTGCTGTGTTCTATAAGGATGACGTGGTGGTCGGGGGTGGGTGGATCGTATAGAGTAACCGGGTTACGTGATGAGGTCAGCAGATGTGAATCCCGCTCGGAAAAGTTAAACGGTCAAATGGGGATGACCAGGTAGCACCATCATCATGAGACACGTAAATGCGTCCCGACCGGTCGATCACCAGCGGCCATTGAATCTCGGGTCGCGATGCAGTTGGTATCGGCGATACCTTCGGTCCACTTTGGCATGCCTCCGCCCAAAGGCTGCAGCGGACCGTTGCTGTCGATCGGGCGTCGATAAACTGCGCCTTGCGACGCAAATGGGTCGGTGGATGCTGATACGAAAATGTCGTTTCTCCCAAAAGCAACGGCAGAACAATGATGGGCGTGAAGTCCTCGCTGTTCGATAGTCCATGTCGCTCCAGCATCGCGACTGACGCAAAGACCCGTCCGCCGACGCCGCTATCACGATGTCGGGACGGGTTGGATGCGCACAGACCTGATGAACATCGCTATCGATATCGATCGTGGGCCGCCAGGTTAGGCCGGAATCGGTCGATCGCGGAACTCCGCCAACGTGGACGTTGGCCAGAAGCACGGCGCCATCGCATGTCGCCGCCATTGAGCGAATTCCAAGCGGCGGCCCCACCCGCTTGCCGTCGATGATCGCCGCTCCTGCGTACCATTTGTCGCGGCCCGCCACGGCGTCAAAACCCGCCAGGCGTTGCGGCGCACCGTCAGGATCAACGCGCAGGATACGCGCGTCGTCGGTCCCGACAAAGACGACGTTTCCGATTGGCACGCAGCATGAAAGCTGGAATTCGCTTTTTGCTATCTCAGTCCATTCGCCATCGGAGGATCGTCGAAAGAGCGAATGCCTGCCAACAATTGCGAGCACTCTTCCATGTCCATCGGCCACCAGACTGCGAACCGATTGATCGGCGAGTTCTTGATGGACCATTTTCCCAGTGACGCTGAATAGCCCGTTGTCCCACGTCGCTACCAGAAGAGAGGGCGTTGGCATCAAAGCAGACCTATTGGCGTAAAGCCATGTGAAGTGTTCGAAGCATTGGGCACGATCTATCCGCTGGATTCAACGGAGCCGCTAGCAGGTGCCGTCGTGAGTGACGCGGTTGGGCTGTCGGCAATGCAGAGTCCTGAGTTTTTTAGATAAACATCTCATCCTGGGTAACGCCGTTGCCGTTTCGCCTGCGGCGCTTGGCTCCGAAAAAGACTTCAAAGCCTGTGCTGACTCCGCGAACCACGCCAGAGATGTGCTTCACCGGAGAGACAACCGTTTTGCGAACCATATCTCCGGTTTCCTCAATTTTGTCCATGGTATGACTCACCATTTCGTCTGCCCGGATGACTTGCAAGCGGGTGCGATCAACCACGTCTGTGAGTGCGGCATCAATTCGCACTACTTGAGCGCGCACCACTGCGGTAGTGCCGCTGACGTCGGCAATTGCAGCTTCGATCTTGGGTCTCGACTCGAGCAACATCGAATGAGCCGTGTCCACCACAGGAAGAACTTTGTCCTTCATGTCAGAGGCCAGAGACGACACTTTCGGCAACACGTTATCCTGAACTTCTGTAGCCAGCGACTCCACTTTGGCGCCGATCTTACGGACTGCAAGGTACATCGCGACTAAGATAAATGCCTGCAGTACTACGGCCGCTGCCGTGACACCAATAAAGATCGTGGTTGGGTCCATAAGGGTTCGCGCCTTTCACTCAGCGTGAGTTTCGCTAAACTACAAATTCTTTGCGCCGCCATCCGCGACGGCACCGGTGGTTTCGCGATAAGCCTGTTTTCCGGCTTCCACAGCCGAGCGAATCTGATCCTTCTGCTGGTTCAGAACGTCTTTCCCGCGGTCCACCCAATCCGATGCATGCTCGCGTGCTTCGCGTGCCCGGTTACGCACGAATTCCTTGCCTTCATCAGCTTTGGAGAGCAGAACTTCGCGCATTTCGCTGCCGGACTGCGGCGCGAACAGAATTCCCACAACCGCACCGACACCCAATCCCACCAAAAACCATCCAATGCCACCGCCATCTTTATTCGACATGAAACCTCCAGGCATGCGTCTAATAACGTTCTCTTCGATGCTAACATCGGGGTTTGCGAAACACAATTTTGAGGAAATGTGGGTTTGCTTAAATTTCTTCAAGTCCGTGACCCGCTCGATTTTCCGGTACCCACGGCTCATCCTGCAAATGAATGAAGTAAACATAGTCCCCGTTTCTCGAGCTGGGAAACCCAAGGCCGATGTTCGCGATCGCAAGAGGATTGCCTGCACTTTAGTGCGCGGCCTGCGATCTTTCAGAAAAGAAATTGTTCCGGCATTGTTTCGCGGAGGAGAGCAATTCGGCAAACTCGGCGGTGCCTCGCAGCTTCGTCCACGCGGAATCGTTCTGCAAACCCGTGTAAGCGCAAAAGTGCCCGGCAATCGAATTCTTCAGCAGTTGCACGGCAACGTCTCGCTGTCCGCAAAAAAGAAAGTCGGGCGCAACCACGTAGCCGGCTTCGGGATCGGAATCGGCGAGTAGTCCGGCGGCCGATTCATGGGCCAGAGACGCCGCCTCTTGTGATGACGGGTTTTCGAAGCACGCCTTCATCATCCTGAAATTAGGGCTCCCGTTTTCGTTGAATTTGTCGGCCAGTTCCTTCGCCTGCGCGAATTTTCCCTCGCGAACATAGTGCCGCATGAGGTTGCTGGAGGACCACACCGATCCTGCGTCGAGCTGGAGAAAATCCATTGCCCGCGCGTAGTTCCCAAGTTGATCGAACGTCAATGCGCACGAACGCCACATAAAGTTCCCTGAATCCAGGGCCAAGGCGGCGTCGCATTCGTGCGCGGATTCCTCGACCGCTCCTCCATAGCGAAGGACATACGCCAGAGCGAAATGGGCTTGCGGGTTTTCTGGATTGCGAATCACCAGGGCCTTTGCCGCCTGGTAGGCCTTGATCAATTCACGTTCTTCGACGCGGCTGGTGATCAGCTGGGCAGCCGCGAAGACGTAGTTGGGATCAAGCGAGATGGCCCGCTCAAAGGCTGCGTCAGAACGTTGGCGCATGGCCTGCCCGCCGTTCGAATAAGCCGCATCGTAGTGGTAACGAATTCCGAGATACGCCCACGCAGGCGCGTAGCTGGGATCAAGGCCCACGGCGCGCTCCAACATGACGATGGCATCTTTGTTCGGCTGAGGATCATGCGGCAGCGCGATACTCCGCAAGTAGAGATCGTAGGCCTCCTCGTTCTTTGGATGGGTGCCAGCTTCTCCTGAATCGGTTCCCGCGCCAAGAGCTGGGACCAATCCCTGGCGAACTTTCGCCGTTATCTCGTTCCTCATGGCAATCAGGTCCGAAGCAGTGACAGTCATAGTATCGCGCCATACCGAACGGTTGTCCGCGATATCCACCGCCTCCAGCGTGATCTGGAGCTGATCGCCTTCTTTCAGATAATGCCCTGTGACAACATCCGTCACATGCATGGCGTGGCCGGCTTCCTGCAAGTCGAGCGTGGGAGATTCGTACTTGCTGGTGGTTGCGAACGGACGTATGGACAGCGAGTGAACGTAACTCAGCGAAGTTGCGATCTCGTCGGCCAATGCCAGCCGCAGGAAATCCACATCCTTATCGGAGCCGAGGTTTTGTAAAGGCAGAACCGCGACGGTCCTTTGACTGGCCGTGACCACAACCGGCGCGGAGCGCTGTTTAAGGAACCAGAAAAGGCCCGCTAACACGATGACCGCGGCGACGATTGCGCCGGCAACTTTCGCATAAGGGCGGTTCTGCATGGACGCTGCAGGCGCTTGATTCGCAGCCGCAACATTCGACTTCGACGACGCCGACAATGTCGGGGAAGAACCTGATCCCGACGGCGACTTCTCGCTAACCGGAGTACCGCTATCGAGCGTGACAGCCACGGAGCCCGAACTAGCTGCCTCAACAGGCCGCGATTCCGTCTCGCGCCTCAGCCTCTTCAAGTCGGCACGCATGTCGGCCGCGTGCTGGTAGCGCAACTCCCGATCTTTCTCCAGCGCCTTATGAATGATCCGTTCCAACTCCGGCGGCACATCGGGATTCAGCCGCACCGGGGCAACCGGAGCGCGATTCAGGATTGCTTCAAAAATGGTTGCCGTGCTGTCACCACGAAAGGGCAGTTGCGCCGTGGCCATCTCGTAGAGCACAGCTCCGAACGAAAACAGATCGCTGCGCGCGTCTAGTTCTTTCGCGCGCGCCTGCTCCGGAGACATGTAGGCAATGGTGCCGAGCGTCGAGCCGGGGCTGGTGAGATGCTGTTCATCCACCGCGGCAGTCATCGTATTCGCCGAAGCCACCCGGCTGGAGGAGCCCGCGGTGAGCTCAACTTTGGCGAGTCCGAAATCCAGTATCTTGGCGTGGCCGCGCTTGGTGACAAAGATGTTCGCTGGCTTGATGTCGCGATGCACGATGCCCTGGGAGTGCGCCGCGTCCAACCCATCGGCAATATCAATACCCAGCGAAAGCACCCTGTCGGTATCGAGCGGCTTCCCGGCAATAAGATATTTCAGCGTTATGCCGTCCAGAAACTCCATGGCGATGAACGATTGCTCGCCGTGTTTGCCAATCTCATAGATAGTGCAAATGTTCGGATGATTGAGCGCCGACGCCGCACGCGCCTCGCGGCGAAATCGTTCCAGCGCTTGCGGATCGCGCGACAATTCATCGGGCAGGAATTTAAGAGCGACGAAGCGGCCAAGCTCGGTGTCTTCAGCTTTATAGACCACGCCCATGCCGCCTCCACCAAGCTTCTCGACGATGCGGTAGTGCGAGATGGTCTGATCTATCACTAGGAAGGCACCCAGCTTTCCGTCGCCCTATCTTACGGACGCCGCCGTGGGCAGTCAACGAATGGCGGGGATGAGAACATGCCGGATTGGCGATCCTGGAGTTACTGTGCTTGCCAATCCAGCGCGTAGATTTCCTGGGTGCCGGTATCGCGAAGCAGAAGTGGAGAATCGTCGGGGGCCAGACCGAGCCAGATGCTGAAGTACCCAGCTTGGCGGAAGCCTTTCAGGTCGGCAATGCGCTCGACTTTGTGGTCGCTGAGACGGACCCGCATCACTGAGGGTTCATTTTCTTCGTGCAGGAAGTAAATGTAGTCGCCGTTCTTCGACCAGTTGGGGAAACCGAGACTTATCTTCGCAATTTCTTCCCACGTTTGTCTGGCGACGTCGAAGAGCATGAGGCCACGAGACTCGAAAGACAGGGCGGCGATGTACCGTCCGTCGGGCGACCAACGGGGCGAGAAAAGACCCTTAGATCCGGGCAGGGTCGAAACTTGGTTGGTTTTCAGATCGAACAGACGGATACTCGAGTCGGCGATGGTTGCGCCGCCTCCGAAGGCGATCTTGGTTCCGTCCGCCGACCAGGTGGGATCCCATTCATCTTGCGTGTCTTCCGGCATAACATCTCGGGGCGTTCCGCCCTCGGCTGAAACCATATATGCATTGGTCTTTTTGCCTGAGACGAAGGCAAAGAAAACGATCTGTTTGCCATCCGGCGACCAGCGAGGCATTACTGGGGTGAGTGGTGGATATGTCAGCTGAATTCGCTGACTGCCGTCCGCTTTGCTCTTCCATAGGGTCGAGTCGGGATAGGAGACGTAGGCCACCCACTGGCCGTCTTTTGAGAAGCTGACGCCGTCGGCCGAAATTCCGGAGAGAAACGCAGAAAAGTTGCCTGACTTCGTGTCGTACCCGGTCAGTTCTCCGCGCGGCAGAGTTCCGACCACGAACAGCTTTTTGCCGTCGTTGCTGGGCAGCGGGGAGGAAAAATTCATAGGGCCGGAGGTCAATTGGAAAGGTTGGCTGTCGGTTTTTCCGAACCAACTTCGGTTTTCCGCGCGGGCCCAGATATTCTTTCTGGACTGGAATACGAAATACTTGCCGTCGGAAGTCCATCGGCCGCAACACTCAGCGGAAGGCGGATTCCAGCCGGGTAGCAACGGACCGGGGTCCTTGCCAGTCACGGAAACCTGCCACAGAGAGCGCAATGAGCTGTTCCTAGCTCCGCTTGAAAATCGAATCAGCGAACCATCCGGCGACCAGGCTACATCGAGCACGTCATCTGGGGCGGAGAAAAGCTTGGTAGGTGCGGAACCATCGCTGTTGGCTACGACCAAGTCGTGCCCGTCGCCATAAACAATTTTTTGGCCGTCGGGAGACCAGGCGGCGGCCTGACCAGCGGTATCCCCCAGCCGGCGAGGTGAACCGCCGAGGACAGGCAGTGCCCACAGCGGTCCGTGGAAAGCCGTCTGGCCGACCTCGTCTGCTACCAGTAGCGTGGAACCGTCGGGGGAAACGGCGAGCGGCACCATGGTCGGCGAGGGCGCGGCCACGGGAGCCACGTCCCCGCCGGAACTTGCCACCTGGCCGATGCGGCTGCCTGCACCGAACTCGCCAAGAAAGAGCCTCGCACCGTCTGTCCCAACAATCCACTTTTGATTCCCATCGTGCGTGATGGGGACGTAGCCGGATACTTTGGGCTGAGGGAGTGGGCGCGATTGAAGATAGACCAGTGCCCCGATGACGAGAAGAGCGATGCCGCCAATTGCAGCCGCCCATGTCTTCCATGCAGGTCGCGAGGTCTTGGGCACGACCTCAGATGCAGATGAAGACGAATGAGTGCCAGTGTCACTCACTGATGAAATTTCAGAACTCGCTGCAGAGATCGTCACAGCGGAGCGGCTGGAATCCGCGTCGCGCTTCAGCCGTTGCAGATCGGCTCTCATCTCTGCCGCACTCTGGAAGCGCAGGTTACGGTCCTTCTCCAAAGCCTTGTTAATGATGCGTTCCATTTCAGCCGGGATCTTGGGATTTAGGCGCACGGCGGGAACGGGCGCAGTGTCGAGTATGGCTTTGAATATCTCCGCGGAACTGCCGGATTGAAATGGAGCGATCCTGTCGTCATTTCATAGAGCACCGCGCCGAAAGAAAACAAATCGCTGCGGGCATCCAGTTCTTTTCCGCGGGCTTGCTCCGGAGACATGTAGGCGATGGTGCCAAGCGCCGATCCAGGACTGGTCAGGTGCTGGTTGTCGATCGTCATCGTATTCGCCGATGAAGTCGAAGAACTGCCGGGCGTAAACTTGGCCAGACCGAAATCCAGAATCTTGGCGTGCTCACGCTTGGTGACAAAAATATTGGCCGGCTTGATGTCGCGATGAACGATGCCCTGCGAGTGCGCCGCATCCAGCCCGTCGGCAATCTCAATGGCAAGCGGCAACACAGTTTCGTTGTCTATCGGCTTGCCCGCTATAAGGTGCTTCAGCGTTATGCCATCCAGAAACTCCATGGCGATGAACGATTGCTCGCCGTGTTTGCCGATTTCATAGATCGTGCAGATGTTGGGATGGTTGAGAGCCGACGCTGAACGCGCCTCCCGTCGAAACCGTTCTAACGCTTGGGGGTCTCGTGACAGTTCGTCAGGCAGAAATTTGAGAGCGACGAAGCGGCCAAGCTCGGTGTCTTCAGCCTTATAGACCACACCCATGCCGCCACCACCAAGCTTCTCGATGATGCGGTAGTGCGAGATGGTCTGATCTATCACTAGGAGGGCGCCCAGCTTTCCGGTCGCCCCATCTTACGGACGCGGCCTTGGGCAGTCAACGAATGGCGGGGAAAGGAGGTAGGAGGATTTTAAACTGGCAGGCCGTGCGCAGACATTAAGGAAGACTTCGACAAGCACGAATACAGTAGGGTTGTCCGCTACAGTGACTAGGACAAAGTTTGAATCCACGACGATTCGACGCGACAGGCTAAGTATTCAATCCTTCCCTGATGTTTTAGACGGCCCACTTCGCTCGGCCTCTAAATCTTCCAGGGCGGCATCGGCCAAGGCTAAATTCTTAAGCAAGCGAGCGGAACTAGAGTTCGAGTTCGCAGCAGCGTCGCCGGCCATTGCTGGGAATTGTTCTTCAGGGCTAGGCATGAAATTCCTCCAGTCCAGAGCTTAGGCATAGCTCAAATCCTAGAATGCGCACAATTGCTCACTTAGCGTAATTTCCTGACTTGCACGTCCGATTTGGGCGGGCTTCCTGATTTGGCGAAGGTGGTATTCCAAAGTCGAATAGACGCTGCCGAACGGGCCATCCCGCGCCACGTCGATAACGCGCCGGAGTAATAACGCGTCGTTATGTCCGGGCAGTTTATTGAACCGCGCCCCACTCTTAAGTCCGGGGCTTACTAGTATCTGGGTCGTGGTGTAGCGACTAATTCCATTTTCACGGTCATGGTTTGAAAAAAAAACTCTCAATAAACGCTCATCGAAAATCCTAGTGCCTAAACTGGGGGACGTGAGATATCTCCAATAAAGGTGATTGCAGCAACCACTGAAGTTGGCCAGCCAGTTGCCGATAAACAACGGATGACTGTGACAACTCGTGATCTAGGACGTGGCACCGGGGTAGGCAAAAGGAAGGCGATGAGCCGCGATCGAAGGGAGAGCGGCGAATCGGCGGCGAGATATCGAGAGTGTTTGGAAGCGGCCCCGGATGCAATGGTGGTGGTGAACCAGGCTGGGGAGATCGTTCTGGTGAATGCGCAGGTCGAGAAACAGTTCGGATACCGCCGCGATGAACTGGTGGGCCAAAAGGTAAAGAACATTATTCCTGAAGGTTTTGCGGAACGGCTGATCGCGGATTCTACCCGAAGCGTGGCCGACGCACTGGCGCAGCAAATGGGCATGGGGATCGAGCTCTCCGGGCTGCGCAAGGATGGAAGTGAATTTCCAATCGAGATCATGCTGAGTCCGCTGGAAAGCGCGGAAGGGATACTGGTGACGGCAGCGATCCGCAACATCAGTACCCGCAAGGCAGCGGAAGCGCATCTTGTGGAGATGGAAGCAAGACGACAGGTAGTGGAGAATTCACTTCGAGAGAGCGAAGAACGATATCGGATGCTCCTCGACGGAGTCCAGGATTATGCCATCTTCATGATGGACCCGCGGGGCGAGATTCTCAGTTGGAACGCCGGTGCGGAACTACTCAAAGGGTACAGTGCCGATGAAATTATTGGCCATAACTTTTCATGTTTTTTCCCCTTCGAAGATATCGAGCGTGGTAGGCCGGAGGAGGTACTCCGCCTGACCGCCGCCAATGGACGGCACGAAGAACAAGGCATGCGCGTACGGAAAGACGGCTCACGGTTCTTAGCAAGTCTCACCTTCACGGCGTTGCACGACGAAGCGGAATCTGCGGGGCTTTTCTGAGTTCAGCCACGACCTCACCGAGAGCAAGGAGTCGGCGGCGAGATATCGCGGGTTGTTGGAAGCGGCCCCGGATGCGATGGTGGTGGTGAACCAGGCTGGGGAGATCGTTCTGGTGAATGCGCAGGCCGAGAAACAGTTCGGATACCGGCGCAATGAACTGGTGGGCCAAAAGGTAAAGAACATCATTCCTGAAGGTTTTGCGGAACGGCTGATCGCGGATGCTACCCGAAGCGTGGCCGACGCACTGGCGCAGCAAATCGGCATGGGGATCGAGCTTTCCGGGCGGCGCAAGGATGGAAGTGAATTTCCCATCGAGATCATGCTGAGTCCGCTGGAAAGCGCTGAAGGGATACTGGTGACAGCAGCGATCCGCAACATCAGTGCCCGCAAGAAATCCGAGCAGGACAACACGAACCTTGAAAACCACGCAAACTACCTGCAGAGATCACATGACGAGCTGGAACTACGCGTTTCTGAGCGAACGAAGGACCTTGCGGTCGCGAATCAGGTTTTGGAAGAAAGCAACCTGGAGCTGAAACAATTCGCCTACGTTGCGTCGCATGATCTGCAATCCCCACTGCGCAGTATCAGTGGATTTGTCCAGCTGCTTAAGTTGGAATACGAAGGACAAGTTGGACGAACAAGCCCAGGACTGGATACGCCGGACGGTCCGGGCGATCGCACAGATGCAAACTTTGATCCGCGATTTGCTCTCCTATTCTCGTGTGGACGCCCGCTCCAAGCCATTCATGCAGATTCCATTCCTCGATATTGTCAACGATGCGCTAACCCTACTTGAGTCGTCCATTCACGATTCCGGTGGACAAGTCACATGGGGCCGTTACCGGATATTATGGGAGACCGCTCGCAGTTGGTCCAGCTGATCCAGAATCTAATTGGCAACGGTCTCACGTACCGCAGTGACAAATCCCCACGCATTCACATCTCAGCCGAACGCAGCGGGAAACAATGGATATTTTCCGTCCGCGACAATGGCATTGGCATTGACCCCAAGCATTATGAACAGATCTTTGAAATATTCAAGCGGTTGCACAGTCAACAAGAACATCCGGGAACAGGCATTGGTTTAGCCGTCTCCCGTCGGGTAGTAAATCGGCATGGAGGCAGGATTTGGGTGGAATCCGAACCTGGCCATGGAAGCATATTTCATTTCACGATCCCTGAAGGGACGGAACCGCCAAATGAGCAATGAACTTATTCATGGTAGGCCTGCGGAAGTCCTGCTCGCCGAAGACAACGACGACGATGTGGAACTCACCCGTCAAGGCTTTAGACGCGCTAAGCTGCTGGTAAACTTGCACCGCGTGGAAGACGGGGAGAAATGTATGGCCTTCTTGCGCAAGGAGGGTGAATACGAAAATGTTCCCACGCCAGATCTCATACTTCTCGACTTAAATATGCCCAAAATGGGTGGACGAGAAGTACTCGCTGAAATGATCAAGGATGACCGTCTAAAGGGTCTGCCAGTCGTTATCTTGACCACTTCCGAGCAGGAAGAAGAGGTCTTGAAAATGTATGAGATGCGCTGTAGCTCTTACATCGTCAAACCTGTCGATTTCGACCAGTTCTTGAAGGTAGTTCGGACAATCGCTGAATATTGGTTTACGGTAGTCGTTTTGCCTAAAGTACCCTCGACCGAAAAAGCAAGAGCCCACGTCGAAGCCTGAGGAACCCTACGCGAATGGCGACGGCTCCCAACCCTCACTGCAATTTAAACCAAGTAAGTGCAGACTTGAGTCCAGTGATTGCTGGTGTAAGATCGCCATCTCTAACAATGTCGGCGATGTCAAGGACCATGTGCGCACACGACTGCATGCACTCGTTGAAAAGCGCCATTTCGCTCTCGTAGTGGTTTGCGCTTTCCAACCTGGGCTCGCTTCTAATCGTTAGGGTCAGGAACTCAGTCCGACCCATCCATCTCTTCGATCACAACCGCGATCATGATTACTACTTCGAACTCCCCAAGATGGGGAGCGGGATGCCCAATCATTGCGCCGGTGATCTACTGCACACCATGGCGATTTCCGGGCTCTCCCGCGTGTCAAGTAGGGCCTGCGGCCCGCGAAATTTCATGAAAATAACTCAGAGTTGAAGGCAGAATGGAAGAGGCTTCGGAGCGGCGAGATTGATTTCGCAGTGGAGAAGTTGAGGCTGTCCGCGTGTCTGATCCGGAGCGTGCGTGGTTGAGCGAATAATTGGGCGTTGTCTCTCCCCTGCTGTAGGAGCGGCGATAGCCTGTGACCCTGCTTAAGGAACTCGCAGCACGTTCTCCGCTCCCGCCAGGAGGAAAGTTATGTCTTACAAGATAGCGGGAATCGACGTTCATAAAAAGATGCTGGCTGTGGTCGTAGCTGACGTGGAAGTCGAAGGCGAGTACCAGTTTGAACGGCGTCTGTTTGGTAGTAACCCCGACCATCTGCGGTTTTTGGCCAACTGGTTGATCGAGCAGCAAGTTGAGGAAGTAGTGATGGAATCGACCGCGCAATACTGGAAGCCGGTTTGGGGAGCACTGGAACAGTACTGGAAACCGACGGGCCAAAAACGAGAAGGTACCGGCCCGATGTTAGGAACGCTCCATCTTGCGCAGGCACAATCGAATCGCGGTCCCCGTGGGCGCAAGAAGGATTTTCCTGATGCCGAACGTCTAGTAAAGCGGCTGGTAGCAAATGAGTTGAGGCTAAGTTTTGTTCCCGATGCCGAACAGCGTCTCTGGCGTACAGTGATGCGCAGGAAGTACCAATTGACGCGCAACCGGGTACAGCTACAGAACCGCTTGGAGGCTCTGCTGGAAGAAGCTCACATTAAATTGTCCAGCCTGGTCTCGGATCTGCTGGGGGCGAGTGCAAGGCGGATGCTGAAGGCGCTTGCCGATGGAGAAACCGATCCGGCGGCTCTGGCTTCTTTGGCGGATAAGAATTTGCGCGCCACACCGGCGCAGTTGTGCGATGCCTTAGGCGCCTGCACCGAACTCAACCCAGTCTACCGTCGGCTGCTCAAAATGTTCCTGGAGGAGTTGCAGCTGATCGACCAGCAGATTGGGCAACTGGACAAAGAGATGGCGACTTTGCTTAGCCAGGATCAGGCGGCGGTCGAGCGGCTGGCGGAAGTACCCGGCCTGGGTGTGGATTCGGCGCAGCAGATCATTGCCGAAGTGGGTGCCAAGGCCGCGACATTCGCTTCGGCCAAGCACCTCTCTTCCTGGGTGGGAGCGTGCCCGGGAGAGGACGAGAGCGCGGGAGTATCCAAGAGCCACCGCTCCCCGAAAGGTAACCGCCATATGCGGCGCATCCTCAATCAGTGTGCCAACGCCGCAGCCAAGTCGAAAGGAACCATTTTCCAGATCGTCTATGGCCGACTGGTGTCGCGCCTAGGACACAATCAAACCATCGGGGCCATTGCCCATCGGCTTTGTCGCCTGATTTGGATCATTCTGCACCAAGGTGTGCGTTACGAAGAACGAGGCCCCGCAGTGAACGCAAAATCAAGACGCAGGCGAACTACTCGGATGATTCGGGAACTTCGCTGCCTCGGCTATCGGGTGGAAGCAGTGGGTTCTCTAGCATGAGGACCGGGTTTTCGACCCTGCGAACCGAGCTTTTCGAACTGACCGTAATCGTGGCCCTGGCGCCACATCCAGTACAGGTGAACCGCTAGCTTTCGGGCCATCGCTACCTTGGCGATCTTTCGCCCTCGACGCATGGCTAGGTGGAAAAACTTACTGCGCCACTGTGGTTGGCTGCGTACCGTGACTTGCGCCGCTTCCACCAGCAAAAAGCGAAGCAGCGAGTTGCCTTGCTTGCTGATGTGTCCGAGGCGTCGCCGGTCACCGCTGGACTCTTCCGATGGAACCAGACCTACGTAGCTGGCGATTTGCTTGCCGCAGTGAAAGCGTTCGGGAGTTCCAATCACCAACTCAAAAGCTAAGGCTGTCAGCGGACCCACGCCGGGATGCGTCATCAGTCGCCTCGTCACGGGGCGTTTCTCCACTTCCTCTTCCAGCGCTCGCGTCAACTCGTGGATCTTCGGAGTGAGTTGATCGAGTACGTCGAGCAGGTCTTGCCGTCGTCGGCTGGCCCATGGAGCCAGTATTAACGACTCCAACTCGCTGCGACCTGCCGGCCGCCATAATGCTTTCTTGCGCCGCACTCCCTCGTTGAGCGCTACCACATGGAGTTGATTCATTACGCGGGTGCGCATCTGCACCAGGCGATGCCGATGCCACAGCAGTTGCCGCAGATCCCGGTTTTCTGCATCTGCTACCCAGATCCGCGGAAAGCGATTTTCCATCAGCAGTGTCAACAACAGTTGCGCATCCTGCCGATCGGTCTTTTGCTTTCGCACTCGTTTCGTGCGGATCGCGGCTGCGTCCCCGATCCACAACTCAAACTGCAGGTCGCTCAGCAAGCGCTCAAACCAGCGTGCGTGTCCGCTTGCTTCCATACCCACTCGCACACTCCGCCCCTTGAGCGTGCCGTAAAACTGCTCGGCCTCTTCGCGGTGAGTTAGCCGCCGTTCAACCAACTCACCTGTTTCTGTATCCACAAATGCAATTTGCTGGAAGCCCGGATGATAGTCACAACCTATAATCAGCATGTTCGGCTCCTTTCCTCCGAGCCCTTTGGTTGGTTTGCGCCTCCAAAGTTTACTCGGGCCTGGGAGCCGACATTGTTATGGAATCATTTCACTCATTGACCCAGGTCGGCAGAGGAAATCGCCCATCACGTCAAGTTGTGCGTCGAAGTTGCTTTCGTAACAGGGCAACGTACACGCCGAAGGAAACGGTCGAAACCAGCATTGAAAAGGCAAACAGCGGCCCCGTTTCTCTGAAACTGCTAGACGGGTGGACACGACGGCCGGTAAGTACGAACAGGATAACGAACAGGGCCGGAGGGCCGAGGAGAGCGCCGACAGCCGTGATAACCGGCCATGGCCAACGTGCGACAAAGCGCGCTGGAAGTAACAGAGCAACCGGAACGCCGACAACCAGGAAGCCTACAAGGGAACAAATCACGTAAATGGCGCCGCCTTCAAGCGCAATTGAGACTTGCCTCTCAGGCTCACCCATGTGGGCTGCCAGCAGACTGGCGCGTATCAAAAACGCGTTCAGAAGCATATATAGAACTAGCGCAATGTCACCTGCAAGAAGACCCGCAAAGGCGTAAGTTAGTCGCTGATTCCATGCGCAAGTCATTCAGAGCAGTCTAGACCCGGACGGATAACTGTTGCAAAATCGTTATTACACTCATTGATTGTGTAGAGGCTGTGCCGGGGAGCGGGTTTGTAGCGGCACAGTGCCGGACGGGCACGGAAGAACTGTAATAGTGAAAATCACTCCCGAGTGGAGAGTGTACATCCTCGGCGCCACGTTGTGCGTGGCGCTGACGATCTGCTCACGCAACTTCGGCGATCGAGGTGGTCCGCACTTCATGGCGTCTTTGACGCTTGCAGGAATTGCTTATCTCCTAGCGATCCGTGAATTTTTTCGCGGGCGGGGCGCCCGCGCCACACAAAACTTCCCGCGACGCGTTGTCGTCATTGGCCTCATCCTGGCGGCAGTGTGGAATGTTGCATTTCTTCGGCTGCCCGCGGGCGCGGATGACGATATCCATCGCTATGTTTGGGAGGGCCGCCTCCAGCGGCTCGGCTACAACCCCTATCTTGTCATTCCCAGCGATCCCGCCATTAGAGGGCTGCATACCGCGGAAACCCGCAGCTTGAACAATCCGGATCTGCCGAGCCCATATCCGGCGGGAGCGCAACTATTCTTTCGCGCAGTGACCGCCATTCATGAATCTACATTCGCGATGAAGGTGGCATTTGTGGTTTGCGAGTTCGCAATTGTTTTCGTGCTGCTTGATGTCTTGCGTTTTAACCGAATGCCAGAGCATTTGGTCTTGGCTTTTGCATGGAATCCATTGTTGGCCATTGAGGTGGCGGGAAGCGGTCACATTGATATCGTTGGCGCGCTGCTGTTGGTGGTGTCCGCCGCTGCGTTATTGCGCCGATGGCGGGCGACTGCGGCCGTTGCACTTGGGCTGGCGATAGCAGTGAAATTCCTGCCGATCGTACTCTTGCCACTCTACTGGAAGCGGATTCGCATTCGCGACGCTGCGCTGGCCGCAGGCGTCGTCGCACTGCTGTACGTACCGTTTCTTAATCACGGCCGCATCCCGCTCGGATCGCTCGGCACGTATGTGAACAGTTTCCGATTTAATGGTCCTGTGTTTGCGATGCTCGCCCAAGTGGCGCCTCCGCAGTTGCTAGTTGGCTTGGCAGTGCTCGCCGGATTAGCGACAGCGACCTGGCTCAGACGCAGAGAGCCTGAGTCATCGCCGGACGAACGAACCTTAACCACAGAGGAAACAGAGGTACACAGAGGAAACACTGGGGCATCACCTCTGTGTAACGGAGCCTGCCCTGAGCGCAGCCGAAGGGTGACCCCTGTGGTTCAAGATTTTGAATTTGCCTGGCCCTTGGCAGCATCTCTTTTGTGCGCCCCCGTCGTATTCCCATGGTATCTTCTCTGGCTGCTGCCATTTCTGACGTCATCCTTGACGCTGCCGATCGTTATCTGGACGGTGAGCATTATCCCGACTTATGTCATGTGGCACTTGCGTACACTTGGGCATCCGTGGGGATCGCTTCCGGGTTGGGTCATGCTGCTGGAATACGGATGCTTGGCAGTGGCCGCTGCTATTCTCGGGTTTCGCCATTTCACACGGTTCAAACTTCCCGCTGATGTTTTCATCCCAAAGAAGGGCGTGAAAGCAAGGCGCTAATTCCAGTGCGAGAACACAAACGCCCGCAGTGTGCGTTATAATCTTCGGCCAACCGGGGAACTGATGCCCGACCGTGACTTGTGTATCCGGAAGCCTTTCTCCGTCATCCAAGACACATCCGTTCAATTCCACCGAGGAGGGAACTCCATGAAAAATGCGAGCCGTATAACGATGATCCGTCTTCTGGCTTTCGTGGTGCTGGTCCTTGCTTCAACCTCCTGGGCGCAACAACGCCCGCCAATTCTCGAACAGATCGCCAAGACCTACGGGATCGATTCGTGGGATAAAGTCGAAGCGATCCGCTACAACTGGAACCTGGATATTCCCGGAGTGCTCAAACTTGCTCACAAGTGGGAGTGGGAGCCCAAGACAGGCAAAATCACTTTTGAGAGTACGGATAAAGACGGCAAGCCGATCAAGGTTACCTACGACAGCTCTCAGCTCAGCAGCCAACCCGACGCTGTGAAGAACCAAATCGAACCGGCTTTCGTCAACGACAATTATTGGCTTCTGTTCCCATTCCATGCGTATTGGGACACCAGCGCCACTGTGACCGATGAAGGTATGAAGAAACTGCCGGTTGGCGCAGGCTCGGCCACGTTGGTCTCGGTGAAGTATCCCGCGGAAGCCGGCGGCTATACGCCCGGGGATACATGGGGACTCTACGTTGGCAAGGACAACCGCATCGAGTACCTTGCCTTCCAGCACGGCGGGGACAAGAAGCCGAGCCTCGTCAACGCAACCTGGGCAGGCTACAAAAAGGCAGGTCCGCTGCTGTTCTCAACCGAGCATCGCGGCACTGCCGATGGCAAACCCCTGCACATATTCATTACGGATGTGGCGGTCAAGGTGACAGGATCAGACAACTGGATAAACGCGAGATAAATTCCTCTGCCGCGAAATTCTAATGGCGAAAGCGTTTACATTCCCGAGTATTGATGAATACTTGCGTCAGCGGTTGATGCCTGTGGAAGGTGCGATTCCGCACATTCCTGGCATCGAGATGTTCGGGAATTCGATTCCTGCCGGTACTGTAGGAGGCGATCTTTTTGAGTACATTAATTTTCCACAGCGTTACGACGTTTACGCCCGCATTCAACGGGCTCAACGTCTATCAAAGGAATTCCTCGAACCGCTTCCTCCAGGCCTCCCGGCACGCAACTTGGTGGACGATTACGTACAGTGGCTGAAAGGAACCTCCGGCTACATGCCGAAGATGGAATCCGAGTATAGATTTGCGAGAAGTTCCGAGCAGGTGCGAGTTGCGGAAAACCTTGGCGAACTTTGTTCGACGGCGGGTGTTCTGGTGGTGGATGCGCAAGGACACGGGTTGATCTCGGCAAAGATCGCATCCACGGTTCATGACACATTCCACGCTTTGATGCTCACCGAATTGGATCGGTACGGAAGAACCACGCCGGAGCTGTTCGACAATCTCAATCTGCGGCTCGCGCAATCGGTCACCGCCCGCAACGCGCTTGGGATCAGTGAGAAAGAGGGTGCCCGCGAAATTGCAACCATGTTATACGGCGAAGTGCGCCCTGGCGGTCTTTTTCGGTTCGTTAATTTCGGACACCCTCCGCCGTTGGTGTACTCCGCGGAGTTTCGCAAGTTCATGAAGATTGATGCGGGCCGCATGGTGCAATTCCTCGCGCTCGGCCTGCAAGTCCCAGCCGATCACCCGGATCGTAAGAAGTACTACTCTCTGAACTTCCGGCAAAGGGAGTTTGAGTCTTCCGAAATCGCCGAAATCACCTTGATGAGCCCGGGAGACATTCTCGTCCTTTATACCGATGGAGTTTACGACGGCAGTGATGAAGAAGTGCGCGAGCAGCTTGAAGTCGTGTTGCGCGAACACTACTGGCAACCGGCCAGGGACATCTGCAATTCGCTGTTGGAACAGGCGGTGAAGCGAGACGATCTTCTTCGGCAAAGCGGCTACGACGACATGATTGACGACAAGACCGTGTTCATCATCAAGCGCGTTTGAGGTTAAGTTCTCAATTTGCCAAGTCAACCACGGAGGACACAAAGTTACATTAAGGAAATCCCTGAACCTGGAAACCTTCGTGATACTTCGTGTCCTTTGTGGTCGATTGATTTTTCTGCCCGAGTGGCAAACTGAGCCACTACCCAGTGCTCCAACTGTAAAATGCATGCATTCCGATGAAGGCTGACATCGATCTGGATATTGGTCGAAAGACTTTCGCTTCTGGGCTCTTGCCGGAGTTGGTCGGCGTCCTGCGCCGCAGTCGACCGGGCGATTTGATCGCACTGGTCGGTGACGAAGAGAGCATTGGGCCTGAGTTGGAAACGTGGTGCCGGTTCACCGGAAATCCACTGCTTGAGACGACGGTCGAAAACGGCCGTACGCGCTGGGTCTTCCGGTGTGGGGCTGTTGCTGTATCCGCCGAAGATGATCGGGCCGTAGGTTCGCGGCTCTGGCTCTACACGAATTTCGACTGTAACCTCCGTTGTGACTACTGCTGCGTGCGATCCTCGCCCACCGCGCCGCGAAGGGAACTGGGCTTGGCGCGAATCCAGCGGATCGCTCGTGAAGCGGCAGAGCTTGGCGTCAAAGAAATCTTCGTCACCGGAGGCGAGCCGTTTCTTCTCGAAGACATCGGCGAAATTCTGCTTTCTTGCGCCGCAGCCGCCCCGACCACAGTGCTGACCAACGGAATGTTATTTGCCGGGCGGCGCGCGGAAATCTTGCGAGCGTTGCCTCGCGATCGAATTGTCCTGCAAATCAGCCTGGACAGCCCGACGCCAGACCGCCACGACCTCCATCGCGGACTCGGATCATGGGCGAGAGCGCGCGACGGTGTTCAGCGCGCCCGTGCGCAGGGATTTCGAGTGCGCCTAGCGGCCACGGTTTCGACCGACGACGAAGCCGAGGAGTTCCGTCAATTCCTCGACGACGAAAAGATTGCGGCAGAAGACCGAGTCATCCGCCGAATCGCGCTGCGTGGTGCTGCCAGTGAGGGTCTCGCCATCACTCGATCCGATCTAGTGCCCGAAGTCACGATTACTGCTGAGGGCGTGTACTGGCATCCGGTCGGAGCCGAAGATGCCGATCTTCTTGTGACGCCGGAAATTTTCCCTCTCGCCGAGTCCTTCGCCGCCGTCCGCCGCGCCTTCGACCGCGAAGGCGAGCACGCGACTAAGCTGGCCAGAATCTTTAATTGCGCATGAACGTTGAACTTTCCCCGTCCGCATTTTTTGTCCTTCCTTCCAAATTGGAACTGTATTTCGAAATATATCGTTATCACCCTGTCAGACGAGCGCCGCGCAAATACAATCAGCTCGGGACAGACGGCGTCTGGAGGGTGTTGCCAGTGGGTACTGGACGGTGTCTGTCAAACATTCGAGTGGCTATCCAGCCATTTGGGTTCGACTCCCTCGCCCTCCGAGGTCACTTGATTATCGAATACGTTCTTGACACCTCATCGCAAAGGACTAACATAAAAGGTGACAGACATCGTCCAGCATCACCTGAGGCCTCGGCTACCGCCGGGGCTTTTTGCTTCCCATCCTCATGTATAAAGAGCGTAAAGGTGGAGTCGGGAAACCATCTCACCATTTGCTAAAATGCCTGCCGTGACCCGACAAGCATTGCTCGAATCGCTTTCCTCTCTGCCATTGCTTTCAGCAACGCTATTGGCGGCGTTGCAACGTGTTGATCCTAAGCAAGCGTCAACCACGGTCTATGAGCTGCGGATCTATCACGCAGCCCCAGGAAAACATGGAGAACTGCTGGCGCGCTTCCGCGACCACACCGATAGACTCTTCGAGAAGCATGGGATGAAGAGCATTGCTTACTGGACGCCGCTAGACGAACCCGAGCGGGGCAATATGCTTATTTACATTCTTCAACATCCCAGCCGCGAAGCCGCGGCCGCCAACTGGAAGTCATTTCAAGACGACCCGGAGTGGAAGCGAGTCAAAGAAGAGTCCGAAGCGAATGGCAAATTGACGGAAAAAATTGACTCGACCTATCTTTCCCTAACTGAGTTCTCACCACGGTTTCGATAACAGAATGTCGAGTGTCGTTATCTGGCAAGACGCCGGAGCTGACCCAGCCTTTAGACTTTGATCTCCTCGAAATAATAATGAAAAGTCTGCCCAGCCTCTATAACGGTTGTCATCGAATTTTTTTGTCTGCACCCAGGAAAAGGAGTATCAATATCGGTCAAACGGCCGGTGGGATTAGATAAACGGCCGCCGGCGAACACAAGCGGAAACTTCGCGGCAGATTATTGATGACTCAAATACCGTGTGTCTTCGAAGGTATCAACGAAAATTGGTCGCATTGTTTTGGCCGTGGCTTCATCGAAGCGCGGAATATGCCTGCAAGCCGCGAGCAGAGCCACTGAAATCAGCACGCGGAGATCACGCCGTGGAATTTATCGCTAAGTATCCACGGTTGAATCCAAATCCAATAGATAACTGCATGGTCGAGCTTTGCTCACGCCGTGGTGATGGGAACGCAGACGTATGAAAAAATCGTCGGAAGCCAGGAATTCATCGGTGTGGGCGTGCTTTTTATTGTCGGCATAGTCCTGGTCGCGCTGGCTCCGGCGAAGGAGAATGTCTGGCAGGCGCCGGCGGCTGGCACGGCGGAGCTTCTGGGACATCCCCGGAGTTGAATGCCGCTAGCGCATTCTGTCTGCGCGGACCAGTCACTCCCAGGTTTGGCAACGGCGGCGAAACCCTGGGGCACCCGATTGATCCTTTAGAATCGAATTGCATGCTTCTGCAAGGAACGACTGTCATGAAAATAGGGGTTCTGGCCCTGCAAGGGGATTTCGACGCCCATCGCAAACGGCTCGAAGAGCTGGGCGTGGAAGTTGTGCTGGTCAAGAGGCCGGAACAACTCGATGAGATTGACGGTCTCATCATTCCCGGAGGCGAGTCCGGAACATTTTTGAAACTTCTCGGCGAGGCGGGATTCGAAAAGCTGAAGGAATTCGTTCAACTGAAGCCCACTTTTGGCACGTGCGCCGGAGCAATTCTGTTGGCGAAAGAGGTGGAGAATCCCAAGCAGGCAGGCCTGGGAGCGATTGATATCGGCATCCGCCGCAACGCTTATGGGCGGCAGATTGATAGTTCGATTCGTGAAGGAAAGTTTCTTCTTGGGAAGCCTGGCGATTCGACGCTCGAGATGGTTTTTATTCGCGCACCCAAAATCGAGCGCGTCGGCCGCGAAGTGGAGGTCATCGCAACCGAAGGGGATAACCCGGTCGCGGTGCGTCAGGGATCGGTCATGGCTTCGACGTTTCATCCCGAGTTAAGTCAGGATCGGCGCGTGCATCAGGTGTTTTTGGACATCGTGGGGCGTAAGAGGTGAGGGCTCGGCGCAGCGATTTCACTATGCGCTAGATCCCTCACTCGGCTGGTGAAGGCGCCGAGTTTCGGGATGACGTCGAAAACTGAGGCAGACATTTGTGGTGGATGAATGGGATTTTTGGGATAATTCCTTCAGCATGAATCAGGGCAAATCGAGCGCGGCGCGGTTTGCGTTTATTCCGGTTCTGTTACTGCTCTCGGGAATTGTTCTTCTCCAGACCCAACAAACTCAGGCCCAGCAAACCCAGTCCCAGCAAGCTCTTCCGACGGTCACGTATGAGCAAACTTTCCACGGTTCGGAGCCCGAACACTACGTCATCTCGATCACATCCGATTGTCACGGCACCTATCAATCTGAGCAAAAACTTGCCGAGGACTCATTCCATTTCGATTTCATGATGGCGCCGGCGAACTGCGCGAAGATTTTCGATTTGTCCAAGCAAGCTAACTATTTCCAAGGCAAGATTGATTCAAAGAAGAAAAATATCGCGTCTACCGGCATAAAGACGCTCTGGTACAAGGACGACGAACGGAACACGAAAGCCACATATAATTATTCGCTGATGCCTGGAATTCAGGAACTTACCAGGATTTTCCAGTCTCTGGGAGCGACCATGGAATTTGGACGCCGCCTCGAGTATGACCACCACTATCAGAAGCTGGCTCTCGATGAGGATCTGAAGAAGATCGAGGATTCCTCTGGAGTAAATGGGTTGGAGGATATTTCGGCCATTGCGGCGGTATTACAGAAGATTATTGACGATCCGTCGCTGATGAATGTGGTGCGGGCGCGCGCTCAGCGGCTACTGGTGGGAGCTAAATGAACGTTATAGCGGTCGTCCTCAGCGTTCATTCTCCCTCCCGGGTCTCGCAAATGCGGCGAGACCCTTCGGCTGCGCTCAGGGCAGGCTCTGGGGCACCCGGCACCGGCACCCGGTTTCATAGAAGGTAACCGATTAATGACAACTAAATGTCAAGGAAAGTGCTCTAATAGCACAAGCGACCGGGGGTTCCCTCACATGTCTAGAGTTCAAGGTTTCGTTTTCGCCCTTGCGGCAATGATTTGTTTGTTGATTACGGTTCCGTCGTTCGGCGACTCGCAAGTGCGAATCGTGCGGCTTAGCGACGTTGAGGGCGGCGTGCAGATCAATCGCAATCTTCACGGTTATGAGAAGGCATTTTTAAACTTACCGATCACGCAGGGTAACCAGGTTCGAACGCAAAGCGACGGTCGCGCGCAGATTGAATTCGAAGATGGAAGCGCGTTGCGAGTGGCTCCAAACACGACGGTTGAGTTTTCACAACTCTCTTTGGCCGATTCTGGAACCAGAATCTCGGATGTGAATCTTAAATCCGGTACGGCCTACGTTGATTTCAAGAACACGAAGAATGATCAGTTAACTTTAATCTTCGGGCACGAGAAAATCGTGTTGAACCGGCCGGTGCATTTGCGTGTTGAATTATCGGACGAGAATGCGGCGGTGTCGGTATTCAGCGGCGAGGCCGATGTGGAAGCTGCGTCTGGCACGGTTCAATTATCAAAGAACCGGACTGCGATATTCGATCTTGCGGGCAACGAGGCGGGAAAAGTCGCTAAGGACGTTAAGCCGGCACCCTACGACGCGTGGGACAAGCAGCAGGACCAATATCAGCAGCGTTATGGCAGTGGCAGCCCAGTCGCCAGCTTGTCCGCATATTCTTACGGTTTGAGTGATCTTGGTTACTACGGAAATTATTTCAACATGCCTGGGTACGGGTTAATGTGGCAGCCATATTTCGCTGGCGCGGGTTGGGATCCATTCATGGATGGCGCATGGGCTTTTTACCCCGGGCTGGGCTATGGATGGGTGTCGGCATATCCGTGGGGATGGACGCCATACCACTCGGGTAATTGGACGTTCATTCCCGGACGCGGCTGGGCATGGCAACCGGGCGGCAGTTGGATCGCGGTCAATACGCGTCCGCGAGTACTCAATGCGCCGGCAAGTTTTGTTTCACCAACGTCGCCGGCAACTGGCGGCCAAAGTTTAGTGCTGGTTAACCACGGTCCATCGCCAGGTTTTGCGGGGCGATCCTCGAGCAAGCTGATTATTCAAAATAACTCGGCGGGGCTTGGCATTCCGAGAGGCGGACTGAATGATCTCGGGAGGGTTTCTGATCGCGTGAGTACGCAAGGAATGGTTACGGCGAGGATTCACACCGCCCCTGTGCAAATGACTCCAATGACGACCGAAGGGTTAGGGTCTTCTTCATCTTCGTCGGGTTCGGGATCACGCGGAGCATCGTCATCGCCCCCGTTATCTTCTGCGGGACGGGGCAACGCCGCACCCATGAATTCTGCTGCGGGAATGCACTCTGCGCCCGCGGCTCGTGGACCGAGCAAAAATTAATACCGGGGAATTGATCGCGCATCCTAAGCGACCGCTATGACAACGCCAGCGTATCCCACGACCATTTCGTGATCGCGGGAGACGTCTCCCGATGTCGCGTATCGAATCAATTCGACCGAACTCGCCGCGAGCCTATTCGCAGCGGCGAGCATCGTGACGGCTGGACCCAATCCGCACATACTGATGTTTTCTTTCTTTACGACATCAAATAAAGCTCGCGCGTCCAGTTTAAGTATCTGCTCGATGGCCTGCGCGTCTTTCATTCGAGTGATCTTGTCGTTCTCGTAGTGGTTCATGTCGCTGGACGCGATAATCAATACCGGCTCATTCTGCGCCGCGACCACTTCCGCCAATGCTTGCCCGAGAGGTTCGAGAAGGTCGAACTGTTGAGTGCCTAACGCGATGGGAACGAAGGCGAGATCCGGTTGTAGAACCTGTAGGAAAGGCAACTCCACTTCGATGGCGTGCTCCGCGTGATGCGCCTCGGTGTCTTCGGTCAACGGTGAGAACGCCTTGATTAGCGCTTCCGCCAAATCAGTGGCAACGGGTATCTGGCCCAGCGGCGTTTCCCACTCGCCCTGGCTCATGATGGATAGTGGCCGACCCATCCCGGTGTGGTTGGGACCTATCACTATGCAGCGGCGGGGAATATGGATTTTGCGGAACACGGCGCCAGCAACGTCACCGGAGTAAATGTATCCGGCATGAGGAACCATGCAGGCTACTGCATCTGTCTTGGTTTCATCGGGCGAGAGATAGGACCGCAAGTCGGCACGCAACCGGCCTGGATCTTTTGGATAGAAGCGTCCTGCAACGGCGGGATGGCGGACTTGCATGGCAGTTCCTATAAGTTTGCCGCGCCGAGCGGTGTCTTCGACAGCGCACGGAAGAGTGCGGCGGTCTTTTCCAGCGTGAGCGCTTCTGCCCGTACGTTCGGTTTGACGGCGGCCTTATCCAGCGCCGCCCGTAACGGTTCAGTTTCATATTCGGATTTTAAGTTATTCCAAAGAGTCTTACGCTTTTGTCCGAAAATCAGTTTCAGGAACTTGACAAATTCTGCTTCTGGAACACGCAAACTTTCAAGTCGGGGATCTATCGTGATCCGGACCACAGTGGAATGAACTTTTGGAGGAGGTGAAAAAGAATCCGGAGGCAGGGTGAAAAGTTTCTCGACTCGGGCATAAAGCTGGGCCGTGGCGGAAAGCAATCCATATTCACTCTTGCCGGGCTTGGCCGCCAGACGATCGGCAACTTCACGCTGAACCATGAGCACGATGGTCTCAATATATTTACGAACCTGAAAGAGCCGCAACAGAATATCTGAGGTAATGAAGTAGGGAAGATTTCCTACGACGCGAGCCGGTTCTGGTTGCTGATTGATTCCCGGGCGCGTGCTTCCCGGCTTGGGTCCGAAGATGGCGTCGAAATCAATGGCGAGAATATCGCCTTCGATGATTTCAACATTGGGGGTCAATGAAAAGTTCATTCGCAACTGCGCTGCGAGAACGCGGTCGGTTTCAATCGCGATGAGGCGACGGGCGCGACGGGCAAGCAGGCTGGTTAAAACGCCGCGTCCGGGGCCAATCTCGAGCACGGTGCTCTGGGATAT
Source organism: uncultured Acidobacteriaceae bacterium (assembly GCA_963757385.1). GTDB lineage: Bacteria > Acidobacteriota > Terriglobia > Terriglobales > Acidobacteriaceae > PALSA-188. The sequence goes on along the minus strand of CAVWRO010000014.1, from coordinate 399,454 downwards.
ATCGCCAAGCGCTTCGACGGTGCGCATGGCGGCAGCCTCATCAATGAGAAAATGTTGTCCGAGCTTGGGTTTGCGCGTCGGTCGTTCCGCGGATACCTTCGGCACGTTGACCCTCTTTCTTTACGACGATTAGACTAACGTTCGGCTTGCCGGTTGCGGCATGTGCAACCGATATTTGCCAACGCGCCTCTATGATAGCTTGCGCTGGCGATTAGAGCCGATTGAAGAGGACTACCCCATGCATATTGCCTTTGCCGCTTCCGAGTGCGTGCCTTATTCAAAGACCGGAGGATTGGCCGATGTGATCGGAGCATTGCCGAAGGCGCTGGCGGCAGCGGGCCACAAGGTCAGCGTTTATCTTCCGCGATATCGTCAAACCAAGCTCAGCAGCGCACACACGGTGATCCCTAGCATTACCGTTCCCTTCGACGATCGCTATCGCTTTTGTTCCATCGTTTCCGGCGGCATTGTTGATGGGGTGCAATTCTATTTTGTGGAATATCCTCCATATTTCGATCGCGACGCGCTTTATGGAACGGCGGCGGGGGACTTCCCGGATAACGCTGAACGGTTCGCGCTATTCTGCCGTGCCGTTCTCGAGGCGGCAAAGATTCTTGGCGTTCCGCAAGTATTTCACTGCCATGACTGGCAGACGGCGCTTATTCCGGTGTTGCTGCGCACTCAATACGCTGAAGATCCCGCGTTCCGTCAGACAGCAACGGTTTTCACAATTCATAACATGGGCTATCAGGGACTGTTTTCGCCAGACACTCTTCCGCTGCTTACCTTGCCTTGGGATTTGTTCACGATTTTGAAGCTGGAATTTTTCGGAAACGTAAATTTCCTGAAAGGCGCGCTGGTTTATGCGGATTTTGTAACCACGGTCAGCCGCAAGTATAGCCAGGAAATTCAGACGAGCGAGTTTGGCTTCGGACTGGATGGTGTTTTGCGGGATCGCTCCTCGACAGTGACGGGAATCCTGAATGGAGTGGACTATGCAGAATGGAGTCCGGAGACGGATAAATTTATTGTAGCCAATTATTCTTCCGATGACCTGAGCGGCAAGCTCAAATGTAAACAGGATCTGCTGGCTTCGTTCGGCGTTACCGATCCGGATGCAGGTTTGCCTGTAATTGGGATTGTGTCGCGGTTCGCGGCGCAGAAAGGTTTTGATCTCATTTCGCAAGTTGTAGATCGGTTGGCACGGGAAGGACTGATCATTGTGGTTCTCGGCACGGGCGACAAGTTATACGAAGCCATGTTTACGCGCATCAACAAACAGTTTCCGCAGAAGGTTGCGGTGAAGATCGCGTACGACAATGCGATGGCGCACAAGATCGAGGCCGGCAGCGACATGTTTCTGATGCCGTCGCGGTACGAGCCCAGCGGGCTGAATCAGATGTACAGCCTGAAGTACGGAACGGTGCCGATCGTGCGCGCCACGGGCGGCCTCGATGACACCATTGAGCAATGGGACGCGCGCACGCGGAAGGGAACGGGATTCAAGTTCTCGGAATACAGCGGCGAGGAACTTCTGTTGACGGTTAAACAGGCCTTGCAGGCTTTTCAGGATCGGAGTTCGTGGCAGATCCTCATGCGCAATGGGATGAATAAGGATTTTTCCTGGAGCGTTTCCGCGAAAGACTATTTGCGAGTTTATGAACGGGCGCGGCAGTTGCGGGCTGTGCCACCGGTTACGATTGCGGACACGTTGACGTTTGCGGGACGGTAGGTGGAAAAAGAGAGTTTGCGGACATCCATAAACCTTGGACATCAAGTCCTCATGTAACTTTACGAGGAGAGTGCGTTCAAAGTTTTATTCTTCCTTAAATTGATTCAGGTCTGGCAGTCTCGCCTCCACTCTTGCGAAAAGCGCGCAAGGGTGGGGCCCCCGTTGGAATAGTGACGGGTTTCCTCCGTTACTGTGCAGGCCAATGACTGATGGTGGCTTTTAGGATTCAGGAATTGCCAGCGTGTGGAACCAGGCTCGGTCTATTTGTGGGTGAGGGTGCATTTCTGCTCCGTAAAGCTTGTATTTCGCGGCATGCAACAACTCGGTGAACGCCTTGGAATTCTCTGGCGACACCTCACACCAGATTCGTGGTCTGATTTCTTCCAGCAGCCGTTTCGCTCCGCGCATCACGCTAGCTTCGTGGGTCTCCACATCAACTTTTACTACGGAAGGAGCGGGGAAATATTCCAAAAGGGAATCCAGAGTTAACGACACGGTCAGTTGTAGATGGCGCGACGCCTCAGCTTGATTCGATCCCGTGGCCTCTACCAGATGGTTCGAAGCCCTCGCTCTCTCTGCTACCTGAAGTTCGGAAACCCTGCCTGCATCTGAAACTGATGCGCACAAGACCTTGACTTTTGAGCACATGAAACGATCTGAATCCAACCGGTGAGAAGAGCGAGCGATCAGCTGCGCAAGCCATAGGTCGGGTTCAATCGCCAGAATAAAGCCGGATGGCCCTGATAGCGCCGCAGCACAGAAACTGAATAGCCCTACGTTAGCACCGACATCCCAAACGACAGACCGTGGCTCCACTAGCTCTTCTGCCATGTCGTAGAGGAGCGGATCAACTTTTGACATTTTCGTCCAATATCGGAGTCCTGCTTCGGGGGTCACGTATATCGGAAGGCGGTTGAACGTTGGTGGCAGGCGACGACGCAGAACAATTCCTCTGCTCATGTGCTCCACTAATTTACGAATCCCCATAAGGCCGTCCGCCGATAGAATTTTCTCACGGCGATCCCTTTCGGACCGCTGGCGAGTACATTCATGCTTTTCTTTGTGAGTAGCCATTCGGGCCGCCGTCGCTCTAATACCTGAGAGGTCTGCGACGTGCTGCCTTGTGCCCGATACAGGATTTGATCGGCACTTAGGCTCACTTCTCGACCGTGATCAACCAATCCGAGTTAAGAAGTCTGCGATCAGCAAACGTGGTTTCGCTTTTCTCGAAGCTTACCTGCGAGAATCCCGAAAAATAGATGGGAATATCCTCCTCGGAGAGGAAGTGCTGGACCGTTCCTGCCTCATTCGTCTCGGTTATGGTGAGGCGAAAGGTGTTAGGCTCAATCCGTTCGCCTTTGTCGAAACGGCAGTCGTTAGTGGTTCGAAGCACGACGAATGCTCGCCCTCCTGGAGTAAGCACGCGAAGGGTCTCTTGTATTGCCTGCTTCATCTCCGCGGCAGTGCCATAGTAAAAAACTCCATAACTGACCACCACGTCAAAGCTGCGATCGCTGAAGGGTAAAGAATGCATAGAGGACTCTGCCAGATTGGGTTGAACGCCAGCCTGCTGGAGCCGCTCGCATGCATGTCGAAGGCCGATGAAAGAGATGTCAATCCCAAAAGGAACGAAGGTTAAATCGGCTGCGAGCTTGGCGTGACGGCCAGCCCCCATACCTATATCAAGGAATCGTGCTCCACCAGTTCTTTGCAGCAACGGACGACTTCCCATCATGAAGCGCACAACGTGATCCGAAGGGTAGAGTGGGCGGAAGCGCGGATTCCGATGAAGATGATCCCAATGGGTCGCTGGGTCTTGCATGATGGCATCCTATGATAAAGGCAGTCCTTCCGCTGATAGAATTCATCCACGTTCGTATCTCTTCCCAATGCCTCCTTTTGCCAAGACTATTTTCCATGTGGACATGGACGCCTTTTTCGTTTCGGTAGAAGAGTTGTTTGATCCCGCGCTGAAGGGGAAGGCTGTTGTGGTCGGCGGGCAACGCCACGAACGGGGGGTGGTTTCGGCGGCGTCTTATGAGGCGCGGAAGTTTGGAGTGCATTCGGCAATGCCGCTTAGAACGGCAGCGAAGCTGTGCCCGCAGGCGATTTTTGTGGACGGGCATCTCGACCGCTATCGGCAGTATTCAGAGCGAGTGTATGGCGTGCTGGGTTCGTTCACACCGCTGGTTGAGATGGCCTCGATTGACGAGGCGTATTTGGATATGACGGGGACGGAGCGGCTGCATGGGCCAGTGCTGGCGGCGGCTCATAGTTTGCATAAGAAGATGAAAGCGGAGACGCAACTGAATTGTTCCATAGGAATTGGTAGCTCGCGACTGGTAGCAAAAGTTTCTTCCGCAAAGGCAAAACCGCATGGCGTGCTATGGGTGATTCCGGGGTGCGAAGCGAACTTTCTCGCGCCGCTGGATGTCCGCGACATTCCGGGCGTTGGAAAAGTTACGGAGAAAAGTTTGAATGATCTGGGAATCCGAAGGGTGGGTGATTTTGCTCGGTTTGAAGCCTCATTTCTTGAACAACGTTTCGGAAAGTGGGGATTGGCGCTGGCGGGAAAGGCGCGAGGAGAAGATGCGGGAGGATGGTTTGACAGTGAAGTCGGAGCCGATGTTGATCCGAAATCCATCAGCAATGAACACACTTATAACGAGGATACGAGCGATCCTGCGCAGCTTGAATCAACGCTGATGCGGCTATCGGAAATGGTGGGCAGACGGTTGCGCGAGCATGGATTGTATGCGCGCACGATTCAGTTAAAGCTGCGGTACAAGGACTTTTCTACCATCACGCGAGCGCATACCTTGACGTCACCAACGCAGCTGGATACGGAAATTTTTGAGCAGGTCAGGATGCTTTTCCGCAGCAACTGGAAGAAGAATGCGAAGATAAGATTGCTGGGGGTGCATGTGTCTGGCTTTGAAGAGGCGTCCGGGCAGGGCGATTTGCTGGAAGATGGACGCCGCCAGCGATGGCAACAAGCGTTGTCGGTTGCCGATCGGTTGCGGGATAAATTTGGGGAGTCGAGTGTGTCGCTCGCGGCGGGCATGAAGGGCGGGTTCCGCGAGCGAACGCATGAGAATCCTGCAGGCTTGCCTGGGAAGAGGAAGAGCTAGGCAAGCTGGAGTCAAGCTGCGGGCGGGGGCGCCAGCAACACACGATCCTACGAGTATGATTCTGGATCTTACTGACGAATCCTTTCATGGCGGAGCGCTGGGTCGAATTCAGCGCGGGATGGTTGTTCTTGGGATCGGATTTACCGCTATCGCCTGGATAGTCATAGGGTGGCGGATTGCGGCGGGTTTTGCTTGCGGAAGCGGAATTGGCTATGCGAATTTTCATTTACTGAAGCGGGTGGTCGGCGGAGTTGTGGAGCGCACGGTGCAGTCCGGACACCGGCAATCAGGGAAGGGAATTGTGATGCGTTTCGTGCTGCGGTATCTGGGGGTGGCCTGCGCGGCCTATGTTATTCTAACCAGTTATCCGGCGAGTCTTCGTGGTTTCCTGGTGGGGTTATTTCTGCCCGTAGCGGCGATTTTGTGTGAGGCGGCGTACGAGTTGTATATGGCCTTGGCGCGAGGGATTTAGCTTCATATTGGGAGTCTGCCGCTGCGCGCCAGATCGTTCGGGCTTGAAAGCCCTCAGGATGACGTCAAAGACTTTAGCTTTCTTCAGTAAGGGAAGCTCGTAGCGAGATACTAGAAGTCCTTTTTTTCTATGCCCGAACAACTTTGGTTTACGGAAATTTTGAATCGCTTTTTTGCCGGTCCGGCGGACGCTTTGTTGCGGGCGTTGCACATTGAGCCGAAATATCCGCAAGCACCGATTACCAATGCTTTCTCAATGGAATTGTTGGTTTTTCTTTTTCTGGTGTTGATGTTCGTTATATTACGCACGAGGCTCTCGGTGGAGAATCCGGGAGGAGTTCAGCACACTTTTGAAGCGCTGCATGGTTTTGTGAACGGGCAGAGCGAAGAGATTATTGGACATCACAGCGAAGGGTTCACGCCGTTTTTAGCCTCTTTGTTTCTGTTCATATTAATTTCTAACCTGATCGGGCTGATTCCAGGGTTTGAATCGCCAACGGCCTCGGCGGAAGTTCCTTTTGGTTGCGCGATTCTGGCATTTTTGTATTATCACGCACAGGGGATCCGCAAGAAGGGGTTCGTTCACTACGCGGCCCATTTTCTGGGGCCTTCTGATTCGAGTATTCCGCTGGCGATTCGCATTCCGCTGGCGGTTCTCATGTTGCCGATTGAGATCATCAGCCACCTGGCCCGCGTGCTTTCGCTCACCATACGGCTTTGGGCCAATATGTTTGCCGGGGACCTGGTAATCATGGCGTTTTTTTCCATGATCGCGATCGGGATTCCCATCATATTTTTGGGACTGCATATTTTCGTGGCGTTGCTTCAAACGTACATCTTCGTGCTTCTGACGACGGTGTATCTGGCCGGCGCGGTCGCGGAAGAGCACTGAGTGCAAGTTTCGAGTTTCAGGTTTCAAGTTTCGGTCCAGTCCGAAGTTTATGGTTTCAAATTAGGGTGAGCGGAAGGTCTTGCTCGAAAACTGAAACTCGAAACTGTAGTGGTATCCGTTCAGCGTGAGGGCGTTTGTTCGGTAATGTCAACCACCCACTGGCGGAATTTCATAAAAAGGAAGAGGAGAAAATGATGCGTGTAATGAGTTATGTATTTATGGCGCTGGCGGTAATGTGCTTTGCCGTGCCTGCGTTCGCGCAGGGCGGAGGCACATCGAATCCTGTGAACTGGGTTGCTCTGAGCGCGGGCTTCTCGATGGCGATTGCGTCGGCAGGCTGCGGCATCGGACAGGGCCGGGCCACGGCGGCCGCTACGGAGGCGTTGGCGAGGAACCCGGCGGCTCGCCCGGGAATTTCCTTTGCGCTGATTCTCGGCCTGGCTCTGATCGAGTCCCTGGCGCTTTACACCCTGGCGATTATCATCGTAAAGGTAAAGTAATTCTGGATTTCCAAAAATGAGGAGCCTCTACGCTCGTAGAGGCTCTTTTTGTTGCATTGTTGATTGTGTTAGCCCTTCCGGATTTCGCTCCACTCTTCTTTCTTTTCCTCCGGAGTATTCACCATGGTTTCGAGCAGAATGCGGCGCAGGCGATAGCGGCTTTCTAGATCGGTATTGACGATTTCGAATCCTACCTCGTTGACTCGGGCGCGGCGCAGCAAAACATCGGCGCGAATGTGGCTCAGGCCAACCTTCATATCGAGGGAAGCTTCCGAGCCCACGCGGAGATTGTCTTGTTTGGTTCCCATTCCGCCGCCCAGGCTAAGCTCGTGAACTGAGATGCTGGACTTTCCCCAGGAACTGCTGATAGTCGCGGAAATCGGTTTCCTCAGCGCCATGCGTTCATAACGGCGCTGCCGTACCCAGGGGCATGCTGGAGCAGCGTCAAGGGCTACGACTGCCAATTCTGCTGGCTCAAGGCCGCTTTCCGCCATAATCTTGCTGCTGTAGGTCGGGTCAATCTTGGTCAGGGCTTGCGCGGCTGCAATTCTCAATTCGCGCGGATGAATCCACTTCCACATTTTTTTCGCTTCCAGCAGATTTCGAAGAACCGTGATGGAATCGCCTTCGCGCAACCTGCCCAGGGATTCCACGGCCTTCAATTGCAGTAATGGCGACCGGCCTTCCGTTTCGCCGGACTCGGCCATCACTATGAGTGGCGGAACTGCCGATCTATCGCCGCTCATACCGATCTCATCAAGGGCTTGGGGTAATACCAGGGGATCAAGAATTTCGAGGAGCTCCAGCAACGAGCGTCCGCGATCGGGAGCAGCGCCGTATGCAATCTGACGGACGACCAAATCGTGATAAAAGCGATTCCACTCCGGAAGACGAGTCGGCAGCAATTCCAGCAAGGTTGGAACATCGAGACGGCTGAGCAAACCAATCACTGACGAGGCCTGGCGCGGCGGCCCCATGCGCAACATTTCGCGCAAGTGTGCCATTCCCGGAGGTCCGAGATCTTTAACGAGATTAACCATGCGGTCGCATTCATCACGACGCATGCAGCGGAAAAAGCGATCGGCTAGATGTTCGATAGCGGCCTGCGAAGTGCGGCGCAAGACCATTACCAACTCGGGCGGAACTTGCGGCAGCCGCAATGCTTCTTCGAGGAACTCAGGCAGGCGGTTTTCGATGCCGATTCGCGGACGAAGGTCGTCGGCGAGGACGGGACGCTGTTTGCCGACGGCGTCCATGGCATCACAAACTTCATTTAGAGCCGAATAGCGTTTTTGTGCGCTTGCCTCCGAGCTCATGCGAACGAAGGCCGCGCTCAGTAGGCTTTGCAGTTCGGAATCGGGTTCTTTGAGCAGCGCATCCGCGAGGTTCCGAACTGTAGAACCCAGTAGTTTCTCATCAGAGCTGGCAAAAAGGTCGGCGAGTTGGCCGAGACCGGTCGCAATCTTGCGCCGAGGCTCGGGATCTTTGGCGTTCAGGCACGATGCATAATTTCGCAGAATGTCCGAAGCTGTTTCCTTTTCGTCCCGGTCGAGCAGCAGCTCAACGAACTGGCGAACGTTGCGGGCTGGGACGCATGGTGCTTCATCGGACAGCAGCACGCTTTTCTTGCCAGCATCGGGAACCTCGGCCCAGAACATTCGATCCAGAATGTCGGCGTGGGATTCCACGAGGATTCCGGCCTTGCTCATCTTGTCTTCTTGCAGACGGAGAATCTGCCGCAAGCTGTCCATCTGCCGGCTCATGTGCTCAAGCATCTGGTGGACCGCGTTGACTTTCACTTCGCCTTTCTGGAAGCGTTCCAGGGCGAAGCGAATTGCCATGTGTTCGGCAGCCTTCATTAAAAGAGGCGTATCGGTCTGCTGAGCTGGAACCGTGGAGGCCAGGCTTTGTAACAAGTGTTGCAGATTAATTTTGGTGTTGGCGTCGGTCTTGCTGATTTCGCCTTGCAGAGCCTCGGTTTTTGCGGTGGGATCACTGCCGACTTCGCCGAATCTGGTCAGCAGACGAATTGCTTGAATAACTTCTTCTTCTTGTAAAGGAACTACGCCGCCGCTCCAGTTACCACCGCCGCCGCCCGTACCCGTTCCCCCACCACTCCCGCCAGTGCCGCCCCCGCCGGACGATTGCTCTCCAGGGGATGGGTTGGGAAAACTTCCGGGTGGCATGCTAGGCCCGGTCCCTCCTCCGCCACCAGCACCCACGTTGTGTGCGCCTTCGGCTGCCGCGATAAGTTGCATGAGTTTCTGAGGATCATTCAGCCATTGCTTAAATTCAGGGCCAAGAGACTGCGCCGCGATTTGGGCGGCGATGCTGACATCTCCAGTGGCGGGATCAGCCGCAACGAACTTTACCTCGTTGATCCGGATGGTGGCCTGTTTGTTGTTTCCAAACGTGTCTTTGATTTGTTTCGTGACGTCCTGGGCCTTGGAGCCGGCAGTCGAGAATGCTTTTACCAGCTGTGCGAAATCGTCAATCGTGACCTGATTGGAAAAATGAATGCTTGCCAGTCCGGCAGTGGTTAGTAATTTCGCGAAGCTCTGCTCGGCTTGTCCGGATTCCAGCGCAATGCCATCCAGCAAAAGCCGATTTTCAGAGACTCCAAGGAGGAAGTTGCCATTCCGATCTTTTGGAAGACCTTGCTGGAGCTCGTTCCATGTAATTTCAAACTGGCCAGTAGTACGTTTATGGTCGAAGCCATAAAGGCGGACGTACTTAATCAAAATGTTCAGGCTATGGATGAACGCACGGGCAGACGCGGTGCGGGTCCCTTTAGTTGTCTCGGCGGTGAGGATACGTGGCTCCCGGAACTTCCGATTGCCACTTAAGGTTACCGGGTAAGGGCGATTGGATGCACATTACGGAGGTAATAGGACCAATAGCGTAATAGAACTGGGGCGATTGGCAGGCTGGAGGATGCGGCGAAAACAAGATGCTGTCACGAAGGAGTCAGATTTTTTAGTCAAAAGCGACGACGTGTACGAGACTAAATTACATTCCGCAACAGCCGGGGAAATCAATGCTTTTGACGTGCTAGACTTCCATCCAAGCTGGCGCCAGTGCGGATTCTCACTCGTTACATTTTGCGCGAAGTTACCTCCCACGCCTTGATTGGACTCGGTATCTTCACGTTTGTGCTGTTTACGAGAGATTTGGGGCATATTCTCGAGTTGATTATCCGTAACAGCGCGCCGCTGCCCGCGGTGGCGGAAGTCTTTTTTTTCAGCTTGCCTTCAACGCTTACTTACACCATTCCCATGGCCGTTCTGGTTGGCATTCTGATTGGACTCAGCCGGCTTGCCGCGGACAGCGAAATTACCGCGATGCGCGCCAGCGGGATTGGAGTGTGGGCGTTCCTATCAATCATTTGCATCTTTGTTGCCGGTGCATGGGCGCTCGCGCTTTTTAACGGAGCCTATCTGGTGCCGCGCTCGCAGGCTGCGCTCAGCGGCTTGCAGGAGAGGCTGAAGGGATCCCAAGTATCTTTTGAAGTGCAGCCGCGGGTCTTCTATGAGGGATTTCCCAAGCTTGTACTTTATGTACAGGATGTAAAAGGGGCGCAGAGGGCCGCAATATGGAAGAACGTATTCATTGCCGACATCAGCAATCCTTCAGCTCCTCGCATCACCATGGCGCAACAGGGAATTCTAATCAGTGAGAGCCAGCATGTTTTACAGCTTCACCTGACGAATGGGTCGGTCCACGAAGTTGACGCGGCGGCTCCCGATCATTACCAGGTCTCGACCTTTCAGCAAACAGACTTCCCGATTGCATTGCCTCAACAAGAAAATGTAAGAGAGCAGGAGCCGGTTCCGCTCACGCAACTGTCCACACGGGATTTGCTTTCTGAGGCCGGGACGAAGCGGAATCCGGCACTTTCCCGCTGGTACTACATTGAATTGCATCGCCGCTTTGCTTTGCCGACGGCTTGCCTGGTATTAGCGCTCGTGGGTATCCCTCTCGGGCTGTCATCGAAAAAAGGAGGCAAGTCCAGCGGCTTTGTGATGACGATCCTGTTGGTTTTTGTTTATTACTTTGTTTCTTTGTTCGGAATTTCTCTGGCCAGACAGGGCAAGGTTTCGCCTAGCGTAGGCGTGTGGCTGGCGGACATGGCGTTTCTTGTGCTGGGCGTATTTTTACTTTGGCGGGTGGAACGACGGCCTTTTGAGATCGGATCATTGCGGATGCGAAATCCTTTCAAGACAGAAATGCAAGAAAGAAGGAAGAGCCCACGCAATGGCGACAATAGGGACGCCCTTGAACGGGCTGCGTCACGACGACGGATGTTCAGTGCCCGCTTTCCCATGCTTTTAGACGATTATGTTTTGCGCGACTTCTTTGTGAACTTTGCATTGGTGCTCTCTGCGTTCATCATGCTGCTGTTGGTGTTCACTCTGTTCGAGCTGCTCGGAGACATTCTCAGAAATCACGTTTCGCCGGTGGTGGTGGGGGAATATTTGTGGAATGTCACGCCATACTTTCTCTATAACATCAGCCATTACGGAATTCTTTTAGCCGTACTGATCACATTGGGATTGATGCAGCGGACGAATGAGATCACGGCCATGAAGGCTACCGGGATTAGCGTTTACCGGATCATCGTTCCGTTGTTGATCGCCGCAAGCTTGATTGCGGGAGGCCTTTTCTTCTTTGACCAGTTTTATCTGCCGCGTGCCAATAAGCGACAGGACGCACTGCGGAACCGGATAAAGGGGAAGCCGCCGCAGACCTATCTGAATCCCGATCGTAAGTGGATATTCGGCGAACACTCAACAATTTATTATTACCAAGTTTTCGATGCGGAGCGGGCACAGTTTGGCAGCCTTTCGATCTTTCAGTTTGATCCCGGCACGTTTCAACTAACGAGCCGAATCTACGCAGTCCGCGCCCACTGGGACGAAAGCCTGGAGCGCTGGGTTTGCACCCAAGGATGGGAGCGAATTTTTCACGGCGCTGCGATCGAGAAATACCTGACGTTCGATGTCTCGACTTTTGCGGCGATTAGCGAACCGCCGTCTTATTTTCAGAAAGAAGTAAGGCAATCGTCGGAGATGAACTACGCAGAACTGCGTCGTTACATCCATGATTTACAGCAGAGCGGATTCGATGTCGTGCGGCTGAGAGTGCAATTGCAAAAGAAATTTGCGTTTCCCATCATCACGCTGGTCATGGCTATATTGGCTGTGCCATTTTCGCTTTCGCGAGGGAAGCGTGGAGCGCTTGCCGGGATCGCGACCGCCGTGGGCATTGCCGTGGTGTATTCGGTCACGTCGCAAATGTTCGAAGCGATGGGGAACATCAGTCAGTTGCCCCCCGCGTTGGCGGCGTGGTCTCCGGATTTGATTTTTGCGATGCTGGGCGGATATTTGATATTGAAGGTGCCAACGTGAGCGTGAAAAAGCAGGTCCCTCCACTCGCTAGTTAGCTTGCTTCGCAACCTAACTAGCTCGGTCGCGATGACAAAGAGTAGCAGAAAAAAACTGTCATCCCGAGCGCAGTCGAGGGACCTGCTTTTAGGTCAGCGGTGCAAATGAATACTGAGAGAGATTCTCTCTACGCCCTTGCGTTCTTGTGAACGTCCACCGTGGTCCATGTCTTGTCGCCCGCGTGGCAGATGTTTTCCAGCGGACACTCCACGCACTTCGGCTTGCGGGCAATGCATAACTTTCTTCCGTGCCAGATGATCTGGTGCGAAAACAATATGCGTCGTTCTTGAGGGATGATCCGGATCAAGTCCTGTTCGATCTTTTTGGGGTCGTCATTCCGGGTGAGTTCGAGGCGTCGCGATATTCGGTGCACGTGGGTGTCAACGACGACACCTTCGCCTTTCTTGAACCAGGTCCCGAGTACTACATTGGCGGTCTTGCGGGCTACGCCGGGAAGAGAAAGGAGATCGTCCATATTTTCTGGAACCTGGCCGGCGAAATCGGCGACGAGCCTTCTGGCCGCGCCAACTACCGACTTCGATTTGTTGCGGAAGAATCCGGTGGAGCGGATGTCTGGTTCAAGCTGCTCGGGTTTTAGCGCTGCGAAATCCTGCACCGTCGGATACTTCTTGAAGATTTCCGGCGTAACCATGTTGACTCGGACATCAGTGGACTGCGCCGAGAGAATCGTGGCGACCAATAATTCCCAGGCACTGCTATGAGTCAGCGCGCATGTGACATTGGGATAAAGTTGGTCGAGGCGCTTGAGAATTTCGTGGATACGTTCGGGAGCTAGTGGGTTATAGGCCTTGCCCGCCCGGCTGGCCTTCGAGCGTGTCGCGGTCGCAGACTTGCCGGGCTGCCGTGATGTGGTCCCTCGCGCCATTAGCGCCCTCGGTAATTCGTATGGTAGCAAATCCGCTGAATCCTTTTTCGGGACGCTCCTGGGGAAAACGCCGCTGCTTATCAAAAGCGTCACCGTTTGCATTTGACGGCTGATTGGTCTCTCGATAGTCTTGAACACTAGCTTCTATACCGAATTGGGGGAAAAACTTGGCGGTTAAATCGGTTCAACTCGGGCAGGTATGGCGTCAAGATGAGGGTGGGCAGGATTATCTGGTCACCAAGGTTTACAGCGAAGTATTTTCGTCCTATGCCGTACTGCGTCCGGCTGAGGTCACTGCTCCGGATGCCCCCACGGTTCGGGTCAAAATCGTCAAGACAGCGGAAGGTGCATCGCTGCCAGGCTTCACCTTTACCCAAGAAGGATCTTTTTAGAATCTCGTAGCAGATACCCCATTTTTCCGGCGCGGTGCAAAGCCATCGCTCGCTCCGACGTCATCTAAAGGCCGCACAATAAGAAATGACTGAGAAAGTAATAGGCGCACTCTTCGCTTTTATTAGTTCTTTGATTGCCTCCATGGGATATGGCGGAATCACGATTCTGATGGCGATTGAGTCGGCGTGTATTCCGTTGCCATCGGAGCTGATCATGCCCTTTGCCGGGTATCTGGTATCAACGGGTGCCATGAAATTGCTTTGGGTGGCGACTGCGGGTGCGGTTGGTTGTAATTTGGGATCGCTGGTTGCCTACGAAATTGGGAGCTATGGCGGGCGTCCGCTGGTTGAAAAATATGGACGATGGCTTCTGTTGAGCAGCCACGAACTGGAGTGGACCGACCGCTTCTTTCACAGGTGGGGATATCTCGCTGTATTTTTCGGGCGCATGATGCCGGTGGTACGAACTTTTATTGCGTTGCCGGCTGGCGTAGCACGAATGCCACGTGGACGATTTCATCTTTATACCTTCCTCGGTTCCTGGCCGTGGTGCCTGGCACTGGCTTGGTTTGGAATGAAATTGGGCCAGAATTGGCGCAGCATCGGAAAGTATTTTCATGAGTTCGATGCGGTGATTGGCGGGCTGATTGTGGCTGGAATAATTTGGTTTGTGTGGTCACGGTGGAAGAACAGAATGAAGGCCGCGCGTTAGGTGCCAGCACAACGGGGTATCACGGGCGGGGACGTTCGTCTCTCCATTGGATGTTTTATGTGGCGACGGGCGTCTTCGCCCACCTGGTCAATGGCAAACTCGTAACGTAGCCTATCGTAAATGTTACGGTGGTCCCGATTGCCACGTACCAAGTCCACGGCACCCGGGTTCCTAGCCACAAATAAAGTTCAGCGGAAAATCCGCATATCATGCCTATCATTGCGCCGGTCTGGTTGGCGCGTTTGGTGAGGACGCCTAGCAGGAATACGCCCAGCAAGGCTCCGTAGGCGACGGACGCGATCTGCAATCCTACCTCGATGACTCGGGCTATCTTATGCAGGGACATGATCGCCAACCCAAAAAGAATCAGCGCCCAGCACAATGTTGAAACGCGAGAGAGAACCAGTTTTCGTTTTTCGGATATTTCGCGATTTCCGCGAAGATAGAAATCCATCATTGAACTGGATGAAAGGGAATTGAGAGCGGCGCTTAGATTGGACATCGCCGCCGCCAAAATTGCGGCGACAAGAAGCCCCGAGATTCCGTGAGGCATATGGGAGACGATGAACGTGGGATAAATTCTGTCTGCCTTGCCAAAGGTTGAGGACGGTACGCGGTAATATGCAAACAACATCACGCCGACCAGCAGGAACAATGCAAATTGAAAAAGTACCGCTACGCCGCTGGACAACAACGCGGTGACAGACTGCCGCTGGCTTCGTGCCGCTAGCAATCTTTGCACGATCAATTGATCGGTCCCGTGACTTGCGGTTGTGAGAAACGCTCCTCCGATCAGCCCGGCCCAGAATGTGTATGGCTTCCAGAAATTGGGAGTGAAGTCGAAAACTTGCAGTTTGCCAGCGTTTGCCGCAACAGCATGGATCGCGGTCCAGCCGCCGGGTACAAGATGAAGTATTGTGAACACGCCAACCAGCGTTCCGGCGACGTAGATTACGGTCTGGACCACATCCGTCCAAATAACTGCTGCCAAACCGCCTTCGAATGTATAGACCAGAGTCAGGGCAGTGATGATCGCGATGGAAGTAACTTCGCCTGTGCCTAGCGCAATAGTTACAACGATGGACACCGCGTAAACTCGAACGCCTTCGGCGGCGGCCCGGGTTAGCAGGAAAAGACCTGCGGTCACCGTCCGCAGGCCGCCTCCGAAGCGGCGTTCGATCAACTGGTATGCGGTATAAAGTTCGCCGCGAAAGTAATGTGGCAGCAAAACAAAACTGATAATGACGCGCCCAACCAGATAACCGAAGACGACCTGAAGGAATGTGAAATTCGTGTCATAGGCAAGGCCGGGGATACTGATGATTGTGAGAGTGCTGGTTTCAGCCGCGACAATGGAGAGAGCAATCGCCCACCAGGGAATATCCCGGTCGGCGAGAAAATAATCGCGCATGGTGCGCTGGCGCTTGCGAAAACGCAGTCCGAACAGAGTTATGCCCGCGAGGTAGATTGCGATGATCGCGAGATCGAGATGGTTCAAGCCCATGGGTCAAGCGTGCGGGCGCAGTTTGGATGGACTTTCAAAGACTATCCCGGTTGAGGGGTTCGTCGCTGACTTTTTGATGGGGTACGTATCTATGTCGTAAGAGGACGTCGGGAACGAATGGGAGGAGGTATCTGAACGCGCGTTAAGAAGCTGAAACGCTCATTCAGCTTCGAGGCCCGCTTTTTCCAGGTCCTTGCGTAGTCTTCCGAACCCTTGATCACCCTGTTCAGCTGTTACCAACGTGCCGTCGGGAGCGATGATGAGGTAAGTGGGGAATATTCCGATTTGATATGGGCGGGGCATCTGATTCTCGCTTGATAAGACCACAGGATAACTGTGCGGGTGTTTTTTCAGATACTTCTCAACCGTGTCACGATTCTCGTTTACAGAAATTCCTACAATTCTTAAGTTGCTATTGCCATACTTCTGATTGAGCTTCTCGATCGAAGAAGCATCAGCCTGACAAGGCGGGCACCAGGTCGTCCAGAAATCGAGCAGGACAGTCTTACCTTTCCAGCTCGCTAATGAGACCGGATTACCATGAATGTCCGTAACCTGCAGGTCAGGCGCTGGCTTACCGGCTAACTGTTTCTTGATGCGCGTGTCGTTCCACGGTGTGAGTTTTTTGACCTCCTGCAGGTTGTCGGGCGGCTTGAAAAGCGCCGCATCGGGAGCGGCGCCGTAACTCATGTCCTTGATCGTGTAGGTCAGGTCCCACTCCCATTGAGAAAGCCCGTTCGACCCTTCAACTAACTCTTGTGTGTGACAGCGCAACCATATCCCAGTTTCTGTATCAATCATCACCCGGCTGGCTCCGCCTTTCATTGTGGTTACGTATCCGGGAGTGCTTGGGCGAAGCCATGGTTTGACTGGCACATCGAGGATGACGCAAGTATGGTCCTTTCCAGCAAACCCGCATGGCAGCCGCTGTACCTCCTTTGCCTTGCCCCAATCGAGCTTGGTTTCATAAGGCTCTGGCAACCACTCGTCGTTATTGCCCTTTTGCTCCTCGCGAGTGTATTCGGTTCCTCCTGCTTCGAATACAAACAAATTCCGCCCGTCGAAGAGGCGAGTCAGATCGCCGTTGCCGCCGATCGATTGTTCGCGCCAGCTGCCCTTGGAAAAATCGAGTATGACCTGGTGATGCGAAGATTGCTCGATATATCCCGATTTGACTCGCCGCTCGACTTCAAATTGCTGATGCAATACGCGAATGCCTTGCCGAGTGGTTTCAAACTTGCTCCAGACATTGTTAGTAGCCGTTTCACTTGGAGCAGTCGAAACTATCACGAGCGCGCCGATTAGCGCGGAAAGCCAGGTAAGTCTCTTAGTAGATAACATGCGTTTCAGTACTCCATATTCTCAGAACGGCTTGAAAATACATGTCGGCGATATTGAAGTCCATGGATCAGTGCCGGAGTTCCGCAAATCGCTACTTTTGTTCCCACAGCACACTCGGATGGGATCCACGAGCCAGAACGCTGGAGTGCCCGCTCACTAGATCGATTAACACTACATTAACTTCACCGGATCGGATACCGTCGGCCACAAGAGCGTGCCCATCCGGAGAGAGGACTGGGAAGTACAACGCGAGGTGCGTGTCTGCGGCCACGATCTGTAGATCGCTTCCGTCGAGCTTGACGCGAAATATTTCCGCCCTTCCGCTGTGGTCACGAACAGAAGTGAAAAGAATGCTTTGTCCTTCTGCACCCCAGTTAGCTTCTAAAACTTCCGAATTGTCTTCGACTACTCTTCTTGCGCCGCTCCCGTCTGCATTCGCAATCCAAATTGATCCAGTGGGATGATTATCCGGTGAATTCCTGCAAAATACCAACTTCTTTCCATCGGGTGACCAATGCGCTCCATATCCGATCGCCCCTTGAGTGACGGTGCCACCATTCTTTCCCACGATCATAATCCGACCGGGAGTGTCGAGGGCTATCCTCTGCCCATCCGGAGACCAGTCGGTAGGACAGCCGCCTAAGTCCACATCCGCCAATTGCGTGCGCCCTGAGCCGTCAGCGCCTATGACTTGTACTGGCCCCGGTTCAACGCGTGCGGTCCCAATTCCCTTGAGCACGCAGTAGGCAACTTTTTGGCCATCGGGGGACCAGACTGGGTGCAGTCCGGCAGCAAGATGGCGAGGCTTTGAACTCGGGTAGTCCAGAATGAAAATATCATTCTTGGGAAAAGGAAAGCGGCCGCCTGTTACTTCGAACGCCAGCTTCCTCACTTGAGGGGTCGAAGTACCTTGGGACTTGCTCTTGTTGGCCGCTCCCTAAGAGAACGACCATTATGGCCAGCACGCTTTTCACGTCGCGGATTATCTCATAGGACTGGAAGCAATAGGCGATTCCCTCGGGCCTTCAAAAGCACTGGGCCGCGGTCTCTAGCGGCTAAACAGCGCCACCGGTACGGCATCTCCCATGGCGTGATATACCGCTGGTGACGGATGCAGATGATCGCCGGAATCGTAGGTGGGGAGCATGCGATCTGGATGAGATGGGTCGGCCGTTAGTTTGTCGAAATCAACTACGGCATCGAAATGGCCAGGGGCGCGAATCCACGCGTTGACGGCGAGGCGGTCGGCCTCGTTTGCAGGCGACGGATGATAATACTCGGAACCTACATACGGAAGGATTGTTGCGCCGAAAACTTCGATCCCGTGCGTATGTGCTCGCGTGACAATTTGCTGATATGCGCCGATCATTTGCTGGACTAGCGCATCATGGTCAGCGCGAGGAACATCCCCTTCGCGCGATAGCTTTCCGAGATCGTTCACACCTGCTAGAACGATTAGATAACGAACGCCAGCCTGCGCAAGCACATCGCGGTCAAAGCGCGCCAGGGCATTCGGTCCGAGACCGTCCGTCAGCAAGTGATTGCCTCCGATGCCGTGATTCAACACCGCGAGTGTTTTTGTTTTGTGACCGGCTTGTAGCTTGGCTGCGAGTACGTCGGTCCAGCGGTTGTTTCCGTTTGTAGTGGCCCCGTGTCCGTCGGTGATCGAGTCGCCGAGCACAACGATGGATGCGGAATCTTTGACTGCATTCACATCAATTCCGGCAATCCAATACCAATGGTCCATTTTCTTGGCGTCTGGCAAGTCTTGGGCCGCGACCATGTCGCCATGAACCAGATACGAAGTAGATCGCGAGCCGGGATGTCCCGTCTGTCGCTCTGGCGCCGCGTCCGAGTGAAGCGTGATCGCCAGATCTGAAAGCGGCGCTACGGGATAAGCAATCGGATCAGAAATATATTCGGCGCCCGCCGGAATGATCACATCATCTTTGCCGGAAAAGGCGAGTGCCTTGTCGGTGGCCACGTCAATTTTCGCTTCAGAAGGCGAGACTGGGACGGCAATGTGTAGTGACGTGATGTGCAGAGGCATGGTGCCAAAAGCATTCGAAAGATGCACGCGGAGGGTTTTCCCGCCGACCGACAAATGAACAATCTGGCGCAGGGTTGCGTCATGGAGATCGTCGGGGTTCAGGGCATTGTTTGGTTCCGGGATTTGTTGAGACGCGGCCCATGATCCTACCCAACTTGCGGAAGCCGGCCTGGACTTCGCAGCTCCCAGCGTCGAGAAGTCGATGCAAATGAGCGCCACGAAGAGCACTTTTTGCCATAGGAGTTTTTTCATGCGCATGGATTGTTACGCCGGGTAAATTACGATGATTGTTTTTGTTCGCGTCAGCCACAAAATATCATAATAGGGAAATCGTATGCGGATGGATGTTCGGCAGCTTTGCCGGCCTTACATTTATTTCTTATTTTCGTGCGTCACTCAAGCCAAAACTGGGGTGAGTGGCCACCCGCCCGAAATTTCCTCTCGACTTTCTTGCGTTGTCATGCTGAGCATAGCGAAGGATCTGCGCATTCCGTCCCAAATGCATTTTCGGAAAATCATTGCTATATTCTTCGCCAGATGGAACCCCTTGAAAAACTCATTCGACGGTTTCTAACGTTCGTTTTTATGACTCTCGCCTTCGTCGTCGCAATAGTTTTCGGAGAATATTATCGGGGGATGGGTTGGCTCGGCGTTCTGATTTTTATCGTCGGAGCGAGAATGGGGGCCTTGGGCTTACACCTCCTGAAGGCTCCAAGAAATGAAGCCGGGCGGGGGTCGAATCACGACGGACAGCTTCGGACTTGTTAATGGATCCGCATCAACCGCATATCTATCGGGTGCGGCTATACTCCGTCAGTAATAAGACAGAAAATTGAATTTAGGTAACAGTTAGCGCTTCACGGCGTCTTCGCACATTGCGGCCAGGCTAGGCTTCGAATCCCGCTCCAGAATATTCATGGTATTCAGGATGGTCGAAATGACGTTTTCATTTCCAATCGCGGTATTGATCATCAGATGATAGAGGCCGCGGGTAGGCCAGTCGGCGTCGAAATAATGCTTTATGAAAGCGATGCGTTCGCCGTCCACGGAATCGAGGAGGTCGTTGGCCTCGGCTTCGTTTTTGCCAAGAGCGAGTATTCTGCGGAGTTTTTCGGAGCGGCAAGCGTACAGAAAAATGTGGAAAGCGTTGGGCTCCTGGCGTAAAAAGTACGGAGCGCCGCGCCCTACGATTACACATTTACCGGTTTTGGCGGCGTCTTCCATTACACGCTGACCGATTTCCACCATTTGATCGGCGTCGAAATTAGATGATCCCGGGAGCGCCATGCTTCTCTCATTGCTGCCACGCCAAAAAACCTTGGCCATGCGATAAAAGGTGCTGTCCACGCGCTCTTCGCAGCGCTGAACGGCGGCACATTCAACGTTCGCCTCTTTTGCGATTTGTTCAGTCAGGGCGTGATCCCAAAGTTTCCATCCAAGGCGGCTCGCGAGTTCTTGCGCGATCTCACCACCGCCGCATCCATATTCTCTTTCAACTGTGATAATTCGATACAAAAGGTTTCTCCGCGCCAGCTCTATTCTAAGCAAATCCCGAGACGGGCTGTGCGCCCCGTCCTGCCGGGAGAGGACGTCCGGCGCTCCATTCTGCCACACAACTTCTCACCTGATCCAGACTTTTGGTTCTACTGACATACCGGGCCGCAGAACATGATCTTTTGTCTCACCCGGGTCAAAAGTAATTTTCACCGGAATGCGTTGAACAACTTTCACGTAATTGCCCGTCGCGTTTTCCGGGGGAAGCAAGCTGGTGATTGAACCGCTGGCACCGGAAAGACTTTGCAGATGTCCCTTGTAATCTTTGCCGTTGATGTCAGCATGAATAGTGACCGGTTGATTCACGGCCATTCGACGCAGCTGGGTTTCTTTGAAGTTGGCGGTGACCCACAGATCGTCGAGGTTAATGACTTTCATGAGGTCTTGACCGAGCTGCACATTCTGTCCGGCTTCCACCGTGCGGTTGGTCACAATTCCACTGACTGGCGCAACGATGCGGGTATAACCCAGATTAAGTTTAGCCTGCTCGAGCGCGGCCTTCTTTTGTTCGGCATCGGCCTCGGCGGCCTGGGCCCGGGCGCGAATGACGGCGATTTGCTGCGGACCGGTGCTGGCCGCCCGCGCGTTGGATTCAGCCTGCGCCAGGCGTGCTTCCGCCTGCCTGACTTGATCGGCCGCAGCAGATGCAGCATCCCGGGTTGCATCTACATTGGCAGCACTGGATTGGGCGGCGGCAATTGCCTGTTCATACTGCTGCTGAGAAATTTCCTGCTTGTCAACCAACAGCTTGTATCGGGCTACATCACTCTGAGCCTTAACATTGTTCGCCTGGGCCTGAGCCACCTGCGCAATTGCTGCTGCGTGCTGTTGACGAGCCGCGGCAATTCCAGCACGCGCGTTTTCGACATCCGCCTGCGCGGTACTGATTTGGCTGCCACTATTGATCGAAGTGATTGGGACATTCACCTGGGCCGCTCTTGCAGCAGCCAGAGCGGAGTCATAGTCAGCCTGGGCACGATCCACCGCGACTTGATAATCGCTGGGATCAATTTCCACTAGCGGAGTTCCGGCGTCCACATATTGGTTATCCGCGACTAACAACTTCTCGACGTGGCCCGAAACACGGGAACTGACCGAGTTCAAATGGCCATCCACTTGAGCGTCATCAGTACTTTCGTAACTCGAAAAGTATCGCCATAGGAAAAATAGAGCGACGACAAGGACAATCACGGCAATAATCGCGGCCATGCGAAGGCGAGGATTATGCACGTTGAAGCGCTTGTGGTGGAGATCGCTGTCCGAAGCTGGCAACGGGGCGTGCTGTTTATCAGCCGGAGGTTCCGCTTCAGCCGGTTTAACGTTATCTCGTTCGACGGTTTCTGTATTTTGTGCCATATTACTTGCTCTGTAGATATTCCTTTACGCCTTCTTCAGCGAATCCAATAGCGCGGGCCAGCGAGATCTTGGCTACATTATGCGCGTAAAGACTGGAAATATAATTCTCATTCGCGGATGCAACCGCCTCTTGAGCCTGAACCACTTCCAAATTGTCGGCTACCCCGGCCGCGAACCGGTCACGCGCCTGGTTCAAGGTCTGGTTGGACAGATCAACGGAACTGCGAGCCACCTCAACCTGATCGGCGGCTGCTGCCAGATCCAATAAAGCGACCCGCACTTCGTAGTCAATTTGTGCGCGAAGATTATCGAATTGTTGTTTGCTTTGGCGTAATGAGGCCTCGGCTTCCAAAGCGTCGGCGTGGGCGCGTCCTCCGGCGAAGATTGGAATTTCCAGGGTTGCGCCGACTTGAAATACTCCGTGGGAACTGCCCGGCCGAATACCGGCGACACCATAATCCCCCGCGAGATCCAGCGACGGGTAATGCTCGGCGGTGGCGGCATTGCGAAAGTACTGCGCGCCACGGACTTTTTGGGCGGCAGCCTGATAATCGGAGCGCGACGCGTAGGCGCGGCGAAGAGCTTCGTCCATTGTCATTTGTGCAAGCGGCGCGTACGGAACCTGGTCTGCCAGAATAAATTCCTGTCCGGTGGGAAGGCCGATAATTCTCGCCAGCATGAGCTTCTGCTTCGCATAATTATTTCGAGCGACAATCAGCTGTTGCTGTTGGCTCTGCAACTCGACCCGGGCGCGCAGGCTGTCAATGGCCGGAATCACGCCAGCGTTTTGTTGATCCACAGACTTGCCGTAAAGCGCCTGAGCGGTTTGCACCTGGGCCTGCAAGGTATCCACGCGAGCCGCTGAAGAGAGGGTTTGCAAATATGCATTGCCAACGGCGAGGACGACCAGATCCTCTTGCATCTTTGTAATTGAACTGAGCCGACTGCTCATTAGCCGAGGCTCCTCGCTTTCGGTCGAGAAGGTGAAGATCAAATATGGATTGCGAGAAATTAGTCTGAGCCTGGAAAATTCCGATTGGGCCGACGATCTTAGGTATGCCTGGGGTCGCAGAATCGAAAACCTTCCGCCGCAAGATCAATCTGAGCCACACTCTCCGTAATTGTTGCGTTCACGTTCGGGAGCAACGCGCTGAGTTCTTTCCATTTTTCTCCTCGTGCCTGCAAAGTGTTATCGCTCTCGAGAAGACAGTCCAAGGTTGTTTCTCAGGCCGCGTTCCATCGCGTCCTTGATGGACAAGGACAAAACGTATGGACTGGCTTTGCCCTCGGGGACGCTTCCGTAAAAGGGAGATTGGCCGCTGCTGCTTTGGGAGCCTGAATTTGAGGAGTTGCTGCCATAGGATTCAGACCCTGTCGCGGACGAATTGGTGCCCGGCGGACCTGAGGTTTGCGCGGAGACGACGTTGCAGAACACAAATCCGAACGTGAGTATGCAAGCGATTATTATTCCAAAATTAGAAAATGGAAATCGCTTTATCGCCCTCGATCCGTTCATCTTGCGCCAGGTCCTGAGCATCGTATACGCAAGTTATCTTGATTCCTTTCGTGGGGCTATAGATGCAAAGGATTAGGATTGCGTCCAAATCTCATTAAATGTGCCTTCAGCAGAAACTAAGACGCAGCAGGCTGCGTCTCTACAGAGGCAATGTGGTGGACTTTATACTTGAAGAATGTCGCCTTCTCTGGCGACTAATTCGTATAGCACGGGATTGACGAAGAATCCGATGAATAATCGCGATACCAGGCCGGCCACAATAACAATGGCGAAAGGCCGTTGAGTATCGGATCCAATACCGGTGGAGAGCGCTGCGGGAAGAAGGCCAGACATGCGACGAGCGCAGTCATCATGATGGGGCGAAGTCTCAGCAGGGAAGCTTCGCGTGTGGCAGTTCGAATGTCCTTTCCTTCGAGGCGGAGTTTGTTGATGTAGGAAACCAGAATGACCGCGGTTTCGACGGAAACTCCAAAGAGCCAGCAGCCCCAACACAGAGGAAACGCTGAAAGGCGTCTGGGTGAGCTTCAACGCGATGAGGGCCCCGACGGGCTCGGTCATAATTACGCCCAGAGCGATGGTCACGGGAAATTTGAAGTTTCCATACAGCGCGAACAGGATCATGAATATCAGCG
Organism: uncultured Acidobacteriaceae bacterium; assembly: GCA_963757385.1. Taxonomy (GTDB): domain Bacteria; phylum Acidobacteriota; class Terriglobia; order Terriglobales; family Acidobacteriaceae; genus PALSA-188. The sequence continues at coordinate 375,341 of CAVWRO010000014.1, read as the reverse complement.
CGATCGCTAATGGCCCGATAATCGCGAGCTGAGATCTTGCCTCAACAAACTGGCTGTACTCGCCTCCCCAAGCCAGAGTGTAGCCTTGGGGCAGGCGGACAGCTTTGCTCACCGCCGCCTGTCCATCCTCGACTGCTCTTGCCAAGTCCCGGCCTTCAATGCTGTATTGAACACCGATGTAGCGGGAATTATTTTCGCGATAAATGAACGACGCGCCGTTACCCTGCGTAATCGAAGCGAGTTGCGAGAGCGGAATCTGTTGCCCATCGGGGGTCCCGACCAGCAGGTTTCCGATTTCACTTGCATTGCTGCGGAACTGCGGCTGCATTCTGACGACGAGATCGAATAGTTTCTCTCCCTGAATAACCTGCGTGACGGCCTGACCGCCCACTGCGGCGGAAATGACGGCCTCCACGTCCGCAACATTAATTCCATAACGCGCGATCTTGTCGCGATCCACGTCAATTAGCAGGTTCGGTTGTCCCAGTTCGCGGACTACCGTTAGTCCGGTGAAGCCAGGCACATGGCTTAGCGCATTCTTGATTTGGATAGCTTTGTCCTGAAGCACATTGAGATCTTCGCCATAGATCTTCACCGCTAAAGAGCTTTTTAGTCCGGTGAGGGCCTCGTCCACCGCGTCTTCGGCGGGTTGAGTGTAGTTAAAGATAATTCCGGGGAATCCAGTCAGCTTCTTATTGATGGATTCAGTCAGCGCATTCTTGGTGGGTGTATCGCCCTCCCAGGACTTGTCCTTGTAGGGTCTAAGGCCGACGTAGAATTCACAATTAAAAAAGCCAGTGTGGTCAGTTCCGTCGTCAGGACGGCCCAGCTCGGAAGCGACCACAGTGACTTGTGGATACGACATGAGAACAGCGCGAATCTGCGGGGCGATTTTGCTGGCTTCCTCAAAAGAAATTGTGTATGGCATTGTCGCCCGTACCCAGAGTGCGCCCTCGTCGAGGTGCGGCATGAATTCGCCGCCTATGAATGGAACGAGTAGCAGAGATGCCCCGAAAATCAGAGTTGCGAGAAGCATGACAAGTTTGGGGCGGCCCAAGGCCCAATCCAACTGCTTTGCATACTTTTCCTTCATCCATTCATAGGGACGGTTTGTCTTCTCGCGTACTCCTTTTTTGAACCAGTAGGACGCCAGCACTGGAGTGAGGGTGAGAGTGAGAATAAGCGCGCCGACCAGCGCGAAGGACATAGTCTCTGCCATCGGATGGAAGAGCTTTCCGGCGGGACCACTGAGCGCGTAGATCGGGAGATAGCCCGCGAGAATCACGGCGACTGAATAAAAAATTGGACGATCAACATCCTTAGCGGCAGCGATGATGACTTCATTCAGAGAGTAAGACTGTCCCTCCCTCAGAGCCAATTCGCGATAGATGTTTTCCATCATCACGACGGTACCGTCAATCACAATGCCAAAATCAATCGCACCAATGGAGAGAAGGTTTGCGGCGACGTCGTGGGCATGCAAGACAATGAAGGCGAATAAAAGCGAGAGTGGAATGGTGACGGCAACAATGACAGCGGCGCGAAAGCTGACGAGAAAAAAAATCAGCACGATCAGGACCAGTATCATGCCGCGCAGAAGATTATTTTCGACGGTTTCGGTCGTAAGGTCCACGAGGAGGCTGCGATCGTAGAAGGGATGAATTTTCACGTCAGGCGGAAGAATATGTTTATTCAATTCCTCAGTTTTTGCTTCGACGCCCTTCAGAACATTTTGAGTCTGACCGCCGCGCAGCATCAGGATTACGCCTTCGACAGCGTCGTCATTTTTCTCGAAACCGAATTCCCCTAGCCTGGGAGCGTGTCCGATGACAACATCGCCAACGTCGCGCACTCGAATCGGTACACCCTTGTTTGCACCGACGACAACATCGCCGACGTCGTCGGTATTGCGGAGGAGTCCAATGCCGCGCACATAATAGAACTGGCCACCCTGGGAATAGAATCCACCACCTGCGTTTGCGTTGTTGGCGGCCAGTGCGGTAATCACTTGCGGAATAGTCAGGTGATACCCGTAAATCCGCGCCGGATCAAGCAGCACCTGATATTGCATGACGGTGCCACCGAATCCCGAATCGTCGGCGACTCCGGGGACCGATTTGTAGGCCCGCTCTATCACCCAGTCTTCTATGGTTTTCAATTCCTGCGGACTGCGATCTGGACTCTGGAGGACGTAGCGATAAACCAATCCGCTGGGGCTGAACAGCGGCGCCATGCTTGGGGTCACGCCGGTGGGAAGAGTGGCTTGGGCGATGCGTTCGAAGACGATTTGCCGCGCAAAATAGTCATCGGTGCTGTCTTCGAAAGTCAGAATTACGTCAGATAGGCCGTAGAGCGAGATTGAACGCATCACGATCATGTGCGGGATGCCGTTCATCTGGAGTTCCAGCGGAAGCGTGACTAAGCGCTCGACTTCTTCCGCTGCGTGGTCCGGCCATTGTGTGATGAGTTCGACTTGTGGAGGAGCCAGGTCGGGATACGCATCCACGGGCATTCGGCGAAATGACAGAACTCCGCCTATAGTGATAAACAGGGTCAGCGTGAGAACCAGGAATCGCTGGCGCAATGCGGCTTGGACGAGTCGGTGAATCATTCAGGGCTAGTTAGCTTTCGGATCATTCGCTTTTCAAACCGTTCGTTTCGCTTTCAAAAAGAGCCGCGCTCCAGGAGAAAAGTAGATTCCTCACGCCTCGCTGTTCAGATTCGTTGCGGTGCTATGGCTCGGAATGACAATGCAAAAAAAATCCTATTATCGTTGCCAACTCACCGTTGCAGCGAATTTGCGAACTGAAGGAAGAGACTTCCATTCCCAACGATCTGATCGCCCGGCTTTACGCCGCCAGTGATTTGGGTTTGCCCGCCAAGGTTTTCACCGAGGGTAATGCCACGCCTGCCGAACTGGTTCGAGCTCACCTCGGCATAAACAAATGGCTGGTTCTCGCTGTCGCGAAGAATCGCGGAATCGGGCAAAGCAATCGCATCTTTAATGGTTCCTGCGTTCACGGTCGCGGAGACAAACATATCCTTCTTCAGCTTCTCGCCAGAATTATTGGTTTCGATGCGCGCCTGGAGCGTTCGCGTACTGGGATCCAATGCGGCGGCTAGGTATGAGATGCGTCCAGTGAAAACGTCCGGATAGGCGTCGGTGTGAATCTCAACCTGGTCTCCGACCTTCACATAAGGAAGGTCATTTTGATAAACGTTAACTAGCACCCAGACCGTGCTCATATCCGAAATAGTGAAGCACTGGGTGGTCCCAGGCTGTATAAACTGACCCGCGGAGACCAGTTGCTCGACGACTTCGCCACTGATGGGAGCGCGAACTGGGACCTCGAAAGAGGGCGGTGCTTTTACCAGGGCATCGGGGTCGGTAATTCCCATGACTTTTAACGCAGCTGCGGCGGACGCCATGTCGCCTCCCGCCTGCACTTCGGCCGACTCGGCTTGTTCCAGATTTTGTTCGGCAATCGCGTGATGCTGGTACAAATCCTTCGCGCGAGCATAAGCTTTCTCTGCCAGCATGTATGCATCTTTGGCTTTCAGATAATTGCTGCGCAGTTGCGAATAGTCTGGGCTCGCGACGTATAACATCGGTTGTCCCTTATTCACTTTTTGACCGGGAACGACGAGAATCCGGCTGACGGGTCCGCTGACCTGGGTGATGACTGGAGTGGTCCGGAAATTGTTGTAGGCCACAGCTCCGGTGAGCCGGAGGGTGCGGGTGAGCGTGGTGGGTTCAACGGTTATGACCTGCACATGGGATGCCTGATCTTGCGGGATCGTGAACAACTCCGGGTTGTTGCTCGCCTGAGCATTGTCGCCGGCGGCCTGAGATTTTGATCCCTGGCAGCCGCCCAGGCACACTATCATCGCTAACAATCCAGCCACAAAAGGCTTTTGAATTCCAGAATGCGACACCGGAGCGTTCCTGGCCGTAGTAGTTCTCATTGGATGTTTCTCTTTCCCACGGCCTCTTTCAGCTGTTCCATGGCAGTCATATAAGAGGCGAGTTGTTGCCGATAACTTAGCTGGATGGCGCGGTAACTTCGTTCGGCGTCAAGAAAGTCCAACAGGCTGGCGGCACCGCGCTTGTAAGCATACTCACTAATGTCGCGGGAATCCTGCGCCTGTTTGAGGTACCCAGAAGTGTAGAACTGCATCACCTTATCATTGCTCTTAATCGCTTCATAAGCATTTTCAACATCCGCCATCACGATGTCGCTGGCCGATTGCTGCGATTCCTCCGCCTGTGTCAGAGCGTAGCGGGTACGAGCGATTTCGCCCTGGTTCCGATTGAAGATGGGCAAATCCATACCCAGGAAGATGGAGGCAGTGTTTTGGCCGGAAACGTGGCTGAAGTCGTAAGTAGTGCTCAAGTCCTGTTTGCCGTTTGCTTTTGCCAGCAGGATTTGGCTTTGGGCTGCGGTAACGCCAAATACGGAGGCTTGGAGGTCCGGACGTTCACGCAAGGCTTGCGCCTGGAGGTCTTCTACACTTGATTTCAGTGGGTGGTATGTCAGATCGCCTTCCACGTCGTAGTCCGCCCGCACCGCATCGTAGCCAAGTAATTCGCGCAGTCCGATCAGGGCTTGCACCTTGGCAAGCTCCGAGGAAGACACGTCGGTCTGAAATTGCAGCATTTGTAATTTGATCTTGAGGTAGTCAGCTTCGCTGATGTATCCAACTTTGTACTGCTGCTCGCTGATGTCCACGGTTTGGGCGAATCCCTTCAAGTCCTGCGTGGCAAATTGCAACGTGGACTCGGCGAGTAACACATTGATGAATTGCTGGGCGACGTTGAACGTTAGCGTCCGCTCCATGTCGGTTACTTGCGCCCGGGTAACCGCGGTTTGATCGCGTGCGGCCTGGAGGCGGCGTTGGCGTTTGCGTCCGCGTTCAAAAAGGTATCCGATTCCGATATCAAATTGCTGAGTTACATCCAAATTATCGAGAGAGAAAGCGCTTGGGGTGAAAATGGGAATGAACTGCGAATCAAACCCCAACGACGGATTGGGCCGGAGGTTCGCGGTAATTTCCTGGGCCTCGTTCTGCAGAATCAAAGTGCGTGTTGCTTTGAGCGAATGGTTGTGCGTCATCGCCAGATCAATTGCCTGATCGAGGCTAATGATTTTTGGAGTTTGCGCGTTTAGCGGAGCCAGCAGAACCACAAATACGGCCGCTAAAATCGCCATCACGCGGAGTTGGGCGGTCAGCGAAAAATGTGAACATCCCCCCGGGCCGCCAGAGCTTGTCAAAGAAATCGAAGTGAACAGTTTTTTGGTATCCGAAAAGCGATCTTGCATTAGTTTTCGAGACAAATTTAAAGGAATGCTGAGAACAGGATATAGGTAGGATGCGCGTTTTGTCCGGAAAGTAACCGGGTTGACAATAACGCTAGAGGCTAGCCATTAGCCGCGGAAAGGCGCTGCCGGCGCTTGGTCAGCAAATGCTGGATTCGGCCCGTAAAGGGAATGAAAGCCCGCCTTCTGCAGCCCGATCCCAGCCTCCGGGTTGCGCATGAAGGTGTTCCATACGAATTGAGTGCGGGCATTTTCAGCCATCAGCATGCTGATGCCTACGTCTATTCCGAGGACGTCGGTGCTAGCCCAGCCGGTCAGGGGGTTAAAAGCGTCCACGAAGCCGTAGCGCTTCCATATCTGGCGGCCGTAGTATCCGCGCAAGTTTCTCAGCACCTCGTAAGATTCGTTGTACAGAAAGGGCAAAGAACCGGCCGATGCTGCGGGAACGATCGTGCCATCAATCGGCCCCTGCATCGGAGGCCCACCCCACGCCACGTATCCGGTTGATGAGTCCGAAGCAGTAATGCCCCAAACGTCCTCTGAGTAGCACGGAAAATTCGTATTCAACGAGGCACAAAACTGACGGTGCGCCTGCGACGCTATGACTGAGTTTTCAAAATAGTTGGTGTATTGATCGCGCTTATTCCGGAAATCAAACCAGGCGTGAGAAAACTGGTGAACGAATAAGGGCGCCGGGGTTGAGATGTAGCGATAATCCCCATAGACGATTTGCGGGCGGCGGATGCTGTGCCAGCAGTGCGGCGAAATGGGATGAGTCGGCGAACCTATTGCCAGAAGGTACAACATCATGGATTCGCAGTAGGCGTCCCAGCGGAGAGGGCTGAAGCCAAATTCCGGGGTCCAGTCTAATGCGAACGTTTGCCCCTTGTTCAATGCCCAGGGCCATTCCACACGTTGATAGAGTATGGTGGCGTCGCGCCGAATTTGAGCGTCGTGGAAGTATTCGCGGCATGTCAGCACGCCGCAAAGCAATATCGCCATGTCAATGGGCGAGATTTCGGAGCCGGGGCTTCGTTTGCCGGAGTCCATCTCGACAAAGTGGTAGAGAAAACCATGAACTGTGGGCGCCTGATGCGCCATAAAGTGAACCGTCTTGCGGACCCGAGCTGTGATCTCTGCGCGGGAACGATAGCCTCGCTGGTCGCCGATGCAAAGAGCGGTAAGGCCGAAACCGGTTGCAGCGATGCTGCTTCCCATTCGTTTGTCGCCACCGTCGGCGTTGGCACGATCGCGAACCAGACCGGTGTGTGGATCGGCTTCACTCCAGAAGAAATCGAAAGAGGCGCGCTGGAGGTCGTCTAGGAGAGACGTATTGGGATCGCTGTTTGAAGACTCAGCGGGCAGCAAAATCTGCGAAGCAAAACCCTTTCCCAGGAGTGGGAACAAGGTGGCTCCGGTCGCTACCGTCTTCAAAAATTGACGCCGATTCCAGGTCATTAAAGCAGGTCTTTCCTACAGCACATGTTCCTAAGGGTTCCAGCTAAGTGGAGGGGGTATTTGTATTATGCTTTATTGGCGTTAATAGATGCAAAGTTCTTTGGATTACAGTGAATTTTTTTCTCTCTGCTGTGAAAAAAATGCACGACACCCCCAACATTGACCGTGGAAAGATAGCCAAAGTGGGAGGCGGAGTCAACAGAATATGAGCTTTAATGCGTCGCTGGTAACCGCGACTGCTGGCGCTGCACGCGAGATCCCTCGCCCCGCTCGATAAAACGCGTGGACTTCGGGATGACCGTGAGGATGGGAAGCCTCTATATGCGGTGAGCTCTTAGATAGGCTCAGTGCTCTTTGCATCAGCAACATTGGATGGATCGTCGGAGAATGTCCTACCGGGTTCAAACGCCGCCTTTTCATATCCGTCGCCGGCTTTTCTTATAATGTCATGCCAGCCATCATCCCATGCGATGCGGGCTTCGCCATCCACCGCCGTCCACGTTCCATGGTGGGATCCTATGGTCTTTTCAGCCTCACCGTTCCGTTTCAGCGTGATCAGGAAGGTCCCGCCGGCTCCATCGCCTACTTTCCACTTCCCAATAAAATGACCGGGTAGCGAACCTGCCGCGGAGGTTGTGGGCGACATAAATTCGATTCTGGCGATGTCGGCCATTGGGAATGTTTGCTGGTGTCCATCTTTGAAGACAATGACGATTGAGTTGTGGTCGTCCTGCGAGCCTGGCTTACTTTTGGATGATGCCGCGGAAGCCGCGAAAGTAAGAGATCCGGCGATACAGATGACCGCGATTAGCTTGCGCATGGAATGCCTCCTCGGCAGGACCGGAAATTATAGACAGTCATTGTACGGAATTCTCTGATTGACAGTTCCAACTGCCTTTCGGATGACATAGGCAGGAAAGTTAACAGCAGCGACCTTACTTCCCAAGCCGAAGACGGAGCAATCTGTGTCTCTAGCATGGAGTTCGTCAATCGTTCCCACGGTGTGTTTCCTAAGGAATCCGCGCTAAGTATGTGTTAAAACAAACCTTACAGGTTTCAAGGGCATCTTTACTACAGCAAAATCTAGCTCGTCACGGCACTTGTTTGCGCGAATTCACACATGGTGAAGGCTGAGACATTTCGTAGCAGCTGGCAGGAGCGTTTCGCAGCGCTTCGCAATGTTCCACCTGTCCTCAAAATTGTATGGAATTCAGGGCCTGGGGTCGTGACCTTTGGCTTGGTGTCCCGGGTATTCGCTTCGTTGTTTCCGTTGGCCCTTTTGTGGGTTCCCAAGTTAATTCTGGATCGTATCGTCCACGCGCGTTTGTCTCATCAGCCGCTGGATCCACATTTCTGGTGGCTGGTTGGCATCGAGTTTTTGCTGGCGCTCATGATGAGCGTATTGGCTCGAGCTATAGATTATTCGGATTCGCTTTTGGCCGACAAGTACATGCGCCACGTCAGCATTCAGGTGATGAAGCATGCCGCTGAGTTGGATCTGATCGCGTACGAGGATCCCATTTTCTATGACCGTCTTGAGAGGGCGCGGGTGCAGGCTACCGATCGTCTGGGAATGATTCAGTCTATTGGGCAGCTGGTGCAGCTGGTGATCACGACTCTCACACTGTCTGTCACAATCATCATTTATTCGCCGTGGTTGATATTGTTGCTGGTGGGGGGAGTGATTCCGGCATTCTTAGGCGAAAGCCATTTTGCCTTTTTGGGCTACGCCAAGAATTTTCGCCAGACTCCGGTTCGGCGGCAATTGGATTATTTGCGTGTCGTCGGAGGCAGCAAAGAAGCCGCAAAGGAACTGAAACTTTTTGGCCTGGCGGATTTTCTGACGGGAAGGTTTACCCGGCTTTCCGATCAAATTTATGAAGAGAATATTGGATTATCCCGCCGCAAGCTGATCGCCGGTGGATTTCTTTCCATCATTGCCACAGCGGGCTACTACTCCGCCTACATCATCGTCATCTGGCGCACCGTGACCGGAGTATTTTCGATTGGCACGTGGTACCTACTTTCGGGCGCGATTTTGCAGGCGAGCAACAATATCCAGCAAATTTTCTCGACGGTTTCGGGGATCGCAGACCAGGCTTTATTTCTCACTGATCTTTTGGCCTTTTTCGAGATGCAGCCCACCATCCGTTCGAAGCCGAACGCTTTGCCTGCGCCCCGGCCGATTTTGCGCGGATTCGAGTTTCACAATGTTTCATTCAGCTATCCGGGGAGCCCGCGGCTGATTCTCAACCGGTTAAATTTTCATTTGCATCCAAGCGAGCGGGTGGCGTTGATCGGAGAAAATGGCCAGGGCAAGACCACCATCGTTAAGTTGATTACGCGCCTCTACGATCCGACCGAGGGGCAAATCCTGCTTGATGGCGTGGACCTTCGTGAATACAGCCTCGAAGATCTTTACCGGGAAATCGGAGTCATTTTTCAGGACTTCATGCGCTACGAAATGACAGCGCGGGAAAACATTGCAGTAGGCCAGATTGATGAAATCAGCAATCTTAAGCTGCTGCAAAGTGCGTCGCGCAAAAGTCTCGCGGATCAGGTTATCGGGAAGCTTCCGCTTCAATACGAGCAAATGTTGGGACGCCGCTTTGACGGAGGGGTTGACCTGTCGGGTGGGGAGTGGCAGAAGATCGCTTTGGCGCGAGCCTATTTGCGCAATGCCCAACTTCTGATTCTTGATGAACCAACGGCCGCTCTAGATGCCCGCAGCGAGTTTGAGGTCTTTCATCGCTTCGCCGAACTCACCGCGGGGAAGATGGCTCTCTTCATTTCCCATAGATTCTCTACCGTTCGAATGGCTGACAGAATTGTGGTACTGGAGAATGGGAACATCGCCGAGGACGGAAATCACGAGCAATTGTCGCGTCTGGGCGGGCGATACGCTGAAATGTTCGAGATGCAAGCCGCTAGTTACCGCTAAAGAAATCCAAATGCCGCAGAATCCCCATCTCGAGACTGTTCATGAAGAGCGGCATGATCCGTCACCTGTGGCGGAGACGGTGCCGGAGTTCAGCGAACTTCGTTCGCGTGCGACTGAGTTGGCGCGCAATCTGCCCTGGCATCCGACTGTCAAATCTTCCGACTGGATAGTAAAACAACGTCGCGCGCTGAATGCCGCCTTCGCGCCGGTTTTGGCGGCGCTCCATCATCCTGCTCCCAAGACCGAAGTCTCGGACGACTTTCACTGGCTCCACGACAACGTTCGTTTGTTGTATTCGGAGTTGCAGGCTACCGCCGACGCTGTGAAACCGTTAAGCAAGATTCCGCACGCCTGTATCCCCAGCGGAGAGACGGTTCCCCGGGTGGCCGCTGTAGCGCAAGGATTGTTAGCTGCTGTTGACCATGAGTTTCGCGAACCGGCCTTCGCTGCCTATGTGCAGGCGTTTCAAGAGATCACTCTTCTTAACGTCAAAGAACTGTGGGCTCTGGTTTCATGCATGAAGCTGGTGCTACTGCACGAAATTGCGATTCGCGGGGCTCGGGTGTTGGCTGATCCGCTTGGTCTTTACGGCCTAGGCGCTTGCGTACGCAGCCTGCGAGACATCGGAGACGCTCCCTGGAAAGAAATTATCGAACCACTGATTGTGTTTGATCAAGTTTTGCGGGAAGACCCCGCCGGCGCTTATCCCCGCATGGATTTTGAAAGCCGGGAGCTCTACCGGAAGAAAATTGTTGCCCTAGCTGAGCGCTCCGATTTCACGGAGATGGCGGTGGCTCAAGAGGCGCTCGCAATGGCTCAGGAAGCACAGCGCCAACAGCCACAAGCCACCCGTAACGCTTTGCGCCAGTCGCATGTTGGGTACTACCTGATCGCCGAAGGCCGCGATCTGCTCTACCGGAAAGTGCAGTTCAGGCCGACCGTGGCCCAGCGCGTTCAACTGTTTCTGCGGCGGCATCCCGACGAGTTTTACATTCCAAGCATTGCGATCCTGTGTTGCACAATTATGTCGGCGATCGTTCTGCTGATGACCGATCCATACAGCGCCCCCGAATTAATTTTTCTGGCGCTGATCGCGCTACTTCTGCCGTCGTCACAGAGCGCAGTGGAACTGGTGAACTACCTGACCACGTCGCTGTTGCGGGCGGAAATTCTTCCCAAGCTCGATTTTTCGGAGGGTATTCCAGACGATTGCGTCACGTTGGTGGCCGTTCCCACCTTATTGCTGAATGAGGAGCAGGTGCGACGGCTGGTTGACGATTTGGAAGTGCGGTTCTTGGGAAATCACGAACGGAATCTGCATTTTGTGCTGCTCAGCGATTTGCCGGATTCGCGGCAGCCGTCGCGAGAAGACGATCCTCTCATTGACCTTTGCGCCGAACTGATTGAGGGCTTAAATGAAAAATACGCTCGTCAAGGCGGCGGTTCATTCCTTTTTCTTCATCGTCATCGAATCTACAATCCGCGCGAGGGCGTTTGGATGGGCTGGGAGCGAAAGCGCGGCAAACTGCTTGATCTGAACAAGCTGCTTCGCCAGCAGTACGACAGTTTTCCAGTTAAAGCAGGGAATCTGTCGGTGCTTCCCAATGCGCGATATGTCATAACTCTAGATTCCGACACTGAGCTTCCTCGAGGTTCGGCGCATCGCATGGTTGGGACCATGGCTCATCCGCTGAATCAGGCGATCATTGACCCGGAGAACAACATCGTTGTTGCGGGGTATGGAATTCTCCAGCCGCGAGTCGGCGTGAGCGTTCAGAGTGCAGCAGCCTCAAGGCTCGCAAATATCTATTCCGGTCAGACTGGGTTCGATATCTACACCCGCGCGGTCTCAGACGTTTATCAGGATCTATATGGAGAGGGAAGTTTTGCCGGCAAGGGGATTTATGAGGTGGACACGGTGTATCAGGTGCTTGAGCGGCGCTTTCCGCGTAATGCCTTGCTCAGTCACGATCTGATCGAAGGGGCATACGCTCGCGCGGGTTTGGTAAGCGACATCGAGGTTATTGAAGACTATCCGTCGCATTACAGCGCCCACAATCGCCGCAAGCATCGCTGGTTGCGAGGAGACTGGCAGATCACGGCGTGGCTCCTCTCGCGAGTGCCGGACGAGTCAGGGCGACTGGTGCGCAATCCCATCGCCTTGGTCTCGCAATGGAAGATTTTCGACAACTTGCGGCGCAGCCTGGTGGAACCTGCGACATTTCTGCTGCTGGTTCTGGGTTGGCTGGTACTTCCCGGTAAGCCCGCATACTGGACATTGGCGACAGTCGCGATTCTGTTTGTTCCGGCGTGGTTTCGATTCCTCTTTGAGCTTATTCGCGCAGTGGCTGAACGTAACTCTCAAATTGCGCGGGACGCCGTGGATTCGCTTTTTGCCGCCAACGTCGGTGTGCTCCTGACGTTGACTTTTGTCGCGCACCAAATGCTTCTGTCGCTGGACGCGGTGGTAAGGACGTTGATTCGGCGACTGGTGACAGGTCGCCGCCTTCTGGAATGGGAAACAGCGGCGGAGGCTGAAGTTGGGAAGAAGAAGAGGACGCCGGTGGATGTTTACATGGACTGGGTTCCTCCGCTGGCATTGGCCTTGGGTGTATTGCTCTGGTTCAGCCGCAGGAGCGCTTTTTATTCTGCGCTCCCAATTCTTATCCTTTGGGCTGGCAGCAAATTCATTTCGATTTGGCTGAATCGTCCGCACCACCCCCACCGCAGTCAGCCTTCGCAAAGAGATGATTCATTCTTGCGCCGAGCCGCACTGCGCACTTGGCGCTATTTTGCGGAGTTTTCCACGCAAGAGCATAACTGGCTCATTCCCGACAATCTGCAAGAGAACCCTCCGACGATCGCAGCCCGGATCTCGCCCACAAATCTTGGTTTCCTGCTAAACGCGCGCCAGGTCGCGTGCGAGTTCGGATATCTCACGGCCGCCGAATTTGCGGAACAGACTCTTCGTACCCTTTCTACTGCGGCCAAGCTTTCGAAGTGCAGAGGCCACGTGCTCAATTGGTACGACACGCGATCTCTTGCCCCGCTGACGCCGGCCTTTGTCTCATCGGTGGACAGTGGGAATCTCGTGGCATCGCTGTGGACTCTTCAACAAGGGGCGCTCGATCTGTTGCGGCGTCCGCTCTTGCAACCAGCGCTCGCTGAGGGTTTTGTGGATTACCTACGTATTTTGGCCGATCTGCGCGCCTTTCCCCGCAAGCGGCTGAACGCATTTCGAGACGACATTCGCGAAGACTGGCTGCAAGCCATTCTCAAGTTTCCGGATTTGTCTTTGGCCGACCCGGTTGAATCTCCAAAAACCAAGCGAGAAATAGACGCCCAATGGTTTCGCGGGGAAGCACGCCAGCGCTTGGAGAACATCAGACAGACCGTTCGGTTATCCGCGCCATGGTTGCTGCCGGAGTTTATCTTGTTACGTAAAGATGCTGCGAACAACGCGAGAACTGGATGGGACATCCTTGCTATGGAAGGGGTCCCGGACTTTATTGAGGGGCTGGCTTCGAGGCTGGAGAAGGCCCTTCATTCAGAAATCAATGAGGACCTCCAAACGCTATATAGAAATCTGCAGGCTTTGCTTCCTGAGGCCCTGAAGCATGTGCGTGGACTTATTGACGATATTTTTGAGATCAGTAATACCTCAGCTCATCTGGCAGACGGCATGGATTTCAAGTTTCTGTTGCATCCCAAGCGAAAGCTCTTGTCGGTGGGATTTGATGTTGAGTCCCAGCAATTGAATTCTGCTTGTTACGATCTGTTGGCTTCCGAATCGTGCATTGCGCTGTTCACGGCGATAGCCAAAGACGATATCCCTCAGGAGAGCTGGTTCCTGCTGGGTCGCGCTCACGTGGTGGATCGGGGACATCCTGTGCTGCTTTCCTGGACCGGAACCATGTTCGAATACCTGATGCCAGCCTTATGGATGCGGACTTTTCCTGACACATTACTTCAACGTTCCCGATCGGCATCAGTTCGGGCTCAACAGGCTTTCACGGAGGCGCGACAGATTCCGTGGGGAATCTCAGAGGCTGCATACAGTCTTACGGACGACGCAGGGAACTACCAGTATTACGCCTTCGGAATTCCGTCGCTTGCATTGCGCAAAGGCGAGGTGAAGGCAACCGTCATATCGCCATACTCAACATTCCTGGCACTCAGTACCGACGCACCCGCGGCACTAAGAAATTTACGCAGGATGGCGGGCCAGCGGTGGGTAGGCCCATATGGATTCTATGAGTCGGTGGATTTCAATCCCACAAGGCGTTCGTCGTTGACATGGAAAAACTCATGGAGACGATTGTCTGAGAAGAACCGTCCGGAGGTGGTGCGATGCTGGATGGCCCATCATCAGGGTATGAGTTTTCTCGCAATCGCGAACTATCTGCATCATGATGTTGTTCAGCAATGGTTTCACAGCGACCCGCGAGTGCAGGCTACCGAACTACTTCTGCACGAAAAGCCGGTTTCCCATGTGCGCGCGCCCGACGGATATGGAACCGCCGCAGCTTGAGATTTCGGCGCCCAACTTGCGGCAGAGAGACTGCCGGCCCGGCTGGTCAAGCCGAAGCTCCCAGAGTGTTCCCAAACACTTCTTAGGCAGAATTTCTGTGAGATGAAGCTACGCGCCGCTTAACTTCCTCTACAGAACTGGGAACAGCAGGTTTGGCGTGGGGCTGTCTCATATGGACCAAAAAACAGGCAGCGCACAAACTGGTCCGGCATAGATCACAGGATTCCGCATGGAGATTGCAAAGCGGCGTCCCACACTCTCCGCACTCCTCGCTAGAATCTCTGCCGCAAGGGTAACCCGTTGCGTCCTGGGAGTTCCTCACAAGAACAATTTCGCAGCGGCTCACTCAGCGCTCCTTGAGGACAAGCCAATGATTTTCGCACAACCGCTTGGATTCATAATCTTACACTTGAGGGTTGCCTTAGCCTTTAGTGAAAGAAATAAAGATTTCTAATCCCGAACGCAGAACACGCAGCCAGCACCGGGGCTATTACGGCGAGAGTCCAAAGGACTCTCCGGTCTTTTGGTAGCCAGCGCAAAAGCGCGAAGAAAACAAAAGGGAGCGCCGGAATCGAAAAACGTATAAATTCGCCACGCGCCCATATCAAATAGTCGTAGCAGAAGACCGCCAGAAGATATAAGCCGCAGAATATGGCCTCGGCCGGGTTGGCTCGCCAAAAATCCCGCAGATCCCGGGAGAACATCGCCACTATCCCGGCGATCACCAGAGCGATCCATGAGAAGCTCAAAACCAGGTTGGTCCAGGGAGCCGGGAAAACCATGGTGCCGACGACGATTCCGTGAAAGGGCCAACCGAAAAGGTGTCCGTGAGGGCCGGTCATATTGCCGGCGCCGTAGTCCCGGGACGTGTAGCTGTGCATGGTGAGCAACGGATCTCCGAAATAGTGTGCTAGCGGCCATACGTACAACAGGCACACAGCTATTCCCACGGCGAGGGCACCAACAAATTTGGCATAACGACGCTGATACAAGAGCGTTATCCCGATGCCAACCAGCGTGAAGAACATGAGGGGCCGAACAATGGTTGCAAGCGACCCTAGCAGGGCAGCCAGCAGAGGGCTGCCTCGACGGAAGGTCAAAAACGCACCCAGACCGAGAGCAACCGCCAGCGGCTCGGAACCACCAAGGAGCGATGCTTGTAACCACGCAAAATTTGAGAATGCGAAAAAGGCCGCGACCCATGTACCGAACATACGGGCCACCAGGAAAATGCTGACAATGGAGCTTACGCCCGCTACAAGCCGGAGGCTGGAGATCAGCGAAAGATGCGACAACAGCGACACGCTGGCGATCGCATAGGGGTATCCCATAAAGTGTTGAATGTCGAGCCCGTGGAAATCCCAATGCCTTATTGCGGTCGCAACTTCGACGTACGCGCCATTGTCACCAAAAGTGAGCGCCAGAGTACGCCAACTCCGAAGGGTGCTCGCCGTCATGCCGAAGGACATGCTCGCGACAACCACTAACATGAAAAGCTCGCGGAGAGAGGGCTTCATTCTCCATTTTGAAATCGGATGATCTTTCAACGTTGAGATTGTCACGGGCGAAGCTTCGAGGTTGCAGACAACATACCACATTGATTGTGGGTGCGAGCCACGCGTCCCGCCTGAAGCGACGCTATGAAAACTCGCAATGACCGGTGATCAAGTCACATGTTCGAGGCAACCGAGAGCCTAAACAGGGCACGTTTATCGCAATCCTTTACACTGGTGGCTTGAACTCAATGTTTGAGGATCTCGTATCGCGATTGCGGTCTGGAGATACACGGGCGCTAGCTCGTGCTTTGTCCATTGTGGAGAACCGCGTCGCAGGATGGACAGAAGTTCTAAAACAGTTATTTCCGCTAAGTGGTCATGCCCGAGTGCTCGGGTTGACGGGGCAGCCCGGCGCTGGGAAAAGCACACTGGTGGATCAACTCGCCCGTCATTATCGGAAGCTCGATCGTACCGTCGGCATTATCGCCGTGGATCCTAGCAGTCCTTATACTGGCGGCGCGATTCTCGGCGACCGCATCCGCATGCAGGGACATTTTTCCGATTCCGGTATTTTTATCCGCAGCATGGCCACACGCGGCTCATTGGGCGGATTGGCCCGAAGCACCGCGGATGCAGCGATGATTCTTGACGCTTCGGGGCGGGATGTGGTGATGATCGAGACGGTCGGAGTTGGTCAGGATGAAATTGACATCGTGCGATTGGCGGATATCACCATTGTGATTCTGGTTCCAGGGATGGGGGACGATGTGCAAAGCATCAAGGCCGGGATCATGGAGATCGCCGACATTTTTGTAATCAACAAAAGTGACCGCGATGGCGCCGAAAGAGTGGAGCGGGAGATTCGCGCCTTGCAA
This sequence comes from uncultured Acidobacteriaceae bacterium, assembly GCA_963757385.1. GTDB lineage: Bacteria > Acidobacteriota > Terriglobia > Terriglobales > Acidobacteriaceae > PALSA-188. The sequence goes on along the minus strand of CAVWRO010000014.1, from coordinate 358,722 downwards.
TCCCTGGCGATCCGCCCCGATCATTGGACTCCGCCAATCGTGAAAACGGTTGCCAGCGAAGGGAGCGGAATTCATGACCTGGCAGCGGCCATTGCCGCCTATGAAGCTTATTTGACAAAAGAGAATTTGATGACCAAGCGTAGTATTCAGAATTGGGAGCAGCGCTTGGTTGATATGCTGCGCGACTCGCTGCTGGAAAAGGCATACGGGAAGATCGGCGAGGGGAGTTTGTCGCGTTATGCGGCTGAAATCGCGGAACGCAAGCGGGATCCGTATTCTATTGTTGAAGAGATAATTAGCGGACTAGCGTAGCGGTCTTGCGGAGTTTTGCTAGGCTGGGCAGATGGGCACATCTGCCCATGCGTGTGCGTTGCGGAGGGAATCTTTGTTTGAGATTGATCATCTCGGAATCGCCGTAAGATCGCTGTCGTCTTCGAAGAAGTTTTATGAGCAGCTGGGATTAGGCCTTTCTCCGGAGGAAAATGTTGACGGTGAAAAGGTTCGGGTCGTGATGATACCCGTCGGGGAGAGCCGGCTGGAGCTGCTGGAAGCGACATCTGAGGATTCCGCAATTGCACGATTCATCGCAAAACGCGGCGAAGGTTTGCATCATGTTTGTTTGAGAGTGCCTGACTTAGCCGTCATCGTGGACAAATTCAAAAAAGAGGGCATCCGGCTGGTTTCAAATGAAATTAAGATCGGCGCAGGAGGCCACCGCTATGTCTTCGTGCATCCCTCGAGCGCGGGCGGGGTCTTGCTGGAATTGGTAGAGGACCAGACGGTCGAGGGCCGCGGTTGATCTTGTTGCTGGCGGTGGACACTTCGGGCAAAGACGGCAGCATTGCGCTCGTACGAGGCGAAGCGGGCGGAACCTCCGAAATGCTGGAATCCAATAGTTTGGAGGGCGGCGCATTTTCGGCCCAGTTGGTTCCTCAAATCGCGGCGCTGCTTTCCATACAGGGATTCAGCAAGAAAGATATTGGCGGCTTTGTTGTGGTCTCGGGCCCAGGATCCTTTACTGGATTGCGAGTGGGACTGGCCGCAATCAAGGCATTGGCGGAAGTTTTGGGAAAACCAATCGCGACTGTGTCATTGCTGGAGGCAATTGCATTGGTGGCTGGAATAAAAGGGAGAGTTACAGCTGCCCTTGATGCGGGACGCCAGCAGTTTTACGTTGGGGAGTACCAGGTTTCATCGCGGGCCGCGAGCCGGATCAAGGAGAGCGTGGTAACACGAGACGAATTTTTGGATTTGATTCGCGGAGCGAGCATCGTAACTCCGAGTTTGGAAATTGCGGCGTTGGCTGAGGGTGCGAGGATTCCCGTTCGGGTGATCGCCGCTCCGGGATTGGGTTTCGTCGTTGATCTTGGCTGGAAGAAAATTTTGGCGGGCGAGACCGTTGAGCCAGAGAGGCTGGAGGCCGATTACATCAGCCGGACTTACGCAGAGGTCCTTTCAAAGGGCGGATTGTAAGCATCGCGGAGTTTTCTGACGTTTAAAGACATGCAGGTGCGCCTGCCAGATCCCTCGACCCGCTGGAGAAAACGCTGGCCTTCGGATGACCGTTGGTTTGGGATTGGATTCCGCTGGCGAAGGCCTTTAGGATGACCCTAGGGAATTGGATTCGTGATAATTCGTCCTGCGATCATTCAAGACGTTACTGCAATTCTAAAGATCGAGCGGCAGACGGGGGCCGCGGCCCACTGGCGGGAGGAAAAGTATCGTCAGGTCTTCATAAAAGATGCCCCGAGCCGTACCGTCCTGGTTGCAGAGGATGAAACCGGAGTGCAAGCTTTTGGAGTCATCCGATTATTGCAAGAAGAATGCGAGATCGAAAACCTGGCCGTGGCTCCCGCGATGCGGCGTCGAGGCCTGGGAAAGCAGCTTCTGGACGGCCTGATTAATCTGGCTCGTAACCAGGGCGCCACAATGATCTTTCTGGAAGTGCGCGAATCACACGAGGCGGCGCGGGCCCTGTATAAAAGCCTTGGGTTCTCAGAGAGCGGACGGCGAAAAGCCTACTATCACAACCCCGACGAAGATGCAATCCTGTATCGTCTATAGTACATAATGAAATTCCTTCCGGCATGGTACATTAACCCGGCAGTTTCCCTTAGGCGACGAATTTTTCGTTGAAGCGTTCTGGATCGTATGATAGCGTAACCGACTATGAAATCCCCCAAGGAGGTCTACTGGATGTTAATTTCTAGAGACCAGCTTCTTGCCAGCGACGAGGAATTTCGCAAGCTGGTGCAGGAGCATACCCAATATGAACAACGCCTTGATTCACTCACCCATAAACGATATTTGACGGACGATGAGAAATTAGAAGAGGTCCGGTTGAAGAAGTTGAAACTCCGGCTTAAGGATCAGATGGAAGGAATCGCAAGGCATTATAGTAGCCAGCAAATTCCTCAAAGTCAGGTGGCATAGCTCCCGTCGAGAAGCTGTAAGCGGGCGGCAATATACATCTGTGTTCACGAAAAGGGACCCATAGCGCCTTTTCTTTCCGTTTAACTCACGCGCCTAGAAGCGGATGCGAACCTCTCACCCCCGCTGCACTATAATCAAAGTCTCCAATGGTTCCAGATGGTTATTACTACGCGATCCCACTGCTGGGTGTGGCAGCGTTTTTAGGATGGCTTGCAAACCCCTTTTGGGCCGGGCCCCCCATATTGTTGTCCGTTTTTCTTCTATGGTTTTTTCGCGATCCGGAGCGGATAATTCCCGACATCCCAGGGGCGGTCGTTTCCCCGGCTGACGGCAAAATCACCAATGTCTCTCCGGTTACGATGGGTGAAACTCGATACGTTCGTATCAGTATCTTCCTGAACGTTTTTGATGTACACGTTAACCGCTCCCCGATTGCCGGAGTGATTCGAGATATTCGCTATCAAACGGGCAAATTTCTGAATGCCATGAATGAAACTTGTGCCGAGTTGAATGAGCAAAACACAGTTACGGTCGAGGGAGAAGGTGAGCGTGTAGTCTTCAAGCAAATTGCCGGACTTCTGGCCCGCCGAATCGTGTTCACCAAGAAGATAGGGGAACCTGTCTCTCGAGGAGAACGAGTCGGCATGATCAAATTTGGTTCTCGAACCGACGTTTTGCTGGACGCCTCCGCCAGCCTTCAAATTCGTGTGGGGGATCGCGTCAAGGGGGGTGCTTCAGTGCTTGCGATTCTGAACCCTGTTTCGGCGCAGGTTTCCTCATCAGCGCCCAGTGGTGTACGTCAGGGAGTTGAGTAATGCAGCTTGATCTTCCTGAAATTCCGAAACGGCGGAGAGAAGACCGCAACCCGAAGCGGCTTCGGAAAGGCATGTACATTCTGCCTTCGCTTTTCACAACCGCCAACATGATGATGGGCTTTTACGCGATTCTTCAAGTCACGCGTGGAACCGTGGCGCAACCCTGGCATTTTGATCATGCGGCTATAGCTATTGGCTTCGCGGTTCTCTTCGACGGTCTCGACGGGCGCATTGCGCGCATGACCAATACGAGCAGTGACTTTGGCCGAGAGCTGGATTCTCTCGCTGACGTAATTACATTTGGGGTCGCGCCTGCGCTATTGGCGTGGATGTGGGGGTTTCGTGAGATTCCCCCTGGAGTACTTTCTTCCACACAAATGGCCGGGAAGATGGCGCAATTTGGAGCGATTGCCAGTTTCCTTTTTCTGATTGCCGGAGCCAGCCGTCTCGCTCGGTTCAATATCAGTACGAATCCGCAGCCGCTGAACCCAGGCCGGCCGGGGAAGAAATACTTCGTGGGAATGCCAATTCCCGCGGGGGCGGGTGTGGTTGCAGCTGTAGTTCACTTCTCGAGAGGCGATCCGCAGGAATGGTGGGGAAGTTCGATTACGTTTATGTTCATTGTTGTGCTGACTGCATACTTCATGGTTAGCACGTGGCGCTTTTACAGCTTTAAGGACATTGATTTCCGCACTCGCCAGCCTTTCCGTCTGATTGTTCTGTTCGGACTTCTGTTCGCGGCGATCTGGTTTTTTTCGGAGACGGTGCTCTTCGTAATAGCATTGACCTACATGGCCTCCGGTGTATTTTGGCGTTTGCAGTGGGTATTCAGGCGTCGAAGTAATCGGCCTCCTCCACCGACATACAAGGAGGCCACGCAGATAACATGAGTTCGAACTTCAAGAGCGTTGCGATTCCACATTCCGAAGTCGTCAGGACCGGTAATTCCTATCGGGTTGCGATTGTCGGGGCTGGAAGTCTTAAGGGAAAAGAAGTGGCCGAGGTGCTCAACGAGCGCAACTTTCCTTCGCTCGACGTGAAGCTGCTCGATGATGACGAATCACTGGGGAAACTTGAGACGATGAAGGATGAGGTCACATTCATTCAAAGCGTCCGTCCGGAGCAGTTCGATAACGTTGATTTTACTTTTTTTGCCTCTGATGCGGAATCCGCTCGCACTAACTGGAAAGCTGCGCGGAAGGTGGGCAGCGACATCATTGATCTGTCCTTTGCCTTGGAGGACGAGCCGGGAGTAACGGTGCGGTCGCCGTGGGTGGAACGTCAACTCAGATTGCCGTTTAGCCCGGGATTGCAGCCCGCGCCGGTGGTGGTCGCGCATCCAGCGTCCGTGGTGCTCGCGCTGATGGTGTTGAGGACCCAAAATGCCTCCGAACTGAAGCACGTAGCAGCCACCGTATTCGAGCCTGCTTCGGAGCATGGCCAGAAGGGAATGGACGAACTACATGAGCAAACCATCAATCTTCTTTCATTCCAGCAATTGCCCATGGCCGTATTTGACGTCCAAGTAGCGTTCAACATGGTTGCCCGATACGGCGCGCAATCCACTACTACTCCGCTTTCTGCCGTCCAGGAGCGAATCCGCAGGCACTACTTGCAGATTGTGGGTAAGCAAGCGCCGCCGCCATCTTTGCTGGTGTTACAGGCTCCGATTTTCCATGGAGAGGCTTTCGCGGTTCACGTTCAAACCCAGGACATTGTGGATGTCGCGAAACTTGTGGAGGCTCTTAGCGGAGATCATTTCACCATAACGCAGTCTACCGATGAGGCTCCCAGTAATGTGAACGTTGCCGGCCAGGCCAACGTTTTAATTTCGATTGTTCCAGATGAAAATGATAAGACCAGTTTCTGGTTGTGGGCTGCTGCGGACAATTTGCGTATCGCCGCCAGCACGGCAGTGGAATGCGCGGAAAGCATGACTGCAGCCCGGCCGCGTGGGAAAATTCAGTGAAGTTTTGGCCCCTCTTTGCGGCCATGTGCTTGCTGGCTGCCGGATGCGGGTATCACACGGCGGGGAAGGTGAACACCCTTCCAGAAAGGGTGCGTACGATTGCGGTTCCTGCATTCATCAATCAGACTCAGACGTATAAAATTGAGCAACGACTGACGGCAGCGGTTGTGCAGGAACTGGTGACACGAACGAATTATCACATCGTGAATGAATCGAGCGAGGCGGCCGACGCGACTCTTCAGGGAACCGTTCTTTCGACATATACGACGCCGCTTACCTATGACTCGAAAACAGGTCGTGCGGCCAGTGTGCTGGTAATTGTAAACATGAGAGTTCTGCTAAAAGATAAGCGCGGTCAAATTCTTTTTCAGAATCCTTCATACTTATTCCGCGAGCAATACCAGGTTACGAGCGACCTGAATACTTTTTTTGAAGAGGATTCCCCGGCGTTTGAGCGATTGTCACAGGATTTCGCAAGGACACTGGTATCGAACATTCTGGAGGGTTTTTAGTGCGAGGCTTCGCCCAGACAGACCGGTTCGTCTCCGATGTGCAAGGACATAAATTGCGGCCGGTATATGTCTTCGTGGGGGACGAAGTCTTTTTCCGCAGGCGATGCCGCGAGGCGATCCTGAAACATCTGGTGCCGCCAGACCTGCGCGATTTCAGCGTGTTTGATTTTGATTTGGCAGAAACCGATTTGGCGGAAATCCTTGACCGCACCCGTACGCCCTCATTAATGGCTCCTTTCCAGGTCTTCTTTGTCCGCGGAGTCAAGGCGCTGTTCGGGCGAGGATCAAATGACACTAAACTTGCCACCATCGAAGAGTATGCGAAGGATCCGAATCCGGACGCTGTGCTGATATTTGTGGCTGACCACATCAGCATCCCAGCTGACGCGCGACGAATGGAAATGACGGACAAGGATCGCTACGAGCGTATTCGCGAGTCCATGGGCTCATATTGCGCGATCGTGGAGTTGGCGCGAGTCGAGGAAGGCGAGGCCATTCGCTGGTTGACGGAATACTGCGCAACGCAGCAAGTAAAGATTGATCCCGATGCGGCGCGGGAATTGGTGGACGCGCTTGGCGGCGACATGATGATGATTTCCAACGAACTGGAAAAACTCAGCCTCTACGTTGGCGAAAAAGAGAATCACGCTTGGTGATGTCGAGACCATGGTGCTGGCCGCGAAGCAGCGGTCGCTATATGAACTTACGGACGCAATCTCCGCCAAGGACCGGGTTCGCGCTTTGCAGATGCTCGACGCGATTCTAACGACCGGGGACGGGGACGAAGCTGCCATCGGCCATCTCTATATGTTGGCCAAAACTTTCCGCCAGATGCTTGTAATTCTCGAGCGCAATGTGCGCGACCAGCGCATGCTGTGGGCGGCGTTGTGGCAGGGATTCCGGGTTCCACCTTTTGCCGCAGACGACATCATCAAACAGGCGCGACGCTATAAATCCAAGCGTGAGCTCACGAGGTCTATCCGATTGGTTGCGAAAACCGATCTCGCATTGCGATCGAATCCTCCCAGCAAGAGAATGGTCCTCGAAAAACTTGTGCTCGATCTAACCGCTGAGCCGAAGCCGGAAGCCTTGGACTGGATGCAAGAGGAATTGCCAGTTTGAGGGACCGAGGGGGCAATTTTGGGAAGCAAGTACCCGGGCAAGTGGAGAACCTGCACCATAGCAGGTCCCTCAACTGCGAAGATCGTTCGCTAACAAACAATCTATTCCGCTCAGCATGACAAACTATTTGGAATAAATCGCAAGGGTCTTACTTCAGCGCATTCAAACGCGCGTTGAGGCGGGACTTGTACCGCGATGCGGTGTTCTTGTGGAGGACGCCCTTTTGTACGGCCTTATCCAGGCCTGATACGGTTTCACGGAAAACCTGCTCGGTGGATTTCTTCTCGCCTTTAGCTAGGCTCTCGCGCAGATCGCGCAGGGTGGTGCGCAGGCGGGAACTGTTAGAGCGGTTACGGGCACTGCGCTTTTCGGTCTGCCGGGCGCGCTTTAACGCGGAAAAATGGTTTGCCATATAAACTTCATACCTTTTATTCTGGATTTTCTAAATCAGAGGTCGTCAGAAAGAGCAAAACTCTAACGCCGTTCGATAAGCTATTTTACGGTACTACCTAGGAAGGGTCAATTGGCTAGCGAGTTCTGGGGACGTCAAGTTGCTGGTGTAAATCAGGATGAAGAAATGTTTGCAAAAGGTAGAGATAGAACGGAGTGTTCGTGAAATCTACATGGTTCAGGATGCCGGTCAATTGAATAATATGAAGATAGTAACCTGCCTGCTGGTTTTAGCCTTGCTGGCGGGCGGGTGCACTGCCCGTCACGCAAGCAACTCCGACGATGATCGGGAGTCATTGAAAAGGACCACGAGAGCCATTCGCGACGCATTTGGACGCGGCGATGTGGATGCCATCGTTGCGCTGCATCATCCCGATGTCGTCAAGTATTTCGGCGGCAATAATATCGTCAGAGGCCGCGACGGTCTCCGGCAACAATTGACCGGATGGCTGCGCGACAACAATGTTGAGTTCACCGAAAACCGCATAGAAAGCACTCTCTTCAACGGTGAGACGGCCATCGAGACCTGTATCTTCGCAATCAAGTCGACTCCCAAGAATGGCGGCCCCCCCGCGTACGCGAGAGGCCGATCTATGGTCGTTTATATACGCTATAAAGACAGCCCGACGGGCTGGGCGTCCATACGCGAAGTTACCCAGGAAGCTCCTGCAGCCAAATGATAGCGCGCCTTGATGCCGCAGTTTTAATTTTGATGGAACCAGATGCGGCGGACGATGGAATTCATAATCCGAAATCTTTCAGCGGTTCGCTTTAATTTTTCACAAGCGACTGTTCCAATACCCAAGGTATAAGCGAGGATAATCTTCACAGGAGAAATAGTTGCTCAGGGTACGAATCTCCCAACTCCCCGTGGCATACCTTCCCGTTAGTTGATAATCTCTCTTCCGTGAGCTTGAATAAGCGAATCGCGGTAATCCCGGGAGACGGCATTGGTATCGAGGTAATTGCCGAAGCTATAAGAGTCATCAACGCTTCAGGAGCCTCAGTCGAGATGACGCAGTTCGACTGGGGCTCTAACCGTTATCTCGCTGACGGCGTGACCGTCCCTCCCGATGGTTTCAGAATGTTGGGCCGCGATTTCGACGCAATTCTGGTCGGCGCGTTCGGTGATCCCCGAATTCCGTCCAATATTCAGGCCAAAGAAATTCTGCTGGGAATGCGCTTCCAGATGGATCTCTATGCCAACGTCCGCCCGGTTAGGCTCTTGGATGCTTCGCTTTGCCCGCTAAAAGGAGTTGAACCCGAAGACGTGGATTTCGTGGTGATCCGCGAGAACACGGAAGGATCTTACACAGACGCGGGCGGCGTCTTCAAACGCGGTACTCCTGACGAAATTGCGATACAGGAGGACATCAACACGCGCAAAGGCGTCGAGCGCATTATTCGATATGCCTTCGAATATTGCGAGCGCCACACAAAAAGCGACGGCACCCAGCGCAAACAGGTATTGATGACCGACAAGTCGAATGCGATGACCCATGCGGGCAGTTTATGGCAGCGCGTATTTAAGGAAGTGGGAGAAGAGTATCCGCAGATCACTTCTCAGCACATGTTCATAGATGCTTTGTGCATGCAGATTGTCCGCGACCCGCGCCAGTTCGACGTAATCGTAACCAACAACATGTTTGGGGACATCGTTACCGACTTGGCTGCGGCGCTTCAGGGAGGATTGGGAATGGCCGCCAGCGGGAACATCCATTCTGAAAAGACTTCAATGTTCGAACCAGTGCACGGCTCAGCGCCGCAGATCGCGGGAAAGAACATGGCAAATCCGTTTGGCGCAATCCTGACGGCGGCGATGATGCTGAACCATCTCGGAATGACAGGTGAGTCGCAAAGAATCGAAGGCGCGGTTCTAGAGGCCGTGCGACAAAAGAAAACTACGCAAGACATTGGTGGAAACTTAAGCACGCAGCAGGCCGGCGAATGGGTGGAGAAACATCTTGCATAACTTTTAGCTATAATCCGCTTTTATTACTGAGGAATCCAGTGAGGCTGGGCAGTGAAAAGTCCGTCAACCAGGCCAATGCGATAAACCAGAAATAACCCAAAAGCCATACTCAACACGCCAGAGGTAGTGGTCATGAACTGATTCACTTTCAGAAATCTCTTGCTCGAGTAGGCCAGCGGCATTGCGATTGCCGTGGTCATAATCATCATTCCGATCATGGTGCCTGCACCAAATACCAGCAAATAGGCGGTCGCCCATATAGGACTCTTGATGGTGGAGAGAACAAGCAACGCGACGGCTGCTGATCCCGCCAAGCCGTGGACAAGCCCAATGGCGAAAGGCCGCGCTGTCTGATATATCCCCAGGTTGCCGATTGTTCGTCCCCAAAACGATTCGCGGTGAGGAGAGTTATCTAGCTTTATTTCCTCAGCCAGAGGCAATGTGGACTCATTTCCGCGGCGGGTCTCGTTATGTTTGTGCGATGGCGTAAAGCGTTCGGTGATCCAGCGCATCACACCTGTAAGGTTAAGGATGCCCAATAAAATCAGCATCAGAGCAACAGAAAATTCCATTGACAGGCCAAGCCTGGGCGGAATGATTACGCCGAAAACGATGATGGCTGCTCCAACGATGAAGATGGTTAGGGAGTGTCCTAATCCCCACATCATTCCAATTACGGTCGAATGCACAATTGACCGCTGGCGGGCGACGATGGTTGACACTGCTACAACATGATCCGGATCCGTCGAGTGACGCATTCCCAGGAACAGTCCCAGCAGCACAACCGTTACAAATGGAACGAGCCTGCCCTGCGCAATAAAAGGATTGGCTAGAAAAGAAAACATCAGAGTTGCTATCCCGATGCCGAAAATAAACATAACTGCTTCTTGACGGCGCGGCCGCCAGATAATCCGCGCTACTTACCTTTGAGTCTCGCCCATCTGGCACGTTGAGCCGCGGCAATTTTGCGGCGAGTCGCCTGAGAAAGCCGACGCGGGACGCGGGACGAACCACCGATGTTCGGCGTGCCAGAAGAGGGGCTTTTGGTTTTTGCCCATCGCGCTTTCTGAGACGCGGCCATTCGCCGACGAGCAGAGCTGGATACAGTGCGCCGTGACTCTGTGGCGAACTTGCCGCCTTCCAGCTTGCCTAGCACGGCGAGAGCCGCATCCACATGCCGGAGGTTATTGACCAGGTGCCCTCGTTCAGCGCGTAGTTCGGTGACGATGTCTTCCAGACCTTTTAGGTTCCTCATCAGGGGATTGTACTTGATTTTGAGGATCGAACTCGGGCGGCAAAACGTTATTGGAGTATCCGACGGCCGGGGCTACGCGAGCATCACCCTTTCGATGCTTCGGGCGTGCCCGGTATCCGCATCGGCGTCAACCACAACGGCACAAAGCCGGACATCTCCAGTCGCGGCCTCAAAGCGCGCGGGCATATTGTTAAGAAATCGCCCAATCACCAGCTCTTTCTTGACACCGATTACGCTGTCATAGGGACCAGTCATTCCGACGTCAGTGATGTATGCGGTGCCTTCGGGGAGAACTCGTTCGTCCGCCGTGGGAATGTGCGTATGCGTGCCGACTACCGCGGTTACGCGCCCATCCAGGTACCAGCCAAGAGATACCTTTTCTGACGTAGCTTCCGCATGCATATCCACAAGAATTATTTTCGCTTTGATTTCCTTAAGCAACTGGTCAGCAACCCGAAAGGGATCGTCGTTCGACACCATGAATACACGACCCTGCAAATTGACTACAGCATACGGCACGTCAGCTTTACGGCCCTGATAGACGCCCCACCCCGGCATTCCGGAGTGATAGTTTGCTGGACGGAGCAACCGCCGCGCCATGCTGTGCTCGTTGCCATTTGCCATCTGGAAGTAGTCCACGATCTCTCGCTTGTCCCAGACGTGATTGCCAGTGGTAAGGACATCTATTCCCAGCTCGAATAGCTCTTCCGCGAGGGGTGGAGTAATGCCAAAACCAGCCGCCGAGTTTTCTCCATTGGCAACGACGAGATCAATAGTGTGTTCTTTCACCAAAGATGGCAGACGTTCTTTGACTATGGTGCGGCCCGGACGTCCGAAAATGTCGCCGATGAAAAGGATGCGCACTTGGGTTCGATGGTAACACGGAGAAATTTAAGATCGTTTTTACGCTTCTAAGGAGATTCCGCCAGCGTGGCTGTCTTTAGAAAATCGTAGTTTCCCGAAGGATTCAAGGTCACGTTCTGAACACGCTTTGATTGGACCAGCACATTGTCGAAATACCATAAGTTGATCGAGGGAACATCGGCGGCGAGTATCGTCTGGATTTCGGCGTAAAGCTGTTTGCGAGTGTTCTGATCTGATTCGCGCCGCGCCTGATCAACCAATGAATCAACGCGCGGGTTGGAATAATAGCTTCGATTCGCGCCTTTGGGAGTGAATCGCGCGGAATGAAAGACATATTCAAAGATGTCAGGATCCTCGTTGCCAATCCAGCGCAGCGAGTAGAGCTGGAAAGCGCCGCGAGTAACGTCAGAGAAAAATGTTGCGAACTCAAAGGTGCGAATGTCCAGCGCAATGCCTACATCGTGGAACTGCTGCTGTAGCACCGCAACCAAAAGACGCGTGCTTTCGTCGGTCGAGGTTTTCATGGTAAGGTGAAAGCGGACTCCGTTGAGAGCTGGGTGGCCGGCAGCATCAAGTAGTTGCCGGGCGCCCTGAGGGTCGAATTGAAAGCCCGGAGCGTTGCTGTACGCCCAACTCTCGGGAGGAAGAATGCTGGTTGCTGGTTGAGCAAAATCTCGCACCAAGTAATGAATGATCGGACGCCGGTCAATCGCTTTGGCAATCGCCTGTCTCACCCGCACATCTTTCAGTATCGGGTCCCTCACATTAAACGCCATATAAGCCAGTCTAGTTCCGGGGCCATGAAGAACCGCCAATCGTGGTTCACGTTCCAGGGTTAACACCATATCGTTGGTGAGCGAGTTGATGGAAACGTCGGCGCTTCCTTTGCGCAATTCGAGAGCTTGCGTAGTCGCGTCGGGTACGACATCGAACCGCACTCGTTTCAGGTTCGCTTTTTGCCCCCAGTAGTCGTCGTTGCGTTCGACGATGACACTTTTGTCCTGCTCGGAGCTGACAAAACGAAATGGCCCTGAACCGATGGGATGGCTGCTGATCTCATTGCCGCTGCCGAAGGGGACAATACCGATGGCGCCATCGGAAAGATTCCAAAGCAACGGCGCGTCCGGCTCTTTGAGATGAAAGACTATTGTGGATGCATTGGGCGCCTCGATGTGATCCACGAATCGGTACGCCGCCGCTTTAGTGCTGAGAATCCTACCTTGCAAAAGAGAATCGAAGGTCCATTTCACATCGCGGGAAGTCAGTGGCCGCCCATCGTGGAATCTGACACCTGATCGCAAATGAAAAACATAAGTTTGGGGATCGGGCATCTCCCACCGTTCCACCAAGCCGGGCTGCACGTTCAAGTGCTCGTCGCGGGTAAACAGATCATCAAATATCAGATCATCAATACGTTCTGATTGCGCGTCCAATCCGACTCTGGGATCGAGATTGGTCGGACTGCTCTCGATGATCATGACCAGGGTGTCAGGGTCAGGTTTCTTTGAGCACGCAGCAAGACAAAGGCTCAGGACAATCAGGGTGACCGCCAGCGCCACCAAAGACCGCGGCACAGCCGCCCCCGGCCGTGCGTTTGCCCCGAAAGGGCAAATCAGACGACGCTCACACATATGAGACCTTGCCCAGAATCGCGAGGCGCTTTGCCCCGGTCGCGGCAGGAATATTCGACGGCTTGCGGTTCCATGTCTGGTAGGCAAGCAAGGCAAACGCGACTGCTTCCTTTGCTGCGGAGGGTATTCCAAATTCGTCTGACAATCGCATTTGCAAGCCGAGGGGAGTAAGTAAATTCGCGAGCATAGCGAGAAGTGTGGGGTTGTTCGTGCCGCCGCCGGAGACGATGAATTCTTTGTATGCTCCACCACTTAAGACAAACCGTTGGACCGCATCCGCAATGGAGTATGCGGTCAACGCCGTCGCTGTAGCGATCACATCCCGCTTGTCTGCACGCCCACATTGTCGAAGAAATAATTGAACGAATTCCCGTCCAAATTCTTCTCGTCCCGCGGTCTTTGGAGGCTGTCTGCGAAAGTAGGAAGAGCGAAGGAGGTCGAACACGGCGCGGTCTAAAATCGTCCCGGAAGCGGCGATAACTCCATCGCGATCGAAAGGTTTGCCGAATAGACGTTCCGTCAGTGCATCCATGACCATGTTGCCCGGTCCGGTGTCGAAGGCGATTACATCCTTTGGAGAAGCGCCGGCGGGAATTGCAGTGAGGTTTGCGATGCCGCCGATATTCTGCACGATGCGTCCAACGCGCCGATCTCGAAATAGACAGTAATCGAGGAAGGGAACTAGAGGAGCGCCCTTTCCCCCCGCCGCCATGTCAGCAGGGCGGAAATCTGAGATCACTGGCACGCTGGTTCTGGCGGCAATGACAGAGCCATCGCCCACTTGCCAGGTGGTTGCGATCTGTCGTCCCAGAAAGTTTGCGGCCTCCCCCTGATGATAGAGAGTCTGGCCGTGGCAGCCCACCAATTGAATCTTCACTCGAAAGCGCGATTGGGCGGCTAATAAAGCGTCCGAGTACAACTCGGCCAAAAGAAAATTCAGCCGGGCCAGGTCGGCTACTTTTACGTCATTTGCATTCATCGCGGCTAATAACGCGTTGCGAACGGGCTTACGGTAGGGAAACTCGGCATGCCCGAAAAGTTTCAGCTTAGGTTGGCTGCGCTTTGCAGCGGTAACGTCAACCAGCGCGACATTGATTCCATCGCACGAGGTTCCGCTCATCACGCCGGCGACGATCACGGAAGCTCCTGCGCGCGAACAATATTCCTCAGTCTTACCCGCTCATTCAGGCCCCATAGCCGCCGAGAAAGCCGATCAATCTTGCCTGTGGTTGGAGAGGTGGGGAACCTCCAATGAATCGAATTTAGGAATTTCCCTTTACACCTCTCGACACGCTTTGCAGCTTTCGCTACTTGCAGCGCAAAGTGGCGGTTAGTTTCCGCTTCTTTGAGCACCGACTCATACCCCCGCATGATCACGTCTTCAGTATTGCAGATGAGGCATAGATCGCCGCCCGCTCGAATGTATGCGATGGCGGCTTCTTCAATGGGCAGGGTTTTCAACACTGCGCCCATTTCCAAGTCATCAGAGACAACCAAGCCGTGGTAACCGAGCCGCTTGCGCAAGACGTCTGTGATTAACTTTTTCGACAGCGACGCTGGGGTGCCGTCGTGGCTGACCGCGGGATAGCTGGCGTGCGAAATCAATACGAAGGGCATCTGGCGGCGCAGGAGCCGGTAAGGAAGGATGTCTTGAGACCACAGTTTGTCGAGAGATTTCACAATCACTGGGAGCTGATGGTGGGAATCGAGTTTTCCTTCACCGAGGCCTGGGAAGTGTTTGCCGCAGCCTAGAACTCCAGCATCGTGCAGGCCGGCGAGGAACTCTTTTGCGTAAATCGTCGTCTCACGAGGATTAGCCGACACCGCGCGGGAACTCATCACACTTCGCGACGCTTCAAATGCAAGATCGAGAACCGGAGCGAAGTCGGTGTTGAATCCGAGAGCCCGGCAGTATCCACCAATGATTTTACCGTGCTGGCGAAAGAGCTTGCGATCTGCGGTGGCAAAGACGTCCGCTGCCGACGGACTGCCACTATTCAAGGCGCGAAAGCGGTCCACTCTGCCGCCCTCCATATCAACACAAGTGAAAAGAGGAGTGGAAACGCAAGCCTGGCAATCTTTAAGCAGTTGATGAGTCTGTTCCGCTGAAGTTATATTGCGGGCGAAGAGAATAACTCCGGCCGGCAGCAATTGCGAAAGCAGGGAAGAAAGGCGCGGTGAGAGTTGAGTGCCGTCGAAACCAATAATGAAAAGCCGGCTCACCTGAGCCGCAAGAGCGTTATTGTGTTTCTTCGTCAATCTACTTGCTTCTTCAATTCCGCCAAAAGGTTCAGCGCTTCCAGCGGGGTCAGGCGATTCAAATCCAGTCCGCGCAGGCGCTCCAATACCGGCTGCGAGAGCGCGGTAAAAATCGTTAATTGAGCAGCAGTAGGCGGCCGCGATTCATCGCTTGCCAACAGAGCAGCAACGCGCTGCTCCGCGTTTTCGTGTTCCGCCAGCACTTCGCGTGCACGTCCGATTACTTCGTTCGGAAGCCCCGCCAGCTTCGCCACTTCGATTCCGTAGCTGCGGTTCGCGGCGCCGGGCTCGACGGTTCGCAAAAATACAATTCCGCCACCGGTCTCTTTTACCGAGACATGATAATTCTTGACGCCGGAAAGCCGTTCCGCAAGTTCGGTCAACTCGAAGTAGTGAGTGGCGAAAAGCGTCTTGGCGCGGGTTCGCGCGTGAATGTATTCAATCGCAGCCCATGCTATGGCGAGCCCATCATACGTTGCCGTCCCGCGACCTATCTCGT
This sequence comes from uncultured Acidobacteriaceae bacterium, assembly GCA_963757385.1. Taxonomy (GTDB): domain Bacteria; phylum Acidobacteriota; class Terriglobia; order Terriglobales; family Acidobacteriaceae; genus PALSA-188. Next base: position 342,941 of record CAVWRO010000014.1, on the reverse strand, counting down.
CGAGCAGGATGAGAGACCGCGCGGTCGCCGTGTGCAGGATAGCCGCCGTCTCCGTCATTTCGACCATGAAGGTCGAACGACCGCGTGCCAGATTGTCGCTGGCTCCGATGCGAGTAAATACACGGTCCACCAGTCCCATGCGGGCCGATTGCGCGGGAACAAACGATCCCATCTGCGCCAGAATAACGATCAGCGCCGCCTGCCGCAGATAAGTTGATTTGCCACCCATGTTTGGACCGGTCAACACCAACACCGTGTGCGTAGTTGCATTCAGATAAAGATCGTTGGGAACGAAGCGATTGCTGCCGCCCGTCATCTCCTGTTGTTCGATAACCGGATGCCTGCCTTCTAGAACTTCGAGATCTGAAGAATCATCGAACTTCGGACGGGAGTAACCGCGCAGGGCAGCGACATGGGCCATGCTCGCGAGCACGTCCACCTCAGCCAGCGCCAACGCGGTCTGCCGGATACGCCGGGCCTCCCCTGCGATCGTCGAACGCAACTCCATGAATATGCGACGCTCGATCTCGACGATCTTCTCCTGCGCATCGAGAATTTTCGACTCGTATTCTTTTAGCTCGGGAGTGGCGAAGCGTTCGGCATTCACCAGCGTCTGCTTCCGTTCGTAATCGGCAGGCACGAGATGCAGATTGGACCTCGTGATCTCGAGATAATAACCAAAAATGGAATTGAACTTTACTTTCAGCGATGCAATTCCGGTTCGTTGGCGCTCACGTTGCTCGATTTGCGCAAGAAACTGTTTGCTGTTGCGGCTCAAATCTCGTAAATCATCCAATTCCTGATTGAGTCCGTTCCGGATCACGCCCCCGTCGCTGAAGGATAAGGGGGGCTCCGGGACGATTGTCTTATCAATCTTCTCCTGCAAATCTCGCAGCTCGTCAATTGAATCGTGTAGCGATGTAAGTCGCGCGGCTTCCAACGACTTCAATGCGGACCGCACGCCAGGAAGTTTATTCAATGAGGAAGCGAGAGCTAGAACATCCCGGGGCGTTGCGGTTTCCAGCGTAACGCGGCTCAACAACCGTTCCAGATCGAAGATACCGTCCAGCGCGCGGCGCAATTCTTCGCGGCCTACAGTTCCGTGCACCTGTGTCTCAACGGCATCCAATCGGGCGTTTATTTCCGCGATTTCGATTGAAGGACGTAGCAGCCACGAGCGCAACAAACGCTTGCCCATGGGCGTGACGGTGGCATCAATCGAGCGCAGAAGCGTTACTCCAGCATCGGTCCCGGCAAACAGCGGTTCGATTAATTCCAGGTTGCGGACGGTAACGGTATCAAGAATCAGGCAATTTTGCCGCTCGTAAAAGCCGACACGGTCCACGTGACTCAGCGTTCCACGTTGCGTTGAACGCACGTAGTAGATGATTGCTCCCGCCGCCGAGGCCGCCGCCGGTTTTCCAGCGAGACCAAACCCCTCCAGCGATAACACTCCGAAATGATTTTCTAATAATGGGATGGCGTGGTCAGGGGCGAAGACCCAGTCGTCCAAAGGAGTCTCCGCGTACTCGCCCGAAGAACCAGGGACGGTAGACTTTTGCGAATGCTCTTTGTCGAATAGAGGTGCGGCAGACCCGTAGAGCAGTTCCTTCGGCCGCAATTGCTGTAACTCTTCCTGGATTCTTCGCTGTGCATCTTCGCCCTGAAACTCCGTGGCCCGGAACTCGCCAGTAGAGAGATCGAGTGCGGCGAAACCGGCGCGGTCCCCACTCTGCGCCACTGCCGCCAGAAAATTATTCTCTTCCGAACTAAGAGAAGAGTCGGCGGCCGTGCCCGGAGTCACAACCCGCGTCACCTCGCGCCGGACAAGTTTCTTCGCGAGGCGGGGGTCTTCCATTTGCTCGCAAATCGCAACTCTGAATCCTTTGCGGACAAGCTTCGAAATATAACCATCGGCTGCGTGATAAGGGACTCCACACATGGGCACGGCCAGCCCTTTTTCTTTATTGCGAGACGTCAGCGTAATTTGCAGTTCACGCGAGGCGAGAACAGCGTCGTCGAAAAAGAGCTCGTAGAAGTCGCCGAGACGGAAGAATAAAAGAGCGGCAGGATGCTCCTTCTTAATGGCGGCATACTGCCGCATCAGGGGCGTGGACGGCTCGGTCATTTCACTGGGATGCGTGCGCGGATTATAACAAAGGCGGGGCAAGCATTCAGCAGTCGGCATTTAGGTAGACCAACTGGCTGCGCTGCGACGAGCCGGATAGCCCCGGGACCTGTTTTCAGGAAAGCAGATGATACCCTGCTGCTATCCCCAATGTGCGATCTTCTTCAGCATGTCATCGAGTCTGGTTTTCCCTATCCGGACCGTCTCATCCACTTATTCGTGGGAGGATCCGAACTTCATGGAGCCAAAGTTCACGGAACCGATGACCTTGATATTTATGGTGTGTACGTCGAGCCACCGGAGCTGATTTTGGGCTTGGACACTCTTCCGCATTTCGTGTGGTCAACCGCGGGTGACGACCGACGAAACGGGCCGAACGATGTGGACGTTACTCTCTACTCGCTCAAAAGTGGGCCAGTTTGGCGTGTAAGGGGAATCCGACGGCGCTGCATTTCCTTTTTGCGAACAGCGCAATCAAAAGCGAGGCGTGGTCGACCGTTGTGGAAAACAAAGACGATCTTGCGTGAATCAGTTCCTCGGCTTTGCCAATGATCAACTAGAGCGGATGACAGGCAAAAGAGGTCGCGCCAAGAAAGGCCAGCGTCCCGAGATCGAGGAGAAATTCGGCTATGACGTTAAAGCCGCTATGCATACTATTCGACTTTTGTATGAATGCAGAGAGCTCGTGCAGTCGGCGAACATAACGTTGCCTCGTCCCGAGCGTGACCTCTTGGTCCGTGTTCGTACTGGCAAGTACCCGATCGACAAAGTTGTAGAAATGGCACACGCATTGTCCGAAGAGTGTAAGGACGCAGAGACGACCTCTCCGCTACAAGTGAGAGCCGATCACTCAGCGGTATCTAAGCTCATAGCCGGGTGCTACCTCCAAACTTGGGAAGAATAGTTCTGCGCGAGTCTGGCGGTTACCCCTTGGTGCGGTCGGAAGCCGGGATTCCCGTCTCCACTGGAGTGTCTTCCATCTTGATCGCGCTCTTAAATCCGCGGATGCCTTCTCCGATGCCTTTTCCTAATTCTGGAAGTTTCTTAGGTCCGAAGATGAGTAGAGCGATCCCAAAAATTACCAGCAGATGCATGGGTTGAAAAAGCCCTTCAAACATAATTTCTCCTTCATCGAACAAATCTCAAAAAAACAAGCGCTGCAACCCCCGCTACAGCGCTTGCCAGCCGGACCAATTGATTCGCCTCCGATCCGGTTGCTAAATGCCACGTTGGGCTGCGTCCGCTTCTTGCGCGAGCTTGTGAAGAGCGCGGAAGAAATCTGACGATTGACCTGTGAATAGTCCGCTAGCTGTCAGGCCTTTCGTCGCGCCCATCGCCACTCCATTTGTCTTAATCGGTCGAATCACTGAGCACGGCGGCAGCTTATGACTAATGAAGTCGGTTGGCTCCGGCATGATCAAGTTTGACTGCAATGACTGCGGCTGGGGAATGTCGGCGGTGAGGTCCGGGAACGTTACCGAGGCACCGCTGATTGGATCCACATCGGTCAGTGGAACCGTGTTGCCAGCTTTATCGTGCCATGTTTGAAAGTGGCTGGTTTCTACCGGTCCAAGGCCCAGCAATATTTGCAGAACCTCGACATTAGTCACGCGTTGAGCCAGCGAGGGATAAAGGCTGCTGCCTCCCTGCTCAATCGCGCAAAAATGGAAGCCAGCGGTAAAAGCGATTGCCTTAAGGTGATCGGGGATATCGAAAGGAGCGACCGTTGCCGGACCCAATAAATCGTCATCGGTTCGAGGAATTGCGGTCCGGTTAACGATTGTGACAGCTTGGGGAAATACAACTTTGTCGATGTCGGGATTCTGGGTGCTGCTTCGGTATCGAGTCCAGAAACTGGTGTCCACCGTAAGTTGGGTCAGATTGGTCAACCGCGCAATATCTTTTGCGCCTGTTGCTTTGCTGCTTGGCAGCGTGCGGAACGCGTCCAGGTCAACCGGATCGGCGCCTTTTGAAACCAGATATGCATTGATGAACTGGTGATGGCTGATCTCGTCGTCAGTGTTGTCATGAATGTAGGTCGGCATGTCGCCATCGAGAATCTGAAGCGCAGCAGTGTATTGCGGACTCCCGCCGTTTACTCCCTGCTCTTCGCCGTCCTGCGTGCCCCCGAGTTCCGTGTATTGGAGCCAGAGGTCGGTTTCTATGAGTTCGGCCGCGGCTAGAAACCGGAGAATCGCTATGTCTCCCGCCGTGATCGCAGGACCTTTGCTACTTTGCCCGAACGCCGAGACTCCACTTGCCATTATTCCTGCGCCAACGGTCGCGGAGGCTCCTACGACCATGCTCTTCCTGAGGAAGGAGCGCCGGTTAACAATGTTTTGCAACCTTGACTTATTTTCTTTCTTCGCTGGTGCGTCTAGATCAGACGAAAGAACCGAGGGAGAATTGTCTGTTTTCATTGATGCGCTCCAAATTCGTGAATGATTTTATTCTTTGTGAGATTCGCGGTGCGATTCACTTGAAGCAGACTAAGGGGCGGCTTCGATGTGAATGTCACGCGCGAGTCCCAAATTCGTAAGATGTTTGTTTTTTAAATAGCCCGGGAGGCATACGGCTACAGCATCGGAACTTCCGTGCACTTGCCGCCGTGACGTTGTCGCGAGACAATGGCTGCCATCAGGAGATCTCTTGTCAGATCAAAAATACCGGCAACACGGTTACCAGGATCGCGATCGCAACAGCAACGATCGGCAGAGGCCTTCTTCAGATCGGGCTGCAGACAGGCCGGCCAAGGTCGAGACGTTCGGACCGAGACCGTTACAACTGGCAAGCACGCATAGCGTGTCGCGATGCGCACAGTGCGGTACGGTACTTTTGTCTGTTAGCGAGCCAGTCGGGCGTTGTCCAAAGTGCGGATTCGAATTGCACTCCTGCAAACAGTGCACATATTTTGATCCCGCCGCTCGCTTCGAATGCACTCAACCGATCCCCGAGCGCATTCCGCGCAAGGATCAACTCAATTCATGCACGTTTTATTCGATAAGCGTAAGAGTAGAAAAACAGACTTCCACGCCAGCGTCCGCCCGGCCCGCTGACGCAAAGCAAGCTTTCGAGAACCTGTTTAAGAAATAATCCTCAGGGTTTTTGAGTGGGCCGCAGCAAGACTTCACTTGCGAATGCCTGCGGCGACTGCGTCACCAGCATCGCCACAACGTGCGCGACGTCTTCAGGTTTCAGCATCTTTTCCGGACTCTTCCCTTGGTGTGGACCCAGTTCGGTGTCCACTGATCCGGGACAAATCACCGACACGCGAATGTTATGCCCGCGCAATTCTTCAGCGACCGAATAGGTCAGCCCGTTCAGTCCCCACTTGGACGCGGCATAGGCGGCTCCGTTCGGCAAGGCATTCTTCCCGGCCAGAGAAGAAATGTTAATGATATGGCCACGCCGGGCTCGAATCATGATTGGAGCAAAGCCGCGTATGCAGTAGTACACGCCACGCAAGTTAGTATTCAAGATATCGTCCCACGCCTTGGGTTGCAGCGCATGAAGCGGACCCGCGAAGCTGCCGATACCAGCATTGTTTACCAGGATGTCGAAACGTCCCAGGGTGTTCTCAAGTTCTGAAGCCGTCGTTTCGACCGAGCGCAAGTCTGTGACATCACATTCCCGAACCACACCTCGTCCACCCGCCGCGGAAATCGCTTCCGCCGTGGTTTCCAGAGGCTTGCGGCTGCGCCCGCAGAGCACCGTGGTAGCGCCCATACTAGCCAGTTTTATTGCTATGGCGGCGCCAATACCGCGTCCTGCACCGGTAACCACGGCAGTTTGTCCGTTCAATGGTTTCTCATTATCTGGCATGTGCCTGGTTCTCCTTGTTCTGAAATCCTAAATGAAGTGCTCTAATCATATTTGCATGCGGCAGCTTCGCGTTGCCCGTGTCCCGGGAGGATCCGACGCCGTTCTGTCGCTCTCATTGTAAAATCAGAAGCTCATGCAGAAAGAAAACACCACGACGGTTAGCGCTCATGGCCGTGCCGACGACGCCGAAATTCGCTACGATGCTCAACGCATTGAGCTCAAGTGGTCTGCGCGCTGGCAAGAAGATGCTTCTCTGTACTCGGCCGAGTCAAATTCCACCAAGCCAAAATATTACGTGCTGGAAATGCTGCCTTATCCTTCGGGCGTGTTGCACATGGGGCACGTTCGAAATTACGCCATCGGAGATGCGCTTGCCCGTTACATGTGGATGAACGGCTACAACGTACTTCATCCCATGGGCTGGGATTCATTCGGCCTTCCTGCCGAGAACGCTGCGATTTCAAATAACACTCCCCCTCGCGAATGGACGCTGCGCAATATCGCAAACATGAAAGCGCAGATGAAGCGTCTCGGCTTCGCCTATGACTGGTCGCGCGAGGTTACAACCTGCCTGCCAGACTATTACCGCTGGAATCAATGGTTTTTCCTGAAGCTCTACGAGCGGGGATTGGCGTATCGAAAAAAAAGCAAAGTGAACTGGTGTCCCAAATGCGCTACGGTTTTGGCGAACGAGCAGGTAATCGCTGGCCGCTGCTGGCGTCACGAAGATACTTTAGTGGACCAGCGCGAGTTAGAGCAATGGTTCTTGCGTACCACGCATTACGCGGATGAATTGCTGCGCGATCTCGACAAGCTCGATGGCTGGCCTGAAAAAGTAAAGACCATGCAGCGCAACTGGATCGGGCGCAGCGAGGGCACGCTGGTGGGTTTCAAACTCGACGTCTCCGCCGGGTCCGCTCCTTCCAAGATCACAGTGTTCACCACGCGGGTGGATACTATTTACGGTGCGACCTCCATCCAGCTTGCGCCCGAACATCCAATGGTCGCCGACTTCGCCGTCCACAACGATCTTTTGCGTGCGGAGGTTGAGCAGCTTATCGCAGAGCAGCGCAAAGCCAGAGAAGTCGGTGATATTGGCGCGATCGAAAAACATGGAGTGAACACCGGCCGCTTTGCCGTGAATCCGTACAGCGGCGAGAAAATCCCCATCTGGGTCGCAAATTATATTTTGATGGACTATGGAACCGGCGCGAGTATGAGCGTCCCGGCGCACGATGATCGTGACTATGAATTCGCCAGGAAATACAGATTGGAAATTCGACTTGTCATTCTTCCTCAGACAACTGATCTTGAAGAAACTGTCGCCGAGCCTCCACTTCCGTTTACCACATTGAATGGTTTGCTGGTGAACTCCGGCCGCTTCAGTGGCCTTGGCTGCGCAGAGGCGATCGAGAAGATGTCGGCGCATGCCGAAAAAGAAGGCTTCGGGAAAGCAACTGTTACTTATCGTCTGAAGGATTGGGGAGTATCCCGCCAACGCTATTGGGGTACGCCGATTCCCATGCTGTATTGCGAGAAGGACGGGATTGTCCCGGTTCCTGAAAAAGATCTGCCGGTATTGTTGCCCGACAAGATTGACATCACTCTTACGGGCGGATCGCCGTTAAGCCGGGTGCCTGAATTTGTGAATGCTGTCTGCCCGAAGTGCGGAGGCCCTGCGCGGCGCGAGACCGACACCATGGACACGTTTGTGGATTCGTCCTGGTATTTCTACCGCTACACCGATGCGCACAATAATCACGCCCCGTTTGACAGCGCGATCGCGGGTTACTGGTTCGGGGAACGAGGGATTGATCAGTACATCGGAGGGGTCGAGCACGCCATTTTGCATCTGATTTATTCGCGCTTCTGGACGAAGTTCATGCGCGACATGGGATTGGTTAAAAATGCCGAGCCAGTCGAAAGATTGTTCACACAGGGAATGGTAATCAAAGACGGTGCCAAGATGTCGAAGAGCCTGGGCAACGTCGTCTCTCCTGATGAGATGGTTGCCCGCTACGGCGCGGACAGCGCGCGCATGTACAGCTTATTCGCGGCGCCTCCTGATCGCGATTTGGATTGGCAGGATAAAGGCGTCGAAGGAGTTCAGCGCTTTTTGAGTCGCGTCTATAGGTACGTTGCGAGGCACGCAGAAAAATCCTCAGTAGAGACGCAGCTTGCTGCGTCTGCGCCCCAAACCGAGGCACTCTCACCGGAGGCTCGTCAAATCCAACGCAAGCTTCACCAGACCATCAAGCGTGTCAGCGATGACTTTCAGGGTAGATGGCATTTCAACACATGTGTTGCTGCGATCATGGAATTGGTAAATGAACTCTATGCCGCCGAAGAAGGTGTGACCCGGGCGCCCTCGCCCTCTAAAGCCGTGCCGGAATCGTTGCTCGCTGCAGTTCAGCGAGACTTGGTGTTGCTCCTTGCACCCTTCGCTCCATATCTAGCGCATGAATTGTGGGAAATGCTTGGAGAAGAGGGAAGTCTCTTGCGCTCACCGTGGCCGAAGTACGATGCGGCTTTGGCGAAAGAGGAAGAGATTGAAATTCCGGTACAGGTGAACGGCAAACTGCGAAGTCTTATCGTCGTCCCGGCGGATGCTTCGGAGGAAACCATCCGGGAACGAGCTTTGTCGGATGAAAAAATTAAGTCCATTATCGCAGGGAAGCAGATTGTGAAGATCATCGTTGTGCCGGGCAAGCTGATCAACATCGTGGCTCGTTGAAACTGAATGAAGCAACGCTCGCCTACCATCGAAGGTTTTCGCCTCATGTTCAGCCGTCCGTCTCTCGGGTTGGCTGAAATCGCCTGGCGCTGGGCATTTGGCTTCGCTGCGATCTTATCTCTTAGATTCCTAATTCTTGAATACTTTAAAACCTTGCCAGTTGGTCCTGGCGATCTTTTTTTGTTGCGCACCAGGCATCCACTGCTGATTTCTCAAGCAATCTCCCACGTCTTTCGAGGTAGCGCAGCTCGAATCGGCAGAGGATTGTTTCTCATATGTGTGCTGTTGTCGGCCGCGTGGATCGTTCTGGCATCGCTGGCTCGAAGAAGTACTGTGAACGCGCTTCTAACCTGCTTTTGGGAAGATGGTGACGTGGCAGGTGATCCGGCGGCGGCGAAACTCCCGCGACAAGCTCCATTCGGACTTAATTTGTTGCGGGTTGCCGCATCGGTGGCTGCACTTGTTGCATGTGTCGGAGCGCTTATCTTAGCGAGAGCCGCATCCCCTCCCGGCGACCCTTCGCCAGGTGCGGCCATGCTGGTGTTTCTCATGCTCGCGATGGGAATTTGCCTGGCGTGGTGGCTACTGAATTGGATTCTTTCGCTGGCCGCAATTTTCGTGGTGGCCGACGGCAGCCGTACTTTCAGCGCGATTTCGCAAGCGGCAGAGCTCTGGCGCGTCCGCTGGGGTTCGATCACGGCTGCTGGCACGTGGTTTGGAATCGCTCACGGAATTGTATTTTTCGTCGCAACGTCGGTTGTCGCGTTCCCATTAGCGTTTGCCGGGGTGGTGCCCCCCGGGATCGTCATCGGAGGGGTCTTGCTGGTGGCACTCCTTTATTTCGCCGCGGCCGACTTTTTGTACGCCGGAAAAATGGCGGCGTACGTTGCTATAGCAAAACTGCCGGAAGAGCCGGAAACCCCGCCCCTGATCTCAGGTCCGATAATCCCGCCACAATTTGGAATAGACCGCAGCGAATTGATCCTGTGCGACGTCCCGGCCATCCACTGAACCTCGTTCAAGTTCTTCTTGAGCGGAATTTCTTGTCCAACCCGTGAAAACGAGTTAGGAAACGTTATTTCTGCGAACCGTAATCGTAGCTGTATCCGGTAGGTTCATTCCCAGAGACATATCGGGTGTTGTAATCCAGCAAATAATTCAGATGCGAATCGTCGGCCGGGAAAGACTGCCCGTGGTATGGATACCCACTCATTCGCCGGAACGGCAACGGCTCGACCGTGCTTCCGTCGGCAGCATAGAAGTCCATATCTTTCTCATATCCGTTTGCCTCGAAGAAGTAGTCGCGCGTCCAACCCTTCGGAAGCGCTGGCAGCGACGCAGGATCGAATTCCAAGGCAACTTCATCGCCTGATCCAAAAACTATCAGACGATCGTCGAAATTGGTGAGCAGCGGTCGCACGTCTCCATAACGCGTGTAAGTTCCCGCCTGCCGCGCATAAGGCCCGGTGAGGCTGACCTGCTCGTAGACATACTTTACATTGCCCGGAGGTTGAGCTTCGATCTGTCGGGGATAACCGTGAAACTCCAGATTGGCGCGTTCCAGCGGGACCTCAGTCACAGTTGATTTCACATCTTGCGCGGTTCGATCAATGAGAATGTTGTCCCAATAAATCTGGAGATTCGTCGAAATGCGAATGCGTTGTGTTCCTTTCGGAAGAACTTCAGTCAGGTCGGTCGTAATCGTCCGCGGAAGCCCAGCCGGAAAACCCATGTCATCGAGCACTCGCTTCCATTTTCCATTTGCATCTTGAGCCTCTACATAGGGAGCTATCGCTTTAATTCCGGCTTGATCGGCGGCGTACATTCCTGTGGCGGTGAAGTACTCAATCTCTCCGTGCATTAATAAGTGCAACGGACCCCCCTTATAAGGCTCTCCGAGATCGAGTTCGAGACGGTGTAGTTTTGCGAAGCCCTTGAACGGGAGCAATTCGTAGCCACCGAAGTAGTGGTCAGCTAACAAATCAGGAAGTACATCGTGGCCATGATCGTCCCATGCCCCCGCAGGCGGACGCGCATCACGGCTCGTGATTACCTTGAACGCGGGGTAAGGCGGACTGCTGGCAAAGTATTCGTTGGGATAAACCTCCACGCCGCTGGGATGATCAACAGCCAAGAGTCGAACCCGATCGAGATAGACAACTTCCTCCATCGGTTCCATCAGGCGAAAACTCAGTTTTCCATCTTTTTCGTGGATGGCGTTGCCATCTATTTTCACGTACTCCGTCGGACGCGGAACATTGCGCTCGCCCGGCCCGACCCAATGCCCGACGACCCCAGCGCCCAGAATATCGGCGACCAGCTGATAGTGCTCGCCATCCCAGGCGAAAAGCGTTGGACAGGAACTGCCGCGACGGTCTATTTCCGTATATTTCTGTTCGCGATTTGCTGACACCTCGATTTCATCCTGCAACACTCCCGTAGGCCACAGCATGCGAACGACATCGGCTTGTTTTGCTCGTCCGAGGCCGACAACGATTTGCGTGGAATTTTGCCCAAGATATCCGGATGACCCCGCGATCTCGAATTTCTGGCGATTGCCTCCGGAAAATACTTCGATCTTGGTTCCGATGGCGCTCTTGTTGTCGTTCAGACCGGTGAGTGCGAGCCGCAACCAATTATTTTTGTTGCCGCCTTCGTTTCGCAAGAAGCACAGCAGGACCGTGATTCTGCGTGATAAGCAGTCCAGTTGTTCCGTCACCCTCGAAGTCTCCTGTGATGATTGCCCGCGGATCTTTAAATTGGATTTTATCGAGTCCGACGTCGGCGGTGACATCCTTGAAACCGTCAGGACCAAGATTGCGGAAGAGCTTAACTTCACCCTTTCCGTGCGCAGTTTCACCGACCGCGACAAGATCAACCCAGCCATCGTTGTCGTAGTCGAGCGCGGCAACACCGTAAGCCTTTGCCCAACCTGTTTCTGGAAGCTGCACCGGATCGAAGTTTTTACCGCGATTGTTATGCCAGAGACTTATTGCGGGCGCGCCCCAATGTGTAAATGCGAGATCCATCCAGCCATCGTGATCGAAATCAAGCGCGGCGACCCCCACTGCCGGACTGGCATGGATTCGGACCAGAACTGATGGTTCTCAAAAACTCCCTCGCGAGGATTCTCAAAAATGATCGGCGGCTTCTGCCCACTGGTGACAACGAGGTCAACAGCGCGGTCATTGTTGTAGTCGGTGCCAAGGGATGCAATTTCCGACGTTGATCCGCCAAGGCCAATCGCAGTGCTCACGTCGGTAAAAGTACCGTTGCCATTGTTGCGCCACATTGTGTTCTGTGCGAGTGAAGGAATTCTTTCGGACCATTCGGCGGACGCGAAATTGGGACGCCGGACAGGAACTCCGCATCCGACGGCTTAGTAACGTATAAGTCAATGTCTCCATCGTGATCGTAGTCAACAAACGTCAGACCGATATTCAGGCCGTCGCTTTTTATACCGGCGGCCTCAGTCACGTCTTTAAACGTGCCATTCTTCTCGTTGTGTAAAAGCATCACGCGTCCGTTGAAGCTGACGGCTAGGTCACTGGCTCCGTCGTTGTCATAGTCTCCGGCCGTGCAGGCAATTCCATGGAGTCTAGGATCTAATCCTGCTTTCTTCGTCACATCTTCAAACTTCCCATTGCCGAGATTGTGATATAGCGACATCCCTCCTTCTGCGCCGTTATCGGGAAGAAAAATGTCGAGCTTGCCGTCGCCGTCGTAGTCCAAGAAGCATGCGCCAGCTCCAAGAGTAGAAGCTAAATCGCTGCCGGTCCGGCGCGAGCCTTTCGTGATCAAGCCAGCTTCCTGCGTCACATCCACAAACCTCACCGGAATCGAAGGCGGAACTTTTTCTACCACCGACGGCGATTCTTCCGCGAGGGAATATTTTCCCTGGTCTCCGTACGCCAGACTGATCGCAGCCCCCAGCTTGTGTTGAGTTACATATTGAAAGCGTGTGAGGTGCTCACGCGCATGAGCGGTGTCGCCGGATTGTTGGAAGGCGCGTGACAATCCGAACTGCGCCGAAGCGTGAAGCGGATTCAACTGCAAAGCATGATTGAAAGCATCAATTGCTTCGGGGAATTGCCGAAGCTGCGAGTAAACGGACCCCAGGAAATACCAGGTGTCGGCATCAGTCGGATCAATTTCGATCACTTTCCGAAACGCGTCCACCGCTGCTTGAGGATCGCTGCTATTTTTTTGCAACAGGCCCAGGCTGTACCACGCATGAGGATCTTTCGGATCGCTTTTGACTGCCTTATCGAGCAACGGCTTGGCGTCGGCAATGCGTCCGAGGTTGAGCAGCGCGATAGCGCGATTTACGTCTGCGATCGCAAGATGCGAATCAAGTTTTGCCGCCTGCTCGAAATGGTTGAGCGCTTTTTCGAAGAGCTGCTGATTCATGTAAGCGACGCCTACATTGTTGAGCGTTGCCGCTTGAATCGAATCGGCAATCTTCGGAGACGATGCTTCCTGGGAAAATAGGCCAAAGACAGTGATGCAGATTACAACCGGCAGAATAAAAATGCGTGGGATCATTGGTAAAGAATTTAATCACAAACTGGGCAAGAGATAACGGATGGCAGGAAATTAAATCTCAATACGGACGGGCAGAGAAGGGATCCTACGAGATTAGAGCCATGCTAGGCGCGCGAAAGCCACCGCATTGTTCTTCCAGCACGGCAGCAATAGAAAGCACCATTTCTTCTTCCCACGGACGACCAACGATCTGAACTCCAATCGGCAAACCCTCCGGTGATTGCCCGACTGGAACGACGGCAGCGGGACATCCCAGTAAATTGAACCACTCGCAATAGCTCCACGCGTCTAAATACTTAACTTCGCGACCGCCGATATTCCAAGTGCGTTCGCGGTGCCGAAATGCAGGAATCGAGGCAACCGGACACACCAAAAGTGGATATTCGCGCATTTGCCGAAAGACTTGTTCTCGCACGGCGTCGCGCTGTATCCACATATCCAGCAGTGACTGGGCGGTGTGTTGGTCTTCTGCCGCAACCCAACCAGAAAATTCTTTAAGAATCGGACTGATCTGAGATTCGTGACCTTTAATCATCGGTCCGAGCAACATTCCTCCCGTGATGCCAAAAAACTTCCACCACAGCTCTCTGGCTCGTTCGAGCCCTTCAGGAAGAAAAGCCTCAACTTGCAAATTGGCGAGTTGCAACGCGGTCGCTGCGTTCCGGACCGCCGCGCGGGTTTCCGGCGTGACCGGAATCCGCCCATCATCCTCAAAATATCCGATGCGGATATTTTTCAAGTCTTCATCGTGAGGCCAGCGCACAGGAACGGGCGCGGCTGATGGATCGCCATCGTCCGGACCTTGCATGATCTCCAACAAAATCTTCAAATCGCCGATTGTGCGGGCCATCGGGCCGACTACCCCAGTCAGAGCGAACGGGCCGACCGAAGATGGAAAATGCCCAGTCGCTGGAATGCGGCCAGGCGTCGGCTTCAATCCGCAGATGCCGCTAAAATGAGCGGGGACGCGAATGGACCCTCCCCCATCACTGCCCACGCCTCCTGCGGAACATCCTGACGCGATGGCCGCCGCCTCGCCGCCACTCGAACCACCGGGCGTGCGCGACAGATCCCACGGATTATTCGTGCGCCCATAAAGAAGATTGTCGGTCTCCCACGCCATCAGCAATTCGGGAGTGTTCGTCATGCCTAAAATAATCGCGCCAGCCTGCCGAAGTCGCGCAACCACTGGCGCGTCATGAGCGGCTACATGGCCTTCGCGTAGCTTAGTACCGGATTCGCACTTCATTCCGGCGACATCCATTGAACTCTTGATGCTGATCGGGACTCCGTGGAGCGGGCCGAGCTTAGAGTCGGCGCGGGCTACTGCCTTATCCGCCTTTTCTGCGTCGCGAAGGGCATCTTCGGCACGCAATTGCACAAAAGCATTTAGCTTCGGGTTTAACCTTTGGATTTGCGTAAGATGTGCCTGAACCAGATCAAGCGATGAGATTTTGCGTTGACGAATCTGCGCCGCCATTGCAGCGGCAGGAAGAAGAGTTAATTCACTCATGCGTTAGAAATCACGAGCGAGTTTAGCATGTGACGAAATTTCAAAAAGGCGAAAGAAAAGCCGTCCGCAAAGAGATTGCAGACGGCCAGAGTATTTTAACGACTGTTAGGCCGCGTTTTCTGATTTTTGAGCGCTGTTCTCGCCAAAAAGTTTGATCATCTCGCGATTGAAGGCAGGGATGTCGGAGGGCTGACGGCTGCTCACCCAGTTGTCTTCCCGAACAACTTCCTCATCAACCCAGGCGCCTCCCGCATTGCGCACGTCGTCTTGAATGGTGTGATAGCTGGTCAACGTGCGGCCTTCGACTATATCGGCGGAGATCAGTAACCACGGAGCGTGGCAAATGAATGCTATCGGTTTGCCGGCTTCATCAACATTGCGGACAAATTCCTGCGCTTCAGGTTCGACCCTGAGAGCGTCGGCGTTCAATGCGCCGCCCGGCAACAATACAGCATCGAATTCGCCCGGATCCGCGTCCCAAAGGTGGCATCCACGGCGTACCGTTTTGACTTGTCATCGTGCTTCATGGCTTGAATCTTCCCCGATTTCATCGAGATCAAAGTGGTCTTCGCGCCCGATTCGTCGAGCGCTTTTCTTGGCTCAACCAGTTCGGCTTCTTCAACTCCATCGGTGGCGAGGATCGCGACTCTTAATCCCTCGATATTGTTCGGTACGGTCTTGCTCGGCATGGCTCCTCCTGATTTATGTTGGATGTGTTTATCTTCTGTTCGCCAGAGAAATTTATGAATCGGGTTAACGCCGTAGATCGGCTGTAGGGTTATGCCGTCCGGCTCAGTGAATCAAAACGCCTTAGACATCCGTCTTGCTAAAATGACAAGGGTCCATTCTGATAACTTATGACCCATCAACATTCTCCACGTTTTTTGCAAATCGTCGAAGAAGCGCGGAAACATGTCCAGGAAGTAAGTCTTGACGAAGTGAAGTCGCGGCTTGATCGCGATGAAGAATTGTTGCTGTTTGACGTGCGTGAAGAGAGTGAGTTTGCGGCGGATCATTTGCCCAACGCGATCCATCTTGGTAAAGGAGTCATCGAGCGGGACATCGAAACTCGCGTGCCCGATCCAGCCACTCCGATGGTGCTTTATTGCGGCGGCGGCTTTCGTTCCGCGTTGGCAGCCGACAATCTGCATAAGATGGGCTACACCCGCGTACTCTCGATGGCTGGAGGCATTCGCGGCTGGCGCGAACGCGGCTTCCCACTGACCTCGAAATAAACGATTTCAAAATAGACGACCTCCAAATAAAGGCCTCGAAGTAGACGGGTTACGCTGCGGCAGGTCCCCTCTTCTCTTTCGTAACTTGATCCACGATGGTCCGCCATAGACACTAATTCCACGGAGCGGACTCGCGCGTTGCTGTCGAATCGCCACTCCCTTTGAGTTCAAACATGTCTAGAGCCGACGAAAGTTCGGGCCAAGTAATGGGCCAAACAGCAGTAAAGACCGGCGCTGCCGTTGCAACGGCAAGGAGTTCGGAAAATCTCAGTTTTGAAAGTGCCTTGAGCCGGACTACGACGACGGAAGAGTTTTGTGGCGAAGTAGCTAATGCCTTTTCCGTACGCCCCACCGAAGTTGCTCTATTGCGCTTGGAAAAAGGGTTGTTAACTTTTATTTTTCCTCACGAGTTGAAGACGGCTGGTTCGATTCCGATCTCAAGTTCATCCGCCGTCGCTGTCCATACCGTCCTGACCAGGAAGGTTGAGCTGTTCAATAACTTTGTAAAAGTAAAGCACGTCAGCGTTTTCGAAACCGTGAAATTCGCCTCGTCTGAAGAGCCCATCCCGGTTGAACCTGCCCCGATACAGAAGCTCATGTCGGCGCCCATTACAGATGCAGAGCACAAAGTGCTGGGCATTCTTCAAGTCTGCCGAAAAGCTGCTGATTTGAAAATGGCCGGCCGTGACTTCACGCTCGACGATCTGCAACAACTCGAGAGCGCCGCGAAGGTAGCTTCAAAGCTCCCGTTCATGAAGGCCGCGTTGCCGCAACACTAAACACATCTAAACCGCCAATTGCCGCATCAAGAGCTGCGTTTTGTCATTGCCTGACTGCCGTGGAATGACGAGCGCGGCCAATAACGCCCCAAAAACTTCATTTTGCTGAACATAGTGTGAAATCGCACTCCATTCGAGTTATCCTATTGGGTTAACTGACTGCCGGGTATGCTGGCGGGGCGGTTCACTAGTTCTGTAGTTCTAAAGAGAGGGATCTTATGACCTACGTGATTGCGGAACCTTGCATTGGCACTAAAGACGCAGCTTGCGTTGACGCGTGCCCAGTAGATTGCATTCATCCTAAAAAGGACGAACCGGCGTTTCCGACAGAGGAGATGCTCTACATTGATCCCGTGGAATGTATTGACTGCGGCGCTTGCGTGCCGGTGTGTCCAGTCTCGGCGATTTTCGCGGAAGATGATCTTCCCGAGAAATGGAAGAGCTATACCGAGCGCAACGCCAAGCATTTCGGAAGGTAGTTTCCCCTATCCTCGGCTTCGAGATCTGATGGCAACACAAGCTTGGCGATGACAAGTACACTAACAAGCGCCTCCGTTTTGAAGCGGATAAGCCCGATGTTGGAAGAAACTCTCTCGTTTTACGAGAACGTGCTCGGGTTCAAGGCGACCTTGAAATCCGGTGAGTACTCGATTGTGGAGCGGGACGGCCAAACCGTTCACTTCGAGAAAGCTGCGCCAGAAGAGGTGATGAGGTGCGTGCGGGGACACACCGAGATTTACATTGAGGTTTCCAAGATCACTGACTTATGGCAGCATGTGCAGACCTTTAAGGATCATTATAAGATTCGTGATTTATTCGACAGGGAATATGGGATGACTGAATTCCATATTGAAGACCCCAATGGATGCCTGGTCTTTGTCGGTGAACCCACGTCGGTGATAGGTGACTAGTTGAATCTCCTGTGACTCATAACGTGGGTCGCCTCCTTTCCATCTCCCGTTCCCTCCATTACAATCGTAGGCTATCGCAAGGCTTCCATGGCGCTGAAGGAATCGGAAGCAATCGTGCTTCGCTCATATCCGTTGCGCGAGGCTGACCTGCTGGTAACGTTCTTTACCCGTCTCGAAGGCAAGGTACATGGCGTAGCTCGCTCGGCTAAGAAATCAAAACGCCGCTTTGGAGGCGCGCTCGAGCCGCTGACTTACGTCAAGGCCTACTACGAAGATCGAGAGCGGCAGGAGTTGGCCCGACTGGATTCGTGCGAGGTTCTGGAATCGCCGCTCGCATTCGAAGTTGGTTATCCGCGTGCGGTTGCGTTGGCACACGTGGCGGAGTTGTTGGACGAGTTGTTGCCCGACCGCGAGGCCAACGAAGTGGTCTTTCGTTTAGCTTTATCGGTGATTGCGGGGTTGCGCGGAGCCGAAGTTTGGATGCCCATCACGTATTTCGAGCTTTGGATGACACGCCTGATGGGCTATTTGCCGGAATTGTCCGAATGTATCGTCTGCGGGCGCGAACTGAATGGAACCCGGGCATATTTTCACGCGCTGACCGACGGCTTGATGTGTCCCGATGACAAGCGGCTGGCGTCGTCTGAGATTTCGGTGGAATCCCGTAAACTGACCGCAATGATGTTTCGCGCTCCGATTGAAGGATTCGCCGGAATGCCGTGGCCAAAAGCTCAGGGAGCGGATCTGAGGAAATTTTTAATTCAGATATTGCAGAGGCATATCGAGAAGAAACTGGTGACGGCGGGGATGCTGGAAAAAGTCAGCGCTTAGTTAAGAGTGGGTAAATCCAGAGCTTGAACCACTAAAGACATAAAGGATTATCAAGGAAATCTCAGGACCAAGACCTTCGTGATACTTCATGCCCTTAGTGGTTATCGGTGCTCGCAGGAAGAGATGTACCTGCGCATCACAATCCCGACTCACGCATGGCAAAATGCTGAGTGCTGAATGCTGACTAACTAACTCTTGAACTCTACCAAATCCAATTCGTTGACTTTCCAGGAACTCATCCTCCGCCTGCAAGCTTTCTGGGCTGAACGGGGATGCGTTCTGCAGCAGCCATACGATGTTGAAGTTGGCGCCGGCACTATGGCTCCTGAGACTTTTTTGCGGGTGCTTGGACCCAATCCATACAAGGTCGCTTATGTGCAGCCATCGCGCCGGCCTGCCGACGGGCGCTACGGTGAGAATCCCAATCGCCTTTACAAGCACACTCAACTTCAAGTCATTTTGAAGCCGCCACCAGAAAATGTGCAGGACTTGTATCTCGAATCGCTGACCGCAATCGGAATTGATTTGCGAAAGCACGATTTAAAATTTGAAGAAGATAACTGGGAATCTCCGACACTGGGCGCGTGGGGAATCGGTTGGCAAGTGATGCTCGACGGCCTGGAGATCACTCAGTTCACATATTTCCAGCAATGCGGCGGGGTTGACCTTGATCCCATCTCAGCGGAATTGACTTATGGATTGGAGCGAATTGCCGCATTTCTGCAAGACGTAGACAGCATTTACGAAATCCTGTGGGCGCGTGATCCGGAAAGCGGGCGTGCCGTAACCTACGGCGACGTGAGGCTCACGGACGAGCAGCAATTCTCGGTTTACAATTTCGAAATGGCGGACGTGCAGAAAACTTGGAAACATTTCGAACTGTACGAAGCAGAATGTGCCAGGCATTGCTGGAAGGATTTTCGACTGCTAGCAAAGACGCACCGCCCTTTAGTTCAGCGGAGCAGAGGCGGTTTCCGCTGTTGGGGGCCTACGATCTCTGCCTGAAATGCTCTCATCTGTTCAATATTCTGGACGCACGCGGTGCGATTTCTGTGACCGAGCGCGTCGGAGTGATCGCAAGGGTAAGAGCTTTGGCGGTGGGAATAGCGAAGGCATGGGTAGATCAGCAAAGTTCGCCATCAGATTCGGTTGACGAGGAACCTGCCGGCGAAGACAAGAACAATGTAATGGAGACTGCGTAGGGACAGCCGCCCTCGGCGTCCACTCGAGCAAAGCTCGACAAGTCTTATTCGCTTCAATACTGCCGGTCCCGGACCCGGCCGGACAGCCGAGGGCGGCTGTCCCTGTTAAACCAAATGCCAGATTTTCTTTTAGAAATCGGATGCGAAGAGATTCCCGCCAGGATGATTGATGCGGCGTCTCTTGATCTTCGCGATCGCGTCAGCAAATTGCTGGAGCGGGAACACCTTTCCACGCATAACATAATTACATCGTTCGATACGCCTCGCCGCCTGGCGGTTCTCGCCTCCCGAATCTCGCTGCGTCAGCCGGACACGACCGAGAAACTTACGGGTCCATCGGCAAAAATTGCCTTCAAAGACGGTCAACCAACTCCTGCGGCTCACGCTTTCGCAAAGAAGGCCAGGGTCGAAGTATCGCGCCTGGAAACGGTCACCACTTCCAAAGGTGAATATGTTACGGCAACCGTCACAAATAAAGGCAGAAGCGCGCGCGATTTGCTATCTGAACTTTTGCCAAAAGAAATCGGCGCGATTTATTGGCCAAAAAACATGTATTGGCGCAAATCCAGTGAGCGATTCGTGCGGCCAATCCGATGGCTGGTTGCAATGCTCGATGGCGAGATACTACCGCTCGAATTCTTCGGCTTGATTGCGGGCAATGAAACTCGCGGACACCGAATTCTGGCTGACCATACTGTAAAGATTCTGCACGCCGGAGATGCCTACGTCGAAGCTCTCCGCGAGGCGAAGGTGTTAAACCGCCCCGAGCGCGAACATCAGATTCGTAAAGGCTTGGACGCCGCGACTCGCACCATCCCCGGCGCGCGCTGGCGCGAAGACAAAAATCTTCTCGATGCCGTCGTCAACCTGACCGAATTTCCGTCAGCAATCCTGGGAACTTTCGACGATTCATACCTGGAACTGCCCGAAGAAGTTCTGGTCACCGTCATGCGTGATCATCAGAAATATTTCGCGATCGAAGATGCCAACGGCAAACTGCTTCCCCATTTTCTGGCTGTGCTGAATACCGACGGCGATCCCAAGGGCATAATTCGCCATGGCCACGAGCGCGTGCTGCGAGCACGATTCAACGACGCGCGTTTCTTCTGGCAGAGCGATCAGAAGCATCCTCTGCGGGAACGGGCGCAGTGGCTCAAGAAAGTAGTTTTTCAAAAGGAGCTGGGCAGCTATTACGACAAGACTCGCCGCGTGCAGCGTTTATGCAGTTGGTTGTGCGAGATCATTCGCCGGAACGGCATGGCCGTGCGGCCCGGAGTCGTACACAAAGCGGCCATGCTGGCGAAAACCGATCTAACCACCGAACTTGTGAAAGAGTTCACCGAATTGCAAGGAGTCGTCGGCGGTCTGTATGCCTGTGCCCAGGAATTGGATCATGGCATGCCCGGCAGCACTCGCCAAGCGATTGCCGATGCCATCTACGATCAATACAAACCCGTTTCAATGGAAGATGCTGTTCCACGAACAGTGGAGGGAGCGGTCCTCGCGATCGGCGACAAGGCGGACACCATCGTGGGCATGTTTGCCCTCGGACTTCAGCCTACAGGCTCGAAAGATCCGTTCGCGCTGCGCCGGCAGGCGAATGGCATCGTGAGAATCATTGCTGAACACCGGTTGCCGATAAGTCTGGATCAATTGGCCGGCGATTCGTATGAAGCTTATCGCGGCACGGCCGCGGAGGGGAAATTCTCAAAGCAAGACGAGTATGCACATGCGCTTAGAGGATTCTTCCGCGAACGAGTGGAGTTCTACCTGCGCGATGTCCTCGGTTTCAAATATGACATAGTGAATGCCGTGCTGGCCGTGGGATACGATAATGTTGTGGATGTCGTCGCCCGGGCTTCGGCGGTGACTGAAGTACGTGGTCTCCCCGATTTCCAGTCTATTGCCGCGGCATCGAAGCGCATCCGTAATATCCTGAGGCAGGCTAGCGAGAAGGGAATGCGCCCGGCCATAGCTTTCGAAGCGGGTTCCGAGGACGTTGAGGAAGCTAAGTGGCTGCACGAAAAGCTTCTAGCGATTATTCCTCGAGTTAAAGAGGGCATTGAAAAACGAGAGTATGTAGAGTGCCTTCGCCAGTTCTCGGAGTTGAGAGAACCAACGGACAGGTTTTTCGATAAAGTGATGGTCATGGTTGACGACGAAAAAATCCGGGCGAACCGTCTAGCGCTACTGCAATTGCTGTTGGATAATTTCTCCACCATCGCCGATTTTTCCGAGATCGTGACCGAAGGCAAAGAATCCACCAAATAGAATTAAAATAAGCGCTGCAAGAAAAGGAATCCTTATGGCTACCAGCACGCTTCCCGAAACCACGCTCCCCGAAAACTTAGTTGCGCGAACCGACACAAAACCTGCCATTAAATACGCGTATTTCTTTGGCGGAGGCAAAGCCGACGGCAATGGCAAGATGAAGGACGACCTCGGCGGCAAAGGCGCTGGCCTCGCCGAAATGACCAACGCGGGCTTGCCCGTGCCTCCCGGCTTCACCATTCAGACGGAAGCCTGCCGGGAATATATGCGGCATCACGGCGTTTCTCAGGAAGTAAATCGCCAAATGGCCGCAGCACTGGAAAAGCTGGAAGCGCTGCAAGGGCAGCAACTCGGAAAAGGCGACAATCCACTTCTGGTAAGCGTTCGCTCGGGCGCGAAGTTCTCCATGCCCGGCATGATGGATACGATCCTCAACCTCGGGCTCAACGATCGAAGCGTCGAGGCTCTCGCCAAAAGGGGCAACAACGCGCGCTTCGCTTACGATTCTTACCGCCGTCTGATCCAGATGTTCGGAGCGGTGGTTCTCGAAATCCCCAAGCACGCGTTCGATGAAGTCTTCGATGCGAAAAAGAAGCAGAAAAAAGCCAAGCTAGATACCGATCTCGACGCGAAGGCGCTCAAAGAGGTGATTGAGGAATACAAGAAAGTCGTGAAGAAGCACACCAAACGCGACTTCCCTCAGGACGCCAATGAGCAGTTAACCATGGCCCGAGACGCAGTTTTCCGCTCCTGGCAAAATGATCGCGCCAAACACTATCGCCGCATGAACAATATTCCGGATGAACTTGGGACCGCTGTCAACGTGCAGGCCATGGTATTTGGAAATCTAGGCGACACCAGCGGTACTGGTGTGGGGTTCACGCGCAATCCCGCAACCGGAGTCAAAGAATTCTACGGCGAGTTCTTAATGAATGCGCAGGGCGAAGATGTTGTCGCCGGCATTCGCACTCCGGTACCAATCCTCGAACTCCAAAAAGTTATGCCCGAGGTTTACGACCAGCTTCGCGACATTACTACCCGCCTGGAAAAACATTATCGCGACATGCAGGACTTCGAATTCACCATCCAGGAAGGCCGCCTGTACATGTTGCAGACGCGCAACGGAAAGCGCACTGGCCGCGCCGCTGTCCGCGTAGCAATTCAAATGGTGGAAGAAAATCTCATCAGCAAAGAAGAAGCGATTTTCCGCGTCGAGCCAAATCAGCTTTACGACTTCCTGGTTCCGCGACTGGACGAAAAGGGAGAGGTTGAAGTTCTCGCTACGGGCTTGCCCGCATCGCCGGGCGCAGCCGTAGGACAAATCGTCTTCACCGCGGATGAAGCCGTCGAAAAAGCTGGACACAGTAACAAGAGAGTCCCCGTCATCCTCGTTCGCGCCGAGACCACCCCCGAAGACATTCACGGCATGGAGGTCGCTGCGGGAATTCTGACCTCGCGCGGCGGCATGACCAGCCACGCGGCGGTAGTCACTCGCGGAATGGGCAAATGTTGCGTCGCCGGAGCTGGCGATATTCAGGTTGACGAGAAAGCCCGCGAGATGCGCGTGAAAGGGCAGGTCTTCAAAGGCGGAGATTGGATTTCGCTCGATGGCACTACTGGCCGCGTCATCAAGGGCAAGCTCAACACGGTCGACGCCAAGCCCGATGACCCGGAGTTGATTAAGTTCATGGGCTGGTCCGAACCTTTCCGCACCATGGGGGTTCGCGCCAACGCCGACATTCCTCGCGATGCGATCCAGGCTCGCGCATTCGGAGCCGAAGGCATCGGCCTCTGCCGCACCGAGCACATGTTCTTTGCCGAGGACAGGCTTCCGCACATGCGGGCCATGATTCTCGCCAACAACGAAAAGGACCGTCGCACCGCGCTGAAGAAATTGCTGCCCATGCAGCGCGCCGATTTTATCGGCGTCTTTCGCGCCATGGACGGCTTCCCAGTCACCATTCGCACGCTCGATCCACCGCTGCACGAGTTCCTCCCACGCCGCGAAGACTTGATGGTCGAAATCGCCGTACTAGAAGCCACCAAACCACGTTCGCCAAAACTAAAAGGATTGAAGTCATTGCTACGGCGAGTAGAAGATTTGCACGAAGTAAACCCCATGCTCGGACATCGAGGATGCCGTCTCGGAATCACCTATCCAGAAATCACCGAGATGCAAGCCCGCGCAATTTTCGAAGCAGCAGTTGCCGTTTCGAAAGATGGCGTGAAAGTAAAGCCCGAAGTAATGATCCCGCTCACGGCTACATTGAAAGAAATGGCGAATCAGGCGGCAATTGTGCGTCGCGTAGCCGACGAAGTATTCCGCGAGAAAGAACGGACCGTTGAATATCTAGTCGGAACGATGATCGAGCTTCCCCGAGCCGCTCTGGTCGCGGATGAGATCGCTCAGGAAGCCGAATTCTTCTCCTTCGGCACCAACGATCTCACACAAACAACTTTCGGATTCTCCCGCGACGACATCAACAAAGTGCTTCCCACATATCTGGAAGAGGGAATTCTCAAACAAGACCCATTCGCAGTCCTCGACCGCGAAGGCGTCGGACAACTGGTCAAGATGGCAACCGAGCGCGGCCGCAAAACACGTCCCACTTTGAAAGTAGGAATCTGCGGTGAGCACGGCGGAGAGCCCTCGTCTGTGGAATTCTGCCATCAGGTTGGCTTGAACTATGTGTCATGCTCTCCGTTCCGTGTGCTCACGGCGCGGCTGGCGGCAGCACAAGCAGCTGCGGCGGATAAATTGAAAGTGGAAGGCGGGAGAACCAAGTAGGGGGGACTGACGGGGGGCTGCAATCAGAATGGGATCCTGCGTGACGATTCTCGGGTTTCCATTTCCACGCCTCTTCAGGTCGCCTCGGTTAGCCCCGTCAGGCCATCAAAACGCGACTCGTTTCGCGAACAAAAATTCCAACGTAATCCACTATCTTTTTAACGCCGAACACGGGGCGACGGATCGCTTCATTCCAAGGTGGATATTCCTCCGCTGTCTCGGACTCATATACTTTTCCGCGTTTTTCTCTCTCATCTTTCAAATTCGCGGCCTCATTGGTCCGAATGGCATTCTTCCCGCCAATCAATACTTGCAGGCCGTAGCCGCGCAGCTTGGGGCAGCACGGTTTTGGTTTGCGCCAACTCTGCTGTGGTTCTCCAGCGGCTCGCACATGTTGATGGCCTTGTGCTGGGTTGGAATGTTGGCCTCGTTATTGATCGTCGTGAATGTATCGCCACGAGTCGCGCTGGCTATTTGTTTTGTGTGCTTCCTGTCTTTCGTTAGCGCAGCCGGTGATTTTTCTGGATACCAATCTGATGGCATGCTTCTCGAATCCGGCTTCATTTCGCTATTTCTAGCGCCGAAGGGATTCCGCCCAGGATGGGGCGAAACATCGCCTTCATCGAGAGCCAGTTGGTTTCTTTTGCAGTGGGAATGGTTTCGAATTTACTTCGAATCTGGCGTCGCCAAAATTGCCAGCGGCGATCCGGAATGGCGGCACTTTACAGCCATGGACGAGTACTACCAAAATGGCCCGCTGCCCACGTGGATCGGTTGGTACGTGCAGCATCTGCCGCATTGGTTTCATGCTGGCAGTGTTTACGCCACGCTCGCACTCGAACTCGGCCTGATATGGATGTTTTTTCTGCCACGCCGCTTTCGGACTATTCTTTTCTTTATTGTCACGCCTTGGGAAATTGGTGTGATTCTGACTGCCAATTATGCGTTCCTGAATTATTTGGTGCTTGCCTTGGGATTCCTCTTACTTGACGATAAAGTTTGTGTGCACTTTTTGCCGGCCCGGTGGAGACCCCGCTTTGTGGCCCCTCCCGCCAAAACCTCGGACGCCGATTCGTTGCCTGCAAGGGAAAAGAATGGCATGGAAAGCAGCTACCAAACCTCGCCTCTCATGGCGTTGAGACTTTCGGTAACCGCAGTTATGCTGAGCTGGATTTTCTATGCGACCACGGCACAATTGATAGGGATGTTCCTTCCAAGAGCGCCACTGCCAACGTCGCCGGTAACTGCGCTGGATCCCTTCCGCATCGCCAATCGCTACGGCTTATTTGCAGTCATGACGCGCGGAAGATACGAGATTGAATTTCAAGGCTCGATGGATGGGCAGAACTGGGTGCCCTATCCATTTGGTTACAAGCCGCAGGATATACGCAAGCCTCCTGGAATTTATGCGCCTTATCAACCGCGGTTCGATTGGAATTTATGGTTCGCGTCTCTCGGCACGTGGCGTGAGAACCCACTAGTCACCAGCACGGAAGAGCGTTTGCTGGCGAATGATTCGGATGTATTGTCTCTTTTTGCAGGCAATCCCTTTGCGAAGCAGCCGCCGAAGGAGGTTCGGGCTGTCCTGTATCAATACTGGTTTACCACCATAGCGGAAAAGCGTTCGCAAGGAACATGGTGGCGCCGCGAATATCTTGGACTATACGCGCCAACGCTCGGGCACGATGCAACTGGTAAGGTCGAAGTTGAGGATTGGCCGCAGATAAGTGCTCCTCCGCCTTAATAAATCTCAATGGAGAGACGGGCGTCCCCGCCCGTCCCGCCGGGCGGGGACGCCCGGCACTCTAGTGACATGACGGAAAGGTCTACGGAGATATGAACCGAAAAGCATGCGTTATCGGCAGTGGGCCGAACGGTTTGGCGGCGGCCATTGTGCTCGCTCAAGAAGGCATTCATGTAGATGTCTTCGAGGCGGAAGCCATTCCCGGCGGCGCAGCCCGTACCATGGAACTAACCCTCCCCGGTTTTCTGCACGACTTCGGATCGGCGGTACACCCCATGGCTGTGGGCTCTCCTTTCTTTTCGTCACTACCTCTGGAAAGTCATGGCCTGTCATGGATTCACTCTCCCGCAGCCTTGGCCCACCCCTTCGATGACGGGACCGCCATAACTTTAGAACGCAAGTTCGAAGATGCGGATTCTGTTTTTGGAACTGACGCTAAAGCATGGCGCAGCTTGATGGAGCCGTTCGCCAAGCGCTGGCCTGAATTTGCGGCGGAGGTCTTAGCGCCTGTGCATCTTCCATTTCGCCATCCATTCATGCTTGGACGGCTCGGATTGATAGCGGTCTCGTCGGCAAAGGGTATCGTGAGCCGTTTTCACGATGCACGTACGAAGGCTCTTTTTGCCGGCCTTGCCGCGCACTCTTTCCTCAGTTTGGACGAACCCTTGAGTGGCGCTTTTGGAGTAATTATAGGGGCAGCCGCGCACGCAGTGGGATGGCCGATCCCCATGCGCGGATCACAATCCATCACGAATTCTTTATTCAGCTATCTCGCAACGCTCGGCGCTACTGTTACAACATCCCGTCGGATTGAGAATCTGTCTGAATTGAAAAATTACGACCTCACGCTGTGCGACATTACGCCGCGACAGTTGCTGCGGATTGGCGGCGCAAGATTCTCGGACACATTCAAACGCCTGCTGGGCAGGTATCGTTACGGTCCCGGGGCGTTCAAGATTGATTATGCGCTATCAGTGCCGATACCGTGGCGGGCTTCGGAGTGTTTGCGCGCTGCAACTGTTCACATAGGCGGGAGCTTTGAAGAAATTGCGGAGTCAGAGAAGGCCATGTCCGAGGGCAAACCTGCTGAGCGCCCGTTCATGATACTGGCGCAGCCCAGCCTGTTTGATTCACGCGCACCGGAAGGGAAGCACACGGCTTGGGCTTACTGCCACGTTCCCAACGGATCGGATTTCGACATGTTGCCAAGACTCGAAGCACAGATTGAGCGTTTCGCGCCTGGGTTTGCCGATTGCGTCCTGGCGAGAAAGGTTTTTTCTCCGTCCGCGCTTGAAGCCATGGACGCTAATCTGATCGGCGGCGATATCAATGGCGGCGCAATGGACATCGGGCAGTTCCTATTTCGTCCGACGGCCCGTGGTTACGCGACTTCGGCTAAGGACGTATACCTGTGCTCGGCTTCAACTCCGCCCGGCGGAGGGGTTCACGGAATGTGCGGCTACCACGCGGCAAAAACGGCCGTAAAGCGATTGAAACTCTAGAACATTTGTCAACAGAACGATGGCTAAAAAGAAGAAAAACACGGGCGTTGGTTATGAAAAGTTGGTGCAGGGAATCTTCCAAGCCATCCACGATCAAGAAGAAGTCGCAACTATAACCGTTGAACAGGACTAGATGCTGAAGGGCAAGATATCCACGCATCAAGTTGATGTTTATTGGAAGTTTTTGAAGGCTGGAATCGAACACGAAGTCATTGTCCAGGCTAAAGATTGGCGGAGCGCGGTTAAGCAAGGTAACCTGTTCCATTTCAAATGTGTTCTCGATGACTTGCCCAACCAGCCTCGAGGGATTTTCGTCACACGGACTGGATACCAGCAGGGCGCTAAGGATTTTGCAGAGGCGCAGGGAATCGTGCTGTACGAATTGGATGAGCCCCCACCGAAAAAGAACATAACCATGACGACGCTGAGCGGGGCCAAGGTGGCGGCGGAAATCCGATCCTTCAAAGTGCCCGCTCCCGATCCCGCCGGTGGAACCGTGGAGCAGCTTGCAATGGGCTTGAAATGGACGATCTTTGAACCTCGTTCTTCGAACTTTGTAGTCCATGTCGATTCGACGTGGTTCGCTAGTAATCCGGATACGGCTCTTATCGACAAATCGAGCCTATCGCTTCGACCACTTCCGGATCGTGAAGTAATTTTCTACGACCAAGATCGCTCACCTATCGGTAACCTGGAGGCCCTCCTTCGGCAAGAGCTCGGCCTGATGAAGAGTGAAAGGCTAAACCGGAAGCAGATCGATCACACCTTTGACACACCAACATTTCTCGGCCCGGAGGTCACGGGAGATTTCTTCGTAAAGATCAAGAAAGTGACTTACGACTTGGAAATTGTGGTTACAGAAAGGCCGCCTCATTTTGATTTACCGGGATTCGTTAAGCTAGTTCTTCGCGAAATTCCTTCCGAAAAAGAACGGCACTTCATTACCCGCGAACGGCAATCCTCTTGACACCCTCGCAAGACGATTTAACGACGTGCAGACCTTAGGCCGTAACTGTTGCGAAAAATCGCGATATTGCTCACATCCGGCACTCAGAAGCATGAGGAGGATCAATTGGTTTTGGCAAACGCCTTCGAATGAAACTCCAACGTTTCTCCCAGATGCGCTAGAAAATAATCCGGGCTGTGATCGCCGGGATATAAATGGAATTCGTGTTTGATTCCCTCCGATTGAAGCTGGCGGTGCAAGAATTCCGCACCAACCTCAAAGTTGAAATCATCCTGCTGCCCACAATTGAAATAGATCCCGAGCCTGGCGATCGCGGCCTTATTCGCCCGCGCCAAAGTGAATGGATCGTTCCGCTTCCAATGCGGAATATTTATCGGATCTCCGAAAGGTGATCCCATAAGGCGCCCCAACTCCGTTCGAGACTGCAACGCTGAATTAAGTTCCTGAGGAGACTCAGTCATGAGCGCCGCACTCTGCGCGCTGACCGCCGAGAACAATTCCGGATGCGCGAAAGCGAAACGCAACGCGCCGTATCCGCCCATGGAGAGCCCGGTAACCGCTCTTCCGGCCCTGCCCTTTCTGACGATGTATTCACTTTCAATAAAAGGAATGAATTCGTGGATGAAGAAATCGCTGTACCGCACCTTGCCATCGGCGGAGTTAATGAAAAAGCTGTTCTTCCCATCCGGCGCCACGATTAGGTATTGACCGATCTTTCCTTGCTGGCGCAGGTCTTCGATTAAATTCCATCCCCCGCTCTTGAAAAGAGCCTGCTCGTTTTGCCCCAGGCCGTGCAAGAAGTAGAGAACGGGGTAGGCCGCTAAGTGATTTGCGGCAGTGGCGTCGTAGTCGTCGGGTAGTAACACGCAGTAATGGACTTGTTGTTTAAGAGCTAGGCTGTTGAGAGCAGAGCAGTCCATGCGGCCTTGAGCCAGCAAACCGCTAAATGGCACGATCAGAAGTAAAGCAGCCAAGAGGCAGGACAGGCGGGCAGGCGCCTCTTTTGAAGCAATCTGCCGCGCCCCGGCCAATCCCCATTTCACGATCTGCTTTATCACGGGCAGAAGACTTTTGCCGAATGTTGTCAGGCTGTACTCAACTTTAGGTGGAACCACCGGATACTGTTTCCGGTTGATCAGGCCTAAAGCGTGCAGCTCTTTTAGTTCGCGGCTCAAAACTCGCGCGGTGACTGGCGTTCCCCGGGCAGCCATCACTGCAGACCTGCGAAGCTCACCGTACCGCCTGGCGCCGTCCCGCAACTCCCAGAGAATCCTCATTTTGTACTTGCCGCCAGCGGCGCGCCCGAATGCTATCAGAGGACAGAATTGGTTGTCAGGCTCCCGGGCTGTTTTCATGGCAAGTATTCACTCACGAAATAGCTCATAGTATCCTTTATGTCCGTACTTGCATTATTGTATCACTGCAGGTAATGTTCCGAATGCAAGGAGAGTGATATGCCAAATGACATTTTGAAAATAGCTGAGAAGTACTTGAAAGCGTGGGACGAAAAAGACATTGACGGAATCGCGAAAGTCCTGGATCCAGAGGTTCACTTTAAGGGGCCGGTCGCTGAAACCAGGGGCAAAGATAAATTCGTTCAGGCCAGCCAACGCATGTTTGGGATGATGAAGTCATTGCAGGTACGCTCGAAGTTCGCTGCGGGAAATCAAGCTATTTTTACTTACGATTTTGTCTGCGTTGATCCCGTAGGAATTTGCCGGACAGCGGAACTCATAACTTTTAAGGGCGACAAGATCGCAGGTATTGAACTGTTTTTCGACGCCCGGCCATTTGAAAAATTTATGCAGGCACAAAAGAGTGTCCCTCAGAGCGCCTGACCAAAACGGCAAAGGATTAAGCTGATGTGGAAAAGTCAACGTCTGCTATTCGGCAGTGCATCTTTACTTTCGGCCCTGGGCGGATTGGCGCATGCCGCCGCCTATGGCAAAGCAGCGACGTTCGTCGCGGCCTCGAATCTGCCCCGGTTCTACGCTGGCTGCTGCAAGGGTCTTTGGCTTGCCGATTCGACGACGCTTTTCATACTAGCGGCACTCTTCGGATTTCTCGCAGTCCAGCCGGCCGCGGCAACGAGAAGCGTCATTATGTTGGTGTCTCTGATACCAGCTGCGACGGCGATTGTGCTCTACATTTTTCTCGGCAACTTCTTCGCCGGGCATCTGCTGCTGTTGATCGCTGTTCTCGGCTTCTTGGGCTCGCTTCAGCGATCAACCCGGTCACTCATAGCGTAACGCCTGTACTGGATCGAGTCTCGCGGCGCGGCTTGCAGGGTACAGCCCCGAAAGCAAACTGACCACGACCGCGAACGCAATCGCGCCCGCAACCAGCCACCACGGCACCGACCAGATATTTTCAGAAGGGAATTGCTGTCGCTTGAGATAGATATTTGTGCCGAAGTTGATTACCTGACCGATGACCCAGCCGAGGGCGACGCCGAATATCCCTCCGAAGACGCCCATTGCTCCGGCTTCAGCAAAGAACAATCCCTTAACGTCGGAGTCGCTGGCCCCTAGAGCTTTCATGATGCCGATTTCCCGGCGCCTTTCTAAAATTGCCATCACCAGCGTATTTACGATCCCGATTGACGCCACCGCCAGAGCCAGACTTCCAAAGATTCCAAGAAATAAATCCAGCACTGCGAAAAATCGGCGCAGGCTGCTGGTCGCATCAATGATCGAGAAAGTGTTAAATCCCATCTTCTTAATTGCATCCTCGACTTGCTGTACATACCTTGGACTCTTTACGCGTACGCTTACATTCGAGTATGTCGGAGTGCCGCTCGCCGCGTCTGAAGTATCGCGCAGGTTGGATGTCTGCATAAGATGCAGGCTCTCAGCAAGTTTCAGTGCAATAAACACACGCGCGCGGGCTTGGCCTCGCATGCTGTCGGGGTCGAGGTCGCAAATGCCAACAATTTTAAGCTTCAACTCATGGGAGACAACGGAGTACGCCGAACTGCCCGAACCCGCTGCATCAGAAGTTCCCGCTGGCGTGCGCTCCGCATACCGCATGATCAATTCTTTGCCAAGTAATGCAGGCGCGAGGTCGGCAACCTTCGCGTCGTCTTCTCCGGCCTTCGGAGTGCGGCCAAGCAGTTCCTCCGCAAAGGACTTTTGCAGTACGGTTTCAGGCGCCAGTTCAGAGGAAAAGAAGCTGCCCTGCATGCCCTCGAAAGCGTCGTTGCTTTTTGCGGAGAAGGGAAGTCCCGCAACCATGGTGAGATGCTGCTTGCCTTCATAACGGAGTTCCGTGATCAGGCGGATGTCGGGATAAACTTCCACAACATTGGGAAGCTTCTCCATTGTCTGGCGCGCATTCTCGTCTAGAGCAGGACTCTCGGCCGGGGAGGGGCCGTCTTTCTCCTGTTCACGATTGAAGCCGCGAAAGTCGCGGCGGGATGTGACGACAACGGTATCGAACAATCCTGATTTTTGCAGGCGGCGGGCAGCCATCTGTTGCAAGCCGATGCCAAGAGACAACATTGCAACCAGCGATGCCACTCCCACCGAGATACCCAACGTAGTAAGGGAATTTCGCAAAATGGATTCGCGCAAATTGCGAATTGCGAGCTCGGTCGAGTCGTATAACTTCACAGCGTGCCTTCTTTCACTCTCACGGGCGCGGCCGTTACTTGATTCGATTCGTCGCCCACCAGTTTTCCATCCGCCAGAAAAATCATGCGCCGGGCGTAGCGCTCTGCCAGGGTTCGTTCATGGGTGACCATTACAACCGTCATTCCCATTGCCTCATTGAACTCGCGGATAAAATTCATGATCTCGGTTCCGGTGCGCGAATCGAGATTGCCGGTTGGTTCATCTGCGAGCAGGACTTGAGGTTGGTTAATTAGAGCCCGTGCCAATGATGCCCGTTGCTGCTCTCCGCCTGAAAGTTCGGTTGGACGATGCCGAAGCCTCGCGATCAGCCCGACCCGCCGCAATGCTTCTTCGGCACGAGCGCCGCGCTTATCGCGGTCGACCTCGGCAAAGCGCATGGGCAGCTCGACATTCTCCAGTAACGTCATGCTGGGAATCAAATTAAAAGATTGGAAGACCATACCGACTGCGTGCAGACGGTATTTAGCCAATTCCTCGCGTGAGAGTGTTGCGAGGTTATGTCCTTGAACGACCACACTGCCCGACGTGGGCCGGTCGAGCCCAGCGATCAGATTCAATAGCGAGGATTTACCGGAGCCTGAGGTCCCCAGCAACGCGACGAATTCGCCCGGCTGTACTTGAAGTGAAATGCCATCCACGGCACGGATTAACGTCTCCCCCATTTTGTAATGGCGGCAAACGTTGTCGGTCCGGATCGCCACGTCACTCTGAATCGCAACTGCCTTCTGGCCGTCAACCGAATTCATCTCTACCGGACGTCCCCCCTCACCAGATTCAACGCATCGGTCAAATCTGCATCGTCCTTTGCAGGTTTCTTCGAAGCAGTCTCTGCCGGAATCGCATCCCCTTCTCCGGGGGCCAGAAATAGATTCGTTTCCACACCATGTTGCTTTGTGTACAGGTCGTGATAACGGCCGCGCAAAGCGAACAGCTGCTCGTGAGTCCCTCGCTCGACGATCCTTCCTTGCTCAATCACCAGGATTTGATCGGCGCGGCGAATCGTCGAAAGCCGGTGAGCGATTACGAACGTAGTGCGTCCCTGCATGAGATACGAAAGCCCCTGCTGAATGAGCGCCTCAGACTCAGAATCGAGGCTCGAAGTCGCTTCGTCAAGAATCAGGATGCGCGGCTCGGCAAGGATGGCGCGGGCGATGGAAATTCTCTGCCGCTGTCCGCCGGACAGCTTTACTCCGCGCTCGCCTACGATGGTGTCATATTTATCCGCAAAGCTTTCCGCAAACTCGTCCACACGGGCAATTCGGCACGCTTCCAGAATCTCTTCTTCGCTCGCGTCTGGTCGCGAAAATGCCACGTTCTCCCGAATCGTTCCATCGAACAGAAACGACTCCTGCAAGACCGTACCAAGATGCGTGCGATAAGAATCCAGTCGCACCGTACTCAAATCAATTCCATCAACCAGAATTGTCCCGGCGGAAGGCACATAAAACGCCGCAACCAATCCAATGGTGGTGGACTTGCCCGATCCAGACGATCCAATCAGCGCGGTCACCGTTCCCGGCTCTGCGTGGAACGAAATGTCATGTAGCACTGTACGAACCCCGTCATAGCTGAAATTCACGTGATCAAAGTCAATAGCTCCATAGATGTTGGGAAGCGTGACGGTTCTTTTCGGATCTGCATCCTCAGGCCGTTCGTTAAGAATCTCGTGGGTGCGTTCCAGGCCTGCGAGGGCTTCCGTTAGTTGGGTGCCAACTTGAACGATTTGCATAACCGGGGCAATCAAAAAGCCGAGAAATAACGTATAGGTAAAGAATCCTCCGATGGTAAGACTGCCCGAAATGATCTGCCTTGCCCCGGAGTACATGATCAGCGCGCCGACCACGCCGAGAAGCAAGCTCGCGGATAAGCTCATCACCGAGGTTGCGGTGAGGGTTCGCATGACATTGTCCAGCAGGCGAAGCACGCCTCTCGAGAACACGCCTGCCTCCCGCTTTTCGGCGTGGTAACCCTTGATTACTCGCACTCCCCCGAGAGATTCTGCGAGCCTGCCCGTAACCTCGGCAGTAATCTTTCCGCGTTCGCGAAAGATTGGGCGAATGGTGGCGAACGCTTTTCTCAATGCCAGGGCAAAACAGAGAAGAAATCCAAATGCCATCACGGTCATCAGGGAACTGAGCCGGAAAAGCACGACCAGTGCGATGCACGCCGTTAGCAATCCACCCGTCAAATCCACCAAGCCTGTTCCAAGCAGGTTGCGGACTCCCTCCACGTCGCTCATGATTCTCGAAACCAGCACGCCGCTCTTGTTGGAATCGTGAAACGCAATCGAAAGCCGCCCAATATGCGCCTGCACCTTTTGGCGAAGCTCGGCGATGAGGCGCTGCGCCTCTTTCGAAAGCAATTGCGTCAACGAAAACGATGTCGCGCCTTGAATCAAGGTGGCCAGCAAAACCCACAAGACGAGTGGCCGCAGACGCTGAATCTGGTGCTTAACGATTACGGTATCAATCAGAAACTTTGTGGAATAGGGAAGTACCAGCCCTGAAACGCGGTTGACCACCATCAGCAGGAAGCCTAGTGCCAGCAGGGCGCGGCGAGGGCGGATCAATTCCCAAACGTCGGGGAGAATCGCGCTTAACCGCTGCACCGCTGCTCGCGGCGTTAATGGAGGCTTCGGGGAAGAAGTCACTGAATTCTTAGACGATATGGGCACGGTCTGAGGTTCTTTTTGTGGGCAGCCAAACGCATGCTCATCCAGCCTCCAATAGGTCGTTTGAACACGGTACAATTAAATTATGGCAAAGCGAACATCCACCAATGCTGCGGGAACCATTTCACTCGGCGATGCTCTGACCGTCAATCGGCTGGGATTCGGAGCGATGAGAATTACCGGCGATGGAATTTGGGGACCTCCCAAAGACCGAGCCGGGGCTCTCGCGGTGCTGCGGAAAGCGGTAGAGCTCGGTGTCAATTTTATTGACACCGCGGATTCGTATGGGCCGAATGTCAGCGAAGAGTTGATTGCGGAGGCTCTGGCCCCATATCCTCAGGGTCTGGTCATTGCGACCAAGGGCGGGTGGGTGCGACCGGCGCCGGGATACTGGAGCCACGACGCGAGTCCGGTGCACCTCAGGAAGGCCGTCGAGGGTAGCCTGAAGCGGCTTCGTCTGGACCGGATTGATTTGTATCAGTTGCACACGCCTGATCCCGCGACTTCTTTTGACAAGTCGATGGAAACTCTTGCTGAACTTCGCGACCAAGGGAAGATCCGATTGATTGGACTCTCCAATGTCACTCGCGAGCATGTGGAACGGGCGCGCAAGATTACGCCAATTGTCTCCGTACAGAATCGGTACAGCTTTGCCGATCGCGAGTGGGAGCATGTTCTGGACTATTGCGAAAAGAACGGAATTGCGTTCATTCCGTGGTTTCCGTTGGGAGCAGGGAAGGTTGCCGGGGATGCGCTGCTCGAATCGCGAAGGCTCACAATTCCAAACCCATGCAGATTGCCTTGGCGTGGTTGCTGCAACGGTCTCCGGTTATGCTGCCGATTCCGGGTACGACGTCAGTGCAACATCTCGAAGAGAACATGGCTGCGGGATCGCTGAAGCTGACCGCAAAAGAAATGCGAGAGCTTGGCGACACTTCGTTACCCGAATTAGGAGTCCGCGCAAGTTAGGGCATTGGCAGTACTGGGGATCATTTCACTCGCGCGAGATCCCCTCGCCCCGCTGGATAAAACGCGGGGCTTCGGAATGACGTCCCTCCATACAATAAAAATATATCTGAGGTCATCCCGAAACTCGGCGTATTTCAGCCGAGTGAGGGATCTCGCGCGATGTGGCGACACCCGCCCGCCCATCTGCCATTCAGCACGACGGAACTTGGGAATTTCAACTTGGATACGCCGTAGCGTGGGCCTGCTCTTAGCTGGCTAGTTTGCGCAGGAACTCGTGTTCGTCGAGACGATATTTGAAGGCTTTGCGGCCGTCAATAAAGACTACCGGGACTTCATCGGTGAATTGGCGGCGCAACTGGTCGTCGCTGTCCACGTCAACTTCATGCCATGTGAAACCGCCGCGGCGCTGGAGTTTGCTTAGGGTCTCTTTGACGATCTCGCAGAGGTGGCATCCTTTGCGAGAGTAGACGACGACCTGGCGTCCGTCCTGCATGTGCGCAGTCTAGCAACGAGTCGAGGGTTTTTCCATCAGTTTCTTCCGCCGATCGCCCTGGATTGCGATAGGATGCGGTGCCAGTGCGTTGAGAGCACTAACACTATAAAAACATGACACTTACGGCAGTTTTAGACGTTAGTTTCTTCACGATTGAAATTGTGAGCTGTGGCTTTTCCCGGTCATGAATTTGCGCTCGCGGAAGCCTCGCCGTTACTTCCCCCCTTGGGACTCCTCAGCATAACCTAGCTCTGATGACGCATGCTGCGTTAGTCCAAAAGGCTGTTGAGTGGTTGCGACGGTATCGTTGCGGAGTTGTCCTGTCTGAGCAAGCTTGTCTGAGCGGCGAGATGCCTGATGCGATTGGATGGAAGCGAGCCAGCCATTCGGTGTTGGTCGAGTGCAAAATCTCTCGTGCCGATTTTCTTGCGGACTGCTGCAAACCATTTCGACAGAAGCCGGAGATAGGATTGGGTTGCGAACGCTTTTATCTTGCGCCGAGCGGATTGATTTCTACGGAAGAACTGCCAGCCAAATGGGGTTTGCTTGAATGCCACAATCGGATGGTCGAAGTGGTCAAACCTTCGGCGAAGAATTTACGATCAACGAAGGGATTTCAATACGAGATGAATTTATTGCTCGCCAGCCTTCGTCGAGTGGAGGTTCGCATCGAGCCGCAATCTATTACTGATTTCTTGAAGTGGAAGAACCGCATGGCGGAATATAACCAGGGCTCTATCCCGGAGGGCATTGTCCCGGCTGAGCAAGAATCGAATTTGTTTATTCAGGACTAGGCTGGTCGTGTGTATACTCTCACGTTCCTGCTGGTGATCGGAAGAGCAGATCCGCTGCACGCGAGATTCCTCGCCCCGCTGGAGAAAGCGCGGGCTCTTCGGAATGACGCCCTTCCAAGTAATCACAAAAATAATTGAAGTCATCCCGAAGCTCGGCGTACTTCAGCCGAGAGAGGGATCTCGCGCATTGTGACGCACTACTTCGCCGCACCGCGAGATTCCTCGCCTCGCCGGAGAGAACGCGGGCTCTTCGGAATGACGCCTTCCATAAATTAATGAATAGTTAAAACCAGCAAGAATAACTGGGGCCATCCCGAAGCTCGGCGTACTTCAGCCGAGAGAGGGATCTCGCGCATTGTGACGCACTACTTCACCACATGCGAGATTCCTCGCCCCGCTGGAAAAAGCGCGGGGTTTTCGGAATGACGCCTTCAAATAAATGAGTGAAACAATTTAGTGTTGTGCGAACCAGACTAGAGTTCACGGCGGCCTTCCATGGCTTTCAGCATGGTGATTTCGTCGGCGTATTCGATATCGCTGCCGACCGGGATGCCCGTCGCAATTCGAGTCACCTTCAAACCCGCACGTCTTAGTTGCCCTGAAAGATAGGTTGCGGTTGCCTCTCCTTCGATGGTCGGGTTCGTGGCTATTATGACCTCGTCAACCTGATCGCTCTCCACGCGGCGCATGAGATTTGCGATTCGCAATTGCTCCGGACCGACGCCGTGCAGTGGAGAAATTAATCCGTGCAGCACGTGGTAAACGCCATTGAAATGCTTCGTCTTTTCAATGGACGCGATGTTGGTGGGTTCTTCGACAACGCAGACCAATCGTTGATTGCGAGTTGCGCTGGTGCAATAAATGCATGGATCGACGTCGGTGATGTTATTGCAAATTGAGCACAGGCGGAGATTCGCTTTCACGTCTCTGACCGCGAGGGCTAAGGCCTCTGCGTCTTCATTATTCGAGCGCAGAATGTGGAATGCAAGGCGCTGGGCGGTTTTACTACCGATTCCCGGCAGTTTTTTCAGCTCGTCAATGAGACGGGCCATCGGCTCTGCAAATTTGGACATTGAGTAATTTGGTAATTGAGTAATTGAGCAGATTCGAAAAGCTTTTCTGATAATGAGAGCAGCACCCGATTCATTCAGACAAAATTTCGTGAATCACAGCATTCCGCCCAACCCCTGCATCATGCCGCCCATCGTGGATTGCATGGCGTCGTCCACTTTTCTCCCGGCTCCATTTATTGCTGCTGTAATCAGATCCTGGAGCATTTCTAAATCGTCGGATTTCGCGGCCTCGGGATCAATCTTCAGGCTCAAGACTTGTTTTCGCCCATCCATCTTTACAGTGACGCTGCCGCCGCCGGAGGAACTTTCTACGACGGTTTCCTGCATTTTCTTTTGCAAGACTTCATACTGTTGTTTCGCTTGCGACATCAGTTCTTGTATGTTGAAGCCACTCATGCGAGTCCTTCCTTGAACTATTTCTTTTCCCGATAATCAATAATTGTTCTGATCTCCGCGCCAAATTTTGCTCTCATTCGACGGACGACCGGGTCTTGCTCGGCGCGGCTGCGCCCATTGCCGTTGGCAGGAGCATTTGGGGTCACTGGTTGGTTCACGCCCCCGGGAATGACTCTCAGCTTAATTGGGCGTCCCAGCAGGCCGCAGGCGCTAGCGACTGCAAGTTTCTTGGCATCCGCGCCCAGCGACATATCAATCACGGCTGCAGAAGACGCTACTTTAATTGCCAGGTCATTTCCATCAAGTTTCCACTCAGCGTTCTCTAACAGGGAAACAAGCATTCTGTGCCCTGCATCCGTCAGAGCACCGAGCAATGCCGTCCGCAACTGTTCTACAGGCTCAGCGGGCTTCGCTTCGGCGTCCATGAATGCTTCTTCCATTAGCCCTATTTCTGGGGACTCATCCCGGGCGCTGTTGGGTTTAAAAACTTCGTGGATTGGTTGGGGCACTGCCTCGGCAACCGCTGCTCCCAGGATTACCGGAGACATGCCCGGCGCGGCACTTGTCATCCGCACACCTGGGGACACTGCTTCTGTGGATTGCTGAGGTTTTCCACTACCTTTTCGAGCCGAATCCGCGGCGAAAGGTGAGACGAAGTTTGATCGCGATGGAGGCGCGGCCTCCGGCTTGCGCGCATCCGGGACCACCGACGGCTTCCCTGGCGGACGGGGCGTAGTTCCAACTGACGCTGTCACGTCGCTCAATAGTTGTTCGATAGGTAACAGCCGTTGCGCATGGGCCATCTTAAGCAGTCCCAATTCGAGGTGAAAGCGCTGCTCCTGACGGTATCCCAGTTCTGCGTGGGTGCGCAGAATGATTTGTAAATGCCGCGCGAGGTCTTCCTCACTAAATAACTCGGCAATTCGAGCTACACGCTGCCGTTCATCGCCAGAAATTTGCAGCAGGGAAGAATCACCTCCCGCAACTTTCGCGACAACCGCATTTCGAATGAATCGAACCATTTGCCGGGCGAAGTGAGTGGGATTCTGTCCATCGCTGAT
Organism: uncultured Acidobacteriaceae bacterium; assembly: GCA_963757385.1. Classification (GTDB taxonomy): domain Bacteria; phylum Acidobacteriota; class Terriglobia; order Terriglobales; family Acidobacteriaceae; genus PALSA-188. Next base: position 302,880 of record CAVWRO010000014.1, on the reverse strand, counting down.
CAGGCGGTCAACCTGGCGAAGTATCTCGTCGCTCGACCCTTCGGATACCGCCTTCATCACTTCTTCCATCGCTCCCGAAGGTGCGGCGCCGACCAGTTGGCGGATGGATTCAGCTGTCAGCCGTCCGTCGCAGGAGGCGATTGCCTGATCAAGAATTGACAGGGCGTCCCTCATTGAACCATCGCCGGCTTCAGCGAGCATTGCCAAAGCATCTTCATCGGCTGGAATGTTCTCGCGGGCCGAGAGATCCCGAAGTTGATTCATGATCTCTTCGAAGCGGACCGCACGGAAACTGAAATGCTGGCAGCGGGAGCGGATAGTCTGTGGAATATCCTCGGGCTGAGTTGTTGCCAGCATGAACACCATGTGGTCAGGGGGCTCTTCCAGCGTTTTCAGCAAGGCATTGAAGGCCGCGTCCGTAATCTGGTGAGCTTCATCCAGTATCACAATCTTGAACCGGTCGCGGGCGGGGCGGTATCGCGCGCCTTCGCGTAATTCGCGAATCTCGTCAATGCCGCGATTGGTGGCGGCATCAATCTCGAGAACATCCACTGAATTACCGGCTCGAATCTCTGTACAAGACTCACAAATGCCGCAGGGCTCTTCTACCGGCTTATCAGAAGAACGGCAGTTTAAGGCCATCGCCAGAATGCGGGCTACGGTAGTCTTACCGATTCCGCGATGCCCGCTGAAGATGTATCCGTGAGCCGTGCGCCTCTGCGCGATGGCGTTTTTCAGGGTGCGGGTGACATGCTCCTGCCCGATCACTTCGGAGAATTTTTGAGGACGGTATTTGCGGGCGAGAACCTGGTAGCTCATGTCGAGGAGATGATCTGATTATACGTGATGCGGCGAGTGGAAACGGCGGTGCTGGTGTCGCGGCCGTTTAGCGTTAAAAAGCGGAAATCGATCCCGTGACTGGCATTTTCAGTGGTTTTTTGACTCAGATGCAATCTCTTTTTGAATCAAAACCTTTATAAATGGCCTTGCGAAGTACCGCTCCAAAAGATACTCTTTTCAGTTGAACTGGGTCGTTTGCCCGCTTCAGGAGGCCCACTATGCAATTGAGATTGAGTACCAGAACTATGGACAACGATGTCCTAGTCGTGGACTGCATTGGCCGCATTGTGTTCGGCGAGGAATCTGCCTTGCTCCGCGACACTGTGAAAAAGCTGCTGACGCACAGCAAGCGCACGGTTTTGAATTTGTCCGGCGTTACATATATTGACAGCGGAGGCCTGGGAACTCTGGTCGGGCTTTACACTACTGCCCGCAATAATGGCGGAGCGTTGAAGCTGGCTAATCTGACGCAACGAGTCGGTGATCTGTTGCAAGTTACAAAGCTGGTTACCGTGTTCGACGTGTATTCGAGCGAGAAGGAAGCTGCGGAATCGTTCACCAAGGGCGCCGTCGCGTAAACGCGCGTTGGCCAGTTACCGATTTCCTCCGAAACAATTTTACAAACTTAATGTCGAGCTATGCTCGATGGCTGTCCCTACCTGTTGTTTGTGATATGTCTGGGACGTTCAAATAGACTTTACTGGAATCAGAGTTAAATCTTCTACCAGCCCTACCTCTTTTTGCAGAAACGGCTCGGCGTAGGTCACTCCTCCCAACATTCCGTAAAAGCGTGCCATGGCTTCGATGCGGCTTCTGATCTCGGCTTGAGCGGGAAACAAATCTTTGCCGGCTTCCTGATCGCTGAATTGCGTTTTATATGCCATAAGGGATTGAAGACGAGCTTCAAACTGCTCAGTGATATCTACGACGAACGTGGGCCGAATGTCATAGTAGAGGGTGGCATAAATAATTTTAAACGGGCGATGTGGGGGGGCTTTCTCAAGGGATGTAATCGCGGGCGAGAGTTCCCGCTCTGCACTCGTTTGGCCGACTTCCAACTTTTCCAGCCCTGAGAGGAAACACGCTTCGTATCCAAGAATTGAAGCCGTGTAGTGATCTGGATGCCGCCCTTTCCAGTAAGGAAGTATGACCACTCGCGGCCGCTGCTCCCTAATCACGCGCGCGACTTTCAGACGGTTCTCCCAAGTATTCTCGACTCGCCCGTCGGGGATGTCTAGCGCCTGGCGCCAAGCCACTAATAATATTTTCGACGCCTCGCCAGCTTCATGAGCTCGATCTTCAGCGCTGCCGCGCGTCCCCATCTCCCCTTGAGTTAGATCGAGTATCCCTGTGCGATAGCCTTTTTGCGCCATCTTGAGCAAAGTGCCGCCACAGGTCTGCTCGACATCGTCGCGGTGTGCAGCAATGGCCAGAACATCCAGCGGGGGACTCGACATTTCAGTTGAGATCGCCTTGTTCGATCACGACATTCTCGCGCACGATCATGCGATGCGAGGCCATTTCTTTCAGGGTGGGAAGCACGCGATTCACATGCTCGTCGGTGTCAACAAAAATAATGATCAAAGGAAGTTTGCCGCCCGCGTCAACGAGATGACTGGTCTTTACGCGCTGACGCCCCATGAATCCGCCAACAGCGTGCACTGCAGTTGCGGAAAAGACATTTTGCTCGCGCAAATAATTGAGGATCTCCATGTGCAGCGGGCGATTCTTCCACTTATCGCCTTCAGTGAGGTAGATGGTAACTTGAACTGCCATCGCGTCTGGCATTTTACAGCACGCGAGCCAAAGCCATTCCGGCGACTGCCGCGCCCAGGCACAAAACATTGTTGCTGAGAAAATTGGTCAGCATCAGCAACCATTGTCCTTGTTCGAAAAAGGCCATGGTTTCGAAGGCATAGCTTGAAAATGTGGTGAAAGCACCGCAGAATCCGACGACGACCAGCAACCGCCAGCGCGGATTGATCAGGACACGTTCCGTAGTCCAAATCACAAAAAATCCTACGATCAGGCTGCCCAGAATGTTAATGATTAAGGTCCCGTAGGGAAACACAGGGCCGAGTATTTTGGCGGCGTAGCGGCTGAGAAAGTAACGGGCATTGGCGCCAAAGATTGCGCCGAGTGATATTACTAGAATCTCTTTGAAAGGAAAATCGTTCACGGAGCTCTCCTACAAAAGTTTGTAGGAGTTATCAGCCTCTCAGTGAGTAAGCGGTTATGGCGAACTCCATCGCCGTCGAATGATTGTAGCAGCCTTCTTTTTCACTTGGATCGAGAAGCATTAGCTGATTTAAGCAAAGCTAGTCAATGGGAAGTATCCTTGGCTTGGGGAGTGGAATGTACCCGATCGAAAGGCCCTTCTCGATGAAGGGTAGATCGTCCGGGTCGGTGACTTCAACTTTTCCTTCTGCCACCAGCTTATACGGAGCACCAAGGGGATCGCGCGGAATACCGCGCAGCATCCCGGCCGATTCCAGTTCGGAAAATGATGACGCAAAATGCCCGGTGTTCTTCCGGTAACGCGCCTGCAAAGCCTCGAGGGCGGTAACGTCGTCGTCCACCTGCAAAGCGCGCAAATGAGCGGCGGCGTTTGCCTTAATGTCCTTGCTCGGAGTCGTTTCATAGGTCGTTGTCCATAGCATGCGCGCCATTTGAGCCTCCCCGCCTTCTTCGGCTGCGCGTGCGGCCATGATCTTCAACCATGGATGCGCATTGGGAACGCGGGAGCCGCGCAAGAAGGCATCGGCCGCGTCGTGATAATCCTTGCGATCCAGGTAGTAGATAAAACCCAGGTCGTAGTACAGGTGCCATTCATCCGGATTGTTACGGATTCCTTGCTGCACCAAGTTGATGGCTTCCTGTGGCATTCCCGCGCCCTGGGGCGGTTTGGAAGTGAGAAAATTGGAACCGAATTCATAAGCCACGAGGAGTTTGGGATCGAGAGTGGTGGTGATTTCCAGTAAAGGAGCCAGGAGTTTATAGTCGCCGGTTCCAAGGACGTGCTGGCTGCCGAAATATTGCACCGCGCGGGTCCAGTAAACATCCGCAAGCAAGCCGCTGTAGCCCAAGCTAACACGCTTCAGAGCCTGGGGCGAGGAAACGTATAGAACTTCCTCAAGGGTTGCGTGGCTACGTACCTGGTCCAAGCGATGAAGGGTTAAGACCGAAACGGCAAGACACAGGACCAGCAGTGAACCCGCGATAAGCGTTATTCGCGCCCGTTTCATTTCAGGTTCCGGCGTTCAAAGATCAATACTGCGCCGCAAATTGTCATAGTGGCGTAAATCACCGCGTACACGGTGTTGTAGAAGATGAGCTGCCCGGAGACGGATTGTCCATGGGCAACCGAAGTGATAACGTTCAGCGCCGAAAAATTTGGCACCAGATAGGCTGCCGCAGTGGCTACCCAGCGGGTAATGCCTTTTGTCATTCCGGCGAACCCACGCAGATCTTCGGCAAAGGCACCCACAACGAACAGGGAAAAAGCGAACACGGCCGACATCAGCGGCGAAGAAAAAGACGAAAACAGCAATGCCAATCCCGTGATAATGACGAACTGAAGAACAATGAAATACAGGGCTACGAGCACCCATCCATCGGGCCTTGCGAAGTGATGCTCGACGTACAGTAAGGCTCCGAATACGCCAATGGCCATAAAGAATGTATTCAAAACGAGGGTGCCGACTAATCCGCAAAACTTGCCGACAACGAATTCCCAGCGGCGCAATGGGCGAGACAGCAAGGTGTACAAGGTGCGCTTATCAATTTCTTTAGAGACGAGTCCAATCCCGATAAAAATGGAAATCACAACCCCAAATAGCGAAACTGCTGTTAGTCCCAGGTTGATGACCACAAGTTTTTCAATCCCAAATGATATCTGCCCGACCAGAATTGCCGCGCCAGACATGAGCACTGCGAAAGCGACGAGGTTGTAAAGCACACGGTCGCGGACGGCCTCCCGGAAAGTGTTCAGCGCGATAGGGAAGATACGATTCACGGACGCAGCCTTCATGACCGCCCCTTTCACTGATGCACCTCGGCAATTGCTTTCGTCGGTTGCAATTTGCTGACGTAGTAAGCTTCCAGCGAATTTCTCACCGGGGTAAGCGAGATCAGTCGCAGATGCGCGTTCCGCAATGCGTCGAGCGCAGCATCCTGATATTCCTCGGAGAGGATAGCGCGAACCGTGTCGCCCGTGACGTGACACTCGGCCCCCAAACCTTTTAAAGCGGCTGGGACGACCTTTCCCGACCACACAATTTCTAGCTTGCCGCGAATGCCGGAGGTCAGGTCGGCAACCGCTCCGACGCCTTTTAGCTCGCCGTTGTGAATAATAGCAACGCGATCACACAGAGTTTCAGCGTCAGGGAGAATGTGCGTCGAAAAGAAAATTGTCTTTCCTTCGTGCTTAAGTTGCTCCATCAGATCGCGGACATCGCGGCGGCCTAACGGGTCGAGGCCCGACATTGGCTCGTCGAAAAAAAGAAGTTTGGGATTGTGAAGGATAGCTTGCGCGATTCCAACACGCTGTAACATACCTTTGGAAAATTTTCGCAACTGCAATCCGGCAACATTCGGCAAGCCCACTTTTACTAGAGCTTCATCGGCCTTGCGGGAGCGTTCATTGGCGGCTACGCCAGAAAGCTGCGCATAGTATTCCAGAAGTTCGCGCGCGGTGAGGTAGTCATAGAAATACGGCTGTTCGGGGAGAAATCCAATCTGCGCCTTCATGCGCGGTTCATCAATGTCCATCCCCAAAATTCGTGCTGTGCCTGAGGTGGGAAAGACGAGGCCCATCAATAACTTGAGAGTGGTGGTCTTACCAGCGCCGTTAGGGCCGAGGAATCCGAATATTTCGCCTTCTTCGACATTCAAGTGAAGTGGACGCAAGGCATGTTTGGGCTTCTTCCGCCAGAAACCGACGCTATAGGTTTTTTCCAGTCCAAGAATCTCGATGGCAAGCATGAAAGTTTGAAAGGTTTCGACTTCTTAACAAGAATTATAGGCAATCGAAGTATTGGATCAAGTAGGCACGCCTTTGCAGGCCATTACCAAAGTAAAAGGCCAGGACCGAAATCCTGGCCGTCTTGGCGTGCACCCTCCCCCAGGTACTCGCCAAAAACTTAGTTCCAAACTGTGTAGGCCGTGCATGCCGGTTGAGTGGTGACGGGCAAACCACCGACCCCGAACTGGAAGCGCAGAACTCCATCTTCGACGGAGCAGAAATTTCGATTGCCCGTCTTCTGAACTTGTACCGGAACGGAACCGATCACATAGCCAGCGTTCATCCCGCCATTGGGGATGCCAAGGGCACTGAAAACGTATCCGCTTTTTCCTCCCGAGCCCGGCGCAGCATTCGCAAGAAAGTCATCCAGGAGACAAGCCGCCGCCGGAGCGGGACTGCACGGAGCCGGTCCACCAAGATTTACTAGCGTGTTTGCATAGCCCGTACCTGGATAGGCGTTGAAATAAGCAATCTCGGCGGTCTTGATACTCTGAATAGATCCCACGGCTGAAGATTCGTTAGCCGACAGTCTCGCCTGAAGCAGGTTTGGAATCGCGATGGCAGCAATGATGAGGATGATCGCTACCACGATCAGCAGCTCTATCAGCGAGAATCCTCGTTCGTTTCGCATGGAATGTTCCGAAGTGCTAACTCTGCTAGTCCGCCCAAAATTCAGTCTGCTGTGTAGGAAGGAGCACGCCGAAGGCCACTTTCCCCCTCGGAGAGTCCGCCAAGGTTGCCGTCTAAGTCACCTGTTATAAGGCAATTCGTTTCAGCCGCCCTAAAATTGGCAGGCAACGCGACCCATTATGACAATAATTGTCATTGGACTGACCTTAGATGAACGTCTCAAAGGTTAGGGAGCGCCGGATCTCTCCGGGCGCTCCCATTAGTTGATAAAACCCGCAGTAGAATCCGAAACTACTGGAGTGGCGGGGTTGCGGCGGGGCAGGTGCCGACGGGAATCAGTGCCGGCGAAACGCGGACAACCGCATCTTCAAAGGCGCAGAAGTCACGAGTGCCTGTCTGATTTCGTGTCACGGGTGACGCGTTTGCGGCGAACGACGTTGTGGGCGGACCACCTGCGGCAGCTGTCGAGACGTTATATCCGGTCTTAACGCCGGAAGTTAACTGACTATCAATCAAGCAGGCTCCAGCAACGCCAAGGGGATCCGGCACACAAGGCGTAGCGCCTGATGGGCCCAGCGCCGTGAGGTTCGCGGCATAACCCTTGTTTGGCAGGGAAGACTGATATTGAATCTGCCCCGTCACAATGGTACGAATTGAGCCTGCAGCGGACGACTCATTTGCCGCGATGCGCGCTCTCAGTAAGTTTGGAATGGCGATCGCGGCGATGATCAGGATGATCGCAACCACGATTAAAAGTTCGATAAGTGAAAAACCTTTTTGTTTCCTCATGTAATTCTCCTCTTCCCAAGTGATAAGTTGTCTGACCTAATTACCGATCAACTCCGCACTCGGGCAACCGCCATTTGTTTCATTAGGAGAAATTAATGCGGCTTGTTGGGCTGTACCGCACCGGACGCATGATGTCAGGCCAGGACTTTCCTGAGGTTTGTATGTGAGCTCCAAATCTTCGACCGGCAGTCGAAGCTCTATTTATGGGGTCCAAAAGCTAAGGAGCGCCGAATTTCTCGGCGCTCCTTATGTTCACTTTCTGTTAATTCTACACCGCACTATCCGAGCAAGTTACTGCAGCGGAGCGGTTGCGGCCGGGCAAGTGCCCACCGGAATCGCGGCAGAAGAAACGCGCACAACCGCGTCTTCGAAGGCGCAGAAGAAACGAGTACCAGTCTGGTTGACGGTGACCGGAGAAGCGTTAATGGTGAACGACGTGGTTGGCGGGCCGCCAGCAGAGGCAGTGGCGAGGTTATAACCAGTCTTAACGCCCAAGGCCAATTGGCTGTCGATTAAACACGCACCGGCAACGCCGAGCGGGTCAGGAACGCAAGGGGTGGCGCCGGTCGGCCCAAGAGCCGTCAGGTTTGCCGCATAACCCTTGTTTGGCAGCGAGGACTGATACTGAATCTGTCCCGTGATGATCGTACGAACAGAACCCGCAGCGGAACTTTCGTTGGCCGCAATACGTGCTCTCAGTAAGTTAGGAATGGCAATCGCGGCGATGATCAGGATGATCGCGACCACGATCAGAAGTTCGATAAGTGAAAAACCCTTTTGTTTCCGCATTTAATTTCCCCTCTTCCCAGTTATTTAGATGTGTTGGTCTTGTTGACCCAGTTGCTGCTTACTTCGCACTCGAACCACCATTCCAAACGGTTACCAAAGGAGTGCAGCCAAAGCGGGAATGTCCCTTATTTCTTAACAGTTTCTAATCCTTAGATACCTCGATCTCCATTAAGGCGCAGGTCGTTTTCATCCCGACCGTGTCATATTTTGTCGGAGGGCTGACAACTTGTGTCAGTTTAAGACACGCTCTGAGACAGTCCCGAAATGACACTCTTTAAAATGAACGCCGGCAAACGCTTGTCTTGCGAGAAAATTAATGTTGTTTCCCGGCGCTCACGTCGCCTTCATTATCATGCAGGTGACGTCATCGTGCTGGGCCGTGTCCCCGACAAATGCGTCCAGATCGCTCATGATGCGGCGGAGCATCTCAGTGGGAGTTGCCGAGATTCCCGCACGTAAAACGTTCAGCACCCGCTGCTCGCCATACTCTTCTCCTGCTGCGTTCATCGCTTCGACTAACCCATCCGTGAAGATCACCAGCCAGTCGCCGGGCTGAAGCACAACTTCTCCCGACTCATAATGTGCATCCGCTTTGATTCCCAGAGGCAGACCCCCATTTGTCAAATATTCAAGAGCTTGCGAAGAGCTTCGCAACAAGATTGGCGCGTTATGGCCGGCGTTGATGTAAGTCAAACTGCGCGAGGAGGGACTGAACTCGCCTAGAAAGGCAGTAGTGAAGCGCAGGCCGTTCTGGCTATTGGAGCAAGCATAGCGGTTCATGCCTTCTACCAGTTCGGTAAGACTGCAGGGCGTCGCTGAGAGTGTCTTGAGACTGGCCTGAAATGTTGCCATCAAGAGCGCGGCAGGAATGCTTTTTCCGGCTACATCCGAGACGGTTAGCAAAAACTTGGTTTCCCCGAGCGGCTCGACCGGACGCGGAAATACATCATAGAAATCTCCCGCCACTGTGTTGGCCGGCCTAGTCGCGAAGGCAATCGCAAGATTGGGAACCGTTGGCGGCATTGCCGGTAACAACCATCCCTGAATGTCTCGTGCAATTTCGAGATCGCGCTTCATCACAACGCGATCCGCGATCTCCAGCATTAGCAAAATGAATAACAGCGCTCCGCCGTAAAAACGGAAATCGAATTCCTGAAGCTCTACCTCGCCGGTCTTGCCGTGATAGCTGAAGCCTCCTGCCGGGAAAATTAAGAACGCGACTCCGAGCAACAATAAGACTCGACGCGCAGGTGACAGTTTTTCAAGAATTGCCCAGGCAAATTCCTGTGCCGTGTGAAAAAAATTATGGGATCTGGTTTCGCGAGGAGCCTGGGCGTTGAAATCCCGCTGATAAAGCCGATAGCTGGTTTGCGCATCTTTCCGAAACTGCTTCCAAAGTTGGCCGAGTTCGAGTCCCTCGCTGACGCGCTGCCAGAATCCAGCCAGTTGCACGAATATTCCCGGCCTTGGTGGCCGTGGCCAGTTCGGTTGTGTTGGGGAGGCCATCGAGTGAGAGCAGCGATTATACCGTGGGGATGTGGCCTGCTGAATTTTGATGACTGCTATTGCTTGGATGCATTGTCATCCCGACCGAGCCAGGTAATTTGCAAAGCAAAGCAGCTGGCGAATGGAGGGAGCTGCTTTCCTGCGTGGAACGTAAATTTGCAACCGCACGATCGCCAGCCAGAGCAGGTCCCTGCACGGCGGAAATCGTTCGCAAGCGAACGATCTCCGCCGCTCGGAATGACAGATTTATTTTCAGAAGAGACTTATCTGAACGTTGGAGTTTTCGCGAAAACTTGCTTCGGGGCGGCGTCCATCGCCGCGATTGCGAATTCCATACTTTCGCCGCAGTCCTGCCATTAGTTCAGAAAGGCGTTTGCGGTAGGAAGCGGACAGGAAGGCTTTTTGTGCGAAGCGTTGACGATAACTTTCTACGAAATTAGGAAACTCCTTTTCTAGAAATGGCATGAACACGGCCGCGGAACATGGCTTAAGAAACAGTGCATTGGCGTAGATATATTTACCTCCGGCTTCAGCGGTGGCGCGAACCAAAGCTTCCAAGTCGCGCGGAGAATCGGTGATGCCGGGAAGTACAGGGGCGCAAATGACCCCGGATTCAATCCCGCCTTCGTTGAGCTTACGCATTGCTTCCATCCTCATGTCGGGCCGTGGAGCACGCGGCTCCAGAATGCGGGCGAGCTCTGTGTTTAGCGTGGTTATAGTTACGTTTACCACGATGCGATTTCTCTTTGCCACGTCCAGCAGGACATCGACATCGCGGAGCACAAGATTCGATTTCGTGACGATTCCAATCTCCAGACCCGAGTGCAGCGAGAACTCTTCGAGGATCGCGCGGGTGACCTCGAAGCGGCGCTCAGCTGGCTGGTAAGGATCGGTTGCGGTGCCGATGGCGATGTCCTCGCCCGGCTTCACTTTTTTCAATTCCTGGCGCAGCAAATTGGCGGTGTGTTGCTTGACATAGATTTTGCGTTCGAAATCCAGGCCATCCCGCATTTCCATAAACTCGTGGGTATAGCGGGCGTAACAGTACTTGCAGGCAAATTCGCATCCCCGATAGGGATTGATGGTCCATGTGAACGGCATTCTAGTGCCGCTGCAGCGGTTCAGTATCGAGCGGGTGGGAAGAGTGAAGTATTCGACGTCATGGCCTTGCCGGAGAGACTCGCCTTGGGTTGCGAGGCGGGCGATGCCGACGAGCCCGGAAGGTGCGTCCGGAAGAAGGGGGAGCGAAACCATGATTTATATTCGCTTTTTGTTCGCTCTAATAGAATAGTATAACGGCTTGGAATGGTCAACCTGGCTGGCCGAAGATCCAACGGGACGCGCGAAATCCCTCTTTTCGGCTGCAATGCGCCGAGCTTTCCGGATGACCTCTAATACTTATTAATATTTATTTTTATCTTACTGCGATGTTGTGGCTTCGGTAGCGGGCTTCTCGAAGATTCGGGAATCTATTTTTGGATTGATCACGATTTTGTTTAGTTGGGCAGTGCTCGAATCCTGACCATTCTGCTTATTTTTTCGCAGGTAGGGCAGTGTCAGGCCGTCCTCCGTCTTCCAATCGTCGAAACTAGTTTCATCGTGCGAGGGACCGGCAGGACTCATTGATTCGTAAGTTTCGCGCAAGATGCGTCCGGTTTTAGGATCAACGAACCATCGGACACTGACGCCACCGCCGTTGATATCGAGAATGCTGGCCTGGGGCTCGCCAGACTTGTCCGCGCCAGCCGCCGAAAATATGAATGCCGGATCGTTCAAGTGCTGTCCAATAAAGACAAGATCGCGATGGATTTGCTGTATGGTGTCAGCTTTTTGTCCGGCGGGCATATCTCGCACGCCCATGCCTTCTGCTGACATGAATCCCGCGTCGGGTGTCACCACGATGGTCATAGTCCCTTGCGGCGCCTGTATTTCGGCGCGCATACGATCGGGGAAGACAATCGTGCTTTGAACGTTAAGCTGCATATCCCCCTGAGGAGTTTTTCTGGTCATGGTTAAGCTAGATTGCAGCGATTTAACCGCCTGAAGCCTGGCCAAACCGCCCATCGCGTTTACCGCTTTCGCAGCCAGGGCCTTGCCTTCGGGATTGGAGGCGGCAGGCTTCTCCGACGGCTCCTCGGACTTCGCTCCCGGCGGAGGCGGAATTGTGATGTCTACAGTCGTCACCGGCCCGAGCGACGATAAGGGCTTATCGAATTCGGCGGTATTGCCCACGACGAGGACTTTGAGCTGATCTTTGTGCAAATATTTGGGAATGATACGGGCCACGTCCGCGGCCGTAACTTTCTCAATCCCTGCGCGAAAGCGCTCCAGAAAATCCTGAGGATATCCGTAAAACTCATACCCCATGCGCTCGCGGAGAACCTTGTCGGGTGAGTCGAAGTTGAAGACGAACGAATTCAAAATTGAATCCTTGGCACGTTGCACCTCTTCGTCAGAGATGGGATTTGTTTGCAGATCGTCTATCTGCTGATACAGCGCTTTAATAGATTCGATGGTGGTTGCGCTCTTGGTGCCCATCGCAAGACGCAAAATTCCGGGATGGTCGTATCGGGCGCTGATTCCACCGCCGACCGAATACGCCAGGCCCTGCAAGGTGCGGATGTTCTTGAAGAGACGGGAAGCAAACCCTCCGCCGAAAGCCTCATTGAATACAGTGATAGCGTAATAGTCGGGATTATCGCGGGTAGTCCCGAGTTCCACCATTTGAATAGTGCTTTGATTGACGTCTTCCTTCGCGATGAGGTAGTTGCCGGGGCTTGCGGGATGAAAGTCAATGTCTGGCTTCTTATCTTCCGGGCCTTTTGGCCACGACCCGAAGGCCTCGCGTAGTTTGGCTTCCATAGTGGCGGAGTCGAAGTCTCCGACGACGCCTAAAATAATGTTATTGGGCTGCGTGTGTTGCTGGTACCAGTTCACTAAATCTTCCCTGGTCACGGCGGCGACAGTGGCGTATTCGGGGTTTCTCGCATAAGGATTATTCGCACCGTACGCCAGCTTGGCAGATTCGCGGGCCGCAATATCGTCTATGTCGTCGTTGCGGCGCGAGATGGCGTCGAAAAGCTCGCCCTTGGCTAGATCAATTTTGTCCTGACGAAATTCTGGTTGCCGCAGCAAATCATTAAACGCTTTGAAAACATCGTCAAAATCGCCTTTCAGACACGACCAGGAAATGATTGACGAATCAATTTGGGGGCCGGTTTCGACCTTTGCGGCACGAACTTCGAGGTAGTCGTCCATCTGGTCGCCGGTTTGCGATTTGGTTCCACCGGTTCTCCACACTTCGCCGTAGATATCCATCAAACCGGTTTTATCGGCGGGCACAGATCGCGAACCGCCGCGAATGCGAGCCACGCCGTCAATGAGGGGCAGTTCGTGATCTTCTTGCAGGAAAATCACCATGCCATTGGGCAGTTCAATGCGTTTCGGTTCGGCCGGATGAAATGCTGGGAGCGTAGGGATTTTGATCTTCTGCCAATCGCTTTCCTGCGCGGCAGCGCCTTGAACACAGACGATTGCGATCAGGATGTAAAAAGCAAACGCGATAAGTAATCGCGCCTTCATTGCGCACCTCCCTTGTCTGCCGTCGCCGCCGGAGGCGGGGCGGTTTCAATCATTCCTACGGTGCGATTGCCCTCCACGAAGATCTGATTGGCGACACGCCGAATGTCCGCTTTGCTGACGTTACTGATCTGGTCAACCCAGCGAAACAACTCGCGCCAGTCTCCGAAGCGCGCCTGATAAGTTGCGAGTTGCGACGCCAGTCCTTCATTACTATCCAAGCCGCGAATCACGCCAGCTTTGGCTCGGGTCCGAATCATCTTCAGTTCGTCATCGCTGATATCTTCATTTTTCAGCCGTTCGAGTTCCTCGTGAATGGCCGGCCCCATGTCCTCTGCTTTGTGGCCGGGCAGCGGTACCGCATAAAAAGCAAACAGATGTGGATATTTCACCCCGGGATAGTCGGTGAAACCTTCCGCATCGGATGCGATCTTCTTATCGCGCACCAGAGAGCGATAAAGGCGCGAAGTGCGCCCGTCAGACATTAAATCGGCGATTGCGTCGAAAACCACGTCGTCAGGACTGCGATAATCGGGCCGATGATAGCCTTCGATGTAAATTGGCTGCGATTTTTCGTGCAGGATCACACGCCGCTCCGCATTCTGTGGCGGCTCGGTGGTAATCCGTTCGTCTGGTTTTTCATGGGAGGGAATCCGTCCGAAATACTTTTCGATAACCGCCATAGCCTCGGAAGTTTTTACGTCGCCGACGACAGCTACTGTCATGTTGGAAGGGATGTAATACTCGTGGAAAAATTGGAGAGCGTCGGTCGCGGAAAAAGTGTTCAGGTCTGACATCCAGCCCACGGTCGGGCGGTGATATTCACTAGCCTGAAATGCAGCGGTGGTGAATTGCTCCAGCAATCGCCCAAAAGGCTCGCTGTCCACACGCATGCGGCGCTCTTCAATGACTACGTTGCGTTCTTTGTAAAATTCGCGCATGACGGGATGCAGGAATCGCTCTGATTCGAGATAAGCCCACAGTTCGAGCCGGTTTTCGGGAAACGAATAGTGATAGCCGGTCTCGTCATCGGCGGTGAAAGCATTAAGGTCCTCGCCGCCATTGTTCTCTACGATTTGTCCGAACTGGTTGACGACGACGTACTGATTCGCATCTTTAATTGCATCTTGCCAGGCCTGTTCGAGGGCTTTGACCTTGGCGTCGTCATGAGCGACAGTTTTGTCGCGCTCGGCAATGTAGGCCGCGTAGGCAAGCTCGACCTTTGCCAGCGCTACTTTCTCGGCGGGATAATTTTTGGTCCCGATTTTGTCAGTCCCCTTGAATGCAATGTGTTCAAACATGTGCGCGAGCCCGGTCCGCCCTTGAGGATCCTGGGCAGAACCCGCGTCTACCAGCGTAAAGAATGAAAATACCGGTGCCTCGGGACGCTCGCAGATAATCACCGTCAGACCATTGGCAAGTGTCTTAACGGTGACACGCTTCTCGAACGAGGCCAGGTCCTGAGCGGAGGCCAATGCGGTAAAACCGATGAACAAGAATGAGAAGCAAGCGGCGGCATATTTATGGAGACGAGATGTCATTGAACCCCCATGGCGTTGAGGCGAAGAAATAAAGAGAGTTGAAGTCTGAAATTACGTGTCTTAAGGGGAGCTTGTCAAACCAGCGGGGCTGCTTATATTTGTACAATTATCCTTTTGAGCCGACCTCGGCCAGAATTGGACAGGTGAGAGTATTTAGTCGGATGAGAACAAACCCACATTCCAAATTCCTCAAATTTGCATCCAAGAGCGAGGTTCAGGATCGAAGTCAGCATGAGCAATTCACAAACCATTGAGATCGAAGGCAAAACGCTTACCCTCACGAATCTGGATAAGGTCCTTTATCCGGCGGCGGGCTTTACTAAAGGACAGGTGATTGACTATTACGCTCGAATCGCTCCGGTATTGGTGCCCCAACTTGCCGGGCGGCCGCTGACGTTAAAGCGTTATCCAGGCGGGGTTGATCAGGAATTTTTCTTTGAAAAGAATGCTACCAAGCATCGGCCCGATTGGGTTAAAACGGCGCCGATCTGGAGCGAGGGCAACCAGCGAAACGTAAATTATATTTTGGCCAATAATCTGCCTACGCTGATCTGGCTGGCAAATCTGGCCGCGATTGAACTGCACCCTTCGTTGTCATTGGCAAAAAACATTGGCTGCCCTCGAATGATGGTTTTCGATCTTGATCCGGGACCGCCCGCAAACATTATCCAATGTTGCCAGGTAGGCTTCTGGCTGCGGGAGATTTTTGAACATTTCGGCTTGCAAAGCTTTCCGAAGACATCCGGGTCGAAGGGATTGCAAATATACGTTCCGCTGAACACGCCCACCAGCTATGACATGACGAAGCCTTTCGCGCACGCGTTGGCCCGCCTTCTGGAGACGGATCACAAAGAACTGGTGGTCTCCGACATGAAGAAGCAATTGCGCGTGGGGAAAGTGCTGGTGGACTGGAGTCAGAACGACGAGCATAAGACAACAATCAGTGTTTATTCGCTGCGGGCGCGAGAGCGTCCCACGGTCTCCACGCCGGTGAAATGGGAAGAGGTTGAGCAGGCTTTCAAAAAGAAAGATGCGAATCTGCTCGTTTTCGAAGCTGAACAAGTCATCAAGCGCGTGGAGAAGATGGGGGAACTTTTTGAGCCAGTGCTTACCCTGAAACAAAAGCTACCGAAGTTGCCCGGCATCGAAGAAGCTCAACCCGAGGTGATTGCGACAGGGATAGATCTGGCGGCGCAGGCGGAGGAAGCTCCAACCCGCAAACGGAGGACTACGTCAAAACGGTCGCCGTCGAAGAGAAAAGCTCGGAAGGTATAATTTGGTTCCATCTGGTTGCAAGGGAATTCCGTTTTCGGAAGCATTTCATTGTGAGCTGTGGTCTGACGGTGGCTTATCATGGCACAAATCTTTGTGGGAACTTCGGGATGGGCGTATCCCACTTGGAAGCCTGATTTCTATCCCGCCAAACTCCCACAGAAGAATTTCCTAAGGCATTACTCGGGCCAGTTGAACACGGTCGAAGTTAATTTTACTTTTCGTCAACTGTTGAAAGAAACGACCGCCCAGAAATGGATTGCGGAAAGCCCCGAAGGATTCCGCTTTGGCATCAAGGCTCATCAGGTCATCACTCATATTAAGCGGTTGAAGAAAACGGAAGATTTTATTCCACGTTTCTTGAGCACGATTGAACCTCTGGCACGAGCCGGCAAACTCGGGCCACTTCTGTTTCAACTTCCTCCGAACATGAAGGCCGATGTGGAAGTGCTGAGAGAATTTCTCGCCGCTTTGCCGCGCACGCTTCCATCGGCATTTGAGTTCCGTCATGAATCGTGGTTTACGGACGAGACTCTCGAGCTACTCAAAACGCATAATCGTGCGCTCTGCGTCGCCGAATCCGAGGAGCGAGTCACGCCGGACATTATCACTGCGGACTTCTGTTATTACCGTTATCGAAAACCTGTTTACACTCAGGAGGAGCGAACTGCGATGGTGAGCCGAATCCGCGAGCATCTTCAAAGCGGTCGGGATGTCTTCGCATATTTCAAACATGAAGAAACGCCACAAGGAGCGTTGTATGCGGTTGAAGTGTTCAACGAAGTGCGGCAGGCGCGGACGTCGACATAGGCTCCGGCGTTGACCGCCACAGCAGATTCCTCCGGGCGTTCGCCCGCTCGGAATGACAATTGTTGGAGAGCTGCAAGAGCCGACCGATAGTTGGCTGGACAGGCGAGGCCGGCTATCTCTGCGCACCCCTCTCAACACTTTCAGCAATGTCTGATAATGAGCATACTGAAGACGTGGCGCCGCAGCCTGATTCTCGTGTTGTTTCTGGCTTTCTTGATTATCTGAAAGTTGAAAAGGGACTCCGCCCGCTCACGATTGAGGCCTATAACACGGACACTGGCCAATTCGCCAACTTTCTGGAATCCAGGAAACGCACGCTAGCAAGGGCGAATCGCCAGGACGTACGCGATTTCATCCAGCAATTGTTTGCTAACGGCGTAGATGGGCGCTCTGTCGGACGAAAGCTTTCTGTACTCCGGCATTTGTACCGTTATTTGCTTCTCGACAAGATCATCACTGCCGATCCAACTCTCAACATTGATTCGCCTAAGCAATGGAAAGTGCTGCCGAAGGCCTTCGCGCGCGACGAGATGGAAATCATGCTTCGGGTTCCGTCGGATATACCAGAGGGGAGAGAAGCGGAAGCTATCGCGATGCGCGACCGCGCAATGCTGGAGGTTTTCTATGCTGGCGCGCTTCGCGTTTCCGAAATAATCGGAGTAAAACTTGAAGATCTAAAGCTGGACGCAGGGTACATTCTGGTGCGGGGCAAGGGTGATAAAGAGCGAATCGTACCTCTCGGCAAATCGGCGCAAGATGCCTTAACCGAATACATCGCAGGATCGCGAATGGTTTTGGCGGGAGTTCGAACTCTGCCATTGTTGTTTGTGGGACGACGAGCACGAAAGCTGACAAGGCAGCGCGTCTGGCAAATCGTTCGCCGGGCTTCAACAAATATAGGGCGCAATGCGAGCCCACATATGCTGCGTCACAGTTGCGCGACTCACATGGTGGAGAATGGCGCGGATTTGAGGACGGTGCAGACGATTCTTGGACACGCCGATATTTCGACGACCCAGGTGTACACCCATCTGGCTCTGGACCGGCTCAAGACTGTTTATCAGAACCATCATCCGCGAGCTAAGGCGAGGGCAAAGTAAAGAGCAAGGCAGTATGAAATCTCTCGCAACAAAGATCGCGCGAACCGAGGTCGAAAAATGGGTGGACCGCTTCCTACGAATCTTGGCCAACGAAACGCGTCGCCGCACACCCTTAAGGCGTATGCAAGGATCTGGGTCGTTTTGCTTCCTATGTCGGCTCGCGCTCCGAGCGCAGTATTGATCACTTAACGATCCGCGGATTCTTGTCTCATCTATACGACCAAGGGCTCAGTAAGACTTCCGCGGCGCGAGCGCTGGCGTCCGTGCGTTCGCTGTATCGATGGCTGGCCCAGGAAGGAGCAGTCGAACAAAATCCCGCAGCTTTAGTATCTACGCCAAAGCTCTCTAAAAAACTGCCGCGCGTTCCCACCTCGAAGAGATGGCCGGAGTCCTGGATAGTGCGATGCCGAACGTTGCGGCGCTTCCAGAGCGTGATGGCCTGATGTTTGAATTGCTTATACGGATGCGGAATTCGCAACTCGGAACTGATCAGCATCAATATTGGGGATATTCGGGAGAGCGCAGAGACCGTCCTGGTTCGCGGCAAAGGAAAAAAAGAACGCTACGTTCCCGTTTGGAGACGCGGTTAAGACAGCCGCTCTTTGAGTATTTGCCGATGCGACAAAGATATTCTTGACAGAGAAGAATAAAAAGCACGGAGCTCTGCTGATCAACAAACGTGGCGGAGGCATGACAACCCGCAGCGTCGGACGCATTATTAAGAAAATTGCCGTCGCCGAAGGCCTGTCGCCAGACGTGCACCCGCATACATTACGGCACGCCTTTGGAACGCATATGCTTGAAGAAGGCGCAGACTTGCGAGCGATCCAGGAAATGCTGGGCCACGAGCGGCTTTAACAACACCAGCGCTATACCCAGCTCTCGATGAAGCATGTTCTGCAGGTTTATGATCAGACGCATCCGAGGGCGAAGTAGATTGAATGGAGCGTCGCGAGGACGCCCGTCTCTCCATCCGCGTCGTAACTACTGATCCCGCATCTAATATGCTAGGCTTTAAACATACTGAAACTGCTTTGCTACATTCGCTTCTGAAGGAACTGGTCGATTGTTTAATAAAGTAGTCGCCAAGGTTTTCGGCACCAAGAATGAACGTGAAATAAAGCGGCTGATGCCGCGGGTTGCGGCAATTAACGCGCTGGAGTCTTCTATTGCGAAGCTCAGCGATGATGAGTTGCGCGCCAAAACCGAAAAGTTTCGCCGTCAAATCCAAGAGCGGGTCGCTCGAAATTGCCGACGAACCAGAAGCTGACCACGAACGACGCAAAGAACTCGACGCCGAACGTCTTAAAGCCGTAAATGAGGTTCTCGACGACATTCTGGAAGAAGCTTTCGCGATCGTGCGGGAAGCGGGCCGGCGTGTGCTTAACATGCGCCATTTCGATGTCCAGTTGATCGGCGGCATGGTTCTGCACCAGGGCAAGATTGCGGAAATGAAAACCGGTGAAGGAAAGACCTTGGTCGCCACCCTTCCGGTTTATCTGAATGCGCTGAGCGGGCGGGGTGTTCACGTAATCACCGTCAACGACTATCTCGCGAAACGCGACTCGGAATGGATGGGCAAGCTTTACACCTTTCTTGGACTCAGCGTCGGCGTAATCGTGCATGATTTAGACGATCAGCAGCGGCGCGATGCGTATGCCTCTGATGTGACTTATGGCACCAACAACGAATTCGGGTTTGACTATCTCCGCGACAACATGAAATTTGATCTGCACGATTGTGTGCAGAGGGGACACAATTTCTCCATCGTTGACGAAGTTGATTCCATCCTGATTGACGAAGCCCGCACTCCGCTGATTATTTCGGGTGCCAGTGAGGAATCAACGGACAAGTACGCGCGCGTCAACCGCATTATTCCCAAGCTTGAAAAGGGAGAAGAGCTGTCGCAGCAGGAATTACGTCAGCTGCTGGAGGCTGGCAAGATTGCGCCGGATCGAGTGGACGCCCTGCGCAGAGAGCTTGCGCAAGCCGGCGACGACCCCCAGAGGCAAATCCTCACCGGCGATTATGCGGTTGACGAGAAGCATCGCAGCATCACTGTCACGGACGAGGGTTGGGAGAAAGTCGAAGGGCTGCTCGGTATCGGTAACATCGCTGATCCCGAAAACTGGGATCTCAAGCATCACGTCGAAACCGCCATCAAGGCCCACTCGCTTTATCACCGCGATGTTGAGTATGTAGTGAAAGATGGCGAAGTCATTATCGTGGACGAATTTACCGGCCGTCTGATGCCGGGACGCCGCTGGTCTGACGGCTTGCACCAATCGGTTGAAGCTAAAGAAGGCGTCAAAATCGAGCGCGAGAATCAGACGCTGGCTACGATTACGTTCCAGAATTATTTCCGGATGTACAAGAAGCTTGCTGGCATGACTGGAACTGCCGAAACCGAAGCTCCCGAGTTCGACAAAATTTACCGCTTGGAGGTGATGGTCATCCCTCCTAATAAGCCGTTGCGGCGGCTGGAGAATCCTGACGTTGTGTATCGAATGGAGAAGGAAAAATACTTCGCCGCGTCGGATGAGATTCAGAAATTGCACGATACCGGCCAGCCCGTGCTTGTAGGCACGACCTCCATCGAGAAATCGGAGCGGCTTTCTGAGTTACTTAAGAAAAAAGGCATCAAGCATGTAGTGCTGAACGCCAAGTATCACGAGCGTGAAGCAGAAATCGTCGCGCAGGCCGGCCGCAAAGATATGGTCACGATTGCCACGAATATGGCGGGTCGCGGTACCGACATTCTGCTGGGCGGCAATCCCGAATTCATGGCGAAACAAGAGTGCGTGAAGAAGGGAATCGCGCAACCGCTCAGGGCCGCCCAAGGCAAGATTCTGGTTGACGTGGACGAAACAAAAAGTACCGTCTGGTACTACGCGGGAAACGAGTATGTAGTACCGACTGCTCAATGGAACGAAATTTTCGAGCGTTACAAGGTTCAGACCGATAAAGAGCATGACGAGGTAATTGCCGCCGGCGGGCTGCACATTTTCGGAACTGAACGTCATGAATCGCGCCGCATTGATAATCAGCTTCGCGGGCGCGCGGGACGGCAGGGTGATCCCGGCTCATCGCGTTTTTATCTCTCGTTGGAAGATGACTTGATGCGCATCTTCGCCAAGGAGTGGGTGTCAAAGCTTCTTCAACGGCTGGGGATGGAGGAAGGGATTCCGATCGAATCAAGACTGATTTCCCGGCGCATAGAGGCTGCGCAGAAAGCGGTCGAGGCGCAAAACTTCGAAGCGCGCAAACATTTGCTCGAATACGACGACGTGATGAACAAGCAACGAGAGGCGGTATATGGTCTTCGCCGCCAATTGCTGGAGGGGTTGGATCAGAAAGATTTGATCCTCGAAGACTACGTTTCGGGCATTCTTAGTAACTTGATTGATCAGTTTTGCCCCGTCAAGGTGCATCCTGCGAACTGGGATATCAAGGGCTTGAAGGACGCCATCTTCACCCGTTTTGGCGTGGATATTCTTGCCGAGGGAATCAATCCCGAAACGCTGAACCGGCAAGAACTCGGCGATGCGATTTTCGACAAGTTAAAAGCGCGGTATGAGGCGAAGGAGCAGCTGATCGGTCCCGACGCCATGCGCTATCACGAACGCATGATCATGTTGAGTGTTCTTGACTCTCAATGGAAAGACCATCTCCTCGGCATGGATCACCTGAAAGAGGGCATCGGTCTACGTGGCTATGGGCAGCACGATCCTTTGATCGAATACAAACGCGAATCGTTTGAGATGTTCGAAGCTATGATGCAGCGGTTCCAGGAAGACGCAGTTCGCTATTTGTACTTGATGCAGATACTGGAGCGTCCGAGTGATGGTGGCGTGCCCTCAACTGGGGGCGGCGATCCCAGCGCCGGTGGCCCGGAGACCGGTGTACCCGCGTTGCGCCTTGGAGGTGGTGACGGGAATGGACATCGCCCCCCGCGTTCCGTCGCGACTTCCGTGGATGAAATCGAAGAAAACTTTCAGCGCAAGAAACGACGAGAGCTTGAGAGCGCCCGCATGGCTGGCTCTGGCGAGCAGCAGACCGTACAGCAAGTGGTGCGCGGTTCCGCAAAAATCGGCCGAAATGATGCGTGCCCATGCGGCTCAGGCAAGAAGTACAAGAAGTGCTGCGGCGCCAAAGGCTGAGGTTCTTCGACGCGCGGGGCGGCCTACTGATGTGACGGCGATAGCACGAACGATTTCACCACAATATTGTTCGGTTGCGCTCCCACCGGGATCATGGTGAACAACGAATATTCGGTAGGTTCCAGCTTGGTTGGGCTTCTCTTTTGTATTACCGTGACATCCCCAGACGCCGAATCCAGCACTAGTAAATAGTTTTGACTCTCCGATAAAGCCAGCCCATCGGGATGGCTTCCGACCGGGAGCGACGCGATTAACTTGCCCAGATCAATATCGTAGACGGCGATTGCGTCCGATCCGAAATTGCTCACATACAATCGCGAGTTATCAGCCGTCACAACTCCGCGCGTTGGATGATCTCCGATCAAGTAGCTGCCGCTGACTTCGTTGGTCGAGGTCTCCACGATCGAAATACTGGCCGAGTCGAAATTCGATACTATGAGTTCGCCGCCATCAGGTTTAAGAGCCAGATTAACGGGCGTCTTGCCCACATCTAAGAGCGCCAGAAGCATTCCCGTCTTCAAATCAATCGAGGCCACCTGGCCCGATCCCGAGCATGAGACAAAAGCTTTACTGCTGTCGGGAAGAATTGCGATGTCTTCGGGCTGCTGACAAACGGAAATCGTATTGCGAACCACAAGCCGCTGAGTGTCAATCTCCGACACGGTGTTATCTGCGCGATCACTAACCAGCAACGTACCGCCATCGGCCGAAACCCTGGCCAGTCCCGGCGATCGGCCTACAGGAATTGCGCCGATCACAATGCGCTTGTCAAGATCAACTATGGAAACATTCGCGGAGCCTGAGTTCGCAACGTATCCACGCTTTCCGTCCGGGGACACGTCAATGAAGTAAGGCTTCCCATGCAGTCCAATGGTAGCGACAACTGCATTGCGTTCGGTATTAATCACGCTCAGGTTGTTCGAACCAGCGTTGACTACGTAGACTTCATTCTTCTTGCTGTTTGCAGCGACGCCAGTTGGATCAGTTCCTACCGGAATAGTCTTTGCGGGTTCGAATGTGCGCAAGTCAATTACGGTGACGCTATTGCTCTTGCCATTAGTCACGTAGGCATATTCACGATAGGCGGGACTGTAGTCCGGCAAAGTGCGTGGGCGGAAATACCACCAGCCGAGGGCGGCCAGGGCAGAAACTGTAACAACGATGAAAAGCAACTTTTTCAAAATGAAGTGTATCCGCACGTGTGCGGACTCTGAATTACCGCAAAGTAGGATTGGGAGCACTCGTCGCAATGTCGGAGGACGTGGGTGTTCCAATCCCCTCCATCGTTCTCCCCACCACGGGCGCGATCTGCCTCACTTGTTTCATTAGCTCATCGAACTGGTCGGGATACAGCGACTGTATCCCATCCGAAAGAGCTTTATCGGGATCATGATGAACTTCAACAATCAATCCATCCGCTCCGACCGCGACCGCGGCTCGCGACAACGGGGTGACTTTATTTCGCTTCCCGGTGCCATGACTCGGATCCACCACAATCGGCAAATGGCTCAGTCGCTGCACGGCGGGAATCAGGCTCAAGTCCAATGTATTGCGGGTGTGGTCTGCGAAGGTGCGAACTCCACGCTCGCAGAGGATCACATTGTAGTTGCCTTCGCTCATCACATACTCAGCCGCCATCAGTAATTCTTCAAGCGTGGCCGACATTCCTCGTTTTAGCAGCACCGGCTTGCTGGCTCTTCCGGCGCGTTTTAATAACGAAAAATTCTGCATGTTACGGGCGCCAATCTGAATGATGTCGGCATATTCCTCGACCAAATCTAACGATTCGTTGTCCACGGCCTCAGTGACAATCTTCATGCCGAATTTGTCGCGGACTTCGGCCATAATGCGGAGCCCATCTTCGCCCATGCCTTGGAAAGAATATGGAGAAGTTCGCGGCTTATATGCGCCTCCTCGAAAAAACTGTGCCCCGGCGCGATGAACGCGTTCGGCAACGGCGAAAGCCTGCTCGCGGCTCTCAATAGCACAAGGTCCTGCAAAAATCGCGAGATTCCGCCCCCCAATGGTTGCGTCCGTTCCGGGGAAAGTAATGACAGTGTTTTCCTGCCGGAAGTCTCGACTGACCAGCTTATAAGGCTTGGTTACGCGGATGACCTCTTGCACACCAGCCATCTCATCCAGCGTGCCGGTCTCGATTTCCCCTTGGTTTCCGGTGATACCGATAGCGGTTCGCTCTACTCCGGGGATTGAGTGTGCGCGGTACCCCAATGCTTCGATTTTTTCGCAAACCGCGCTCACCTCCTCAGCCGTGGCGTGCGCACGCATGACAACCAACATTCAATTCACCTCGAGGTTACAAGTCTATCGTCTGTGCCCGGCTTCAATCAAAGGCCCCCTGGAAGGCTCGTCACAAGAATCAGATAACGCGGAGAGTGGAGGCGGCAAGTTCACAACGCGCAAGATTCCTCGCCCCGCTGGAGAAAACGCGGGGACTTCGGAAGGACGCTGCCGAAACAAAATAAAACAAACCTAGAGCGATCTCGGGTTTTCTCTCTTCAAGGCCCGTTCCAGCGTTTGATCCAATGCGGATTTTGCCTTTTCGTATTCTTCTTTGGAAATGCGGCCCTGCTTGAGATCGAGTTCCAACTGAAACATTTCTTCTTTTAGAGCTTCTAGTAGCATCGAAGAGCGCCTCGCAGGCTGACCTTTCCGGGCACGATCAGCGCTTTCCACCGCGGATTCGAAGTTAGGTGCCGCAACATTCCTGGATCGCCCCGCAATGTAAACTGCGCCCGCCACCATCAAGACTGCAAATCCTCCAAGCAGATACCAGCGGTATTTTTGCAGGGGGTCGGGAGCATCAATGGGTGGTCCCAAGCCGCCGCCGGGCCGCGTATCGGAACTGGATGGCGCCGTTGCGCTCGCGGAACCCCGACTCTGATCCGCAGCGTTGTCATCTTGTAGAATCCCGCTTCCAGAGATATCAAATGACAATTTTTCACCCGGACGGGCCTTGCTGGCTACTTCCGCGATTGCGCCGGGCGGGCTGGGCGGTTGCTTGTCCTCGTAAATACCGGCCTGCGCGGGAGAAAACTGGATTGCCTGCGGCATGATGACAACAAAATGATCCAGGGGATAGATCAGTTTGGGATCTATTATCGCCTTCCCGCTGTATGGCAAGTGGTACGAAACTTGGAATTCAGTTTGCCCTGGCCGCAGGGGAAATGCGAATGCGAAGCGTCCCTTTTCTGACTGCTGCACGGGAGCGGAGTCTACCCATTTTCCTCCGGCCGTTTGTGCCTGGGCGGAATCAAGTTGAGCGCCCTCGGGTAGATAGAACTCAAAATTCTGATCGTTCATCTGAGTGCGCGGAGGCTTCGACGTGTTGCTGACCGCAAAGATGCGGCTGACGCCAAGCTGGCCTCGTTGTGCCTGTAGGTACATCAGGTCAGCGACAGCGCTTACTCCAGCAACCTTTTTCGCTACATCGAAAACTTTGATGTCCACTGAATCCGTCCCGGGAGGAGCCATCTGATGGTAAGTGACATCTTGGTGGACGACGCGTATTAGGTGTGGCTGACCGTCATCCTCGAGAGTGAGACTGAATTTTCCGCTGGCGTCAGTCTTGGTTTGCCCAGCTTCCTCCATGCCTTGCCCCAACTTTATCAAGATAACGTCGTCGCCAGCGGAAGGCTTGTTCGTGGTTCCATTGGTCACGGTCCCGGAAAGGGTTTTGGCGGAGGCGGCAGCGCTACAAAGCAAAATCGCAAAGATAACCGCAGAGATGGAGACAAGGGGTTCTTGATAACCGAATAACCTGAGGAAGATTCTCAAAATCTTAACTCCCTTTTCTTTGGGAGCGAAAGGCGGGAACCGGGCCAGTTTCTTCGATCCGCGAAATTTCCAGTAAAAGCGCAGCCGCTTCTTCTTCGAGTGAGGTCTTCATCGCCAGGTAATCAGTCTCGGGAAACTTGCCAGCTTTGAATTCAAAATTGAGATCGCGCAGGTTTTCATAAATAACTTCCTTGCGCTCCTGAAGGTACGAGATCCGGGTCTTTTCTGGACCTAGCTGAAGAGTTCCGGGCAAATAAAACACGTAGATGAACACTCCAATGGTGACAAGCGAACATACGAGAAGAATCATACGTCGCCCGTCTCTTTTCTCGCCTGATCGCGAAACTGATCAAGCTCAGGATCACGGCTCCCGCCTGCTGGTCCACTTCCCGCGCCGTTTCGCGGTCCCCGTCCGCTCCAGGTGCGCACAATCAATACCACACCGCCGATTCCAAGAACCAGGGCAAGGTATGGCATGATCCAGGCGACCCGGTTGAAGCCTTTATTCGTGGGCGCCGCGATTACGGTTGTGCCGTATTTTTGCACGAACGATTGCAGAACCAGATCGTCGTTATCGCCACGGTCAAGCGCAGCGGCCAGTTCATTTCTCATGCGCGTTGAATAGGCACAGCCGACGTGATTACATTCCAAAAGAATCTGATTGCAGCCGCAGACACACATCATGCGGTGGCCAAGATCGTTGAATCGAGATGATTCGTCCCCTGCCCCGATGAAAATAACCAGCAAACAAAAAAGCGCTACGAGCTGTAGAGCACGCATGGACGGGCGGGGACGCCCGTCGCTCCAGCGAAGGCTGGCTCGATGCTTCAATCTCCAGCTCCGACTGTAGCGGCTTCTAGTCTCGCTCGAACCGGCACGCGCAGGGGGACAGCGTTCGGGATCAGCGCCACTACCGTTCCGACAATCATCACCCACACGCCAATCCAAATCCACATGACCAGCGGATTTAAATGTGCCTTGATAATAGGACGACCAGTATCTGGATTCTGACCCTCATAGACCAGATAAAGATCTTCTTTAAGAGTGGAGCGATTGGCAACGATCGTCGAATTCTGCTGGCTAGCTTTGAAAAAACGCCGCTCGGGATACAGGGTGTCAATCCGCTTTCCACTCTTGAATACCTGAAGAATCGCCCACTCGCTTCCATAGTTGGGTGTGTCTTCCTGTGTAAACGACTGGCAAACCAGGGTGTACGGGCCAATGGTCATTTTGTCGCCATAGCTCATTTCCTTTTCTTTGTCCTGATTGAAGGCGGAGCCGGCGAATCCGATCATGATTACGATCACACCGAAATGAACGATATAGCCGCCATAACGGCGCGTGTTCCTGTGCGCGAGGTGGACGATCGAAGCCAGCAGGTTTTGGCCGGTGTGCCGGCTGATCACCCTTCCACCACGGATGAACTCTGAGATCACCGTCAGTCCTACCAGCACCGAGAGCATAATCGTCATCAATGAATAAACATACGACATGTCCAGCCAAGGCTTCATCCCCAGGGCGATCAACAGCGCCCCTGTTGCAAGCGCTCCGAGAGCGGGCCAGCGAAAATTACGTTTCAGGCTTTCAAAAGACGTTTTGCGCCACGCCAGGAGCGGTCCCAGGGCGGTGAGGAGCAATAACAGCAGCGCAACCGGGATGTTCACACGATTGAAAAATGGCGGTCCCACTGTAACTTTCGTTCCATTCACTAGTTCTGAAAGCTTTGGGAACAATGTTCCCCAAAGCACGGTAAAGCACGCGACCAACAGCAAAAGATTGTTGAACAAAAAACTGGATTCGCGAGAGATCAGCGATTCCAGCTTGTGTTCGCTGCGCAAATGCGAGCGGTTCTTTACGTAGAAAAATAAACAAGCGACAAATATGATTGCGAGAAAGATTACAAACCAATCGCCAATGGAAGATTGAGCGAATGCATGCACCGAACTCACCAGCCCGCTGCGCGTCAATAATGTGCCGAAAATTGAAAGCATGAATGTGATGAAAATCAGCCAGACATTCCAGGTCTTCAGCATGCCGCGCTTCTCCTGCATCATTACGGAATGCAGAAATGCCGTCCCGGTGAGCCAGGGCATCAGAGATGCGTTCTCGACTGGATCCCATCCCCAGTATCCGCCCCAACCCAGGACGGAATAAGCCCAGTGCGCTCCTAAAAATATGCCGCAGGTCAGGAAAATCCAGGTCACCATGGTCCAGCGGCGGGTAATGTGAATCCATTTCTCGCCGGGATACCGCATGATCAGCGCGCCGAGTGCGAATGCGAAGGGTACCGTGAATCCGACGTACCCCAGGTAAAGCATAGGAGGATGGATCACCATTTCTGGATATTGCAATAACGGATTCAGCCCGGCGCCATCGGCAGGCAAAGTCCCTTGCATAACCCCGAACGGGTTCGCGGCGAAATTCATCAGCAGGAGAAAAAATATTTGAACCGCGGCAATGATCACCGACGCGTGGGCAAATAAACGCGTGTCAGTCTTGTGGCGCAGGCGCAGGACCAGGCCGTAAGCGGAGAGGAGTAGCGACCAGAAAAGGAGCGAGCCCTCTTGCCCGGACCAAAGCGTAGCAAATTTATAAGGACCGGGCAGATCACGATTGCTGTGATGATAGATATAAGCAATGGAAAAATCGTTGCTGAAAGCCGCAGTGACCAACACTCCTGCGGCGAGGAAGACCATCGCAAACGTTGCGATTCCGGCGCGCCGGGCGGTTTCTCCCAGGCGCTCGGAAACAGCTCCTTTCAGCACCAGAGATAAAGCGCCGCCTACAAAGCTATAGCCCGCGAGGGCCAGGGCGAGCAGGAGCGCAAAACTACCGATTTGCGACATTGGGGGATGATCCTCACGTATTTTTTCAGAAAAGACGCACCCAAGCAACTACAACGTCCGAGTCTTCGGAACGACGTGCGTTCAAAACAGATGGTCAGGCGCGAGAGGAGGATCGCGCCCGCGACTGACCGAATGGAATGAGGGTTTATGCGCTCTGTTGGCGGACGCCGGAACGGTTTACTATCTCGCGCTCGGCCTTGAGCCAGTCTTCCTCTTCAAAGCCCGGGATGTAACCGCGCTCCGCATATAATTCATAGGCTCGCTGACGGATCTTCGCTTCCACATCAATCGAAGAATTCGCTGACATTGTGCTAACCGGAGACGGGTTCTTTTTGATCTGCGGTACCGGACTGGTTTCCGGCATAGTGATTACTTGTTTGTCGGTTGCATTAACGGAACGGGGGGATTTTCTTGCCATTTTAGTCACTCCTTACGAATGCCAGGTTCGTTTGGACACCGGATTAATGGATTGATAATCGGCTGAAAGCCGATCCAATTTAGATACAAAGTTGCTGCGGATGATGTATTAATCATAGACCGAATTGCCTGTGGATGTGTACCTCTGAATAAGAAAAAAATTTATGCGAAGGAACGCTTTTTCGGTGCTGGGAAACCGCCTGCGCCGTAATCGCTTCCACTGCGAACCTTTAATTCTGGAGGCTTCTTGAGAAGTGTTCATCCCCTTTAGTTTTAAGCATTTGCATAGGCGAACTGCCGGGACTTGTGCGAATGTGCCAGTCACCACCACGAATTCCCTTCAGGGGCTTAATTTTCTGGCTCTTCCCACATTTCTCGGTACACGCGAGATTCCTCGCCGTTGGAGAAAACGTGGGGCTTCGGAATGACGTCCTCAAAAGAAAATAATTCAGGGGCCATTCCGAAGTTCGACGTGCTTCAGCCGAACGACCCAACGTCAATGAAAATCGTGGGAACTGGTTGGCGCTTGAGTGATGGAAAGGGCACCGACCCGCGCGGCTTTCACGGAAATCACGTTATCCTGATTTTGCAAAATTCCTTCGATCATCAGGAACTGTTCGGAAGTTATTAAGAGCCGATTTTTCTGAAAAAGTTGTGGATTGATGATTGCATTGGCAACCCCGGTTTCATCTTCAAGGCTTAAAAATACAAATCCCTTTGCCGTGCCTGGGCGCTGCCGGGCAATCACGCAACCACCAATTCTTAAATATTGACCATTGGGAATACGGCTGAGTTCGCTGGCTTTGTGAATCCGCAATTTATTCATCTAGCCCGGTGATATTGCATGGGGTGCGGCCCCACAGTCATCCCAGTTCCGCGGAAATCGGCAATGAGCCTTTCTTCCGCATTCATGGCACGTAATGGAGAATTCGAATCTGGCTCAGGTAGTTCATCCAGTAGTGGCCCGGAATGACGGACTGCGCGTTCCACTTGCCAAAGAGCATCGCGCCGGTGGAGTTTAATTTCTGAAGCCATCCTATTTGATTGTATCTGAGGCTTTAGCCCCGAATGATGTATGCATTTCGCCGCCATCAATTGCAATCATAGGTTCTTTGTTCCGTAATGCCATTATCTGGCATTTAGCTTCGGCGAATCCCCGATTGAATTCAACGCTCCAATCTCAGCCAAAGTATTCAGTTCATCTCTTCGGAGTTCAGGCACGCGATGGATCAAATCTTGGATAGAGATGAAAGGCGAAAGCCTGCGTTGCCGCACCAGCGCCTGCGCTGCTTCTTCGCGCAAGCCGCGGACGTAGCGAAGGCCAATGCGGAGGGCAGGTTTCTCCGAATCAGTATTTTGCCCTGTACCAACAACCAACGGCCAACGGTCAACGACTGTCTCCAGCGTGCATAACCAATCCGATTTCATCACATCTATTGGAAATACTTTCAGTCCGTGCCGCTGCGCATCTTTTGCGATGGTTGCCGGACGATAGAATCCCATAGGCTGATTGTTGAGCAGTGCCGCGGTGAAAGCGGCCAGATAATGGCATTTCAAGTAAGCACTGGCATAGGCGATCAGCGCAAAGCTGGCGGCATGAGATTCCGGGAATCCGTAGAGAGCGAACGAAGTGATGGAGAGAACAATCTGCTCCTGAGCTTCACGTGAAATTCCGTTGCGTTCCATCCCAGATCGAAGCTTTGCCTCGATCTCGAGCATCCTCATCCGCGATCGCTTAAATCCCATGGCCCGCCGCAGTTCTTCAGCTTCGCCGCCGGTAAAGTTGGCGGCAATCATCGCCATTCGCAGCAATTGTTCCTGAAAAAGAGGTACTCCCAAAGTGCGCGCCAATACAGGTTCAAGCGAAGGATGTGGATAGACGACGGCTTCTCGTCCCTGCCGCCGCTGCAAATAGGGATTTACCATCTGCCCCACAATCGGTCCCGGACGGATGATCGCGACTTGCACCACAATGTCGTAAAACGTTCGTGGTTGCAAGCGCGGAAGACATGCCATCTGCGCGCGGCTTTCAATTTGAAACATTCCGATGGTGTCGGCTTTTCGCAATGTGGAATAAACTTCGGGATCGTCTGCCGGAAGATGGGCGAGATCTACTTCTTCACCATAGTTATCGCGAATGAGCTGAAGCGAATCTTCCAGTGCCGCCATCATTCCCAAGCCGAGCAAATCTACTTTGATTATTCCCAAATCATGGCAGTCATCTTTATCCCATTGCACCACCACGCGGCCGGGCATGGACGCTGGTTCGAGGGGCACTACGGAATCAAGCTGTCCCTGGCAGATGACCATGCCGCCGGAATGTTGGCCGAGATGCCGTGGCAGGTCTTGTACAGCGACGCAAAGTTCAAAATATTTGCGTAATCGCGGATGGTTAAGATCCAAACCAGCATCGCGAAAACGGTGATCGAAGGTGTCATTCTCGTCACGATATTCCCAGTTGGCGACGGCAGCGGAAACTTTGTTAAGAGTTTCGGGATCGAAGCCGAGCGCTTTTCCCATTTCCCGCGAGGCCATCCGGCTGCGATAAGTGATGACGTTCGCGGTCATAGCCGCGCCACGTTCGCCATAGCGCTTATATAAATATTGAATGACGCGCTCGCGCTGATCACCGCTGGGAAGATCAAGATCAATATCCGGCCATTCGCCGCGCTCTTCCGACAGAAAGCGCTCGAAGAGAAGATCCATGCCAACAGGGTCAACCGCCGTAATGCCGAGCGAATAACATGCCGCACTGTTCGCCGCTGATCCGCGTCCCTGAACCAGAATGTTTTGCTCCCGGCAGAACCGGACCAAATCCCAAACGATCAGGAAGTAACCAGCAAGGTCGAGCTTCTCGATCAAAATGAGTTCCCGCTCGACCTGGCGTCGCGCACGGCTTTTAAGTTCACCTACTGCGCGCCGATATCTTTGCTGAAAACCTTCACGTGTACGCTCCCGCAAAAATGACATCATGGTTTCGCCTTCGGGAACTGGATATTTGGGAAATTGATACCCCAAATCTTTCAGCGTAAAGTCCAATCGCGACGACAATTCCATTGTGTTTGCGATGGCTTCCGGCAAATCGGCAAAGAGGTCCTGCATTTCTTGCGGAGACTTCAAATGCCGTTCGGAGTTGCGTGACAGTAATCGTCCGGCGTTGGCCAGCGTGCAATGATTCCCAATCGCTGTGAACACATCACACAGCTCACGCTCCAGCTCACGCGCGTAACGAACATCATTCGTCGCCAGAAGCGGAAGCTTAAGCGAGCGGGCTAGCTCAACTGCGGCGTGATTGCGGGCTTCCTGCCCGCGATGAAAATGCCGTTGCAATTCAACGTAAACGTTGTTATGTCCGAAAATGAAGGAAAGCCGTTCAAGGCATCGTGTGGCTGCTTCGACGCCGCCATGGGCAAGGGACATGGCTAGCGGACCATCATCGCCGCCGGTCAGGCAGATGATGCCTTCCGCATGTTCTCGCAGTTCATTCTCGCGAACTGTTCCTTCGCTTTTTTTCGACCGCAGCTTCATTTGGGTAATCAGGCGGCAGAGATTCTGATATCCGGCGCGGGAAGATACGATAAGAGGAAGGCGAAAAGAACCGATTGCTGGATTGCCGGATTTTAGAGTTGAAGAATTTAAGTGCCGAAAAGTTGGAGGCCTGTCCAATTCTGCAATTCGAAAATCCTTCAATCCGAAATTCTCACAAATGATTTCCGCTCCCACGTGGGCTTTGATTCCTGCTTTTTTCGCGGCGCTATGGAAACGTGCGGAGCCGTAAACGCCATCGCTATCCAGCAGCGCCATTGCGGGCATATGTAATCTGGCGCAGGCCGCAATCAGATTTTCCGGCAGGGAAGAGCCTTCTAAAAAACTAAAAGCGGAGCGAGAGTGGAGTTCGACGTACATGCAGATTGCAGATTTGAGATTTACGGATTGTCGGATTGTAAAATTGCCGGATTGCTCAGAATCGGTTAGTTCAATCGTCACTTCTAAATTTCTTCAATTCGTAAAATCTCAAATCTCAAATCTCAAATCTGCAATTGCTTCAGTCGTACGTTCCCTCTAAAAACCACCGCCTAGCGAGCAAATCGTGGACCAAGCGATATAACGTAATCTCCGTTTCCGCTTGCACCGCAATGTCCCATTCATCTGTGGACCACGATTCCCGTTCCCACCAATCCCCTGAAGAACGCCATGGCCCAGCCGACCACAAAATCTCCCCTTGAATTTGGGAGCGCTTGTGACAAGCAATGTGCGCGGGGCTGCCATCGCGCAATGTCACCGTTACTGGCATTGGGGGCCGGAAGATGCGCAGCGCGGTTACTGCGGCAGGGTTTCTGTCGCTTGATTTGTTCTTAAAGCTTTCATGAGAGTCCGGAACGAATCGCTGCATGCGAAAACCATTCGCTCGATATGTGTCCAGCAATGCCAGCGATCCAAATTTGTTTTCGCCTACGATTCCTGCAATCCGGGCTAATGTGAGTTCAAGTTTCTCAGGTTCCGGCGAAGGAGGAAGAAAGAGTCCGCCTTGCGCCGCGCGGGGCTTTACCGGTTCTGCCCGCAGATAAATTTTGAGAATGGGCGCTCCCGGCGGATGCGCGTTCAAGTCAAGTTGAATCAACTTGAGGAAAACCCTGGCATCCAGCAGCGGAACCGGCAGGTGAAGTGTCCGTTCAAAAATGCGGGAGCCTTCTCCCACCCTACTGAATCTCTGTTCCGTTTCCTCGTCACGGCAACTACTGTCTAATTCCAGCCTCAATCGCAGTTCCTGCGTGGCCAATGCGCGCGCATTTAAACGGGCGCATAACTGTTCCAATAACCGCCCCAGCAAAAATGCCAGTGGCTCAAGCAGCACTAGCGGATGCTCCAATTCAATGGCTTCATCAAAAATTAAAAGTGGCTCTACAGGGGTCAATGCGCGGAAGGTCGCGCCACGGGCGAGCTTTTGCAAATGGACGCCGGGCTGTCCCAAACGCTCGCTCAAAGCCACTTCCGGCAGAACCCCCAATGAACGCAGGGTGTGTATGCCCCAGCGATTCAGCGTCTCTAAAATTTGTCCGGCTTGCGCGGCATCACAGATTTTAAGGTTTTGCCCTGCCTCCAACAGCACTTCGATAGGCAATCCTCCCAATTGTTCCGCTTCTTTTCCCTGCGGAATCAAAGTAACGCTGGAAAATCCTCGTAGCCGCAATGACTGCCGTATCTGGATTCGAGGCCACAGCCACATTGGATTCCAGCCCGAGATCGGACGCACGCCGCGCCAGGTCGCGCGCAATTTTCGGCAGCGGACCGAAAAGAGGCTCCAATCCGGCAAGATCAATAAGAAGGGTGTCGCAAGCAATATCTTCCACCCGCGGCGAAAACGACTGCACGCAATCCAGCAGCGCGGCATGTGCGGCATCTTCCTGTAATTGGGAACGACAGCGCAGCACGATTTTCCTGCTTGCTTCCACTTCGAGTTTGGCTATCCCAGGCTCCACGCCAGCGCGGCGGGCATTTTCATTCTGAGCAAAAACTTTTTGTAGAGGAGCTTTGCCATCGAGAACAGCGACCGCCTGCGATCGCAGTTCAGGCTCGGAGCGCAGTATCGCTTCCACGGGAAAATCGGGAACGAAGATGCAGGCAAAAAACATGGGGTCAGCTGTTAGCTATTAGCTTTTGGCTCTAGCTAAACCGGAACGCCTTGCAATACACGCTAGATCCTTCGACTAAAGTCCCTCATGATGACGTCGAAGTAGGGATGTGTTCAGACTGAGCTACTACCTATTAGCTAAAAGCCCAAGCCAAGAGCAAGAGCCAAAAGCTGGTTTTTGTTATCCGGCACGCACCGCTTTGGTGACGAATCTGGTGACCGATTGAACGGGCTTGCGCTGCATGCGCGAACGCAAGAGTTCGCCTTCGACCTGAAGGCCGTCCAATAGTAGAGAATGAGAAGGAGTAGATTGCTCCTGATCGTGAGATCCCGGTGACGGCTGGCAGTTGATAGCTGACAACTTCTTTCCCGACGCCTGCAATTTAAGCTGCAAAGATGCGCAAGTCTGCGCGCAGGGAACCGATGTAATCAAAAAAAGAATTGTGGGAGTATTTTCCACCGCGCGCTGGAAGCGAAACCAGGAAGTAAGAGGAATGCGGCGGGCAAGTTTCGCTGGAACATCGCCCAGATCAATGATTACCAGCCCGAAGCCACCACTTTGCAAAAGCAAGTCCGTGACTCGTATTCCTTGCTCGACTGGAGTTTCCGCGTGATGCCTAAAATATTGTTGTGTCCCCACGTGATTGGACACTGAAGGCTTTTTTCTGGGGAAGCCTCCGCATCGCACCCACAATAACTTTTCAAAATCCACACCTGCGGATTGGGCTGAAACCGGATCGAAGGCATCACTTACATCCACCAGCGCGCATACTTCGTTTCGTTTTGTAGCCGCCGACAATACCGCCAAAAGCATGCTGGTGCGGCCTGATGTGGGCGGCCCGCAAACTTCCGTGATACCTCCGCGGGGAATTCCCCCGGTAAGTAAATCCAGCTCCTCAATCCCGCTGGAAACCATTTCCGGCATGGGACGTACGTCCAGTCTGGAAGCGGGGAGAACTCCATTAAGTTTTTGTAAACCAAGCAGATAGTTATGTTTCGGTAGTTTTTTAGAAGTAACAGTTAAATAAGGATTCAACTCAAATGGTAGGCAGGTAGAGGATAAAGACATGAAAGACACCGTTCCGAAGTTTTTGTTATATTCGCTTTTTATTCGCCTAAGGATATTGCTCCGGCAAGCTCATTTTGTCAAGAAGCCAAAGTGCATATTTTTTTGAAAGTAAATGCAGAAATGAACTTGATATCTCTTGCTTCTACCGTTTCAGTTCTTTCTAAAAAATCTAAAAGCACAACCCAAAGCTCGATTTCGCATCGAAACTCATTCACGCATTTATGAGGAAAGTAATATCCCAACGTCAAAGACCAATAGAGCCTTACGGGCTAGATCGGCGTGCCATATTGAAATCTGCGGGGGGGTATCGCAATGTCCATGCTAGGAGCGTCGGTGTTTTCCGGTGGTCTGCAAAGCGAATCCGCAAAAGATTCAGCCACCAATAAGCCTATGGCTTCGTTCCATAAGGGAATGATGGGCTTTCAGCTTGCGCACGAGCAATTTGCAGTTCCGGAGCTGGTTGATTTGGGCGTCGCTTGTGAAGAGGCCGGCTTCGACGTGCTGGCGTTCAGCGATCACTTTCAGCCATGGCAGGCCAACGAAGCCCATTCCGGTTTGGCCTGGGTCACCATGAGCGCTATTGGGCAACGCACCAGGCGAATATGGATGGGCACCACCGTTACCTGCCCCACATTCCGATACAATCCCGCAGTTGTTGCGGAGGCATTTGCATCGTTAAGCCTGCTCTCTCCTGGACGCATATTTCTTGGATTGGGTTCCGGAGAAGCTTTGAATGAAGAAGCAGCAACTGCAACTTGGCCGAAGTGGCCGGAACGATCAGAGCGATTGGTTGAGGCCACAGACATCATTCGCAAAATGTGGAACGGCCAGCAGGTTGAGCATGACGGGAAATATTACAAAGTGAATGCGCGGCTTTATGACCCGCCCGCGAAGCGCATTCCGCTGTTGATGGCGGGAAATGGACCGAAGGCTATGCGCCGGGTTGGGCAATATGCCGATGGACTGATTACCGATCCCAAAACGTGGAAGCAGCACAAATCGGAATTTGAAAGCGGAGCAAAAGATGCGGGGAAAGACCCCGCAAAAATGCCGGTCTTTATCGAGCAATATGCAGTTGTTGGCGACAGGAAGAATGCGGAAGTCGCGGCGAAGCTGTGGCGTTTCGGACCCAAAGCCTGGGATCCTTATTACAACGTTCGCGACCCGCAGGAAATCGAGCGACGAGCCAATGCTGAGGTTCCGATCGAGAAAGTCATTGAGGGATGGCCGATCAGTACCGATCCCGACGTGCATGTAAAAGCGATCTCGGAATTATTCGACAGCGGGGCAACCGAAGTGCACATTCACTCCGGCCAGCCAGACCAGAAACGCGTGATTGAATTTTATGGCAAAGAGGTTTTGCCGCGATTGAAGAAAGTTTCAGCAGGGAAGTCAAGCGCCGCTTGAGACTTTCCGGGTGTTGTTGAGTGGGCTGTGATAGCCGTCGCGGATTCGTCAAGTAATGTCATAATATGGGCTCTTACTTTTTGCTTGCGGCCCCGTCGCCCCTTTAGCCCTCGTGCAGAGCTGGTATCCGTTATGTTGATTCGCCTGGGTTTTGACATTCAATTCGATATACCTGTTCCGGTGCCGATGGTCGCTCTGGTGCATGTGCATCCGTCGCGGCGCGCGGACTTGCGAGAGCCTGACGAACCCCGGCTGACGCCGAGCGTGCCGGTAACGAAATATGAAGATTCGTTTGGAAATATCTGTTCTCGCTTCCTGGCTCCGGCGGGGACTCTTCAAATCTGTAACTCGACCTTGATCGAGGACTCGGGTGAACCTGATGCTGTAAACCCCCATGCGAGCCAGATGCCTGTGGAAGATTTGCCGCCCGACGTGCTGCGGTTTCTGCTGGCGTCAAGGTATTGCGAAGTTGACCGCCTGTTGGACACCGCAGGGAATCTCTTCGGCGGCTTTCCCCCAGGCTGGGCGCGCGTTCAGGCGGTGTGCGATTGGGTACACGCGAATGTCACATTCGGCTATCCGTTTGCCTGTTCCACAAAGACGGCGCTGGATGTTTACGCGGATCGCAAAGGCGTTTGCCGCGATTTTCAGCATCTGGCAATCACGTTTTGCCGATGTCTGAATATTCCCGCGCGCTATGCGACCGGATACATGGGAGACATCGGGGTTCCCTTGGTCCTGCCTATGGACTTCAGCGCCTGGTTCGAGGTTTACCTCGATGGCAAGTGGTGGACGTTCGATGCCCGCAACAACAAGCCGCGTATTGGACGTGTGTTAATGGCCACCGGTCGCGATGCAGCGGACGTCGCCATAACGACTTCGTTCGGGAGCGCCCGTTTGACAAGCTTTAACGTCGTGAGCGACGAAGTGGTCGTGGAGAAGGCTATTTTTCCGCCAGTCGGAAACCAGATCGAAAAAATTCCTACTTCGACGTCATCCTGAGGGACTCCAGTCCCGAAGGATCTCGCGAGTAGTACAGTTGCTGTTGTGGTTGGTGCGTGTATCCGCTGCACGCAAGATCCCTCGC
Organism: uncultured Acidobacteriaceae bacterium; assembly: GCA_963757385.1. Taxonomy (GTDB): domain Bacteria; phylum Acidobacteriota; class Terriglobia; order Terriglobales; family Acidobacteriaceae; genus PALSA-188. The sequence goes on along the minus strand of CAVWRO010000014.1, from coordinate 264,588 downwards.
AAGCTCGGGATGACTTCGAGATTGCGGCCGAAAGTTCAAAATGAGCCGTTACTCAAATCTCTGCTAGCTACGCATCAATCGGCTCCATATCAACCGCAACTTTTAGCGTGTGAGCTCCGCCACCGAGAATTAAGCCGCGGAGAGGACTCACATCGCCGTAGTCGCGGCCCCATGCCAGCGTCACATGACCATCTGAAGGGACAACGTTGTTCGTGGGATCCATATCCAGCCAGCCGATTCCTGGACAATAAGCAGAAACCCACGCGTGGGATACATCGGCACCGATCAATCTCGGTTTCCCCGGAGGCGGATAGGTTCGAAGGTATCCACTTACATAACGGGCCGCGAGATTCAGCGAGCGGAGGCACGCGATTTGCAGGTGTGCGAAATCCTGGCACACGCCCCTCCGTTTCTTAAAGACTTCTTCGGTCGGTGTGCGCACATTGGTTGCTTTCGAATCGAAACGAAAATCCTTGTGGATACGGGCCGTCAGGTCTAAGAGCGCCTCCTGCATCGGCCGCCCGGGTGTGAACGACTGTAGCGCGTACGCGGCAAATTCTGGTTGTACCCGAATGCGTGGCGACTCAAATCCAAACTGGTAGGCTTCAAGACCGGCTGGACTGTCATCCTCCGGGAGCGATTTGGCAACCTGTTCCCAAGGGAGCGCCTGTTGAAGCCAGTGCACCCCATTTCCCTCCATTGTTACTTCACTTCGCGCTTCTACGATCAATTCCTTGTGCGGTTCCTGAATGGTGAAAAAGCACAAGCGGTTTCCGAAAAAATCCACCCGCTCGGTACGCGTTGCCGGCCGCGGTTGGATTCGCAATTCGCTTCGAGCCGACTGGTGGTGTGGTAAGGAGCGCGGTTTCAGGCACGCTACGTGGTTTCCAACTGAGACTGGATATTTGTACTTGTAGGTGGTCCGGTGAACAATTCTATAAATCATTTATGTAAATTATTGGCCTATGCTGATGGGCAAGGTGCGTGCGTGGCTAAAGTATCTGCTGGATAAGTTATTTGACCATGAAGGCAACAATCGTTCCAATTCCCGGAGGAAGCGTTCCAGCTTGGACAACCCATCGGAACCATTACCGGCTACTGAGTCGCCCGGTAGCGGATATTTTAACTCTCGCAAATTGAAACTGCGTAACAATGCCAGCGCATCTCGCATCGCGTGCAAATCATCCCGCACATGGCGTGGAAGTTTTTGATAGAGATCGGCGAGATGACTCAGCTGAAAGTCCAACGACCGGGGATTGGTCTCGTCGGCCATCAGCACATCCAGCACAGCGAGCGGTTGCAGGGTTGTGTAGTAACGCGCACGATAGGTCATTGAGCTGTCCGCGACCTCGAGCAGGCATTCCAAAAGCGACCAGTCCTGCTCTGCCAGGGGCGTAGTGATCTCTCGCAGTTGCCTTGTCAGATAAATGGCACGCTCGAGACGCCGGCCGATGGTCATGAACAACCAGCCCAATCCGCGGTTGATGTTTTCGCGCTCCAATCCGGAAAATGCGGAAAGCAGTTCCAGGCAATCAGTCAGGATCGCCGGATACTCGAGAAACTGTGTTTCAGGCTCAAGCTGAATGAAGTCTCTCAGCTGGCCGATGAGCGACATCATATCGGCCGACAAGCGCTCTCGGACATTATCCCCAATCCGATACACCTCGCTGAGAGTGTGTGCCAGGCTGTCTGGCCGCTTCGCATCGGTGAATAGCGAGGTCATTTCCTGCTCGAGTTCAGCAGAAGTCGGCCGTCTATGTTTCGGCTTCGGCAACTTGCTGTAGCGGGATTCAAGGCACCCATGCAGGCGGAGCAGGCACGCGAGTTCCGGCTCCTCGGCACGGCGAACACGAGGGATCATCGCGCGCAAGATCCGAGCCAGGTTTTGAGCCCGCTCGGCATATCGTCCGAGCCAGAAAACATTGTCGGCCACGCTGCTGGGCACGACCCGCGAGACACGGCGCAATTCTACCGGCTCGTTGCGCGGACGCAGCATGCTGAACGTATCTATAGGGCCGTCCCATAAGACCCACGCGTCCTTGCTGTGGCCGCCCCTTTGCATAGAAACGACCGATCCTTCGGCTTCGGCAACTCGCACCAAACCCCCGGGAATCGCGATCCACCCGTTACCGGTGTTGAGCACGTATGTGCGTAGAACTACACTGCGTGAGTTCAGACATCCCTGGTCCCACACCGGCGCAGTGGACAAAGCAACCTGTTCCTGCGCCACATACTCCTGCGGGCGGGCGCGCAATTGCTCGGCGAATTTGCCTTTTTCCGTCTGCGGCAGTTCGGCGCCAAAGACGGGTTCCATGGCTCGCGACGGAAATGCCGGCTTTACTACAACGGAATCGAGATTGTTAAGCACCCAATCGAGCGCGTAGTCCTGCCCGCACCACCAGGTGGCGACGGAAGGAAGTTTGAGTTTCTCACCAAGCAGCTGAGTGGAAAGTCCGGGAAGAAACGGCATGATCGCGGCGGTCTCAATCAGGCCGCTTCCCAGTGCATTGGCAACCTTGACATTGCCGGCGACGACGGCATCAACGAGGCCGGGCACGCCCAAGAGCGAGTCTCCCCTCAGTTCGAGAGGATCGCAAAAGCTATCGTCCACGCGGCGCAAAATCACGTCAACCTTCTCCAGGCCATCCACAGTCTTTAGGTAAACGCGGCGGTGACGCACCGTCAGGTCTGCGCCTTGGACGAGCGTGAACCCCAAATATCGCGCAATGTACGAATGTTCGAAGTAAGTCTCATTGTACGGTCCGGGTGTGAGGAGGACGATTCGGGGATTGTCGCTTTCGGTAAGATTGGTGAGCGCTTCGCGTTGTGCGCGGAAAAATGGAGCGAGGCGCAACACGTTCGAGGTCCGAAAGAGGTCGGGAAGAGCATCGGAGACAATCGTGCGGTTCTCCAGTGCATAGCCGCTGCCTGACGGAGCTTGTGTGCGATCGGCCAGCACCCACCATTGGCCGTCCGGCGAACGCGCAAGATCAACCGCCAGCATATGCAGATAACTCTGCGCGGGAACATGCACGCCAACAAGTGGACGGAGGAAGGCGGGGTTTCCGTAAAGAAGCGCGGCGGGGAAGTAGCCATGCATTACCAGCCGCTGCGATCCGTAAAGATCCTCAAGGAGCAGGCTCAACAACTGGGCACGCTGAATGATGCCTGCCTCGATAAATCGCCATTCGTCCGCGGGAATCAGAAGCGGAACGATGTCGATTTTCCAATCTCGATGTGCTCCGAGCGTATCGCTATAAACGTTGTAGGTGATTCCGTTCTCGCGAATACGCCGCTCTGCTCGGTTCCAGCGTCGCGCCAACTCCTCGGGGCCAATATCCCGTAGCGACTCCATCAAGTGTTTCCAGTGCGGGCGCGGAGTCACGCCGTCAGCTGACAATTCGTCATAGGCAGCTGCATAGCGCAGTGGAGGCTGGTACAGATCCAGAGTCATGAGACCAACTCCGCACTTTCTGTGGCGTGCCCCTGTCCGGCTGGCGGGAACCGCAGATCGAGAGTCAACGGGAAGAGCGGGTTAGTGGCTTCCTCCGTTGGCATCATTGCACGGTCGGATTTTCCAGAGGACTGTTGAAAGCGCTCCTGTCGGCGATGTTCGGCCTCGATTGCGTTCGCTGGCACGGTTGCGTATGGGCGGCCGTCAGGTGATCCCACAAGGTAGGTGCATTGGCCGATCGAACGCTTTGTTAAGCGATCAACGATGTCAAAGACGAGCGGCGCGTGCACTGGAATTGTCGGGTGCAAAGTTTCCGAGAGACGGCGGGCGCGATAACGGACCCCCGCTACAGCTTCTCCAGAATCACCGGTGAGATGGAGCCGCACTCTGCGGCCGTTGCATGTGACCCAATAACGGGATTCCTCTGTGTACCCGGACAGCTTCACTTGTATCCGCTCGAGCGACGAGTCCACCACGCGGACCGTTCCGCCGGAGGTAGTCTCCTCGGCGAGCACATTCCACGGCTCTAAAGCGTGACGAAGTTCGAGTTCAATTCCATCCGTATGGATTGACCCGATCTTCGGAAAGCGAAACTCGTAGTGCGAAGCAAACCACTTCTCCTCGAAGGCATAGCCGGACTGCCCCAACTCGCCGATCACATCAAGGAAATCTCGCCTGACAAAATGAGGCAGCATGAAACGGTCATGGAGAGCCGTGCCCCAACGGACCAGGTTGCCTCCGAACGGCCGTTTCCAGAACCTGCAAAGCAGAGCCCGGACTAACAGCATTTCTACAAGAACCATTCTGACCTGCGGGGCCATTTCGAAGGCGCGTAATTCGAGCAATCCGAGCCGCAAGCCCCGCCCCTCTAGCGGATAAAGCTTGTCAATGCAGAACTCAGCGCGGTGCGAATTTCCAGTGACGTCCGCGAGCAGGTTGCGGAACAATCCATCCAAAACATTCGGCGGACAGTCACTCGAAGGCAAATTGCGAAACGCGACCTCTAGCTCATATAAAGCGTCCATGCGAGCCTCATCCACGCGCGGAGACTGGCTCGTGGGGCCGACATACATCCCAGAAAAAAGATACGACAGCGAAGGATGGTTTTGCCAGAAGGTAAGCACGCTGCGCAGGAGATCGGGGCGGCGCAGAAACGGACTATCCAATACAGTCGCTCCCCCTGCCGCGATGTGGCTGCCTCCGCCCGTAGCCAGGTGGCTACCGTCGTAGCCAAACTTTTCTGCGGTCAACCGATTACGGCGCGCTTCCTCGAAGAGCAGCGTGTTGAACTGTTCGAGTTCATCCCAATTGCTAGCGGGCGGAAGATTTATTTCCAGAACGCCGGGATCAGGAGTGATGCTAAATGATCGCAATCTTGGATCGGAAGGCGCAGGATAGCCTTCCAGCCAAACTGGTTCCTGAAGATACTGGCACGTATCCTCAACCGCGGCGACCAAATCGAGATAGTCGGAAAGCTTGGACACATAAGGAAGAAAAACGTGCAGGCGGCCCTCTCGAGCCTGCACGCAGAGCGACGGTCGGATTAACTCCTTGGCGGTTTCAGCGGTGCTCGAGAGATCTGGTAACGGATCGGGCGTTGGATTTTTATCAAAGAGGTCTGGTCGCCGGATTGGGCGTGAAGGAAGCGTTACCCGATCCGCAAACGGCGCAGACTCGTGTTCATATTCAAGCTCGTCGGGTGCGACCCACGGCATTGACTCGGTCGGTATGCGATAGCCAATCGGAGAATCTCCCGGCGAGAGCAACAAACGTTCCGGACGGGGAAACCATAACTGGCTCGACCAGTACAACTGACCCTCGCCCTGCCGGCGGCGAATGGGCAAAATGTACCCGGTTGGTTTATCCAAATCGCCGTCGTAGGCAGGCAGCACATTTTCGACTCCCACCTGGAGACGATGGGTGAGTGCTTCGATGAACTTGGAAGCATCGGCGTCGCCGAAGTTGTGACTCTCGTCCTCTCGGGCGATAAGTTCAATATTTTCCCAAACAGGAACGCCGTCGGCGCGCCATGCGCAGGTCAACGACCAACGCGGCAGCGGTTCACCGGGATACCATTTGCCTTGTCCGTAATGAAGAAGGCCGCCGGGAGCCATCTTCTCGCGCAGGCAGCGAATGAGCGACAAACCGCGGGTCCGCTTCATCGGTCCCAGAGCGTCAATGTTCCATTGCGGGCTTTCTGGTTCGTCAATGCCGACAAATGTGGGTTCGCCGCCCATCGTCAGGCGTACACTTTGCGCTTCCAAGTCCTTATCCACCTTATAAGCAACATGTTGGACCTGCACCCATTCCTGCTCGGTGAATGGCCTGGATGGAGTTGGTACGCCATTCAAAAGACGCACTGAAATGGAATATTCAAGATCAACTTTGGCGGGTTCTACCGTTCCTTCAATCGGCGCGGCCTTGGAAGCGTTTGGGGTACAGACGAGTGGGATATGGCCTTCGCCGGCGAGCAGGCCTGAAGTCGGGTCCATTCCGATCCAACCCGCGCCAGGCAAGAATGCTTCCGCCCAGGCATGGAAATCCGCAGAGTCGCCTTGCGGACCACTTCCATCTTGCGATGTTGTTTCATCCGCTATCTGAATAAGATATCCGGAAACGAAGCGAACTGCGACTCCCAAATTTCGGAGAATCTGGATCAGCAGCCATGAAGAATCCCGGCACGAGCCTGATCGCTTTTCAAGAGTCTGCTCACATGTCTGAATTCCTGGGTCCAATCGTGTGACGTATTTAATCTCGTCTCGCACTCTGCGGTTTAGTTCGACTAGAAAGCTGATTGTGCCACGCTTCTCGCGGGAAACACTTCCAACGAAGGCTTTGAGGAGATGCCCTTTGGGATCGGCTAAGAGGTAGGGTGCGAGATCCTTAGCCAGCCCGGGCTCATAGTCGAAAGGAAAATCTATGACTCCTGGCTCCAGAAAAAAATTGAAAGGGTTAAATGGAGATAACTCAGCGACCAGGTCCACTTCAATGACGAATTCATTCGTCTTGTCCGGAAAAAGAACGCGGGCCACATGGTTGTTGTAAGGGTCGAGCTGCCAGTTCAGGAAGTGCTTGGCGGGGATGACCTTAAGGGAGTAACTGAGGATGGGGGTTCGGCAATGCGGCGAAGGACGCAACTGGATGACGTGCGGACCGAGCGACACGGGCTTGTCGTAGCGGTATTGCGTCCGGTGATTGAGTGCTACCTTTATGCTCATCCATCCCCATGCGGATCACGCCTGGATTTCGTGCTTGCTTCACCCGTTCTTACCAGTCGTGAAGCCAGGGTTCTCGGGATTACCACTTCTGTAAAGCTACCTTACCTAAGGGGACTGTGGCGTGCAATTTTCTGATTACTCTTAGAAGGATTGCAGCACCTCTGAGGTTGGGAATAGATGCTCGTTTGAAGCTAATTTTTATGGATCGTATTATCTCTCTGAAGCCTGTAGCTTCAGGCTATTGGTGTGAAGATGTAGCGGTGGGTTGATTAGTTTCTAACCCGGCTTGCGTCAATGCCTGTGGATACTTTCGCGCCGCAGCCTTCTGGAGCCATTTCTCGGATTGCTCCGAATCGGCCAATAGTCCGTCGCCGTCCCGGTAACGCAGGCTGAGATTGTATTCAGCAGCAGCGTCGCCGCCCATAGCTGCTTGTTGAACCCATCGAGCCGCTTTCTCGCAGCTTTGAGGCACGCCTCTTCCGGTCTCATATGCCATACCGATTAGAAAAGCTGCTGCATCGTCTCCGAAACGCGCCTGACGTAGTAATCCTGGAATCTCGAAATGGCTCAGTTCTCCCAAAGCGGCCGATGTTGCGTCGTCCGTCACCCTCCTGTGACTCCCATCAACGATCAGAGGCTTCACTGGTTTTACATTATCCACGTGAGACACGGTTGTTGCCGTTTTGGCGGTTTTGAGACGAAGCTTTGATGCAACCTTCACCGTCAAAAGCGTAGCCGCAATTACGAAACCCACTGCGGCGACGAGGCGTCTTCTTGGGATTGATCGCTGCCCCGCAAGAAGTTTTGTTTTCGATGCGCGCGCAACCAGGTCATTCAACCACCCAGCCGTGAGGCTCGCCATCCTTGCAAGCGAGGACTCGCACAATTGGAACCACGAACGAATGCTGCTTTGTACATGCGATGCAGAGATCTGACTCCTGCCGATTTTCGCGGCCGTGAGAATTGACGCAACGAAGCCGGCTGATTCGGATTCCCGCACGGCAGTATTGACGGATTTTTGAACTGATGCGGATTCCACTTCCCTCAGCGTCGCGGCATGTTCGGGTCGCTGTGTCACCCCAAGATCCGAAATGCCCGCGGCCCGGGCCCATTCCTCGAAGCAGGGGAGTGACGAACTGAGCGGTACCCGTTTAGTCGGCGTCGCATTCGATGCTCCCTCCGGCGGCGCGGCGGGCTCGTCAGTTCGGGGAATGAGTAATGAATCCTGAACCTTCTCCGTCTTAGCTTCGTTGGGGAAGTTATGAGCCGTAATCAAAAAATCGGGGGAATCCGCGGCACTCCAAACGGGTGCGCTTATTTCGGAGGCCGCTGAATCTATGCTGCGTGCCGCTTCTGGTTCGTTGTCAGGTGTTGTTTCAACAAGGTCTCTCAGACTGGGAACCAGAGCTCCAATCACGTGAAGCACTGCTTCGCGTTCCAAGGTCACCGTTTGCTTGAATCTTGCATTGGCCGCTTTATCCAACGCCTGCGCCGCCAAGCCGCTAAGCAAGCGGGTATTGGCCTGATCCCGGTCGTTGAAGCAGTCTGCTTTTTCCGAGAGCACTGCGAGACCGCCGGCGATCTTTTGTCCTTGATAAATGGGAGCCACTAGGAGAGACCGCATAAGCGGCGAATGAACGATCGGGCTATTGTCTCGAGGAGTATCAGACACACTGGCGAGGCTTGTTGAAATAGCGCCGCGCAGACTTTCCTCACTAGACGCTGTTCCCGTTCCCGCCCGGTAGAGAAGCGCATCGCCTGAGAACAGCCATACACCAGCGCCTTGAGCAGGAACCAGCCTCAGGGCAAGCGCCGAAATGCGAAGCAGCGCCGCATCCACTGAAAGGGTGCCGGCCTGGATTGCCTGTTGGGTATTAACCAGTTCCGTGAGTTGGGGCGCCAGGTCCTCGGTATGAGAGTCTAGCGAGACTGCGCGTTTTTGAAGTTGCTGGAGGAGCGACGCGGTAGCGAGGAATCGTTCGAACGAGGTCCGGTCGAGACTGAATCGCTGGTCCATAGAAAACTCAATCGTAGAATACTCGCTTGCAAAAGACCTCGTATTGAATAGTCACGATAGCCATGTAGCTAGCAGACTCTACAGTCCCTTGTGTTAGATGCCTCAACTGGCGCGGCCGTCCGAACATGGCTTCAGACGCTGGTTTCGGGCCATCACCTTATAGCTTGTCTGTGGCTATTTGTCCAACAGAATGAGTGTGTCTTGCATTGCAAATCCAAGTATGGAGTCAGTGCCTGACTACAATAATTAAGACGTGGGCGGGGCGTCAGACGGCAAGCCGGGAACACGATCCGACCACCCTCGTGTTCCCGCGATGAGACTAGTGTCAGCTCCTTCCAGACGGCTATTGCTGGGGCGGGGGCGCCGGCTGGGCGGTGCCGCTACCAGCGTCGGGTGCACCCTGGTGCCGGTTTTGCATCAATTGCTGTCTCTTGGCTTGCATCTCGTCCCATTTTGTTTGTTGGGAGGGGTCAAGAACCGCACGAATCTGCGCATCTGTGCCCTTGTGCAGGTCCATCATTTTAGTGTGGCGGTCCTCTGAAGATAGAGAAGTATCTTGGCGCATGCTGTTCACTTGTGAGCGTTCAGACTCCAGCGCCGCCTGCACTTTCGTTTGCTGGTCCGAAGTAAGGTTAAGCATTTTTGCCAATTCCTGCGTGCGCCGTACGGGATCGGGCATCCCGTGCCACTTGCGTTGGTTTCCTAGTGCGGTCGCTTGCTGATCTGGGTTCGGCGACGGAGTATCCTGGGCCGCAACAAGAGGCGCAGCCGTCGAGATAAGTCCGGCGACGATAAGTGCGAGCATGTATCGATTGATCATAAAATCTCCTTTTTAAAGGTTTGCATTGTATAAATGGGATTATGCACCGAAAGTTGCGAAATTAACCACGATTTTCCGCAATCTTTGCACAACTTTACGATCGTGGTGCCCAGAAAATCGTGGTTTTCAAAATTATAGGTGCAACGTGACTTTCACTATGCAACCCGGCTGGCGGGGGCGGTTAGTGAGTTCGACTGAACCCCATGCGCTTCTGCGATTTGACGGGAAAGGACCAGGCCGATCCCGCTGCCCGAGGCCTTTGTAGTATAGAACGGGACAAAAGCGTTGCTGGGATTTGCGAGTCCTGGCCCGGCGTCTTCGATTGTCAATAGCACATCATTCTCTACCAATTTCCATGTGATTGTAACTTTTGGATCGAACGCAAATACCGGAGGCCGATGATTTCCGTTTTGACCTTTTTCGCCCCTTCAATTGCGGCCTCGGCAGCATTGCGCACCAGATTGATGAGCATCTGCTCGATTTGGTCCGGATCTGCCATGAACGATACATCGGGTACTTGACTGTCCATTTGCGGCCACTAAGTTAACCGGAAATCGCGATGTAGGCGAATCGCTGCTTGGAGCGTGCGCTGAGTGATCGCTGGGCCAAGCCTTTGGATCAATTCCGAATCGCTCTTGAGTTACGATGGGAAGGGAATTATCGTGCATGAGCAGGCTCCTAAGATAGCTCGAGCACGAAGCTCGTTGGGTAGGTTGAGAACTTCTGAAGCGGACAGCGAGGGCGGCTAGATCTGATTTCTATGCTGCTCCAAGGTGATCCGAACCAGTTGACTGCGAGTCCGTACCCCCGTCTTGGAAAAAAGTTGCTGCAATGTTGACTTCACCGAACTCTCGGATACTCCGAGTTGCTCCGCAATTTCCTTGTTGACCAGACCCTTGAACACGCAAGAAAGAACTTGACGCTCTCGTTCCGTAAACCGGCTCGGTTTTGTTTCCTGACGGGCCGCCGTCCCACCAATTGCGTCATGCAAAAGTTCCCGTGCAAACCAGACCCTCCCCGCAAGAACGTCGTGAATTCCCTCTACCAGTAATTCCGCCGAGTCGTGCTTCATGAAAATCCCGGAAATACCATTACGAACCAACTCGGCAACCTGCTCCTTTTCTACCCCGGCGGTAACCACCAAAACCTTTCCCTTAAATCCCTGCTGCCTCGCCAGACGCATGAACTCTCCGCCATCGTGCTGACCGAGATCGAAGTCGAGCAGCACGATGTCAATGTGCGTTTTCTGCAATATTGCGAGACCTTTCTCGATGGAATCGCAGTGGTCAGTGACCTCAAAACCCGGTTCGCTGGTCAACAACCGGGCAACGCTCTGCCGGAACAAAGCATGGTCATCCACTAGCAAAATTCTTATTGGCTTTTTTGCCGAGTCAAGCATTCAAAAGCTCCTCGACCGGCGGAAAACGTGGCACGATGACAGCAAAACAGCAACCCTGAGGTCTGGGTTGAAAAATCAGCTCACCGCCAAAGCTCCGCATGATTGAACGGGAGACGTACAAGCCGAGTCCGGTTGTCTCTGCGCCCGGCTGGAACGGGCGAAATAAGTTTTCGGGGTGGGCTATGCCGATTCCGGTATCTTCGACACCGATCGTCACGTGTTTATCTTCGATCGATGTAATCACGCATAGTCTCTTAGCGTCTGTTGTCTCCATCGCGCGTTGACTATTCTTCGCCAGATTCAAGAACACTTGAATCAGACCGTAACGGTCTGCCCAGACCAGCGGCAAGTTTTCCGGCGTCCGCCATTCAATCTTAATGGCGGATTCACGATAAGCGCCTTCGATCAAAACTCGTACCTCATCGAGAAGAGAGGTCACCTCGACCGTCGCGGCCACGTCCGAAGGAGAAGGCTTCGTGCTCATATCTGATATCCGCTCCAGACTCTGAATCAATGAACTCAATGCCTGAAAGTCTTCGTTGTGCTCGAGGTGGGGAACCCGCGAAAGGTTCTTTTGCAGGATGACGGCTGCGCCGCATAAGTTTCGGACCTCATGGGCCATGGCACCCACGAGAATCCGGCTGCTCTTCAATAAGTGATCCAGACTCAAGTCCTCGCGATTGCGTAGGTCCTCGGATAAATCCACCACTACCGCAGCCAGTCGCGGGCCAGAGAGGGTGTTGTAAGTAGAAAACCAAACGCCAGCCAGAAATACTTCGCCGGTTGATCGCTGCCCCCTGCACTGCAATGCAGTTCGAAACGCTCTCGATGGCTGTGTCTGAATCACGCTTTGAAGCGTCGGCAGATAGGGACTGATTGAAAAGCCGCTCAAAGAAGATAAATTCGGAGCCAGCAATTGTTGAGCCGCCTGGTTCGCTAAAAGAATATGCCCGTTAGTATCAATCGTGACAATTGCCGCCGGACTGCTCTCAACCAACACTTGTAGCTGGTTTTCTGCGTCCCGCCGCAGCTTGACTTCACTCTCCAACTCTTCAACGTGGTCCAACACGATGCGCCGATTTCTGAGGAGCTCTAGAACAAAAAGACCAGTGCCGGTAAAACCTATCGAACTCAACACCAGCCGGAAGATCGCTTCATTTTCTGGCAGATTGCTAAACGCCTCCTGAAGCACCGCGCAAATCAGCGCCACGGTTACGGTCTGCCACCGCGAGAGGATCCCGCCCACAATAATTATGGGGAATAGGTATAGAAATCCCAGAGAAATGTATGGCTTGGTTAGCCAATCGGTCACCGCGATCACTAAGACGAGAACGCCAGCCACCGTCAACAGCATCGTGCGGTTTGCAGGTACGAAAACAGAAAGAATATCTTTCATCTGGTTCTCATGTTGCCCCGCTCAATGGTGCCCTAGTTGCCGCAGGGATGGAACAGGCCCGGGCCGAAAGATAGGTTTCGACACCAGAAGATAGGCTTCCCGCTTCTGTTGCTTCTCGGCAACAATCCCATGGCGGAAAATTTCGCAACACAGGCAAATCCTGACGCCTAACGGTCGAAGAAGAAACCGATCCATGTCAGCCATTTCTTTGTTTTCGAATGGATATTCATCCATGTCTCGGCCGCTGGTGTTGCGGCATGTTCTGTGGCGGCCAAGCAGGTTTCGCTCTCGCTGGATTCTATATTTCGGACTGGCGCCTCTCCTTGCCGGCTATCTTCCGAGAACCGCGTGCGCGCAACAACAGAGCTTCACCTGGCAGCAGATTCGAGACAGGTTCGAAGCCACAAACCCGACACTGTTAGCAGACAAGTTGAACATTGACGAATCCAGAGCACAGGAAATCACCGCTTTTCTCCGCCCCAACCCGACGTTCACTCTGACGGCGGATGGGACGCAAATCACGCCCTATAGAGGAGTCTACCGACCTTTCGCCGGCACCTTCGAGTCGCCCGGCATTAGTTACTTGCACGAACGCCAGCACAAGCGTGAGCTACGGCTGGAGAGTGCGAAAAAGGGCACTTTGATAGCCGAATGGAGCCATGCCGACCTGAATCGAACTTTGCTGTCCAACTTGCGTGAAGCATTTGTTTCCGCGCTGCAAGCGAAAGCGGTACTGCAGCTCGCGAAAGACAACCTCGCCTACTATGACCACCTGCTCCAGATTAGTAGAGATCGTTTCAAGGCCGGCGATATCGCGCAAATCGATCTTGATCGGCTGGAGCTCCAACGCACTCAGTATGAATCGGATTTGCAATCCGCCGAAGAAAATCTCGAAACCGCAAAGATCCAGTTGCTCACCCTGCTGAACGATCGAACTCCAATTGAACAATTCGACGTAACCGGACCCTTCGATTTCAACGACCAACTCATGCCGCGGGAAGAGATCCGGAAGATTGCTCTGGACACGCGCCCGGACTTAAAGGCCGCAGCGGAAGCCGTGGACAAAGCTCAAACCGACCACAAGCTCGCGGTGGCCAACGGTTCAACCGATCCGACCTTCGGCGCATGGTACACGCACAACGCGTCCGACAACAATCCGTTTGGAATAAATACGATCGGCGTCAGTATTAGCATCCCCCTCCGCATTTTCGATCGCAACCAGGGAGAAAAACTTCGTACTCAGCTCGACATCACGCGCAACGAGAGACTTCGCGACGCTGCTGAAGCGGGAGTGTTGAGCGACGTAGATTCCAGTTACGCCACGCTGGAAAGCAATCTCAGTCTGTTACGGCCTTACAAGGCCAAATATCTGCAACTGTCGGTGCGAGTGCGCGACACGATTACTTTTTCATACCAGCACGGCGGGGCGTCGCTGCTGGATTTCCTGAATGCGCAAGCAGAGTACAGGAGCGCACAGTTGAACTATGTCAGCTTGGTTGGTTCGTATCTAACCGCGGCAGCCCAATTGAATATGGCCGTTGGCCGCGAGGTGATCCCATGAAAATCAGTCTTGCTCGTCTGAGTTTGCTGGCGAGCGTTTGTTTGCCTTTGAGCTTGCTGCTCTTTGCCTGCACAAACGGTAAACCAGACCCAAAGGCTGAGGCCCCGCCTCAGGCAACAGTTGAGTCTGACCTGGATGCCAACAACTTTAAAGTGGACCATCCCGAGCAGTTTCTCGTGGCTACGGCAATTGAGCACAAGGAGGCTCCGGCACTAAGCGCGACGGGCATAGTGCAACCCGATATTAGCCGCGCCGTGCCCGTGATCTCCCTGGCTGCGGGACGAGTTGTCGAGATTAAGGCAAAGCTGGGCGACGTCGTGAAGAAAGGCCAGCTATTACTCAAAGTTCAAAGCACCGACGTCTCTGGCGCCTATCAGCTGTATTTGAAGGCGATGAACGACGAGCGGCTGGCGAAGGTGCAACTGGAGCGCGCCCAAATTCTTTTCGAAAAGGGTGCCGTGTCCAAAAGCGCGCTCGAAATCGCGCAAACGGCGGAGCAGGACGCCGCGGAGGATTTGCGGGCCGCAACTGAGCAACTTCGAATATTGGGAGTGGATAAGGACCATCCCTCTGGCGTTGTTGACATCCGCGCCCCCATATCGGGCGTGATCACCGATCAGCAAGTCACAAATGCGTCAGGCGTCCAAGGATTGGGATCCCCTAATCCTTTTACCATCTCTGATCTTTCGTATGTCTGGATCGTCTGCGATGTTTACGAAAATGATCTCGACGCGGTTCGCATCGGTAACTCCGTTGATATCCGCGTAAGCGCGTATCCGAAAACAATCTTGAAAGGCCGCATAGATAACATTTTGCCGGTTCTCGACCCCGGCCTCCATACGGCGAAAGTCCGGATCGAAGTTGCCAACCCAGGCATGCTGCGCGTCGGAATGTTTGTCGCCGCGACCTTCTATGGAAAGCAGCCCGAAACCTACGCCGTCATTCCAGCAACCGCGATTTTGCACCTGCACGATCGCGAATGGGTTTACACACCGACAAGTGCCGGACATTTCAAGCGCCTGGAAGTGGTTACGGGAAATATGCTTCCGGAAAATATGCAGGAGATTGTTTCCGGAATAAAGCCGGGAGATCAAGTCGTAATGAATGCCCTTCCGCTGCAAAACACGGTGGAGCAATAAGTGATTCGCCACCTCGTTGATTTTGCTCTCAGCAATCGCCTGCTTGTTCTGGCGCTGGCATTAGTGCTCTTCGCAGCAGGCATCGTCTCATTCGAACGGCTGCCAATTGAGGCCTATCCCGACGTGGCCGACAACTACGTCGAGATTATTACGCAATGGCCGGGAATTTCGGCGGAACAAATAGAACAGCAAGTCACAATTCCACTCGAAATCGTCATGAACGGCATCCCGCACGTCGTTCATCTTCGCTCTTTCTCCCTGTTCGGTCTGTCTGACTTAAAGCTCATCTTCGACGACGAGGAAGACAACTTCAAGAACCGCGAGCGGGTTCTGGAGCGGCTGAGCCAAGTGACGTTGCCGCCCGGCGTCGTCCCGCAAATGGGTACTGATTGGAGTCCAGTCGGCCAGATCTATTTCTTCACCCTGCACAGCACTAATCCCGCATATGACCCGATGGAGCTGAAGTCAATCGAAGACTGGGTCGTCGAGAAGAATCTTAAAGCTGTGCCAGACATTGTTGACGTTTCCAGCTTTGGCGGCCCGACCCGCGAATACCAGGTTCGCGTGGATCCAAACAAACTGATCGCCTATGGCCTGAGCCTGGCGCAAGTGGAGCAACAACTCACAAACAACAACACCAATGCGGGGGGGAGTTTTATCCAGGCGGGTTTGCAGCAGATCAATGTGCGCTCCGTGGGCTTGGTGGACCGCTCCCAAGACATCGCGGATACGGTCATCATGACCAAGAATGGCACACCGCTGCGAATGAAGGACATCGCTGTCGTTTCACAAGGTCCGAAGATTCGGCTCGGTCAATTTGCGAGAGCGATTCACCACGAGGACGGGAAAATAATTGATAACGACGATGTCGTGTCAGGCATCGTGCTGTTGCGGAAAGACGCGGCGGCTGACGCGGCTCTGCAAGGGATCCACAAAAAAGTGCAGGAACTGAACGACCACGTCCTGCCGCCGGGCGTGAAGATCGTTCCATTCATTGATCGCACCGACCTGGTTCATTACACGACTCACACCGTGCTCCACAACCTTACCGAAGGAATGATCCTGGTCTCGATCGTCCTCTTCTTGTTTCTAGGCAATGTCCGGGGCGCGCTGATTGTCGCGGCAACTATTCCGTTTTCGTTGTTGTTTGCGTCAATTTGTTTAGACCTGCGACACATTCCCGCGAATCTTTTGTCCCTCGGCGCGTTGGATTTTGGCATGGTAGTGGATGGCGCGGTGGTCATGGTCGAGAACATTGTGCGCCATTTACATTCCGGAAACGGGCACCGGACGCCGGCGGAAAAGATCGGCGACGCATCGCACGAAGTGCAACGCCCAGTGTTTTATGCGATTGCAATCATCATTACCGCCTATCTGCCTATCTTTACTCTGCAACGCGTCGAAGGCCGGCTCTTTCATCCCATGGCCTGGACAGTGGCTTTTGCGCTGCTTGGAGCGTTGCTTTTCTCGATCATTATCGCTCCGGTGGTAGCGAGCTTCGCTTTTCGTAAAGGAGCGAGGGAGTGGCACAACCCCATAATGCACTTCGTGATTGGGTGGTACCGCACCGCTCTTCGGTGGGCTATTCGCCATCGTGCGATCACGGTCGGAGTCGCCGCGCTCATGATGGTTGCAGCGGGTTACCTTGTCTTCGGCGGTGTCATCGGTTCCGAGTTTCTGCCACATCTGGATGAAGGTGCGCTTTGGGTCCGCGGCACCCTTGCGCCCAGCACCGGGCCCGACGAAGGCATCCGCGTGTCAAATCAGGCGCGGATCATACTTTGCTCTTTTCCCGAGGTCCCGCAATGCACCAGTCAGACGGGACGGCCTGA
This sequence comes from uncultured Acidobacteriaceae bacterium, assembly GCA_963757385.1. Taxonomy (GTDB): domain Bacteria; phylum Acidobacteriota; class Terriglobia; order Terriglobales; family Acidobacteriaceae; genus PALSA-188. The sequence continues at coordinate 247,752 of CAVWRO010000014.1, read as the reverse complement.
CGATGGCACGGATACGACCAGTTTTTTCAATACCGAGTACTTCGTTGACCTCAAGCCGAAAGAAAAATGGCGGCCTGTCTTTCACCGGGATAAAGACGAATTAATCGCCGCAATGAACCGAGAACTCAACAAGATTCCCGGTGTCGTCTGGGGTTTTTCCCAGCCCATAGAAGACAACATGGAAGAGGCCGTCAGTGGCGTTAAGGGGGAGCTCGCTACAAAGATCTATGGCGACGACTTGAAAGTTCTTGAACAAAAAGCAGACGAGATCGTCAATGTCATGCAGGGGATCAGGGGAATCGAAGACCTTGGGGTCTTCCATGTCCTCGGACAACCTAACCTCAACGTTACCGTGGACCGCGACGCAGCGGCCCGATATCAGGTCAATGTCGCAGACGTGCAGGATGCAATTCAGACCGCGGTGGGAGGGACCGCTCTCACGCAAGTTTTAAAAGGCGAGGCGCGGTACGACCTGACGATGCGCTATCTCCCGCAATACCGCAATACCAAGGAAGCGATCGAGAATATTCGCCTGCTTTCCCCTTCGGGAGAGCGAGTGTCCCTCGCACAGCTTTGCAAGATCGAAGAACGAGACGGTGCTTCCGAAGTCTATCGCGAAGGGAATCAGCGGTATGTAGCCATTAAGTACAGTGTGCGCGGCCGTGACCTGGGCGGCACGGTCGAAGAGGCGATGAAGAAGATCAACGATCAGGTAAAGCTGCCCCTGGGATACCACATTGATTGGGAAGGAGAATACGAGAGCCAGAAAAGGGCGAACGAACGGCTGCTCATCGTACTTCCCATCACAATCCTCATCATCTTTCTTCTTCTTTACACGATGTTCAAATCATTCAAGTGGGCCTTGTTGATCATGGTGAACATTGCAACCGCACCCATTGGTGGACTGATTGCTCTTGCCATCAGCGGTACCAACTTTAGCGTCTCCTCGGGTGTAGGTTTTCTCGCATTGTTCGGCGTGTGTGTGCAAACCGGGGTCATCATGCTGGAATATATCAATCAACTTCGAGCCCGCCGTTATTCCATCGAGGACGCGGCGGTTGAGGGCGCCGTCTTGAGACTGCGACCCATCATGATGACGATGCTGGTGGCGACGCTGGGATTGCTGCCGGCTGCCCTTTCGCACGCTATAGGTTCTGACTCGCAGCGCCCATTCGCCATCGTCATTGTCGGAGGTCTCATCGCCTCTCTTCTAATGAGCGTGTTCCTGTTGCCAACGTTGTACGTATGGATCGCAGGCGAACGCGACGTGCTCCCTCGGGCCGAAGAGGGATTTGAAGTGGGCGAACATGTGGATTGAGTCACAATGGAAGGCACCCTGTTCGGTCCCATCGCGGCTGCCAAGAATGTGCATGGTTCTGTGTGTGGAACTGATCTTGTGTGTGACCGCTCAATTCTGTGTAGGCCAAACAACCATAGCCTCGAGGCGAAGCCATGACTTCTATATCTCGCTCATGAACAAGTCAGGCAAATTGACTCAAAAAGGCGAATATTGTGTTCTTTTCAGCCCAACAAACCGCGGCAAGCCGACACCGATGCAAGGCGTACTCATTGAGTTCGCGCAGCAGGTTGGAAAGATCGCAGGGAGGCCGAAAAGGTATTCCGTCTCCCCGGATAACTTGGGACGATACTGCGGAGAAATCGATCTCGGCAAACAGTACTACAGGCCAGCCTTTTACTACGTCGAAGTTTATTACAGAGATCTCTTGGGACGGAGAAGGAAATGTCGCTTTTCCCTATCCCTGAAGTAGGCTGAAAACAGGCAGATTCGCTACCGGCAGTTTGACATACAGTCCAGAAAAGGTAATCGGCCGCGATGAGCCGATCAACGCAATGTTAATGGCCGCGAGCCATGTCTTAATTAGGACCCTCTTGTGAACTTCAGCGTCAATGAATGACTGTCTGCCACGGCAAGAAGGTTCCGAACGACGAGCCTGGATTTGCTGCATATCTCATCCCCTGTTACTATTTTTGTTCTCACAAAACAGATAATTTTCTGAGTGTCATCATCTTTCTCCTGGAGGCGACATGGCGGTGAAAGTCGGCATTAACGGCTTCGGACGCATTGGGCGCAACGTATTGCGCGCATCTTTGAGCGATCCGAATCTTGAATTTGTGGCAGTCAACGATCTCACGGATCCAAAAACTCTGGCCCATTTGCTGGAATACGATTCCATTCTTGGAAATCTTAAGCAGGATATTTCCGCTGGAACGGACAGCATCAGCATCGACGGCCGCACGATCAAAGTATTCGCCGAGAAAGATCCCGCAAAGTTGCCGTGGGAATCGGTTGGCGCTCAAGTAGTTGTCGAATCAACCGGGCGATTCACCGACGCAGCCGACGCCAGGAAACACATGCGCGGGCCGGTGAAGAAAGTCATCATTTCCGCTCCCGCCAAAAACGAAGATTTTACCGTTGTGCTCGGAGTCAATCACCAGGCGTACGATCCGGCAAAGCACCACATTATTTCGAATGCATCCTGCACCACAAACTGCCTCGCTCCCATTGCGAAGGTGGTTAATGACGAATTCAAAATTGTCTGCGGCACGATGACCACCATTCATTCTTATACAAACGACCAGGTAATCTTGGATTTTCCTCATAAAGATTTGCGTCGCGCCCGCGCCGCTGCAATCTCGATGATTCCTACGTCAACGGGCGCGGCCAAAGCTTTGCGGCTCGTCATACCCGAACTCGATGGCAAGCTGGATGGATTTTCCATGCGTGTGCCAACGCCAAATGTTTCTGTCGTGGATCTGGTTGCGTTCGTGGAGAAGAAAACCACCGTGGAACAGGTGAACGCGGCTTTGAAGAAAGCCTCTGAAAACGGCCCGTTGAAGGGATACCTCGGCTACGAAGAAAATGAATTGGTCTCCGCCGATTTCAAGGGAGATGGCCGTTCGTCCATTGTTGACGCTCCTATGACTCGCGTGGTCGCTGGAAACTGCGTGAAGGTAATCTCGTGGTACGACAATGAATGGGGTTATTCCAGCCGTGTGCGAGATCTGATCAACTACATGGCGGGTAAGGGTCTCTGATGATTTTGGCGGCGAATCATGCAGAGGTTCGCCCTTTCAAAGATGTTCCTCAAGTGCATTATCGCAACGCGCAAAAAGAGCTGCGGCGATCCAAGTGCATCGGCCTGATTCTATTCTCCTTGTGCTACAGGTGAAATGTTATGTCAAAGCTTTCCATCCGCGATCTGGAAATTAACGATCATCGGATTTTTCTGCGCGTAGATTTCAACGTGCCGCTCGAGGACGGGCGAGTCATGGACGATACTCGCATCCGCGAGACTTTGCCGACGATTGAATATGCTCTTCGGCGGGGAGCTCGGCTCATTTTGGCATCTCACTTGGGTCGCCCCAAGGGCAAACCCAATCCAAAGATGAGCCTCAAGCCGGTCGCCGAACGTTTGCGCATGCTGCTTGACAAAGAACTAGCACGTGGAGAAAACGTAGGCTTCTGCCCTGAGTGTGTTGGCCTTGAGGCCGAAGAAATGGCCGGTAAGCTTGAAAAAGGACAAAGCCTGTTACTGGAGAATCTTCGCTTTCATCCCGAAGAAGAAGCCAACGACGAAAAGTTTTCCAAGCAGCTTGCCAACCTTGCTGACTGGTACGTGAATGACGCTTTTGGGGCCGCCCATCGCGCACATGCCTCCACGGTCGGAATCACAAAGTTTATTCAGAAGTCCGCCGCCGGACTGCTCATGCAGAAAGAACTCGACTATCTTGGCAAGGCTCTTCAGGATCCCGAAAAGCCTTTTGTAGCAATCCTCGGCGGGGCCAAAGTCAGCGACAAGATTGCCGTCATCGAGAATCTGCTCCCCAAAGTTGATGTACTGATCATCGGGGGAGCCATGGCCTATACGTTTTTGAAGGCACAGGGAAAGCAGGTCGGCAAATCGCGCGTGGAAGATGACAAGCTAGACCTTGCCCGTCAAATCCTAAAAGACGCCGAGGCTCACAAAGTAAAACTCTTACTGCCAACCGATCATCTTGCCGCTGACAAAATTGAAGTCAACGCTCTTGTAAAAACCATTAATGCCGGCGAACCCATTCCCGATAATCTGATGGGACTGGACATTGGACCAAAAACGATCGAAGCTTTCTGCGAAGAAATCTCCGATGCCCGTACCATCATTTGGAACGGTCCTGTGGGTGTCTTCGAAGTCTCGCCGTTTTCTCGAGGAACCTTCAAAGTGGCTCGAGCCATCGCCGACAACGGAGCTGCGCTTTCAATTGTCGGCGGAGGGGACTCGGTTGCCGCAGTCCATTCCGCCGGGGTCGCCGACAAGATCACTCACATTTCAACCGGCGGAGGCGCATCACTTGAATTTCTCGAAGGAAAGAAACTGCCCGGAGTAGAAGCTCTCACCAATAGGAAATAGTTCGCTCGATTTCAACTGGAGTTTGGGAAAAGGATTTCGTGGCTCGTAGGAAATTAATGGCGGCGAATTGGAAGATGTATAAGACGCCCGATCAGACTCGCGCGTTTTTCGACAAGTTTCTTCCGCTGGTGGCCGGCCATGACCGTGACGAGATTGTCGTTTGTCCGCCATATGTTTGCCTGCACGCGGCGGTGCAGGCCTCGAAGGGTTCTTCAATTTCAATTGGAGGACAGAACCTCTATTGGCAGAAAGAAGGCGCTTTCACCGGCGAAATCTCCGCCGAAATGCTGCTCGCCGCAGAGTGCACCCACGTGATCATCGGACACTCCGAACGCCGCCAGTATTTCGGCGAGACAGACGACACAGTGAATCTGAAACTTAAGGCTGCCCTCGAAGCCGGGTTGACCCCCATCGTGTGCGTCGGAGAAGTCTTGGAGGAACGCGAATCCGGACTTACCGAGGATGTTTTACGTCGCCAATGTCTCCGGGCATTCCATGCAATCTCAGCGAAGAAAGCGGGTCCGCTGGTGATCGCCTACGAGCCAGTCTGGGCCATCGGCACGGGTAAAACAGCAACGCCTCAACTTGCCGCCGAAGCCCATCTCTTGATTCGCGGCGAAGCAGCCAAAACCTTTGGCGAGGGATTCTCTAACCAACTTCGCATTTTATACGGAGGTTCGGTGAAGCCAGAAAACGCGAAGGCCTTAATGGCCGAACCCGAAATAGACGGTGCATTGGTTGGCGGCGCAAGTCTGGATCCCGCGTCATTCGCTGCCATCGTCAAGTATTGATGTCAATATTGACGCTGGTTAATTATGTTTACACCACGTCCCATCGGACACGTTAAAAGCCCTTACAAGGAACCTGGCGAAGTTCCTCGAGGATTGGGCGCAGAACACAAAGCTGAAGGGATTCTCGAAATACTCCCGGAATTCGAGATCGGACTTACCGATATCGAAGGTTTCTCTCACCTCTTCGTCATCTGGGTCTTTGATCGCTCCGGCGAGTCTAATTTGCTGAGTACACCGCCCAGCGATAATCGGCCGCACGGTGTGTTCGCGACGCGCTCCCCGAGGCGTCCCAATCCGATCGGCCTTACCGTCGTAGAGCTTCTTCGTCGAGACGGCACGATGCTGCACGTTCGCGGCGTGGATATGCTCGACGGGACGCCCATTCTCGATATCAAACCGTATCTGTCCAACGTGCCGCCGGAAACGCTACGGCGTGGCTGGCTGGCTGAAGCTGAAGCGCAGGCAGAAGCGCGCGGCGGAAGATAGTTGTCTTCGCTCCCAAACTGGCTCATACAGCTTAACCGCGAAGTTGTCTCTTGCACTCGCTGTCCGCGACTCGTCATCTATCGAGAGCAAATTGCCCGCGAGAAGCGGCGGGCCTATCGCGAATGCGACTATTGGGGAAAGCCTGTTCCCGGATTCGGCGATCCCAATGCGCGGGTTTTGGTTCTGGGACTCGCGCCGGGCGCTCACGGTTCGAACCGTACTGGACGACCGTTCACGGGCGATGCATCGGGCAAGTTCATGTATCCGATACTGCATGAAACCGGATTCGCGAACCAACCGGAAGCGACATGTATTGGGGACGGATTGGAATTGAGAGACCTGTATATTACTGCGGCCGCGCGTTGCGCTCCTCCTGACAACAAGCCTCTTCCGCAGGAGCTGGCGAATTGCGCCGAATATCTTGACCGTGAAATGGATGGTTTAAAAAAGCTGAAAGTCGTGGTGGTGCTGGGCAAGATTGCGTTCGACGCTTATCTGAATTACCTGAAACGCCGCGGCCAGCTCCCCAGCAGAAAACTGTATCTCTTTCATCATGCTGCGAAGTACAGCATGCCTGATGGCAAGATCCTTCTCGCGTCCTATCATCCGTCAAACCAGAACACCCAGACGGGCAAGCTCACGCGAGAAATGTTTATCCAGATATTTATCGAAGCGGCGCGCGTGGCGAACGCGACATGACAGCTAGATTAATTTCTTCCGCAACATGTCCAGGGCCTGCTGGGATGCGAACTGGCGAATTCGTTTGCGATCCCCCGCAAAATTGCGTTCCACGACTTCGACGCCGCTATCGCTCGCCAGCGAATGAAATACCAGTCCGACTGGTTTTTCCACGGTGCCACCGCTCGGTCCGGCCACACCGGTGACGCCAATCCCGAAACTCGATCCACATCGTTTCCGGATTCCATCAGCCAAAGCGCAGGCAACCTCGCGGCTCACGGCGCCATATTTCGCGATTAACTCAGGCGGCACGTCCGCAAAAGCAGTCTTAAGCGCATTGGAATAAACCACAGCTCCTCCGAGAAAATATCGAGAGCTTCCGCTCACCGAAGTGATCCGTTCCGCCAGCAAGCCCCCGGTGCAGGATTCCGCCACTGCCACCGTCGCGCCGCGCATTTGCAGGTAATTGCCGACTATTTGTTCGAGGGAATCTCCATTGTCTGAAAAAACCAGATCCCCGAGTTCCGCCTCGATTTCCTCCACCAGTTGATCTACTTTTTGCTGGCCCGCTTCGAGGGTTGCGGCGCGGGTTTTAAGATGCAGTTGAATTTCGCCTGGCCCGGCAAGAATTGTCGTTTGGATATCGGGATGCTTCTGATAGATGGGCGCGACCCTGGCATCGCAGTGCGATTCGCCGATCCCTGTAATTTTGATCACTCGCGTCGCTATGAATCGTTGCGGCAACCTTGTGCGCAGTCGTTCCTCGCACGCCTCGAATACGGCTTTCATTTCGTGGGGCGGCCCGGGGAGTAGAAGAATGGTTTTCTCGCGGCCGTCATATTTGCCGGCGATCCATTGTCCGGGCGCAGTGCCATTGGGATTGGGCACAACAATGGCTCCCGAAATCACGTCCGCCTGCTTCGCATTGTTAGCGGACATCTTCCAGCCCCGCGCGGCAAAGCGCTGCTCAAGCGCGGAAACCATTTCAGGCTCTCTGATAAGTTTCAGACCCAGTGCTTTGGCTACGCACTCGCGTGTGAGGTCGTCTTCTGTGGGTCCCAGGCCGCCGGTGAAGATCACGATCTCAGCGCGCGAAACTGCGAGCGCGGCCGCCGCGACCAGATGCTCTGCATTGTCTCCGACAATGGTCTTAAAGATCACCTCGACGCCAAGCTGATTAAGCTTTTCGGTGAGATAGAGAGAATTGGTGTCGCGGCGGAATGGCGTCAATAACTCCGAGCCGATGGCAATGATCTCCGCATTGATGACGTCGGCATTGATGATCCCGGGATTCACGCCTAGAAGTCTAAATGATACGTTCGGGACTCTTTTGATACACGCCAGATCCTTCGGGACTGAAGTCCCTCAGGATGACGTCGAAGTAGGGACTTTTCACACTGAGATACTACTGTTCGCACTGAGCTACTGCCGGCTATGTGCGGAAGCCTTAAAACCGCTCGACCACTAAGGACACGAAGGTACACTAAGGAAAAACTAAAACTAAGACTAAAACAAGACTAAAACTAAGATTAGAACCTTTGTGCCTTTCGTGGTTCACGATTTTTGCATTTTCCGCAGCTCGTCCTTCCAGCCCCCGCTCGATGCAGCGTGCTTTACCATGGCCGTGATTTTGGTTCTCACGTCATCTCTCCAGTTGTCCGGTAGTGGGTCTAACCCGTCTTTGGAGACGATTGCAGCCGAATGTTCTTCCAAGGCCAGGACGGCGTTCTCCTGGAGAGAATTATTTTTGTCGTCTTCGTCGTCGCTTCTCTTCGTCATCTGTCTCTTCTTCGTCGTCGTCATCTTCTTCGCAGTCGTCGAAGTCGGAGTTGTCCCATTGATCTTCGCCCATCAGGGTGTCGTCCACGGTAGCGGGATCAATCACAACCTTCGGAGGGTAGGGCTCGAACTGGGCGTGGCGCAGGTTGCCGGATGCGGTTTGCAATCCGTAGAGAAGGAGGGCGGCGGTTTTGTGCTCGATTTGCCGAGTGAGCAGCAAGCCCATGACCTGCATAATTGCGAGCTGGACGGAATTGGCGTCCTCGAGGACAGGGAGGTTAAGAGCGGGGGCGATGCTTACGCCTGCGGGTATTTCGGCGACTGAGTCAGCGATGTTGAGGCGCTGCTGCCGCCATTGTTCGTGAAAGAAGCAGTGCTTTTTTTTGCGGAGAGAGGGCGATCCGCATTGGGTGCCGTTGACCTTAATGTGCTCGCAGCGGCGAATGTTGGGATGATAATGGAGCATCAGGCCCCCCCTCCCCCGTTGGGCCGGTATATTGGAATCATAGATTTAGGGGATGTAGAGGGTCCAAATCTATGGATACAAAGCGGTTGCAGGTAAAATCTTGATTCGCAAATAGTTATAGTCATGTATTAAACCTTTACGCGAAGTTATAAGGTAGTTATGGCAGGGATGGAAAACGAGGTCAAACTCGGAAGTACATGGGGGAGGCGTGAGCGTACCCGCCCACAAGTTCGGAAGGATCAGAATGTTTGGGGGTGACCTGCAAGCTCAGCACCAACAATGGTGGTATTGTTGGCGCGATATTTTATTTGAGTGAAAGCGGAGAAGGGATATGGGCTATGTTGACGGAGGAAATCGTTAGTGCTCAAAGGCTCGTCAGAACTGACGCATATCAAATGTCCATCGGGGAGATCGTCAGCATGTACGATAATCGCGAGATCATTATAGACCCGGAATTCCAGCGACTTTTCCGCTGGGATATTGGCCAAAAATCTAAACTGATCGAGTCCCTACTTCTCGGAATTCCTCTGCCTTCCATCTTCGTTTTTGAAAGACAGAACAGCAGCTGGGAACTCATCGATGGCCTACAGCGGGTTTCTACAATCCTCGAGTTCATGGGTAAGCTTCGCGGCCCCGACGGCGCGATAGCACCCCCGTCGATTCTTGAGGCTACTAAGTACCTCCCGTCGTTACACGATGCAGTGTGGGAACGATCCGATCTCATATCGGATGTCCCGCTCGAAGACCAGCATGAGATCGATAAGAGTCACCAGCTATCGATCCGGCGGGCGAGGATGGGGGTGGAGATACTAAAACGACCCAGCGACGACCAAACCAAATTTGATTTGTTCCAGAGGCTTAACGCTGGCGGTACGCTGGCCAACGCGCAGGAGCTGCGAAACTGCATTATTCTGATGGTCAATGGAGACTATTACCGGGCGGTCAAAAGGGCGGCGGAGCAGCCACACTTTCAGACGGTGGTCGCAGTTACGGAAGACCAGATCGAGAAGCAACGGCACATGGAATTCGCGGTCCGATTCCTGGTTCAAACTTACGTGCCCTATGACGGCACCTTAGATGTCGAGGAATACATCGACGAAGGCATCATCAAGCTGGCGGCCGCGGGCGAGTCGGTCGCAGCGGAGAACCTTATCAACGTCACGTTCACGCTGTTGAACAGCGTGGCGGGTAGGGACACATTGCGGCGCTTCGAGGATGGGCACCACGTAGGGAAGATTGGCCTTGTCGGCATCGAAGGAATAGCTGTCGGTGTTGCCAAAAACCTGAACGCAATTCTCGCCCTACAAAATCCTGTGGACTTTGTTCGGAGCAAGATAAGGACGTTCTGGAATCAGCCGGAGGCGGCAAACTTTACTTCTCCGGGTCTTCGCGGGACTACGCGCATCCAACGAACAATTCCATTCGGCGAGGCCTGGTTCCGGCCATGAGCAAACCTTACTCTGAGGCAGACTTCTCTGCTCAGATCACCGAGGACCGGTCTTGGCGCCTAAGAGAGATCTCCGACCTAAAGACCGCCGTGATTAGGGCCGACGATAACCTGCGTCGCGTGCTATTGCGTTCCCTAGTCACGATCTGCTATGCGCATTGGGAAGGGTACGTCCGCTTCTCCGCGCACAAGTACCTCGAGCACGTGGCCCTCCGTAAATATCAATATAAGGATCTTGATCGTCAGTTTCTTCGCAACTACTTCCTGCCGCGACTGGCCGCGCTGTCCAGTAATAAGACGAGCATCGAGGAACGCTGTGCCTTGGTCGACGACGTATTAAATTCGCCGGACCTTCGTTTTTGTCGCGTAAACAAGGACCTTGTGAATACTAAGGCAAATCTGAACTTTGGCATCTTCACGGACATTTGCCTGGTCTGCGGCGTGCCAACCCTACCGCTCGCCGACAGGGCCTATTTTGTCGATGTCTTTCTTTTGAAGAGACGGAACGCGATTGCGCACGGCGAGGATACGTTCGTGGAAGTGGAAGACCTTGACGAGCTCACGAGCGGAACCGTGGCGATAATGCGCATCTTCGGGGACGCACTTGAGAACCGCGTTGCCTTACGGAATTACAAATCAGAGTGGCGGGAGACTGGTTCACCTTTGCGCTCTTTGTAAAGGGGCGACGATAGCATCGGTGGTCACAGCTTTTCTTGCGACACACGAATAAGGTTTCGGGAAGGGGGCGCGCCTTGATAATCAAACGCAGCGGTCAGGCGGAGACTCTGGGTCCCGGCGAAGGCTGCATGAATTCCAACCTTTACAAAAAACGTAAAGGTGGGCCAGCCTCCCTGTCCCCACATTCCTGAGGATATAATCGGCGATTCGGAGGCGGCCATATGGACCAACGACTCCTGTTTGCAAGAATTGGTTGGATGACGTTTTACCGTGGTGCAAAAGAAGAGCGGCCTTTGGGAGGTGGGAGCTACAACAAAGAAAATATTGGGGGCGAGTTGTTTAACTTTGCGAAAGTGGACGGCTATCTATATGGCTACGTGAGGGCTGGAACACATGGAAAGGCCATAAATCTGAATCGCGTAGGCCCGACGGAGGCCAAAGAAGCCGAGGTCAAAGGTGTGACAGTCGTATTTGTGGCGAAGGATCCCGAAGGCGGTGGACAGCGGATTGTGGGCTGGTACAAGGACGCAACCGTCCATGCTACAAACCAGACTCACCCCTTAAAGGCCAGCTACAAGAAGCGAATTGCTTATTGTTCCAAGGGGAAAGTCTCGGCGGCTTGCCTCCTCCCAACACCTTGGAGGAGGCAAGCACAGCAGCCAGAGGTCCGGCGGGGTGCCGGCGGCATGGGCGAGGCGAATGTTCGTTATGCGCGTGATACACACGGAAACCCAGCGGTTCCCCCGTGGATGAAACGCGTCCTTAAATATATTGAGACGTATGACGGTCCCAACCTCCTGAACAAGAAAGATGAGATCATTGAGGAGGCGGACCAGAGTGAGGCCATTCAGAAGGTCATAGAAGAGTCCGCCGGATTTGAGACAAATCCCAAGATCAGGAAGGCAATTGAAGAGTACGCCATGTCGCGTGCTACCACGCACTTCGAGAAGCGAGGGTTTACCGTCAAAACCAAGGGCAAGCCCTATGACTTGCACTGTACAAGGGGTGGCGAAACGAGATTCGTTGAGGTAAAAGGTACCCGCAGCAAAGGTGAATCAATCGCCCTCACCAAGAACGAAGTTGAATTTCTTGGGAAGAATGCTGGAGCAGCAAGCCTTTTCATTCTGCATTCAGTTGAGGTCAAAGCCGGCAAGAACCCCAAGGCCAGCAAAGGGAAAATCAGGATGTTGGAACCCTGGGATCAGTCCAAGGGCGACTTAAGGCCGGTTAGCTACCTATTTCGCCTGGAAACTACCCCCTAGACAGGTGCAAGGATCCTTCGTCGGGAGTCGTTCGCGGACGAATGACTCCGCTGCCTCAGGATGACAACGTGGTGGGGTGTGTGGTTCGTTGGGATTCGACTGTCTTCGTACGGTGACATGGGGGAGTTTGTTGCACGGTCAGTCTTGTCGCGGCGATAGTCTGGAAAAGCAGATTCCCTTCGACTCCGCTCAGGGCAGGCTCTCCGGGCTCAGCGCCCGTTCGGAATGACAATGGAAGAAGCATAGGCGAACAAATAGCGAACATGCTAGAATCCCCTCGTCATGGCCCGGCGTCCGGAGGTCGCGAAAGTAGTTTTGAGCCGGGAGGACCTGAAAGACCTGCGTCATCGGCTGGCGCATCTCTCCGGCAGCGCGGTGCGCGATTTCTATGAGAGTTGTTATCTGGCTTGCCGGATCGCCCGCGATCATTTCCCCAGCGCACGGCAGATTCAAGAGCTCGTCCAGGCGTGGAAGCAGTTGAGGAAGTGGAGATAGAGGGGCCAGCCTCCTCATCACGGAGAAGGCCGCGAATGTAGGTCCACCGAACTTAGATACGATAATGCTTTCTATGCATGCTCATTTATGCTATAGTGCTGCTGAAGTTTTTATGACTGTTGCCGACAAGATCAGGACGCACGCCCGGGAGAAGTACGTTATTCCCGCGCAAAGGCGAAAAGAAAGACAGATTTCTATTCGAGCGGGAGATATTGTCCGGGACTTGGGCCTCGTGGGCCGCACTCCCGCAGTTTGCAGCGCTCTGACAGGAAAAAAGTTTTGGGAGAGTGACAACCTTCGTCTGCTCAAAGTAAATGGCCCTAAGTCGGGTCAAAGCACTACTGTTGTGTGCACCTACGAGCTTGTCGAGACGAAATCGTCCTCGACGGGCCGGGACGATCCATGGCAGCAACTGCGGGGCGCGCTGAAGGATATTTTTATTGAACAGGGTGGCGGCGAAGCGTACCTACGTAAAGAGCGCGATAACTTTTATTCTTCCCGAGATCATAAGTGAGCCGCATCTATTGGGACACGATGCTGTTCATTTATTGGCTGGAGGATAATCCCCAATTCGCCAGGAGAGTTGGCGCGATTCGGGCACGCATGCGAGAGCGAGATGATCAGCTGCTCACCGGAGCTTTACTTTTGGGAAGTGCTGGCCGGGGTTTATCGCAGCGGCAACTCGACCGTCGCTGCCGAGACGAAGAGGCTGATGGAAACCGCAGTTTCCGAAGTCGTACCTTTTACGATCGAAACCGCAGATCGCTACGCGCAGATTCGCGGCTCGATGGGCCTCGCTCCCGCCGACGCGATTCATATGGCAAGTGCGGCCGAGGCGCGCGCCGACCTTTTCCTGACCAACGACAAGCGCCTCGTGGGAAAGTTTGTGCCGGGGATTCAGTTCATTGCCGCTCTGGACACGACGTTATTTTGATCTGGAGATGTCGATCCGATCCGCGTAACCCGCCAATCACGCGTTTTTAAAAAAAGAAACGTGGTAAAGCCGGTAGTCAGAATTGTGATCCAATGATGACCGGCGATGATGTCTGCGGGAACGACTGACCACTTCAATACAAACGCTTCCCCATGCGTCAGTTCAGCGAGGAACGCCGCAACATTGATCAATATGATCAACGCCGTGACAACGGGGAAGCGTTGGGTCGTCGCGACGAATCCGATAGAGGGATTAGGGTTCCCAATTTGTCTCCTCGCTGCGTGTTACTGGCAAGGTTCGGCCCAGAGCGTTCTCACCTCTGAGTCTCCCGCCTTTCGTTTCCCGCCTTTCCCAGCTTAGGAAGCCTTCTCGTAAACTTCGGGAGCCACCTTGGTGACCACATGGCGAGCAGCCAGAGATAAAGATAAACGAGCGGCGCCGCTGAATAATATGCTGATCCCCACCAGCGTGCCGATGACCCACTCTGTGCTCGACGGCCAGCTCCTCCAGATCAGAATCCCGAGAATCAAAGTAACGATGCCATCAAGCAGCAGCCAGCTCGATCCCGGTAGCGGCCGGAGACGAAACCCCAAGACCAATTCCAGCACTCCCTCCACAAACAAGTAAGCTGCTAGAAAAAGCGTGAGCGATGCCAGGCCGGCCACGGGGTGAACTAGCGCATAGACGCCAACGAAGATGTAGAGAATGCCCAGCAGCAGCTCCGATATCATTCCGCCGGTGTTTCGCGTATGCCAGGCGAATATCAGATGGGCGGCGCCGCTCAGCATAAGCAGCCAGGCAACAACGGCCAGCACCGCAATTCCTGCGGCCGGGGGAATCGCAATGGCGAGAATCCCGGCAAGAATCATCAGAACACTAAGACCGATGGACCAACCAATTGAATTTTTCGCGATTGCGCCCAGTGAAGATGTACTCATAATTGTCTCCTTGCATTTCTGATTCCCAGATTGGGGTGGAAATCGACGGCGACAAAGATACTCGAAAGCTCGGCTTATTCACCTGCAAAGTTAAGGTTAAGCAGGAGGCTTGATGCAGTCCCCACAAGGTAGTCATCCAATGTTTCGAAAACCCAGGTTGTTATGAAACTCAAATCGAGCAATTCAAACGCGAGACGTGGAGCCCCGCCAACCTAATCTTGGTTTGGTAGAAGCGCGGAAGAATCGAGACCCACTCGCAAAAATGTTAGTGGTCAAGATAACTCATACTTATCCTGTCTATGCGTCCCGTCTTCGCCGGGAAGGTTCGCGGCAAGAAACGCGTGCCGCAAGGGAAGTCCGAGAAACTTGGAACGCAGAAGGATTGGTGGAGGCGGCGGGAGTCGACCCGCGTCGAAAATGTTACTGGTCAAGAGACTACATGCTTATTCCGGTTCATGCTTCCGGTCTTCACCGGAAACGTTCGCGGACCGCGCTCAGAACGGACAAGAAACGCGTGCCGCTAGCCTGAGATCTTAACTTCTCCTCCCAGACGTAGAAGAGAAGAGCAGCCCTCTGTGTGACGTTCGCTCGCCGCCCAAGGGCGAAGCGGCGGAAAACGGCTGCCTAATTAATTAGGCTGCGTATGCCATTTGTTGATTGGCAATTATCATTTTGCCCACGATTAGGTGCGAGCACCCTGGCATGCCTCTTGGCCGCAAGCATCTCCGTCGAAGCCGTGACGCCCCCACATTGTGGGATTGGCCTATAAAGAACCACTTCCAGACTAAGTTGCTAGGGAAGGGAAGTCAATGTATTGGATGAGGGGCAGAGCTATGTGATTTTTGTCTTTGGCGGCTGCCGTAACCTCTTAAGATGCAATGATGACAAGCGGACTGTCCCGACTAATAATTGACCGCGCGCATCCGATGGAGGTACAGTTCATGAGCCCAGCCTCTGCTTGATCTCGGTCGATCGTATCTGAGCAGTGGTTCCCCCTTGATTGCAATTCTGCCGAGGTGTTGCGTGAGATTCCCCAGGATCGTTGTCTTTTGCCTACTGTTTGGTTCCACATGGTTGAGTCCCAGGGTTTGTGCCGCTAACTACCGCTACCTCAGCTGACGTTCCAACTCCGTTCTGACCATCGCCAACGGTGTAAATGCGCGCGGCGATATTGTTGGACGCTTCGACGACGCGGGCGGCGCTACCCATGGATTTTTGCTGCACAACAACGTGTACACCACCCTTGACTTTCCCAATGCCACACTGACCCTGGCACGCGCCATTAACGCCCACGGCGATGTTGTGGGCAGCATGGAAACCGCTCGGGACAACCTGGATTCCTTCTGCATGACGGCGTCTTTACCAGATTGATTATCCCGGAGCGACCACGACCACCGCTCTCGGAATCAACAACAGCGGCGACATTACCGGAAGCCGCATCGACCCTCCGCGTAAAAAATGGCTTCATTTTGCAGAACGGTGTGTTTACGAATGTGCGGCTTCCCTCCTCCCTGCATCCCTGTTCCACGGATACGTGGATGGCGACCGATGACGGTATTACCCTGGTAGGAAGCTTCTGTAATCTGCTCGATGGCGGGGTTCACGGATACATACGATATAAAGCGAACGCTTTCAGGGTGATTGACGCTCCCGGCGCCGCGGGATTCCCCTGCTCTTCGGTGCGCTGGATCAATGAGAAAGGAGACATGGTCGGGGTCTATTCCGTCTCCGGCGATGAGTGTGCCGTGGGCGAGTGTACGGCTTCCTGCTTAGCCAGGGCATAGACGGGCATCAATTTTCCGAACTCCTGTTACACCGACCCATCTGCCATCAACGACGACGGCGAAATTGTGGGCGGCTACATGGATCTGAAAGACCTTTACCACGGTTTCAAAGCATTTCCGCTCAACTGATCGGAGCCGCCGTGATTGTCGTTCTCTTATACGTCCGCACGACGGACGCCCACCCCGACCCATTGCAATCCATGCGAGTGATCCATGGCCCAACCTTGAAAGCGGATTGAGTGACTGCGGAGATCGAGGGACTAGAACCCTAGCGGGTAGCGAGAATCAGACGGAGAAAAGATTCCCGCCCAGGACCAGCCTTCGCGGGGCAATGCTACTATTTGAGTTCTCCATCTCTTGTCGTCATCGTTTTACCTACGGCCTTCGTCACCGTCGTTGTCCGTCGGAGCAAACGATATTCCGCGAGAACTTCGCCCGCCTTCGCGGTACGAAGTGTGAAAAACGCTCGGGGGTATTATCATTGGCGTCATGGTCGCCATCCTTCAGGGGAAGCGACGAGGCTTTCAGGAGATCAGTCACTTTCACCAACTTGTCAGGATGGGCGCCCTGATCGCCGCTGGCGCTGACCGTTGAAGTTATGGCGTAAATATCCACTGTGCCGTCATCGTGCACTTTGCCGGTTATATTGTGGTAGCCATCGTTGCCGGACTCAGTGAAGCAGGATAATTCGGTACGCTGTACGGGATGCCGATTTTCAGTCCATTCTGGATCACATACGCCATCTGCCAGACGCCCTTTACACGACGCCATTTTTGCACTCCCGCGGTCGCCAGGGTCGAGGCGTCGGCGACATTGCCATTGACCGCTGGCGTCACCCTGGTCCCTCACCCTCGTCCAAACATATAAAGTGTTTCGTTGGAAAACCAGATCCCAAAGGAAACGATACCGGGGCGGGGTTGCCTTTTTGGTCAAGGCCGCTGGCAAGGGAGGTGGGAAATCCGGGAAGGATTGTGATCGGAACCTGGGCAAGCTGCGCGGGTGTTCCTGTTGGAAGGACGCCTTTCTCTCCAACTTGTACACGGTGTTGATTCCATTACCGCCGCTCCCCTTGGTGACGTAGAGCGTATTCTCAAAGATCGTCAGGCCGCGAAAATTGTTGTCCTTACCTGCCTTGTCAGGCGCGGCATAGCCTGCCTGTGTATTTCAAAATCTCCAATCTTGGCGATATTCGGGGGCACCGGGGTGCCTGGCCTGCACTAGAAACTCGACCCCGGTTGAGCCGATAAGATTGAGGCCCACCTGCGTGCCGGTGAGTTGGCTGGACGAAAGTCCTCCATTGTTATTCCCGGTCAGGTAATAGACTCCGTGAGCCTTAATTGCTGCCCGGCCATTGTTGCCGCTATATGCGTTCCCATCGGTAATGCGAATATTGCCATCCGCATCTACCTCGGCTACCGCGCGATAATATTGAGAGACGACGGGGTTGGTAGGGTCAACGACTCCCGGCGTATTTGAATTCAAAACATCAAGCTGGTTGGGCGAAGTGATGAATCCCGGGCCGCCCTGGTATCCCACGAAGGTAATCGAGCGCTTGTTTACCCCAAGATCGACCGCCAATTCCGACTTCGAACTGAAGCTGGTCACTAACAGGTTGCTGGGGACGGTGTACGTACCCAGCCGGTGACCATCGGTCGAAAGTAAATCAAGAAAAATGGGCGAGGTGACACCGAAACTTCCATCCGCTCCATTATTGTTGAAAACGGTTGGGTAAGTTCCATTGGCGACCGCGGCCGAGCACTTTACCTTAACGTTGGCTGTTCCTCCAGCGAGCAAAGGCAAGGTAACTGTGCCTGCAACGCAACCTGGGGGCAGCGTTTCCCCCACTGTGACGGTGCCTGCGGTCCCGGCGTAAACGCTGCGGCTCAGCACCAGAGTATCCTGGTTGAACTCCAGAGTAGAACTTTCCTGGTCGCCAGCCCCACGCGCCGCTAGCTTTACCGCGGATCTTTGCGCGAAAAGCGCGGAAGTCATGATCACAAAAAACATGGCAAGAAAAAGAAGTCTTTTCACAACTCTGGCCCTCCCAGGCCGCAAGTACTTTAACGGGCAGGAACTCGCGCGCTGGTTAAAATTGCATTAAAAGTTTGTGGATCGCGGATTAAGGGGAAACGCGCAAGACTGGCGGGGTGGAAAGGCCGTCGCAGACAGGGCTCGCACTCGCGGAGGAGGTCGAAGAAGAACAAAAAGTTTAAGTCTCACCCGCAGCCGTTGAGTATCGCCCACTCTACAGTCGCGACTTCCAGTATCCTGGGCCGCTCTTGCTGTGGGCAATTGCGATTATGATCACCGCGTCGGGATCGTCCAGATAAATCACTGAGAAAGGAAAGCGGTTGAGAACAAACCGCCGTGTTCCGTGCAGATATTTCGGCCAGCGGTGAGGCGCCGGGGACATGAGTGTCCGTCCCCACATGATCCAAACAAAAATCCCCACCCTAGCGCAAACACCGCGCTAGGATGGGGCACCCTCGGTTCTAGCTGAAAGCTGACGGCTGATAGCTGACAGCTTCTTAGTACATGCCTTCCATACCGCCGCCGCCACCGTGTCCACCGCCCATCGGAGCACCCTTCTTCTCTTCTGGGATTTCCGAAACTAACGCTTCGGTGGTTAGCATCAGCGACGCGATTGATCCGGCATTTTGCAGCGCGGTGCGAACGACTTTCGTCGGATCGAGCACGCCTGCTTTTACCAGGTCTTCGTATTCGCCGGTGAGGGCGTTGTATCCGTAGTTGTTGTCTTTGGAGTCGTTCACCTTGCCCAGAACGATTGCGCCTTCTTCGCCGGCATTTTCGGCGATCTGACGCAACGGCTCTACCAGGGCGCGCTTCACGATGTTGACGCCAATCTGCTCATCTCCCTCGAGCTTCAACTTGTCGAGAGCGTTGACGCAACGGCTCAGCGCAACACCGCCGCCGGGGACGATGCCTTCTTCAACTGCTGCACGAGTGGCGTGCATAGCATCTTCAACGCGGGCTTTCTTCTCTTTCATTTCGGTTTCGGTCGCGGCGCCGACTTTGATTACGGCTACGCCACCGACCAGCTTCGCCAACCGCTCCTGCAACTTCTCGCGATCGTAGTCGCTAGTGGTCTTGTCGATCTGGCTGCGAATTTCCTTCACGCGGCCTTGCACGTCTCCGGGCTTGCCTTTGCCTTCGACGATGGTGGTGTTGTCCTTGTCGATGGTGATCTTCTTGGCTTGTCCGAGGTCGGCAACCTGAACGTTCTCGAGCTTGATGCCGAGATCTTCAGTGATGGCCTTGCCGCCGGTGAGGGTGGCAATGTCCTGCAACATGGCCTTGCGGCGATCGCCGAAGCCAGGGGCCTTGACGGCGGCGACTTGCAGCGTGCCACGCAGTTTGTTGACGACGAGAGTTGCGAGCGCTTCGCCTTCAACATCCTCAGCAATGATGACGAGGGGCTTGCCGCTCTTGGCAATCTGTTCGAGCAGCGGGAGCAGGTCCTTCATCGAGCTGATTTTCTTTTCGTGGATCAGGATGTAAGCGTTCTCAAGCGAAACTTCCATCCGCTCAGGATCGGTTACGAAGTAAGGAGAGAGGTATCCGCGGTCGAACTGCATGCCTTCGACCACTTCCAGCTGGGTTTCAAGCGTCTTCGACTCTTCCACGGTGATGACGCCATCCTTGCCGACCTTCTTCATCGCTTCGGCAATAATGTGTCCAATGGTTTCATCGTTGTTGGCGCTGATTGTTCCGACTTGCGCAATCATGTCGCCGGTTACTGGCTTGGAGAGTTTGTCCAACTGCCCTTGCCACGTTCGCCGGTTTTCTTGTCGATGTCGCCGCAAACAACCGCGATGGCCTTTTCGATTCCGCGCTTCATCGCCATGGGATTCGCGCCGGCGGCAACGGTCTTGACGCCTTCACGATAGATGGCCTGAGCCAGAACGGTTGCGGTGGTGGTGCCGTCTCCAGCGACGTCCGACGTTTTAGAGGCGACTTCACGAACCATTTGCGCTCCCATATTTTCCTGGGCATCGCGGAGTTCGATTTCTTTGGCTACGGTTACGCCGTCTTTGGTGATGGTCGGGGAACCGAATTTCTTTTCGATTACAACGTTTCGGCCTTTGGGGCCGAGAGTGACTTTTACTGCGTCCGCGAGAAGGTTAACGCCGCGCAGGATCGCCTGGCGGGATTCTTCTCCGTGTAGGATTTGCTTTGCCATTTTTTATTCTCCTGTTTAGAAAATTTCTATTTGCGAGGTCCTTCGCTATCGCTCAGGATTTCGGCTCGCGGCTCAAACGCCGCGAAACCGCCTCAAGATGCTCGTCTCGCGCTTTATTGCAATCCGCAAGCGGATTGCGCGCGGGGCCGAGCCCAGATCCTTCGCACCCAAAAGCAGGGCTCTCAGGATGACAACTTAAGAAACTACCTTCTCGAGCCGGCTGTTTCTTTTTTACTGCCGGCGGCTGCGCCTGAAGCTGTCCCGCTGACTACGCCAAGGACTTCTTCTTCGCGCATGATGATGAAATCTTCACCATCCAGCTTGATCTCGTGCCGGAATATTTGCCGAACAGGATGCGGTCGCCATCTTTCACGACCAGAGGGAACACTTTGCCCTCGTCGTTGCTCTTGCCACGTCCGACGGAGATGACTTCTCCCTCTTGTGGTTTGTCTTTTGCGCTGTCAGGGATGATAATGCCGCCGCGAGTAGTTCCTTCTTCCTCGACGCGACGTACCAGTATGCGGTCATGCAGGGGAGTGAATTTAGTAGCCATACTTGCGTAGTCCTTTCGTTGGTATTCGGTTAGAATTTGGGTTTGATTGCAAGGGTAACGTTTTTGACTAACACTGTTGTTAGCACTCTTTGTTTGTGAGTGCTAAGTATATGAATATGAGTGGGTAGATGTCAACTCTGGCATTGCATATATCGTAAGCTGCTTATTATTAGTATCTTACGAGGATGAGAGTGAAGCCATGAAAACCTCTCCACAAGTGAAAATCGCTGGAATTGTGACGATAGCGGCATTGCTCCTGATCTTTGCAGGAACCGCGTTTGCCAGAAAGAAGCATGCCGAGCCCCCGTCGTCGGTCCTCACAGTTCTAGTTCTTAAGGGAGACAATGGCAAACCGTTGCGCAATGCGGCCGTGGTGCTGCATCCCGTAAACAGTAAAGATAAGCAGCAAAGTGGCGGCTTTGAACTGAAGACGGACGCCGAGGGCAAGGCGAGCTACGAAGGACTCCCGTATGGAAAGCTGCGAATTCAAGTGCTGGCGACGGGCTTCCAAACATACGGACAGGACTACGAGATTGATCAGCCAACCACGGACTTGACGATCAAGATGGAGCGTCCGGCAGGGCAGTATTCGATATATGAGGATCATCCGAGGGAGAAGGCACCGGAGAATCCGAAGCCTCCGCCGCATTAGCGTTTGTGGGCAATTCCCTTCGGGAATTGGGTTTTGTTTTTCTTAATCTGCATCGCAGCGCTGAAAGCGCTGCGCC
Source organism: uncultured Acidobacteriaceae bacterium (assembly GCA_963757385.1). GTDB lineage: Bacteria > Acidobacteriota > Terriglobia > Terriglobales > Acidobacteriaceae > PALSA-188. The sequence goes on along the minus strand of CAVWRO010000014.1, from coordinate 226,123 downwards.
ACCCAAGAGTCGCAGCGTTCGCAAAAGCGCGATGGAGCCTACCTACCGGCTGCTTTGTAGCGGCTAGATTGATTCGCCACTCTTCCGCAAATTTCGCAGGGACAAAGTTACAGCCAATGCAGTAACAATCAGGAAAACGGCGAGACATCTATACCACTCCGGATAGAGCTCTGCGGGAGTGGCGAGTGAGGTGGTGAGGAAGAAAATAGGATTCAGGTACAGAGGAGCTTTATCCTGAGCGGAAGCTCCGCCCACTGATGGCTGTTGCCATAAATAGATGTTGAGATAATAAATATGATAAACGTGACAACCGTCAGAGTGATTATGGTGGCGTAGCTTACGGCAGTGGCGTGGACGCTGCGCCGGAATACTGACGACCAATACAATCCCACGGCCCCCACTGCGCCAATCGTAATGATTGTGGTGAGGGTTGCCATTCCGACTTCCCAAGGCCCGATTCCTCCAAAGGCAAAGGCCAGGCTCAGGATTGGGATGCCAATGAGGATCAGCAGTATGACAAATAGCAATGACGCGGCAAACTTTCCCCACCAGATTTGAAACGAGGTAAGTAAAGAGGTCAAGAGTGATGCCATCGTCCGCTGCTCTTTTTCTATGGTGAGAGCACCGGCGCTAAAAACTGGGGCGAGCAAGAGAAGCAGAACCAATTGCGCATACGCTGTGGTGAGGAACAACATCACTCCAAGGTCTGAGCCTTGTGGACGGCTGAACGGCTGACTTGTGGCCATGAAATAAACGAACGCCCCCACGCCTCCTAAGGCGATCAAATATAGCGACGGCAATATCCAGCCGCGCCTCTCGCGCATGCGCAGGTTCAGTTCCTTGCGGATCATTGGATTCATGAGGGCTTCTTTCCAAACACTTTCTGATAGCTTTCCTCGAGAGTTCCCTGGCGCTGATCGAACTTGAAGACCTCGATGCCGGACAGGACCATACTTTTCAGCAACGCGGCAGCCTCGCCGTCGCTGGCTGCGACCTCCAGCCATGCCCGTGATCCTTCTACTCGCAATAACTTCACGTTGGGTAATGCCTGAAGCATCTTTACAGCCAGGTCGGATGTTCCCAAGAACGCTACTTCGTAAACGCGGAGCGCTGCGTCCTGCTTTCTCAATTCGACCACGTTGCGGCCATCAGAGTCGGCTGCATTCTTTCCCCCTGAAATAAACGCCACGCGGCTGCAAATATCCTCGAGGTCCGCGAGGATGTGCGAGGAGATCAGAATGGTCATGCCTTCCGCGTTGAGTTGTTTGAGTTGCTCGCGAAGGTCGAGGCGCGCGGTGGGATCGAGTCCGGTCGCGGGTTCATCGAGAAGAAGTACCCGGGGTTGATGCAGCAAGGTCTTCGCCAGGAGTAATCGTTGCTTCCAGCCAAAGGAAAGCTCCTCGACAAAAGATTCTTTGCGTTCAGCCAGGCCGGAGCGAGCGAGGGCCGCGTCAATGCGTCCCGCCTGTTGGCTGTGGGGAATGTGAAACGCGTCGGCAAAAAATTGCAAGTATTCACGGATGCGCATCTCTTGATAAAGACCGGGCTGATCTGGCATGTATCCAACAACCCGCTTTACCTCCTGCTGATTTCCGGTGACATCAAAGCCATTGATACGGGCGCTGCCGGATGTCGGCGGAAGAAGAGTAGCCAATATCTTTATCAGAGTTGTCTTGCCGGCCCCGTTTGGTCCGACAAGGCCGAACAATTCTCCCTTGTCAATACTGAGGGTAAAGCCATCGAGACCTTTGTTTCCGCGGTATGCTTTTGCAAGCTGCTGAACTTCGATCATGGCTGACTCTTATCTTGCTAATCCAGCGAAACTATCGTCAACGCGACGTTGTTCCGAGCTGCCTCCGCGACAGACAAATCTACCGGGGGAACTGGACTGTCGCTCAGTCCTGCGAACACATGCTTTACTCCGTTGCCGCCTACTTGCTGCGGTTGCAGCTTATTCAGCGGAGCAGGCCCGGCATGTTTTAGGACGCTGAAAGTAAGAGGCCCTCCATCCCAGTTTGGGTCCTGTTGTCCTCCTCTAAAATTGATTGCTTCGCTGGAACAAGCGTTGATATCAATTTCCGCGCCGGGGCCTAATTGAGGGACAACGTAACGTTTGTTAGCAGAGAAGTCGAAATACAAAGCCTGCTTAAAATATTGCCCGGTGTTGTTCTTAAGGTGCGAATCATCAGTTAGCGTTACCGATCCTGGGAAAACGTGCATGGTTTGGAAATTCAAATCCTTCAAAGACCACCGAAGCAGGGGGACCTCGGTTTGAAGGGGCGGTCCGAGATCAACGTTCGATCCGGGCTGAATATTGCGTCCATTCCTAAATAGTTCACGGGCGAGATCAGCAGTTGCGGCATTCGGCTGGTTGAATTGCGGCAACAGGAGAGCCGAATCGCCTACGGCAAGATTGATCTGCTGGCGCGAGTGCGACGAGATTCTTAAGCCGATGTCCTCTGCGGCAACATTGCTGTGAGCATCCATCCAATATACGGCCACATTGTCCAAAGTAACTTTCTTCGGACGATTGGAAGTGGCAGCCATATAGAGGGCGAAAGCGAAGGCCACAGCGATGACGGAGGTTGAAAACCATCCCCATTCCAGGCGTCTTATGCGTTGTAACAGCAGAAAGTTCACCAATCCAACGATCAAGATATAAATGGCGAACCAAATAAGTAACCATCGGAAACGAGGAAAGGTGAAAGAGACACCGACTTCGTCGCGCAGCCATTGCAGAGCGTTGGATTGCTGGGAATAGTTGATCATTGGCCAAGGGGATTTTGAAACAAATATCACGCCTAGAGTTTTTTCCGAAAGTTGGGCGACGCGATACAGCTTTCCTCTGCCGACGGCAACTGGTTCTGATTTCGCAGGGCCCTGCCGATAAATGGAGAACAATGTCGGGTCAGCAATTTCCTTTTCCAGCAGGACTGACTTGCCTCCACCGCGAACGTAATATTCGAGCACTTGCCGTTGTTCACTTGTCCAAGCCGAGGTGGATTCGGCTATAACCACGAAATTAGCAGCAGAATAGTCCCACCAGTTTGATCGAAGCGCATCCGTCGTCACAAACCGCATAGCAGCATTCTTGTTGGTAACGTCCTGGGGTGTTCCGCTGAAATTAATCTGTGTTTGCGCTTCGTCGCAAATTTTGCGTTCCCGGCAGAGGATGAGTACCACATACTGATTCCCTCGTGGAGAGGAAGAATTCAGATCCAGGCTGGAGGAGCCGACACTTTGCCCTGCCGAATCTGCGGCGGATACCTGGAGCTCCGCGCTGCCGTTATTAAACGTCAGGGCGATGGGAACATCCACTTCAGTGTCATCGTTGGTTTTGACGTTGACGATTAGCGAGTAGTGATCCGTTCGCAAGGGGCCGTATTGCGCCTTTCCGCCATCCACAACCTGGATTTCCAAATGCACTGTTCCTGCGTGGGGTACGTCTGAAATCCGAATTCGCACTGACGTTGGAGATGCGGTTGAATAGTAGCCCTGCATCCCGACCTCTTCAACTTGAACGGTAGCGAAACCAGCTGCGCTAAACGGAAGGATGGATAGCAAGAGCGGAAATAAGAATTTCATAGCAACAAATACCGCTTGGCGGTGGATTATACGGATTTGTAGCCAAACTGCAATGTGACTCAATTGCTTTCAATTCCGGCAGGCTTTCTTGGCGTCCCCCACTTCTCGCAACGGAGGGTCGGGCATTTTCCCTTCCGCCCTTGCGAAAGGCGCGCAAGGATGGGGGCACCCGCGTTTCTTTGTAATCCTGAAAGATCAAAGTCTTAATTCTTACTGACTTTATTTTTGGACGAAGAATTCGGACATGGGAGCGGCGCTTGCCGCCGCAGCGGGGGGATTCGGCAGTTGGAGGGCCTGCATTACGGTCAGCAGCATGCTTTGATGTTGATATAAGGTGCTGGAGGTTTGCGTATAGCCGGACTTCACGGTTGGTCCCCAGAAAACTGCGGCGACGCGGCCTCCGCCGTTTGTGGTGTCGCTGTCTGCGGCTTCGTCGAAGTCCACGATGAGAATGCCGTCGCCTCCGGATGCGAATGCGGAAGAGCCGGACAATGGGGTGACGACGTTTGTCTGCAACCAGGTGTCGGCTTGTTGGGGCGTTCCGTTGTGCGCGTCGTCGTTGATGTCGGGAACAATGAATGAAAATTCAGGCAGCGTACCGGCGGAGAGGTCGGCGGCGAACTGGGTGAATGGCCAGATGGTTTCGCTGGCCACCTGCGCGTTGTTGGCAACGTCGGAGAGCATGGCAAATGGATTGTGGCGGATCAGGTAGAGTCCGGTGTCTCCGCCGACGTAGCCTTGCGTAATGCCTTCTGCATAGATCCTGAAGGTGACGCCGGAAGCCAACATTCGGCGGGCGATATTGTCCACGGTCCAGACGGTGGTGGAACTGTCATCCGTAGTCAGCAATTGTCCGGTCGTGAGCATGAAATAGTTGCCAATCGAGGGATGCGAGTTGGCGTAATAATTTGTTGCGAGAGCGCCATGGGTTATGAGGTTGTTGAGATTTGGCCAGTCGGTGGTGTTGCCTACGACGGTTGAGTAGCTCTGATTTTCTTCCATCACCATGACGACGTGCTTGCTCTGAGATGTCATTAACTGCACGGTCAGGGTCGCCGTACCGGACTTGGTTGTGTCTTCGGTGCTGGTCGCGGTTACGGTCGCGCTGGCAGGGGAAGCTGGCGCAGTGAAGAGTCCGGCGGCGTTGACGGTTCCGGCGCTGGCAGTCCACGTAGCCGTTGTGCTGAAGGACCCTGTGCCTTGAACGGTTGCGTTGCACTGCGAGGTTGCGTTGACGCCTACGGTTGACGGGGTGCAGGCCACGGCAACTGAAGTAATCGTGGATGAAGTTGATTGAACCGTCAGCGTCGCCGTTCCGAACTTTGTGGTGTTCTGAATACTCGTGGCGGTTATCGTCACCATGCCAGAGGACGCTGGCGCGGTGAAAAGTCCGGTGGAACTAATGGTTCCTGCGCTGGCGCTCCACGTGACTGCGGAACTGAAAGAGCCTAGACCCTGAACGGTTGCGTTGCACTGCGAGGTTGCGTTGACGCCTACGGTTGACGGGGTGCAGGCCACGGCAACTGAAGTAATCGTGGATGAAGTTGATTGAACCGTCAGCGTCGCCGTTCCGAACTTTGTGGTGTTCTGAATACTCGTGGCGGTTATCGTCACCATGCCAGAGGACGCTGGCGCGGTGAAAAGTCCGGTGGAACTAATGGTTCCTGCGCTGGCGCTCCACGTGACTGCGGAACTGAAAGAGCCTAGACCCTGAACGGTTGCGTTGCACTGCGAGGTAGCGCTAAGTGCGACCGACGATGTTGTACAAGCCACCGACACCGCGGTTATCGCGGATGACGTCTGGCTACCGCTGGAACCGCCCCCACAGCCGGTTGCGGAGATCAATAGTATAGAGATGAAGAGGCCGAGGGAATGCACTGCGGTTCTGGAAAGATTTTGCGAGTTGCCCATGCGAGCCTTGGCCCGGTGTTGTCCGGGCCTTTAGGATGCCTCGGTCGGGGCAAGGGGCTGCAAGGAGAAAGGGAGAAATTCGAACCCCGGCGGCGAGGCCAGCGCCACATTGGCGAAATATTTTCTGGCGGTGCGAGCGAAAACTGAATATAGCTGGCATTGTGGCCTCCCACCCTTGCGAAAGGCGCGCAAAGATGGGGCACCCTCATTTCTGTGCGGTCGCGAAAAGTCAAAGGCCTTGTGTCTAGTCGGTCCCGGCGGGACAGGTTGCGCCGAGCCATTTGCCGGTATACGAGCCGCTGATGTTCATGGTTTGTCCGTTGCCCGCCGCGCTGCCCTGCATTGTGGCTTTAACGTTTTCTGGATCCACGACGTGCAATTTGACGTTGACGTCAGTCTTCATTCCCTGATCTCTGCCGGCGGCGCACGATGATCCGTGGACTTCCATGTCGCTCGCAGTGGAATTTAGAACCGTCCAGTTACACTTCTCGTCCGATCCGTTCGCCCAGGGATTGGTGTTTAGATCTTTTGTAGTAACACACTTATTGTAGGTGGTTGTTTGCGGAGTTCCTCCGAACCTGCTTCTTATCATTTCTTCTACTCTGGCTCGCTGTTCGGGAGTCATCTTGGCCATGCGGGCTTGCATGTCGGCGGGAATTGGCGGCGCCCCGCTTGCGGTATGGATCACGGTGACTTGCCAGAGGCCAGTCTTGACGTTTAGCGGTTTGTAGGTATCCGCGGCCAAGACGAGTAAGACGCACAAGAGAATCGAAGCAAACGAAATCGTCTTTTGCATTGCATCCTCCAATGTTTTTGTTCCCCGAAGGCGGAATTGTACAACGCTGAACGAGCGATGGCGCGATCGTTTTTTCGACGGCTGAAAACGATTGAGACCCTTCCCACCCGTTCGACTACGCTCAGGGCAGGCTTTCTCGCAAGGGCGGCGAGAAATGGAGCACCCTCGTCTCCCACCCTTGCGAAAACCGCGCAAGGATGGGCACCCTCTTTTCGATGCAATCCGATACAATCTGAAATTCTATGGACTACCTACTCAAGACGGAGCCTTCGACTTATTCTTTCGCCGACCTGCAACGTGACCAGGCCACTATATGGGATGGGGTGACCAATCCAGTCGCCTTGAAAAACCTTCGAGGGATGAAGCCGGGAGACCGGCTTGTGATCTATCACACTGGAGATGAAAAGAGCGCGGTGGGGACGGCGTCCGTTGTTTCGGTGGAGGTTGGCGACGGGAAAAATCCGCATGTGAAGATCAAAGCCGGCGATGCCATCGGCAAGCCGTTGCCCCTCGCGGAAATGAAGGCTAATAAGCTTTTCGCGGATTCGCCACTCGTGCGGCAGGGAAGGCTGAGCGTGGTGCCGCTGACGAAAGAGCAGTGGAAGTTCTTGGCGGGTTGATGTTCGAGTCGTTCAGCGCGAGTGAGAGGCTGCGAGCTTTGCTCGGCTGTCCCGGCGTGAGCATGGTAGGAAAGCAGCTTGCCTTGAACGGCGCACATACTTATAATCCGCACACTGGAAAAATCGAATATGCGTTCTGAACGATGTAGGCGAGCGCAGGATTAAGATGCTCGGACAGAAGCCGCTTATCCGGAGTCGAAAATAGAATTCGATTTCAAGAACCCGATTTCCAAGAACCCAAGGAGCCATTCGAATGAAGACGAGTTTAGTGGTAGTTGTGCTTGCAATCGCGACATGCGCGGCCAGTGGGCAGACAACACCACAGGGGCAAGCTCCGGCGGCGGGCCAGCCGGCGGCCGCAGCAGGTACATCCTCAGCCCCGGTAATCAAAGATCCCGCGGAATATAACGCTTACATGGGCGCGGCGCAGCAAACCGATCCGAACGCAAAAATTAGTAGCTTCGAGGCTTTCCTGGTGCAGTATCCCAATAGCGTGATGAAACCGGATGTGCTGGAAGCGCTTATGGGGCTCTATGAGCAAGCGAACAACCAGGCGAAGATGATGGATGCCGCCAATCGGGTTCTTCAGGCGAATCCAAATAATGTGCGGGCATTGCTGGTGTTGGCATACAGCAGCAAGGGATCGAATAACTGGCCGGACGCGCGGAAGTACGCCGAGCAGGGACTACAAGCGCTTCCCAGCATGACGAAGCCCGATGGCGTGTCCGACGCGGATTTCGCTAAACAGAAGGCGCAACTGAACCAGTTGCTGAATAGCATTGCTGGATTTGCGGCGTTGCAAACGAAAGACAATGCCGCGGCTGAAAAATATCTGCGAGCTTCGGTGGATGCGAATCCGAACAATCTTCAGGATGTTTATCCGTTGGCGCTGGCATACTTGACGGCTACTCCTCCGGACAGCGTGAATGGACTTTTCTATATTGCGCGCGCCGCAAATCTGGCGGCCGGAACCCCCAATGCAGCTCAGATCGAAAACTACGGCAAAGGCGTCTACACGAAGTATCACGGAACCGACCAGGGCTGGAGCGATCTGATGGCGACCACCAAGACGACCCCGACACCTCCTGCGGGCTTTACGATCGCTCAATACGTGCCGCCAACTCCGGCGCAACAGGCTCACGACCTGGTGAAAGACAAGACTCCTGAAGATATAAAGAAGATGAGCTTCGCGGAGTGGGAATTGGTGCTTTCCGCCGGCGAACAACCCGATGCGGATAAAGTCTGGAACGTGATAAAGGGTCTTCCGTTGCAGATGGAGGGATGGGTGATTAAGGCGACTCCGACGGTGGTTGATATCGCTGGGACTCAGGATGACAACGACGCCAAGCGGGCTGATATCACGCTCAATATGACTGGCCCAATTCCAGAGAGACTGATGCCTAAAGAAGGTGCGACCTTCGATTTCGAGGGAACGCCGTCCTCCTATGTGCCAAGTCCGTTCGTAATGACGATGGACAAAGGGGCGCTGCTGAAGGCTGCTGCGCCGGCGACAAGGAAGAAGCCTCCAGTGCACCATAAGCCGGCGGCCCAATAGTTCTTTTCTATCGCTGTTCTAGCGCGAAAAGCGCGATATGGCGGCGGTTTGCGCGGATGAATGGACCTGAGAGGAAGCAAGGTCGAAATCCGCCTGCGCCGGTTTGCCACGGAGCCGCATTTCTTGCAGATTGGCAGACTGTGCCACCACAGTCATCTGTAACTCGACAATCCTTCGAGCTAACCGGACTCTTGCCCGGAGTTCTTCCGCAACAAAAGGCTTGGTGACGTAGTCATCGGCTCCGGCATGCAGCCCGGCGACGATATCGGCGGGACTGTTTCGAGCCGTCAACAAAATGATGTAGGTGTTCGCTGTCCTGGTGCAGGCTCGCGCTTCGCGGCATACTTGCGGACCGGAGAGTCCGGGCATCACCCAATCAACAATCGCGATCAACGGCCAATCATTCTGGCGGAGGAGTTCCCAGGCCTGAGTGCCGTCCTCGGCGACGATAATTTCAAAGTCAGGGGCCAATAGCTGGCGCAGGATCTTGCGAAAGAAAGCGTCGTCCTCTGCGATGAGCAGTTTCATGGGTCAATCCTGGGTTTCGTGCTATTGAGGAGGCGTGCCGTAAATAGAGATGGGGAGGGCCGAACCTCTTGACGTTGTCGCATAAGAGATCACTTTAGGAACGCGCGCGTCCCAAGTATTTACCAGTTACTATCGCCAAGAACGATCGAGCGCTTCAGTCTGTGACCCCATCAGATCTTATTTTTCGATCTGGTGGGCCCAGTTCGGGAATTCGTGGAGGGGGATTAAGGAAGTCTTTTATTGAAGGGGCGTTCGAAATGTAGAAGCAACGATTATCTGCAACGGAGTTGAGCGCCAGGCTGGCCCGACTGAAGCAGACTGCTCCGTAAGGCCCGCCCCTTCCCAGCTATTCCCCGTCGCCGCGACTTCTCCGCAGCTTGTGAAAGTCGCACACTATTCATTCCCGTGCGAGAACTGTGCTTCGTGGAATCGCCAAACGACATATGGCAGCATTGCGAGCGAGAAAATTACCAATCCATGAAACCCGGAAGGCCAAAGGTTGAAGTCCATGCGGATGTGACCGAGGCCGCCCGGAACTCCTGTGCGACTCGCATGCACCTGGGCCGAGCCGCCCATCCACGCAAGGAGCAGCAAACCGGGGATGGGCCAAAGGGTCCTCGACCGCTGCCGGGCTGCGACTAGAACGATTCCCCAACCGATGAGGATTGGTGCGGAGAAATAGAGCAACCTGCCTACTCCAAAATAGAAGATCGAGAATCCATCTGTAGGGACAAAAGGTGTATCGGTTCCGGGCAGAAAGATTCTCCAACCTGACCACAAAATTAAACAGGCTACAAAGTAAGCCGCAGCAAGAACGCAGAGCGGGACGCAACCGAACATCGCCCATGGCGCACGGACCGACCAGGCCCGGAGCCGCGGCTGGCCTATCATCGCCTTGGCGAGATCATCCATTGAGCCGAGCCGGGCTAGCGCCGCGGATTCCGCATCCGCTGGACTGCGGCCTGCGCGTTCCTCTTCCGCACGCAGGTCGGCCAAATGATCGCTAAGTTCGTGCAGATAGCGGCGGACGTGGCGTGGCGCGACTCCCGCCCGTAGCAAGCGTTCGCGTAGTTGTTTCTCAAACATTGGTATGGCAAAGAATGATTTGGGCATGTTGTCCTCCCGCGAGCATTTTGTGGATTGCTGACGTCAGATTGGTCCAGGACTTTGAAAGATCCGCCAGACGATGTGATCCAGCGCGCGTGACGGAATAATAAATACGGCTGCGTCCGTTGACGGTCTTGCGCCGCGACTTCAATGCCCCATCGCGTTCCAATCCGTGCAGCACGGGATAGACTACGCCTTCTCCGACCGCGATCACAGCGCCGGTGCGGCTGCTAATCGCTTGAACGATCTCATAGCCATACATTTCCTGCTGTTGAAGAAGCTTGAGGATCAGAAGCTCGGGAACTCCATTCATAAAATTCGGATTGGTATCGCGGGCGGGCATCAGGGGGATTATACATCGTGGTTCTAGGTATGGCAATGTTCGAGACCACTCTGCTATTGTCCCCTCCTTATTTGCATTTGGCGTCCTTATTCGACCACTCGAGCTGCACTGTGTAATTTCCAAGCTTCTTGGTTTGCCAGGCACAGATATCGCCAATTTCGCCGTGGGTGTCGTCGTACCATCCCTGGCCCGGCACCGGATCGGTGATCGCTTCGCAGAACTCATGCGAACTGGTGGAGGTCAAAGCGTCCAGCGTGGCCAAACTGCCGAGGCATCCCGCGCAATTTGGAAATGGCATCACCGCGTAGTAAATGCCGCTTCCGAAGGTGTCGTGATAGCCACAAAACGCTTGGCATGATTTCGATCCACCCTGCACAACGGCGGTTCCTGGCGGAAGGTAAATGAAATAGAGAGTGTTGGCGTTGGGCTTCGGAACAGAGGAGTTGCTATTGATCTCCTGTTGCAGAGTCGTCTGAATCACCGCATCGGTGACCGAGCTAGAAAGCGTGGGATTGAGGATCGTCACAGTTCCGAGGAACGATCCATGCCCGATGGTTTGTCCTGGCACGTTGTATTCCGCAAGCTGGTCTACCAGCGCGCTGCTCACCAGGAATCCAAAAAACTGATTGATCTGGTTTGCCAGACCGGAGTTCGGATCCGTCTGCCAAGCCTGTCCCCAGAAAATCGTGAATACTTTTACCGAGTCCAGCAGCCGCCCGCCGCGATAGGTGAGTTGTGCGGCCGGAGCTGCGGCAATGCCTGCTGACGGACGATATAGTTCGATCGGCAGGTGCAAAGGAACAATTCGGATCGGGTCATTCATGCGCTTGGCTTTTTTATTAGTTGCGTTTTTTCGAACGGGATTCATAGGGACCTCCTTCATAACTCATCTCTATCACGAATCGGTGCTTCACTAACAGAGCTGATGCCAGGACTCCTCAAACGTAAGGCAACGCGCTGAACGCGGACGTTGGTGCTTATGCTGTCAGAGGGAATGATTGAGGTAAGCAACATCTGACAATTTCAGCTTGCGCTTGGCCGGATTGAACGGTCTCCGCTAGATCACCTTCTCCCACACAATTTTCCAGGACGCGACGTCCGATTCGCCTTCCACAGTATCGCTGAATGTCATCCGGTTGCCCTCGAATTGGTAGGGCCTTACTTGGCGGGTAGCAACAAAGTCCGGTCCGGTGGAGACCTCCGGCAGGTGCACGAGCTTATTGTGCTTGGCATCAATTTCGTAGCGACCGCAGTAGCCATAGGAACCGTCGAAAGCGGAAGCCATTTCCGCCTGCGTGGGCTTCTTCGGATCGATCCATTTGGGGCGATCCGGGTCCATGAGCACCGCGCACATGAATCCGTCTGCCGAATACATCAAAAAGCCTTGCCCCTTCAGGCCGTATATTGAACGGGTGCTGCCGTTGCGTAATGTATCTTCCGCTGAGACGAGCTTCCACGTGCCGATAATTTTGTTTCGCACCCAGGATTCGTCAAGCGCATTTGGCTGGGTTGGGCTGTTGGGGAGCATCATGGCGATGGGAGATATAGAGACAATCGGCTTCGCGTAATGTGCAAGATTATTAATGATATTCTGACTCTTCGTCTATCGGAGGATCTCATGTTCTTTCGGAACGCATTTATTGCTCTTCTCGTCGCATCATTCTCGTTCACGTTTAGCACACCAGTCGCCGCGCAGGGAACCTGGGCCGTCGAAAAGACATTTCACATTGGCGGTGACGGCGGCTGGGATTACGTTACGGTGGATGCGAAGGCGCACCGCCTATATGTTCCCCGTAGCACACACACGATGGTGATCGATGCCGAATCAGGTAACACGATCGCGGATATTCCCGGCCAGAAGCACAATCACGGAGTTGCTCTGGTTCCCGACGCCGGACGAGGATTCATCAGCGACGGGGCCGGCTCAATCGTGATTTTTGATCTCAAGACGAATGCCGTGCTGGGTACGGTCGCGGCGCAACCCGATGCCGACGGCATCATTTTCGACAAAGTCAGCGGGCTGGTGCTGGTCGTCTCCGGCGACAACGGAGTTCTAATGACGCTCAAGCCCGATGCAGATCCCAAGACTGGCACGATCGACCCGCCAATTGATTTGGGGGGCAAGCCCGAGTTTCTGGCTTCCGACGGAGCAGGTAAGGTCTATATCAATCTGGTGGACAAGAACGAAGTCGCAGTAGTCGACATCAAAGCGCGAAAAGTCCTTGCCCACTGGCCTGTCGCTCCCGGCGGCAATCCGGTGGGAATGTCCATTGATACCAAGAAGCGACGACTTTTTGTCGGATGTCGAAATCCGCAGAAGCTAATCGTGATGAGCACTGACGATGGCAAGGTGCTCGCCGATCTGCCGATCGGCGCGGGAGTGGATGCTACGAGATTCGACGGCACCCAGGCGTTCGCGAGCTGTCGTGACGGCAAGCTCGAAGTTGCGGGCGAGAGCGCTTCTGGCAAGTTCGAAATCGTGCAGACGGTAACGACCCCACTCGGGGCAAGGACAATGGACGTTGACGCGCAGGCGCACAAAGTCTATTTGCCCACCGCCGAATTTGAGGAGCCTGCGCCGACCGCAGGCCGTCCGAGGGCCAAGCCTGGGAGTTTTATGATTGTGGTGGTGGGGAGCCACTGAGAAAAGACTTGTACGCGCAAAAAAATCCGCGCTGAGATTTTCTTATAAGAGCCCAAAAGGTATTCCGAGGCTCTAAGCGTTCTCACTCTAAATTTCGCAAAGGATGCGAAATTTAGAATGGGGCACCCAAGATCTTCGGCGCGCTTACTCGGGCAGCGTCCTGGTTCCTTTCACTTGAAATGTTCCCGCGATTGTCGGTGCGGCGGTATTCGGCTGGCCTCCGCCGATGGACACTGAATATTCTCCTTCGGCGATAATCGGTTCGCCCGCTGCGCTGACCATGCTCAAATCACGGTCTTTCAGTTCGAAACGCACGTTCTGCGATTCGCCCGGTTTCAGATGGACGCGCTTGAATCCGCGCAAAGCACGTAGCGGCGCACCAGGAACGTTTGGGAAACTCAGATACAGCTGCGCCACTTCATCACCCTCGCGTTCCCCGGTATTCGTCACCGTCACCTCTGCCGTAACCGGATCTCCCGCATGGATCGCGCTCTTCGGAAGAGTCAATCCACGATACGAGAAGGTCGTGTAGCTGAGACCATAACCAAACGGGTAGAGCGGCTTGCCTTCGAAGTAGCGATAGGTCCTGCCCTTCATTGCGTAGTCTTCGAATGGCGGCAACTGATCTACTCCCGTGTAGAACGTGACCGCAAGCCGCCCGGCGGGATTGTTCTTGCCCGAAAGCGTTTGCGCCACTGCGGTGCCGCCCTCCTCGCCGGCATACCACGAGTCGAGGATGGCGTTTGCGTGCTCCTTCGCCCAATTCACGGCAAGCGCACTGCCGTTGGCGAGCACCAGCACGACCGGCTTGCCCGCCCCGGCCACGGCTTCGAGCAGTTTCTCTTCGGGCCTGGGGAGATCGAGGCTGGTGCGGTCGCCTCCTTTGAAGCCTTCCTCGCTGACTGGCATCTCTTCGCCTTCGAGTTCGCTCGTGATGCCCAGGACTGCCACTACGACGTCCGCGTCTTTCGCAGCCGCAACTGCGTCGGGCGCGGGTTCCAGATCGTATTTTGACCAGATCAACTGCGCTCGCATGGGGCCGGAGGTCCTTTGCGCATATTCAACTTTAAGCATTACTTTTTTCCCCTGCTCGAGGTGAATATGTCCAACCTTAGCGTGAGGTCCCTGGCCGCCAAGAGTGAACTCCTGGGCAACTGGTTTGCCGTCAACTGAAACTTTTCCAAAGCTGCCTTCGATGCGGACGCCGACGTTGAATTCCCCAGTTTCAGTGGGCGTCAAAAAACCATTCCACTCAACGATCAGCGGGTATTTTCCTTTGGCTTCCTGAGGGACATCTTCGGGCTTCAAATCAACTCCGCTCAAGTGTTTCGTTGCGAGCAAGGCCGGCTTCGCTCCGAACAAGTCGCCAGTTGAGAAGTCAGCCTTAACTCCCGGCAGCCCTTCGACTGTAGTCAACAGCAGATGCCGGAACCGGATCCCCATCGTTCCGCAGAAACTGCGTTCCCGGAACGAAGGTGATCTGGGCGTCCGGAAACTCTGCTCTGAGCCCTTCCAGCACGGAGACCGTATGCGTCGGCGTACCGTTATAGTTGCCAAGCAGATATTTGGTCTGATCGGCGAGGGGCCCGACCACTGCGATTTTGATTCCGCTCTTTTTCAGTGGAAGTGTGCCGTCGTTCTTGAGAAGTACCATTGCTTCATTAGAGAGACGGAGGGCAAGCGCGCGATGCTCAGGACTATCGAGCTCTTTTTCGTCAATGTTCGAATATGGAACCATCTCCGGCGGATCGAACATGCCCAACTTCATCCGGGCCGTGAACAGCCGGACGAGCGCCGTATCAATCTCGCTCTCCTTCAGAACGCCTTGCTGGTAGGCATCGAGATAAGGTTTGTAATCGTGATCGTCGGTTACCTTCGCGATGAAATCCACGCACTCATTGTCCATTCCGCGTTGCAACGCCAACGCGGAGGCCTCAGCCTGAGTCTTCGTGAAGTGATGATCCTGGAAGACATTAAGAATGGCACCGCAGTCTGACACAACGTAGCCCTGAAAATTCCACTTGCCGCGCAGTTGGTTCTGCAGCAGGAACTCGTTTACGCACGCTGGCTGCCCGTTGATGCTGTTGTAGGCGCACATCACAGAACCGGCTTTGGCTTCGGTTACCGTCGCCCGGAACGCGGGCAAGTAGGTATCCAGTTCGTCATGCTTGCTGACATTCACGTCTGCGGTGTGGCGCGTCGGCTCCGGGCCGCTGTGCACGGCGTAATGCTTGGGTGTCGAAATTACGCGATAGTATTTCGGATCGTCGCCCTTGCATGCCCGTGACGAATGCGACGCCCATGCGTGCCGTCAGAAAGGGATCCTCGCCGTATGTCTCCTGCCCGCGTCCCCAACGAGGATCGCGAAAAATATTGATGTTCGGCGCCCAGAAATCCAGACCTTCGAAAATGTTGCTGTGGCCCGCGCGCACATCCTGGGCATGCTTAATGCGCCCTTCGATGCCGATTGCCACGGCCATGCGGTGGATTCCATCCGTATCGAAGGTTGCGGCCAGGCCGATGGGCTCGGGAAACTCGGTTGTGCCGTTCGTAGCAACCCCATGCAGCGCCTCGCTCCACCAGTCATATGCCGGCACATTCAGGCGCGGAATTGCGCGTGCCTGGTTCACCAGTTGAGTGACCTTCTCCTCTATGGTCATGCGGTGAACCAGGTCCTCGGCCCGCTGCTGCGGAGGCAAAGAAGGGTTAAGATATGCAAGTTTCCCGGCATCCTGAGCCCACGACCGGCTCACAGCGAACAGAATGGCGATCGCAACAAGAATTCGGAAGCTGTGAGTTCTCATATGTCCTTTCACCAAACAGCGAGGAGCTCGAGCGAAGAGTGCATCCTACGTCACGATGAAGACTTGGCGCAATATCGAAAATCAAGTCCGATGGGAATCGGGTTCGGGAGCCAACGCATTAGGCAGAACAGCCGCGCACAAAAGCAGAATTAATCAACCTCAAAAATAATTCCAACCCTCGTCGATTTCGCCGCCCCTCGTTCTACAAGTAAATAGAAGCGAAAGAGTAGTCCTCAAGGCGAGGTTACGGCAATGCAAAGAAAATTCTTCAAACACGCTAGATCAATCGCAGGAACAGTTCTCGTCGCACTCGGGATCTTTGTTTTGCACCAGGATCTGGATCGGGCGGCGGCCCAGTTGAGCCATTTCCTAGGTATTCCTGGGGATGCGCTAGGAGTCCTCCCGACGATCATCCTTGCCGTCGTACGGCTTGTGCAGGCATACGCGGCCGATCACCAGAGGTTTCTGGAGGGTTTCCTTCGCCAAGTGCTGGCGTTGTCATGGCCGGTGGTGCTGGTCGTGGCCGGAACGGTATTGTCCCGAAACCCCTCCCCCCACGAGGGCGTGGCGCCTCCAAAAGAAATTTGCCATCTTGTCGATCTTACTGCGGGTCGTTCGACGTTAAAGTAGAGGTTAATCTCATACTAGATAAAGGAGACATGACAATGCGATGTATCGTGATGGTCAAAGCCAATAAGGATTCTGAATCAGGGGTCATGCCAAAAACCGAACTCCTTGCCGAGATGGGAAAGTTCAACGAGGAACTGGCGAAAGCAGGCGTGATGCTTGCTGGCGAAGGGCTCCAGCCCAGTTTGAAAGGCAAGCGCGTACGCTTTTCAGGACCGAAGCGCACAGTGATCGACGGGCCGTTCGCCGAGACCAAGGAACTGATCGCCGGCTTCTGGCTGTGGCAGGTAAGGTCCATGGAAGAGGCGGTCGAGTGGGTTAAGCGCTGCCCTAACCCTTTCGAGGGCGAGTCTGAGATTGAGATTCGCCAGGTATTCGAGGCGGAGGACTTCGGTCCGGAGTACACGCCCGAATTAAGAGAACGGGACGAGAAAGTCCGCAATCAGATTGCCGTAAAAAAATAGTTTCGTTCGATGTCGATTTTGCAATTCCTCATTCGATGTACAAATAGAGCCGGATTTTAAATTCGCGCTCCACCCGAAATAAAAAGGAGAAAATACTATGCGATTCATGATGATGGTCAAGCATGCCGAATCTTGTGGCCCACCGCCCAAGGAGTTTATGGACGCCATGGCAAAACTCACCGAAGATGCGGTCAAAGCCGGCACCATTCACGGCAGTGGCGGACTTGCCCCTACGGCGCAGAGTACGCGCGTCCGGCTTTCCAATGGACAAATCAAAGTGATTGACGGGCCTTTCACCGAAGCCAAAGAAGTTGTCGGTGGCTACGCGGAGTTAGATTTCAACTCCAAGGAAGAGGCTATCGAATCGGCGGTGAACTTCATGGGCCTTCACAAGAAACACTGGCCGGGATGGGAAGGCGAGACTGAAGTTCGTCAAATCTTCGGGCCGGAGGATTTCGCACAACACTCAAAGGAACCGTCGACGACGCAGAAGCGCGCTTCCTAACCGAAGCGTCCCGTCTTGCGCGGACGGACTAAAAGTGATGTGATCGGTGGTAGTGGCCGCCACCGACACACATCGCACAATCGACGCAGTCTGGAGAATCGAGTCGCCCCGGCTCATCGCCGGCCTCACGCGGATCGTGCGCGATGTTGGCCTCGCCGAGGATCTTGCGCAGGACGCTCTGCTCGCCGCGCTCGAACAGTGGCCGGAGTCAGGCGTCCCGGATAATCCGGGCGCCTGGCTGATGGCTACAGCAAAGCATCGCGCAATTGATCACTTCCGCCGAAACACACTGCTCGACCGCAAGCATGAGGAGCTTGGCCGTGAACTCGCTGAGAAAGAGATGGCTGTGCCCGATCTGGCGTCTACTCTCGACGACGATGTGGGGGATGACCTGCTGCGCCTGGTCTTCATCTCCTGTCATCGCGTTCTCTCCACTGAAGCTCAGGTAGCGCTTACGCTTCGCTTGCTCGGAGGATTGACAACCGACGAGATCGCGCGAGCCTTCCTTGTTCCGGAGCCGACCATCGCCCAACGTATCGTTCGGGCAAAACGAACTCTTGCGGAAAAGCGCGTGCCTTTTGAAGTTCCTCGCGGTACGGAATTGGCGGAGCGGATGTCGTCGGTTCTCGGTGTCATCTATCTAATCTTTAACGAAGGCTACTCGGCGACCGCCGGCGATGACTGGATGCGGCCCGCACTTTGCGAGGATGCGCTGCGGCTCGGACGCATCCTGGCCGGCCTCGCACCGCAGGAATCCGAGGTTCATGGTCTAGTCGCACTCATGGAAATTCAGGCATCGCGTTCCCGGGCGCGCGCGGGCCCGTCAGGAGAACCAATCCTGCTGTTCGATCAAAACCGCGCGCATTGGGATCAACTCCTGATCCGTCGTGGCCTCGCGGCGCTGGAACATGTTGAGAAGCTAGGCAGGGCGCCAGGTCCATATGTTTTGCAGGCCCAGATCGCTGCCTGTCATGCGCGAGCCCACAGTCCCGAGGAAACAGACTGGCCTTGCATCGTCGGCCTGTACGCGGCACTCGGCGAAATCACGCCGTCTCCGGTCGTCGAGTTGAATCGTGCGGTCGCAGTCTCCATGGCCTATGGGCCAGCAGCAGCACTTGAATTGGTTGATGCGCTGACTGAAGAGCGATCTCTGGAGAATTACCACTTGCTGCCGAGCGTGCGCGGCGATCTCCTCAAGAAGCTAAACCGATTCGACGAGGCGCGGGCAGAGTTCGAGCGCGCAGCGTCCCTGACCCGCAACGCACGCGAGCGCGATCTGCTGCTTGAACGCGTCCGAGACTGTATGGACGGATAAATTCCTCCCAATCCCAGTGGGCAGGCCCCCACCTTACGAAAATCGCGCAAGGTGGGGCAGCCTCGTCCTTGACGATTTTACGAATCAACATCTTGCAAGAGTCGGCGATGCTCGCTTTTTGAAACTTAAGAGGGACATTCCGATTATTATGTGACCGACGAACTGGAGGGCGAAGATGGCGACGAAAAAGCGCGGAGTTCGCAAGGTTTCGAAACAGACCAAAGCGACAAAAGCGCCGAAAGTTCCGAAAGTTACGACAGCAAAACTACAGCACACTTTCTGGGCTTCGGTGGAACTGGAAGATCTTAATCCGTTGCTGCAGCGTCAATTCGTAGTAGGCAGCGAGGTGATGTTGGCACGCGTTTTACTGAAGACAGGCTGCGTCGTTCCGCTGCACCATCATCACAATGAGCAGATCAGCTACGTGACTGAGGGTGCGTTGAGATTCTGGATAGATGGCCGGGATCTGGTGGTGAGGGCGGGCGAAGTGCTGATAATTCCTCCGCACATGCCGCACAAGGCCGAGGCATTGGTGGATTCGGTGAGTCTGGATATTTTCCACCCGCCCCGGCAGGATTGGATCGAAAAGACCGACCAATATCTGCGTTAAGAACCGGCATACATCCCCACTCTAAATTTCGCACAGAACGCGAAATTTAGAATGGGCCACCCGGCTGTCAGGAGGAGCAATTCATATGCGCTCTGCACATCGTTCTGTCTCAATGGTAATTTGTTCAGTGTTTTTACTTGGAAGTCTGTGTTCCTTAGCGGAGGATCCCATGAAGTCCGACCAGAATGCGCAGGATCAGGAGACGCGCGCAACTATTGACCACTTCAATGAGGCGTTCAACCGGCACGACGCCGACGGGTTGGCAGCGTATTTGACCGACGATACGGTGTTCGAGGATACCTCTCCCGCTCCCGACGGCCGGCGCGTCGCTGGAAAGGCGGCAGCGGTTGATTTCTGGCGCGGATGGTTTGCCCACAATCAAGACGCCCGGTTTGAGGCCGAGGAAGTCATCGTCAGTGGAAATCGGGCCACAGTGCTCTGGGTATATCGCAAGATTCGCAACGGTCAGCCGTGGCACCTGCGTGGGGTTGATATTTTCACCGTAAGAGGTGGAAAAGTGGCGGCTAAACTTGCTTATGTGAAGGGATGAGCGGATTTCCTCGCTAGCCCAAGGATAGGGATTCACAGAACGGAGGTGGAGTTGGAACACGAACTTGCCCGGAAAAATCCCCACTCTAAATCTCGCAAAGAACGCGAGATTTAGAATGGGGCACCCGGCCGATACCTCCGTCAAAAAAATAAACACCGGGGCTGGGCACACTCATTTCGAGTTTGAGGACGCAGAAGGGCTCATCACGTCCAAGACGCACTTCCACGAGCCGTCAGGCTGCTTTTTCCAAATCGCCACTCCTCTGCTTTCCTCGGTCACAGACTTGCCATCGGGAGCATTCAGGGATATGCGGTCGGTTCCGGTGGAATAAGCCATGTCGCCCGACTGGGAAACTTCGACCTTGTCGGTCTTCCACGTGATGGAAAATCCCGGCGTCGCAAATGCGCCGGAAACGTATTTGCGGATTGCTTCCTTGCCGACGATCGGGGGCGAGCCCGGAGCGAGGATGGTGGCATCATCCGACCAGAAGGGGAGTACGCGCTCTAGGTCGTGCGAAGACGAGGCGGCCAGCCAGTCGGCATCAGTCCGGCGAATGGCTGCCTCTTCGGTTGCAAGGTTTACATTGGGTCGTGTGCCACATCCGGCAACGACAATGGCAAGCATTATCGGTGTTAGCAGTCCAAATTTATTCATCACCCGTCTCCTTGGAATCTAACACTTGCGTGCAGTGCCCTACCGTGGCCGTCTCGTAATTTATCATATGCGGTCGCCGATGATTTCTCAGCCCAGGTTAGCGGCGAAAGTGATGCGAACCTGGGCACCGATCACACTGTTTTGAATTAAATGCCAGATTTCCTCTAGGCCTTTCCCATTAGAATGATCCCACAGTAGAATCAGTAAATCCCGATGTCACAATTCGTACACCTTCACTTACATACTGACTATTCCATGCTTGATGGCGCTTGTGACGTGGAAAAGTTGTGCCAGCGCGTCAAGGAAATGGGCATGCCAGCCGTAGCCATGACCGACCATGGCAACATTTTTGGCGCGGTACATTTTGTGAATGCGGCGAAGCAGGCGGGGATCAAGCCGATCGTAGGCTGCGAACTCTATATCTGTAAAAAAGACGATCACAGAATTGATCGCACACCTCCCGACGGCGACACGTACAACCACCTGCTAGTACTGGCGGAGAATGAAGAGGGATATCGCAATCTCACAAAGATTACTTCGGAAGCGTCGCTGCACGGCTTTTATTACAAGCCGCGCGTCAGCAAGAAGTTTCTGGCGGAACATTCAAAGGGGCTGATCGGGCTTTCGGGGTGCCTGAAGGGTGAAGTCGCCGAAAATCTGATGGAAGATAAATACGAAGCGGCGCGGACGGCGGCGGCGACTTATCGCGATATTTTCGGAAAAGACAATTTCTTCCTTGAGATTCAGGATCAGGGGCTGGAGATGGAACACCGGATTCATCCCAATCTGTTTCGTCTGGAAAAAGATCTGGGGATGCCCCTCATCGCCACCAATGACAGCCATTATCTTTGCGAGGATGATGCGCAGGCGCAGGATGTAATGCTCTGCATACAGACGGGGAAATCCATTCAAGACACGAACCGGATGAAATTTCATGGCACCGATTTTTACGTAAAGAGCCATGACGAAATGGCGCGAGTGTTCAAGGATTCTCCTGATGTTCTGTCGCGGACGCTGGGAATTGCTGAGCGCTGCAATTTGAGGCTGGAGAAAGTTGGGAATCCGTTTCCGCATTTTGAAGTTCCGGCGGGATTCACGCTGGATAGTTACTTCGAGCATATTGCGCGGGAAGGATTTGCCAGGCGTCTTGCGGTGTTGTCGCAGCCGGAAAGAAAAGCATTGCTGAAACACAGCCTGGCGGAGTATGAGCAGAGGCTGGCACGGGAGATTGACTGCATCCAGCAGATGAAGTTTTCCGGTTATTTCCTTATTGTGTGGGACTTTATCCGGTACGCGAAAGAACACAATATTCCCGTGGGTCCGGGACGGGGATCGGCGGCGGGATCGCTGGCTTCGTACTCGATGGGAATTACGGATATTGATCCGCTGCACTATGAGCTTCTCTTCGAGCGGTTTCTGAATCCGGAACGCATTTCCATGCCGGATATTGACATTGACTTCTGCATGAACCGGCGGGGCGAGGTCATTGATTACGTAACTCAGAAGTATGGGCGTGAAAACGTTGCGCAGATCATCACTTTCGGAACCATGGCGGCGAAGGCGGCGATTAAGGATGTAGGCCGGGCAATGGACATTCCCTATGCCGACGTGGACCGCATCGCCAAGATGGTTCCCACCACTCTGAACATTAAGTTGGAACAGGCGATCAAAGACTCTCCGGCTTTACAGCAAGCATGCGACAGCGACGCGCAAATCAGGAAATTGTTCGACACGGCTCTGAAGCTCGAGGGATTGGTGCGCAATTCGGGCGTGCACGCAGCGGGGGTAGTGATTTCGCCGCGGCCGCTGACCGAACTGGTTCCGCTGCATAAAACAAAAAATGATGAAATTGTCACCGCATATGACATGGTGGCAATCGAGAAGCTAGGCCTGCTGAAGATGGATTTTCTGGGCCTGACAACCCTGACGATTCTTGATGACAGCCTGAAACTGATCTTGCAGACGCGCAACCAGCGCGTGGTGCTGGATGAGATTCCGCTCAGTGATCCGCAAACGTACGAAAAGGTATTTCATAGCGGCCTCACTTCAGGTGTTTTTCAGTTTGAATCGCATGGCATGCGGGACGTGCTCCGGCGGTACAAGCCAAGTTCCATTGAAGACCTAACGGCGCTGAATGCTCTATACCGGCCGGGCCCGATTCAGGGCGGAATGATTGATGATTTCATTGACCGGAAACATGGCCGCAAAAAGATCGAATATGAGCTGCCGGAACTGAAGGAAGTTCTCGAAGAAACCCTGGGCGTGATTGTCTACCAGGAACAGGTGATGCAGATCGCCAACCGGCTGGCGGGATATTCACTCGGCGAAGCGGATTTACTGCGCCGGGCGATGGGAAAGAAGATTGCCTCCGAAATGGGAGCGCAGCGAGAGCGTTTCGTAAGCGGGGCGGTGCAGCGAGGCTATCCTCCGAAAAAGATCGAAAAGATATTTGATTTGATGGCGCAATTCGCCGGCTACGGCTTCAACAAATCTCATTCCGCTGCATACGCGCTGCTGGCTTATCACACGGCGTATCTGAAGACATACTTTCCAGTTGAGTTCATGGCGGCGCTGCTGACTTCGGTCACAGGGAATACCGACGACGTGGTGAAGTACATCAATGAATGCCGCGAAATGGGGATTGCGGTTGAGCCTCCTGACATTAATGTGAGCGACGCGAATTTTACTCCGCATGGCGCGGCCATTCGATTTGGATTAGCGGCGGTTAAGAACGTGGGTCATAACGCCATCGATTCAATTGTTGCAGGACGCAAGAAACTGGAGCGCTACCACTCGATCTATGAATTTTGCGAGAACGTTGATTTGCGGCTGCTGAACCGGCGGGTCGTGGAATCGCTGATCAAGAGCGGGGCGATGGATGGACTTGGCCGGCGATCTCAACTGATGGCGGTTATTGACAAGGCGATGGAACATGCTCAGAAGGCGCAGCGCGACTCCGACTCTGGGCAGCATGGATTGTTCGGAGTGTTTCAGCAGGAAGAAATACAAACGCAAAATGACAAGCTGCCTGAAATTCCGGATTGGGATGAGCACACTCGGCTTGCGGCTGAAAAAGAGATCCTGGGATTTTTTATTACCGGACATCCGCTGGAAAAATATCGCGACAAGTTGGATGAGCTTCGCGCGCTGTCGACGTCAGACATCGCGGCGATGAAGCACTCCACCGGCAAGGACGAGAACATCTGTACCGCCGGAATTATTACTTCTCTTCGCGTGCTGAAATCGAAGAGAGGGGATTTCTATGCTCAGGGATCGCTCGAGGACATGGCGGGCACGGTGGAGATGATCGTCTTCCCGGAGGCTTATCGCAAACTGCAAGAAAAAGTGAAGATCGAAGTTCCGGTGCTGGTACGCGGAGGGTTGCGGATTGAGGAAGGCGCGAATCCCAAGCTGACGGTGAATGACATTATTCCGCTGGAAGATGCGAAAGTTCCCCTGCCGCGATCTATCCGTATTCGTATTCCGGTGGATAGCGCAAGCGAAACTACTGTGGATGATCTGCATTCCCTTTTCGCGCAACGTCAAGGAGAAGCCAAGGTGTTATTTGACGTGGAGCGTCAGGGGGATTTTATGGTCGTAATGGAAGCCGGAGGATATAATGTGCAACCGGACCGCAATTTCATTGCGCGGGTTGAGGAGTTGTGCGGACGTGGAGCGGTCAGAATCATTGACTGATATCGTGGAGTGACAGCATTCATTCACAGAGGTGCGAAGGCAGCCCAGGACAAGCCGGGTGGGCCCGATCCCATTTCTGAGAGGCTAATCCCGGGAAATCCAGTGCTGGATAATGCGGCCCGCTCGGTTGACGGGGCAAATTTTTTACTGTCCCTGGTGGAAGCGCGATGGAACGCGACCAATGGGAACGGGAGCAAGGCGGAAACCGGGCAAAAAAGGAACAGGGAATTAGATAAGATCCAGCGCCAGATCAATAAGCTGGAAGCAGTAGAAGGTCAGGACGAAGACACACGCGAGCAGATTCAAGAGTTGAATGCCCGCATACAGGCCCTGCGGGACCAAGGTATCGTACATACCATCGCCTGGGAAAAAACGGAATTGGCGCGACATCCCCAACGTCCTTACACGCTGGACTACATCGAACGCATCTTCACCGATTGGAGCGAAATCCACGGCGACCGCGGATTTGGGGACGATCCGGCCATTGTCTGCGGCATGGCGCGCTTTAATGGCGCGGATGTGATGGTGATCGGCCATCAGAAAGCCCGCGACACCAAGCAGAAGGTTTATCGCAATTTCGGGATGCCCAATCCTGAGGGATATCGCAAGGCGTTGCGCGCAATGAAAATTGCGGAGAAATTTGAGCGTCCGGTGATCACGCTGGTGGACACACCGGGTGCTTATCCCGGACTGGGTGCCGAGGAACGCGGTCAGGCGGAGGCAATCGCTCGCAATCTGCGGGAAATGGCGCGGCTGCAAGTTCCAATCATCACGACCATCACAGGCGAGGGCGGCAGCGGAGGCGCGCTGGCCATCGCCGTCGCCGATCGCGTTTTGATGATGGAGAACGCAGTGTATTCGGTGATTTCTCCGGAAGGGTGCGCTGCGATTCGTTGGAACGATTCTTCCAAGAAAGAACTCGCCGCCGAGGCCATGCGCACTACCGCAACGGATCTTCGAGAATTGGGCTGTATTGACGATACGGTTCCCGAACCCGCCGGCGGAGCGCACTCGGATCACGATGCGGCCGCGGCGCTATTGAGCGCGGCCTTAGAAAAACACTTGACTGATTTGAAGAAGATTCCCATCCCCCAATTGGTGGCATCCCGCTACGATAAGTTTCGCAACATGGCTCAGTTCTTCGTGGAAGCGTAGACACTTCAGGCTGGACCCCGGCTGTTTGGTGGAAGTTAATTACAAAGGATCAGAACAGGCGAGAACGGCTGTCTCTACTCCTGTACTGCCGTATAATCTAAGGTTCTACTTCGTGCTTCTGATGAAGCTGGGCGGCTAGCCCCCGTTTCCGCTCAACAATCGCGAAAGGATTGGAATGGCCACAACTGATGCAGGGATTCACCATGCCTCGACGCATGTGAATCTGAAGCCGGTCGTCAATGACATGAGCATTCAAGTCGCGACCGTGAATGGCAGCGGCTCGCAGAGTTCGAATACGGTATTGCTGCGCAGCATTTTTCAGATGGGCGTGCCGGTTTCCGGCAAGAATCTTTTTCCTTCGAATATCGCCGGTCTTCCCACGTGGTACACGATTCGCGCCAACAAAGATGGATACATTGCGCGCAAAAAAGAAATTGACTTTCTGGTGGCGATGAACGCAGAGACGGCGAAAGAAGATGTTTTGTCGCTGGCGCCGGGCGCGGCCGTCTTGTATGACGAGCCTTTGAACCTTAAAGACCTTCGCAATGACCTGACATTTTACGCAGTCCCCTATGACAAGCTTGTAGGTCCGGTATGTCCCGAGGCCAAGCTGCGTAAGCTGGTCAAGAACATGATTTACGTCGGCGTGCTCGCCCGATTGCTTGAGATTGACATGGGCGAGATTGAGAAGGCGATTCGCAAGCAGTTTGCGAAGAAGGTGAAAGCCGCGAACCTAAATCTTGGAGCGGTGCAGGCGGGATTCGACTATGCCGCTTCGACCTTCACAAAAAGCGATCCGTATTTCGTCCAGCGGATGGATAAAAACAAAGGCAAAATAATTATTGATGGCAACGCGGCCGCCGCACTCGGTTGCATGTTCGCCGGGGTGACGATAATCAGTTGGTATCCCATCACGCCGTCGTCCTCTTTGCCGGAGAATCTTATTGAGTACATGAAGCGTTTCCGCATCGGGGCGGACGGGAAAGCGACGTTCGCGATTATCCAGGCGGAAGACGAGCTTGCTGCTGTGGGTATGGTAGTGGGTGCGGGATGGGCAGGCGCGCGCGCGATGACGGCGACCTCGGGTCCAGGAATTTCGCTCATGGCCGAGTTCGCGGGGCTTGCCTACTATGCCGAAGTCCCGGGCGTGATTTGGGATATCCAACGTGTCGGGCCTTCGACTGGGCTGCCCACCCGCACGGCGCAAGGTGACATTCTTTCAACAGCATTTTTGTCGCACGGAGACACCAAACACATCCTGTTAATTCCTTCGTCGGCAGAGGAGTGTTTCACCATGGCGCAGGATGCGTTCGAACTGGCGGAGCAATTTCAGACTTTCGTTTTCGTGATGTCCGATCTTGATTTGGCCATGAATAATTGGATGGCCGAGCCATTCAAATACCCAGAGAAGCCGATCCGGCGTGGCAAGGTTCTCGACAAGAAAGACCTCGATCGCCTGGGCGGATTTGCCCGGTACAAAGATGTGGATGGGGACGGCATTCCTTACCGCACTTTGCCAGGGACCGATCATGTCGGCGCTGCCTATTTCACACGGGGCAGCGGCCATAATGAAAGATCGCAGTACAGCGAACGCCCTGACGACTTTGAAAACAATATGGCGCGCCTCGACCGCAAGTTCGAGACAGCACGGTCATTTGTGCCGCGTCCGGAAGTGGTGATGAGTGGTTCTGATATTGGGATTCTCGGCTATGGAACGTCGCACTGGGCGCTGATCGAATCCCGCGATCAGTTGCGCAAAGAATATAAGACTGAGACCGATTATCTGCGGTTGCGTGCGTATCCGTTCACCAGCGAGGTGCACGATTTTATACAGCGACACAAGCGCATTTATGTTGTGGAACAAAACCGCGACGCGCAAATGCTCAGTCTGTTGAAGCTCGATCTGGAGCCTGAGTTGATCACGCGATTGCGAAGTATTGCGCATATTCACGGGTTGCCGATGGATGCGCGCTCGGTGACAGACGAAATTATGACGATGGAGGGCAAATAATATGGCGATGGCACCTCCAACTACACCAGCTCCGAAAACGAATCGAATCGGGCTGTCGGTGCTCGACTACAAAGGCGGGAAGACCACGCTGTGCGCGGGTTGCGGACACAACGCAATCTCTGAGCGGATCCTCGAAGCGATGTATGAGATGGGCATCAAGCCTGAGCGAGTCGCAAAAATGAGCGGCATTGGATGCTCGTCGAAAAGCCCCGCCTATTTCATGAGCCGCTCGCATAGCTTCAATACCGTGCATGGAAGAATGCCGTCGGTTGCAACTGGCGCGATTCTAGCGAACACCAGCTTGCTGAATTTGGGAGTAAGCGGCGACGGGGATACGGCGTCCATTGGCATTGGACAATTTGTTCACCTGATGCGGCGGAATGTGCCCATGATTTACATCATCGAAGACAATGGGGTTTATGGTCTGACCAAGGGGCAATTTTCCGCGACTGCGGATGTCGGATCAAAATTAAAAACGGGAGTGATCAACGACCTTCCCGCACTCGACACTTGCTCTATGGCGATCATGCTGGGAGCTACGTTCGTTGGACGGTCGTTCTCTGGCGATAAGCGCCAACTGAACACCATGCTGAAAGCCGCAATCGCTCATCGTGGCACGGTCATGCTTGATGTGATTTCTCCGTGCACTACGTTTAATGACCATGAAGGTTCGACAAAATCCTACAAATACATGCAGGATCACGAAGAGGCTTTGCAGGAAATTAGTTTCGTTCCCGCGTTTGAGGATATCGCCGTCGAGTACGACGCCGGGACTACGGTGGAAGTTACAATGCACGATGGCTCCCGCCTTCGATTGCGCAAACTGGAACAAGACTACGATCCCACAGACCGGGTGAAGGCAATGAACCGGTTGAACGAGTCGCACCGGGGCGGCGAAGTGCTCACGGGAGTGTTTTACGTGAATACACAAGCGCCAAGTTTTGTAGACATGCTCAACCTGACTGATGCGCCGCTGGCAACTTTGCCGGAAGCGGTTGTACGTCCGGGAAGGGAAGTGCTGGAGCAGGTGATGGAAGAGCTTCGGTAGGGCCAAATTGTTACCTAAATTGTGGCCTCGTTCTCATTACGGCATCTGTATTCTGGTCTGGGTATTCGTTATCCTCCACAGGTCGGCCGCGAATGCCGACCAATCTGCCCAAGCCATTCTGCAGCACTTTTATCAAGCCAGCGGTGGGCGCTCATGGCAACAATTCAAAGAGTGCGATTCGGAAGGCACAATTTCAATCCTACAGAAGAGCGGTACCCTCCGGTACTTTGAAAACCTGCGCAGCGGAGGCAACCGGGCTGAAATCGAGATCCCTGCCTTGGATGTGAAGCGTGCCGACGGAAACGACCCGGTGCGAAGCTGGCATCAGGATGCCGCGGGCGATATTCAACTCTCTAGATCAGATGATCCTGACAACATTGACGACCGATACCTGACCAGCCGTGCATATTGGCAACAGAACTTCGGCGGCGCAAGTGTTAGTGTTCTCGCTCCGCAAACGGAAGGCTCCATCACCCGGGATGGCCTCCAGTTCGAGGTCCCCGGAGGCAAAGGTTTTACCCTCTGGATCAATCGCACCACTGGGTTACTTGATCGCGTGGAAGGCAGCACTGCAAAGCAGTTCAGTGATTATCGTTCCGTTAATGGCGTGCTGCTCCCATTTATCGAGAAGAAGCCGTCCGGAAACAACGAACTCACCGTCATCTACACCAAGCGCATCCTGCGCCAGCATCTTGAGAACGCCGCATTTGCCATCCCGTTTCGAAGGGACTACCAGATACCGCCCTCTGGCGAGGTGACGGTACCTGCCGAGGGCGGATTGATTTTTCAGGCAAGAATCAACAACCAGGGACCGTTCAAGGCTCTCTTCGATACCGGATCAGTCAACTTCATGTCAGAGCGCTTCGCTCATCAACTCGGGCTCAAGCTCAGTACAGACGAATTTCAGTTCGGTACCTCCAGCCCGGCTACCATGCAGGTGCGTAAAGCGCATGTAGATACGCTGCAGATTGGCGATCTTGCGGTTCACGATCAAACGTTTTACATTGCCGCACTGCCTGATGATGGAAATACGCCCGTTTTGGCGGTTGGTTACGAATTGCTGCGGCGCTTCGCCGTCAAAATAGATTATGAACGGCAGAGCCTTACGTTTTATGACGGGGTTCGCTTCCGGTACTCCGGGTCTGGTACGGCTGTACCACTCCAGATCCAAGGCACCGCGCTGCTGGTTGAAGCTTCTATAGGCAAAGCTTCCGGAAGTTTTCTTCTGGATACGGGTAACGAAGCCGGTTTCTCTGTGAGCACGAATTTTACGGAGAAGAACGGCCTTGTCGGCGCTTTGGGAGTACATTTCCTGGGCTACAACGGACGCGGCTATGCCGGTCCTTCACCCGAGGCGTACCTTGTGCGCGTAAGCACATTCCGTATTGGCGATGTTCCCGCACCAAGTGTTATTGCGCACCTCACCACAGATCGTTCAGACACAAGCTCGCTCGCAGGGAACATCGGTCAAAGTATTCTCAGGCGATTTAGCGAAGTCGTTGACTGCATGCGCGGCGATATTTATTTTGAGAGGACGAAAAGTTCGGACCAGCCAGAGATATTCAACGGCGCTGGACTTATCTTTGACTCATTCGGACACGGGCTACAGGTGATGACTGTACTGCCTGGAAGCCCCGGTCAACTGGCTGGACTGCAACCCGGCGATGTAATCACAACGATCAATGGCGAGGCGCCAGGGGACGAAATGAAACCCCCCAGCATTCCTTCAGCCGCCGGGTACTACACTCCAGCTCGGGGTTCAGCACGGAAGCGAAAAACGCGTAGTGAGCATCACGTTGGTAAATGTGCTTTGATTCACATCAGGCCACAGGCCGGACCCGGTAGCTGCCCCGGAAAAGGACTAATGTCGCAGGCGGCTCGCTAACTTGCTTTCCTTTTGCGCCGATGCGGTTCCCCACTGTGTTCCGCCGCTCCGTCAGGTTCGGGATAATCGGTGTCGGACGATTTCAGCATTTCGTCTTGATCCCGATGCCCCAGTTGTCCCTGCATGGAGGTATTGCCGCCATCGTTCTGTTCGTCCTGCTCAACCGCGCCTTTGCCACGGTCCTGGTCACTGTGTTTCTGCTGTGGCACTTGCTGTTTGTGAGTTGCCATGGCGGGCTCTCCTATCGGGTCAAGAACCTTAGTTATAACGAATTTGCTGAAACCTTATCACTCCGGGAGTGTTAGCTCCTGTATATAGAATAGATTTGCTGGAGTCTACATGAAACGCATCATTGTCGCCATCGTCGTGGTGCTGTCTTGTGCGCCGTTGTTATCAGCGCAAGGCGCTGAACCGAATCATCCGCCAAAACTTCTTCTTGTCAAGCACCACGCCCCACGCCATCATGCGCACAAGCATGGGAAGCATAAGGCTCCGAAGCATCCCAAGCGGGCGTAAGGCGTAAGTCCAACCACTTCTTTAAAGTAAATTATCACGCACGCTGAAAGCGTAGCGCCCACGAAGCCGTTGAGAGATTAGCCTCCCCCATTGCGAAGAGTCCAGAACCAGGCCAGGCTCATGACTGTCATGACAACGGTCGTAACCCACGCGATAACGTTAAATAGTCTCGAATTTACGTACTGCCCCATCAGGTCTTTCTTATTTACCAGCAGCAGCATGAAAATCAGCACCGGCGGCACTGCGATGCCGTTAACAACTTGAGAGAGAATCGAAATCTTTACCAAAGGCAGATTTGGTATCAGGATCACGCCAGCCCCGGCGGCGATCAAGATGGTGTAAAGCCAATAGAAAACGGGAGCTTCTCCGAATTTCTTCCCAACTCCCGACTCAAACCCCAGGCCTTCGCAAACTGTGTAGGCAGTGGAGAGCGGCAAAATCGAAGCCGCGAACAACGACGCGTTGAATAGGCCCATAGCGAAGAGAATGTACGCATAGTCGCCAGCCAGTGGGCGCAAAGCTTGGGCGGCATCCTTGGCGTCGTCAATCTTGTGATATCCGTGAACGAATAAAGTCGCGGCACACGCCACGATAATGAACCAGGCCACGACATCGGTGAAAACACAGCCGGCGATTACGTCAATTCGCGAAGCCTTGTACTGGCGTGCGCTGACGCCCTTCTCCACGATGGAGGATTGCAGGTAGAACTGCATCCACGGAGCGATGGTGGTTCCTATCACTCCGATGGCCATGTACAAATAACCTTCCTGCATGAACGCACTCCTGGGAGGCAGCTTCACGGTTGCGACCAGTGCGTCCATCCATGCAGGCTTGGCAAAAAATCCCGCAAGAATGTAGGTGACATAGAAAAAAGACGCGGCCAGGAAAACTTTCTCAACGCTCTTATATTGGCCTTTGACGACAATCAGCCAAACAATCACGGCGCAAACCGGAACCGTGATGAATTTGGAGAGGCCAAAGAGTTCGAGGCTTCCGGCGATTCCGGCGAATTCTCCCACGATGTTGCCGAAGTTGATGATGAGAATTCCGAGCATCATAAAAAACGTGATGCGGAAGCCGAACTCTTCACGAATAAGATCGCTGAGACCCTTGCCGGTGACGGCGCCCATGCGGGCGGAGATTTCCTGCACCACAATCAACGCGATAGTGATGGGAATCAGCGTCCATAGCAGCATGTGGCCGAACTGCGCTCCTGCGGCGGAGTACGTGTAAATTCCGTTGGCATCGTTGTCTACGTTCGCGGTAATGAAGCCGGGCCCAATTACGGCGAAAAACAACAGTATTTGGACCTTCGACCGTTTCAGAAATTTCATGGGCGCAGTTCGCAGTCACGTACGGCTGAATTAAAAGGCGACGTGACAGGATAAATGCAGAAAGCAGATATGGGTAGAGAGAAAGGGAAAAACTTGGATAATATGACGGGCAGCTTCAATCAGCGGTCGGTGTCGGAGCCGCGCTTGCAACTCAGAACATTGCTACCGTCCTCGGCGCTGAGCGTTACGGTGCAACCGTGCCTACGGGGTACGCAAGCCATATATTTCTGGGCCTGGTGAAAAAGAGGAGGATCGAATGAGCAAGAGCTTAGTGGTTTTCGCGATTCTGACCGCGCTTTGCTGCGCGGTAAGTCCGGCTGAAGAAAAGCCGCGCAATCCTCGCGTTCTTATTGTTTCAATGCCTGCCGCAGGTTTGCCGGCAAAGGCGGGCGTAGAAGATGGTTCCAATCAAAACCCGTTTAGCACAATCCAGGCGGCTGTGGACGTGGCTTCACCCGGCGACACAGTTCAAGTCAAAAAGGGCGTGTATCGCAACCTTGGCTTCGGGACCTCTGAGACAAATGGCCCGGCTGTGCTGATCAATAAAGGGGGTAATGCCGAGAGCTGGCAATTTGACTCTGGTGGGTGAGCCCGGAGTCGTCATTGAGTATGACGGAAGCGGTGGAATTCTGGGCGCAAAGGGCGTTTCCTACGTCACGATTAAAACTTTGCCGTCAAGGGACCGGCGGCGGGCATCAGCGAGTCTTTAGCTTTGCAACACAGGCTCGATAACCCTGCCATGTCAAAGTACAGAGGAGAAGGCATTTCGTTTCCCGGACCATCCCATCACATCGAAATTTTGAACAATGTCGTCACGGATGCCTGTGGTTCCGGCATTCGCGTGAACAAAGGGGACTACATCAGCATTCAAGGAAACAGCGTCTCCAGTTCCACAGGATGCACGGCATCGGCTCCTAGCGCATTGGTTATTGCGGAAGCGACCAACGTGGATGATTCGGACGCGGTCAAGATCACAATTCTGGGAAACAAAGTTTTCGACAACCGCAACCGCGTTGCCGTTTTTCGCGCCCAACGGATTCCCGCCGGGAGCGCAAGCCCCCTTTCGATTCCTATGGCACAGGCGGAGTCCAACTACATTATTGATGGGTCGGGCATCTACCTGACCCGAAACACCAGTCCTATGCGCATGGCAAATTTCTCAGTTGCGAATAATGTGGCTTATGGAAACGGCATCAATGGCATGGTCGTTCACTACACGGACCATGTCATTTTGAAAAACAACACCATTGCAAATAATGGAACGGTGCCCTTGGAGGACAATCGGCAAAGAATTAGCGGGTTGGTAATTAATCATTCTCAGGATATTGAAATCGTGAACAACCGTGTACAAGTGAATGTCGCGGGCGATGCGGCGATCCGGTTCTTTGGTGAGGTTTCCGGGATAAAGGCAAGTGGAAACCAATACGCCGGGGGTCCGTCTGACCTAAAAGATGGAGCCGCAAAAGTAGCCAATATAAGTTCGCCAACTGAACTGCCTTAACACTCCATGGAGTTGATCGGTTCGGCATTACGCGGCGGCCTGACGCTGGCGGGTCGCAGCTGGTGCCCCAGCCAATCCGACCCTATTTTTGACGCAGGGACGACCCACCCTTCAAGAAACGAAGAGTGGGCCATCCCAGGGTGGCTGGCCTAAGTCCGGATTTCGGATAGACCACCCACCCGCCTTCAATGCTGCGTGATCTGCGTCGCCTCCGATCCGTTATCGGCTGAGGATGATGCCAACGGGCGCGATCTCAAATTGAAGTCCAGATTGCGCTCATGATTCAGACGCACTGTTTCGGCCAGATCCACCATCTCCAGTGGGATGTACCGGTCCTTCGCGTTTTGACTTACACAGTGCAGCTTGTCATTTTCTATCCAATAACTCTGCGCTAAATAGGCCGAGCTATCTTTTAGGACCAGCAGCGTGGGCTGCGCGGCTGAGGGTGCAGGTGTGATTCTGCTGGGCGAAGTCCAAGTATAGGCTGCGGACTGGACTTGCACCTGCGACTGACTCGATTGAGGGTAATAGTTGCGCGCAGCAACTGGCTGCGCTTCGTCTTGCCAAACCCGGGGTCCAGGCTGCAAATAGCTGGAGGAACGTTCACTACTCCAGGGCGGCATGGGGACGTTGCTGGCCAGTTGAGGAATTTCCACATCCTCCATAAGGCGCATGGTCAGGCGTGTCTCGCCCTTAAACGTGGGATATGGGCCGCGCCTGGGCAACAGGATTACTTTCATGGGCCACAGTGGCGGCAATGCCCACTCCACGGAATCGCGCACCGCATGGCCGCGCCCGTGAACCTTGCCGTCTTTGTCCACTTTATAGTGCGGGGTGGAGATCACCTTTGCGGACAATGTAAAGATTTGCGGGCCGGGCAGAATAATGCGATCGAAGGCAACCTCAAGCCAGCCTTTGCCGACGAAGTGGCCAGGACTCTTTGAGTCTTCCAGATGGCCGGTAAGATAGGCTCCGCGCGGAAACACGGGGTGCCCGAAGCTCGAAACCTGTGCCAGATGGCAAAGAACGGGATCACCTGTTTGCACAGTTTTCGAAGAAAAGTTGGGTTCGCTCATGGTGCAAGTCAGAAGGGTTCCTGCGGGCAGAAACTCTTTGATTACATTTTGAGCCACGACTGGGACGGCAAGAAATAAAACGAGGGTCAGAAACAAAGATGACTTGAGCACAACGGCCTCCTGTCTGCTGTATGTGAGTACGTTTGACAGGGGCCTTGGGAGTACTCCGCCCGAACAACCTTGGCCGCATTGTAGCAATGACGGGTGACGGTTGTCGCCATTTATTTTTACCGTCCAAAAGGCTAGCCGGAATGGGGGTAAGACCTTAGCAGACTGCGGAAAAAGGCTTGTGGCAATTTTGAAAGGGCGCAGCTTCAGCTGCGCCGTGGGTCATTTGATCTGATTATCGGCGGGGCTAAAGCCCCGCCCTTTCAATGCACTTCCCGATGGGCCGATTTTCTCGTCGGCCATTTGAGGCTGCTGGAACGACAGACATGCCCGGTTCTCAGCTAGCGGCAGAGCGCATCCACCTTGGCTAGACGATCTTCGGTTTGGGACGGCGGCGGAATATGTTTAGCCCGCATCATCTGCTGCAAGAAAGTCCCACCCCAGTTGGACGTAAGATCGGGATCAACCGAGTAGGCAGGGTCGCTCTCCGCTTCCGGCAGCGAAATCAATTTGAAACCACGCTGCTTGATCAGATCAAGAAGCTGTGGAAGCATCACCGTTTCGAAGCCCCCGATGTGCAAAAGCATTACGTGCTTTATGTCGCGGCCATAAATGAGGGCTGACATTTTCTGACCTTCAGTTAAAGAATCAGCCGCGCCTTCGAGATAACTCTGCTTCAATTCCACTATTGCTTTGTCATCTTTTTTCGCAAGGCATCGCGCATAGGGTTCGTTGTACCCATAATCGCCAAAACTCAGCGTGACTTCCGCCACTTTGTATCCGTGATCTTTGAGAAACGCGCCGATGGCATGGTGCTTCTCAGGAGTGTCTCCCTCATTCAGAAATGGGAAACGCAGCCAATGCCAGTCCTGATCGCCCATGAATTTCTGCAAGGTGAGCTCGTCGGCGGCAAGGTCCTGCTCGAAAGCCTCCACGGAATTGCTATTGAGATCCATGTGCGAGAAAGTGTGATTCGCCAACTGATACCCAGCATCGCGCCAAAGTTGAAGTACCTGCCCGGTGGATGGATCCTCTTCGAGCCTCTTCGCGTTTACGAAACCATAAGTCGGCGGCGCATGGGCGGCCTGAAGCGTTTTGATAATGCTAATCGCAATGTCTTCACGGGTGAGTCCGGGTGGGAGTGGCCCGTGCGCGGGCAGGTCATCAAAAGTCAATGCAACTTCAGAAGCATTGACAGAGGGAGCTTGCGATGTTCCCGCCGCGAGCGGTGGAGCATGAATGTAGCGGCTGGCGAATTCCAGAAACGTCGGCCAGTTCGGTCCGGGAGTGTGTCCGCCGCTGTGCTGGCGGAAGGCGATGTCCCCATCAATCAGCGTAGTTTCAATCGGCGGAAATTCGGTAGTTCCGAGGTCTTTCTTGCCAAGCAATTTGTACACCGGGCCCGCGGCCATTGCGGCCAGGAACATTCCTTTTGCGTCCACCCATGCGTCGCCTTGCATTGCGCCCGCGCTGACGAACACAGGACGCGGAGCGCAGAGAGCAATCAGTTCGTGAGAATCCACAGGCAAATCATTCACTGTAAGCGGGCCGTCGTATTTGAGAAAGTTGCCCGCCATCCAGTGGTATTCGCCGCTCCCAGCGATGTTGCCTACTTGCTCGCCAAAATTGCGCCGCCAAAGTTTCGCGCCGCCCTCGCCGGACGAACTCACAAAAACAATCGCGAAACGAGGATCGTATGCCATGGCAACCAGCGCCGCCTTGCCATAACGCGAGTGTCCTTCAATTCCAACCTGTTTCGCATCCACGGATTTATCCGTTTCGAAATAATCCAGCGCCCGGCTCGCGCCCCACGCCCATGCTCGCAATGCTCCCCAATCATCCAGTTTGCGGGGCCCTTTATTCATCAGACCGATGATTCCCTCTGTCAGACCCTCACCATTGTCCGGCTGAACCGTAGTTGGAATGAACGAAGCGTAGCCCCACCCCTTTGCCAAAACTTGTTGTTGCCAGCTTGGGCCGGTGCCGGCAAAGGCAGCCAATTGTTCTGCGGTGAAGCGCTTCTTCATGGCGGCCAAAAATTCAGGGCTCAAGCCGAACTCCATCATCACCGGCACTGGCCCGCTGGCATTGGCCGGAGTGCTTAACGTCAACTGGATACTCACGCTAATAAGGGGATAGGACGAGTTGTCAACATGGCCCACAAGTTTCCTGGTAATGACCGGCACTGCTCCGTTCATT
Organism: uncultured Acidobacteriaceae bacterium; assembly: GCA_963757385.1. Taxonomy (GTDB): domain Bacteria; phylum Acidobacteriota; class Terriglobia; order Terriglobales; family Acidobacteriaceae; genus PALSA-188. The sequence continues at coordinate 188,976 of CAVWRO010000014.1, read as the reverse complement.
TCCTTGGTAATGCTGACTACTTCCCAATTTACTTTCGGAATATTTTTCGGGACCCGGCCATAGATTTCCCGATCAAAATCTTCCACGATTTCCGGGCGGCGCTCCTTTGTCCACTTCTTTGCCGTCTTAACCTTCTTGCCGTTGTTTGATATCAGCGGATCGGGCAAAGTGTACGAACCAACTTTCGATTCATCGTAGTTAGCCGCATGAGGCGAATCGGGATCGCCGTCAGCACCCCGTTGCAGCGAGGTGATGTGCAACAAGTCCATCATTCGCTGATGATCTTGCTCGGCAGTGAGGTGTACGGGCGGAGGCGGGTTATTTGCCGAAGGTTGAGACGCGGATTCGCCTCCAAATGCCAGAGAGGACACAGCCAGCATCCACGCAGCCCAGCGACTAAATTGCAATATCATGATTGCCTTTTTCGGCTGAGTGGCATTTTCAGCTGCCACGGCCCGGTCAACCCTACGCAACACAGTGATTACTGCACAACCGCATGTCAGATTGCGTTACGGCAAGATTGAATTCGAATCACTTCTTGGCGATTGCGTCCAGGCCCGCTTGCGCGATGGCCTCATCAGTTTCAGACTTCGCGCCGCTGGCGGCGATACCTCCGAGCGTTTGACCGTCCACGTTAATCGGCAGCCCACCCTGATTGGGGAAAAAATCCGGGAAACTAAGCACAGAAAGATCGCCTTTCTTCAACGCTTCCGCGCCCTCTCGCGAGGGACTCCGGTAGAGTGCTGCATGCCGTGCTTTCCTGCGGGCAAATTCCAATGTGTTAAGGGAGGCACTATCCCCTTTTTCCAGAAACAGCACGTTCCCGCTTTCATCCACGACACAAATCGTGACCTCAACTCCCATTTCTTTAGCTTTTGCCTCCGCGGCGGCGACCATCGTCTTGATTGTTGCCAGGTTCAGTTGCTTCCGGGTGGACAGATCGGCGGCAAAAGTCACCGCTGTGAGCGAGAATATGGTAAGCAGTAGTTTAAGCATGCGCAGCATGGTACCAATAGCTACGCTCGTTTTCCAGGTGGATAGGCCTATAACGAAAGCGCGCGCTGGCAATCTTTAAGCCGGCGGCGGTCGAAACTGTCGCGCATTGCGAAAAACGCTTCTTTAGGACGATAGTTCTCGTCAAAGGGCAAAGGCCTTTGCGGGTGGGTGGGATGCTTTTGTTTGCGCATGGGATTATTCAACCAGGTGTGACCATCGCTAACGCCCCATGTAAGCACGGCCGTGACCGCCGGGTCCGCGAGAACCGTGTTCAGATAGTCGCGGTAAACGTCCGCAATCGCATGATCAAGTTTTGCCGGGTCGTCATAGGGCAGCTCGTCGTCGTTGACGTCCATCTCAGTGATAAATACCTGAAGGCCCATTTGGCGTGCGCTTGCCATGAACTCGCGAATTCCAGTACCGAAACTATGTGGAGATCCTGCTCTGATGTGCGATTGAATTCCTACCGCATCCAGCGGCACGTTGGCGGCTTTCAGGCGGGTGAGCAATTGCAATGTGAAAGCTCGCTTTCCTGATTCCTCCTCATTGTCATATTCAATGCCGTACTCGTTATAAGTGAGCAGAGCACTGGGATCGGCGTCGCGCGCGGTGCGAAACGCGATATCGAGGTAATCCGGACCCAGCATCTCGAACCACGGAGATTGTCGCAGCCCGTCTTCACGGCCACTCTTGGCGTCCACGGCTTCGTTGACCACATCCCACGAGTGCATTTTGCCCTTGTAGTGCCCGGCCACAGTCATGATGTGGGCGGTAAGGAACTGCCGCGCGTTCTCTTTGGTGACGGTTGTCGCGAACCAATCCGGCAACGCCTCATGCCAGCAAAGATTGTGCCCTCGGACTTTGATTGCATTTCTTTCGGCAAAGGCAACCAGTTCATCCGCCGCGTTGAACGAAAAACGATCGGGAGCGGGACGAAGCGCTTTCCATTTCATCGCGTTTTCCGCGACCACAATGCTGTACTGATCCGACAAAATCTGCGCATACGCTGGATCGGATCGTAGAGGCGGAATCGCAACCGCCGCGCCCGTGAGCAGGCCGTGTGCTGAGGCGTGCGCTCTCAATGAGCCGGGACCAGTGATCTGGTTTGTGACGGATGGAAGCGTTGCTGGCGGAAACCGATGACGCTCGCAACCGCTGAGAAACGCAGCCGTCGATCCTGCCGCCACTCCCGCTCCGGCCGTCAATCCCGTGGATACGAATCTGCGTCGTGTCAGCATGTGTTTAGCACTCCATCTTCCTGGCCAATAGACTACCAAGAAACGGCGCAGATATATGACGCCGTCGGCAGAGCTAGACTTTTCCGCGCAGCTTGCATCATTCTTCAACTTTGTGCAACGGCCAATTCAAATCGTTCATCTGATTCTCATCGAGGTGCTTTCATGATTCAGTTTGAATGCGATTCTTGCGGAGCGGTTAAGGAACCGGCTGAGGTTTGGATTTTAGGTCTCGCGGCTGAGGCAGTCGGTGCCGCCTCTGCGCGCAGGGAAGTCACAATCCTCTCAACTTGGGAAAGGTCGAATGCGGTTCACCCTCTAGCTGTCCATTTTTGCTCGGCAGATTGCAAAGACGACTACCTGGCTCGTCTTTTCGGGACCGAGACCGAAGTCGCGGCCGTCACCAAACGATCCCGTCCTGTGGACATTGCCGTCGAAAGAGTAGCGCCGAGAGGGAAGAAGAAGCAAACAGGCTCGGGATCCCGTCGAAAAAAGAGCGCGTAGGTCTGGCAGGCCTTTTTTGTTTCTTGGCAGGCCCACCGGGCCGATTTTTTGATAAAGACGATCGAAGTATAGGTACGAACGGGACACTATGCTGACAGCTTCATGCGCTTGAGCATATCAATAAACCTGGATTCGGAGCGAAGGGGATCGTATACCGGGTCAGACGCGGTCATAAGGCAATATACATTTCGTTCTTCGCAGGCAGCCAGAAGCCATTCGAGTGCCTGCTGTTTGTCATCAATTCGAAGGTAGGCGCGTGCAAAATTTATTGCCGGAAGGTGACGGCCGCTGCGGTTAGTGTCCGTCAGCCGGGAAAGCCGCCGGGCGGCAATGGCTCGCACCGTACCGTAAAAATCTGCGCCTGCCCCGGGCGCGTCGAGGATCGCACTGAGTTCCACATCGTCCGCGAGTGTCGCGGCCTTCTTCCAATGTTCGAGCGCACGGGCGTGATGGCCCATCTGCTCGTATACGTCCCCGACGAACTCATGAACTGTGGCATTGCCTGGATCCAGTTCAAGAGTGCATTGAAATTGCCTGACCGCTTCATCGTACCTGCGCGCACAATAGTAGGCGCTTCCCAGATGTTGACTGATGCGAACGGAAAACGGGTTGCACGCCAATGCGAGCTTACCTTCGGCGATAGCTTCGTCGAACCGGCGCATCACGACAAGAAAGAAGGAGTACATGAAGTGTATTTCATCGAACCGGGGACTTAGCTCCAAAGCGCGCCTGGCTTCTTTTTCCGTATCAGCCCAATTCAGGTAATAAACCATGTTGAGGGCTGCCAATCCAAGATGGGCTTCGGCGAGACTGGGGTCCAATTCAAGGGCCTTCCTGATAGCCCACTCCGCCTTGGGCCAGGCCTCGTCTGCGGGCAACATGCCGAATGCCGCTCCAAAACCGTAATAACTGTTCAGCCCGCAGTATCCGAGGGCGTAGCCGGGATCGGCCTCTACCGCGCGGTGGAAGTAGTCGCGGCTCTTTCCAAATTCTTCAGGAGAATTTTTCCACCAGTAATAGCGTCCCTTCAAATAAAGCTGGTAAGCTTCGTTGCTCTCTGTATCGTGTTTGGTCAGGCCGGTTTTTTCTTCGCTGCTGAGTTCGAGGGCCAACGCCCGTACTACTCGCTCAGAGATTGTGTCTTGTAGAGCGAAGATGTCAGTGATCTCCTCGTCGAAAGTTCCCGCCCACAAAGACGCACCATTCGATACGTCCAACAGGCGGATGGTGACTCTAATCTTGTTGCCGGAGCGCTGAAGGCTTCCATGCAAGACGGACTCTACTTTCAATTCGCGCCCTGCCAGAAGTGCATCTTGTCCCAGACCTGCATACTTGCTGATCGAGCTGACGGGACGCACGATCATGTCCCGCAAAACGCTTAATCTGGCAATCAAGGTGTCCGCCATTCCCATTTCTAATGACGGGTCCCGGTCCTCTTTTACCAACGGCTGAAAAGGCAGAACGGCAATGCTTCTGATCACAGTGGCCGCAGGCAAGCGGTGTTTCTTCACAGGGGCAACGAACTTGTATCCTCGACCCGGCACCGTCACGATGTATTCATGAGCTGTACGGTTCTCGCCCAACATCCGTCGCAGCACAGAAATATTCTGGGTGAGGTTGTTCTCTTCGACGGCAGTTTGGGGCCAGATCGCGCTCATCAACTCATCTTTGTCCAGCAGCGCGTCCGGGTGCTGTATCAGATAAACCAGCGTATCGAAAACTTTGGGCGTGAGAGGCAGCGCCCGGCCATCCCGTCTCAGAAGAAGACGCTTCCCTGTGTCCACCTGGAACTCGCCGAATTCATAAACATGCACCTGGGAACCGGGCATATGGCTTCAGAAATTTTTATAAACTTTCACGCCATTCTAACTACTCTCAGGCCGATTTTGACGATACTCACCCCGTTCCAAAGAACCATAAACCAGAGCTAGATAAGGAGCGAACGGATATGAGAACCATACGTAACAAAGCATCGTGGGCCCGAATCGTTGTACTCTCCGCCATTTGTGCACTCTCAATGTTGACCGCAACCCGCGCTTATGCCGATTCGGACGACCAAACGTGCACGAATTCTATGCTTAACGGCAGCTATGCCTCTACCATCAGTGGACAGCTCTTCCACTCGGACGGCACCGCGGAAACTCGCCAGGGACTGGTCATGGCGCACTTCGACGGCCGCGGCCATTTCACCCAGACCGACTATGTTTTGAACACTTTGAACGGAACCACCTCGCTGACCCCGGGACCCGTTAACAAGACTGGCTTTCAGAATCACGAGTCAGGAACTTATCGAGTCAACCAGGACTGCACCGGAAATATGGAGATTAATTTTGCGCCGCCTCCTGTACCCGGCGCTACCGGAGCCCAAATCAAGCTGGTGTTTGTGCTGGGCAGCCATGGCAACGCGCTTCGCACTCTGGTCGTTGCGGTAACCCCACCGTCAGTTGTGCCCAACGATATCACCGGTTCAACGCTGCACAGCGAAGGCACCCGACTCGGGGATGTCCGAGACGAAGGGTCCAAAGGCGAGGAGTAGCCTGACGGCTGCTAAAAAATATTTTTCCCGCGAGATCAAAAACCCGAGCTAGGAATATTCTTCAACCCAGGTTCGCGTTTGAGAACGGACGCGAACCTGGGTAGCAAACAAAGACCTATGACCTACAACTGTGCGCGTAACATGCTGATTACGTCGTCTGAGGTGATCACGCCGATTAGCTTCTTGTCAGAGTTTACTACCGGAAGCGTCAGCAAATTGTATTTATCGAACAACTCGGCCACTTCTTTTTCGCGTGCTTTTTCGGTGCAGGAAATCAGGGGTTCCTGAGTAAGTGAGAGCAATGGAGTATCTTGGGACGCCAATACCAGCTTAGCCAGCGGCACAGCGCCTGCCAAAGTTCCCCTTGAATCGGTTAAGTAGATCGTGCTGACTGTCTCGACTCCTCCTTCAAACCGGCGCAATGTTTCCGACAGCGTCGTGTACGGTTGCATTCACGCCCAGCGACAAGTAGTCGGTGTTCATGCGGCCGGCGGCCGTGTTTTCGCCAAATTCCAGGAGTTCGACCATCTCCTTGCGCTCTTGAGGTGCCATTTCCTGAAGAATGTCGGAGCTGTGCTGCTCGGTCAGGTCGGCTAGGAGGTCGGCAGCCGCGTCCGGATCCATTTCCTCCACAATTTCGGCGGCGCGCTCGGACTCGAGGGATTCGACAATTGATTTCTGGACCTTGGGATCAATTTCCTCCAACGCCTCGGCGGCCAAGCCCTCGTCCAATGTCTCGAAGACCGCCGACCGCTCGCTGGGGGCAAGCTCTTCGATAATGTCCGCGATATCGGCTGGATGGAGTCTGGCCAAACGCTCGTTAGAAATTTTCAGCTTAACCCTGCGGGCGGGGTCGGTTTCGACGACGTCCACAAATTCCCACGGGATGCTTCGTGCTGGAATCTGTGAAAGCAGCGTCCGCAGCGCCCCTGCCGGTACCAGGCCCTTCAACAAGCGGCGAACCGCTCCGCGCGCGCCTACATCCACAGAACCAACTTTCAAAATGGGATGTTCACAATGGGCCTCCTGGTGCATATCAACGTCGTTGACACGCACAACTTTCCGCCCAAAGACATCAATGATTTGCTGATCCAGAAGATCGCGGGCAAGAAACAGGCCCTCGGACCCATCTGACATGGGCCAGGAGGATGCGGAGGTAGCCGCGCGAATCTCGCCATTGATGGCCGAAACCGATGCGAAGGGCAGAATGCGGTCGCCCGACTTGGTCCGAACAATCATGAGCGACACATGATTGCGGTCTTCCTGCGGTTGCAGGGCCATCTCATGCACACGCCCGCATCGCGCTCCCGTCGTATCAAATACCGGGAGCCCCAACATCTCGGTGAGGGCAAGAGTCGTCACTAAATCGAGAATCTTCTGAGAAGCGCAAAGTGTCAACAGAAAAGCGGAGAATCAGCGCTTTTTAGGAAGGGAAACGCTATTCGGAACGTGCTTTCTGGGCATTGCACCGCTTTTGCGTTTTTGCAAGGGTGGGAACCGTGGCGTCTGGTGCACAGCTCTCGTCTCCTGACAAGAGTAGTGTGGGATAAAAATAAAACCCGACAGAGGGGTTTAATCTTTCTGTTGAGTGGCTATTGCCGGAGAATGCCCTACGTGCGAAAGAAAACTTTGCTGAGGCCCGCACTCGCCGTCCTCGCTCTCCTAATTCTGGTCCCTCTCGTAGGGGCGGTATATCAATTCACCGAGGGCGAGGAGGATATTGCAAAGCATCCCGCCCCGGGAAAACTCATTGACGTCGGCGGCTACCGTCTACATCTTCTTTGTATGGGGCAGGGTTCCCCCAACTGTCATCTTCGAAGCCGGATTAGCCGATGATTCACTGACGTGGTCTGCCGTGCAGCCTGCCGTTGCAAAGACAACGCGCACTTGCAGCTATGACCGGGCAGGCTATGGGTGGAGTGATCCTAGTCCTAGAACGCGCGATGCCAAAACAAGCGCCGAAGAATTGCATACCCTCCTGAAGAACGCGGATGTAAGCGGCCCCTTTATTTTTGTTGGACATTCTCTTGGTGGCATGTATGTCCGCGAATATGCTGCGTTGTATCGTCCCGAGGTAGAGGGAATGGTTCTGGTCGATGCTTCCTATCCCTATCAGTACAAGCGCATCGGCCCGACGATCACGCGGGGTAATGAGGAATTCCTTCGCAAGCAGGGCTACTTTGAAGACACGATGCCTTTCGGCTGGCCCCGCCTTATCGGCTGGTGCGATCATTGGCCGCCAGCTGAGCGGGACCTGCGGCGCACTACCGAATGCCGCCTCCGGCCATGGATTACACACATGCACGAATACCGGGCATTCGATGAGGATTCCGCCGAGGTTATGCAAGCAGGCAACCTTGGAAACATGCCTCTGATTGTTCTAACCGAAGGCAAAGCTACGACCAATGATCCGCCGAACTCGTTTGGAGCAATGCAGAAGGAGCTTGCACATCTCTCTACACGAGGATCTCAGATGTTTGTTGATGGGGGGCACATGATCCAGGTCGATCATCCTCATGCAGTTATCGATGCCGTGCTGATGGTAATGGCTGAAGTGCGACATTTGCCTTCGCAATGAGTTTTAATAAACTTCGATCGTCCGAGGAAATCCGTGAAACCACTCCTTGTCTTTCTGATGGTAAGTTTCGTATTCATGCCTTTGTTGGCTCAAGTCCCCATGATCCCATCCAATCTGGCCCTCATGCCCATGCCTTCGAGTTTCCAGATGGGATCGGGCAAGCTGCTGATTGATCCCTCATTTTCGATCGGAATCTCCAGCCATGTTGACCCGGTGCTAGAACGAGCAGTAGAGAGGTTTCTTGAAAATCTTCGCCGCCAAACGGGCATGGTTCCGCTAGACATGAAGATCACCGACGCGGCAAGCGCCGTTCTTGTAGTCCGTGCTGATCAGCAGGCGAAATCGGTGCTCGAATTGGGAGACGACGAGTCTTACTCGCTCAACATCACCCCTTCGGGCGCGAAGCTTGACGCAACGACCACTTTGGGCGCCCTACACGGATTGCAAACTTTCTTGCAGTTGATCGAAACCGGTCCCGATGGCTTCGATGCGCCAGCCGTGTCCATTCAAGACCAGCCGCGCTTTTCCTGGCGCGGATTGATGATTGATGTCAGCCGGCACTTTATCCCGATTGAAGTTCTCAAGCGCAACCTGGACGGCATGGAAGCAGTAAAACTGAATGTGTTTCACTGGCATCTTTCAGATAATCAGGGCTTCCGAGTGGAAAGTAAAAAATTTCCCAAACTCCAGGAAATGGGTTCGGACGGTTTTTACTACACGCAGGACCAAGTCAAAGATGTGATCGCTTATGCGCGGGATCGGGGTATCCGCGTCGTGCCTGAGTTCGATATGCCCGGACACAGCACAGCCTGGTTTGTGGGTTATCCGGAACTGGCGAGCGCGCCGGGCCCCTATGCGATTGAGCGGCGGTGGGGAGTATTTGATCCCGCCATGGATCCCACGTCAGAACAAACTTACAAATTCCTGGACGAATTCATTGGCGAGATGGCGAAACTGTTTCCCGACAAGTTCTTTCACGTCGGCGGCGACGAAGTAAATGGGAAGCAGTGGGATGCCAATCCTGAAATTCAGAAATTTATGCACGCCCATGCCTTGCAAAATAATGCAGATTTACAGGCGTATTTCAATACGCGAATTCAGAAAACTGTTGCGAAGCATGGAAAGACGATGGAGGGTTGGGACGAGATCCTGCGTCCCGATCTGCCAAAAGAGATTGTGATTCAATCATGGCGCGGACAAGCCTCGCTGGCGGACGCTGCCAAACAAGGCTATCGCGGCCTACTATCTTCGGGTTATTACCTCGACCTGGGCCAGGCAGCCTCGCAGCACTACGCGGTTGAGCCTTTGGGAAATGGCGCAGCGGATTTGACTACGCAACAGAAACAGCAAATTCTCGGTGGCGAAGCCTGCATGTGGTCGGAATACGTTTCGCCGGAGAATATCGATTCGCGCATCTGGCCTCGGGCGGCTGCCATCGCAGAGCAGTTCTGGTCTCCGCAGTCAACGAACGATGTGAACGCCATGTATCACCGCCTGGCCGAAGTGAGTCGAAAGTTGGATTGGCTGGGGCTGACGCACAATACAAGTTACTTTCCGATGCTTCGCCGTATCGCAGGTTCGGACGACATCGCCGCACTGCGAGTGCTGGCAGACGTTGTAGAACCGGTAAAGGGGTATGCGCGAGGAGGTAGCAGCCCCATCGTGCCCACCAGCGCGATGCCACTGAACAGGCTAATTGATGCCGCCCGGCCAGAGAGCGCCGTTGCCCGGCGTTTTTCGGATCTTGTAATGACCTTGGTTGCGGGAAAAACGGTTAGCGCGCAAACGACCCCCGGACAGAACTCCGCTGAAACCAGCGCGCAAATACGAGCGATGCTTGTTTTGTGGCGGAATAATCAGGCGAATCTTCAACCGCCGGAGGCACCGTCTTTTTTGCTCAAAGAGGTCATCCCAGTTTCGGAGGCCCTGAACGAACTTGCTGAAACAGGAATACAAGCCCTCGACTATCTCCAACGGAATGAGCGGCCGCCTGACGATTGGAAAGTTCAGAAGTTGGCGCTCATCCAACAGGCCGCACAGCCGAAGGCACAAGTGCTGATCATGGTCGCACCCGCGATTCAGAGATTGGTAGAAGCAAGCGCGGGTGAAAACACAGATGTAAAGTAGATCCCGAAATGAGTTGCCCGAATCAGGCAGCACTAGCGCGTTTCATAAATCTACGCGCACGTTCAATCCGCGAGGGCTGCCCCACCGGGACGCTTGCCGGCCAGGGTTCCTCGACACCCATCAAAGCAATTGCGCCACCCATTAATGCCAGGTTCTTGGTGAAGTTCACCATTTCGTTCATCTTTTTTTCAGGATTTTCATGAGCCCAGAAGTCGTGCATAACCGGCGAAACACCCGCGAGAAAACCGATCAGCGCGGCTGTTCCCAACTTGGGCTTTATGCCTAACAAGATGCTGGTTCCGCCAACGATCAATGCCGCGCCTGAAACTTGTACCGCAAGGTCCGGCATTGGAACGTTCTTAGACCCGGCATACTGGGAAAGCATTTTCCGGTCGGTAAAATGATGGATTCCAGCCGGGAGAAAGTAACCGCCGAAAATCACACGGCCAATCAAGAATGGGAGTTTCATCGAGTCCGCCCTTCTGCGATTGAAATTGCGTGAAGTTTTCGATTCACTCGGCCCATGGGGCGTTGCCCGTCATCCACTACAACCGCAAACGTTGTCATTGGTGGACCTGATTATCAAACCGAACGGGCTGACTTCGAAGCTTTTCCCGCGCGAATGGCTTAAAACGTGTTGATTCTGGGAAGACCCGATGAGAGACTAAAGAAAGTGCCATTATGAAGCATCTTTGGTCTGTCGCCCTATTACTTGCATGTTTGCTTCTTCCCGGAACTTCGTCAGCTCAGGTTCCCAACACAGGCGGCAATCTTAACAATGGCCTCGACACTCCGGCCACCTATAGCGGCCGTGGGTCTTCCTCATGCTGACAGTTTTCGGTGAAAATAAGGCCCATCTCGACCGCCAGGCGGTGGTGAAGCTTACCAATGAAACCGACCATACCATTGCGTGGCAGACAACAGCGGACAATCTCGAAGCTGACTTCGGTGATTTGACCGTCGGACAATATGACATTGAGGTAAGTGCGGTCGGTTACCTTACCACTCATCAGGTTCTTCACGTTGGCGCCGCGACAACCACTTATCGGGTGGAATCAACCCTCAAACGGGATCCTGCCGCCATCGAGTTGAACGCTCCGATTTCCCCGAAGATGCCTTCTAAGGCCCGCAAGGAAACTCAACGCGGTGTCACCGCCCTGAAGTCCAGCGACCTAAAAGAAGCGGAGAAACATCTCGACGCCGCGCATAAGTCGGTTCCTGACAACTCGGATATAGATTTCCTTCTGGGATACCTCTCATATGAGAAGAAAGACCCGAAGCAGGCTGAAATTTATTTGAACCAGGCTTCTACGCTCGATCCACAAAACGCTCAGGCGCTCGCCTTGCTTGGACGTCTGCGTCTGGAGCGCGAGGATTATGCCGCGGCGAAAGCCGTGCTTGAGCAGGCGGTTGCCGCCGATGGCGAATCCTGGATGGCGCATAATCTTCTGGCCGACACATATCTAAAGCAGCATGAATTCGAGAAGGCGCGCGAGCAGGCCCAATTGGCCATTGATAAAGGTAAGGGCGGCGGCAATGCGGCCCAAATCGTACTGGGTGAAGCGCTCGCCAATCTCGGCCGGTTCAAACAGGCACTCGCCGCCCTCAACACCTTTTTGCAATATGCGCCCGACAGTCCCGCTGCGCCGCAGGTTCACACTTTGATTGGTCAGTTGCAGCAGAGAGATGCCGTCTTAACCGAACCCTCAGCGGCGACGCCGAAGCCCGCAACTTCTTCGGCAACTTTAAAGCCTGACAGTACTGATGACCTGCTGCTGGCCGCTACGAGCACTGGTTTTTCGGCTAAGAGCTGGGAGCCACCTGGGATTGACGATGTAAAGCCGTCCGTCGCCGCCGATGTTGCATGTCCATATCAGAAAGTGATTGACGGAACTGGAGCGGCTATAAAGCAGTTTGTGGATGACATCGGTCGCTTTAATGCCATTGAGGATATGCTGCATGAAAACCTCAATGAACTTGGCACTCCGACCACTAAGGAAACTCGGGAATTCAATTACGTCGCGTCAATATCTGAACCGCAGCCAGGGTTTATGAAAGTGGACGAGTTTCGCACCGGGCGGACCGATCTGGGCGACTTTCCCGATCAAATCGCTACTCGTGGCCTGCCCGCATTGGCGCTCGTCTTCCATCCCGACATGCGCGACAATTTTGAAATAACCTGTGAGGGACTGAGCCAGTGGAACGGGAAAGCAACGTGGTTGCTTCATTTCCGCCAGCGCGAAGATCGTCCCAACCACATGCGCTCCTACAAAATCGGTGGCAACGTTTATCCCATCAGTTTGAAGGGGCGCGCATGGGTTTCGGCGGACAGCTACCAAATCGTGCGGATCGAGTCGGAACTGGTCAAGCCACTGCCAAAAATCCAGCTGCTCAGCGAGCACTACACCGTGGATTACGGACCGGTCTTGTTTCAAAGCAAGAACGTAGAACTTTGGCTCCCCAAGACGGCGGAGCTTTACTTCCATTTTCAGAAGCACCGCTACTTCCGGCGTCACACCTTCCACGACTTCCTGCTTTTTTCCGTGGATTCCGATTCAAAGACCAGCGGCCCCAAAGCCAGCATAAAGACACCTGACCCGTCAGCGACGCCCACTCCCTGACATAAATCGCAACGTATAGACGCAGCTTGCTACGTCTGCCTTTCGCATCTCCAGGACAAAAGATAGAATCATCTGCGGCAATTCACCGAAGAGGACTGACACGAATGGCCAATACCCCTACGGCAACGTCAACCGACATTGATTCGATTCTTCAGGAGCAACGCAAATTTGAATGCCCGGAAGAATTCCGGAAGAACGCTCACATATCAAGCATCGAACAATACGACCTAATTTACAGCGAATCGGTCCAGCAGCCGGAAAGTTTTGGGCGGGCATCGCCAATGAGCTGCATTGGTTTAAGAAGTGGGATCGCGTACTGGAATGGAATTGTCCCTGGGCAAAATGGTTTGTCGGCGGCCAGATAAATCTTTCCTACAACTGTCTGGATCGCCATGTTCAGACCTGGCGAAAAAATAAGGCTGCAATTATCTGGGAAAGTGAGCCCGGCGAAGTTCGCACGCTTACCTATCAGCAGCTTCATCGAGAAGTGCAGAAGTTCGCCAACGTTCTCAAATCGCTGGGAGTGCAAAAAGGCGACCGCGTCGCGATTTACATGGGAATGACTCCTGAGCTCCCAATCGCGATGTTGGCATGTGCGCGAATCGGGGCGCCGCACACGGTGGTCTTCGGCGGATTTTCATCGCACGCGCTGGTTGATCGCATCACGGATTCGCAGGCCGTGGCCGTGATCACACAAGACGGTTCTTACCGGCGCGGAACTGAAGTTAAATTATTTCCCGCTGTGAAAGAGGCCTTGAAATCCTGTCCATCGGTAAAGAATGTCGTCGTCTATCAACGCACGGGAACCGCGATCAACATGCAATCCGGACGCGATCACTGGTGGCATGACTTAATGGCAAAGGCCTCGGACGAATGTCCCGCTGAGCCGCTCGATTCCGAACATCCTCTCTACATTCTCTATACATCCGGTACCACGGGAAAACCCAAAGGTGTGGTTCATACCACCGGCGGGTATTCGGTCGGAACCTACATCACCACGAAGTGGGTGTTCGATTTAAAAGAGGAAGACACATATTGGTGTACCGCCGACATCGGATGGGTTACCGGACACAGCTATATCGTTTATGGACCGCTGCAAAATGGAGCGACGACATTAATGTATGAAGGCGCGCCAAACTTTCCCGAGCAAGACCGTTTTTGGAGCATTATTGACCGGCATCAAGTCAGCGTCTTTTATACGGCGCCTACCGCAATTCGAACCTTTGTGAAATGGGGAGACGAATGGCCGAAGCGCCATAAGCTCGATAGTTTGCGATTGTTGGGCACAGTCGGCGAACCCATTAATCCCGAAGCCTGGATGTGGTATCGCGAAGTAATCGGCCACAATCGCTGCCCCATCACTGATACGTGGTGGCAGACGGAGACAGGACACATCATGATCGCGCCGATTCCAGGCGCAATTGCAACCAAGCCCGGTTCAGCAACGCGGCCATTTCCGGGAGTCGTTGCCGAGATTGTGAACATGCAGGGACAGCCGGTGCCGGATGGATCGGGCGGATTCCTGGTGATCAAACAGCCGTGGCCGGGGATGCTGCGAACTATTTATGGAGATCCAGATCGCTACGTGCAGCAGTACTGGTCGCAAATTCCGGGAATGTATTTCACCGGGGACGGCGCGCGCAAAGATAAAGATGGATATTTCTGGGTGATGGGTCGCGTAGATGACGTGATCAATGTCTCGGGCCACCGGCTAAGTACGATGGAAGTGGAATCGGCGCTGGTCGCGCACGAGGCGGTCGCGGAAGCCGCGGTGGTTGGGCGTCCCGACGAATTGAAGGGCCAAGCAATTTCGGCGTTTGTTTCGCTGGAGCATGGGAAAAAGCCATCGCCGGAATTGAAGGAAGAGCTGCGCCGATGGGTGACGAAAGAGATTGGTGCACTGGCGCGTCCGGATGACATTCGGTTTACGGATTCGTTGCCAAAAACCCGGAGCGGAAAGATTATGCGGCGATTACTGAGGGAGCTCGCGACGAACGGAGAAGTGAAGGGCGATGTGACTACGCTGGAAGACTTGAGTGTGATTGCGAGATTGAAAGAGAACGAGGAGAGTTAAATTTGCTAATCCCACTTCGCGCAAAGGCGGCGGAAAATGGGGGCTTGTCGGGCGAGGACGCCCGACGCTCCATTAGGAAACTAGTTTGTTAAGTAGCGAGTTTCCAGCCAGAGTTGCAGGTCGCGCTTCATGGGAGCCGCCTGAGATACGAAACGAATTCCGGCATCGCCCTGGTTGTTTTGCCATGCCACTTCTGCCCGGATCTTTACGCGACGCTTCGTCCCCGGCAGAGCGAAGCTGACTTGCAGAGGACCGTTGGCGGGCAATGGTTTCCCCAACCTAACCCGCAGGCCTCCCTGGCTGAGATTCATCAGTTCCGCGTCTATCTCTTTTTTGGGGCCGCAACTGAGCAGAACGGGCGTGCTCAACGGATGACGATGATACCGCAGTCTGCCGTCCACGATCATGGTTCGCGCCGCCGACAGGGTGCGCACGGCTTGTTCCACCGATATCGGTTTCTGGAAGAAGAAAGTGGCGAGAGACGCGTTAGCCTTTTCTTTACTTCGGAAACCGCTGAAGATCACCAGCGGGACTGTCTGTAGAAGCATGCCATCTTCCAGCCCGCGCAGAAAGTTGGCTGAGCCTTCGAGATCGCAATCTACAATCAGCGCATCAATTTTCGATTTCGCCAATTTTTCTTTGGCGCGTGCAGGTTGCGCTTCGACTTCGACTTCGATATGCAATGCGCTCAGAATACATTCGAGAACGCTGATTTCAGGCCAGTCCCGCGAAACCACCATAGATGAAAGTGTCATTCCTCGACTCTAGCCCGCCCGGTAATGGTGACCTAGATCACCAAGGTAATGGCGGGTTGTGGACGAGTCCGAACCGAGAGATTCTTTGAAAAGCACAGCTAGGCTTCGGCAGCTTTTTGCTTTCCGCGATACCACTCGATGGTTCGCCGTAGGCCTTCTTCGAAGTCTACCGTGGGATTGTATCCGAGGCATTCCTTCGCCCGCGAAAGGTCGGCCAGAGAGTGCTTCACGTCACCAGCTCGTTCGGGAGCATATTTCACATCACCTGAATAATTGATAAGTTGCTTGAGGATCTGAAAGGCTTCATTCAAATCAACTCTTCGCCCGGTGGCGACGTTGAAAATATTTCCTGCAACTCCTGCGGCGGGGACTTTGCAAGCCAGCAAATTAGCCTGGACGGCATTATCAATAAAGGTGAAATCTCGGCTTTGCTTGCCGTCCCCGAAGATTGTGGGCTGCTCGCCCGAGAGCATCTGCGTGATGAACTTCGCCAAAACGCCGGAATACGGTGACGACGGATCCTGGCGTGGTCCAAAGATGTTGAAATAGCGAAGAGATACGGTTTCGAGTCCGTAACACCGGTAAAAAGATCTCATGTAATATTCACTGGCTAATTTCGCAACCGCGTAAGGAGAAATAGGATTTGGAATCATTTCTTCATGTTTCGGCAATGTGGGTGTATCTCCATAAGCGGAAGATGAGGCCGCGTAAACTACTCGCTTTACCTTCTGGTCTCGTGCGGCAACCAGCACGTTAACGGTTCCGTCCACATTGGCACGATTGCTTTCCAGCGGATTCGCAACCGACCGCGGAACCGAAGGAATGGCGGCCTGATGCAAAACATAATCCACGCCGCGACAGGCGTCCTGAACCGCATCAGGTCCAGCAAATCGGCCTCGCGAAGATCAATGCGATTTAAAATCTCCGTTATGTTCGCGCGCTTGCCGGTTGAGAAATTATCAATTCCGCGTACCTGATCGCCCTGGGAGAGTACGGCGCGCGCGAGCGACGACCCGATAAATCCTGAAATGCCCGTGATTAGATAGGTGGCCATGCGGGTCCATGATAACGGATGGGTTGGCCAAGCGGCAGATTACGATTGTTTAGAGTACATCGTGCTGTCATCCCGAGCGCAACCAGCTCGTCCGCTCGCGGACGATCTGCGGAGTCGAGGGACCTGCTTGTCACAGGCCTAGAACACGTCTTGAGGGATAGAGTCCGGCAAGAAGCAGGTCTTTCGACTGCGGAAGCGGACTCGCCGAGCGAGCCCGCTTCCTTCGCTCAAGATGACAGTTTTTTGTACTAAAAATCAACCAGGCAGAGGAATCTCCCCAATCGCCATTCTGATCTGTTGCCAGAGTTGCTCTTTGCCTGCTCCCGTTTTAGCAGAAAAGGGAATGGTCGTGGTGCCAGGCAGCGTCTGCGCAGAAAGGTGAAGGGCATTGCGAAGTTGATTCCCCGACAACCGGTCACTCTTGGTAGCAACGATCACAAACGGACGCCCACTGGCGTTCAGGAATTCCAATAACTTCTTGTCGCTTTCCTGAGGGGGTACGCTGATATCAATCAATGCCAGGCAAAGCGCCAGGCAGGGACGCTCATTCAAATAGGGCTCAATGAAGCTTGGCCACTGGCTGGAAATTGCGCGCGAAATTTTCGCATAGCCGTACCCCGGCAAATCGGCGAATACCACTTCCGGATGCGGCTTTCCCGCCCACCGCACTTCGAAGAAATTGATGCTGCGAGTGCGTCCTGGGGTAGAACTGGTTTTGGCCATCTTGGTGCCCAGCAGCGAATTGATGACGCTGGATTTCCCAACATTCGAGCGTCCCAGAAACGCAACTTCAGGCAGGCCGGGGGGAGGGAAGTGAGCGGCGTCGGTAGCCGACAACAGGAATCGTGTCAGGACACGCATAAATTAGTTTGCAGGTTTGAGTCAGAAGATGCAAGAGGATACAATGCCGCGTAATACGCGTCCACAAGATTGGAACGGTTTGGCAAGGAGGAAATATGCGTGCGTTAAAAATGATTTTCCAAATCGCAGTATCGCTGGTAATGTTTGCAGCTGCCGCGAATGCTCAACAAGGGATGACGGATGCTGAATATACCCGCAAGGCGGCTTCTGCTGCGCCCAAAGCTGTGGGGCAGGATGCCACCGTGGTTCGTTTCGACAAAGATGGAAATATGCAGACGCTTCGCTCCGGAACCAACGGATTTACCTGCATGATTATGGGGCCAGACGCCATGTGCAACGACGCCAACAGCATGGCTTTTTTCGGAGCCATGATGAAGCATGAACCGCCAACAGATAAAACTGGAATCTCGTACATGTTGCGTGGCGATGACGGGGCGAGCAACACTGATCCTTACGCGACGAAAAAGACTGAGGATAATCACTGGGTTGTCACTGGGCCGCACATCATGATCACCGGCGCCGCCGCGAAGACGATGGGACTCACTGAGGCCCCGGATCCAGATCCGAGCAAGCCCTACATGATGTGGGCTGGCACTCCTTACGAGCACGCCATGGTTCCTGTAGGCGCAAAGTAATTTGGAAATGTCTGAAGAGGACTTTAATTCCTTAAAACCAAGGCGGTCGAATACGGCGGCGTGGAATTCCGCTTCTCGCAAGAGCGGCGAGAAAGGGGCATCCTCGTTTCGGTTGTGCTTGCGAGCATCGAAATCTTACACCGATCCGAGGACTGGGAAGCGCCAGTCTCAGTTTTCGCACCGATTCTGAGGCCCAGCGCTTCTCAGCCCCAAGAACGGAGGTGGCGGCATGCGTATAAACTGAGGGTGCAATGACCACTTCAATCCTCAACTCTCTTTCGAAAGCCTCCTCCGCTTACCTGCGCTCCGCAATGCATCAGCCAATCCGATGGCATGAGTGGAGTGCAGAAGCCTTTGATCAAGCTAAACTCGAGAACAAACCAATCCTGCTCGATATCGGCGCCGTGTGGTGCCACTGGTGTCATGTGATGGATCGAGAGTCGTACGATAATCCTGAAATCGCGCAGCTGGTGAACGAGCGTTTTATCGCCATCAAGGTTGACCGCGATGAGAGGCCGGACATTGACATTCGCTATCAGGCCGCAGTGAGCGCCGTTTCCGGACAAGGTGGATGGCCCCTGACGGCATTCCTCACCCCCGAGGGAATCCCGTTTTATGGCGGCACTTATTTTCCTCCCGAAGATCACTATGGGCGTCCCAGTTTCAAACGTGTGCTGACTTCGATCTCAGACGCCTATCGCGAAAAACACGCGGACGTAGCGGAGCAGGCTCGGATGGTGGAGAGCGCTATTTCTCAGTCCGACACTTTGGGCGGCAAAAGCGAGAAGTTCTCACCTTCCGTGATTGACACCATCGTCAAGTCTGCTCTGCATATGTTCGACGACAATAATGGCGGCTTCGGAAATGCCCCCAAGTTTCCTCATCCTGCTGTGCTCGATCTCTTGATTGACCAATACGGAAGATCGGGGAATGAACAACTGCGTGAAGCATTCGTCACCACGCTTGAAAAGATGGCGCTCGGCGGAGTCTATGACCAGCTTGCGGGTGGATTCCATCGCTACTCGGTGGACGAACGCTGGATTGTGCCACACTTCGAAAAGATGTGTTATGACAATTCCGAATTGTTGAAAAATTACGTGCATGCCTATCAAGCCACGGGCTCCCAATTGTTCGCCGCAGTCGCCCGCGACATTATTCGCTGGATGGATGAATGGCTGAGCGACCGCGAGCACGGCGGCTTTTATGCATCGCAGGATGCCGACTACTCCATGGATGACGACGGCGATTACTTTACATGGACGGTCAAGGAAACGGATGAGGTGCTCACGGAAGAGGAATCTGTCGTGGCCAAACTTCACTATGACATTAATGAAGTTGGCGAAATGCATCACAATCCAGAGAAGAATGTGCTTTACGTGCGCGCTTCACTGGAAGAAATGTCGCGACGGTTGAACTTGCCGTTGGACCGGGTTCAAGAACTGCTTCGATCGGCAAAAGAAAAGATGTATGCGGCGCGATTGAAGCGTCCCACCCCTTTCGTGGACAAGACCATCTATGTCGGCTGGAACGCGCTCTGCGTTTCCGCTTACCTGGAAGCCGCCAAAGTTCTCAATCTTGATTCCGCGCGGCGATTTGCGCTTCGTTCGTTGGACCGTATTCTCTCCGAAGGATGGAACCACGACAGTGGCTTGTTGCATGTAATCGCATATTCGGATTCAATCGCCGGGGAAAGCCAGGTTCGCGGTTTGCTGGATGACTATGCGTTTATGGCCGTAGCTTGTCTCGATGCATACGAGATTACTTCCGACATCAGCTATTTCAATTTTGCCCGCCAAATCTGCGACGCTATGATCCAGCATTTCTTCGATGAGGGGTTGGGAGGATTTTTTGATACGCGCAAGACGGATGCGGGTGGTCAGAAATCGCTCGGTGTTCTTTCGACGACCCGCAAGCCTTTTCAGGATTCTCCCACGCCGGCGGGAAATTCGGTTGCTGCCATTGCTTTGCTGCGGCTTTACGGGTACACAAATGATCGCGAGTACCACGCCAGGGCCGAACGGACAATGGAAGTATTAGGCGGGCTGGCAGGACAGTATGGAATTTTCGCTGCTACCTATGCCATTGCCGGAGTTTATTTCTCCGAACCGCATACTCAAATAGTGATTCTTGGCGGAGACGACAAAGCGGAGAGACTTTACAGAACGGCGGTAAAAACTTTTCGCCTTGGCAAGGCAGCGGTGAAATTTGAAACCAATCAGGCCGTGCCGCAGAATCTTCCGCCAGCCTTGGCGGAAACTATTCCGGAGTTGCCAGCTGCTGCAAGCCGTAACAGTATGGCGATTATCTGCTCAAACTTTACTTGCCAGCCTCCAATTTTTAATCCCGAAGAAATGGAACAGGCTTGCAGCGGCCCTTCAGAAAAAAACAGAAGCCCTTCATGAAAAAGGGCCGACATTTGCTAATTGCGAATGTCGGCCACCAGCCGTTTAGGGCGGCTTAATGTCTTATTAAGTTAGTCTGGGCACGGGCCTGAGCGGCACAATGCCGGTGGCGCACCATCTGGAGCCGGCACGACCGAGGCCGCAATCGCCTCAACCGCGCAAGCTAAACCTGCCACGAGAATTAACATCTTGATCACGTTCTTCATCTGGTGTTTCTCCTATGCGGATCTCCTGGGAGCGGAAACCCTCATTGGCAGGGATTATACAGCGCCATGTCAAGGGTTTAGTGAACACTTCCAAAACGAAAGAACCACATTGGAACCAATGCTTTAATGGTCCATCGCAGAACTGCGACAAAGAAGGGTTTAACGTCCGGGTTAGTCGCCGGGCTCAACATGAAGTGCGGATTGCCCGGCATTGTCAAGGATTTTCTTTAGTCTACAAACTGGCTCTTTTTGCCCGCAGTTTTTATTTTCCGCGTGTATCCATGAGAGACGGAAGCCCGGCCGCTTCGGGGCTGGTTAGAATTTTACGGACAGGGAAGCAAGCGCTGAGTTTCGGCCAAGAACGGATGAGGAATCGGTCTTGAGATATGAGCCCGGCCTTGGAGTTTCCAAAGCATAGCTCGTCATGTATGACTGTCCCGGTGTTCGGGAAAAAGCTCTGTCCACCATGCCTTCAAACATGGGAATGAGGGAGTCTTCGCCGGCCGGATTTTGGACTTCAGCCAGGCTCTGATTCCACCTTTGTGGAGCGAGAAGATTCGCCGATATTTCTCTCGGGAACGGCTTCAACAGTGCATACCCGAGCCACATGCCGATGGAAGAGCAGTAGGCGCCGGCGGTTAAGATCGCCACCATTCTTCCGGATTCACGCCCGGAGCTGAAAAGTGCAAACGTGCCGAGCTCCACCGCAGCGTAGAATCCGAATCCCAATGCGATTCCGAAACTATTCTGTTTCCACGAAACGCCCAGATGCTTTGAGAATACCAGGAGAAATAAGATGAGCCCGCATTGGATCACGCGCACTCCGCGCTGGGTAATCATTACCGCCTCAATTACCGATCCTTGCTGTGAACTCGGACTAGCCGCCGCAATCACTATCCCCGCCAGCAACATAACCAGGCCAGACCACTTGAACAGAACCGAACCCAGGTCTTTCAGCGCATGGTAGGGGCGAAAAACATCCTGAAAGATTTCATAGATGACTTTGAATCCCAGGGCAAGACTGATAAGAGCTGAGATCCAGTAGCTGTAAAAATAGGCGTTATAGCTGCCCAATTTATGGACCGGAAATAATACGCAAAACATGGCAACTTGCGCTGCCATATAGGTGAAGAAAACTGGAAATGTACGATGCTTCCCCCGCGCGAACATGATTGCGACGACAATAATTTCAAGGATTGGCTGAGCGATCCAGAGCACGGTTTGGAGGTTGGGGGTCATCGCTGTATTACCCGCTAAAATCGCGGTTTATCGCTCCCCAAACTCTAGCAGCTGCGGCTGAAGGGTCAATGGACGAAAGTAATCTAAGGTAACCATTACCTGGTCGCGTTTTGGGGTTGTTTATGGCTTGTCGGCGAGCTAAACCCCGCGGGCCGCGCCACGTGTGGCGGAGTATGGTTCCACATGTGCTTCGGGGGCAGTTTGGATTGCCATTGATGCAACGAAAGGCCGCCCCGCTGACCGGCGAAAAGCGAAGAAAAACAAGGGGCGTTAAAACAGGGGTGAAATCCCGCCGATTCCAAGAGGCGAGCCGCCGCCTACAGCGAACTCATGTTCGACAAGAACTCGCCGTTCGACTTCGTCTTATTGAGCTTGTCAATGAGAAGTTCCATCGCTTCCACTGGACTCAGCGGGTTCAGAACTTTCCTCAGTACCCAGATGCGGGTGAGATCTTCCTTCGGAATCAGCAGCTCTTCTTTTCGCGTTCCAGAGCGCTGAATATCAATGGCCGGGAACGTCCGCTTGTCCACCAGCTTGCGGTCAAGAATGATTTCCATGTTGCCGGTGCCTTTGAATTCTTCAAAGATCACGTCATCCATTCGGGACCCGGTGTCAATTAATGCTGTTGCAATAATAGTTAATGACCCGCCTTCTTCTATATTGCGAGCCGATCCGAAGAAACGTTTTGGACGCTGCAACGCATTGGAATCTACACCGCCTGAAAGCACTTTGCCGCTGGGCGGAACAATCGTGTTATAAGCGCGAGCCAGCCGCGTAATCGAGTCAAGCAAGATCACAACATCTCGCTTGTGCTCGACCAGTCGCTTCGCCTTCTCGATCACCATTTCAGCAACCTGCACGTGGCGGGCAGCTGGCTCATCGAAAGTAGAAGAGATTACCTCGCCCTTCACCGAGCGTTGCATGTCCGTAACTTCTTCCGGGCGTTCGTCAATTAGAAGAACGATCAAAACCACTTCCGGGTGATTCGTCGTAATCGAGTTGGCGACGTTCTGCAGCAGCATCGTTTTACCGGCCCGTGGCGGAGACACAATCAATCCGCGCTGTCCTTTTCCGATCGGCGTCAGCAAATCCATCACGCGCGCGCTAACGTTCTCACGCACCGTCTCAAGTTTCAAACGCTCCTGCGGATAAAGCGGAGTTAGGTTATCGAACAGAATCTTATTGCGCGCTTCATCCGGAGACTCGAAGTTGACGGCTTCAATCTTCACCAGCGCGAAATATTTCTCGCCCTCATGCGGAGGCCTCACCTGGCCGCTGATGGTGTCGCCGGTCTTAAGATCAAACTTGCGAATCTGCGACGGCGACACATAGATGTCGTCCGGTCCGGGTAAATAGTTGTAGTCAGGAGAGCGCAGAAATCCGTAACCGTCGGGCAGAATTTCCAGCACGCCTTCGGCGAAAATATGCCCTTCTTTTTCACTCTGCGCCTGCAAGATCTTGAAGATCAGGTCCTGCTTGCGCAATCCACTAGCTCCGGGCAAATCCAAAGATCGGGCGATCTTGGTTAGCTCAGTTATGTTCTTTTCTTTCAATTCAGCGATGGTCATTAGTCACCTGCGAGGAGATTTTCAAAGGGGGGTCGAATCGAATTCGGGAAGACTTACACTTAGCGGGCAGGACGGCGGGGCTGGTTACGCAGCCCGCCGTTGAGCCTCGGCAAAATGTTCCGGTTCGGACAGAATCGTCTGCCGCTCCGAGCTTGCAATCTTGTCCAGGACCTCGTTCATCGTCTCCTGGATCCTGGTATTTGGTTTGTGAAACTTACGGGTAGCCTTGGAAGCAAGCTGACAAAGCATATACCGGTTTCGCAACGTATGTAAAGCCTCAAAAACGCGATCAGAACGCATGATTCGTCCTCCTGACTCTAATTAAGCTTCCCCGCGTTCCGTTAGCGACTCTGCAAGCCGGGTCTATACCTGCATGTAAGTAGCACAAATCAGACGGGTTGTAAGGAGCTTGAACTTATTGGTATAGATGCTCCGCAGGCGCCGAAAGTTTCTCAGATTTCTGGATTTTGGCCCAGGTATCAGCGGAGGCACGTAAGACGGTTTCGAGTAATTAACCCTCGGAACGAACCACTTTACTTGGAAATCATGGGAAGTCAAGTAATTCTTTGTATACGTGACAGGACGAGTTAAATGACTCCAGACCCAGACCATTGTCGCTCCGAACGGGCGCTTAACCCGGGAGCAAATCGGGAGAGCAAATCGGAGCAAATCGGGGACAGACGGAACTGACCCCATTTCTTTTCCTGCTTGCGCCGCGTAAAAGAGGACGTCGCCCAAAACCCGCGGCTTCTGACCCAGCAGCACGCGATTACGTTCATCGCCTAGCCGGAATTGGGGTCAGTTCCGTCTGTCCCCGATTTGCTCCCCCCATTTGCTCCCCATTTGCTCCGATTTGCCCCCTGGACCCACTACTCCAACCACGACCGTCCTCATGGTAGCCTTCACTACCAGCCGCCCATCAGCCGCTCCGAACCAGGTACAACCTCTTGATCATCTACAGGCACCCGGCAGCCTAATGATTGGAAGAAAGATCGGTCGCACCCGTTGAGGCCTTGGACATACCGTCGCAATGCTCCTGCAGATGATTGTGGATAGTTTCGGAAGCGTCGCCAACAATCAGTGTCACCTCATTACTAAATGAATCCGTGAAGCTTCCAGGGTGCAAGCAAAGCATCACGTCGTGGGAACTGGTCCAAGTGATTTTAATAGACTCCAAGTATTCTCCACCGATGACGAGCTTCCGGTCGGATTTTCCGTTGCGTTCAAGATGTGCATACACATTCGTGTAATCGCTACTGATCGCTCCATGCCCAAAGGAGGTTTCCACCGTGTAGAACAGTCCCTCGGTCGGTGACCTGATCGTTGTTACCTTGTCTGGTTTACCGCATCCGGAGAAAAGGCCGACTTGCAAGAATGTCAGCGCAAGAAAAAACCTCCTCATTTTATTTGCACCCGTTTGCGGCCACCGCTTGGTTTCTGACCGAAGCCGCGCTCTTGTCCGGGGAGCAAATCGGAGCAAATCGGGGACAGACGGAACTGACCCCATTTCTTTTGTTCCAATCCGGGAAATCATCTGAACAGATTTCTCCAATATTGTATAAACCGTGAGCGCCATTTGATAGCTTTTCACCCATGGCTCGCCTGCCTCGCGTAGTAGTGGCCGACGCTGGCATGCTGGCCCATCCTTGCTAAGCCTTTGACCTCCTTAACATCATAAATTAGCGAGGCTGCCCCATCCCGTCGCGGTTTTCGACGGGTGGGCCTTCATGCTCTCCAACTTCTTGTTCCATGGTTCACCATGGGCGGGAACCTGCAGAGACGGGACGTTCCCATTTTTGCGAAACAAACTCGATACCGGCCCTCCCGTCCCCACAGCTCCTCGCCATGCCCTTTCTACTCTTGACCTCATTTCCCAAGTCCTGCATAACTAGTAAAGGACGCACCCAGAAAGGGGCCAACTTGGAGGCTGGCACATCTGGAGTTAAACAAACAACCTATAACTCCTTTGCCGCGCGGATTTTACCCGCAACTCATTCATTCCAAAAGATCGGAAGTTTCGACACCCTCTAAATCTATGATTCCAATACACCGGTCAAATAGGGGAGGGGGTAGCCGGGAGGAGAAATTGACCCGTGAGGGCTACCCTTTGATAGAGAACTGACAGTCAGGAGTCGGGTTATTTCTTGTAGGGCCATTGAGCTTGGGTAAACAATGCCCCGTCTATCCAGATGGTTTGGCCACTGATGAAGGATCCTGCTTTGCTGGCTAAAAAGACAACCGTCGGGGCAACATCTGAAGCATAGCCGACGCGTCCGAGAGGAGTCATTCCCGACCAGGTGCCGGCGTAATCGGGATCTTCCATTTTGGTGCGCTCGGATTCAATCGCGCCCGGCGCGATGCAGTTGACGCGAATGCCGTAGGGTCCCAATTCGATGGCGGCCTCTTTGGTGAACATTTCAATTCCGCCTTTGCTCGCGGTATAGGCGACTAAACGTGGAAATGCGAGCTTGTTGCATCCGGAGCCGAGGTTCACGATTGAGCCGCCTCCGTGGTCTTTCATGTATCGTCCTGCCTGCTGAGTGCAGAGGAAGGTTCCTTTCAAATTGGTGTCAATCACCAGGTCCCATTCTTCCTCGGTTACTTCAAGGAGCGGCTTCCAGGTTTGCACGCCGGCGTTGTTGACCAGCAGATCGAGGCGTCCGAAATGGCCGAGCACTCGGTCGAACATGTCAGCCACTTGGCTGCTCGACCGGATGTCCGCCTCTATGGGGAGCACCTCGACGCCCAGCGCACGGATTTCAGTGATGGCCGCGTCCACGAGCGATGATGGATCGTTGTAATAATTCACTGCTACGCGACAACCGTTGCGTGCGAGTTCGAGCGCGATTTCTTTTCCGATTCCCCGGCTTGCTCCGGTCACCAGGGCCGCGTGGTTCTGTAAGAACATATTCAGTTCACAATCGTGCCTTGGCATGGTTGCGCCAGAGTGAGTGCGCGTGCACTATGTGCAAGATCCTTAGCAAGCTCAGGATGACATCGCGATTAAAGGAGAACGATCACATTTCGGCACTTTTAGAAGAAGCATCCCAGGTCTCGCAAAGCGGCGAGATCCTTCGGCTGCGCTCAGGGCAAGCTCTGTGGCACCCGGTTTTACTTTTTTACGAAGGTTCAGGTCTATTTCAGTCCCTCTACCAGATATAGATCGGACAGCGTTCTCACGTAGCCGTAAATGTAGCTCTTGCCATCGGCGGCCATGATGATGCCGCGAAGGTTTGTAAGTCCCGCGGCGTCAGCGGGGGAGAGGTCCTTCCATATCTTTCTTTGGCCCGTGGCAAGAGTAAGCTGAACCACTCGCTCAGGTATTTCGCCGAAGTGGAAGAGGAATATAGAGTTTCCGTCTGCGGCCCAGCCAGTGGCTATCTCCCCCGGGTTGGCTGCCTTTACGAGTGTCGGGTCGCCTCCAGCAACGGGGTAAAGATAAAGTTTCTGATCGGGACCGATTGCGGCTGCGAACTCGCCATTGGGAGATACGACGAAAGTATCATCAACTCCTTCGGGACTGATGGGCCGCGCCGCGCCGCCCTCTGACGATTCCACGTAGAGACGCAGGCCATGGCCGGGCTCATTGCCGGTGAACACAAATTGCTTCCCGTTGGCGAGCCAATGAAGCCGGACGTGGTTCAAACCGTCGGGAGTGAGCGATCGCATTTCTCCCACGCCAGTTGGAAGAATCACTATTGGAGACGGCACGACATTGGCGTGCGAGGCCGCCCATTTGCCATCGGGGGAGAGAGCAAATCCCGATCCTTCGCCCAATCGGATGGCCGGGGAGCCGTCTGTGTTTCGAAGATAGACTGCATACTTTGGCCCGCCGCCTTCTCCGGCCTCGGTGAAAAGCAGAATGCGGCCATCGGCCGACAAGGCGCTTGGCACCGACCAATCGAGCCAGGAGAGATCACGCTCCTTGGTTTCTCCGGCGGTCAGTCCAAGAATGCCGGCTCGATCATTTCCGCGGGTCAACAGCACACCGCCCTGACGGTCCACGTCGAGCAAGGTCAGTTCACCCGGGACGCGCGCCATCAGCCGGAGGTCCCCGGAAAGAGTCACTGCGAAAAGCGACCGGTCGCCGCCAGTCTTGGTAGCGGTAAACCAAATTTCATCGCCTGAGGGCGACCATGCCAATCCTTGAATGCTGTCCCATCCATCGGAAAGGGTTGTTTTCTTGCCCGCCAGGTCAACGATCGCAACCGCGCCGCCGTCGTCCCCTGGTTCGGGATGATTGATGAACGCAATGATGTCGCCCTTAGGCGAGAATCGGGGATTGCCCATCCAGCCCTCAGGCTGATACAGCAGCTTCTCGGGAGGATACTCAAGCCGGGCGCGTCCTTCGACTTCCCTGACGATAGCAAGATTGGTTCCGTCCGGCGACCAATCAGCCCATTCGACATTCTCTAGAATCTCTCGCGGAGCGCCTCCCCCCAGCGGCACGCGGGCCAGTGTGCCTGAGAGTTGAAATGGCTTGCTGGCATGGCTATTCAGCAGTAAGGCCATCTCGCCGGTGGAAGAAATGGCGAGCACATCTGCGCCGGCAGGATCCAAATCGCGCGCCTGTGGACTGTCAGGCCGGGTGGTGAACATCTGCGACGGCTTACCTTCCCACGATGCGCTGTAAATGATAGTTTTGCCGTCGGGCGTGAAGCGAGCGGCATGAACCGCCCCGCGTCTGAAGCTGAGGGGATGGTAGATCGGCAGCGCCGACTGGGCGGGCCGCTTAAGCAGGAACATTCCACCAGCAATGCCCGCCGCCAACGCAATGACGGACGCAAGCAGCACCGGGACAAATACGCTTCGCCGTGAAGGTCTGGTTTCGGGCTTCTGGGGAAGAGCCGCCGTTGTCGAGGAAGAGGAAGTTCCCGAGTTCGCGGCGCGGATTCGCGAAGTATCCAGACTGCGCTTCAGCCGCTTTAAATCTCCGCGAAGTTCCGCAGCGGTTTGATAGCGGTATTCGCGATCTTTCTCCAACGATTTTGAAATGATCTCTTCGAGTTTGGGCGGCAGCAGCTTGTTCAATGTTGAAGCCGGCTCCGGCGTGCGATTCAAAATCGCTTCAAACACAACTCCGGTGCTGCTGCCCGAAAATGCCACCACGCCGGTGGCCATCTCATAGAGGACGGAGCCGAAGGCGAATAAATCCGTACGAGAGTCAAGTTCTTCGGCGCGAACTTGTTCCGGTGACATATAAGCCACGGTGCCTACCGCCGAGCCCGGGCTCGTCATTAGATCGCCGCCTGTGACGGTGGCGCCATCGAGCGCCTGTCGCTCGGTCAATTTGGCAAGTCCGAAGTCGAGCAGCTTCGCTTGGCCTCGCTTAGTGATGAAAATATTCGCCGGCTTGATGTCACGATGAATAATTCCTTTGGTGTGAGCGGCATCGAGAGCATCGGCGATTTCAATGCCCAAACCCAGCAGCGCTTCCACATCCATTGCGCGTCCCGAGATGCGATGCTTGAGCGTCTGGCCTTCCAGGTACTCCATGACGATAAAAGACTGGTTGGCTTCTTCGTCAATTTCGTGAATGGTGCAAATGTGGGGATGATTCAAGGCTGAGGCTGCGCGGGCTTCGCGGCGGAAACGCTCCAACGATTGCGCATCTCGGGCGACGTCATCCGGCAGAAACTTCAGCGCGACAAAACGGCCGAGCGTGGTGTCTTCCGCTTTGTAAACGACTCCCATGCCTCCGCCGCCGAGTTTCTCGGTAATGCGGTAGTGAGAGATGGTTTGTCCAACCAAGGTTTTTTCGATCATTTAGACGGCCGCGTAGCCCGGAAAGAGCACGATGGGAAATGGTAGGAGGTAAGTTGGCGCAAGTCAACAAAACCGGCAGGAAGTGTACCGCGAGGGTGCCTACTCCGCATCCAGGACACGCGGGCGCGCGAGGCAATCCACCGAAGCTGCTTGCCAGAATTGGATGCATGCACTATAGTTGCGCCGATTCCAACCGAAACTACAACAAAGGAGAACCTAAAGATGCGGAAACTTTTGCTGGCGGTATTGGCTTTGCTCGTGTCTGGCTCAATAGCGATGGCCCAAAAGGTTGATACCAAGTGGCACTGCTCAAAAGCTGCCCAGGAGCAAAAACTTGATGTTGGCGACGCGCCGGATCACATTTATTGGATCGGGCAAGGGACCTGCGATTCAACTTCGAGCACCGGGGCGCTCAAGGAAAAGAGCGGGCAATACACGGAGTTCCACGACCAATGGAAAGCGTCTTTCAACTTCCACGGCTACTACAACGCGACCACCGACGATGGAGACAACATTTATTACACGTATAGCGGATCGGCTCCAACCGACGACACCGGAAAACCTGTCTCCAACAAGTGGAAGATAGTGGGCGGCAGCGGGAAACACAAAGGCATCAAGGGGTCTGGCAGTTGCGCCGGGAAAGTCAATGAAGACGGGTCCGCCGACTGGCAGTGCACGGGCACCTATTCGAGCGGCATGGCCATGTAGAGTTAAAGAACTAATGGCGGGACAATGAGTGGGGGCCTGGGCCTGGGACGGTTTGGCCTCCCACTTCTCGCAAAAGCGGCGAGAAATGGGGCACCCACTTATTGTGTAAAAGAGTGGAATTAAAAAATGGGCACCCACGCTGTTGTGAGATCGGGCAGCTATAGCTGTGAATACATGCCTTCAATCTCTTTCGAGTAACGTTTTTCGACGGCGCGTCGACGCAGTTTCATGCTTGCTGTGAGAGTTTCATTTTCGGCGGAGAACTCATCTGGGACCAGCAGAACTTTTTTTAATTTCTCGAAGCGCGCAAGATTTTCATTCACATTTTCGACAATATTTTCGTAGAGCGTTCGCACGTCTGGATCAGAGACTAGATCCTCCCGGGAAGTAAAAACAATCTGATGAGTGCGCGCCCAAGGTTCAAGCACCGGGAATGCGGGAGCGATCAGGACGGCGGGGAATTTCCGCTTGTCTCCGAGGACCACCGCTTCTGCGATAAGAGGATTGTGTTTTAACGAACTCTCTATCGGCTGGGGAGCGATGAACTTTCCGCCCGATGTTTTGATCAGATCTTTCTTGCGATCGGTAATGGATAAGAATCCATCGGCGTCTATGTTGCCGATGTCGCCGGTCTTGAACCATCCGTCATCGAAAGCATTGCGGGTTTCTTCGGGCAGATTCCAGTATCCCTGAAAGACGGACGGACCGCGTACGAGTATCTCGCCATCTTCTGCGATGCGAACTTCGATATTGGAAAGCGTCTTTCCAACCGTTCCGAGTTTGTGCGCCTTGGGCGTATTCAGGGCGATCACGGGCGAGGTCTCGGTCAGGCCATAGCCTTCGTGGATGCGAATGCCCATGTCGGCATACCATCCGGCGAGTTCGCGTCCCAAAGGCGCGCCGCCGGAAATGAAGCATCGGGCGTGGCCGCCGAATCCTTCGCGCACCCGTTTGTAGAGCAATGCATTTGCGAGGTTCCAATTCAGCGAGGCGGGTTGTTTTCCGGCGAGTATTTCCTTTTGATGGGCTCGCCCTGTGGCCAGAGCCCAACGGTAAATCAAGTTCTTAGGAAACGTTTTAGCGCCGAGATCTGCTTTGGCGAAGACCTTCTCGTAAACCCGCGGCACAGCTACAACCAGGGTTGGGCGCACTTCCAGCAACGCTTTGGGAAGCTGTTCGATAAACGGTACGTAAGCCAGAGTTGCGCCGCGATATAGCAATGCCAAGTCCAGGTGGCGGGCGGTGATATGAGAGAGTGGAAGAAAAGAAATGCTGGTGTCGGCGGGGCTAATGTCAAAACCATCCAGAGAGCAAGAGATGTTTGACGCGATGTTGCCATGAGTCAGCATCGCGCCCTTAGGAGTGCCAGTGGTGCCAGACGTGTAAATGATGGTGGCCAAATCGTTGGGCGTTGCGACCGAGAGGGCGAATTGATCGAACGATGCGTCGCGTCGTTGCGGCCCATTTTTTCGAAGTTGAGACATCAAGACGGCAACATCCGATCCACCGTCGTCCATCACCACGATTTTTTCGATAGGGGTTGAATCTCGTTTGTCCAGGACTTTCCGAAGCTGCTTTTTCGATGAGACGAAAACCACTCGAACGCCCGCATTCTGAAGAATGTATGCGGTTTGGTCATCGGTGAGCGTAGCGTAAATCGGTACGACGACAGCGCCGATGAGCAGGCAGGCGAAATCGGCCATCGTCCACTCGGGACGATTCTCGCTGAGAATGGCGACGCGGTTTCCCTTAGTGATTCCCCAGTCCTGAAGCGCGCGGCTGACGCCGATGACATCGCGATAGAAATCAGCGCATGAAATTGCAGTCCATTGGTCGGAAACCTGGTGCTTCATCACGCAAGATTGATTGCGATCTACGAGGGAGAAGAAAATCTGATTGAGGGTGGAGAGATTCATCAACGTGAAAGATTACCACCGCAGGGTTGCGACGGCATCTCCTCGGTGGGCAGGTGAGGACACCTGCCTTCGCGGGCATCTTGCATGGGTAGGCGCATGGCTCACCGGAGTTCTATAATTTACGCAGGTCTTCGCCGTGCCGACGCTTCGCGAAATCGTTTATGAGCATGTCCGTGAAGGCGACCTTTACGAACGGCTTGACCGCAATCGAGTGCGCTGCTTTGCATGCGGACATTGTTGTCCCATTCCGGAGGGCCAGCCCGGAGTCTGCAAGGTCCGCTACAACCGTGGTGGCAAACTTTATGTTCCCTGGGGATATGTCGGCGGGGTGCAATGCGATCCCATCGAGAAAAAACCCTTCTTTCACGCTTACCCCGGAGCCTTAGCCTACAGTTTTGGAATGCTGGGATGCGATCTGCACTGCGGCTACTGCCAGAATTGGGTAACTTCTCAGGCATTGCGCGATCCGAATGCGGTTTCGCCGCCGCTCGAGGCCTCTCCCGAATTGCTGGTTCGAGATGCGCTACGCCAGGGAGCGAAGGTGTTGGTCAGCACTTACAACGAACCGTTGATAACGGCAGAATGGGCGGTCGCTGTATTCAAAGAGGCAAAGGCTGCCGAACTGCTCACGGGATTTGTTTCGAATGGAAACGGCACTCCGCAGGTGCTTGAATATATACGGCCGTGGGTTGACCTCTACAAAGTTGACCTAAAAAGTTTTGACGATCGTCACTACCACCAACTTGGCGGAAGGCTTGCTCCGATCCTCGATACGATTCGTCGCCTCCATGAAATGGGAGTATGGCTGGAAATCGTGACGCTTCTGATTCCGGGATTTAACGATTCGGATGATGAATTGCGTCAGCTGGCAGATTTTCTTGCAGGGATATCTCCAGACATCCCGTGGCATGTGACAGCGTTTCATAAGGACTACAAAATGTCCGATCCGGACGACACGCGCCCCGAGGACTTACTGCGGGCGGCTGAAATCGGAAAGCGCGCAGGTTTGCGCTACATCTACGCGGGCAATCTTCCTGGCAGAGTTGGAGATTTGGAAAATACGAGATGTCACAACTGTCAAAAGCTTCTGGTAAAACGTTACAGTTATTTCATTCAGGATTATCGGGTGACAGCTGATGGGTGCTGTCCGTCGTGCGGCACGGCAATCCCCGGACGATGGGCTGCGAAATTCGATGGACAGATTTCGGATCGTCCCTTCGTGCCGAGGGCAGTGTTGGTGACGCTTGCGTAGGGCGGGCCACCCCGGTCCGGGGCGAAGCTCTAGAGGTCCGCTCCCGCTTCTCGCGGATGTGCCGAGAGATGGGGCATTCTGCCTCCCACACCCTTGCAAAAGGCGCGCAAGGATCGGCACCCCATTCCGTGTGATCCCGAGAAGTCGAAGTCGGCTATTCTGTCCTCAGTTAGACTTTCCTACCAAGCTGGCCATCGTGGTATGCCGCGGCGTCTCGTGATAGCGTGCAATTCCTTTGTAGAGCGCCTCGGCAATTCGCTGGCGGTAGGCTTGACTCTGGAGTTCGTTCTCATCGGCCGGACTGCTTACGAAAGAGACTTCCGCCAGAATTGCAGGCATGGACGTTCCAGTAAGCACGACATATTGGGCTTCTTTCACGCCGCGGTCGCGAATCCCCGGATTCTTTGCTGCGACGGTTCCGTAGAGCGCCTGTTGCACACATTCAGCAAGGTGATGCGATTCTTGGACCTTCTCGCGGATATCCACCTTTGTCCAGTCCATATTTTGCAGAGAGGGTTCGTCGTCAGCATCCGTGGACCGCGCCTTAAGCGACGAATAAGTATTCGTATAGTAGGTCTCCACGCCGCGAGCGGAGGTCAGGTCGCTATAGTTTGCGTGAATTGACACGAAAAGGTTTGCTTGCGAAAGGTTGGCGATTTCGGCACGCTTTTCCAGAGCAATGTAGTTATCGTCGTGGCGGGTGTATATGACTTTGGCATTCAATCGCTTTTCAAGCAGGCTGCCTAGCCTCTGGACGATATCCAAGACCAGATCTTTTTCCTCGAGGCCTTTTCGTCCCACAGTACCCAGGTCCCAACCGCCGTGTCCGGCGTCGAGCGCGATGCTAAAACTAGGCACTGCAGAACTCGGAACGCTGGCTGAGGACGGATTGGACTGGAGGGTCTT
The DNA here is from genome assembly GCA_963757385.1 of uncultured Acidobacteriaceae bacterium. GTDB lineage: Bacteria > Acidobacteriota > Terriglobia > Terriglobales > Acidobacteriaceae > PALSA-188. The sequence continues at coordinate 155,037 of CAVWRO010000014.1, read as the reverse complement.
CGGCTGTGGCATCGTCCCGGTTCCCCCCGCAATCGTGCTGTGGGGTGTCACTGGTGCGGCTTCGATACTTTTTTCCTGGGCGGTTGCCCTCGTATCGCCGGGAATAGCTGGACCGAACAGATCCATTTTCGTACTGGGTCCGACTTTTGATCCCAGTTTGCCAACCTCGACAACCAGCCGGTAAGGATTTTGCTCCATGCTGACGGAATAGTTGGACGCGCCCCTTGTATCAAGAACAACGCGCGTCACTCCTTGTTTGGGTTGAGCAATACGAATCCGCTGCAAAACCGGATCGTTAACTTCGATGATCTTGCCAAACAATCCATGAACGAGCTTGGTATCAAGAAGATCAAAATAAATTCGCTCAGGACTGGTGAGACGATGCGCTTCGTATTGAACCTGATCCTCAAGGTCAATGACAACCGTGCTCGAACCAGCGGACGACCAATGGCGGATGCCAGTGATCGCGGGAAGGCCAGACTTGTCAGCCGGCTGCGTTGGCGTCCCGGCATTCGTCTCGTCGGCTTGAAGAGAAGAGTCGTCGGACGCGGCCGAATCCTGCCGTTCGGATGGGACTTGGGGAGGTTGAAATGTGGTCGCCGTTGCTTTAACCATCTGGCGAGTTGCCGTTTTTCGATTGGCGCTTTGTCGTATTTGCCACCACAAGCCGGTTCCCAAAGCGATCGCAAGCATAACTAAGAGGATGACCAGCTTCAGGCCGGGTCGCGATTCTTCCACGGGCTCGAATTCGGAGAAAAATACCAGCTTCGCGTTTTGCCGCGAGTTGTCTGAGTCTTGTCGGTCAGAAGCCTTCTCCCTTTGTGCTTCACGTTTGGTGTTCGACAGGAGTTCTGTTTCGGGGAGCTTTATCGGTTCGATTTTTAATGGCTGGCTTTGCAATAGTTCGCGGGTGATGTCCGGTGCAAGAGGCCTCGACGACGCCGGGGTGACGACTCGGTGCGATATTTCCGCCAGACGATATTCTTCTTCGGGCTTCATGGCGTCGAGAATCAGTTCGGAAAGAAGACTCAAGCTGCGAACGTCACTGTCATTGAATCCCAGAGGCTCGGTCGAGAAAGCTTCAAGTACCCCGATGATGGCTTGCGAGGTCGCCAGGGGGACCGCGACCATGGACCGTGTACCCAAACGGCGGCAGGCCTCAGCGCTTACTCGCTTATCTTTTTCGGAATCGTCACATCGGACTATTTCGCCAGTTCTCAAGCACGCTCCGGAAAATCCGGAGTAGGGATCCAGCCGTGCTCCTCGTTCGGGTGCAATCTTCCCCGCTGACGCGCGACATTCGATCCCGCTCCCATCAACGAGTGCAACCGCAACGCCGTCAGCGCCGGTCACGGTCATCGCGCGATCGGCGACGAGCTGCAAGACTTCATCGTGGACGAACTGCTTAAGTTCCCAGGAGTCCCCGGGGCTTAATCTAGCCCCTTTGTCCAGTTCCTGAGCACGTCGCCGTCGGATCTGGTCGTGCAGCGAAGACAGGGCCAAAAGGTTCTCGAGATCGCGATGATCGGAGCGTGGAAACCCTGGAATTGCGGGGAGACTGCCGGGAACGGCGACGGGAGCCGGTTTCCCCAGTCCAGGAGCCGGGTTGTTGGGGCTCGCGCTCATTTTGGCGAGATGCTCATAGCGGGTTTAAACCGTAACTTAAGGTGGCCAATATCCGTAAGTTACAGCGTATTCCCCTGATCCGCAATATTCTGTTGCCTACGAAGGTGGAATTCGGACATGTTCTTTAGTAAGCTAAGAGTTCCCCCAAAGTCATCGCCTCTCCAGTGGTGCAAATCTGGTGAAAAGCATGATTTTTAGAGGTTCACAAAACCATGGCAGTTGGCGAACCAAAGAAAAAAACCCGTTGGCTGCCGTTAAGTCTTTTGGCAACCGCATTTGCAGGGGTTGGCGTGGTCTTGTTCCGTGGCTGCTGGCATCGCAAAATGAGCTGGCCAGTTCGTTCTGCTGGTTATTGCTACCAGGTTTGCACGGGATGCGGCATCAAGCGGCTATTTGACGAAGAGTCGTTTCGCGCTTACGGACCCTATAACTACGATTTGGAGCATCTGATTGCGGCGAAACGCGGCCAACCGCCTGCGCCGAGAGCCATCCCCGAACCGGAAGTTGCTGAGCATAGAACTGCGTCGTGATGCTTTCACCCGACGAGTTTGGGATAATTCGAATTTCCAAACCTTTTTTCTGAGCCGTCATCCCGAAACTCGGCTCCTTCACCAGCCGAGTGGGAAATCTCGTGTGTACTCCCATTCTGCGACTTCCCTTGTCTTGAACATTGAGCCACTACGCGCTAGATCCCTCGTCCCGCTGGAGAAGACGCGGGACTTCGGGATGACCCGACGATCTGATGCAAATCAGTCCGCGATCTCCCTCGCCACGTCCACCCTAGCGTGTGATGAAATGAACATCGGCCACTACGCGCCATTCTCGCCCCACTGGAGAAAACGCCAGGACTTTGGGATGACCGAAGCGCGGGGTAAGCAGGGTTCGCTACTCTCCGGCTCCTAACATTATGACGGCCGACGTGGGCGCGGATGATCCAGCCTGCGGTTCGATCGTAATCGCGAATGCCTTCGCTGAGACTCCCGGCGGAAGGGGAGGATTCACGACTGTTGCGCTTCCGTGCGCATCCGGCTTGAAAACTCCTGCGGCGATCGGATTTCCCTTGGTTGGAATCAGCCACAGTTCATATGCTTTGTCGGATGCCACGGGTCTAAAGTTGCTGGCCAGGAAAATCAAACTGCCTCGATCGCGGACATAGATTGCCTTCCCTTGCGGTTGCGGCGGAGTCTTTGCCTCGACCAGAGTCACGCGCATAGCGTCCGTTGCGGTTAGCGTAGCAACGACCTCCTGCGCTTGCTCAAGCTGGGCCTGTTGTTCTGAGGCGCGGTCCCTTAGGTTGGCCAGCTTTTCCTGCAGCCCGCTGTTCTGGCGCATAAGCAGCACGGCGAGAATGGTCATCGCCGCCGCTGCGACCCAAGGCATCGTAGCCCACCAGGAACGCCTCGCCGGTACTTCTTTCTTCCGAGATTCTTGACGGAGTGCATCCATCAAGCGCTGCCGTGATCGTTGTGGCGGAACCGAATGTGCGGTGGAATAAGCCAGTAGCGCCGCATCTCCGCGCAACAGTTCCAATTCACGACGGCAGTCGAAACACTCCGCCAGGTGCTTCTCCACGGCGGCACGCTCATCTCCAAGCAGCGCGCCAATCGCGTAGAGCGCGAGATCCCCGGCGTATTGTTCGTGTACGGTCATTGTCATGGACTAAAAACTTTTCGCAACGCCAGCAATCCGGAACGAATGCGAGTCTTTATGGTCCCCAACGGCTCTCCGGTCTTGGCGGCAATTTCCGTGTGAGTCAGCCCTTCAAAGTATGCCATTTCCAGTGCGCCACGCTGCTCCGCGGACATTGAGCCTAGCGCGCCACGAACTTTTTCCATTGCCTGATTCCGTTCGGCACTCCCCGTCATATCAGGAGTAACTGAGACCACAACGTCCGCGATATCGTCTTCCGGACGTCGCTTGCGCAAAACGTCAATGGCGCGATTGCGCGCAATCACCGCAAGCCACGGCCCCACGTTTCCTCGTTGAGAATTGAAGGCTGCGGGATTGCGCCATAGTTGCATGAAGATTTCTTGCAGTATGTCCTCAGCCCCTCCCGTCTCACCCAACACACGCAATGCCACCGAGTACACCACCCCAGAATACCGGTCATACAACGCTCCCATCGCGCTCTCGTCGCCGGAACGAATGGCTGACATCAAAGCCTGATCGTCCGTCGAAACCCCTTTTAGTTCAGCGTTCGACAAACCGGCTATCTCTCTCCTTTAAGTACGAGGGCTGGAGCGTGGTGGATTGACACAATGGAGTTGCCAACGAGGATTACTAATCAACGTGTGAATGTCTATGATTCGGAAAGAAAAGTCAATCCGGATGAAGCCTTAAGCTGGCCATATCTATTAAAAAAAAAGGACCAACTGGCCCAAGGATCTGCGTGAGTATGTTCGCTCGCACTACTTCAGTTCCAGTGCTTTCGGTTTCCGGTCGTCGTGGAAATCCACCAGGTCGTCGCGATAATCAATCTTAAGATCCACCTTACGTAACATGGCAAAGCCGAGAATTCCAGAAATTTCCGTACCGCAATTGTCGCTGATCGAAGTCATGTCAAATGTGACAAGGTCCTGATCCTTTTCGTAGACGTGCCCCACGCGAATAATAGCCTGGTCGGCGCTATAAACATTCTTTACTTTGCCGTTGATTCCGGTCACAGTCGTGAAAGGGTCGTTGTGAACCTTTGTGACTCCGCGGGCCGCCTCAGGAGTAATCTGGTTCCAAAAGGCTCCGCTGTCTATCAGAAATAACTTGCTTGGGGCGTCGCCAGCGAAGGTCGGCACTAGCAGGTCGTGCCCAAAGCGATAGATTCGTGTGTAGGATTTCATTTCCGGAGCAACATAGGCGTCGTGAAAGGTCCGCTTTGATGCAGAAGGAGATTTTTGCGGGGTGGCATCTGCCGCGGGATCCGAGTGTGCGGTGTCGGCGTCTTCGTCATCGTCGCTGTCCAATCTCGCAGGCTGGCCGGAATCCTCTGGCCTTTTCGGCAACTCGCTGAGCCGTAATTTCTCGTTGGGAAAGTCAATGTCAACCAGAAAATCGTCAAAAACATCGGCGCCGATTAATCCCTCCTCCCCGACTACGGAACGATTTTCCAGGACCTCGATAGGACAATTCTCAAACCGCAAGCCGCCGATGGTGATTGATTTCGCAACGCCCACGTATCCGTTCCTTTCGCCTCTATCCCCAATGCCGCCGATACCAGTCTCGACGAGTTTTGTAATCCCAGCTTTCTCCGCCATGCCCCGGTCGAGCAGGATTCCGCTCGCCCCGGTGTCGAGCATTAGAGTGCCCTTGCGATCATTCACTTTAACGTCAAGACCGTATCCGCGAAGATGATCGGCATCTTGGAATAGCCGGGCCAACGGAATTTCGGTAGAATTGACATTCTTAGCCAAGCGACACCTTCCCGAACCCTCTTTCGCCCGCGCTTTCAAAAAGTCCACATAGTGCTGCACCTCGGTGCGGCGCTCCCCGTCTTCGTCATTTGGACCAGCAAGATATTTTTCGAGATATGTAATCCGTTCAGATCTCGTGAGGGTCCCAATCCAATGGCGCTCGATGTCGGGGTCGGACGAATCAAGCTCGCGCGCCTTGTCAATCATCGCCTTGCCCCTTTTGTACATCGCAACCGAGTTACTTACGCGGGCAAGTCCAAGGAACGCGCGCGCGTCCAAATGGCCGGAGTTGATTACTTTCACCCACTCCTGTTCAGCCTCTGATATTTTTCCCTGGCGAAATTGCACCTCCCCTAATGCCACATGCAAAGAAGGTGAATCGGATACCGCGAGACCTTTGGCGATCGTCTGCGATGCCAGGTCCACATTTTTCTGTTGCAGATAGACGCGCGCGAGGCCAGCGTATGCGTCCGCCGATTTGGGGTCATCCTTCAATAATCGTTGGTATCCGTCCGAAGCTGCCGCGAAGTTACCCATACGGTAAAGGGACCAGGGGTCGAGGCTGGCGGTGTTTCCCGCAGAGTCAGAAGACTTCTTCTCCACGGGTTGAGACTGTGCTTCGCCTCGCTTTGCCGTGGGAGGGTTTTCCTGAGCGGATTGACCTGCACAGAGACCAGCCAGGATGAAGAAGAGCGTTACCCTCAACCGCAAGCTTCGTAACATCGAATAACGTCCCTTGACCGCCCCGGACTTGGGGAAGAGGGCAGCCGCCGATGCAGTTTGCCACAGCTTACCGCGCAATGTCGAGAAATTCATGTTAGTCAGAATGACTGACGTTTAATTTCTTTGCCGGTTGTTAATATGTTCTGAATATACGTTTCGTGCATCCTGGAGCAAAGATATGCCGACCCTTGGATTTGTCGAATACAAAGATGCCAACCCCGAAGTGCGGGCGGTTTATGACGACATCATGAACACGCGTAAAGTGGACTGGATCAATAATTTCTGGAAGGCTCTGGCAAACGATCCAGCGACGTTGAAGCGAACCTGGCAGGACATTAAACAGATAATGGGCCCGGGCGCGCTCGATCCCCTGACTAAAGAGTTGATTTATGTGGCAGTGAGTGTGAGTAACCAGTGCGGCTACTGTATTGCGTCGCACACCGCGTCAGCCAAGAAGAAAGGAATGACGGACGAGATGTTCAAAGAATTGATGGCCGTTGTTGGTATGGCGAACGAAACGAATCGCCTGAGCGCCGGGTATCAGGTAGAAATCGATGAACAGTTCAGGAAATAAAAAATGACTCTCAAATTCACGACTTCGTATCTCGCAGACTCACTTGAAGTTTTTCGTTACTACAAGAAACTCGCTGAACGTGCCATGGAGCAGGCAAAGGATGAACAACTGACCGCCGTGCTGGACGGCGAGATGAACTCGATTGCGATTATCGTGAAGCACATGGCCGGAAACATGCATTCGCGGTGGACTGACTTTCTTACCTCCGACGGGGAGAAGCCTGACCGCAACCGCGACAGTGAATTCGTAGAACCACCGGCTTCTCGGGACGCGCTAAAGAAAATCTGGGATGAAGGATGGGAGTCTGTTTTTGCCGCGCTCTCCCCGCTATCCGAAGGTGACCTTGGCCGGACGGTTCTAATTCGTGGCGAAGCCCATTCGGTGATGCAAGCTATTAACCGCCAGATTGCGCATTATGCCTACCACTGCGGCCAGATCGTGTTATTGGCAAAACATTTCCAGGCGGACGAATGGAAATCGTTGACCGTGCCTCGCGGGAAGTCGGACGAGTTCAACAGGAAGGTTTCCCAGCGGGAAATCAGTCAGCGCTAGCCGACAGTCTTTACGTAGGGTTTCTCACCTTTGGGAATTTGAATTCGTGCAACACCATATTCACGCGCCTGCCGCGAAAAGCTATGCCTTCTGTCTGCAAACGCATTCGCTGTTCGATGGCGTAATCAGCGGGAACCTTTATCGCACCTCCTGCGCCGAGAACGCGATGCCATGGTAGTCCGGCATAGCGTTTCATCACCTGTGCCACCTGCCTTGCATAACCGGGATACCCAGCGGCCCGCGCGACTGCTCCATAGCTTGAAACCTTACCTCGGGGAATTTGCCGGATGACGGCTGCTATCCGCGTCCGCATTTTCAGTGCCGGAGTAAGAGGTTCCGGTTCACCGGTGAATGGCCGTCTCACTTCTTAATCGCCACCGCAACGCCATCGCGGATCGGCAGGATAGTCGTGAAGAGTTCTGGCGAGCCATAAAGCAGCCGATTAAATTCCTGAATGGCTCTAGTTGAAGGTTCGGTTGGATTCTTCTCCGCGACCCTGCCGCTCCACAAAACATTGTCGGTAACAAATAGGCCGCCTTTTCGCAGGCGCGGGATCGCCAGCCGAAAGGCTCGGGGGTAGTCTTCTTTGTCTATGTCGTTAAAGATTATGTCGAACTCCCCATTTTGTTCCGACAGAAGTTCCAGGGCATCGCCAATCCTTATATTAATTCGGCTCGCGACTCCAGCTCTCTCGAAATAGCCGCGAGCCTCATCAGCGTTTTTGCGGTTACCGTCGGTGTAAAACACCCGGCCAGCTTCCCCTACGGCCCGTGCCCACCAGATAGTCGAATATCCGATTGCAGAACCCATTTCAAAGATATTCCTTGCCTGAATCATCAGCGCAAGTTGATGAAGAACACGTCCCACAGCGGGACCAACGATTGGGATATCGCGCGCGGCGGCTTCCGATTCCATTTGAGTAAGGACATCGTCGCGACGGGGAAGGATCGAATAGAGGTAATCTTCGACGGCGTTGGCAGTGATGCCGTGGTGGCGCCACTGCGGCTTGCTTTCGACCTGATCAGGCAAAATACCTCCTATAAAAATATCCGTCATCCCGAAGATCCGGCGCATTTCAGCCGGTCGAGGGATCTCGCGTGTACTGCCAATAACTCGCACATCCAGTTAAGTTACCGTCTCTCCAGGCTTCATCTCCAATATCTCAACATTTGTGACGAGCCTCTTTAATTCCGCTGGCGTCCCCGTAAGCTGAGGAAAAGTTCCAAAATGCATGGGAATTACCGTTTTCGGCTTCAATAAATTGCAAGCATAGGCAGCCTCGCGCGGCCCCATAGTGTAATGATCGCCGATCGGAAGCAGGACTATTTCGGGCGCGTAGATTTCGCGAATGATTTGCATATCCCCAAAAACGCAGGTGTCTCCGGCATGATAAATCTTCACGCCGTTCTCGAATTCAATGACATAACCACAGGGTCCGCCGCCGTAAACGAATGCGTCGCCCTGCTGAATACCAGACGAGTGCCGCGCGTCAACCATGGTGACCTTAATGTCGCCGACTGTCTGTGTTCCGCCTTTATTCATCGGTAAAATCTGTTTGGCGCCGTTGTTCTTCAGCCAGGTAACCAGTTCCGGAATGCCGACAACTTTCGGATTGTGCCTTTTTATGATTTCGACGGCATCGCCAATGTGATCCCCGTGTCCATGAGTGCAAAGCATGACGTCAACTTTTTTCAATTCTCTTTCTTTATCTGGACACTTGGGATTGCCCATAACCCACGGTTCGATCAGTACAGTTTGACCGCCTGGCGTCTCGATTCGAAACGTCGCGTGTCCGAGCCAGGTGAGCCTTATTCCTTCGAGATTCATAAATGATTTCTTTCTATGATTCCAAGTAGTTTAGTGAGAAGGGACCTTAATCCGCAAATGACACTTTTCAGTGCCGAAGGATCTTGTGTGCAGCAGTCGATTGCGAGCCAAGTCGCACTCCGCGCCAGATCCTTCGCAAGCTTAGGATCACGGCTGATATTTAGGTCGTGTATTTTATTTTTCGCTTCAATGCCGGACCGCTATAACATGTTGGCCGTGCCTGAGCTTGAAATTCTGATTTCCGAAGAACAGATTGCCGAGCGAGTGAACTCCATCGCTAACGAAATCACCCGCGATTTGTCCGGAGAACCTGTTATTTTCGTGGGCGTCTTGAAGGGCGCGGCGATTTTCCTAAGTGATCTGATCCGGCAGGTGCGGCTGGATGCGGCGTTTGATTTCATTGGAGTTTCAAGTTACGGCAATCGTCCCAGCCCTGCTCAAGAGCTCGCGACCGGATGGGACTCGACTGGAGAAGTCCGCCTCACCAGGGACGTGGACCAAACGCTGGCGGGAAGAAACGTGATCCTGGTGGAAGATATACTCGACACCGGTCTCACTTTAACTTTCTTGAAGAGTATTTTGCAGGCCCGCGTTCCGAAATCGCTTCGAGTCGCAACTCTGCTGGACAAGCCCTCTCGAAGAAAGCAGCCCGTCGAAGCCGACTACGTGGGGTTCGCCATTCCGGATAAGTTTGTCGTGGGCTACGGAATGGACTACGCCGAGCAATACCGCAATCTGCCCGATATCCGTGTGATTCCACGGTTGATTTAGATTCTCCGTGGTTTGTGACGCCGAGTACTCCCGCTAGCAGTATTCAAGCGCGACCTCGGCTACAAGCAGTTCCATTGCCATACAAATCGAACTTGAGGATGTTGTTGCAACGAGAAAATGTCGTATTAACTGCGACGAGATTATGTCACCCCTTAACGATTAAGTAACTGCCGCCAAAGCGGGGCGGCCTCCCAGGTTGTAGATGCGGAGCATCTGGGTTTTGGGTTTCCGCAGCGTGAGTCGCGGAGCAGGGTTGCGATGGCCGTATTCTTGCAGCGGCAAGGGGTGGGTCATCAGTAAGTGATCTCCGCGGTAGGTACGCAGGGTGCCGTCCAACTGATGCGAGAGTTCGACGGTTTCGCCGGAGTATCCGCGCTGGGCGGGCAAGGATGGTAGGGCGATGGAATGCGCGCCCAAGACGACGACGTGATCGGGGCCGACGACGCGGTCATAGCGCAGGCTAAGGCAGCGGGCGAGATCGAAGCGGCGCGGCAGAGCGCGAAAGTCGCGAGCGGATTCGGCGGCCGGACGTGCGAAGCGTCGATTGTAGTCGTCGCAGAAACGGGCCAGCACGGCGTTGGCCTCTTGCAAAGTAATGGCATGGGCGAGGCGAAGTTCGCTGACCAGGCGGTCCTGCAAGGTGCGCCAGGCGCGCTCAATGCGGCCTTTGGCTTCGGGCGAGTAGGCGGGGATCTGGGTGATGCCGAGCTCCTCGAGGGCGCGCCCAAGCTGGGTGGAAGATTGTTTTCCGGCGAGTTCTTCGGCGACGGTCCAGTGGGAATCGTTGCGCTGAAAGATGCAGTGACGATCACGATAGAGGCTGAGGGGCACGCCGTGGACGGAGATCATGGCGTACAGGGCGCGAAGATATCCAACGGTATTTTCGGCTTCGAGTTGGAAGTGGGCGGAGAGAATCTGGCTGGTGGCATCGTCTTGAAAACCGACAAGAGTGAGATGCGGACCGCGGCCTTCGAGCCAGTCGTGACGGCTGGCGTCGGTGAGCACCATCATGCCGAAACGCGGGCGGGGTGCGCGGCGCGAGCGATATTTACGGGCGCGGCGTTTCTGCGGAGAGGCAAGTTTTGCACCTCGTAAAATGCGGCGCACGGTCTCGCGGCTGACGGTGAGGTTCTCCTCGACACGAAGTTTTTCCGCGAGATGAGAATCGTTGAAGCCGGCATACTTGCCGCGAGCCAAGGTCAAAATCAACCGCTTCTGGGGAAGTGAAAAAGCCCAAGGCATAGGGCGTCCACGATTGCCGTGGTGCACCCACGCGATGGAATCGGGCTCATAGCGCCGCTTGAGCCGCTGTACCTGCCGTTCACTCAGTTGCAGCAGGCGGGCAGCTTCGCGTACGCTCAGCCTCCCGCCCACCGCATTCTCAATCACTTTCACGCGTTGCAACTCTTTCTGACTCATCGTCACCATCCTCATAGGGTGACAAAGTCTCGTTGCAGTTAGGGGGTGACATTATCTTGGAGCATCTACACAAATCGAACTTGAGGATTGTCACACATCAGCGGCCTGTGCTACCGTATTGGCAATTCACGCCTCCAGTCCCCAGACACAACGCGCCGTGCTCTGGTCCTCCAAAAGCGTGCCAATAGGTGATGCCATGAAAGATGGAATTGAATCCCTAGTCGCAGACCAGCCTCTGCAACCTGACGGATTTGCCAATCGCAAGCTGATCCGGCCTTCCTTAACCCGTTCGGAGCACAACCATGTGACGGTTGCAGCGGGAGAACGGCGCGACCGTCCGGAGCGGATCGAGCGCAATGGTCACGGAGAGCGGGACCGATCGAATGGCTCCGCAAAAAAGCCGTCTCCACCAGAGCAGACCAACGCGGAAAATTTTTATTATCAAAAGCAGATGCAATCGAAGACGCCGATGGTCATCGTTCTCAGGGATGGCGAGGAAATTCGCGGAACCATCGAATGGTATGACAAATCGTGCCTGAAGCTGAACCGTAGTGGGGCGGCTAACCTAATGGTCTACAAACCCTCGATCAAGTACATGTATAAAGAAGGCGAGAACAGCCGGTAGGCGAGCGAGCAGTCAGTCGTCAGCACTCAGCAATCAGCAATCAGAAAGACTTCGTTTCTTCGCCGCGGTTGCAATGTCCCACAAGCCATGAGCTTGAAAAATAAAAGAGGGCGGCGTCATGGCCGCCCTCTAGATGCTGCTTGCGGTGTAGTTACGGTAATACGCGAACCCGGTGCGCCCAGACAATCGGCTTCTTGGTGATGGGATCGTAAAACACCAACCCGCGTGCTATCAGGTTCGTTGTACCCGCAGTTGATAGTCCAGTTAGCCCATTGATGTTCACGAATACAGTTTTGTCGCCCGTGTACACCGTGAACGGTCCGCCGGCGGAGTAGGTCATCAAAGCGTCATTCTGCATTTGGAAGTTGCCCTGATTGCCGCTGGTGATATTGACGCTGCCTTGTACCAGCGCCCCCACCACACCTTGCCGGCGCAATGAAACCATGTTAGGCGTAAACGCATTGCTCTGATAAGTGCCGCCGACGAATATGCGTTGGCCCACTACCAGAGACGAAGCGTTGAATATTTCGTTTGTGAACCAGTTGTCAATGAAGCAAATGTCATACTCAGACACCTGACTCAGGTCCACGATGTAGATGCTATCCGCCGGAATCGTTGCGGAGGTTCCCAGCTCTTCGCCCACGAACATGGACACCACTGGACCCGGGTTAATGGCAAGAATCCGGCCGGAGATGAATGCCTTGTCGTTCGTGATCAGTTCGACGCTGGTGGCCAGGATGCTGCCATCGGCTTGTACCGTGCCCTCGATGGAAACGATGCCATTTACCGTCAAGCTGCTCAGGCTGTTGCTGCCGTTGTAAATAGTGGTCGAGTTGGCATCAATGGTCTTCTGAAAACCATAAGGGCCCTGCATCACGAACGAATTTCCGGAAGCATTCACGGAGACTATGTTGCCGGTGAATTCGGTGATCTGCCCCAAATCGTCGGAGGCCGAAACGGCCATTACATCCACATTTGGAGTAACCGCGATTTGGTTGTTGTTGATAATGAGGTTGCCGCCGTTATCAATGGCCAGCGATTGGCGCAGATCGAAATCCATATGTAAGCCGGCCAATCCGTTGCTGCTCACGACAAGCGGTTTTCCCGCGGGAAACGGCACTGTTACCGTGGAACTGCTCAGCGAGCCACTCGCGGTGCCGATCGAAGGCGGAGTCGTCGTCAGATTGATGTAGTTGATCGAAGGGGCGGGTTTGCTGGCTTCGAAGGTGATTGTTGCGCTTGTGTATGTGCCCGGCGCAATGGTGTTAAATCCGAGCAGAGAGCGCAGGCCGACCAGCCGGCCGAAGTCAACTGCGGTCGGGGTGGAAAGCGCCGTCACCGTCGTTGAACCGTTATTGAGAGTAACGCTGTTGATAGTGATGTTAAATGCGACTACGGACGAAACTGGCGCATCTTCGCCGGTGACAAAAACTGAGGATTTGTTACTCGAACTGAAATTAGAGGTTTGGCTTCCGGCTCCTCCGCATGCGTTCAATACAGCTGTAACAAGTGCCAGCGCGAATATCGGGGCAAAACGTTTCATGACAGCTCCTATATGCAGGGAGGTTTTCGGGGGAGCTAAAATCGTTCGTTCGACCCATGAAAACACGGGCGCGGTAGGATAGTTTCGTTACTTAAGGACAGATTACGCAGGTAATCACTGGCCGTGGCGACAGCTAAACGAGATTAGGCCGTGGCCACTTCTTTTCCCGGAATCCAATAGATCTCTTGTTTCACGACTTCTTTAGTGAAACCAATGCGCTTCAGAATGCCCTTGCCCCCCTCGATCATGTCAGGGTGGCCGCATAAATACGCGACGGAATCGGCAGCGGTAAGACCCCACATGTCGGCATATTTGCGCAGGACATCGTCAACCCGTCCGGTTTCGCCAACCCATTTCAGATCGTCCCAAGGCCGGCTAATGGTAGGAACGTATTTCAGCCACGGCACTTCGAGAGCGAATCTTTGTAATTCCTCGGCATAGCCCAGTTCCCAGGAACGGCTGGCTCCCTCGAGAAGAAAAAGTTTATGGTCGCCCGCAAACTTGCCTTCCTTCCAATCTTTATAAAGATAGCGAACGTAACTGACGAAGGGTGCAACTCCAGTCACGGTCGCAACCAAGAGATGATTGGTGCGCCCACTTTTTGTATCGAGCGTGAATCGCCCTTTTGGAATTTTGCGCATGAGCAATTCATCCCCGACCTGCAATTTATAGAGCTTGGGAGTGAGTTCGCCCTGGGGAACCAGCTCGAAAAAGAACTCAAGTTCGTTTTCGTATGGCGACGACACAATGGAGTATGCGCGTTCCGACCGCTTGTCCGGACCGTCCACACCGAGCGTTGCATATTGGCCGGGCGCGAATTTGAATTCGCCTCCGGCCTGAATTCTGACCGTCCAGAGGTCTTCGGCAAGATCGTTCCGTTTTGTAATTCGGGCGCGATAGAACTTGTCGAGATTCTTATCCGCAGGCTTTCCGGAAACTGCATCCGCCACATTACACCTCGTTCGATTTACGTCCGTGCATGATGGTTAGGATACCCATGTCCTGTATTAATGCAGATTCTGCGGCGTGTAAGTTTACCGCAGACTTACTGGAACTCGCCATGTTGAGGCTCACCCCGCGGGAATAGCCGCCGCCGCTTTAGTAGCAGGAGGCTCCGGGGTTGTGGCCTTCAGTTGATTCAACTCGTCCTGTGTTTTCTTCCAGGCCTTTATGCTTTTCTTGTCTGTCTTCTTCGCAATTGTTGACGTGCCGCTGGCGTAAAAGTCCAGGATGTTTTGCCGCAAGTCCGGCGTGACTTGATCGAAATGCTTTTTGCTCAGTTGATCCAACAAGTGGTCATACGTCTTGTCTGCCAGCGAATATTCTCCGGCGGCGGTTGGTCGGCCGGTGTCAAAATCCATGTTTGGCAAGTCAAGTTGTCCGTTCTTCGTTTGCTTCAGAGCGGTGGCATAGTCGTCCACGGACTGATTGATGCTTTTGATATACATGTCTTCGGTCTTGGTGGTCGGAATTTTGAAACCGAGGGCTTTGAACGGACCGATTTTGGGAACGATGCGCAGGAAAAACGCCAGAACGCGTGCCCCAAAGCCTGGCTTCCGGTATCCCTTGCCCCATTCCTTCTGATAATTGGTGCGCGAAACATGGTAAAGAAATGTTTTTTCGTTTGAATTCCAGGTGTCGCGGATCACTTCGTTCTTACGGTTAAGCAAAGCTACACGGGTCATTTCAGGAATCACCGTACTAATGCTGCGACGAAAGGTGCCGATTGCCAAATCTTCGTCGCCAAACACGTCTGTGACTTGGATATTGTAGGTTTGTACGAATGCCCGCTCCATGACCGGCTTAGAAACCTCGAACCCGATGAAGTCGTGATAGCGATCGGACGTGTAGCGATTCTTTGCTACCTGAACCATATCGAATCCAAATTCGGTGCGGATATGAGCTTTGTGATCGTCGGCATAGGTGACTTCATCGCCAAATTTCTTGCGTAGCTTTGGGAAACTGATCGCGACGACTTTATTGATGGTTGGATGTCCCATGTTGTCGGAGGCGTAATGCGCGAGAGCCCCGAGAGCGAAAGCATATTCATTGAGATCGGTTGATTGCTCCACCAAGGCGACCACGAAATCTCCGCTGCGAACATAGTGAACCAAGTCGCTGAAATAGGCGCTGCCAAAAGGGTAGTAGCCCATGTCTTGCACCAGGCTTCCGCCATACGCATAGGCGTGCGCCTTCGTCAGATCATCCGGAGTGGAATGGGGAAATCGTTTGAGCAGCAAGGGCTGAATTTGATCTTTCCACAAGAGATCTACGATCTCTTCGTGAGTCAAAACCGAGTAGCCCATTCCCAAAGATGATGCGAAGCAAACAAAAAGCAAAATGGAAATTGTCCGGATAACGCTTTTCGCGACGATCCGCTTGAGTCGGAATTGGAATGAAGTCGCCGTCTGGTTTCGCATTATTTCCCGACCACCAGAACTGTGAATGTATCCGGCACAATGGAATGCCATGGATGTGGTTGCTGTGGTGTGGGAGCGGGGGGCGGTCCAAATTTTGCAGTGACCAAATAAACATTATGAGTCTTGTCATCAAGAGCCATGGTGCGGGCGCCCTCCTGCGTGGAAACATTCTCCACGGCGGTGAATTTGTCCCTCGCCTCTTCTTTGATCACGGTGAGATGGCCGTCGCCGCAAGAAGCAAAGGCAAGTCCCGTCTCGGGATCGAATGCGGTGGCGTCAACGCCTTTGCCGATAGGTAATGTCGCGATTACCCGTCCGTCATCGGCGTTAACGATTGCCATTATCTGATTGCCACAACCTGAGAAGAGGCGATGATTTTTGCGGTCAATGGCGAGACCGCTGGGACCTTCGCAGGGTGCCAGCGGCCAGTTTGATTTCACCTGCAAGGTTTTAGCGTCAATTTCAGTGATCTCGCTCTTGTCTTCGATATTGTCGAATATGTTCCCGTTGCCATCACTTACGGCGAATTCTGGTTTCCCGTCCAGCTTGATAGTAGCAAGGACATTGCCATTGGTAGCATCAATCGCCGAGGAATCATGACTTCTACCGTTAAAGGTGAAGACTCGTTTGGTGAACGGGTCGTAAAGAATCGCATCAGGATTCTCGCCAACCTTTACCTTACTGATAAGTTTTAATGAATTCAGGTCGAAGATGGTAACTGTGCCCTCCTTGCCATTGCTTACAAAACCCCGCCCAAGCTCGGGAGCCAACGCGATTCCATGAACTCCCGGAGTGTCCGGTATGTCCCCTTCCACGGTTCCCGAGTCTGCATTCATTACGATGACGTGCGTGCCTCTGGATATGTACAGTCGCCGCGAAGCGCTATCGAGCGTGAGGTAATCCCAGCCGCCCTCACCACCTAGCTTGAATGTATTGAGGACGTGATAGCCGGGGCCGTCCGCTATGGCGGATGCTGTCAAGATCAAGACTACAATGAGTGCCCAACCTCGTAATGCGAATTTCATCATTAAAATCTCCTGGCGAAAATCCGATTCCGTCTTTGGTAACTCCAAAAAACGTACGAGCGTAACTTTACCCTATTTTGGGCCTCAACCTAAACTGCTGGCTATGCAGGGTGGAGAAAGTTATTCCCAAGAGAATGCCCTCTCCTATCCTGGCTCGATCGAACCTTTGGCAGGGAATGTCTTTCACCAGTTTGGAAGCTCCCAGCCGTTGAATTGGAGAATGCTGGCGTCGGCCGCAGCCGGAACGTTACGGGGCGGGCCGCTTTATTCCAAGTGGAACCTGGTGCGCGGCGTGGCTTAAAGTTTCGGGTTGGTATGAGGCCCTTCCAAAAATGATGATCATATTTCACCCTTAAGGGATGCTGAGCTTCACGTCGTGATACTTCATGTCCTTACCGGTCAGGGGTAACAAAGCAAGAAATACCTCCTCTCCAGCTATCGCCATTTGTCCCATTCCAAAACCTTGCGTTCCCGCGTCTAATAAATTGATAGCATCGGAGCGGACCGCGAGATCATGCTAAACCATCCTCAAAGGAGCCGGGCAGATGTCTGACGAGTTGAATACTCTGCTTGAGGGGCTTTATGCGAAGAGTCCGGCTGTGGCCTTTGAAGTGAGCTTTCGCCAGTTCGCGGCGCTATTGACAGAAATTGGTACCAGACAGATTCCCGAAGACACCAAAGAGAGAGCGGGGGCCCTTCGCGTTTTCTATTCTAGTTTGCGGATTGACGACCTGGTTTTAGCACATGCCTGTGCTGCCGGAAATGAACGTGCGTGGGAGATTTTTCTGTCACGCTTCCGCGAGAAGTTGTACGACATTGCAGCGTACATCGCCAAAGAAACCGCTGCCGCCCGGGAACTTGCGGATTCGATCTACGCCGACCTCTATGGCACGAAGCTGCGAGACGGAGAACGAATGTCGAAGCTGACTTCTTACACGGGCCGCGGATCATTGGAGGGTTGGCTGCGCACCGTGATAGCGCAGGAATATGTCAACCAATACCGCCGCCGCCGGCGTCTTGTGAGCTTTGAAGAGGAAGCGGAAACGGGGGCACAATTTGCGGCTCCCGTCGTGGTAAGCGAAACTGAGGTCCCGGTTGATCCCAGGTTGGAGGCCGCGACGGATGAGGCATTAGCCAGCTTGTCGGCCGAGGATCAATTCGTTCTGTCCTCCTATTACCTTGATGGCAAGACGCTGGCGGAAATCGCCCGCATGCTTTCATTGCACGAGTCCACTATTAGCCGAAGGGTGGATAAACTGCTCAAATCCTTGCGTAAGAGGATTTTAGGAGGGTTGAGCCGGCGTGGCATGAGCCGACGGCAGGCCGACGAAGCCCTGGAAGTTGACATTCGCGATCTCCGGCTTAATATTCGCAAGCGGCTGACGCAAGAAACTCCCGTTCAACCGTTCTCAGAAGGAAAGGCAGAAGTGCCCGGCGGACAATAGGGTCGTAAGCGCCAATAGTCGAATCATGAAACCGATTCACAATTTGTTGCGGCAACGGCTCTATCGGGCACAGAAGCCCTTCATTGAGCACCCTCCTATAGACCTCCTCAGCGCCTTTTCGGAAAGGGCGCTGGGTGGGCCTGACAATACGACAGTCTTGCGGCACCTCGCACACTGCGCCAATTGCAGAGAAATAGTTTTCCTGGCAGCGCCAGAGCTAACGGTAGGGATGTCGGCGGCGGAGAACAGGTCCCGACCATATTCCCCGGGATTCATTTCCTCGCCAGTATTCCGGTGGGGAACGGTAGCCGCATGCGCCGTAATCGTAGCTGCCGCCGTGAGATTGCATCCCGGGTACCGCGTGCTGTCTCCCGAAACAGCCATCGCCGTGTCGCAAAATCAGCAAACTTCGCAGAGATTAGAGCCCAAACCGCCTAGTGAGAACACTTCGCCCCTCGCTTCCCCCGCCGCACGGAACCAAGGAACTTTTCAAAGGCTCCATGAGCCGCCGGGAAAAGCGAAAGCCGTATCGGAAATGGTAGATCTTCGGGATGAGGACAGTTTCTATAGGCAGATGGCCCTTCTCGCGGACGTCCCGACCGATACTAGAAGGCCTCCTCCACGTTGGACATTGGCCGCAGACGGCACCCTTCAACGATCATGGGACGGTGGAATTTCCTGGGAGCCGATTCAAGTCGCAGGCGATCATTTATTCCGCACAGTCGCGGCGGCGGGCCGGAGTGTGTGGCTGGGCGGGAAGAATGGTATCTTATTCCGCTCCTCCGATGCTGGACAACATTGGATAAAAGTTAAACCGATGGCAAACCGGCGGCTACCAGATTCAGACATCATCGGCATTGAATTCGAAGATGAGCTGCATGGAAAATTAACCACCGCGAACAATGAGTCCTGGGCGACCTCTGACGGTGGGCGTAGCTGGGAAAAACAGTAGCGGCGTCGCAATTCCAATCGAAACTCAAGTCCTGAACTCTTCATCGGGGAACTTCTCCGCGACTCGGAAGAGCAGAGCTTCAGCTTCAACATCCAATCTGAATTAACGGCGCGGTAAAACTCTTACCCCTAGAAGGAACAACACGAAATTGGAGCTCGATGTTACGTCCCGGAACTACGATTACCAAAGTGACGTTTACAGCAAACCGCGCTCGCCATACTATCCAGTTGTGGTTTGGCAGTTCTGGGGGAGGGCTGCCGAGGCGTCCTAAACTTAAATGTTTAGGGCGCTTTTTACTTTTGGCTGCCAACTGACGGGATGACCGATTCAAATCAATGTTGCGCTTGCGCTGGAACGAAATCCTCCATCACAGCTCTTCGCATAAGGTCCGGGGGCAATAGTCCTTGCGCCAGAATGAAGTCATGATATTTCTTCTGATCGAACTTGTCGCCGAGCGCGGCTTCGACGTCTTTTCGCAACGCGATTAACTTGGTGTAGCCGTAGAAGTAGCTGTTTGCCTGCCCGGGCGCGCGGTAGGTGTACCGCTCAACTTCCTCCTCAGCAAATGCTGGGGACTGTACCACATCCTGTTCCAGCACGTGTTTGGCATCGGCGGGCTGAATCTTTCCAGACTGTAGTTCGGGATCAAGAAAGGCCCGGGCCGCACGCAATAGCCGGTAATCCAACGAGACGAGTTGACCTTCCAGCGGCATGTACGGCTTGATGAGATATTCGGAGTAAAGACCCCAGCCTTCGACATTGGTGCTGTTGAATGCGTAGCGAACCCGCGCCAATGACACGCCATGCTCCAGCATCGAATCGAACTGCAATTCGTGTCCTGGGCGCGCTTCGTGTGCGGTAAGCGTCCATGCGGCCGCGTCAAAGGTGAAATCGTCGTACTTTTCCGATGAAGTCTGTCCGGGTCCAGCCGGGATATTTAGCGGCAGAACGAACTCTCCCTTTTCTCCGGTATTGTGCAGAAATGGCGGAGGCACCATGTGGGGCGCGGGCTGCTGGGCCGTTTCGGCGGCAGTCGCGATGCGAATACGCGCTGGACGGTCGGGCAGCGTCACAATCTGATGTTCGACGATTATTTGTTCTATCTGTTTTAGCCGGCTTTCGTAGAACGGAAGAATAGCGTCCCCGACGAGTTGTTTTTTCTTCAGTTCGCGCATGACATCGCGGTAATCGGCTGACGGAAAATTCTGCTGCTTCGCAATCTGCGCCGCTACGGGTTTCATCTGCTCCTGAATTTCGCTGAATGCCCGGTGGGCCATTGCGGCGACCTGGTCGGGCGGAATGTCAATGCCGTAATCTTCAAGCGCGAGCGCATATTCCTCGGGCGGGAGACGGAAATCACTGCGAGCCTTCGGCAACACATTCGCGGTGATCCAGGCATCGTAATCCTTAAGCTGCGATTTCAACTTCGTGTAGGGTTCCTGCCAGCCGGTCAGGTTGTACTTCTCCATCAGAGTCGCAATTCCATCTATGTAGTTGGAATTCCGAGACAGTTCGGTTTCAATCTCGACACGTGCTGGGAAAATGATTCCAGGCTTGGCCATCTGCTCCATAGTGCGATGCTTCAAGATCTCCGTAAGCGGCTGATATCCAGCTTCGAGGCCGGCGTACTCGCGAATGCGCGTTACGGCTGCGGGCCGGCGGTTGGACGGTGTTTGTTGATCCAGTAAAATCCGCAGGCCTCTAAACGCTTCTTCACTTGCATTCCGGAACTCGACTTCGTGGGCGCGTTCGTAATCTTGTTCGCGAAGCTGTAGTTCGACTTTGCGGATCAGAATCTGAAGATCCTCGGCGACTTCTTTCTGTTGTTTTTCACTAGCCGCATTCTCAAGCTTGGCGAGCACCGCAGCCGTTTCTTGTCGTTGCTTGTCTTCATCGGCGAAGGTTGGCTGGGCGACGCGGGTGTCGTACTCACTTAGGCCTTGATCTGACCCTAGTTCTGGACGATGTTCCATCCCGATATCGAGCAGCATGTTCGTGTAGCTGTTGCTTTTCGCGATCCAGCTGCGGTCCGCAGTGCCACTTTGCCCCGCGAGAGGCGATATCAAGACTGCCGCAGTAAGTGCCATGCCGAATTTGGAGAGCAATTGTTCCTCCTGAAAAAACGACGGGAGTTAGTAAAACATGGCAACCTGAAAAGAGCAATTTCTATCAAGTGCTTCGCTTTGGCGTCTTAGAAAACCTGGAAGAGAACCCCGATGCTCCGCACAATGATTTCTGTGCGACTTATGCCAGCTTTTCGCATCAAATACACAGTGCTAAATTGTTAGACTTTACACTGGAGAACGGCTATTTTTGGTTCGCTCTCCACACAAACCCACTGGAGGAACGATGGCAGGGAACGGAATTATCGAAGTAACCGACGCGAATTTCGACAAAGATGTTTTGAAATCTGAAACTCCGGTGTTGGTGGATTTCTGGGCGACGTGGTGCGGACCATGCCGCGCCATTGCTCCCATCGTGGAGGAGTTGGCGCAGCATTATCAGGGCAAAGTAAAAATCGGAAAGATGGATGTGGACAGCAACAGCTCTACTCCGATGCGGTACAAAGTCACGGGAATTCCGACGCTGCTAATTTTCAAAGGCGGCCAGGTTGTAGAACAACTCGTAGGCTATCGTCCCAAGGAAGCCATTCAACAGGCATTGGATAAGCATCTGGTTTAAGGATTCATTGAGGCTCGATGGCGCTCGGGATAAAGCCCGGGCGCTTTTTCTTTTGCAGGAAATAAAAACCTAAGAACCTGTTAACCACAGAGGGTACGAAGGTACACAAAGGAAACCTAGTTTGTCCTTTGTGGTTAAACCTTTTCAGCAAGCTCCTCTCTATCTCATCCTTGACAGCATCCGCCCACCTCAATACCATTCTATATTCTCGAACCGACCGATCAGTCGGTGTCTCGATAGTCCTTTAACCTCAGCGCATATAGGAGAAGCCGTGGCTACCGTTTTTTACGAGCGTGATGTAAATCCCGATGCCCTCAAGGGCAAGACGATTACGATTCTAGGCTATGGAAGCCAGGGGCATGCCCAGGCGCTCAATCTTCGCGACAGCGGATACAAAGTTATCGTGGGACTCGATCCGGGGCGTCCCAGCGCCCAAAAGGCGAAGGCGGATGGCATGGAAGTTTTGCCAGCGGCAGAGGCGGCGAAGCGCGGCGACTGGATTCAGATGCTCACCCCAGATGAGACCCAGGGCGACTTTTTCGAGTCCGCCATAAAACCCGCATTGCACGCGGGCAAGATCCTCGGTGTTTCGCATGGTTTCAGCATCCATTTCAAAACCGTCGTCCCTCCGAAAGACGTGGATGTCGTGATGGTAGCTCCCAAGGGTCCCGGCCATTTGGTCCGGCGCGTTTACACGGAAGGCCGCGGAGTCCCGGCGCTTCTTGCCATTCATCAGGACGCGAGTGGACGCGCTCGTGACTATGGTCTGTGCTACGCCTACGGCATCGGCGCGACCCGTGCCGGGGTATTGCAGACTACGTTCAAGGAAGAAACCGAAAGCGATCTTTTTGGCGAGCAGGCCGTGCTGTGCGGAGGGTTGACTTCACTGATGAAAAAGGGATTCGAGACACTCGTCGAAGCTGGCTACGCTCCGGAGATGGCTTACTTCGAATGTATCCACGAGGTCAAGTTAATCGTTGATCTCATCTACGAGGGAGGCTTGGCGCAGATGCGGGATTCCATATCAAACACGGCCGAATATGGAGATTTAACCCGTGGACCGCTCGTTGTCGGAGACGAAACCCGGGCAGCTATGAAGAGGACGCTGGCGCAGATCCAGGATGGTACTTTCGCCCGCGAGTGGATTGAAGAAAATAAGAGCGGCAAAAAGAAATTCTCTGCGCTCCGGGAAAGCGAAAAAAATCATCCCGTGGAAGAAGTCGGCGCGCGGCTTCGTGGCCTGATGTCGTGGCTCCCGAAAGAAAAGCCCGCCCAGCCTTCGGGTGTCGCGGAAAAATCCAAACAGGTTGTGAACGCTTAAAATCATTCATTGTCAATCCGAACAGCTTTAGCTGTGAGGAATCTGCTGTTTCCCGGCGCGAACGGAAAAGCAGATTTCTCGCTGCGCTCGAAATGACAAGGGTAGTTTCACAATTTCCAAACAAAGTGGACCTCAAACACCGAAGTCGCGGGATCACTGACGGACGGAACCAGGCCGGAGCCCGGGCCATGTTCAAGGCCATTGGATTTACCGATAGCGACCTCCGAAAACCGATCATCGGTGTCGCTAATACCTGGATCGAAACCATGCCGTGCAACTTCCATTTGCGCCGGTTGGCTGCGAAGGTGAAAGATGGGGTTCGCGCGGCGGGTGGAACACCCATGGAGTTCAACACCATCGCGATCAGTGACGGGGAAACGATGGGCACCGAAGGCATGCGCGCGTCGCTAGTGAGCCGCGAAATTATCGCGGACTCGATTGAGCTTGTCTGCCGCGGACAAATGTTTGATGCCGTCGTCTGCGTGGTTGGATGTGACAAGACCGTTCCTGCCGCCGCCATGGCTCTGGCGCGACTGAATATTCCAGGGTTGGTTTTTTACGGGGGAACGATCGCTCCAGGTGTATTTCATGGAAGGGATGTCACCATTCAGGATGTATTCGAAGCAATTGGCGCGAATGCTGCCGGAAAAATAAGCGACGCGGACTTGTACGAACTTGAGAACGTGGCGTGTCCCGGCGCCGGAACGTGCGGCGGGCAATATACGGCAAACACGATGTCCACGGTGATGGAAATGATTGGATTGTCGCCCATGGGATTCAACAGCGTTCCTGCCATGGACCCCAAGAAAGACGAGGTTGCCTTCCGTTGCGGCGAAGTCGTGATGAATCTTTTGAAAAATGAGGTTCTTCCCAAAGCCATTCTCACGAGGCCCGCATTTGAGAATGCAATTGCGGGTGTAGCCGCGACCGGAGGCTCCACGAATTCTGTGCTGCATCTACTCGCAATTGCGCGAGAAGCAGGAGTTCCACTTGAGATTGATGATTTCCAAACCGTGAGCGAGCGCACTCCCTTGCTTGCGGACTTAAAGCCCTCAGGCCGGTTTGTCGCTGCCGACATGCACCGCGCTGGTGGTATCCGTCTGTTGACGAGACGTCTCCTTCGTGGAGGACATCTTGATGGGACTGCCAAAACCGTAACTGGGCTGAGCTTGTCGGCGGAAAGCGAAAGCGCAATTGAAGCTCCGGGCCAGGAAGTGATTGCGCCCCTAGATAAGCCATTCAAGAAGACAGGCGGACTCGTCATTCTGCGGGGCAATCTGGCTCCGGAAGGGTGCGTCGCAAAAATCAGCGGACATGAACGGCTCAGTCAACGCGGCCCGGCGCGCGTTTTCGATTCTGAAGAAGATGCGATGACTGCCGTGACAGAAAAAAGAATTCACGCGGGCGACATTGTCGTAATCCGCAACGAGGGTCCAAAGGGCGGTCCGGGAATGCGTGAAATGTTGAGCGTAACCGGAGCGATCGTCGGCGAAGGCCTGGGCGGGTCCGTCGCTCTTTTGACGGATGGCCGTTTCAGCGGCGCGACTCACGGTTTGATGCTGGGACACGTTTCCCCGGAAGCGGCTCTGGGTGGGCCTATTGCAGCGGTTCGCGAAGGAGACATCATCACCATTGATATCAACAAGCGACTGCTGCAAGTTGAAATCAGCGACCAAGTGATTGCGGAACGGATGTCCGGGTGGACTCCTTTGAGACCGCGATATACATCTGGAGTTTTTGCCAAGTACTCCGCTCTCGTTTCGTCGGCGTCGCAAGGCGCCATTACCACGGCGAAGTGGTGAGATATCCGAGCGGCTGATCGTCGCGGATTTGAGAAGGTCAAGGTGATATCTCTTCCAATCTTGTGCAACTTTTTGCGAGCCTTACTCAAAGATCGTCCCCTCTGATTTTTCAGCCAACCAGCTAAGGCGAAAGCCTCATCCTACAGCAGCTCTGTAGGAGTTTCGTCTTCATGAAATCCCGTGTACATATTGGATTCTTGGTCCTTGTAACTCTTGCGTTGCTGGTTCTCGCGGGTTGCGGTGGCGGGAGTTCGACTTCGACTACGACTCCCCCTCCGCCTTCGAATTTCCAACTGGCAGTTACGGGGCCAACATCAGGTACCGGGACGGTGACCAGCGCTCCCGCCGGCATCAACTGTCCGACAACCTGCACGGCAAGCTTCGCGCAGGGCACGGCGGTTACGCTCACAGAAACTCCCGCCGCTGGCTATACATTCGCGGGATGGGGAGGCGCTTGCAGCGGCACTGGCACGTGCTCGATGACCGTCAGCGCCGCAACTGCCGTTACCGCTTCTTTCGCTCAGGCTGCAACGCCACAGCTTACCGTTACGCTGTCTGGTTCGGGAACCGTGACGAGCAGTCCCGCGGGCGTTAATTGTCCCACGACCTGCAACGCTTCCTTTGCGCAGAGTACGATTGTGACGCTTTCAGAAACTCCGGCTACGGGCTATACGTTTACGGGATGGGGTGGTGCGTGCAGTGGCACGGGCGGGTGTACCGCCACGATCAGCGGAGCTACCGCTGTCACCGCGAGTTTCGCTCAGGCACCCATGCCGCAATTGACGGTGACAGTCTCTGGTACTGGAACCGTGACCAGCACTCCAGCAGGCATCAGTTGTCCTGGAACATGTTCGGCGGCATTCGCACAGAATGGTCAGGTGACCCTTACTGAAGCTCCGGGCGCGGGCTATGTATTCGCGGGATGGGGCGGCGCGTGCGCAAACACAATGACGACCTGCACGGTGACGGTGTCGGGTGCGACCACAGTTTCGGCGGCTTTCAGTTTGCCCGCGACGTCCGAGCTTACGGTGACCGTAACCGGAACTGGAACTGTGACCAGCAATCCCGCAGGCATTAGTTGTCCCGGAACATGTTCGGCGAACTTTCCTCAGAACTCTCAGGTGAGTCTGAGCGCAGTACCCGGTAGCGGATACGGGTTGGGAGCCTGGACGGGAGCATGCAGCGGGAATACCAGCCTATGCGTATTTACGATCTCGGGCCCGAGTTCCGTCACCGCCACTTTTACTCAACTAGGAACAGTGACGGTTTCGCTGATTGGGGTTGGGACGGGAACTGTGACCAGCAGCCCGAGCGGAATCACCTGTCCCGGCACGTGTAGCGCAAGCTTTGCAAATAACACGGCGGTGACATTGACGGCGACCGCCGATGCAAAGAGCACCTTTGCCGGATGGACGGGAGTTTGCGCGAGAAACACCACGTGTAGCATTACCGTGACGAACTCAACGTCTGACGCCGCGACCGCAGCCTTTGGCCTTACGCTGCAAAGCGCAATTAACCATATTATTTTTCTGGCGCAAGAGAACCGTTCGTTTGATCACTATTTCGGGGCGCTTGCTCAATACTGGCGGGACGATAACTACGTTCATTATAAGAATCAGCCATTCAATGGCTTGCCTCAATTTCCAACGAACGCGGCATCAGGTCCGACTGCTTCGAATCCTGGTTGCAATCCAGCCGATCCCTTTACTCCGCCGGCAAATACTTCTCCCGATTGTAGTTGGGACCCCACTCATCCAGTGACTTCATTTCATCTGCAAACCATGTGCGTTGAAAACCCAAGCCCATCGTGGAATGAAAGCCACGTGGATTGGAGTTTCAATGACCCTACGGGAGCAACCATGAATCCGACGCTGGATGGATTTGTGTGGACTACCGCACATGATTCTCGTGCGCCGGTGGGGAACGGCACGCCTCCGCAGTTTATGGATGTAGATGGCTTGCGCGCGATGGGTTATTACGACGGAAGCGATCTGAACTACTACTATTTTATGGCGTCGAACTTCGCAACCTCTGATAGCTGGTTCTCGCCGGTGATGAGCAGAACGAATCCGAACCGTGAATATCTGATTGCCGCCACTTCATACGGATTCGCCTATCCAAATGGAACCGATTCTGCCGACAACATGCAAATACCGTCGGCGCCTATATTCGAGGAGCTGCAAAACGCCGGAATCACCTGGAAGATTTATATCTATCCCGATCCGAACCCGGCCTCCTACGGAACTTTAAGCTGCGCGGCCAATGACACCCGGCCGGTCTGCCTCTACCAGATCAGTTACCTGCATAATTTCACCTATGGGCAGACGATTATTAATCAGTACCCGCAAAACATCGTACCTATTTCGCAGTTCTACGCTGACGCCGCAGCCGGAACTTTGCCCCAAGTTGCGCAAATCGAGCCGGCATCTGCGAAGGGACTGGATGAGCACGCGGCAGATTTCGATCCGACTCCGCAGCAACCGACACCCTGCTGTAGCGTGCAGGCAGGGGCGGCTTATGTCAAAACACTGATTGACGCGGTGATGGGAACGCCCACCAATCCAGGCCCGAGTTGGAAGGACACTGCATTTATTCTTACCTACGACGAGTTCGGCGGCTTCTATGATCACGTGGCTCCGCAACCGATGCCCGTTCCGGACGCTTTCAATAGTCCAGTAGATCTTTTCCAGGGGCCACCTCCGGCGGGCGCTCCCGGTCCCGACGTTTGCGTAAAAGTGGGAGGGCCAACCTGCCAATTTCAATTCACTGGCTATCGGGTTCCCTTGATCGTTGTGTCGCCATTTACGAAGCAAAATTTTGTCTCGCATGCTCCTGCTGACTACACCGCGATTTTGAAGTTCATCGAAGATCGTTTTAGCTTGAATCCGCTGACCGCTCGCGATTCCTTCCAGTTTCATATGGGCGTCGAGTTTTTTGATTTCGTCAACGAGCCCTGGAAAACGCCGCCCACACCCCCGGCTCAGAACACATCGGGGCCTTGCTATCTGGATAAGCTGCCCTAGATCACGGTCGTACAGGTTGAGGAAAAGGGAAGGGTCCGACTTCCAGTCGGACCCTTCCCCTTGGAATCTTGGGTGCATTGAGTTTCCGCAGACTCTATCGTCCCGGTTTCGGTAGTGGAAAATTTTAAAAGATCAGGGGTCATCCCGAGCTCGCGAGGGATCTAGCGGAACGTCGCTAAACAGAAGCGATCTGCCAACACACGCAAGATCCTTCGGGACTCAAAGTCCCTCAGGATGACCTCAGGCAAGAAAAACTTCAAACCGACCCATATTCCCATCTTCTGCATTGTTTTATTGCTGGCCTTTGTGTACTTTTTCCTTTCGCCCATTGTTCTCGAAAGGATCAAACGCTGATGATTGTCGGTGTCCCCAAGGAGTCGTATCCGAACGAGCGTCGCGTTGCTCTCGTGCCCGCGGCCATACCAAGCCTAACCAAAGCGGGTTTTGAAGTCGTTGTGGAAGCGAATGCGGGCGATCAGGCCGGATATCGCGATGCAGCATACGTTGAGAAGGGCGCGAAGATTCAAGCCACGAGGGCAGATGTGTTCGGCACGGCGGACATTATTGTGCAGGTGCTGTGCTACGGGGCAAACGACATCACTGGGAAAGCCGATCTGGCCTTGTTGCGTAAGGATCAAGTCTTGATCGGATTCTTAAGGCCATTGGGTTCGGCGGAAGTGGTGCAGCGGCTTGCGGCAACCGGCGTGACGTCGTTCTCAGTGGAACTCGTCCCCAGAACGACCCGTGCCCAAAGCATGGACGCATTGTCTTCAATGGCGACGATCTCTGGGTACAAAGCGGTGATGATGGCCGCGGACGCATTACCTCAGAATTTTCCCGATGCTTACGACCGCTGCAGGAACCATTACACCAGCGCGAGTGCTTGTGATGGGTGTGGGCGTGGCCGGACTGCAAGCAATCGCGACGGCAAGAAGATTGGGAGCAGTGGTCTCTGCCTACGACCTGCGTCCCGCGGTGAAAGAGCAGGTGCAAAGCCTCGGTGCGCGTTTCGTCGAGCTTCCCATCGAGGCCAAGGACGCGCAGGACGCCCGAGGATACGGAACGGCGCAGGACGAAGCATTTTATGCGCGCCAGCGCGAGCTTCTCACCAAGGTCGTGGCGGAAAGCGATGTGGTCATTACGACTGCCGTCGTTCCGGGGAAAAAAGCACCCGTCTTGGTTACTACAGAAATGGTGAAGGGCATGGCGCCGGGATCGGTCATCTTCGATTTGGCAGCAGAACGTGGCGGCAACTGCGAATCCACCAGGGTTGGACAGACCGTAATTGAGCACGGAGTTACGATCATAGGGGCTGTGAACGTAGCCTCTGATGTGCCTTATCACGCGAGCCAGATGTATGCCCGAAATATCACTACCTTCCTGGCGCACATGGCAAAGGATGGAAAGCTGCAGATCAATGTGGAAGATGACATCATCCGCGAAACTCTGTTAACTCGCGGCGGGGAAGTGGTGAATACGCGTGTGCGCGAGTTTTTGTCGTTGCCGGCGCTAGTGGCGAAGTGATGTTGTGTCGCGGGCTACATAAGAAGTGGATGGTTGGAATGTTCGATTATTTCGATTGTTAAGGAGGAATAGTGCCGGCAGATTTTATCTCTAATCTTTACGTCTTCATCCTGGCGGGATTCGTGGGGTTTGAACTGATCAAGCGCGTCTCGCCCCTCCTGCACACGCCTCTGATGTCGCTGACCAACGCGCTCGACGCCATCGTGGTGGTGGCCGCTATCATCATCGCCGGGCGGCATGAAACCCACCTAACCCTGGTGCTCGGCGCGATCGCTGTGGCCGCCTCCTTCAGCAATATGGTTGGCGGCTTCTTCATCACCGATCGCATGCTGCGCATGTTCAAGACCGGCAGGCCGAAGAAATGACCGCGATTGCGCTTCAGCAATATCTCGACTTCGCGTACATTACTGCGGTTGTTCTGTTCATTCTGTCGCTTAAGTGGCTGAGTTCGCCGGCCCGCGCGCGCTGGGGTGTACTGGCGGGCGAGATCGGCGCCGCCATCGCGGTTACCGCCACCCTCTTCAACCCCGAGCTGGTGCAATACAAATGGATCGTCATTTCACTCATTATCGGCGCCGGAGTGGGCATTCCGCTTGGCATGGTGAAGATGACGGCGGTGCCGCAGCGAACCGCTCTTAGCCACGCCTTTGGCGCGGCGTCGGCCGCGATGATTGGCATCGCGGAATATTATGTCGGCACTTCGCATTTGACTCGCTTCGAGATGGGCGAGATCGGGCTGGAAGTGATTATCGGTTCGCTCACCTTTACCGGAAGCTTGATCGCGGCCGGGAAATTGCAGGAAGTTCTGCCCCAGCGTCCAATTGTTTATCGCGGACAGAACATCGTCAGCCTTTCGATCCTGGGAACGGCCCTAGCCTTGGCCATTGCTTTGGTAATTAACCCCGGGCACACCGCGCTCTTTCCTTTCATGGTTGCTGTTGCCCTGATCTTTGGCGTAATGCTGGTCACACCGATTGGTGGCGCTGACATGCCGACAGTGATTTCGCTGTTGAACTCCTATGCCGGTTTCTCCGCCGCCCTGCTCGGTTTTGTGCTGAACAGTAAAGTGCTAGTAGTTGCGGGCGCGCTCGACGGCTCTTCCGGTTTCGTCCTCTCCGTCATCATGTGCAAGGCGATGAACCGGTCTTTTACGAATGTCTTGTTCGGAGCTTTTGGCCAGGTACAGCCCTCAGCCGCGAAACACGAGGAAGCCAGGCCGGTTCGCAGCGCTAGTCCTGAAGAAGCCGCGTCAATTCTAACCGCAGCAAATAAAGTTGTCGTCGTCCCTGGCTATGGTATGGCCGTAGCCCAGGCGCAACACAAAGTTCGCGAGCTATATGACGCCCTCACTAAGCTCGGCATAGACGTCCGTTTTGCTATCCATCCGGTAGCCGGACGCATGCCCGGCCACATGAACGTGCTGCTGGCGGAAGCCGATGTTCCTTACGATCATCTGATTGAAATGGATGAAATCAACGGCGACTTTCCGCAAACGGATGTCGCCCTGGTCATCGGCGCTAATGATGTTACGAATCCGGCTGCCCGCACCGATACAGGCAGCCCGATTTACGGAATGCCGATCTTAGACGTGGATAAGGCTCGCACGGTGATGGTGATTAAGCGCAGCATGAACCCCGGTTTCGCTGGTATTGATAATCCGCTGTACTACATGGACAACACGCTAATGCTGTTCGGGGATGCGAAGTCTTTTGTCAGCAACATCGTTCGCGAGGTTGGCGGTGGCCACGGATGAGCCCCCTATTCTCAGAAATATCTCGATGGAGTGACGGGCGTCCTCGCCCGTCAAGCCGTCCCTAGGGTTTTTCCACAGTGCCTCGGAAGTAATAGCCTTTTCGTGCCATTCCCCTCTTTTGGCGAGAACTGTATGGTTGTTCGTGAGCAGTACTCGGGGGAGGGCTGTTCAAACTAACGTCCCTGACTTATAAGTCTGGGGCGTTTTGTTTTGCCATCCCAATTTTCCTAGAGACGTTGCTTGCAACGACTAAATCCGGACAGCCTTAGGCTACATCTCCACGGCACGAACGTCATCCCTTGGTATTCGACCTCTTCAGCTTGTTTCTGTGTGCGGCCCGTTTCTTTTTCTTCTTCGCCATCCTGTTCGCTGAAAGCTTAGTTGAACCCTCGTTTGCGGCGGGACGAGGTTTCGAACTCTTTCGCGGTTTGGACTTCGTCTCATGAACCTTAGTCTCAGGCTCGGCCGATTCGGCCTTGCTTATCACTTTTGCGGCGGTTGATGCCACTACGCCTATGGCGGTGCCGATACCTCGGGCAACGCTTTCGATTACAGGCTCGCCTGCGTGGTCGTGATGTTCCTTCACGTCTGGTGAATCGGTTGCGGAATCGGTAGTGTCTTCTTTCTTGCTGTCCATTCGTTCTCCTCGTTGTATATAGCGCTAGTGTCGGCTTATAAGACTACACTGCTTTGGATTGTCGAAGCGAGTATTCTGAATGTGCGGCATCCCGGGCGAGGGCGTCCGCGGCACACGAGCGTGGCTGGGTTTGAATTTTTCCTGTTTTCAGCCACAATAGCGGGAGCAGCCGGAGTAGTTTGTTGCTGGGAAGCCGTAGAAACCACTTGTTGGATTCGTCCCCGATATTGTGCCACACCATTCTGGTGTTGATTTCTGGTTGCCTTGCCAGCCTGAGTCAGGCCCAGGAACAGAGTCCCCGATCCGTTTCGATCCGCGGGACGGTCGTGAACAGTGTCACGCATGAGCCGATCGCACGTGCCCAGGTCTATTCGCCGGACAACAGTTTTGCGGCGATGACCGACGATCAAGGGCACTTCGAAGTCGCGTTTCCGCAGACAACCGACACAGGCACGGTTTCAAAATTGAACGGGTCGCTTCTTATGGCTCGCAAGCCCGGCTTCTTGCCTGACCGTGATTTTCCAGGTCAGAACCCTCGACTCACAGCCATAGCCGCCGGACTCACGATCCCACTGTTTCCGGAGGCCATTTTGATGGGCCGCATTGCTCTCGATAGTTCCGACACTCCTGACGGAGTCCAGGTGCAGCTATTTCAAAAGGAAGTCCGGGATGGACTCGCCCACTGGGCGCCAACCGAAATTGCCGCCACCAATTCCAAAGGCGAGTTTCGTTTTGCCGAACTATATCCAGGTGATTATCGCCTAGGAACGCATGAGGTGGGTGATCGCGACGCCGCAGATATCATTTCGGGTAGAACAATATATGCATATCCCCCGGTATATTTTCCGGCATCTTCCGATTTTTCAAGTGCAAGCACCATTCATTTATCGCCGGGCAGAGTTTTTGAAGCCGACGTTTCTCTGGCACGAAGGCAATATTATCCAGTCAAGATTTCCGTCAGCAACGGGCCCGTAGCGGGTATGCCAATTAACGTGAATGTTTCCCTTCGAGGAGATGGAGCGCCCGGGTACGCTTTGGGATACAACGCATTCGACGGCACCATTCGGGGAGCACTGCCTAATGGAACTTATGTAGTCGAGGCCTCGACATTCACGCAGCAGAGTGCAACTGGGATGATGACTCTTCGGGTCGCGAATGCTCCGGCGGAAAGTGGTCGATTGACCCTCTTGCCTGACGGGGTCATTCCGGTTCACGTCACCGAAGAATTTAACTCGCCAGAAGTGCCCCAACAGTACGACCGGGTTATTTCTGGCAATCGCGCCGGAAGGACGTACTTACGGGAACGGCATCAGTATCTCAATGTGATGCTGAACCCGGTTTCAGATTTTGGGCAGGGAAGGGGCGCGTCTCTTCGTCCTCCAAGAGGACCGAACGACGAGTCTTTGGCGATCGAAAACGTTCGGCCGGGCCGCTACTGGGTGCAAGTCAATTCATCCAAAGGATACGCAGCATCGGTCACATCGGGCGGATTGGATCTTTTGCGAAAACCGTTGGTGGCGGGACCCGGCGGATCTAGTTCTCCGATTGAAATAACAATGCGCGACGATACTGCTTCGTTCGACGGAAACATCGAAGGCGCAAACAGCTCAATTGATGTGCTAGGGCAAAGTGCCTCGGGTTCCTCCGCACCGTTTGCCTACGTTTATTGCATTCCACTCGGTGATAGCCCAGGTCAGTTCACGCAGATCTGGGTTGCTCCAGATGGCAAGTTCGAATCACCGCAGATTCCTCCTGGGGAATATCGCGTCTTAGCTTTCAGTCATCAGCGAAATGATCTTGAGTTTCGGGATGCGGAAGCCATGCGGGCCTATGAATCCAAGGGAGTGCTGGTTAGCTTGGTTGCCGGTCAGAAGGAACACTTGCAGCTTCAACTGATTTCGAAGACGGCTGAAAATGCGGACTGAAACTATCTGCAACTTGCTGAACTTGCTTCATGCTTTTGTTTTGGTGTTCTGTTTTGCTGCGATTCTTGAGGCGCAGGCCCCAACTCCTCAGCCGCAACCACCGGCGAACTCCACGATCTACCGAGTTGCCGGGACGGTTCTCAGTGCCGCGGATGGACGTCCGCTGGCAGGAGCCAACATCTTTCTGACCGACGCGAAGGACCCCAAAAACAAACAGTGGACGGTCAGCAGCGACACCGGCCATTTTGAATTCAATCGGGTTACGAAGGGCAAATATCCATTGGAGGGAGCAAAACGAGGGTTCATCTCGCAGGCTTACAACCAGCACGAACAATTCTCGACGGCCATCGTCACCGGGGCTGATGTTCCAACCGAAGACCTTCTTTTGCGACTGCCGCCCGAGGCCGTGGTTTCCGTAAGAGTCACGGACGAACTTTCTGAACCGGTACGAAGGGCATCGGTCATGCTTTATCGGGAAGATCGCAGCACCGGACTCCGGCACGTCGAAGGCGTCGAGAGTAGGCAAACCGACGATTTGGGCTCCTGCGAATTTGCCCGGCTGGCGCCAGGCGTCTATTTCGTAGGAGTAACGGCAAAGCCCTGGTATGCCGTGAATCCTTCCACGCTGCGCGCCGATGGCGGGGAGGAGCCTTCGGCAGCCGAACTTCGGTCTTTCGACGTCGCATATCCGCCAACTTATTACGGAGACGTTACGGAGCCCGATTCCGCTACACCGATCGCTGTCAAAGCGGGAGACCAGCTACAAGCGGAGATTCACCTTAGCCCGGTTCAAGCGCTGCATCTGGTTTTTCGAGCCACAGGCGATGGCGAGCATGGTTTCACGATGCCCTCACTTCAAACATTAGGATTCGAAGGGGCGCAGTTAAACCCGTTGATTGAAACTCGCAATGTTTCTCCGAACTCGTTTGAAATCGTGGGTATTTCGCCGGGCAAGTACGAGGTTAGCTGGCCGGGATCAGCTCCACGCGAGGTTGATATCGCTGGGAACGGACAGGATTTGAGCGACGCAAAGGGCGAACCGTTCAGTACTGTCAAGGCCTCTGTGCGCGTGCTGGGAGAAACGAAGCTTCCTGAACCGCTTTTGATTCAGCTGCGCGGCGCGGATGGGAAAGGTGCTTATGCTCCTGCAAAGGTGGATGCGAAAGGAGAGGCAACTTTCACAAATGTCATTCCACACCACTACAACGTTTTCGCATCAACTTTCGGCCCGGCCGGCTTGAAACCGTATTCGGTAGTTCAAATTTCGTCCCAAGATGGTGTTACATCGGGCCTTTCGCTGAACGTTCCTTCCGGTTCGTCCCTCTCCGTCTCACTCTTGTTAGTCTCGGGAATAGTTAACGTCGAAGGATTTGCAAAACGTGCGGGAAAAGCCGTCCCCGGTGCAATGATTGTTTTGGTGCCAAAGAATCCTGATCAGAACCGGGAGCTTTTTCGCAGGGACCAAAGCGATCTCGATGGCAGCTTTAACCTGCCAGAGGTTGTTCCGGGCTTATATACGATCGTGGCAATTGAAGATGGATGGGATATGGATTGGTCTTTGC
Source organism: uncultured Acidobacteriaceae bacterium (assembly GCA_963757385.1). GTDB lineage: Bacteria > Acidobacteriota > Terriglobia > Terriglobales > Acidobacteriaceae > PALSA-188. Next base: position 119,902 of record CAVWRO010000014.1, on the reverse strand, counting down.
CCACCGTGATCGAATCCTATGTGAAGAACGGAGAGACAATAACAGTCAGCGGCCAGCAAGGGCATTCGATACAGTTGCATGAGGCGGTCGAAGTCCAGTCGCATTTATGACAGCTGTGTGCCGCCTCAAAAATGTTCGAGGTTTATTTCGACGACGCGCCTAAACGTCAAAAAAGACTGTCTCGTGTTTTCCCTGAAGATGGATTTCAAACTTCCAACGACCTTCACGCCGATCATCTAAATGTGCCATAAGGGTCTCGCGCCGTTCTTCTGGAATTAGAGCGAGCACGGGATCCTCTCGATTGGCGGGATCATTGGCGAAGTAGGCGCGTGTATAGACTTGCTTGAGAAGTCCGCGTCCGAAAACCGCCAGGTTGAGATGCGGGGCCTGCAAAATGCCGTTGGGTCCCTGCACTCTTCCGGGCTTGATCGTCTCGAATTCGCAAGTGCCGCGTTCGGACGTGCCCATTCGTCCAAAGCCGCGGCAGGCCGGGTCTGCGCTCGCATGTTGCGGCTCGTCAGGATGATTGTATCTGCCGTCGGCGTCGGCTTGCCATATCTCGATCATGGCATCGGGAACCGGCGCGCCGTCGCCGTCGAGAACACGGCATGACAAAAGCACGCGTTCCCCCCTGGCTTGTGGCCCCGCGATGCACTGTACGCAACCGCGACCCTCCGTCAATCCGAAAGAAAAAAATGGGCCAACGGTCTGCGAGGGAGTGGGAACCATTTTCATACTTAATCAAACCAGGTAGCTTCAGGGCCGCGCAGTACGATATCGAACTTATAGCCCAGCGCCCACTGGGGCTGTGTCGTTTCGAGATCGAATTTTGAGACCATCCGTTGACGGGCCTTTTCATCTGGTACGGATTGGTAAACCGGGTCAAATGCCAGCAGCGGGTCGTTGGGGAAATACATTTGCGTCACGAGCCGCGAAATGAAAGCCCTGCCAAAAACCGAGAAGTGAATATGTGCCGGCCTCCAGGCGTTGTCATGATTCTGCCAGGGATAAGCCCCAGGTTTAATCGTAATAAAGCGGTAGGTTCCCTTTTCATCAGTGAGAGTGCGGCCCGCTCCGGTAAAGTTGGGGTCGAGGGGCGCGGGGTGTTGATCCTTCGCATGGGCATAACGGCCAGCGGAGTTCGCCTGCCAGATTTCTACTAATGTTTGCGGCACCGGTCGTCCATTGCTGTCCAGCACGTTTCCGGTCACGATTATTCGCTCGCCCATCGGTTCGCCAGCGTGCTGATGGGTAAGATCGTTATCAGTTTCCGCAATATCTTCATGTCCATAAAGCGGGCCGGTGACCTCAGACAAAGTGTGCGGGAGGAAGATTAAAGGTTTCAATGGAGCACGGCGAAGCGTGGACCGGTATGGTCTATAAAGCGACTCCGGTTGGGTACCGCTCTCATGGCGGTGGTAGGGGACGAAAGGTGAACGCTTGTTTGCCAAATGTGTCACACAACTACTTCTACATGCCAGGTCGCAAACCAATAGAATAGTACATCGGATGTGGCTGGAAGACTTGAGCGCAGGCGAAGCAATGAAAGCAATCGCGAAGGAGCGGCATGAGCGGTCGAGCTAAAGGGCTATTGTCGCAGTACGACGACATTTGGCTGGTGGATGGGGTTCGTACACCCTTCGCTGACTACAACACGATTCTTGGATTAGTTTCGCCGATTGATCTGGGTATCAAGGTAGCCCGGGAAGTTTTTCGCCGCAGCGATGTTTCGCCTCAGGATGTGGATGCCGTCATCGCAGGCAACATGGCTCAGGCCAGCTTCGACGCCTACATGCTGCCTCGTCATATTGGCCTGTATTCAGGCGTCCCGATTGAGGTGCCGTCCCATCTGGTGCAGCGCGTCTGCGGAACTGGAATCGAACTGATTCTGCAAGCCGCCGACTTAATCAAGCTCGGGAAAGCAGACCTGATCCTGGGTGTTGGCACTGAGTCCATGTCGCGAAATCCGATTGCCGCTTACACGCATCGAGGCGGCTTTAAAATGGGCCAGGTAGAATTCAAGGATTTTCTCTGGGAAGCTCTGCTAGATCCATGCGCAAACGTGACTATGGGAGGGACAGCGGAAACGTTGGCGCAGCGCCACAACATAACGCGCGAAGAAGTGGACGGTTTCGCTGCTGACAGTTTTGCACGGGCCCTAGCCGCTCAGAAGCGTTGTTTCCTCAGCGGTGAAATTGTACCCGTTGTAAATGAAGCGTTCGAGTGCTCTGGATACAATCCCCGTAGCATTCGCCTTCCGAAGCCCATTGAAGCATTCAGCGAAGACAGTCACATTCGGCCGTCTCCAATCGAGGTTCTCGCTAAGATCCGCCCCGCTTTCGGCGGCGTACAGACGGGTGGGAATAGCTCCGCCGTGGTGGACGGAGCGGCAGCTTCACTTGTTTCTTCGGGAAAATTTGTAACTGAACACGGCAAGAAGCCTCTTGCGAGAGTGGTAGCGGGCGTGGCTGTCGGCGTGCCTCCGGAGATCATGGCAATCGGCCCGGTTGCGGCTATTCGAACTCTGCTCGATGCTGCGGGGCTTAAATTAGATCAAATTGATCGCTTTGAAATCAACGAAGCGTTTGGCGCACAAGTACTCGTCTGCGAACGGGAACTCGGAATTGATCATGCAAAATTGAACGTTAATGGCGGCGCTATCGCTATCGGACATCCCTTGGGAGCGACGGGCGTGCGATTGGCCGTCACCCTCGCCCGCGAGCTAAAGAGTTCCGGAGGACGATATGGAATCGCGTCTGCCTGCATCGGCGGAGGTCAGGGGATTGCGGTGCTGCTCGAAAGTGCCACTAGCGCGCCTAGCATTTAGTGTCACACTACTAACACCGTGACTGGTTCGTGCTGAATCCGTGAATGCTAATACTGGTTTCATAAAGGAACGCGCCCGGCCACATCCACTTTACTTTTGAGGGCAGGTATTTCTTAGCCAGAAAGCTGACTGCAATCGCTCCCCCACTCATGATACCGGCAATTGCATACGCGCGTCCGGCTGTAGGATGAAGTCCGTAAAGCTGAGGTTCGCCGCCTTCCACGGTACAAGGCCCACCGGGCCCGCGGGAGCGATAGTTATTGCCGATCCAGGTGGTAGTGTAAGAATCCGCAAAAATGGCTGAGGTCGAAATAGTGGAGAGAATCAAAAACTGTCTGTTAATCATCCTTCCACGGTGGGATGTCGGGGACGCAGCAGAATCCGAAGAGGGGACTCCAGATACGGCGTGCGCCGATAGCAGCGCGGAGGGTGCATCGGGAATGGGATGATTCTCTCCAACGATAACCCGCGTGTAACAAAGCATTGTCAGAATTACGACATAGGCTTTTCCGATGACCATGTCTCATTGGACAGCGGCAACACTAGAGTTGCGTCATGACATCGGTTTCATGCACCATCGTTCCGCGACTGTGGCCTGCCTTTGGCGGGTATGGTTATTTCCAAAACGGAAATGGATTGAATTCGTGCGAAAACGAAGAAATTCCCGAAGCCACAGTGCCTTTGGACCGGAACGGGAACAATGTGGCTTCTGTCCGAATTTGTTTATCGGGCGGCCTTCTTTTCGTAGACTGTTGGCCGTGCGCTTCGGGGAGGACGCTTGACGCCGTCTCGCAACTGACGAACGTCAATCTTTAACTCCGTTATAGTGCGGCTCAGGGTATTGCGGTGCATGTCCAGCTGACGGGCAGCACGGCACTGGTTGCCGTTATTTTCCTGCAAGACAGTCAAGATGAAACGTTTCTTAAACTCGCGCACCGCCTCAGAATAAAGAATGTTGCTCTTGTACATTTGCATGATGAGTGCTTCGAGTTGATCTCTCACGGTGTCTCGCTTTCTTAATCGAACTTGGTTTAATTGAACTCGGTCTGCAAAGTTTCGCCGCTTGCGAATCCCCGCCAGAAGTCAACCGCGCTGCGCTTTTTGAGACGGCGGCGTTCCTTGATGCAATAAATCTAATCCTTGATAAAACTTCGACCGCAAGTCCGCCGGCGCCACCCAAACAGCTGCCCGTCCCACCAGGACAAAATAGGGCGCGAATGCCGAACCCTCCAACCACTTCGAAGTGGGCGTGAACGCGGTCATGCTCATTAGGACGATCGCGATCGTCAATCCACCACGGACCAAACCGAGCGCCCCGCCCAGAATCCGGTCGAAAACGCTAAGACCAGCTTCCCGGACTGCCCAGCGGGCAATCCGCCCGGCAATCCCTGCGAGAATCATGACCCCCAAGAAAATCGCCAAAAAACCGATGCTCTCGCCCAGCCACATGGATTTCAGATACGGAGCAAAATGCTCAGCCACCCGATGATACTGCCAGGCCGCCAACAAATAGCCGCACACCAGTCCTGCGATTCCAAAGGCTTCCTGAAAGAAGCCCGAGCTCGCAGCCTGAATCACGGATACCAGAAGCACGGCAACGATGATCCAGTCCGCGCCGCTCATCGCTTACTACCGCGAGGCCAGTTTCCGCAAGCGATCCCGCTCCTACCCATCCAATTCACGCCCAGTCAGCTGGCGATAAGCTTCAACATACTTTTCGCTGGTCTTTCGCGCGACGTCCGGAGGTAAGGCCGGAGCGGGCGGCAGCTTATTCCACCGGATTTCTTCGAGGTAATCGCGCACGTACTGCTTATCGAAAGACTCCTGCGCCTTGCCGGGTTGGTACTTGTCCGCCGGCCAAAATCGCGAAGAATCGGGGGTGAGAACTTCATCCGCCAAAGTGATGCCCTCACCAGTGCGGCCAAATTCAAATTTCGTGTCGGCGATAATAATGCCTCGCTGTAGCGCGTAGTCAGCAGCCTTCTTATAGATAGCCAGGCTGATGTCGCGAAGGTCGCGACTGAAATCCGGACCAATTATTTTGGCCATCTGTTCAAAAGAAATATTTTCATCATGACCGCTAGTGGCCTTCGTTGCTGGTGTGAAAATCGGTTCCGGCAACTTGTCGGACTCCTTGAGGCCCGGCGGCAGCTGAATTCCGCACACGGTGCCGCTAGCTTTATATTCCTTCCAGGCTGAACCGGAAATGTAGCCTCGAACCACACATTCCACGGGGAACATCTCGGCTCGAACTACCATCATGGATCGCCCACGCAACTGGTCTTCGTATTTCCGAAGCGCGGCTGGATATCGATCCACGTCGGTAGTCACCATGTGATTTGGGACCACGCCCCGCAGAAGCTCGAACCAAAACACCGACATCTGCGTCAGCACACGGCCTTTTTGTGGAATGCCGGTTGCGAGGACGTAATCGAAGGCAGAGATTCTGTCGGTGGCTACAAATAGAAGATGCTCGTCGTCCAGACGGTATACGTCCCGTACTTTTCCGCTGGCGTACAGTTCAAGTTCCGGAAAATCAGTTTGAACAACCGCGTCGAGAAGTTGAGGATTCATGAAAGAATTTTACAGGCTGGAAACGTCCGGTATTCTAGCGTCTCTTAAATATTTGTCAACGATTAAGTCGGGTAGTTCGACGGCGGGTCAAAACACTGGCCAGAAAATTTGTTGACAAAACGCGAATTCCTTCAAACACACCTATTGACGCTGGTTTCAGGCGGGTTGTTTGTGGAAAACTCGGGCCTACCTGCGTCGGGAGGTACGTACATAATTATGCGGACAAATTCAAAAACAAGATTGTAATATTGAGCACAGGTCAAGAAATATTTTGCGAGGGCCTCGGATACAAAAAAGTCAACCCTAGGCTGTCGCCCCCAGCCTCACCGATACCAGTTTCGAGACTCCCGGTTCCTGCATGGTCACCCCGTAAAGCACCGGCGCAATGCTCATTGTCTTCTTGCTATGTGTGATAAGAACAAACTGAGTTTGAACGCTCATTTCTTTAACTAGTTCCGTGAAGCGACCGATATTCGCTTCATCGAGAGGTGCATCCACTTCATCGAGAATACAGAATGGGCTGGGCTGATATTGAAAGATGCCTACCAGCAGCGACAATGCCGTGAGCGCTTTCTCCCCTCCCGAAAGCAAGAGCACATTCTGCAGCTTCTTGCCCGGAGGCGAAGCCACCACGTCAATGCCGCTTTCGGCAGTGTTCTCCTCGTCGGTCAGGCGCATGAACGCATTTCCCCCGCCAAAAAGCTTGCGGAATGTGACCTGGAAGTTTTCATTAATCTTGCCAAAAGCTTCCTCGAACTTTTGCCGTGAGAATGTATCAATCTCTTTGATCGTAGCCTGTGTGTTCTCAATGGAATCCAAGAGATCTTTGCGCTGTGTTTCCAAAAAGCTGTGACGTTCGGCGGTTTCTTTGTACTCCTCGAGCGCCATCATATTTACCGGACCCATGGCATCGAGCCGCGCTCGCATCTCTCGATATGCCTGATCTTCAGAAGACAATTGCTCACCAGAAACAGGTGCAATCGCGCCGTCCGCCACGAGTTCGTGCTTCTGTACGCCCAACTCATTCAGACAGGTTTCAGACATGTATTGGGCATCGGATAGTAACTTTGCGGCCGCGGCCGATAGCTCTCCACGGCGGTCCCGCGCCTGCTCCAATAAAAGGCGCAAATTGTGCAGTATTTCCTCGATTTCCGCAAGCCTCGACCGGACCTGCTCCGATTCGGCTTGCAGCAGGCCATCTCGCGCTTCGCTGGCATTGCGTTCAGCTTCGAGATCAACCAGTTTGGTCGCGATTTCCTGGTTCTCGGTTTCACGCTGCATTCTTTCCAGAACAAAGGATTCGATTTCGGATTGCAGGGAACCGACGCGATCAGCCATCTCGGCGGCCAAGGTTTCAATTCTCCCCAAGACTCCCGCGGCAGAGCGCTGCCGTTCTTCAACGGTTGCAACACGAGCCATGTGGTGCGAGCCTTTCTGTGTACTCTCTTCCTTTCGTTGACGTAGCGAGGCCAATTGCTGGTTCGCATCGGCGGCCGCAGCCTCCATCTCAAGATGCTTTTTTTGAAGCCCGTCAATTTCCGCCTGTTTTGATTCAATTGACGACTGTTGTTCGGCTCGATCAGCCGCCAGCCGCTGGAGCTCATGCTGGCACGTTTGCAGGCGTCCACTGACTCGGCTTATTTCAGTATCAAGTTGTTGCAAGAGGTGACCTGAGGTCATTGTCTGCTTTTCGGCCTCGCGCATTTCGCCTTCGAGACGCTCAAGCAGGGAAGTCTGCTGCTTGATCTCACGGCCGAGTGTGAGAACGCGAAGGTTTTCATGGCGTAGGGCTTCTTCTAGTTCCGTCACCAGACGCATCACATCGCGCAGCTCGCGCTTCATGGAGAGCGGCCCCTCGGATCGCTGCCTGCCGCCGGTCACGGTCACATTATGAAAACACTCTCCCGATTCCGAAAGAAAAAAGGCGTCAGGATTTCCCAATGCCAGCTCGCGGCCAATCGCCGGATCGGGCACGATGTATCCGTCTCGCAGCTTGGGGAGAATCACTTCGAGAGACTTTCCAAATCCATCCAGCACCCGAATCGTATGCTTAAGGGGAACAATGGATTGGCTTGCCGGAGCCGAATGAGCAGCCTCGTCAACCAGAAAAGAAAATTTAGCCTGCGAGTCTTCGGGATGAACCAGGAATGTAGCTCGCCCGTCAACATCAGTCCGCAACAAGCGCAAGCCCTCATCGGCCGCGTCCCACGATTTCACAACAATGTAGTTCAATTCGTCGCGCAGGAAATCCTCGACCACGCCTTCATAGCGAGTTTCAACTTCAAGGAAGTCAGCCAGCACTCCGACTGGGGCCAGGCCACCATTCATGACGCCCGACTGAAATAGCCGGCGGACGGATTCTGTCGAATACCCATGCTCCGCTATGACGGCCTCAAGAGAGCCTCGCTTCCCGAGTGCGGTCGCGTATTCCGCACGAAGGCTATCCAAATGGTGTTTGCTAACACTCTCTTCGTTCCGTTTAGTTTCCAGTGAACCTCGCGTTTGCTCAATTTCCACAGTCAGGGCTGCGACCCGCTGCGAGACGGTTTCAAATTCGAGAGCCGATTGGCCACGTTGTCCGCCAAAGGCTTCGACTTGCGAATTCGCGGTCGCGATCTCGCCTTGCAGTCGCGCTGTTTCACGGTCAACTGCAGCCATTCGTTCCTCGGCCTGGGTTAATTGATTTCGCAAGGTGGCGGTGGAAGCGATCACCTCCATGATCGCCACCCGCGACTCATTCTGTTGCTGCTCCAACAACGCCAAGGCGTCGGTCGCCTCAGAAACTTCCTTCTGGGCGAGGACAAGCTCCTCACGTGCCGCAGACAACTCGGCAACCGCGGAGTCCAGTATTTGACGATTGGAGTCGCGCTCTGTCTCGAGAGCCGTTAGCCGATGAATTGCCTGCGCCAGTTCAGATTCTGACGACGCCGTGCGCACCACCAACTCGGCGCACCGCTCCTCATTGTGACGGCGCTGAGCAAGGGCTCGGTCCGTTTCCAACTTGATTTGACTAATGCGTTCGCGGTTCTGGCGAAGCTCCGTTTCAATCGCGTAACCGCGCTGCGTACGTTCTGCATGCTCGGCCTCGGACAGTTGAACCGCCTCCGCATGGGTGCGCATCCCCTCGGAAAGGGAACCTATTTCTGCATTGATTTCCGCAGACTCCCGATCAAGCTGCGCGAACTTGCTGGCGAGCACGACTCGCAGTTTGTCGCGCATCTCCTCGCGTAGTTTCGCATAGCGTTCGGCCTTCGACGCCTGGCGCTTTAGCGAGTTCATTTGGCGTGTGACTTCCTCAAAGATGTCATTGATGCGAGCCAGATTTTGTTTCGCATCCTCAAGCCGCGCCTCGGCCAGGCGCTTCTTGGTCTTGAATTTGGTAATGCCGGCGGCTTCCTCAATGATTGCTCGGCGGTCTGTGGGACGGCTGCTGAGAATTTGCCCGATGCGTCCCTGCTCGATCAGCGCATACGATTCCGGTCCCAAGCCAGTGCCCATGAATAGTTCCTGGATGTCGCGAAGCCGGCACAGTTTGCCGTTGAGGAGATATTCGCTGTCTCCCGAGCGAAACAGGCGACGCGTTACGACGATCTCGCCTGCGCGGAAATGTTGCTGGAATTTGCGGCGGCGAATTTTCAGGACAACCAACGGGCCAGTTACTGTAGCCAAATCTGCGACTTTATCTGGGCCTGAGGCGTCAACTGACGAACTCCCTTCGACCTCCTCGGTCTGGCCGGGTTGCGCTTCTTCCGTCAGCCGCTCGACTTCTTCGGCGGCCTTCGCACGCAATTCGGATTCATTCCAGTCTTCGTAACCCTGGGGAACATCATCCTGAATCGCAATCTCAGTCGGATCGCTGGCATCGGGCCCGTCGTAAATCTCGGGATCAATCAGCGAGAGCGCGACCTCCGCCATGCCGGTTGGCTTGCGGTCTCGCGTGCCCGCGAAAATCACATCCTCCATTCGCGAGCCACGCAGCGTCTTCGCCGACTGCTCGCCTAGCACCCAAGAGATCGCGTCGGCAATATTCGATTTGCCGCAGCCGTTTGGACCAATGATCGCAGCAATCCCGTCGCCGTGAAATTTGAGATCGGTGCGATCGCAGAATGATTTGAAACCGATAATTTGCAGCCGCTTCAACTTGAGCATCTAGTACTCCTTGGACTCACACGCCGTTTGCTTCAGGAAAAAACTCGCAACATGGATCGCTTTGAAGGGGCGCGGCTTCAGCCGCGCCGATATCGCCCACCCATCTTTGTCATCTCGAGCGAAGTCGGATCGTCCGTTCTCGGACGATCTAGCGAAGTCGAGAGACCTGCTGTTTTCGGCTGCCAACAAATTGGTTGCGTACCAGCAAACAGCAGGTCTTTCGACTACGGAAGCAGACTCGGATGCGAGTCCGCTTCCTTCGCTCAAGATGACAAGGTGAGAAAGCTGTCGCATATTTACTTTCTCAACGCTGGCTGGGGCGCGGAGTTCACCGCTTCACAGAAGATGAGGGAACCAAACTGTTTACCTATCTGATTCCCCTCTTCATTTCCTCTGAGTACTCGCCGATCGGGTAATCAGAAGAGGCATGGATTGCACCTACTCTAACGGTGAAATTATGCCTGGGTCAAGTAGTAAAACACCATATATTGTGTCCCCATAGCCAGCACCCCCTCATTTTGCACACACAATGTAGCAATTAGCCGAGAATTGGGGTGAGGAAAGAAGGAAGGGAAGATCGCGAGAGCAAAACAAGGGTACGCCTGACGATAATCAGAAGCAAGAAGCTTGACGGGTACCTGTGAATCAGAGGACGCCTAACCCCCGGGCGTAATAAGGCGGACCGGAACGGCCGAAGTGCCACCGCCGGAGATTGCCGGTACTGCGCTAGGAGGATTGCTGCCGCAACCGACGACATTAAGGATGGTCACATCCAAGTCGCCGCCCGCTGGAGGGTTAGTACTGTTCACAAAGACCTGTAAGAATCCGACGATGTTGACAGCAGGAAGAGCGGGTGGTGCTGGGACACAACCACCCCCCACGCAATCGTCATAGATCGGGAGCGTCATGATGGAGTCGCTCGTGGTGATTGGCGCATTAGCCGCAACTCCAAGTGCAGTCTGATTGTAGGTGCCCGCTTGAATCTGCATGGGGCCGGCACTGGACAAAAAATTAGTGGGGTCCAGACCATCCTGCCCATTGCCGGGGCCCGGGCCGCTAGCGTGAATGGCGCATTGCATTGCTGACACCGTCTTCGCTGGCACGGCAGAGAGGCCAGCATCATACTGAGCCGATATGGCTGCTGAATCCCCGCATTGCAAAACGTCATACACCGAGCCATCGCAGCACGCAATGCTTTGTTCATAATTCGTGCCACTCGCACAAGAAGAACAAAAGTTATGTGTGGTTATAGCCACCGCGGGTCTGTAGCGTACGCAAGAGGGTATGCCAGCGCACGACATAAAGCTTAACGTGAATTCTTGACCGATGAGACCGCTGGGGAAGATTACAGGGGAATGAACAGTGCCACTAATTCTGTTGATAAATTGAGGAACTGTCGGTGCCGTTACACCGTGGTTATTCTGGTTATGCACCAATATCGGCTTGACGCATTGCGGCGCAATCGGAATCAGCGCTCCGTTATTCGTTTGCGAATTCGACGCGTTGTAGGCCTCCGCCGTTGCCGTAGCGCTCACAGACGTCAGCGCGCTGCTCCAAATCCTTGCAAAGAAAATCGGCAGACCCGTCCTCTGAAGATTAACTGTAATCCTCGGATTCCCTGAATGATTCGCAAAATCGTACGTTACGGGGCTCGAAGGGTTGATGACCGCCGGGGACCCGGAGACGGGATTCTGTATCAAAGCCTGCGCGATATATCCGCTAGAACAGGCTGCATCTGGACACGCAATGTTCTGAGCCAAGGTTTGCAAGCCGGCATTCGCTGGGTCCGTGGTGACGGTGGATTCGACGAAGGCTTTTGCTCCCGCCAGTGCCGCGGCGTCCGCGGCGTGTTGAATCTCGCCCTTCGCCACGTATAACGTCACAACATCCACTGCCAGCGCCGCCATTGCCAACAAGCTGACGATGCAGACAGCCACCAAAATAATCGTTTGGCCGCGTTCTCTTCGATTTCTTTTTAGAAAAAACTTTTTTCGTACCATAACGCCTCAGTCCAGGTTCGGAACAATTGCGGTGGTTTGAATCTGCGATATCCCGCCATAAGTCGCGCCGGGCACCAACACCTGAATTACTCTATTAAACTGCCACTGATAGGGATAACTAATGGTCACCTTCGTCGCGACGACATTTACCGTTGTGCCGTTTACCGACGCAGCAAATGTATACCCGCGCTGGATGGTTAGAGTAAAGGTCGAACTCCCGAAGCACGTACCAGAGGCGGTCCAAGTAAGGGCAGCCCCAGCTGTAATCGCACCCAATCCGCAGTCGCTGATGCCTGCTCTTTGCAGATAAGTATCCACCACATCGCGAATGGAGGTGACGGTCAATGGGGTAGCCTGTGTGAGGTCGGTAGTCGGCTCGCTCGATCCCAAACGAGCGCCTTGAAACGCTGCGTTTCCAAGCTTTTGCTTAAGATTAAATGCCTGGCTGAAATCGAAGATTCCCACAATAATTACCATCAGCAACGGCAGGATCACTGCGAACTCAACCAACTGCGCGGCTTCGTTGCTGCAAAGATTGATTAGGCGTTCCCTCGGCTGCGATTCATTAAAGCGCCGCACTCTTACTGTTCCCCATCGGCCTGCACGCTGGCCTTTAAGTAAATCTTTTGCCCGTTTAGAGACGTAAAGGGAAACCAAAACTGATACGGATATTGGAAACTAACGGTTACTCCGCACACGGGCGGATTAGAGCTCCCAGCGTTAAGTTGAACTGGCTGACAAATTCGCACCTTGCCGGCACCGGTCGTGGTTGCGTTAGCACAAGCAAGGCTGAATCCGGGGCAGGCGGCAGGCGTCGGCGTTGGCGTATAAATTTGCGCCTGGCTCGGATCCAGTCGGGACGCCTGAAGCGCGTCAGTGACCGCCGTCGCAATTTGAGCATTCGTCGCCGGAGTGTTGCCGCAACTTGCGCAATTTGAGGTCATGCCAACTCTCGCCCCTTCTCTCGCCGCGTGGTTGATGGTCCCATAAATATTGAAGGCGCGGCCGAACCAGTAGATGCCCAGCAGCAACATAAACAGGAGAGGCAATACTACGGCGGCTTCGGCGATTTCTTGCCCGCTTGTGCCGGAGAGAATGTTTTTTAGTCGGTTGAGCTTCATAACGATGATTCAATTTTCTGAATCCAACCACCAAGGACACGAAGGTGCACGAAGAAAACACTTGTCGCGACGATACCTTCGTGTAACTTCGTGTCCTTCGTGGTTATAGCTTTTCTTCTCAAGCCCGAACCCACATTTTGCTCACCGTATAAAGAATCATTGCAAATGCGACTGCAACTCCGAACGGGACTTTGACCGCATCGGGATTATCCAGGGTTAAATCTCGCCCCGGCATTTGGAAGGCCGCGAACGCTGCCAGCATGTGCATAAAATTCCGCGCCGTCTGCTTCACGCGTTTCTTCCATACAATCATGGAAACGGCCATCACGCCATTGACCAGAATTGTCAATATCAGAACCAGAATCAGTTGACGCGGCCCGAGAAACGCGCCCAACGCGCCAACCAGCTTCCAATCCCCGGCTCCTAAAGCGCGAATCATAACGAAGGGTAGCAGCAGAGCGAGTCCCAGGCCAGCCCCCAGAAGAGAATCCTTGGTGCCAGCCCATCCTCGGACTAACGTGTTCAAAGCGAGGCCAAGCAGAAGGGCTGGAATCGTAAGCCAGTTCGGAATGCGGCGGGAGCGCCAGTCGGTGTATCCGGCAATTGTGGAAAAGATGACGGGGACGATCCACAGTATCTTGGCACTCAGCATATTAGCGGGCAATGGAGGGACGGGCGTCCTCGCCCGTCAGGAATCATATCTTAATAACAGCATTGCGGATGGGCGGGAGGCCCATCTCTCCGTTGCACAAAAAAGAAAGGCCCGAATCGCTTCGGGCCCCTCCAGAACTGTGACTTCAAACTAGCGATTCAATGCGCCTGTGCTGCGCTCTGCAATAGTCTTTCTGGCGTTCTCGGCAAGCTGCTTCGCCTGGGGAAGCAGTTCCAATCCCTTAATGATTTCAGGATCGTTCTCCGCCCGCACTTTCAGGCCTTCTTCCTCTCCAAATGCGTCAACAAAAATTTCGCTCTTGATGCTGGAGCGAATCCAATCATTGTTTTGCACCAAGTCGGCTTCCGTGAAGGGAACTTTCTCTTCTTCAAGGAATTTGTGAAATTCCTGCATGGTGGTATCGTCCACTTCAAAGCTTTTCGTCGGATGATGCGTCACCACATAGTGCTTAGCGAAGTTAAAAAACGCGTAATGCTGCAGCATCGCGTCCTGGAAGTGGTTGCTTTTCACCTGTGCGATAGGAACATCCGGGGTAATACCCCCGCCCCCATAAACCGTGCGGCCGCTGTCCGTCAGCTTCACTTCGCGATTTGCGTTGTTGGCGTCGGTATCGCGGTCGAAATAATAGTCGTAGAGCGAAACATTCGTGTAATCGCGCTGAATCAAACGGCCGCTGGGTGTGTAGTACTTCGCGGTGGTGAGGGCGAGCCCAGTGTTCTCAGCCAGCGGAAAAACGGTTTGCACGAGGCCTTTGCCAAAAGTAGTTTCCCCTGCAATCAGCCCGCGATCATGATCCTGAATGGCTCCGGACACGATCTCCGCTGCGGAGGCAGTGCCGCGATTCACCAACACGACTAAAGGATATTCCTTGCCGCCGTTTCCATGCGTAGCGACGTAACGCTTTTCCGGAGAAGATCGGCCATGATGCGAAACAATCAGCTGTCCCTTGCGCAGAAACTTGTCGGCGACGCCGACGCCTTCATTAAGAAGACCGCCGGGATTCTGCCGAAGATCAAGAATAAGGCCCTTGAGATCGCCCATCTGGTCGAGCGCATCCTCGACTTCTTTTTCGGTGGTTTCGTTGAACCCACTGATGTGCATATAGCCGATTCCCGGCTTGATCATAAAGTGCAGGTCTACGCTGTACCGAGGAATTTCGTCGCGCACTACGGCAAACTCCAGAGGCTTGTCCGCACCCTCGCGCAGAATCGTAATATGGACTGTTGTGCCTTTCGGACCCTTTAGGAGATCGGCTACGTCACTCGTGGTCATGTTGTCGGTAGGTTTTCCGTCAACCGCAATAATGATGTCTCCTGGACGGATTCCCGCGCGATAAGCCGGTGTTCCTACGAAAGGCGCAATCACAATAACCTTGTTATTGCGCGGGCCGACCGTCATGCCCACGCCGTAATATTTTCCACGCTGATCTTCCCGCAGAAGTGCGTAGGACTTAGGATCGAAGAAGTTCGAGTGCGGATCCAGGACATGCAGCATGCCCGGAATAGCGCCATTGTAAATGGCCTTGTCCGAATCCACCGGCTCGGCGTAATTCTGCTCGACTACGCTATAAACATCGGTAAACTGATGCAGGCTTTGCCGGATATCGCTATCCGAATCGGAGACTACGTCGGGCGTAATCTTCTGGCCAAACAGCATTCCCAGAAAGCCGCAGGTTAAGATTACGATGAGGACCAAAAACAGAGAGCGTTGAGAACTACGGGCCATCTTAAGTTTTCCTTCAGGAGGGACGGTGAACGCCTCCTATGCTGGCAATTATCGAAGTATAACATGTGGTTTCCCGAGGTTTTGGATGGCTGCCACCCCCAAGGTAACCAACTATGCTGTGCCCCGTATCTAAATAGGATGCCGATGTGGGCTGGAGTGATGCAAAGGCGAATTTGAGCACTCAGCATTCAGTAATCAGCCACGTCATCGTGACCTAGCAACTCGCCGCGACCGCCCCGCGCTGAGCGCTGACTGCTGACAGCTAAGTTGCTACCATCCATTGCCGCCGCTTCGCTTTACCAAGTATGATGAATCTGTGAGCTTTTCAGAGACCATCTTCCTTTTCTTGTTGGCCCTGTTGGTTTTCGGGCCCAAGAAGCTGCCGGAAATCGGGCGGCAAATAGGAAAAATGCTCAATGAATTCAAGCGTGCCTCAAATGAATTCAGATCGCAGATTGAATCCGAGATATCGCAAATAGATGCCGAAAACCACAGGCAAATTCTGCCTCCCCGCTCCGCTCCCGAGGGTGCCGTCGCGGCGTTTCCGATGACTCCGCAACCGGAGTTGCCTCCGGTTCCGGCAACAGAGCCAATTCCCGAGGGCAGCGCCGAATCGAAGTTCGAGTTGAATTCTGCAATTAAGGCCTCCGATGTCTGAGTTTGCCGCCCGATTTTCTTCCCGTTCAGCCTCCGACGGATCGGAAACCGAAGAAACCATGCCGGCGATGAGCTTTCTTGAGCACCTCGAGGAACTCCGCAAGAGATTGTTTTACTCAATTATTGCGATTGGCGTTGGCATGGGCGCGTGCTGGGGTTATCACGAAAAAATTCTTGAAATCATGCAGCGCCCAATAATAGATGTGCTTCACCGAAATGGGCTACCCGATAAGTTGGTGTTCCTGAATCCCACCGAACCCTTCAACCTTTACTTGAAGATTGCGATGCTAGCCGGCATATTTGTGGCCTCGCCTGTAGTCCTGTACCAGGTCTGGATGTTCATTTCGCCCGGTCTTTATCGCAACGAAAAGCAGTACGTGTTTCCCTTTATGTTTTCGACGATCGCTTTGTTTGTTGGCGGCGGATACTTTGGGTACAAGCTGGTCTATCCATTCGCATTGAATTTCCTGATTGACTTCGGGAAACAGTTCCAGCCGATGATCACCATTCGCGAGTACACGGATTTATTTCTGACAGTAATTCTTGGGCTCGGTCTGATTTTCGAGATGCCCATTCTGATTTTTTTCCTTGCTCTGATGGGAGTCGTGAGCGCCGGTTGGATGTGGCGCAACATTCGCTATGCCGTTCTGGCGATTTTTGTGATTGCCGGCATTATCACTCCGACCAGTGACATCCTGAACATGTGCATTCTAGCCGCGCCGATGCTGGGCCTTTATGTGATCAGTATTGCGATCGCATGGTTCGTGCATCCCAAACAGCGCAAGGCGCGAGAGGCACGACGGGCGGAATGATCTCCCGGCGAAATTCACTTAGGGACAACCACCCACGGCTGTCAGGGCTGGCGCGGCCAGCCCACTATCTTCTATTTCCGTTACTGATTATCCTGAGCGCCCTTTCTGCTTGCGCTCAATCGCCAAAACAGCTCGTTCCATCAGCTGACATTACTGTCGCCGCTGCTTCTACCCCTGCTCCCGCTAACGCGCCTGCCCCGGCATTTAACTCGGCCCGTGCCATGCAGTACGTGAAAGAGATTGTCGCCTTCGGTCCTCGCCCGATAGGCAGCGCCAATCATAAGAAAGTTGAAGACTACATCCTCGCCCATCTCAAAGGCGACGAAGTGGAATCCGATAGCTTTACGGCGGACACTCCTGAAGGCAAGTTTCCCGTGCACAACATCATTGCAAGATTTCCCGGCGCCAAAGATGGAATCATCGTTCTCGCCAGCCACTATGATACGAACTATCCTTTGCGGAACACTTCATTTATTGGCGCAAACGATGGTGCATCTTCGAGTGCGCTTCTCCTTGAAATCGCGAATCAACTGCGCGGCAAAAAGCGCGAGGGATATAGCGTCTGGCTGGTTTGGGACGATGCCGAAGAAGCAGTGAGGCCACATGGAGTTATTTCTTAATGACAGCCTCTACGGCATCCAGCCATATCGCGGAAAAATGGCAGGCCGACGGCACGTTGAAAAAGATCAAGGCTTTCTACTGGCCGACATGATTGGAGATGCTGATCTCAACATCGAACGCGGAGCAGAACTCCACTCCTTGGCTTGAAGATCTCGTTTATCAGGCCGCCACCAGCCTGGGATATCAGTCCCATTTCTATGCACGGACCGGGGCTGTGGAAGACGATCACTTCCTTTTCTTAAGCGCGGTGTTCCTTCGGCTGACTTGATCGATTTCAATTACGGATATAACAATGTCTTTCATCATACTATCCAGGACACCGTTGACAAGCTGAGCCCCCGAAGCCTTCAGATTGTCGGAAGCGTAATTCTCGAAACCATTTACTTGTTGGATCAACGCTAGGGTGCGGGCGAAGGCGGGTTCGTTTCTGCGCTCCGCTAATGTGTTTACAACTCGTGAGGACCGTCCTTTCTTTTACAAATCGCTGTTTCACTTTCTGCCGATTTCATTTCTAATGCACAGCGGCGCGGTGCCTGATTGACTCATCCACTCTTTTGGATTCTCTTCATCTTGTTTGTAATCGCAATGCTTGGCCTTGATCTGGGCCTGCATAAGCGATCGCAGGCTATTAGTCTGCACAAAGCTCTCATCTGGAGTGCAGTTTGGGTCACGCTGGCGGCCGCGTTTGCTGCCGTGCTTTATTTTTGGCAGGGGCGCACAGCCACTGTGGAATTCACGACCGCATACGTGATTGAGCTGTCTCTGAGTGTTGATAATCTTTTTATCTTCCTTCTGATATTTCACTACTTTCGGGTACCGGCTGGCGATCAGCACAAGGTTTTGTTTTGGGGAATCATTGGTGCGATCGTAATGCGCGGGACATTTATCCTGACCGGGGTAGGACTGTTCCGGAAATTCAATTGGGTGATTTATCTGTTCGGAGCACTCTTAGTCTACAGCGGTGTCAGATTTGCGATGGAAGGCAGTTCTGAGATGCATCCTGAAGACAGCCGCGTCCTAAAGCTATTTCGAAAGTTCATTCCTGTCACAGACCAGTTTGAAGGCGACAAGTTCTTCGTCCGCCGCAATGGGCTCTATGCCACGCCTTTACTGCTGGTGCTGTTACTGATTGAGACCACTGATGTGCTATTTGCTACGGACTCGATTCCGGCGGTGCTCGCGATCACTCTCAATGTTGTGATTATCTTCACGTCTAATATTTTTGCGATTCTGGGTCTGCGTTCCATGTATTTTGCATTGGCCGGAATGATGGAAGTATTTAAGTATCTGCACTATGGACTTTCAGCAGTGCTGATTTTTGTCGGAACGAAGATGCTGATCGGGCACTACTATCAAATGCCAACAAAGAGCGCGTTGATAACAGTGGGCGCCATCCTGCTCGCGTCTGTAGTTGCTTCAGTGTCGGGAAAGAAGCAAGAGGTTTAACAAAACTTTCAACCACAGAGGTCACAAAGGTACACAAAGGAAAGCTACTTTTCCTTTGGAGATGTCTTTTTCACAATTCCTGCGACTCGCTCAGGGGACGACAGTAGTAGTCTGAAATAGAAACAATAGAAACTCACTTGAAGTTATAGGAGCGTGGCTTTCCTTTGTGTACCTTCGTGTCCTCTGCGGTTAACGGTTTTTCACGCAAACCGAATCGAATCGCCTTTAATGAGGGAATGTTTCAGGAATTTTGCGTCGTTGTGATCAGGGAAATCGGTCCGATAATGAGCGCCGCGGCTCTCTTCTCGCGCCAAAGCTGAACGGGCCACCAGCATTCCGGCGGTGACCAGGTTTTGTGCTTCGTGGCCTCGCCTGGTTTTTGGTTGCATCGTCCGTGAACGCAGGTCCTCTAACCGGAGAATTGCAGATTTAAGTTCCGTGCCCGTCCGGACTATTCCCGCATCTTTCCACATTAAATCCTGAATTTGTTGAATGGTGCCTTCCGCGCTGGTCTCGGTCTGGCCGTCCGTGGTTGCTTTCGCGGCTTGTGATTCAGGCTTGACAGATCGTGATCGCAATTCTTCCCGCATAGTTCGTCCAGCTCTTGCGCCGAAAACCAGACCTTCGAGCAGGGAATTGCTTGCCAGGCGGTTCGCTCCATGCACACCGGTCGCGGCTGCCTCGCCTGCTGCGTACAGTCCTGGCAATGTCGTCCGCCCTTCCGTATCTGTGCGAATACCGCCCATCGCATAGTGTGCCGCGGGACGAACGGGAATGAATTCTGATGTCATATCAACGTTGTACTGCATGCATGTGGCATAGATTCTAGGAAAACGTGATTTCATCTTTTTGGAATCAAGATGAGTCATATCCAAATAAACAACGGGCTCTTTTGATGGGCTGATCTCAAGTTCATGCACGATCGCCCGCGCCACGCTGTCCCGCGGCGCCAGTTCTCCCAAAGGGTGATACTTAGGCATAAAGCGGTCCAATTCCGCGTTCCTCAAGTACGCACCCTCCCCGCGCAAGGCTTCAGACAGCAGGAATCTCGGAGCATTCTTTAAATAAAGAGCGGTCGGGTGAAATTGAATGAATTCCATATCGCTGATTTGCGCTCCCGCCCGAAAAGCCATGGCGACACCGTCTCCCGTAGCAACGGCGGGGTTGGTGGTGTTCCGATATAGCTGGCCCATGCCACCGGTTGCAAATAAAACAGCCGACGACGCGATGCGCCTTTGATCGCCCATTTTGCCGATGGCTTGAATGCCACAGGC
Organism: uncultured Acidobacteriaceae bacterium; assembly: GCA_963757385.1. Classification (GTDB taxonomy): domain Bacteria; phylum Acidobacteriota; class Terriglobia; order Terriglobales; family Acidobacteriaceae; genus PALSA-188. The sequence continues at coordinate 100,023 of CAVWRO010000014.1, read as the reverse complement.
CCGTCCGTCTTGCAATAGCAGGTCGGTGGAGAATTCAAATTCACAAATCGAGATATTCTTTAGCGTTTTCGCTTTAGCATATAGCGTACGGAGGATTTCACGCCCCGTGGAATCGCCGTGAGCATGCAGAATGCGGCTGCGGCTGTGGGCGCCTTCCCGTCCAAAAGTTAGTTTTGTGCCTTGCCGGTCAAACTCCGTTCCCCACTGAATGAGTTCTTCAATGCGAGCCGGGGCGTCCTCAACCAGGATTTTTGCGGCTTCGAGATTACAGAGTCCGTCGCCCGCGATGAGAGTATCTTGCAGGTGCAGGCTGATTTCGTCCTCGTCACTTAGTGCAGCGGCGATCCCGCCTTGAGCCCATTGTGTATTGGAATCGGTGACTTCCTTTTTGGCGAGAACCACGACTTTGCCGGCGGGTGCCAGTTCGATAGCGGCGCGCAACCCGGCCACGCCCGCTCCCACAACCAGAAAATCGGTTTCAGAAGGAGCATCACTCATGGCATTGTTGTTTTCAGGGTCAGGAAAAACAAAATGTTATCACGAGGATTATGACTTTCTTCCGGGTCAATGACCTAATCAGGCACCAATAAATCTTAAGTTATGATGATAGGCCATGCCTCACGTCACTCGCATAAGAATAAATCTACCCCGTCATAGCTACGACGCCACAATCTCAAGGGGCCTATTGCTCAAGGCTGGCGAACACTTGCGCAGTCTGGTAGGGAATGACAAAAAGATATTTGTAGTCACCGTACCCCCAGTTCGCCGCAGATGGGGAAAGAAACTGATGACTTCGCTGGCGGGAGAGGGATTCTTTGCCAAGATGCTTGACATGCAGGACGGCGAACGCCACAAAAAGCTATCCACCGTCGAACTGTTGGCGGAGAAGTTGACCCGACTAGGGGCAGAGCGAAATGCGGTGATCATCGCGCTCGGCGGAGGAGTTGTCGGCGATGTTGCGGGGATGTTGGCGTCCCTCTATATGCGAGGCGTCAGCGTCGTGCAGATTCCCACTACAGTGCTCGCGCAAGTGGACGCCTCAATCGGAGGCAAGACAGGTGTAAATCTGCGCACTGGGAAGAATCTTCTGGGAACATTCCATCAGCCGCTCGCCGTATTCATTGATCCGGCGGTCCTGGCGACTCTACTGGACCGTCAGTTTCGCGCGGGACTTTATGAGTCGTTGAAATGCGGCGTGATCGGCAATGCGCAATTGTTCGCGCGGTTGGAGAAAATCAGCGTCAAGCTTCTACGCCGAAATGCTTCCGAACTCGAATGGGTGATTGCCGAATCAGTAAAGTTGAAGGCCGAAGTGGTTTCTGCCGACGAGCGCGAAGGAGGTCTTCGCCGAGTATTGAACTTTGGCCATACCATCGGACACGCTCTCGAAGCCGAATCAAATTACCGCCGCTTTCTTCACGGAGAAGCCGTCGCCTGGGGCATGGTTGCCGCTACCAAGATTGCGATTGCGATAAGACGAATAGATCAGCAGACCGGAAATCGAATTATCGAGGCAGTGCTGGCACTCGGCCCTTTACCAAAGGTGACAGCCGATAGCCGCAAGATTCTCAGACTTCTTCAAACCGACAAGAAGACGTCGAACAGCGTTGTTCATTTTGTTTTGCCAACAAGGATTGGCGGGGTCGAAATCGTGAACGACGTTCCTGAATCTATTGTCGTGGAAGCGGTGGAGAGATTGCGGATGCTGCGGCAGCAGTAAAACCAATTAACCACCAAGGGCACAAAGTTGCACGAAGGAAACCGTCCGAGATTGGCCGTCGTTATATTTCGCGGTGAATCAGTTTTACAACTTGACCCACTATGCAAAGTTGGATTGCGCGAAGTCCGCTGTTAAAATGACATGCACGCCGTCTCAGCCACAAGCTACTATCTCTGCTTATGCGGACGCGCGGTGTGGGGCTGTAGCTCAGCTGGGAGAGCGCATCGTTCGCAACGATGAGGTCGCCGGTTCGATCCCGGCCAGCTCCACCAATTTAAGTCCTTAGATCCGTCCAGCGTTTGAACAAAGTGACATGGAAATCTATCGGAGGGAGAGCGAGGACGGATCTGAAATGAGATCGCGGATCGCGATACGAAAACAGTTCCTACTTTGTTGCATTCATCAGGATTCGAGTCTTTGCTCGAAACCTGTGCCAGTTTGTGAATTTTATGGCGTTGCGTGAGCACCTTTCAATATTTTGAATTTGCGAATCGGCGCAGACCAGCACATCCGAATTTGTTGGCAGCACTAAGTTGCTTCCATCCCCCAGGGCCGCGTATGCGTACTCGATTCTAGTTTTCGCACTGGTAATAGGTTCCTTTGACATATACGCGGTTTCGCGTTCCAGCCGGAGCAGATGGAAGTTTGTCTTGTCGAGCCATATTCGCCCGTGATATTCGGGGAACCAGGCCCGATTGCCTCCCATCGGGTCTACAGCGCGCAGGTAGTAAGACCTATTGTTCTGTTGCGTCACATGGAAATCGAACACCAATGCGGCGGTTGAGCGCACCACTTCCTGCTTCCTGAACTGGAAGGTTGCGTTGCTAAGCGGAGAGAACAACCCCTGCAATATCGTTGCAAATTCACCGTCCGACCAATCCCCTGACGATTCAGCGGCAGTCGCATCCACGACTTTCCCATCAATGTGAATATCGTTGTAATACTCCTGACCATCCCTGTATGTGACTTTCGCCGTAACCAAGTCGGTACGCTCTCTATCATCAGTGACCACGCGTCCCGCCCACATTCCAGGCACCCACCAGGACCGCTTCATCTCCCGGTCGCAGATTACATCCGGTAACTTCTGTTGCAACGAGAGTGCAAATTGGCAGACATTCGCCAGTGCCGCAGGGTATTTGATTGTGCTTGCTCTGGACGCACAGTAGGACTCAATTTCTGAGTCTAGTTTCAACCCGGGCGATGCTTGCTCGATGTTGCCAGTCGAAGTAGCAGCGTATGGCAGAGTTGACGCGCCATCTTCTTTATCTTTATCGGAATTCGTGAGAACCATCGCGTCACGGTCTGAAGATTCACTGCTCGCCGATGCAACCCCAGGCGTGGATAAATGCGGAACCACCGTACTCGATGGCAATGGCTTGTGCATCGGGCGTTTGCGGCAAAGGCATCCTTTGCGCGTCAGCGGAGGTTCCGGTGCCAGAAGGCGTCGCAGAAGCCTTTACTTCGCTCAAGGCGATTTCTAGCGATCCCACCTTTTTTGAAGCGGGATCATAGACCCCCGTGCGCAAATAAACTGCTCCCTGGGGAACGTCAAGGTCCTCGTGTAACTGAACGCCCGCTCCCAGGAAAGCGGTGTAAAGCTGGCGCGTAATGGCCATGTCTGTCGTTCTGACCAGCCAGTTCAGCGGGTTGCCGTCATGATCGTAAGCTACAAGCGAAACCTCCAGTTGGCCATGGTGCATGCCGTCTGTAGTGGTCTCGAACTTAACGTCTTTCGCCGAAATGGCAAAATCGGTGCTATAGCGCGTCACTGGTTCTTTAAGTTTGGTGTTGTCGCCGGCTCGAACCGCCCCTGCGGCGGGCTGTGGGCTCGAAGGAGCTACTTTTATCTCGTAGAGAATCTGGCTAAAGTCTGGGAGGCCCGGCTCCATCAGCGGTCGCAGCGGATCCGCTTGCTTGATCGGCGGTTGTTTCTTGGCGTCTTCAGTGAAGTAACCGCGGCGATAGGAAAGTTTGTACTTGGCGTCGCGAAGCTTGATCTCAATACGCCGGAAGCTGCCATCCATCCGTTTATCGGTAGGGGTATAGCTGAGCGTGTAATAGTGCGCCCCGTTGCGCATAACGCGCGCCAGGGCATCGTTGAGTCCATTTGTGTTGTAAAAAGCTTCGCCGCCGCTATCTTTCGCAATCTCATCCAGCGTGTCGTGTTTAGCGTTGCGGCTGGAACTTGCATCTTGCAACTCCTTGTTCTGGCGTTGCAGAGCCGAGTAACCACCGGTCACCCCGGCGGGTATGCTGCTGGCTTCGTATGTTGGATCGGTGTCGAGGCCCTCCGCAGCAATCGGATAAATCGCTACCTGGGCGTCGGTGAGCAGGTCAGCGGTACTCCGAATTTGATCTCCATATTGCCGCATAACATCGAATGAGTCCTGGAGCGTTGGATCAGGAAAAACGCTGAGAGGAAAAGAACTTGAGAACCAAATAATATTCTTCCGGCCTGGAAAGCCCGCGAGATAGTGCGCAAGCTGCTGGAAGGCTTGGAGGGTGATGATGATGCGGGAGTCGAGTTGGAAAGCAGCGGTGTCTGCCTGAAATTGTTGCAGTGCCTGTATGCTCGCTTGCAACTGAGGAGAAGCGTTAGCGGCCTGCATCTGCTCCATTTGTCCGACTAACTGTTGGTCAACATTGGTTTCCGTGGTGGTGCGAAGCAGCGGCGACAATTGAGGGTTTGTGCCCCGTTTCTTATCGTTGAGAGCCGCCAAAAGCACTGATGAATCAGTCGTGAATCCCTGCACGAAGCGCAACCGCGACGCCAAAGTAAAGATCGCGATTTGCTTTCCCGGCTGAATCTTCTTCAGGTACTTGACCATCTGAGAATGCACATAGGCCTGGTCGGCCAGCGGAGTGTTCAGCGCATCTAGTAACAAGACGTTGATTGTGTCCGGAGGAGTAGTGACCGGGAAGTTAGTGAAGACATTTGGGGGCAGCGGAGGGATCTTCGCTTGCACCGGCGGCGCGCCTTTGTGTTCTTCAAACGAAAGTATGGTCTGTGGCTTTCCGTCTTCGAAAGCCTCGAACTGTTCCTTCCGAAGCCCTTGGACATCTTTGCTGTCCGTAACCACAACGTCCAGCAAGACCACTCGGACATTTGTTTGAAAGGTTGATGCCGGCTTTGGGGAATCAGAAGCAGTTTGAGAGTGGAGTAAAGCAACAAAAAGGGCGGGCAGAAGCAGCCCGAAGAAACCATAGGGGCGCACAGATAAAGACAAAGACATCCGACTCGCCTCGATCCAGAACATTATCACAAAGCGCCAGATGGGTTGAATGGCAAGGCAGCGGCGAACTACTCCGCTATGGCGATAGAACATCAGAACGTGCGCGCCATTATCCGAAGATGTCTTTGACTTTGCCTAAGAGAGTTCGATGCTGCGGATTGTTCTCGACCTTCGTGATTCCTTCCAACTCTTGCAACAACTCACGCTGGCGCTTGTTGAGTTTATGCGGGGTCTGTACGTGAAATTCCACGAACAAATCTCCCTTGCCATGGCCGTTCAGCACCGGGACTCCTTTGCCCCGGATACGGGTCCGCGTTCCCGATTGCGTGCCGTCCGGTACTTTCAGTTTATGTTCGCCTTCAAGAGTGGGAATGGAAATCTCCGCGCCCAGCGCGGCTTGCGTGAAAGAAATGGGGATTACGCAGTGCAAGTCATTACCCTCGCGCTCGAAGAATGCATGCTCTTTAACGTGCAGCACGACGTATAAGTCGCCCGCAGGGCCTCCATGAAGGCCGCTTTCGCCGAGCCCGGTAAACCGAATGCGAGTACCGTCCTCGACCCCCGCAGGAATCTTTGCATCCACTGTTTTTTGGCGCAGTACTCGTCCCTCACCTTTACATTTTGTGCATGGATCGGTGACAACACTGCCTAATCCCTGACATGTGGGGCATGTCCGGGTGACGCTGAGAAACGATTGCTGATAACGGACCTGCCCTTGCCCTCCGCAAGTTCTGCATGACACCGGAGCCTTACCTGGCGCGGCACCTGACCCCTTGCAGTCTTCACACGTTTCATGACGCCGGACCGTGACCGTAGTGTCAGTGCCAAATACCGATTCCTCGAATTCCAGCGTAATGTCTTCCCGCAAGTCTGCACCACGTTGGCCGCGGCCCCGCCGTTGTGAGCCCCCACCAAAGATGTCGCTGAAACCAAAAAAGTCACCAAAGATATCGCTGAAGTCGTGGAAGATTGCCGGATCAAAACCCCCTCCGCCACCTGCGTTTGAACCTGCGCTGACGCCGGCGTGGCCGAAACGATCGTAGAGAGCGCGTTTCTCGCTGTCGGCAAGAATGGCGTAAGCCTCGCTCGCCTCTTTGAATTTGTCCTCCGCGTCCGGATTGTTAGGATTGCGGTCCGGATGGAACTGCATGGCGAGCTTGCGATACGCGCTCTTGATCGCCTGATCGTTTGCCCCTCGCGGCAGGCCAAGAATGTCGTAGTAGTCGCGTTTTGTATTGCTATTCGGAATGACTGCCCCCAAGTTCCTGATAAATCACTGTTTAGAATTTCTTGCGACTTTCACCATTGCCGGCCGCAGCAACCGGTCTCTTAATTTGTATCCGCGCTGAAGCTCGTCAATCACGATTTGATCATCTGCATCGTTGGTGTCCACCATTTCAATAGCCTCATGCAGATGAGGATCGAAAGGGTGCCCCTTGGCGGCAATTGGCTGCGCACCCATTTTTTGCAGCGCATCTTGCAGTTGTTTGTAGATGAGCTCAACTCCATTGCGAAATTCGAGACTGTTGTCGGATGTGTCAGCCCGGAGTGCCCGCTCAAAACTATCCATGATCGGCAACAATGCCCTGATTGCGTCGGCCTGGGCATAATCGCGATATTCCTGCTGCTCTCTCGCGGCTCGTTTGCGTGCGTTGTCGAATTCGGCCTGCGCGCGCGCCAGACGGTCCAGCAAAGTATCGCGCTCGGCCGTGACTTTTTGTAACTCCCCGGACGCGGCCGTATCGCGATCGGCGGAAGCCCCGACAGATACACTATCGTCCATCGGGCCGATGGAATCGGGCAACTCCCGCTCCGTGTCCAACTCACTTGGTGCGACATCCGATTTCCCGTTACGTCTTGCCATTACTCATTCACCACTTTCATTCAGAATTTTGTCGAAAAGACGCGCAATGTACGAGACTGCCGTCATGGTGTGCTCGTAATCAATTCTTGTTGGACCGATTACCGCGAGCGATCCGCGAACTTCACCACCCACGCGTGCAGGTGCTCCAATCAACACCAAGTTGCGCATGGATGGCATCGCCTCATCCAACCCTATGACTACGCGTACCGCTTCCTGCTTAGCGTCGAGATACGCGCCCAATAGTTCCACAAGTTTTTGTTTTTCTTCAAGCGTCTTCAACAATTCCTGCAATCGCTCGCGGTCCTGCTCTCCCGAAACAAGGTTTGCCGCCCCATCTACAAAGATAGTTTGAGTTGCATCGTCGGCGACCAACGCACCCTGCCGGTAAAGCTGCGCGACCGACGCCATCAGGCGATCGTATTCACTGCGCTCTTGTTCGAGCCGTCGCGACAATTCAGCGCGGAGCGCTTCCATTGTCCAACCCCGGAAGTTTTCGTTGATGAAGCGTGCGGCGGCATCCAGATCCGATTGCGGCAGATCTAGCCTTAGCACGCGATCCCGCACGAGTCCCGACTTCGTGACCACTACCGCGAGCACTTTTTGATCGCCCAGCCGCGAAAAGTAAACATGTTCCAGAGCATTCTTTGGCCCTTGAATCGCGACTGCTACCCCCACATTCCGCGAAATGAGCGACAGAACATGCGAAGTCCGTTCCATAAATTCCTGAACGTCCGTTACGCCCTGGAGCGAGCCTTGAATAATGTTCTGATCCTGCTCTGAAAGGCGCGCGTGCCCGGTGATCTGTTCCACGTAGTACCGGTATGCTTCTGTACTCGGAACTCTTCCTGCTGAAGTATGTGGCTGTTCAAGGAAGCCCGCGTCAGCTAAATCCGCCATCACGTTCCTGATGGTCGCAGGGCTAAGCCCTTCTCGGTTCGAACGCGCCAAGGTACGCGAACCAACCGGCTCTCCCGTGGCAATGAAAGTCTCTACAATCGCGGTCAGAATCTCACGTCCGCGCTCGCCAATTGGAGTTCCAGGCTGCATATTAAATCTTTTAACAGAATGAGTTACGGCTTTGGCAGGCTATCTTTAGTGGCGCACGAAAGGTAAATACTTTATTGCCGCGCGCTTGTGCTTCTACCGCCAAACTCCCCGACTGTCTCGATTCTAGGAACGGCGGAGAGGGCTGTCAAGGTAACGGCAGCCGCAATCTGCGCGTCGCATAATCAACTATATTGATGCGAAAAATGTGGGAAAGGAATCAACGCCTATTGGATTTGAGCAGCTATTGGATTTGAATGACGCTTTCCGATGATGTGGCTTGAATATCATGCACTCGCTCGACCACCCTTCGAGCGAAGGCGAATAAGGATTTCGCGTGCGCTGAGTTTTCCCCCTCGAGGACCGTTGGTTTGCCGCTATCCCCTGCTTTGCGGATTTCGGGGTCCAACTCAATATTTCCCAGGAACGAGACGTCGAATTGAGCGGCAGTCTTTTCTGCTCCTCCGCGGGAAAAAATGTCAATCTCATGATGGCAATGCGGGCAGGTGAAGTAGCTCATATTCTCCACCATCCCGACGATGTCAACTTTCATCTGGCGAAACATCTCGATCGCTTTACGGGCATCCTGGAGAGAAACATCGGACGGTGTCGAAACTACGATTGCTCCCGTCAGCGGAACCGTTTGTATCAAGGAAAGCGCAACATCGCCTGTGCCGGGAGGCAGATCCACAATCAGGTATTCAAGCTCTCCCCAAACCACCGAGCCAAGAAACTGCTTGATAATGGAATGAAGCATCGGCCCGCGCCAAATCAGCGGTTTGTCACCCGGATTCAGGAAGCCCACTGAAATGACCTTGAGTCCGTGTGCCTCTAAAGGTTCGATTCGGTTGTCTCCAAGGACCTTCGGCTGCGCGCTGACGCCCAGCATCAGCGGCACGTTCGGGCCATAAACGTCTGCGTCCAGGAGTCCAACTTTGTGTCCCAGCTGCGCCAGCACCAATGCGAGATTGACCGCGAGTGTGGTTTTCCCAACTCCGCCCTTGCCGGAGCCAACCGCAATGATGGCATCCACGCCAGGTAATGGTTGCGGCGCTGGTGGCTGTTGACCGGGACGAGGAGGCATTGAGGCGGACAAGATTACCTTTCGGCGAATTCAGGATGAATGAACTAAGAAGAATTATACAAGTGCTTCGCAGAACCCATTGCCTTCCCGTATTGAAGCTGTTCTTGAGATGTGTATAATGCCGCCGTCCTCAGTTCTCACGGCGGATTACTTCTCTGTAGCCGCAGCAAGTCGCACCCGTAGAGGCGCGGAGGTTAACTATGGCAAGAAACAGTAATAGGCGTCTCTGGCTCCGTATTCTTGCGATCCTGACTCTTTCGATTTTGTCTTGCGACGTTACCGCGGCTGCTCAAGGCAACTCGATGGCTATGGCCAAGGCCACACCCAACGGTTCATCCCGGGGACACACCCGCACTTATTACATCGCCGCCGACGAGGTGAAATGGGATTACGTTCCGGGAGGGGTAGACGGCATCACCGGCAAACCCTTCAGTGCCGTCGGTCTGTTCGCGGGGGGTACAAGCCCAGGCGCAAAACCGGTTGAAAAGCCCGTTTCCACGTCTTACGTGAAGGCGCTATACCGCGAATATACCGACAGCACGTTCAGTACCCTGAAGCCGAGGCCGGCGGAGTGGGCGCATCTGGGTTTCATGGGGCCATTGATTCGGGCTGAAGTGGGAGACACAATTCATGTCACCTTTCGCAACAATGGCAACAAGCCCTATTCGATGCATCCGCATGGGGTGTTCTACAACAAGGATTCGGAGGGCGCGCCTTACGATGACGGAACTTCTGGCGCAGACAAAGCCGACGATGCCGTGCCCCCGGGGGGAACGCACGAGTACATATGGCAAGTGCCGGAGCGTGCCGGTCCCGCGCCCGGCGACCTCAACTCGGTGATGTGGATGTACCATTCGCATGCCGACGAGTACCGTGACGGCAACACCGGACTAGTCGGTCCCATGATCATCACGGGGCGCGGGCAATCGAAGCCCGACGGCTCACCAAAAGGCATTGACCGCGAGTTTGTGCTTTGGTTCGCACAGGTTCATGAAGAGGATAGTTGGTACGTCGAGCGTAACCTGCCAACCATCGAAAAGGATGGTGCGATTCCGACCCCGATGACCAGTGTCAGCGCGACGGCGACGTATCCCTACTTTGTGACGTTTTCGATTAACGGTTTTTCGCACGGGAGCATGCCCATGCAGGCGCTTACCATGCGCAAAGGCGAACACGTCCGCTGGTATCTCTTCTCCGGAATGAACGACTTTGACTTCCACACGCCGCACTGGCACGGCAACACCGTCACTATCAATCAAATGCGCACAGATGTCACGTTTATGGCTCCGATGCAGATGGCGACCGCCGACATGCTGCCGGATGATCCCGGCATATGGTTGCTGCACTGCCATGTCTCGTTCCACAACGCGGCAGGTATGAATGTACGTTATAGAGTCATCCCGTAACATATCTTTGCGAGCGACAGGGTTAAGCGTCGGTGAACTTCTTGCCATTCCGAATCGGCTTCAGCCGGTGAGGAATCTGCTTTTTGGCTTGGAGAACAGCGGATTCCTAGCGCGGGTGGACCCGCGCTTAAATCAATTCGATACCCGGCGGTAAATGCGAATCCAAAACACGACATCAAAGAGAAGAAGCACCCCGCAAAAGACCCAAGTCAAGAAGACGCCTCCGATTCCGTCACCGGGAGCCAAATCCCTGACGTCATAGCCTTGAAACGCCAAACGCATGTAAATAAAATCTGCTATCGCGGCGCCGATAATTACCACAACCGGGACCGATGCGATGCCCACCACGCCCACGGCTACTTTTTTTGCTGTCACTCCACCCACCCGCCTTTTCGAGCTTGCTAACGCGCCTGATTCTTTCGCCGCCGTTCCAACTCGGTGCGGCGGATTTCTCGCCGGCGGCCCGCGTCATCATAACGGCGCTGTTCCTCAGGAGTCTCGGGGACAACCGCAGGAACCTGCAAGTGCCGTCCACCGGCATCAACCGCGACAAAGGTCAAATAAGCGGAACTTACGTGTTCACTGGTATCTACGATGTAATTCTCAACCACAACTTTGACCCCGACTTCCATGGAAGTGTGAAATACGCGATTGACTGAAGACCGCAAAATCACCAAGTCGCCGACATGCACGGGAACCCAGAAATCCAAATGATCAATCGCCGCCGTGACCACATAATTTCTGGAATGCCGATGCGCGGCCATGGCACCCGCGAGATCGATCCAGTGCATAAGTCGTCCGCCAAGCAGGTTGTCGAGCGGGTTCGCGTCGTTGGGAAGGACGATTTCCGTCATTTCAGATTGCGAATCACGCACTGGCCTTGGCAACATCAGATCTTCATTTCGGGGCATCAGTATTTTCCTTGATCAATTGTCATGGTCGGTTTTGGAGTCGGAGTGGGCAGTAGCTTCGAAACTCGAATCAGCGGCCGCCGGTTTGCGAGACAAATACGATTGAACGTAGCAATCTGCCATTCTCTGTATATGTTCATTGGGATGCGGCGAGGTCCATTGACGGGTTGCAACTCTATACTCCAGAGTACCGTGCCCCGCCGGGCGATGCCGCGATTCAAAAACGAACCACAATACCAGATGCGAGTCCGAGTGGCGAACAACGGAAAACCGAACAGCGTCGCAACCACGTTGCCTAGGCAAACGGGGACAAGCAGCTGCATATCCTAGATTGCAATTTTCTTTTATTTCTTCCGGAGTCGGTGTGAATCCCTCGTGCCCGGGCGCGCCACAGTGTCCATTCCATCCGGCTCCCAATGGCAAGCGGGAGGGATGTAGCCACGCAATACCGTCAGCTCTATCTGTCGGCACAAAAAATGGACACGCCAAAATTTGTCCTCCTTCAGAATCTTGAAACGCTGGGGGAAGAAAATAGTTTGTGCAATTGTACCCGGAGAGGCAATGTATGTTTGATCATTTCGTAGTGATCATCTAGCGGACAGGTTCAGGTGTATGATCGCCCTGCTGATTAAACCGAAGGTAATTGAGCAATTCTGCAAGTGAAAGGGAGTTTACCATGGGTCTATTCGACGAAATAAAGGGTCTGGCTGCACAATACACGGGAGGCACCCCCGCACCAGGCGACGCCAATACAAGCTTTGATCAGGTTGCGAAGGCCGTGGATAGCTCGACGCTGGCTCAGGGAATCGCAGCCGCTATGCGCTCTGATCAAACGGCGCCCTTCGCGCAGCTAGTTTCCCAGCTATTCGCCAATGGCTCGGCTGACCAGAAGGCGAGCATGCTCAACACGATCCTTGCAGCGGCGCCTCAACTATCAACGATGATTCCCGGTCTCGGCAGCAGTGGCGCGGTTAGTCCGCAGCAGGCAAGTGCTATATCTCCGGATGCAATTCAAAACATCGCCCACCAGGCCGAGCAACACGATCCTTCGATCGTGGACAAGTTGAGCTCCGTGTATGCCAACCATCCCACGCTGGTAAAAACGCTGGGAGCGGCGGCTATGGCAATCGCTGTCCGCGCGATAGCTGAAAAGCACGCTGCATAAGCGGGCTTAATTTGTTTTTCCGGCTCACTAGGAAATTAGGAGCGCATCGTGAGAACATTCGCCTGTTTTCGCGATGCGCTTCAATGTTTCACCGGCCAGCGTAGTAGCCCTGCCGAGTCTGCACGGTTAAATCCTTCTGTTTCGTACTGAGCTGGATTTTCCGGTAGCCCGGGGCGTCTTCGGCTTGTCTGTCGGGCGTGTAGCCGATGCTGTACTGGTTTCGAAGTTCCTCCTCGATCTCCGAGTAAATCTCGCCAATTGGTTGCTTCTTGGAAACTTCAAACAACCGCCCGCCGGTTTCCTTGGAAATGCGATCAAGAGTCTTTTTGCCATCCGGACGCGGTTCTTCTTGGCGTCTTCCGCCTCCACGCCGGCCGCCGCCCACGGGACCGCCGCCCATCGGTCCGCCGCCCATGGGGCCGCCCATTCCGCCGCCACCGATGCGTGGACGTCCAAACCCTCCGTGATCGCCTTGATTCAGCTCGTCATCCTTGAACAGGATTGAATACACCACCGTGTCCGACCGCTGCGCGGTTTCAATTGCAGTTTCGAGAGTCTCTTTGCTGCCCCGGTCAACTCCATCAGAAAGTACAATCAATGCTTTCCGTCCCTGTTGCTTTTTCATCAGCTCGTCGGAAGCCAGATAAACCGCGTCATAAAGCAAAGTGCCGCCGCCGAAATGTCTGCCGCCGCCGCGTCCTGAGTTTGGATCGGAGTCGTCCGGATCATTTCCTCCTGCAGTGCTGGCGCGCTTGAGCTCGGGAGTTTGAAGTGTGTCGAGGGCGGCTTCCAACTTCTCTCGGGAGCCAGTGAGGTCTTGCAATAACTCCACTTCCCGATCGAAGTGGATCACAAATGCTTTGTCTTTATCTTCGCGCACCATCTGATTCAGAAAGCTGTGGCTGGCGGTGCGTTCCTGATCGAGAACACGGCGCTGACTCAAACTTGTGTCCACGAGCAAACCGAGTGTTAGCGGTAGGTCGCTTTCCCTTGTGAAATAGTGAATGGTCTGCGGCCGTCCGTCTTCGGTGAGGACAAAATCGCTTTGCGTGAGATTGGGGACGATTTTTCCATGTTTGTCGCGCACCGTCGCGAGAACATTTACGACGTTGACCTGAACCGAGACGGTCGTGACGGGATTGCCCGCTTGCGGTCTGGAGTCGCCTTGGCTTTGTAGAGATTGATTTCCGGACTGCGCGAGGGCGCTGCCGCCGAAGAATGCGATAACAACTGCCGCACAGGAGATCAATCTCGAAGTTATCCTTCCAGAGCTTGGGAACTGAGTTTTTTCAAAAGCCATATTTCCCTTTTTGTGGATCGGATTTCGAACGAGAACAAGAACACTATTACCTTTGTGAGAAACATGTTATGAAGCATTGGTTGTGAATTGGATGGTAAAAGTTTGTAAAAAACCTTGTGGGATTGCCATGCAAGGCGAATCGGGCTACGCCGACCCAACTCGCAAGCGTGAGTCAAAAAACGTACGGTACCCGAAAGCCAAAGTTCGTTTTGGACAGAAACTGGCAAAGGTGGTATTCATGAAGGCAAATTCGTCTTCTCGGCGTGGGCCTGCAAGTGGAATGGAGCAATCATCGGCCTGATTCTTGCACGGGCGCAAACAAGGCCTCGAGTCCCAGACTGCCCTGTGCGCGGCCGCCCTAGAGAAGGGAGAATTAGCAATGCGATCGCTGATCCTGCTGTTCGCACTAAGTTTCATCCTCACTTCTTCTGCCTCTCGTTCGACGGAGGCACCTACCGGTTTTGACAACAAGAGCAACGGTGTGACCGACGAGGCGACTCATCAGGCCGATCAAACGAAATTCGAGGAAGTCGAGCAATTAGGCGATGGCCTCGGACCGCTTTATAACGCGCAGTCCTGCCGCGAATGCCACCAGAGCCCAGTTTCGGGCGCCGCCTCCCAAGTCACGGAATTGCGCGTCGGTCACCTGGGGCCAGAGGGACACTTCCGCACTCCAGAAATCCCGGTCGCTCACGGAGCCGAAGTGATCTCTGGCCGGTCTCTGGTGAATGATCGCGCAATTTGTCCCAACGCTGCTTTTCCTGATAATGAGATTCAAGAGCGAGTTCCCGAGACGGAGACGATCCGCACATTTCGGCTTTCTCTGAATCTGTTGGGAGATGGCTTCGTGGAGGCAGTCGCCGATCAAACCCTCATTGATCTTGCCGCGCAACAGTGCAAGTCGTCACACCGTAAGATCTGCGGGCAGGTTCTGCACGTCCCTATCGTAGAAGCGCCCGGACAGATGAGCGTTGGTAGGTTCGGTTGGAAAGACCAGCACGCAAGCCTGCTATCGTTCGCCGGCGACGCATACCTCAACGAGATGGGCATCACAAACCGCCTTCAACCGGATGAGGTAACCAAGCTTTGCAACACCGCCTCGGAGCCGAATGATACCCCAGGACCGGACGGCCTCTCCGACATTGATCACTTCGCACGGTTTGTTCGAGCCACGAAAGCCCCGGCACGCGATTCCCAGCTCGCGATCAGCGCGGTTGCAAAGAAGGGCAATGCCTTATTTGACAAGATCGGTTGTGGGACTTGCCACGTCGAAACATTGACCACCGCTACGGCCGGAACAAAAATTAACGGCGGAACGTTTACGATTCCAGCCGCGCTCGGGTCAATCACATTTCACCCGTATGGGGATTTCTTAATGCATGACGTTGGTACAGGCGACGGAATCCTGCAGGCGACCCCGGAGCACTACGGGAAGAAAGTCTTTCAGATGATGTCCGGGTATCTTGCGAAACAGGACTATGAGAGCAGCCGCGACAAAGTACGCACTGCTCCTTTGTGGGGAGTTCGCTTGCGTCCCCGATTGATGCACGACGGCGCATCCCTGACGCTTCGCGACGCGATCTTGCGACACCAGGGTGAGGCGAGCCATGTAAGCCAGCAATTTGAAAGACTGAAGAGGGAAGACCAAGAGGCGATCATTGAGTTCTTGAAGTCTCTATAACCTCCCGCCTTTTTGTTTGCAACAATCACTTTGGGAATGAAGTCTCTCCTTACGCCCAGAACGTTCGATCCAAGGTCCGGTACTGAATTGCCTCCGCGATATGCTTCGGCGCAAGCGCAGGTGTGCCGTCGAGGTCGGCGATAGTTCTGGCCACTTTCAGGATGCGGTCGTGGGCGCGGGCGGTGAGTCCCTGCTGGGCCATGGCGCGTTCCAATAGCCGCTCGCAATCGGCGGAGAGTTCGCAGAAGGCTCGAATGTGGCGAGGGGCCATTTGTGCGTTGCAATAGATCTTCGTGTTGGGCGATTCTGAGAATCTTTTTATTTGCGAATCGCGGGCGCGCATAACGCGTTCGCGGATGGTGGCTGAGTTTTCCGGCTCCGATCCCGAACGCATCTCTTTGTAGTTCACCGCCGGCACGTCAATGTGGATATCAATGCGATCCAGCAGTGGCCCCGAGATTTTCGACATGTAACGTTGAATGATTGGCGGAGTGCAATGACATTCGCGGCTGCGGTCGTTGAAATATCCACAGGGACAAGGATTCATCGCCGCCGCCAGCATAAAGCGGGAAGGGAAGGTCAGCGACATTGCGGCGCGGGCAATGCAGACTGTCCCGTCTTCCAGCGGCTGGCGCATCACCTCCAAAACATTTCGCGGAAACTCGGGAAGTTCGTCGAGAAACAAAACGCCGTTATGCGCCAACGAAACTTCTCCGGGACGCGGCACGGCTCCTCCACCGATAAGTCCCGCGTCGGAAATCGTGTGATGCGGCGAGCGGAAGGGGCGCACACCGACCAATCCCGCTCCCGCGTCAAGAACTCCCGCGACGCTGTGAATTTTCGTCGTCTCCAGCGCCTCTTCAAATGTGAATGGCGGCAGGATCGTTGGCATGCGTTTCGCCAGCATCGTCTTGCCCGATCCCGGAGGCCCGATCATCAGAATGTTGTGGCCGCCCGCGCACGCTACCTCCAGAGCTCGCTTGGCGGTTTGCTGTCCGCGTACATCTTTGAAGTCCACAGAAAACTGTTGCGATTCACTGAGCAGCGTTTCGCTGTCAACATTCAGCGGCTGAATTCCATTGCCGGTGTTCACGAAGCGGATCACATCCAGCAGTGACTTCACCGGATAAACCGATACGCCGCCGACCATGGCAGCTTCTTTGGCGTTGAGCTCAGGGACGATCAGCTTCGAAATCTTCTTCCCGCGCGCTTCAATCGCGATGGGCAACGCACCCCGCACCCCGCGAATGCCTCCGTCAAGTGAAAGCTCGCCGACGAACAGGCAATCCGGCACTTCTTTTTTATTAAGCCCGCCATAAGCGCCAAGAATTCCCAGCGCCATTGGCAAGTCAAATCCCGAGCCTTCCTTGCGAATGTCGGCTGGGGCAAGATTGATGGTGATGTGGGTCAGAGGAATTTCGTATCCGCAATTCTTCAACGCGGCGCGCACACGGTCGCGGCTCTCGCGGACAGCAGCATCGGGCAGACCAACGGTGTGAAAATGGTCTTCACTCGTCTTAATCCCGGAAATGTCAACCTCGACTTCAATGATGCTGGCGTCAATTCCGTAAACCGCCGCGCTGAGAGTTTTATAGAGCATAGGCGCGGACACACGCGTCCGCGCTCTGACCTTAGCTCATGGATGAAAAAGAGGGCTGTGACGGATGTCACAATGCGGTTGAGATTCCTTGTGAAGAGCGACTTTGGCTAAGAAAATCGGCGACAATCCACGCCGCCCCGGCTATCGAGAGATTCTCCACATTGCCGGCCCAGTGGAACAGTTTGTGTGGATCGGCAAAGACAAACGGCAGCCATATCAACAATCCGAAGCCGACTATCATCGCTGTCGTTAATCGAGCCGCTAGAAGGGCCACACGTCCGGAAAGTAGCGCGATAGCCGCGAGCGCAAACGCAATCGTGGTAGCTATCGCCCAGAACATTTGTCCAGGAGGAATCCACTTGGGAACAAAAGATGCCGTTCCGGAAAGATACATGAGTTGTTCCATCGTGAACGAAACCACGCAAATTCCGAAAGATGTATACCCGATCCGAGCCAATCTTCCTGATCGCTCCGAATTGCTCCGGCTAGACGATGCGTAAACGATCAGTGCGCCTGCGACCTGAGAAAATTGCTCGAAGAAATTGCCCCAACGATCATAAACCAGCGGTTCCGCAGCAATCCGGGGCACCCAGAGCAACGCAAACGTAAGATATATAACGCCGAGCGCGATAGCGCCGGTTCGCGCCGATCTACGCCACTGAATCGCCAGACCCCCAAAAATCTCGGTAGCAGCGGCGATGTATACGAGAACTTCGCGGTGAGGAATGTTCCCAAGCGGCGCGATCTGTTGCCAAGTGTTAAAGTCATGCCAGACCAAAGTGATGATGCCAAAACCGACGGCAGCCAACCCGTAAACATGACGTCCAAGATAAATTCTCATCATCTCATTCTAAGTGCGCGGGCGTTTCTGGCCCATTGATAAACGTAGCCTCAGATCAAAGAAGACTAGAGCGCCGTGGTGGTAGTCCGCAATATCCATTCTTCTCTGGATTTACATAGCCACTCTGTACGAATTCTCTGTGAAAACGCGTGGTGACAAACGGAACTTCAAAACGTCTATTTACGTATCAAGCAGAGGAGCAAGTTTATGCTAACTACACACGTCGAACAATTGAAGGATGTAGCAATTGTGAAATGCGCTGGCCGTCTCGTCCGTGGCGAAGGGGTTCGCGTGCTCAAGAATGTCGTAGTTTCAGGAAACAATACTCGCGTTATCGTGCTCGATCTCTCCGATGTCGAATCCGTGGACGCAGCGGGGCTGACCGCGCTGGTTTCTTTGCATCACTGGAGTCGAAGCCGCAATATCGAACTCAAGCTAATCAATCCTTCTCGTTTTGTTCTCGAAGTGCTGGACCGCACCAGGCTCAGTTCCGTGCTCCATGTTTCTTCTTTCCACGACGCACTAGTAGCGATCGTCGGATCGAGTTGTTCAGAATTGGTGGCGCACGGTGCGTTGCATCCGTGCTGCGTACAACGACAATTTGCCGCCGGCGATTAATACCGTAGCGTCGAGGGAAGTTCTACGTTGTCGGTCATAAAGGACGACAGAACCTTCCAATCCGTGATTCATGGCCCGCCTTCGGATGAAGGTCAAGTTCCTCTAAGATGCCGAACACCTTATCGTAGAAAACCTTTGTGCGCGTCACAATCGTCACGAATGAGTCGTGACTAACAAACAGAAAAAACTCGCCTGTCCCGTAAGACCAAGACGGGTAATAATAGGCATCCCAGCCAAAAATCATGGGTTGCATGAGCATCCCGATCGCATCCGGCAATTCGTCCGTTCTAAATACATGCCCTGGGGCAACTTCAAAAGACTTTGGCTGACCGGACGCCCGATTCATTCCTTCAACGATGCGATATCCGAGCCCCTCGTCCGATAAGTTCCAGACGCCCCATTCTGTAAACCAAAGCAGCGCCCCTTGAAAGTATTCGTCGCCATACCCGATTGTTGAAAGAAGCCGGGTAAAAAACGAGAGTCGCTCCAGCTTCGGCGGGTATTCAAGGTCGATGCAGCTTGCTTCGGGATGAGTGAAAAAAAGTCCACGAGCATCGCAATGCACGTATCCTGTGCTACGGTTCGGAATCTTTTCGAACCAGTCATGGACCTCGGTTAGCCCAAGCGTCTCCAATATGCCTCCGATTACAAGTTGGTGTTAGAAAGCGTTATCACCTCTCCACCGCCATAGCCACCGCATTTCCCCCACCCAGACACAACGCCGCGATCCCGCGATGCACATCGCGGCGGATCATTTCAGAGATGAGCGTGACCAACACACGCGCCCCGCTGGCGCCGATGGGATGTCCGATGGCGACGGCTCCTCCGTTTACATTTACTTTTTCAGGATTAAGGCCGAGTTCCTTCATCACACCCAAGGCCTGCACCGAAAATGCCTCGTTCAGTTCGTAGAGGTCAACATCTTCAGGCTTCCACCCCGTCTTCTCCCAAATGGTGCGGACGGCTCCCACCGGGGCCAGCATGACCCACTTGGGTTCGACTCCGCTGGTGGCCTGGGCGACGATTCGCACCATCGGCTTCGCGCCGAGTTCTTCAGCTCGCTTCGCGCTCGTAACGACCACCGCAGCCGCTGCGTCGTTTACTCCGGGAGCATTTCCAGCCGTCACCGTGCCATCTTTCTTGAACGCCGGCTTCAACGCGCGCAGAATTTCAATTGTCGTATCTTCACGCGGCGATTCGTCGCGATCGAAAATCGTGGGAGCGCCACCTTTCTTCTTCGCCGGAATCTCGACTGGAACGATCTGCGATTTGAATCGGCACTCTTTCATCGCCGCGACGGCTTTACGATGAGAATTCAGCGCGAACTGATCCTGCTCTTCACGGCTAATGCTGTGCTTCTCCCCGACGTTCTCTCCCGTAATGCCCATGTGGTAGTCGTTATAAACATCCCAAAGGCCGTCGTGAACCATCGCGTCGATGATCTTGGCGTCGCCGAGACGATATCCTTTTCTGGCTTGCGGCAAAAGGTACGGGGCGTTGGTCATGGACTCCATTCCTCCTGCAACGACCACCGAACTGTTTCCAGTCTGAATTGCCTGCGCCGCGAGCGCGACTGCTTTCAATCCCGAGCCACAAACTTTGTTAACGGTCATGGCACCTACCTCAGGAGCGAGTCCACCAAAGATGGCGGCCTGTCGTGCGGGATTTTGTCCGAGTCCCGCCGAGATGACGTTACCCATAATGCATTCGTCAACGAGCTTCGGATCGATGTTCGCTCGCTTGACCGCCGCACGAACGGCGATGGCTCCGAGTTGCGGAGCACTAAAATCCGACAGCGCCCCTTGAAATTTTCCTACCGCGGTGCGGCATCCAGAAATGATCACAACATCGTCGAAAGCAGCCATTCATGTGCTCCTGGGCAGATTTTCTTCTTCTTGATTATAGGCTTTCTGATCGCCGATCGACTTGCGTGTGGATACTCATCGCGCGTCTCACGATCACACCTTTGATTTCGGCGAAAATCAGAATGCACTGAGCGAAATGCGGAAACTCTCGCATAAAAATCTTCCACGCGAACTTTTTTGGAAGAAACATTACTCTGACGATTCTCTCAGGTGACTTTGGTGTAGCGATCATTCACCCTCGTACCTTCATTTTTTTCTTGACTTCACTTTTCGTTGACTCTATACATTCAACTAGTTGCAACAATCGATCGTTGCTAATCCATGAACAATGGAAAAGGGAGAATAGATAACATGGCAACCAAGAAGAAAGCTAAGAAGGCCGCAAAGAAAAAGCACTAACGAGCCTTCAACAAGCAACAAATGGGGGGACGCCAAAAGCGTCCCCTTAGTTTTTTTGGCGACAGCCCAAATGCCATTCCCGGCAATGCCCAGCAGTAGAGACGTTGATTGCAACGTCTTCAATCTTTCGCAAATATTCAGCGTTTGAAAAAGTAGATGTAGCAAGCTAGGTCCCTACGAGGGTTTTCTTTTTGGGTTTGGAGCGCGGAAGGTGCGGGTCTCGGTTGCTGAACAGAGATTCTTATAAGCGCAGAAGCGGCAATAAAAGCCTGGTTTGGCGTCGAATTGTCCGTTCGCGATATTTCCCGCGACATCTTCAACTTTAAGCCGGGCTTCCTGCAATTGAGCTTCGTTGCGGTGGGTAATCACCAGATTGTTTTCTTCCAGGTTATAAAATGCCAGCTGCTCGACTTCGTATCCCCATTTTTCGCGGGCGGCCAAAGCGTAGATGGAAAGCTGAAGACTGTCGTCCGCGTCCTCCTGAGACTTTGGCTTCCCAGTTTTGTAATCAATTACCAGCACGCGATTTCCTGACGTCTTGTCAATGCGATCTATTCTTCCCGCAACGACTCCCATGCCAATTCGAATCTCGAACCATTCCTCAGTGTGAAGCACATCGGGTGCGGGATTCTTGCGGCAGGCCTCGAGCAATCCCCGCAACTGCTCAATGCCCTGCCGGTTGTATAGATCTCGCTGGTAGTGATCAGCGATACCGGCATCAGCCAAATCAGCCATCAGCATTTCAATAAGTTCGTCCTCTAAAAATGGACGCTGGAAGCGTACGGAATCGAAATAACTACGAAGCACGCGATGCATGCTGGCCCCGTATTGCATCGCCGCAGGAGCTTCGGCGGGGATTCTCCACTCGCGTTCTAGTTTGAACTGCAACGGGCACGTTTCGTAGGTCTGTACAGCGCTCGCGCTGAGTCTTTCGTGGAGATTGACCGTAGGCGGTAAGGAGAGCCATTCCGTGGTGCGCGAAACCGCAGAAAGTTGCGGCGCATGGGCGAACAAGTCCGTCTGAAACCCATCCGCAACAGATTGCCGGAACCAAGGCGCGAGGCTCGGGTCCTTCAACAGTTCACGAAGGAATCCGGGCGGCGTCTTATCTGTCTTGCCCGTCCCTTGTTTCGCATGAATCGTGAGGAAATCACGAGCGCGAGTCATGGCGACATAGAAGAGGCGTCGCTCCTCTTGTTCGTGGAGCGTCTTGTCGTCTCCTTGCGCTGCCGAATCGGGATCATAGAGCTCGCGGGGGAATTCGAATAACGGTTCCTTATAGCTCGAAGGAAATGACGGAGAACTGGCGCGCAGAATAAATACATGCTTGAACTCCAGGCCCTTGGCAGAGTGTGCGGTAAGCAGACGAACCGCGTTTTCGTCATTGGTGGGGAGGCAAATGCTTCCCCTGGCCTCGCGAAAGTTGGCCAGATATTCGACAAATTCTAGAAGGTCTCCGCTCTTGGTAAGGACCTTGCTCTCCCATGAATTCACGAAATCCGTTACTGCCTTAAGAGCGGGCGACTGTCGGTCAAAATGAAAGCCGCGCAGGATGATCTGTAGCCCCCCTGAAGTATTCGTGCCGGAAGCCGCGATTTCTTCGCGGACGTTGCGCACGGCTTCCAGCACCGCGAGTCCGCCTTCGGTTTCTCTAAGCACCAAAGATACGCCGGCGCTCTGCGTGTTTTTCGGAAGCGCCCGGATTCCAGTGCGCAGTTTTTCGGGATCTATCGCAAACTGCGGCAATGCAGCGACGCGGAAGAAACTGGCGCTGTCCGTATCCGATACAACCGCACCAAGGCAGGCAAATAGATCGCGGACTTCCGGCGTATCCATGACATCCATATTCTCAATGGAGAAGGGAACACTCTGTTCGGCTAGCTCGATTGCCACTTCATCGCGATGGGAGTGCTGCCGATAGAGCACCGCAATGTCGCTCCAACGGCAGCCGGATTGTTTCTGTTGACTGCGAATCCGCGAAACCACATCCCATGATTCCAATTCCTTCACACCGAAGACAACGATATCAACCGGACGACTCTGTAGTTCGCCTTGATCATCGAGTATCGTCTGATCGCGGGCCGAACTCAGAGGGGCGCGCTTGTAAGCAAACGATGACCCATTCAACCCAACATTCGCCGAGTTCTTTGAGATCAGCGCATAGGAGCATTGAAGGATCGGGGTCGTGGATCTGCGATTTTCTTCCAGCGCGATCAATGTCGCGGCCGGGAAGTTTCGCTGAAACAAGTTGAACGCGGCACTGGATGCGCCTCGGAAGCGGTAAATGGCCTGATCGGGATCGCCAACGGCGAAGATGTTTTGTTCTTCTCCCGCGAGTTTCTGGAGAATCTTAAGCTGCGCGAAATTGGCATCCTGGAACTCGTCCACAAGAATGAAACGGGTTCGTTTGCGTTCGCAGGATAGGAGTGCCTCGTCCTGAAGCAATTGGTAGGCACGCGTGATCATGTGCCCAAAAGTGCCGAGGTTTTCCTCGCGGAGCAATCTCTCGACGGTGGCGTACACGCGCGCGATTTCCCGGCATCGGCCAAGAATTTCTTCCTCGCTTAACTCCGCCGCGTGCTTTGATTTACATACGCGCGGGATGGGCAATTCACCGCGTTCGAGCTGCTGCACATATTCTGAATACTGCTCCGGTCCCACCAATTCGTCCTGGCAACGGCGCATGAAATCCAAGAGGTCGTCGAGAAACTTTGTGAGGTTCCCCGCGCGGATGAAATATTCCAAGCCCAAATCGCGAAGCCGATTGCGCAGGTAAATCCAGAGGTCCTTGTCGTCCAATACTCCGAAGTCGTTCTTGTGGCCGATCAGAAGATTGTTGCAATAAGCGTGAAAAGTGCAGATCTGGGGCGCGTTGCCGCCGAGGTCAGTCTCAACCCTCTCACGCATCTCGCGAGCCGCATTGTCGGTGTAGGTGACGGCGAGAATTTCGTCTGGACGAGCATGACCTTCGCGCACCAGCTGCGCGATGCGTCGCGTAAGAACGGTCGTCTTTCCGGTGCCAGCGCCGGCGACCACCAGCATGGGTCCGCGGACATGCTCGATCGCCGCATGCTGCCGTGGGTCAGCGATGAACGGTTGCCGCTGCGAAAATGTCTTCGGGGATGCCACTGAGGACGAGAATAGCAGACAGGTTTGAGAATATTAGCTGTGCAATTCCGAAAGAATTACTGCCATTGCGGCAATTGCAGCAGTCTCGGCGCGCAAGATTGTATTGCCCACCGAGGCCGCCACCCAACCGGTTTTCCGAAATTGAATGAGCTCCACCTCTGACCATCCCCCTTCGGGCCCAATGGCGACGATAATTGGCTTGGTTTCACCGGAAATGGTGTCCTTTAGCATCAAATCATGCTCAAGTTCTGAAAGGACAATGCGGGCAACGGTCGGACACTTCAATAACTCCGCCAGTTTGATTGGCTGGGCAATTTCCGGAACCGCGAACCCCCGGGATTGCTCCGACACCTGCCTCGCAATTCGCTGCCAGCGTTCCACCCGTTTCGAAGCCGCCACGGCGAGATGAGGTTCAGTACGCTGCGCGACAATTGGGATAATTCGCGTCACGCCCAGCTCCGTGGCTTTCTCGATTGCCCATTCCATCCGGTCAAACTTGAAGATGGCGAGAGCTAGAGTAATGTCAGGAGCGCTCTCGTTCGGACATCCCTCACCCAGCTCAAATTCCACTCGCGAATCTGACACAGCGATCACAACCCCCGATCGAACAATGTCCCCGGTTGAAATATCAAATTTTTGACCAACGCGTGCGCGAAGCACTCGAGAGAGATGTTGCGCATGGGAACCGATGAGCGCAGCTCGATTCCCCGAAACCTCGTCAGCGATCCAACGGCGTCGGGTCACCCGTCAATTAGACCACTCCAGCGGCAACAATCGAGGACTGTCGGGAAAAATCTATGCGGAGGGCGCGATGAAGGGAATGATAATTACTACCTTGCAGATGAGGCGGCCACTCTATGATTAGCCGCTCTACGACTAGCTGTAGCCGGCTGATCTTGATAAGACTCTGCGACGGGAAGCTCGATGCTGAATATCGCACCGCCTTCTGCCCGGTTCTGGCACGTGATCTTTCCGTTGTGCTCCTGAACTATGCCATAGCAAGCGCTGAGGCCCAGTCCTGCGCCGTGGCCCACGGGCCGTGTCGTGTAAAAGGGATCGAACACCCGTCCCGGCTCCTCGATTCCCAGTCCGCTGTCAGAAAAATCCAACCGAATATAATCACCGCTAAGGCGCGACTCGATTCCCAGGGTACCGCCGCCTGGCGCCATCGCTTGCATCGCATTGGTGGTCAGGTGAAGAAATACCTGAAGAAGTTGGTTTGCGTCCCCGGCTATCTGCGGCAAGCCCCCTGCCAGGTCCGTGCGCACCTGAATGTTAGCTGTGCGCAGCTGGGGCTGATTGAGCTTTACCGCCGTTCCAACGAGTACATTCAAATCCAGCAGGCGCTTCTCCAAAGGCGATTGCTTCGCAAAGCTGAGCAAACTCGAGGTAAGGTTCTGTGTGCGCCGAACCTGCTGCACAATCTTTTCCGTAATGGCGCGCTGCTCTCCGCTCAACTGTGTCGAAGAAAGCAGTTCTGAATACCCCAGCATTGCGGTCAAGGGATTATTCAGTTCGTGAGCTGCTCCACCTACCAATTGACCCAATGATGCGAGCTTTTCAGACTGCACCAACTGTGCCTGCACGCGACTCAAACTGTCATAGGACTCTTCAGAGGCGTGCAGCAAGCCCAGCAGTTCCTGATCCAGAAGGTGTTGCTTCAAGAAAATCATCGCCCCCATGACCAGCATTCCGCACAAAGTGAGTACCAATCGGAATTTCTTGACCGATGGCGGAGAGCTTGTGTCAAACATCGCCCACGCCGCAAAGAGGGGAAGCGAGAAGACCGTCGCCATTCCAAGGCGAGCCATCCATACCGGAGGCCGGTTGGGTGAACCCGTGCGCCGTATCTTGGCAACCAGGTTCCGTCCAAACAATCCCACACCCGTGATCCAGGCCATAGACGCGGCCAAAGGCAAGTCGTACAAGCTGCCCGAGTGATAGACGTTTCTAGCCAGTGCCCAATTCGCCAGATATGAGCTCAACGAATAAGTCAGGCAGGCTCCGAATAAATGGGCGTACAGGGTTTTCCATTTTTCGCCGCTGCGAAGATAAATCAGGAGAAGACAGCCGAGGAAGACAAATTTCTCCGCAAGATACAAGGTGTTTATGTTGGCGCTGTAAACATCCGAGTCAGTCTTCACGTATTGCCACGGAATTACCGCAAACAAGTAGAGATACATCCACCACAACAACAGCATGGTGAAGTCCAGGCTCCCAAGTTTTAGTGTTCGGTCATCCCGGTTTGAATTCTGATCTACGGCCAGTGCAGCCATCATGGGGACAAAATGAAGAAACAATACGACGTCGCCCACAAAAGGATTGGGAACATCCTGATGCAGGAAAACTTCAAAATACGTCCACAACAACTGATAGGCGAGCCAAAGCGACGTGCCAAACATTAGGAATGTCCAGAACGCACGGCTTCGTCCTCGATTTGCAAGCACGTTTGGCAGGAACGAAAGTGTGCCCGAAAGTAGTAGCAAGCACTGTATGACGTCGCTGACAGAAGCTAACCCAGCGCCCGGAGGGAAAATGAGCGAGACCATAGCTTGCACAAGAACCAAGCTGATGGCAACAAGCAGCCAGATCTGGGAGCGCATTGTCATTCTGTTCAGTCAATTCTAGAGACTTTAGTCCGTCCATAAATGTTACTGAAGTCACCTGAGAAAGTTGAATCGTCCCCTTTCTGGCTCTAGAGAACGAGGTGACGCCGGACGGTTGTAATATAGTGGTTTCGCTTAGTCTTGCGGAGGCGGGCCAAAATACCCGTCAGACATCACCCTTAACCCGGTCTAATTCCTTGGCATTTCAACCACTTCGACATCGCTTTCTTTGGAGACTTCGGGCTCCCATGGGACCCGGGGAAGTGCGCCGAATCGAGCGTTGGTTGGCGACTGCGCGGGTTTTTCTTGCGACGGCCGCTTTAGTAACTGTCTGGATGGATCCTGACCAAATCCGTTATTCCCTGTGGGCCCATGGTTTACTTGCCTTTTATTTGGCTCAAAGCGTAGTGATCCTTCTATTGTTGCGCCGGCGCAAGCAATCCACCCCCGCATTTAGACTTCTTGTTCACAGCGGCGACGTGATTTGGCCGGTTCTTATCTCAATATTCGCCACCGCCCAGGGAAATCCTTTCTTTTTGTTTTTTGTTTTTGTCACCGCCGCAGCAGCGTACCGGTGGGGCCTATGGGAAACTGTTGGAACCGCCACAGCATCCGTGATGCTGCTTTGGATCGAGAGTGGAATCTTTTACGCTGGCTTGACCAGTCATCTTGACGGATTTTTCCTCCAGCACCACATTCCTCTGCTTAGATTAGACATAACCCAGTTCGAGCCGAAGCGACTGTTTATGCGTTCGATCTCGCTTTTGGTCATGGGATTCCTTCTCGGGTACCTTGCGGAACAGCAAAAGCAACTACGTGCGGAAAAGGCAGTCATTGCTCGAGTTCTCGCCAGAACGCGGGTCGAGGTGGGACTTCGCGCCACTCTGCAGGACATCATGGGAGAAATGTTGGCGATGTATGGAGCAAACAGCGCGATCATTGCGTCCCAGGAAAATAACAGCCACCATTTGTTCCTTGGCGAGCTTCGCTTAAACGGCCTCGATCCGTCAGAATTCCGATGGCTTGAGGCCGGCCTGGCTGCTCGCGAGATGTATCTCTACGAGGACCACGAGGCGACTGCCTTTTTTGCCGCTAAGACTCCGGGCGGAACTGAGCAATTTTCTATTCTTGGATTGAATCAAAACGGCGAACGGATTCCACATATTTCAGCCTCATTCCTCGATCGCCTTGAAACCCATCACAAATTCACGAGCCTAATTTCTGTTCCGTTCCTTTTTGGCCGGGAATGGTCAGGACGCATTTTTCTGTTTGACCCAGGGTTAACTGGAGATACTGAAGAGGAGCTTCGCTTTCTACAAGAATTGGTTCGCCAGGTGGGTCCAGCGGTTTATAACGTTTATCTGTTAAGCCGGTTACGGACTCGGGCCGGAGCGCTCGAGCGGGCACGTTTTGCGCGCGAGTTACATGATGGCGCTGTACAATCTTTAATCGCGGTCGAGATGCAAGTAGACGTGCTCCGACGCCAGTCTACGACCAACTCCGGAATCGTGACCTCGGAACTGGGGCGGATTCAGGGTTTGCTCCGCGAAGAAGTCCTTAAATTACGCGAGTTAATGCAGCAAATGAAATCATTGGACGTGGATGCCAGGCGGTTACTTGGTTTTATAGGCGACACGGTCGAGAGGTTTCAGCGGGAGACCGGAATTTCCGCAAGATTCCTTACCAGCGTGGAAGACTTGAAAATGCCCCAACCAGTATGCCGTGAAATTGCGCGCATCGTTCAAGAAGCTCTAGTCAACGTCCGGAAACACAGCAAAGCCCATCAAGTGTTGGTTCGTTTGAATAGTATCGGGGATCGCTGGCAGTTGATCATCGAAGATGATGGTGCTGGTTTCTCTTTCGCGGGCCGCCTTACCCATGCGGAACTGGACTCTCAGGGGAAGGGCCCGTTGGTTATCAGAGAACGTGTGCGTTTGATAGAGGGCGAACTCACGTTAGAATCAACTCCCGGTCAGGGATCGCGTTTGGAAGTTAGTATTCCACAGCAACGGGAAGCCGCTTATGGATAGCAGAAGACCGCAGCCCATCCGAATCGTGATTGCAGATGACCATCCTATTTTTCGGGATGGTTTGCGCCGGCTTCTCGAAGCTGAGTCCGATTTAAAAGTCATTGGAGAGGCTTGCGATGGCGCGGAAGCCGTAAAACTTGCGCGCCAACTCAAGCCTGAGATCCTTCTTCTCGATCTCGCCATGCCGCGCCATCCCGGGTTGGAGGCGCTGCGTGAAATGAGCTCCACGTCCTCCCCAAACTCCGTGCGGGTCATACTTCTTACCGCCGCTGCCGAGAAAAATCAAATTGTGGAGGCTTTGCAGCTCGGTGCCCGCGGAGTGGTGCTCAAAGATTCCGCTACCCAGTTGCTTCTGAAAGCTATTCACGCAGTAATGGCCGGAGAATACTGGGTGGGCCGAGAGAGTGTTTCTAATCTGGTTCAGTATCTGAGAAACTTAGTTGAATCTTCGGGAGAGGACGCCCGCAAGAGGAAATTCGGCCTTACTCCACGCGAATTGGAAATTGTCTCGGCGGTGGTTGCCGGCTACTCAAATAAGGAAATCGCCGAATATTTCAAAATCAGCGAAGATACAGTGAAGCATCACCTCAGCAATATTTTCGACAAGCTAGGCGTTTCCACCCGCCTTGAGCTCGCCTTATTCGCCGTCAACCAATCTTTGCCATTGAAACCAATTGTATGAAAATCGGGAAGGGAACTTTCTCCCGTATGGCACTTTCGTGCCATACGCAAACACATCATGGCTATTGCGTTGATTTGCTTGGGGGAACTACGATGTCCATACCGGCACTAATTGGGGGACATCTCTAGCTATATGCAACCGGGGCAAGAAATTGCTTTCATATAGCATAGAGCGATCCGCAAAAGGAGG
This sequence comes from uncultured Acidobacteriaceae bacterium, assembly GCA_963757385.1. GTDB lineage: Bacteria > Acidobacteriota > Terriglobia > Terriglobales > Acidobacteriaceae > PALSA-188. Next base: position 70,656 of record CAVWRO010000014.1, on the reverse strand, counting down.
AGCCCGTGTCAAAGTTTCTGCGCAAGCTCTGGTCAGATGACGAAGGCCAGGACATCGCCGAATATGCTGTAATGCTGGCAGTGATTCTGGTGATTGTCGTCGGAACAATCCGGCTCATTGGGACTAACGCCAATACCGTCTTTTCACAGGTTGGAAGCGCCATACCATAACCCCACGCACTTTCTGCGTGCGGCTAGTTAATCGGCCCAGTGGCCGTCACCTTTTCGTTGTTCGCGTCTGAAAGCCGCGTCAAGTAAGGGTAAAACGGTGTCACTTCAAAAGGCATTTTTTCGCTCGACGTAAGAATGGCGACTGGCTTCGTCTTGATCAGTTCGATTTTGTCACTCCAGGGATCTACTTTAACTCTTCCGCCCAACGGCAATGCTGCAATCTGATCTGTCCTCTCCGGTTGTAACTGCGGAGCGTTACTAAGAAGGGCAGACATGCGTGTTGATTTGCCGTTTGCCAGGCTATTCCCCAAATGCGGCCGAATGAGGTTTTTCAATTCTGGCGCATGCTCTTGCAAGGCCTTCAGAAACAAACCTGCATTACCCAACTTATCCTTGTACGGCGAGTTCGTCAGCAGCTCTAGTGCTTTTTTGTCCGCCGCGTCTTCATCCACTGAATCTCGCGCAAAGTCCATTCGTTGAAATGTATTTTCATCAGGGAATAACATGCGGTCATTGAAGGCAAACTTTGTGTCCAGTCCATGACCCAGCGCAATATGACTCAACTCATGAGCTAGCACCATTGCCAGCGAAGCTTCATCCGGCAATACATCCAACATGCCGCGGCTCAGTACGATCACATGCCCAATTGTGAACGATTCAAGAGGGGAAGTGAGCAATACCCGAGTGCTGACCTCAGGCTCGATTCTGAGATTGTTGGTGACAATCAGATTGTTGACGACGGTCTGCAAGACTTTGTCAACATCGCCTTGGGGAGCCAGCAATCCGGCCTTTTCCAACCGTTCGACCGCGTTCTGCTCCGCCTCGCTTTGCCAGTGCCGCTGGCTTTCAACCGGAGTCGCGTCCTGTGCAGCCGCACTCTGGTCCTTCACAGACTCTTGCGGCGCATCCACTACAATTTGCGAAAACTCTTCGTTTTGCCCCGCCTGCCGCAGGTCGTAGCCCCAAAGCCGCGTTTGCGCTTTGAAGTGCAGCTTGTGGCCTCCGCGATAAAGCAGGTTTGACTCCTCGCTGTATATATAAGCTGGCAGCCACAGCCCCGGTCGCATATTGATTCGCCAGCTGTCGAAGTGCAGATAGTAGCTGTAGCGTTCGTGACCGCTATATGTGCCATTGAAACGCACTACGTTATAGTCTTGATCTTCCACCCAGATTCTTCCAATGAACCTACCCTTTGCGGATTTGTCGAGGGGCTCAACATCAACAACGAGGCATCGGACTGCGCCCAGGAATTCCCGTCTTACAAAGGTAAACTTGTAAAACTTGCGCTCGAAGTCGTCGTCCAATACCACCATCTGCGCAAACCCAAGGGGAAGAAATTTCATTCCATACAGGCCGGTGAGGGTTGAAACAAATTTGCGCCCGAACCCAGGCTGTCCCATGAACGACTGATCCTGGGTTCCCTTGTTCATGTTGAGGCGGCCCAGGAAATACTGATCGCTCACAGGCACTGCCTTCTCTTCCTCGCCTTTCAGATTTTGTATGTAGGTTTCGACCAGCGGGTGAAGGTGCCTCATTTGCGCCAAGAAGAAGTGCTCGCGTTCCGCAACCCGATCAATCACTTGATCAAAAGTAGGCCCCGGCGTTGAATGGCTCTGGTCGGGAACCGCCGCCGGAGTTGTAGAAGCTGGATTCTCGCCCGATGTAACCTGACTGTTCGCCGTCAGGGGAAACAAGAAGCACAAAAACGAAGCCAAAACATTTAGTGCGAAAAGACGCCGTCCCAAACACCCTTGCAAAGTAATTCTTGGCATAAACCCCTTTAAAATTGACTAAGCTAGCTGAAACAAGATGTGCAGGACACCACTCGAATCAACGGCCTGTCCATCTTTTTGCGCTGGAGTAAATTTAATTTGCTGCGCGGCTTTGATCGCCGACTCGTCCAACCCGTGACCTAATCCGTGCACGACCCGCACAACTCGAATCGACCCCGAACTTTCAAAAACCACTTCCAGCAACACTTCGCCTTCAACATGTAACTTTCGCGCCTCTTCAGTATAGGCTGGCACGGGTTTGGAAAGTATTTCGGCCGGCTTGATGTGCGGCGGAGCTTCTGCGCGCCTTGAAACGATCTGGCTTGGATCAGCGGCCTGCGCGTCGCCAAATCCGCCCTGACTGACTGTCCGGTTAGGGGCCGCTCCCTTACCGACTGCGATCGCCTGGCCATCTCCAAAACCGGAACTCGCAACTACTCCAGGGGCGCCGTGCTGACCGCCACTTCCATTGCCGTAACCACCACCAGTTGGCAGATCAAACGAGCCTTGTCGCGCAATCGTTACCGGGCGATTTCTATTCTCCGGTGTATTTACGCCTCGGGGGTCGCCGAACCCACCGGTCTGCACTTGTTGCGGCGGTTTTTGAATTGTGGGCGCCTGTGAGCTCCCGGTCGAAAACACATTCGTCTTCACGATTGGCTTCGGTATGACCGTCACAGCCGGCTGTGGCGGCAACTTACTTGTTACCTCGATCTTGGGCACCGGCACCGGGTCCGGATGCTCAACCCGAACGGGTGTTGGCGGTAACTTCAGCGTCTCGGGAGTCTTCACTTCCACTATCGGCGGAGCTTGTATCGGCCGAGTCGGTGCTGGCTCGTGATTGACCGGATGCGGCGTGCTTACTAAACGTACAAAATGATAGTCCCTTGGAGGCAGCGTCAGTACGTGCGGGTGCAAAAGGCCAATCCACAGCAGGAGCAGCACCAGAACGCTCTGCGATCCCATGCTGAAAACAAATTCTTTCCACGGAGGCCGTCTATCCGGCAGCATGGACACAGGGCCCCACGTAAGTGGAAGAACCCTCGTGGGTCGCGCTCTGGTCTCGGGAGGATCAGCAAGCGCCGTGTTTGAAGAGTTATTCATCGAACCAACAAATTTGCTCGCAGGTTACCAACCATAAGACTCTATCTCGTTTCAGATGCGCCATAAAGTCTTTCGAGTAGCTTTTCCACAAGCAAAAGGGGATAAAAACCTTAGTTCTTAGCTAGTTAGGCGTGCTAAAAACAGTGAGTAATTAGGGCACTGTCTATATTGGGCACGGCTAGAACGGCGCCTTCGCAGGTTCGCGGTGCGCGAAACTCGCAATATGTTGATGTTTCTGTCCTCACTCTTTCCCTCCCCGGACCGGGGGGCAGTGGGAGGGAACATGGTCCTGGATTCAGATTTCTTCGAAAAGGGAATAAATGCGCACCTTCTTCTTCCGCCTGGCAGTCGTGGTTTTGCTTGTTTTACTGCTTGCGAATGCTGCTCGATTCTTGGTTATTGACCAGCCGCGGCAAGCCGACGTAATCGTCGTTCTGGCGGGAGAGACGGATAACCGCCCCGCGCGCGGACTCGATCTGCTACGGCAGAGACCTGCTGCGCGTTTAATTCTCGATGTCCCTGCCGATGCGAGACTGTTCGAATGGAGTGAACTTGACCTGGCCCGCCGCTACGTTGAGACCTTGCCCGAGGCGTCTTCAATCAATGTGTGTCCGATCTACGGGCTCTCGACAAAAGCTGAAGCCCAGGACGTGTCGCGATGCTTGAAAGCGATTCCAGCGACGCAACGTGTTTTACTCGTAACATCCGACTACCACACGCGAAGAACTCTCAGCACGTTCTCGAAGGAAGTGCCCGCTTACAGCTACAGCGTTACTGCCGCTTATAACCCTCAACAATTTGGGACGCAATGGTGGCGCCATCGCGAGTGGGCGAAAACCGTTTTGAGCGAATGGGCGCGGCTGGTGTGGTGGGAAACCATTGACCGTTGGGGGTAAATTATTTGATCGTTCGCGGCGATGCGAGGCATCAGACATAGCGCTAGACTGGACCGAACACAATTGACCTCTCTATATCTTTCGGACTACGATTGCTGCATGTTACGCAACATAATGTTCGGGATATTGATTGCCGCTTCCACCTCGATGTTTGCAGCAGACCCGGGTGCGATGTTTTATGGCAACGATGTGCTGCGCAATGGGGCCGAGATCGCCAATGCGTCCGCGATCTTCTCCGGCGATCTGTTGGAGACGCGGGCTGATTCGGTGGCCAACCTGAAGGCGTTGGGAACCAACGTGATTATTCTTCCCATTTCCCTGGTGGAGTTTCAGGGGCAAAGCCTGTCTGTGGAACACGGGAGCGTGAGTGTGGCCACGTCGCACGGGATCAGCGTTCGTGCCGGCTGCATGATGATCGTGCCGGCAACGAGCGCGTGGACCCAATTCGAAGTGACCGACGTGAATGGAACGGTTCAAGTTGCGGCCACGAAAAATGATGTCAGGCTGGAGACCGTGAACGATTCGGGATCTGCGAAAGAATTGCCAGCATCGCTGTCGAGCAGCAACCTGCGCGAGGGCGAACAAACTTCGCGCGAGGACTCGGCGGGTTGCAAGAGCGACAAACGCAAGCGGGATGCAGGAGGAGGGGCGACTCCGGCTGGATCGGGTGGCGTATTGAGTTCGGATTACACCAAGTACGTTGCCCTTGGCGCTATCGGTGGGCTCGGCGTCTGGCTCGCGCTCGACAACGACGATCCACCCAGCCCCTGGAAACCTTAGCCGAAACAAGGCTTACCCCTCGCCATGAATTTTGGCTCCCCAAAATATACATGCACTTTGGTTTTCTTTCCCTTGCCACCCGCTGGCATACAATAAATCTTAGCTCGGTTTTAAGAATCGTCGCGGAAACGCATCTAACTATTGATCGTCCAATCATTTTCTGAGGATGTTATGAATTTTGCGAAGCTTTGTACCGCTGTCTTGCTGCTGAATACGATTGCCTGGTGCGCCCCGCTGGGAAGTTCGGCTCGTGCCGTTGTCCCCTCGGAATTGCAACAGCTTATTTCGGTGGACTATCGCGCCCTCCGAAATTCCGACACTGCCATGGCCTTGCAGCAGCAGGTGCTTCCCGAAAGCCTCAAACAGTTTGAGGTTGCGCTGAAGGGCGTTGGAATTGATCCCGACAAAGATGTTGACCAGCTTACATTTGTTTCGTATCGGACAGGGAAGCAAGACCTCAAAGTGGTGGGCCTGGCGGAAGGCTCCTTTTCAGAGAAAGTAGTGCTCAGGAAAATTCGCCTGCACAAGATCAGGCCGGTGAAATATCGCGACTCCGATATTTACAACATGTCCGGAGGTATGCAGATGATGTTCCTCGATGACAATACTCTTTTGTTTGGGGACAGCGGCGCGATTCGCGGAGCGTTAGACGCTCGCGATGGTTACGCCCAAACGCTGGATTCGAATCCCACCATGGCCGACATGATCGCCTCAGTGGATTCCGGTGCGGTATGGAGCATCCTCGATCAGAAAGGTACACAAAACATGTTGCTCTCCGCCCTGGGCGACGCCGGCAAACTCGCCGACTTCGATACGATTAAGAAACGGGTACTCGGATCGCGCTACACGATGAATTTCAGCGACGGCGTGAATTTCGATCTGGACGTCGTTACATCTGATTCCACCACTGCTATGACTCTTTCTTCGCTGGTAAAGGCTGGCGTGCTCTATCGCCGCATGACTGCGACTCCCATTGAGAAGGCTGCACTCGAGGACGTGAGCGTGGATTCGGATAGCTCGAATCTGCAGATGCACTTTAAGGCTGACGACAAGCAGTTTCAGTCATTGATTCACTCGCAGTTGTTCGCGGCCGTGTCGAAGTAGAGCGGCCCATGTAGGCCCTGACGTCCTCGTCTAGGCAGGTGAACACACTCGCCTCGTTTTTTGGCTAGAACCCGGGAATTAGAGGATTGCGAGCTACGAAGTTACGCCGATCGCTTTCCTGGATTAACGCCCCTCGCGCTTCCGTTTTGCCCACCCTTCCTTGGTAATCTGACGCGATCGTCCGATCGCGAGGGAATCCGCCGGTACGTCGTACGTCACACACGATCCTGCCGCAATGTACGCATGCTTGCCTACAGTGAGTGGCGCCACGAGTGTCGAATCGCTGCCTACAAAAACCCCGTCTTCGATGATTGTCTTGTGCTTCTTTAGACCGTCGAAGTTGCAAGTGATCGTTCCCGCTCCAATGTTTACTCCCTCGCCGATTTCTGCGTCGCCAAGATACGTAAGATGATTGGCTTTCGAATTCTTGCCCAGCCGAATCTTTTTTGTCTCCACAAAATTCCCGACATGTGCGCCCTCTCCAATTTCACTTCCCGGACGCAAATTGGAGTATGGCCCCAAGATGGCGCCATGCTTTACCTTGGCATCGTGCAGAATGCATCCGGGCCTGACCAGAACACTGTCGCCGATATCAGAGTCGCGAATTACAGAATAGGACCGTATGCGGCAATCACCGCCAATCCGCGTGTTTCCAAATATTTGTACAAAAGGCTCAATCGTCGTGTCGGCGGCGATCTCTACGTCGCTGTCAATGACGCACGTATCTGGATAGAAAATCGTTACTCCATGCGCCATCAATTCTTGCGCCTTAGCGCGGCGCATTCGCAAATCGATGTCGGCAAGTTCAGCCCGGGTATTGCCGCCCAGTATCTCCGATGAGTCACTCGTTTCAATCGCCACAACGCGATTTTTCGCTTTAACCAAGACCGACGCCATATCCGTCAGGTAGTACTCGCCATGGGGATTGTCGGTCTTGATCTCATTAATATGTGCGAAGAGTGACCTCGCGTCGAACGCATAAAAACCGGAGTTGATCTCGCGGATTTTACGCTGAGCTGGCCCCGCGGATTTCTCTTCTACAATCCCCTTTACATCGGAGCTGTTCTTGCCCTTTCGGATCACTCTCCCGTATCCGGTGGGATTCTCCAGACGCGCGGACAATATAGTCATAGCCGCTTTATTCGCGGTGTGGAATTCCCGGAGTCTTTCAATAGTCGGCGCCGTGATAAGCGGGGCATCCCCAGATAGCACAATGATGACGTCGTAATCCGCCAATGCCTTTTGCGAAACCATCAACGCATGGCCGGTCCCACGCTGCTCTTTTTGCAAGACAAAACCAATCCCAGAAGACGCTACGGCTTCGCGAACCCGCGCCGATTCGTGCCCGATGATTGCGTAGATGTCCTTCTCTGGAACCACCTTCATCGCAGATGCAATTACATGAGCCAGCAACGGCTTGCCTCCCACCTCATGGAGCACCTTGGGAAGTTTGGATTTAAGGCGAGTGCCTTTTCCGGCTGCCATGATTGCAATTGCAACGCGAGGATTCACTCTACGGGAGGTCTTTATGGATTTTGGCATTCGAGACAATATACCGCGAGATGGGCTTAACCTTCCGGGCGAGAACGCAAAGTCGCAAGAATGTACATCGTTGGGTAGTGTCTCAGCTTCATGGAAATATCCGATTCCATAAATATTTGATCCGACGCCAGAGCCAATAGATCGCCTGCGTTATGAGGTAGGCCGATCCTTCCGCATCATCGGGGTCTCTGGGATGCCAGTCCATTACCTGCCAACTGAGACACTACCCATCGTTGAGAGCAATCTTCGTGAACCTGCGTGTCCTTTGGGGTTCGCGATTTCCTTGCCCTCGGGGACTAAACGGTCCGCGCAGCCGCCGAATCCCTTTTCTCTCGGCGAGACCGGCTATGCAGCTCCAGCAGGTCATGAGCGACTCGCGCACTGGCGTGGCGGGCAACTCCAGCTTCTTCCAGATAATCGCCGAGCACCGGCGTTACACCAAATTTCTCGATTTCTCCAATATCAGTCACTATCTGCGAGGCTCCTTCGAGAGCATATTTGGTTTGCAAATGCCCCGAAACGGGCGTTTGATTGATCAGCGCGTAATCAAAGATATTAGTGCCGGTATGGTCGTTCAAAGCGCGAATATGGTCGGCCGCAGTGCGCCCCAGGCTCTCGTTCGCCTGGGTCATCAAATTACAAACGTACACTTTTACAGCTGTTGAACTAGCAATTGATGCGGCGATTCCGCGCACCAGCAAGTTAGGGATCAGACTGGTGAACAAAGAACCCGGTCCAATCGTAATGACGTCCGCCCTCTTGATGGCCTCAAGCGTCTGAGGCAGAGGTTCGGGATCACCCGGAACCAGAACCAATTCCTTGATTCTTCCTTTGCTCGCAGTGATTCTTGTTTCTCCTCGCACCCGGCTTCCGTCCTCCATGACGGCTTCAAGTTCAACATTGCAGGTTGTGGCCGGGAAAATGCGGCCGCGTGTCACCAGAATTTCGGACGAAAGCCGTACCGCCTCGGCAAAATCCCCGGTTATGGAAGTGAGAGCCGCTAGAAAAAGATTCCCAAAGCTGTGGCCTTCGAGACCTGGGCCTTTTTCGAAGCGATGCTGAAACAACCGGGAGAGAAGAGTCTCGTCCTCCGATAAAGCGACAATACAATTTCTTATGTCGCCGGGCGGAAGCATGTTGAACTCTTTGCGGAGCCGGCCGCTTGATCCGCCGTCGTCGCTGACGGTCACAACAGCGGACAGTTCGCCAATCTGAAGGTTTTCCGGGCCGCGATTGCCGGCCGACGGCACAACGTAGCGCTTCAACCCGCGAAGCAGCGCCGAGAGTCCTGTGCCGCCGCCGATCGCAACGACCTTCAAATCAGATTTGGGCTGATGACTGGCCGCTTCCACGGAGGCTTCTTTCTGCTCGATATAACTCATGAGCAGGATTTAGATAACCCTATTGGGCATGCCAGCAGGAAATTCCTCGCCAGGATCTGGGTACAGCAACTCAGTGAAACGAGGATCTTCAACCAGATTCTGGAAATCTGAATCGTTTCGCGCTTGAAACCGCAGAGCGGGGTTCTGTCGGATGGCCTGGTCCAGGTTTTTCAGCGCATCTTCCACATGGCCAGTTAGGCAATTCAGCGCGGCCAGGCCGTAGGCAACATAGTCGGCTTTCGGAACCTGTCTAGCGAGATTCTCAAGGTGCTCCCGGGCACTGACATAATCGCCAAGATTAAGTAAAGAGATGGCGTAATCGTAGTGCTCTTCCGGGGACTTGAACTGGTTCGCCGTCCGCTCGAGCTGTTGATTACAGGCACTTAAGTGGACCGACGCTCGGTCGGCCAAGTCCTTGGCTGCGCCCGAAACCACCTTTTGGAGATGGCCTTTTGCTTTGTCAAACTTGTGCTCCTGCATGGCGCGCAAACCTGCCTCATAGTTTTGCACAGCCTGTGCAAAAACCGGATCTTCCGCACGCGATTGTTTGGGTGTGGTCTTCTGAGCCATTTGTAAAAGTTTCCCTGTCCTTGGCGTAAGTATGCCTCTTTTCTTATGTTTTGGCGACGATGACATAGGCTTTGCTAGAAGTATTTCCTAAGTCCTGCCTGCTCCATTTTCAAAAACCCCTACACGGGAGCGCCACCAAGCTGTGGAAAAGTCTGATTCGCTCTCCAAGATTACAGCAATCCCAGCTAATTAATTGACGCCGCTGTGGATAGATTCACCTGTTTCCACTCACCATCAATAATGCCCTTGCGGATTTGGGCAGCAGTTTTGCCCTTTTGATGCATTAAATACGAATAATAGACTTCCTTAAGGCATATCGAGCATTTCGCTCCATGTGTCGTCTCGAAGCAACTGTGTAGGCTGTTGTGCCCAATCCGATCGCAATAGCAATAACAAGGCTGCTGATGAAGGACCGCCGGGATTTTGGCCGCTAGCTCGTAAGCGTGTGTCTGATAAGGGTATTGGGCATCCTCACCCCACAGCTGGTCTGCCGACAGGATTGCCGGCAACTTGGCCCCCTCTGAGGGCGGTGCCGCATTATATGCAGGAAGTTTTTCCTCTTGGGTAGTGGCCCAGGGAGCCGACAATGTCAGAGTTACAAAAAAAAGAAACGCCAGACTCAAACTGCGTCTTCGCATAAAAAGCCTCAACCGCTTGCCTATTGTAACCTGAATTCCAGGCCAGTAGGGCACGCCGGGGGAAGACATGGATGCAGTTGAGGTTGGCCTGACCGCCTGGGCCTTCAGTATAGAATTGATCAATGGTAGAGCAGAAAAGCCCTCCAGAGCCGTCGCCAGCTTCAACCGTTACTGCCCCCGCCAGACCGCTCATATCTGTCTGGCTGCGAGACCTGATCATCTCTCTTGTTATCTCAGCTTTTATCATCATCTTTCTGTACCAGCCGGTGAAAGTTGAGGGCACCAGCATGATGCCATCCCTTGATGATCAGGAGCGTATCTTCGTCAACAAGTTTGTTTACCGGCTAGAGTCCATCCAACGGGGAGATATCGTAGTTTTTCGTTATCCGCGTGATCCTTCCAAGAGTTTTATTAAACGGGTGATCGGTTTGTCCGGAGATCGCATTCGTATTGATGCCGGCCAAGTTTATGTTAATGGCAATCCAATTAACGAGGACTACGTGCCCCCGGCATACGTGGACGAACGTTCATATAACACTATGGTCGTGCCGCCGGGTTGCTATTACGTGCTGGGAGATCACCGAGGTTTGTCGAACGACAGTCGCGATTTCGGTCCCGTGAAAGCGGGTCTCATCTATGGCAAAGCCGTATTCGGATACTGGCCGATGGATAAATTAGGAAGGTTAAAGTGAGGCGAGTCGCCTAGGGACACCAGCCCCGGTTGTCCAGCTACGAGGCCTCGCGTGGATGGGCGAGTCAGGGTTCGATATCGGGCGATTACAGCGCAAATTCCAGCAGCGCGAAAATATAAATCCACAAAATGAGCATGAAGTGCCAGTACCACGCCGTCACATCCACGATGATGTGCCTTGATTCCACCGGGCGGTGAAAGAAGTAAATCACCACTGCATAAACCAAAACCAGAATACCTCCGGTGAGATGAACGGCGTGCGCCGCGGTGAGCAGGTAAACAAACGAGCTGCTCGTTCCGGACGACAAATTAAACCCCTTTGCAATCAGCTCTCGCCACGCCATTCCTTGTCCAAAAAGAAATGCGATCCCTAGAACAGCAGTTCCCGCAAGCCAGGGGAATCCTCTTTCCCTACCAATCGAAACACCGGGTATGGAGCGCACAGGAGCCAGTGCGACATCTCGCGCAAACCGCCGTCGCGCCATTTCAATCGTGAGGCTGCTCGCAAAAAGAAATAAAGTGTTGACCAGCAATAGGCCGGTAGGCAGGGACACTTTTGTCCAATTCCGCACGTAGGAATTGCTGCGCTCGTCGAATGTTGCCGATCCGTGTCTGACGGCAAATACGACCGTGAAAGCCGTAAACAATATCAGAATTGAGATAGTCGCGCAGAGCAACCCCAATCGGGCACGGCGCAAACGGTGATTGTAGTCGGACGAGTCGCCGTCTCGATGCCCGTCGCCTCCTCCGTCATAATTTGGCGGGGGCTGAAAGCCTCCGCCGCTGTCACCAATGACGGGTGACTCATGAGCGACCGTGAATAAACGGGAAGCCATCATGAGCATTGTATTAAAGCGGAGGACGACCGCGATCAAGAAATCGTTGAAAATCGCGAATTCAAATTGCCGGATTTTGATTTATCTTAAGGACCATGCCTAAGCTAGAGGGACAGGAGCCAGCAATCCCATGACTGGTGTCGGATTTTCTTGGAAACCACTTTCAGTTGCGGTGTTCGCGGTTTGTTTTCTAACCCCAGCGTCCTCTGCGACTGATCCCAAGGCCGCTGCCGGGGAGAACCTGTTCAAGTCCCACTGCGTTTTGTGTCACGGAGTCGACGCAACCGGAAACACCACACTAGGTAAACAATTAAAGGCCAGAAATCTTCACTCGGCGATAGTGCAGAAAAAGACCGATGCAGAGTTGAAGCATGTTATTACCGAAGGGGAAGGGAACATGCCTACCTTTGCAGCGCAGTTATCTGCGGCGCAGATAGGTGAACTGGTCGCTTATCTCCGGCAGCTTGGGAAGGGCAGCTTGGCAAGTCGAAAAAGTAATCCTGCGAACTGAAATTCGAGAGTTGGTTTGCGGCGCTGGGTTTACAAGTTTAGACAAAATCTCACATGACATTCTTCCGACGACTCAGAATCGCCTTCTTAGTATCCCTGGTCTCGCTGCCTTGTTTCCACGCGACAGCAGCCGGCGAACCTTCCGCTGCCCCAGACGCCGCATACCGCGATTCTTTCGAAAAGTGGAAATCCGAACTTGTCGAGGACCTGAAGCAAAACTGGCTTCCCCTTGCGGGATTGTTTTGGCTGAAACCGGGCAGCAACAAATTTGGCAGCGATCCGGGAAATCAAATCGTTCTTGCTGGTCTGCCCGCTCACGCCGGCTCATTCGAGTTCAGCGGTCAGGTTGTCACCGCGAAGCTTTCCCCTGGAGTTGATGCGAGGATTACGGGGAAGTCAACCACCAGCGCAGAATTGCAATCGGACGCCTCCGATCATCCGACCGTACTTCAAATTGGCAGCTTCCGCATGCATGTAATCAAGCGCGGCGAGCGCATTGGCATCCGGGTCAAAGATCTTAAGAATCCGGCTGTAGAAAAATTCCACGGGCTGATTTTCTTCCCGCTCGATCTGAATTATCGCGTCACGGCAACGTGGGTGCCATTGACGGGAAAGAAAACGGTGGATGTGCCGGACGTGTTGGGAGACGTAACTCCTACCCCTGTGACCGGCGAAGTGCACTTTAAGATCAACGGTCAAGATGTCAGCCTGACTGATTTGGGCGGCGATCCGTCCAAGGGCCTTTTCTTTGTCTTTAACGATCTCACTACTAAGACCGATACTTATCCCGGCGGTCGTTTTCTCGATACAGACCCGGTAGTGAACGGCACCGTAATCCTCGACTTCAATCACGCGCACAGTCCCCCATGCGCCGTAACGCCCTTCGCCACCTGCCCCATGGCTCCGAAGGAAAATCGCCTACAGGTCGCGATCCCAGCAGGCGAAAAGTACGATCATAAGAACGCGCATCATTGAGGGGGCATCAGATTTATCTTTAAATTGTCATTCCGAACGGGCGCAGCCCGGAGGAATCTGCTGTTCTGGGGCATCGCCTAACAGACCGACGCTACGGAACCTGGGTAGAGCACAACTTTCAGTCGTGCCGATCATCGCGTTGGCAGCCTTTTCGGCACGACTGGAAGTCGCGCCCAACCGATTGGATTCTTTCTTCGAACTGCCTTCTCCATGCCGATAGCGTTAGAATGGGACTAACACGGTCCTGATCCCCGACAGGCACATGATTACTTCACTACTCGAACGAAAAATCGAAAAGCGTCCCTCCGAAGTTCTCCTCCATGGCCGAATCCTTTTCCTTACTGAAGACCCGGCTCTTATCAAGCGGCAACTCGCAGGTGAAGACCTGCCTTGGGATACGGCGAACCCAGCAAGTAATCCCAAGCTGCGCGACGATATTTCCACTGATGAAATTACTCCGGCGCACATTTGCTTCTTCTTCGACGAAACACTCGGAGAGTTTCCATATACCGGTCTGAAGTGCGGGAACCAAACCCCAATCGGAAGAAGCGATGTAAAGAAGGGAGGCTTCGTCGCCGCGGTTAGCGGAAGGCGTCGGGGAAAGGGATCGAGCAGGGAACAATCTCCATATGCTGAGCTTTGCGCCGGAATTCAGATTGTTATCGCCGAAAATATCGAGCGCATTTACAAACAAAACTGCCAGAACCTGGGCGTGCTCACCTCAACGAACTTTTTCTTAATTGACAGGATTCGATCTGGGCAAGAAATTCCGCTTTCGGAATTCACGCTTGGTGAAGATGACATTACCCGCCAGATAATCGAGCACGGCGGTCTCTTCAATTTCAACGTAGCGCGCTTGCAAGGCAAAGTATTTCTCCCGTCCATCGAAACCAAACCACGTCCGATGACGCTCGCCGAAAAGATTTTCGCGCGTCACATGATCAAACCTAACGTCGGAGCGGACGTCCGAGCCGGAATTCCAGCCGTGAAACCCGGAGACTCCGGTTTCACCCGCACCGATCTACGCTTTAGTCATGAATACGTCACGCCCATGGCGGCAATTTTCTTCAATCAGTTGGTCGGCCGCGACGCTCCCGTCAACGACGCTTCTTCAATTCTCTTTTTCCGCGACCACCTCACATTTTTAGACGAGGTGCTCTCCGAACAGAAACGAAAAATGGGATTGCTCGACCTGGCGGAGCAACTCAAGCTCAAGCAGGAAGAGTTCGCAAAACAGCGGGGAATTCGCCTGCATGGCGAACTGACCGACCGCAAAGGCTCAGAAGGCATCTGCCATTCCGTTGTTCTGGAAAGCTATGCCTTGCCAGGACAACTGATTGTCGGCTCCGATTCGCACACGCCGCACTCTGGCGCGATCGGCTGCGTAGCCTTCGGAATTGGAACCACCGACGTCTTCAATTCGTGGATTACAAAAGATGTGCGTGTACGTATCCCCGAATCCGTCAAAGTCGTGATTCGTGGACGCAAGCATTCCAACGTGACTGCGAAAGATTTTATCCTCGCATTGTTGCGGATGGAGTACATCAAGAGCGGCAAGGCCCTCGCTAAAGTGATCGAGTATTCCGGAAACGCGATTGAAGAGCTCAGCGTGGACGAGCGCGCGACCATGACTAATATGGCGGCGGAGATCGGCGGATTTACAGGGATTGTCGCGCCCGATGCCAGAGCAGTGCAGTTTCTAGTTGAGCGGCGCGGCATGGATCCGAAGCAAGCGGAATCCATCACGGCAGGGCTTTACAGTGATCCTGACGCACAATACGCCCATGTAATCGAAATTAATGCTGCGGAGATTACGCCGATGGTCGCGACTCCGGGCGACCCTGGAAACGGAAAATTTATCCGCGAATTGAATACGCCCGTTCCCATAGAACTTGCGTATGGCGGAACCTGCACCGCAGGCAAGAATGAAGACATGGATATGTATGCAAGCGTTCTGGCCGACGCATTGAGGCAAGGCCGGCGAGTAGCGGATTCAGTGCAGTTCTATATCCAGTTCGGATCGCAGGAGACGAGAGACTATTGCGTCCGCAGGGGGTATCTGGAAATCTTCGCCAACGCCGGTGCCCACATGATCGAACCAAGTTGCGGCGCATGCATTAACGCTGGCCCCGGCGTCACGACGCGTCCCGATCAGGTCGTGATCAGTGCCCAGAATCGTAATTTTCCTGGACGCAGCGGTCCCGGTCAAATGTATCTTGCGAGTCCGCTGACTGTCGCAGCCAGCGCTGTGGCGGGATACATCGTGGAATACGAGCCAAGTCAGGCAATGGAACTGGTGGGAGCGTGACAAGATTTTTCTCAGCGGCAGAACTCAACCGCTATCACCGGCTCTTGTTTCTCGGCAACATTGCGAGGCCAGCTCCCGTGCTGCGCGCAACTGGGTGACTGGATCGCCTGTCGGCAGGAATTCCATCGCCGCCACGCCGCCGAACCTCAATTCCGCCAGCTTTCGGAATATGCTTCCGTAATTAATTTCTCCAGTGCCGGGTTCGTGACGCCCCGGAACATCCGCAACGTGTACCACTGCCACATACTCGATGTTCTTTTCGAGCTTTTCAATCAAATTACCGTTCGCGATCTGTTCGTGGAAGAAATCGTATAAGAATTTGACCTGCGGATGATTTACCGCTTTGACTATTTCGAATGCCTCTGCGGCCGAAGTAAGAAAATATTTTGGATTCTCTTCGGGATCAATCGTTTCCAGTAAAAGCTGCACTGGCTTTCCCGCGATCACCTTTCCTTCTATGAGTTTTGCCCCCGCTTTCAGGCTGTCAACACAGCTTTGGTGTTGCGCTTCGCGGGTCATGCCTGGAACTACATTGCCTGACAAAAAGATTATGCTTGGGCAGTCAAGCCTTTCCATAGGAACGAGAGCTTGCCGAAGTTCGGCGAGCAGCGCATCACGATCGTTCGGGTCACCCACTCCATGCTTCAACCCAGCTGTCGCATCGAAGCTGATGCCAAGCTCTTTGCGCTTTGCGTTGGCCCGGACGAAGTCATCGTCGGACCACTTTTCATACTCTCCGACAAGTTCCACATATTTATAACCAGCTTCCGCTATCTTCTCCAGCCGTTGCTCAAATGGCAGATCTTTGAACACTGTCCACAACATCACCGATAGTTTGAACGGAGGATCCCCGATCGCAACTTCGTGAGCATTGTGATTTGCTGGTGCCCCGGAGAGGCCGTGAGCTTGAGTGATAGCACCCAGGGCCGTAGCTGCCAGATTCCGGTTGAATTCGCGACGATTCATATCGGCTGATATATAACCACGGTTGGAGTCAGTATGGAAGCGCCTTGCACGGCAAGAGGGAAGCGGGCCCGGTGAGCTACTTCCCGATTTCCCCAGATGGCCGCGGAATTGCGATCCCAGACCCGACCGGAACCCCGAAATTTGGAGTTCCGTCTGCGTTCCACGTGAACAGTTGAATTCGCGGTGAGCGATGGGCGCCACAACCCTGGCCGGGCAAAGAATTCGCGTGATAGATAATCCAGTCTTGTTTCCCGTCCGGAGATTTAAAAAACGAATTGTGGCCGGTTGCGTACACGCCTGCTTCAGGCGACTGCTGGAATACGGGCTTCGACCATTTCTTCCACGCCGCCGGATTCATCAAATCACTTCCCGATGTGGCCTCCAATATTCCCAGCGCGTAATAGTCCGTCCAACACGCGCTGCCGGAATAAACCAGAAATATCTTGTCTCCGTGCTTCAGAATTTCCGGACCTTCATTGACGTCAATATGCGGCGGATCGCCTGGCTGTATTTTCTGGTCCACGTCTCCGACTTTCTCCCAAGGATATTCCGGCGTGGAGATTCTGGCGCGCGGTCCTTCGACCGTCCATGGATTCTTCATCCGCGCAATATAAATACTCTGCGTTCCGTTTTCGTCGTCCTCCCATCCCGACCAAATAACGTAAAGCCGACCTTGATCCTCGAACGCGGAGGGATCAATAGCCCACTTATCCGAGGCATCGGAAACTTTTCCTTTTAACGTCCACTCGCCTTGAAAAGGGTCGGGAGACGGATTCTCCACCACCCAGACACGATGGGTTCGATTTCGCGCTGCATCGGCGGCAAAGTAGATGTACCACTTGCCTGAGAGGAAGTGAATTTCCGGCGCCCATATGTCATGAGAGTAGGGACCGGACGAGGGCGGCGTCCACACCACTTTCTTCTCTGCGGATTTCAGGTCGGCCATGCTGCGAGTTCGCCACACCGTCAGATTGGTGCCGGTCGTGTTCATGTAGTAGTAGAGGCCGTCTTTATACTCCACCCACGGGTCAGGTCCAGTCGGAAGCACCGGATTTGTGAAGGTCTTCAGGCTTTGCTCTGGCGCCTGAGGTGGTTGGCCGAGCATACCCCCGCACAGAAGAATTGCTAACATCAGCGTCCACACGGTTTTCATACGGGCGTCACTCCTTGTTGCACTCTTAGCCTTGCATTGCTTTTCGCATAATTTTGCGGAGGAGGGAAGTATTCCTCGAATCAGGCGGGAAGCGGCGAGGTTGGAATCTGGAGCGCCTGATTTCTCAGTCCCTCAAACAGGATGCTAGTCAGATAGCGTTCGCCAAAGTCCGGCAAAATGACTACGAGAAGCTTGTCTTCATTCTCTTTTCGTTTCGCGACTTTGAGTGCAGCAACTACCGCTGCTCCTGATGAAATGCCCACGAGAAGGCCCTCTTCTTTTGCCAGGCGTCGCGCCATTTCAATCGCCTCGTCATTGCTCACCGTAATTACTTCATCAATGTAATCCCGCCGAAGAATGCTAGGGACGAACCCTGCGCCAATGCCCTGTATCTTGTGTGGCGACGGCTTTCCACCCGAGAGCACGGGGCTGTCGGCAGGTTCGACGGCAATGGCTTTGAAAGCAGGCTTCTTGGACTTGATAAATTCACAAACGCCAGTGATGGTCCCGCCAGTTCCGACGCCGCATATCAGGATGTCAACCCGTCCGTCCGTGTCATTCCATATTTCCGGCCCAGTGGTTTCGACATGAATCTTCGGATTCGCAGGATTGTCGAACTGCCGTGGTATGAAACCGTTGGCAGTCTGAGTAAGGATCTCTTCGGCCTTAGCGACAGCGCCTTTCATTCCGTTCGGACCCGGCGTAAGAACGATTTCGGCGCCGAGCGCCAGCAGCAGTACCCGGCGTTCCTGGCTCATTGTCTCTGGCATTGTGAGGATCAGTTTGTATCCTCTCACCGCAGCCACAAACGCCAAGCCGATGCCAGTGTTTCCACTTGTAGCCTCGATGAGAACGGTCTTGCCGCGATGAATTTTACCCGCTCTCTCGGCCTCGTTAATCATGCTGACGCCAATACGGTCCTTCACGCTCGCACAAGGATTCGAGCTCTCCAGTTTCGCGACAACTTCAGCGACGCAACCGTCTGTCACTTTATTAAGACGCACCAGCGGCGTGTTGCCAATCAGTTCGGTGACGTCATTCGAAATTTTCATGTTTGTCTGGTTGCCTATATTCCAGGAATGCGGGACCGGGAGGCGTAAAAGTTCGTCGCAATCCCGGTCCGTGGCTGCCTTAGGGGTTGGAGGCGCGAGTCTGTTGCAGGGAGACAGACTGCCACCGTCCGTGCGTCTTTACCCAGACGCGAGTAAATTCTATCTGTCCCGTTGCGTCGGCCCCTCCCAACGTCCCTTTAACGTCAGCTTTACCTGTGACTATCGCAGTATTGCCATACACGCGGACCTTTAGGTCGGAGAGATCTTCGGCCGTTAGTTTCGATTGCCCCGATTTAAATCCGTCTATCATTTGCGCCTTGTCCGCCACGCGGCCGTTCATGTTGATTAAGACGTAATCGTCCGAAGTTTGCTTGTCCAGCATTGCAACATCGCCCTTCACGACTGCTGCGGCACGTTCCGTTTCCAGTTTCTTCAATTCCTCCTGTACGTCCTGGGCCCACGCCGATGCGAGTGATCCGGCAAGAACAAAAATCGCTGCTACTGCAAACGCTCTGCTTTGCTTTATCAAAATGCCTCCTCTAGGTTGTTGAGAGTTTATACAAAAAACTTTGGAGAGTTCGGAGGTGCAGGAGCTTATGCTGCGCGCTGAAGATTGTCAAATCTGAGATTCATTTGCCAGGGCTTCCGCGAATCGGGAGGATGAATCGCCTGTCCATAGGAAATTCAGGCCACGTCCTTGCCCTTGCCTGTCGAAAGATTTTCACGCGGCACGGGCAAGCTTACTTTTATTACTGTTCCTTTGGAACTCGTCTCGATTTCGAAAGTCCCTCCAAGTTGCCGGATGCGTTCCTGCATACCGCGCAGACCAACTCCCCACGAAGAGGACATCGATTGTTTGGACTGTGGAATGCCACGACCTGAATCCTTAACCTCGATACGCAGCCGGTCTGCATCCTGCACCATCTTGATAGAGCAGGACGGGCTGCCGGAGTGCCGATGAACATTAGTCAAACACTCCTGAACTGCACGAAATATTGCAATCTCCATATCTGGGGACAAGCGGTCGAACTTCGCAGGGATGTCGAGCGTTGTTTGAATATTGCTCCTCTGTGCGAAGCCATCGGTGTACCACCGGAGCGCCGACGGAAGACCGACTTCATCCAGCAAAGGCGGATGAAGCAAATGAGAAATAGTGCGAATCTCGTCACTGATCTGATTCACCATGTCGGCATTGTCTGAAACGGCCTTCGCGACCGCGGGACTGAGCCTGTGAGCCTCATCTCTCACCCTGACAAAGTTCATTGAAATCGCCGCCAGCAACTGTCCCACGCTGTCATGCAACTCCCGGGCAAGGCGACGGCGTTCCTCATCCTGCATTTGCTGAATGCGCGAAGTGAGTTCTGCCTGCTGCTTCTGTGCCGTCAGGTCGGTAATCAAAATGCCGATGGATGACTTGTCTCGCGTCAACAACCTGAAAGATAAATTCGCCGGCATTTCGGTGCCATCGGTCCGGCGCACCCGCATTTCGGCATCTCGGGGTCCCTCGTCAGTCTCGCGCGATAACCTCTGGAACAAGGAGTGGTCATCGGCATTGAGGAACCGTCGCAGTGGAACGCCGATCAAACTGTCGCGAGAAGCTCCGATCAGCCGCTCGAGGCTCGGGTTGCAGTAAATGATGTTGCTTTGGCCGTCCAAAATGGCTGCGCCCTGCTGCATTCGCTCAACTAAAACGCTATAGGGAAGATCCGCTCCCTCAAGCGTGTAAACCCGATTGCCTTCGCCATCTTCAATTACGAACGCGTCTACTTCACCTTCGCCGATGGCGCGTACGGTCTCCGAGGCCTCGTCAATTCCTTGAACTATCGAGAATGCGTTTTTTTTCGTAGCCATTTAATTGCTCCTGACGAAATCAACTCCGGGTCAGAGGTCGCTGATGAACGCCTGCCTAGCCAGCAGGACGCAGCTGTAGTCCCACCAGGGCGCGCTCAGTATCCCGAAGGTCGCCCACGATCTTGCGCAGCGGCTCAGGTAGCTTTCGTACCAGCGTGGGAATCGCCACGATCTGATCTCCTGATGCCAACTGTGGGTGCTTCATTAGGTCAACGACTTCGATGTTGTAACGGCCCGGGAGATGCTCCTCGCAAAGCTTCTTCAGATTCGCGAACGCGGAAATCGATCGTGGCGTTTGTCCCGCAATGTACAAGCGAAGATTCCACACTTCTGCGTCAGGCCGCTTGCGAGGCTCCTGCTCAGAAAGCTCCTGAAGGCTAAGCGGAGAACTCTTATCGACTTTTTCCGTTTTTTTCATTCTGACTCCTCGATCTCTTTAATACAGGTTCTGTTGAAGAAAATGAAGCGTGCCCATGCGTCCGGGGCTTCCCTCCGCGGGTCTCTCTCGGACGCGACGCTCCCGATTCCTTGGCGCGAATTTCTGCTCCCCCGTTAGACTCAAGTAAATCGAACCCCTTATCGGTTATAAGGAACGGTCGAAGCTGGTTGGAATGGGCCATACCGCGCGATTTCAGCACGTACATGGCACGATTTCTCGAACCGTTCGACTCAACGTCCTTGACCATCAGCCATGTATCCACCAGGGACGATACTTGCACATCAGTTTTCTCGATGGCTTCTCCGCCGGCGGTCAAGTTTGTGAAGAAGGCCGTAATCCCGCGAAGTTTCAGAAAGTCGATGAGGCGGATGAGCATCATGCTCGCATCACGCCGGTTGCCCGCCTCGGCCAGACTGCCAATGGGATCGACAACCACAACCTCTGGTCGAAACTTTTCCACGAGCTTATGCATGGTCGTCAAATGCATTTCCAAACCATGAAGGGTGGGACGGCTGGAATGAAACTTCAGCAGTCCTTTCTCCGCCCAATTCTTCAGATCCAGGCCAATGGATTCCATGTTCCGAACGAGTTGCTCCGGGGACTCCTCAAAGGAAAAGTAAAGGGAGCGCTCTCCCCGCCGGCAAGCGGCATCAACCACGTGCGCAGCCAAACTAGTCTTGCCGGTTCCCGCGGTTCCAGAAAGCAGGATCGTGCTACCCCGGTAAAATCCTTTCCCGCCAAGCATCCCATCCATGGCCGCAATGCCAGTCGAAATTCGCTCGCTGCTCACTTCGTGCTGCAAGCCCAATGAAGTGACTGGAAGAACGCTGAAGCCCTCCTCATCAATGAGGAAGGGATACTCGTTCGTGCCGTGCGCCGTTCCGCGGTACTTGACGACGCGGAGCCGGCGGATCGAAATCTGATCCACCACCCGATGGTCCAGCAACAGGACGCAATCCGAGACGTACTCTTCGAGGCCGTGCCGCGTCAGCGCGCCTTCGCCACGTTCGGCAGTGATCACCGCAGTCATCCCGCGATCCTTTAACCACCGGAACAGGCGGCGCAACTCCGACCGCAGCAGGCCTTCATTCTTTAAGCCAGAGAATAAGTTTTCGATCGTGTCCAAAACCACTCGCTTAGCTCCCACCGCGTCAATGGCGCAAGCCAGCCGTATGAACAGGCCTTCAAGATCGTATTCGCCGGTTTCGTCAATTTCGTCGCGCTCAATGCGCACATAATCCACAACCAGCTTTTTCTGTCTGCTGAGCATCTCCAGATCAAAACCAAGTGAACGGACGTTTTGCGTCAGATCGGCTTCGGTTTCTTCGAACGCCATAAACACCCCAGGCTCGTCGTATTCCATGGCTCCGCGGACGAGGAATTCCATCGCGAGAAGGGTTTTGCCTGCTCCAGCGCTGCCGCAAATGAGAGTGGGCCTGCCCCGCGGAAAACCGCCCCCAGTAATTTCGTCCAACCCTTGGATTCCAGTCTTTGCTTTAGGCAGGCTGGCTTTAGGCAGGGTGGAATTAACCGCGCGGGCGCTTCGAATGAGGTTCTTCATGAAAAGCCCAGTTAAGGGGATATTTGTATTAACCAGAAGGATAACGCTTGTTTACCACTGAGGTTAGTGTACTAGCATTCATTTGACGGCACCACTTCGATTGCTTCCTTAATTGGACAGGGACGCCCTTTCTCTATCGCGACAAGAAATCATCTCACCGACTCCCCGATCCATTTCAAGTATTCCGCACTGCCGTCCTCAATCTCGATACATACGCATTCGGGTAGCTCGTATGAATGCAGCTCTTTAATCGCATCGCGGACACGCTCGGCGGCTGAAGTCGTCGTCTTGATTAAAAGTAAACACTCCTCCGCATGCTCGATTTTTCCGTGCCAGCGGTAAATGGATTCGATTCCGGGAACGATGTTCACGCAGGCGGCCAGCTGGCGTTCAACCAGGACCCGAGCGATGCGCTGACCTTCCTCGCATGATCCGGTTGTGGTTAGGACGAGTTTGTTTGCAGTCATATAAAATTCAGCCTTCAGTTGTCGCCTATCAATTATGGCATCCACGATGTTTTTACGGAGATAACGATAAATATGGCTACAGAAATTAAGTTCGGTACTTCAGGATGGCGTGCGGTCATGGCCGAGGAGTTTACGTTCGCCAATGTGCGCCGCGCTGTCCATGGAATCGCGCGGCATGTAGCTTCACGAAAGCCATCGGGCGCTCGGATAATTGTTGGACGGGATCCTCGATTTCTTGGAGAAACATTCTGCTCGATGGCCGTCGAAATCCTCATTGACCACGGCGTCACTCCGCTGCTCATCGCCGACCCCGCCCCCACGCCTGCTATTGCGTACGGCGTTATGCACGAGCACGCGGATGGCGCCATCAACTTCACCGCGTCGCATAATCCGCCAGAATACAACGGCATCAAATTCTCCACCCCCGACGGCGCTCCGGCGTTGCCCGAAGTGACGAAGCATATCGAATCTGAGATTCGCGCATTCGATTCCGGCGACGATTTTCCGCATTCAGCGCTCAAGGACATAAAATCCAAGCCGCTTGAGCCGCGCCGGATGTATCTTGACCGGCTGCACGAGATCATTGATCTGGCGGCGATTAAAAAAGCAAATCTGCTCGTGGTATTCGATCCCTTGTGGGGAGCGGCCCGCGGTTATCCCGATGCGCTGTTAAAGGAGGCCGGCATCGAAGTGTCAACCGTTCACGACTATCGCGATGTTCTTTTTGGAGGCCACGCTCCCGAGCCTGACGACCATCTTCTTGAAGGCCTTCGCGAAGAAATGCGTTCCACCAACGCCCATATCGGTATAGCCACCGATGGCGACGCTGATCGCTTCGGCATCGTTGACCAAGACGGCACATTTTTTCAACCGAACTACATTATCGCGCTTCTCTTGATTATCTAGTCGAAAGCCGGGGATGGAAAAATGGCGTAGGAAA
Organism: uncultured Acidobacteriaceae bacterium; assembly: GCA_963757385.1. Taxonomy (GTDB): domain Bacteria; phylum Acidobacteriota; class Terriglobia; order Terriglobales; family Acidobacteriaceae; genus PALSA-188. Next base: position 46,949 of record CAVWRO010000014.1, on the reverse strand, counting down.
ATCTGTCGCCACCACAAATCTGGTAAACGCGCTTGCCAAATATCACGGTGTCGAACTGCACGAAACGCCCGTCGGCTTCAAATATATTGGCGAACTGATTATGCAGGACAAGATCGCAATTGGCGGGGAAGAGAGTGCGGGCCTTTCCATCCGTCACCACGTTCCGGAAAAAGACGGAATTCTCGCCGGACTGCTCTGTTGCGAGATGGTGGCCCGACGCGGCAAGCCCCTGGGACAGCAATTGCAGGAGCTATTTGGCAAAGTTGGTTCCTTCTACCCCCAAAGGGAAAACTTTCGCTTGACCGAGGAGGTGAAAGCGAAGTTCACTAAGAAGTTAACACTCGAACCTGAGGAATTCTTTGGCCGCAAGGTCAATGAAGTGGTTCGCACTGACGGTCTCAAACTCGTACTGGACGATGGCTCATGGGTTTGCTATCGCCTTTCGGGAACGGAACCAGTAGTTCGCGTCTATTCCGAGGCGGGCAGCAAAGAAGGATTAGAAAAACTTAGCGCAGCAGCCAAGCAATGGATATTCGAGTAATCAAATTTCCGACAGTTCGCATTCTGCTTAAGCGAGAGCGGCGAATTGCACTGGTTTCCGACCGCGCCGCTCACGTAGAGGCACTAAGCGAACAATTGATAGAAAAAATTCGCCCGGCGGCAACTTGGCTGTATGGATTGCGTCGCCGTTTTGCAACCGGTCTGGTCGGACTGCTAACGGTTTGGCTATTCGTACACGTGATGTTTGGGGCAAACGGAATGATGATCTACCGGACAAAGCGTACAGAAGTCCTCAGCCTGCAAAAAGAAATTGATGCTCTCCAAGCAGAGAACAACCGTTACAACAAGCAGATTGATGATCTGAAGACTGATCCTAAGACGATTGAGAAGGCAGCGCGAGAGCAACTGCATTACGCTCGTCCTGGCGAAGTGGTGTACATCACGCCCGCTCCAGCGGTTCCGGAAATCCCGCGCACTGACTCGGCTCAAAAGTGATGTTCTGGCTGCGCTTCACGTGACAATTTCCTCAAATGATCCGTGGTAATATTCGCAGGTTGCTTACAACCTTGAGGTCCTGTTGCCTCACTAATATGGACTGGCCGCCATGAAAAGCCGGCTCACCAAGGTGCTGATCAAAAAAAATTTGCGGCACTGGGCCGCCAAAGGGGAAGAGAGGTTATATGAAAAGAGTGTTACTTGCATATGCCGCAGTATCGCTGGTGTGCTTCATGATCGTGGGAGTCTCGACCGCAGCTGACCAGACGACCGTAAATGGATGGGTAACTGATTCGAAGTGCGGAGTAAAGGGCGCCAAGGCCGGACACGAAGCCTGCGCCAAGAAGTGTCTCGACAAGGGCGCGAGCATGGTCGTGGTAACTGATGCAGATCAGAAAATCTTGACCGTGGACAATCCCGACACCTTGAAGGATCATGTCGGTCATCACGTAGCCGTCATGGGCGAAGTGACCGGCGACTCCATTCATGTGGAAAGCGCAACGATGCTCAGTCAAGGCAAGAGCGACGACAAAATGCAGTAGTGCAAGCTGTCAGCACTCAGCAATCAATCAAGGAAACGTAAAGGGACGGCCTGCGAAGGCCGTCTTTTATTTGGGAAGTAGAGACAAAGCTTGCCTCGTCTTTTATCGCACAATGTTTTCGAGGGGCGAACTTGCCGTTGCATATAGTTTCTTGCCCATACGTCCAGCAAGATAGGCTTGTCGGCCGGCCATCACCGCATGTTTCATAGCCTCCGCCATGAGGACTGGTTCTTGAGCGGCGGCGATTCCCGTATTCATTAACACCGCGTCGGCCCCAAGTTCCATTGCCAGGGTCGCGTCAGAGGCTGTTCCCACTCCCGCGTCCAGAATCAGCGGAACTTCCGTGATCATTTCCCGCAGTATGCGAATATTGGCCGCGTTCTGGATTCCCAGCCCGCTACCGATTGGCGCTCCCAAAGGCATAACGGCACTGGCGCCCGCGTCCACCAGGCGTTTCGCAAAGACAATGTCATCCGACGTATAAGGCAACACCGTGAATCCTTCTTTCACCAGGATGCGCGTGGCTTCCAGTGTCGCTTGAACATCCGGATAGAGTGTCGCCTGATCACCAATCACTTCAATCTTGACCCAGTCCGAGATGCCGACTTCGCGCCCCAGTCGCGCAGTTCGTATGGCTTCGTCGGCCGTGTAGCATCCAGCGGTATTCGGAAGCAAAAAGTATTTCTTGGGATCGATGAAGTCCAGCAGAGACTCTTTGCTTCGATCGAGATTCACGCGCCGCACCGCCACTGTTACCATCTCGGTGCCGCTCGCTTCAAGCGCCCGTGCCGTTTCGTGGAAGGACCGGTATTTCCCGGTGCCGACGATGAGGCGGGAATGAAACTCGCGTCCGGCAATGATTAGAGGATCAGACATACTTCTATTGTAATGAAAACAGCCGACCCGAATCCTACAGCGATTTTATGCCGGGACTTCGAGAGATTTTGCCGACCACCAATTTCCCGCAGCAACGACGGCGGTAATGCACATCAGCAATAGCTCGCGATGACTTAAACGGCTAAGCAGTGCGATACAAATTGCGATCCCGGCGAGGGCAATTGCACGCCCGAATGGTAAACGCAAAGCCCGGGCATCCGGCCGCGTTTTCCGCAATTGGATTAGCGCCGCACATATCGCGCCGTAATAGAGAGCCATTGACCCCGCTGAAACCGCCGCTACCCAGAGAAAAGTACCTGTCAACGCCAGCAACCAAACCAGCAAGGCGTAGATGCAAGTCGCAATGGCAGGAGTTTGGTAGCGGGGATTTAACCGGCTCAAGGAATAGGGGAAGTCGCCGTGAGAAGACAGGGCATGAACCACACGCGGCGCGCTCAAAATAGTACCGGTAATATAACCGTAACTCGAAACCATAACCGCAATTGCTACAAAAAGGGATCCGCCGTGACCGATCAATTTAACCGCGACTTCGGCTAAAGGCCGGTCAGTAGCGACTGTGCCGATGGCTGCCACGGTGACGAGCTGCACCAGCGTGAATACCGCCGCGCAAACCAGGAGTCCGGTAGCCAGCGCGAATGGGACACTTCTTCGTGGATTTTCCACTTCTCCCAAGGGCGCGAGCGAGTCTTCGTATCCGCCGTAGACAAAAAGTAGTAATAACAAAGCGCTTAACCACGGGCTCCAGCCTGGATTCACGATTTCGGTAGAGTGAACGATTTGGATTTGGGGTCCAAAGCGAAACAGTCCGAAAATAATCAAAAATGTTAGCGGCAGGATTTTCGCCACTGTGAAGAGATTGGTAAAGTTGGTTCCGCTGCGAACCCCAAAATAATTTGCAATGGAGGGTATCGCGATCAAAGTAGTGATTGCCATGGCACGAGTCCAGCCATGTCCTGCGGAAGGCAGGAAGCTGGCGAGATATCCAATGAAAAGATTTAACCCCGCAGCCGCGCCGCTGACCAGAGACAGTAACCAGAACCACCCCACCTGTATTCCGAAGAACCGGCCAAACGCGGTGCGGACGTAAAGATAAGGGCCGCCGGGCTCGGAAAATTGTGAGGCTACCTCGGCCATCGCGGCGGCGATAATCCCCATGACCAATGCCGCGAGCAACATCGCGAAGGGACTGGCTCGGCCAAGCGTGCGCGTTAATTCTCCCGGCACGCCAAATATGCCGCTACCGATAACGCCATTAATCACCAGGCCCGTCATCGCCCAGCGGCCGATAGTGCGAACGAACGCCATGTAACAGACCCTGTATTCGGCTGGAGTGTACCATCGTCCAGCATTCCCTCGGCGTGCGCGATATACCCTACCCTCGGTGCGTCCAGGCTAAGCTACGAAGTGGGCCCCGCGCCCCGAAACGGACGCAATCTCTGTTGCTGCACGAGATATTAGGATCAGTACAATATCCGTCCCGTGGCACGAACGCCCAGCGTGTGATTTTTTCCCAATCCACCCCAGGGCTTTGCGCCCCGGGCTAATATATGCCTCTCCTTACGGGAGCTATCTGCGAGTGGTCGGCTTTGTATTCTAATACTTGTTTGCAATTAGTCCGACTCGTGCATTCAGGTTGTTGCTCAGGAAACTATGCAGGGAAAAGACGTCATCATCGTAGGCAGTGGTCACAACGGCTTGGTTACGGCTTTCTACCTGGCCAAGGCGGGATTCAAACCGCTGGTGCTTGAGCGCCGCGAGATCGTTGGTGGTGCTGCGATCACCGAAGAATTTCATCCCGGATTTCGCTGCTCGACCCTGGCACACGCGACCGCACCGCTGCAACCAGCGATTACTCGCGAAATGGGTCTTGCCCGTCATGGGTTGAAGATGATGCAGCCGGACGTTCGCGTTTTCTCCCCGACTCCCGATGGGCGCGCCCTGATTCTTTACGGCGACGCGGAAAAATCAAAAGCGGAGATTTCCAAATTCTCCGCCAAAGATGCACACAAGTATATCGAGTTTCAAAAGTCGCTTGCTAATATCACCGACGTAATCGCAGATCTGCTCACCATGACTCCGCCGGATATTGATCATCCCAGCGCGGGCGATCTTTGGTCGCTGCTGAAGACAGGGAAGAAGGCTCGCGGGCTGGGGCGTAGAGACCTGTATCAATTGCTTCGATGGGGACCCATGCCTGTCGCCGATCTGGTCGCGGAATGGTTCGATACTGAATTACTGCGAGCAACCATCGCCGCTCGCGGAATCTTTGGAACAAATCTGGGGCCGTGGTCGGCTGGAAGCGCGATGATGTTAATGCTGCGCGCCGCTTGCGATGGAGAGGCGTGTGGGGCGACGTGGTTTGCGGAAGGCGGCATGGGCGCGGTTACGCAAGCAATGTCAGCCGCATGTCGCGAGGCGGGAGCCGAGATTCGCACCGGTATTGGAGTAGCGCAAATCCGCATTGAAGATGGGGTGGCCACTGGCATCGTGCTGGATGACGGGGAAGAAATCTCTGCTCGCACCGTCATCTCCAATGCCGATCCCAAAGCCACAATGCTTGGACTCGTGGATGCCCAATATTTGGAGCCCGGCTTCCTGGGAAAAATCAAAAACTATCGCACTCATGGAACGCTTTCGAAGATGAACCTCGCGCTCTCCGGACTTCCAAAGTTCACCGCCGCTCCCGATGAATCGGCCCTTCGAGGCCGAATCCATATTGGTCCCGACATTGATTATCTCGAACGAGCATTCGATGCCAGTAAGTATGGACAGTTCTCCGAGAAACCTTATCTTGAAGCCGTCATTCCGACGCTCACCGATTCCACATTGGCTCCGGCTGGTAAGCACGTTATGTCGGTCTATGTGCAATTCACGCCTTTCCATCTGCGTGGAACCGACTGGGACAGCCAGCGCGATAACTTGGCCGACACGGTGATTAGGACGCTGGCCGAATATGCCCCGGAACTTCCCAGTATGATTCTTGCACGCCAGGTAATCACTCCCAAAGATTTGGAACAGACCTACGGAATGACAGGCGGTCATCCGTTCCACGGCGAACTTTCGCTGGACCAGTTCTTCACCATGCGACCACTGCTGGATTGGGCGCGCTACCGGACACCCCTCAAGGGACTTTATTTATGTGGCTCCGGAACTCATCCAGGGATCGGTTTGTCAGGCGCATCGGGAGCAAACGCTGCGCGCGAGGTGCTGAAAGATTTGAGGACTGGGGATTAGGCAACCCGATTGCTGGTAACCCGAGGTCAGTTCTACTCACCGTGGGAGAGGCACCTCGCCGTTCGTCCCGACCCAAATGCAGCTGGGTCGCCGGCGAAGAGCTTAATAAAGGGCGAGTTTTGGAAATGTTTGTTTAATGAAGGGCAACTAGGGGCAAGAGCGAGGGCATCCGACCGACTAGGCGAGGTAGGTGTCATGAGGCTTATTCGCAGACTGGAGTGCGAATTTTTGCTGATGGGTACAGTGTTCCTCTGGGCGGGAGTTGCCAGCACCCAGATCAATTCGGCCAAACAACCTGACGATACGACTCTTGCTCAACCCTCCGACTCCCATGTGGTTTCGGAGTCCCAACCGGGGATTCAGCGGGATGATTCAGGAACAGCGGCCGCAGAAACCGCCAGAACGTCAAGCGACCGGGATTCTAGTGGATCGAGTGATCGCAAAACGCACTTTCGGCTCGGGACCGTGAGCGTTGGCGCGGGTTATAGTGGCTTTTTCGTTCCATCTGTTTACCCATATGGTCCTTATGGCTTCTATCCCTATGACGCTATGTATTCGGGATTGCTATGGAGTCCGATATGGGGTCCTTACTATGGTCCCCAATATCTTTCATATGGCAACGGAAAAGGCGAGGTGCGGTTGGCGGCGGAACCGAAAGACGCAGCGGTTTATTTGGATGGCGCGTATGCAGGAACTGCGAACCGATTAAAGACTATCTGGCTGGACCCTGGGGCCTACAATTTGTCGGTGTCTGCGACAGGTCGAGAACCGTTTCAGCAACGAATTTACGTGTTAAGCGGTAAAACTCTCAAACTTGCAGCGAAGCTCGCATACCGGATCAAGCCATGAACCCTTCAGCCTGTCTTGCGTTATTTATATGTACGGCTGCCTTCGCCGGAGCGGGACCGAAAGGAACCGTTCCGAAAACGGCCGCATCAGACTATGGGGTACATAAGCAGAGCAACGGAACGGCCATCGGAGCGACCTTGGTTGTTCCTCGCGAGGTCAGGAAGACATTTGTTTCAGATGTGAACCGTTGTTGCACAGTGGTTGAGATAGCTTTTTATCCGCCAAAAGCAAAGGTTCTGGATATTTCGCTGAATGATTTTGTTCTGCGAGTAAAAGGAGCTCAAACCGCTTCCAAGCCATCGAGCGCCAAAGTAATAGCCGCGACGCTGCAGAAGAAAGCCGCAACAGATCGCAACGTCACGGTGTCGCCTAGCATGGGTGTGGGGTACGAGAGTGCCGGCTACGATCCGGTCACGGGAACTCGCGTCGGCGGAGTTTACAAGCAAGCGGGTGTCGGCGTGGGTATCGGCGGCCCCGGACTAAATCCCGGCTCAAGTGATAAAGATCGCAGCGCGATGGAGACCGAGTTAAGTGAGAAGGGCTTGCCGGAAGGCCAGACAGCGGTCCCGGTTGCCGGCTACATCTATTTTCCCATCAAAAATAATCGGGCAACTTACGAGCTGGAATATATTCTCGACGGCCAAAAAGTATTGCTGACGTTGCCGTGACGGGATCTCTGTTCCGGTGGGTAGGGCCATGCGCCTCATTTTCCAACTAGTCACCTATGTACACTTCAAATCTTTAGCTCGCACCCCGATTCTGTCTTCGCAAAATCACACGCGTAAGCCGATACAACGGATAACTCAACGCCAGGGAAAGCAGAGCGTATTCACTGTTGCGCGTGTCTTCTTTCACGGCTGCGATTAGAAACGCCAGCGATCCCAGCCATGCCAAACCAGTCGTCCAGGGATATCCCCAGGCGCGAAACGGGCGTGGAGTATCTGGGTCCCGCCAGCGCAAAACGAATACTACTGTGTACGCCATGGCGTAGGTTGCGACGAAGTAAAAAGCCGTTATCGCCAGCACGATCTCAAATTTGCCGCTCAATATAAATATCAGCGCTGCCACGGTGCTGAGCAAAAGACCTACTGTCGGAGTTCCTCCACGATTCACCCGCGAGACATGTTGCGAAAGTAATCCGTCGTTGCTCATAGCGAACAGGATGCGGCTGGCCATCAGATGATAGGCATTGATCGCGCTGACCAACGAGACGATCATCAGAATTTGAAGAATGCTCTGGCCGCGGCTGCCGAAGATGGCGTTAGCCATTCTCCCCAGCGCCATGTTCTGCCCGGCGATCTGCGGAATCGTCAGCACGTGCAGCAGCGCCACATTCACCAGCAGGTAAATCGCCATCAGAGCCAGCACACCGAGAATCATGGAGCGAGGAACATCGCGCGCGGGATTTCGTACTTCTTCGCCAAAGTAGATCACGCTGTACCATCCGTCATAGGTGTAGATCACCGCTTGGAGAGCAAGAATGATGGCCAACCAGAGTGAATGTCCAGCAGTCGTGATTGGCGTCACGGCTGAAACTTTTCCTTGCGATGGATGAGCGAAAATAAACGCCGCAGCCACCAATGCTAGAAACGCAAGGGTTTTAAGCAGGCTGGTAATGTTCTGGAACGAACTACCGGTGCGGATGCCACGCCACTGCAAAAGCGCGACCCCGATTGCGACGGTCGCGGCGGTAAAACCGGTATGTCCGGCGAGGGCAGGGATGAGGTCTCCCGCGTATTCCCCAATTACGATCGCAACGGCGGCAGTGCTGCCGCATTGTCCCAGCCAGTCGGTCCAGCCGACAATGAATCCAGCGTACTCGCCCAGAGCGCGGCGCGCGAAAACATAATATCCGCCAGAACGCGGCAACATCGTCCCAAGTTCGGAAACAGAGAATGCGCCCAGCAGCGCGTAGAGGCCTCCGATCACCCAGACGCCCAGGAACAGCAACCGTGTTGGCAAGTAGCTCGCAACATCTCCTGGCGTTCGCAGGATTCCCGCGCCAATCGTGCTGCCGATGATTACTGCCAGGCCGAAAGCAATACCGAGGACTCGCAGCAGGCCTCTACTGGATCCAGGAAGTGCTAAATCGGCGGGTGGCGATGGCGTAGTACCCGGGATTGCAGGAGCCATGAGGGCGAAATGTAGCACAGATTCAGGATTGGCAGAGGGAAACGAAACAACGAGGAATCGCCGCGTAGTGGGCAGACCTTTCTGGCACGGCATGCGATTGCAAAATCGAAAAGCAAGATGTCGCTTATACTATCCCGCAAATAGGGTTTGCCCTGAGGACTCTCCAAACGACGTTTCCGGAAATCTCTTGATGACTGCACCAGAACCGAGTCCACAGCGAAAGATCTTTGGGTGTCTATCAATCGCAAGTGGGAATGCGCTGCAGAGTGCTGGGATTGCAATCGCTTTTCTTTCTTTCGCTGCGGCGCGCTCAGCGAATTCGAGTGTAACCGCAGGAGGCGCGTTAGTCTTCGGATGGGTTCTGCTCTATTTCTGCTGCCATGCCATTGCCCACTGGCTTGCGGGACGAATTCTTGGCATTCGCTTCTCTTTCTACACGCTCGGCGGAACTGGAAATCCAGAGGGCTACCCCATAGGCCTTCGCTGGCTGTTTCAACATCTTCCGTTTTTTGGTGTGCAGACAGAAAAGGCTTCTATGCAAAATGCCAGTCGCGTTGCCAAAGCGATCATGTGGTCGGCGGGCGTGACGTCTTCTGCGCTAGTCCCGACGTTGGGCGCGCTCTGGGCCTGGCGCATGGGAATTCCGTGGAGCAAGCCATTTGTGGTTTTTGCGCTGATATGGGCGGCGGCCACATTGGCGAGCAATTGGACAAGCCGTACGGGCGACTATTCCAAAGCTCGGCGCGCCCTCGGCAAGACGTGACTGCAAAGTCGCAGTCTTGAACATATTAGCGGAGAACAGGTTTCTCTCGCACCTGGCGGGATGCGCTGCTGAAGCGGAACTCGAGATCCCACTCGCCTGGAACATTCTTATTGTCTGAACCGGCAGGGTCGAACCGCCATTGTTTTGCGGCGTTCATGGATTTGTCTGCAAAATACCTGCTGGGACCTCGCGATTCCAGGCGCGTCCTTTCGACGTTGCCGTCCTGGTCCACATATACCTTCACCTTAACTTTGACGGTGCCGTGAATAGTCCGGAGGGCGTTGTTGGAAACATCAGGTAAAACGCGCCGCACTGCCTTCCGCGGCCCAACCGATCCAACCGGCGGTCCAGAACTGGCCGAATCTGTGGAAACCTTCGCTTCTTTTTGCGGGTTCGCTGAAGGAGCTGCGGGTGTTTGCGTTGTCTGGTCGGTTTGTGCAGAAGAAGGGCTTCTATGCTCGAAGAGGAGCAGTCCTCCCAATATTGCCGCCAGCAACACTCCGATAGCAATTGGAACGACGAGGCTGCGCCGCCCGCGTTGCGCTGCGGGGGCGTCGGCAGCCGGAATGCTTGCAGAAACCGGCGAGTGCAGTTGCTCCTGGATTTCCTCTACCGTGCATCGTTGCTTCAGGTCCGTCCAAAGACATTCCGAGGCGATATTGCGGAACGGAGACGGAAGTTTGGATACAACATTTTTCTTTTCCGCGTCGCTGCGGATTTCTGGCGCTTGCTGGGTAAGCACCTCGACCAGCGTTACACCAAGTGACCAAATATCTGCCGCGGGCGAGAGTCCTCCGCTTACCGTTTCTGGAGGAAGATAAGAGCTTTGCTTTGAAGGATGGTCATCTCTCTGGCCAATCGGCGTTATGCCATCGCATGAGATCTTTAATGTGTCGTGAAGAGCCATAATATTGGATGGTTTGAGATGACCATGCACGAATCCCTGGCCGTGAATATATGTGAGCGCTTCCAGCACTGGATCGAGCATCTCCTGCGTCTCCGTGGGCGTTAGCGCTCGAGTTGGGAGGATCATCGAAAGATTCTCTTCCGCGTACTCCATCACAACGTAGAGCAAGGGTTTTTCTTGTATGAGACACTGCCCGGCCTCGAAGATACGAATGATGTGCGGGTGGGAGAAGCCCTTGGCCCCCGCCCAGAGGGAAAGTTGATGGTCCACTTTTTTTGCGTCTGATCGGTTCACATCTAGGGCTATCAACTTAATTGCAACTTTTTGCAGGCCTAAAGTCGTTAGAAATATAGCGCTGTCCTCGGACCCGCCGAGATATTCGCCAAGTTCGAACTTTTCGTTAATTGTCTGGCCTAGCCAGTGCTTCCATTCCAGAGGCATTCATTCACAGATATCACAATCGCCGAGATTTGAATATCCTTTGCGTAATTGAGGTAAATTGCTCAGTTTATTTTTTTTGGCTTTGTCTGGGGTGTCATCCAGATCTTGTGAGAGATATTGCCTGGCGGACACGCTAAATAGCAGGATTGAGAATGGTAGGCATTCTGTGTGGCGGTTTTGAAAAAAACTCTCTAAAGGCAGCGGGATGCATTGTGATCTTCCGAGATCCGCCTGATCTGCTGAAAAACTACGAGCATTCTTCCCTTGGCATGATTGAAGCTTCGAGAGAATCTACTGCTCATCTTCTTAAAAGGCCAATTCTTAGCTTAAGAGAAATACCCTAATTTGCTGGCGAAAAGGCCGATTTTGCGCGATCTTTCTACTGTTTCACCCTTTTTCCTTGACGGCTGCTTTTTCGACCCGCATTATCAAGATACTGAAGCTCCATCCAACTGCCGCTTCCCGTGGCGTGGCTTCGGACTGATTGTCCATATATAGACGTAGGAGTGCTGTGGCCATGGGTGTCGCTGCTATTCGTCTGCTCAAATTGTTCGTTCTTCTCTTTTTTCTCTCAAGCGTGACTCTCGCTCAGACTTCGCCTCGGGTCCTTATCACCAAACCAGTCGACGAGAGCCAACTGACGGTCCTCAAGGGAAACACTCATCCATTGGCGCGCGCGGAGTTCGATCAAGGCGCCGCTCCGGCGGATTTGCCGATGAATCGCATGTTGCTGGTGTTGCGGCGGAGTGATGAGCAAGAGAGCGCATTGCGAACGTTGATCGACGACCAGCAGGATAAAGCCTCGCCCAACTACCACAAGTGGCTCACACCGGACGAATTCGGAAAGCAGTTTGGTCCATCTGATCAGGACATTCAACAGGTAACTTCATGGTTGCAGAGCCACGGCTTTCAAATTGCCCAAATAAGCAAAGGACGGACCGTCGTTGAATTTTCAGGAACCGCCGCCCAGGTGCAAGAGGCGTTGCACCCCTCGATTCACAAATACTCGATAAACGGCGAACCGCATTGGGCAAACGCAAAATGACCCGCAGATACCGGCGGCGTTGACGCCGGTTGTGGCGGGGGTGGAGTCGTTAAACAATTTTCCTCGTAAACCGATGTATCGGCTCGCTGGCGTCGTTTCGAGATCAAAATCCACTGGTCAGATCAAACCGCTTCAGCCCCTATTTACCCTTCCCAGTAATGGATGCGGTGTGCAAAGTTCGGACTGTTACGCGGTGGGTCCGTATGACTTCGCAACTATTTACAACGTCTCAAGTTTGTGGAGCGCAAGTCCCGCAATTGATGGAAGCGGTCAAACAATCGCAATTGTTGGCGAGACGGACATCAATCCGCAAGATGTCGCGGACTTTCGGAACTTTTTCGGTCTCCCAGCTCTGACGGGTTCTCAATTGAACATCATTCATAACGGACCGGCACCCGGAATTCTGACGGATGGCGAGGAAACGGAGTCCGATCTCGACGTCGAGTGGTCGAGCGCAGTGGCGAAGGGTGCGACTATAGATTTCGTAGTATCGGAATCAACCGAAACCACGGCCGGCATTGATCTTTCATCTCAGTACATCATTGATAACAATCTTGCCCCGGTCATGAGTGAGAGCTATGGAGAGTGCGAACTTGGCCTTGGCAATAGTGGTAACACGTTTTATAGCCAAATGTGGCAGCAGGCGGCAGCCGAAGGCATTACTGTTTTTATTTCAAGCGGCGATTCCGGCTCGGCTGGATGCAGCAGCCAGGATTCCGCCCCGCCAGCGCCGTCGTTATACGGGCTCGCTGTAAGTGGATTTGCTTCGACACCGTACAACGTGGCTGTCGGTGGTACGGACTTCAACGACTTAACCAATGCAAGCACATATTGGAGTTTGACGAATAACTCCACTACGCAGGCCTCCGCCCTGAGCTATATTCCCGAAACAACCTGGAATGACACCTGCACTAATTCAGTCTTTGGAACTCTCGGTTTCAGCACCAATGCCGAAACGAACTGTAATAACGCTCAGCTGCAAGGTTACGTGAGCACCGTTGGCGGCTCTGGCGGGAAAAGCAGTTGCACGAACTCAGACGGTCAGCATCCGGCAAGTTGCGCAGCCGGCTATCCGAAACCTTCATGGCAGTCCGGATCGAACGTTCCGGCGGACGGTGTGCGCGACATTCCCGACGTTTCGTTGTTCGCGGCGTCCGGTTCTCCCTCCGGCAGCTTCTATATCATCTGCCAAGCAGATCTTGTCGGCGGAAGCTCCTGCAACCCGGCGATTTCATCCACAGAGTTTTTGGGAGTAGGCGGAACTTCTGCGTCCTCACCGGCGTTTGCTGGAATTTTGGCGCTGGTAAATCAAAAGACCAACGCACGCCAGGGGAATGCCAATTATGTTTTTTATAAGTTAGCCGCAAATCAGCCGGGAGTTTTTAACGATGTCCCTTCCGGAGGCACCATCTCTATGCCGTGCCTCACCGGCTCGCCTGATTGCACCACGTCGGTTTCTGGAGATCAATATGGTGTTCTCAGCGGTTACACCACTGGAACCGGGTACGATTTAGCTACCGGATTAGGTTCAGTCAACGTTGCGAATCTCGTGAACAAGTGGAATACCGTTAGTTTTAATGCTTCGACCACGGCCATCAATAGTCTCCTCCCCACCTCGATCACGCACGGACAGACGGTCAATGTAAGCGTAAAAGTCACAGGAAGCGCCGGGACGCCCACGGGTACAGTTACTTTGTTCGGGGGACCGAGTGGGACGCAACGAATTGACAGCCGTACCTTAGACGGCACTGGGGCGGCGACGTGGGCAACCAGTCTGCTTCCCGGCGGGAGCTATGGCGTGAAGGCACACTACTCCGGAGACGGAAATTACGGCTCCAGCGATTCCGCGGGGTCGGCGGTCGTGGTTGGCAAAGAAAATAGCTCAGAGCAGGTTGACCTTATCACCTACGATCCAAACACCGGACAGGTCATCAACGCCAATGTGACGACGGCGGTTTACGGCTCTTCTTATTTGTTGCGCGTGAACATTTTGAACTCCACGGGAGCCGCTTGTTCAAGCTTGCAAAGCGGCTGTCCTTCTGGAACCGTCATGCTCAACGACAACGGCTCTCCGCTCGACGGAGGAACGTTCACTCTGAATAGTCTGGGCTACACCGAAGATCAGGCAATCCTGCTTCCCGGGGGATCGAACTCCATCCAAGCCGCGTATGCCGGGGACAACAGTTTCAAGGCAAGCGCCCCGACTTCAGATACTGTAACCATTACGCCCGCGCCAACCACGATGACGATCGCCCCATACTATGGCCCGCCGCCGCCCGTTGGTTCCACTTCGAATATCAGTGCAACCGTTCAATCGTCCGGTTCTGGCGCCGAACCGGGGGGAACCGTAACCTTCTACGTGAACGGGAACGCCGTCGCCGGCAATACCTCTTACGGCGGCGCATCCGGCGCTGCGACCGGCGGGAAGCCTTTTCTAAATGCTTTTCTGCAACCCTCAGTGTCTCTTTTTCCGAGTCCAGGTACGTACACGATTTCGGCCAGCTACACCGGCGACGGAAATTACGGGAATTCCAGCGTAACTGGCCAAACCTTCACGGTTAAGTTCCCTGCGCCCGTTGTAACCCTGCAAGGTCCCAGCGCGCCTGTCACTCCCGGAACCACCGTAAACCTCATCGCAACTGCCGCATCAGCGAGCACCAGTTTGGCTCCGACCGGAACCTTTGCATTCACAAGCCGTTTGTATGGTCAGCTGACAGCAACGCCTGTTTACAGCACCGTCAAAGACCAGAGCGGCAACCTCGGTTTGCAGGCGTCCCTCTCTTTCCCCGCCAGCATAGATGACAGTTTCACCGCCCAGTACAGCGGCGATTCGAACTATCCTTCCGGTTCCGCAAATCCGTCGCCGGTCAACGTAATCGGCAACGACTTCAACTTAACGCTTATCCCAAACTCGCTGACTCTGGCCAACGGTGCTTCCGGGGCGTTGGCGCTAGTTGTCGGCGTGCAAAACAATACACCTCTGGTTCCCTTGGGCGCGGAGTCATGTACTGGCCTGCCAGCCGAGACTACCTGCGGCGTCTCAGATCTCGGAGCGCCAGGCCTGGGCTTTAGCGAAGCTGTGACCCTTACGATCGGAACCACGGGGCCTCATTCTGTCGCGGCACTGAAACTTGCGAGTAACGACAAGCGCTACTCTTGGTGGGCCTTGGCTTTGGGCATAACTTTTGTGGGCATATTCTCGCTTGGCGTCCCGATGAAAAAACGGCGTGGTTCGATGCTTTCCCTCGTGCTCTTTGGAATGGTAGCCATCGGGTTGGGATGCGGCGGCGGCAGCAACAGCAGCTCTGGCTCAACTCCTCAGACCGATCCTGGCACCCCTGCAGGAACCTACCCAATCACGATAACGGCCACTAGTGGTTCCATCACACACACGGCCAAGTTCACGCTTATCGTTCAGTAGGAACCGCAGGTAGCCCGAGTGCTACGATGAGAGCCTATCCTTTGGAACTTCCCTCTCTCGATTCCGTATCACATCCAGGAGAGCTGCATGGACAGCCGAGGCCGGCTGTTCATACGCAATGGCTTCTCTTCACCAGGCGATCGCCCAAGAAATGCCTCATACTAATTTATGATTACCTACGTCTAACCACTCATGCGCTCCGTTCTCGACATTTTCGCGCAGACTCTCCGCACCCTATGGGCGCATAAACTCCGCTCGTTCCTCACCATGTTTGGCATCGCATGGGGAGTCGGATCGCTGCTTCTTTTAGTCGGCCTGGGAGAAGGCTTTCGCTCCGGTAATCGAAAACAATTCGATGAGCTTGGCGAAAACGTTATGTTCATTTGGGGAGGCCACGCCCCGGTTTTGAATGGAAGTTTTACCGGCATGCGGTGGTACTTCCTTACTTACAAAGATTACAAGGACGTTCTTGCCGGATGTCCCGACGTTAAAACGGCGGCTCCGGTTATTCAGCGCAGCGATGTCCGGGCGGTCAGCGATTTTTATCAAACCAGCGGGCAATTGATGGGCGTGCTACCGGAGTTTAGCCAGATCCGTTATATCCCGATCAATGAAGGCCGCTGGCTGAACGATATGGATGTATCCCAGAAACGCCAGGTGATCGTGCTCGGAGATGAATCCAAACGCTTGCTGTTTCCCGGACGTCCTGCGATTGGCAGCGTCGTTCTGCTGAACGGGATTCGTTTTGAGGTAATTGGAACCTTGAAACGCCTCGGTCATGGCAATAACAACGACCAGAACCTGAAAAACTATCTTCCGTTTACCACCATGCGAGAAGACTTCCCTCCCTTAAACGTTGGGGAGACTACGGACGCTATTTCATTGCTCCAGTACCAGCCCACGACGCGTGACCTGCATGAAGAAGCCCGAGCGGAAGTTCATAAAGTGATCGGGCGAAATCACGGGATTGACTACACGAATCCAGACTCCTTCGATGAGTGGGACACGATCCGCACCGTAGATCAGATCGGTAAGATTTTCGACGCAATGAATACTTTTCTTGGTAGCGTGGGCTTGGTAACCCTCGCCCTGGGAGCCATCGGAATCATAAATATCATGTTGGTCGCAGTTGCCGACCGCACCCGCGAAATTGGCCTGCGAAAGGCGTTGGGCGCGACGAACCGAAGCATTATGTTTCAATTTTTTGTTGAAGGCGCCTTTCTTACGCTTTTGAGCGGAGGACTTGGCATGTGCGGTGCTGCAGGCCTCATGGCGGCTTTAGCGACGCTGCCTCAGCCGCAGGGATTCGACACACCGCGATTGGTTCCCTCCACTGCGGCGCTGGCAATTTTTTCGCTCGCATTTGCGGGCGTCGTGGCTGGGCTTTACCCAGCGCGGAAAGCCGCTGGACTGGCGCCCGTCGAAGCCCTGAGAAGAGAATAGTTATGAGAAGAGAATAGCTATGAAACGCGACTTGCTGGGACAAGCCTACGGAGCGATGCGTCATGACATGCGCAAGACTCTGTTAACCATGTTAGGCATGGCTTGGGGAATTGCCACGGTTGTGCTTCTTCTCGCGTACGGACAAGGCTTCGCTCGCGCAATCGAGAATATCTGGGATAGTTTCGGAGCCACCGCTATCGGCATTTTTCCTGGGCGCACGTCGCAGCAGGCCGGGGGAAATAAAGCCGGAGAGCCAGTTCGTTTCACTCAGGATGATGTCGAGTTGATTCGGAATGTTGTGCCTTTGGTCCGCCACGTGTCCCGCTTTTCCCAACTTCAAGCCACGGTACAGAACGGCAACCGTTCATTCAGCTTTCCAGTGCTCGGAATGGATCCTCCAATGGAAGACATCTGGGCCTTGAACGTAGATGTCGGGCGCTTCATTAACGACGAAGACAATCTTAGCCACGGCCATTATGTCGTGATTGGATCGGAGGCAAAAGATAGATTGTTTTCGGGCATTCCACCGCTGGGCGAGTGGATTCGAATCAACGGTGTGAGCTTTCAGATTGTCGGTGTTCTTAAACCGCGCATGCAGGAAGCCGACAATGACGACAACCGGACCATTTACGTTCCGTTCAACTCCTCCGACGTACTCGTGGACACCCACTACCTCGGTGGCATCTGGCTGGACTCGGTCGGCGTTGACCATACCAAAGTGACCAAGACTATTCGCGATGCTTTGGCCGTGGCCCACAACTTCAAACCCGATGACGACAGGGCAGTTTTTATTTTCGATGCTAAGAAACAGTTGGAGCAATTCAATATCATCACCATCGCATTGAATGTGCTGCTGGCTTTTATCGGAACCATCACTCTCGGCATAGGCGGGATCGGCCTGATGAACATCATGCTGGTTTCGGTCACTCAGCGAACCCGCGAGATTGGGGTGGAGAAAGCTCTGGGCGCACGCAAGCGCGATATTCTTTTTCAATTCTTGTCAGAAGCGATGGTGATTACCGCCGTGGGCGGCGTCGTGGGAATTTTGCTCTCCTATGCAGTATCATTTTCGGTAGGGACGCTGACCTTATACAGTGCGCTGGCCAAGCATGCTGACGCTGGCGACATTCGGCTGATTGTTGCGCCGAAAATCCTGCTGATTGCTACACTAATTCTGGGAATTGTCGGAATCGTCAGTGGCATGTTCCCGGCAATGAGGGCCGCGAAATTGGATCCCATTGAGGCGTTGAGGTACGAATAGGCGGCTCTTTTGAAACAAACCCGGCAACTTCCTTCTCCGGTCCATCCTGAATCGCCACCGTTGTTTTTTTCATCTAGCTATCCATGAACGGCAATATTCTTCTACCTCTTTCAAATTATTCGGAACCAGTTTTGCAGTCTCCGGGCAGCAAAGTCCATGACTCGGCCCTGCTCGATTCGTATTCCGAAGCTGTGGTTAGCGCGGCGGAGAAAATCAGCGCCTCTGTAGTCAAGATCGAGGTCACGCAATCGGGGAAGACTCGTTCCGGAGAGTCAAGAGACCGCCAAGGCGGTGGCTCCGGATTCGTGTTCACCCCCGATGGTCTGGTTCTGACGAACAGCCATGTCGTGCACGATGCGAAACGAATCCAGGTTTCGCTGCCCGATGGTCGTCGTCTTTCGGCTCACACCATCGGAGACGACCCCGCAACCGATCTCGCGGTCATTCGCCTCGGCATTCCTGACAATGATGCGCCCAGCCTGATCGCGGCGCCGCTGGGTGACTCGCAGTCTCTGCGAGTCGGGCAAATCGCGATTGCAATTGGCAATCCTTATGGCTTTCAATATACGGTCACGGCGGGAGTGGTCAGTGCGTTAGGACGGTCTTTGCGCTCTTATTCCGGACGCCTGATCGAAGACGTCATCCAGACTGACGCCTCATTAAATCCAGGCAACTCTGGCGGTCCGCTTGTAACTTCCGATGGCCGGGTGATTGGCGTGAACACGGCCACCATCATGGGAGCGCAAGGACTCTGCTTCGCGATTGGCATAAATACCGCGAAATTTGTTGCCGGACGTCTGCTGCGGGACGGCAGAATCAAGCGCAGTTACATTGGCGTCGAAGCTCAAACAGCGCCACTACATCGCCGCCTGGTGCGCTTTTACGATCTCGGCAGCGAGAGTGGCGTATTCGTCATGTCAGTTGATGCCGGAGGTCCGGCGCAGAAAGCTGGTCTGCGCGAGGGTGACATAATCATTGCGCTGGACGGAAAGCCAGTCGCCGGAGTGGACGATCTGCACAGATTGCTAACCGACGTAAGAGCGGGAGTCAGCAATCTGATGACAGTAATCAGGCACACCGACAAACTCGAATTGAAAGTCATCCCGGAGGAGTCGGAAAAATAGTTTAAGTCGTCATCTTGAGCAAAGCGAGGACCTGTGCATTTCCGAACCTAGTACATAGGTCCTCCGCTTGGCTCAGGATGACAAAATGAGTGGCCGACCAGGCGGAACTGACCATGTCCTTTTCTGATTTTCGCGGCAATACCGATACCGTCAACCACCTCCGCGACATGTTGGGACGGAATCGTCTTCCACAATCCATCATCCTCGCGGGGCCCTCGGGATGCGGCAAATACACGCTTTCGCTGATGCTGGCGAAAGCGATGAATTGCCTGACTCCGCCAGCAACCGATGGCCTGCCAGACTTCTGCGGCCGTTGCGCGAACTGCACTCGCATCGCTCAATCGGAAGATCTTGAATCGCGTTTTTCCGAGGCCGTGGAAGCGCGCGAAAATCTCCGCGAAACTGACAAAAAAGAAACGCGGCTGTTTGTGCAAACTCATCCTGACGTTCTTGTTATTCCGCCCGACCCTCCGCAGATGATGATCAAAGTGGATCAAGTACGGCGCGTGATTGAAACGATTTATTACCGCCCGGCGGAGGCGAAAGAACGCGTTTACATTTTCACTGAATCCTGCTTTATGAAGGAAGCCGCCAATTCTCTGCTCAAAGTTCTCGAGGAGCCTCCCGAATACGCTAGTATTTTCTTGTTGGCGGACAATCCTGGGGAACTGCTGCCGACGATTCGGTCGCGCTCGATGTTAATTACGCTCTGTGTTCTCTCGATTAACCAAATCGAGGAATATTTGGCGAAACACCGTCCCGAATGGAGCGCGAAGCAACGCGCACTTGTAGCGCGGCTTTCGGAAGGAGCAGTGGGACGCGCCTGTGGATTCGATCTCGAAAAATATGTTTCCTCTCGCGATCACGCTTTAGTCATTCTCAACTCGGCATTGCGCTC
Organism: uncultured Acidobacteriaceae bacterium; assembly: GCA_963757385.1. Lineage (GTDB taxonomy): Bacteria > Acidobacteriota > Terriglobia > Terriglobales > Acidobacteriaceae > PALSA-188. Next base: position 26,995 of record CAVWRO010000014.1, on the reverse strand, counting down.
CTCAGATCACAGTGAATTGTTCAAGGCCACGGAAACTTATCGCGCCGGCGCTGAAGGTCGGGACAAAACCGAAAGGTTGATACGGATCATCTACCTACTTTTGCAGGACCTGTTGTTCCTGAATTCGGGCACGCCGGAACTGGTTCGCAATACCGATATTCAACCCGAATTGCAAAAACTGGCGCAGGCCGCCGACTTTGAATGGCTGACATTCGCTGCGGACCGGCTCGCCGAAGTCGAACGTGGGATGCGCAGAAACCTGCTCCGATCGTTATCGCTCGACGCACTCGCCGTTAGCCTTGAGCGCCAGGCGGTTTAGGCCTCTCCAATTCCGCCACTTTCCCTTATATTTGTTGCATGCCTAAATCTAGCGCAAGAAAAAAAGCTCGACTAATCTCTTCAAAAGAAGCCTACCGGGGATCTGCATTTTGGGTTTCTACAGATGAGGTTCTCGAGCCAACGGGAGTTCGAGTTCGCCGCGATATTGTGCACCACACCGGCTCGGTCGTAATTCTGGCGGTCGAAGAAAGTCGCTCTGTGCCACAAATCTTGCTCGAGCGCCAATACCGTCACGCCGCTCAGCAATTTCTCTGGGAACTGCCGGCGGGGCGAATTGATGACGGCGAAAATGAGCTCAAAGCCGCAAAACGCGAACTTCTCGAAGAGACTGGATTTACCGCCCGGCGGTGGAAGCGGATTCTGAAGTTTTACGTGAGCCCTGGATTCGTCGCGGAAACGATGTCCATCTATTTCGCGACTGATTTACGTGCTGGAACTGCCCAACCGGAAGTCGATGAGGTGATTGAAGTACGTTTCGTTGCGTTGCCAGAGGCTATCCGAATGGTCCTTGCAGGAAAGATAAAGGATGCAAAAACTGTTGCCGGGGTTTTCTGGCTTAGTCATGAGCGTGCACAGCGAAAGCCGCGCCAGTAAAGGTTTCTGTTGCTTAATCTCTTGACAGCCAAGTTTCGGCAGTCGCACAATTGCAGTTAACGTAGTGGTGCGGCATGGCCTCGAGCAGAAGAGAGTACGTGCCCGAGAGGTGAGCACGTGGATCGTCTGAAAGGTACGGTGAAGTGGTTTAACAACGCTAAAGGATACGGTTTTATCGGACGCGAAGACGGCCCAGACGTTTTCGTGCATTACAGCGCGATCACTTCCGAAGGCTACAAGAGCCTGCAGGAAGGCGACGCAGTGGAGTTCATCATCACCCAGGGAACCAAGGGGCCTCAAGCTGCTGAAGTTACCAAGGCTTCTTAAAACTGTAAGTTGTGATCTAGACTTTGGGCTCGCCAAAGTCTGCCGTCCGCATTTGAAATTCCCCACCCAGCCATTCGTCTAAGTTCAGCAGCTCGTATCAGCCGAGCTTTGCCCGGCAACGATGGGCGGAGGATGCCCGTCCCTCCACTACACAAACCCCTCAAACTTATTTAGTCTTGCGTTGTGGATAACAAATCTATCGCGGGCATTCTCTACGAAACCGCTGACCTGTTGGAAATTGATGGCCAGGATTCCTTCCGCATTCGTTCTTACCGCAATGCGGCCGAGGCTGTCGAAGCCTTTCCGCAACAAATTTCTGAACTGATTGCCGACGAAAAAAAGATTCTTGCCATACCGGGCATCGGTAAGGGAATGCTGATCAATTTTAAGCAAATGTTTAAAGATGGAAGCCTTTCTCTTCATTCTGAGCTACTTACCAAATATCGCCCCTCCATGCTTGAGTTGCTGAAAATTCAAGGGCTAGGGCCCAAGACAATCGCGCTTATTTGGAACGCGTATCAGGTCTGCGATATCGAAGGCGTAGGGAAGCTTGCCCGCGAGGGAAAAATCCGCACTCTTCCGCGCATGGGAGAGAAGCATGAGCAGAAACTGCTGAAGTCAATCGAGGACTATCGCCGGATTGCGGGACGGTTTCTGCTCGATACAGCCGAGAATCAGGCGCGAAAAATTGTCGAACACCTCCAGCATTATCCGGGAGTGGAGAAAGTTACGCCCGCAGGTTCACTTCGCCGGGGTCGCGAGACCGTGGGGGATCTCGACTTTCTCGTAACCGGTCCGTCCTGCTGCGACGACGGCGAACGGGAGAAACTGATCGAGCATGTTATCAAACTTCCCGGCTTGATGGAAATTATCGCTCGCGGGGAGAACAAAGTAAGCTTTCGCCTTCGCGGCGGGATGCAGGTAGATATTCGCTTGCTTCCGCCAGATTCTTATGGAGCCGCCATGCAATATTTCACCGGCTCCAAGGGACATAACGTCGCATTGCGGCAACGCGCCTTAAAAATGGGATATACGCTCAGCGAGTACAGTCTCGCGCGTTTAGACAATGAAATAGTTGTGGCTGGAAAGACCGAAGAAGAAATCTATGCGGCGCTGAAGCTTGATTTCATTCCTCCCTCGCTTCGCGAAAACTGCGGAGAAATTGATGCTGCCGAGCAGCACACATTGCCCGCTCTGATCACGCAGGAAGACTTGCAAGGCGATGTGCACATGCACACCGTCGAAACCGACGGTCGCAACACCATTGAAGAGATGGCTGAAGCGGCCATCGCACATGGTTACAAATATATGGCCATCACCGACCATTCCAAGAATCTGGCGTTTGCGAATGGCCTTGATGATAAGCGCGCCGAAGCGCATATCCAACGCATTCGCGCGGCGGACAAACAAAACGAAAAGATCAAAATCTTCGCGGGGATTGAAGTGGACATCCTCGGCGACGGCTCGCTCGATCTCTCCGATTCCGTGCTTGAGCAAATGGATATAGTGATTGCCAGCGTGCATTCTCACTTCGGGCAAAGCCCGGAAGAAATGACTGATCGCTTGCTCAAGGCCATAGCGAATCCAAATACTTCGATCATTGGGCATCCGACGGGACGCCTTCTACTGCGACGCGATGCCTATCAGTTTGATATGGATCAAATCCTGAAAGCCGCCGCCCGACACAAAGTCGCGATGGAACTCAACGCGTATCCCGATCGGCTCGACCTATGTGATCGCCATCTTCGCCTTGCCAAACAGCAGGGCGTCAAAATCGTGATCAATACTGATTCCCATCACACTTCACATTTAGACAAGATTCGATTTGGCATACTGCAAGCCCGCCGAGCATGGCTGACGAAAGAGGATGTCCTGAACACCCTCCCAGTTGAGGGATTCGCACAAGCGATGAAACATGCTGCTTAGCTCAGCTTTTTAGGGGATGTCCTTAGGCAGACCAGCGGTTCGAACACGGAGGCCGGTAAAACTTTCCAAGCATGCGGAAATTCCTACGCCTTAGGCCTGACAACCACGTCTTTGTTTTCACCACATTGAAGATGGCAGAAGAGGTGCTCAGTGGAACTCAGACGAAGTGGCGCGCAACGGGGGCGTTCATAAGAATAATCTTCGGCCAGAAGTTTTCTTTGACGCCCCTTTGCTTTTCGTCCAGCCCTCCCTCTTCCCCAAGTCGTTCTCAGGCGAGGGCTAAGTTCTCCTCGATGTCAATTCCCGCCTGTCGTAGAAGCGCAGCGATTACAGGTTCTTTAAAACGCGAGGCATCGAACTCGACCCGGACCGAGCGCTCTTTCTCGTTAAAGCGAATTCCTCGCACTCCATAGACTTCCCGCACGTTATCAAGAGCGCGCATTTCGGCTTCTCCTGGGGCGACGCCGTACCGGTACAAAACTTCCATTTGAGTCATTCCAGTGGCCTTTCAATCGAATTGGAGGTTCTACTAATTAGCAGTTGAATCTTTGAGACTAGCACCGGTCTCTATACTCTAAAGAGTTTCTCATACTGCTGAGAGAAGGGGACAGCGGGTAATTTGATGGCGGCGAATGATACTGGCCTCCTGGATGCGACGAAGGACCCGGTTTGCGGAATGACCGTGAACCCCGCGACGGCAAAATGGTCCCATACGCATGAGGGCAATGCCTATTTCTTCTGCGCCTCCTCGTGTCGGGATAAATTCAAGGCCGATCCTGAAAGTTATCTGAAGTCGTCCGATACAGCCGCTGGCACGGCTCCTTTGATAAGCATCGTAACCTCTTCCGCCAAAGCAGAGAGTATGGGAAACGACGGGGGTCCGGGCGCGTCCCTCCACAGTCATGATTTCGTTTGCCCGATGTGCCCGGAAGTCCGCGCCGAGAAATCAGGACCTTGCCCAAGTTGCGGAATGTCGCTCGAACGTGAACTGCCCGCGGCAGCTGGCGTCGAATATACCTGCCCGATGCATCCGCAGATCGTGCGGCCCGGACCGGGCGCCTGTCCGATATGCGGCATGGCACTCGAGCCACGCACAGTCACCGCCGTCGAGGACAATTCAGAATTACGAGCGATGACCCGCCGATTCTGGGTCAGCCTGTTGCTGACGGTTCCCCTCTTTGGCGTCGCAATGGGGGACATGTTTTCCGGTTCTCCCCTTCAACGCGTCCTGCCCATGGGATGGTTGCCGTGGTTTCAATTGGTGCTGGCGACTCCCGTTGTCCTCTGGGGCGGCTTGCCGTTCTTTCAACGCGGCTGGATCTCAATCCTGAATCGCTCCACCAACATGTTTACGCTGATCGCAATGGGCACGGGAGCTGCCTACGCATACAGCGTAGTGGCGACATTGTTTCCGCGAATCTTTCCGGCTTCCTTTCGCGAAAATGGGACTATCCCCGTTTACTTCGAGGCGGCGGCTGCGATCACCACCCTCGTATTGCTCGGGCAAGTGCTCGAACTGCGAGCGCGAAGCCACACCGGACAGGCGATCCGCGCGCTGCTTGATTTATCTCCAAAAACCGCACGCGTCCTGCGAGATGGACAAGAAGAAGACCTTCCCCTGGATCAGGTTAGAGCGGGTGACAAGCTAAGAGTGCGTCCCGGCGAGAAGATTCCAGTTGACGGAGTCGTCCTCGAAGGCAACAGCTCAGTGGACGAATCCATGATTACCGGGGAAGCCATGCCGGTCGAAAAGGTTCCGCAGAGTCGTGTTGTTGGGGCCACAATTAATGGGAATGGCTCATTTCTGATGCGGGCGGAGCGCGTGGGCAGCGAAACCCTACTGGCGCAAATCGTTCAAATGGTAGGCCGAGCGCAGCGAAGCCGGGCGCCAATCCAGAAACTAGCCGATCGCGTCGCGGAATGGTTCGGTCCGGCTGTCATTGTCATCGCGATATTAACTTTCGTAGCCTGGGCGTTGGTCGGCCCGCAACCACGTTTTGCCCACGCGCTGGTCAACGCGGTTGCGGTACTTATTATCGCGTGCCCTTGCGCGCTTGGTTTAGCGACGCCGATGGCGATTATGGTGGGCACGGGCCGTGGCGCAAGCATCGGCGTGCTGATCCGGAACGCCGAAGCCCTCGAGATCCTCGCAAAAGTGGACACTCTGGTAGTGGACAAGACGGGCACTCTGACGGAAGGCAAGCCCAAGGTGGTCTCCATCGTCACGGCCGCCGGTCACGACGAGGCGGAATTGCTGAGGCTGGCCGCGAGCTTGGAGCAAGGGAGTGAGCATCCTCTCGGGGCGGCAATAGTAGCTGCCTCCAAGGCGCGAAATATAACGCTCGGTCAGACGAAAAGTTTCCAAGCAGCAACTGGAGCGGGCATCCAGGGGATTGTAGATAACACTTCTGTGATTGTGGGAACGGAGAAATATTTGAGCGATTCGGGTATCGCTCCGGGAGCTTTAGCCGAAAGGGCGGCTCAATTGCGCGGTCTTGGGCAGACAGTAGTTTTTGTGGCCGCAGACGGAAAGCTGTCGGGCATTATCGGCATTGCGGATCCGATTAAGGATTCAACTTTGCCGGCGCTTCGCGAATTGAAAAAACACGACATTCGCATTCTTATGATCACCGGCGACAACCATGTGACGGCAGAGGCGATTGCCCGCCGGCTTGGAATCGAGGAATTTGAAGCTGAAGTCCTTCCTGAGAAAAAAGCCGATGTCGTGCGTCGGCTTCAAAATGAAGGCCGCACAGTTGCCATGGCAGGCGATGGCATCAACGACGCCCCCGCCCTCGCCCAAGCAAACGTCGGCATCGCCATGGGCACAGGAACCGACGTGGCCATGGAAAGCGGAGGAGTAATTCTGGTTAAGGGGGACCTTAACGGCATCCTGCGCGCGCGCAAGCTGAGCCAGGCAACAATGAGAAATATCAGGCAGAATCTTTTTTTCGCCTTCCTCTACAATTCGCTCGGTGTGCCGATTGCCGCAGGAGTGCTCTATCCGTTCTTTGGCTTGCTGCTAAGTCCGGTGCTGGCGGCCGCGGCCATGAGTCTGAGTTCGGTTTCAGTGATTACAAATTCCTTACGGCTCAAGACGGTGAAGCTATAACCCCAAGCCTTCTTTTCCTGGCAGGTTTTTGGCCATTGTGCCAATGCCCCTTTGAACGTCATATCTTTCCCACCCCATTGACAGTGTGCGTTCGCTACAGAACAATGGATTCACTCACCCTATCCGCACGAGCTGGAGGAAGCCCGAATGACCGACGACGCAGGACATTCTGTGATGGACGAAACATCGAGCAGCGCAGTGAAGTGGATACTACTGGCCTTAGCCGTAATTTACATTGCCGGATCGCTTTACTTCTTGTTCGATTTGCGCGGCCGGATAACTGCCTTAAGCAGCGATCAGGACGCCAGCAAAGCCCAGATCGCCGATCTTGGGAAACGAATTCAATCCGCCGATGCACAAAACGAAGCCCTCGCCCGTCAAATCGGCTTAACCAAAAAGGAACTGGTCGCGCGCGCCTCTGAACTTCAACGCCAGCAGCATGAAGCCGAAGCGCGTCTCTCCGAAGAACAAAAGCAGCAGATCGGTCAAGTCAGCGGAGAAGTAGCCAGCGTAAAGACCGATGTTGGAGGCGTGAAGACGGATGTGGCGTCCACTAAGAGCGATCTTGAGGCCACGCGAGCCAAGTTAGAAAGTACCATCGGAGATCTTGGCCTGCAAAGCGGACTGATCGCGAAAACTCGCACAGATCTCGAAACCCTGAAGCATAGGGGAGACAGAAACTATTACGAATTCACTCTCATTAAAGGCGCCAAGGCCGAGCCCGTCGCGACCGTGAGCCTGGCGCTCAAAAAGACCGATCCAAAGCGCGGCAAATTTACCCTTGCCGTGACTTCCGATGACAAGACTATAGAGAAAAAAGATCGTAATGTAAGCGAACCGATCCAGTTTTACAGTGGGCGCGATCGCCTTCTTTACGAGCTCGTTGTGTGGTCAATTGACAAGAAAAAGGCAACAGGCTACCTGAGCACGCCCAAGAATGCGCCGGTGCCAATCACCGCAGGCATGTGATGACATAAGGCCCACTGCCAGCAATCATCTGGCTAGGCGAAAATTCCCGCGAAAAATCTTTGTGGGATTTATTTCTTCAGCACCAGGGGAACAGCCTGGTCGTAAGGCTGGATGGTTACAGTCAGCCCCTTTCTATTGGCAAAAACATCTGCCGTAACGGGAAAACTGACAATCACTGTGCCCGAGGCTTCGCCCCCCGGAATAATCTTGGCTTCCGGAGTCAACGGCGCCAGCGCATGTACCTTTAGCGCTGGAAGAGCCTGGAAATAGCGGTCGAAGTCAACGGCGGAAGCTGCGTCATCGGTGAATTGGCCAGTAGTGGCGTCGAGTGCCGCCTGAATGCTTTGAATGCGATAGGGTGTCTTGCCGTGGTTTTGCACGGAAACATTAATCGCGACCATCACCATATTTTGGTCTGGGACTTCAGCGGAAACTATCTCGCCAACCGACCCAGTAGCCAGAGATTTCGGACGCTGGACGAAAGCAAAGACGGCGGCTATCACAGCGATAATCGCAATGGGAATCAGAACGATCTTGATGGGAGGCAGATTCTTTTTTGCCGTGCCATATTCTTCGCCAATATTGAACGCCGTCTGAGAGTCTGGCGTTGCGAGGGCAGGCGCGGGTGGTTGCGGACCTTCCGGAGCGGGTGGAGGGAGTGAGTCTTCAGGCATGACAACCTCGGCGCTGATTCTAATACGAACAATCAAGCGAAGCGCAAACAGTTTTTCAAGCCAGAATGAAGCGGCAACCCCAAGTGAAATCCCTTTTCCTTAAGGAGGTCATTCCGTCGTTGTTATCAAATCAAAGACCCGCGTCCTTTCCAGCGGGACGAGGAATCTCTCGCATAGTGACATCGTTCTCTGCTCCCCTCCGCAAAGACAGGAATAGTTTACGTAGGGGCAGCCGCCAGCTGTCAAGGTGAGCGAAGCTCTCCCCCATCTCGCAACAAAGGCGGTTCAAGATCCCGCGCCGGAGCTTCTGACCGCGCATTTCGTTTATAATTTGATTCGCTGCAACTGAAACCATCGCGACTGCGCCCGTAGCTCAGTTGGATAGAGCGAACGGCTACGAACCGTTAGGTCGGGAGTTCGAATCTCTCCGGGCGCACCACTTCTTAGCCTCACTTGAATTTTCAAGACGCATTTGACGCAAGCTTGGCGCGGCACTTACACTTACCGCCTCTTTCCTGAGGCCTGATTCGCCGATTCTGAGGATAAGTTATGACAAGAGAATTGCATGGCAAAGTTGGGATTGTGACCGGCGGAACGTCGGGGATTGGCCGTGATGCTGCCGTGCTTTTTGCGAAACAGGGAGCCAAGGTAGTGGTCGCCGGTCGACGCGAAGTGGAAGGAAGGGAAACCATCGAACTGATCCGCGCCGCCGGCGGTGAAGGCGTATTCGTGAAGACAGACGTATCGAACGCAGCCGATGTTGCAGCGCTGGTCCAGAAGACGGTGGAGGAATTTGGCCGTTTGGATATCGCGTTCAATAATGCCGGGGTCGAGGGGGCTTGGATACCCATCACTGAACAATCCGAAGAAGACTGGGACCGCACCATCGACATCAATCTTAAGGGCGTCTGGCTCTGCTTAAAGCACGAAATTCGGCAGATGCTCAAGCAGGGCGGGTGGCGGAGCGATCGTCAATATGGCGTCCGTGGCTGGATGGATTGGTTCTGCGGGCGCAGCCACCTATTGCGCGAGCAAGCATGGAGTGATGGGATTGACGAAGTCCGCCGCACTCGAAACCGCGCGAAGCGGCATTCGCATAAATGTTGTGTGCCCGGCGGTGATCGAAACGCCCATGGGTGAGCGCATTTTCGGTGCGCCTGAGATGAAGAAGTACGCGCTCGGTTTACATCCCATCGGCCGTTTTGGAACGCCCATGGAAGTCGCAGAAGCTGTGCTGTGGATGTGTTCGGACCGCGCATCCTTCATGACCGGCCAATCTCTGGTTCTCGACGGCGGATTCCTGGCGGGGCCCAATTCTCCTGCTTAGCGGCGGCAGGCCTGCTCGTCCAAACTCAGCCCGAATTTAGTCAGAAAGCTTTGATAGCCGCGCACATTTGCCAACAATCTGCTCTACTGAATTTTTATTTCATCAATCTCGAATTCGAACTTGCCGGGTTCCTGCGCGTGCGCGAAAGCAATTCCGAGCAGATCGTGTCCGTCGGTGTGGAACTGTGAAAACGGAAAAGAAAAATGCTTCCACTCGGAACCCGCTTCAAAAGGCAGAATTGCCGGTATCTGTCCTGCGGTGGATTCGGTTTGAACGGCTACGGCATAGTGCTTACCGTCTCCTTTCGCCCAAAAAGAAAGCGCTCTCTTACTAGAGAGATTGACTGCATCCCCAGGCGACGAACCAGGGTAAAAAAATACGCCTGCCCAAGTGAAGGGGGCCCCGGAAACAATCTCGCCGGTCACTTTCAACGCTCCCTTCGAACTGTCGGCTCCGCCTTCAACGACCTGCATCGCGGCATGGGACTTACCACCTGCCTCCGCGTCCGACGTGGCCATCCACGCACCGTAATTGGATGAAACTTTTAGATCGTCGAAGTTGCTTACCACGCCTGATTCGGATCCGACAGGTGCAGGCGGCAGTGGCGCCATACCAGTTTCGCCATATGGCCCAACCACGTTCAGCAAAGCCGTCGTGGTATGAACAGAATCTGGTCCGACCATAATTTCGAATGCGCCGGGTTCCACGACTTTGTGCATATCAGTGTTGAACATGGAGAGCGTATCCGGAGTGATGGTGAACTCAACCGTTTTCTTCTCACCCGGCTTTAGCGTGATTCGCTGGAACGCTCTTAATTCCTTCACCGGAACTGTCACGGACGCAATTTTCTGGTGGATGTACATCTGCGGGACTTCGTCGCCCTCGCGCGATCCCGTGTTCGTCACATCTACACTTACTTTCGCGGTGCCGCCGGTTTGGATTTGCGTCGGCTCAAGTCTCAAATTCTCAAACTTGAAAGTCGTATAGCTTAACCCGTAGCCGAATGGAAATAACGGTTCACGCGTGCTGAATGCGTATGTCCGGTTCGCGGAAGGCTTGTGATTATAGAAGTCCGGAATATCGCCGACGGAGTGCGGAAATGTAATCGGCAGTTTCCCTCCGGGATTCACGTCTCCGAAAAGGACATTCGCGGCCGCGGTCCCGCCTTCCTGACCAAGGTACCAACCTTCGAGAATGGCAGGAGCATGTTCCGCGATGTAGTTAATGGATAGCGGCCTACCATTGATTAGCAGCACAACCGTTGGCGTTCCGGTCTTCACCACGGCCTTGACTAAATCACTCTGCGCGCCCAAAAGGTCGAGCGAGTCCCGGTCACCTCGATGCTGTTCTGACCACGCTTCACGATTTGAGCTTTCATTCTCGCCGACAACTAATATCGCAACGTCGGAATTCTTGGCAACTTCCACCGCCTCGTTGATTTTATCCACTTGTGTTTTCGGATCAACCAGCTCCACGTTGTCGTCAAACCATCCGTGCCAGTCCTGATGTTTGTTGGTGAAGCGGCAACCTTCGGCGTAAACGACCTTAACCTTCGACCCCACGCGGTCTTGAATTCCTTGCAGGATGGTGACCCCATGCGCCGGTTTGCGGCTGTAGCCACCGAGATGCAATCCATCGGCGTTCGGTCCAATCACCGCGATAGTCTTGAGCTTGTCCAAATCAAGTGGCAGAAGGTTCTTTTCGTTTTTCAAGAGAACCACGGTCTCCTGCGCGGCCTTCAGCGCCAGCGCGCGGTGCTCAGCACTGTTAGTAGTACTTTGCGCATAGTCCGGATCAACCAGGGGATTATCGAAGAGCCCGAGTCTGAACTTAGTCGCTAAAACACGGCTCACCGCGCGATCAAGCTCGGTTTGCGGAACGATTCCTTGTTTGACCTGGTAGAGCAACGTGCGGTACACGGAGCCGTCCGAAAGGTCGTAGTCCACCCCGGCCGCGATTGCCAGCCTTGCCGCATCCGACTTGGTTGCCGCTACATGATGCGTCTGCACCAGCATCTGTAAACCATCGCCGTCGGAAGTTACGTATCCGGGAAACCCCCATTCTTGCCGCAAAACTTGATCGAGCAGCCAATGATTGATGTGCGAAGGGATACCATCAATTTCGTTGTAAGAAGCCATCACGCTTCCGACGTGCGCTTCTTGCACGGCCGCTTGAAAGGGGACCAGAAAGTTTTCGCGAATAATGCGTTCAGAATAATTTCCCGGCGCGGTATTCGTTCCGCCCTCGGGCTGTCCGTGGACTGCAAAGTGCTTCATTGTCGCCACCACGTGATGACGGCCAATGTCGAATGTATCCCCTTGAAGTCCGGTGACCGCTGCCACGGCCATTCGCGAAACCAGGTACGGATCTTCTCCGTAAGTCTCCTCGGTGCGGCCCCATCGCGGATCGCGCGCGAGATCCAGCACTGGTGTGAAGACTTGACCCGCGCCCGCCGATCCGGCTTCGTCGCCCGCTGCCGTAAAAACCCGCTTCACCAGTTGCGGGTCCCACGTGCTCGCGAGTCCAATTGCCTGCGGAAAGCTGGTGCTCCCATCCTCCATGAAACCATGCAGCGCTTCACCCATAAACAACTCTGGAATACCCAGCCGGGTCTTCTCGCGAAGATATCGCTGAACTCCGTTGCGCAGAATCGCTGCAGTCCTAGGCGGGAATGGCTGATCCGGGTTCCCCCATTGCGCGAGCGTCGCGCGCGCACTTTCATCGGTAAAAGTCCCGGTCGGGTCAATCACCCTCCCGTTTCGCTCGCCGCCCCCGCAAATCTGCTCGACTTTCTCTTCCAGCGTCATGCGAGAAAGCAAGTCGGCCACTCGGTCTTCAATCGCGAGATTTGGATTGCGATAGGGGAGCGTGTTAGTGACTGAATTCGTTTTTTCCTGCGTCCACGCAGCCGCAGCCAAAATAACAAAACACGTGAGCAGCAAATAACGGGGATAGTTCTTCATCGCGAGGCTTGACCTGCTTCCTTCGTGTTATCGAAAGGCTCTGGCGTAAAGTACGAAAGTATAGACGCTGCGGTTCAGTTTTCGCTAAAAGAAAGGGATGGTTTGCACTTGTAGGGAGTGGGATAACCTCCCGCTACCAGCAAATTCCTTCGTAGGAAGCTGCGCTCTTCGGTCGTCGCGCGGCATCGAGATTAATAAGATCAATGACGATTTGGTCGGCCCGCAGCAACCCGGAAAGCTGCGACTGCCCTGATGATCGGGTACCAATAATCACAACCTCGGCGTCTTTGACCACGGCTTCTAGATCGGAATTGAGCAGTGAACCGATGTGCGGAATCACCTCCTCAATATATTGACGGTTCGAGCCCGTTAGCCGGCCCAGCGATACGTCGGGATCCCAAATCTGTATCTGACATCCTTCCCCGATAAGCCGCTTGATTACCTGCACCTGTGGACTCTCTCTCAAGTCATCGGTCCCAGCTTTGAAACTTAGCCCCAACAGGCAAATTTTCTTTTTCTTCGTGCGCAGCACGGCTTCAATCGCGCGATCAACATGCTCGGCATTGCTCGGAATTAACGCCTGGAGCACCGGCAAATCTAAATCTAGCTCTTTCGCCTTATAAGTAATGGCTCGCAAATCTTTCGGCAAACAGGACCCGCCGAATGCAAACCCCGGAGACAAGTAAGCCCGAGAAATATTCAGCTTTGTGTCAGAAGTAAAAATCTGAGTCACTATTTGTGTATCCACGCCCAGATGCTTGCAAAGAGTTCCAATCTCATTGGCGAAGCCGACTTTCACCGCATGAAACAAGTTGGAAACATATTTCACCATTTCCGCGACCGGGATAGTGGTTTCAAATCTTGCGCCCGGAATTCCTTCGTACAGCTCGCGAACCAGATCCAATTCCTCCAATTTCCGCGATCCAAGAATGGTGTATGGAGGCTGCAGGAAGTCGGACACCGCACTTCCTTCCCGCATGAATTCGGGATTGTAGACGACATTGAAATTGATACCGGCCTTCTTCCCACTAGCGGTCTCGAGGATAGGAATAACCACCGAATCGGTAGTTCCCGGCAGAACCGTACTGCGCAACACGATAGTGTGAGGCGCATTCTTCTCTCGCAATGCGATGCCGATCTCTTTCGAGACGTGTTCAATGTGGCTCAAATCGAGCTTGCCGGATCGCAGGCTGGGAGTGCCGACGCATACAAACGAGATATGTCCGGTATGAGAAAAGGCGTTTATCACCAACATTCAGTGGTAAGATAAAATCCACGATTCGAGCATTGGTGATTTCGACAACGGAGTGAAGCATCTTGCGAAGGCTCTTCACACAATTGAGGACTCTTATCACCGGGGCACACCAAGCGCACATCCGGCACCGGCATAAACACGGATATCTACTTGTATTGGCCGGACACGAAGCATGGTGACAAGAGCAAGGGCATACCTAGCCACGAGAAATTGGATAATCCTGGCAACGCCAAGTCACGGAATATTATGCGATGGCAAGGAACGCGACAGGAGCTTTTATATTATGCGTGCTGAGCGATCTCGACCAGGATCAAAACGCTTACATCAAAGATTGCGGTGACAAACTTAATATCTACCCTTAACGCCCAGTTGTGAGGGTCGAAACTAAGGAGCGTTACGGAAAAAGCAGTGAACCTGGAGCGCGGACAGTGCTGCAGCGCCCGGGAGGAGTTTGTGTCCAGAGGATCTGGGCCAGACAAATATCCACGTTTGGAAATAATTTGATTGAGCGCCTCAGGACCGAAAAAATTTTTTTTTTTTTTTTTTTTTTTTTAAAAAAAAAAATGGCTTGGTTGATTTGTTCCAATTAACCTCTCAGAACCAACATTGAGAGAAGGGTCATGTATTCCGCTCAGCGAACGAATTTATAACTTGACCGACATCTACCAGATCTTTCTCGATAATCACTTTTCACAGCATGTCATACTCGCGTCTCAATTTGCGATATTTTGCGCTTGACAGTCTAAAATGGTGTGAAGTTTGATAACGGTTCAAAGAGCGGAGGCCTTAACCAAAAATGTCTCTTTCTTCGGACATCGCTGGAGTAATACGGAACGCCCAGCTGGTAGGAAAGGATCAGCGAATCTACCGGCCAGATTATTCCCTCGCGACCTGGGCTTATTGTTCGAACAACACGGACCAATTTATAAAACCGCGCCGGGAAATGCGTCACCATCTCTCGGCGCTTGAAGAAAACAACCCATCACCGAGTCACCGACCATGAGAAGTTTGCCTTTTAAAAATATTCACTATCCCGGCGGCTTTCAAAGCCATCCCCTACAGTCGTCGCGCTCAGCTGTGGAGCCGACAGGCTTCGATCGTCACGGACCTGACCATGCTGGCCTTTCGTGCCGGGTGGTATGGCTACCGATCTAGTCCCTGTGCTTGTGATGCCTTCCGCAAGCTTGTTGGGTAACGGGGACGCTGCGTTTAGCTCCCCCAATTGCGTTGCTCATTACTGGACAAGCAACGACTTCTTCGAAAAGCCAAGTGACATAGGACCAATGGGTGATCTGTTGCAGATAGGTACATCCCTCATGCCGCTAGCACGTTATACCATACATGGAATGGCTCCGTGCCGAAGCTCTCCGGCAGACCAAACTGACGTTTGATGATCTTGTGAACCAGTTCAACACCGCTCAGAACACGCCGTGCGTTGAAGAAGCGCTTGAAACCAAGCATTGGAGCCACGCGACTTTTTCCCTCCGGTGATCTTGTTCGACGACGTTGTTCAAGTAGGGACATTTTCGGATCTGGACGGGATCGTCCCAACGGTAATTGAATTCGTTATTCGTGCCCATGCGCCGCAAAGCGGCATGGGTGGGCTGAAGCCATCCAGGGTAATTACTCTCGGCTCGCCGTGGCGCTTGAGAGCTTTACGGAAGAAGGCCTTGGCGGCGGTGACGTCACGCGTTCGACTGAGGTAGGATTCGACGGTTTTGCCTTGTTTATCAACAGCGCGGTAGAGGTACATCCATTGACCGCCTACCTTGAGGTAGGTCTCGTCTACGCGCCAGGAATCGCCGACCGGCCGCTCGTAGGCTTGCCAGGGAGAATGAAGCGTTATGAGTCATTTCTCGAACTCTGGGACGTAGCGTACGACCCAGCGCAGGATTGTGCTCGGGGCGACGCTGACGCCAAGTTCCCGGGCCAGCTCGGCCAGGTCCCGGTAACTAAGCTTAAAGCGCAGGTACCACCGCACACAGGTAATGATAACATCGTCAGCAAACCAGCGGCGGCGAAAGAGCGGATGTCGCAGTGAGTGAGGGCGAGCCATGCCGCGAATCTGGACGCCGGAGGGAGTCAAGCGCAACAGGTCATTCATCCCAATGACCGCGTACGTGGAATGTTAAGTATATGCGGAAGTTAGGTGCTTGCACCTATCTGCAACAGATCCTTTTTAAGGAAAGTGTTGCAACTTCATAGTTTTCCGATGCGAGAACGGTTCGACCTGCTCACAAATTCGGAGTTTCGACCGCTGTCCAGTACGCTAGTTTCTTAAAAAGCTATTTTAGACAGTCCGGCAGTAAATACCGGGCAGACAGAGAGATCCGTAAGTTTTTGGCCAGAATCCTTTCCACATGCGACCCTCCCCTAGCCTGGCGGCAGCAAGCGCACGAGGTGGAAACGAGAGGCCCGGAACGTAACCGCGATTCACCGGTGGCATACTGCCGGGATGCGGGTTTCCGTGCGCACTTTATGTTCTGTATACTGTATGATATGAAGACAACAATAGATAAAGATGTTATTGGCATTTCTAAAGGAAGTTACCTCTTTTCTTCCTCCGACCGGTCTTACGGGGTGGGGTTTTCGACGAGGTGAGCCTAACAGGCCGAAAAAAGAGATATTTCGTCCACTCCACCATTTCCTACGAATCCTCTTCCTCGTCGCTCTCTTCCGTGTGCGAGCTTTCCTCTTGCATCTTTCGAAGCGCCTCTGTCATGTCTTCGATCTCATCCCAAACATCAAGGCTTACGTAGATCGGGGCGCGCTGCGCACTCGCCATCGCGATACAATCGCTGGGCCGCGCATTTCTGAACACCGGTTGGCAGAAATTCCGCGAGCCCTTTACGTATCACGCCATGTGGTAGCCGCCGTTGGATTGAACCTTTCGCTGTTCCCATTCTCATAAATCACGCCAAAAGAACTGTGTGCCTTTACATATTTACAACAACGTTTTTAATAGCCGATTGCAAATGGCGGCCTGGAGATAGTGCTTCCCTGCCCCACCCTCCCCGCGCCTCGCAGCTCTGCTCTGAATGTTGCAAGGGCGGGTACTCCCTCACGGTTTACCTTGAGAACTCATAATGAATGGCCCGGCAAGATTGACCGCTTGGGGCTAAGGCCAAAGACGCGCCGCGGCTCGCCTTCGACATGGGTCACGTCAGCCCTCACATGATCTTTGGCAACTATCGCGAGATCGTGAAGAGGCGAACGAACGGTCCTGGAGTAAAGATGGCCAGCGGAGCCACATAAAATGTGATCGCGTTGACGGTTGGAGCATCGATACTAGCTTTAATAGGTTTAGCCTCGCTCCCGACGGGCCGCCGCTGTTTTGGCGAGTGGGCTGCTTCACCGAGATTGGCCCATTCACGAGGGGAGAACGTTGCTTTGCGACCAAAAGAAGGCGCGCTGGAATTTCACGCGGGTCTTATGGCCACCATTCAAAAGGAGGGCGGCGCAGAGGAACTTCTCGGGTTGATTAACAAGGCCGGTGACGGGGATGGCGAAGGCCAGGACGGGGCCAACTGGTGGAAAGAACAGCCATGAAGCAGCAGATTAGCGATTCGCGCCAAACAACCACATCGGAAGTGCTCAACCTCGGTAGGTTTACGGCCTGCTGGGCCGACAACACTTTGGAGGAGCTGCAGATCCTTATCGCAGAGGAAGCGGCGCCAGAGCTGATCGATCGCACCCTGGCTGCATTCGAACGCCTCGCCGAAACCATGTTGACCCTTGCGCCACTCCTCAGGCGGACCATCAGCGCCGCTGTTTGCGTTTTGCTGATCTTTATGTCAGCAGCCGCCCAAGCCGGAGAGTCATTTATTGTCACGACAAAAGAGGGGATACTATCAACTACCACACACGATGATCTTTTGACCCTTCGGCTCTATGCAACCGAGAACGACTGGCGTGCATTTGATTTCTTCTACAAGATATTAGTCAAAAACCATCGAGTTGGCGTGGTGGCTAAGGGAACAATCTTTTTTATTGAGACTTACTACAACGACGGAACATTTTTAATTCACGTGAAGGGCGTCCCATACGCATTGTATATGGCCATTCTGCCAACCCTTGATCCGGGGGACCAGTTCCAGCGGGTTCAGCCGTCCCCTACTCCTTCCCCTAACCCAGCTTCGACACCAATATAGAGCGGAGAGCAGAGGACCGTAACCTATGGGATTCAGGTTCAGAAAACGTCTCCGGATCTTTCCAGGCCTCTGGCTGAACCTGTCGAAGAAAGGCGGCTCGCTCAGTGTCGGCGGCCGCGGTGCGACTGTCAATGTGAGCCCGAAGGGCCATCAGGAGACCGTGGGGCTGCACGGGATTCCGGCCTGAGCTACAGAAAAACCAGGCGCCGGAAGTTTGGTAAGCCTGCCGGGCCTGCCACAGCGCCGCACGGGGCCGTTACGGTCGCTCACGGCGTATCCTGGTCCTGCCACGATACGCAGGAGATTTGGTGGATCTTCTGAATCGTTCCTTCAATCTCAAGGAGGGCTTCAGTCAACGTCGGACTGAGGCTTATAAGTTTTGACACTCCCTGCCGCAACGTTCCGGCCATGAAACGCAGGAGATTCTCGGTCGTACCAAATTTTGCTTTGTTGAAAAGTCGCTTCTTATCCCAGGTTTTGCCCTTAGCCTCTTCGCTGGTAAGCTCACCAAACCTGATCTGCACAAGCTGCCGGATAAGCTCACTAACGAGGTATCCATCTCGACCGTGGAGCTTTTTATCGGTTTCTCGAAGCTTTTGCATCGAGGTGATGCTTCAATCCTCATAATAGGGCAGTGTTGCAACTTTGCAGGAGTGGTCTGATACGGTGGGCCGATGCTCTTGGCATCATCAGTTTCCTGTCTGTTCAAGTGGCGCCAATTTGAACCGGAGGTGATTCTCCTGGCCGTCGGTTGGTATTTGCGCTTCTCGCTTTCCTATCGTGATGTGGAGGAGTTGCTGGCCGAGCGGGGCCTGCACGCCGATCACGTTACGGTGTGGCGATGGGTACAGCGTTACGCCCCGGAGATGGAACTACGTTTGCGCCGTCGTCTCAAACCGACCAGCGACAGTTGGCGGGTCGACGAGACCTACATCCGGGTCAAGGGTAAGTGGCTGTATTTATACGCGCGCTTGTGGTGTTGACTCCACCGCGGCGCCGACGGATCGACTCCGCTCAGCTCTTTGGCCAAAAGCGATCGGCGGCCGCCGATCGCTTTCTCGCCAAAGCGCTGAGCGGAGTCGAACCATCCGGCGCCGCGGGTAATCAACACCGACAAGCACGCCGGTTATCCGCCAGCCATCGTGTCCGAGGCTGCTCTGGAGAGGAACTGCCGACATCGACCGGTGCAGTACCTCAACAATGTCCTTGAACAGGATCACCGGGCGATCAAGCGCCGGATTAACGCCAGCGAGCATTTTCGCTCGTTTTGGGGAGCTTGGCGTACGATCGCCGGCTACGAGGCGATCCATATGATCCGCAAACGCCAGGCTTGCGAGGGTGCTCCGGGTGGGAGGGTTGTTCTGATGCACTGCTTCATTCTCGGCCTGTTTCAGCGAGGTGGCGGTCTAATTTTGTCGACACTATCGCCAAACTTCGCCTTACTCCAAAGTGTGCAACACTACCGTTTTATCAGTCTATTTGAATTCCGGCCCCGAACATCGGGACCGGATTTCGAATTCAGCTTGGAATGGTGCGGCTTAGTAATCCATCCCGCCCATCCCGCCCATCCCGCCCATGCCGCCCGGACCACCCGAAGCCGGTTTTTCCTTCTCGGGCAACTCGGTCACCAATGCTTCGGTGGTGAGCAAGAGAGCGGAGATTGAAGCGGCATTCTGCAGCGCCGTGCGGGTCACCTTGGTCGGATCGACGACGCCAGCTTTCACCAGGTCCTCGTATTCGCCGGTCGCCACGTTGAACCCTTCGTTACCGCTGCGATTCTTGACTTCCTGGACGATCACTGCGCCTTCCTGGCCGGCGTTTTCAGCCAGTTGGCGCGTCGGGAACTCGAGTGCGCGGCGAACGATTTGCACACCAACAGCCTCATCGCCTTCCAGTTTGAGGTTATCGAGCGCCTTCTGGGTGCGAAGGTAAGCAACGCCTCCGCCGGCAACGATCCCCTCCTCAACGGCTGCGCGGGTCGCATGCAAGGCATCTTCCACGCGCGCCTTCTTCTCCTTCATTTCTGTCTCCGTCGCGGCGCCGACATTGATCACGGCAACGCCGCCGGCGAGCTTGGCCAAACGCTCTTGGAGTTTCTCGCGATCGTAGTCCGAAGTAGTTTCCTCGATCTGACGGCGGATCTGGTTAATCCGGCCTTGGATATTTTTGGTAGAACCTTCGCCCTCAACGATCGTCGTATTTTCCTTGTCGATGGTCACCCGTTTCGCCCGGCCGAGATCTTCCAGCGCGAGGTTTTCAAGCTTGATCCCAAGGTCCTCGGTAAGACAACGGCCACCGGTAAGCACCGCGATGTCCTCGAGCGTCGCCTTGCGGCGGTCGCCGAAGCCGGGAGCTTTCACTGCGGCAGCCTGGAGCGTACCCCGCAGCTTGTTTACCACGAGCGTCGCAAGCGCTTCGCCTTCGACGTCCTCAGCAATAACGAGCAACGGGCGGCTCGCCTTCGCGACCTTTTCAAGAAGCGGAAGAAGATCTTTTAAGCTGCTAATCTTCTTCTCATGGATCAGGATGTAAGCGTTCTCGAGGACAGTTTCCATGCTCTCGGCGTTGGTCACGAAGTACGGAGATAGGTAGCCTTTATCGAACTGCATACCCTCTACCACTTCGAGTGTGGTTTCGATCCCTTTTGCCTCTTCAACGGTGATCGTGCCGTCCTTGCCAACCTTGTCCATCGCGTCGGCGATGATTTCGCCGATCGTTGTATCCCAGTTAGCCGAAACGGTTGCGACCTGAGCGATCTCCTTCCGATCCGACACTTTCTTGGAGATTTTCTTGAGCTCTTCGACGATCGCCTCAACCGCCTGCATGATACCGCGCTGGAGCGAGGTTGGATTCGCGCCGGCGGTCACGTTCTTGAGGCCTTCGCGGAAGATTGCTTCGGCCAGAACGGTTGCGGTCGTTGTGCCATCACCGGCGACGTCCGACGTCTTGGAAGCGACCTCGCGGACCAACTGGGCTCCCATGTTTTCGTATGGGTCCTTGAGCTCGATTTCCTTCGCCACGGTAACACCGTCTTTCGTGATGGTTGGACTGCCGTATTTCTTGTCAAGGATGACGTTGCGTCCGGTCGGTCCGAGCGTGGCCTTCACTGCTTTGGAGAGCTTCTCCATACCGCGGAGCAGCGCGTGGCGGGCTGCTTCATCAAATTGCAATTGTTTAGCTGCCATAGATCTATCTAATAAGCGTTTTTAATGTTCTTAGTTAACCAATGATTCCGAGGATATCGTCCTCGCGCATGATCAGGTATTTTTCACCGTCGATCTTTATCTCGGTGCCCCCGTATTTGGAGATGAGGACTTTGTCGCCGACTTTGACGTTGAACTCGATCTTCTTGCCATTGTCGTCGAGCTTGCCGGTACCGATGGCTACGACCGTCCCTTCCTGAGGCTTCTCTTTCGCCGTGTCGGGAATGATGATGCCTCCCTTCTTGACTTCTTTCTCGTCGAGCGGCTGAACCAGCACGCGATCGCCGAGAGGTTTCACATTGATTGCCATATGCTCTGTATCCTCCTCGAATCAGGACCCGAACGCTGTATCCGATGGCGTCCTTGAATGCTTTGGTCGAGAAAACAACTTACTCTGTCCACTTGGTACACCGTCACTGATCATTCGATCAATTCCGTTGGCGACCTCCTGGGCCTCTCCCCGCGTTGTGTAAGAGTGATACAGAGATACCAGTTTCCAGCCACGACACTGGATGTTTTAAGAATTCCGACACAAGGTATCGTTCTTCCTGCGTATTAACCATTGCGTTAGGCTCAACACCTATTGCTCCGCAGGCGTCAAGAAAGGCCTGTTCATTTTTGCCTGTGAATTCGTTCATTATATCCCTGCTAGGCGTAAGAACGCCATTTCGATGCTATCTACTTATTCGAACACTTTCGCGGCCTCTGGCCGTTTCGGCTCCCGGGACTTCGATCGGCGTGGAGTTCACGCTAGGCCACATAAGCAGCTTTTGAGAGAACCGCGTAGAATCGAGATTCTAGGCCAAGAGAAGATACCACATTTTAAGTCAGAGGTCGCCTACTATCGACGTTTTTATGATTCGTTGTTTTCTTCCGGAAGAACGGGGCAAATCTCCGAAGACTTTTGCCACCCGCACGGGCGTGTCGCAGCGGCAGATGTTCCGGTCGTATTGGTCTTCGTGGTAATAACGATTGTGGTCGAAGTGATCGCAGTCATGATACCGACAATGCTCAACTGTAGACTCACACGCTAATGCGCCAGACCTCAGAGCCAACACTTCCGCAAAACTGATTTGTTAGTTAGCGATGCATTAACAACTGCGATGCCTTTCGGTGGGTAGTTAACTTTGGGCTTTGCGGTGAGAACCCCCCGTGAAGAGATCGAGAGATAATCATAGCAATATTCGATTTCTTCTGGTTTTGATGTTAAATGTTGCAGTGCTGATGTCGGATCCACTTTCAACAAGGTCACGCGGCGTGCCCCGGCATCGGAAATGCAATCATGAATGATTTTACGCCACGTGCCCAACAGGTCTTGGCGCTTGCGCGCAAGGAGGCCGAGCGGTTCAACCACAACTACGTGGGAACTGAACACCTGTTGCTCGGACTGATCAAACTTGGACAGGGCGTAGCAGTCAACGTGCTGCAAAGGATGGGGCTCGATCTGGACAGGGTTCGCATGGAGGTGGAGAAGCACGTCGGTTCGCATCCCGAGACAAACATGATCGGGAACATTCCGTACACGCCGCGAGTCAAAAAGGTATTGGCATTAGCGGGCAAAGAGGCCAAAGGGTTAAATCATTCTTACGTAGGTACCGAACACATTTTGCTGGGACTCTTGCGGGAAGGTGATGGAATCGCCGCACGGGTATTAAAGAGTCTGGAAGTTGATCCCGCACGAACGCGAAACGAAATCTTAAAAGAATTGGACCCGAACTTCACACCGCCTGAAAGCGAGGCTGAGTCCCCGCAGGAGGGCAATAAGAAAGATGTAAATACGCCCGCCTTGCGCATGTTCGGCCGCGATCTGACCGAGCTGGCGAAGAAGGGCGAGCTGGACCCTGTCATCGGTCGCAAGAACGAGATCGAACGCGTAATTCAGATCCTCTGCCGACGCACCAAAAACAACCCAGTGCTGCTCGGTGAAGCAGGGGTTGGAAAGACCGCCATCGTCGAAGGGCTGGCTCAAGAAATCACGGCTGGCAAGATGCCGGAATTGTTGCGCGATAAACGCGTCATCACACTCGATCTCGCGCTGATGGTAGCCGGGACAAAATATCGTGGCCAATTCGAAGAGCGAATCAAGGCCGTGATGGATGAGATTCGTCGCTCGAAGAATGTGATTCTCTTTATCGATGAGCTGCACATGATCGTCGGTGCGGGTTCAGCCGAGGGCGCCATGGATGCCTCAAACATTATCAAACCGGCCCTCAGCCGGGAGAGCATTTCAAACCGGGGGCTAGGAAGAGCCGAGGAGTTGTCCATCTGATAGGTTGGCCCCATCATGGAACACGATTCTCAGCCCGAAGCTTACTGTGTCCACGTCTGGATTCGGGGGATCCACCCGATGCTCTGGCGGCGCTTTCTCGTACGATCCGACAGCACTCTGGCCGATCTTCACGTCCTCTTGCAGATCGGCTTTGACTGGACGGACTTCCATCTCCATCGCTTTCGCATCCGCGAGAAGGATTACGCCGTGCCACACCGTGGCGGGCTCGGTTGTTGCCACGATGCACGGAAAATTAAGCTGGGGGACCTGCACTTTCGCATCAATGAACGCTTCTTGTATGAGTACGATTTCGGCGATCTATGGCAGCACCAAGTGCGCATCGAGAAACGATTGGAAATAGAGACCAGCCGGTCCTATCCGGTGTGTGTAGGAGGTCAATGGGCCGGGCCACCGGAGGATTGCGGGGGACCCCGAGCATTCCTGGATCGGCGTGCGACTGCGCCGTGGCGAGTCAGAGAGCTGCTTGACGACCTATTGGAAGACATCAAAACCGGCAATACTGAAGCTCTCGACCACCGGATCGAGGATCTGCAGCCTTGGCAAGAGTGGCTCATGCTGCATCGCTTTGACCGGCGCAGAATAAATCGTCGGCTTCGGCAATATGTGGAAGGTGCGTCGGAGTGGATGAGCTCGACAGGAGGCCCGCAGTGATGAAACTGAAGCTACAACTCACCATCGAGTCCGACTCCGGCGAAACGGAAGTGGTGCAGGAAGTGACCAAGCTGGAACGTTACGCTCTGCGGCCAGAGACTCTTGGGTTAACCTTGTCGGAAGCTAAGGAGTTACTTCAGGAGGTCCAAAGAGCGATGGTCACGCACCAAACCACAGGGTATGTGACTCAGCAGACCCATTGCCCGAAATGTGGGAAGATCCAATCGCGCAAAGGGAAGCATCAGATCGTGTTGCGGACGCTCTTCGGCAAGTTGCGACTTGATAGTCCTCGCCTCTACCATTGCGGATGTTGCAACAAGGAGGAGTACCGCAGCTTCAGTCCGCTTGCAGAGTTACTGACGGAGCGAACGGCACCCGAGTTGACCTACCTGGAGAACAAAATTTGCGGCCGCGATTTCCTACGGTTTGACTGCGGAACTACTGGCCGAAGTGCTGCCGACTGGAGGGGACATCAACGCAGCTGACGTCTACCGAAATCTGCAAGGTGTAGCCGAACGGATCGAGGCGGAACTGGGGGAAGAAAAGTGGCAATTTATCGATGGGTGTCAGCGAGATTGGGATGCGCTGCCTCCGCCGGGCCCACCGTTAATCGTAGGACTAGACGGTGGCTTCATCCACGCCAAGGAACAGAAGTCCCGTGGCGAGGGTTGGTTCGAAGTGATCGCTGGCAAGAGCATGCCAGCGGAAGGCGCTGGGAAATGCTTTGCTTACGTGCAGACCTACGACACAAAGCCGAAGCGGCGGTTGTTCGAACTGATGAAGTCACAAGGACTCCAGGCCAATCAGCAGGTGACCTTCCTGTCCGACGGTGCGGACGACGTGAGGGAGCTGCCGCTGTATCTGAGTCCGGAGTCAGAGCATTGGCTCGATTGGTTTCATGTCGCGATGCGGCTCAGGGTAATGGGGCAAATGGCCAAGGGCTTGGTGAACGTGAACGAGCACAACATAACACCAGTGCAGGAGCCACTTACAGAGGCGGATGAAGATGCGGAGGCGAGTGAAGAATTGGACAGGGTCGACGTTGGTAAACAACTCGAGCGCGTGAAGTGGTTTCTGTGGCACGGCAATGTGGGACGGGCGCTGGATACGATAGATGACATTGAAGGCGAACTGGATCTCCTATCCCAGGACGGCGAGAGCCGAAAGAAGCTCTTGAAGGCCGTGCGAGAATTTCGCGGCTATATCGAAGCGAACCAAAACTTCATCCCAAATTATGGGGATCGTTACCGGCACGGAGAGAAGATTTCAACGGCCTTCGCGGAGTCCGCGGTGAATCAAGTGGTAAGCAAGCGCATGGTCAAGAAGCAACAAATGCGATGGACTGAGTCCGGCGCGCACAATCTACTTCAGGTGCGGACGAAGGTGCTCAATGACCAACTCCGGGAGAGCTTCGTTCGCTGGTATCCGGGAATGCAAACTGAACAGGAGACGCAAATTGAGAAGAAGGCCGCGTAGCCCCTGGTTTGAAATACTCTCAGAACCAAACCTAGCAACTTTAGAAAAATCCCACTATGAGCGATAACATGAACAAAGGCTTCGAGCAGGTCGCCGCTTTCCAGAAGCTCTGGACGGACTCCTTCGCGAACATGGCCAGCGTCTGGTCTCAGTTTTCCCCGG
The DNA here is from genome assembly GCA_963757385.1 of uncultured Acidobacteriaceae bacterium. GTDB lineage: Bacteria > Acidobacteriota > Terriglobia > Terriglobales > Acidobacteriaceae > PALSA-188. The sequence goes on along the minus strand of CAVWRO010000014.1, from coordinate 1,576 downwards.
GCTCCCCGCCCTCCGACGAGATGCGCAAGATGCGGGGCGGAATGCTGAAAGTGCTGGCCGAAACCTGGGATGAATACATGCGGACGCCCCTATTCATGGAAATGATGAAGGCATCGCTGAACGGCGCGCTCGACCTCAAACGCATGGCTCGCGACGGAATGAACCGAGTGCATGAACAATTCGAAAACCCCAGCAAGGAGGATATCGATGGCGTGTTGATGGCCATCCGCCATGTGGAGCGGCGGCTTCTCGACCGGCTCGAAGGACTCGATGGCCGGGTGGCGAACCTGGACGAAAAAATCGACAAGGTCGATCAGCGCATCGCAAAGCAGGAGAATGCCATCGAACGGCGGGGACAGACTTCAAAGACCAAGGCACAGAAACCGGCGGCGAAGGCCTGATTTGTGTGGGCGGCGACGGCACGCTCAACGGTCTGCAACCACTCGCCGAACGCCTTCCTACCGTCCTTGCCCCAAGACCATCGATAACGACCTCGGTCTGAATTGTCCGGATGAGCCTGACGAATGGGTGCGGGTCCCAGAACCGAATACGAAGGGAGGATACCGGTATGAGCAACGGGAGTCCCACGCCGTATTTGATCTCGAATATATCGTGAACTACGTCACGCCTGGATACGCAACGGCGGTGTACGTGTCGAACGGATCCGGACAACGGCCGAGAGCCATCGTCGAATCGCAATCATCGAGGTGATGGGCCGGCGTTCCGGCTAGTAATCACAGCGGTCTCCTTTGATGCTCACTCTTCCGGTACTGCTATCGGCTGATGCTTACGTGCCACCCGGATGCTGGTCGCGTGCGGTCCTTTATGCCAGCGAAGCAGGCAACCGACAACTAGCTTCAGCCAACTAACGGATTGTTAATTCTTCGCCTTTCCCTTAGGCTTAATTATGAGTGCAGCACTTCTTGGGAAAAGGTGCGGCGGCGGCATCCAGGATGGGCAAAACCGCATCGCCCTTAGCGATGAACAAAATATCGGACGTCTCCTGGAGACGGCTCTGCCTCTGGTCCGGCCAATTGTTCGCCGTATTAAGCAGAGGCTGCCCCGTAATTTTGAAGCCGATGAGCTTGAAAATGTTGCGGTGAGCGGCTTGCTCGCGGCAGCACGCGATTATCGCGCTTTGCAAGACGGTAATTTTCGCGTTTACGCGGTAAACCGCATTCGTGGCGCCATTTTTGAAGAGCTTCGCCGGACGGATTCCGGCAAAACTCGTTCTATCGCAATCCGTTCGATTCAAACTCCATCATCAACCGCTGGATTTCCCTTGGCTTCGTCGCTGGGCGTGGAGGAGTTCGTCGAGACGTTCAATCGCACGAGCAATCAGACGATTGATCTGTTCGAAAAAACGCTGGGCGTTTACCAGGCCACCTCGATGACCGATGCGCAGCGCGGCATGCAGGATCTCATCGAAAGCTCGCTGGCCACCCTGCGGGTCAACGTTCACAGCGCCCTGAACACGAACGCCAAAATCATAGCTTCGTGGAAGGAACTGGTGGATCGTTTCGGCCCGGCCGTAAAGTAATTGGGTTTCCGGGAGTAATGGAACCAAGAACAGCGC
>CAVWRO010000013.1:0-43739 GCA_963757385.1 uncultured Acidobacteriaceae bacterium | reverse complement strand
TTGGTTAGACAAGCCTCTTGCGACATCTGAAAGTCTCTCTTGATCCGCCCGAGTAACGGGCTACTCGGAAGCAATCCCCTTGAACGAAACCCGGACCTAGGACAAGGGAGTTGATAACTGTTGAAATCAGGCGTGGCTGTTGAAAGAGTCCAGTTTCCTCCCAAACGGCCAAAATTTGGGGGACACATAATGTCTAGAAAATTGAGAACGTCGGTTGTTGGGCATCCTAGCGCAATTTTGTTTTTGCTAATTTCGAGCGAAGGAGTTTTTCAACAGCCACGCAATTTAACGTCAATTGAAATCCTCCAACCTCCATTCCATTTCGCCTAAGTTGAAAGTTCAGGGTGGGACAATCGCCGACGCTCTGCCGAGCTCCGGGCAAGTCTGGTTAATGCCAAATCGCTGGGTTATACTCGACGACGTTCTGCAAACGCCGGAGGAAAAAGTATGTTTCACCTAATCTGGTATATCCTCATTGGGCTGATCTCGGGGGTTATCGCGAAATATCACAGTCCTTGGGGTCTCACACCGCGCTTAGGCTTTGCCTGGGACGTCTTTGGGAGAGGAAAGACGGCAATCCGGGGCGGTTTCGGAATGTTTGCAGATCAGCCGCCTTACCTTAAAATCACTGACATAGAGGCGGGCAACGCGCCGCACTTCTACTTTCCTTCTCTCGACGCGGCTTCGGGCAAGGCTATCAACTTTCAGCTCTGCCAACCGCCTCAAGGCTTCACTATTAGTTGTCCTGTACTGGACACGAGTAATGCTTCGATTGATCCTGTTAGCGGCGGCATCCTGGTAAACGGAGTGGTGGCGCCGAGTAACCAAGGGGGGTGGTCGCCGAACTTCAAGATGACACAAGTCCTGGCCTGGACCTTTAGCGTCCAGCAACAGTTGGCAAATAGCCTCGTCCTGGAGTTGAACTATTCTGCAACGTCGGCCCACCATCTTCCCATTTTCAACAACGACGTCAACCGCTATGCGGGGTCCTTAGTTCTGAACAACGGGAAGTTTGTGCGCTCCAACTCCAACTTCGGCACCATCCAGTATGCCACCTCTGACGGCAATTCCAGCGGCAATTACGGTTCGGCAACGCTGACTCGGCGTTTTGGCGCGGGCTTGTCATTTCGAGGGATTTACACATATGGGAAGGCGCTGGACGACATCAGTACCGCGCTAACACTGGACCAAGGCGCATCTACCGCCGGGCGCTCCACAATTGTGACAAATGGCGCGCTGCCTGCGCAGCGAGGCCGTTCCGATTATGACGTACGCCACCAGTTCGCGCTCAATTTTACCTGGATGACTCCCGCCCACTACCAGTCCGCTCTCGCGAGGCAAACGCTTGGTGGATGGCAGTTCAGCGGATTCTGGATCATGCAGAGCGGTATGCCTCTCTGGGTTTACACAACTAACAGTTATGGCAAGGGAGGTGATTTTAACGCGGACGGGATCAATTTTGACCAACCAAACGTTCCGACTTTCGGTAGCCACCTCAGTGGCCAGAGCAAGCAGAAGTTCTTGACTGGCTTATTCCCTGCCTCCGCATTTCCCCTGCCGGCGTTTGCAGCGGGCACATGGGGCGAGGGCAACCTGGGCCGCAACACATACGACAACCCTGGCTACAACAGTTTCGACTTAACACTTGGAAAGGCCTTCACGGCTCCCTGGTTCTCAGGAGAAAGACTGAAAATGGAAGCTAGAGGCGAGCGCTTTAACCTTTTCAACCGTTCCAACCTGGTGAACGTTGACGGAAACCTCGCAGACGCAAATGGCAATTTTGGAAAGGCAACCAATCAATTGCCAGGACGCACTTTGCAATTGCACTTTGGCATAAACTTCTAGCAAGATGCTTACAAGCTTGGAGGGCGCGACCTGTCGGACGACAGGTGCGCCCCCTCGAAAGTCGCCTCGTTTGGACTAGCCTGTGGGTGTGGGGTTATCAACTCCAACTTATTTGGTGCGCCAATCGTTCGGCACGCATCCTGAGTTCCTTCGGGCCCCGACTGTTCACCTGTTCGGCTGTGTTAAATGAACCATTGAGTCCCGAAACATATTCGCAGCGAGAATTGAATTCTGGGGAGGAGAAGTGGATATCTCGTGTGTGATTGATGTACTGGAGCTGACTGCTCACGAAGTTTGGACGCGCGGGCGGTGCGTGCAGAAATCAGTTAGGCGCGGGTTGTCCATGTGGCTGAGCGCTGTGTTCCTGGCGGGAGCGGCAATGGCTCAAGGTGGTCCGCTTCTGCTCGAACGGGATGGACGTGTGATTTCGCTCGTGCCCTATGCCCCAAACATTTTGCGTGTGACCATCAGCACCGACGAAGCTACGGCGACTGGCGCTCCGGGATACGGGGTTGTGGCGACGCCGTCCCCAACCGGATGGACACACGAGCAGGACGCACAACGAAATGATGTTTTTCGATCAGCGGGGATGGTAGTGCGTGTCGCGCCTGGCGACCTGCCAGAAGGCAATCTACCACAGCCGATGCCGTTGGATGCTATCAACAGTCAGCTACGCGAACTGTACTTCGGAGGTGGAAGCAATCGCCGTCCGCACAACGATGCGCTCCTGGTGACAACTGTGGAAGGCAAGATGCTGTTGCACATGCGCACCTGGAGCATGACGCCGGAAAGCGCAGAAACAGCGAAAGTGGATACAGGTCCGAAAACTTACCGGGTTGCGGCCACGTTCGACTCGCCAGCAGACGAGCATTATTACGGATTGGGACAGCAGCAGAAGGGCTGGATGGATCTCCGGGATCACGAGATCCGATGCTGGCATGACTACGTCAGCGATTGGCGGTGAGGACGTCTGTGTGCCATTCATGGTCTCGACCCGCGGCTATGGGCTGGTATGGGACAATCCGTCGAAGACTACCGTGGATCTGGGGTTCAATGGGAGGAACGTTTGGTCCTCTGAAGTCGGAGACCGCGTGTCGTACTTCGTGATCGCGGGCAAGACCAGCGACGAAATTTACCAGGGCTATCGGCTGCTGACGGGCGTAACGCACATGCTGCCGAGAGCGATTTACGGATACATCCAGAGCAAGGCAATCTACCCGACGCAAGAACAGATTCTGGACGTTGCGAAGGATATCGCGAGAAAAAAATTCCGCTGGATGTGGTGGTGGTGGACTTCTTGAACATGACGAAGCAGGGCGAATTGGACCTTGACCCGAAGCGTTGGCCCGATCCGGCGGGAATGAATCGTCAACTGCACGCGATGGATGTAACCACGCTGTTGAGTGTGTGGCCACACTTTGCGCCAGGGACTCAGTTCTACGACATGCTGCTGAACAAAGGCTGGCTGATCCATACGCGCGACGGAAAGCCGGACGCGGGTGGTTTCAAGGATGTCATCGGGCCGAATATTGATACGACGAACCCGGAGGCAGCGAAATGGTGGTGGGAGAAAATTCGTGACCGGTACGTTAAACCGTATGGGTTTGATTACCTTTGGCTGGATGAAACGGAGCCGGATATTGATCCAGCGAATGACGTGTTCTCGATCGGTTCGGGAACGCGCTTTTACAATGTGTATCCGCTGTTTCACACAGCATCGGTGTATGAGGGTTTCCGCCGGGACTTTGGTGATAGCCGGAGAGTGATGATTCTGGCGCGGGCGGCCTACCTTGGGGCACAGCGGAATGGCACAGTGTTTTGGTCGAGCGACATTGTTTCGACTTGGGACATGCTGAAGCGCTCCATTCCAGCAGGGCTTAACTTCACCGCGAGCGGAATGCCGTACTGGGACACAGATATCGCAGGGTTCTTCTCGCCGGCCATTCCGCCGGACTACCACGCGGCACACAAGCCGCTGATTGATGGCTCGGACGTACTTGGCACGATTGGAAACTACGAGGATTATCCCGAGCTGTTCGTACGGTGGTTTGAATGGGGCGCGTTTCACCCCGTGATGCGTGCGCACGGGGAAAGAAATCACAACGAAGTATGGTCATATGGCAAGCAGGCGGAGCCGATTCTGGCGAAGTATCTGAAGCTGCGCTACCAGCTTCTGCCCTACACATACTCGGTTGCATATGGGAGCTACCAGACGGGAGCGCCATACATGCGGGCGCTCTTCATGGATTTTCCGGGGGATCCGAAAGCCACGGCTATTCCGGATGAATACATGTATGGACCGGCTTTCCTGGTGGCTCCCGTGACCGAACAGGGCGCGACCCACCGGGCCGTGTATTTGCCGGCCGGTTGCGATTGGTACAACTACTGGACCAACAGACGGCTGCACGGCGGGCAGACGATTATGGCCGATGCTCCGATAGATGTACTGCCGCTGTTTGTAAGAGCGGGAAGCATTGTGCCGCTTGGGTCGGAGGTGCAGAGCGCCCAGCAGCCCCAGACGATCGAGTCGGTACGTGTATATCCAGGAGCCGATGGAAAGTTCACTCTCTTTCAGGACGACGGCAAGACGTATGCGTATGAGAAGACCGGCGGCTCCGTTACCAAGCTCACATGGGATGACGCCGCGCATCAGCTGAAGCACCAAGGTGCGTCGGCATGGAATGGACCGGATCTTTCAATTGTGAGTATCGTCGGCAGGTAGCGATTACCCAGCGAACAATCGCCGCTTGATCGTATGTCGTTCAAATCGGATCGGGCGCATACACCTTCAGCGTAGCCAATTTGGTGTTTGAACCAGCCCTCAAAACTGAAGCTGAAAGACCATCAAAACAACGGGGTCGGCCTACCAGTTGCGGTTCATGCGCAGATTTTGTCCGTAAAAGTGATTGCCATCGACTCCTCCTTGTGGAACGAATGTCACTGTTTGCGGTGCGTGCTCTGATTATGTTGCAATGATGCAAATTCGCAACTGGCGTAATTATCGCCATTTCACTCATTGACCTTGGTCGTGAGTGAAAGGCTGATGAAGCAGTTAAACGCCTCTTCGTCTCCCGAGTTGTTCAAGCTTGGAGTACACAGAGGCTTACCTATACCGCACTTGGCCTTAAACGTCGCCAACCCTGAATACTCCTAGCAATGCCCGGAGCGTTGACATTAATATTACGGGCGCAGCAATGGATTGCCCCCTGCGGCATCAGTGTCCCGTATTCCCGAGGCGTCCTTGGAGACTCATTCGCCTTACGATGGTAATAGGCGACTACCTTTTGTAGAGTCTCACAGGACTTTCTTTTGCTAGCATCGCCGCATGAGGACTATGCGTGAGAAGGCTGGTGCCCTTAAGCTTCATGCCCTCCCTGCCCTCACCGCAACCGTGACGCTGGTCGCGTTTATTGCTGTGGCGGCAGTTTCGCACGGAAGTTCGGGGGACTCGCCCCCACAATCGGTCAGGGTGATTTCGGTCACTGAGGCCACCCATGACGGATTCAGTAAGACCAGTTTGTTGGCGGACACCGACCATCTTTATGTAACAGAGTGGCCGGCGGCCCACCACGTGATCGCGAAGGTATCGCTGAAAGGTTCCAAACGGTCCGTTATTACCAGCCCATTCTCAAATGTGCAGGCGCTTGACCTCTCACTTGACCACAACAAACTTTTAGTAGCGCCCATGAAGGGAGGTTCCGGCGACAATGAATTCTGGATCCTGCGGACGAATACCGGATCTCCGGAGCGCGTAGGCAAGATCTCCGGGCGTGATGCCACATGGTCCGCGGATGCCAAGTACATTACCTTCGGAAAGGGTTCAGGTCTCTATCTGGCCAGTTCAAAAGGAACGCACGTACGTGAACTGTTCCATGCGAATGGATCGGTGTATGCGCCCCGAATTTCTCCAGACGGTCTGCGAATCCGTTTCACGGTAGGCGACGCCGCGGAAAACATAAGTTCGCTTTGGGAAGTTGGCCGGGATGGGTCAAATCCGCAAGCTGTGTTACCAGATTGGCCAAACCGCTCCGCCGCATGCTGTGGGGTTTGGACCGATGACGGCCGCTATTACATTTTCCAGGTGACCCAGACGGCCCCAACAACCCTTACAACGCTTTGGGCATTGCACGAGTTTGGATCGGGCTCACACGATGGTAGGTTAGCCCCGATCCAACTAACTCGCGGTCCAATCTCATTTGGAAACGCTGCGCCTGCTCCCGATAGCAAGAAAATTTGGGCAATCGGCGTCCAACCTTCCGGGGAGGCCGTGCGCTACGATTCCAACAAGAAAAAGTTCGAGCGACTGCTTTCGGGAGTTTCCGCAACCGATTTGAATTTCTCCCACAATGGCCAGTGGGTCACCTATGTGGCCATTCCCGAAGGCACATTGTGGCGATGTCGCGCGGACGGAACCGAGCCGCTGCAACTCACGGTAGCTCCCGAGCGTGCGGCGCTGCCCATCTGGTCGCCCGACGGCAAGCAGATCGCCTACGTCAGCCTGCAACCGGGAAAGCCTTGGAAGATATCAATTATTTCGGCTGACGGCGGAACGGCTCATGACCTGCTCACCGAGGCCCGAAACCAAGTGGATGCGAATTGGTCCCCGGACGGCACTGAGATCATGTTTGGATATTTACACGACGCCGATGCGATCAATATTCAGATTGTGGACTTGAAGACGGGCACATCCACAACAGTTCCCGGATCGGAAGGCTTATTTAGTCCCCGGTGGTCCCCGAACGGACGGTATATTGCTGCACTCTCACCCGACTTTACCAAGGTGATGCTCTTCGACTCTACGACTCAGAAATGGTCGAAGTGGCTTTTGGAGGCTGCCGGTGCAGTCAGTTACCCGGTTTGGTCTGCGGACAGCAGCTACCTTTATTTTGACGATCTGGTCACCGATGAGGAGTCGATTCGGAGAGTGAAAGTAGGCGAAACTCATGCCGAAAGGGTTTTCACCCTTGAAGGCATTGAACGGTATCCGGGCGCTTTCGGATTGTGGACGGGACGCGCCGCTGATGGTTCTTGGATGTTTGTGCGAGACCGCAGCACGCAAGAGGTCTATCAGCTCGTCGTAGATCTGCCATAGTTCTGTTCAAGGGGGCACGCGGATGCAGGAATCTCTGGAATGCTGGCGAGTCCGAATACCCGGGCTGTTCCTCTCCCTAGGCATTCTTCTTGTGCCGATCTTGATCAGCACGCCATTGGCTTCACCAGCGCTAGCACAAACCCCAACTGCAGAAAGAAAAGTGGTCACCCACATCGAGCCTGAGTACCCCGAAACTCTGAAAAGGCTCTTCATTGGCGGAGTGGTGCGAGTTCAAGCCGTGGTTGCGCCGAATGGAACTGTAGAGAGCACACAACTGCTCGGAGGAAATCCGATTCTGGGCCAAGCGGCCATGAAAGCGGTAAAACAGTGGAGATTCGCCCACGCCCACTCCGAACAACAACTGGAAGTCAAGCTTGAGTTTGATCCTCACCGTTGACCAGGTTCATTCGGGTCAAACATCCACTGTGTGTCGCTCTGAATTGCAACTGTTGATAAATCGCGATTGCACTCATTGAGCAGAGTCGTGAACGTGGTTGCCTGGGTACAATCAACTACCGTGAAATTCGTTTCGGTGAGCCGAGGCACATAATTTGAACCACGATGGTCGTAACAGGTCAGCAGAAAGCTGGCCATTTGAGGATGAGCGGGCCAGATGATTCGCCCGAGTCCGAACACCCATGCCCCCAACCCAATTGCAGTCCCAAATCAAAGAAGCGATCAAAGAGAACTTTCAAAGCTTTCATGGCCCATCCTCGATTGTTGGATACGAATAATTGGTGAAATTTGGTCGAACAGGGAAAGTCTTTTCCTGTTACTTCCTGAAAGTTCCCTGTTCGGCTCGAGGACTCCGCGCTCAGAACTCCAGCGGCAATGAGGGGGTACAAGGCTTACTGGGGTGTGCTTTTGTGGTCCGAAAGTACGAGAATTCCCTGTATTTTTCCCTGAAAGCAGGGAATTCGGCGGAGAAAGGTTAGCACTAGACTGCGTTGCTCCGCCATACAGTCTGGGATGCAGAGAAATCCAGCTGCATTCCGCTGAGAATCGCTGGAAATCGCCGCAATATACGATCCCTTGCGTGTTGATTCCAGGTTCTAGATCATATCTGATCCCAAGATATTGTTTACTTTGTTGGATCGTGTTCTACGCCCGCGTGCACACCATGACGGTTAGGGTCCAGCACATTGCAAGGAAGCTCGACGATTCCGCTTACGCCTGAGTCACGAAGCGTTGAGATTACGGCTGGCTAATTCGATTGTTTAATCTGCGGAATTCCTGCGTCTCTTTTTCCGCCTCCGCGGCTTTGCCTTGTTTGCGATAGAGAGCGGCTAATCCGAAGTGGGATTGGGCTGCGAGAGAGCTTTCCTTTTCGATCTCAATCACTCGCTTCCAGGATTTCTCTGCGACTTCGGAGTCTCCCGCGAGAGATGCAGCTTTACCGAGAGAGTAAAGTGTCTCTGACATTTCCGGGCGCAGCTGATCAGATAGTTCCAGTTCTGTTAATGCCTCACGCATCTTGCCTTCTTGCATAAAGACGTCGCCCAAGTGAAATGCCGCTTCGGCATTCGCGGGCTGCAGTGCGATCTCGGCTCTAAATTGTTCTTCTGCCTCGGACCACTGAGAACTCGCAGCATACACCTCGCCCAGTTCCAGGTGCAGTCCGGGGACATCCGGCCGCAACGCAAGGGCTTGCTGGTATTCCTTTTCAGCTTGAGGAAGTTGACGCAATACAAAATAGCTCTGGGCCCTCGATTGGTGCGCACGATCCGAATCGGGGTACGCGATAAGAAGAGTATCCACCAACCGCCGCGAGAGCATTTCACTCGCCTGGCTCAGGTAGTAGATCAGGTCAGGGTCGTTTGGGCTTTGCGCCAATGCTTTCTGTAAATTGGTTACTGCTTCGGACGGCTGGCCGCTTTCGATTTGTGCAATGCCAAGCGCACCGAACTCGTGGACTTTCTCTAAATGTGGAATGGACTCAGCCGCATACCCTTCGGCAAGAAGCGCGTACCCAAGCAGTTGTTGAGCAGCGGGCAATTCTGGATTCAACACGAGCGCTTGCTTCAGCGGACCGATTGCTTCGCCGTTTTGATGATTCTGCAGGTAGGCTTGGCCAAGATTTAAGAATCCGGCCGCCTGTGTGGGATCAAGTTCGATGGCTCTGCGAAACTCGGCGATCGCAATATCAAGATGCTGTTGTTTGTATGCCTCGATGCCAGCCTGTAAATGCTGCATCGCATCTGAAGACGTCGGCGGGGGATCCGAATTTGCTTGTGCGACGAGACTACAAACTAAGAGCGCTTGAACCGAAACACTCAGGATCGCAAATTTACAGACTCTGGATGTCGCAATCATGGTCGCTCGGGCTCCCGCACCTCGAGAAATTGATCACAGCGAACATCGTTCAGCTGCTGACGAATTCCTGAAGGCCACACGATACTTATGCTTGCCCTGTTCGCCGACCCGAGACCAAAGTGAAGTCTTTTATCATTCGATGAAAGATAGCTTCCGGTGGCGGATGCGAATCGAGTCTGTCCGTTTACTTGGACTCTAGCGCCAAAGCCATCCCGATTGCTGCGATTTCCGCGCAGTGTAATCGTAAGCCAGTGTTGCTTTCCTCCATTGTTAATAAAAAACTGGGGACGGTCACCGAGGACGGTGGTCACGACATCCATCCATCCATCATTGTTCAAATCGCCGAAGGCTGCTCCCCGCCCGGCTACTGGGGTCGTGCTGCCAGCATCCGCCCGCTCGAAGCGACCATTATGATTCAGCGCGAGCAGCGGTGGCTCAAGATAATGCAGAGACGAATCAAGCCTCTCCACATTATCAATCACGTGACTTTGCGTAACGAATAAGTCCTTCCAGCCATCGTTGTCGAAGTCTTCCAGACCGACACCCCAACCCGAAGTACTACCGGAGAGGAGCCCGAATCCTGCTGCCAGGCTCTGATCGCTGAATGAACCGTAGTCGTCGTTGTGAAAGGCCGCGTAGGGCTGGTGGGGAAGTTCTGTCACGAGAATGTCGGGCCGGCCGTCATTATCATAATCCTGGAAGACTGCCCCCATGCCCGACAACATTTTTCCATCCGAATTCAGGGCTGCTCCAGCATCAATTCCGCGTTCGGTGAAAGTGCCGTCGCCGTTGTTGTGAAATAGAAATTGCTGCGTCACGTCATTCGCCACGAAAATGTCGGTGAAACCATCGCCATCATAGTCGGCAAAGGCTACTCCGAGACCGTGACCTTTCGCAGCGGCAATACCCGACTTTACGCTCACATCTTCAAAAGTGCCGTCGCCACGATTGTGATAAAGAATGTTGGTGGTACCGGGAAACTCTCCGGGCGGACAATACATATGGACTTCCGTGCCGCAGACCTTACTGCGTTTTGTATCCCAATCCAGGTATCGAGTCACAAATAGATCGAGCTTGCCGTCGTTGTCATAATCAAAAAAGCCAGCTGAAACCGACCAACCTCCAGCAGCAACGCCAGCTTTGGCCGTTACATCGGTGAATGTGCCGTCTCCATTGTTGTGGTAAAGAATGTTCTTTCCATAACTGGTGACATAAATATCGGGATAGCCGTCATTATCGTAATCGCCGACTGCCACCCCCATTCCGTAGTTTCCGTTTCCGGCGTTGGCAAGCCCCGCTTGTTCGGTCACATCGGTGAAGGTCCCATCTTTATTCTGGCGGTAAAGGCGATTCCAATAGCGAGGATTTTGACGATCGAAATTCTCCGGTTGCTTCATCCGACTTGTGACCCGGCCTCCGTTCACCATGAAAATATCGAGCAGGCCGTCATTGTTGTAGTCGAGAAGAGCCACGCCGCCGGCCATGGTTTCAATCAAATATTTTTCACTGGTGGGGGAGTTCTGCAGGATGAAGTCTAGTCCGCGAGGCAGGGCGACGTGAAAAACCGGCGATGAGGTTGTGGCCGCGAAACACACGACGGAAATGCAAAGAAGTAGAGCTGACCGTACACTGGTCGCCCTTTTGATGTTTGCCCCGAAGGTAATTTCGGCAATCATGGGACGTTTACCGCGAACCGGGGGGCAGCTTATCTAGGGCCGCGGTCTGATTTCCAAGTCAACTCCGTGACCATCATCAGGAACAGTAACGGTCACCATATGATGCTGAGGATCGGTCAACTCGGCCTGCGGGTCTAGCTGAGCGTTCGCGATCACAGAGGAAGTATTCGAATTCCATCCATACACTTCAATTCGCACCTGATTCCACCAGGGATGGAACCCACCTTCGTGCGGACTAAGGTGGAGCTTGACGGCGTTCCCAACAACTTGGCATGAGAGCTGCATTCGCAAATATTCACCGCGCGTATATGCCAGGCTGGCACCGTCGTCCTGATAAACCGATCCTGTGCAATGGCTCCCAGGATAGACCCTCAGTATAAGGGGGCCGTGAGGGATCTCGTCCGTGCTTTGGGTGAGAGGCTGCACCGGAATAATCGAGCCTTCCCGCACATATACGGGAAGGGTTTCCAGTGTGCGGAGCACGACCTCAGGTTTGGCATCATTCACCTGCTCGCCCGTCCAATAGCGATACCATTTACCCGGAGGCAATTTTACTTCGTAACTGCCCAATTTTTCAGGATACGGAGGCGGCCCTACTAACAGATCAGGTCCGAACAGAAACTCGCTGGGAGCATCGAGATCAAACGGATGACCATCAGCTGTGGCGTTGGGAAACTCGAGGAATAGAGGACGTACAATTGGCACTCCAGTGTGCGACATCTCTTCAACAGTCGTGTAGAGGTAGGGCATCAGACGATAGCGCTCTTCGATGTAATGCCGACGAATATCCTCCTGTTCCGGGCCATGAACCCATGGCTCTCGCGGGGCGGTGCCTTTTTCGGCATGATTTCGGTCAATCGGCTGGAAAGTAGCTAACTCTATCCATTTGGTCAGCAAGTCAGGTTGGGGAGTTCCGGCAAAACCGCCAACATCAGCTCCACTCAGACCGAAGCCACTTAGTCCCAGATTCAGGAGCATCGGCGTGGTCAGTCGTAAATGATTCCAGGTACTGCTGTTGTCACCGGTCCATGTGGCTGCGTACCGTTGCCCGCCGGCATAGGTGGCCCGCGTGAGTACAAAAGGCCGGTTATCTGGAGAAAGCTTCAAGAGCCCTTCATAGGTGGCTCGCGAGTTTTCCATCCCGTAAACGTTGTGAATCTCGCGATGGTCGGCCACGCGCGACTGAAACCCAGGCTCGTCAATCCTGTGCTGGACGGTATCCGGCATTGTCAGATTCGGAGTATTGAAAATAGAGGGCTCATTCATGTCATTCCAGAAACCGGACAGCCCGTCCGACACAAAATTCGAATATAGACTTCCCCACCAGAGACGCGTGCTTTGCTGAGTAAAGTCAGGAAACACCGAGGGTCCAGGCCAGACCTTGCCGACGAAAATTGAGCCATCCAGATTCCGTACAAAGTGATTGCCCGCAAGGCCTGTATCGAACGGAGCGTAGCCTTGGTTTTCCGCCCGGGCGATGTGCAGATCGGTGATGGCTACTACGTGGAAATGTTCTTTCTTGAGGTCACCGAGCATCTGCGCAAAACCAGGGAATTTCACTGCGTCAACCGTGAAGGGACGCTTGTCCTTTTGGAAATCAATATCCAGATAGAGGGCGTCCGCGGGTATCTTGTCCTCGCGCAATTTGTCAGCAACCTCCCTCAATTGGGATCCCGTTTCATAACTGTAGCGGGACTGCTGATACCCAAGAGCCCAAATAGGAGGAAGCGGCGCGTGACCTGTGAGCCACGCATAGGTGCTGAGAACATGTTTTGGATCGGGACCCGCGAGCACGTAATAGTCAACTGGACCACTCTCCGCGCCGAAAGAATAGACCCCCTCGGTAGTCTTGCCGAAATCGAAACTGCTGCACCAGGTGTTATCGAGAAGCATGCCCGTGGCGCGCCCGGCCCGCATGGTCAAGAAAAAAGGAATGCTCTTGTAGATCGGATCGGTAGATTCCTGAAAGGCATACGAGTCGGTATTCCACATCGTGAACGCCTCATTCCGCCGATCAAGCGGACCAACTTTGTCGCCAAGTCCGAAGTAATGTTCGTCCAAGGGCATTTCTTTATAAATCCGGAAAGCCTTATCGTGAAACTCGAGAGGCCAACCTGCGGCGTCTTCTTGCAGGATGTTTCCATTAAGATCTGAGATTTTCAACCGCAGAGAAGAACGCTCGACTTGTACGCGAACAAGGGTAGTGCGAAATCCGACGTTGTCGGGAGTATCCTCGCGGACTACTTTGGCCGACTGCCTGCGTGCTTCGGGCAAGACTGCCCACGAAGCATCCTCCGGCAGTTGACCATTCAGCCCGATGCGAATGCGCAGCACATCCTCGGTCAACGCGGTGACCTGAATGACTGCATCTCCGCTCTGTAATTGGATGCCGTTATCAAGTGGCTTAGCTCCACTGAGAACATTGAGTAGAAGCGGAATTTTCGACGGTTGTTCTTTGCGCGGCGCAGGGGAACAGTTGCCAGTGCCAGCAAGGATCGCGATGAAGCCGATGCTAAGGCAGGTTAACCAGCGCGAGCTCTGTGTCATGGGTCTCATCCCGACAGGAAAGTGTGTATTGACGTGAAAGCGGCCCCAGCCGCGGTGGATCTTCGCAAATTCACCGCGGCTGACCGGCGTTGTCAGCTTGGGGGGAGCAGCAAACCTAGAAGTAAAACTTCATAGCCGCTTGAACATCTCTTGCCGGGTAGGCCTGAGAGATGTGACCAAATCCACCATCGCCAAGATTTGTGTCCGGGGCAAAAAAGTTGGGATGGTTGAGCGCATTAAACATCTCAATTCTGAACTGTAGCCGCTTCGCTTCACTGAAATTCCAGTACTTTTGAATCCCCATATCCCAATCGGTGTAGCGGGGAGCACGCAGATTCCCGAGATTTCGTGGGGAGTTTCCAAAGGTAAATGGTGCGGGCTGGGAGAAGGCGGCAGCATTGATCCAGTTGTTGATGGTTTGATCGGCTGGCCGCGGATCGCCGATCAGATTCGGGCGCTGATTCCCGCCAAAGGAGTTGGTGTTATTTTGGGCTGGCGAAATAGAGAGTGGGAATCCGCTCTTGGCATAGAAGATTCCGGTCAACTGCCAGCCTCCGAGAACTGCATTGGTTGGGCGATTCCCATTTGTTCCTAACTGCTTTCCACGACCGAAAGGCAATTCGTAGATATAGTTGACGACCAGGCTATGTGGGATGTCGCTGGAATCGAGAGACCATTCCGCGCCAAGATTGTAAGCGTCGCGTACGCTGCTGCCCGAGCCGGGGAATGCCCAGCCTGAAGAGCCTTGCACGTCATCCCGGAACCTCGAGTACGTGTAGGACACATTCACATTGAGTCCCGAATGCCAGCGATGGTCATACGTGACCTGAAGCGCGTTGTAGTTGGAAGCGCCGACAGCAGGCGGGGCTTCCGTGACACTGCAATACTCCGGATAAGGCCGCAAGAGCTGACCCTGAGCCACCGTTGGATTATTCAAACCGCAACCGCTTGAAGTGATGTGTCCAAAAAACGGATTGGGAACTTGCGCATTCAATTGATTTCCCAAAGCCAGATCCTTTGTGGGAAGTTGGTCCCATTCAAGATATTGCGATAGAACGTGCACACCGTGATTTCCGACGTAACTGATGTCGAGGAGATCATTGTTAGTTAGTGAATATTGCACCCCTGCCATCCATTGCTGCACGTAGGGAGAATGGCGGACTGGATTCACGACAGGATTCAGGCCGAAACCAACATCGGTTAACCCCCCCAGACTGCTTCCCGAGGTCGGAACCTGGCCATTTGGAAACGCATTGCTTAAAGTGGTATTTGGTGTCAGCTGGTTATTGAGCGTGGTGACCCAGGGAGTTGCCTGGGAATAGCCTATGTTGGGACCGCTTCCATAGTAAT
Organism: uncultured Acidobacteriaceae bacterium; assembly: GCA_963757385.1. Taxonomy (GTDB): domain Bacteria; phylum Acidobacteriota; class Terriglobia; order Terriglobales; family Acidobacteriaceae; genus PALSA-188. The sequence continues at coordinate 28,916 of CAVWRO010000013.1, read as the reverse complement.
CAGGCACGAAGAAAATTCCGTATCCCGTACGGAAAACGAACTTGGGCATGATCTGATAAGCAAGCCCAACCCGAGGCGCGAAGTTGGTGTACTGCGTATTGTAAAGGCCTCGGTTGCTGCCGCTGTTGAAAACGAGCTCTCCCGGTACCGTGAAACCTAGGGCCGCGCTAATTGGGTTAGTGGCTGTGAAATTAAAATACTGCTGTGCGTTCTGCCGCTCAGTCGGCGCGGTTTGGATTTCATATCGAAGGCCCAGATTTAAGGTCAGCTTTCGAGTAGCTTTGAAGTCGTCTTGAAGGTACCAGCCGAGTTGTTTTTTCGTGGTGGCGGGGAATTGAGTAAAGCCAGTCTGATCGGTGCCGCCTCCAACGCCCAACAAGAAGGATGCAAACCCTGATCCGGTTCCTCCAGCTTGATTCTGTGGGTCGGGTCCGCCAGTGAATGACGTTGGAAATTGCAGCGTCGTGGTGAAGTAGTGTCCGCCATTGATTTGGTTCAAAACGCCCATGAAACCAAAGGAAAGGGTATGCCTTCCGTCTATCTTTGTGAAATCGACCGTGGCGGTGGACATGGTGCGGGGCACGATGTAGTCGTCCAGCCCGTTGAATGGTCCAAGGCCTGACACTCCTTGCGGTTGGATCTGCGGGAATTCAGGAGAAATCCCGTCCACAAATGCAGGCAATCCAATGGTTGATGGCTTGAACCCAAAGCTTTGTATGTTTGAATTTTCGACCCAGCGGTTCACGCCGAGATTGGCGCTCATATCAAACGTGGAACTGAATACATGGTCGAAACCCACGTCAGCGCTATATCGGTTGTTGGGGTTGGTTGCGCCTGGACCGGCGGGATTAGAAGAGCCGTAATATTCAGGCACATTCACCTTGGTCTCATACTTCTGTGACCACCTTGCAAAGAGGCGGGAATTTTCGGTGATGTTTTGGTCAATACGGATGGAATATTCATCCGAGTGAGCGGCAGCGGCGGCCGATGCACTGAAGTTGTTTACCAGCCCGCCCGAGGTGGGGCCGGGCCAATATTTGCCCTGGAGAATTTTTGCCGCGACAGAATCCCATCTACCTCCCGGGATAATGTTTCCAGAAAAAGGATCGCGAATATATCCACTCTGTGTTGCGGTCCGGCCCGTGACGGGGTCCACTTGTCCCGCGATAACCATACGGGTGCTGAATGGGTCGTAAATCTGCCCTGCGAGTACCGGCCTTCCCAAATAATCCGTTCCAATCTGCGGACCCAGTTGCGCCGAGAAGTCGCCCGATTCAAAGGCAGCCGTCGGCATTGTTCCCGTAAAAGTCACCGGGGTTTGCTGCCGTAAGCCTTCGTAGTAAGCAAAGAAGTACGTTTTATTTTTGATGATGGCCCCTCCGACGGTGGCGCCGAATTGCTGGCGGTGGAAAAGGGGCTGGGCTTTGTTGTTGAAGTAATTTCTGGCATCCAGGCCGCTGTTGCGGAGGAAGTCGTATGCGTCCCCGTGGAGCCCGTTCGTCCCTGACTTGGTGACAACATTAATTACGTTTCCACTGCTCCATCCATACTGGGCAGTAAATGCATTGGTCTGGATCTTGAACTCCTGCACATCGTCCACCGCCGGAACATATGCCACTCCACCCCAATCCGACCCAGTGTCCCATGTGCCATCCAATAGGTAGGCTGCGGTATTGAAGAAAGTGCCGCCGAAATTAAAGAAGGAGATGTCCTGATCGGCGCTTCCTGAGATTCCGTTTCCGCCGACGATCTGGAATTCCGCTGTATTGTTGACCGACGAATTCAAGAACGCCAAGCCGTACACGTTGCGTAGATTGAGCGGCAACTCCACAACTTGCCGGGCAGAGATGTCAGAAGAGATGTTGGCATTGTCAACGTTGACGAGCGGCGCTTGTGCAGAGACTTCTATCTTTTCCGACACCGACCCGATCGAAAGAACCACGGGTTGCTGCGCGGTTTGACCGGCGGCCAAACTGATGCCGTCCTGGATATAGGTCTTGAAGCCCGAAGCTTCTACGTGCAAGGAATATACTGCGGGCGGTAATAGCGCGAAAACATAGGTGCCGGCAGAATCCGTCGTGAAAGTCCGGGTGATGCCGAGCTGATCGCTAACTAGGGTGACTTTTCCCCCTTGGAGCACGCTTCCCGATGAATCGGAAACAGTGCCGCTCAATGTGGCCGTGACCTGGCTTTGAGCATGGAGCGCGCAGGGCGACAATATCAATGTCGCCGCAACGAACGTGATTACGGCAGCCGATCCGAACAGCCTTTTAGTTAACATAGAGTTCCAGCCTCCAGATTGTGTGGACATTTTCACTGACTTCACCATCCTGTTTGCTGCTCGAGTGGGAGAATCATCGCACCCTGGGCGATCACCCCAAGAAATCTTTTTTGGAAAAAATGAATATTGTTTCGTTCAGGCACATTGCTGAACCGAGGAGGGTTATAGTGGGATTCTCTGGCCGCCGAAAGCTATTTACGGTAAGCTTGGCGGGTTAAAGTCGCAGAAAATTGCTTGAAAGAGGTTAAGTCCTTTCGATACAAATTGAATCGGTATCTAAAGGCGCGGCCGCTGCAAGCCATCTTTTACGGTAAAGAGTGGGCTTTGTCGAAAAAACGTAGCAACTACCGTGGAAATCGTTTAAGAGGTTAAACAATGTTGTCCGAGCAAGTAGAGATCGGGACGACTCTAACTGACGGGGAAAAGGCAGCAGTGCTGGCGCAACTTGAGCGTCTATTGCTGAATTCCCATTTTCATAAGAGCAAGCGATTCCCAATCTTTTTGAGATTCGTGGTTACAGAAACATTGGCTGGCCGCGCCGACCAACTTAAGGAACGCACTCTGGGAATTGAAGTTTTCGGCAAGGACTCCAGCTATGACACTACGGACGATCCAATCGTTCGCGTGACAGCAGGAGAGATTCGAAAGCGAATTGCGCAGTATTATCAGGAACCCGGACATGAGCATGAGATCCGATTGCTATTACCGCCCGGATCGTATGTGCCGCAGTTTTGCTTTCCTGACGTAACAGCAGCGACAAAGCCTGCGGAGACTAAAGCGGCTCCGACAGCAATTCATGTGGCAGAAGTCGTAGCTGTGCCTACGTCCCGGAATGTTGCTTGGGGAAAATTAAGCGCAGTCGTACTCGGGATAATGGTGGCGATTGGCGCATTCATCTTCTGGCAGAAGTTGCATCCTCCAGCTATTGAGGAATTTTGGGGGCCGTTCGTAAAATCGGCGGATCCCGTTTTGTTTTGCATAGCGGACCAAAGCCAATACTCAACAATAAATTTGCGAGATGCTGCTAACCCCCTCCACCAGACAACCCTTAACGATCACATGATTACGGTCATCATTGACGATGTTAGCCCGCTGGTGAATATTGCGGGGATGCTTCAAGCGTACGGGAAGACGTACCGCGTGCAGGGCGAAACCGCAACCACATTGACCGATTTGCGGCGCAGTCCTTCCGTGTTCATTGGCGCCTACGACAATGGTTGGACCTTGCGTCTGACCTCGCCCCTTAGATTTCACTTTGCCAATAATACCGAGATGACGCGCTTCTGGATCGAAGATCGAAACAATCCGGATAAGAGAGATTGGCTCCTTGATCGGGTCCAGCAAGAGACCGGCACTTACAAAGATTATGCCCTGGTCGCCCGTCTTATCGATTCCAACACCGATCGGTTTGTGGTCGTGGCTGCCGGAGTTGCGCGGGGCGGCACCACCGCAGCAGGCGAATTCCTGGTGGACGCGCGCCACATGAGCGAACTGGCAAACAAAGTTCCACGGGACTGGAGCCGAAAAAACATGGAGGTCGTACTGGAAACCCAAGTGATTGATGGCCGCTCGGGCCCCCCGCGAATTGATGCAGTATATGTTTGGTAGATTCATGCGCAAAAGGAAGGGCAAATCCAAAAGCTACGGTTGAAGTCGCTCGCAATAGAAACTACGGCGATCGCTCGCGGCGGTGAAGCTCTGGATCTGGAACGGCTCATTAAAGAGCTCGATTCGGGCGAAGCAAGGGCGGGCAGCTAGGAAAAGGGGAGTAAGGCAAAACCTTTGGTCCCCCGATCGGGCATGCATCTGGTGCGTTCATGGTGCGTCTGAAGTTGCTCCGGTGAAAGTCGCTAACCTTCACCGGAGTATTCATTTAATGGGACTTGATGGATTCGTTTCGCAAAATACGATTTGTTACGAAATGGTACGTCGGTCTTCCGGCGCTTTGTTTTGCGGCCCCCTTACGCCGCCTTCTTTCCGCTTTGGGTCCTTGAAGAAGCGTATTTGTATTTAGGAAATCCGAACGCTTCGAGCGTAGCCGGCTACATTGCGTTTTCCTTCAACCAGCGGTACCACTCCACAGCGCGGTGTAAATCTCGCATTGCAGCCGCATAGTATCTCGGAGAAAAGTCCACTATCCGAGGATTTGCTTCCGTGTGGGCCTGAGCCCGCTGCTGCCAAGTACTGAGAAATTCTTGCATGTGACGCAACTGATATTCGAGCAATTTCTCCTTCAAATGCTCGGTCTGCAACGGATCAATGATAACGGGCGAGGTTTTTTTGAATTCATCAAATCCCGGAACAGGCATGTTGTAAGTCTTATCCTTTGCCTCGATCATGATCGCCATAGAAATGGCGTCGTAGCTCATAGTATTCCATTCGCTCAACGACTGGAAAAATCGCGGCCCGAACAACACATCGAAGTCAGGCTTCCACTCTTCCCTCAGGCGGTTTTCGCGGAAGTCATCGCAGGCTAGTCGAGATTGAAAGTTCTCGTGGATCACGGTCTGCTTGTGGGGGAAGGAGCGACTAGAGGGAGAATATATAAGGGATCAACAATGGTGAGAGAGATTCATCTCCGGAATTATGAGCCGCGTACAAATGTTGATCCGTTCACACAGGGGGCACTTCCGTTTCCAGCGGAGGCAATGGTGCTGTGATTCACTTATCTTCGGAGGCTTCTCTCACGATCCGGGCAGCGGCTTGGCTTGCGTCCTCGCGTGGGACAAATCGGGTGCATTCGCACGCGACGTTCCTGTTATCTATTGCAAATGCGCCCATGCAGATTTCAGGACGTACCCTGCCACCTGGCGGGTTGGGGTAATGATGGCTCTTCTCGTCTACGATGCAGGGGGATCGGGTCGCCGCCTTGTACCTTATACATTTGCGGGACGGGGTTAGCACATTTTTGGTCTGCCATGTCCCGATTCTTCATCTTCAACTCTGTGGGCAAACAAGACAGATGCAGAGCTTACAATACCAATGCCTACCCAGAAGTGTTGAAGACTGTTGAAGACCATGGCAAGATTTATCGATGGAACTCGCAAGGTGCAGAGCGGTGAAGTTGTGAACTCGACCTTCCATAAGATTACCGCTGCAGTAGCAGCGTAAGGGCTAGATCTGTTCGTGCGAGAGGGCGGACTTAACTCCGCCTTCTCGGTTTCTTCTCACTCTTGAGACCTCCTGAAGTTTTCCTCTTACAATCTCATTCGGAGTCAGTCTCCGCTGTGTTGGTCTTCACAGCGTCTTTTGCCTTGCCCCAGGCGTTCTGAATTTTTCCCTCGACCTGCTTAACCGCGCCCTTTGCTTCGCCCTCCTTGTCGCCGGTCCACTCGCCTGCCTGCCGCTGAACGCCACCCATAATGTCCTTCGCTTTGCCTTTAACTTCATCCTTGTTCATAAACGTCCTCCTCCAAAGAGTTGACACATAAACTGCATCAAACTACCGTTGTCGTGAATATCAGGGCCGCCCATGTAATTTGGCCGTGTATTATTTCGCAGCGATTTCTAGAAAACAATTCGCTTTATTGCTGAAAGACAATGAGTTCATTGAGCAATATCTGCCTCACGCTCTCACATTTTCGTGTTCCGCCCGCGACCTTACTGACATAGGAAGCATCCACTCCGAGGCGTTCAGCCAGACGCCGGTAGAGGCCTAAGTGCAGCCGATGAGTCTCTAGCAAGACTTCAGCGCGCTTAGTGGACAGCATAGATTTTCCACTCCGGGCCGATTTGGCTATGCGGGGAAGATTCATTTCCGCTTTAATACAGGCCAATGTTTCCGTACTCGATTCTCTTTTAGTGTGACTCATATTAGTGACTCTGACAGGCTGCGTCTAGGAATACAGATCAATTTAGACCACTCAGCGCACAATCGGAAAACGAACGATCCAGGACGGATGACGGTGCTGGCGGGCGCCGTCTTCGTATGCTCGCTCGGGAGAGCACATAAATGGAATGGTCCGACCCCTTTACCCAGCGGCCCGGCACGAAAGAGTCGGAGCGTGCCTCCTTACGAATTACATCGCGAATCCGCTCACAACCCGCATGCGACACCGTACAGATCGAGCGCTCAAAGTGGTCCAATGTGATCAGACATCCGTCTTTGCCAGTTCTATCATGTGGTGTAGTGAAGAAGTGAGACGACCGTTACAAAGGCCTGTCAGCTTCTTTTACAAGTGAGGCACAACATGTCAACCATATTGATTGTTCTTTTGGTGCTGTTTTTGCTCGGCGGCGGGGGCTGGGGATACTCTCGTTGGCGCAGCTAGCGCGATTACAGGATGGACGAGTGACCATGCTGCTTGATCCCTATTTGCTGCATGTATGAGGGTCGACTCTGGGATCGACCCGCGAACCCTCTTTCAGGTTCCCTGAACTTAAGTCAGCCTACCTGAAGTTTTCTCTTCCTAGGTCTCAAGAAAGCGCGTACACCATGCATCCAAGTGCGATCCTGGACGAAGCTCAGGAACTCCACAAAGTGAGCGACCGTCTTGATTCGCTGGCGGGGCAACATCCCCTTGTCTCGGAAGCAATCATCGCGATCTCAGGAAGCGTTCGTAATACGGCAACCCTCTTAGAGGTGCTGTACGCGACGAAAATGGTGCGACTCTCGGGATTAGATCCAGCAAGTGCCTAAATTGCTCATCTCTGTCTTCTTAAGCTGTGAATTGGGATTGCCGTTGCGGAAGCTAGTCGTGAAGAACGATATTCAGAAGTGAGCTATGCACTTGTATGTCGCCCTCACCATAGTCAACGAAGCCTAATTCTCTGAACCGATTCATGAAAAAACTAACCCGAGACCGGGTTGTGCCTATCATCTCCGCGAGGCTCTCCTGACTGATCTTTGGGATTACAGTCTCGGGCACGCCGTCCTTGCCGAAATGAGCAAGTAAGAGCAGAATCCGAGCGAGTCTTTTTTCGCTGGAATTGAAGAGTTGGTCAACTAGATCCTCTTCGTATCTAATGTTCCGCCCGAGCAGATATGCTACGAACAGATCCGAGAACGTATGTTCCCGGTGGAGTGCAAGGATCATCGCCTTCTTGTCAATTTGCAGAAGCTCGCAGTCCGTCATTGCGGTGGCAGAGCCCATGCGTAAAGGCTGTCCTGCAAGGCCACCTTCTCCAAAGAAATCGCCCTGGCTCAATATGCCCAGAGTTGCTTCTTTGCCAACGTTGGATACGACAGTGAGTTTAACCTTGCCTTCCTGGATGTAGAAGACTGCATCCGCCGTTTCGCCCTGCGTGAAGATTATTTGTTTCTTGGGAAAGGCCACGACTTTCCTACCCTCGCCGATGGTGGCAAGGAATTCTCTCGGGTCGAAGTCGCGAGTTTTTTTGGCCGACAGGGCTGGCACCATAAGAGCTCCTCCTGGCGGAGCTACACTCTTAGGGATTCTTGCAGAGTTGAGATCATCAAAGATGTTCACTTTTGCTCACAATTGGTAAAACTCGCTGGCCAATGAAAACCTGGCGCTTTGGATAAAGTGTTGAAAATAAGCAATATTGAGCATTTCCCAGATTGGGAACGTTGTACGTAAGGGCGGTGAAAACTAAGGAACCCCTGAAATCTAAAACATCTCCCCCTTAGCGAATGGGAAGTAGTTGCCACGGTTGGTCAAGATTGACCATCCTTGTACATGGGTTCGGGGCAGTATCTCTACTGCCATGAAAAAAGAACTCAGCCAGAAAAAGATACTCGCCGTCCGTTGTCCAACTTGTGGTGCTGCTCCGGGTGAGAAGTGTGCGCTTAGTATTGGCCAACCGCGCACCGAGCCGCATCGAGACCGCCGCCTGATCGCAACAGAATAAAGACTCCCCCAAATAGAGGAAGTGTGTTCTCGTTTACCCTGTTTGATTAATACCATGTTCTCAGTTTTCCTAGACATTTCTGTGCCCTAAATTTGGCTGTTTTGGACGAAAACGGAGTTTTCAACAGCCACAGGCAATAACACTCAAAACCACATTAACGAGTGATCTGAGTTCAACATGATTTTATAGATGGGGGGGGTGTCTCTGGGACCATGTCTTTCCCTTCTCCCGTCAACGGGCCCGCAATTCTGGATGGATCGTCGGCAAACGGAAGTTATGCGGTTGTTGGCCTAACATCGCCATAGCACTCATTGACGGGTTCTGAGCGTAATGGCCTGTCTTCGACAGTAATCGGGTGCAATGGGTATATCTCGGTGAGCTGATAGGAATAAGGCAGACCATCGGGTCCCGGACTCCGGGAACTTAGAGTCCCTACTGTGCGTAATATCCAGAAGTTGGCATCGTCGGGGGAGTGAATTACCGAGGCCGCGCGGTGAGATATGACTGAACATGACAGCGGTATCAAAGGCGTGGTATCTAGAACTTCTCCCGCATCCAGCGAGAGTGACCCATCATTTCCTTGGTGGCTTTCCACTGTAGTTGTTCTTGGCGCCGGCCTCATGGTCACAGGGGCGCTTATAGCCATCCTCCGCCCCGGGCTACTGGCGTCCCCCCAAGACGATATAAATTCCGCTGTTCATGTTTACGCGGGCTATCTTTTTTCACGCAATTTAGCATTGGCCATTATGCTCCTGGTGGCGTTGAGCTTGCAGCAGAGAAGAATCTTGAACACCCTGATAGTGCTCACCGCATTCATTCAGATGCTTGATGCCTGCCTAGATTTTGTGGAGGGTCGATGGGCCATAGTGCCTGGAGTAGTTGTTTTCGGCTTAGTGTTTTTTATAGCCTCATGGCGGCTCTCTGGATATCCTTTTTGGAGAATCGAAGCCTGGAAAAACTATTAGCTCCGGGTAAACGATGCGTACCCATTTGTGAGGAAGACAAACAGCCGTCGCCGCTTCGCCGCTGGGAAACGCTAATTGCACTCATTGACGGATCGTGAGTGAAAAGGCCTGTGGGTGTTGAAAAAGGAGTGTGCGCGAATCGATCTTCGGCTGCGGGTACTACTTTTGCACGAGTACTTCTTCGTTGGGTGTTACACCTAAGCCGTCGCAGTCAGTATTGGTTTTGGTCCTTGGCTCAGGAAGCGGACCAGTCGTTTGATATTTTGCGCCGCCGCCGCCAGGAAGAACTGCTCGCGAACAAACTTTAATCTCCGCAGGCGTAAACGACGAAGTCCGATCTGATTCTTGAGTTCCGCAAACAACGCCTCTACTTTCTTTCTCTTTCTCTGCGCATCAACAAAGGCGGGAGTATCGACTAAGTCGCGAGCGCGTTGGCGGGCAGGTTCGTGGATGTGGATGGCGAGATATTTGTACTGGCCCGTGGTGCATTGCGCCTTTTGCGAACACGCGCCGCAACGTTTGCGACTTCCGATGTAGGCATGGGTTCGATTCCTGACATTCAAACCGACGAAGTTGAGTTGCTCACCTGCCGGACAGAGATAGCTGTTGCTTTCGGGAAGATATGTGAAGTGGTCGGGACCGTAAAGCGGATTGTTCTTACGGAGAGCGCTGTCCCGCGTACGCATATACGGAGTGATGCCCCGTTCCATCAACCACTGCAGAAACTCGCCGTTGCCATACGTGGCATCAGCCACCACTGACGCGGGCTCTCGTCCTTGCCACTGCGCGAAACGAGCGATCATGTCTTGCGCCGCCACCGTCTCCTGGCTCATGCGCGCCGCCGTCGCTTGCACACCGACAATCACACAACTCTGATTGTCGACTAAATAGTTGTCGTAGTATCCGAGGCGGGCCGGAGTTCCTCCCTTCGTCGCATACGTCGCATCGGGATCGGTGGTCGACACCTGGTCCTGCTCATGCACTGGCTCTTCGATCGGATTCTGTTGTTCCAGTTCCACCAGATACTGCCGCACAGTTTGTTTCACCTGCGCTGCTTCCGCTAGCTGCTCGCGTGGGATGCGGCTCTCCTTGCTGGCATTGGCTTCCACGAAACTGCCGTCTACCGACAGGTTGTCGCCTTGCACCAGTCCGGCTTCCAAACAGCGCCCCACGATCTCTTGAAATAGTTGCTCGAATACTTTCGATTCTTGAAAACGACCATGCCGATTCTTCGAGAACGTCGAGTGGTGCGGAATCTCCTGATCGAATCCCAGCCCGGTGAACCAGCGCCACGCCAGGTGCATGCGCAACTCTTCCACCAACCTGCGTTCGCTGCTGATGCCAAACAAATAGCCGATCAACAAAATGCGCAGCAGAAGCTCGGGATCGATAGATGGACGGCCCGTATCGCTGTAACTCTCTTTCAGCTTTTCCCGTACGAAGGCGAAGCTGATGTGCTTATCGATCAGACGCAACAGGTGAGTCTCAGGAACTTGATCTTCCAGGCGAAAGTAGTAGAACAATGCTTCGGAACGGGAGTGTTGTCCCATCATGATCAGCAGGCCTCCGGCGATCGAAATCAAACAGAGCATGGGCGGATGCTTCCTTCTAACACGCTTCTGCTGAATTTCATCCTGCTAATCGACGTGACTTTTTCAACACCCACGCCTGTTTTCAACAGCTACCTTTAGGACACGTTTGAGATGTATGCTTCATTGGCAGGAAAGTGCTGCGCGGGGTGAATGGAGAACGCCCGGAGATTGGCGGAAACGGCGGCTGTCGTTGTACGGCGTCGTAGCGACATTCATCGTCATTTTCGGCACCCTAAATCCCTGTCGTCGAGGGCGATGTTCAACAAGGCGATGTCCAACAAAAGGAGGAACGAATGAAGAGGATGTGTCTGGTTATATGTCTTGTGTGCCTGGTGTCGAGTGTCGCGCTGGCACAGCGGAAAACAAACGTTCAATGGAAGTGCGACAAACCTTCAGATCAGCACAGCATTGCCGTCGGCGACAAGCCGGGTGACGCCTATGCGATTGAACAGATCAACTGTACGGCTATTAAAGGCGACATCGCCGGAAACAAGATGAAATCCGGCGTCGGCACCGAGTTTCTCTACCTCAAGGGCGATGACGTCACCGGCCACGGTGAATTCGTCGAAAGCATGGAGAACGGCGATAAGAACGTATACAAATACGAATTCTCCGGCACCATGAAGGACGGAGCGTTCGAGTCCGGGACCAACAAATGGTCTCTCATCGAAGGTGGCGGAAAGATGAAGGGCGGCAAAGCGAGCGGCACCTGTAAAGCAAAGGCCAATCCCGACCAGTCCACCTCTTTCGACTGCATGGGAACGTACGCCCCTGCGACCTAGAGTCAGCTGCACCCCTGCTCCGCCGAGCGCAGGAGTGCGCCATCGTGCCCACATCCGGGCGGGTTGCTTGGTTTTGCCGTGAGTGGTAACTTCCGCCAAAACCCTTGACATGCTCTTCCCATGTCTGCGTTTGCACCGATTTGGTTTCGCAACTAACCCGGATGATGCGAACTGTGGTTGACTCCGAGCATAAGCGAGCGTAATTTTTGCTGGAACCGAAACTGCTGTCGTGGCGACAGAGTCTCGACAGCCCCTTCCGATTCAAATCTGCTCGAAAGGAGTTCCCCGTGCACACCCTCATTATTGAAGGAAGCTTTAAACCAGGAAAGAAAACAGAGTTCGTCACATCTTGGAAAAATGAGATTCTCCCCAATCTAAAAGAACAACCGGGCTTTGTGGATGAGATCCTTCTGTTTGAAACCAAACAACCGGATCTTGGAGTGGGGTTGAGTTTTTGGAAAACCAAAGAAGAAGCCGAGCGCTATCATCGCGAGGTCTTTCCGAAAGTTGCCGCTGGATTGGGATACCTCATGACTGGACCACCCACTGTGCGCTCCTTCAACGTGGAAGCAGCAGAGACTTTTTTCCGTGTATCGGCAGGCAAGGCAGCCTAGTTGTGTAGAATCCTAGAATTGGCGAGTCTTATGGCTCGCCATTTTTGCATCACGATGATCATTGTTGAAACCCGCGATTACACTCACAATCGGCTAAAGAGTGCTGACGCTTGTCTACATTCCGACCAGTCGAAGTTGCGCGAGCCAGATCGTGTGATGCTCGCACGCAATGTCCTCCACAACGTGTGCCCTAACTTCAAATCCATTGTCGTCCAGCAATTCGCGGTACTCCGCGCTATCCAGGCTACCGTGGTATAGCGGCTCACCCCGATATTTCCCGATCACTTCCCCACCAGCAGGGCCGCTAGTGAACAGCAATGCTGCATTCGGGGCGGAATGCCTTCGGAAGAGCGGAAACATTCGTCGCTGATCTTCCGGGCTGAGATGAAAAAGGCTGTCCCAAGCGACGAGGCCATGAAAATGCGCGTCCAGTTGAAGCTGGCGCATGTCCGCAACGATCCAATGCTCCGTCGGAAACCGGCGTTTACAGATGTCGATCAGAGACGGCGACGAATCCACACCGGTGACTCCGTGCCCTTGCTCGACAAAGAAACGAGCGATGGGATCGGCTGAACCACATCCGATATCAAGGATTGAGCCTCCGGACGGCACAAAACTGAGGAAGCGGTCGAGCCAAGGTTTCTCGAAGAGGTGGCGTCGCCGATCTCTATCCCACTCCTCGGCATGTCGTTCGTAGAGTTCAGTGATCCTGGCCGCCTCGGAACTCATTAAACGATTCTATCGAAGTGCTGGGACTGATCATTGGCGTAACAGCGCCATTTCACTCATTGACGGTCGTGAGTGCAACTGCGCTCAAGGTCTAGTCAGGGAGTTCGATCCGGTCGGGATGTTTCCTATCATGCTCGTGCTCCTCGGCGAGGGCTTTTTCGAGCCACTTCGCTTGTTTTTCTGCAACTCTCGTATTCATCGACGCGGAATTTTGGACTATGAAGCACTCTTCGCCGCAGCCGTCACACCTGAGCGTCCCCATCTCTTGAAAACCCGGCGCTTTCTCGCGGCTACTCTCCTTTAATCGCTACCGCTCTCATTTGTGCTCCTTTCCGCTAGGCGTGTTGAATCATGCTGCCGGTTCAACGCTTCCGTAGTTCTTACGAAGCGTCTGAGCCCTAGTCTCGCGGTGCACCCAATCGAAGAGTCCCCCATCCACTCGCGGAGGTTGCCCTCCAAGAAAAATAGCGCCCGCAAAGGGCGCTCTCAGGTATCCGCATAGGTTCTAGTATTCTCCGACCATCACTGCTCCCGAGGCAATCGGGTAAACCTTGTATGCAGTGTTCAGCCCGTGGTGGAATATAGCTGTAGCACTCATTGACAGGATCGTAGTGAAATGGCCTGGTTGCGACAATTGACGGGGACCTAGCAGGCTGTTTGGCAGGATAGTCACAGGGTGGGTTATTGGGGTAATGTGCGGTGCGTCGACGCTGGATTTCCCGCTCACGGAACTTAGCACCTAGACCGTCAGCAGGAGTTACAGAACCGCGGTCAGGCGTAAGATATTGACATGGATATTCACTCCGCAATCAAAAAGGCCAGACATACTGTCCAGGTCATAAGGGCCCAAGAGCGAACAACGTTGCGTGCCGTAGGACGATTCGGAAAAGAAGTCGAAGACAAAGCAAGAGAGAGTTTTAGGAGATCGATCGCGAAGAGTGAAGCAGAATTGGAGAGAGTGTTGGAGGAACGCAAAAAACGAACTGATGGCCGTACCCGCAAAGGGTAAAATAAATAGCCCATTTTAACTTTAAGTATCGGTAGCTTCCGTGATGCAGCGACGTTCGTACCCTCACCGAACGCTATTTTTCCCCGAGTCACTTGCGGCGGCGGCGAACGCAAGACTTCGAGCGTTGATTGACATTGGTAGGCCAGGAGCCTAGCATTATTACTGAGCAAGCTACCTCTTCTTACTCTTTCAGGTCCCCTGAACTAAGTCAGTCCATCTGAAGTTTTTCCTCTTAGCTTTCCCTCTAAAGGAGGAACTGCGTTATGACCCTATTGACCCGTTGGGAACCTTTTCGTGATTTTTCTATCATGCAAGACCGCATGAACCGTATGAATCGTCTTTCCCGTGAATCGTATAGCCCCGAAGGCCCGGAAGAGGCGTTGACAACCACCAGCTTCGCACCGCCAGTGGACATCTACGAAGACGAGCACAGCATTACCCTAAAGCTCGAAGTACCGGGCATCGATGAAAAAGACATTGATGTCCGAATCGAGAACAACACGCTCACGGTCCACGGTGAGCGCAAGATCGAGAAGGAAGAAAAAGAGGAGAACTTCCGCCGCGTCGAGCGGCAATACGGAAGTTTTACCCGCTCGTTTACCCTGCCCAGCTCGATAGATCCAGAGCAAGTGAGCGCCAACTATGAAAACGGCGTGCTGAAGATCAAGCTCGCCAAGAAGGCCGAAGCCAAGGCCAAGCAGATTAAGGTTAATGTCGGGGGCGAGAAGACCCTCGAAGCCAAAAAGGCTTCCGGCAAGGCTGCGTAAAAGCAAGCAGGTATTGACAGAAAGGGCGAGGCGACTTATATCGCCTCCTCCTCATTCTCATTGTAGTTTCGAGCACTACTTGCCCAGGAGCGGCTATGAACAACATTGGCACATTACGATCACCGTCCAAGAGAGTTTGGCGGCAATTTTACAGGGCTGCGCTCTTTGAGTTGGACGCCAACAAAGTTTCAGAGCGAATTGCTGAAGCGGAAACGGCACTTGTGACACGTGCACGCGAACTGTTTTACTCTGCAAAAGACAATATCGAAGAAGAGCACGCTGTAGAGGAAGCGATGTGTGCCTTGCACGCCTTTCGGAGCGCGTTGAAGTATAAGCCGAACGCGAAATACGCCTTCCAAGACCTAGCTGCTTGAAATTGGTGTGGCGCAGGAAGGTTGCAGTCATTGGAGCCTTCCCCTGACCCACACTTTCTAAATCGAGAACCATTTTCGCTCTCAATGGGGAAGCGTGAAGTTGATGGAGATGTCCTCCTGTTTTTGGATGGGCTTGCCGTTCAGTAGAAACGGCCCGTAAAGCCGATGACTTACCTCTTCGATCAAACAATACGTCGCGCAACGACGTAGTGATAATCCGGCGGGGAAGAAGAACTCGTGCCACCCCCAGCGCTAGCCCGAGACAAGATCTTTTCCCGCTGCTCCTTTTTCAACACCCACGCCTGATTTCAACAGTGAACTTCCGGATTGCCTGTCACTCACGCTGAACCAGCAATCGCCACCGCTCCATTGGTTAACACTAGCCGACTTATCGGTACCTATCTTGATAGCGACATGGAGTCTTTCTCGACTCTGAAAACTCGTCGGTTCAAATCAAGCCTCTGCAATCAATTGTTCTTCTTTTGAACAAGCTCCCCACACCCTGCAACCGTCCGAATTCGTAGGGGGAAATCGCTCATTCGAGTCCCGTCGGTCCCGCCAGTGTCTCGGCTGAAATGGAGACCGCTAGCAGCAAGTCCTTGTCTTGATTCCATCAATCCCTTCTTTTGCAATGATGGGAACCATGATCAATGCAGCGATTGGATCGGCCCGCCACCATCCTAAAACCGCATTCAGCAAAAGTCCCGCCAACAAAATAGTCGAGAGGTAGACACAAAAATCAGTCTGCCTAGCGTCCGCCTTCATAGCTGCGCTTCCGAGCGCATTGCCAACTTTATTCTTGGCGCGTGAAAGAATCGGCATAACGATGAGCGAAACGCATGCCAGCACAATTCCGGGAATGCTTTGCTCAGGAGATATTTTCCTGATCAGGTCAGACACGGATTCGTAGGCGATGTAACCGGCGAGGGCGACGAAGCAAACGCCTACAATTCTGAGGCTTAGTTTTTCGTTCCGTTCTCGACTCTCCACTTCGGCATCATCCGACATTCTCCAAAGCAATGTGGCACCGGATGTGACCTCAATGAAACTATCCATTCCAAAACCGACCACGGAAATGCTCCCTGCAACTTTTCCAGCCGCGACAGCGATTAAGCCTTCGAGGCTGTTCCACACGATGGTGAAATACTCCAGCCGCCTTCCGCGATGCGCCATTACTTGGCGCGGGACGGTCAATTCAGTCATTTTTAAAGCATACCCGCTGTACGTCGCGAAGAGAAATGCGGCAAATTCTCTTGCACATGGTTTGGTTTATAAATCTACGGCGTGTGTTGCACCAATTAAGTTGTGTTAATCCATGTGCTTAACTACAGTTAACCATGTGCATGCCTACGGAAGGAACTACGTCTTCAATGATGCTGAGAACGACTCTGTCAATGGCTGCGGTTGTCGGATCGCTTCTTCTCCCGTGCTCTCAAGTTGCCTTCGGCCAAGGTGAAACCACCAGTGCAATTGGGCTACCCGGAAATCATTGGATGGGACGGAGCACGCCTGAAGGCCACAGAGTTCAGATCGGAATTAGCCCGCGTCGGATTCCCAGTGTAACCGCCTCGGTGCGGGTGGAAGCACCCAGCTTGTCGAGAATCGAGCTGATGTGGAATTTGACGGTATGCTCGGAGATACCGAGACGCGCCGCAATTTCTTTGTTGACGAGTCCCTGCGCTAACATTCTAAGCACATCGGTTTCGCGAGAGGTGATCTCTTCGGACAATTTCGCTTCAACCTCCAGCGGCTCATCGCCGTAGACGGCGGCCAAGCTCTCTGCGGCCGGTGTGCTCAGCAATACCAGTCCATCATAGGCGGCATAAATGGCAGACAAAATGTCGTCCTGGCCGCTCTCTCTGGAAAGAATCGCGCGCACGCCGCTCCGCAATAAGCGAGAAATCGACCGCGCGTCTCTGACCTCCGTGAGCAGAACAATCGACGGCGGCGGAGGTCGGCTCAAGTAATAAATCGCGGGTCGAATCGGTGTCGATGACAACTACATCCAGTTCGGTGCCACGGGCAAATGACGCCAGGCTCGCCACGGTGCCAAAGCTTGCGGCCAGCTGGAACTCAGGGTGGCTGCGGATGATGCTTTCGAGCCCGGCACGGCGGACGGCGGAGGTCGCCGCCACAGCCACTCGGATCGCGCCTCCGCCGCTTCGCTTCGACATTCGTTATCGCGCTCTCTCGCCCAAATTGATTGAAACCGGCTTGATCTCGCCGGCGCGAATCACCTTGATCTGCAGAACATCACCGACCTTCGCGGTGGCAAGCGAATCCTGGATCGCATCTACGTGTTCGACTGTCTCTCCGCCCACTTCGAAAAGAACGTCTCCCAGTAACACTCCGGCCTTTTCTGCGGGCCCGCCGTTTTCGACGTGCATGACGAGCAGCCCGACTTGCGTTTGCGTAGGCAGCTTCGAGAGCATATTTTCCGGCACCTCCACCGGTTGCATCGCGATGCCCAAATAGGGCCGAGCGATATGCCCTTTCTCCAAGAGTTCTTCGACAACGCGATTGACGGTTGCCGACCGGCACCGTCACGGCTCGTCCATGGGCTAGGCCCCGCGTATTGATGCCCACAACCTCGCCTCTGGCATTGAGCAGCGGTCCGCCGGAAAATCCCGGATACAGGGCGAGGTCGAGCCGGATGTGCTGATCGAGTTGCCCCCCGCGCCGGTTCCTCCACTCACCGCTGATGCCGCCAATGATCCCGCTGCTCGCCACTAGATCCCCGCGCCGCGTGCGGCCGAGCGCAAGAACAAGATGGCCGAGCCTCAGGCTTGTCGAGTCGCCGAATTGGGGCGCACCCGAAGATCCTTCCTCGATCCTTAGTACAGCTATGTCGGTACTGGGATCCCGTCCCAGCCAGTTTCGCAGAAACTGCGCGACCACCATCGAGCAGCACTTTGATGTCTTCGTCGCGCTGCACGCCGTGATGAACCGTTACGACCACGCCCTTCTTCCATTCGATGCCACTGGTGGGCATCCAGCGCCGGGCATGGACCGCAACCACGCTACCGCCCACCTTCTCCGCCGCAGACGCAAATTCGCTTGAAATTGTTTCTAGTATTGAATTGGACATGTCTAGCAAGACCCCTTTCCTGAACTGTGAGGACAGGATCGCAGGATAGGGATGGAAGGCGCATCCGCCAGATGGCTAGGTGGAAACCAGAAGGTTGGCTAGACAAGCCTCTGGCGACATTTGAAAGTCTCTCTTGATCCGCCCGAGTAACGGGCTACTCGGAAGCAATCCCCTTGAACGAAACCCGGACCTAGGACAAGGGAGTTGATAACTGTTGAAATCAGGCGTGGCTGTTGAAAGAGTCCAGTTTCCTCCCAAACAGCCAAAATTTGGGGGACACAAAATGTCTAGAAAATTGAGAACGTCGGTTGTAGGGCATCCTAGCGCAATTTTGTTTTTGCTAATTTCGAGCGAAGGAGTTTTTCAACAGCCACAGGCAATTGGACTCACGACCGAGGTCAATGAGTCCAATGGCGATGTTACGACAACAATCTGTGATGCGACTGATGGTGATCGCGGGTGGCTACAAAAACTATAGCTGCCGGTTCCTACGGGATGATGATGATTTTTCCTCGAACATGTCCCTGTTGCATATAGCGCATGGCTTCGCGGATTTCGCTCAGTGGGTAGGTTCTGTCAATGACCGGTGTGATCTTCCCTGCTTCGAGGAACTCCTTCAGGACAGTCATGGTGTCTTTGTTGCTAGAGAACGAAAAATTTGGGCGTGGCAGCTGACTGTCGAACGGTGAACGCGCAAGGAGTTTGAAAAAGCTGGGCAGGCTTCCGAAGGCGTGACTGCCCACAGCTCCGAAATGGTCGTGGCCGATGCGGACATACGTCCCCGTGGGGGTGAGTACGCGTTTGCAGTCTGAGAACGATAGGTTCGATGCGACATCGAGGATGAGATCGTAGCGCTCGCCACGCTGCGTGAAATCCTCCTGAGTGTAGTCGATGACGCGGTCTGCGCCAAGCAAGCGAACCATCTCCAATTTCTTCGCGTTGTCGACGCCAGTCACACGCGCCCCGTAAGCCTTAGCAAGTTGTACAGCGATGGAGCCGACGCCACCACCTGCTCCGTTGATCAACACACTATGTCCCGGCTGGATTTGCCCACCCGCGCGAAGATTGAGAAGGGCGATATATCCGGAGGTCGGGACGGCCGCGGCTTGTTCGAACGTAATTCGATTGGGCTTGACGGCTAGATTGCCTTGTGGAACGGACGCGTACTCGGCAAAAGCGCCGCCGTTCTCCCACTGAGAGCCTCTGCGGCTCTCGCCGAATACC
Organism: uncultured Acidobacteriaceae bacterium; assembly: GCA_963757385.1. Classification (GTDB taxonomy): domain Bacteria; phylum Acidobacteriota; class Terriglobia; order Terriglobales; family Acidobacteriaceae; genus PALSA-188. The sequence goes on along the minus strand of CAVWRO010000013.1, from coordinate 9,680 downwards.
TCGTCACCCGGCGCGAACCGCGTGACGTCCGTGCCGACCGACTCGACGTGTCCTGCTAAATCTGTTCCCGGAGTAGGGTTCTTGGGTTTGCGCAACCCGGACCCGCTCAGGCGCAGGATGTAGGGCCGGCCGGTAACGACGTGCCACACGTCTGGATGCACGGAAGCCGCACGAACACGCACAAGCACTTCGTCATCCCCAACTACCGGCTTCTCCATCTCCCGCAGCTTCAAGACCTCGTCGGGCGACCCGTACTTGTCTTGGACAATGGCCTTCATCGTGTCCCTTCTCAAGATCGAACTTGAAGCCTGCCTTCGGAAAGCGTTAAGACCTTATAAACGAATAGTGCAATAGATGTCGAAATCAGGCCATAGCGCTCAAGACCCTTTCCAGGCCATTACACTCACGACCGAAGTCAATGCATTATGAAAGAACGCCCCGCTGAGAGAGTGGATGTTGCGCCGCCTCCGCTGCGCTGCGCTGTTGAGGGCTTCGCTCCGCTACGGCGGCTAAAGTAGTGAGTTGCGGGTGGTAGGCAAAACAGCTGGAGAGTGGCATCGTACCTAGGGGGAAAGTACACGTTAGCACGAATAACCTTCCCCCAAGGAGGCAACTGCAATGAGTCGCGATATCAAGTATATCGGCATGGACGTACACAAGGAAGCGATCGTGATCGCTGTCCTGAATGGTAGCGGGAAGTTGGTCATGGAGACTGTGCTGGAAACCAAAGCCAGCAGTATTCTGCAGTTCATCGACGGTCTACAGGGAGAGCTGCACGTGACCTGGGAAGAAGGAACCTGGGCGGCCTGGCTGTACGATCTGCTGCAACCGCAGGTGGAGCAAGTTCTGGTGTGCAATCCGCGCCGCAATACCTTGTTAAAGGAGGGCAGCAAGAGCGACAAGGCGGATGCGCGCAAGCTTGCCGATTTGCTGCGCACCGGAATGCTACGACCGGTTTACCACGGAGAAAATGGACTACGGACGCTGCGCGAGTTGGGACGCAGCTATCAGACCATCAACAAAGATTTGACTCGGGTCATGAATCGGCTTAAGGCACTGTATCGAGGCTGGAGCATTCCCTGTGCCGGGACCCAGGTCTATGCCCCGCGTTATCGGGAGGAATGGCTGAACAAGATTCTGCAAGCCGGGGTGCGCCGCCGCGCGGAGCTACTCTATCAACAGCTGGACGGAATGCAGGCCTTGCGGAGAAACGTACGATCCGAGTTTTTGGCGGAGAGCCGGAAACATAAGGCAGCGAAACTACTGCGCCAGATACCTTGCATCGGCCCGATTCGGGCAGCCCACTTGATCGCGCTGATCCAGACCCCCCACCGGTTCCGGAGCAAGCGGCAACTGTGGACCTATAGTGGCCTGGGCATTGAGACGCACGACAGTGCGCAATATCGCTATGTCCGCGGACAATTGCATCGCTCCAGAAAACCCCAGCAGCTGCGTGGTCTCAATCAGAACCACAACCATGAGATGAAAGAGATCTTCAAGAGTACGGCCACCCGGGCCAGCTGTCGTCGGGGACCGTTCCGCGATTTCTACGTGGCTTTGCTGGCCAAGGGCATGAAGCCGGAGATGGCTCGTCTGACTCTGGCGCGCAAGATCGCAGCCATTACTTTGACACTTTGGAAGAGAGGAGAACGTTTCGACGCAGAACAACTGAAAACGCAAGCAGCTTGAGCGTCACATAGAACCCAGGTGATCTCCCAGGTTTTCATGCCTCGGTGGTTGGCCAAATCGGTTCTTGCGATGCTCGGGTTCGAGGGTGAGTATCCATTCACTCATTAGGCGCTCCGTGTGCTGCAGTTCAGCACCGAGTCTCCGGGTCAATCCTATGCCCCCTCGGATAACCCAAAAAAGCTATAGGCCTCGAGTCTCACATAGGATCATGGTTGGCACTTTTAGCCAACCCTTCGCTTGCGTAGCTTCGGGAACTGGATGGCGTCGAGTCGCCACTGATTCATGAAACTATCGAGTTGGGACAAGCAACTGGGGCTGGTATCGCCGCAGCAATCTGAGGCGAGCCAAAGCGACCAAACCAATGCCCTCTCGAAGAGTGTGGTGGGGGCTGGATGCAAGTCACCACACCCGCATCTTCCCGAGGGGCGGGGAGAAGTTTTTTTCTTGACATCCTCTTTCATAGGATGAGTGATATGGCAATTTTAACGTCAATTGAAATCCTCCAACCTCCATTCCATTTCACCCAGGTTGAAAGTTCAGGATGGGACAATCGCCGACGCTCTGCCGAGCTCCGGGCAAAGTCTGGTTAATGCCAAATCGCTGGGTTATACTCGACGACGTTCTGCAAACGCTGGAGGAAAAAGTATGTTTCACCTAATCTGGTATATCCTCATTGGGCTGATCTCGGGGGTTATCGCGAAATCGGTGATGCACGTGCATATGACCATCTTCTGGACGATCGTGCTCGGCATCATCGGATCGATTCTCGGCGGCGCCGTGACCCACATGTTTTCGCGCCCTGCCAACGAACGATATCATCCAGCCGGCCTCATTTTTTCTTCGCTGGGAGCGATCCTGATACTCTTCGTTTGCTATAAGCTGAAGATTCATTTTCCCCAGGTCAACCCCTTTTAGCTCATCGATGACTAACCTCAGTACTTCGACTGCACGTCACACCTCGCGTTCAACGGAGCCGCGATGGCGCTTATTTACCCGGTTGTGAGCGATATGGCGATTTTGCAACAGCTATTCGGACGAAGCGGCCAGACGCGGACTTGTGCGCACATAATCTTTGAAAGGTGAGCTCACTAGCTCAGACGACAAGCGGGCGCGGTGCTACGGTGACGGTGTCCGAAGGTGACATTCTGGCTAGATACGGTAATCATGGAGACCTCGGCTCTGACTCACTCCGCATCAGACCGCTATCCCCAAATCGCTAGCCGCATCCACACGATTTTGGTGCTCGCTGCGCTGGGGGGTTGGGCGATCTGGCATAAAGGTTTTGCAGATCAACTGAGCGCGGCGGCCAATCCGAACCGGGTGCGCTTTTATATAGTCACCCTTCTCTATGAATGGCTTTTGTTCGTGCTAGTAGTGGCGGGCGTACGTCATCGCGGCGCGTCTGTCCTCGTTGTTCTTGGAGATCACTGGCATTCCGTCCGTCAAGTGTTATGGGATATTGGAATTGCCGCCGGGTTCTGGATCGTCGCAGCGATGTTCCTCTGGATATTTGGCTGGCTGTTGCGCATCGCCGCGCTGGGTCGCAATGTGTCCATGCTCCCGCATCGAGGTGTCGAACTGACATTATGGATAGCGCTCTCAGTTACTGCTGGTATTTGCGAGGAGACGATCTTTCGAGGGTACTTGCAGCGGCAGTTCATGGCCCTGACTAAGAGCGCTCCCGCTGGCATTCTTCTTTCTGCCGTAGCATTCGGCGCGGCTCACGCGTACCAAGGCTTTCGGATGGTGATTCTGATCAGCCTGTACGGAGCAATGTTCGGGATTCTGGCCTACTGGCGTGGAAGCGTCCGCCCGGGAATCATCGCCCATGCTTGGCAGGATTCGTTGAACGGAGTGCTTGCCAGTGTAATGAGGCATTAGAACTTGCCTGGTGCAACAATCGAGCATGGGCCATGAAAACTCTGAATTCTCCTCAGCATCGGCACAAGTGCAAGAGTTGGAGTGGTTCTCAGCCCAACCCCAGTGATTTCAGCCGTTTCTATCATTCGGGAGTTACTCTCTTGCGATCTTGCCCACGCATCTGGCCGGCACGAAGCCACTGGGAGGAGCGAATGTTAAAAACCGGAAAAGTTTTCAACCAGGAGAAGTTCATCGCAGACGTTCGATACGAATTTTGGACAACTAACAAGCACGATCAAGTAATCCTGATCTCCCGGCCTGCGTATTTCCGTATTCACCCAGCCATGGCAATTAGCCGGTATTTCAACAAGGGAGAGATGTTGACGTTGCACATGAGCAACGGGAAGAAACAGAACTTTCTTGTGGAGTCTCTGGGTGGCAAATGCCGCGTCACTGGCGGACCCTACTAGCCCCTTCCGCACCGGATCCGCGCCCCATCCGACTCCCTCGTGAACGTGGTAAAGATTCTGACTCTTTCCGACCTCAAAATTGCTCCTATCGCGTTTCATTTGGCGTACACTTCGCATATCCGCTTGTGAGGGCTGTATGCTTCATGAGGGCCAAGAGAGTTGCGACCGCGCATTGGTATGGGTCGAAGGACAGAGGGCCAAGGGATGGGGTTGCTCTGAATGCGCTTGGATGTTTCACCCTTCTGGCCCGCCCATTGGTAAATCACTAGATGAAATGAAGCGGAATTTCGAAGCGCAACTCTCTGAAGAGTTTGCGGCCCACTCTTGTGCCGAGCGCCCTCGGGTCAAAGGGACTAGACTCTCCTCGTAGTCATCAACGCATTATTTAGGACACCTCCCCTTTGCGAATGGGAAGTAATTGCCATAGTTGGTCAAGATTGACCATCCTTGTACAGGGGTTCGGGGCAGTATCTCTACTGCCATGAAAAAAGAACTCAGCCAAAAACAGATACTCGCCGTGCGCTGTCCAACTTGTGGTGCTGCTCCGGGTGAGAAGTGTGCGCTTAGTACTGGCCAACCGCGCACAGAGCCGCATCGAGACCGCCGCCTGATCGCAACAGAATAAAGACTCCGCCAAAGACAGCAACGCACTAATTAGGACAGTACCGAATGGACCTCTGGACGCATCTGTAAGTCAACACTTGATTTGGAACGCACTAGCCTTCTCTGCAAGCAACTGAAGTCGCCGGGGCGACCAGAGATTTCTCGTTATCACGGGAGTCCACGCACGGACGCCATGGTTGGGGCTGTGTCTCTATTGTTGGCGTTCTGAGCGATATTGAACAGACACCAGTTTCAGCGTCCGACTATCGTCTCCTTACCTATCATATTCCGACTAATGCTTTAAGGAGGTTCGCGAATGAAATCCAAGAAAGTACTTGCTGTTGTTTTCGGGTCGATCATTGTGCTCGCTTTATCGCTGCCGGTAATGGCGCAGGACACCACGCAATCCACGACTACCACGACGCAGGCTGCGCCTCCCGCTCAAACGGAGAGCACCACCACTACGACGACTCCGGCAACTGCGCCGCAAACCCAAACCACTCAGACGACCGATAGCACCACGAAGTACAAGCACCATAAGAAGATGAAGAAGGAGACCCAAACAACCTCTACAACGACAACTCCATCCCAGCCGGAGCAGACTCAAACGACGACCACTACCACACCTCCGCCACAATAATCGCGGTAGTGTGTCTTAATGTCCCTAATGTCCCTGGATGAGTGGCTTACCCACCCATTCAGGCGGGGAAAAACCGTGGGGGCATTCCAAGTACCGAGCCATCCGAAAACTACCTGTGCCCAAAGAAAGAACCTCGCGGGGTATCTCGACCGAGGCAGGTAGGTAATGTAACCAGACAATTTCACTTACAACCCTGCTCAATTAGTACAACGGCGATTTTACGACAACAACCGCTCACTGAGATTGGGTGCGACGCACCACAAAAGAGGGAACTCAGTTGGGCTTCCGTCGCGAAGGTTGCCGGAATCTCGCGAACCGTTTGCCAGCGGGCAATTTAGTCTTAAGGGTATCAGGGGGAAGGTTCCAAGTGTTCCTATGAAACGAATGTGTTTCCCTACTGCCGTCGTTCTCCCATCTAACCAAGGCCGCTTTCTTCTTGGCTCCAATAGAATCACCTTTCCAATATAGCTCGTGCGCTTCGTGCATTAAAGAAGTGTTCCTATAATATTCGTCCCGGCTATCGCTATCGTCGCGCAAGAATTGCAGTTGAAGTTGTAGCGTCTTGTCGAGGGCTTTTACAATACTGAGGCTATCTTTTGCCTTCGCCCCCATTTGAAGGCTCTCTTCGAGTGCCGTCGAAAATTTCGAGCACTCCAAAAGGCAAGCTCGCATTTCGAACTCCGCCGCAGTTAGCTTCTTTGAGGTATGCATAACAACTATCCTAGGCTCTTCCAGCGTCGGAGGGCGCACGTAAGTTCCTCGTACTTTAGGATCGGCGAGATCCCTGAAATCCGATATTTCTGGGCCTGTAATGGACGGCATTACAGCGGCGAAAGCTCTGAAAGCACTGATGCCCACACTTCCAATCATCATGCTCAGCAACTTCGCTGAGGACGAATTCTTAAAGCAGGAAGTCGTGTCGGAGGAATTAGGCAGGTCGTATCGAAATCAGATTCGCAAGCGCTCGTTCATACAGTTGAGGAAGTGTTCCGAGCTTGATTTGGCTTTCTTCTCTAACATTCCTCTTGAAACTGGCGGTTTTTTGTCTCGCCGGATTTTTAAGGATTATCTAATTGATCGAGACCGGGCGAGCTAATATATCTTGTTTCCGCCGCTGCAGCATTTCTCTCATTTCATCTTTGAAGTGTTCAATGATCGTGAGGTCTTTCTCTGCAACCACTTTTTGACACAGGACGCGGAACCTATCAGTATCGAACACTACGTCTACCTCCGCCATTAACTCAACGCTACGCATGGACCCAAATATGACAGAGCGTCGCCGGGGAAAGCGTTCAATTGAGACCAATACTGAAAAAAAAGAAGCAGCCAAAAGGCAATTTCGGCTGTGGAGAGCCTATGGGCCTCAAGACCTGAATGTGCCAGGCTTCATTCGTGGTTCTTCGAAATAGGGGGAGTCGGTTGCTGCCCATAATCTGGGGCTTAGTCGCCTGGTCGTAATTGTTACTTCCGCGCTTGTCCGTCGTCGTCGTTATCTTCTTTTCGCTCGTTGGCTTGTTAGAGCCATGCTCACCGGTCCGCCTATTCGCTCAACTAAGCTCTCTGTTGGATATACCGGGAATGTGCCGAGACGGTTGTATAAGGGATGCCAAGGAAGCGATTGGCAATGATCCCAGTGACTTCGACACAATTGAAGTCATGGCCCCGCATTTTCCCCAGGATTCGTCTGAATGAGTTCTTGATGTTCTTGGCTCCAAGCCAACCCAAGGACATCACCTTTACTTCTGCCCCCATGAAAAGGAAGTGCCACCCCGAAGCATGAACCTCTTGATCAAAGGCAAAGCCATCGAAAGCTTTGACCATACTCCAACTGCCGAAGTACAGTTCACTCTCAAGCTCGAACAGATGCGATCCTTTTATCAGAACTGTGCCGGTTTGAATTTCTTGTTGCATCCAGAATCCTGTGGCGACAACATCCCGCTTCTATCAGGACTGGGATCGGCGCCCTCCCAGCCATCTCGTTTTATTGATCACTGCCGGTCGGTTTTGGATTGGCACCGTTCCTCGGCTCGCGGGCATCGTTCGCCTTGATGCCCCTGGCTCTTGTGATCCAGTATTGCGTCAAGGCAAGAAAACTCACGATCCGTCCACCCCAACGAATCTAAATCGTGGCTTTCCTCTCTTGCCTGAAGAAACTCCCATTCCAGTTGATCCAACTGTGAGCAAACCATTCGACCCTCTGTATTCAGACGGTGTTGAGGTCCCTTCATGGGCTTATTGAAGTTGCTGTGTGCGTGTCCACTATACTTTCTTGTCCGCTACCTCTCAGATCGGTTCCGCTTTGTACGGATCCTCCTGTGCAAAGCCTCATAAAGTTCATAAGCCCGGTTTTGGACTGTGGAGTGGGGCACGCCAATAGCCTTATCGTTCTTGGTTAAAAGTGTGGTTTCCGAAACCCGAATTGGTTGCGATGGAGTGTTGAATTCGGAATTGGTCACGCAAAACTCCCGGGTTCAGCACCTAAGGAAAGAAAACTTCAGATGGGCTGACTTAGTTCAGGGAACCTGAAAGAGGAGAAGGTGGTAACCACCTCGATTACAACCGTAGTCTTGTGTGGGCTGGACTGTCAAGCGACCGGGAAACACCACGTCTATCTGAAAAGTGCCTTGCCGAACACAACGGCCTTCTGAGCGTAATTGCCTCCGTTCGACCCCGTAGCAGAGCTACTTGGATGGGTAGCCGGTCCACCACAAGACCGTCCCAATAATTCGCCAACCCTGGGAGAAGTGGACTGCCTCGTACTCCCGATTGTCGGGAACTAGCAAGTGTTGCTTTCCAACAAGACAGACCCTAGCAACAATAAGCCCCAATTCCTCGTGATGAGCAATGACGATCTTCTTATGAAGTTTGCTAAGGTCGTTCTGCTTGCGATCTACCGCGGCTATATAACCATCGTGGAGAAGAGGTTGCATCGCATTGCCCTTAATGCGAAGACAAATGGTCGCGTCTGGATTCGGACACCATTCGACGGGTACTGCGAGCAAGCGTTCAAAAGCGGCCAAATCAAAGTCACAATCCCATAATTGCCTCCCTTGATTAGCTGCAGTAGCTCTAAGTGGGAGGAGCGGAATCCCCACCAGGCCTGCATGCCGAAGATCCTTGGTCTGTGTTCTCGTTGCAATCACTTTTAGAGCAGGCACTAATGCAACAAATCTCTTCCTCGCAACCGGCAGCACGCGCATGACGTCCTGGGTGGTGAGTCCTGCCAAACCCCAGAAAAACCAACAATCATCGGACTCTGACAGGACGCCCAACCGAATCAGTATGCTCGCTGGACATCTCAGCGCTCCACGTTCCCATCTGGAGACGGCCATTGCGCTGCAGCCAAGTTTGGCTCCAAGTTCCGACTGATTTAGGGCCAGAGATTTTCGCAGGGAAGAAATTCTGCGGGACATCGAATCTTGAGCTTGCATGCCTCGCCACCGTTCGAAGCCAAGCCGTCACACTCGGGAGCACCTTTTTGGTGGGCAGCCGCCAAGAATCGACAAGGCTACTAAATGCTCACACTTTACTCTCTTGATTTAACAATAGGGTTAAAAAGATCTTTGACTGGTGGGGACCTTTGCTCCCATCAAGAGCATTAGATGTTCGGTTGTCACACACGCTGTGTGACGAGCGTAGCAGACTTTTTAGAATGACTGCAGCTAGCTTCATTGAAGTCCACGTTTGACCCTAATGTACGGCGGGTCATGCCAGGGTTTCCAGAGTCGCCTTACGTAAGTAGTCAATTGTGGCCACACAAGTGTCCTTTGGCTGGGTAAATTCTGTGATCATGGCCGGGGCCTGGCAGCGGGCTGTTTCAATTCAATATGGGTCATCCGGTCGTGATGAGTTGTATGCCTTGCGTGTCACTAACGCCGCTCCACAAGAGCACAAGCCAGCGCGCAGCCATCCACAGGAGATAATGGCCATGGATTCCCCCCTTGTGTTGTGTATCGACGACGTTCCCCAAGCCTTGGAGCTTCGCAAGAACGCGCTGGAGTCCCACGGGTATTCCGTAAAGATCGCATCGAGCGGCCAGGCCGCGATGAAGTTGTTGGAGGAGGTGCCGGTGACCGCGGTTCTGCTGGAGTACAAACAGGAAGGCATGGACGCGGAAGCCATAGCCCTGCATATCAAGCAACGGTTTCCCAACCTGCCAATCATCCTTCTTTCGGCGTATTCCGACATGCCTGAGCGGATCCTGTGGTTGGTGGATGAATACGTGATGAAGGGCGAACTGCCAGAACGTCTGGTGCCGATGATCGAACGAGTGCACAGCCGCGCAACGCGTTCGGACGAACGATGTCAGCGTGGCAGGGCAGCAGCCTAATCACGCGGGCGCGGTAGACTTCGTTGCCGCATCTGCCGGTAACCGCAACTGCTGTGTTGTCCTTACCAAAGGCCTTCGTCAGAGGGGC
>CAVWRO010000012.1:0-143291 GCA_963757385.1 uncultured Acidobacteriaceae bacterium | reverse complement strand
CCTGAATGACCTGCTGAGAAGTCTGCGAAACGTTTGTGCTGTAGGAAACCGTAATATTACTGGCGACCTGTTGCTCAATCGTGATTGCGGGTCCGGACTGTGTGGGAGAAGTTTCCGTATTCAAGCCCTGGGGATTGATTTTTATCCTGCTGACCCCGAAGAGACGTTGCGCGCGATTGCTGACCGTGGCATTCAGCGCAGCAGCGAGGATCGCGTTGGAGGCATCCTGGTTGAACGAAGAAGCGCCATTTTGCTGAAGTTGAGTAGATTGTTGAGTGGTCTGGCCGAAAGCGAGCAGCGCAATAATATCCGCCGTTGAAGAGGCGGTTCGGAGCGATAAGTCAGGTTCAGCTTATCCGAGGGACCATTCAGGTTCAAGGTAATGTCGTAGTCGCGAACGCGGGTGGAAGCTTGCAGATCAACTACAGGAACGGTGGTGACCGGGTTGGTGAAGGTCACGTCTCCGCGTTCAAGCCGATATTTTGTTCCGTTGAAATAGGCCTGGCCTTCGAGCACATCCGCGCGCCCAAGCAAAACCGATTTGGCGGCAGTTCCCCGAAGGCGCAGATCGGCATCGCCCGAGAGACGGATTACGGCAGTTTGCATTTGCAATTCCGACATGGTCACAATATGGACGTCAAGCCGAATGCGGTTTAACACTGGATTGGTTTGCGAGATTGCGGCGGATTGCGCCGTGCGCTGCAAATACGCACCAAAATCAAAACCGGGAGTCACAGCCACCTTTGTAATTGTTATGTCGCCTGTAACGGTGGAAGCGATCGAGCTGCCGGTAAACTGCAAGTCCAAATTCGCCGTAGAACTAACGCCTTGAGGATTCTAAGGCGGACTCCTTCTCCATGCAATCCCAAATCGAAATTGATCTGGCTATTGTTGAGGCTGGCGTGTCCCCGGAATGTAACGGTGCCGCCTCCGATGTGGCCACTTAAATTCTCAACCTCGAAGCGGTTCTGGCTAAAGGTGAGAGAGCCATTGACTCCGCTAAGTGCGCTCGGGGAATCAACATAGGCGAGGGATCCATTGGCGATTTGAATACGCCCTTGCGCAATAGGATTTGAATCGTGCCGGCGAGCGTCATATCCACGTTCACCATGCCGGTCGAGGTAAAGTCGGGGTTGTAACTCTGAATCAATTGCAAATTCAGCTGGCCTCGCGCCCGGAAATCAATCTCGCGATTACCGGCCAAATCAATGGAGCCGTCTCCTGAAATATCCGTATTGTCTCCGAGCAGGTGAAATTGTTCGACTTTCAATAAACGATTCGAGATCGAGAAGCGAAAGGGACCCTGATTGTGTAGCTTCACACTCTCGATATCCGCGAACGCATCAGTGAAGTTTCCAGCGAGATTGATCTCTGAAGGACGGCGAAGCGGTCCCTGCACATGCAAATCTCCCGCTACTGCGGAATGACCTGTCAGGTGGCCACGAAGGTAGTCCCTCAAAATAGCATCCACGTCCAAATGAGCGAAATGTAGTCCAAAGAAGCCGGCCAGTCCCCCGAAGGGTGAATGTCGCCTTCAAGACTTAAATTCGCCGCTTTGAATTGCGAAACTCCAGACATTGCAGCTCAGAACCTTGGGTTATGGCATTTATGGTGAAGTCACCCGCAAGTTCCTGGTCCAGAGTCAAATCTTTCAACTGAATTTGGGCGTTGATGCTTGGGTTTTCGAGAGTCCCGGCTCCGTGTGCCACGAAATTCAGTTTACCTTGAACAGCCACGCGGCTGGCCTGAAGCATGGGAATGTTGGCGAGGTCAAAATGATCGCCGGAAAGATCGAAGGTGAAAGTGTGCGGCAAAAACGTATAGCTCGCATTCCCCGTAAGACGAGCTGTAGATTGAGCTATTTCGATGTTATGGAAAACTACGTTTCCCTTGCTGAAACTGAGCGTTGAACTCAACCGCTGGATGACCTGGCCGTGAATCGTGGCGGCGCTGATTTGAAGGCTGCCATATCCTTCAGGATCGCTGCGAGTACCCGCCGCTTGAGCGGTGAGGTTCACCGTACCGGTGGCAGGGTACTGATATCCAGCCATGTCCAGCAATTCGGCGAGATTCGCCTGTTGCACGTTGATTCGAGCAGTAAATGGGCTTGACGGTGTAAACTCCCGGTCTTGCAACCCAAGGTTTAGGTCGAAGTTGATCGCCGTGCTATTGCGGCGCAACACACTGTTTCGCAAAGCCAGCCCCGCGGGCGAAATCCGCAAGTCGGTGACAAACGAATCCCAATGGACATCCTCCTCGGGCGTACGGGAGGTCGCGGGAACTACAAAATCAAAGTTCCCTGACTCTAACTTCCCCGAGAACGTGATAGCAGAGAGGTGACCAGTAGCCATTCCGTTAAACGATGCAGGACCCAGCAGCCTTACTGGAACAGGCTGGTCGTATCCAGCTGCAATCAAAATGGGCTGCCACTCGCCGAGGTTCGATGTAGAAACGGAAAGCTTGACGGACGCAGAGCTCGACAGCGTACCTGACGCGCGAACCTGTGTGGCCTTTGTGCTGGCGGTAAATTCAGAAATTTCGATCTCGTCTGAGGCTCGCCGGTAAGTTGTGCGGGCGTGCCCATTCACTCCCAGTTGTCCTGGTTTTGGAGTTGCCGGCGACACGACGTCGAGAACAACATCTGCGACAGCGTTTGCCGGAGAACCTTTCCATCCGCCGTCCACGGTACCGCTCACGCTTCCAGCCAGGTTCATTTTGCCGAACGGGCGTTGGGGCGTGGATAGGAAATTGGCTATTTCGGATGCGGACAGATCCCTGAACTTTAGGTGAATAGTTGAGTTCTGCTCGGCTGGCCTGGCTGCTTTTGATTTTCGGCTAGAAGGTTCCACATTCTGGCGCGTGACCTCTGCATTCCCAGCAACGGACCCTCCGAGGACGCGAGCCACGATGTCTGGAAAAAGAATGCGTTTTGAGTCTATTGAGTATCCCGTGCTGAAGCTCGCGCCGCGAAGATTCAGGGACCCATTTCTCCAATCGAGGTCCTTCCCTTCCAGCTTCCCGATGGCGGAGAAATCTCCAGAACTCCAGGCTCCTTTTCCCGAGGCTTGAATAATTCCACTGCGAATTTCGGGCAGGTTCGCGATGATGCTCGCTTCGTGAAGATCAACGGTTACGTCATAGGTCCCCGCAAGTTTCGGCTGGGAAAAACTAATCAGGGTGCCAGCGGCCTGAATGTGGGAGCGTCCGGACGTGACTTGGAGTGACTGCACTTGGACTGCGTTCTCACTTAACCGGAAATGAGCCGCAGCTGTCCACGCGACAGGATTGAAACTCTTGTAGCGAGTGCTCACTTTACCCAGCAGAAGACTGGCCTCATACCGGCTATGCAAAAGCGAATAACTCATGTCCGCGAATACGCCATTCGCGCTGAAATCGAGCGGAATTTTTTGATCGTTCCAAAGCAACTCACCGTTTCTCACTTCCAGCTCTTTTATAGAAAGCGCGAAGAGATTCTGTACCGGAGTCGCACTTGGAAGAAGAGTTCTCCGGGGTGCCGGCTGATTCGTAGTTCCATCAGGGTAAACAATGACGTGAATCGTCGGGTGTTCGAACACGACGGATTGGAAAGAAAGCCCGGAGGTCAATATGGAAGTAAGCTTGAGGTGCACCATCAGGCGATCTACATGGGCGTAGGGGACATCTCCGTCGCGCTCGAGGCCATGAATGGTTAGACCTCGAACTTCGATTTGGAACTTGAAAGGGACGGCGTGTACGCTGCCCACTTCCACGCGTCCGCCGGTGATTTTCCCCAGTTCTGCAACCAGCCGGTTTCGCACCAAGGTCTGGAACGAACTTGTTGTGGCATACCAGCCCAGACCACCCAAAGCGGCTACAGCAACAATCGAGGCGACAAGCAGATATTTCCAAAGCCGGCGGGAAGGGGGGCCTTCATTATCTGATGTCATTGCGCGTAACTCTGCGCGTTACTCATTGCGCGTGCTCCCGTTAGCTGAAGAATCCGGTTGGGTGTGAATTTCGCTTCCGGCGCGCAGGGTCTGAAGCCAGTTAACTAATAATTCTGTTATTTTCTGCTGAGTCAGTAGCTCTTTAATCTTTGGGCTGACCTCGGCCAAAGGTACGTCCTTCGCTCCCGATTGGTGAAGTCGCGGCAACAGTTCCTGCTGATAATAGCTTTCGATACTCTTGGTAGTTACATTCGCTGAGGGACGCAGATGGGCGTCCACGAGTTGGCTCAGAGCAATTTGCAGCGCAATGCGGCCCCGTAATACTTTCTCGGTGAGGTGATGAGCCGCCAATACAGCCTTCCATTTCGAATCGCTTTTTGCCGCTTCATGTTGCTTCCGAATCTCCTCGACCTGGCTCTGAACCTGCTGTTCGGTAGTTTTTACAGGCTCGGAATTGCGCATTTGCTCCAGCAGCAATTCCTGGTCAATAAGATGATCGAGCGCCGCCTTGCGCTCGGCAGCACTTATTGCGTCCAGAGGATGGTTGGCGACGAAGGCCTCGTACCGGATTGCGTCCTCCAAGTCACTCTGCAAGATTATTTGCTTATTAACCGTCGCCACAATGCGATCCACAACTTCTCCGGCATGGACGACGGACGCGCCGGTTGTTAAGCAGAAAGCGATGAGCGCAATGGAGATTCTTGAAGGCATTAGAAACTCTGTCCGATGCTGAAATAAATGTTGAAATGTGGCGCATGTTGCGGGACGAAGGTGCTAGTGGTGGACCCAGAGAGGGTTTCGAAGCTGGGAAATGCGGGTGGATTCAAGTTGTATCCGAAATCGAACCGTACCGGCCCCACCGGCGTTTTGTAGCGGATGCCAACGCCAATTGCATCGGATATGTAGTTATAGTCGCATTGCGACGCGGTACTTTGCTGGAGGCAGAGCTGAGGATTTTTTTGACGCCAGCGGCTCAGGCTGTGGACCATGTTGTTGCCGTCACTAAACACATTGCCTGCATCATCAAAAATCGCCAAACTCACATTGTCTTGCAGGTATGGAAGATTCATCGGTGGAAAGCGTAGTTCGATATTATTGAGAAACAGAGCGCTGCCACCCAGCGGAAACCCGGTTTGGGGATCGCGAGGGCCCGCTTGATTTAGCCCAAAACCACGGTGGGAATTGCCGCCCCCGGAAAAAAATCTTTCTGCCAGCGGGATAAGAGTCGCACCGGTTGGGCGTTCTCTCCAGGGGCAACATTGATGGTGTTGCCGAATGGATCTTCAAGACCTACCGTGGTTGATCGCGCAAATACAAATCTTTTCGCGCCCAACCTGTTCTTGCCGAAGGCATGGTATGTAGAATTCTGGACCAGCACGCGGCTGAAATCCGCCTCCGAGCCAAAATAACTGGCAGCCACGCCGCCATCAACCGTCGTGTAGCTGCCTTTCATGCTTTCGAATGCGCTGTCCCGCTTATCTCGAACGTAGGTGAATTCCGGTTCCCCGACTCGCGTTGGCAGGGAAAGCAGCGGAATCAGGTTCGTACTAATAGCCACGTTACTTGCCTTCACCAGCCGATAGTTAAAGCGGTAATCCATGGTGGTAGCCTTGCTGATGGTCTGCTCCGCTTGTACCGATCCCTCGAGCCGCTGCGAGGTGAATGTGGTGACGTCGAGGGTATTGTCGTAGAAAGCGGTGGTTGAAAGCTTCCAACTAGGACTGTTAAACCATCGCGGCGCCTCGTAGCTGATTAGTCCACGTTGCTGTAGTCGTCCAACGCGGGAATCGAATGTGATGGTGTGGTTCCGGCCGCGAAAATTCAGCCTGGTGATTTGCAGCGAAACGAGGGGACTGACGCCGGTCGCTCCCAGGGGTTGCGTGCTGTTCTGACTCGGCTGTCCGGTTTGAAATTCGAAACCTCCTCCGTAAGTCAGGGTGTACCGCTTGGCCTCGCGTACGTCCACTAATACGTTTTTCTTGGGTTCGCTTCCATCCGGATTTTGCACTGCGGTTTCGACCTGGCTGAAGATGCCGAGATCGTACAAGCGCTGCTCGGTTTTCAACATATCGTTCTGGCTCAGAACATTCCCCGTTTTCATCAGCAACTCGCGCTGCACAATAAAAGGGCGGGTAAAGTGTAGCCCTGAAACAAAAATTCCTTCCACGAATAATTGCTCCCCCTCGTTGATGGTGAAAGTCACATCCATCTGGTAAGGGTCGTCCGGCATGGGGTTGGCAGAAGCTTCAAATGTGGCATTGGGAAAACCCTGGTTGAAGTAGTAGTTCAGAATGATTTCGCGATCATCCGCTATCTTCGAATCTGCAAAAGCCTGTCCCACTGCGGTGTTCAGCACGGGAAAGGGCTCTTGCAGTTTGGCGTTGCTTCCGGCAATGTGGAGAGCAGCAACAATAGTCTGCGGACCAACGGCAATATCTACAAATACGGCGAGAACGTTCTTCTTCCCCTCGTAGTCGTCAACCACCCGGCTGGTGATCTTAACCTGCTCGAATCCATTGGCGCGGTAAAGCGTTTCCAGCGTTTTGATATCGTCGTTGAGCAATGCCTGGCTGTAACGGCCATGCGAAATCAAACGGCCAGCGGGAACGGTTTGCATGTGAGTGCGAAGCATCTCCTCGGGAAGTCCTTTATCGTGGCTCATATTGCCGGTGATCTCGACCTTCACCAACTTGTGAAGGGGCCCGGCGTCAATGTCATAAATGACGCGCAAGTGCGTGCCTGATGGGTCTGAATCCTTTGTAAATGAAACTTTCGCCTCGAAGTAACCACGGGTCTGCAGATAGTTGAGCAGATTGCGGCGGCCTTCATTCAGCAGGTCATCGTCAAGCGCATTTTCTTCGTAAACCGGCACGTTCTGCTTCAAAACGCCGCGGCTGATGCGGAAGCCTTCCGCCGTGATCGAAACCGTGGGACCGGCATCAAGCGTGAAGTCAAAATCAACTGAGTTGCTCTCAGGATGGTAGATCCGCTTTGAGATAGCCGCCTGGGCGAGCCAGCGATTTTGTTTTTGATACTTCTTTCGCAAACGATCCAATGCGCTGGACACGCGTTGAACGGTGACCGGGTCTCCCGAATGCATCTTGGTAATATCTTCAATCTCATCTCGAGAGAAGACGCGGCTCCCCGCAACATTCACCTGCCCGACATGGGCCTGCTCTCCGGGTTTTATAGAGAAGACTACGGTGATTTGTTGAGCATCTTCTTGTTTGGTTTCTTCCACTTTCACTGACGACCGGTAGTAGCCGTTCTCATCCATCAATTGCGTTATATTTTTCAAGCCTGCATCCACTTTTTCCTGCGCGTACAACTCGCCCAGCTGGAGCTTCGAGGCGTTGACTATCTGGCTCGAGGTGGGCCGGTTTGGTTCCCCTTCGGCCCGAACTTCGCCAATAAAATAATTCAGAACAGTTTCGATTGAAATCGAGACTTCATCGATTCCCACCCGCGAGGCTTCGATCCGAATGTCCGCAAAGCGCTTTGTTGCGAAGAGTATTCGGATACTTTTACGAATATTCTCTCGATCCAAAGGTTCGCCCGGCTTCAGCAGTAAAAGTTGAAGCAAACTCTTCTGGTCCCAACTTTTTGGCACGTTGGCGAAGCCAATTTCCCGTATTCTCAGATTCTCGTACGGAGCAAGCATGTCGGTGGACCCAATGTTGTTTTCGGCGGTTCCTGAGGCTTGAGGGACACCTGCGCCACCGCCGGCACGCGACTTGGCTAAGGCATAGGCCGCGAACCCTGGAGTAAGCGCTGAGGCCATCAGAGCATGTACCAGCACTTCTCTAACTCGCAAACAGGCTCCCTCATGCAGGTGCTATTCTTTTCACGCCACGCCGGAATGAACAACAGTGTTTCCGTGCCTCACCGAAGCGTCCCCTATAATAAAGGTTTACGGGATCGGATTTGATGATCTCTTGGGCACCCTGAGCCTGCGTGATTTAAATGATCTAAACCCGAACCTCTGAATTTTGATGCGCCCAGATTGGAATTCTCGAAATCTAGAGTCCTTGGAAAGCGAAGACCGGTATTCGCGGCAGGTGTTGTTTCATGGGATCGGTGCGAAAGGACAGTCAAAGCTGGCTGCATCGCGGGTTGCGATTGTAGGGTGTGGGGCGACAGGTTCGGCAATAGCATCGCTTCTTGGACGTGCTGGCGTGGGAACGATCAGAATCATTGACCGGGATTACGTCGAATTCAGTAACCTACAGCGGCAGACGCTTTTTGACGAAGCAGATGCCGCCGAATCTATGCCAAAGGCGATCGCTGCCAGCCGGAAGTTGACGGCATTCAACTCGCAGATCTTGGTTGAGCCACGAGTGGCTGATCTGACTCCCGAAAATGTCGGAGATCTGCTTGCAGAGACGCACCTCATCATGGATGGGACCGATAACTTTGAGACGCGGTATCTGCTGAATGACTTCGCAGTCGAAACTGCCGTTCCGTGGATTTACGCAGCTGCCGTGGGCAGCAATGCGGCCAGCATGAACGTTCTCCCCGGCAAGACCGCGTGTTTGAGTTGCATTTTCCCTGATCTGCCGAGAGGTGCGCTGGAGACCTGCGAAACCGCCGGCGTGTTGAATTCAGCGGTCAACATCGCATCATCCATCGCGGTCACAGAAGCACTGAAGATTCTGGTTGACGCCGAAGATAGTCTTAGGAAAACTTTGCTGTCGTTTGACGTTTGGCGGAACGAACGGGGCGAGGTATCGGCCGCAAAGCCTCGTGCCGGATGTCGAACTTGCGGGGAGCGCGACTTCGTGCACCGCCGGGGCAGCCAGCGTCCTCACATAACGCTTTGCGGACGAAACTCGGTGCAAATCCACGAGAGAGAGCGCCCCATAAATCTAGCGGAGATGAGCCGGAGCCTTCTGCCACATGGCAGGGTGCGCCATAACGAGTTTGTTCTGAAATTCTGGCGCGAGCCGTACGAAATGACGTTTTTCCCGGATGGCCGGGCCATTATTAAAGGAACCGTGGATAAGAGCGTCGCGCGAAGCCTTTACGCGCAGTATGTTGGCAGCTAAGAGGGGCCGACAAGCAGCCTATTGAGCCGGTTCTGAATCATAAGGCATAGTTGGAGGTGTGTTATGCGGGCCGTCATTCTCTGCGCTGTTACGTTCCTGTCATACGGGTGTTTAGCTCAGACCGATTCACCAGTCGCCGAGCATACACAAAATCTTGATTTGGCTGGTAGTCTTGTACCCGGGCCGGGATTGTATTCTTTGCCCTTTGTTCCCTTACTTGCGACGCCGACTACACAGTTATCACAGCCTACGTTGCAGGTGGGCGCGAGCAATGCTACCGGGGACAACTTAGCAGGAGCACAGAACTCAACTCTGTCGTCTCTCCCGCAACAGGTAGGTCCTCTGCTGATTGCACCGCGACTATCGGGTGCGCCGATTTCCTATGATCTGTATCCTAGGGCCAATGGTGGAGAGCCTCAGTAGGAGAGTTTTTAAACTAGCCACTACCAGAAGTCATCCGGAGGGACTTCAGCCCCGAAGGATCTTGTACGGGTTGGCAAATCGCTTCTGTCTAGTGAATTTCCGCTACACGCGAGATCCCTGGCAAGCTTGGGATGACGCCTCATCTTTTCAAACTGAACGACCCGAAGCTACGGGAGCTTGAAGTTAACGGTGACTTGAGTTTGGAATTCAGCGGGTTGTCCGTTAAGCACAAATTGCTTGAAGCGCCATTTCACTACCGCATCGGCCGCGGCAGTTGCCAGTTTCGGATCTCCGCTCATCACTTGAACCTGCTGCACAGTTCCGTCTTTTCCCACCAGCACCTTCAGCAAAACCGGACCCTGGATATGCTGGCTTCTCGCGAGCTCCGGATAGGAGGGTTGTACGCGGTAAGTAACATATTGATTCGCATCTCCCTGGGTAAGAAGATCCGTCTTCGCTGCTGGAATGATTGCTGGAGCGGCGATTGCAGTGCGGGACGACTCAGTCTGGCGTTTTCCTGAATCGCTGCGCGTATGTGGGGCCTCACGAAACACAACTTTCCCGTTCTGGTAGACGACCAGTCCGCCGTTCGTATTTTGTTCCTGCCTGCTCTTAGATTCCGGTAAATCAGGGGCTGACGTTTGTGACTGGTTTGCCTGCGGTTTAGAAATCTCGAACGTGGATGCAGTCCCAGCACCCTGATCTCCTTGATCTTGTGGGGCCTGTCGCGTTCTGACATTTGAAGATGGTACGTTGCGAATCGCAACTCTGTGCTTATCGGCTACGCCAATCATCCATCCTAAAATTAGTGCTGCCGATACCAGGGCCACGGTTAACATCACGCCCCAGCGATCTGGGAGCCGAGGTTTCGGATGCGGCGTAACCGAGTTCAGGGAGTGCCCACTTGCGGGAGCGTTTTCTACGGCGGGGACGGTTCTCCGTTTCGAGAAAATTGCAGCTTCAAGTGCGGACTCAATCGCGTGCACGATGCGCGTGCAAAAGCTTAGCAAGGTCTCGGCGTCTTCATCCCTAAAATGATTGGGATCGGCGGAAAAAGCTTCCAGCAGGCCGACGACATCAGCCTCCTTTTTCCCTGTCACAGGTGCCACAAGAATCGAACGGACTCTCAGGCTTCGGCATGCTGCGGCGTCCACACGAGGATCGTTTTGTGTGTCGTCGCAACGTTGCACCAGCTTTGTCCGCAGGCAGAGTCCCGAAAGCCCTGAATAGGAATTCAGACGAAGGCCTAATTCAGGAGCGCTGCCGGTAGTGGCCCGGCATACCAATTCCCCCGCGCGAGTCAGCGCGATGGCAACTCCGGTGGCCCCGGTGGACAAACGAACCTGCTCCGCAATGTCATGCAGCACGAGGTCAAGCGCCAGGTCGGTGGAGGAAGCGTCGCCGCCCACGGCGAGAGTGCCGGCCAATTCAGAGATAGACGTTTCAGATTCCGGCGATGCAAGTCTCTCGTTGGGCCATCCCTTATGGATACCGGCCAACAACGAGTAATCGAAAGGATCGGGCCGGAACCTTAAACGATTTCGCATATACGAATGACGCGCGATAAATCCCAGCTTTAAGACTACACGCTATTTGAGCGGAGTTTCCGCTGAAAGCATCACCTTGTCAACCCGAAATGCAACAGGTACGGTTAGTGTCGCGGCACCTGACGTCAACCAGGTTAGCGTCCACAGAACGGACGCGAACATGGGGCACCGAGGGTTTCTCGCACTCAAAATTCTTTGGCTGGGCATGTTCTGATGACAGTTTTCGATTAGGGCGAATGAACTCCATAGCGAAACAGCCACAGGTCCCTGAACAGAACGCAGGTCACTTGCACGCGGTTGCTGCCAGCTTCCTTGGTTGGACTCTCGATGCTTTTGATTTCTTCGTGCTCGTATTTCTCGTTGACACACTGGCGGCGCATTTTCACGTTTCTAAAGCAGCAATCATCTGGACGATAACGGCAACACTTGCAATGCGCCCGGTGGGGGCGCTCGTTTTCGGTTTTCTCGCTGACCGATATGGCCGCAGGAAACCGCTCATGGCAAACGTATTATTTTTTTCAACGGTCGAGTTGCTGTGCGGCTTCGCGCCCAGCTACTCGGTGTTCCTGGCGCTGCGCGCGGTTTACGGAATCGGAATGGGTGGAGAATGGGGCGTTGGAGCGTCGCTTGCGATGGAGAGCGCCCCGCGGAAATGGCGCGGTGTCTTCTCCGGAATTTTACAAAGCGGTTATTCGATTGGCTACCTTCTGGCAGCCGTGGCGGCACGCTTTGTGCTGCCCTTGTGGGGATGGCGCGCCATGTTCTGGATCGGAGGCCTACCAGCACTCCTGACTCTATATATCCGTTATCGCGTGCCCGAATCTGCCGCATGGCAGGAACGGCATGAATCTTCTTTTGGCGATCTTTTGCGCGCCACCGGACGTCATTGGAAAAGTTTGACTTACCTAACGGTACTTATGACCTTCATGATGTTCTTGTCGCATGGAACGCAAGACCTGTATCCCGACTTCTTGAAATCAGTACACCATCTCACTCCCACCGTGGTCTCTTACGTGGCGATGCTGTATAGCATTGGCGCGGTGTTAGGTTCCATAATTTTCGGTCACATTTCGGAGCGATTGGGACGGCGGTATAGCATGATTGCGGCGTTGATGTTGTCCTTTCTGATGATTCCCGCGTGGGCGTTCGGTAATTCTCTGGTTCTATTGGCGGCTGGCGCGTTTGCCATGCAGGTGGGAGTGCAAGGAACGTGGGGTATCATCCCGGCGCATCTGAATGAGCTTTCCCCAGATACGCTTCGAGGACTTATCCCGGGCTTCGCATATCAACTCGGAATTCTACTTGCCGCGGGAACTGGGACCATCGAATATGCGCTGCGAGACAGTCTGGGGTACCGTTGGGCGCTGGCTGGCTTCGAGACTGCTAACATTCTGATATTGGTGGCTGTGATCGCATTCGGAGCAGAGAAGAAGGGCCGGAGCTTCGCGGCGGCAGATGGCTGATAAATTGAATCCGAGTCCCGTTTCGGTGGGATTTCAAAATGCCACCCTCGCAATAGTCCGCGTTAAACGGAAAACTGTTAAAGTAGCCTTTTCGACCAATTGGCATTCCTCGGGGCCTTCCCATTCGGAGAAATAACGCTTGAAGATTGCGGTTGTTGGATCGGGATATGTGGGCTTAGTGGCAGGCGCATGTTTCGCCGATCTCGGCCACGAAGTTGTCCTGGTGGACAACGATCCCAAGAAGCTTGCTGCGTTACGTGAAGGCCAGGTTCCGATTCATGAAAATTTTCTTCCCGAATTGTTGGAACGTCATCGGGGGCACCGGCTAACTTTCTCCGATGATCTTGGTGCGGCTGTTCGCGCAAGCGCTGCAATCTTTATTGCCGTTGGCACTCCGCCGACAGAACAAGGGGAGGCCGACCTCTCCTATGTGGAATCGGTCGCCAGGAGTATTTCAAGCGCGATCAATGGCTATAAGGTTGTTGTGGAGAAGAGCACGGTCCCGGTTTACACCAGCAACTGGATCCGAAAGATCATTTTGCGTAACGCGACCGCGCCCGATGAGTTTGACATCGCGTCGAACCCTGAGTTTTTGCGGGAAGGTACAGCTGTCACGGATTTTCTTTATCCGGACCGCATTGTTGTTGGAGCCGACAATGAAAGGTGCGCTGCCGTACTCGCTGAAATTTATGCACCGCTAACCGATGGCAGCTACTATCGTCGTAAAGACGCGATTCCTCAGCCCGACCGCGCTCACATTCCGCCTCCACTAATCGTCACCACAGCAAAGAGCGCGGAGCTTATCAAGCATGCCTCAAACGCCTTCCTTGCAATGAAGATCTCCTTCATTAACGCTGTGGCATCCATCTGCGAGATGGTAGGAGGAAATGTTCAACAGGTTTGCCAGGGGATTGGGACAGATAGCCGTATTGGTCCGAGATTCTTGAATCCCGGAATTGGGTATGGCGGCTCTTGTTTCCCCAAAGATTTAATGGCTTTCAGGTCTGTGGCCCGTGAATGCGGCTACGAATTTCGGTTGCTCGATGAAGTGATGCGTATCAACGAAGATCAGCGGAAGCGTTTTATTCGTACCGTCCGAACTGCACTTTGGACACTGCGCGGCAAGCGGCTCGCCGTACTGGGGCTGGCTTTCAAAGGTGGAACCGACGACGTGCGAGAATCCCCCGCTATTCTGCTAGTCCAGTCGTTGTTGCAGGAGGGTTGCAAGATCTCTGCTTATGACCCAGCGGCACATGAGCGGGCGCGAGAAATCCTGGGCGAAGGCATTGAGTATGCGAATAATGCTTACGAAGCGGCGAAAGAAGCGGACGCACTATTAATTCTTACGGAGTGGGAGGAGTTCGCATCGCTCGATCTGGAAAAGATGCGCGACGCGCTGAAATATCCAATCGTTATTGATGGCCGCAATCTTTATGAACCCGCGGCCATGGCGGCTCATGGATTCACCTACTATAGCGTCGGACGGCCATCTACTTCCCCTGAGAGCCACGCCGCAGCCGTTCCAGCCCAGAAGCAAAACTAATTTATGAGCACAAAGCGCGCCTTAGTCACCGGTGGCGCCGGATTCCTAGGCTCCCATCTATGCGATGCCTTGTTAGCGGACGGTCAATCGATCGTTGCCGTGGACAACCTTCTAACCGGAAGGCTAAGTAACCTCGAACATCTGCGCACCGAATCGCGATTCGAGTTCCGCGAGGTGGACATCAACCAGCCATTTGACTTCGGCAGAGTGGACTACGTCTTCCACTTTGCATGCCCAGCGAGTCCGGTGGATTACATGGAGCATGGAATCGAAACACTACTAGTCGGTTCTGCGGGCACCTTCAACGCGCTCGAAATAGCGCGTAAATACGGAGCCAAATACCTGGTCTCGTCCACGTCAGAGTGTTATGGCGATCCCCTTGAACATCCTCAAAAAGAAACGTATTGGGGACATGTCAATCCGATCGGCCCGCGTTCGGTGTATGACGAAGCCAAACGATTCACCGAAGCGACTACCATGGCCTACAACCGCTATTACAAGGTGGATACTCGCATAGCAAGAATTTTCAATACTTACGGCCCCCGCATGCAATTGAACGATGGCCGCGTTATTCCAAATTTCATGAAGCAGGCTCTGCGCGGGCAGGATTTAACCGTATATGGCAGTGGCAGCCAAACCCGAAGTTTCTGCTATGTGAGTGACGAGATTGAGGGGTTCATGCGCCTGGCAAAATCCTCTGACCATCTCCCGGTAAATATCGGAAACCCCTCGGAGTTTACGATCCTGGAGTGTGCAAAAAGAGTGCTGGCGGTGACCGGATCAAAGAGCGCGATTCGATACGAAGCATTGCCTCAAGATGATCCGAAGCAGCGATGTCCGGATATCACTAAAGCGAAAACCTTGCTGGGATGGGAACCGCGGGTGAATCTTGACGCGGGGTTGCAAATGTCTCTCGAATATTTCAAGAGTGCGGTTGAGTTGGATGAAGCTTCGACACAAAATGCTGGAAAATCGTGAGTCTACACAATGCCTGTTTCGGACTAGACCGGGACTCGCTGCTTTTGCACCTCGGATACCAGCTTTTGCAAGTCCGGGGATATTTTTTCCGACGTGAACTGCACTCCCATCCCCAATCCGCGATGCACGCTTTGGATTTTTCCGGGGACCTTCACCTTTAATTCTTGCGTCCTCATCACAATTTCCACAGCTGTGCCGACCGGAAGAGGCTCGCTTGTTTGCACATAACATCCACCGGCACTGAGGTCGCTCACCACACACCGCTGCTGAATCGTGCTGCCGGCGCGGGAGACCTCGGTGCCCAGGCAACATTCGTGGCGTGGTTGTTGACGGCGTTCCGAAGCAGACGGGGCGACCAGACCCAGTTGAACGACCAGTTGTTTTCGCAAGTCCATCGAAGGCCCGGAGTTTGGAACTGCATTTGGATGCGCACTCGGCCCAGTGTCCGATACTACTTGTAATTGGCTTCCTACTTTATTTTTTATCCAGTAATCCAGTACCCGTCGCGATGCTTTCGGAACGTCCGCGAATCGCAATCCGACGTTACCGGAGTCGTTTTGCCAAATCACCTCACAGGAAATGCGGATAGTGGATTTCTCATCAGGCAGAGAAAATTGAAAATACACTTTGCAATTTCTGGGGAGTGGCTTCGCGGAATAGATCGCGATGCCATCCACGCTGAGGTCAATCACCCTAGTGATCTCATTCTCGGTGCATGCGTACGCGATAGATGCATTGGCGTCCACTGGGATGCGCTGCGTAAGCCGCCTTTCCGTGCGAATCATTGTCTTGGCCGCGGCCACGCTGTTATTCAACCGGTCATCTGAAACCGGTTTGTACAAGACGAAATTTGCGCCTTTCGCAAACACCTCGCGCGGGTTGCTCCCGCCCCTCAAGATGGCGATCACTACCGCATTCTTTGTGTTCTCGCTTTGCCGAAACTCAGAAATCAGCGCACGGGCCGCTTCTTCCTTGTCGCAGTCCACCATAACGGTGTCGAAATGCTGACTGGCGATGAGCGACAGAGCAATGGAAGGATCACCGCAATACTCCACGTCCATTCCGAGATCAGAAAGAATACGGTTGAGCGCCTGAACGGTCTTGGCGTCCGCACATACTACGAGTGATTTAAGCGACATTCATCGAAAATCTTAAGTTCTCGCATGTTTAGTAACAAGTTACGTTTGTTACTAAGGGACCGACGCTTGCCACTTCCAGTGACTTCCGTAATCTGGAGCAGTGACTGCGAACGCGCTATGGTCGGTATGACCATCAGTGGTTACCACGTGTGGGAACTGCTTCGGGGTAAGGATCGTCTCTTATGTCATCACGAACGGGGAATTGGATTATTGGATTCGGTGCAGTCATATTGTTGGGCGGATTATGCGTCCTTCCCGGCGCGTTTGGACAGAATCCCGAGCAAAGCCTGCTCCCGGTTGGGGCGTGCCTGTTTTCCCTGGGAGCCGTATGTATAGCCGCAGGAATTTACATAAAAGCACGCTCACTTCAAGCATTGAGCGCGACCAATATTCCACCAGTTCCATCGCTTGCCCGTAAACAGCGTGGCGGATGTGATCTCTGCGGGCCGGAAGCGCCGGTGGTCTTTTGCAAGATTCATCAGCTTCACATGTGCGGAAACTGCCTGGCCCAGCACTATGATCTTCGGTCTTGTATTTACATCCCAACACCGCGCAAGACCATGAACAAGCCAAATAAAGCAGCGCAGGCTAAAGCTCGCGGAGCGTAGGCCGCTTTTTTACTTCGGAGTCCAGCCTCAAATTCCCGAAAAATAGATTACGAAAGTCCAATCTTATTGATCGCCCTTTAGTACTTTGACGCTCTTCTCCCCTAACCCTACGATTGACCTACTTGCGGGATTAACTCGCGAAGCCGTTAGCAAGCTGCCCTCCCCTAAATTTGAAGAAGCAAAAGGCTGGCTCAATCCCCGGGCTGGCAGCATGGTCGAGGACAGGCACAGCAAAATGAAAAAGATCTCAGGCCCACAGTTCGCGAAGAAAAAAACCATGCCTAAAGGCAAGATGCGCGGTTTCTCGCTGGTCGAATTGATGATTGTGGTAGGCATTGGATTGATCATGACCGGCATCACTTTTATCAGCTTGCAGCCCGCCATTCAGGACGCACGAATCAACAACGCCTACGATACCGCGTTAACACAACTTAGGATCGCGCGTGAGCGAGCGATCGCAGAGCGCACACGTTACATCGTGGCCTTCGGCGCTAACGTGCCTCCATTGGCCGCCGCGGGAGTTCCGGCTCCAGACGCGCAGAGTATCCAGTTGTGGCACTGGGGAGTTGCAACACCCGTATCTCCGCCTCCCGTGTTGATCAACTCAGTCGAGTTGCCCTATGACGTGCAATTTCAAGCCGTGGCTGGATTGCCAAATCCAGGACCGGACAATTGGGGAACCGGGGCGGTGGCTCTCGACTTCGATCAAGGAGTGGGCGTGGGCGGTCTCACTTACGTCATGTTCATGCCCGATGGCTCATCCCAGGATGAACTGGGGAATTCAAACAGCGGCGTGCTCTATCTGGCGCGCGCAGCCTCGCTTGCAAGTTCCAAGGCGGTCACC
Organism: uncultured Acidobacteriaceae bacterium; assembly: GCA_963757385.1. Taxonomy (GTDB): domain Bacteria; phylum Acidobacteriota; class Terriglobia; order Terriglobales; family Acidobacteriaceae; genus PALSA-188. The sequence goes on along the minus strand of CAVWRO010000012.1, from coordinate 125,775 downwards.
GTGTTCGGCACCACAGGCAGAGTTCGGGGATGGCGTCTCAGTAACGGTGCATGGATTGAGCAATGACAAATAGAAAATTCAATAAGCCAGTTGAGAAGAACCATCAGGCCGGGTTCAGCCTGTTGGAAGTTGTCATATCGGGAGTCATCCTGATGGTGGGCTTGATAGCGTTGCTGGGAGTGTTCGCCCTGGCGATCAGCACCACACAGAGCGTGCAGCTCGACCAAATCGCCAAACAAAAAGCAATGGACGCGCTCGAGAGTATCTACACTGCGCGCGCCACTCAACAGATCACTTTCGCGCAGATTGCAAATACTGGGGCTGGCGGAATATTCACTACCGGCCTCGTCAATGGAATTCTTACCGATGGCCCCGATGGATTAGCCGGCACGGCCGACGATGGCACCACACCTCAAGGTACCTGCCCGCTGCCCTATCAGTGCGCAATCCTTCCCGGTCCAGATGGACTGCTGGGGACGGCAGATGACATTACTGTGAAGCTGAATAACTTCACTCGCACTATCGCGATAAACAATACCTTTGATCCCCTCGGAAACGTCAACCCAGATTTGAAGCAGGTAGTTGTGACAATCGGATACAGGGATGCCCACAACATTCCACGTAACTACGTAGTGCAGGCGCTGATTTCCACCTATCGCTGACGAAGATAATTATGAGATTCCATTCGATCAAAAACTCGAGCGGCTTCAGTCTGATAGAGCTGTTGATATCCATGGCTCTCGGTCTAATCCTCGTGGCTACGGTTACACAACTTTTTAAGAACGGGATGGACGCAAGCAGATTGGTCTCGCAGCGAACAGAGATGCAGGATGACGTTCGCGCCGCCATCAATATGATTTCGAGAGATGTAAGCCTGGCTGGTTCCGGGCTTCCGCCGGGAGGCATTGCGCTTCCTTTTGGGGCTGGGAATAACGGCCTTTCTGTTTTTGCGAAAGATCAGGCGTTGAAAACCTGGATGAATAACAACACATACCCAACAGGAGTTTTCGGGCCGGCACCTGGGTCTCCCGTCACAAATTATATGTACGGTCTGATACCCGGACCATTGAATGGGATGGAAAAGGGCGGGGCAATTGTTATTCCAGCCACTAATGTGGCCGCTGACGCAATCACTTCGATTTACGTGGACTTTACTTTTCCGCTGAACCAATACGTTACAACCTTCGCAGACAATACAGGGACGAAGGTTAACCTCGCAATTCCTGCGCCGGCACCGGTACCCGCACTTCCAGCGGCCATTAACGGCCCGGGCGGAATTCAGGTGGGAGATCTGATTTTACTTTCCAGCGCTTCCGGTTCGGCAATCGGCGAGGTCACTAACGTAGCGGCAACCAGCATCACGTTCGCGAATTTGGATCCGCTAAATATTAACCAGACAGGAGCAGCATCGGGAAACCTTCTCGCATTGTGCGCCGGCAACCCATGCACGTCTGCGGCTGTCCCTGCCATGAATGCTTACCGGGTTAAGGCGGTCACATATTTCGTCGAGGTCCCAGCTGTCGCCGGGCAATTGCCAAAATTAATGCGCCAAGTGGATGGTCATACGCCGCAGCCGATCGCCGATGACATTATCAATCTGAAAATCACATACGACGTTTGCGACGGCACCATCACCCCGGGAGTCAATCCGAATTGCGCCGGCATATCCGATCTTTTTGCGAATGGTTTTACTCCCAACGATGTCCACAAAGTGGATATCGCAGTGATGGGACAGAGCATTCTTTCTTACGGCAACAAGGCTCAGAACATGCAATTGACAACATCGGTCAGCACCCGAAATTTAACTTTCAGGGATCGCTACCAATGAGTTGCCACGAGCCTAGGAGAACTTTTATGGGTAATAAAGCGGGACGGATGAGGGGATTCACCCTAATCGCGAGTCTATTGATACTCATATTGTTATCCGGAGTGGCTATTGGCCTAATGTTCCTCGTCAATAGCCAGCAACATGTCGGCAGCAACGATATGCAGGACAATCTCGCCTTCTACGGCGCAGAGTCCGGCATGGAGAAACTCACCAGCGACCTGGCCGCGTTGTATTCGGTGAACCAAAACCCAACTCCAGTGGCCATTAACAACCTGGCAAACTTTCCGCCCACCGCCGCAATGGTTGGGAATATGACTTACGTCGAAACAGTCTCCCAGCAAACAGTGGGAGGAGTTCCGGTACTGCGCTTTAACACGATCAGCGCAGGTCCCGAGCAGGGACTTTCGGCCGAGACGATACCCATGAACTTGCAGGTTCAGGCCACAACCCCTACGGGCGCGTCGGTAAATATGTTTCGCACCGTGGAAGTGGCTCTGATCCCAGTTTTTCAGTTCGGTGTTTTTTCCGACAGCGATTTGAGCTATTTTGCCGGGCCTGTTTTTAACTTTAAGGGAAGAATTCACACCAACGGAAACTTATTTCTGGCGGCGAATGCGGGTCCGCTGATCGCAGACGCGAAAATCACAGCATTCGGTGAGATCATCCGCGATCGTCTTGCTAATAACTGGACCGGGGGTGGCTATACCGGCAGCGTGTTTGTCCCCAATCAAAATGGGGGCTGCACGGGTTATACCGGTGCGGGCGCTGCGCCACCCAACTGCCTGGATTACGGACCGGATGCAAATAACGCCACCAATGATGCCAGCTGGGCTGGAGGCATTCCTCCCGCCGGAGCGGCGAACGCAGATCCGACTTATGCCGCATGGATAGCGGCTGCGAAAAATTTTAACGGCTTCATAACCAATCGCATCAACGGAGCCAAGCGGCTTGCACTGCCCTTCGTGCAAGGAAACAACCCGTTGGCAGGAAGCGCCGCTCAACAGATACAGATCATCCGGAAAGGCCTGGCGGGCGACTCAGTGGCGGTAGCGAACTCTAAGCTCTACAACAAGGCGGCGATACGAATCCTACTTGCGGATACCGAGGCCCTTCTGACTCCGGAGCGGCCGGCTTTGATGGGCGATGCCGACAACATTGACTTAACCGGCGGCGGCGCGCTGGATGGATTGCAATGGCAGTTGAATGGCGCACTATACACCCGGATTGCGGTGGCGAAAGCCGGGAAAGATGCGGCCTGGACGGCTGCCCCCCTTGCGGCCAACCTGACAATTCCGGATGCAGCCAACGGGTCAGGCAATTGGAACCTCATAAATGGCTGGATTCGGGTTGAATATCTCGATACTGCGTCACCCCCAGCGTGGCACGGCATGACCCGCGAATGGTTAAACTATGGATTCGCTAGAGGCATTAACGTTCCGGTTGCCCCCGGAACGAATGCTGCCCATCCGAATGCGATCATCATCCTTCAGGAAATGAAGGCTGCCCTGGTTAACCAATACGATGGCGCCGCGGGCGCTAAACTGAGCGAATATAACTTTTATCCGATTAATTTCTGGGATCCGCGAGAAGGCTTGCCACGCGACAATGCTGGAGCGCTGGCTGGAACTCAATGCAACGTCAACGGAATCATGAACGCGGTGGAACTCGACGTGGGCAATTTGAATCTCTGGTTGCAGCACGCTGGAGCGTACGGTGCCGGAAGCGGCAATCTGGTGAACTCCACTACACAAAATGGGTACGTCTTATACTTCTCTGACCGTCGGGGGATGCGTCCAGACATCAACGTTGCTCCTGCAATCGTAAATGGCGAATACGGTTTTGAGGATGTCGTGAACCGTGGCTCAGGTGCTGGAACTCCGGATGGCGTCCTCGAAGCCGCCACCCCTGGCTACAACGTTGACACGAACAACAATGTCACCTACTCGCCCGAGGATCCGGACGAGAACAACATTCTCGACACTTGGGGTGCAAAAAATGTTGGCAATGGCTTTGGCGTTGCCACTGCGGCAGACCCATATCAACCCACCGACTGCCTGAACGTGGGAAGGCAGAACATCGTCACGGGAGCCCGTCATTCCTTGAAGCTGGTAGACGGCAGCCTTGGCAATGTGCCAACCGCGCCAACTGTTCCGCCCTCTGGCGGGTTCACAGTAGCTTCAGAAAACCCGGTCTACATCCAGGGTGATTACAACAGCAACGCAGGAGACTCTGCATGGGCAACACCGCCTGTGGATGTTCCCCACGCTGCAGCGGCGATCATTGCTGACTCGGTCTCGTTGCTTTCGAATGGATGGACAGACCAAAACGACATGGCGAATCCCCTAAACCTAGGGGCACGAGTGCCAGCTGCGACCTACTTCCGGACTGCGATTGCTGCCGGCAAGAACATGAACTTTCCGCAAGTGGGAGCCGGTGCTGACTTCGGCACCGACGGCGGAGTACATAATTTCCTCCGGCTGCTTGAGAATTGGGGCGGAGTGGGCCTCTTCTACCGCGGATCGATCGTCAGTCTCTACTACTCGGAGTACAACACCGGCACCTTCAAGTGTTGCACCGAAGTTTATGGCGCCCCCGGCCGGAGATTCTCTTTTGACACCGACTTCCAGAATCCCCAGAACCTGCCGCCAGGAACGCCGATGCTTCAGGATATTAATAATTTGACGGAACGCCAAGACTTCACGCCACAGTAACTCCCTCTTCCCGCCCCGATCCTGCTTATGCAGGGTCGGGGCTTTTCTTTTTGATGACCGGCGTAGTCTTTGCTTCTTGTTCGCGGCTAGAATCTACCCATGCCTGAAATCACTGCCCTCTTCTGGGATGTCGGCGGGGTCCTTCTAACCAACGCGTGGGACCATACCGAACGCAACCGTGCCCTGGTCCAATTTGAATTGGATGAGGTGGATTTTAACGACCGGCATCATATGCTGGTGTCGTCCTTTGAGCGCGGAAAGATTACGCTCGACGAATATCTGGAACGCACAATCTTTTACCGGACGCGAACGTTTTCTCGCGAGGCTTTTAGCGAATACATGTTTTCATTATCGCGTCCCAAGGATGACGTGCTTCAGCTCGCCCGGGATTTGGCGAAATCTGGGAAGTACCTGATGTCCACGTTGAACAATGAATCCAAAGAGCTGAATCTTTATCGTATTCGGACGTTTCATTTGCAGGATATTTTTGCTCTTTTCGTGAGCTCGTGCTTTGTGGGATTACGCAAGCCCGAGGCCGGAATTTACCGGCTGGCTTTGGATATCACGCAAAAGAATCCTGAAGAGTGCTGCTTCATTGACGACCGGGCGTTGAATCTGGAATCAGCGAGCCAGATGGGGATGCACGTGATCCAAATGCAGAGCGGCGAACAACTGCGTGAAGACCTCATGAAACTTGCCATTGATGTGGAGACCAAAATCACGTAGGCCCAAACGTCCCCGTCTCGGCGGCCAGCGAAGGCGACGTTAGCTGCGAATGACAAAATCCTCGGAGCGTAACTTTGCGGCGCCGCCGAGTTTCGCTCGGCTGGGCAGGCGGGGACACCCCCCTACTTGAACAGATGCACAAGACCTTCGGGAAGGCCGTCAGCCACGATCTTTCCGGCTTCCAGCATAATCACGTGATTGCCTAGCGCGAAAAGCTCGTCGCGACTGTGCGTCACATACAGGACAGGAATGGGACGCGCATCATTCCAACTTCGCAGGTCTTCAATTATTTTTGATTTCGTCCTTTCGTCCAGGGCAGCCAAAGGCTCATCCAGTAATAGAACCTGAGGATCAGTTACCAGGGCGCGAGCGAGTGCGACTCTCTGACGTTCTCCTCCAGAAATCTCAGCAGGCCGTCGCCCGCGAAGAGACGAGATACGGAAGGATTCCATGATGGACGCAATTTTTTGCTCGCACTCAGCAGAATCCAAAGCTCGGATTCCGTAACCAATATTCTTTTCGGCGGAGAGGTGAGGGAATAACGCGAGATCCTGGAAGACGTAGCCAATTCTACGTTTCCGAACCTCTACGTTAACTTTTTGAGAGCCGTCGAATAGCATGTGATCACCGATCGCGATTCTTCCGGAGTTCGGTGTCAGCAAGCCGGCGACACATTCAAGCAGGGTTGTCTTCCCTGCCCCCGATGGGCCGAAGATGACAGTGATGCCGGGATCGATGTCTGTAGTGGCGTCGAGCTCAAAGCTGAGCGCAGAGTTGTTAAATCGTTTGCTGATTTGCAGGCTCAAAGTGCCCCGCGCAGTGAGCGTGGATCGTTCTGTTATCGAGCTCGGGTTGATATTCTTCATTTCCACAGCCAAACTGCCAGAAGTTTCCGGTTCAAAGCGTAAACAAATGAAAGCAATCCGAACGAAATTGCCAATAGCACAAGAGCCGTAACGCTGGCGGCAGAATAGTTAAGCGCCTGGACCTGATCGTAAATATCAATCGAAACTGTGCGCGTCACTCCCGGAATGTTTCCGCCAATCATCAGCACAACGCCGAATTCGCCCATGGTGTGAGCGAATGACAAAACGATTCCTGCTACGATCCCTGACACCGATAAGGGCAGGATGATCTCGAGAAAGGTCCGCAGCTTCGAGGCCCCGAGTGTCGCCGAAGCGGCGATCAATCTGGAATCAACTGCGGCGAACGATGCTGCAAATGGCTGCACGGCAAATGGCAGGCTGTAGATGACTGACCCCACGACCAAGCCCTGAAAAGTGAAGACTAAAGTGTGCCCCGTGAGGGCTTGCCATAAGTGTCCCAAAGGGCTGCGCGGTCCCAACGCGATAAGCAGGTAAAACCCCAGCACAGTAGGTGGAAGCACGATTGGCAGTGCGACCACGGCCTCCGCCAGAAACTTCCAGCGCCATCGCGAATAAGCAATCCAATACGCAATGGGGAGCGCGATCAGAAATAAAATCGCCGCTACCAGCGCGGCCAGCCGGATTGTAAGCCACAACGACTGCCAGTCCACTATTCGTCCTTCCGTCCAGTTTATCGGTAGGCAGTCAATTCAGCACTCAGCAGTCAGCACTCAGCGAGGACTACGCATCTTCGCTTTGGCTGAGTGCTGAATGCTGAATGCTGAGTGTGCTTGCTGCCGAATTCCCGATGTGGGCTGAAATGTTATCGCATGTTCGGAAGTCACAAGGGTTGATGCGCCGCTAAGCATACGATTCTTGACCGGAGGGTTCATCAATGGAGATTGAAGAAGCACTGAAAATCATGAAATCGCTGGCGGACGGAGTAAATCCGGAAACCGGAGAAGCCTTGTCCGGCGATTTGATCTACCAGAATCCGCAAAATGTCCGCGCGCTGCATCGGGCCGTAGGCGCACTCCAATTCATGGAGGAGCGCGAGCGAAACCGGCGATTGCTGCCAAAGAATGCCGGAAATGCGTGGTCTCCACAGGAGGATACACAGCTTTGCGATGAATTGCGTGGTGGAAAAGACTTTCAACAGATCGCGAAGATTCATGACCGCACAGTCGCGTCCATCGTGGCGCGATTGATCAGACTGGGAAAGGTCTCGTCAAAGATTCCTCCGGCGAAGGTGGCGTAGAGATGACGGGGTGCCGCATTGTTCCAGCGCTTCTCGCACTGTTGATTGGAAGCGTGCTTGCCTTAGGGCAGGACCATCCCCCAGAAAGCCGGGCTTCGGAGGCGGCTTCGCGAAATGTTCACGGGCGGGAGCAATGGTTCGCACAGGGACGTGCCGCGGCGGGGGATTCGGCGGCAACGGCGCGTTACCGGGCACTTCAGCGGAGGGACACGTTGCGGGCTCTTAGAAGCGCACAGCCCCCCGTCCCGGAATTGCCGAGCAATGTTCTTTCCGGCGAGTGGATGCAGTTGGGCCCGGCACCGATCGTTTCCGACGCCAGCGGCATGGGAGTGCAGGACTACAACTACGTCGCTGGACGCGCGACAGCAGTGGCAATTGATCGGGCAGACCCGTCAGGGAACACCGTTTATGTAGGCGGCGCATTTGGCGGAGTCTGGAAATCCACGAATGCCGGACCCCTCAGCCCGTTTACAGGGAGCGTTGCCTGGACTCCCCTGACTGACAATCAGGCTACGCTCGCCGTTGGCTCAATTGCGATTCAACCACAATTGAATAATCCCGACCCGACGAAGAGTGTGGTGTTGGTGGGGACGGGGGAGTCGAACGGTTCAGCGGATTCGTACTATGGGCTGGGCATTTTGCGCTCCCCCGACGCTGGCAATACGTGGACGCTCATCAAGCAGGATCTCAGTTCGCCCCCTAGGTCTTTTTCGGGCCTGGGGTTCAGCAAAATCGCATTCAGCACCAGCAATCCTAACTTAGTCGTCGCCGCGGCTTCTGCGACCGCGGCGGGCACAATCGAAGGCAAAGAAAATCCAGCCGGTGTTAATCGCGGGATCTATTACTCAACTGACGGCGGGGCGTCTTGGAACTACGCGAGCGTAAAAGAAAGCGCCGCCACTGCTGATCCTGAGTCCGTGAGCGATGTTGTCTATAACGCGGCGGCAGGGGAATTTTTCGCGGCAATCAGCTTGCACGGTTTTTATTCCTCTGCCGACGGAATCAACTGGTCTCGGCTCACGACCCAACCTGGCGCCCTGAATGCCGCTTCATGTCCAGCGCACATCGCGTCTCCGAGCGTGTGCCCGATCTATCGCGGAGAAATTGCGGTTGTGCGGGACCGTTCGGGGCCAAGCGGAAAAGGCGAAATGTATGCGTGGTACGTTGACGCAGCCGATAACGATGGCGGTATCTGGACGAGCCCCGACGGAGGAGCGTCGTGGGCGCAGGTTAACGATAGCGGGATGACATCATGCGGCGACTTATTTGGCGGCTGCGGAACCGAGCAAGGCACATACAATCTCGCGTTGGCCGCGGTTCCAAATGGCACGGCGACTGATCTTTATGCCGGGGCAGTGAATCTATACAAATGCACCATCTCGGTCATTTCGCCAAGTTGCAGCGGCGCCGGATCGGGCACCTTCATTAATTTGACCCATGTATATGGATGTAGCTCGATTGCGAAAGTCCACCCGGCCCAGCACTCCATAGCATCCATTCTGATTAATAACAACGCCGAGGACGTAATGTATTTCGCCAATGATGGCGGAATCTACCGGGCGCTGGATGGATACACGGGACTGCTTGACGGAAGCTGCGGCGGCGCCAACATGTTTGACAGCCTGAATGGCACACTCGGCTCGATGACGCAGGTGGTGTCATTTTCCCAATCTTCCAGACAGTCGCCAAGTCCCGACATTTTACTGGCGGGGGCACAAGCCAATGGATCGCCGGGAACCGTGTCAGCTCAGAGCAGCACAACCTGGCAAAACGTCAACGCGGGCGACGGCGGCTACACAGCCATCAGCCCGGATGATGACACGGTTTGGTTTGTTTCGAATCCCCCCGATTCGGTGTCCAGCGTCAATATTTTCAAATGCGGTGCCGGAATCAAATGCCGCACGCAGGATTTTCAGAACAATCAGGTCGTGAGCGGCACGACCCTGGGAGGCGATGCTGGAGCGTTTAATACACCGTTCATCCTTGATCCCCAGGATTCGGGCGAAATGATTGTCGGTACTTGCCGCGTTTGGCGAGGCTCGGGTTCAGGTGGATCATTCTCAGACTTGAGCTTTGATTTCGAAACTGGCGGCACCGGCATCTGTAGCGGCACCGAAACCAACCTGGTGGGAGCGCTAGCCGCAGGAGGGGCGAAGGATGCGAATGGTTTCAGCAATGTAATCTATGCCGGAACCAGCGGGACAGGACCACTATCAACGGGCTTGCCGACTGGGGGCCACGTTTGGGTCAGCACGAATGTCGCCGCCGGATCTTCAACATGGACAGATCAGACTGGGACGATCAATCCTGATCATTTTCCGATTTCATCTATTGCCATTGACAGTTCGGATATATCGGGACTCACCGCGTACGTTGGGATCATGGGATTCGGCGTGCCGCTTGTTTGGAAGACGACCACGGGCGGCGTGTCGTGGGTGGACTTCACCGGTAACCTGCCGGATGCGCCAGTGAATGCTCTGTTAGTTGACGCCCCGGCGGGCAGCCCGACGAGCACAATTTACGCCGGCACTGACGTGGGAGTATTCGCCAGCAGTAACGGGGCTGCGAACTGGGCGGAAGTCGGCCCATCGCCGACAAGCAACGGTCCCGGATTCTTGCCAAATGTGGCCGTCACGGCATTACGTATTTTCGATCCAGGCAGAACTCGCCGATTACGCGCTTCGACCTATGGACGCGGCTTGTGGGAGCTATCGGGATTCAATCTTGGCCGCCCCAGTCCTTCTGCTTTAACGGTGACCGCTCCCGGCACATCTCCGCCCGCGACACTGCAGTTAACCGCAGTGTCAGGTCTTGTCGTAAATCTTTCCTGTGGAGTACCTACTTTTGCGACGTGCGGCCTGTCGGGCGGCAGCCCCACGCTCGCGGTGAATGTGGGCCCTGCGAGCCCTTACACGCTAAATGTAACTGTAACGACCACCGCAGCAGCACCAAGTGGCCCTTTCTTGGTCGCCATTCAAGCAGCGTCGCCTGGGTATACGACTCAAACTCAAAATCTCTCTGTGACCGTGAGTGGAGGATTTAGCTTCTCGGTTGTCAACACATCCGGTGCGCAAACGATAATGGCCGGGCAGTCAGCGATCTACAACTTGAGTGTTGTGCCGTCATCGGGGACTTTCCCGAGCCCGGTGGCTATGACATTCGCCGGCTGCCCTCCGGCGAGCAACTGTTCGCTCAGTTCTCCGCAAGTACCAGCGGGAAGCGGGAAGACAAGTGTTGTGCTCACCATTGCGACATCTGCCGGGACATCTGCTGGAACTTATTCGCCGACCGTCACCGGCACTTCAGGACTGCTGAGTGAGAGCGCATTAGTGCCACTCACGGTACAGAACAGTGCATTTAGTTTTTCGATGAGCAATTCCGGGCCGCGGACAATTGCCGCGGGGTCCTCGGGAAAATATGACATCACGATTAGCCCTTCCGGCGGCACTTTCCCGAATCCGGTGATGCTGTCGTTCGTAGGCTGTCCCAGCGCCGCGACGTGTTCGTTTGATAAGTCCACAGTCCCTGCGGGAAGTGGGATCACCGACGTGTTCCTGACCGTGGCGACGACGGTTGGAACGCCAGCGGGCGCGTACACCATAACGGTTACTGGAACCTCAGGATCATTTGCCGCAAAGACAACGATTTCACTTACCGTCACTACTCAAACTGGCGCGTTCAGTTTTTCCATGAGCAGTTCCGGTCCTTCCACGATTGCGGTGGGATCGTCGGCAAAATATGACATCAGCATCACGCCTTCATTCGGTACGTTTCCGAATCCGGTGACCCTCACGTTCACCGGGTGTCCCGCGGTAAGTACTTGTGTGCTCAATTCATCGCAAGTGGCTGCGGGCAGCGGCGGAACAGACGTTTTCCTGACCATTGCGACCACTCCTCCTGCGCGTGGTTCTCAAGCGCGGGCCCTGCTGTATAGCCTGTGGCTGCCCTTACCTGGGCTCATAATCGTCTTCAGCGGGATTGGCTCCGCGAGAGCGCAGCGAGGATTGTTCGTCTTGATGATGTTGGGTATTTGCTCGGGGTGCGGAGGACTGCAAGGAGGGTCAGCCGCGCCCGCCGGAAATCCGGGCACGCCGGTGGGGGTTTACACCGTTACCGTAATCGGAACATCGGGATCGCTCACTGCGAACACGACGATTTCAGTAACGGTGCAGACTACCCAATAGGAACGGTGCCTGCGTGCAATGCGGGCCGCACAGAACATTTTGCCTTGATTCGTTGGACCGTCAGATTGATAATTTCTGCATGTGGACAGGACGCACACGATCCCGATCAATACTGTGGATTGTCATCGCCGCTGGCGCCTTCTGGCTATGGCCAGGGTGGACAACATTTAGGGTAAAGCCAGGTTCGGCACCAGTTCCTGCTAAACGGCTGCAGCCTAAAGGAACCAGATAAAGTCAGCAGCCTCAAAACCGACTTCGAAGCCACCCTGTCCAATCCTTCCGTCCCTCGAATCTCTTCTGTTACGATCACCACTCCCTCCCGCGAATTGTGATTTGAGGCAAGTTGCATAGCGGGGAGGATTCCTGCGACATCGAAAAGTGGAGGCGACAAAATGAAGTTCGACTTCTCGGGAAAACGGGTAGCCGTGATTGGCGCCGGGAAAATGGGTGGAATTTTGTTGAAAGTCCTGCTCGAAAAAGGACTACTTTCCCGCCAACTGACCCGCGCCACGGTCCAACATGGACCGCGCGCACGTGAATTGTCGGAGAAATTAGGAATCACAGTCGGCACTGACAATCTTGAGGCAGTAAAAGACGCTGACATCGTGCTGGTATGTGTGAAGCCCCAGGTAGTGAAAGAAGTATTGCATCGGATTCGTCCAAATGTTTCGCCGAAGCAACTCATAATCTCGGTGGCTGCTTCTATTCCCACCGACCAGATTGAGAAAGCGCTTGAGATAGATGTCCCGGTGGTGCGGGCGATGCCGAATACTCCGTGCCTGCGCGGAGTCGGCATGACGGGTCTTTGCAAAGGTAAGTTCGCGAGCGCTCAGGACGTGGAGGCTGCCTGTGCGCTTTTTAATGTCGTCGGAAAAACGGTAGTAGTTGACGAAAAACACATGGATGCTGTCACGGGGCTGTCGGCCAGCGGTCCGGCTTACATTTACATCATCTTGGAATCGCTGGCGGAGGCGGGAGTTAAAGTCGGCTTGCCGCGAGATATCGCAACTCTACTCGCGGCGCAAACCACTCTCGGAGCCGCAACAGTGGTGCTCGAAACCGGAGATCATCCGGCGTTGCTGAAAGATGCTGTGACAACCCCGGCGGGCTGTACGGTGGATGGCATTATGGAGTTGGAGGAAGGCAAGCTGCGCGTGACGCTGATCAAGGCGGTGGTAAAAGCGACGCAGCGGGCGAAAGAGTTGGCATACGGATGAACTGAACCTCGCCCCAAGCGCGAGTATTCGACTGAATCGAATTACCCGGAAGACGAGTCGAGGCCTCGATTTAGCCGATACGACATGACTGAAACATGCGGTGCGTGTTTGAGGCGCAAGTGGCTTTGAAAGGGCGGGGCTTCAGCCCCGCCGTTATTCGAATCGAAAGCCTTACGGCGCGCCTGAAGGCGCGCCCTTTCAAGACAGTCGCAAAGAGTGCCATTTTCCGCAGCCTGTGAAAGTCGTGCGCTTTGCAATCCCACCATCTACACCCGACAGGAAGCGATTTTCATCTCTCCACAATGGCGTCCAGCGTTTCGTAGAATGCCGGATAGGAAATCACCGCTGCGTCGGACCGGTTGATTTTCGTCTCGCCTTGCGCGCGCAAGGCAGCAACCGCGAACGCCATGGCGATGCGGTGGTCTCCGAAGGAATCGAGTTCGGCGCCGTGAAGCTGTTGGCCGCCAGGAATTTTCAATCCGTCCTCGAATTCTTCTACGCGTACGCCCATGGCGCGAAGATTCGTTGCGACTGCCGCGATGCGATCGGATTCTTTTACGCGAAGTTCACGGGCGTCCCTTATTTCGATTCCGTTCGAGGTGTAAGGCGCGATGGCAGCCAATACCGGTATTTCGTCTATTAGCTCGGCTGTGTGTGCGCCCGAGACCATCGCGCCAGTCAAAGTCTTGCCAGTGACTTGCGCGGTACCGATTAACTCTCCATGTTTCTCTTCCAGTTGGGTAATGGCGATTCCTACTCCCATTCCAATCAGCACGTCGAGCAGCCGAGCCCGCGTGGGATTCAAAAGCAAAGAATCAATCGTAAGGTGCGATCCCGGAAATAACGCGGCGGCGCACAAGAAGAAAGCGGCGCTGGATAGATCGCCAGGAATATGCGCCTCGATGGCGTGCAACTTCTGGCCTCCGGAAATCCGCGCTTCATTGCCTTCTTGCTGTACTACCGCGCCGAAGGCCCGCAACGCGGTTTCGCCGTGATCGCGGGTGCGGACGGATTCCCGAATCGTGGTCTCGCCATTCGCATAAAGGCCGGCGAAGAGTAGCGCGGTTTTTACCTGCGCGCTGGGAACAGGAGTTTCGTAGCTGATTGCCTTAAGTGAATTTCCGGTGACGCGAAGGGGCGGACGTCCACCGTCAGAGGCGGCGATCTTAGCTCCCATCATTTCTAGTGGCTTGATGATGCGCGACATGGGACGGCGTGATAGAGATTCGTCGCCGATCAACTCGCTGGTAAAGTCTTGACCAGCGAGGATGCCGCTCAGCATTCGCATGGTCGAGCCGGAGTTGCCACAGTCCAAAGGCGAGGCGGGTGAGCGAAGCTTTAAATTCTTGCCATCAATTTCGATTACGCCGTTCTCTTTTCGCCAAGTGACTCCTAACGTTTTCAAACAACCCAATGTGCTGGCGCAATCTGCACCCGTGGAATAGTTTTCCAATTTCGTTGTGCCGTCCGCGATGGCGCCAAGCATGGCGTAGCGGTGCGAGATGGATTTGTCTCCGGGTAGACGTATCGCTCCAGACACATTTCGGGCTGGCCGGACGATGACAGAGGAATCTGATTTCATCGGGCTTCTAATATAAAGGATTGGCGGAGTTCAGGGCTTTCAGATGCGGTAAATAGAAGCAGATCCCTCCACTACGCTTCGCTCCGGTCGGGATGACAGCTTGATAATTGATGATTTCGGCGGAGACGTAGCAAGCTATGTGTCTACATTCGCACTGAATCGAAGAACTCTCTCAGCAGTTCACCAACTTCTTTTGGCCGTTCCCACGCGGAGTAGTGTCCTGCCTTTGGAATAATTTTCACCTTGCTTCCTGGAATATTTTGGCGCATAAGCTCGGCCTCAGCCGCGCCAGCGAAGAGGTCTTCTTCGCCGGTCACAATTAGGATGGGCACGCCAATTGTTTTCAGGGTTGCGACTGAATCCGGGCGCTCGGCCATGCCCCTCTGCACCATGGCCAGGTCTTCGGCGGCCATTTTGCGCATCATTCTCAACGCTCCTTGCACAAGGTCTGGGCGCGTGTTGCGGGTGGTCTCGCCCAGCAATTTTGGAATCATGGTTTCAAAAAATGGTTCGGTGCCGCGTTCCATTATTTCCGTCGCAGATTGCAATCTTGCGCTACGAGCTTCTGGAGAGTCTGCTTGTGCTTTTGTATTGCACAGGACAAGCGCAGACACGCGGTCACGATGACGCCGCCAAAATTCGAATAGCGCATATCCTCCGATCGAGACGCCGGCGAAGGCGGCACGATCTATTCCTGCATCATCCATGACGCGAAAAATATCTTCCGCATGCTTCCGCATCGTAGCCGGGGCTTCGCCAATATCAGAATCTCCATGCCCTCGAAGGTCCGGCAAAATCAGGCGATAGCGAGTCAGCAGCGATTGGGCGGCGGGCAACCAGAATTCATGATTGGCAGGAAAGGGATGCAGCAGGACGATGGGAGGCCCGTCGCCGAGAACTTGGTATGAGATTTCGGCGTCGTCGCTCTTGATGCGCGGCATGGTCTAAAACACAAATGCAGATTGAAGATTTTAGAATTCAGATTTCAGAACGCCGATTTTCAGATTCAACGTCCTTATGTGTTTGTCACAGGTTGTCCCCGGATTCGGGGAGCATCAGCGGCTCTTCCGGCATGACGATCCATGCAATCACATAGGCGATTAGCGAGACGCCAGGAGGAAGCAGCGCAGCGATCAACCAGACTACGCGCACGAGTGTGACGTCCAGATCGAAATATTCGGCGAAGCCCGCGCAGACCCCGGCGATCTTGCGGTCCGTTCGCGAGCGCATGAGCCGGTGACGAGACTCTATGGAGCCGATGCGCTTTCCACAGTAGGCGCAGATGTTGGCGTCGTCCTGGATCACCTTGCCACAATAGTTGCAATACACGGTTCACCTCCTGAAATTAAGATACGCCAACCGGCGTTAACAAGTTCCACATTTTGTTGTAGGACCGGACGCACGGGTGATACCCAGTAGAATCGCAGAGTGCATGAGGGGTACGCGCGAGATCCCTCACTCGGCTGGTGAAAGCGCCGAGTTTCGGGATGACGCCTCAAAAAAAGAGAGTTTAGGAAAAAGTCCACAGCCCCGCGTTACGGCCCCTGATAAGGCTGCTTCAGATACTTGCCAGCCGCGTCTGCGAGGACGGTGTTTGCGCCAGCCGCAACTACCGCTTGATACTTCTTCACGGCGAGATCGCGCTTTTTCAAAAGATCATATATCTCTCCGGCTCCGAGGTTGGCGCGTTGTTTAGTGTCGAAATCCGGGTGCGGCACGCTGCCGGCCTCTTCATATGCAGCGGCTGATCCGGCATAGTCCTTGTTGCCACGAAGCGCATCGGCAAGGCTGAAAGCTGCAATTTCGTAATGAGACGCGGGATAGCGGCCTTCTTTCGCGGCTAGCCAGATTGTTCGATATATCGCGACAGCCTCGTCCGTCTTGCCCTCCATCCGCAGTAAGTTCCCCTCTTCAAGCGCCATGAGAATGTTATGCGGATAGGCTGTAGTCAAGGTTCTGCTAATAGGAAGAGCTTCTTCGTACCGGCGTTCCCGGCGAAGAAATAGGACGAGAAGGATGTTGGCGTCCACGGCGGTCTCTCCATGGCCCGCGGCGCAATCTCGCAACATCTGCAGGCCTTTTTCTTGTTCCCGCCCAAACCTGCCATGAATCCGGCAGACCTGAGCGCCCACGGCAAGCTGCCCACCACGTAGTTGTGGGCACCGACGATCAGTTTGGCCCCGGTATTGCCGGGTTCGAGCTCAAGCACGCGCTCATGGTCATGCCTGGCGCCTACGGCGTTGCGCAAGGCAGAGAACCATGCGTGCTCGATGAGAGCGGTATAGGTAGCAAATTGCGCTCTAGTAACACCACGAGCATACAGCGCGCCTACATCGTTCGGGTTCGCAGCCAGATGCCTCTGCTCTATACTCAGGGCCTTCTTCACCAAATCTTTGATCTCGGATTCAACGTGCTCGTCTGGTGGGAGATGTGCGGCCTTGATGAAACTGTCATTCGCGTACTCTCCTGTATTCAGCACTCCCATGCGATACAGTTCGCGGAAAAGGACCGCCGTCAGCAAATGGTTCATAGCGAATGGATCGTCAGGATGCCGTCGCAACACCTCGTCGAAGTCGCGAACCGCTGAGTCATAATCGAGGTTATAGAAATGATTGAAGCCGGCCAGAGTGAGTGGATCATTGGGCCGGAACGAAAAATCTTCCGCAGCAGGCGTGTCGGCCTTTGCGGTACTGTCACTCCTTCCCCAAGCCGGAACCAACAAAAGGCAGGAAAGAAACAGCCCAAATATCAATTGAAATTTGCGAATTGGATTCTCTATGAGCAGAGGTATCGAGACCTTAGTTTACTAGATCGAGGCACGCTAAACATGAACCAGCGCGGCTACTACTCCCGAATCTGAATGGAAGAGACACTATGTTTGAAAATCTCTTTCAGGGCCGAGACAATCTTGCCCGAAGGACGGAGTAATTCCTGCATTGTTTATTAGAAAAGGCTGTTCGATCTAATCATAACCCGATGAATGTAAACAAGGTTTCAGCAAATGCCCTATGGTCATTCGCTTGCGAGTGTGGATCCAAAGGCTCCAAAGGCTAAGGTCATGTCTGAAGTTGTTCCAGATACCCATCAGGAATTTTGGCGTCCGCCGGTAGCGGCGCAGGCGGCAGTTTCGATTCCGGCTTCCGCAATCGCCTCCAGTTCTTCAGAATCGTGTGCGGCTTGCCACACCGAGTTCATGCCTAGTTCGCGCTTCTGCTACCTCTGCGGGGCAAGCCGAGGGGCCAGGGTAAAACGGACTCCGGGGGCTTGGACAAACTCTTTCGGTTTTCTATGGATCTTTGGATTCCAACACATCAAACAGGCGATAGGGCTGCCGCTCCCTTCGCTGGCGGGCTTGTTTGTGGGGATTGGCTGCCTGGTAGCCGCGCTGGCGGTCGGCAGCATACTTCGTCCTCAGACCGCGGCAGAATTTCAGGTTGTCCAGCTACTTCGCATCGAATGGCTGCTTGGTTCGGTTGCAGCTTTCCTGGCTGGGATACTGCTCAATCGCCCTGCTCGGGATGAGTAGCCCTGCGGTCTCAATCTCATAGAAACCAGGTGTTTCCAGGCCCCAGTTCACTCTTCCTGAGTCATCCCGTAAATGTGATCAACAGGACCTATGCCTTTCCCTACTGGATACGCCTTCGAAATCGCGGCACGTACATATCGCTGGGCACGAGAGACTGCATCAGTCAGGGTTCTGCCATGAGCAAGGTGGCACGCCATGGCAGTCGAGAAAGCGCAGCCGGTCCCGTGGGTCGAAGTCGAATTAATACGTTCAGACTCAAAGAATAGTTGCTCCGCTCCAGACCCAGAACTTAGGAGATCGCACGGCTGCTCCAGGTGGCCGCCGGTGATGACGACAGCTTTAGCACCCATGTCGTGCAGTCTTGCTGCTGCGAAGGTCATGTCCTCTCTCGTCGCGACCGGTAAACCACTGATAATAGAAGCCTCGTGAAGGTTGGGAGTTACAACCGTTGCTAAAAGCATTAATCGCCCGATTAGGACGGCCAGGCCGGGGCCTTCCAGCAGGATGGCCCCCGAGGTTGACTTAAGGATTGGGTCAAGGACGATGTTCGGAGGGCGGTACTTAGACAGGAAATTTGCAACGGCGTCCGCTACCCCGGCAGACGCCAACATTCCTACGTGGACCGCTGCAAATGTCACGTCTTGAGACAGTTCGGACAACGTTTCCGAGACCAGAACTGGTGGGACGGGATGAATTCCGCGCACCCCCATCGTTGATTGAACGGTCAAGGCGGTAATGCAAGCCACCCCGTAGCAGTCGTGAGCAGCGATGGTCTTGATGTCGGCAGTCACACCGGCGCCTGAGGAAGGATCAAAGCCGGCGATCGTTAACACTACGGGGGGCGTGCGGGTCATAGCCGAAATCTACGCGAAATCTTTCCTGGGGGTGTGAAAATTAAATAGTTTGTACAGGTGCAGTTTAGTAAATGTCTCGCAAGTTATTGAGAACAAACACAAACTATAGTTCCGCGCCTAGATCGATCAAAACACTCAGGATGTAGGAATTTCTATGGGTCGGCTCGCGAGGTTATTTACCAATCTATAAACACCTAACTGCATGCTAATACAGGGATCACTGGTGATTTAGCCAGTATATCCAATAAGTTACGTAAGGTATCTATAAACAGGCTAGTTACATTCGTACAGGGGATTCTGGATTGACACCCCCATCACAGACCCATAGCATTTCAGTAACGCTAGCGTTGAACGGCCAAACCGGGGAGGCAAGACTTTAGAATGAGAGGTGACTGAATGCGAAAACTTATTGCTCGTGGACTGGCAATCATAATCCTCGCCAGCTTGGGAGCGGCTCAGGGGCCAACCAGCTCGGGGTCGAGCGACACCCGAAAAATGACCGCAGTAGCATCGGAGAGTGAAGTTTCAGCCGCAAAGGCTAGTCACGCCAAGCCTTTTCAAGTTGGTACGGCGTCATGGTACGGCGACTATTTTGAAGGCAGGCAAACCGCCAGCGGCGAGCCCTTTAATATGTACGATCTCACGGCCGCGCATCCGACCCTGCCGCTAGGGACCGTAGTTAAGGTTACGAACCTTCGGAACCGGGAAGCCGTTCTGGTACGAATCAATGACCGCGGCCCGGTGGTACCAGGAAGGATCATTGACCTGTCATACAGCGCCGCCAAGGTCCTCCATTTCAAGGCGCAGGGCCTTCAGAAGGTGCGGCTGGATATCGTGAAGTCTCAGCCCCGTCCGCAGATTATTGCCGCTTTGGCAACTGTGGACCGATGAGGTCGGGCATTCTATACTCCTGATCGTGGATCCCCGGGAAAAGTTAATCATTGCCTTGGACGTATCTACGGCGGCTGCCGCACATAAAATCGTGGCGGCCGTCGGCGATTCTTCTCTTACCTGCAAGGTGGGGTTGCAACTTTACACGGCCGAAGGTCCCCAGGTGGTCCGCGACCTGGTTTCGTCGGGACGTAAAGTCTTTCTCGACCTCAAATATCACGACATCCCAAACACGGTGGGTTTGGCAGTCACAGAGGCTGCCAGGCTGGGCGTGACAATGCTGAATGTCCACGCACTCGGCGGCGGCAAGATGCTGCATGCAGCCGTAGAAGCTGCCCGGGCGGTGAATCCCGCCGTCAAAGTGCTGGCCGTGACCGTCTTAACCAGCATGGACGAACCCGAACTCTGCAAAGTTGGTGTCGAGGGCCGAGTCTTGGACGAGGTAATGCGCATGGCCGCTCTGGCCAGAGCCGAAGGCTGCCACGGCTTCGTGGCTTCCGCACTGGAGGCTGCGGCGCTTCGCCGCGAGTTTGGCCGGGAGTCAGGCGAAGATCTCGTGATCGTCACCCCGGGAGTGCGTCCGGCAGGGGCCGACCGTGGCGATCAGGCGCGGGTTGTTACACCCGCAGAGGCGATGGCTGCCGGAGCGACTCATATTGTGGTGGGGCGACCGATTATCGAGGCTGCCGATCCTGCCCGGGCCGTGAGGGAAATCCTTGCTCAGATGAGTATGGTCAGTGCGGGCACGGCGTTAAGCTCTCACAATTTTTCGTAGAATTCGCAGGCGGAACACGAGATAAACACTCCGCCTGGGATGCCGCGCTCGCGGTCTTTTACCCGCTTTACAATTCGGGTTGATTTCCCGCATTTCGGACAATCGGTGCTTTTGGACGTGTCCATGACCTTCTTACGATCCGCAGTTTTTGCAATTTTCGCCATTCTTTTCTCCTGATCGATTTTACGAAGGGACAGCCGCCCTCGGCTGTCCGGCATTTATCAATGTAGTGGGTGGTCGAGCGTTGCTCGACTGGACAGCCGAGGGCGGCTGTCCCTTCGTGCCTAATGTGGTGTCAACGTTTTCTCTGCCTTCAAGTTTACATCACGAAACTTATGGGCGAGAAATGTGGCAAATCGCTATTGAGTAATTGACACAAGCACCCCGAACTTTTAAGCTACTTAGGTATGCTGATTAGCCGACATCACCACCATCGCCGTCACGCGCGTTGCGCGCGGATGGGTGTGTGTAGCTGAGTCGGTTCGATTCATAATTCAGCAATCACAAGATCCGGCCCGCTGACGCGATAACGTGCAGCGGGCTTTTTGTTTCTGGGGTGATCGCACGAACGGAATTGCTCAAATCGTGAGGAAGAGAGAAAAGCATATGAGTGAGGAGATTGACTTCGAGAAGATGCAGGGACTCACACCAGCGATCGTGCAGGACGCTGATAATGGTGAAGTCCTGATGGTTGGGTTCATGAATCGCGACGCCTGGGAACAAACGCAGAATACCGGCTATGTCACATTTTACAGCCGCACCCGGAACAAGCTTTGGACCAAAGGGGAAACTTCCGGCAACAAGTTGAGACTGCTCTCTGCAACCACCGACTGCGACCGCGACACGCTATTGCTTCGGGTGAATGTTGAAGGCGCCGGAGTAGTCTGTCATGAAGGCACGCGGTCGTGTTTCACCAAGGCAATCGCAGTTAAGCCAATAACCCCTGCCGCAGAGGATGAGCCATGAAAATCCGCATCGGCATTCCTAAAGGTAGTTTGCAAGATGCCACGCTGCAGCTGTTTTCCCAGGCTGGCCTTCTAATTCACGTCAATGCGCGCTCGTATTTTGCGTCCACGGGCGATTCCGAAATTGAGTGTATGTTGATTCGCGCGCAGGAAATGGCGCGATACGTTGAACACGGCGCGCTGGATGCCGGCCTCACTGGCTTCGATTGGGTCATCGAAAGCGGCCTGACGGTCGAGACGGTTGCCAATCTGAGCTATAACAAGCAGAGCCGGGGCAAAGTGAAGTGGGTGCTGGCAGTGCCGGAAGATTCGCGCTTTCAAAAGCCTAAGGATCTCGACGGGTGCATCATCGCCACCGAATTAGTTAACGTTACAAAAAGCTATTTCCGGAGCCGCGACGTGGAGGTGAAAGTTGAATTCTCATGGGGCGCGACTGAGGTAAAACCGCCCATGCTTGCCGATGCCATTGTCGAAGTCACCGAGACTGGGAGTTCGCTCCGGGCAAACCACCTTCGCATTATTGAAACGGTTCTCGAATCGAATACGCAAATTATTGCCAATAAGGCCGCATGGGCTGACACCTGGAAGCGCCGTAAGATCGAAAACCTGGCAATGATGCTGCGTGGGGCGATGGAGGCGAAGGAAAGAGTTGGCCTGATGCTGAATGTCCGCAAAGAGCATCTTGATGCAGTCCTCTCGGTTCTCCCGGCGTTGAAACGGCCAACGATCTCGACCTTGAGCGATCCCGACTGGCTCGCGGTGAATACGGTGATCGAAGAAGTAACCGCATGGGAAGTAATTCCGCGATTGAAAGAAGCGAAGGCGCAGGGAATCGTTGAATATCCGCTTAACAAGGTGGTGATGTAATGCGGATATTGTCTGGCCGTGCCGCTGCAAAGAGCGTTCGCGCGCTCGCGACGCGCGGTTCGCAATGCTCGAAGATTGAACTCTCGGTGAAGCGGATTGTGGATGATGTCCGAAGCGGTGGCGACAAATCACTGCGCACTTATGCTGAGCGATGGGACGGCCTGCAAAAAACTTCCGCTTTCAAAGTTGAGGAAGAAGAAATGCAGGCGGCTTGGAAGGCGACGGCGCCTCCTCTGCGTTCCGCATTGCGGGATGCTGCGAAGAACATTGGAAAATTTTGCGAGTTGCAGAAGCCTAAAGAATGGAAACGAAGTGTTGGGGGCGTCTCGGTTGGACAATTGGTTCGCCCTTTGTCGTCGGTCGGATGCTACGTTCCCGGCGGGCGACATCCGCTTGTTTCAACTGTGCTCATGACGGTGATTCCGGCGCAAGTGGCGGGCGTCACGACAATTCGAATTGTTTCCCCCAAGCCTCGGCCTGAGGTACTTGCCGCTGCCGCCATGCTGGGAGTTCAGGAGTTCTACCGAGTTGGTGGAGCGCAAGCAGTTGCTGCGTTGGCATATGGCACCGAGAGTATTCCGCGTGTGGACAAAATTGTAGGACCAGGAAATAGTTATGTCACGGCTGCGAAGAAGTTGGTTTCGTTTGATTGCGCCATCGATTTTCTCGCAGGTCCGACAGAAATTGTTGTATTGAGCGACGGCGGGAAACCTGAGTTCATTGCCGCAGATTTAGTTGCGCAGGCCGAACACGATCCTGAAACGTTGCCGATATTTATTACAACTTCGCTCCCATTGGGAAACGCAGTAGCGGAACATGCTGCGAAGCTTGCCCGCTCCAATTCCATTGCCCGGGAATCGTTGACACGGAATGGAGTAATTCTGGTTGCGGAATCCCGTGAGCAATCGCTCGATTGGGCGAATACAATTGCGCCCGAACACATTACCGTGGACCGAAAACACATCCCCTTCATCAAGAATGCGGGATCGGTATTCGTAGGCGATTATTCCGCGCAAGCAGCGGGCGACTATGCCTCGGGACCGAATCACGTTTTACCTACGGCCGGGGTCGCCCGATTTCGTGGAGGGCTTTCTGTGCTGGACTTTTTGAAAATTATTACGGTGCAGGAACTGTCTCGCAAAGGTTTGCAGCGGTTGGCCCCCACGATTGAATGTCTCGCGGAAACCGAAGGCCTGGCAGCCCACGCCGAATCCATTTGGGTGAGGACCGGCCATGCTTAATCCCCGCGAAGCCGTGCGCAATTTAAAACCATATCACCCGCCGTTGGGAAACCGCCAGGGACTCCGGCTGGATTTCAATGAGAACACCGTCGGCTGCTCGCCGCGTGTGATGCAGCGATTGCGAACGCTCGATGCGGAGCAACTGGCACGTTATCCGGAGCGCGAACCCCTTGAGGCAGTCGTCGCTTCGCGCCTCGGGATTCGTCCCGAAGAGTTGTTGCTTACCAACGGGACGGATGAGGCCATTCATCTTGTCTGCGAAACCTATCTCGAGCCGGGTGATGAAGCCATAATTGTTGTTCCGACATTTTCCATGTACGAGATTTACGCGGCTGCGACGGGGGCGAAAGTGATTGCGGTGCCGGCCGGCGAAGAATTTCGTTTTTCGTTGGAAGATGTTCTTGCCCGTCTCAATGAACGGACTCGATTGATTGCTGTAGCTAACCCAAATAACCCCACTGGCACTCTTGCCTCAGCGAAGGATTTGCTCACAATCGCGGCGGCTGCGCCAAATGCCGCGTTACTCGTTGACGAAGCCTATTTCGAGTTCTGCGGCGAGACACTCCTGCAGCAATATCGCGCGCACCCTAATCTCTTCGTGTCTCGAACGTTTTCCAAGGCTTATGGTTTGGCGGGATTGCGAATTGGTGTGCTGGCCGCGCACACGGAGCAAATGCATTTCTTGCGTCCAGCAAGTTCGCCTTATAACGTCAACTCGATCGCGCTGGCATGCCTTCCTGAGGCCTTAGACGATCAGGCGTACGTTCGGCAGTACGTTGACGAAGTTCTCGCTGGACGTGACCGGCTGGAGCGCGAACTTCAAGATTGGGGCATTAAGTTCTGGCCGAGCCGGGCAAACTTTGTCCTCATGTATTTCGCATCGCAAGCTTCGGCATTTATTTCGGCGATGCGCGCAAGAGGAATTTTAGTCAGAGACCGCTCTAGCGACTATGGCTGTGCGGGCTGCGTGCGCATCACCATTGGCTCAAAGGCGCAAACCGACCGAATGCTTACCGCATTGCCGGAAGTCTTTGAGCAAATTGGTCTCCGGCAGAAGGTTCGCGGATGAGAAAGGCTGTCCTCAAACGCACGACCAGGGAAACCGACATCGCGATCTCGCTGAACATTGATGGCAAGGGCCGGTACGCGATTTCAACTGGCATTCGTTTTTTTGATCATATGCTGGAACTGTTCGCTCATCACGGAGCCTTCGACTTGAAGCTAACCGCAAAAGGCGACTTGGACGTGGATCAGCATCACACCGTCGAAGACGTTGGAATCGTGCTGGGACAAGCCTTCGCCGAGGCCCTGGGAAGCAAGCGCGGCATTTTGCGCGCCGGATATTTTGTAATGCCTATGGATGAAACGCTCGCGCTCGCGGCAGTTGATTTTTCCGGACGCACCGCAGCCGTGATAGACGCCAAAGTGAAAACCCGGCTGGTTGGAGATCTGCAATCCGAACTCGTATTCGACTTCTTCGAAGGCTTCGCGCGCGGAGCACATGCCAACGTACATGCGCGCATTCTCTATGGCCGATCCAATCACCACAAGATTGAAGCGATTTTCAAAGCGTTCGCCCGCGCTTTGCGAGCTGCCTGTTGGCGGGACCGTCAGATGGCGCGCTTACTCCCGAGTACGAAAGGATTGCTCTAGCAATGATCGCAATCGTAGATTACCGCGCCGGAAATCTTACCTCGGTGAAGAAAGCGCTCGATCAGGTCGGGGCCGATTCAGTGGTTACTTCCGACCCTTCCGTCGTCTCGCGCGCGGGAAAAATCGTACTTCCGGGGGTCGGGCATTTTTCAGCAACGTCGCATTTGACAGATTCCGGGCTGCGCGATGCCATCGTTAATTCCATTCAACTCGGCGTGCCGTTCCTTGGAATCTGCGTGGGATTGCAATGGATGCTGGAGTCCAGCGAAGAAGCCCCCAAAATACTCGGCTTGGGAATATGGCCAGGGGAATGCGTTCGCTTCCCTGCCTCGGTCAAGTCGCCGCACGTGGGATGGAACCAGTTGGAATTTCGCGATGTACCTTCACGTTTGTTGCGGGGAATTCCGTCCGGCTCCTACGTCTATTTCACCCATTCCTATCGGGTTCCTTTACTCGCCAACACGGTTGCCGAGTGTGAATATGGCGGAAGATTTTCGGCTGTCGTTGAACAGGATCAACTGTTCGGAGTGCAGTTTCATCCTGAGAAATCGGGGGCGGTCGGGTTGAAGTTGCTGGAGAACTTTTGCTTGTTGAGTGTCCCGAACTCTTCCGATCCCCGAGTTCTGACGGAACAGAATGCTGACTAAACGCATCATTGCGTGCCTTGACGTTGATGGGGGACGCGTCGTGAAGGGCGTACGATTCCTGAATCTCAAAGATGCGGGCGATCCCGCGGAATTGGCCGCTGCTCATAGCGAAGCAGGGGCGGACGAAATTGTGTTACTCGATATTTCTGCAACCCATGAAAAGCGGAACACTTTGCTCGAAACTGTGAGACGAACGGCGCGGCAACTGTTTATTCCATTCACGGTTGGCGGAGGCGTGCGAACGTTGGCAGACGCCGGAGCGATTTTCGACGCCGGCGCGGACAAGATTAGTATTAATTCCGCAGCCATTGCCGATCCCAATCTAATCACGGAGATCGCCAACCGTTTTGGCTCCCAGGCGGCAATTGTGGCAATTGACGCAAAACGGAATCTGAAAACACAAGCATTCGAAGCGTGGGTGCAGGGCGGCCGAAAGCAAACTGGCCATGACGCGGTGACCTGGGCGAAGCAAGCCGAGGATCGCGGGGCAGGGGAAATATTGCTCACGTCCATGGACAAAGACGGAACGGAACAAGGATTCGATTGCGAGTTGACGAAAGCGGTCGCGGATTCAGTAAGAATTCCTGTTATCGCCTCCGGCGGCGCGGGCAACGCGCAACACTTTACCGAGGTTTTCAAACAAGGTCATGCAGACGCCGCATTGGCGGCTTCGATATTCCACTTTGGCCTGCGATCTATCGCTGAGTTGAAGCAGCGGTTGCAACTCGAGGGGATCCCAATGAGGTGCGCGTGCTGATTCCATCCATTGATTTAATGGGCGGCAAAATCGTCCAGCTAGTTCAGGGCAGAAAGAAAGCTCTCGAATTTGATAATTTCGAAGAGTGGATCGAGCGCTTCTCGAAGTTTCCGCTAGTGCAGTTGATTGATCTGGACGCCGCGATTGGGAGTGGAACCAACCACGCACTGCTCGAGCAATTTTTGGATCGCCTCCCTTGCCAGGTGGGCGGCGGAGTTCGCTCCATCGAAATCGCCCGGCAAATCCTGAGGATGGGAGCACGCCGCGTCATATTGGGATCAACCTTAATCCGCGAAGAAAAGATCAACATTCAATTCGCGACGGAGATTTCCACCGCCCTGGGAAGCGATCGGCTGGTATTTGCGGTAGATTCGAAGGGCGGGAAAGTTGCGATTCGGGGATGGCGCGAACTGACTTCAATCACTCCCGTAGACATGATTACGTCGCTCGATTCATATTGCGACGCTTTTCTGTACACTCACATCGAAACCGAAGGAATGATGCAAGGCATCCCGCTGGAAGCGGTACGTCCGTTGCGAGCGGCGACCTCCAAACAATTAATCGTGGCGGGCGGAATCTCGACGAACGCGGAAGTAGAACAGCTGCATGCCATGGGGGTGGATGCGGTTGTGGGGATGGCAGTTTATACGGGTCGGGTGAAGTTGGATAATCATGGTTCATATGGCCACCCCCCCAAGCGCAAAGTGAACGGGCTCGAAGTATTCGACATCCCGCGTTCTTCGCGTCCAATTACAAGCAAGCGAGTCAAACAACTCGACTCGGAACTTGAATGAGCGATCCTGAACGATTCGCACCCGGCTGGCCAGGTATCCCGCCGCGATGGACCTCCAGCGCAAAGACCGGCGTTGGCACGGCTTTGAACCAGCATAGCCGGGTATGGTTCACCCTCAGTCACGGCATCTTCAACGAAATTTATTACCCTCGCGTGGATCAGGCGTGCACTCGCGACCTTGGGCTGATGGTGACCAATGGCAAGGATTTCTTTTCTGAGGAGAAACGCCATTGCACGTTTCTTCATCGCGTCTGCGAGCCGGGAACCCCGATGTACGAACTCACAAACACTGACATGCAGGGCCGGTATCGGATCGAAAAAGAAGTACTCACCGATCCATATCGAAACGTGGTACTGCAAAAGGTCCGCTTTGTGCCTCTGCAAGGAACCATCGCGGATTATCACCTATACGCGCTGCTCTCCCCCCACCTTGCCAACTGCGGCGATCACAATACAGGGTGGGTTGGCGATTACAAGGGCGACCCCATGCTTTTCGCGGAACACGATGGGGTTTCGCTAGCCTTCGGATGTTCGGCACCGTGGAAAAAAATGTCAGTGGGCTTCGTGGGATATTCCGATGGATGGCAGGATATTTCCAGCAACTATGAAATGACGTGGGACTACACCCGCGCTGAGAATGGGAACATCGCGCTTACCGGCGAAATTGACTTGCAGGCCTGTGGCGGAGAGTTCGTCACAGCCGTCGGGTTTGGCGGTATCTGGGCGGAAGCGGGACAGCAGGTTCGCGCAACGCTACTTGAACCCTATTCCGATCTTCGCAGTCACTATTCTCGACATTGGGCCGCCTGGCAAGACACGCTTCTGAAACTTGATGAGCCTCAGCGTGAGCGGGATTTGTACCGTGCCAGCATGGCCATGTTGCGGGTTCACGAATCAAAAGATTTCCTGGGAGGCATCATCGCCAGCCTTTCTATTCCATGGGGATTTAATAAGGGAGACGAGGACCTTGGCGGCTATCACCTTGTCTGGCCACGCGACCTGGTTGAATCCGCATGCGGCTTACTGGCGGGAGGTGCGGCGGCAGACGCCGTGCGCGTGCTCCGTTACCTTGAGTCCACACAGGAAGCGGATGGGCATTGGGCGCAGAATATGTGGCTGGACGGGCGCGCGTATTGGGGTGGTCAGCAAATGGATGAAACCGCATTCCCCATCCTGCTGATTGACCTGCTGCGCCGTGAAGCCTCACAAGATTTGGGAGATCTCCACCGGTGGTGGCAAGTTGTGAGTCGCGCCGCATCGTTTCTCATTCGAAACGGTCCGGTGACGCAACAAGATCGTTGGGAAGAAGATTCTGGTTATTCTCCGTTTACTTTAGCCGTTGAGATTTCGGCATTGCTGGCCGCTGCGGATTTAGCAGAGGCGGTCGGGAAGAAAGAGATCGCGATTTACCTGCGCGAAACCGCCGACAACTGGAATGACAATATTGAGCGATGGATTTATAGCATGCATACGGCTCTGGCAAAACAAATCGGGGTGGAGGGATATTATGTCCGCATCGCTCCTCCGGACAGTGATGGCGCGGCCTCCCCACTCGAGGGATTTGTGCCTATCAAGAACAAGCCGCCGGGGCAGAGCAGCGAATCCGCGGCGGATCTCATTAGTCCCGACGCATTGGCGCTTGTGCGTTTTGGCCTTCGCGCCGCGGATAATCCGCGTATTCTGAACACAGTTAAGGCTATAGATGCCGTCTTGAAAGTGCAGCTTCCCCAGGGACCATGCTGGTACCGCTATAACGGAGATGGCTATGGTGAACATGAAGATGGTTCGCCGTTCGATGGCACTGGGATTGGAAGACCTTGGCCTCTGCTGGCGGGAGAACGTGCTCATTACGAGCTCGCCGCAGGAAGGCCACGGCAGGCGGAAGAGTTATTGATGGCAATGGAGTACTCCACCCAGGGCACACGCTTGCTTCCGGAGCAGGTTTGGGACGGTCCTGATATTCCGGAACGTGAACTTTTCTTCGGCAAGCCTTCGGGATCGGCCTGTCCTTTGGTTTGGGCTCATTCCGAATACATCAAACTTCGGCGCTCGGTGAGAGATGGGAAGATTTTTGATCAGCCTCCGCAGCCGGTAAAAAGATACATCGTCGATAAAACCCAATCAACCAGCTTTGGATGGCGGTTTAACAATAAGACCCGAAGCATGCCCCAAGGGAAAAACTTGCGCCTGGCATTACTGTCCGCTGCGCGGGTGCATTGGAGTTTTGACGGCTGGAAAACCGTGCAGGACACCGAGACTTATGATACGGGACTGGGGATGTATGTCGCGAATTTGCCCAGCAATAAATTAACGCCGGGCAGTCTGGTGGTCTTCACTTTTTTTTGGACGGAAGCTCAGAGATGGGAAGGAACAAATTTTTCTGTGGTCGTTGAAAGTTCTTCGTAGGAACAGCGACCCTCGGCTGTCCGGCTATGAAGGGATTCTCGCAGGTTGTCGGGCTTGCAGCCGAGGGCGGCCGTCCCTACATGAGTCTTACTCTCCGGTGTAAATCAATTCTACTACGGTGCAGTCATCGTTCAACGGGGTTCCGCCGCAAAAGTCGGCGACCGCGGAAAAGATGTCGTCTAGAGTTCCCTTCTTGGCGGCGTGTTCGAGGCGTTCGTTGTCGAAAAAATCACCCCGTGCATTTTCAGCTTCGGTCACTCCGTCCGTGACCATCACTAACCGGTCGCCCGGATGCAGATTGCAACGATCGCTTTCATAGGCAGCATCGGCTAACAATCCCACTGGCAAATTCCCGTGTCCGGGACGAATAATTTCGTTATTGCAAACCAGCAGCGGGGGGACGTGCCCGCAATTTACGTATTCCAATTCTCCATCGCGCCGGATTCTCGCAATGATTACGGTCGCGTATTTTTCGCCAATATGCTTATGAGTAAAAAACCGATTTACCGCTGCCACGATTTCCGTCAGAGGCATGTGCGCAACCAGTTGCGAATAGATCATGCCCTGAAGGGTGGAAGCCAGCAGAGCGGCAGAAACTCCCTTGCCGCTTACATCGGCGAGAACGACGGTCAGTCCATCTTCGGTATTTACGGCATCGAAAAAATCGCCCCCGATTTCTTTACACGAAAGATTTCTGCCACCCATTCGCGCAAATGGAACCTCGGGAATAGTGACGGCCATCAATCGCTGCTGAATGGAAGCGGCAATCGAAAGCTCCTGCTGATACCGTCGCGATGTTTCCTCGGCTTGCACGAGGCGCGCATTCTCGATCATGGAAGCGGCTTCTGTAGCGATCGCGTGCAGAATATTGTTGCTGACCGTGGAAATATCGCGGGAGGCAAAACGGGAATCAACATAAAGCGCACCCATTACTTCGGCGGACATTGAGGGCGATTCCAGCGCCTCGCGGGTGGTCTGGACCTGCGGCTTGCGCAGGGGAACGCAAATCACTGTGCGAAGATCGTAGGCGACGATGCTCTGCCTTCCGGAAAGGTCGAGGGAGCGACTGGTGTCTGTGAGCACGAACTCGGAATTCGATTTCAGCGCGTCATCAAGAATCGAGTGCGAGATGGTCTTGTCATCAAGCAGAGGCTCACCCTTGGCATTACGTCCGGCCGCCAGGCGGAGATTTCCGTCGGCGCCTTTCATGAACACGTAAGCCCGCTCACCGCGAGTCAATTTCAGAGTGACATCGAGGAGCGTCATCAGGATTTCGTCAAGCACGCCAACGGTATTTAACTTGCGCGCGGCTTCAAGGAACAGAGTCAACTTTTCCAGATCGGTGGTTTCGTCTGAAATGTGAATGCCGGAAATCTGGCTTAAGAAATCGCGCGCGGTGTTGGAAGTTTCATGCTGGGGATTAAAAACTACATAAACGGTTTCGCGAACGCCGAATTCCAGACGATCATTTCTTTCCAGAGTCTTGCGGTCAATGCGTTCTCCATTGACGAACGTCCCGTGCTTACTGGCCTGATCAACGACGCAGAACTCGCCATTCTCCGAAACGATGAGGGCATGTTCGCGGGAGACCCGAGGATCGGCGATGACCAGATCTTTGTCAACCTTGCGGCCTACGGTAAAAGGACTGTGATCAAGGTTGATGGTGCGCTGCTCATTCCCCTGAACAAAAACCAGCGTGGGAAAGACTCCAGAGCCTGCTTTGGATCCCGGATTGATAATGCCCGTTAAGCCCATGGGAGTTTGAAAACTTCCCTAGGTTACCAGAAAAAAGGGGTTAAGCGTCCCTAAAGGCAGGCGCTTCGACGAAACTTACTGAGCAGTGACTGGCGAGGTCTGTCCGGAAGTGGGCAGTTGAAACGCATATAGAAACAATAGTCCGAGTACAGCCAGGGGAGTTGCGATGCTGGCATAGAAAGGGATTGCCCAGCCTTGCTGCACCCGTGCGGCAGGCAAAACGAAAGAAGCAATAGTCAGGCCAACTGCGGCAATCCACGGCCAAAGGAAAATTACGGCAGCGAATGCGTATAGCAGCCGCGTCGGCAGATTTTGCTTCGAGAGACGCCGTCCATCACGCAAAAGCAGAAGAATTCCTGGCAACAGAAGCACTTGGTTATACGGTGAGGTCGTGGGAACGAGCACTAAAGTGACGGCCATTACTAGTGCGAATGCAAAAACAAAACGCGTAGACGTTTCGGACTCACGACGCAGCCGCCAACAAATAACAGCGGCCATTATTGAGACAGCGACCGACAATACGAATCCCCATATTCGACTGGTCAAGTCATCGAATAGCGATCCGCCATTTGTATATTGGCGATAGGCTGCGACCGCGTGCAAAAATTCTGTAGGCCAACCCGGCAGAATCCATTCTCCCGCTACGAACAGGATTCCCATGGTTAAAAAGAATCCCAAAAGAAATGTTTTTCGCCGATGCCAGCTACTCAGCGACCACAAGATCAGCCATGCGGCGAGCGGAAGGCTAAGCTGGGGTTTTATGGTGGCAAGCGCGAGAAGAATGGCGGCTAGAAAAAACTTTTCGTTCACTAGAAGGAGCACACACGCTGCCAGCAGGGATGCGACTAGTAAAGTAAGTTGCTGGAGCTCCATCGCCTGCGCCACGGGCAAGCTTCCAAGCACCAGGAGAATCAGTATCACGATGCCTGACTTGGAGAGCCTCCACCGCAGAGCGCGGACCCACATTATTGCGGTTGCGACTGTGAGTATCAGAAGAAATCCATAGAAGGGCACACGAATCGTGTCAAACGGCATGGAAACGAGGGGGGCGAGTAGGAAAACAACGTAAACCGGATAAGCGAATGCCTGTTGATCCCGTGGATCGCCAGGACGAGTCGGGTCAAGGGCGCGCCCGTAGTTACCGATCTGAATTTCGCGGGTGATTTCCGCACTATACGGATCGCGGCGATTCAACAACAACTCTCGGGCACCAATCCAGCGCGGATAGAGGTCCGACAGGTTTCCACGAGGATGGTCATGCGCTAGAGCATCGGCCCGTTGATAAGGTACGAGCACACCCCGAACGTAAAACCACATGCACCCGGCCAAAAAAAACGCCAGCAGCACGCAAAATGTCGAGTTTCGAAACAATGGAGGCAACATGTTACAACTTATGCGGACAAAATGATGGTGAGATCACGGCTTCTGGCATCGGGCGCGATTGGATTAGCAAGCGGGACGTTCTGCTGGTTCTTAATGATCCACTTCCAGTTGGGTGCGGGAGACTTCGATTGGGCGATTCAGTCGGCGCGATCTTTACTCCAGCATCAAAATCCGTATGCAAACCCGCAGCAACTGTATCCGCTGACAGTCGCAATCTTTGGTTTTCCGTTTTTGTGGCTCCGTCCTGAAGTTGCCGCGGGTGCCTTCTACGGCGTCAGTTCAGCTCTTCTGGCATACGGGCTGACGAAAAATGGCTATGGCCGGTTATTGATCTTCCTCGCATATCCCTACTGGGCGGGTATTCTGACCGCTCAGTGGCCGCCCTTGGTCATGGCAGGCGCCTTTTTTCCCCTTCTTCTGCCGGCAACTATGGCAAAACCCCAAATCGGTCTGCCGGTCGCACTGACCAGTTTGACCCGGTTCGGAATGGTAGTTTGCTTTTGCCTTTTGCTTCTTAGTCTTGCATTTATGCCGCAGTGGCCGCTCCTTTGGGTCGCCAACGCGAGCCACTACAAGAGGTTCATCCCACTATTGGTTTTCCCTGGACCGCTGTTAGCAATGGCGTTGTTGCGATATCGTCACCGGGACGCAAGTCTATTTCTGCTGATGGCGATCATGCCGCAACGATGGTTTTATGACAGCTTCATTCTCTGGCTAATTCCTAAAACACGACGGCAAATTATCTGGACGGCTTTCTTCAGCTGGGGTGCAGGAATCTGGCGTTGGTATCACACTCCGGTTGGCATTGCGCAGGTCGGCCGCTGGGCGGTGATCTTTCTCTATCTTCCTATGCTGTGCACGATTCTTTTGCGGCCTAAAGATCCAGAGCTAGTTGAGCCCGGCTAGGTGGTGGGAGAATCCAGGTAGTTTGCGGATTTCACTTGCAAGGTTTTCTCCGATGACAATTTGGAAATCGGTCATTGCTTCGGGTCTTAAGAAGCGTAGCGAAATTCACTACTGGACTACCGCGCTCTTAATTCTCGGAGCGGTGCCATTGCTCAAGCACTTTAACCTGCCCCTCAACTTTCGATGGCTGGTGCTTGGCGCCTTTTACTTATTGCTGTCCATTCAGGCAATCTTCACTGCGGTACTCCTATGCCTACTGGGATTCGAGCCGAGAAGAACATTTGGCCCCACAGTTCGGAGGTTCAAAGAAGAGGGACTGCGCGTGCTGCTGGTACTCATATTCTTCGTCATTCTTTCCTGGGCGCTTTCCTGGCGTATTGCATTGGTGCTTACAGTGGACACAATTGCTCTGCTGGAATTTTTTCACCGGAGCGATCCCGGAACCCGAAGGAAAGCCGTGCTCGCAGTGACTCTGTCTGCTCTGTACTTACTCGTCGGGTGGCTGTTGGTATTTGCTTACAACGACATCATTGTCTCGGCGCGTTTTTTTGCCGCTAGAGATGCCGCCTTCAACTCCATGGACATGTGGTTGCTTCATGGGGTTTCGGTTTCCCAAATCTGTCATTGGGCGGTGAGAGCCTTTCCTGTTTCCTTTTTTCACTTTTTGGAAATTATTTATTACGGAATGTTTCCGCTTCTCGGGGCGGGAGTCATCCTCGTCGCGGTCTGCGACGGGCCGAAGCAAGGGTTGAGGTTCGTTGGCACTGTAATGTTTCCCAGTTACGTGGCTTTGTTATTGTTCTACCTGTGGACGAGTCAAGGGCCCTATTACCTCTGCCCAGATCACTTTTCCGTTTTCCCAAGCACCCTTGAAACATACTCGTTACAGCGGGGATCCATTGACCATGCGCTGGCACGATGGGGACATGTTCCTCTTGAGCGGCTCTCTACGGATTACTTCATTGCTTTTCCCTGCGTACACATCTCCGCGCCACTCATTGTGACCTGGTTCCTAAGACGCTGGAAGCGAATACTGGCTCTCTTAATCGCGTACGACGCCCTGTTGATCGTTGCCATATTCCTTCTCGAATGGCACTACGTGGTGGATGTAATTGCCGGGATACTGCTGGCCGGAGCATCGATCGTAATCCTAAATTATCGTTCTGCGATTTATGAAGATGAAGCCGGTTACGTGAATTAGCAGGCTTCGGCTGGGAAGTCTCTCCTACGGTTCTCAAATAAAACAGCTCCGAGAAGGATGACGAGAATTAGTGCGAGCAGCTCTAGATGATGAAACTCGAAGAGAACGAGAATAAGTGGACTCCAAAGAAGCAAAGCGCAGACCCAAATCAAGCGCTTTGACCACAGCGCGCCAGGCTGGCTTGGGATGGTGCTTTCGACCGCGACCAGAAGCGCGACAAATAGCACGCTGAAGTCGTGAACCAAAATGTGATAACTGAGAAGCACCGAAACGGTTAAAGTTGCCGCGAAGGCAAGGTTGAGATTTCTGGGATCGTCGTGACGCCTCGTTCGCCATGCGAAAGTTGCTGCCGCCAACAGCATTCCTGAAACAACAACAAGGCAGGCCAAGCCCGCTCTCGGATGGTACGGGAAAGTCACAGCGGAAATCAGGCCATGAAGGTTGGGAGCACCGATGGGTGCTAACCACCTGAAGTTTGAATTGTGATCCAGGCCCCATATGTAATCCGGGTAATAAATCAGTCCCTCGTAACCAACAACTTTCAATGTGATCAGTAGAAGCAATATAGCGGAGACAAAAAAACCACCAACTATCCGCCAGCGCTTGAGCAGCAGGAAAGGGGCGATAAAAGGAAGCGATAGTTGGAATTTAAACAATCCGAATGCGACCCAGACACCGGCCAACAAATCTGCGTTGCGACGAAGTGCAATGAATGCCATGCAATAACAAAGCAACAACACTATAGAATCTTGCCCTTGGATCAGGCTTACTGTTATCGGCGTGAACGCTAAACATGCGGAAATCCATAAGTAGAGGGGGGCCTGGCCAAGGGAAGGCAAATTCTTGCGCAACAGTATGATGATGGCAGCTATAAGAGCAATATTGATTGAGAGCCAGATTAGATAAGCCGTACGATACGAGAAGATCACGAGCGGCAGAAACAAAAAAGCTTCAAAAGCCGGGTGATTGTACGGAAGGACCGCGCCTCGCTCCGCAACTCCCACGGGACTAATCGAGCGCTGAATATTTTCTTGCACAGCGAGGTCATACAGCTGATGTCCGCGACCGTCGTGGAGTATTTCAGCGGCGGTGTAGAAGCTGGCAAAGTCCGAAAGACCAACGGTTATCCCGTGTGCTGAGCGCCAGAAAAAAAACCCGTTCAGCAAGATCATTGCGCTGAAATAGAGCGCCAGCCTTCGCTGGGTTTGTTTTTTCAACATAGAACACGGGAAGAGCGGCATTATAAGCTATCGGCAATTTACTCTTCATGATGGCAGTTGATTGAGTGCAAGTTCACAAACGAGGACAGTGAACGCGGGGAGTAACGCCATTTGTCGCGGTCCATGCACAACCACATGACTTCACTTCTCAATACCCGCCGCGCTTTCGCAGCCATCGTCGCAGTTGGTCTCTTTGCAATGGCTGCGCGCAACGTGACTGATCCGGATGTTTGGTGGCATCTGCGCACGGGGCAGCTCATCCTTCAGAACCACGCGGTCTTTCATAGTGATCCATACTCGTTCACGATGCTCGGGCATCCATGGATAAATCATGAATGGCTTTCGGGGGTACTGATATTCAGCATCTATCGGCTGGCGGGATGGGGCGGGTTGATTGTGACTTTTGCGGCAATTACATCTGCCACTTTTATGCTGGTGTTTCTGCGCTGCAAGGGCGGACCTTATCTTGCGGCTGCATTTTCAGTTTGGGCCGCGATGGCATCGGCTCCGGCCTGGGGAGTACGTCCGCAAACTCTTTCCCTTTTTCTTGCGAGCCTATTCCTTCTGCTGCTGGAACGTTCGTACGCGCGCCCTAAACTCCTTTGGTACACGTTGCCTCTGACGCTGATATGGGTAAATCTTCATGGAGGATTTGCAATCGGAATTGTTTTCATGGCTCTCTTTCTGATTGGTGACTTGTTGGACGTGGCGTTCGATTTTGAGGAGTGGTCAAAATCGCGCGCGAGACTGCGAAGATTGACCACTGCAATCGCGGCATGTCTGGCGGTCATTCCCTTGAACCCTTACGGGATCCAGATGTACTGGTATCCGTTCAGAACCGTATATTCGAAGTCTATTGAGGGTTACATCAGCGAATGGGCCTCGCCAAATTTCCATCAGAGCATGTACCTGCCGGCACTTCTTTTGTTGTTGGCGATATTTGTTGCCGCGGCAATTTCGCCGGCGCGCCTTCGAGCACGGGAATTGCTGCTGCTTTTGGCAACCACATGGGCGGCCCTACATTCGGCCCGGCATATTCCGATTTTTGCCGTCGTATCGGCGCCGATACTGGCTAACTTGGTTTACGCCTGGACGAAGGAAAACTGGAACCGATTCGACTCTGCAGGCAAGCAGCTTCTTCCATTCTCAGGGGGTCAACTTCTTAACGGGATTTTGCTAGCAACATTTTTGCTATTTGGCGGGTTCAGAGTGAATCAAGTTATCAAGGCCCAAGCTGAAGTAGAACGGCGATCATTTCCGCTTTCGGCGATATCATTCTTGCGCGAAAACAGCCTTCCAGGGCCAATCTTCAACAGTTACAACTGGGGTGGGTATTTGATCTGGCAACTGTATCCAGGATATCGAGTTTACATTGACGGCCGGGCGGACTTGTATGGCGACAGTTTTTTGGACCAGTTCGCCAGCACCTATCAGATATCGAGTTCATCCTGGAGACTCGATATGGACGCGCGGGGAATTCAGACCGTCTTGGTACCTCCCGAGGCTCCCATAGCCTCTGCTCTGCGTTCGTCCCCAGATTGGAAGGAGGTCTATGAAGATCCGCAGGCAGTTATTTTGCTTAGGGCTAATCATCAAGGTAATCAGTAATATAGCGACCCTTGTCCGGATAGACGAAAGTGACGAAAGACTGGGTTTCTCCCCCAATTGCCGCAAGAAAGTATCGCCCACAGGCAGCTATGTCGGGTATTATGGGACAACACTCTAAGATGTGCGCCACACTTCCCGTAAGTTATTGATTAGGAACTGAAGATTTTGTCTTCCCCGAGACAAGTACGCGCTAAATAGCAGACGACAGAGGTTAAGAGGTAATGATGTGGTTGGGGAAGTTTCACCGGAGGCGGAAATGAAGGACGTCTTGATAGAGCTTTGGGCGGAAGATGAGGGCCAGGATATTGCAGAATACGCGGTAATGCTGGCCGTGATTCTGGTGATTGTGGTGGGCACGATCAGGCTGATCGGGACTAACGCAAACACAGTGTTCTCATCGGTTGCGAGTTCAATCCAATAAGGGAAGCCGCGAGAGAGTTCCCTTTGCGAGCCGGTTTTTGCGAGCCCATCTTTTTTGCGAGCCCATCTGAGGATGGGCCGATTTCTGGTCTTGTCGCAATCGTAGGGTTCTGGCTCGTAAATGAGGGCGGTTTGATTTTGCTGAGGAGTTTTAATGAATCGCAATAGGCTTTTGCTGATCGGCCTCGTGGCTTTAATGCTTGGCGCTTTTGCCAGCTTCGTGGTGTACCGAAGCCTGCAGACGCGGACAGGCGCCAATCAGGCACCCGGGCAGGATGTGGTTATCGCCGCTGGAGACATTCCGGTTGGTTCCCGTATTGAAAGCAAGGATTTGAAAGTTGTTCGCTTCCCTGCCGCCGATTTGCCTCCGAATAGTTTCCACGTGACGTCCAAGATATTAGGGCGCGGCGCAGTGTTGCCCATCTCGAAAGGCGAATTCATTTTGCCTTACAAGCTGGCGGGCGAGAACGCGGGCTTCGGCATGCCGACACTGATCCCGCGCGGTATGCGAGCCGTTTCTGTCCGGGTCAATGACATTGTGGCCGTCGCCGGCTTTGTTATTCCGGGCACTCATGTTGACGTGTTGCTGACCGGAAATCCATCCGGAGCAGGTGATCAACAGACAACGACGGTTTTAGAAAATGTTGCGGTGATTGCGGTCGGACAAAAGTTAGAACGCAATTCCGCGGGGGAGCCGCAATCCGCTCCGGTCATCACATTGCTGGTTTCGCCGGATGACGCCGAGAAACTTACGCTTGCCAGTACTGAAGGACACATTCAGCTTGCACTGAGGAACCCGCTGGATACCGGGCAGGAAACTGTTGCCGCAGTGAACTCCGGTTCGCTGTACAGAAATCTTTCAACGCCAGCGCCAGTCACCACACCGGCGAAAGGGAAGGCAGTAGCGAGGCACATAATCATACGGCCGACAACAGCACCAAGCGTTTATTCGATAGAGGTTATTCGCGGGGACAAAAAAGACGTGCAGACTTTTTGACGTGCTACGAAGATCGAGGTCACACACGATGGCAAAGCGCTCCCGCACTTGGGAGAAAAGAATCTTGAACCACGGCAAGATACTCATTGCCGCAACGATTGTGCTGTCGCTTTCTCTGCGGGCGATGGCACAAGATCAACCCGCGCCTCAAGCAGTGCCCGGGGCAGCGCCGTCGGAGCAAGCGCCGGCTCAGACCACAACGGTTACGTCTCCCGGGTCGGAGACCGAAGTGAAGGGCTCGGCGCCGTTGAGGGTGTTGGTCGGCAAGTCTCTGCTCATCAACACAACGGAACGGCTTAAGAGAATATCAGTGACTGATTCAACCATCGCGGATCCCCAAGTTATCTCGCCAACACAGATTCTGGTGCACGGCCGTGCTGCCGGGGAAGTGTCGTTGTTGATATGGGATGAATTGGAGCGTTCGCGCAGCTTCGATCTGCGAGTGGATGTGGACGTCAGCGCAGCGGCGGAAGAGGAAAAGGCGGTTTTTCCTGACGAACAAATTACAGTCACGCCATCTCTCTCGGCAATTGTTCTTTCCGGGCACGTTTCCACCGAAGACGTGGCCAAACGTGCAGGCCAGATCGCCGAGGCTTACTCAAAGAATGTGGTCAACGTTCTGACATTCGGACCGGTAGGTGCCCAGGAAGTGCTCCTGGAAGTGAAGTTTGCAGAGGTGGACCGCACCGCCGTGGTCCAGTTGGGTGCGAATTTCTTCGCCCCGTCACTCGGCAACACTACAGGGACAGTGACAACCGGACAGTTTGGCAGTTTCGGGATTTCGACAAATTCGGCGAGTACCACGACGGCTGGCGGCACTACCACGACGGCGACAACGACAACTCCGCCTACGATTTCCGTGAACAACGCTCTCAACATGTTTCTTTTTCGGAGCGATCTTAACCTCGGTGTAGTGATACAGGCGCTTCAACAACAGAACCTATTGCAGATTTTGGCTGAGCCCAATCTCATTGCGGTAAATGGAAAAGAAGCGAGCTTCTTGGCGGGCGGAGAATTTCCTTACCCCGTCGTTCAGCCTGGGCAAGGTTTTACGGCAGTTACAATTTCGTTCCGTGAATTCGGCGTTCAGCTTAAATTCACGCCCGTGATTATGCCAAACGGGAACATTCATCTTCGGGTTGCGCCATCGGTCAGCCAGTTGGATTTCACGAATGCTCTAACCATTTCCGGATTTACGATTCCCGCGCTCAGCACCCGGAAGGCGGATACGGAATTCGAGTTGAGAGATGGGCAGAGTTTTGTGATCGCCGGTTTACTGGATAATCGTCTCACCGATATCTACAGCAAGGTGCCCGGCCTTGGCGATATCCCGATCCTAGGTAATTTTTTTCGCAGCAAGAACCAGCAAAAGAGCAAAACCGAATTGATGGTTCTTTGTACTGTGCATCGGATTTCGGCGAGTACCCAAGACCAGGCGCTGCCCAAAGATCCGAAGAAGTTTTTGAATAAGAATGAATTTGATGGGAAAAGTTCATCTGACAAGAAATGATGGCAGCTGAATTTTGACGGAGTTACGAGTTTAATTAAAGGAAAGAAACAGCGTCATGCCTGAACTTTCAGTAGCGGTGGTTGCCGCGGATTTCGAACAGCGGTCGGTGATGCAGGTTATGGTGGATGGAACCGGTGTGGCCCGCACCCGTCAAACGTTTGGTACATACCCTGTGGCGACCACCGATCCCGTGTTGCGCAAGATTCACTCCACGAGTCCCGACGTGGTCGTGGTGGATATTCCTTCGGATGCTCTGGCCGCGTTACGAGCCATTGAATTGATCCATCAGGAATTGCCTGGATCGGCAGTATTTGCCATAGGAAGCATGTCCCAACCGCAAATCATCGTGAGTGCAATGCGCTCGGGCGCACGCGAATTCATCGAGCGTCCAACCACAACTACAGAACTGCTGGAAGCTTTTGTGCGGCTCAGCGCGTCCCAGAGAAAAGTGCAGAGAGAGGAAGCTCGCGGCAGAGTCTTCACGGTCGTGAACGCGAAAGGCGGAAGCGGCGCGACAACCATCGCGGTAAATTTGTCCCTCGCTCTGCAGAGTGCGCACGGCAATGTGGCCCTGGTGGATCTTGCACCGCTTGGCCATGCCGCGCTGCATCTGAACCTGAAGCCCTCCTTCACGGTTGCGAATGCCATTCAGAATCTGCATCGCCTGGATAGTTCCCTGCTTGAAAGTTTTACGACTCGTCACGGTAGCGGAGTGCAGTTACTTGCCGGCACGACCACTCCATTGCTTGTCG
Source organism: uncultured Acidobacteriaceae bacterium (assembly GCA_963757385.1). Classification (GTDB taxonomy): domain Bacteria; phylum Acidobacteriota; class Terriglobia; order Terriglobales; family Acidobacteriaceae; genus PALSA-188. The sequence continues at coordinate 84,276 of CAVWRO010000012.1, read as the reverse complement.
AGCCCTCCACAGCGGAGTTCGCGCGGTTATTCGACATGCTGGTCAGCCACTTCCGATATGTGGTAGTGGACGCATCATCGCGAATGGATCCCACGACGCGACTTGTCAGCAATCTTTCGCAGACGGTGTTGGTGACCGCTCACTCTGACGTGGCGTCGTTATGGAGCGCAGCGAAAATCCAGCAATATCTGGGAGAAACCGGCGGCAGGGAAAGATTGCAACTTGTGCTGAATCGCTTCCAAAAGACTGCTGGGTTCACAGAGGCGGATGCTGCGACTGCGGCTGGCATGAAGCTGTTATGGAAAATTCCTAACCAATATTTCGCGGCTTCGACAGCGATTGATCGGGGTATCCCACTGTTGCAGCAGGGAAACTCGGATATTTCCCGTTCATTCATCGCCCTTGCCAACCGGCTGACGGAGAGCGATATAGAAGTGAAACGCGCCGCATGGTCCATGTTCAAAATCGGTTAAGTAGTTCATGCCAAATCTACAGACATTCGAGAGAACCGAGTACCAGCAAGTAAAAGCGGATCTCCATCGCAAGATTCTTGATCGCCTTGATTTGGAAAAACTGGGGCGGACTCCGAGCGATGCCGCCCGCGATGAAGTATTGCTGCTGATAAGGAACACTGTAAATAGTGAGGCGGTTCCACTCAGTTTTGCCGAGCGAGAGAGGCTCGCGCGGGAGATACTCGACGAGATCTTTGGTCTCGGCCCTCTAGAGCCGCTTCTCAAAGATCCCACGATTTCAGACATCCTGGTGAACCGTTATAACCGGGTGTACGTTGAACGCGCGGGAAAGCTGGAACCAACTGGTTTGAGTTTTAAGGATGATCAGCACCTGATGCAGATCATTGATCGCATCGTCTCGCGTGTGGGACGCCGCGTGGACGAGTCCTCTCCCATGGTGGATGCGCGTCTGGCAGACGGATCGCGCGTGAACGCGATTATCCCGCCCTTGGCAATTGACGGGCCCTGCTTATCCATCCGGCGCTTCGGAAGGGAGCCAGTAACTGCGCGCAATATGGTTGAAAACAAGACGCTAACCGAGCCGATGCTGGAACTGCTTTCGGCCATGGTGAAGGGACGTCTCAATATCCTGATATCGGGTGGCACGGGCGCAGGAAAAACCACTTTGCTAAATGTGCTGTCGGGATTTATCCCGAATTCTGAGCGCATTGTGACCATTGAAGACGCGGCGGAACTCTTGTTGAAGCAGGAACACGTGGTGCGGCTGGAAACCCGGGCTCCAAACATTGAAGGGAAGGGTGCAGTGCGGCAGAGGCAACTGGTCATAAACAGTTTACGTATGCGTCCCGATCGCATTGTTGTCGGTGAGGTTCGCGGCGAGGAAACTTTTGACATGCTGCAGGCCATGAATACAGGTCATGAAGGTTCGCTGACCACCGTCCACGCCAATTCCCAGCGAGACGCTCTCTCGCGGCTTGAAAGTATGTTCTCCATGGCTAACTTGAATATCCCCGAGCGTGCCATGCGACAGCAAATCGCGTCCGGCATCCATGCTGTGGTGCAAATCGCGCGCATGGTGGACGGCACACGCAAAGTAATAACTGTTTCAGAAGTGCTTGGCATGGAGGGTGATGTGATCGCCATGCAGGATATTTTCGTATTCGAACGGCGCGGAATTGACGAAAACGGCAAGGTGAAGGGCACCTTCCGCGGGACGGGGCTAAAGCCCAAATTCTCCGAACGCCTGTTAACAGGCGGCTTCCATCTTCGTCCGGGATTGTTCGATTCGAGAATGGAGGTTTAGCGGTCCGTTCTACTGAATATTTATGTTGCCATTGATAGCGATCATAATTTTCGTGGCGGTCGCACTCGCGGCCTTTGCGGTCGGCTCCCTTCTGGACCAGCGCAGCGCACGGGCGCGCTTGATTCGCGAGCGCCTGGCTAGCGTTGATAAAGCCTTAGAACCGAATACCGGCGAAGAACTCGCGTTGCTGCGCGATGAGATGTTGAGCCGCATACCGGCGTTCGACAGCTTGTTGCGCCGCTCGGTGAAGGTATCGAACCTTCAAACGATGCTGGAACAGGGCGGGCTTGGAATTCGTGCCGGCAACATTTTGATCCTATGCATGATCAGCGCCATTGTCGTGGGCGGGCTGGCCATGCTTCTGACATCCTCGATGGCGGGACGGCAATCCGCGCTTTTTGTCTTCATGGGAATCGTTTTTGGGGGGATTATGCCGTACTCCTACGCTTCCTACATGCGAGGCAGGAGATTCCGCAAATTTGAGGAACTTTTTCCGGAGGCGATTGATACCCTGACCCGGGCCGTCCGCGCGGGTCACGCGTTTACGACGGCACTCGAGTTGATCGCCAATGAGCTTTCGGAGCCGATCGCTTCTGAATTCCGCAAGTTATTTGAAGAGCAGAAATTTGGATTGCCAGTCCGCGACGCCCTGCTGAATCTCACGGAAAGAGTGCCCCTGGTTGACGTGAAGTTTTTCGTGACGGCCGTGATGTTGCAGCGCGAAACCGGCGGTAATCTCGCGGAAATCCTAGACAATCTTTCGTACATGATTCGCGAGCGCTTCAAGATTATGCGTCAGGTGCGCGTATACACGGCGCAAGGCCGGCTCACTATGATGCTGCTGATGGGAATGCCGCCGATTATTGTGGTGGTGATGCTGACGATGAACCCGGACTTTATCCGGCCGCTGTTCGCGGACCCAATCGGCCACACCCTCATTGTCGCGGGTCTTACATTGCAGACGATCGGATATTTCGTGATTCGCAAAATCATTCGGATTCAGGTTTAAGCATGGCAGCTGTATTGGCAGTCTTATTGTTTTTGACAGTGGCGCTGGTGGTGTTTTCCTTTGGCGCCGCGGCCTACGCGCCGTCGTCGGTACTGGGATCCCGGCTGCGTTCACTGGGCGGGCAACGCACTCAGCAAAAGAAACCAGCCTTCAAGGAGCGTCTAGAGCAGGCGCTGGACCCCCTTAGCAAAGCAATCCCTTTGTCACCATCCGAGGTTTCGCGAGCCCGGCAATGGCTGATTCAGGCCGGATATCGAGATCGCAGGCACCTCACCATCTATGTCGGGAGCAGGGTTCTTCTCGCGTTCGTCGGATTCGTGCTGGTAATTGCCTTTAGCGGCGCAAAATCCATTCCACTTATGATTAGCGTCGCGGCTTTTGGGTTTTTTCTGCCGCGCTTCGCATTGAAACGAATGATCAAGCAACGTCAGCAGCGCATCACGTTAGGATTGCCCGATGCCCTGGATCTCACCGTGATTTGCGTTGAGGCTGGACTGGCGCTTGACCAGGCGCTGTTGCGTGTCGGCGAGGATCTTCGACATGCCCATCGGGAACTTAGCGATGAGTTCCACATGGTGAATCTGGAAATGCGCGCCGGCAAACCGCGGGCCGAGGCGTTGCGGAATCTTACTGCGCGCACTGGCGTGGATGACATTCGGGCGCTGGTGGCGACACTAGTGCAAACCGATCGTTTTGGAACCAGCGTGGCCCAGGCTCTTCGAGTCCATTCCGATTCCTTACGTACCGAAAGACGGCAGCGGGCTGAAGAGCAAGCAGCAAAAACCACGATTAAAATGGTCTTGCCACTCGTGCTGTTTATTTTGCCTTCAATTATTTTTGTGACGCTCGGTCCAGCCATCATCCAACTGGTTCGCACGCTGGCGCCAGAGGCTGGCCGCTGAGAATGCCACGCATCCATAAACTCCCCCAGGAAGTTTGTGACTAAGGAATTTGCAAATCAGGAGTAGTGATGCAGGGCCCCACAGGATATGCCTTCAATCGCACCCGGCGAGCTTATCTGGCGACTCATCTCTCGATCGCGGACACGCACTGGTCAAGATTGCGTGGTCTGATGGGTGCTGATCCTGCGATCTTCCGGGCTGGCCGCGGATTGTGGATTTTTCCTTCCCACGGTGTCCACACCTTCGTAATGAGATTTCCCATTGATGTGGCGTATCTCGACAAAGGGAAAACTATTATTTACATAGCTCACAATCTTAGACCATGGCGGATGGCCCCGGTTAACATGAAGACCAGTTCCGTCCTTGAGCTTCCTGGAAATACCCTGAAAGCGACAGGAACCACAGTTGGAGACGAGATCGAGATCACTCTGGGAGAGGTCCGAGAGCCTGAGCGCGCATGAATGATGAACTAAAACTTCTGGTGGAATGGTCTTCTCCCTGGGAAGAATTCGTCACCGCCATTCGCCCGGCTCTAAGCCGCTCGGCCGTGCCGCTCGCCGCAGAAACACATAGCGGACTGTTCCCTTATCGCGGCATGCTGGGAACGTGGGTGGTGGAAGTAATTTTGGTTGCGGCCCTCATATTTCTGCCGTCAAAACTTCGCACGATGCAGGCAGTCCAGCCAACTCCGCCTCCCCAGTACGACGTAATCTATTTTTCTGGAGACGAACTTCCCAGGACTGATGATGCCGGAGGAGCACGATCGGGCCGTTCGGGTCGTTCAGGTGGGAGCGAAGGCCACCATGCCACGCAAGTCATTCGAGTCGCCCGGGGTCCCTCGCTAAAAGAGCAGGTCGTTGACGCTCCGAAGCTTGACCTTCCGAGTTCGAATTCCGCGGTTGCGAATCTGCTTGCGTATAAGAGCCTTCCTGGGCCCCCGCCAGACAAGGGATTGGAATCATCCCTGAGGCATGCGGACATGCCGGTGACCGCGATACCTCCTCCGGCAGCAATTCAAGACGCTGGGACGCGCAGCGCTCCAAATATGCAAGCGCAAGCCATTGCGCCGTCTCCGAGCGAGTTGCGGAGCGAACTGAACTCCCGCCATGGTTATGAATCGCGCGCAAATGTGGTACCGCCTCCGGTTTCAGCTCCGAAAGAAGTTACGGTCCTGAATCCGCAACTAACCCTGCCGCAGTCGCTGGTGGTGGCGCCCGCTCCATCGGAGCGGCAAATCAGAACTGGCGCCAGGTTCGCTCCCGGAGATTTGAGAAGCCAAACAGTGGTACCGCCGGCTCCTCAGGCTGCCAACGATCTGACGGGGCGACAACCGAGCCGCGCGTACGAGTCGCGCGACAACGTGGTGCCTCCTCCAGTTTCGGCCCCGAAAGAAATCGCGAACCTGAATCCGCAACTAACCTTGCCGCAGTCCAACGTCGTGCAACCTGCTCCGTCAGACCGGGAAATTAGAAGTGACGCCAGATTCGCTGGAGGAAGTTTGAAGAAGGATACGGTTGTGCCTCCGGCGCCTGAAGCAGCAAATGTTCCGACTGGGCGACAGAGTCGTGGGTACGAGCCGCGCGAAAACGTAGTGCCACCTCCAGTTTCGGCTCCGAAAGAAATCGCGAGCCTGAACTCACAAATGGGGCTGCCTCCGTCCAGCGTTATTCGGCCCGCTCCTTCAGGACAGGACATTCGGAGTGACTCAAGATTCGTTACTGGAGGTTTGAGGAAGGACACGGTGGTGCCTCCGGCGCCTCAGGCCGCCAACGTGATAACCGGGCGGCAAGCCGCCGGCGTGGGCAGTGTTGCGGCAATCGCGCCGACTACCCAGATTAGTAATGTATTGTCTGGGCGGCGGCAGGCTGCGGCGGTGAATAATGCGGTCGTCGGCCCTCCATCACAGCTTAGCAATGCTTCGTTCACTCACGGGGAGGGAAGAGGCTTGGGTGAATCTGGAGCTGTTCCTCCAACGGCGCAGGTCAGCGGGTCATTGTTGAGCGGATCGTTAATGAATCGCCAGGCGGGCGGATTGTCGAGGAATTCAGTCGTCCAGCCACCACCCTCGGCTTCCGCTGGTTCAGGTTCCAACGGCCAAGGCAGGCATGGCCCTGGCGAGACTTTGGCGGAAGCGGTTGTTCCTCCTTCCCCAGCGCTTGCGAGTGGGATCGTGGTGTCGGCCAGGCCGGGACCGAAGGTTGGCTCTCCAACCACGGGTTCGGCGGCTTCCCTTGCGATGTCTCCTTCAGGGGGCTCGCACCCGGGGTTGGGTGGAACGGGCGGGGGTGAAAGCATCAGTCACGGAAGCGGCCCCGGAAGTAGCATATCGGGCGAAGGGCCCGGCGCGAAAACCAACGGACCTGGATCCGGTTCCACAGAGACCGCACACAATGGGATTTCGCCATTTCCTGGCCCTGGTGGGGCCGGAAGAGGGGCCACGGCTCCCGCGATGTCAGGTGTTTCAGTTTCCGGCGGGGGAAATAACACGGTCAAGCTGCCCAGTTTCGGAACCGACAGCGCGCCCATCACTGATCCAACGCACTCGCCAGAAATAAACAATCCTGGCGGCCCCGGAGTTACCGTGGTCGCGACATCGCACTCTGCGGGAGCGTTTAATTTTTATGGAGCTCTAAAGGGCGACAAGGTTTACACCATTTACATTGACACAACGCTTGGAACGGCGGTCATGCAGTTCGCTGATCCGAAATCGGCGACCCAGAATTATGCGGAGGATTTGACCGCTCCCCAGGCTCTACGTGCCGAGTTGCCTTCCGATGTGACCCCTTCCCGATTGGTCATTGCCTGCACTTTGGATCGAACGGGATTATTGAGAACGCCACGGGTGTTACAGGCAAGTTCATCTGATCTCTCCGCGAAAGTCCTCGCGGCGCTTCCCAGCTGGAAATTCCGCCCCGTGTTTCGAGGAAATCAGGCGGTGGAAGTCAATGCGATTTTGGGTTTCGACATTGACACCCAATAGAACGAAAACTGCAAATTCCAGCCAAATTAGATTCTTATCTTAAAAGCTCGATGTTCATGTTCAATGTTCAATGTTCTGAACTCAGGAGGAAAGCGTGCGTCAAGGAGCGAAATGTTTCGTTCTCGCGGTAGGAGTGATGGTTATGGTCGCTAGCGCTGCCGGACAGGAATTTCAGCTCATGGAAGCTTCCATTAACGAAATTCATCGCGCCTTGCAGAGCGGCAAGCTGACCTGCCACAGCCTGGTGCAGCAGTACCTTAATCGCATCAATGCGTTCGACCAGCAGGGACCGAGTCTCAATTCCATGTTGTACGTGAACACCAAGGTGCTGGAGCAGGCCGATGCCATGGACCAGCAGCTCAAACGCGGCGCTAAACTTGGCAATCAGCTCACGCCGCTGCAGTGCATTCCGGTAGTGCTGAAGGACAACTTCGACACCACCGATATGCCGACCACCGGCGCATCGCTGGCACTCAAGGGCATGCAGCCGACGAAGGATGCGTTCACGGTGGCGCGGCTCCGACAAAACGGAGCGCTGATTCTTGGCAAAACGAACCTTCATGAGTTGGCTCTGTTCGGGCTGACGTCGAGTTCGCTGGGAGGACAGACCAAAAATCCCTACGACGTGTCGCGGACGCCGGGCGGTTCTTCCGGCGGCACCGGGGCGGCACTGGCGGCCAACTTCGCAACCGTGGGCACTGGCTCGGACACGGTGAACTCGATTCGCTCGCCGGCCTCCGCCAATAGCTTGGTCGGCATTCGTCCCACGCGAGGGCTGATCAGCCGCGCCGGTGTCATCCCCGTCTCTTTTACGCAAGACGCTGTCGGGCCTCTGGCGCGATCCGTAGCCGATGCAGCAGTGATGCTCGATGCGATGGTTGGCTACGATCCCGATGATCCCGTGACGGCGCTGGGCATCGGCAGGATTCCGGCTACCTATACCGCCTCGCTAGACCGCAATGGCCTGAAGGGTGCGCGCATTGGGGTGCTGCGTACCCTATTCGGAAACGGCTCCGACCATCAGACCGTCAACCGAGTGATGGCCAATGCGCTCGAAGTGCTCAAGAAGCAGGGCGCAATTCTTGTAGACATCGACGACGCCACATTTGATTCCGGCCAGCTGAATTCGGACCTTGATGTGCAAAAGTACGAATACAAGTCCCAGCTCAACAACTACCTGAAAGCCCAACCTAACCCTCCCGTGCACTCGCTTGCCGAGCTCATCGCGTCGGGCAAATACCACAAGGCTTCGCTTGAGAAATTCCTCGCTTCGGCGGAAAGCTACGAGGATGGCCTGAACGAGCCGGACTACAAGGACCGTCGCGTCAAGATCGATGACCTGAGGGTTCAGTTGGCGAACCTGATGGCGAAAAACAACGTGGTCGCGCTGCTCTATCCACATCAGAAACGCCTGCCGGTGATGATCGGCGAGATGAATCAGGCGGAGCGTAACGGCATCCTGGCCTCACTCACAGGATTTCCGGCCATTACGGTCCCGGCAGGGTTTTCAACGCCGACGAAGAGCGCGCCCATCGGCGTGCCGGTCGGGATCGAATTCCTTGGTCCGCCGTTTAGCGAGCCGCAGTTGTTGCAGATCGCCTACAGCTTCGAGCAGGCAACGCACGCACGCAAACCACCGCGATCTGCACCGCCGCTAAGTGGCCGTTGAATTGAGGAAATATGATCAATGGCGAAAGGTTTGCCTGGCCTCCCACAAAGAACCGGCCTCCCAAAACTCTAACTATCTCTGGGCTCGCTCAAACAATCCTGCGGTCCCATCCTCATAATCCATCTTCCACTCTGGGGATATTTTAAGAATGTTGGCGAGTGACGACTGGGTTGGTGTTAGGACCCAATTCACGCGCTCGCCGTCAAGGACCTTGCTCCAGTCGGGTGTAACGTGAATCACGTCCAAATACTGCTTTAAAAACTTCTCGCCATACAAGTCATGGCGGTCGTCAATGATCACTCTTGATTGGGGATAGAGGCGGTAGATTAAGTAACCTCCCCAATAGTCAGGGCAAAAGATGGGATCGCGAATTTGTCGCGACCAAATGACACTCGTTGCCTCCACCGGAAACCGTTCGGAACTGAATCTGGAATTCATCCATTGCTGGTTGCCGATTTTCCCGCCGTGCATGCAAATCGCGACCCCAAGAATAAACGCCAACGCTGTCCAGAGATATCCACGGAGACTGGATTCCGTCGAATCCATGCGATTTGAGAACGAACTGATAGTGGTGAATAAATTCCGCAGCCGGGGTGCGATCTTCTGTTTGTGGGCAGCATTTGTGATGGTCGCCGTCAATACCGGCGCAATGATTAATGCTAGAAGAATCGAGGATACGGGCAGATTACGCGACGAGTAGAGTCCGCTGTAAGCAGCGAAAACAACGACCAGCAACCTTGCGGAAGTAACCTTTTCGCTCGCACTCGCCAATGTGATGAGCGCAATCAGCAACATCGCTGCAAAGCATTGCTGGGCGCCGCCGTGAAAGTTAGGTGACAAAAATTCCTCAATATGATCCATCAGGAAGCGGTTCGTAAGATATTCGTATATGTGTGAGTAGAGCTTGTAGCCATAGGGATTAATCAAACTCGCGAGGAATGATAAGAAAATGACGGCGCCGAGGTGGTTCAGTTTGTCTAGAATCAGCCTTCGATCCTGTTCCTGAGGACACGTTACCCAGTGGATCAACTCTCCGGCTAGATACAGCGCCGGAAGCACGAGTCCGAGCAGGAACCCGCCATGCAGATTAGCCCAACCCAGCATAAGCAACGGATACCAGAACAGGCGATGAAAGGTTCGCGGACTCGATGCAGTGTCGTCTGAATCCACAAGATGAAACCAAATAGCGGCGAACAGCCAGCTCAAGACATGGGGGCGAGCCAGAAAATGTATGCTGGCTGCTCCCATAGATAGCGCCAGTAAAACCATCATGACTGGCAACGAAGCCCCTCGCTTCAGTCCCACTCTCAATGCGATCGAAAACGTCGCGGCAATCACCAGGGCAGTAAACAAAACAACGCCGTTCAACCCGAGCCAGTGGTGAACAACGGCAATGATGACGTCGTAAAGCCATTCCCATGCGTACCAGGCATGGCCGCTCATGGTTGAAGAAAATAAATCAATCCGCGTAATGGCGTGGGTTTGCAGGATTTGCTCGCCATTGCGAATGTGCCAGCCAATTCCGGCGTCATTCAGTAATTTCACGCCAAATGGACCGGAGCTCAGCGAGAAGAGAAGGGCGATGAAAAGTAAATCTGCGACCCCAGGCACGCCGAAGCGAATCCATCTGGATGGTTTTTCGCTCCTAGTCGCACGGCCTTCTTGTTGTTGAATGATCCTTGAATGCAAAACGATACCCTAACCCAATCTGGTGATGGTATCTGATCAAGGAAAAGAGTGGCGATTGATTTACGTGTCTTGGAAATAATCCGCTACTCAATCGCGTGGAAAATCGAGCCCAGGAGACAGAAAAGTTTTCCGACTCCATTCGCGCAGATTTGGAATCTATAAGGTAGAGGCTCAAAAATGGCGGAAGGCGACAAACCGCGTGTAGTAATCGTAGGAGCCGGGTTTGGCGGACTGCAAGCCGCGCGAATGCTATCGAAAAAGTCGTTACGCGGGACTCTGCGCCTGACTTTGATTGATCGAAAAAATCACCACACGTTTCAACCATTGTTGTACCAGGTTGCGACCGCTGGATTATCCCCCGGCGAGATTGCCGCGCCTATACGGTGGATTGTTCGCGACCGTACGAATGTTGAAGTCATGATGGGCGACGTCCAGGACTTTGACCTGACGCGACGCGTCGTAAAGTTAGATGATTTTGAAGTGCCTTATGACTATTTGATCGTTGCGGCGGGCGCGGGCCATTCGTATTTTGGACACGACGAGTGGGAGCATCTGGCTCCGGGGTTAAAGACGATTGAAGATGCTCTGGAGATCCGCCGTCGCGTGTTGCTGGCTTTTGAACTCGCCGAACGGCAGGCCGCCCGCGGCGGGGGACAGGCACAACTTAACTTCGTGGTCATTGGCGGCGGCCCTACAGGTGTGGAATTGGCAGGAACGCTGGCGGAGATTGCAAACCGGGCGCTGGCCACGGAATTTCGCACTATAGACCCGCAGCGAACACGGATTATTCTTCTGGAAGGCGGGCCGCGGATTTTACCGAGCTACGCCGAAGATCTGTCGGCGAGCGCACAAAAACAATTAGAAAATTTGGGAGTTGAAGTTCACACCTCAACCATGGTGACAGGCGTGGAACCCGCTTGCGTAGTGACGGGCACAACTCGTTTTCCTGCGGCAGTAACGTTGTGGGCGGCCGGGGTCGCGGCTTCTCCCTTGGGACGAAGACTTGGGGCATCGGTGGACAAAGCGGGACGCGTGCTGGTGAATAACGATTTGAGCCTTCCCGGCCATCCTGAAGTTTTTGTAATCGGCGATTTAGCTTCGATTAAGGACTCCGAGGGCCACCCGGTACCCGGAGTCGCGCCCGCCGCCATGCAGCAAGGTGCGTGGGCCGCGCACAACATTGAGAATGATTTGAAAGGCCGGCCCCGGCAGGACTTCCATTATCTAAACAAAGGAAGTCTTGCCACAATTGGCCGCGCTGCCGCGGTTGCGGAATTCAAGGTGCTGCATATCTCAGGCTACCCGGCATGGCTGGCGTGGCTCTTTGTCCATATTTTCTTCTTGATCGGATTCAGGAACCGCTTGATCGTGATGATCCAGTGGGCATGGGCATACTTCACCTACGAACGCGGCGTCCGTCTAATCACTGGAGATTCCCCGCTTCCCGGGTGGTCCGAATTAGTCAAAGAGGAAGGCTTGGACGAACGTCAACCGGAGATGGCCGCAGATGCAAGCCCTCGCCATTGATACCTGCATCTCTGCGGGTGATAATGAGGGTGTTGGCATGTCAAATTTGTGGCAATCAGCGCGGAAAGCGCCGTTGCTGCTGATCCAATGAAATTGGTTTTTGCTCGCTGCTTCCATTATCTATTCGTGGCTTTTCTATTTTGTGGGGTGAGTTCATTCTCGTCCGCCGAAGTATTGAAAATCGTCGTTGATGACACTATTCATCCCATCACTGCGGAATATATCGGACGAGCGCTGGACGAGGCTCATCAGCACGGCGACCAGGCTGTTCTTATTGAATTGAATACTCCTGGCGGACTGCTCGATTCTACTCGCGAAATCATTCAGAAGATTCTGGCCTCCCCTGTTCCGGTCATCATCTACGTAACTCCCAGCGGAAGCCGCGCGGCGTCGGCTGGCTTCTTCATACTGGAGAGCGCGGATGTTGCCGCGATGACGCCGGGAACGAATACAGGTGCAGCCCATCCAGTATCCCTTGGCGGCGGGAAAATGGACGATGTAATGAAGCAAAAAGTCGAGAACGACGCTGCGGCACTCATGCGGTCGGTAACGTCGAAGCGTGGACGAAATGTTGATGTGGCCGAGAGTACCGTGCGGCAATCTAAATCTTTCACCGAGCAGGAAGCTCTTTCGCAAAAGCTGATTGACTATGTTGCTTCCAATGAACAGGATCTCTTCAAGCAAATGGAAGGTAAACCGGTAAAGCGTTTTGACGGCCGGACCGTAAGTTTGCAGTTGGTTGGTCAGTCGATTCGATTGTTTGATATGACGCTTAAACAGCACATTTTGGCCTATATCCTAAATCCGAATGTCGCTTTCATTTTGCTTGCTATCGGAGCCCTGGCACTTTATGCCGAGTTTAACCATCCGGGTGCGGTAGTACCAGGCACGGTCGGTGTCGTGTTTATTCTCATGGCGATTTTTGCTTTGAATCTGTTGCCCACTCGGTTTGCCGCATTGGTTTTAATTCTGGCTTCATTCGCGCTGTTTGCATTGGAAGCGAAGTTCGGCACTCATGGAGTCCTCGCCATTGGAGGAATCACAACGCTAACACTAGGAGGACTGTTGCTTGTGGATGCGCCGGTTCCGGAAATGCGTGTGCACCTGTTGACGGCGCTGGCAGTGAGCATCCCGGTCGGAATTATCACGGTCTTTCTTATGAGCATCGCCCTGAAAGCCCGGGCCAATAAAGTTGTGACAGGCGCTCAAGGATTGCTCGGAGGAATCGCCGTCGCACACTCCGCACTGTCTCCGCTTGGAAAGGTCATTATTCACGGAGAAATCTGGGACGCAATCTCTTCCAAACCGGTGCTTGCCGGCCAGTCAGTCATCGTGCGGCAGGTGGACGGCCTGCAGCTGCGTGTAGATCCCGCGTCATCGGGTCGAGACACCGTCGAACCTGTCAATCTCTAACATTTCCCGAATCTTGCGAGGCACCCCGCACAGCACTGAATCACCATCCTTAGGCCGGGAAGTGCGATACAATCCGCGTCAGTAGCGTCTGTGGCATTTGCGGAGGCCGTAATGGAACTCGGATTTGGGTTTACAACCATCGTTATCATAATCGTGATTCTGTACGTGTTGAGTTCCATCAAGATACTGGCTGAATATGAGCGCGGCGTAATTTTTCGACTTGGAAGATTGCTCCCCGATGCGAAAGGACCCGGAATCATTTTGGTATTCGCTCCCATTGACCGTATGGTCCGCATTTCATTGCGGCAGGAGGCGCTGGAAGTGCCGCCGCAAGACATCATCACACGCGATAACGTCACTCTAAAAGTAAATGCGGTAATCTTTCTGCGCGTCATAGATCCCCGGCGCGCGGTGGTAGAGGTTTCAAATTACGTTTATCAGACCTCGCAATTTGCCCAAACTACCTTACGGTCAGTTCTCGGCGAGCAGGAACTGGATGAATTATTGGCGCATCGGGACAAGATCAACCTGCGCTTACAAACAATTCTTGACCAGCACACCGCCCCGTGGGGTGTGAAGGTGACCAATGTGGAGGTCAAGCAGGTTGATATGCCTGAATCCATGTTGCGGGCGATGGCGAAGCAGGCTGAAGCGGAACGGGAAAAGCGATCCAAGATTATTCACGCCGAGGGTGAATTCTCTGCCGCGCAGCGTCTCGTTGACGCGGCCGCTTTACTTGCGACCGAGCCCGTCAGCGTGCAGTTACGATATTTGCAGACCTTGACCGAAATTGGCGTGGAGAAAAACACAACTGTGATTTTCCCCGTCCCGGTAGATTTCTTGTCGGGACTTCAAAGAATTTTGTCCAAGCCCGGGGAGACATCTCCTGCCGCCAAGATTAGCGCTCCGCAAAGTTGAAAGAGGATGCAATGGTCATGAGTGCGTCTCAGGATACGGAAATCACGCTGGGCACGGGCAGGATGCTGGGGCTGTTTTTCGCGCTAGTAGCTCTCTGCGCGGTCGTTTTTGCCATGGGATTCTCGGTGGGAAAAAATTCTGTCAAAACGCAACCCGGCGACTTGGGTGCTGTGCCCACTGTTGTTCAGGCCGGAAAAAGAACTTCGCCAGCAAACTCGCCAAGCGAATCCAAGCAGACTCCTGATATGACGTTTTACAAGTCTGTGGGGCAAAGCGATACGAATTCCGAGCTATCGCCGGCCGCAAACAGCACTACTCCTCCCGACGCCAAGAGCAGTGCAGATACAAGTGCTACATCGCCGGCAAGTGGTGGATACTTTGTTCAAGTAGCCGCAGTCAGCAAACAAGACGACGCAGATGCGCTGGTGGAGGCTCTAAAGAAGAAGCAATACAATGCCGTCGCCGCTCAAACCTCGTTCGACAAACTGTTCCATGTTGAGGTAGGGCCTTTTGCCGCCGTAAAGGATGCCGAGAACATGCGGACCCAACTGCTCAGTGACGGCTATAATCCAATCCTAAAGAAGTAAGAGGCGGGCTATGGATCTCGCACGTTAGCGTCCAAACAACGGACGCGAACCTGTGGCACTGCACTTTTCCCAGCTTGCTCCTGTTTATCCGGCGGTCGCAGCGTGAGTTTTTTGTAGAAGCCGACGGGCCTGCGTAATGAGATCACTGACTTCGAAAGGTTTTACCAGATAGGGGATATTCTTTTCTTGAAGGAAGGCGCGCTCTTCCGGTTCGGCAACGCTTGAAAAAGTAAACAGCAAATGAGATTCCAGCCCCGGGCAATTGCCTGAAATCCATTCATGTACCTGCTTGGGGCTGCATCCTCCGGGCATCTTTCCATTCATCATGATTGCGTCGAAGCGGCGGCTGATCAATGCCAGTTTCACGTCTTCCCAATTCATCAAAGTCACGACCTGTGCGCCAGCTCCGCCGAGGACATCGCGCTCAAACTCGATAACCGCCTCTTCGTCATCCACTAACAGAATTGTTCCTTCGATTACAATTTCGCGGCGCTGCAAAGGCAAAGCGAAGTCGGCTGAGACAGCTCTGCCTGCGGACGGCAGCCGCACCTCAATGACGGCTCCTCCGTCAGAGGAATTCCGCGCAGAAATATCGCCGCCATGTTCCTTGATGATGCCGTAGCAGATGCTCAAACCAAGCCCAGTTCCCTTCCCCACACTCTTCGTCGTATAGAACGGCTCGAAGATACGCTTCGGTTCTCTAATTCCTCTGCCAGAATCTTGAATCTCGATGTGAACGCAGTCCTCGAGAGTGTAGCCACGCACCTTTAAGCAATTCGCCTTCCCAGATTCGAGCATGGCGTCCACCGCATTGTTAATAATGTTCAGGAATACCTGCTCAAGTTGATGAGAGTCTCCGGTGACTGCCGGTAGTCTTGCTTCGATGTCGCGTTCAACTTTTATATTGTTGACCCTCATATCGTAGTCGCGAAGAGCCAACGTTTCGTCTAATACCTTGTAGATATCAATTTTTTGTTTGTGTGGCTTACGTTGACGGGCGAAAGAGAGCAGGTTCTGAACTACCCGGTGGGTTCGCTGCGCCTGCTTGAAAAGCTTTGCGACAAAGTCGCTGGCGCGCTCACTCAATCCTTCACTTTCCAGCAACTGCGCATATCCTAGAATAGCGGTCAGAGGATTGTTGAGTTCGTGCGCGACGCCCGCGATCAACTGGCCCACGGCGGACATTTTCTCGCTCTGCAACAGTTGTTCTTGAGTATGCCGCAGATCCTCGTAGGCGCGGCAGGTCTCCTCGTATAAACGTACCTTCTCAATGGTGGTTGACAGTTGCCGTCCAATCGCGACCAACAGATTTTCGTCGTTGCTGGTATAGTCGCGCGCCTGGCCACTGCTGATGCCCATAATTCCAATGGGATTGTCTTTTCCCCACAATAGCACCCAAATCCACGAGCTTGATCCGTCGCCGCGAACGAAATCCGCCACCCCGGGAGGAAGATGCGGGAGGTAGTCAGTTGTGATGACCTCGGTTCGAGATCGAGTGACGAGCTCACCAAAGCCGTCCTCGAATTTTAGTTCGGCAACTCCGCTTCGTCCTACGCCGGTCTTGCCCCATCCTGCCCGGCGGCGGAAGGTGGTCGTGTCGGAATCGCAGAGGTAAATGGACCCGGTCTGCGTGTCCAGCAAAGAAATCACTTGTCGCAGGGTGAGATTTAGAATTTCATCGAGATCGAAAGACTGGGTTGCAATTACGGCCATCGCATTCAGTGCGTTCAGTTCCCGGTTGCGCCGGCGAATCTCGTCCTCTGCCCGCTTCTTTTCGGTGATATCGAGGAGAAAGCCCTGATAGCGTTCGATCTTTCCATTTGCATCCCGCGTCGCGAAACTGCTTTCTACGGCGGTGAGCAGTGTTCCGTCTTTGCGGCGCAATGACACTTCAAAATTTCGGACGTAATTATGAAGCTCTACTTCGCGATGAAATGCGATGCGCTGCTCCGCCGAAGCGTGAAGCTGAAGATCAACGTTCACGGCCATGAGTTCTTCGCGGGTGTGGCCGAACATGCGTACAAATGCGTCGTTGCAGTCGAGCAGTTTTCCTTCAGGTGTCGCGACAAAAACGCCTTCCTGGACCTGTTCGAATAATTGCCGGTATTTTTCTTCGGCTACGCGGCGATCGCTGACGTCACGGATCACATGGATGGTTCCTTTTTGCTTGGCGCCTTGCTCCACGTAGGAGGAACTGGAAACCATTGAGAAGCCGCCAAAACAAGGATCAGTCCCTTCATGGAATCCATCCTCGGCATCTCCGCAGTATGGACATTTGGTCCACTGCCGCTGATCCTGCGGAAGCACTTCCTCGCAACATTTCCCAACGACATCGGCTGGGGCTTGCACGAGACGCTGCAACAGGGCGCGATTCGCCTTCATGATGCGGAAGTCTGAATCGTGCAATAAAACGAAATCCTGGATGGAATCGAATGTATTGGTCCATTGACGGTGGGATCGCAGAATCTCATCCATGAGCCGCAAATTTTCCACCGCAAGTCCCAACTGGTGAGCACTGTTAGCGAGAAATTCCAGATCCTCAGGGGCATAAGCAACCCGGTGACGGCTGCCCAGTACAAGGATGCCGATGATTGACTTCTTGCCGACCACGGGCATCACCAGAACGTGATGAAATTTTTCCTTCTTGAAATATGGACGAATAGTTTCTGGCGCCTTGGAGGTTTCGACAACCGTGGGTGAAGTGGAGGCCAAAATGCCCTTCAGGACGTCGTCAACCGCAACTCCATTTCGCTCCTTCAGGAATTCTTCAGAGAGGCCGATCTGCTGGACAAGTACGAGTTTGTCTGCCTCCAACACCCGAAACCATGCAGCCTTGGCCGACAGCAGGCCTTTCAATTTATCGAGCGCTGTATGCAACATTGGACCATCTTGTTGCTCCCTGGTGATACTCGTGGTTACGGCATTGAGTACCCCGAGGCGAAGGGTTCGCATCTGGGAGTCTTCGAAAACCACCAACAAGATGCTGAGTCCGAGCAAGAGCTCAATCATGCGCCCGGAACCTAGCGGGAAAAATCCATTTACAGGAGCCCAATTGAGATGCAGGAACAACATACTGAGGCAGAGCGCCCATGGACCGATTTCCCAACGGGCGCGCCTAAACCGCATAAGCTGAATCGCCGCCGTAATGGCGATGACCCGGTAGGCAACTTCCAGTACTACCCGCAAAGCAAATGAATCCGGCCACCATACCGCTCGTGATATCGCGAACGAGACTAATACAACCAATGTCGGAAGTAGAAACCAAACTAGCCGTTGAAGGCGCGCATAGACAAATATTGCAGCGGCAAAAAGGCAGACTGCCAGAACAAATTCTGCTTGCGAGATTGCAACCATATCCCGCTGCTGCAAACCCGCGGTGGTGGTGCTTGCGGAGAGCAGATATGTCAACCAGCCCACGATCCAGGTCAGTAAATAGCGCTCGCGGAAAGTACGAAAGACCAACAAACTAGCAGCTAGAATGACCAGGCCGGTCAATTCGAGATTCGGGACAATAATGCTTGCAGCATTCCAGCCGCTGAGCGCAAAAATATTCATCGCGAGGACAGGTCCACACCCCTCCTTTTGATAACACGGTTAGGGATACGTGCATTGCCCTTTCCACTGCCGCCGGTTACTTTCGGCATCAAGCCCTTAAGATAGAATTGACTTAGACTGTAATCGCTCATGCCTGTTGACCGCATTCTGATCGTGGATGACGAAGAGGCCATTCGCGAGATTGTGTCTTCAATGCTGACGGCTGCCCACTACAAATGCAGCCAGGCGGGCTCTGGTTTACAGGCGCTGGCCTTGCTCGAATCGGGAGAAGAGTTTGAGCTTGTGCTTTCCGATTTGATGATGGCCGACCTCGATGGTATTGGCCTGCTTGAGCGGACGAAGGAGCGTTTTCCGGATCTGCCGGTCGTAATGGTCACGGCAGTACACGATATCTCGGTGGCTCTTGCGGCGATCCGAAATGGCGCTTACGACTACCTGCTGAAGCCATTCGAGCGAGAACAACTGCTCGCTACAGTTAGGCGAGCGTTGGAAAATCGCCGCCTCAAGCTGGAAAACCGGGCATATCAGACCAATCTGGAATCCCTTGTAACGGCGAAAACTGAACAGCTCCGAAAAGCCATTGGCACCCTGGAACGCTCTTATGACATCACCCTCGAGGCGTTGGGCGATGCGCTCGACTTGAAAGATGCCGAGACTGAGGGACACTCCAAGCGCGTTACAGCATTTACGATCGCCATTGCGCGGGCAATAGGATTATCGTCGGATCAGATACGGGTGATTGCGCGCGGAGCTTTCCTGCACGACATCGGGAAGATGGCAATCCCCGACGCCATTCTCCGCAAGCCAGGCGCATTGAATCCGGATGAAGTCGCCATCATGCGCGAGCATTGCTACCGGGGATACCAAATGTTGCGCAAGATTCCTTTTCTGGCTGAAGCAGCCGAAATCGTTTATTCGCATCAGGAACGTTTTGACGGGACAGGATATCCGCGGGGGTTGAAGGGCGAAGGAATCCCACTGGGATCGCGCCTGTTCTCGGTAGCCGATACGCTGGATGCAATCACTTCCAACCGGCCTTATCGCCCCGCCCAAACTTTGGGCGCCGCAATTGAAGAAATACAGAAATGGTCGGGGCGTCAGTTTGATCCAGAGGTAGTAAAAGTTTTTGTTTCGATGCCGAAGAATATCTGGGATGACCTTCGCAAAGAGATTGATGCCCAGATCTACCGCTTTGCGTACTCCGCCTCAGCCAATAAGCTTTCCTGATAGCTGTTTCGAAAAGATTCCCGCGGACCAAACCGCCACTCCACCTTTCTATCTCGGGGTCATCCCGAAGTTCCCGCGTTCTCTCCAGCTGGGCGAGGGATCTTGCGTGGAGGGTCCCAATGTATAGTCTGGGGCGGCCGTCTGGAAATCGCAGAATGGTAGTACACGCGAGATCTCTCACTCGGCTGGTGAAAGCGCCGAGTTTCGGGATGACGCCCTCAAGAAAAGAGTTTGGAAAAAGGCCCTTTTATTTTGCTTGGGAGCGGATGCAGGCTTTTCCCGCCTTACCTCTCAAGATCATCCCGAAGTCCCCGCGTTCTCACCAGCGGGGCGAGGGATCTTGCGCGGAGTATCCCAATTTATAGTCTGGGGCGTCTGCTTAGAAATCGCAGAATGGTAGTACACGCGAGATCCCTCACTCGGCTGGTGAAAGCGCCGAGTTTCGGGATGACGCCTTCAAAAAAAAGAGTTTGGGAAAAAGCTCTTCTATTTTGACGCGCTCAAAAATGCTATCTTGGCACACGGCTGGCGTCGAGAGTCACGTCACGTTGAATGACCATTTCAATGGACGTTCCAACGTCCATTTTCACGTCATTGCCGCGGCTCAGCATTGCAATTGCAACTCCAGCCGCGCCCCCGAGGGCGGCGCCGATACCGGCCCCCGTTCCGCTGCCAGTGCCAAGAGCTCCGATTAGTGCCCCGCCCTCTGCTCCCTGTATGCCGTGCTCCGCGGCCTTTCCAGCTTTCTCGCCCTTCTGGCTGTCTTCGCGAACAGTGCCTTCGTCGTCTTTGACGTCAGCTTTGTCAACTCCTGGGGCGTTCTTTAATGCGCCGGGCATTACAACGGTATAGCCGCTGGGATAGATGAGAGTGGTAAAGTGCATCAAAACCTCAGCGCGCCCTTTAAGCCTGCCCGCTCGTTCAATATGGGTGATGCGGCCCTGCACGTAAGTGCCAGGAGGAATCACGACCCGGTCATTGATCACAACTGGAAACGTCGTCTCGGCGTAAACAGCATCGCCTTCACGGCTCCCCTTGGTTGAGATTGCGTGTTTCAATACGACGGGAACTTTTGTGCCCGATGGAATTATCAGCTGATTGGAATCGGCCGACGGAGCCGGAGGCGATGTGGGCGCCATTGCGACGGAGGTCTGCGCAGTGCTCTTCCCGGAATTCGCAGGTGACGAAACGACCGTGGATTGGCTCATCGCAAAAGGAGCCAGCAGTAGAAGAGCCACAAGAATGCGCATGGGTACACCTCCAAACAATTCGACACCTGGCTGGTACGGAAACAAATGACTAAGAATTATGATGCAAAACGTTGGCAAAATGCCGCCAAGGACCCGCTAACTGCCCACACGCCGCTCCTGACCCTCCCGGACATTGCCCATAAACTGAGACTGCAACCGTTGAGCGCAAAGCTCTCCGCATACATACAGGGTCCCTTCGCGGGCCGCAATGTCTTCATCCCATGGACACAAATACAGGACGGGGCGGTTAAACTCGCCGAACGATGTCCAGATCAACCACCAGCGGTCGCTATTTTGCTTCAGAGCGCCGCAGTTTGGTCCCGCGCAGCGATAAAAGAAGCTGGGCCTGGGGCCGTTTGGAGTTTTTGATTCCATCACGCTGGCTTTCTGAATGAAAGGTTTGACACCAGATTTGCGGACCATTGTAGCGGATGGCGCTTTTCGCCGCACCGGCACCGACAGGCTATTTATAGATTAAGTACTTCTGACGTTGCTGCTGGAAGTCATTGAGCGGACCTGCCCAATCTTCAGCGATGCGGCGAGGGTCTTCCCCATTTGAGATCGCGTCGAAGACTGACTGGTTCAAGAGAAGCTCAATCATACGCTGCATATCGAATTGCTGCGCATACAACTTATGCAATGCGGAAGCCAGCTCAATGCCGAGCTCTGGGCTGTCAAACGCATTGCGGTCAGTGACTATGATGTTGACTCCTTCACAATTTTGGTTGGCATAGTTGCTGGCGGTGGGCGTGAAGGTAACAGGCACAAATCGCACTCCCGAGATATTTCGACCGTTAAGATAACTTGCGAACTCACGACTGTTTATCCAGGGCGCGCCGACTAGCTCAAACGGCGTATCTGTTCCTCTTCCGACGGAAATGTTCGTGTATTCAACCAAGCCAACGCCGGGATAAAGTGTGTTCTCCGTGGGGCTGCGGAGGTTGGGCGAAGGATTAATCCAGGGCAAGCCCGTTGAGTCATACCAGTCGCCTCGCATCCATCCATCCATCGGCACCACGACAAGATGTGCGTTGATGTTGTGTTCCGCATTGAACATTTGGGCCAGCTCCCCCATCGTCATCCCATGGCGGACTGGAACATGGTCGTAATTTACGAAACTCTGGCGGCCCATGTCCGGAATCGGACCCTGCACAAATGATCCGGTGATAGGGTTAGGCCTATCAAGCACGATGATTTCGATTCCGGCTTTAGCCGCGCCCTCCAGAAAGTATCCCAGCGTCGTCTCGTAAGTGTAAAAATACGAGCCGGCATCTTGAACGTCCACCACCACTGCGTCGAGTGTTTTAAGAATGTCCAGGGACGGCCTGCGAGCGGCGTCCGTTCCACCGTAAACGCTATAGACGGGAACTCCGGTAGCCGAATCTCGCGAGTTTCCCGTCTCTACCGTGTCGAGCGTTCCCGTAACACCGTGCTCGGGACTGAAGATCGCTTGCAAAGAGACCCCTGGGGCATGAGCGAGGACGTCAATGGTACGGCGTCCTTGAGAATCCACTCCAGTCTGGTTGGTTAGCACGCCGATTCTGCGTGTTCCCGACGGAGATTGAAGCACGTCGAAGTTGTGCGATTCGAGCACGTCAATTCCAGTAAGAACCGAAGCATTTCGTACGGATGAGCGCCGAGCCATTTCTGCCTCGCTATATCCGGTCAGGTTCTTCCCACGGAGCGCTTCTTTCTCTTTGGCAGTGAGTTCAAGATTCGCAGCAACTGCGGTTGCAATTTTCGAGCGCAGGGCAATTGCACTTCCCATCCCTCGAGGATGAACTGCATTGGTGAGCAACACTATGACCGTGTTCGTAGTCGGATCAATCCACAGTGAAGTGCCCGTAAAACCCGTGTGGCCGAACGACCCGACTGGCAGCAGGCTTCCCCGATTGCTGGAGAACGGCGAATCAATGTCCCAGCCAAATCCCCGTAGAACGTCGGATGTAGGAGGCTGTTGTGGCGTGGTCATTTTCTCGACTGCAAGAGGTGACAGAACCGAACTCCCCTGAAGCAACGCCACCGCAAACTTCAACAGATCGTCCGCCGTCGAGAACAAACCAGCCTGCCCTGCAACTCCACCCATGCGTCGAGCCGTGGGATCATGCACGATGCCGCGGAGCATTTTGCCTTGTTGATCGTATTGCGTAGGAGCGATTTTTGATGTCCAGGATGCTGGCGGCAGAAAACGAGTGTGGGTCATTCGCAAGGGGCGGAAGATATGCTTTTCGCAATAATCCCCCAAAGACTCGCCTGAAATTTTCTCGATTAACGCGCCGAGAACAATGAAGTTGACATCGCTGTAAAGGAATTTTGATCCCGGAGGATAAATCGGCTTTGCGGCGTACGCCATCTGATACGCCGTTTCGCGGCCTTCCCACGGTTGTTCGAGGTTCAGATCTTGTGGCAGGCCTGAATAATGGGTCAGTAAGTCGCGGATGGTAATGTCCTGTTTGCCATTCTGCGCGAAATCAGGAAGATATTTTGCCACTGGCTCGTTAACCCGAATCTTTCCTTGTTCAACCAATTGCATCACGGCGGTTGTTGTGGCGACTACTTTAGTCAACGATGCCAGGTCGAATATGGTGTCCACCGTCATTACTTCATGGTGGGGCTCAAGCGCGCGGTGTCCGAAGGCCTTGCGATAAATGACCTGACCGTTGTGCCACACAAGCAACACGGCACCTGGAATTTCACCGTTGTGAATGGCGTCCAATACGATTGGATCGAGAACTTTGAGGCGCGGCTCGGGATTTGCGAGCCTTTTGGTCTCCCCACCAGCAGACGCGCAGAGCAAAGACGTCAGTATGACAAGGCAGCAGAGGAACCGAGGTTTACACGAATTGTGGAGAACTGAGCTAATGATTCGACTTTACACAAGTACCGTTGGGACCTCAAGAAATCGAGGTTGGGGTGCCGTGTTCGCAAATGGCATATTTTAATCTTCTGCTACCATCTTTCTAACGCTGTTTCAAGCAACTCCGCGATTTTTGGCCGCGGAGTTTCAGGTCTTGCAGATTCTCTATGGATGCTGTATTCAGCGCTCCGCAGCGGGTTCCGGTCGTTGCGTATGACGGGCAGGACGATATACTCGCGATCCCGTTTGAGATTTTACGCGGCGCTATTGCAGAGCATTCATTCCCATGCGCCACAGTCGCAATTGTGTGGCGGGGAAGATTAGTCGGTCTGAAATCTTTCGGCAGATTTACCAACCAGCCGGATTCTCTGGAAGCAACCGCAGCCACCATCTTTGACCTCGCTTCGGTGACGAAAGTCGTTGCCACCACACCGATAGCAATGATCCTTTACGAGCGAGGCCTCCTTGATCTGGAGACTCCGGTTGCGGCGGTTGTACCCGAGTTTTCCGGATCCGATTTGCGCCGTAAGAACATTACCATTCGCATGTTGCTTGCCCATTCGGCGGGATTGCCAGCCTATGAGAAGCTCTACCAGCACGCATCGAATAGAGATGAACTTCTATCGCTCGCTTTCGCTGTGAATCTCACTACCGACCCCGGAACGCGAGCCGAATATAGCGATATCGGATTCATCATCCTTGGATGCTTGCTGGAACGCATTGCCGACGAATCGCTTGATCGTTTCTGCCAGCGGGAGATCTTTGGCGCACTTGGTATGGTTCACACCATGTTCAATCCGCCAATCGCACTGCGCGGTTTCATCCCGCCTACGGTGGGAGACTGCGTTCTTCGCCATCGTGTAATCCAAGGAGAGGTTCAAGACGAAAATGCCAGCATTCTCGGCGGGGTTGCCGGACATGCAGGTCTTTTTTCTTCGGCAAACGACCTTGCTGTTTTCGCCAACGCACTGTTGGGCGGGCATCTGGTGCGCCCCGAAACACTGGATATTTTCACCCGTCGCGAGGCATCACCGGTAGGAACCTCGAGAGCGCTTGGATGGGACACCCCATCTCCGCCTTCTCAAGCCGGAAAGTATTTTTCCCCGAGCTCATTTGGGCATCTCGGTTATACGGGCACATCACTGTGGGTGGATCCTGAACGCCAGCTTTCGATAATCCTGTTGACGAATCGAACCTGGCCGGATTGCCGTAATCAGGCGATTAAAACGATAAGGCCTGCATTTCACGATGCTGTTATCGAGGCCTTACAGCTTGAGGCCACGGCTTGAAAAAGCCCACCGGGACACGTGCACAGTTAAGTCAACTCGCCACTGAGCAGTCGAATCCGTCGTCTGCCAATCTTGACCGGAAATCGTCTCTGGAAATTGCGCGAATAATAAATACGGAAGACACAAGAGTCGCGGCGGCGGTAAAGCGGGCGTTGCCGCAGATTGCCGAGGCCATTGATTTGATTGCGGGGTCCCTGCAGAAGGGTGGACGCCTGATTTACGTGGGAACAGGTACCAGCGGCCGAATCGCAGCCCTGGATGCGGCCGAATGCCCGCCCACCTTCAATGCTGATCCGAAAGCCGTTCAATTCATCATCGCGGGAGGGCCGAAAGCATTGGGCGCTGCGGTCGAGGCGAACGAAGATTCCGCCGAGCTCGGTGAATCCGAAATCGCCAGGAGAAAACCGGGCAGGAACGACGTTGTTGTTGGAATTGCCGCCAGCGGACGGACTCCCTTCACCATCGCGGCAGTACGATACTCGCGGCGAAAAGGTGCGAAAACCGTCGCTGTGGTCTGCAATCCAAATTCAGAACTGGAAAAAGCTGCTCACATTGGGATCGTCGTTGAGACCGGACCTGAGGCGATATCGGGATCTACTCGGATGAAGGCGGGCACGGCGCAAAAAATGGTGCTGAACATGCTGTCCAGTGGCGCTTTCGCAAGGATGGGATATGTTTACGGAAATCTTATGGTCAATGTGCGCCCCAAAAACCACAAACTCGCGGTGCGCGCGGTGACAATACTGGAGCGGGCTGCGCATATGCCCCACGCGAAAGCCAAGCGGGCGCTGGAAGCATCGGGTTCCAGTGTTCCCGCAGCGCTGGTGATGTTGGAAGCCGGAGTCGGCCTAAGCGCGGCTGAGAAGGCGCTCGAATCCGTACGCGGAAATGTGCGTGAAGCAATCTCTCTGGCACGGGGCGTGAAGGAATAAGGTCCTGGAAGGACGTGTTCTCCCGATTATCCCCTTCCTTCCGCAAGTAGAATCGTTCCCCGTTAAAATAGAGGCAGGCACTCCCATATGGACAAATTTGTAATACGCGGCGGCAATCCCCTGCTTGGAACGATCCGTATAAGCGGTGCGAAGAATGCCGCTCTGCCATGCATGGCAGCCGCTCTTCTCACCGAAGAGCCAGTCATTCTGGAAAACATTCCCCAGGTCCGGGACATTGAAACGACTCGAAAATTGCTCGCCGCGATGGGAGCGGAAGTCGAATTGGGTTATGGACGGGCCCAACATCGCACGACAATCTGTTGCCGCACGCTTGCCTCTCCGGAAGCCTCTTACGAGTTGGTGAAGACAATGCGGGCGTCCGCGCTCGTCCTTGGGCCGCTGGTCGCACGTTGCGGAACGGCTCGCGTCTCTTTGCCTGGAGGGTGCGCGATTGGCGCGCGTCCAATTGACATGCATATTAAGGGACTGGAAACACTGGGAGCAACAATTTCACAACAGCACGGCTACATAGAAGCCAGTGCCAAGCGATTGAAAGGTGCGGAAATCGTTTTCGACAAAATTACAGTTACAGGCACGGAAGACTTGCTCATGGCCGCGACGCTGGCCGAAGGCGACACTGTAATGCGCAACTGCGCTCTGGAACCAGAAGTCCTCGATCTTGCGGATTTGCTGAACGCGATGGGCGCTCGAATTGAGGGCGCCGGTACTTCGACGATACGGATTCAGGGAGTAGAAAAACTGCACGGCGCAAAGCATCGCATCATTCCCGATCGAATCGAGGCAGCGACGTTCATTATCGCGGGGGCGCTTACCGGTGGGGATCTAAATGTTTCGGTCTGCGAACCGAAGCACCTTGCCGCGCTGTTGGAGAAATTGAACGAAGTTGGGGTGAAGGTTGCGACCGGAACCGAGTCGGTCCGAGTGATGGGCGACGGTCCCTTCAAGGCTGCGGACATTGCGACCAAAGAATATCCCGGCTTTCCCACGGATATGCAGGCGCAGTATATGGCCTTGGCTACTCAAGCCGAAGGGGTTTCGGAGATCACCGAAAATATCTTTGAGAATCGCCTCGTGCAGGCACAGGAACTGGTTCGCATGGGGGCAAATATCAAGATCGAGGGGCGGCGAGCGGTGGTTCGTGGAAAGACTCCGTTGAGCGCGGCTGCAGTTCTTGCGTCGGATCTGCGGGCATCAGCATCGCTTGTGTTAGCAGCGCTGGTTGCGGACGGAGAAACAATTATTGACCGCGTTTACCACATTGATCGCGGGTACGAAAACATCGAAGAGAAATTGCGCGGAGTCGGAGCACAGATTCGCCGTATCGGTGAGATGTTGCCTAAACGGGCAGCCGCGCCATCGGCCAGAGGCTAAACTATTGTTGCAACGCCCCTGATTTAACTTCTTCGTTCAGCCCACTTCCAGGCACTCGAAACTATCTCTTCAAGCGAGCGCTTCGCCTTCCAGCTCATTAATTTTTCCGCACGAGACGGATCAGCCACCAACGACGGCGGATCACCCGGGCGGCGCGGCGCCATTTGACGGGGAACTTTTCGCCCCGTGACTCTCTCGATGGTCGAGACCACTTCCTTCACCGAATATCCTCGCCCGGTGCCCAAATTCAAAGCCATTGAATCTTGCTTATCCAAATAACCCAAACCAAGCACGTGAGCCTCCGCTAGATCGCTGACATGGATATAGTCCCGTATGCAGGTTCCGTCGGGGGTCGGGTAATCATCCCCGAAAATCTGCAATGCTGGCCGTTTGCCCTGGATTGCTTCGAAGATTGCAGGAATCAAATGCGTTTCGGGATTATGCATTTCTCCGATTTTTCCATTTTCATCAGCCCCAGCGGCATTGAAATAACGGAAGACGACAAAACGCAAGTCATAAGCTTTGGCATAAGCCTCCAGCGCAAATTCAAAGGCCAGCTTGGAGGACCCATAGGGATTCACTGGTAATCGGGGGTTGTCCTCCGTCATCGGCACTTTGAGCGGCACACCGTAAACGGCACATGTGGATGAGAAAATAAATTTTCGGACCGGCGAGTCCATGACGGAATTAAGCAGCGACAGGCTGCCGAGCAGGTTGTTTTGGAAGTACTTTCGCGGATTCTCTACCGATTCGCCAACGTATGCGTGCGCAGCGAAATGCATAACGGCGTCAACGCGCTTCAGAATCGTCTCAAGTTTTTTGGAGTCGGAAATGTCCCCAACGATTAACTCAGACCCTTCGGCAAGAACGGAATATCCTGTGGAAAGATTGTCATAAATGATAACTTCGTGCCCTTTTCGCTTAAGAGCCTGGGCGGTATGGCTACCAATGTAACCGGCTCCTCCAACGACAAGAATAGCCACTCTTTGCCCTCCAAGAGAAAATTAGATAATAACCTCTTGTGGGACTCAGTGTGGCGCTTTGTGGAGGTCAGCGTGGCGTGCAGAGAAAAAAGAGGGATTGGCCGCAAATAATGATCCGGGCTTCAAGAAATTAATCTACGAAGCCCGGAACACAGGAGAAATACTCAATGAATGAAAACTCAAACCCCCGCGCTGCCCCTGCGCGACAGATGAGTGATCAACGTGATCACAAAAAACACCAGGAAAATAAAGAACAAAATCTTGGCGATTCCGGCGGCCGCTATGGCGACTCCGCCAAATCCGAAAATCGCAGCAACAATCGCCACTACCAGAAAGACTAGCGCCCAATAGAGCATGATGGTCTCCTTTTCGGCTCTGCGTAGTTCAAAGCTTCCCCTGCAGCATAAATGCTTGCGTAATCACTGGCGATCAGGCTGACAATGTATTTCTATGGGAATAATTCCTGTATGAAACAAACCGGCTTAGACCGCCCTCACCATTAAAACCCGCTCTTGCAATAATTTGCGTAAATTTTTGGCGTCAGTTATGGCGTGACCACCCACATCATTATTAAAGTAAATGAATATCTTCGAAAGAGATTGCCATTGCCGAATCTGATCCGCCCAGTTGGTCAGGAACTCGGGGCAATATCCTCCGGAATAATTTCCTGTCGGGCCATGGAACCTGATGTATGTGAAATCCGCCGTGATAACGCGCGGCGATGGGACTCCCCGCCAGTCGTGAATGCAGAACGCCACATTATGCCGGCGCAATAAGTTGTAAACCGGTGCCGTTTCCCAGGTAGAGTCGCGAAACTCGAAAACATACATATGGTTAAGCGGAAGCGCGTCGAGGAATTGCTCTAGCCTCGCAAGAGTCAGACGAAATCCCGGTGGCAGTTGAAAAAGAATCGGGCCTAATGTGCTCCCTAGCAGAGCTACCCTGGAGAAAAACTTTTGTGTTGACACACTTGGGTCAAGCAAGCGCTTCATGTGGGTGATGAAACGGCTGGCTTTGGCGGTGAATAAAAAGTTTGACGGGACCGTGTTCCGCCAATTAAAAAGAGAGTCTTCAGCTGGCAAACGGTAGAACGTGTTATTGATTTCGACGGTGTCGAAATGATCTGCATACCAGGAAAGCATTTTCGTGCTTGGTAGCCGGGCCGGATAGAAATTCCCCACCCAGTGCTTATAATGCCAGCCGGACGTTCCAATGCGCAGCTGGAAGCCCGACTCATCCAAAGTTGTCACTTTAGGTCTATGCTGCACTTTAGGTCTATGCGGCCCGTCGCCGGGACGAACTTTCCCGTTTTCGGGTTTCCGCGGCTTCCCTCCCGGCCCGGGAACGGTCCCTTTTCGAACGCGATTGTGCGGCCTCCCTGGTTTGACGTGCTAGTGCCACCGAAGAAGCTCCGCTGCGCTTTTCTTTTTTTAGCGCCTGTAATGTGGCTCGCGATCGCCTGCGCGATGGCTGGCTCTTCCTGGGCGTAGAAGCGCTAGAGCTTCCGTCTGAAGAATTATTTCTGCCAGGGGCGGGAGGCAACTTTACGCCAGCCTTGCGCGCCTTCGACAACCCGATAGCAATCGCTTGTTTCGCGTTGCGAACTCCGTGCTTTCCTTCCCGCACGTGATGAATTTCTTCCCGAACAAATTCTCCGGCTTGGGTGCTGGGTGATTTTCCTTCACGAGCATCCTCGCGAGCCCGTTCTAAGGTTTCCTTTTCCGGCATGGTCCCTCCGTTGTTCGACGGCAGTTTCTACCAGAATATCCGGCAGGCCGGAGCGCGTGGTATCAACTGCATCTCGTACATTCCCAGGGAGCATACTGTACCGCCTTGCTATCGTTCCTTCATGAACTTGGGACATCTTCGCTGAAGCGCGCGGCATCACAGGGCGTTATCGAATTTTTCGTTTGAGGGACTCAGGCTCTTGGCATTCACTCTTTGGAAGCAATTTCCACGCATTTCTCCAACAGGCTCGAAACCGATTCGCACTCTATTGCGGGTGGCCATTCTGATTTCATGCCAATTGACTGCCCACGGCCAAGCCTCCTATGAAGGACAAATCGTGAGTTCAGTAGGCGTGATTGCCGATCCCCGGTTGGATGTCGATAAGCTTAGACCCCTGATTACCCAACAAACCGGACAGCCGTTTTCTCAGGAGAACATCAACGCCAGCAGCGTGGCCCTAAAGAAAGCCGGCGACTTCACCAAGGTCTCGATTGACGTTGAACCTGAAACGGCCGGGTTGCGGGTAAATTTTATTTTGGAACCGGCGTACTACATTGGCGTCGTTCATTTCCCGGGAGCGACGAAATTATTCAATTACACGAGGCTTCTCCAGGTTATTAATTTCCAGGACGAGGAAGCCTATGACAAATCTCAGCTTCCGAATGAAGAAAAGCTGCTGCTGGACTTTTTTGAGTCTAATGGTTTTTTTGCGGCGCAAATCCACAGTGACGTCGCGCTTGACGATGCTCATCAGATCGCCAGCCCGAGCTTTCACGTCGAACTGGGCAAACGGGCGCGGATTGGCACGATAAATATTCGAGGCACGACGCCGGACGAAACCAGCCGGTTGCTCCGCTCGGTTGCTGGTTTTCGGGCGCGTCTGACTGGCGGACTGCTAAAGACGGGCAAGCCATATAGATCCTCCAGAATTAAATCAGCTACGGCATTGATGAAGGCTTACCTTGCCAAACAGCACTACCTCGCCAATCGGTTGACATTCGACCCGCCCCAATATCATCCCGAGACGAATCGTGCGGATGTTTCGTTTACGGTGACGCTGGGTCCTGTCGTGAACGTAAAAACGAACGGAGCCAAACTTTCATGGCTGCCATATCTCTCTAATCGAGAGATAAAAAAGCTTGTTCCGATTTACAGCGAAGGGGCAGTGGATCGTGACCTGGTGGATGAGGGAGAACGGAATTTATCCAATTATTTTCAAAAGAAAGGATACTTCGACGTTAAGGTCACTACTGTTTTCGACCACACTGATGACAAGATCACAATCTCATACAACATAGATAAAGGACGAAAACACAAAGTGGATCATGTCGAATTTACCGGGAACCACCAGCTTTCAAGCGCCGAACTGTTGGACGACATTGAGATTAAGAAGCATAGCTTTTTATCCAGAGGCTTGTTTAGTCAAAAATTACTGAACGCCAGCGTCAAGGATATTCAGGCGCTGTACCTTAATATCGGCTACGAGGACGTTAAAGTAACGCCCGTCGTCGTGGACCATGAGCCGAAAATTGATGTTATGTTCAAAATTGAAGAAGGCACCCGCACCCTGGTTGACCACGTTGAGATTCAAGGCAACCAGCACCTGTCGGCCGCCGACCTCAAGCCAAAGGGCGGCTTCAACGTGCAGGCAGGAACTCCATTTTCGCCTGCCGGAGTTTCCAAAGATCGCAGTCAAATTCTGGCGAAATATCTGGACAAGGGTTATCTGAATGTGGATGTTCGAGCCCCGGTAACCCGGCACCCAGACAATCCACACCGGGTAGATATTGCGTTCGTTATCCAGGAGCATCAGCAGATTCGAGTTAAGGACGTGGTTCTAATCGGACAAAAGGTTACGCGGCCGAAACTGATCAATAAGACCGCAAGCGTTTCTGCAGAGACTCCCCTAAGCCAGGGAAAGCTTCTAGATGCACAAAGTAATCTCTATAGTCTGGGTATTTTCGACTGGTCGAGCGTGGGACCGAAGCGAGAGATTGCTGAACAAACGGAAGAGGAAACCCTTGTAAAGGTACACGAAGCGAAGCGAAACTCCATAACTTACGGCATTGGTTTCCAGGCAACGCGCCGTGGCGGCAGCGTGCCAGCAGGGACGGTTGCTATTCCGGGTCTACCCACAATCAACACGGGTAACACCAATATTGTCCCGAGCCAGGCTACGTTTGTAAGTCCGAGGGGCTCCATTACATATACGCGACGAAATTTCCGTGGACTCGGGGAGACCGGAGAGATCTCGGTTCTTGCGGCGCAGCTAGATCAGCGCGCGCTCGCTTCTTACGGCGATCCCCATTTCCGGAATACTCAATGGAATGCACTGACAACCTTTTCCATCGAGCGAAACACCGAAAATCCTTTATTTGCTGCGCGACTTGGGGACGCGGCCTTCCAGTTGGAAAGAACTCTCGATCAGGCGAAAACAATTCGGTTGCAAATTCGCTATGACTTCAATAAAACGCGACTCTCTGAATTGCTCGTGCCGCAACTGGTCCTGCCACAGGATCAAAACGTTCGGCTCTCAACGGTTTCGGCGACATTAATTAAAGACACACGCGACAAGCCACTCGACGCGCATCATGGAATGTATGAGACTCTAGACCTTGGAATTACTCCGACTGCGCTTGGCTCTAGCGCAAACTTCGCAAAGCTTTATGGGCAATATGCCTACTATCGCCCCATAGGCGAGATGGTTTGGGCCAATAGTATAAGGCTTGGATTTGCCAAACCGTTTTCGGGAAGCTTTGTGCCGACCAGCCAACTTTTCTTTACCGGCGGCGGAGATAGCATCCGCGGATTCCCCCTGAACGGGGCGGGGCCACAGCGTATAGTCCCATTCTGTGCCCCTGGCACCGCTCCGAGCGACTGCACTACTGCGATCACGGTTCCAGTGGGCGGCGAACAGCTTTTCATTGTTAATTCCGAGCTCCGCTTCCCGCTTCACGTACCCATTGACATCTTAAAGCCACTGGGCGCTGTAGTTTTCTATGACGGCGGCAATGTATACAGCCGAATCAATTTCAATCAATTTGTTGCCAACTATACAAACACGGTGGGAGTTGGATTGCGTTACGCGACGCCAATTGGCCCTGTTCGTATTGATGTAGGACGCAATCTGAACCCGGTACCCGGCCTGGGCTCGACGCAATATTTCATTACGCTTGGTCAGTCTTTTTAGGAACGAAGTTATGAAATGGAAACGCATCATCGCGTGGTCGGCCGGAATTCTCGCCGGATTGTTGATTATCGCAATCACCGCTGGATACTTTGTTCTAAGAAGCCAGGGCTTCCACCAATATGTGCTGGCAAAAATTGTGCAGCAAGGCAACGAAGCTACGGGCGGCAAAGTGGAGGTGCGCAATTTTGATTTTCGTATTTCCACTCTCACGGCTCATCTCTATGGTTTCACTATTCATGGGACCGAGCCGGTCAGCAGCAAACCCCTGCTCGAAGTAGATAAGCTCACTGTGGGTCTGAAGGTCCTATCCGTTCTGCATCATCGCGTGAATCTGAGCGAACTGCTCATTGAGCACCCGGTTGTGAATCTGGTTGTGGACAAGAACGGCCGCACTAACATTCCGGTGCCGAGCGCGCCGAAGAACAAAAGCTCGAACACCGACGTTTTCGATCTCGCAGTTGGACACGTGCTGTTGAGCAATGGCGAGGTTGATTACAAGGACCGTAAGACGCCGATGGATGCGGATGTTCGCGACCTCAGAGCCGAAACTCATTTCAATTTGTTAACCAAGAGCTACGTGGGAGGGATCGTGTATCACGTGGGCCGCGTTCAGTACGGCGGGTTGGCCCCTCTTCCTCATAGCTTCGCGGCGACATTCGACGCTAGTCCGTCAGCGCTGAATCTACCGTCTATAGTGTTTACCATCGGCTCGTCGCGCGCTACGCTGCAGGCCAATGTCGCGGACTATAACAATCTCAGAGTAGAGGGCACATATAGCCTTCTGATTCATCCGCAGGACGCTTCGGGTCTGGCATCTGGCACGAGAGCGGGTGGGAATATCGTCCTTAATGGCAAATTGAACTACCGCGCGGTTTACGATCATCCGTTCCTGCGAGATGTCAAGCTTGACGGCCAAGTTAGCAGCGACGTCCTGCGAATCGGGTCAGCGCAGGGTAACGTCGAACTGCGGAGGCTAAGCGGCAGCTATCAACTCGCCGACGGAAATTTTCAAACGCGCGACTTTGCCGTCAACTTGCTGAACGGACGGCTAGCGGCGACTCTTACAGTTCAGCATTTAGACACTAATCCAGCTTCGAAGCTGCATGCTGCGCTGAGTGGAATATCGTTGCAAGCCGTAAAAGCTGCGCTGAATGACAGCGCAGCAAAAACGGTTCCAGTAACTGGAACTCTACAAGCGACGGCCGATGCTTCCTGGATCGGCGCCATGACGAATTTGCGCATGCGTTCTGATTTGAACATTCGGGCGGCGGCGGCGCACTCGACTGCAAATGGGACTTCTGCAATTCCGGTTAATGCAACTGCCCACTTAACTTATGATGGCCCGGATCGCATCCTCGCCGTTCGCGAGACCACTATTCGAACTCCACGGTCGTCCATCATGGCCGACGGTCAAATCAGCGACCACTCCAAACTGATTCTTCACGCGAGCACCAGCGACCTTCACGAAGTGGCAATGTTCGCGACCATCGTGCAGTCGCAGACGGCACCAGCCGATGGGAAAACGTCTCAATCGCTGGACGTCTCTGGCGCCGCAGATTTGCATGCAATGGTAAAGGGATCGTGGCAGAAGCCAAACATCACTGCGCAACTGAATGCCCAACATCTGGCGATAGAAGGCAGCGAATGGCGCGCTCTGAATTTGGCAGCAGAAGCGGGCCCCTCCGGAATATCAATCCAAAATGGCAGCTTGATCGGGGCGCGCCAGGGACAACTATCGTTTTCAGCGAGTGCAGAGTTACGCAATTGGTCATATGTCGCCTCAGATCCAATCACGGTGAAAGCTTCGGTTCAACAAATTCCGGCAGCCGAGATCGAAGAACTTGCACGCGTGCATTACCCCATTGAAGGCAATATTTCCGGAAACATCAGCCTGAGCGGAAGCGAGTTGAACCCTGCTGGTAGTGGGTCGCTGCGGTTAAACCAAGCTCGCGCGGCGGATGAGCCAGTTCAAAACCTCGAAGTCCAGTTCCATGCTTCAAACGGAACCATCGCTTCTTCTGTAAATGTCAGTCTGCCCGCCGGGTCGGCATCAGCTGATCTTACATTCGTTCCCAGGACCAGGAAATACAAGTTCAAAGTCAACGCTCCCGCGATTGTGCTGAGCCGCTTGCAAACAATAGAAGCGAAGAATCTCTCTTTGAGTGGAACAGTAACCGCTTCGGCGAATGGAGAGGGGACTCTAGACAACCCGAATCTGTCGGCGATCATTCAATCGTCAGAGCTTCAGGTCAGGCAGAACTCCATTACCGGCATCAAAGCCGAGGTAAGTGTCGCCAACCATCGCGCTGACCTTGCACTCAGCTCAGATGTCGCTCAAGCGACGATTCGAGCGCACGCGTTTGTGAACCTGACCGGGGATTACTATACTGAAGCAAACATTGATACCAGCAAAACTCCTCTCGACCCTCTGCTTGCGTTGTATGTTTCAAGCTTGCCCTCGGGGTTTCAAGGGGCAACCGAAGTTCACGCGACTTTGAAAGGTCCTCTCAAGGATAAAGCTCGCATCGAAGCACACATCGTGATTCCCACGCTGACCGCTTCCTATCAGGCAGTGACCGTTGGGAACTCAGGACCAATCCGCATGGATTATTCGAACTCTGTTATTACGATTCAACCTTCGGAGCTTAAGGGGACTGACACGGAACTGCGAGTCGAGGGGCGCCTTCCCATAGGCGGCACGGAGAAGATGAGTGCAACTGCAAAGGGCTCCGTGGACTTGAGGTTGTTACAAATCATCAGCCCCGATGTGAAGAGCTCAGGAACGCTCGCTCTCGACGTGAACACGCAAGGCACAGCCAGCCATCCGACGGTAAGCGGTCAGGTGCAGCTAAAGGAAGTTTCTTTCTATTCAGCATCCGCTCCCCTCGGTCTCGGACATGCGAACGCGGTGATTGACATAGGAACTGATCAGGCCCGAATCACTCAATTTTCCGGCCAAGTCGGCGGCGGAGAAGTCTCGGCAGGGGGAACGATTACATATCGTCCCAATATCCAATTCAATCTGGCGTTACAGGCGAAATCCATTCGTCTGCTGTATCCGGAAGGGCTGCGGACGGTTTTAAACGGCAATCTTGACCTGACCGGTAACCGAAGCGATGCCACGCTTGAGGGCCGCGTCCTGGTTGACAGTCTGTCATTTACTCCGGACTTTGATATCGCAACTTTCATGGGCCAATTCACAGGCCCCAGCATTCCACCGACAAGTCAGACTTTCGCTGACGCGGTGAAATTGGATATCAGCATTCAATCCACGGGACAGCTCGAGGCAACGAGCTCGCAGGTCAGTCTTCAGGGACAGGCAAATCTGCGGGCGATCGGCACAGCCGCAGATCCCGTTATCGTAGGCCGCGCCGACCTAAATTCAGGGGATGTATTTTTCTTGAACCACCGCTATCAGTTGCAGCGAGGCATCTTTACGTTTAACAATCCCAGCGAAACCGAACCAACGGTAAATCTCGCTGCGACGACGACCATCCAACAATACAATCTGACGATCAATGTGAACGGGCCGCTTAATAAACTGCAAACTAATTACGTCTCCGACCCGCCACTTTCGACTGTGGACATAATCAATCTCATTGCGCGCGGCCAGACCACGCAACAGGCAGACACCACCAATCTGAGCGCGAATTCATTAATCGCACAAGGAGTAGCAAGCCAGTTGAGCAGTGGGGTACAAAAGCTGGCTGGACTCTCCAGTTTGTCCATTGATCCATTGCTGGGAGGCAACAACAGCGATCCATCGGCGCGCATTGCAGTGCAGCAAAGAGTAACGAAGAATTTCTTCTTCACTTTCTCGACCGATGTAACCCAACCCCAAAGTGAAATCATTCAGGGGGAATATCAAGTTTCGAAACGCTGGTCGGTGAGCGTGAACCGGGACGCCTCGGGAGGCGTTGCGGTGGATGGAAAATTTCACACCAATTTTTAACTCTGCTTCGGCAACTCTCGCAGGTTGTTACCGCGTTTCTCACCGAAATTCCTCACTACAGTATTGTCCGTATGGCACCCACGGTAGAAATGCCTTAGTTTTGAGCGTCCGGATCCGGCCATCAGTTGCACTTTGCGTCCCAATTGGTTTCAGGTCAACGATGTGATTACAACTATCGTGCCATTGTCGCAGTTTCTTTGCTTCGATAAAATTGGTCGGATTTTTGGGATTGCGCGAAATTCACTCGGCAGACCGGACATTCTTTCAAAAAGCC
This sequence comes from uncultured Acidobacteriaceae bacterium, assembly GCA_963757385.1. Lineage (GTDB taxonomy): Bacteria > Acidobacteriota > Terriglobia > Terriglobales > Acidobacteriaceae > PALSA-188. The sequence goes on along the minus strand of CAVWRO010000012.1, from coordinate 47,177 downwards.
ATTAAAGGGAATTCGTATGAACTTAGAAAGAACAGTGTCATCAGAGGCGATCCCTACCCATGTCAGGGTTTTAATCGTGGACGATCATGAAGTTATGAGGATGGGAATCCGTAACCTCCTGGAGGCGGTCCCCAATTGGAGCGTTTGCGCCGAAGCCAGCAATGGGCTTGAGGCAATAGAAAAAGCCCTTCAGTTCCTGCCGGACGTCATAATTATGGACATCACTATGCCGGGAATGAATGGCCTGGAGGCCGCGGCTGAAATTGGAATTTCCCGGCCTAATATTCCGGTAATCCTATTTTCTCTGCATCTGTGCGAGGATTTCTCCAGCCATTTCCATCGAGGAGGGATTCGAGGAGCTGTCGGCAAAGGTGAGGCCGCTCGCGATCTAGTCGAAGCGGTCAAGAAAGTTTTGGCGGGAGGGACGTTTTTCCCAGCCCAAACCGTAGCCAGCGTTTCCCGCTAGATTCTTTCTTTCACTTTTCGCTCATACAGCAGCTTCAGCGCCATTGGGGTGCCCGATCCACCAAAGTACTTTCGCGACAATTCTCCAGCCCGACGTAGATATTGGAGTGGAGTCATACTCGCGATTCTCGGGCACCAACACATCGGTTTCGTCAAACCGCTGTAACCTGGACACGATCAGGCCTTCCTCTTTGCGGGTGGCGATTACAATCTGTCCCTGAAGTTTCGAGCGGTTGGTTTGCGAAGTATCAACTACCAGAATGTACCCGCTGTGTATCAGCGGCATCATCGAACGGCCATTTACTCTCAGGCAACTGGTATTCGCGGGATTGGGGCACCAGCGGCTGGGAGCGGCCAACATAGCCTCTGGGCTAGCTTGATCCAACGCGACCGCCGGATCACCCTTTCCGCCGTGGGTCGCAACTACCACAGGAAGCAGCGGAATCGCCACCAGCCTGTTCTTCTTTGAAATTGACGATGCGCCCGCCTGAACGATTTTCAGATCAGGTAAGCGGTCTTTTTGCAGACGGGAGCGCACGGCAGGCAGAACTCGAAGTAGATCTTCGCTATGCAGGCCAGCGCGGTCCCAAAAATACCAGCACTCCGGATCGCCGGTCATATTTCCCAGCTGGATACTGATATTGGCCGGGGGTTCTTGCACGCCACGCTCCCAGCGCGAGACCGCCATTGCCGAAGAATTTAGCTGGCGCCCCAGTTCCGTCTGGCTAAGCCCAAGACGGCGGCGCAGAACATTGATTCGCCCCGCCCATTCTCCTGTCTCTCCTCTTGGCACGGCTTTTCGGATTCGGCTCATGGAACTGCTATACTGTAACCTAATTGATTAACCGAGCGGTTAATCTGATTTGATCCGTCCGGAGACGGCATTCGCGAATGACAGTGCGGCGAAAGGGAGTCATGTATCATGACAATGCTAGCACATATTTCGATCTAATTGCACAATCGCCGCAAATGCTTTATCGCGGCTTGTATGTGCGGGTTGCGCGTAAGGTCGGCGTTGACCCCTCTTATGTCAGCCGGGTGGCTCGCGGGGAACGCCAATCGCCGGAAGTAGAGGCGGCTCTTAACCAGGAGATTGAGCAGATATCCGAGAAACTTGGCTCGGGCGTTTCCGCTAAGCAAGCAGGAAAGCGGCGCCGCCGGCGGCTCGGGTCTCTGGTTGAAAAAAGAAAACAGTCCCTACGTCAAGAGTGGCTGCGCTATACCCAGGCCGATCCCAATATCAGGCGCATCAAGCTTTCCAGCAGGCGGCGATTGGAACCGGTGGCCCCAATTGTGAACGAGGCTTTGAATAGCATGAAATGCAGCTTGAAGGAGATTGCATCGAAGCCAATGAAGGCCGCCGCACATCACGGCAAGCAAAGGCGGGAACAGGGTTACACCCCCACTACCCTGCTTGAGGAATACAATCTCATCCGGCGCTGTATCTATCATGTAGCTGCACAGAACCTGAATCACCTGGATCCTCAGGTCTTAATAGATGATCTTGGCCATTTGGGCGAGGTGCTCGATTTCCAATCGCAGAGCGCGATGCGGGGATTCTTGGGTCATGCCTGAGACTTACTCAGAAATAGGTCTGCGGAGATGCCGGTTGGAAGCCTATCCTGCCGTCGCATACGTAACGAAAAGAGCTAGCGGAAAGTTGGCGAACAACGCGCTCGCTTGCAGAGCTGTTGCCTTGCCGGAGGGTTCGAGAGCGATCGTTTCTGCGGTAAAAACATTGCGGTAAGTTCTTCTCGTGTCGCAGGGAGGGACTTCCACCCCGGTTTCTCCCCACCAGTCTCTCATGTCAGGAAATCCGCCGTCGGCGCCAAATAATTTCGCGCAGAGCCGCGGGATTGCGACGATCAATTCACTTCCTTCATGGCCTCTGGTGAAAGCTAATAGATGCTTTGCCTTTGGCCCTTGTACGTTCAGAGCAAGATAATTTCCCTTCAAGAACAATTCTGGCTGCTGCTTTCGCGAATTCAAAGCTTTCCAAGTCAGATACATCTTGATGCGTCCGTCGCTCATGTGCGTGATTAAATCCTGCACACGAGGTTTAAGCGATGCCGCGGATTCACGCCAGCTCTCCATCTCCTGCAAAGTCTGGTGGCGGCGTGAGTAGTCAACGGGGCGGCGATTATCCGGATCCACCAGGCTTGAGTCCCACAATTCAGTGCCCTGATAGAGATCAGGGACTCCGGGGCAAGTAAGCTTCAGTAAGGTTTGTGCCAGACTATTGAGCATCCCAACGCGAGAGATCGAAGTGACAAAGGATCCAAAACTCGGCGGGAACTCATTTCCAGGTTCCGGCCCTAATATTTCATCCACGAAAGCCGTGACAGCCGTTTCATAATTTGTGTTCGGATTCGCCCAGCTGCTCTTTTCTTTCGCCTCTCGAACCGCCTTTAGCATGTAAGCTCTTATGCGGTCCCGAAAGCGATCATCTACATTAAGATCCCCATCCAATGGCCATGCCCCCACCAGAGTTTGATAAAGAAGGTACTCATCATTCCGCGATGGCGCCAAAACGTCATCCACGAGCCGTTTCTTGCCGTGATTCATCTCTCGCCATTGCCGCAAAGCCTTGCCCCATTGGGCCGGAATTTCGGAGAGCACGTTAATGCGCGCCCGAACATCTTCCGAGCGTTTCGTGTCGTGGCTGGAAGTCTCCAGCATGCTGTGTGGCCATGACTTTGCGCGCTCCGCCATGTTGGCGTGGAATCCTTCAACCGATTCGCCAAAACGCCTGGGATCTCCGCCCACTTCGTTCAAGGAATCGAGCCGGTGATAGCGGTAAAAACTCGTGTCCTCCAAACCTTTCGCCATTACCGCGCTGGTAAACTGCTGCGCCTTCATCGCGACCCGGATTACTGCCGCACGGTAAATCTTGCCTTGAGTTTCGGCTTTGGTCAGAAGCAGTGCATCCTGGACAAAATCAAAAACGCTGTGGTCAGAACCCGGGCTCTGCCGCTTTGCGCACTCAACCGCTTCCAAAATGTATTTCCGATCGGTTTCCGAAACCTGGTTCCCAGAAATATAAGTGCGATAAACGGGGAAGCAGGCAACGATCTTGCTAAGCGCATCACGCAGGCTATTGAGGGTGAAGTCGCAAGTATGACGATTGGCGAGAGCGATGCGCGTAAGGGCGTTAGCCAGCACATTCAGTTCACTGGCTAGAGCATTGTGCATCACTATTTTCTTGCTGCGATAAACGAGGTTGTCGAAGTTCACTCTCGCGCCGATGAACATGCGGTAGATGCGATCCATCTTCCCGACCGATTCGGGATCAACGAACAATCCATTGACGAGGTTTAAGAAGTCATATCCCGTGGTTCCGTCCACCGGCCAATTTTGCGGGAGCTTTTCGTTCCCGGTAAGAATTTTCTCGATCACTACATGAGATCCATCGCGATCGGAAGCAATTACATCCGCTTGAGACTTGAGGCCAAGTCGCAGCCGGTGAAAATATTGGGCGGGATCGTAAAGTCCGTCGGGGTGGTCAATACGGAGCCCGTCAACTTTTCCCTGCTGCATCAGACTGAGCACGAACCGGTGAGTGATTTCGAATACCGATTCGTTCTCCATTCGCAAGCCAGCAAGATCGTTGATATCGAAGAAACGGCGATAATTGATGTCATCAGCAGCAACGCGCCAATACGCCAGCCGATATGCCTGGACTTTAATCAGCTCGTGCAGTTCATCGAAACTCTTGGAATCACCGGGAGTCCCATTCAGGTCGCAAACATTCTGTTCGAGAAATTGAACAATCTCCTCGGATCTCGCACACAGCGTTGCTAGCCGCCGCTTATGAATCTCTTTGTCGCGGATGCGTTCCTCTCGTTGATTCGGAGATGTTTCACTACGGCTGGGAAGATGACTGAACGCCGCGACCAGGCTCTGCAATTCGAAAAAGTCTTCTCGCTTGGAAGCCAGGGTTTGCTCCAAGCGCTCCAGGCCACGCCCGAGTATCCGGGGATATTCGCGTGGGTTCACCGGAAACCTGTGGTCGTGATAGAGAATGCTGAATTCACCTTTTTCCCAATCGAAGGCCAGCTTGAGTTCGCCGTTATCTAGAACGGTGCCATACTGATCGCCTAATACGGGCACCAGAAGCTTGCCTTGCAATTCGTCTTTCAGCGGATCCCAATCTATATCGAAAAATCCGGCGTAGTCGGATGCTTTTCCGTTTTCAAGCACGTCCAGCCACCAAGCATTGTCGCTGCCCATCACTCCCATGTGATTCGGAACGATGTCTAGAATCTGCCCCATGCCGTGTTCGTGAAGCGCGCTAACAAACCGCTCGAAATCCTCATCAGTGCCGATTTCGGGATTTAGTTTGTTGTGATCAATAATGTCGTAACCATGCGTGCTACCGGGCCGGGCTCTCAGATAAGGGGAGGCATAGCAGTGCGAAACCCCGAGCGCTGCGAGGTATGGCACAATTTCAGTGGCCTGGGCAAAAGTGAAATCGCGATTAAATTGCAGGCGATAGGTTGACAGTGGAATGCGAGCTTTAGTCATGGCTGAAGAAACCATGCAACCAGCCAGGAAGACAATTCGATCTCCGACCCCGAACCTATGGGCCGGTTGGAATAGATTAAATCGCCCATAGGGCGCAGGACAAAGCCCGCGGATTCCTTCCCAAGATTGGCGGTCAGAGTGAGCAGCTTTCCGCTTAGAAGCCTCCAATTTACGGTGACAGCCGTCTTGCCGTTGACTGAAAACTTTGCAGAACTTCCTTTTATACCTCTCAGATGGGGAACGATCAGATTTCTTCTGATTAAAAGCAAATCACGATAGAAATTCAACCAGTCCTGGTGAGTCTTCTCATTTGCGCTTTGCCAATCTAACTTCGAAAGCTCGAATGTCTTCTCCGAGTTGGGATCTGGAATTTGGCTCAACACTTCTTGGGAACTAAATTTCTCAAACGATGCGAACTCACCTCGGCGGCCAGTCGTAACGGCAGTTGCCAAATCACCTTCAAAATCGCAGAAAAATAAAAAAGGCGTAGTGGCGCCAAATTCTTCTCCCATGAACAGTAACGGCGGCGATGGAGAAAGCAATAAGATAGACATCGCCGCTTTCAGCTTATTTTCACTTGTAAGATTTACAATGCGTTCGCCGAAAGCACGATTTCCTATCTGATCATGGTTTTGAACAAAATTGACAAAGCGTAGCGGAGATAACTGCGCACTGGGCTCGCCCCGCGTCAGCCCGTGATACTTGGAGTAGTCGCCCTGGAAAGCGAATCCCTCGGCCAGGCAGCGGCCGAGTTGTGAAATGGGATCGCCCGCATAATCGCTGTAATATCCATCCTTTTCGCCGGTGAGCAACACATGCAGCGCGTGGTGAGTGTCGTCATTCCATTGTGCGGTATAACAGGAATCCCGATCGTCATCTTTCTCGGTGCGGAGGTAGTGAGCCTCGTTGTCTCCATTTTCTAAAATCAAATGAATGCGCCGATCAGCTCCAAGGATCGTCCGAACCCTTTCAGCCAGTTCAACAAGAATGTCCGGATTCGAATCGTCCATAATTGTGTGCACCGCATCGAACCGCAGTCCATCGAAATTGTATTCTTCCAACCAATAAAGAGCGTTGTGTATGAAAAAGTCTCTGACCGCCCTGCTTTGCGGCCCATCAAAATTGATCGCTTCTCCCCAAGGGGTGCGGTGGCGGCTGGTGAAAAACTGAGGCGCATAAGCATTAAGATAATTTCCGTCGGGACCAAAATGGTTGTAAACCACGTCATGGAAGACCATGAGACCCTTCGCGTGGGCCGCCTGTATGAGCCGCTTCAAATCCTCGGGACGTCCGTATGAACTGTCTGGGGCGTAGGGCAACACCCCGTCGTATCCCCAATTACGCCTTCCTGAAAAATCAGAGAGGGGCATCAGTTCGAGGGCGGTGATCCCGATATCCGCAAGATAACCCAGTTTTTTTTCAACCCCATTAAAGGTTCCTTCCGGTGTGAACGTCCCGACGTGGAGTTCATAGATGACTGCCTCTGCCCAAGCACGTCCATGCCAACTCTGATCTGTCCAATCGAAGGAAGAGGGATCAACGATTTCGCTGCGTCCGTGGACGTCTTGAGGTTGGAAACGTGAAACGGGATCTGGAACCTTAACTTCGTCGCTTATCTGATACCGGTAAAGATCGCCTGGCCTTGCGGCATCCGTTAGCAGTTCAAACCAAGCTTCGTCTTTTCGGGACATTGGAAAACGGAGAGACTTGTTTCCCTCGAGGCATAGATCCGCTTTTTCGGCCTTGGGAGCCCACAGGCGGAAACGGACACCGCCATCCTCGCCACACTCGGCACCGAACGGCATGCGGTGTCTACGCGTCATGCCGCCGATCTTTTTCGCGGACTTGATCCCTTTGTCTCTCCACCAGCACGGCTAAAGAGCGCGCCTGCAATTCATAGATTCGTCCCGCATCGTAAAGAAGACCCGGAGTGCGCGCGGTTTGGCACGATGTATCAATCAGTGCCACCCATACCATTCCTGACGCTACTGTCGGGAGTTGGAAGTGCACCGGTTCGTGGTGTGCATTCATCAGCAAAAGAAAATTCTGGTCGGTGACCGGCTGTCCCCGATCGTCCTGTTCTTCCAGTCCTTCTCCGGCGAGAAATACTCCCAGACTGCGAGCGGACTCCTGTCCCCATTCTTCATCGGTCATTTCGCTGCCATCGGGTTTCAGCCAGAGAATATCCTTTACCCCGACCCCCTTGATTCCTCTTCCTTGGAAAAAGTTTCGTCGCCGAAACACTGGGTGATTTTTCCGCAAGGAGATCACCTGCCGCACGAATTTGAGCAACTCAGTGTCTTTCGAGCCCTCGCCCCAATCTATCCAGCTAATTTCGTTGTCCTGGCAATAAGCATTGTTATTTCCCTGCTGGGAGTGGCCAATCGCATCTCCTGCCAAAAGCATGGGCACACCTTGGGAGAAAAATAAGGTCGCAATGAAGTTACGTTTTTGCTGAGCACGCAGCGCCTTCACCGCCGGATCGTCGGTGATTCCTTCCGCACCGCAATTCCAACTTCGGTTGTTGTCGGTGCCATCGCGGTTTCCCTCCCCATTCGCTTCGTTATGCTTTTCGTTATAGCTAACGAGGTCTTGAAGGGTGAAGCCATCATGAGCGGTGACAAAATTGATGCTGGCGTACGGACGCCTCCCGCTTCGCGCATAAAGATCGCTGGAACCAGTTATCCGGTAGGCTAGTTCGCCAATTTGTCCACCATCTCCCTTCCAATACGATCGAATAACGTCGCGGTAACGATCATTCCACTCCGCCCATCCGACAGGAAATTTTCCGACCTGATAGCCGCCCTCGCCGAGATCCCACGGCTCGGCGATCAATTTAACCTGAGAAAGAATAGGGTCCTGGTGAATGATGTCCAGAAACGCTCCTAAACGATCCACTTCATGCAGTTCTCGTGCGAGGGTCGCGGCTAAATCAAAACGGAAGCCATCCACGTGCATTTCCAGTACCCAGTACCGCAAGCTATCCATAATGAGCTGCAACACACGGGGATGCCGCATGTTCAGGGTGTTTCCGGTACCCGTGTAATCCATGTAGTAACGTGGATTTTCCGGGGATGGCCGGTAATACACGGGATTGTCAATTCCGCGAAAGGAGAGGGTCGGCCCCATCTGGTTTCCTTCAGCAGTGTGGTTGTAAACCACGTCAAGGATCACCTCAATCCCCGCCGAGTGAAGTGTCTTCACCATGGTTTTGAATTCGTTTAGCGATCCGGTCGCGGAGTAGCGGGGCTCAGGTGCGAAAAAGCCGATGGTGTTGTATCCCCAATAATTGCGCAGCCCTCTTTCCACCAGAGAGCGGTCATCAACAAAACAATGCACCGGCATCAATTCCACGGCAGTTATTCCGAGATTCTTCAAATAATCAATGATTGGCGCCGTGGCGAGTCCCGCATAGGTGCCCCGAAGAGCTGACGGAACATCCGGATGCTGGTAGGTAAAACCTTTGGTGTGTACTTCATAAATAATGCTTTCGTGCCACGGAATCCTTGGGGGACGATCCGCTCCCCACGTGAATGCCGGATCCACCACGACGCCCTTGAGCATGCCCGGCGCGCTGTCACGGCGGTCAAAAGACAAGTCATCGTTTCGATTGCCGATTCTGTATCCGAAATGAGCGTCGCTCCATCTCAGATCGCCATGAATTTGTTTTGCGTAGGGATCAAGCAACAACTTGTGCGCATTGAAGCGAAGTCCTTCCGACGGCTTATAAGGACCATGTACGCGGTATCCGTACGGGAGACCAGGACGAGCTTCTGGCAGATAGCAGTGCCAGACCTGATCCGTCTGTTCCCGCATAAGCACACGGTGAACTTCGCGTCGGCTATTAATATCGAAGAGGCATAACTCGACGCTCTCCGCATGCTCGGAGAAAATCGCGAAGTTGACACCTTCGCCGTCCCAAGTCGCGCCGAGTGGATAAGGCTTGCCAGGCCATGTAATGGGAGCAGTCTGACTGAGCAAAGAAAGTCCTTATGAAAAGGGATATAAGGATGAATTCGCAGTATAGACGCTATTACTCGACGTGGGGATGCACCTAGTTCTTGGGCACGCGACCGGGTCGGGGAAATACTGTATTTTGTCGAAAATTTCTTCCGCTATGCAGAACTTTAAAGCGGCTGGCTTATGATTACGTCTGAACGGCGGCGGCACGAGTTTTTATCGTTTCCTCGTCTTGGATCCGGTCGAAGCCGAACGATGTCAGACCGGATCACGCCTCCGTCTTCAATTCTCAGGTTGAGTAGTCCGCATTGATGCGGACGTACTCCTCCGTAAGATCTGTGGTGAGAAATAGGAGCGACGCCGACCCTCGTCGAAGCCGTATTTTGATGTCGCTCTCAGGCTTTGCAAGTTCTGCATGAGCCTGACTCTCATTGAATGGATTGCTCATTCCGCTGCGGCAGACCTTCTGTTTGCCAATAAAAAGATCTATGCGGCCCGGATCTACGGCCGTGCCGGACGAACCGATCGCGGCCAGGATTCGTCCCCAATTCGGGTCGGCTCCGGCCCATGCCGTCTTGACTAACAGCGATCGCGAAATTGCCTGGGCTACCTTTAGGGCTTCTTGACGATTTCTGGCCTGCTCAATGTGGAGACGGATCAAGTGCTGCACACCTTCGCCGTCAGCGACAATCTGTCGCGCCAGCGAGCGGCAAACAGTGGAAAGCGCGTCGTTGAAATTCTTGCGCGTTAAAGGAGCTTTGAGCGATATCCTGCTTTCTCCCGATGCGAGGAGAAGCACAGTGTCATTCGTCGAGGTATCTCCGTCAATCGAAATGCAATTGAAGCTTTCGTCGCAGGCACGTCTTAAATATTGTTTCAATTCGGACGGAGCTGCCGCCGCGTCGGAGAAAATGTAAACCAGCATCGTCGCAAGTTGCGGATGAATCATGCCAGCGCCTTTGGCAACTCCGGTGAGAATGACTCGATGTTTCCCTGCCCCAAAGGAAATCGTCGCCACTTTCGCCCGTGTGTCAGTGGTCAGAATTGCTTGTGCGAACTGACGAAATGCGTCTTCGCTTGCGGCCCTCCCTGACACCAATTCAGGTAGCTTTGACAAAATTTTTTGTGCGGGAAGGGGAACCCCAATGATGCCGGTTGAAGAGGGAAACACTTCTTCGCCCGGCACTCGAAGCAATTTTCCAACTTCATCACAAATCTTTTTACAGGCGCGCAATCCGGGTGCGCCGGTGGAGCAGTTGGCGTTGCCGGAGTTCACGATCACTGCCCGAACGCGGCCTCGCGACCGGACCAACGATGCGCGCCCTACACTTACTGGCGCGGCGACGACTTTGTTTCTTGTGAATAGCGCCGCCGCGGTTGTGCCTGCGCACGCTTCAACAAATGCTAAATCAGGACGCCCGCTGGCTTTTATTCCGGCATTGGCTGTCGAAAAACTGAAGCCTTTGGGGAGCAGGACGGGACTTTCAGGCCGTTCAGCTTGGCTCATACCTGCAGCTTGACGAGCCACGTATTAGCTTCCGGCAGAATCGAAACTTTGGGAATCTCCCCACGGACCATCGCGACCTCGTCGCAGTGGTCGAATCGAGGGCAGACGCAGCAGTCTTTGTTGATCTTGTCCGGCAGGTCCTCGCGCTGGGCAACGCTGAAACCCATCTGAGCAAAGAAGTCCGGCTTTCGCGTGAATAGACAAATGCAAGCGACATGGTGCCGTTCGGCTTCCGCCATTAAGGCTTTGACTAGTTGCTCACCGCCTCCACGGCCTTGATGCAACGGATCAACGGTGATGGAGCGGATCTCAGCCAGATGAGTACCGTAGAGATGGAGCGCGCCGCATCCGATGATCTCGCGATGATCTTCCAGCACAACGAAATCGCGGACATTTTCGCAGAGCTCTGCAAACGATCGGGGCAGCAGGGTTCCGTCCCCCGAATAGGCGGAGATTAATTCGTGAATTCGATCCGCATCTGGAAGAATCGCTTCACGCGTCCGCATGAATTTCCTCCCGCACTGCTGCCAGCCTCTGCTTCGCATCTGCAATTGCATGTTTTACTCGTCTTGGCGCCGTGCCTCCGGGCACATCGTGGATTTCAAGCACCGATTGCAGGGTTACAGACGGGTAAAAGTCCTGCGCGAATTTCGGATTTAGCTCACGTAATTCGTCGAGCGAAAGGTCCTGCAGTTGGCAATGCTTCTCGATGGCAATCTGCACTGCTTTCCCAATCTGCTCATGAGCCAGCCGGAACGGTACTCCACGCTGCACAAGATAAGTCGCAGCCACCCATGCATTCATAAAACTCGACTCTGCCGCCTGTTGCATGCGGTCGCAGTCAAATTCGACTTCATTCATAAATCCAATAACCAGTGGAAATAGAGAAAGGACCGCGTCGGCGGCATCGAACAGCGGAGCCTGCATCTCCTGCAAGTCTTTGTTGTAGCCTAATGGCAATCCCTTCAGCGCGACGGAAAGCGTGGTGCTGTTGCCAATCAACCGGGCTGCTTTCGCCCGTGTTAGTTCCAGTAAATCGGCGTTCTTTTTTTGCGGCATTGCGCTGCTGCCAGTCGAATATGCCTCCGGCAAATGAACAAAATTAAATTCGTGAGTAGCGAATAAAATCATCTCTTCCGCCCACCGGCTCAGGTGGATTCCAATTATCGAGAGCGCATTAACGAATTCCAGGACAAAATCACGATCGCTGGTTGCATCCATGCTGTTGAGAGTTGGACGGTCGAATCCCAAATCACGCGCCATGGTTCTGCGGTCAAGCGTAAGCGTGGCTCCTGCAACTGCTCCCGATCCCAGCGGACATTCGTTCAGCCGCTTTCGGCAATCCGCGATTCTGCCTGCATCCCTCAGAAACATTTCCAGATATGCCAGCAGCCAGTGCGCCACCAACACCGGTTCGGCCCGCTGCAGGTGGGTATAAGCCGGCATCGCCGAATTTCCCGCGCGTTCAGCCCGCTCTAGCAGGACGCTTAACCATTCCGATATTTCGCTAGTAAGTTGGTCAATCGTGGCTCGGATAAACAGTCGCAGGTCCGTGGCAATTTGCTCGTTACGACTGCGTCCGCTATGAAGCTTGTAGCCGCTGTCGCCGATGATCGCGACTAGTTGTTTCTCGACGAAATGATGAACATCTTCGGCTTCGTCATCTTCAAGAAAACTCGGGGTTTCTGCTCCTCGCTTTCCGATTTCTTCCAGGCCTTTCAGAATTGAGATCAACTCATCCGACGTGAGAATCCCTGCATTTTTTAGAGCGCGTGCGTGCGCACCACTGGCTTCGACCTCATAAGCCAGCAACCGATGATCAAATCCGAACGATCGTTGCCATTTTTCGAAAGCGGGATCAAGCGGCTTCCGGAAACGGCCAGACCACATCTTCATCACGCAACCTCAGACTTCGTGTTTTCCGCCTTTGCTTTTTCCAGCATTGCCCGCGAGCGGGACGGTAATCCTAAGATGCGTATAAATCCTGCCGCGTCTTTCTGATCGTAACTTTCGTCCATGGTGAACGACGAAAGATCGGTGCGGTATAAGGAATGCTCTGACTGGCGGCTCACCACAGCGACATTGCCTTTGTACAGAGACAGCTTGACTGTGCCGGTGATGTTGGATTGAGTGCTTTCCACAAATGCGTCAAGAGCCTCGCGCAATGGAGTGAACCAAAGCCCGAAGTACACAAGCTCCGCATACTTCAGGCCGATATGCTGCTTGAAATGCGAAAGATCGCGTTCCAGACAAAGCGCTTCAAGTTCGCGGTGAGCGAGAACCAGCAGAGTTCCGCCAGGGGTTTCATAGCACCCGCGAGACTTGATGCCGACAAAGCGGTTTTCCACCAGATCAATTCTCCCAACCGCATTGCGCCCGCCGATTTCATTCAGCAGTTCCACCAGCGAAACAGGATCGAGCTTCATGCCATTGACAGAAACCGGGTTCCCTTTTTCAAAACCAATGGAAACCTGTTCTTCCCGATCAGGTGCCTCTTGTGGCGAACGGGAAATCTGCCAAGTCGTGTCGAAGGGAGCGTTACCTGCGTCTTCCAACTCTCCGCCTTCATGGCTGATGTGCCAGATATTTCGGTCCCGGCTATGAATTTTCTGCCGGCTTGCTTCCACCGGGATTCCGCGCTTTTCCGCATAATCGAGGCAGTCCTCTCGCGATTTCAGCGACCACTCGCGCCACGGCGCGATAACTTTCAAATCCGGAGCCAGCGCCTGATAGGTCAATTCAAAGCGAACCTGATCGTTTCCTTTGCCCGTGCATCCATGGGCAACGGCGGTCGCTCCCTCACGCAACGTGACCTCCACCTGATGCTTCGCAATCACCGGCCGCGCCATGGATGTTCCGAGCAAATACTTGTGCTCATAAACCGCGCCCGCTTTTAAAGTCGGGAACACGTATTCGCGCAGGAATTCCTCGCGCATGTCTTCCACCACAACTTTGCTTGCGCCGGTTTTGTATGCTTTCTCAACCACCGCATCCAAATCGTCGCCCTGGCCCACGTCGCCAACCATTGCGATAACGTCGTACGTGTAGTTCTCCTTCAACCACGGAATAATGATGGAAGTATCCAAGCCTCCGGAGTATGCAAGAACAACTTTTTCAGGCATGTGCGTTCCTAACCGGCATGCGGGTGTTCTCGCCGCCTAATAATGAAATCAAAATCGCTTTTTGCACGTGCAGTCGGCTTTCTGCCTGATCGAACACAACGGATCGCGAAGAGTCCATGATCTCGTTGGTAATCTCTTCGCCACGATGCGCCGGCAGGCAATGCATGAATACAGCGTGAGGCGCGGCTTCGGCAGCCAATGCATCGTTTACCTGGTAAGGAGGGAATATCCGCGCGCGTTCGGCTTCCTCGTGCTCGTGGCCCATGCTTGTCCACGCATCGGTGTAGATGGCATCAGCGCCCGCTACTGCCTCATGGGGATCAGTCAGCAACTCGATGGTCGCTCCCGTATGCCGGGTAATTTCCTTCGCATCGGCGACGATCTGGGCGTCAGGGCCGTAACCTTTCGGTGTGGCAATGCGAATCGTCGAACCGATCGTAGCTGCGGTCAGCAACAAAGAATGTGCCACGTTGTTTCCATCGCCAACGTACGCGAGGCAAATTTTCTTTAAATTTCCGAAGCGTTGCTGGAGCGTGAAGTAGTCCGCTAGCGCCTGACAGGGATGTTCGAGGTCACTCAGCGCATTGATGACGGGAACTCGCGCGTACGATGCCATCCCTTGAACCGTGCTGTGAGCAAAGGTACGCAGGACAATTCCGCTAACCCAGCGCTCGAGGTTGTGAGCAATGTCACTCAAGGTTTCGCGGGCGTCGAGCCGCCCAGAGGTTTGGTCCACAAAAGTAATTGAGCCGCCCAGACCCGCCACTCCGGCCTCAAACGTCAGCCGCGTGCGCAAAGAAGGCTTTTCGAAAAACATGGCTACATGTTTGCCGGCAAGGGCTGTGCGAAAGTCTGCCGGATGCGACTTCAATCGCGCCGCGAGGCCGAAAATACTGCTGATTTCCTTGGCTCCCAAGTCTCGAATGGAAATCAGATCCTGGCAAGGGAAAATCGCGGGCGCGGCTGCCGTGCGCGCCACCTGCGGACTGCTCATCGGTTGACTTATCACTTTCAATGACTCCTTTTTGTGGACTTACTTTTGACTAGGGCGGGATTTGCCACTAAGGCTGAATCCAGCTCGCGGATCACCTGATCCACATGTTTCTTCTGAATGATGTAAGGCGGCAAAAAGCGCAACACGGTCTCGTGAGTGCGGTTGATCAGAATTCCTCGCTGCAACAGTTGTGCGACCACCGCCTTTGCCGTTTCTGAAGAATCCAGCTCCGCGCCGAGCATCAGTCCCATTCCCCTGACCTCGAGGATGGCAGGGTGCTTGTCCTTCAGAGTTTCTAACTCCGCATGAAAGTATTTCCCCAAATCACGAATGTGCCCCATCTGCGTATCGAGGATGCGTAAGAATTCGATCGCGACCGCGCAGGCTAAAGGACCTCCACCAAAGGTGGTGCCATGCAATCCCGGATGCATCCCGCTGGCGGCAAAGTTCGTTGTGAGAATCGCGCCCAGCGGCAATCCCGCAGCCAATGGCTTCGCCACGGTCACAATGTCGGGCTTAATTCCGTAATGCTGATACGCGAAATAGCGCCCGGTTCGCCCGAGACCACTTTGGATTTCGTCTATAAGCAGCAAAGCCCCTGTGCGCTGCGACAGATCCCTGGCAGTCTGCAAAAATTCCCGGCTTAGCGGATGAATGCCACCTTCGCCTTGAATGGTTTCGACGCAAATGGCGCAAACGCTGCCATCGAATTGCCGCTTTAAGTCTTCCACATCGTTGAAAGCGACAAAATTAACTCCCGGCATGAGCGGCGCGAAAGGATGCCGGTATTTTTCCTGGCCAGTGGTCGCCAACGAACCAAATGTCCGCCCGTGAAACGAATTTTCCAACGCCAGCAGCCTCCACTTTGCCTTGTGGCCGTTATTGTTTTGCGCGCGCGCATGGGCGCGGGCCAGCTTCAGTGCGCCCTCCCATGCTTCCGTGCCGCTATTGCAAAAAAAAGCGCGGTCCATACCGGAAACTTTCGTCAACCGCTTCGCAAGTTCAGCCTGATATTCGTGAAAGAAGAGATTCGAGACATGGATGAGCTTTCCTGCCTGGCGGGTTAAAACCGCCCTGATTGACGGATGCCCATGTCCCAGCGCGTTCACGCCAATTCCGCTCAGAAAATCCAGATAGCGGTTGCCGAGCGAATCCCACAGATATACGCCACGCCCTTTTTCAAACAGGATCTTGTGGCGATCATATGTGGGCAGCAGCAATTCGTTTTCGGAACGCATCACGGAAGCGAGACTCATGCGCCTATCACCTCCGTGCCGCACTCCAGCTTGGAAAAATAAAATTGTGGCAGGATGTCGGCCTTGGCAGCCGGCAAAATGCGGACGCGCCCCACACCCTTCTTGAGTGCTTGAGTGCAGGCTTCCAGTTTCGGCAACATGCCTCCGCTGATGACCGAGGCGGCAACCAGCGCCGCCATTTCCTTGGTCTTAAGCCACGGAATAACCGTACCTTCAGCATCCTTGACGCCGGGAACATCGGTCAAAAAGATCAGCGAGTCTGCATGGCATGCCGCGGCACAAGCCGCAGCCATTTGATCCGCATTGACGTTGTAGTATTCGCCATCGGAGCCAAGCGCCAGCGAGGACATGACGGGAATGCCACCCTCGCCCCAAATCGCCTCCAACCAGCGCGGTTCCACGGAACAAATCTCCCCAACAAATCCAAGGTCATATCCCTGAGTCTGCTTCTTGCGCGCGCGAAAGCTCATGCCGTCGCCGCCGCACAAGCCGATTGCGGGATTCCCCGCCGCGACGATTGCAGCAACAAAACTCTTATTCACGATTCCTGCAAGGACCATCAAGGCGATATCCCGGGTTTCAGCGTCGGTAATACGAAGCCCATCCACGAATTCGCTCTGCTTGCCAAGAAGCTTCAGTGTGCGGGTTAAGGCGCTGCCTCCGCCGTGAACCACGGCGACTTTGTGGCCATCCCGGGCCAGGTCAACAACTGCGTGGGCACACTTGTGAAGCGTTGACTTATCCTCAAGCGCCGCGCCGCCAATTTTCACGACAATCTTCACTGAAGGCCTTCTTCCTCGTTCCATCCATACATCAGATTCATGTTTTGTACGGCTTGTCCGGCCGCGCCTTTGAGCAAATTATCCACGCACGAGACCAGCACTAAACGCCGTCCATCTTCTGCGAGGCAAAATCCCAAATCGCAATAGTTGGTGTGCAGCGAGAATTGGATTTGCGGCAAGGTGGGCGTTGCAAATACCCGTACCCATCGCTTGTCGCCGTAGAATTCGCGGAAACATGACTCGACTTCCGATGGCTTCATCTCCTTATTCAAGTGCACATAAATCGTCGAAAGAATTCCGCGGGGAATAGGCAGCAAATGCGGAGTGAAAATTAATTCCTCCGAATTGAGAGACAACTGCTCCAGAATTTCGCCTAAATGACGATGCCCAAATACGGCATACGCTGAGAGATTATCCGCGACCGAAACGAAGTGAGTGCGCGAGGATGGCTCTTTTCCCGCGCCCGATACACCTGACTTCGAATCCGAAATGATCCCGCGCTTTCGATCAACAATGTCCGCCTCAAGCAGTGGCGCAAGCGCCAGAATCACAGACGTCGCATAGCAACCTGGATTTGCGACCAAGCTTGCATCAGGTATGCGATCACCGTTCAATTCTGGCAGTCCGTATATCGCTTTCTGGGTTAGCTCCTCGGCTTTCACGCAATCCTGATCCTTGAAGTTGTATATCGCCCGATGTTGCGCTTGCTTCAGACGCCACGCGCCACTTAAATCAATGACACGCAAGCCCTGCTCCATCGCCTGCGGCACCAGTGATCGCGAGGCGTCATGGGGGGTTGCCAAAAAAAGCAACTCGATCCCCTGCCGTTTGAGCGCCTCCCAGGAAAAGGATCGCAACGGATAGCCGCCATTTCCCGACACTCCGTTTCCCGACAACGCGGGATACACTCCGGCGAGATCGGTTTCGCCCCCTTCCTGTTCTCTATCTGACTTTGACCGGCTGAATAGCGTGGGTGTTTCTACCCGGGGATGACGCGCGAGCAGGCGAACAAGTTCCGCCCCGGAATATCCGGTTGCTCCCATCACCGCGGTTTTCAATTTGGCCGCCATTAAGCCAGCATCTCCTGAATTCTGCTCTCGATCATTTTCGCCGCCTTCTTGCTGGCGCAAATAATCAGAATCGTGTCGTCCCCCGCTATGCTCCCAATCGCCTCAGGCCAGCTCTCGCCATCAAGCGCGGCTGCAACCGGCTGCGCGCTTCCAACGCTGGTCTTCGTCACAATCAAATTCTCCGCAGCGCGCACGTTGAGCACAAATTCCCGAACCAACCGCGACACTGGAGGCAATGCCGGGTCGGCACCGTTATCTCCCTGCGCGACCTCATACCCACCCCCGGTCTTTACGAGCCCCAACTCCCGGATATCGCGCGACAGCGTGGCTTGGCCGACGGGGAATCCCTGCTTTTTCAATATCCGCTGAAAATCGTCCTGGCTGGCCACAGGCCCTTCCTGAAGCACCTCCAGAATCGCTCTTTGCCTTAAAGCTTTGCTCATGCATTTATATTCATATAAATGAATAACTATTCATATGGTAAAGGTTTCATGGATGGTGTCAAGCGAAAATTCCGATAGCTGGCACTTTAGAATGTTTGGCGGTAGCTTCAGGCCTTGGGATAAAAAGAGAAACCCATCGCCATTTCTGCGCGATGGGTTTTATTCGATTCGTCTGCTTAAGCGGGAACTTAGTTCTGGCTTTGCTTGCCCGTTTTTGAGCCCGGAGCTTGCAATTTCGGAGCTTCCTCGAAGAATTGCACCAGGCGATCAATCAATTTTCTTCGGCCCCCAATGACGTGGAGTCCGCTCTCGTGCTGATGTTCTTCCAGAATCTTGCTCAGGTTGGTTTCCAGATCGCTCATGAGTCACCTCTCAAAACTGCCACAGCCATGATCCAAACTGCATCACTAGGTTAACAAGTGCGAAAAGCGAACTGAAATCAGAAATTGTGATGTGGGCTATAAAGAATTTGAATGAAGATTATTGTGATTCACTTTGAGGTCGCAGCCAACTGCCGCACGGTACTGATAAACGTCGTGGTTGCGCGAGTCAAGGTGCGATCACGACGATACGCTAATCCCAGTTCCCTCCATAACTCCTCATCCTGAAGAGCGATCAGTTTCACACGGCCCGCAAGCACTTGGTCCCGGGCGAAGCTGGCACTAATCAGGGAAACACCCAGCCCGGCGGCGACGAAGCTCTTGATCATTCCGACGCTTGGCAATTCCATCCTCACCTGCAATTGCGCCGCATACGGGCGGAATAATTTGTCCATCACCCGGCGGCTGTAACCAGTTTTGGGAAGCAGCAGCGGCTGCTTGGCGATCTCGCTGACCGGAACGACGTCGTGTTTCGCCAGAGGGTTCTGGGGATTCACCATCAGCATCAACTGATCACGAAAAATTGCATGCGTCTTCAAACTGGATGACTTCACCGGAAGGGTAACAATCCCCACGTCAATCGTCCCGTTTTCCAGCTTCTCGACAATCTTGTAGCTGAAATTCCGGTAGATGCTGATTTGCACGCCCGGATAAAGACTCGAATACTTTGCGAATACGTCGGGCAACACGTATAAACATGTTGCCTCGTTAGCACCAACCAACAGCGTTCCCCGCGGGCTGCTGCCCTGATTGGCCACCGCCAGCAACGACTCATCGCGAGTTTGCAAAAGGCGTTCAGCATATGCAAACAGAACCCGTCCCGCTGGCGTCAGTGTCACATCTTTGCCGGACCGGTCCAGAAGCCTGTCGCCATACTCCTGCTCCAATTGGCGTATCTGCGCGCTCACGGCGGACTGTGACCGGAAGACTTTTTGACCGGCTCGTGAAAAGCTGCCCAGCTTTGCCACTTCCAGAAATGTGACTAGTTGGTCGAAGTCCATGGATTGTGGCGTGATTATAGCGGAGAGTGCGGCTACATCTTCGTGAAAGTTTTTCTTTGCGAGAACCGCATAAACTCAGCACAATTGCCCAATGTGGCTTTGGCGCTGATAATGTTTGCGGAGGGATGCGCAATGTCTGACTTGGCAGCCAAGAGCTGTGTGCCGTGCCGTGGTGGTGTACCCCCTCTTCGAGGGAAAGAACTCGATGATATCCACAAACAAGTTCCGCAGTGGGCCCATTGGAAGGTTGTCAACGAACATCACATCACTCGCACATTCGCCTTTCCGGATTTCAAACAAGCTTTGGCATTCGTAAACCGGGTTGGTGAATTAGCCGAGGCGCAGGGACATCATCCGGATATCTTGCTCTCCTGGGGTAAAGCGGAGATCACGCTGTGGACGCACAAAGTGGACGGCCTAACCGAGAGCGACTTCATAATGGCCGCTAAGATTGACGCGCTGGACAGCTCCGGCTTGCATGAGCCCCGCGAGTGAGGTGGCCCGGAAGATTCCGTAACGCTGGAGTCAAGTCAGACTCGCCAGTGAGCCTCGCTTACTTTTCCACCCTAATCACCGCAACTCCAAGAACTTTTCCCGGACCGGATTCCTGTACAAAAGCAACCAGGCGTAGGTTTGCAGGGTCCGTGCCGGGCTGGAGCTTTACCTGGATATCCTGATTAAAGTTTTTTCCCTTATCCAGCTTGCCGATCTTAGTAAGGCTTTGCACGACCGCAACATGCGTCAGATTGCGACCGCTGTTCTCTCCACGCAGTACCTGCGACTCAGCATGGTTGAGAGCGACAGCGACGTAAATCTCAGCGCTGTGTTTTTCGGAGCCGCCATCAGCTTCGACGTGCGCTCGCAGAATCGAGGGGTTCTGAGCATCAACCGCCGCCGAGGCAATATTTAAAGGAACCTTTTGAACCTGCTCCTCTTGCTGAAGCAATTGGCCAATCTGTTCAGCCCCACCACGCAACTCCCGGCCGCCATCCACGATCATCTGCGGTGTATAAACTGTTTTTAAGTCAAGCACCTGGGAGTACTCGCTCTGGCGCTCCGTGAGAAGATGCGACGAGTAAGGGTCTTTCCAGCCGTCGTGATCCCAGTAATCCACATGCTCGCTCAGAACAATTAACTGTGCTCCCGGAACCGGTTGTGCGGAATCCATCCGCTGCAACAGCGCGTCCGCGGGAGGACAGCTGGAACACCCCTCCGACGTAAACAATTCGACCAGAATGGGCGCCCGGCCCTTCTCATTCGGAGTGCCAGCTTCAGCGTCATTCGCGTAAGTTCCCACTGCCAGGCTCATCGCCACAAGTAAAACCGCGAACACTTTCATAGCTACGCCTCCTGAACCAATCTTAAAACCTGTTTACGCCACGACGGAACTCTTTGCAATGGTTAGACGCTTCCGACAGAGTTCGAGATAGCCATAGTGGCAACGCATTCTGATTCAGATGCGAGGGCTAACACTCTAATGTCCTCTAGGAAGGAGTCGGCAATAGCCACTTACCCACATTTCATGATAACCATATTGAAAAAACAGGAGATCGCTTTCAAGTACGAATACGGGAATTGGCTCGCCTTCCGAGAAGTCGAACTTTTTGGATTCAGATCTGTCGTATTTGTGTTTTTGGATAGATGGAGCGGGAGACGGGGATCGAACCCGTGACATCCAGCTTGGGAAGCTGGCGTTCTACCGCTGAACTACTCCCGCTGGGTTCACATTCACGCGCCAGTTAATATTACCTCATGATCACGTTCAGATAGAATTTAGAATCCAACGCACGAACCTTCATAACAGGTTTTTTTATTCATGAATCTTGTGATACGACGATCCAAAATCCACGCTGACGGCTGTTACACGACCAAGCCGATCAAGAAGCGATCGTTCGTCGCCGAATACACTGGGCCTCGTATTTCGATCGCCGAAGCGGATGCACTCTATGAAGACTCTCCGCGCACGTACCTGTTCGGACTGACGAATGGAACGCAGGTGATTGACGGCGACGGAGTGGCCGCATTCATCAATCACTCATGTAATCCAAACTGCGAAGCGGATGAAATCGACGGGCGGGTGCTGATCACAGCGATCATAAACATCGCCGTCGGCGACGAAATCACTTACGACTACAACCTCTACGATGGCGATCTCGACGATTTGTCACCATGTTATTGCGGCGCAAGGAACTGCAGGGGCAGTATGTATTCCAGGAAAGAATTGGCGAAGCGCGCGAGATTGGCTAGGTCTTCGCACAAGAAACCCAAGCGGGAGAAGAACTTAATAAGCACAGTGGGGTCGTATCCATCCGCTTATTGAATTGAGCTTAGGTCCATAGAAACCACCGCAGTGCCAGCACGAACGAGATTCCTCCCCACAGAGCTAATACCACGATATTTCCAGTTTGCGAGGAGAGCGAAGCTCCTTGCAGAATGGTGGCGCGAAGCGCATCGTTCAGCGCCGTCAACGGCAGAGCCTTGATAAAAGGCAGGATTCGCGCAGGAAAATGCTCGTACGAGAAGAACACGCCGGAAAAAATCCACATAGGCATCATGGCCAGATTGATAAGTCCACTCACGGTCTCGATTTTTCTGGCGCGGCAGGCGGTTAATAACCCGAATCCTCCAAATGCCACCGACCCCAATGTACCCAGCAGCAGAATGTTCCAAAGAGATCCCAGAACGCGAACATGAAACGCCAACATCCCGAGTCCCAAGAGCAGGGCGACCTCAATCAGCATGAGCACGAGACGGCTGCCGGCAAGTGCAAGCAGGAAGTCGCTTTTTCGCATAGGCGTCGCCACAAACCGCTTGAGTAACTTTCGCTGGCGCATGTCCACTAAGGCGAAACCCACTCCCCACATGCCGGAATTCATCAGGGTCATGCCGAGCAGGCCCGGAATCAGAAAATCAATGTAGCGAGAACCCGGCTCGGTTGAGACAAAAGAAGAAGCTGGCACCGGATTTTTTCGTCCCGCACCGGATTGCAAAGCATCGTCAACTTCGGCGCGGGATAGCACGGTTTCCGATCGCGATGGATCGTAAATATAAGTAACGCCTCCCCGGCCATCTGGTTCGACGACCAAATCGTATTTCCCAAAGTGGAAAGCTTGCAGCGCCTGCTCCCGCTCTAGAACTTGCACTCGAATTGAGGACGCTTGAGGCGATCGTTGGATCATGTTCGCAATTTCCCGGGTGCCCTGATTGGAGACAATTGCGATCGAGGTAACCTCCGCCGGCTTGTTGCGGAAAGCGATGCCGAGTCCGAGAGCAAGCAGAAGGGGGAAACCGAATATCCAAAAAATCAGCTCGGGCTCGCGCACGAGTTCTCTCATTCTTGCCATGAGCAGATGAGCAAATCCAGACCAGCGTCCGTTAAGACGCAACGGCGGGGAATGTGGAGTCAATCGAGCAGGCGGAATTTGTTCTGCAATAGGCAAAAGAGGAATCCAGTCGTTTCATCTACACGAAGTCGGTGCCGCCTAGTTAGTCCTCCCTCAAATGGCGGCCCGTCAAGTGCACGAATACATCTTCCAAACTAGCCTGTCGCGTGCTCAAGTGAAGCAGTTGCAAGTTCTGCTTTCGAACCATATCAAGAAGCGCGGGAATCGTATTGTGCGGCTCATGCACGCTGAGGCTGATGATCCCATCTTCATGGCGAACGGAGTCAACTCCGGGAAGCCCCTTCCAGAGATGGAGAGAACCAGCTTCAGAGCTACCGTCGACCGCGAACTCGACGACATGATGGCCCCCGAGACGTTCAATCAAGTCGGAGGGCGTGCCCTCGGCAATGATTTGGCCATGATCAATGATTGCAAGCCGGTCGCAAAGGCGCTCGGCTTCGTCCATGTAGTGGGTGGTCAGAAGTACAGTTCCACCGGCCTGCAGAAATGTGCGAACTATCTCCCAAAGCTGGCGGCGGCTTTGCGGATCCAGCCCCGTGGTTGGTTCGTCGAGAAAGAGAATCTTTGGATTGCCGACAAGGGCCGTTGCTACCGCTAATCGCTGGCGCTGGCCACCCGATAATTTGCCCACCCATGCATCCGCCTTCTCGCTGAGTTGTAACTCTTCAATTACTTCGGTTGACGATCTGGGATGACGATAGAAACTGGCAAAAAGCTCGATGGTCTCCCGCACCGAGAGCTTTTCGGACAGGCGTGTTTCCTGCAAAGATATTCCGAGCATTTCCCGTAATTCGCGAGTGTGCGTTTTCCAAGTATGTCCCAGAATTGTGACCTGGCCTGAGGAGGCTGGTAATAAGCCCTCCAAAATTTCTATGGTCGTCGTCTTCCCTGCTCCGTTCGGTCCAAGCAGCCCAAAGCATTCACCGGCTTGAATCTCAAGATTCAACCCGCGAACAGCCTCCACCTTTCCATCGTAAGTCTTGCGCAGGTCTCGACATTGGATGGCTGCCGGCAAGTAGAAATTCTAGCGTATCGCACGAGAGGAAGGACGAATTCCTCATTCGCGTGCGAGATGGAAGATGGTTTAGAATCGTGCCTTCCTCAGGAATCTGAAATGCAAGTGCCTCAACGCGGCTTCACTTGACGGACATCCGTCTAAAACGCCCGTGTGTCTTTTCCGGTCTTATTTATCACAAACCTCTTTGTCATAAACCTCGAAAGGATGTCGCCATGTTGCGGAAGGTTGGATTTCTGCTGCTTTCGCTCGAACTATTCACTGGATTGGTTTCGGCCCAGCAGGCCCGTCACTTCATATTTCACTATGGCTTTACGGTAAAAGATATTCCAGCTGGTGAACGGGTTCGTATATGGATTCCGGACGCCGCGCCGAATGAGTTTCAAGAGGTCCGAGTCATCTCAGCAACGGGCGATCTTCCGCTGAAAAGGACACACGAATCAAAGTACGGGAACCAAATGTATTTCGCGGAGATCGCAAAACCGAAGCAGTCCGAACTGCACTTTGAGATTGTGTATGACTTTATTCGCCACGAACGACTGGTATTGGGAACTTACTCTCCACATTTGCAAAGTGTCACACTGAAGGAACGGGAAAGAAACGAATTTCTAGCTCCCGACAGCCTGGTGCCCGTTACCGGCGTGCCCGCGCAACTTGCGTCTTCTATTACAGAAACCGAGTCAACGCCTCTGGATAAGGCACACGCGATCTACGATTACGTCTTTTCAAATATGCGGTATGACAAGACTGGAACGGGATGGGGCCGTGGCGACGTGCTCTACGCATGTGACGCAAAAAAGGGCAATTGCACCGACTTCCATTCGCTGTTCATTGCAATGGCGCGTTCCCAGGGCATTCCAGCCCGCTTTGAGATTGGATTTCCCCTGCCGACCACGGCACATTCGGGGGAGATTGCCGGATACCATTGTTGGGCGGATTTCTTCGAACCGCAACGAGGATGGGTCCCGGTTGACATTTCCGAGGCCTGGAAGCATCCGGAAAAAAGGAGTTATTTCTTCGGCGCGCTCGACGCCAACCGTGTGCAATTTACGATGGGACGTGATTTGCGCCTAAGTCCGGCCCAAGATGGACCCCTATTGAATTATTTTATCTATCCGTATGTGGAAATCGCGGGCAAGGAATATTCAAATGTTTCACAGGCATTTTCCTTTGCAGACGTAGAAAGTGAAGCCTCACAGGAGACGCGGTAACCTGAATGAGTTGGCATGCGACGCTTGAAACTCTGGCGTGGCGTATCACAAGTTCTGAGCCAAGGCGAGTATTTGATCTACGTGATGCTGCCATGAGAAATCTCGCGAGCGCGCCAAACCTTTAGCAGCGAACCCTTGTCTCAAATTCTTGGATTCGGCCATCCGCAAAATTTGCCTTGCGAGATCCTGCGGAGAAAACCTGTCAAAGTACAGCGCGGCTTCTCCACATACCTCCCTATGCACGCTCAAGTCGGAAGCAACGACTGGCAATTCGCACGCCATGGCCTCGACAAGAGGATGGGCGAATGTTTCGGTGTATGCCGCCGTGGTGTAGATGTGGCATGAACGATACAGTTCATGAAGTTGCTCGTACTGCACAGCGCCTAGTTCTACCAAGCTGTCTGCGATCTTTAATTTGCGCACCAGCGCGTTCGCGGACTCGGTGCGGTAGGAGCCTGGATTTTGTCCTGAAACCAGTTTGCAAGTGAGGACAAGTTTGACGGGCCGTGAGCCCAAGCGCTCCCGAAGAAAGGGTATAGCCCGGAAGAGTGTTTCAAAATTGCGATAGTAATTGTAGTGGCTCACGAACAACAGGCGAAGTGCGTCCTTAGAAATATCGATCTCCTGTTGAATTTCCTCCGGAAGACCACTTTTGTCCGAAAAGAAGCGCTCCCGATCGAAGCCGTGGTGAATAGTTTTTACTTCGACTCCGCCCCAAACGCTCAATTCGTTCGCAAATGCTTTGCTTGGAGCAACGGTGCAGTCAGCCCAGGTTAGCGAGCGCTTTGCGAATACTCCTTTTCCAAGGGTATCCAGTAACAGACGGTAGTCGCCACGGGAGCGAAGGTCAGCCAGAAAATCCCTGGAAGTATAAAGAGAGTTGCCTGACAAAAGTATTTGCGGCACCGATGAATCTCTTAAAGCAAAATTGCCGGTTGAAATCAGCACGTCCGCACCTGCATCTCTGATCAAGCGGCCAAGTTGAGTCTGTTCGTTCCAGAAACGGCGGACTGCGCCCGCGCGACCAGTCACGGTGATAAACGAAACATTGGGCAGGTCTACGAATTCATTGCGGTAGCCTTCGCTTAAAGCGACAGTGGTCTTTACGTCGCTTCGCTTCGCCAGCTCGGGGACCACGTTGCGCAGATAAGTAAGCCCGCCGCCCGCACTAGCAGCCACTCCATTTAAAAACAGATGCATCAGGGGACCGATGGAACCAGGGCACTTTCTTGCGGAATGCGTGCCTGAAGGAAGTCGCGCCGATCATGTATTTGAGATGCTACCGGAACAAGGTCCACCAGCATGAATCCGAACGTCCAGAAGAAAACGCACGTATAGTAGCCAACGGCGAAGAGCCAGTCCTCGAACGTTGCGTGAACGAATCCTGCTATAAGAACAAGCGCCAGGGGAATCGCAGGCAAAAACGGGTCTCGCGTCTGCCAGAGGTAGCGCAGTACCCGGGCAATGTTTACAACGGTAAGAATGACAAGACAAAAGAACGGAATTGCTCCAACCAGTCCAACTCCTTCCACAAGGGCGAGGTAGCTGTTTCCATGTTCCCGGGTGGTAATGGAAGTTGAGCCGAAATTGGCCACTTGAATAGCATCCTTATCAAAGGCTGAGAACACAGTTCCAAAACCGGTTCCAAACCACGGATGCTGCTCGATCGAAGAGATCGTCGTCTCCCAAACTGACTTTCTCGAACCCAGTGCCCCGGCTTGCTCTTTCCCTTTAAAGAGAAATCGTGAGCGCAACGTTGTAGCTGAATCAGGAGAATTCGGCAGGGGTACCATGTAGGACACCAAGATTGCTATCAACAAGGCTGTAGCTAGTCCTTTGATCAACGCCCGGTAGTTCCGCCATAACACACAGAACAAAATGGAGGATATGACAGCGGCGATAATACTGGCGCGAGCATAGCTCGTGAACAGTAATATTACAGACAGCAAGAAGGCAAACGTTCGGCGCCATTGGGTTCGCGCATTCCCCGCTACAGAGATACCCCAAAGCATTAGGGGAATCGCGACGATGCCCATGACCGCACCCAGAGAATTTGGATTACCAAAAAATTGACGATGCAGGAGGAAATACTCTAGGGCAACAACATAAATCAGCGTCTCGCAACCCCACATTAAGCCGGCAAAGAACTGCTTTTCTCTTCCAATTATCGCCAACTGGGCTCCAAATGTACCGTATAAGAAAAGCAGAAATAGGCTCAAAGCCTTTAATAGCGGCTGTTTTGGAAAAGAGGAAACTTCGGCCGACGTAGTCGCGGCGACCACACAAGATAATGCAATCCAATGAATCAATCGAGCCGAAAAGGGATAGTTCTTCAGATAAATGGCCATGCCGGCGACCGCCCCGGCTCCGAGTACCACCCAGCGTAGTGCGTTCCATATTCCTCCCATTGGAACGTCAATCCCGGCCAACATGAAAACCAGAATGAGCACTGGAAAAAACCGTTGATCATATTTCCAGATTGTCGCAAGCAGTGCTTCCAGTAACAGCAGCCCTCCCAAATACTCCATATTTGTAAAATAACCGGGCCTGACGATTACCAATAAACCGATGACCATGGCACACACCGCGATGATTAGTGCCAGCTTGAATCCGTCTTTCCATCTAGTCATAAGTTCGTTGTAGCCGAGAAGGCCGCCCCGGCAATACCGTTCGCAGATATTTCCGGCGAGAAATGCAGAATTCTTTCTCTACTATTCTCCCCCATCTCTCGGATTATTTTTGGGTTGTTTGCCAGATTGTTAAGAGCCTGAACTAATTTCTGGATGTCTCGTGGGGGAATCACGCGGCCATTCCATCCCTCTAGCACAAGATCAGGAACACAACCAGCCACGTCGGAGCAGACTATCGGCAAGCCACACGCCATTGCCTCATTCACTACCAGGCCCCATGCATCCGTATACGTGGGAAGAACCAACGCGTCGGCAAGTGCATAGTAGCGCGCTAAATTCTCCCTTTGTACAAAACCGGGAAATTGAATAAAACCCACCTTAACTGTTCGCGAGAGCCGTTCCAGTTCGACCCGCTTCGGACCGTCGCCCACAAATACTAATCCAACCTTTGCCCTGACTTTGGGGTCCAATGCGTGATAGGCATGGAAAAGATCGAAGATCCCTTTTTCGATCACCATTCTGCCGACAAAAAGAAAAAAACGTTGCGGAAGGTTAAGTTGTAAACGCCATTTCGCATCATTACCTCGAACATCTTCGGCGGTATTCTTATAAAGGTCGTTGTCCACGGCATTTGGAGCTGTGAAGATTTTCTTCTGAGAAACACTGAAAGATTGCAAGTATTGCTGTGATGCTTTTCCGGGCACCACGAAGCCGTCGCAACTCTTAATAAAGGCCCGTTTCAACCGCTGTAGAACCGGATTGTTTTGCCGCAAGTCTCTAGAATTGCTCTCTGTCCAAAGGAAAAACGGCAACCGCCTTCGCAGCGCCCACAGCAAAGCAAGCCAGGAAGCAATATAGTTATAGCCGCCGCAAATGATGACATCAGGCCTGGCTTTACTCAAGGCAGCTCCGACTCCCACGTTGAGAAGGAGATTATGCCTTCCAACCCGCTTTCTGTAGGAAGGAAGCACCTGCCAGCTAAAACGGATTTCATCTTTATAAACCAGCCAGTCGCGAGCTTCGGGATCTGTTTCGGCTAGGAAAATAACATGGAGATCAATTCCGTCAACCTTGGCCAGAGCATTGAAAACTGGTATGCGATAAGGAGCGATGATTTCGGTCAGAATCGCCAGCCGCCGGTTCACCTAGCGCACTCTCGGTAAATTCCGGCCAGCCTCTCTGCCTGATGCGCGAGCGTAAACTCGCGTAAAATGGTCCGTCGCGCCTCTGCTCCAAGCTTGTCCCGGAGTTGCGAATCTTGCAGCAGCACGGAGAGCGCGTCCGCGAGGTCCTCCACGCCGCCGGGGCTGACCAACAATCCATTAGCCCCATGCTCGATCACTTCATCAATCCCTTGTCCCCGGCAGCCAACGGTCGGTCTGCCGCTAGCCATTGCCTCTAAATATACGCAACCCAGCCCCTCATAGATGCTGGGTAAAGCGAATATCGCACAGCGTCGCATTGCGTCGGCTACTTCTGCGCGGCTCTTGCGTCCGCGAAAAAGAACTCTAACATCGAGATTCGCGGCGATTCCTTCTAGTTTTGATCGCTCCGGACCGTCGCCAATGATCTCGCAAGAGAATTCTGGGAAATGCCCCTGCACCATAGCAAAAGCTCGCAGAAGAACATCATGGCCTTTAGTCGGAATCAAATTACCAACACAAAGAATTGTTGAAGCTTCAGAGTTGGCGCCAGTGGGGCGAAACAGGTCCGAATCAACCCCGTTATAAACCACTTCAGTTGTCTCGCCGCCCTGCGCACCTTTCAGCACGCGGTCCCTGACTTTTTCACTTATGGAGATCACACATGCGGCAGCGCGGTAAACGAACTTTGAAACGTGCCCGCACCAGTTGCCGGCACGTCCCATCACTTGGTCAGTGAAGTAAGCGTCGAGGCCGTGAGCCGTTACTACAAACGGAATCTCAAGTTCGCGGCTCAACAATGCAGCAGCATGACCACATGGCAAAGCCGCATGGGCATGAATAATATGGATGGGAGTGGTGCGGTGCAACTTGCGTACGGTACCTAGAAGACTCGCAAAAAGCGACGCGCCAGCCGAGGGAAGACCAACACCGCCGGGGAGGGAAATATACCGAATCTGCCGGGCAGGAAAGGCGGCGATGTTGACGGCCGCGTAGGGACGATAAAACGGTGCCGCGACCATCACGGTCTGGGTAATCCCGAGGTGGGACATCGATTGCAAGGGCTCCGCCACGAAGCAGCCTTGCGCATCATTCTGTGAAGTGGGATAGAAGGGCGTCAGAGTCACAACGTGAAGTGGTTTCCTAGGCAAGGCGGCTGCAGTATTCGGTAGTGACAGGCTTCCGGTCATACTAAACGGCCGCTTGCTTCTGCGATGCCAACTTTAAGAATATTGACTCCCACTTTAAAGTGATCAAATTCCAGTCGAATTTTTCGCTGTGAATGCGGCCACCTGATCCTAATCTGATGCGCAGATCCTCATTACTGAGTAGCTCTCCTACGCTCCGGTAAAGTTGATCATCGCTCTCCACTAAGTACCCTGTTTCCCCGTGAATCACAGTTTCCGGATCGTAGTCTCTCCTGGCGATGACCGGCAGACCAGATGCTGCCGCTTCAAGAATAACTTTCGGAGATCCCTCCCATTTAGACGGGAATAGAAATATATCTGCCCGCTGGTATTCGTTTCGCAAAGCCTGCGCTTCCAGCGGCCCTAATAGAAAGACGTTAGGGAGCTTTTGGTGTTGCACCGCCTCCCGCAACCCTTCAGCCATGATTCCATCGCCCACGATTGCGAAGTCTGCTTGCGGAAAGCGCTTCGCCGCTTCCAACATCAAGTCCGGTTGTTTGAATGGGCGTAACGAGCCTGCAAACATGACGCGAAGCCGCGAATTGCGCTGCCGCCCCTTGTCAGGCTTAAAGAACTTCGTGTCCACTCCTGTTTCCACAATCTCACTGAACAGCCCGTACTCAGATTCTAAACTCCGCTTCACAGCGGGAGAGTTACTGAACAGGAAATCGCAGCGAAGGATGGTCTGTTCCCATAAGCTGATGCTCTCAGCACGGATTGTCGGCTCATTGCGCAAGTCGCATTGGGACTCGATTGTTCCGATCGTAATGCGATCATCCTTCCACTTTTGGCGAAGGCCTGAATAGAATTTACTCGCTGGAGCAGCTTTCATGTAGAAGAGAATCTCGTGATGGCCAAAGACATATTCCCATAAGATTCGGATCGTTTGTCTGCGTTTGGGTAAACAAATGAGCCTGGTGTTCGGCCTCGACTGAATAACGGGATCTGGTTGATTGAGATAAAAAGTGCTGACGTTAAATTTGGCGGGGTCCAGTCGCCGTATAATTTCACGCCCATTTGTCATTTGTGCATTCGTCAGGCCCTCATCGGCGAGGCTATCTACCAGAATGCGAAGGGGAAGCTGAATCTTCTTTGAATGCCTATCAATGAGTGCCCGGGAACCAGCCATGTCAGGTGACGATACTACTAACCGGGTCTCCACATTCCATTCGCAGGTCGCGGAGTCGAGCGTCGAGTAGTTGATTCGTGTCCCGAGAATGCACGGACTGGGAAATATGTTCCCGTGCGCATTCGAGTAGCCGTCGCCGCACGGGCTTCTCAGCACTTGCGGGAAGCGGATGAAGCTCGCCCGGATCGCTCTTAAGATCAAACAAGTTGTCTTGCGATGAAGCGAAATCAAGCACCAACTTGTACTGCGATTCGCGAACAACAATTAGCCGCGAGCCTGTCCGCTGGTACCGATCGAAAGGATTCTTGCAAGTCGCGATGGATTCCACGATTGCGGTCCTGCCCGCGCGTTGTTCCTCCGATTGTGCCCATAAGCTGGTCCCACGAAATGTGGTTGGCGCTGCAATGTCCAAAGTGTCCAGAAGGGTCGGCGCCAAATCGACAAGGCTGAACGGTTCACGCTGAATTTTCGGTCCGCCCGCTTTCGAACCATGCAACAACAACGGGACATGGATTAATTCTTCTGTAAGTTTTGCCGGCGAGTGATACCGGCCTCCGTGCTCAAGAAATTCCTCGCCATGATCGGCGGTTACGGCGAACACACAGTTGTCCCACAGTTTGCGGCTACGCAACTTGTCCACCAGGCGACTAATCTGCGAGTCCACCCAACGGATTCCCGCGTCGTATAGGGCAACAACTTGATCACGTCGGCCTCGGAGGGCATGTGCACGGACGTCTCCGCGATTCCAGTACGAATTCGCACGAAACGCGGGCGCTGCGCTTGAATCGCCCGCCATCGCCTCCAACGCTTCTTCCTTTGGATAGTAAGGAGAATGAGGATCCATAAAATGAAGCCAGAGGAAAAACGGATCTGCGCCGACATTTTCAAGCCATATGCTGGCTTCATTCACAATTACGTCAGCCGACGGAAAACACCGCAACGAGTCCAGAGAAGGGTCTGAGCGGCTGGCCACGGCCTGGCAATATTGGAAATAAAGCTCGTCGTAGACTCGACCGACAGGCCCAAGGGAGTGACAGGCTTTATTCAAATATGAATTGAAGTGGCTTCGAAGGGAGGCAGTCGCGACCTTCGGTGCATCTTGGGGAGGACTTTCGGCAACTCCAAGAAAGTCGTTAAATGTGTCAAATCCTGCATAGTACCCATATCGCCGGGACAGGTAAGGATTTGCTGCGAGGAATGCGCCCGTGGCATATCCTGATTGACTGAGTACGGATGCTAGCGTAGGTTCGTCCGGCGCAATGCCGATGACATCCCTGCCCAGGGCAAGTGGATGCCGGGATGCCATGATTGCCGGAAATGAATAATAAGTCGGCGCGCCGGCCACTAACGCATTCGAGAACACGGTGCTCGACCCAGCTAGCGCATCGAGAAAAGGCGTCGTCTTCCGGGGATAGCCTAGAAAGCCGACGTGGTCGGCGCGAAGGCAGTCCACGGTAATAAGTAACAATGACTGGGCCATATTTATTGAGTTCCGTCCGCCTCATCCAGGCGCCTGACCCCCACTGCGACCGTGCCTCGCGGGGATCGGAATTTCCCACGATTCACAATATCGTACGCATCCATATCATGCACGTAGAGCAAGTTAGGAAACTTTCTCTCCAGTGCGGTCAAGAATTCATCTAATGACGATAACGTCGCGCTGCGAAAATCCTTAAGGGAAGAGTGGAAATTTATTGCATGAACCGAAATGATCGCAGGGACTCCGCGCGCAAAACATGCCTCCGCCAGTTGAACATATTTTTCGACAGGCAGGTCCTTCTGGCTGGGCTCGATATCTATCGTGCGATGAAGGTGTAGCATTTCGAACTCATCCATGTGCGGAGGCAACGGAGAGCCGCTTCCGTTTTGCGCGACTCGAATCCCGTGCACGGCCCACGCTTTGTAAGTGTCGCTATTGGCGCGGTATCCGGGAGCGCAAGCCGAGGTGGGCGCACGGGAAAAGAATTTTTTAAAGATATCGGTGGCTTCTTGAATTACCTTGCTCTGCGACTCGGCGGACAGAAAACCCTCCCGGGGCTTTCCGGGATTGAGGTATTCATACCCAACCCATGGCATTCGCCAATAAATATATGGCGTCTCCGCGCGCCACAGAGTTCGCAGCAATTCCGATTTTGTGTTGTTCCTCGACTGAGTATGTTCTATTGCAATTTGACAAAAGTGAGTCAGTCCATGGAGCGATGGGGAAAAAACACCATCCACGATCCCCGAACGGTAGGCTTCGAAGAGTCCTTCACGTTTCCAGTTTCCAGGCAGGCCATCATTCAGCGGCATGAGATGAATATCTTTAAACCCACCCTTGGAAATCTTTTCGAAATCCAGGTTTGTCATGACAAAGTTCATTCCCATGCAGGCCGAACGTCCGGTGGCGTCCCGATGCCGTTTCAGCAACTCATGGATAGCCGTTACATCATCCGCGGTTTCGAGCGTATAAAAATCGTAGGGATGTTCTCCCAACCGAACCCCCGCGGCGCGTAGAAGCTCGAAACCTTCCTTGTCGCGAACTCCCACTCGTCCCCAATCGTCGCTTTGCAAGAGAACCAGAGGACGATCAATGTGAAAGCCCGGAGGCACCTTCTTTTTGAGTGCCCACCGCCTTTGCAAGAAATTAAGCAACTTGGATTTTGAGAACGCTCGGATTAACTTAAGCAGAGCCGGAATATTCCAGAAATACGACCGCAGCCATGGCGTGACCCTTTTACTTGGAGTCCGCCATGGCGGTGCGGACCAGTTCTACGAACCCCGCGATTATCCCTAATATCAGGCCTACGAGGTAGAGCCAGGTTGTATGCAGCCACCGATCCAACCCGGCGCCAATGAGCCATCCCACTATAGTCGCGGCCGGAAAAATGAAAGCCAATTGACTGTAGTTTGCCAGTTGGACCCACGCACTCTTTTTGTCAGCGGCCTCGTCTTCAGGAGTTGGCATCGGAATTATTTTCGCAGAGAATCGCACGCTGCCGAACGCAATGCGTCCGGTTGTGGAGTTTTTGCTTCACGACATGAGAATACTTGATTCTGAGGTTTAAGTCAGTCGCAGCGACCACTCGACCGCACGGATAAAAGGCTTCGGATAGATTCCTATAGCAACGGTGAAAAATCCCAAAATCCCGAGGGCAACCCTTAGAGGAGCCCCTGTGGAAACGAGCGTTGGGTTTTGGTCACGAATAAACATTACTTGCGCGAGACGTCCGTAGTAGTAGAAGCCGATGATGGAACACGACAGTACCAACGCGGCGAGAACATAGCGCCCGCTCTCTAACAGGCTGTGGACAATTAAATACTTCCCATAGAAGCCCGCAAATAGAGGCAAGCCAGCCAACGAGAATAGGAAAATCGCCATGAAAATCGCCAGGGTCGGATCGCGGTAAAAAAGACCCGCAAGATTCTCGATTTCATCTCCTCTCCTATTTCCGAGG
The DNA here is from genome assembly GCA_963757385.1 of uncultured Acidobacteriaceae bacterium. GTDB lineage: Bacteria > Acidobacteriota > Terriglobia > Terriglobales > Acidobacteriaceae > PALSA-188. The sequence goes on along the minus strand of CAVWRO010000012.1, from coordinate 12,518 downwards.
GGATTCGACGTCTGCAACGCGGCAACCATGGCAAATCCCCCCAGATTCATCAATGTGTAAGCCAACAGATGGAACAGAATTCCCTCGAACCCCTCGAAAAAGGCGGGTTCCGGATATTGTACGGAGGTGAGGGAAATCATTCCGAAGATGATGAATCCACCTTGCGCAATGGATGAGTATCCCAACAATCGCGTAAGGCTAGTTTGCGTTAGCGCCGCTATGTTTGCCCCTATCACGGAAAGCAACGCAACAACCATCAGCATCGGCAAATATTCGGCGCGCAAAGGGTACAGCCCCCACAAAAGAATACGAAGCAACATTGCCCATCCCCCTACCTGAAATGCGAGACAAATAAATCCTGCGATGCTGGCAGCCGCGCCCTCGCACAGATCAAGCATCCAGAGGTGAAACGGCATCGCCGCAATTTTGAAGCACAAGCTTGCAACGGTAATGCCAATCGCGAGCGTCACGAGCGCGTGACTGCCAGGAGCCCCGTGATGGCTCGCAATGTTGTTTACGCCCTGCGAAATCATTTGGAGATTGGTACTGCCGGTCAGCCCATAAAGAAGACTCAGGCCGCCTGCAAACACGGCGGACGAAAATACCCCACGCAGGAAATATTTGAGACTCGTCTCACGCGCATTATGATCTCTGGCTAAAGCTCCGACTAAGACGCAAGTACTGACACTCATCAGCTCCAACCCAACGAAGATGATCACAATATCGAATCCCGCAGCCATACACATCATTCCGATGACCGAGACCAAAATCAGCGCATAGACCTTAGCTTGCTGTACTCCCGGAATTTGAACCTGGCGTACCGAAATAAGGATCGTGATCGCAGCTGTGATGAGGAAGAGGTAGTAAAAATAAATGGATAAATGATCTATGAGCATGGAATGCCCGAAAGCCCACTGCAGCCGGCGAGAGGAACTTTCCAGTTGTTGCTGTAACAACTGGATACGTACAACCCCAGCGGCGGAAAATAAGACTCCGGCCATGGCCGTTGCCGCATTCATCCATTTCCAGTTGGGCGGAGTAACTGAGTCAATCAGGAGAATTCCTCCCGCAAAGAGCGCTAGCAAAATAATGGGGAGGGAGAGCACATACTCAGGGCTGCTAAGCAGATTGGCGGCGTTTGTAAACACTAAGAGGCGTCTGGCAGTTATCTTAATCTGGTCAAGCGGATTACGAGTTTGGCTGCCGGTAATTTCCAGCCAATTGAGCCTGATGCATTTCAATCAACTCGCGGATTCTTAGCGCATCCCTCTTGCGGTGCCCATGACTTGTGATGGGATCGGTGCCACCGGTGGAGTCAATTCTAATTTCCGACCAAATTATGCCGGTCGCAATCTTCACAGAAGCAACCTGGGGTATCGCAATGCTCTCATCGTTGCTGCCGAACAACCGGGATTTAACGCGGCTGACACGATGCGGAGTTACGATGATCCGGGTCGGAAATATGAGATTGCCCTTCGTCCAACGGCTCGCCGAAAAGGATTCGTTCGAAGGCCCCGCTGACTGGCTTGATCCGGCCAACTGACTCGACTTCAACGATTCGCTCATTTCGGCGCCCTCCCCTCTGATTCGCAAATCCGGATCAATGCCCGTCACTTTGTTCGTTGGGTTTCCAGCCCCAACCGATAGTATCGCCAAGTTACCCTCCCTTCAACAACCGCGTACCACGATACCAGCGGCGTTTGTTTATAATCGGGCCTTCCATCTTTCATCCAGGCTATTAGAAGGGTCTCATTGCCACTCGACGAAACAATCTATGGACTGCGGCTCGAGAAGCTGAAACAGATAGAAGCTCTCGGGCAACCGACTTACCGAAGCAGCTACGACCTCACTCACACAGTTCCCGCGATCGTAGACGAGTTCACGGCGAGAACGGCGGAAAAATTGGACGCCACTCGCGTCAACGTGCGGGTTGCCGGCCGAATCATGACGATACGCTTGATGGGAAAGGCCGGATTCGCCCATATTCAACAGGGCGGACAGAAGTTGCAAATTTACGTAAAAAAAGACGCCGTCGGCGAAAAAGGATTTGAGCTCTATAAATTGCTCGACATTGGCGACCACATCGGAGTCGCGGGATATCTCTTCCGTACGCGCACTGGCGAACTCAGCGTGCACGTGGACGAGATCACATTCCTTTCCAAAGATCTTTTGCCATTGCCGGAAAAGTGGCATGGCCTCGCCGAAGTGGAACTTCGTTACCGGCAACGTTACCTCGACCTGGTGATGAATCCTGAGGTTCGGGAAGTCTTTCTGAAACGCAGCAAGCTGGTTCAATCCATGCGCCGGTTTCTGGATTCCAATGGATTTATCGAAGTCGAAACTCCGATGATGCAACCGATCGCCGGCGGCGCGGTGGCCCGGCCTTTCGTGACTCACCACAACACGCTGGACATTGATCTTTTCCTACGAATCGCCCCAGAGCTATATCTCAAAAGGCTTGTTGTGGGCGGCTTCGATCGCGTCTATGAGATCAACCGTAATTTTCGCAATGAGGGCATCTCCACCCGGCATAACCCCGAGTTCACCATGCTCGAGTTCTATCAGGCCTATACCGATTTTCGCGGGGTGATGGACCTCACGCAACAACTAATCGAACGCGCAGCCACGGACGTGACCGGAGGAACAAAAACAAAATGGGGCGAAGACGAAATAAATTGGAGCAGCCCAAACTGGCGGCGGATGACGATGCGCGAGGCGATTATTCAGCACTGGCCAGAGACGGCCGGGGCCAAACCAGAAATGTCGAGCTTCGAGTCCAAGGAATCAGTGAACGCACTGGTGCAGAGGTTTAACGCCAAGCACGCTCATATCGCGTTCGACCCAAACGAACCCGCGGGCAAAACTATCGCGAATTTGTTTGAAGCCGTCGTCGAAGAGCACTTAATTCAACCCACCATCATTTACGAGTTTCCCTCGGCTATCTCCCCGCTATCCAAAAATAAGCCAGACGATCCTGACTGGGTTGAACGCTTCGAAATTTTCGCCGGCAAGATGGAAATTTCCAATGGATTCAGCGAACTGAACGATCCTGAGGAGCAGCGGCGACGCTTTGAGCAACAATTGGGCGAACGCGAACGTGGAGATCAGGAAGCGCACCAAATGGATGAAGACTACATTCGTGCGCTTTCCTACGGCATGCCGCCGACTGGAGGTGTAGGGGTAGGCATAGATCGTCTGGCAATGCTCTTAACGGATTCCCATACTATTCGCGACGTAATTTTCTTCCCTTTGATGCGCCCAGAAAAAACTAAGGCCGCTGAAGCAGACGAAGTCCCCGCTTCGCCACAGTGATTACGGTTCATTACTGCCGTGCGTTGACTTGTTACTCTAGGCAGATTACCTTCGAGTTACCGAAGAAATCCCTGCATAGAGGCTTCCTGTGGCAGAACGCCCCATTATTACTCTGACGACTGACTTTGGCCTCAACGATCACTTCGTGGGCGCGGTAAAAGGTGTGATTTTAGGAATCACTCCCGATGTTGAGATCGTGGATGTGTGCCATTCCGTGCAACCGTTCGATATACTCGACGGCGCGTTGACCATTGCGCAGGCGTATACCTATTTCCCTGCGGGAACGGTGCATCTGGTAGTCGTAGATCCCGGGGTAGGTACAGACCGCCGTCCGATTATCGCGAGCACCGAACGCCACCACTTCGTCGCGCCGGATAATGGAGTTCTCTCACTAGTTTACGCGCGGGAAGAGCGTTTGCACGTGCACCACGTCACCGCTGAACATTACTTCCTTGATAAGATCAGCAACACTTTTCACGCGCGGGACGTCTTCTCTCCAGTGGCGGCCTATTTGGCGAAACGAGTCGAAGCAGATAAATTTGGGCCGCTGATCACCGACTTCGTTCGTTTCAACACTCCCAAACCAAAGCCGCTGAACGGTAATACACTGCGGGGGGTCGTTCTCAAGGTGGACCGGTTCGGCAATCTCGTGACCAATATCACGGCGGAAGATGCGCCCATGCTGTTCGAGCCTCAACCGCCGCCGTTCAAAATAGTTATTGGGAAACGGGAGATCACCGATGTGAGGACCGCCTATGCGGACGGCGCCCCGGGAGAGATCTTCGCGATCCCTGGAAGCATGGGATATTTGGAAATCGCGGCCAATCGCGGTTCAGCTTTCCAGGTTATCGGTTCCGGCAAGGGCACGGAAGTAAGTGTAATTTTAGAAGGCGCGGCAGCTACCAGCAGCGGATCCTGACCCGGTCTTCCTAAGGACAACTCTAACTTCTTGTTACGTCTTCGTTTTTGGATTCGCGTACCGTTCCATCTCGGCCGTCCACTTAAGAAAGCGCCATAAATGGCTGCGCTCCCGCCAGGTAAATTCCCAGAATTCGAGGAAACCGATCTGCTGCATCTTGACGCCGCAATAGGTCTCGATTCTCCACAGCAGATAACGGCTCCGCCACGGCGTAAGGCGATGGCCGCGCGTAGCATTCCATAAAAATCGGAACATATAAATCATTCGCCCTTTCAGTATAACGTCGCTTGGAAGCGTCCCCCTCTTCGTGTCAGCATCGCCGACCTGCACGCCGAACAGGTCATCTCTACATGCTAGAATCGCACTTTCCTTAAGGATCCCTAGAAATTCGTGACCGACCAAAACGACCGCCAGACAGCTGAAGACCACTACTACGCTGCATTGGATTTCCTCGCTGACGGCGATCATGAGGCTGCTGTGCGCGAGTATGAGAAATCCCTTAGCGCCGACCCGACTTTCACTGAAGCTATGCATGGAATGTCACGCGCCTTGCAGGATCTCGGCCGTTTTGATGAAGCAATCACCGTCGCCAAGCGGATTTCTGAACTCGATCCCGACGATGTTCTGGCGCACACCAGCCTCTCCGTCCTGTATCAGAAAAAAGGAATGATTCCCGAAGCCGAAGACGAAGGGAACAAGGCGCGCATTTTGGGATGGAAGCAGCAATTGAAAAAGCCGACATTGTAGCGGGAAAGCAAGCAAATAAGCATTTAGCACTCAGCATTCAGCCGAATTTGGTGACTGCTGAGTGCTGAGAGCGGATTGCTAGATTCAAAACCATGGGCCGCATTCACGTCCTATCCGAAAACGTTGCTAACAAAATCGCCGCGGGCGAAGTCGTGGAGCGGCCAGCTTCGGTCGTGAAGGAATTGCTTGAAAATTCGATTGATGCCGGTGCCACGCGAATAAAGATCCAGATCGAAGCTGGAGGCAAGAAGTTAATTCAAATCACCGACAATGGATGCGGAATGGTGCGCGATGACGCCATGCTGGCTTTCGAGCGGCATGCTACGTCGAAGATGAAGAATGCCGAAGATCTTTTAAGCATCACGACATTGGGTTTTCGTGGCGAGGCTCTTCCTTCCATCGCGTCGGTGTCCCGCCTTCGGCTTGAAACTCGCGCCGGAGAAGAATCGGCGGGAACGGTCATCGAAATCAATGGCGGCAAAATCTTCAAGATTGAGGAAGCAGGCCTGCCCTCTGGAACTTCAATTACAATTCGCGACTTGTTTTTCAATACTCCGGCGCGCAAGAAATTTCTGAAGGCCGAGGCCACCGAGCTTTCGCACATCGCGTCTTTGGTCACTCACTATGCTTTAGCGCATCCGGACAAGCACTTTGAATTGCACTCGGCGACCAACGCCATGCTGGTTGCGCCGCCAGTAGCTGGATACACCGAACGCGTCTATCAAGTGTTCGGCAAAGAAGTTTTGGACCAATTACTGCCATTGACTGCGGCACAGCCGCTCGCGCATGTGGGATTGCCGCAACCGCCTCCGTGGCGGCGTACCGAGACCAACGAATCTCCCAAGGATCCCGGCGAATTGCGACTGCATGGGTTTGTTTCGAAGCCTGAAATTCAAAAGCTCAATCGCAATTCGATTTATATTTTCGTCAATGGTCGCCTCATTCACGACCGCCTCATTCACCACGCAATCACCGAAGCGTACCGCAACATTCTGCCGCCGACAGTTTTTCCCGTTGTTTTGCTGTTTCTTGAATTGCCAGCCGAAGAAGTGGACGTAAACGTCCACCCTTCGAAGACCGAGGTTCGCTTTCGCCAGAACACGGTGATGCACGATTTTGTACGGGATTCAATCCGTGCTGCGCTGATGAAGGCCCGTCCAGTACCTCAGTTCACAACTGAAATTTCGGCGCGCCCTACCGCCAGTCCATCTTTAATTTCGGGAAGTTTCTCAGCCATACCATCGGGAGACTCAGCGCAAGCTCAAACCGCGAACGGTTCGCTTTTGCCGCACAATTTTGTTTTGCAGGCTCCGATTGTCCCTCCCCTAAACGAACGTTTCCATTTCGAAAGTGGCATTAGCGTGGAGGGAAATGCCGCCGTCTCTTTCGCTCGTGAACCCATGCCGGCGTCCGGGGAGGGATGTACTCCATATATCGCAGAGGAACCAGACCCGGCAAGTGAACTGGCGCCGTCCCTCGCTACCCTGAAGCCGCTCGGCCAAATTCGCGAGTCGTTTATTCTTGCGGTCAATTACGAAGGCCTTTGGATTATTGACCAGCATGTCGCCCACGAACGCGTACTTTTCGAGAAAATACTCCACCAGCGCGAGATCAAAAAAGTGGAAAGCCAACATCTGCTCATGCCGCTGTTATTGGAGCTTTCGCCAGCGCAACAAGCCGTGTTCAGCGATATATCGGACGAACTCGCAAAGAATGGTTTCGAAGCCGAGCTTTTCGGAGCCCGAAGCATCGCTATAAAGGTTGCGCCGGCGGGAATTGACGCCTCGCAGGTCGAACACATGCTCCACGAATTACTCGATCAGTTGTTGCGAGAAGATCAGGCAATCAATCTGGAGAAAGTCCGTACGCGCATAGCCGCATCCATCGCATGCCATGCCGCGATCAAAGTCAACATGCCACTGGAGCAGAATAAAATGGAATGGCTACTCGCAGAGTTGGCTAAGACAGAATGTCCAATGTCCTGCCCGCACGGACGGCCGGTGGTTCTGCGATACTCGATGAAGGAGATTCAGAAGGCGTTTAAGAGAATATAGCTCTTGGCTCTTGGCCCGCAGTCTACGGTTTTGGCGCATGGCCGTGGATCAAAGATTAAGATCTTCCGCAAGAATTGATTGTCCCGGTCTACGCTAAAAGCCAAGAGCTAATAGCTAGAAGCTGCTTTTTATGACTGAACAGGAACTCCAACAGCTTCGCTGCGAGAAGTGGCATCTGGACGGGCGTCCCATCCGCACGCTTGAGGACGCACGCTCGTTCCTTGAGCAGGTAGGTTTCTGCACGTTATATCCACATACTCCTGCGATTCTTGCTCCAACTTTTATTGGGGCATGGGCCGGTTCAGACGAAAAGCTTCCCACCTGGCAACACGCTTTCGCCGACCCGCGAGCCCAACAGGCAACTGACCTCATGGTTCGTCTGTTGCGCGAGCGTGACGCATACGAAGCCAATAAATTCGACGACAACAATGCCCTGCTAGTAGCTCAATCAATTTTTCCTTATTTCTATGCACTGATCGGGGAACGAAATCCTAAGCATGTACCCGAGCCAGGACATCGCTCAGAATATTCGCAACTTGCCTGTGATGCTTTTGGAGTTATCCAGCGCGCCGGTCCAATCTCGAAACAAAAAATGCAGGAGATGCTGGGCGGAAGCGTCTCCATTGCGGCCCTGGATCGCGCCCTCGGCGAACTGGGAGCGAAATTGAGAATTAGCCGTGTGGACTACAATCCGCGTGAAGGTTCCTCTTGGGACGTGCTCTATCGCTGGGCGCCAGATGCAGTGCGCGAAGGCATGAATCTCTCTGTCGGCGAAGCGCTTTCTGCGTTGCTTTCGAAGTATTTGGATTGTGTAATTGCCGCCGACCAACAGGAATTGGACAACTTCTTCGGGAACTTTGTGCCCCGTTCGCGAGTGAAGGAGTCTGTTAACGTCCTTTTGAATGCTCGAGAACTGGAATACATTCGCGTAGGAAACAGGTCTCTGGTTCAGGTCACAACGGCGCAAGTCACATCGCATCAGATCGCGCCCGCGCAGAAATAACTTTCGCGCTGATTTTCCCTCGTCCATCCACGTATAATTTTGCAAAACATTTATGGCCAATAGCAGCGAAGACATCGTCACCATTCGCGGTTTGACGAAGCGCTATGCCGGCAAGGTTCCGGTCGAAGCCGTTCGCAATATTGACTTGACGGTCCGAAAGGGAGAACTCTTCGGCCTGCTGGGACCGAACGGCGCGGGCAAAAGCACCACCATCAGTGTTTGCACCACGCGCACTCTACCGACGTCCGGGACCGTTCATATCGCAGGACTCGACGTCATCGCAACCCCGGCGCAAGTGCGTAAGCACATGGGCGTAGTACCTCAATACAACACCCTCGACCGCCAGTGCACGGTTTGGGAGAACCTTTATTTCCATTGCCGCTATTTTGGATACACGTCCCCGGCGGCCTCGAAGCGTGCTAACGAACTGCTGGAGATGTTCCGGCTTACCGAACGATCGAAGTCTTTTGTCCGCGAACTTTCTGGCGGTCTCGCTCAACGAGTTCAGATTGCCCGTGCCATCGCGCATCAGCCCGAGATTTTGTTTCTCGATGAGCCGAGTGCAGGCCTCGATCCGCAAAGCCGACTCGCGCTATGGGACAGCATTCGTCAGCTTCTTGCCGGCGGCATCACCATCGTTTTGACCACTCACTACATGGAAGAGGCGGATGAACTCTGTAACCGCGTGGCAATCATTGATCACGGAAAAATCCTGGTCTGCGACACGCCCGCGAATCTGAAGAGCAGTGTCGGTGCGCAAAAAGTGATTAGCCTTCACCTCAAGAGCGAGAGTGACTCCGCATTCGAGCGCAGCCTCGGCGAAGTGGCCGGGGTAAAGGGCGTCGAATCCACCAAGGAGGGCGTACGAATATTCGTGGACAATCTCGATGGCCTGCTGCCAAGAATCATCGAAGTAACAGGGCCGCGGCTGAAGGATGTTTCCATAAGCGAGACGACGCTGGAAACTGTATTCATCAAGCTGACGGGGAGGGACCTGCGTGAGTGATTCAATCCTTTATGCGCGCGCGTTCTGGGGACTGATGGTGCGGGACGTTTCCGTCCTCCGCCGCGAGTTCATTGCGTTCATGGTACGAACCGTAATGAATCCTCTCATGTTTGTTTTTGTATTCACCTATCTTTTCCCCAAGATGGGTCAGGATTTTCAGAATGCCCGCGGAATAAGTTTCGGAACGCTAATCTTGCCTGGACTCGTGGCCGTCGCAATTTTTGTTCAGGGAATCATGGGCGTCGCTCTTCCACTTTCGTTCGAGATCGGTGCAACCCGCGAAATTGAAGACCGGGTTATGTCTCCGCTACCCGTCAGCCTGGTGGCTATTGAAAAAATCGTTTTCAGCGCTCTGCAAAGCGTGGTGGCGGCGATTGTCGTTTTCCCGATGATTTATTTCATTCCAGCAACGCCGGTTCACGTTCACGTGGATAGTTGGCTAGTGTTGATCGGCAATATCCTGCTGGCAAGCCTGGCTTCGGGCGCGGTTGGGCTAACGATTGGGACTATCGTAAAGCCCCAGCACATTAGCCTCATGTTTGGCGTCGTGGTAGTTCCCATTACCTTTTTCGGATGCGTGTACTATCCGTGGGCGGCCCTTCACAGCGTGCGCTGGCTGCAAATCGCAGTATTGATCAATCCTCTCGTCTATATGAGCGAAGGGCTGCGTATCGCGCTCACTCCCGAAGCCCCGCACATGCCGGTGTGGGCGACACTGGCCGCGTTGCTGCTCTGTGTCGGATTGTTGGGATACACCGGCGTGCGAGGGTTTCTAAAGCGTGTTTTAAGCTAGCCGAGATTGAGCACGCCTAGAACAACAATTCATTTCTTTGAAAAGGCGTGGCTCTGCGACGCCGTAAAACTTTGCGCCAACTTCGGCGCGGCTGAAGCCGCGCCCCTTCAAGGCTATCGCCCTGCTCCGACCATTGCCGCTCCCCGCGCGGTATCCTGTCGCTCGGCGGCATTGATTTTCCGTGTAAGATGTTTTTCGCTGTGTCTTCTGACTCCCAGCCTCGCAGGCTCATCATCGCAGTGGACGGCCCCGCCGGAGCGGGGAAGAGCACCATTGCCTCCCGCCTGGCCAGAAAGCTTGGATACATAAACCTCGAGAGCGGCGCCATGTACCGGGCACTAGCGCTTAAAGCCATCGAATGGGATGTTTCGTTCGATGACGAACTGGCGCTGCACAAACTTGCGGAGGACTCCAGCATTGAGCTTGAGCCCAACCTGGGCGGCAACCGCGTGCTTCTCGACAAAAGAGATGTAACTCAGCGGGTGCGGGAGCGCGATGTAACCGAAGGTGCCTCGCGGGTGTCGGTCCATCCTAGAGTCCGGCAGTGGATGGTCTCGCATCAACGTGAACTCGGCAAAGGAGGCGGCATCGTGATGGAAGGACGCGACATTGGTACCAAAGTATTTCCCGATGCCGACGTAAAAATTTTTCTCGACGCAGACCCGGTAGTCCGCGAGCAGCGCCGGATGCAGCAACAGAAACTGCGCGGAGAGGTAGCCGCGGCCAGCGCGGCTGAATTGCGAGACCGCGATCACCGCGACCGGACCAGAGCCACATCCCCGCTCGAACCAGCTTCAGATGCGCTGGTACTCGACTCCACCAGCATGTCGGAAGATGAAGTCTTGCAAAGAGTGGAAGAAGCAGTCCAACAAAAACTGTAAGCAGGTTGTTGTTCACCATGGATAGCACTGCGCCAAGCCAAGTATGGAAAGCAGACCGTTACGCCGCGAACGCCCCCTATGTCCCTGCGCTCGGACAAGCTGTGCTCGACCTCCTGAATGTCCAACCCGGCGAGCGAATTCTCGACTTGGGGTGCGGAAACGGCATACTCACAGAAAAGATCGTAGCGCTAGGCGCTGAGGTAATTGGAGTCGACAGCTCACCAGATATGGTTCAAGCCGCCAAATCTCGCGGCCTCGATGCGCGGGTAGCGAACGCCTATCACCTGGACTTCCATCGCGAATTTGACGCCGTGTTCAGCAATGCCGCATTGCATTGGATGAAAGACGATCCCGATGCGGTGATTGCGGGCGTGAGTCGCGCGCTCAAACCAAAAGGCCGCTTCGTCGGCGAAATGGGTGGGCACGGTAACGTCGCCGCCATCACCGTCGCCTTGCTTTCGACTCTCGAACGCCGCAACGTCGCTAACCCCGCCTCGCTGATTCCATGGTATTACCCCACTGTGAATACTTATCGCGCCAAACTTGAAGCAGGCGGCTTCTTCGTCACGTACCTAGAACTCATCCCACGCCCGACCCTGCTGCCAACTGGGATGACGGCATGGATTGAAACCTTCGGCATGCCATTCATCCGCAGCCTTCCGGAGAAAGAACACGAGCCGGCAATAGAAGAAGTCGTCCAGAGGTTGCGTCCAGTGCTCTGCGATGAACAAGGCCAGTGGACCGCAGACTACGTTCGATTGCGCTTCATGGCCGAGCTGCAACCATAGCCGCGGCTCTCCATTCCAGTACTTCGCCCTCGGTGCGAGCCCATCCTATTTTAGGACATGCACTCTTGATCTCTGTTCATTGCTTCATGCTCGTGAGAAGGTGAACTCGCCCCCTTCGTCGGACCTTAATTCCCATCGAGGTACGACATGTCCAACTTAGGAAATACCCGCAGTGCACGGTCCCGCTCCTTATTGATTCCTTTCTTGACGATCGCCGGCATTTTGTTGTTCCTGGAATGTATCGGAAATGCGCAACAGAAAACCCCAAACGGCAGCTTCGCAGGCAGCGCCAGCGCGCCCGCGTTGGGTACGCTGAGCCCGGAAGCAACCGACAGTATTTCCAGCGTCACGCTATATCCGCCCGTCGTAGTGGGAGGAAAGCCGTCGAGACTAAAAGTGGTTCTCACCCAGGCGGCTCCGGTGGGCGGAGTACAAGTAGCTTTCCATAGCGCCGACCCGGCTGTCGTGTCCGTTCCCACCAGCGTGACTATCGCTAAGGGTCATACCATCGCCGTCGCGGTGCTCACCACGGTCGCAGTCACGGCCACTCATTCCGTAGCCGTTACCGCCAGCGACAGCAGTTCAACTGCTGGGGCCAATCTGACCGTCAACCCTTCTAAGGCGGCTCCCTTTACGGTGAAGCTGCAGCCCGCGTCCCTGAGCATCATCTCAGGAAGCTCGGGATCGGACGAAGCGGTGACCCAAGCAGGGACCGGCTTTGATAGCTCCCTCACTCTGGATGCTCCCAATCCCCCAACGGGCGTCACCGTGAGCTTTATGCCCAGTGCAATTGCAGCTCCCGGTACGGGGTCGTCGCAGGTCAACGTCAGCGCGGACAACACGGTGGCAGCGGGCAAGTACCCAATCAAAATTACCGCCAGCGACGGCAGCATCACGCGCACAGCAACGCTGGAGCTGACCGTCGGCAACGGATCTTCGCCAGGTCCTGTTGGCCCGCTGACAGGCTGCGTCCGCACCACGAACGGACACAAGTACCAAGCCGTGAAGTTCAACC
>CAVWRO010000011.1:0-143066 GCA_963757385.1 uncultured Acidobacteriaceae bacterium | reverse complement strand
GCAAACGGCTTTCATCAGCCAGCTGACGGCGACGCAACAACTCAGTGAAGGCCAGAAGGATCAGCAGCAGCGGCAGAAGCACGGCCGAGTGCTTGGTGATGCAGAAGACCCCCGCGGCGAGGCCCAGCACTGCGATCCGACCCCACGAAGGCGATTTCACGTACCGGTAAAATGCATAAATGCTGGCGAGCAGGCAGCAGGCCGCGCCGGTGTCGGTGGTGACCAGGGCCCCGTGAGCAAGGAAATTCGGCTCGAAGACGATCAGCAGCAGGGTGAGGAATCCCGCGCCAGCGCCGAACATCTCGCGCGCGGTAAGGAAGGCCAGCAGTGCGGTCATCACAGCAAAGATCGAGGCGGCCATTCGAGCGCGGAAGATGATGGTCTCAAAACCATTCTGGAAGATCAGATCGCGTCCGCGCAGGTACGCTTCGGTTTTGAAGTAGCGGTTCTGTAACTGCGGCTCACGAAGATGCATGCCCTGCAGTGGTATAGCGGCAATCATTTTTACGAGGGGAGGGTGCTCGGGATTCAGGCCGAAGTCGTGATGCTTGAGCGACATGTATCCGGCGAAAATGTGATCGCCTTCGTCCCACGTCAGCGACTCTTGCCGGACGGAATACAACAACTGGCCTTCCAACACCAGAAGCAAAATTGTGACTCCGGCTATCGTTACCCAGGGCTTGTTAAATGATTGCAGTGTGGCAAGGATCGCCGAGTCCGGGCGAACTTGGGTGATCATGAAGCCTCCGCGAAGAGGATAAACCAAAGTGGAAGCAGCCTAGTCTAATGAGAACAGGGAAATTGTAAATCGCCTCCCATCGCGGATGGCCCATGGTCGGCGAAAAATCGCGATATCACTCATCGGCAGCCTGTGGCCGAAAATCGCGACCTCGCGTGTCATTTGAAAATAGCGTAGAAGGGGGATGGTCCCCGACGCTACTCGTAACGCAAAGCCTCGATGGGGTCGAGGCGCGAGGCGCGCACGGCGGGCACCATGCCGCTGACCAGTCCCACTGCACCGAGGATTAATGTGGCTACCAGTAGAGTAGTCGGAGCTATGATCAGCCGTACATCGCCAGCTTCCGCGTTCTTCGCAACGGCACTGTATAGAGTAAGCCTTCCGACAGAAAGTGATACACCATAGGCAAGGATGATTCCCAGCACTCCACCGATGAAAGTGATGGTAAGAGATTCAGCCAGAAACTGGAGCAGGATATGTCTCCTGCGCGCGCCCAGCGCCTTTTCCACGCCGATCTCGCGGGTTCGCTGCGTTACCGAGACCAGCATGATATTCATCAGGCCAACCCCGCCGATCCCCAACGTGAGCGTGCCGATGAAACCTAAGAGGATTGTCAGGCCGAGCGTAATCAGTTCGAACTGGTGAACCTGATCCATGAGGTTGAAGACCATGATGGCGCGGCGGTCCCCCGGGCTGAACTTGTGCTCGACGGCCATCACCTCCCGCACCGTCTTTTCCAGCCCTTGATACGCGGGGGTCTCATAATTGAACCAGATCGCGTCCAGGTAATGCGTATCCTTCACATCGCTCATGGTCGTGAATGGGATGTAGATCACGCGGTTGGGATTCTCATCGCCCACCTCCATTTTGGGGGCTAATATCCCAATGACTTCAACGCTGAGGCCATCAACGCGGATTCTTTCCCCCAAAGCATTGCGCCCCGAGAAAAGCTTTTCTTTGGCTTCGGAGCCAATGACGGCGACCCGGCCATGCTGCATTTCGTCTTCGTTGTTGTAGAAACGGCCTTCCGCCAGTTTGAGCGCGCGGATCGAAAGGACGTTGGGATAATTGCCAGTCACCTGAAAATTAAACGTTCTCGTCTCGTACTGGATGTTGGCTTGCTTGAATGCTTCAGGGGTAATCTGAGTGATTTGAGGAATATTGTTGGCGAGCGTGTCGAGGTCATCGAGCGTAAAGCGTACGGGAGCGCCTGCCTTCTGACCGCCAGCCTGCATGGAGGTGCGGCCTGGAACCATGATCATAAGCTTGGTGCCAAAGCTGGCGAAGATATTCGCGCAAGCCCTTCCGAAACCATTGCCATACGCCAGCAGCAAGACTACCGTTGCAATACCCCAGGCCATGCCAAGCATGGTCAGGGCAGTGCGGCGACGGTTGTGTTGCATCGCACCGTAGGCTTCCTGGAGCAAATCACGGAACATTGGTTTCTATTCCTGCCGCAAAGCCTCCACCGGCTGAAGCATAGCGGCCTTGCGCGCCGGATATATTCCGGCTGCCACGCCCGCCAACGCTAAGCTGCCAATTGCCAGAATCGCTGTCGTAGGCACGAGCTTGGGAGGATCGAATCCTCCCGGTCCCTGCTGCGTGTCCAGCAGCGCCATCAAAGCGCCCGCGAGCCCCATACCGATAAGTCCGCTGAACAAAGTAAGAAACATGCCTTCCAGAAAAAACTGGACTAGAATGCTGCGATTGGTGGCTCCCAGAGCTTTGCGCAATCCGATCTCACGGGTCCGCTCGCTGACGGCCACCAGCATGATGTTGATCACGCCAATCCCGCCCAGGGTCAGTGTTACCAGTCCCACCGTGCCAAGGAACATATTCATGGCATCGAAAATCTTCCCTACCATCTCAGCCTGCTCAACGGTATCCAGATTCTCGAATGCATCCTCATCGTGATAATCGAAACCGTGATTGCGAGCAATGATCTTGTGTACTTCTTCCCTCGCCAGGAAATGCTCAGCGGGAACCCGAGGCTGGTAGTTGATCAGGGAGATGGAGTTCTGATGATTCTCGCCCTTAAGCGGGAAAAAGGTCGCCATGACCTGGAACGGGACGTAGCCGCGCATGTTGGTCAGGTTTTCATCACCACGCCCGATGCGTTGCACGGTGCCGATCACCTCAAACCTGACGCCGTTGAGGAGGACAGTGGCGCCAACGGAAGGCCGCCCGGGAAAGAGGTTCCTGGTTAGTTCGTCGCCGAGGACGATCACGTTCCGCTTCTGAGCTTCGTCCAGGTCATTGAACCAGCGCCCCTGCTTGACGGGAAGATACCGGATCCCATTGTACTGAGGCTCCACGCCACAAATCTGTCCGTTGGCGCTGGCGAATTCGCTGACGGCATGTATGTCATCGCGATAAAGCGCGGGCGAAGCATTCCGAACGTGGGGAGCTTCCTTGCGTATATCCAGATAGTCCTGATAGGTAAGCAGGTAACTGCGGGCCGAGTTCATGCTTCCGGCCACCACGGGGGCGCGGCCGGGGAAGATAAACATGATGTCTTGCCCGAATTCGGCCAGCGAACGCTTGTTTCCCGAGCGGAAACCCTCGCCCAGGCCGACCAGTAGCAGCAACGACCCCACCCCCCACGCCACGCCGAACATGGTAAGGAACGAGCGCAGCTTGTGAGCCCACAGCGTGCGGACGATTTGCGCCAGTATGTCCAGAACCATCCGCATAATGACGATCATTGTACCTTTGACGAATGGCAGCGGGAAACGTAAGTGTCACAGAGCCAAATTTGACGGTTTCCTTCGTGCACCTTCGTGTCCTTCGTGGTTGATCGGTTTTGAAAATTGGCATACTCATCCCCAGTCTGCTCATGCCCATCTCGCCATCCTTTCGATATAATCCGCGAAGGGAAAGCATGAAACCGCCCTCTGAATTCTCGCGCCGCCAATTTCTCGGAGGCATCGGATCATTCGCTCTCGCCTCGGCTTTTCCGATTCCCATCCTGACGACCCTCGCGCCGCTCTATCCGCCGATGGACCTGAGCTATTTCGAAACGCCCATCGGGCGCCGCTCCGCAGAAATCCATTTTGGCTATGCCGCCATTACCTGGGGCGGAAACGATCCCGCAGCCATCAACGACATTTCGTCGCTGGGCTTCCCGGGTATTCAACTCCGCTCAAATATCGTGACCGAATTTGCCCAGAAACCATCCGCTTTGCGCGACCTTTTACAGCAGCACAATTTGACGCTGGTCGCTCTTTCCAGCGGCGACTTAAATATTGAAAACGACGAATCCCAGGAATTGGCAAAACATACTGCAAACGCAAAATTCCTTCGCGAGATGCACGGTTCCTATCTTCAGGTCATTTGCTCACGGCCCAAGCGTGCAAGCAGCGGCGACGACTACAAACGATTGTCACGCCTGCTGACTGAGCTGGGAAAACGAACCGCCGATTTCGGCATCTCGCTCGGATACCACAACCACATGAATTCTCTCGTCCAGCATTCGGACGAGTTGCAGCGCGTTTTCGATAGTGTTGACCCAAGATATGCAAAACTCGAACTCGACATCGCCCATTATTTTGCCGCGAAGGGCGACCCTGCTGATGCGATCGAGAAATATCACGACGCATTGCTCTTCCTTCATGTCAAGGATGTGCAAATGGCTGCGCCTGGCTCCGCCCTAGTAAAAGACGGATATCAATTCGTCGAACTGGGACGCGGCCAAGTAGACCTACCCGCTGTGTTCGCTGCTCTAAAGAAAGTCGCATTTCGCGGCTGGGCAGTCGTCGAACTGGATTCCGTTCCGCCCGGCGGAGGATCGCCCAAAGAGTCCGCCGCCATCAGCAAGAAATATCTCGAAGAAAAACTCGGATACACAATATGAATTCACCTTTCCGAGTTTCCGTCATCACCGACGAAATCACTCAGGACTTCGGCCGCGCCCTTGAAATTGCTTCCAAAGATTTTGGATTGGACTGGGTGGAGCTCCGCGGGATGTGGAACAAAAACATTCTCGATCTCGATGCAAAAGAGATTGGCGAGGCGCGCCGCCTGCTGGAGCGTTACCGCCTCCGAGTGACCGATATTGCCAGCCCGCTGTTCAAAGTGGATTGGCCCGGCGCACCCAAATCTCAATTCAGCCCCAAGCAGAAAGATCAGTTCGGGGCCGATTTCACCTTCGATCAGCAAAAAGAAGTGCTTGAGCGAGGACTCGAACTGGCAAAAGCTTTCCAGACCGATCGCTTGCGCTGTTTTGACTTTTGGCGGTTGGACGATCCCACGCCCTATCGCGCGGAAATGAATGCGAAGCTGCTGGAAGCCGCGCAAGCGGCCGCCGCTAAGAAGATTTTCCTGCTAATAGAGAACGAGCACGAATGCAATACCGCGACCAGCGAAGAGGCAGTTCGAGTATTGGCTGCGGTGAACGTGCCCAACTTCATGCTGAATTGGGATCCCGGAAATTCCGTGATGCGTGGCGATGTGCCTTATCCGCAAGGCTACGACAGGATCCCAAAACATCGCATCGGCCACGTCCACTGCAAAGACGTTGCCTGCAAGCCCGATCGCAAATGTGAGTGGGCAGCCATGGGCCGCGGTGTCATTGACTGGGTGGGACAATTTCGCGCCCTCAAACGTGACGGATATCATTACGCGGTAAGTCTGGAAACCCACTGGCGCGGCGCCGGAACCCCAGAAGAATCGAGCCGCCAAAGCTGGGCAGGAATGAAAGAACAACTGCAAAAGGCCGGGGCAGCCTAACGAATATCTTCTTTCAGCAGCGCATCCACTGCTGCCTCCACTTTCTCGAACGGCTGGCCAGGTCCCGGTGCGGGTTGCAATTGTCCGCGACGGTCAATCAGAAAAATTGCCGGATAACGCGCGATATCACGGTACAAGTTGGGGATATTTCCACTCAGCGTGAGCAGCGGATAGCTCACCGAAACTTGCTCCAGGAATTTTTGTTGCACTGGGACGCTTTCGTCCGACAGCCCGAACACAACGAATCCCTGTCCCTTCCGCTGTTGGTATAGGCGATCCAGCTTCGGCATCTCCGCCCGGCATGGTCCGCACCAGGTCGCCCAAATATTGACGAGCACCACCTCGCCTTTATGATCTTCCAATCTTTGAGGGTTTCCGAGAATGTCACGCGTATCGAAAAGAGGCGCGGCCACATTCCGCATCGCCAGGTTTCGGGATTGCTTCGAGCGAGTGATGCCGTCACTCACAGGCTTCCACGCGAGTCCGAGAGAGAGAATCGCAATGACGAGACCAATTTTCCCCGACAGCGTAAGCGCGTGCCGCCGGTGGCTTCTTATCGCGAGAGCCAAGGTGGCCAGAAATGGCACCGCCATGGCGAGAGTTGACACAGAAAGACGAAACAGCCAGTCGTGTTCCAGATCGGTGCTGCGCTGCGTCAATACCATGTAAACGAGCGCATACAAAAGAAGCGCCGCGAGCGGCGAAAGAATTCCACAGATGAGAACACCATACTTAGAGAATTTAGACACTTATGGGAGCCTCATCAGGGTCCGGATGTTTCACATCTGTCACGAGCATTACCCGTGTTCCAATATCCCAAATCCTAAATCTTCTCTTGATCCGCGCGCTCCAAATGAGTGTCTTGAAGAGGCCGGCTCAGATAGAGATGGAAGTCGCTAACGTTATTCAGGGAAAACGTAGAAGCGCGTTCCGCATGCTGCGTCTTAATACGCAGAAAATCTGCACCCTGCACATCCTCGAGAACAAACGCAGGACGGGCGTCCTCCTTCAAACAATTGATTTCGATATTCGTCATTTCAATACCCCGCGCATGCCGGACAAAAAATCCGTGCGCCGACATCGGCCCGAACATATTCGGCTCAGGATATGTATTTTCCTTTTCCGGCGGCTCCATCGCGGCATCTTCTACCGTGCCTCCGCCTTGATGCTGAAGGTATATATCGCTCAGTCTTACATCTTCAATTTCGTAACCGGGAATACCGCTGATGATGCAAGCCAATCGCGACGAGCTGTTCGAAGAAACAACATTGCTGATAGTTACGCGGCGGAGTTTGCCAATTGCAACGCCCTTAGGTCCGCGCATCCGGCTGCCCAGGCGAAGAAAGATTGGCGTGCTCGCGATGTCGCGCATCGTGATATTCGTAATGGCTATATCTTCGAGCAATCCTCCATCCACGGTTTCGAGCGCAAGACCCTGACAGGTGTCAAAAACACAGTTTGCGATCGTTATATTCTTAAACCCGCCATTCGATTCCGTACCAAGCTTGATCCTCCCGGTGCGCTCCGCCTTTCGATCAGGTGGCAAACGCTTCATGGAGGCATCCAGCAGCGTCCCTTCTTCGTAGCCCCCGGTAACAAAGCAATTTGTGATCGTCACCATCTCGGTCGGACGCGCATAACCCAACCCAAACGAACTCTTCAGAACAATGGCATCGTCCCACGGTGAATTTACGCTGCAATTAGAAATGCGCACGTTGCGGCAGCAATCAATGTCCATGCCATCGCGGTTCGTGTCAATGATGAGATTATCCAGAGTGAAATTGTCCACTCCCGTAGCAAGGACGCCAAAGTGTCCGCCGTGCAGAATCGAAAAGTCACGCAACGTAACGTTCCTGCAATTTTTGAGGCTGATCGCCTTGTTGCCAACACCAGGCGTTTCCGCCTTCGGCCCCGGCCCGTAACCCTTACTGAGCCCTCTTCCCCAAATCCTTCCCGGGCCCACAATCGCGATATTCTCCAACCCCTCGCCGTAGATCAGGCTATTGCGCCAGTGGCTATGGCCGAAGTCCTGGTATTGGTCCCACTGGTTAGGTTCTGCGGGATCGTATCCGCCTTTGCCCGAACCGCCCAATGTCTCAGCCGCCAGAATCACCGCTCCCTGATCCAGAAAGAGCGTGACTCTGCTTTTCAAATGAATTGTGTAACTCAAATAAGTGCCCGCAGGGAAACGTACCGTCCCGCCTCCGCCCGTCGAGGCTGCTGCGATTGCTTTATCAATGGCGGCTGAATCCAGCGTAGTTCCGTCTCCCACTGCGCCAAAGGCTCGCACGTCAAACTCGGAGGAAGAAGTCTTCGCCGCGATATCTGCTCGTAGAGGTCCTGCTCCAAACATGGCGCCCGCGAAACCGGTGCCAGCTAAAGATAGAAAATTGCGGCGCGAATGATGATCGGCTGGCATCGGTTCCCGCATGAAACGCCTCCTCGGCCCGTTAACGGACGAAGTGTATCAAAGGTCGCCAACCATGAATCCGCGCGGACGCGCACGGCAGCAGGAAAAAGGAAATAGATTGACTGCAGGATCGCACTGGCAAAAGACCAGCCCGAAGGGGCGGACTGTAATAGCCCGGACGTAAGTGCTGGGAAGCAGGGTAACCATGATCACGCGCCGAAAAGGGCGCAAAGAATCAAACTTCCTATGGGTGATTCAGCTTCGCCATCTTGCGGCTATTGAGGAGAGCAAAGCCGGCCCCAAGGAGCATGACGATTCCAAAGGCAATCATATAGGCTGACATGAAGCGGAATTTGGAAAACAGACCAAAGCCAATGAAAACCGCTGCCATCAATGCTAGAAATACTGCACTTCGCAGATGGCTCTTCGGGGCTAGCCTATACATTTTCCTGTTTCGCTCCAGCATTTCGTGAACGGCCTTCACCTCGGATTCGCATGTTGCGCTGCAGACCATACCAAAGCCGCTGCTCTTGGCGCACTCCGCACACATCCCCTTGCAGCAATGCTTACAACTCGCGACAGCGTCTACTTGCGAATGGGCAAAACATTTCACGCTAGCCTCCTTGCGGTACTCTGGCGAAACTTTACAACGCTTAACGGTTAAGGTCTAGGAACAAAACTGGATCATCCCAAAATATAGGTGCTCTTCCAGCAGTTCACTCCGTTTCTGCATTTCCTGTGCGATCTCTGTGGAAATGACGATTTCAAAAAATCCAACTCCCTCCTTCAAAATCTTCCGCTCGGACTAAAAGCAGCCCACAGCACGGGTTACATGAATCCACAAAAAGCCCTTCTTCGTCACGCTTGATACGGGACGCCCATTCTGGAATTCCCAGTCTGTGCACCATACCTGGAAGATTTGCGGGTGTATATTCGTCCTCACTTCAACCGAAGATCAGTCACAAAATTACTAAACTCCAACCGTCAATCTTTCCCTCCCCCAAGGGTGGAAGCCAGGTGAAAACGACGAACGAAACGACGAATGAGAATACGAACAAATGGAAGACCTATCGCACTCGGTTTTTGGTTCAAGCCAAACAACTCGATGAGCCTCTCATCTTTACCGACGCGCTCGGTCGCGAACATCGCGGAGAACCAGGAGACTATCTGGTCGAATCTTCCGATGGCACTACTAGAGTCGCGCCCAAAGCAATTTTCGAGGACATTTATGTATTGATGCCCTCGGCGTACCAAAACCGGAAATCAACAATTAACCCAGAAATACCTGTTCCCAGGAAGAGGACGCACGCATATGCCGCGCCCGCGTAGGGGGGCGCCCATCGGCTCTTCCTACCCGCGGGGCGCGGTTAGCATCGACTCCTGTGGAAAACGGGACCGAGGCAGCGTATCAGGCCAGTTAATTCTTTCAGATACAATATGTAGTGATACCCTCTTGACAGGCACCATATGCGGGAGTACTGTTTGGCATCCCAGTTCATAAACCGCCTCCAAAAAACGATGGCGGAAATTGAAATTCGAGCTTGCAAGGGTTGAGCTGGCCCAGGCAGCTCTCAAGAGAACTCGAATTCCGTAGGTGAACTTGGATTTTGCGGTGGCCGTTCCCGAACATTCCCCCAACGGGAGCGACAATTTTGACAATCAATGCTGGCGACGCTCCTCCATCGGGGCAGCCGTCATTCGCGGTGGAAGATCATAGGAGTTTCAATGGAAGGAATCTCGCACCTGGTTTCAGCTTCCCTGGCTCGTCACGGTTTCACAACTCAACTGGACCATCGCCGATTGCAATGGTCAAAGTGGTGCCGCTGTGAATCGAGCTTCAGCGTCCTGCTGGTTCCCAGTAAGCCGGGGCTGTTCGCAATAGCGGAAGAAACCGCAGCGGTGCGCCCATTCGCGCTCGACGAAAAGCGCATGCTTACTTTGTTTCGAATTTCGGAGACTGAAGATCTGGGGATGGCGCTAGGTCGCTTGTTTCTGCCCAACTCGCCCGAGCGGGCTCTTTTGTCAAAGAAGTCGTGTTACGTGCGGTACGCGGTAATTGAGAATGAGGATCAACGCCGGTCCATCTACCGCTCGTTGCAGGAATGGATGACCTCTGCTTCCACTGGTTCCAGCAACGAAATACCCGATAACCTCACGGTCCACAGTTTCACAAGAGACCAAAACGCGGAAGACGGAACCAGCGAATCGTCGCTAGCCCGCACCGGAACGTAGGAGGAAAGGTAGGCACGCCGAACCAAGGGTGATGGGAGGCGTAATTTATCAACCCCAGGAACCAGGTGGTAAGGCACCAGAATGCTGGATGTGGAATGATCCAACCCCCGAAAGGGGCGGAATGACAGTAGCCCAGAGCCCGCCCTGAGCGAAGTTGAAGGGGACGTAAGTCCTGGGTAGGCAACGAAGCGAATTACGGCCCGAAAGGGCGCAATGCTCGAATCACAGCGAAACACATCACAATCTAATACCTAGGACCCTATCCATGGAAAAGACAATGTCCGACGTCAAAACCACTTCCGCTAATTCCACGATCTCGACCCCTGAAGCCAATAAAGCCCCCGGCCTATCCTTTCGCCGCCTTTTCACCAAGCCCGGGGTGTCTCCTTATGACGAGATCGAATGGGAACTCCGCCTTGCTCAGATCACCGACGCCAAAGGCAACGTGATCTTTGAGCAAAAAGACGTTGAGACTCCCAAAGACTGGTCCATGACGGCCACAAATATCGTGGCTAGCAAATATCTGCACGGGACTGTCGGCACTCCAGATCGTGAATCCGGTGTTCGCGCTTTAATCACTCGCGTCGCCGAAACCATCCGCGATTGGGGAATGTCGCAAGGATATTTCAGGACCGCTGAAGACGGCGCAACTTTCCACGACGAACTAGCTCACATTCTCGTCCGCCAACTGGCCGCATTCAATTCTCCAGTCTGGTTCAACGTAGGATGCGACCGCATCGAGCCCAATTCGGACGCTCAAAATTGGCACTGGAATCCGGTCGTGGGCCGCGTCGAATTCGGCGTCACCGGATACAAAACTCCGCAATGCTCCGCCTGCTTCATCAATTCAGTTAAAGACTCGCTCGATTCGATCCTGACTCTGGCCAAGACCGAAGGAATGTTGTTCAAATGGGGCTCAGGCACGGGAACGAATCTGTCTTCTCTGCGTTCTTCTACTGAAGGCCTCAGCGGCGGAGGTACCGCCAGCGGCCCTCTCAGCTTTATGAAAGGCTTCGACGCCTTCGCCGGAGTCATAAAATCTGGCGGAAAGACGCGCCGCGCTGCCAAGATGGTCGTCCTCAATATTGATCATCCGGACATCGTGGACTTCATCGAGTGCAAATCAAAGAAGAAGCTAAAGCTCACGCGCTGGTCGCAGCCGGGTACGACGGGTCTTCGCCAGACTCCGAAGCCTACTCGTCCATCTTCTTCCAGAACGCCAACAACTCCGTCCGCGTAACCGACGACTTTATGTACGCCGTAATGCGCGACACCGATTTCAGCACTCGAGCCATCCGCGACGGA
Source organism: uncultured Acidobacteriaceae bacterium (assembly GCA_963757385.1). GTDB lineage: Bacteria > Acidobacteriota > Terriglobia > Terriglobales > Acidobacteriaceae > PALSA-188. The sequence goes on along the minus strand of CAVWRO010000011.1, from coordinate 131,652 downwards.
CGCCCGATGCACACCTTCAAAGCCAAAGACCTGCTTTACAAAATCGCCGACGCCACTTGGCGCTGCGGCGATCCGGGAATGCAATTCGACACCACCACCAATCGCTGGCACACGTCGAAAAACACCGATCGCATCAACGCCTCGAACCCGTGTTCCGAATACATGTTCCTCGACGATTCAGCCTGCAACCTTGCTAGCCTGAATCTGCTGAAGTTCGCTCCCAACGGGACTTTCGACGTCGAAGCCTATCGTCACGCCGTCGACATCCTTATTACAGCCCAAGAAATCCTGGTCGACAACGCGGGATACCCGACAGAAATGATCGGCAAAAATTCCCACGATTATCGCCCGCTGGGCTTGGGATACGCTAATCTCGGCGCGTTGCTGATGGCCGCAGGCTTGCCCTACGACTCCGACGCCGGACGCGACTACGCCGCCTGCGTAACCGCAATCATGTGCGGCGAAGCCAATCTGCAATCCGCAAAAATCGCCGAACAATGCCCGCCGTTGGTTCCGGCTACAGAGCCAACTAAGAAAGGTCTCGCAGACACTAATCTCGGAGAAAATGTCATGCCCGGAGGCGCCTGCCCAGGCTGGTACATCAACCGCGAACCGTTCCTCGACGTGATCCGCATGCACCGCGCCTCCGTCAACAACATCAACAAGACGAACGTTCCTTCCACTCTCTACGAGAGCTCCAAACAATGCTGGGACGAAGCCCTCGCCCAAGGCGAAAAATCCGGCTACCGCAACGCCCAAGTCACCGTCCTCGCCCCCACAGGCACTATAGGCTTCATGATGGATTGCGATACCACCGGCATCGAGCCTGATCTCGCGCTGGTGAAGTACAAGAAGCTCGTCGGCGGCGGGATGATTAAGATCGTCAATCAGACTGTGCCCACTGCGCTGTTCAAGCTTGGGTACACGCACGATGAGGCGGACAAGATTGTCAGCTACATCGACGCAACCGGCACCATCGAAGGCGCGCCTGAAATTAAAGACGAGCATCTCGCGGTGTTCGATTGCTCGTTCAAGCCTTCGAAGGGGACTCGGTCGATCCATTATCTGGGGCATTTGAAGATGATGGCGGCGGCTCAGCCGTTCATTTCCGGAGCGATTTCGAAGACGGTGAATCTGCCGGAGAATGCATCCGTCGAAGACATTATGGAGACCTATCTCCAGGCGTGGAAGTTGGGGCTCAAAGCCGTCGCCGTCTATCGCGATGGATGCAAGAAGTCCCAGCCGCTGTCAACTGCTGGCAGTACTACTGCGCTGAGCCGGAAAGAGGATTCAGTCTCACGGACAGGGGCGCAACATCAGGAAGAAGAAGCGAGTCTTACTGGGCCTCCGCGGGCGGTTCGGCATCGGCTGCCGGAAGAGCGCGCGTCGGTCACCCACAAATTTGAAGTGGGAGGACACGAGGGCTACATCACCGTTGGCCTGTATCCCGACGGATGCCCTGGCGAAATCTTCGTCACCATGGCGAAAGAGGGGTCCACAGTCTCCGGACTCATGGACAGCTTTTCCTGCTCGATCTCTCTCGCGCTGCAACATGGCGTGCCACTCAAAATGTTGTGCGAGAAGTTCGCTCACACTCGCTTCGAGCCCAGCGGCTGGAGCAAGACTCCCGAAATCGGATACGCCAAATCCGTAATGGACTACATCTTCCGCTGGCTGCAGTTGCGCTTCCTCACCGGCCAGCAGCAGATGCTGTTCGATACGTTGAGGCCGAAGCTGTCAGCTGTCAGCTCTCAGCCTTCAGCCGATATGGATACGTCTTCATCTTCGCCTGACCGCCCGCGAACTGGATCAGTCCACGCCGCGGACGCCTTATCCAGCATGATTGATTTAGGAGATGCGCCCACATGCAGCTTCTGCGGATCAATCATGACCCGCAACGGAAGCTGCTATCGCTGCATGAGCTGCGGGAGTACCAGCGGGTGTAGTTAGCGGCAGGTAGCCCTGTCAAGTTGGCTAGGAAGTTCCGTACAAAAAAGAGGCAAGACTGGTGTCCAACCTGTTAGCCTTTGCGATGGGCCGTAGCCACATCTCTTTCCAAATCGATTAGGAAGATTTGTCATGAGTGTTCGGAAGGTCGTGGAGATCATCTACTCGTCCGCCCAAGAGGATTGGACAGAGAGAAACAAGTCTGGATTTGATTCGCTATTCGGTTCTCCTGATGGACGCTATCCGCAGGCGGCGAAAGCGCAATTTTCGGTCCGGGCCCCTAGAATGACTCCTGAGATAGGCATTCCTTTCGCCGCCTACATTCATCCTTCTAATCCCACGTCGGGAGCGTACAGCGGATTGTCATTCGTGATGTTTCCAACACAAGGCAGTCCGTGCCTGCTTGGTTTCGGGGTTGGTACACAAGGTTTGGCACCGGACGAAGCGATACTTGGCAGGCCGGGTCATGCGCGAAAAGCTCAAGCGATCTGTGCTTGGCTCAACAAGGAATTCGGTAATGGAAGACGTGTGGCGTGGGCTAAACAGGACCCAACCCGGACAGAGATTCCGATACCCGACGAAATAAAAACGGAGTGGTCTTCGCACAAGCCCGCTCTAGATCGCTACGAGAAAGAGCTCTACGCGCTCTTTTGTCCCACTGAAGATCGCGTTGCAACTGAGGCTGCCCTTGCGGCTTTTTTAGATTTGCTTCTTGAGGAACGCGGCTATCGTCCTTTGAAGGAGTGGCTGACTGATCGCGACGCAATTCGTTCCAGTTGGTTTGCTAGCCTCATGCCGACCATCGACCGAGAACGTGTAGGTTCTTTGCTTTCCGCGAGACGGTTTGTGATTCTCCAGGGCCCCCCGGGGACGGGGAAAACGACGATGGCCGTCCAGCTTCTGAAGGATGAATATGAAGGTCGCGGCAGGACGGTTCAATTTCATCCCAATACAACTTACGAGAACTTCGTCGGCGGACTTGCTCCGGATAACGCAGAGGGGGAATTGGGATTGCGGTTTAGGCCGAGCCGCGGCTTGCTGATGGAAATTGCTGCTGAGGCAGCGGGCGATCCTGGCCACAACTACTTGCTGCACATCGACGAGATCAACCGCGCCGACTTGGGAAAAATACTAGGCGAAGCGATATTTCTATTGGAAGCCGGAACGAAGTGCACGGATTCTAAACCTGCTCGAACGGTCTACCTGCCTTACGATTTTGGAAAGCCGTTTTTCGGTCTTTCTATCTTCCCGAAAACCTGCACATTTTGGGCACGATGAATAGTGCGGACCGAAGTATTGCGATACTCGATATTGCCATCAGGCGCCGGTTTGCATTTGTTTCCCTGTGGCCCGAGTTTGAAGTCGTCCAGAAATATGGTTGCGGCTTGATGCAAGAAGCGTTTCGCAGCCTGGTATCACTCTTTGTCGAGCACGCAGGCGAGGATTCATTTGCGCTTGTTCCTGGACACTCTTATTTTATTGAGCCCGATCCCGCGCGGGCACCTGTGGCGCTAAAGGTGAATCTAGCTCCGCTACTGGAAGAGTACCTCTCTCAGGGATACGTCACTGGCTTTGCGGAACCTATCCGGGGTTACTTGCAATGGTTGCAAAGTCTCTGAAATACCAACACCGCTCAAACCGCTCAATACCGATGTCGGGACCTCCTCGCTTGGGTGAGATTTGTCTCGAACTACAGGATTGCTCGGTCATGCGGCATTCGGCGGTCGATTTTTTCCAGCTTCGAAATACGCGGAATGCCGAGATACAAGCTGCGCGACTCAGCGAACAGTTCTTTATCCAGAACCGCGCGCTGATGTCGCGACTTAGCGTCCAAATGGAGCGAGACTACGATGGAAAAGACGTTTTATTAGTCCTCCGATCTGGGAATTGTGTAGGAGCCATCCCCTTGGTGTCGCCCACAAGCGCACATCTAGACTACGGCTTGGTAGTCCAACCGAGATTCCCGTGGCCTGGCATTGGCCCCATGCTGGCTGAAATGGGTTGGCGCGTTTCCCCGACGCCACTTCGGCTGCCACTTCTTCGCAGATCTGAAAGGCGCGTGCCTGTGTGGGTTCTTTCTTTCATGATTCTCGTAAGATTGAAGGCCCTTTTAGGATCCCTAAGCAGAAAATTCGAGATGACATTGGAAGACCGACCGGCTCCGAGGGGTACTGTCAACTGGCCAGCTTATGCGGTCCGAAAAATACCGTCCGCGCGCCTATTGTCGGTGCCATGTAGCTTCCCAGACTTGGAAGACGACCGTCTTTTGAAGGGAGCGGTGCGGCATGCCGTCGAAACACAACTAAGGGCTCTAGAAGGTCAAAAAGAGCAAGGCGCCTTTGTACGGAAATTAATCGAAATGGCACAGCAGCTAGTGGTAAGCGTTCAAGGAGTGGCCGCATATGTGCCGCCGCCATCGGTATTTGGAGCATGGCTTCGGAGACCAATCCGAAGTGAATATTTCGCCGAAGGCATACAGGCTATCGAGTGGACGGTCGAGGAGCGGGGGCTGGCTGGTCTTAGCGACCTGGAGGGAATTCCTTGGACAATGCAAATGGATACTTTTTTCGAGGCCTGGGTGGAGACAGTGTTTCGGCTAGTGATACGGCGTGTCGGGGGACAAATGAAGATTGGGCGGAAACGGGAGACCACACATGCTTTGAGTTGGCAACCACCATATCTTGGATCCCAGAAGTCGTTAGTTCCAGACATTTGGATTGAATGGGAATCCCTAGCCCTCATTGTCGACGCTAAGTACAAGCGACATTGGGAAGAAATGCAGGAGCGCTCGTGGCACGATGTCGAGGAGCAGATACGGGAGCAACACCGTGCAGACCTCTTGCAGGTACTGGCTTACGCCAATCTTTCCCAGAAAGAAAAGGTAATCGCCTGTCTTGTTTACCCCTGCTCTCATGAAAGCTGGATTTCACTGAGCAAACGTGGTCGACTCATCCATAGAGCCGAGATATGCGTCGGTAACCGCACCGTATACCTTTGGCTCACGGCGGTGCCGATGGCAACTGCCGCCGACAAAGTGGCGCTGCCGATTGCAGAGGAGCTTTTCGCAACCCTGTCGCTTAGCTAAAAATATTTTGTCCATTAGCTCAGCCATATTGGAGGATCGATGGAATATCGGATAACGCAATTGCCTGATGGCGAGGCGCTGGTAACCTATCCACGTGCACGTCCGGGCTTCACCGCCCCGGAAGCTGTGCTGATTGGCCTATACCAATCAGTAGAGGCAGCTCGAGATGCCATCGCAGAGGCCCAGGCAAGTTAATACGAGCTACTAGTAAACAACGGCCGGGTGTTGAGTCTCCTAACCGCTGCCTTGGGTGCCAACGAGCAGATCAGCACGATCGCTGTTTTCAAATACGTAAATCTTTGGGTGAAATGTGTACGGGCCGTTATTGTGGAATATCCATACCTCGCCGTTTGGAGTGCTTTTTAGGAGATCGTCCAAGCCTTCGCGTGAAGTACCGAAGAAATCTACGCCTACAGATATTTTTACTTTGGCGCGCTTGTCAAATTCTTTGAGCGCACTACGGATGTGTCGACTTCTGGATCTTTTCGCGAATGCGATTGCGGCTCGAAATTCTTCCCAGGTGTGGTCAGCAAAGTGATCATTGAGATACTGCCCGATTCGTATCGGACCGTGAGGTTGGTAAACAAATTCCATTTTCGCAAAGAAGTATAACGGAGAGTTGCCCTTGGTGGTTCCGCTATGCGCGGCTGATCTGCGTTTTGGACTTATCCAGGGCGCGCGCTGTGGGCCGTTTTCTCACTTCCTTTTGGGACTTGGGACGTTTGCCCGGCTTGCGATACTAATGAGAGTTGGCTGCGTAGGTCCCTTTGGATCGGCTCAGGGTAGGGGTCCTTCGACTTGGTTCTTCTTCGCCAGCGAAGAAGAACAGGCGCTCAGGATAACAAGTTTAATTGCACTGCTAATGATTGGTAATGCAGATTCCTCGGCACGTTCTCGCCGCGCGGGGCGCGGCTGCGAAGCGGCTCTGAATGACAAGGTGGGAGAAGGAGGCGCTCCCACGTTTCGCAAAAGAAGCGAAACATGGGGCACCCTGGTTAGAAGTGCAACACCAGGCCGGTGGACAGGCGGACGTTGTTTTGGGTGTGGCTGAAGAAGCGGGTTTGGAAAAGGTCCCCTTCGAAGCGGAATCCTAGTCCGTGGATGATGCGGTAATCAATGCCTCCGCCTAGCGCATCGGCGAATGAGGTGTTGGAATTGGAGAATCCGGACGCGCTTCCGCTGATGTGAGACACGCCGACCATAGCTTCGGCAAACGGCGTAAATTTCCCGACGGGCACGGAGAGACGCGGCCCAAAGATCGCACTGTACATGCTTGCCTTGGCACTCACGACGCATCCTGATCCAATCCCACCACAAGAAACAGGAAAGTCCTCAGACGCATAATGGCCGCTGAGATCGGCGACGATACCGACGAAGGGCAGAACTTTTCCTTCCAATGAACCGTTCCAGCCGTTTAAACTCGCGCGGCTTCCAGAATTTAAATCGCTGCTCAAGTAAGAATATCCAACGAATACATTGCCGCTGGTGGGGATTTGAGCTGCGGCGGCGGTGATGAATGCGCTCGAAAAAAGTACAGCGACGCAAATTTTACGGAACATAAGCAAGTGGATCCTCCGGAAGGGTTTTCTTTTTGGATGCAGCGGCGGGTTGTGGAGGAGGGAACGAAATATTATTTCTGTGCGGGAGGAACGTATTCGGCGGGCAGTGCCGCGCCTTCGCCAAAAAAATACTGCTCCATCTGCTTCACGATTACTTCCTGATCTTCACGGCGGGCGGGATTCAGGCGGTATTCATTCAAAAGCATTTTGCAGAACTCGGTCCAACCGGTCCATGCCTCTCGGGAAACCTGATTGTAAATTTTGTTTCCGAGCTCTGTGTCGAACGGAGGCTCGTCCAAACCGGGAAGTTCTTTGTGAAGCTTGGCGCAGAAAACCTTGTGGTCGGGCATAACAGTCCTCAATTTCAAGTACTAGAAAATTATCTCACACCGCGATGAATGTGGTTTCTTGCGGGTCACTGTAAATGCAAGTCAAAACAAAATAAAAAAGGTCCGCCGGTTAGCGGACCCTTTCGAAAAAATCGCCAGCCATTAACGCTGCGGCGTTGCTGTTGGGGGAGGGCTGTTCGGCGAAGTTTTCGGAGTCGTTTCTGGAACGGTTTCCGGAGTTGTAGTCGAGCCAGGCAGAGGTGAACCGGGCACGGTTTCAGGAGTTGTTGAGGAGCCGGGATTCGGAGCTGCTGTCTGCGGAGTTGGCGCAGCGGTTTCAGGATTTGGAGTTGCAGTGTTCGGCACCGGAGCCGCTGTGCCGCCGTTTGGCGTCGCAATGGTATCGGGCGTCGGAGATGGCATAGTCTCGGGTGTGGTTGTGCCCTGCGCGGACGAACCCGTTTGGCCAGATGTAGTTGCAGTTCCGTTTGGAGAAGTTGTGGCGCCGGTTTGTCCGGAGGCTGAACCTGATGTTCCAGGCTGTGCGGATCCAGATCCTGCTGCGGTTCCGGCCTGTAGGGCGGCCATTTCGACGGTCGCGCAATAGTTGGCGGCGCTTGGCCCGCTTGCACCGTTGCCGTTTTTATTGGCGACGCAAGTGTCGGATAATTTTGTCACGCCGGTTACGTGAAACGACTTAGTGGACATAGGGTGAGCGGTGGTGCTGGATACAGAATTCGCATTGGCGCTGGCCATTGAAGAATCGTTAGCATCCATCGCTTGACCCGTCACCTGAACCTGATTTCCGACCAGTGTGCGAAGATCGTTATCATCGCCGGCGAGGCTGTAGACAGTGCCGGCATTGTCAGTCAGGGTATAGGTGCCGGATACCGCTGAGCCTGACAGGCATCCTGTTATAGCTTTGGCCGATGCAGATGCGTCGCGGGTTGCAGGGTTTGCGGCCTGGTCAGGTGATGATGCCGCCGGCGAATCGGTGGTCGCAGCCGGGGTAGAAGGTGCACTCGGAGAAGCCTGAGTAGCGGTGTCGCTGGTAGTTGGACTCGAGGTGCTGGGAGTGGTGCTGCTATGAGAATTCGTTTCCTGGGCAACAGCGAAACTGGCAGCCAGGAGCAATGTTGCAGCAAATGTAAATTTCGATTTCGTCATCTGTAACGCCTCCGGGAGGTTTTCATTCAGCCTGCGGGACAGTTTATGGCGGGGGCGCATTTGAGGAAATCCGGTAGAGGCTTTAGCTTCGGAGTGGGCTTACGGTACGCCGTTTCTGCGTGGTTAGCTGGAAAGGATTACACGCCTGGGCTGATGGGCAGGGCGCTGGCGCTCACAGGATGAGGCCCGACTTCAAGTCGAGCCGTGATCTTAACTGTGCCGAATCTCTATTTTATTTTAGGAGGATATTTTTCGAAGGACTTCTTGACCATGTCGTCGAGTTTGCCTTCGATCTTGTTGGGATCTTCTTTAGCTTCGCTGCTGATGGCTCGCCAGACCAGTGAATGAGTGCTGGGATCGCGAAGATCAATGACCAGCGTGCCCTCGGCATACGGCACTCGAACGGCGCGGGTACCCCAGCCATACCAGCCTGCGGGATACGTTTCGACTTTAACTTCACGGGCCGTGCCAAACCGGTACACGACGTTGAGATCCGGATGATCGGCGGCCTCCGTCAAACCCCTGGCAGTGAGATAGCGTTCGATATCGGAATCGAAGCGCTTCTTGACCAAGTCACTGTTCAGTGCGGGGTTCTTGCTGTTCAACTGGCCGTTGCGGATGGCGAAGGTCTTGTACTTGCTGAAATCCGCGGCGCGGTCAAATTGCACAATGACTTTTTGCGCGGCAGCGCTGACGGCGAGCATGCTGAGGATGATCGCGCCGAACCCATACGACCAGCGACTAATTTGCTTCTTAACTTGATACGGGACTTCGAGCATTCACCACCTCCGGATAGGAATTGTTGTAGCTCGAAACCGGTAACTGCGCAATACCGAAAGTTGGTGGGCCCGGTAGGATTTGAACCTACAACCAACAGATTATGAGTCTGCTGCTCTAACCGTTGAGCTACAGGCCCGTCGAAGGATTGCGCTAAGCAATCCCATCAAATGTAGTCGAAACCACAACGCGGGGCAATTATCGGATGATGTGAGATGGTTCAATTCGGAGAGCGATGCCGAGGGGCAAAAAGCTTTCTGAGTTCAGCCGAAGCGCCAATCAAAAATAACAGTTCGGCTTCCAGCATCAGACACGATGAGGGTTCAGGGACGGTGGCGGAGGCGACCCTGACGTCAAAAGCGCTGAGGGGATAGTTGTTGCCGATGCTAAAGTACCGACCTCCTTCGCCCAGAAGAACGTTTCCCGTTGCGCCTGTGCTATTCTGCCCCCAAAAATCTTCGCTGTCAGTTCCGCCTGGAGCAACCACCAAAAAATAATTGTCTCCCTTTACCAATGTCCCGGAGGAGGGATACAAAGTAGCCAGAACGGTGCTCGTCACGTTCACAAACGGCGGCAACCCAGTGATCGTCGCAGAAAATAGCTGCGTTCCCAGTGTGTTATTTACGTTCGTATAAACGCTGATGATGGCGCTATTCGTTCCCAGGAAGTTGGTCAATCCCAAGTCTATTTGTGAAAGGGGTCCGCCAACGGAAGCTGTGAATGGGTTAGCGAGACTCTGAGAGGGGCCAGAGATGGGGAATCCGCTCACGAAGTGATCGCCCCCGGGACCCAAATCGGTGAAAGCGACACTGTCTGCCATCAGTGGGAGAGCGAAGAAGAGAGTCAAGGCTAAGACACGGAGTGCATGGCGAAAAGATGTAGTCATATTGGGGCTTACCTCAGCCGAGAAAATTGGGCGCCCATGCCGGGTGTTCCGATGCTAGAGCCCGAACGAGAGATTCCATTAATCTGTCATGGGTTGTCCGCCGTCGACTGCGATGCTCGCGGTCGCGCTTCACCACTTGCGGAGCGCATATCCGCTGCGCGCATGATCCTTCGCAAGCTCAGGATGACCCCAATAAGTGGAGAATCGTGGGCAGCTGTCCCTACGTGGTCCTGCGTTCTTTCCCTCTTTGGCCTTTTTGGGGGAAATCTGCTTAAATCGGCGTAATGAGTTTCTGCCGGAACCGCAAGCTGTGATTGACGTCCATTGCCATATTCTTCCTGACGTGGACGACGGTCCGAAGTCGTGGGAAGCTGCGGAGGAGATGTGCCGAATGGCCTCTGCGGACGGCATTCAGCACATCGTGGCGACGCCTCATGCCAATGACCGCTATCATTACGATCGGCAATATTTGTCCGATTTGCTCGACAGTTTGAGGCAGCGGGTCGGTAAATTTCCGCGTTTCAGCCTGGGCTGCGACTTTCATCTTTCATACGAAAACTTCCAGGATTTAATGGCCGCGCCTGCGCGATATTGCATTGAGGGCACTCAGTACGTATTAGTCGAGCTGAGTAATTACAGCATCCCGGCGCAAATAGACGAGTGCCTGGCCAAGATGCACCAGAAAGAAATCACACCGATCATTACCCATCCCGAGCGCAACCCCATTCTTCAGCAAGATCTCGAACGGGTTTTGCGATGGGTGGAGATGCGTTGTGTTGTGCAGGTCACTGCGTCCGCCGTTACGGGGTTCTGGGGGGAACGAGCATGGCGTGCGGCCCAGTGGCTGCTTAAACACGAAGCCGTCCATGTTCTGGCTACCGACGCCCACGATACCAAGAACAGGGTTCCGCAGTTGTCTCATGCGCGGGAAGCGGTTGAGGATACCTGCGGTGCGGAAGTTGCGGAGGCGCTGGTGGAGGATAATCCCAACGCCATCGTCAATGGACTCCCGCTGCCGTATTTCCCGGTCCTGCCGAGGAAATAAAGCCTCAGCACTTGCATCCCTGTGTAGAAAGCCTCCGTCGCAATAATTTCTGCAAAGTAGCCTTTTCTACGAAGAGACGGTCGTCCTCCGGGTGAGGACCCCATCATGCATGCAATCAGTTAATAGTTCGGAGTTCTCGGTTCTCAGCTATTTTTGCTGGTTGCTTGGGGAGGAATCTGAGGTTCGAGGAGACAGCTGTGGAGGCGAGGTCATCGCGCTTTCAGGGTTGAGCAGATGATCGTGGTCCGGGCCCAGTCCTAATTTAATCAACGCTCGCGAATCGGGAACAACTTTTGTCTGCCAGCCGTTCGATGCCTGATAACGTTGCATGGCGCGCTGACAGGCATCATTCCATACTCCGGAGGCTTCTCCGTCGAGGTAGTGTTCACGAATCAGGGCTTGCTGGATTTGCTCGGCGCGCTGAGGATCAATCTTCTGTTGTCCGTGAGACTTGGCGACGTGCTTGCGCGAGTGGTGCTTGCGAGAGTAGTGGTGCGAAGCGTTCTGGGCGTCGTCAGTTTTCTTCCCGGAGGTGGCAGTGCTGGCATACGCCATTGTGGCTGACAGCAATACCATTGCGGCGATCATCAAAAAAATCCTGCGTCGCAACCTTCACCTCGATGGCCCAAGATACTCTCAAACGTTACCAAGTGGCCCTGACCAATGATCCCTTGAATCGGGTGTCAAGACCAGTGCCGACTGCGTTATTTTCAGGTTACGGAAGTGTCCCAGCCAGGAAGATAGTACCGTCCTGACGGCCAGCGCCCCTTTGGCGGACCAGGAAAACTACATCCTGCCCACTCTTCAGGGTTGATTCGAGATGGCTGAAGTCATCCTCACTATTAACTGGTTGCTTATTAATCTCGAGAATAACATCGCCGCGACTCAACCCAGTATCTTCGGCGAATGATCCCGGTTTCACGTCCTGCACGATAACACCTTTTCCAGCGGGGATGTCGAGGCGGTCTGCCATGTCAGAAGTTATGCCCCGCACCGTAACTCCAAATCGGCTCTCTTTCGGAGCGGCTTCTGAACTGGCCTCGTCTTCATCTCCGCCACGCGATGCGAAGAGTTTCGATCGGTCAGCGACAATGACCGGGGAGTCCTGCTTCTTGCCGTTGCGAATCAAGCCCAGAGTAACTTTTGTTCCGGGTTTGCGGCTCGCGATATCGGCAACAAGATCATCGCCATTCTTCACTGGTCTGCCATCCACTGTGGTAATCGTGTCTCCAACTTTCAGGTCCGCCTTTTCCGCAGGACTTCCAGCCACGACGCTGGAAACGGTCACACCGGATTGCACGCCGTAAACCCGCGCAATCGCAGGATTTTCCTCGGCATTGAATTCAATCCCAATGGAACCACGCGCAACTCTGTGCTCCGGACCAACAAGTTGGTTATAGACAGAAGCGATAGTGTTTGAGGGCATCGCAAAGCCGACGCCTGCATATGCGTTGGTATCGGTGAGGATCGCAGTATTGATGCCGATCACTTCGCCGGACATATTAACTAGGGGACCCCCGGAATTTCCGGGATTAATAGCCGCGTCCGTCTGAATAAAGGATTGAAACTGCCGGCTGGGTACGATGTTGCGACCCTTGGCTGAAACGATGCCAGCGGTGACTGTTTCCTGCAATCCGAAAGGGCTACCCACGGCAAGAACCCAATCGCCCACCTGCATGCTGTCGGAGTTGCCTAGTTTGGCGATGGGCAGAGCACGGTCAACATTAATCTTGATTACCGCCAAATCGGTTTCCTGATCCTCCCCGACAACCTTTGCGTCATGCAATACGCCCGGAGGATCGTCCTGAAGTTTCACACGAATACGGTCTGCTTTCTCCACCACGTGACGATTGGTGAGAATGTACCCTTTGGGGTCAACGATTACACCCGATCCAAGCGAATGTTCCTTGATTGATCCGCCATTGCTCCCAGGAGATCCGAAGAAACGGTCAAAAAAGTCGTCAAAGGGATTCTGGCCCTCCTGTCCGCCCTGGTCCTCATCATCTGGATTGGCGCGCCGGCGGGGATGCACGCTCTGCTTTATTGTGGCCTCAGTATTGATGTTTACCACGCTAGGTTCAAGCTGCTTTGCGATTTGGGAGAATTGATTGGACAGCATCTGGGGCGAGGGGACTGTCAAAGGGGTTGCGTCCGAAGAGGAGGATTTCCTGCCCTCTTGCCCTTTGACTCCATACGAAATAACGGTTCCGATCAGGATGCCGACTGTCAAAGTGGCTAAAATCGTAAGCATGGATGTCAGGCGATTAGCCCTGATGCGCATCCAAAAAGCGCTTTCCCGCGGGTCCGTCATTAGACTTCCTCCAGAAACACGTGAGCTTTGAGATTATACCTTGGTGGAATTATTTGTGTTCTGACCGATTAGACGCATATTTGGCTGGAAGCGTTGTGGTCGTGGGGGCAATTTGTAATTCGGTAAAAGGCCCGATTATGGTCCTGGTAAAAAGCCGGGTGGAGTTATTGGAAGCAACCGAAGGCGGCTCCCTGGGAAACAGGCCTGCCAGATTCTGGCGAATGTTTGGCGAAATGCTCGTCAGCCTCAATTGGGTGGGACTCCACGTGAGCTTTGCTTACCGGACAGGCGGGACGGCCGTCTCCGACGTGGTTCCCATGCTAATCATTCTTCTTTGATGGTTTTTAGAAAGTCGGTGAGAAGCTGGCTGTCATTGTCCCCGATTTCAGTAAACTGGATTCCGAAACCGAACCCCGGGGTGCTGTTGGTCACTTTACCGACGGCCCAGCATTTTTTCTCTCCGACCCAAATCCCAACTCTGACCTTCGTGCTTTGAAGGAGAGGAATGCCCATCTCTATATAGCAACCTCCCAAACTCAGGTCTGAGGCTTTGCCCCATATAAGCGCTGACCCTTCGGGATGGAGTTCCACGGAAGTTGCGCAACGGATTCGCGCGTGCTTGCGGCGTTCCAGAGCACCCTGTTGGAAGGTGTCGGGAGCCGGCTTGGGCAACTCAAAATCCCAAAAAGGCTTTTCCGCATTGACGTTCAGCAATCCCAGATGGCCCTCAGATGGACTGCCAGCCTGTCCCATCCATTTGATCCGGAACTGACTCTTACTTTGACCATGGCTCAAGCCCACGATTTCATCAAGTCTGAGTTTGGCTTTCACTCCGCTCACCGCCACGCCGCTCTGGCTTACGTTTAGGGTGGTTACTTTCTCGGAAAAAATGCGCCCCTCGGCGTCGGTTCCGAAAATTCGCAATTGAAGATTTTTTTCGACACGGGGCTGTCGGCGGTTACCCATTTTGCGTGAATCCCCAAAGGACTGGGGACACTAGGGATTCTAATGCAGCTTCGGGTGGCGTCAAGGCACCTTTAGGGCCGCCGTAGGCACTTTCGTGGGGAAACGTTGCAAAGGCTTGCAGCGGCGCGTTGAAAACCGCGGGGTCGGCGGGAAAAGGTAGCAGTCATTAAAGGGGTTAACGGATGAGTTGCGGCCTTACGATTGCACCCTTGGAAAGCGAGACCATGCCCCAGGTCCGGCCTCACAGCCTGACTGCCTGTTTTAGACAGGCGTTCTTAGGACGGAAAAAATGGCGTATATCGAGACATTCTGGATGGCATGCGATTCAACTGAGCAATTGCGGGCTGAGTTCGGCCCTTTTCATGGGCGCGCGGAAGCCGAAACAGAGGCCGCACGGCTGGGTTTCGGCTATTTGCTGCGTTACGAACATGTACTTTCGGACAAAGACGAAATTCAAGAAGTGCGCTGCGTCTTTATCGAATTACAAGTGGCACCGGTGCCGACAGCGACTGTCCGGAGACTGCACACCCGCTGCGCGACTTGCGGGGTCTCTGCGGTGCACGAGGAAGCATGGCGGGCTGAGGTGTGGGCGGATATTCACGAATTCGAGCACTCACGGCATCGCGTCCGACTTTTCGAGCAAACTCAAAGTCAGATGAGAGAGATCGGAAATTGGCGGGATACCGTAGCCTGACTTGCGCAAGCCACGCCGTTCGGCCCCATATTGAGATCATTCCCATTCTGGAATTACTGATGTACTGACCTGCGTTGATTTCTATCCGACCTGAGACACTCCGCAATAGAGACTTACGTATAACGGAACGCAGGCCAATTTTCCGCGTTCGGAAACGGAGTTGAAATGTCGAAGGCCCTGGGCCGCAAGAAAGAACTGTATTCCGTCGTGACCCGCACCGAGCAGGTGCAGGGACAACTTCATCAACTCTCCGCGCGGGACCTCCATCACTGGTCCATAGGTATTTTGACCGTCGTGGTTTTTACGGCCGCAGTGCTGGCGTTTCTCAATCCGAAGCCGTTGTGGGCGCCCACTGATATTAAGTTGCAACAACTCTATCTGCCTCAACTGCTCTTTGGCTCGATCTCATTAGTGTTGCTCTTTAATATTTATTTGATGATTCAGAAATCGTCGTTGAATACTACGCGGCACGCTCTGATCAGCGAACTGATGGTCAACGAACGGCTGGAGAGTCTGTCTCTTGTGGATCCGGTGACCCAGTTATTGAACCGGCGCGGCATGAACCAACTAGTTCCGAAGGAGGTAGCACGCTCGAACCGAATGGGCGGGAATCTTACCTTCATGAAAATTGATATTCACGGCTTCAATGAACTGAACGCGAAGGTCGGCGACTCGGAGGGCAATGTGCTGCTGGCTGACTTTGGCAAGCTATTGAAGGCAGTCTTCCGCGGGGGCGATACGGTATTTCGACTTGATGGACACGAATTCCTGATAGCAATGCCCGATACGACCGAGTTGCAATGCGAGCCCCCTTTGCAGCGGTTGCTGAGGTCGGTGGAGCAGTGGAATCTCAATAGCAACAAGCCGTACGAATTGTCCTTCAGATGGGCTTTCACGGCTTACGCGATTGGCAGCGACTTCGAAGACACCTTGCGCACTCTAGACCGCAAAATGTTCCTGACAAAAAATACGTTAGTCCCTGTTCTGTAAGCATTGTTTGTCTGGAAAGAGATGATTAGATTCGAGCGCCGGAACTTAACTGGCTGGCGGCGGCCCGGTCCAATAACCAGACTAGTTTCCCATCGGCCGGGCGAACTAGTTGCGAAGGAAATTGACCTGTGGGCCCTTCAAGAACTTGATGCAGAATGCCCGCCTTTTCCTGTCCGCTTACCAGGAACGCCACTGCGGCTGCGTTGTTAAGGACGGGCAAGGTCAGGGTGATGCGATGAGTATGGAATTGCTCTACCCAATTGGCGACAACCAGCCTGCGTCTTTCCTGAAGGGCAGCACTGCCGGGGAATAGTGAAGCGGTGTGTCCATCAGGCCCGACCCCCAACAGAATTAAATCAAAACGGGGGAAGTCGCCTGCTTTCAAAGCAAAAAAGTTGACTAGAGTATCCTCGTATTTTTTCGCCGCCACCTGCGCATCCTTCTCTTCGCCGGCGATTCGGAAAACGTTCTCAGGTACGATGGGAATCTTCGACAGCAATGCATCATTCACCATGCGGTAATTGCTTTCAGGATCATCGGGAGGGACTTGGCGTTCATCTCCCCAAAAGAAGCAGACGTTCCGCCAGGGCACAGGGACTGCGCCAGTCGCAAGAAGAGCGTACAAAGCTTTGGGAGTCGAGCCGCCGGATAATGCGACGCAAAAACGTCCCCGTTCTTGCACGGCTTCGTTAGCAAGTTCAGAAAACTCCGTAGCGGCAGCGCGAAACAACTCGGCAGAGTTCTCTAGAATTCGAATTTCTGATGTGGAAGGCATGGCGAAAGGGTCTCAGGTCTCAGCTTTCACCACAGCGTAACGAGCCGCGCCGAGCAGGGCGATTTTGTCGTTCATAATTACTTTTACAGGGATAGCCTCGAGCAAAGGCTGCATTCGTCCCTTAGCCGCAAATGCGTGCATGAATAATGGCCCTGACATTTTTGAAAGCATCTTGGGCGCGATGCCTCCGCCCAAGTAAACGCCACCTGTGGCCATTATCTTGAGTGCGAGATTGCCGGCCTCAGCCGCATAAACCGAGACAAACATATCAACCGCCTGCTCGCACAGAGCGCATTCGCCATCCATGGCAGCCTTCGAAATCGCGGCAGCAGGATCTGAGTGCAGCATTTCATCGGTCAGCCATTTTGGTTCTGTGCCACGGCCAGTATCGCGCAAAAAGTGGAAGACATTTACCAGGCCAGGGCCGGAAAGAATCCGCTCATAGCTGACGTGACCGTATTGTGCGTTCAAATAGCGAAACAGTTCGACTTCAAATTCGTTGCGAGGCGCGAAATCAGTATGCCCTCCCTCGCTGGCGAAGACCTCGTGGCGGGTGCCGTCCCAGTACATTCCCGCCTCACCCAATCCAGTGCCAGCGGCTATGACCGCTTGATTTCCCTGGGGATTTCCTTTTACTTGATTGAGGGAAACGGCGTCCTTCACGTCGAGGTCAACAATTCCCCAGGCGTTTGCCTCGAGATCATTGATCAGAAAAACTTTTTTGAGTTTCAGTTCACTCGCGAGGCTTTGAGATTCGACGATCCAGGGAAGGTTTGAAGTTTCGACGCGACCATTCCGCACGGGTCCGGCGATGCCGAAGCAGGCGCCGTCGGGAACCACGTCCGATGTTTGGAGAAATTCGGAGACGATCTGATCGAGTCCAGAATATTCGCGGCTGGGAAAGATGGTGGCCGAAACCAGGCTCAACCGCCCCTCCTCGACATCGAAGAACGCCAGCCGTGCATTGGTGCCTCCGATGTCGCCAGCGAGGATCATTTTTCGAAATTCCTCCAGTGGCGGTTGTCGCGTTCCAGCAGTTCATCAGCTTCTCTTGGTCCCCATGTTCCCGCTGCGTAATTGGGAAAATATCGTGGTGGTAGTGCCTTCCACACATCCAGCAAAGGACTTACCACACACCATCCGGCCTCGACCATGTCGGCGCGCTGGAACAATGTTTGATCGCCGATCATGCAATCATGGAGCAGCCGCTCGTATCCCGTGCTAGGTTGCTTCCCGAAATAATCAGCGTATTCGAAGTTCATGTCCACTGCGCCCAAACGCATGGTGGGACCTGGCACTTTGGCGGCGAAACGCAAGGAGATGCCTTCTTCGGGTTGAATGTGGAGAACAAGCTGATTGGGCATCAGATTTTCAACCG
The DNA here is from genome assembly GCA_963757385.1 of uncultured Acidobacteriaceae bacterium. Classification (GTDB taxonomy): domain Bacteria; phylum Acidobacteriota; class Terriglobia; order Terriglobales; family Acidobacteriaceae; genus PALSA-188. The sequence continues at coordinate 113,743 of CAVWRO010000011.1, read as the reverse complement.
GCGTATCGCGGAACAACATAAATGGCGCGCGGCGAAACTGAATCACAATTTGCGTATGACGGGCTGCCATGCGTTTGCCGGTGCGCAGATAGAAGGGGACGTCGGCCCAACGCCAGTTGTCAATCATGACTTTCATGGCGACAAAAGTCTCAGTCCTGGAATCAGCAGGCAGATCGCCTTCGTGGCGATATCCCGGAACGCGGTGGTCCTCGATTTCACCGTCTCCATATTGACCGCGGACGGTTTTGCTGAGTACTTCCTCGGAACTCAGGGGCTGAATGGCATGCAAAATCTTAGCCTGTTCATCGCGAACCGCATCGGCCTGGAACGAGACCGGAGGCTCCATCGCCGTCAAACTGATAAGCTGCATGATGTGGTTTGGCACCATATCGCGCAGAGCTCCGGCTTGATCGTAGTAGCTGCCACGCCCCTCCATGCCAACGGTTTCAGCCACGGAAATCTGCACGTGGTCAATGTAGCGGCGGTTCCAGATGGGCTCGAAGATTCCATTGGCGAAACGAAAAGCCAAAATATTCTGTACGGTTTCTTTTCCGAGGTAGTGGTCAATACGGTAAATCTGCTTTTCGGAGGCGACCTGCAAGAGTTGTTTATTCAGCGCTCGCGCGGAATCGAGATCGTGTCCAAAGGGCTTTTCGATAATTACCCTGCGCCATCGGTGGCCGCCTTTCTCATCCATTAATCCTGTGGCGGCCAGCTGTTCAACGATTGGGCCGAAGAACTCCGGCGATGTGGCTAAATAAAAAAAGTAATTTTCCTGAGTGGCATGCTCCTTATCAATCTTTGCCAGAAGCTCGACTAGCTGAGCGTACATCTGTTTGTCGTCGAATTCGGCGGTCACGTAGTACATGCGCTCCTCGAACCACTGCCAGAGTTTGGGATCGAGGTCTCCATCCGCATATTCTTTAATTCCGCTGGAAAGCCGGTCGCGGAACTCCTCCGTGGACATTGCTGTGTGGGCAATTCCAACGATGGCGAAGTTTTGGGACAGCAGATGGGCTCTGGCGAGGTTGTAGAGTGCTGGAATCAACTTGCGGCGGGTAAGATCGCCAGCCGCTCCGAAGATGACCATCACGCAGGGATCGCTTGGCCTTCCGATTCGCTGCTCTTGAACTGGCATCACCTCTGTTTGGGCCATGAGCTTGATTCTCGTGTATATATGAAAAAGTTAGGCTGATTTCTTGGTAGCCGACTGCTCGATATGGCCGCCAAATTTTTGCCGCATGGCGGAAAGAACTTTTTCCGCAAAGGTATGTTCCTGTCGAGAGCGAAAACGCGTGAACAAGGCGGCTGAAAGCACGTCTACTGGGACCGCCTCTGCGATCGCCGCTTCAATCGTCCATCGGCCTTCGCCCGAATCCTGAACGAAGCCGGTGTATTCCGAGAGTGTCGGATTCTCTACCAGCGCCATTGCAGTAAGGTCAAGCAGCCACGAACTTATCACGCTGCCGCGACGCCAGACTTCCGCAATGTCCGCAAGGTTGAGATCGTAGCGCTGATCTTCGGGAACTTCCTTACTGGTGGCATTCTTGAAGATGTCGAAGCCCTCGGCATAGGCCTGCATTATGCCGTATTCGATTCCGTTGTGCACCATCTTTACAAAATGGCCTGCGCCTGACGGACCGCAGTATATGTATCCGTCTTCAGACGTGCCAGGGGCCTTTGAAGATAATTTTTCGCGTCCGGGAGTTCGTGGAATGTCGCCGCGTCCCGGAGCTAGCGTTTTGAAGATAGGATTAAGCTGCTGCACCACATCCTTGGGGCCGCCGATCATCATGCAGTATCCGCGATCAATTCCCCAGACGCCGCCGCTGGTGCCGACATCCACGTAGTGAATTCCTTTGTCTTTTAATTGGTTGGAACGACGGATGTCATCTTTGAAATAGGAGTTTCCGCCGTCAATGAGAATGTCGCCGGCTTGGAATCGTTGAGCTAATGCTTGTGCCGTCTGCTCTGTGGGATCTCCGGCAGGAACCATCAGCCATGCGATGCGAGGCTTGCCAAGCTTGCTTACGAAGTCATCGAGCGAAGTGGAGGCAATTGCGCCTTCGCCCGCCAGTTGTTTAACGTTATCAGCGCTGAGGTCGCTACCCACGACTTCATGACCCCCACGCATCAGGCGGAGGGCCATATTTGCGCCCATCTTACCGAGGCCCACCATCCCTAGTCGCATTTGTTTGATCCTTTCGGCAGAACTCTATCAGCAGAGCCGGGCATTACGCCCGGCCTGACGGGCGAGGACGCCCGTCTCTCCATCGAAAAAAGCTTAGTTAAGGGATTCCTGAAACGCCGACTTCAATTTGGCTAACCCAGCTTTCAGATCTTTGCCTAAATGAATTCTTAAAGCACGGCGTCCGCGCTCGACGAGTACCTGGAAATCGCCTCTCGCCTGGGCAGCTTTCACGACGCCAAAAGTATATTTCTGCCCGGGTACCGGCAAGTCAGCGGCGTCATCGCAAGTGATCTGCAAAAAAACTCCTGAATTCGGACCACCCTTGTAGGCTTGACCAGTAGAGTGCAAGAAACGCGGCCCAAACTCAAGACAGGTAGCAACGTGTTTCTTATCTTTTACAGACTCCCTCAACTCTTGCAGAAGTGCCTCATGTTCAGAATTCATTTGAATATAAGCAAGCACCGCGAAATAGTCCCCCGCACCCAGACGATTGAGATGCGCCCTCAGATATGACGTGAGTGTTTTGCCTTGTGCAACTCCGGCCAGGTCTTCCGAATTCTTCTGGCCGCTGAAGAGCTTGATTCCAGCCTCTTCGAAAAACGGAGACTCTGCGGGAAGAGATCCTGCTTTCTCATATTCTGAAGTCAGGCTGCGAGTGACATTTTTGCTGGCTTCAACGTCGGGCTGATTGAACGCGTTGATGCCAACGATGGAACCGGCGACTGCCGTCGCGATTTCCCAGCGAAAGAATTCCTGGCCGAGATCATAGACATCGCCAAGCGATATACGGACGACGGGTTGGCCGGCAGCCTCCAGCGCTGCGATCTTGCTTTCTTGCGTCGCGTCAACTCCGGATTTGAGGTTTAGATAAACAAAAATGCGATCATTGCCGTAAATATCCGCAGATCCCAATCCTTCACGATCAATTGGAATGATCCCCTTGCCCTGCTTTCCAGTAGATTCAGCGAGCAATTGTTCCAGCCATGCCCCGAGATCCGCAATCGCGGGAGAGGTGACGATGGTGACTTTGTCGCGCCCGCTCTTTGCCGCAGTTCCCAACACGACACCAAGCACGACACCGGGATTCTCTTCGACCGGAACCGACGACGCGCAGGCTTCAACCATTTCATGGGTACGATCGAGAAATTTCGGAATGTCGAGGCCCATGATGGCAGCAGGAACCATGCCAAAATTCGACAGCGCTGAATAGCGCCCGCCGATGCTGGGGAGGCCGTGGAATATATTGCGGAAATGATCTGCCTCAGCCACCTGTTGCAGCTTCGAGCCAGGATCGGTGACGGCGATGAAATGGCTTCCTGCTTTTTCCGCTCCCAACACCTGTTTCGCGAGCTCGAAGAAATATTGTTTAAAAATGTTTGGCTCGAGGGTTGTACCTGATTTACTCGACACGACGAATAGAGTTTTCGCCAGATCAATCTTTTCTTCGAAGGCTTTAATCTGTGCGGGATCGGTCGAATCAAGCACGTGCACTTGCGGAAAACCCGAAATGCGTCCAAAGGTCTTTTCCAGCACCTCCGGACACAGGCTCGATCCGCCCATGCCGAGCAGCAAGATATCCGTGAACTGCTCGCGCTTAGTCTCATCCGCAAGCTTTTGCAACACTTCTTTGTTCGCGATCTGCTCCTCGACTATGCCGAGCCAGCCCAGCCAACTGGCTTCGTCGGCGCCAGTCCAAAGCGACGCATCACGCTGCCACAGTCTGCGCACCTTGCCTGCGGCGCGCCACTCGTCCATATTCGCTTTGACTGCCTTCGCCAGCGGATCGGGCAATTTGTAGGTCTGCTGACTCACTTTGGAAGTGATCTCAGACTTCGAGCTCTTTTCCACGGCAGCTAGTAGTTTGTCGAAGGCATCTTCGAACTGACGGACTCCGTCATCGGTGAGCTTGTCCGTGATCTCATCCATTGAGATATTGAGCTTGGAAACTGTCTGCATTACATTTTTTGCGGCGTCCAAATTTTCGGTCAAGCTTTCCCGCGGATGTCCATGATCGCGAAACGCGTCGAAAGTCGCGGGAGGAATTGTGTTTACGGTGTCGCGACCGATCAGTTCCTCGACGTACAACACGTCACTGTATTTGGGATTCTTGGTGCTGGTGCTGGCCCACAACAGGCGCTGGGTTTGAGCACCCTTTGCCGAGAGTTTTTGCCACCGGTCGCCGCTGAAAATGGTGAGATAGCTTTCATAAGTGAGTTTGGCGTTCGCGATAGCTACTTTGCCCAGCACGCTGTTTAATTGTTCTTGCTCGCTGCTGTCCTTCGAGGCCTTGATTCGGGCCCCAACCTCGGCGTCCACGGAATTATCTATTCGGCTGATGAAGAAGCTGGCGACGCTTGCAATCTTGCTGAGGTCAGCGCCCCGAGCTGCAGCCTGCTCCAGCCCGGCAATGTAGGCTTCCGCGACTTTTTTATAGACTTGGCGAGAAAACAGAAGCGTCACATTAATATTGATGCCTTCGCCAATTAACTGCCGAAACGCCGGAATTCCTTCGGTAGTTCCCGGCACTTTGATCATGACGTTCTCGCGGTTGACCTCTTTCCACAATCTCCTAGCCTCGGCAATAGTTCCTTGGGTATCACGGCCCAAATACGGAGAAACCTCAAGGCTCACATATCCATCGCGGCGTTTACTGCTGTCGTACACAGGACGCAAAATATCGGCGGCGTCTTGAATATCGCGGATGGCCAGAATCTCAAATCGTCCTTTAGCGTCGATATCGGTCCTCGACTTCAATGAGGCCAACAAATCCGCATAATCGGTGCTTGCGGCAATTGCCTTTTCGAAAATAGAAGGATTTGAGGTCATTCCGCGCAGGCCATCTTCATCCACGAGGCGTTTTAGTTCGCCGCTGGTAATGAGGTTCCGGCGGATGTAATCCAGCCAAACTGATTGTCCAAAGTTAAGAAGATCTTTGAGAGGATTGGTAGCTTTTGCGGCTTCGAGAACTCCGGTAGGTTGCATAATGGCCTCGCAAATCTGGTGATTCGAATTGTCGTCTGGTCAGTTAGATTGTTTCGAAAGCGAAATTGATTCCTTCGCAGCTTCAACCACTTTTTCTGGAGTGAATCCAAATTTCTTGAGCAAATCCTTTAGCGGAGCGGAAGACCCGAAAGTTTCCATCCCAATCACTTTGCCCGTTGAGCCGACATATTGGGACCACCCCATTTTCGCGGCTTGCTCGACCGCGACCCTGGCCTTTATCTGCGGCGGGAATACGCTGTGCCGGTATTCTTCACTCTGCTGCTGAAATAACTCCCACGATGGCATGCTGACAACTCGAGCTTTGATGCCCTCCGTCTTCAATTGCTCATACGCACCGACGCAGAGCGAAAGCTCGCTTCCCGATGCGATCAGGATAACTTCCGGCTTGGCGTCGGGAGCGTCCGCAAGAATATAAGCTCCTTTAGCCACGCCCGCCGCCGCCGCATACTTCGTTCGATCAAGCGTCGGCACTGTTTGACGCGTAAGGATCAGCAAAGCTTCTTTATGCTGAAGCTGCATAATCACCTTCCACGCTTCGACGACTTCATTGGCATCACCGGGACGGAGATCAACAAGCCCGGGAATGGCACGCAGCGAAGGCAGTTGCTCAACCGGTTGATGTGTGGGACCGTCTTCTCCCAAGCCAATGGAGTCATGAGTGAAAACATGAATCACAGGGATTTCCATGAGCGACGCGAGACGGATGGGCGCGCGCATGTAGTCGCTGAAAATCAGGAAAGTTGATCCGTATGCCCGCAACTTGGATAGCGACATGCCGTTTACGATCGCGCCCATCGCGTGTTCGCGAATGCCGAAGTGCAAGTTGCGGCCGGAATAATTGTTCGCTTCAAAATCTCCGGCACCGTCGAATGTCAGGCGTGTTTTTGTTGAGGGATACAAGTCGGCCGCGCCGCCAATCAGCCAGGGAATGTTTTGCGCCAGCGCATTCAAAACTTTGCTGGAACTATCGCGCGTTGCCGGACCTTTCGCATCGGCTGGGAATGTCGGCAGGTTCTTGTCCCACCCATCGGGAAGTGCGCGCCGCAACATGCGATTCAGATGATCGGCGAATTGCGGAAATTCCTTTCCATAATTCGCGAAAAGTTTCTGCCATTGTTGCCGCGCTTCGCGTCCGCGCTTACCGATGCCCTGCTGAAAGTTCTCGCGCACCCCATCCGGAACTAAGAAGTGCGCATTTTCCGGCCATCCATAAGCCTTCTTCGTAAGCCGCACTTCGTCTTCGCCGAGCGCCTCACCATGCGCTTCCTTGGTGTCGTGCTTATTGGGAGAACCGAAGGCAATGTGACTGTCAACAATGATCAGTGTGGGACCACTGTCAGAATTCAAAAAGAAGTTGTACGCCTTGCTTAAAGAATTGAGGTCGTTTGCGTCGTGAACATGCGTGACATTCCAACCGTAGCCTTCGAATCGTGCTCCTACATCTTCGTTGAATGCCAGATCTGTATCACCTTCAATAGTGATGTGATTGTTATCGTAAACCCAGCAAAGATTCGCGAGCTTTAAATGCGCCGCTAAAGACGCCGCTTCACTGGAGATGCCTTCCATCATGTCGCCATCTCCGCAGAAGGCATAAACGTTGTAGTTGAAAAGCTCGAAGCCGGGACGATTGAAATATTGCGCCAGCCATTTGGCGGCCATCGCCATGCCGACGCTATTGCCTACGCCCTGACCCAGCGGACCGGTTGTAGTCTCGACGCCCGAAGTCAGGTGATACTCGGGATGTCCCGGGCACCTGCTATCTATCTGGCGAAATTTTTCGATGTCCTCGAGTTTGACCGCGAGTTCGTCCAAAACTTCGTATTTCGAATTCACCTCCCGCACGCCCGCAAGATGAAGCAGGGAATACAGCAACATGGAAGCGTGGCCGTTTGAAAGCACAAAACGGTCACGATTCGGCCAAATGGGATCCTGCGGATCGTAGCGCAAAAAGTTTTGCCACAGCGTGTAAGCGACGGGAGCCAGCGCCATGGGCGTGCCGGGATGCCCGGAGTTCGCCTTCTGCACTGCATCCATCGCCAACGTGCGGATCGTGTTGATGCTTAAAGTGTCCAGTTGCTGGCTGGTCAGTAACGTTTGCTCGCTCGCCACCATGAAAATCTCTCCTTCGCGGTCGTTGTAGCCCACGCCCGGTTTGCTTTTTCACATCAGAAGAATGTCTGATTAAAGTTTACCAAGTTCTTATGAGACGTGCGCCACGGCGCCAAGTTTCAGAAAATTGCGGCATGTTCCTGCCGAGCATGGGAACAAGAGTTTTTGAACAGGAAAGTGCGGTTCGGATGAGAGTGCGGTGGTTAAAAATTCAGAATGTGAAGATACAGGAAGGAATGTCTTAACGTTTCAGTTGCGCGAGGTATCCCTGCTCGGCCTGATAGCTTTGAGTTGTGCTGTCCACGAACTTCATGAATTGACGCAGCGTCTCACGCTCAGGCCCGGCCAGGTCGTCGAATTTGACGCGAGCTCCGACCGATGGGTTGGTGCGCGTAACGATTCCGTTGAGCACGAGACCCTTGATCCATATCTTTCCGGTTGCGACCCATAGTCCAATTTCCAGCTTCGATCCGCTGGCAATGTTAGCGGGAGTTTCAACGAAGCAACCACCTAAGCTGGAATTGGAGAGATTCCCCCACACCGGAGTCTGCGAGCCTTCCACCCGCAATTCGACAGCGACGAAACACTTCATGCGGGCGTGACGGCGGCGGTCCTCGCCGCGCGTTTGCGTAAAAACCTCTGGCTCAAACGGCGGAGTTGCAGGAGGCCCGGCTACAGGCTGGGGCACCGGAACTTCTTTCGCGACCACTGCCGGAGCCGCTTCTTTTTCAATTAGCGTGGGGGCAGCTTCTTTCGCTTTCGCGGCCTTGCTCTTAATTTTTTTTAGAGTTTCAAGCAGTATTTCCTCGCGCTTCTCGGGCGGAGCGTCTCGATACGCTTGCAGAAGCATCCCTAGATGAGGAATAAGTTCTTGATCCATCAGCAATTTCGTCCAGTCGGCGCCCGCCGAAGACAACTTGGGCTCACTCATAAACGGATGTGCCAGCCATGCGGCAGAATGCCTCGTTCTTAGAGTGAACCACCGGGACAGTGGTAACAAGATGACTATAGTGCTCACCGCTGGTAACGGTCGGGAGTGGGAGCCAAGACGGACCCAGTGCGCGTGCAGCCCTTATAAAGATTTTCCCCTTCAGTTTCACTGACATAGAGGGCGTTGAAGGATTAAACTAAGACACCGAGTTGCCCGTAAGTGCTTGGCAGCGAAAGGACATTCCTTATGGCGGCAGCGAAGACCTCTGGGAAGCAGAATCTGACGATCAGGCTGGACAGACAAACGATCAGGAAGGCTCATATCTTGGCTGCGAGGCGTTCAACTTCCGTTAGCGAACTATTGGCTGATCAGATTGAGATACTCGTAGGTCAGGAAGAAGCCTACGAACGCGCTGAACATCAGGCAAGAAACTTGCGGGATCAAGGTTTTCATTTTGGCAGTCCAACTCTGGTAGGGCGCGACAAACTTCACGAGCGGTAAAATCGGAGGTGGGACGGTCAGCGGATCGCTGGCATTCTCGTCGACTCCAAGCGAAACTATTTCACATCAGCCGAGCGGTCACCTTCATAGTGCATGATGTGATAGTAGGCCTCCCATCCGTCCCATAGCACAGGCGGCGAGAGGTGAGTCTGAGGGTCGTCCAGAAAATTTGTGAAAGTCTGGACGATCTGCCGGGTGCGATAAACTCCAGTCAGCCAGTCTCCCCGGTACCAGTTTTTCCATTTGCCGTATTCTGCGGCGCTTTCCGCTTGTTGGATTTCATCCAGTGCACTGAGCGCCTGACGAGCTTCTTCACGAGCTTCAGACGTTCGACCATTTTGGGCATCCTGAATGGCTTTCGACACGCGAAGTAGTATGCGATTGCTTTCGCGGTTAATTGCGATCATCGCCAGCACTTGCTCGCGATAGAAGGGCTGGCGCGCAACAGGAATAAGCGGCTCGATTGCGAGAGCTTTGGTCCAAACAGCATCCCACCGAGGTTGAGCGTCTCCGCATTGCTGAATTTCCCGAGTGACGGCCTGGCCCAACCATTCCTTTCCCCCCATTCGATTTGCCACCAATCCAGACCCGCCGTCCAAAACACGAGGTGTCTCCCATTTGGGAGCCTGGCTCGGGATCGCGTACAGCGGTGAATCAATCATGTAGGTCAGCAACATTCGCCGCACTTCGGTGTGATAGAGCTGGTCGCCATACTGCCGCGAAGGATTGCCGAAATGCGCCGGTGCTTTGAAATATTCGCGATAGAGATCCGCTAGTTTAGGTGCGGATCTCTCTCCGAATTCCTCAGAAGCCCATTGTTTGTAGAACTCATCGGACGGGTCATTCCCGCTCGGCAGTCCCTTCCATGCCGCGTCCATCACGGCCCTGATTGACATCGTGACGGGACGAATGTCGCTGGTATTCACAAGAAAATAGTTAGTCGCCCCGGCTTTGATGTAACGGCCGAGTTCGGACAAACTGCGTTCGACAGGAATCATCTCCGTGAGCTGATTTGCCCTCCCATTCATCATCGCAACGTGATCATAAGCGCCCTGCCCGGCGGCCACTTCGCCATTGTCTTGCAGGTAGCCATATCCGTCATCAGCCCACACCGTCGAGACCTCTGAGGGAATCTTGAGATCGCCTTGCTGAACAAGTTTTGCTCCCTCTTGCCATAAGTTGGTCACAAACTTCGCATCCGGACGGACAGAACGCACAATGCTTATCTGGTCCGCTATGGCTTTACTTATAAGTTGCCCGAGAGCCTTATTGTTGTCCTTGATGCTGGGATCCATAGAGGCGTAGGTGACGTCGGACAAGCCGCGCAAGCCCACCGACCAGAGCACTTCCTGATCGGGCAGGTACGCATTGACCGCATTCTTCCACGCGCGCTCAAGGATTTCAGGATGGGTTGTGTAGTTGTACGGCACATCTTTGGGCCAGCGCGCGACATTTAGACCGAGGGGGATTGCGTGATGCTGGGTCACGATCAATCCTCGTCGGGCAGCGAGCTTGACCTGCGGATCGTCAGGAAAAATCCAGGTTCCCGGAGCAACCATGTTCCCTTTGAGCCTCAGCGTGGTTTCGTAGATTTTGTCCCACACTTCCAGCGAAATTCCTGTTTTGTCTTTTTTCTCTCCGGAAGCCCATCCCGTTAAGAGATCTTCATCATTGATGAAGAATCCGCGATATTTGAAGACTGGTGCGGGAAAGGTCTCATCATACCTAACCGGAATACCAATAGAGGTGCGGCGAGCGGGCTCACGGTCTGTCCAGTAATACAACGGGTCCGTTCCCAGAAATCTTTCCGAGAATTCGTATATCGAGTAGATGGTTCCGCGCATGTCCGCACACGAAAGCAACACCACTTCGGCTGGCCTCGTCTTGTTCCAGTTCGCGGAGGTGACGGAAATTGAGAATGACTCAGGCGCAGTCAGGCCGGCAGGACGCATGGCCTCGGGAATCTTCGACTGTTCCCCGACCAGAATCGTGAATGCCCCGGCATCTTCCCCGCGATGAACAATTCGGAGTCTTCTGCCGAGCACTTTTTCGAAATCAGAGCTTAGGTCCTCGGCGGCTCTCTGAATCGGCCCTGGCGTATCGGGACTTTCAAGGATGGTAACGTTTGCGTCTAGCCTTAACACGCCATCACGAATACTCTTTGAATCGGATTCGTGTGCAGGAGCCTGAGGGCTGGCAACGGCGTGTGTCGCGAATAGGACGCCGAGTGCGGCAAACGTCAGGACCTTCACTATGAATTGCGTGAAGTGTTTGGACCACCGAACCGGCGGCTGGTTCATCTTCCTACTCCTACTGGGGAGTATTTGATTGAAAAATCACGAAGCCATGTCGGGCGACTACGTCTTTAAGTTTGGGTTTCGATCTTAACAGAGCTCAATATTCTTGTGCATCTCCGCTGCTGCTAAATTCGTTGTGTCCCGGGCATCGGAGGCATACGATGCCGCAAAGGCTATTCCAAATGAAGTTGCTCATATTAGGTCGAGGGAAAACGGGATCGCTGGTGGCGGAAGTCGCTTCCGATTGCGGCCACGATGTAAGGACTTTGGGCGGTCAAGAAAATAACAACGCCTCGGCGCTAACGGCCGACTTGCTGCGCTCGATTGACGCGGTTATTGACTTCACCACTCCTGCCGCAGTCGTGCAAAACATCGAGTCGTGCGTGCGCGCCAAAACAAATCTGGTTGTGGGCACAACGGGATGGAGTAGGGATATTCCAAGAGTTCGGGAACTTGTGGAGAACGCTGGAATCGGCCTCGTCCACGGCGCGAACTTTTCGATTGGCGTCAATCTCTTCTATGACGCCGCACGTACCGCCGCAGCTGCCCTGCACCACCAATATTCCGGCCAGATTTTCGAACGGCATCACGTGAACAAGAAAGACGCTCCCTCGGGGACTGCAGCAGAATTACAGAAAATAATTCGCGACGCTTCCACAACCGAGCTGGAAATTACATCATTCCGCGAGGGTGATGTGGTGGGAATGCACGAAGTGATCTTGAATTCTCCCAACGACACGATTTACCTGTGTCACGACGCGAAATCACGCCGCGGATTCGCCGAAGGTGCCGTAAAAGCAGCTGAATGGCTGACGGGCAAGAAGGGATTTTTTGACTTCAGGGATATCTGGCGGCAGCTCTGAGCGTGATCGACTGGCGCCGCTGTGGCTCAACATCAGGCTGGATCAATCCGGGTAGCGGGCGAGTTGAACAAAATCCTTGCTTCGACGTCATGCTGAGGAACGCGTGCAGTGTCAACGTTCTGGTGTTTAGGCGTATCTCCTGCCCCTATTTCTGCACTTCCTCTAGCTGCCCCTGTTCCAGCTTCTCCTGACATTCGATACAGTGCCTCGTCCATGGAACGGCTTCCAGACGTTTAGCGTTGATCTCTTTCCCGCAGGAAATGCATTCTCCAAAGGTGCCTTCCCTCATCCGGGACAAAGCGCCTTCCACCATTTGAAGGAGCTGGCGGTCATTGTTGCTCTGGTGAAATAAAAATTCCTTGGTGTAAGAACTGGCAGCGCGGTCGGCGATATCCTGAGCCGAGTCTTCGTCCACGGTACGCCCGTCCTGTTCGATGCGGCTGACCATGCGGCGCAATTCCTCCTGCCTGGTCTCCAGCCGCTTTTTGAAATATTCAATTTTCTTCTTTTCCATGTCGTTCTTTACCCACTCTCCAGAACCTGCTCTTGCCTCTTCATTCAAGGCGGATTGCCTGAGCATGACAATCGCATCAAAGTAAGATGCGTCAAAGCCTGTCTCGGATTCGGGTCGCGAGAAAATTGCTATGACGCCAGTTAATGCGCATTCGGCTGAGGAGAAGCGGCTTGCGATGGAACAATATTCGACAGCGCAGGCGGATTCTGCGGTTGGGCAAGCAGTGCCTTCACTGCGTCTGGCAATTTATTCGCGTTCGCCAACAGAAGGCTAACTTGCCAGACCTGCTGATCTGAAAGCGACTGATTGAACGATGGCATGCCCGTCAGGCGAATTCCATTCGCAACTTTCCAATAGGTTTCGCCGGGCTCATCGTCGGTTACGCCCCGGCCTTGCAAAAGCCTGGGAGGACGCGGAAACATTCCCTTTGCGATGGCGCTGGGATTTCCGTCAGAGTAACTGTGACACACTGCGCAGTTGTCGCGATACACCTGGGCTCCGGCTCGGAAGGTTGATTCGTCCGCCGCAACTGGAACGTTGTGCGGCATCTCTTTCGCGACCCGGGCATCGAGTGCTTTGTGAGCCAGCGTTTTTTCGAAAGGCATCGCTTGCGCCGCGGTGGCAACCGGTGCACTTCCCGTCACGAAGTAAAAATAAACGCCGACCGGAATCGCAATTAAGCCGAGAATCAAACCGAAAAGAAAGGCTTTCAAGGGCCGTCTCCTGACTCAAGAATAGAGACAGAGTTTACACCCAAGGTTGGCAAGCCGCCACCGCCCGGGATTACGATGCCACAGTGAAGCGAACCCTCTTGATCTTTCTTCCTACCTGCACTGTAGTTGGTTGCCCGACATCAAGATAAGTAACCGGATCGGTCTTCAACTCCCCATTGACCTTTACCGCTTTCTGCTTGAGCTTCCGCGCGGCATCACTCACAGAATCCGCGAGGCCGGCTTGAGCCAGCAGCTTATCCAGTCTGACCTTTTTCTCCGTGACTTCGACAGTTACCTCTTCGACATCTTCGGGGATCTCCTGTTTCTGAAATTGCTTTGCCCAGTCTTCTCCCGCTTTTATTGCCGCTTCTGGCGAGTGGAAGTCGGTGACGATTCGCCTCGCGAGGTCTTTCTTGGCTTCCATCGGGTGCGCTTCAAGTTTCATCTTTCCGATCTCTGGGAGCTGGACATCCGTCAGCAACTCGTAATATCTCCACATCATTTCATCGGAAATTGACATGATCTTGCCATACATTTCCAGCGGCGGTTCCTGAATGCCGATCGCGTTGCCGAACGACTTCGACATCTTCTGCACGCCGTCGAGGCCTTCGAGAATGGGCATAGTGAGCACGACCTGCGACTCCTGGCCGAAACTGCGCTGGAGCTCACGTCCTACCAGCAGATTAAATTTTTGGTCGGTGCCGCCCAGTTCAACATCGGCCTTCAGCGCAACAGAGTCATATCCCTGGACAAGCGGATAAAGCAGCTCATGCATAGCGATCGGCTTCTCTTCCTGAAAGCGTTTGTGAAACTCTTCGCGCTCAAGCATCTGCGAAACCGTAAACCGGGCCGAAAGCCGAACCCAATCCTCGCCTTTCATTTTGTCCATCCACTCGCTGTTGAATCGCGTTTGCGTGGTTGCGCGATTAAGAATCTTGTACACCTGCGCCATATAAGTCTTGGCGTTCCGCATGATGTCTTCCGAACTTAGTGGCGGACGAGTGACGGACCGTCCACTGGGATCGCCAATCATCGCCGTGAAATCGCCGATCAGGAATGTAACCGTGTGTCCGAGGTCCTGAAAATGCTTGAGCTTGCGCAAGAGGACGGTGTGTCCTAAATGGAGATCGGGCGCCGTGGGATCAAATCCAGCTTTTACGCGAAGCGGAGTGTTCGTAGCTTTTGACTTCTCAAGTTTGGCGCGAAGCTCGGACTCGCGAATGATCTCGGCGGATCCCTTCTTAATGTATGCAATTTGTTCATCAACTGGAGCGAATGGCATCGGAGCATTATTGCAGATTTCAGATGTTAGATTGGAGATTGAAGACCCTTCGCCGTCCGAAGAGACGCTACAAAGATTGCGACCAATTCGTTTGCTTCTTTTATGGGCAACCTGGTGTTGTCTGGAGAGATAATTTCGGCTTCAACGAGCAGTTCCAGCCAAAAAAGCGATTCGTCCGCTTCTTCTAACACAATGCCAAACTTCGAAATGAAATCGGCTCTGGATCGCGCCCGGCAAACTGCTCGGTAGTTGGCAGCCACAGAAGTAACTGAGCGCAGCAGTTGACGAACGATGACTCTTCCTTCCTGGGTTGAAGGGACATTTCGGCAGATCCGGATGACCAGGAGCGCAAAGCGTTTGGTGCGCTCTTTCATTTCGCTCGGGGTGATAGCCGCCGGAACCGTTTGGATAAATCAATCTAAAATCTTCAATCTGAATTCTAAAATATGATCTCGTTTCTGGCTGTGACGCACATCACAATTTCGTAGTTTTTAGGGTCAGCATCTTTCTGCCCGCTATCTCATACTTTCCCGCCAGCACGATATTGATTGCCTCGGAATATGCGATGTGTTCCTGCTCCAAAATCCGTGCTGCTAATGTGCGCTCGTCATCGGTGTCGAGAACCGGTATCGCTTTCTGCACGATGATTGGACCGTGATCGAGTTCTTCGTCCACAAAGTGAACCGTGCATCCGGTGATTCTCACTCCATAAGCAAATGCCTGCTCCTGTGCTTCCAAGCCGGGGAAGGCCGGCAGCAGCGAAGGATGAATATTCAGGATGCGGTGAGGAAACTGTCGTACGAACCAGGGCGATAAAAGCCGCATGTATCCGGCCAGGCAGACAAGATCCACTTGATGCTGCTGCAAAACAGCCGCCACTTCAGGGTCGTGTTGTTCGCGTTGCTTGCCTTTTGAGGGAATGACAACGGCATCTAACCCGAAACGGTTAGCGATCCCGAGACCACCAGCATCGGGCTTATTCGAAATTACTACGGCAATGCGGGCATCCCGAATTTGTTTAGAGGCAACGTTTTTCGCAATCGCTTCGAAATTAGAGCCGCGTCCGGAAAGAAGGATGCCAAGATTTTTCATTCGCTAGTCTGTGCCTATCTCCCGAACATCATAAAACAGTCCTGTTTTTTGAATTACCATGCCGTGCGATACTTTGAATGCATCCCCGGTTTGGCAATCGCTCCGATTCGATGGACAAAAGAAGTGTCTGCACGGTTGCTCGCCTTTAGTCCGGTTGATATAGTTTAGTCACTTCTATGTATCGCGATTTTAATGCCGCTGACCGGTGGTCGAAGAGGGAAGTTCACTGCATCTACCAGGCCCTGATCGTTGCCGTGGCCACGCGACACGCCGATGCAGTAGACATCAAATTTCTAGTGGATGGGCGTCCAGTCTGGGTGGCGTTGCCGTTGCCTGCGTGGGTTGAATACAAGAGCCGCACCGGCAAGAGCATCACGGATCCGCTGGCTATCGAAATCGCCGGTCATTATTTAAAAACAGCACTTGAGTCGGGAGAAGGGGTTGATCGGGAGATGTACTCTTTGACGGTGCAAGAAACACTCCGGCACCTTGATGCACTTGTAAATGAACCCGAACCTATAGGCGCGGGGACGCTGTAGCCATTCGATAAAATGGCAACTTCACCTTCATCCCCAGGCTCCTCCGATCCCATCGCATTTATTTTTCCCGGACAAGGTTCCCAGGCTGTCGGGATGGGAAAGGAACTGGCCGACACATATCCCATCGCCCGGCAAACCTTCGATGAGGCTGAGGATGCTTTGGGCTACGAACTTTCGCGGCTGTGTTTCGAGGGCCCCGAAGATCAATTACGTCTGACCGAGATTACGCAGCCCGCCATCCTGACTGCCTCCGTTGCCGCGTATCGCGTATTGAGCGAAAGAGCCATCAAGCCGGCATACGTGGCGGGACATAGCCTCGGCGAATATTCCGCGCACGTTGCGGCCGGGACCATATCATTTCGCGACGCGGTGCGAACGGTGCGAAATCGCGGCAAGTACATGCAGGAGGCCGTGCCTGTCGGCGTGGGCGCGATGGCCGCGATCCTGGGCATGGATTTGGAAGGCGTTACCTCGATCTGCAATGACGCCGCCCAAAGTGAAGTGTGCGAGCCGGCAAACATCAATTCCTCTGAACAGATCGTGATTTCAGGCCATGCAACGGCAATCGAGCGCGCCATAAAATTGGCGGAGGCCCGTGGCGCGAAGCGTGCCGTGCTGTTACCGGTGAGCGCGCCTTTCCATTGTGCCTTGATGAAGCCGGCGCAGGATCGCCTGTCGGTTGATTTGCAGCAGGTAATATTTAACAGATCGCGCGTTCCGGTGATTTGCAACGTTGATGCGGCATCGCATTACGATCCCGCTCAAAGCCGAGACGCGCTGGTTCGCCAGGTAACCGGATCGGTGAAATGGAATCAGTCCATGCGCCTGCTGATTTCAAGTGGTGTGCAAACCTTTGTTGAGGTGGGTCCCGGCAAAGTGCTGAGCGGCTTAATGCGGCAGATTGATCGATCGAAGACCGTTTTCAACGTAGGGGACGAAGCGTCGCTGCAAAAAGCGTTGAAGACCTTTGCCACTGCATCCAATTCAGCGTTGTCTACCTGAACCAGCGTCCTTTAGAACCCACAAAGAACTTACGAAGCTAAAGGCCAAGAGCGAAGAGCCAAAGGCTAAATTGGCGAGAAACTAATCGTTTTGTCAGATCTCTCAACCCATACTCGCGCATGTTCGGCGCGCTCGTTTATTATTGCTTCTACAATCACACCGCTGCCTCCGCCTTTCGGCGTAGCTGACCCATAAATTCTGTGGGACTTAATCAGCCCCCATTCTCCGCCAGGTCCCCAGTCGCGATAAAAATCATTAAAAGGATATTGCGTGTACTTCGTGGGATGCTGCTGCCAACTCGGATCATGCATCCAGATGCCATACGCAGCGTTGTAGTTTTTGTCTTGAAGAGCCTGGAAAAATTGGTCGGCTATTCGCTCCTCCGGCCAATTATGGAAGTACCACGCCAGCCCTCCGATAACGGCAAATAAAACGACGATTGATATGACTCTGATTCTTCGCCGGCGATCTCGTGACGGGTCGTACTGCTGGGCATCAAGCAATGTCATGCGTTCTCAGGATAAAGGATTCTCGCCGGAAGGGTAAAGTTGGAAGGCTCGGCTAGGGACAGCCGCCCTCGGCTGTCCAATTTCCCTTTGATTTTTTCTTACAACGTTCTCTTAAATAATGGCGTCGCAACACTCAGCCCAATGATCGCGAATAGACACAGGTACGCCATGTCCGGCAAAATCGCCGCCAATCCTGTTTCTTTCAGAAGCAATGATTTGAAACCATGTACAGCGAACGTGAATGGATCTACTTTGGCGATGCCTTGCAGCCACCGGGGAAAAGCTTGGATGGGATAAATCGCTCCACTTGGGAAAAATAACAGC
This sequence comes from uncultured Acidobacteriaceae bacterium, assembly GCA_963757385.1. Lineage (GTDB taxonomy): Bacteria > Acidobacteriota > Terriglobia > Terriglobales > Acidobacteriaceae > PALSA-188. The sequence goes on along the minus strand of CAVWRO010000011.1, from coordinate 95,873 downwards.
GTGTTCAGAATGCCAAACATCGCCCGTGGCACCAGCGGATCCTCAATGCGAACCATCAGCAGAAACATCATGGTATTGAATGCGACCGAAGTCAGCACAATCATAATGAGCAGCCCGAGAGCCGTTGCCGGATTGAACAGCGTGCTGACCCCCGACATGAGCGATCCGATTACAGTGATTACTATTCCTGTCATCACAGCTTTAATTGCGCCGGCTCCGTTCAGTCCAAAGACTAACTCGGCTTTCGTGATTGGGGTCACAAGATAGCCTTCGTGGACTCCGCGGGCCTTGTCGTCAATGTAGAGCATGCCTCCGCCGATCATTACTGAAACAAACATCGCCAGCGTAATGGAACCCGGCAGAAGATATTTCATGTATTCGATATAGGGATACAACTCTACGATTTGCAAGACACTCTGCTGTAGTATGCGGGGCTCAACCGTGGGCTGATTCAGGGTATTGGTGATGCTGTTCAGTTCGTCCTCGAGCGTGGAACTCATAAAATTGTCACTGTTGTCCACGATCAGAGCGATCTTGGGTGCATTCTGCTCATAAACTCGTCGCGAATACTGCGGCGGGATAATTACCGCGCCCTGAATTTTCCCATCGCGAACATCTTCCATCGCCTGCTTTTCATTGTTGTAGTAAACGGGCAAGAAAGTTCGCATATTGGCTCGGACGGAATCAAAGGCCTCGCGGAGTTTTATCGCTTGCGTGCCGCCATCCTCATCAACCAACCCAAGTTTCGCGTCGCGAATCTTGCCGCCGAAGGCATTGCCCAAAACAATCAACTGCACCAGCGGGAAAATCATCGAAGCAAGCATGAGGGTCGGCGAGCGGAAAAACTTGCGCATTTCCCGCTCGATAATGGCCATGACGTGGTTCATGGCTGAAGCCCCGGCCTTTGCGGCATCACAAATCCATAGGCTTTCACCAACTCATCGCGCAATTGACGCCCTGTGTAGTGCACAAAAACGTCGTCCAAAGTAGTGTTTTGCACTGAGAGAGACTTCACGCCGACGCCTGCTTTGACAGCCGCCTCCACGAGTTCCGTCGTAGTGCGCGAGCCATTGCTCGTGAGGATCCGGAACATGCCCGATGATTCGTTTTGAACCGACGTGACGTCGCTTAATGCGTGCAATCGCTTTTCCCAATCCGCGGGCACGCGCTCGAACTGGGCTTCGATGACATTCGATCCCGGAACGCTGGATTTCAGAGCTGCCGGAGAATCCAGCGCGACCAGCTTGCCGTGATCAACAATCGCGATTCGGTCGCACAGCCGGTCGGCTTCGTCCATGTAGTGAGTAGTAATCAAGATCGTGAGTTGGCGTTGGCTTTTTATATTTGTAAGCATTTCCCAAACAGCGACTCGAGAGACTGGGTCAAGACCAGTTGTAGGTTCATCGAGAAAAAATATTAGGGGACTGTGCACCAACCCACGCGCAATTTCCAGACGCCGCCGCATCCCGCCGGAAAGCGTCTTCGTTTGCGCCGAACGCCATTTCGTCAAATCCACCAGCCTGAGTAATTCATCAATTGCTTCGCTCCGTTTTCTTGCGGGTACATCATAAAGTTTGGCGTAGATGTTCATGTTTTCTTCAACCGTAAGGTCGAGATCGCTGGTCAATGCTTGCGGAATTACGCCTATGGTCCTGCGCACCGCGTCCGGATCCTTCTTCACGTCGTGTCCTGCAATGCAAGCCGTTCCGTTCGTAATCGGGATAAGAGTAGTCATCATTCGGATCAATGTGGATTTGCCTGCGCCGTTCGGACCCAGCAATCCAAATATTTCGCCGTCCTTTACGCTGAAAGAAACATCATCCACGGCCGTGAAGTCGCCGTATTTCTTTACGATATTTTTCACCTCGATCGCATTGACGGAAGGCTCACTTCCCAAAGCGCTCGAGGGGTTCGGCGACTCTTGTCGTTTGGTTTCTGCAGTCATGGGGTTCCCGATGCAGCCTGCTGCGGCGGCGGGGTGCCTTTCAATTGCGCTGGAGATACCAGCACTTCCGCGGTCATACCCGGAACATAAGCGCCTTTGGGATTTTCGAGTCTCACCTTCAAGATGATGGTTCGGATATCCCGTTTGCGACGGCTCACATCGCGTTGGGTAGCGAAGTCCGCTTCGGGGGATTTGAAAAAGACTTTGCCCGGCTCGATGGTTCCGCCTGGGAGCCGAATGCGCAAGATATCGCCGAAACCAATATGATCGGCTTCGGTTTCAGGAATGGCAGCGCGTACCCACGTGTCGTTCAAATCCACGATCGTGACAATTGGCTGCCCCGCATTTAATACTTCGCCTTCGCGCGCCGCTCGAACTGAGACGGTGCCGGAAACCGGCGCATAGATTTTGGTGTATCCCACGCGGACCTCGCTCTCTTTGAGCATGGCTTCCGCATTTTGCAACTGCCCCTGCGTGGATTGCACCGTGCTTTGTGCGGCTTGAGCCTGATGGACGTTGGCGATTGAGGTATTAAGATCGGCTTGCGCTGCCGTGACCTGATCTTTTAGCGCCTGCACGACCGCCTGCTGCGCGGTAAGATTTGTTTCCGCCTGCACGCGATCCTGATCTGACGCCACGCCTTGTTTCGCCAGTTCGATCATCCGCCGGCTGTCGCTTTCGGTCCGCTGGAGCGTGGCTTCGGCCTGAAGAAGCTGCGCGCGAGCCGATTCCAGCTTGGCTTGGGCGTTGGCAACACTGCTCTTAGTCGAGCCTTGCATGGCCGTCTGCGTGCTTCGTGTCTCCGCAACTTTGTATTTCAAACTGTCAATCGTCGCTGCGGCGGCACGCGCTTCAGCCTCCAATTCCGAGGGATCAAGCACCGCGATCAGGTCGCCTTGCTTCACCTGCGAACCTTCATCCACAAGCAATTTTGTCAGACGACCGCCGACCTGTGGGCTGACGATTACCTGATTGGAATCTACGGTGCCAATGAGTATCAGGTCGCCAGACCGGGGCGTTGAAACGAAGTAATAGATCAGCGAAATCCCCAAGACGATCGAAAGAGTAATCAGAAATTTATTTCTGGCGCTCACGGGGCCGCTCCTTGAGTTCTTTGTAATGGCTTCTTTTCAATGGCTTCTTCAGCCGTATTTTAGTTCCGGCATCCCTCACGAATAGTGCAGCGGAAATGAAGTCCAGTACTGCGACGCGACGAACAGCAAGCCATTGCCGCGACATGGGGTCTGCGCCGCACATCATTCGTAACACGGGCGCGGCTGTGAAATGAAAGACGATCACGGAAATCATCGAAGGGATGAATTGCATGGGTTCGACCTGGCGGAATTCGCCACGGGAAACTCCCTCGTCGAGAGCCTTTGCAATTTGAGTGAAGATCGGGCGGAAATATTGGTTTACGATTCTCTCGAACTGCGCCGGTCTTCCCCGCCCCGCGCGCATCATCTCCATTTGAACGATTCTGGGGTAGAGGGGATTGCTGGCGATGTAGTCAAAGTGAGCACCGGCGTAGGCCAAGATGCGTTGACTTGAAGGGAGGTCCCGCGACAAAGCCTCTTGGATGCTCTGCGTAAGCCCTCCGAAGACCTGATCGAGTACTGCGCCGTAGAGCGCTTCTTTATCCTTGAAGTAGTAATAGAGCAGAGCCTTGTTGACCTTCGCGGCGCGGGCAATAGCGTCGGTTCTGGCGCCAGAAACGCCTTCAGTGGCAAATTCCTTAACGGCGGCTTCGAGAATAGCCGCACGGCTCACTTCAGGACGGCGTCGAGAACCGAGAGGCGACTTGGAAGCGATTCTCATATTAATTAACTAGTTAGTTAAATTATAAACAGCCGAGAGAAACTTTGCAATTTGGAGAATTTCCATTTTGATTCCCCATCCTGGAAGAACTACCATCTAGTCATGCCGGTCGAACTCCAGATAAATTCCACCGAATACACTCCCATTCACGCGCCGCGAGGAAATCAAATCACATGCAAGGGCTGGCAGCAGGAAGCGGCCATGCGGATGCTGATGAATAATCTCGACGAGGAAGTCGGCGAGCGTCCGCGAGATTTGGTGGTTTACGGAGGGACCGGGCGAGCGGCGAGGAGTTGGGAGGCGTATCACGCGATCGTCAATTCGTTGAAGAGTCTGGAAAACGATGAGACTTTACTCGTGCAATCCGGCAAGCCGGTAGGGATTTTCAAGACTCATGAGTATGCGCCGCGAGTGCTGATTGCAAATTCCAACCTGGTTGGACACTGGTCCAATTGGGAGAAGTTCAATGAACTCGAGCGCGCCGGGTTAATGATGTACGGGCAAATGACGGCGGGTTCGTGGATCTACATCGGCTCGCAGGGAATTGTGCAGGGCACGTTCGAGACTTTTTCGGCCGCTGGAGAAAAGCATTTCGCCGGAGATCTTGCAGGCAAACTCATCGCGAGCGGCGGCATGGGCGGCATGGGAGGCGCTCAACCTCTCGCCGCGACCATGACAGGCGCGGCTTTCCTTGGAATTGATGTGGACCCTGACCGCATCAAGAAGCGCCTGAAGACCGGATATTGCGACTTCATGGTAACGACTCTCGATGAAGCGCTGCGTATTTTGAAAAATGCGATTCGAAAAAAAGAAAATATTTCTGTCGGCCTGGTGGGGAATTGTGCCGACATCATTCCCGAACTCGCGCGTCGAGGAGTTGTGCCGGATATTCTCACCGATCAAACTTCGGCGCATGATCCCCTGAACGGATACATCCCCAATGGCATGACGCTGCAACAAGCGGCGGAATTGCGTCAGAGCGATCCCAAGGGATATGAGGAGCGATCACTTGATTCGATCGCCCGCCACGTTGAAGGGATGTTGCAATTGCAAAGAATGGGATCGGTAACATTCGACTACGGCAACAACATCCGCACCTTCGCTTTTCAGCGAGGAGTGAAAAACGCATACGATTTTCCTGGATTCGTTCCCGAATATATTCGTCCGCTGTTCTGCGAAGGGCGCGGGCCATTTCGGTGGGTAGCTCTATCCGGCGAAGCTTCTGACATTCATACGACTGACGAATTGGTGTTGGAGCTTTTTCCGGACAACAAAATTCTGCGCCGCTGGATCGAACTGGCGCGCAAGCGAATCAAGTTTCAGGGATTGCCGGCAAGAATTTGCTGGCTGGGATACGGCGAGCGAGCGCAATTCGGATTAGCCATAAACGATCTCGTGAGAAAGGGCAAACTCAAAGCGCCCATCGTGATGGGGCGTGACCACTTGGATTGCGGCTCGGTAGCGTCTCCTTATCGCGAAACCGAAAACATGAAAGACGGAAGCGACGCCGTCGCCGATTGGCCGCTCCTGAACGCCTTGCTGAACACCGCTGCCGGAGCGTCATGGGTGTCAATCCACAATGGCGGAGGGGTGGGCATTGGATACTCCCTGCACGCTGGTCAAGTGACAGTTGCAGATGGAACCGAAGCGATGGCGAAACGAATCGCGCGCGTGCTGACCACCGATCCAGGGATGGGAATTATTCGCCATGCCGACGCGGGATACGAAGAGGCGAGGGGATTTGCGAAAGAAAACGGCGTGAAACTGCCGATGCTTCGCCAATAGCGATGGAGAGACGGGCATCCCCGCCCATCCAGCCGAACATGGCTCGGCGGGCCTGCTCACGAAAGGCGGGCCTTACTATCCCGTCGTTGTAGAGACTCCCCTGGCAGCATAATCACAATCCCCACGATCTTCTCCGCTAAATATGGGCCGAAATGCCGAATGTCTCCTGTGAGCAGATGGGTGGCTCTCGCTTCTATTGCAGCAAGTGCATATCGGATATTCAGACAGGCGGACAAGCCTGTAAAGATGCTGGAATTCCGAGTAAGTTGGGCAAATACAGTCAACCTAGCTTACAGGAAGCCCCCGGCGGCTGAGGCGGTCTCGAGTGGGGCTTGTGGGAGACTGTTTGGGAAGCTTGCCTTTGTGGCCGTTACAGCCAATACCTGCAATCGCGGCTAAGGGCATGGGCGCTAAGGAAGTAGAGCCTTCGTATTTGGCACGCGCTGCCATCAACTTCTCCAATTCGCGGTCGCCGAGGGGTTGTTGGGATCCCAATAAATGGCTAATGAGCGCGATCTGGGCGAAGTGCTCGACGGTTTCCATCTTCATGTAAGCGCGATGCAGGTCGGCACCATAAGTGACTACCCCGTGGTTAGACATTAAAATTGCGTCGTATTGGGGAATCAGCGGTTCCAGCGCATCCGTGAGCTCAGGTGTGCCCGGGGTTCCGTATTTCGCCAGCGGAATTGATCCCAGCCCGATCACAACCTCGCAGACCAGCGGCTTATTTAATGCCATTCCGGCGGCGGCAAAACCCGTAGCCGTTCGAGGGTGGGCATGAACAATGCCACGCACGTCGGGCCGAAGCTTGTAAATCAAAAGGTGCATGGCGATTTCGCTGGAAACATTGTTGCGCCCCGAAATCCGGTCGCCGTTGACATCAACAATGACAAGGTCGGAAGGCCGCATCATGCCCTTGCAGATTGAGGTGGGAGTCGAGAGGATGCGACGCTCATCAAGGCGGATCGAGAGGTTCCCATCCATGGCAGCCACGTAGCCACGATCGTGCAGCATCGTGCCGAACTGTACAATTTGCTTCCGGTAGTGACCCTGGCTAGGCATTGGCGTTGGATGCGGGAAGATAGAGCTTGGTGGGCGTATAGTACCGCATCGAATGACCTGAAACAATCCTAATCAGCAGGTCGGCAGAAGATAATTCAAGGCGAGCTAATCACAATCGCCTAGCCTGTCCCGATATGCACGGCTTTGCGGAATCTATAATTCGCGCATGCTGGTCAGTGACTTCGACTACGACCTGCCCCCGGAATTGATCGCGCAACAGCCCCTCGCCAGCCGTGCCGATTCCCGCTTGCTGCATTTAGACCGTGCGTCGGGAACATTAAAAGACTGCCGGTTTCGAGACTTTCCGAAAATGCTGCGACCAGGGGACCTCGTAGTTTTTAACAACACCCGCGTGTTTCCGGCCCGCCTTTTTGGCAGAAAGAAACCCTCGGCTAACTCATCCTCCTCAGGGGAAATCGAGGTTCTGCTCACCCGGCAAGTTTCGGAAGTCCCAAACGAATGGGAGTGTCTGGTTCGTCCCGGACGGAAGATTGGTGTCGGCGATTCTTTGGCTTTCGGCGATAGCGGCGAGCTTTGCGCTGAAGTGATTGGCCGGGGGCCGTTCGGAGTGCGCCGCCTTCGCTTCGGCAGCGTTGATGATTTCTTTGGTTTAATCGAGCGCCTCGGGCATATTCCGCTGCCTCCTTATATAGACCGTGAAGACCAGACATCGGACAGGGAACGCTATCAGACCGTGTATGCGCGTGAGAGGGGTTCGGTCGCGGCACCCACGGCAGGATTGCATTTCACCTCCGAAGTTCTTGGACAAATGAAGGATCGCGGCATTGAGAGTGCTGAGATCACGTTGCATGTGGGGTTGGGCACGTTTCAACCGGTGCGGGGGGATCGGGTGGAAGAACATCGGCTACACCGCGAGTCTTACTGCATTTCGGCGGAAGCCGCGAGGCAAATTTCCGCTGCCCGAAAGGAAAAGAGACGTGTCATCGCAATTGGTACAACTACAGTGCGAACGCTGGAGTATTCGGCCGGGTTATCCCCAAACGGGGAAGTCCAAGCGGACAGGGGCGAAGCTGACATCTTTATATATCCGGGATATAAATTCCGGGTTGTGGATGGCATGCTCTCCAATTTTCATTTGCCGAAGTCCACCCTACTGATGCTGATCAGCTCCTTTGCGGGGCGCGAGCACGTACTCGCAGCGTACAGCCACGCCATCGCTCAGAAATACCGCTTCTATTCTTATGGGGACTGCATGTTCGTGGAGTAGGGGAAGCAGAACTGTTTGCCGTAGGCTCGAAAATATTATTGAAATTCGATTAGGAACGCGATTAATAGCGCAACGATTCGCTCCGGAAAAAAGTCGGCGAAACTAGCCTTGAGAAGGGCGGGGCTTTAGCCCCGCCGATGGTCAGATCATTACGGCGCGGCTGAAGGCCGCGCCATTTCAAAGCTCGCAGAAGGCAAAGTTTCCAGCCTATTCAAGGGCGCGATAACGCTTTGATCCAAACAACGGCGGGGATCTGAAGCCCCATCTCGACGCATGATTTTCCCGGCGCCGGAAGCCCGCGTTATACTGGAGCCTGCGGGGTCAAACATGGCCACTCACGCTGTATCCAGGCAGATTTCGATTGACAATTTTGTCACTGAACTACGCAAATTCCCCGAGGCGGCCTTCACCGGGATCGAGCAGATCCTTACTTTTTTGGAACAGAATCCTGTCGCCTCCGATACGCTTACGCGCTACCTGATCTGGGACCGCCAGCATTACACCCGCAATCTGGTTGACAAGACACCGCTATACGAACTTGTCGCCATTTGCTGGGAGGTCGGCCAGGCGAGTTCCGTTCACAACCATCGCGGGCAGAATTGCTGGATGGCTGCTCCCGTCGGCCGCCTGCTGGTGGAAAATTATCATCTTATTTCACAGGACTTGCATACCGGCCATTGCCACCTCGAACCCGCCGACTCGGTCGAGATGAACGCGATTCATCCCTGCGCCGTTGATCCCAAGGAACCGGTGCACCGTGTCCTCAACCCACGCGAATTCAATCAACGCGCCATTACCCTGCACGTCTATTCACGGCCTTTTGATAGTTGCGTGGTGTACTCCCCCGAACAAAGCGTCTGCGGAGAAATAAAACTCCACTACAACTCAGAATACGGAAAGCTGGTGAAGGGTTAGTCTCTAGTTTTACCTATAGGCTCGCAGAAAAGCGGGTTACTGGCCGGCCATCCGAAGTCGAAATTCCGATAACCAAATCGCGGGTTAATGGAACATCTTTGGACCAGATCTGAAGTTCGTACTGCCACCAACAAGCATCACCGCCAGTGGGCGACGCTGAACAAGTTTGCGCTTGATCTAGGGCGCGAAGGTCAGCTTTTTCGAGATTAAGATTACTCCTGTCCTTCCAGAAGCCTTCAAAGCGCAATGACTCAATAAAATTCTTGTCAAACGTCAATTCAGGTCGGATTTCCTCCGCTCCCACGTCAGAGTCTTTCTTCTGGGCGCAGGGGACTGTTGATAGGATAACTCTAACGGTCATCAGCCCTGGAAACCAACGTACCTTACCGGAATAGTTGCGGAATTCCTTGCCCTCTTTGGTGTTTCTACTCTTGAATCTTTTGAAAAAATCGTCCGATTGCAAATCTGCCAAGAGTAGAAGACATCCGTTTTTCCCTTGAAGAATGTCAGCATCCATGGGTATGACGGCCGATCTACTTTCGGTTGAAAGACTAAATGGAATAGGCGCGGCCAACGAACTCGGCGCTGCCTGATGACTGCTTTTTTCAGAGTCATATGCCGCCTCCGAGACGACCGCAACGCATTTTCCTTTCCATTCTTTGCCGTTTGGGCGATGGACAGAACCGAGTTTGTCGTGAACGCGGAATTGTACTGCGCCCAACTGACGGAATTCGTCCAGCCGACCCGCTACAACAATTGAATATATTTGACCAGCAGAACGAATTTGAAGTCGGCAGCAAATACGAAGAGGACCGAACAATGATCCTTCATCAATCGTAGACTCTGAAACATCTACAACGGTTCCAAGTTGATATGTCTGCTCTTTAGCACTCGCAGACATGACAATGAAAAGAAACGCAATAGGTATGAAATTCTTCCTTCCCCTCGTCCGGCGAGAAGCACGCATGAATGGCATGCGAAGACGACCTCTTCTTAGGCTGCTAAAATTACTTATTGTCTCCGCGCACCAAATCTTCGGCCGTATCGTCTGAAAGTCCCATAATCTCGGAATCCGCTTCCGCCCCGCCCCGACCCATTCTCGCACCGAACACCGGCAAAGGCCGCATTTTTCTGATGGACGCCATGTCGTTCATCTTCCGTGCCTATCATGCCATGGCGCGGCAGCGCGGCATGTCCACCAAAACGGGACTGCCAACGGCAGCGACTTACGTCTTTGTTAACATGCTGCGAAAGTTGCGGGAAGACTTTTCGCCGGAATATCTCGCTGCCGTTTTTGATGTCGCCGCACCTACGTTCCGCGATCAGCAGGCGCAGGGCATCACCAGCGTCCGCAAGTTCGATCTCAAGACGCAGACTTTTCAGGAAATTCAGTACCACGGATATAAAGCTAACCGCGCGCAGATGCCTGCCGACCTCGCCCAGCAGATACCATATATAAGGAGAGCGCTCGAAGCCTACCGCATCCCAATTCTTGAACTCGGTGGATACGAAGCCGATGACGTGATCGGTACGCTCGCGTGCAAAGCGGTTGCGGAGTCGTATTCCATTTACGTCGTCTCCAGCGACAAAGACATGCTCCAACTTGTCAACGAACGCGTTCATGTACTGAACCCGCCAAAAGACAATCTGATTTGCGATGCCGCAAAAGTCGAAGAGATTCTCGGCGTGCCACCCGAGCGAGTGGTTGATGTCATGGCCCTGCGCGGCGATTCCATTGACAACATTCCCGGCGCTCCGGGCATCGGTGACAAGGGCTCCGTTGAACTCATCAGGCGCTTCGGAACTCTTGAGCAAACGCTTGCAAGAGCAGGTGAGGTCGAGAAGAAGACGTATCGGGAATCGTTGCAGAACAATCGCGACAACATCCTGCTCAGCAAGAAACTCGTCACCATTGATTGCAATGTTCCCGTTGAGTTTGACGTGAACGCAATGAAGGCAGGCGATCCCGATCTCGAAGCGTTGCGAGCGCTGTTCACGGAGCTGGAATTTACTTCGCTTTTGAAAGAATTGCTGCCGGCCGTTGAAGTCACGCAGGCGAACTACACTGAAGCAAAATCGGCCGCCGACGTGGAAGCGGTTTTCAAAGCCATTCGCAAGGGAGAAGCCGTCGCGGTTGCAGTGGAAGTGGAAGCACCGTCGGAATCAGGCGGCGAAGAAGAGTCAGATTTGGACTTGGAAGAAAGAATGTTGCCCCTGACAAGCATTCTTCCGCTGCGGAAAAGCCACTGAGCATCGCGATTTCACGCGCCCCAGGAATTTCCCTCACCGTCTCGGGTGCTGCTGGCGAAGCGATGTCGTGTCTCAAGTCTGCCCTGGCTGATCCGAAAGTTTCCAAGTCGGTGCACGATTTCAAAGCCGCTTCACACAATCTGGACAAACACGGAATCGAATTACAAAACGTTCGGCACGATTCCATGCTTTATTCCTATCTGCTCGATCCTACCTATTCCTCGCATCGCCTTGCCGATGTCGCTCTGCGCCGATTCAATCTCAAGCTGAATGGGTCGCTGCCCGAAGCCGCCGACGTTGCCGGACGCCTCTCCATCTCATTACGACGAGAAGTCGAAGAAACAGGATTGCTCAAAGTTTACGACGAGATAGATTTGCCGCTGGTTCCTGTGCTCACCCGCATGGAACATGCGGGGGTGAAGATTGATCTCAAAGTGCTGAGAGAAATGTCATCGCGCTTGCAGCATGAAATTGATACCAAGGCCAAGGAAATTTATGAATGTTGCGGATCGGAGTTCAACGTAAATTCCCCCAAGCAACTCGGCGACGTTCTCTTCAACAAGCTGAATTTACCCAAGCCGGTAAAGTATGGGAAAGGCAAGACAATCTCAACCGCGGTTGACGTGCTCGAAGCGCTGGCTCTCACGCACGATGCACCGCGAATGGTTCTCGAATATCGCCAGCTCTCGAAACTAAAATCCACATACGTGGACGCTCTGCCCGCGCTGCTCGACCCCGCGAGCGGTCGCCTGCACACGACGTTCGATCAAACCGGAACGGCAACTGGCAGATTGTCGTCGGCGAATCCCAACCTGCAAAATATTCCCATCCGCACCGAACTGGGACGCGAAATTCGCGCCGCATTTACCGCTGAGCAAGGCCATGTCCTGCTAGCCGCCGACTATTCGCAAATCGAGCTTCGCCTGCTCGCGCACTTCTCAAAAGATGAATTATTAGTTGAGGCATACCGCCGCGGCGACGACATTCACACGCTTACCGCGTCACAGGTATTCGGAGTGCCTCCGCTCATGGTCACTCCCGATCATCGCAGACAGGCGAAGGTGGTGAATTTCGGCATTGTCTATGGCCTGTCGGCGTTCGGTCTTTCGCAAAGGTTGGGGATTCAGCCAGGTGAGGCAAAGCAATTTATTTCCGCATACTTTGAAAAATATAGTGGAGTTCGAAATTTCATTGACCGCACGCTGGAAAAAACACGCCGCGACCAAAATGTGAAAACGCTATTCGGGCGCGCTCGCCCGATCCCCGACATCAACAGCAAGAACGCCAATTTGCGCGGATTTGCCGAGCGCACCGCGGTCAACACGCCGCTGCAAGGCACCGCCGCCGACTTGATCAAGCTGGCGATGATTCGCATTGATAAAGCGTTGCGTGATCGCGGAATGAATTCGCGAATGACGCTTCAAGTCCATGATGAACTAGTCTTCGAAGTCCCGGAGGCAGAGATTGACGTGATGCGCTCGCTGGTTCGCGAAGAGATGGAGAAAGTGCATCCTTTAATCGTTCCTCTCCTCGTGGAAGTAGGCGTAGGTCCCAACTGGCGCGATCTGGATTAGGCTCACGAATCGAAATGTGAGCTTGCCGGCGACCTGGGTCACGAATGTTACTTTTAAAAATTCGCCTGACTAACGATCGTTTTAATTGGCTCTGTTCCGTCCGATAAATTCAGTTTGATATTTCCGGTACAGTATTAGTGTGGAAACGGGGCCGACGCTGGCGAATCGATCTAACGTAGCGAAGAAAACTTCTTTAGCGATGGTTGGAATTGCTGCGCTTCTATTTTTGGGGCTGGTGGCGATATCTGCAGCGCCCACCCACAGTCTTCTCCAATTGTTAAAGCTGGTTCGAGGCGGCCGGCTCGTGTTCAACGTTGATCAACCCACTGTGGTTCGCCAGATACAGCAGTTGAAGCGTTTGGAAACCGTGAGTTACACGATGGATAAAATTATCTCCGGAGAGCGTGGCAGCCCATATTTGCCAAAGTTTCTCATTGGCGACCGCATTTTGCTGATCGCGCACGGAGAAGTAATAGCAGGGGTTGATCTGGCCAAAATTCAGCCCAGCGACGTCATGGTTCGAGGCGCCAATATTTCAGTCCGTGAGCCTGCCGCCGAAGTGTTCAGCACACGCATAGATAATGCCAAGACGCGCGTCTATTCCCGCGACACGGGCCTATTCTCGTCACCCGATCCTGATTTGGAGAGCCAGGTGCGCGAGGAGGCGGAGCGGCAACTCCAACAAGCTGCCCTGGAGGATGGAATCCTGAACGCCGCCCAGCAAAATGCGCGGAACACGATTTCGGGCATGCTTCGGGGGCTGGGTTTTCAACAGGTGGACGTCCATTAGGCCTAAGCGCAGCGAAGCTTGGCGACGCCATTCATTGAATATCAAACAAGATCAAAACCTACCAGGCGTTGAACAGTCCTGCGCGTCCAGATTCAAACTGACCCGCTACTGACGCCCCAAAACACTGCATCTCCGGCTGCTAGAATTTGATCTAAGTAGAATTGCATGCTGCTGCCAAACAGTCTTCGCCCTCTATTCCCGTATCTAAAAAAATATCGCCGAAGTTACGTGCTGGGCGGCCTGTGCGTCCTCTTGAACAACGGGATATGGATTCTGTTCCCGTTGGTCATTCGCCGTGCCATAGACGACCTTCATTTGGGGGTCTCCCGACATAAGCTGCTGACTTACGCGCTCCTGCTGTTAGCGGTTGCGGGACTCAAAGGAATTTTTCAATTTCTAACCCGATGGGTTTTGATTGGCGTCTCTCGCGAGATCGAATTCGATCTCCGGAATGATTTTTTCCGGCATCTGGAGAGCCTTTCCTATTCCTTCTATCAGCGAACCCGCACCGGCGACATTATGGCTCGCGCAACCAACGATCTGAATGCGGTTCGCATGTTACTGGGCCCTGCGATCATGTATTCCGCGAACACGATTGTCTTTACGGCGGGTGCTTTGGTTTTCATGCTGTCAATAAGTCCGAAACTCACGCTATATGCCTTCCTGCCGCTGCCGGTGGTTAGCGTCACTATTCAATATTTTGGAAAGCGCATTCATGAACGCTTCGAGAGAATCCAGGCGATGTTCTCCGATATTTCGGCACGTGCCCAGGAAAACTTCTCCGGCGCCCGCTTGATTCGAGCCTATGTTCAGGAAGAATACGAGATTGCCGGGTTCGAAACCGCCAACAAAGAGTACATCGCTCGCAGCCTGAGGTTGGTGCGACTGATGGGTATGCTGTGGCCGTCGCTCGAGTTGATGCTTGGGCTTGCCATCGTGCTCGTACTCTGGCTTGGGGGTCGCGAGGTGCTGTACGGACGCATCACGCTCGGCGGATTTGTCGCCTTCAATACTTATATGGTGCAACTCACTTGGCCCGTGATCGCGTTGGGATGGGTGGTCAACATTTTCCAGCGTGGCACTGCATCCATGGCGCGGATCAATCAATTATTAGTCGAAAAGCCCGAGATTGAAAACGCTTCCGCGAGTCTATCCCCCACCGTGCAGATCGCTGGCGATATTGAGTTTCGCAATCTCAGCTTTGCATATAACGGAACGCAGGTACTGCATGACATTAATCTGCATGTCCCCGCGGGCGGCAGCCTCGCTATCGTGGGTCCTACGGGCTCAGGCAAGACGACGCTGGTTAGTCTGATAGCTCGCATTTACGATGCGCCCCCGGGCACAGTAATGGTGGATAACAGGCCAATTCGCGATTATTCACTTGAGGTTTTGAGACGCAGTATCGGATTCGTCGCGCAGGAAACATTTTTATTCAGCGAAACCGTCCGGGAGAACATCGCGTTTGGCGCGCAGGATGCCACTGACGAGCAGGTCCGGTGGGCGGCCCATGCAGCCAGCATCGCCGACGAAATTGAGGGCTTTCCCGAACAATACCGCACCGTCGTAGGAGAACGCGGCATTACGCTTTCCGGCGGGCAGAAGCAGCGCACCGCGATTGCCAGGGCAGTAATCAGAAACCCGCGAATCCTGATTCTCGATGACGCACTCTCAAGCGTGGACACTCAGACCGAAGACAGAATTCTGAACCGCCTCCGTGAAATCATGCGCGACAGAACTACGATTTTTATTTCTCACCGGGTATCCACGGTGCGAAGTGCCGATCGCATTGCTGTGTTGAATGGTGGACGCATTGTCGAAGTGGGATCACACGACGAACTGGTGGCATTGAACGGCTACTATTCCGATCTCTACAACAAGCAACTACTGGAAGAAGAACTGGCGGAAGTTAGCTAATGAGACAGTTGGATATTCCAGAGTTGCTCGACACTGATTCTGGAACCCCCACGGAGATCGCCGATTGCCTCTTGGATCTCCGCGGCATCAATCTGCGCTTTGGCGGCATTTCAACCATGCAATCCATGGTTGAATGCGTCTCGCGGAAACTCAAGATACGCTCATTCACTCTGCTGGAAGTTGCCGCCGGGTCGGGCTTCGTTCCTGAGACTGCACGCCGGAGGCTGCGAGCCGACGGCGTCAATCTTCAGGTAACGCTACTCGACCGCGCGCAGTCCCATCTGCCAGGAAAAAACTCGGGAGCTTCCGCAGCCGCCAACGCGATCAAGTCCCCGGTCGTGGGAGACGCCCTGGCACTTCCGTTCCAGGACGCCAGCTTTGATCTGGTTGATTGCAGCCTTTTTGCACATCATCTCTTGCCGGAAGATTTGGTGAAATTTGTAAATGAAGGATTGCGGGTTTCCCGCATCGCCGTATTAATCAACGATCTTGTGCGGAGCCCGCTTCATCTGGCTGTGGTTTACGCTGCAATGCCATTATTTCGCAGCCGCATCACGCGCCATGACGCCCCGGCGTCCGTTCGCAGGGCATATACACGAAAAGAAATCTCCCAGCTACTGGCCAAGACTGCCGCTGCGAGCATCGAAGCCAAACCTCACTATTTATTTCGCATGGGAGTGATTGCGTGGAAACAATAAACCGGCGCTCGAAACAATGCGCCTGCTAACGCTTGGAGCGGTGAATGGTTCTCTGACAAAGTGGTGACACTCCAGCGATCAATCTGGCTATAAAGGTTTGATTCTTATGTTCGATCTGATAATCGTCGGCGGCGGACCCGCCGGTTCGTCGGCCGGCATTACAGCGCGCTCCGCGGGTCTAGAAGTCTTATTGCTGGAACGCGGCTCCATTCCCCGGCACAAAGTTTGCGGTGAATTTGTCTCCGCTGAATCTCTTGATCTTCTAGGCATACTGCTTAACTCGGAGCATAAGCCTCTCCTTGAGAAGGCAATCCGAATCGCCCAGACTCGCCTATTTTTGGACGGTCACATCATTGAAACTGCGGTGGAACCTCCGGCCGCCAGTATCGCGAGGGTAGACCTCGATGCCGCGCTTTGGGCGTCAGCTGAGGGTTGCGGTGCGGATACCCGGCAGCGGACGACAGTTCACAATATCTCGGGCAGCGGCCCATTCCGCATCTCAACCTCGAACGGAGACTTCGAATCACAAGCGGTGATAAACGCTTCGGGGCGCTGGTCAAATCTCACGGCAGACCCATCGCTTACTGACGGACCGGCGGAAAAATGGCTTGGCCTTAAAGCCCATTTTTCGGAGCCCGCGACGCCACCTTCAGTGGACCTCTATTTTTTTGAGGGAGGATACTGCGGGGTACAACCTCTAAATCTCGGAAATTCCAAGGCCGAGAATCGGATAAATGCGTGCGCGATGGTAAGAGCCGACGTCTCCAGCACGCTCCTTGAGGTCTTCAACCAGCATCCTCAACTTAAAGAACGCAGCCGAAACTGGGGGACGTTGTGCGACACGGTAAGCACCTCGCCGCTCTTGTTTCGTACTCCTGTTCCAGATCGTGGTGGAATTTTAATGGCCGGCGATGCCGCAGGTTTTGTTGATCCATTCGTAGGGGATGGCATCTCGCTGGCTTTACTCAGCGGCGCCCGTGCTGCTCAATGCCTAATACCGTTTTTAAAAAAAAATACTTCCCTGCAAGATGCGGTTCTCGCTTACCGGGGCATTTATCAGGAAAGACTCGCGCGCGTATTCGATGCGTCTTCACTGATTCGCCGGACGCTCGCACTACCTCGCGCGATCAGAAGGCCAATGGTTTATTTCGCACGGACAATTCCAAGTCTCCCGAAGTACCTGGTGAAACGAACAAGAGGGTCCGCGGAGGCGCGTTCAACGGGGAATATTCCAGATCGGAACGAGAATGCTTACAGAGCGACGCGTGAAGGGATAGGAATTGGCTTCGATCAGGAGTCAGCGAATGACTAGCACTTCCCGAACGTTGTCCCGAGTGAGGAAAAATTTAATAGAGCCAAAATCGCGGAACAAATTTTCGATGTGACGGTTATTGAAGACTCGCTGTAGTTTGAACCCGGCGGGGCTGGAAGTCTGAGTTGCTCCGGGAGGGCCCTTTCGCAAATCTTTATGCGCTTCGATATGCTGCATTTCCAACGTGTCTGGCGCGACGATATGGTAGCGGTAGCAGGGAGCATCCACCCCCGCTTCCTGGGTGTGAAAGAAAGCCAACAACGCTCCGCCCGGCTTAAGAACCGACCACAACCGCGCCACTACCGGCTTCACTAACGTTTCATCCATGTAATCGGCGAGATTCCAACACATCACGACATCGAACTGCGCCGTGGGATAAGTAAGGTTCTCAGATAAGAACCGCTTGCTATCGAGCGACTGTTGACCGCTCTCATCGCGGATGATCAATGTCGGGTCGGTGGAGGCGTCCAGCAGATCTTCACTGTAAGGCCTGTGGCCCAACTCGGTAAGGTACCGAATGTTGGTTGCAGAGGTCGAACCGATATCGAGAACGCAGAGCGCATCTTCCGAACGCAACACCCGCGCCAGTTCATTCATGCCGCTTGACTTGCGAGTGAGTCGCTGTTTCTGTGAGCCGCGCACGTTCGCACCAGTCTCGACAGAAGCACCACGAAACAATCTCATCAAGCTGTGAGTCGCCATGAAAAATGACCCGACTTACTTCTTTGCTACACAACCACTACACCACTATAAATATAGCCTCTATTATCAATACGAACCGATCAAAACTTCTTTTGCTCGGTTACCGGAGTTTTGTCCACTGGTACCGTACTGCTACCGGAGGAAGACGCCGCTACCGCCGCCGTTACGACGGGGGATGACGGCCGTTCGGGGCCATTTCCGGCGGAAACAGGCGTCTCAGCTTTAACTCCGGAGTACGTGCTCTTTGGAGTCTCTTTCTGGATGTCCACTTTCCCTTTGAAATATGCGCCCTCTTCGATGGCGATCTTCTGGGAAAAAATATCCCCAGTTACAACCGCCGACTTTCTCAAATCGGTGTGCTCGCTCGCCTTGACGTTCCCCTCTAGAACTCCATGCACAATCACGTTCTTGGCGTTTACGTCGGCGCGAAGCTGGCCATTAGGTCCAACCGTCAAGCTGTTGCCTTGCAGCTCGATAGTTCCCTCGACCTGCCCGTCCACATAGAGGTCTTCGCTGCCGGAAAGTTCACCCTTAATGATGACTGACCTGCCAATGTGAGCGATCTCCGCCGTTTTCGGCGATTCCATAAGTCGTCCTCCCGGAGCCTATCAGTTGGGGCTTGCCGTCAGGGGCATCAGTAAACTTCGACGAAACGGAACGCGAAGCACCAAGCGAGCTTGAATTTCCCTTGTAAGGCAGACTATATCCTACTGGTATTTTTTGAGCAAACGGGGGCCCCCAGCAACACGCCGATAGTAGGGGTCTTCCCCTGACGGAAACAACATCCCTCCCCGTGAAACGCCTCACTAAATGCCAGAGTTAACACGTTTCGGTTAATGATCCTAAAGTGACGTTCGGGCCGCACTTCCGCTTCTAACTGCGGTTACCTGGGCTGACTTGGGGGTTTACTGAAGGGCTAGCTGCAACTCATGATCGTGCCCATGCTTATCGCAAGTGATGGCGAGCGTACTTTTGCTGCTCGCGGCAAAGGTGCCTGAAATAGTCTGGGACTGATCGTACTGGTCGGTTTCAGACTGAATTCTCACGTTAATGCGATGTTGGCCTGACGGGATCTTTACGCTGTTTCGTTCTCGCCCTTCCATTTTCTTAAACACAAAAGCCCGTTTTTTTGACTCACCATAGAGCTTTTGCGAATAAATCAATTGATTGTCGAGCCAGACTGAGGCCTCGGCCTCCGCGAATTGATATTGGATCTGTAACTCCAATGTTGCGGTGCCAAGCGGTTGCGCGGTAGTTGCTTTGACGTTTTGTAGAGTGGCTGGAAGCTTCGCTTCAGCGTCTGATTTGGTAGTTATCGCAGGCGGTGTGACGGTTTGCGCTGGGGTCTCTGGTATGGCCTTAGCAATGGCTTTAGTTTTGGATCGTGCCGCAACTTTTACTTTCGATCGGCGAGGTTTTGCCTCGACTGTCGGCGCAACATCCGCCATCGAGGTGCGGGTTTCATCCGAGAACGCTGGAGTTCCAATCTGTTGCTTGCTGTTTTGCGCCTGCGCCGCAACTTGAGTAGTGTTCCGCGGCTGAGCTGGCATCACCGCGGGTTTTTTCGAATGAAGAGCCTCGAACCCAACAAATGCGATCGCCAAAAACAAAATAGCTGCCGCCGAAAGAGCTATTTCCTTCGGCATGAATTTCGAGATCGTCTTCGCAGTCTTTTTCACTGCCACGGCTACGGGCTTTGTAACAGGCGATACTTTAACCACTTCAGAAAGCTTGCTGGAAGCCTCGCCTTGTACTCGAGAAGATGATTCTGAACGGCGCGAACTCGAAGACCGCGACGTCGGAACTTTAACTACTCCGGTTCCTTCAGGATTGGTGATGCTGGTTAAAGAGGCTGCAGTTTGATTCATCAACTCGCGACGCTCGCGCAATCTTTGAATATCCTGCGCCATTTCGATGCCGGTTTGATATCTCTGTTCTGGATCTTTAGCAATGGCCTTCGAGACCAGCCGGTCCAGTTCGGCAGGAAGTTCTGAGTCAAATGAAGTGACCGGCAGAGGATCACGGTTTACCACTTTAAAGCTCACGGTGGCGGCGCTATTCCCCTGGAAAGGCCTGAACCCCGTAAGCATGCTGTAAAGAATCACGCCCAGGGAAAACAGGTCTGACCTTGCATCTGCGTTTTCACCACTTAACTGCTCGGGAGCCATGTAGGCGGGACTGCCCAGGACCTGGCCCGGCATAGTCATCAATCCCTGATTAAGTTTCGCAATCCCGAAATCGGCGATTTTGACATGGCCGTCGAGAGTGATGAGGATATTTGCCGGCTTGATGTCGCGGTGAATCACACCTTGCGCGTGAGCGTAGTTCAGCGCTTCGGCAATTTCCTGCGTGATCTGGAGGGCCGGTCCAAGAGCTAACCGGCGATTGCTCCCCGCAAGAAATCGGTTGAGAGGCTGGCCTGCCACGAATTCCATAACGATGTAGGGCTCGTGGGTTTCTGCTTCTTCTCCAACATCGAAAATGGTGACTATGCCTGGATGTGAGAGGCGGCCCGCAGCCCGAGCCTCCAGGAAAAATCGCTCCCGAAATTCCGTTTCCTCTTCGATTTCCTGCGTCGAGAGAGAGATAGTCTTGATGGCCACGACCCTATCAATCTTGGGATCATGCGCCTGATACACCAACCCCATGGCGCCGCGCCCGATTTCAGCGTCAATCTCGTATCGGCCTAAGTGCATTCCGGTTTTCATGCAGGGGTTTACTTCCCTGATGTTAGGGCCTTTTAGTTGTGTCGTCTGCATAGAACCTTACAGTTCCCTATTACTGCGGTAACCCTGCTTAAAACGGTGGGAGTACGACTGGCGTGGGCAATCGTTGGGGTAGCTGGCCTTGACTCAGGAAAGAAGGCCGGAAGGATTTGTATTCAACCGCCGCAAACCGCTTTTTGGTGGTGATTTCTCGGGTTGGCTTCTCCCTAGTCCGGTCGCCGGCGCAAGATCATGTCTCCCTTGCTAGGAGGCAGGCCAAATGGGAACTCAAAAATCTTACCTGCAACGGGCACCCGCAATACGAGTTCTTCTTGTGCCTTCCACCGCCCGATCCATTTGCTTTTAGTATTGAAGAAAATCCATCCGCCGGTCATCGGATTCCCCGGATTGAGGGTGGTAGAGCGAAGGCTATGGAGGCTTATAAATCCAACGAGATCGGTCATGTCTTTCAAGTGGGCTTGGAGCAACGAGTCTTTTTCTTGTTTTTTCTCGGGGTGCTTGCGCACCTCGTGTTCGGTTTCATCGCCCAAAGTGTCGATGTCGTTTTGAATCCGTGTCGTTAATTCGTCGGGATCGAGCGTCTTACTGACGACCTGAAAATGATCAGCGAATTCCAAGGTCATGGTATCTGGAGTCAATTCGATGGATTTTTGCCCGGTGTAGTGAGCGTCCAGGCGAATGGTAAATATGGGAATCGGCCGATGGCGAACCTTTTCCAGTTCCTGCGAGTCAATTGCGATTGCGATCTCGCAATCATCGTCTTTCAAACTGTAACCGTACTTACCATCGGACGTACGGGAGAAAGCTGAATCGCGTGCCCCAGCAGTCCAACGCACAACCGATTTTCCCTCAGACTTTTGTGGGGGCAAAATACTGCCGCCAAGAATTGTTGGCAGTACCAAAAGCAAAAGACACGACACGAACTTTGGAAAAGTGCCGGTGAACTGGAACATTCAGCTGAATTAAGACTACCGAGAAGGGTCGTTGTGCCGCAATTATCAACAGATATACGCGAGGGCTTAACTAGTCTTAATCAATGGCGTTTGACCCCATGCAGGAATTCGCTGGAAGTATCTGACTAGGATTGGGTAACTACGATTCCAATGATTTTGTCGTTTATTAGTTCCGCTAGAGATTTGGCCTGCTGAGACGTCGTACCCCCCATGACTTCAAACTCTATGCTCATCCCCGCAAGACATGCGACGGTCTGGTGAAACAAATCCAACTTAATCCTTGGCGTTCCGTCTTCGCCGGTGCTCACTTGAAAACGACAACTGCTTTTCTGGATATTCGAACTTGCCACTGTCTTCTCCATTAGCTTCCTTTAAGCTGCGGTGCCATCCAGCAGGTCGGCACTTAAAATCGCTGCCCATCCACTAGATCACATCCATATGGCAAAAAAGATAAATTCGGGCTCCCTCTCGTAACTTATTGCCCGATAGAGTTCTGTTTTGGCCTCTTAAAATCGTCAGCATAAGATGTTAGTTTCTGGATAATGGTTACTTTGAAAACATTCTGTATTTATTTTTTTGAACATTCGACAGAAATGCCGATTTTGTAATCGCGCATTGCGGAACAGACTTCCAGCCAACGAATGGCGAAGTGCTCGCGGACTAGAAATCTGACCTTCTAAGTCCCCGATGTGGGCTTGCGATCCCGAATTCCAGAATTTAACGCCGTATTCATCCGAGAAGTTATAGCCTTAAGGCTTTCTAAATGAAGAGACGGCTGCACAAATTCGCAGACACGGGGACTTCAAGCTTGGCAAGTTCAGCATGGCGCGCTGGAGCCTGTCTGGCCGCGATTCTGTGCTGGAATGTTTTATCGGCGGCGCAGGAGCAATCTCTTCCGTCAGTTCAGGCGCCACAAACGCCTTCTTCGGAGCAATCCAGTGAAACCCCGGACTTACGTGCACAGTCAATCTTCCCTCATTTTAAGAACGGGCGGTTCTGGATCTCCGGACAAATGAATTTTATTTTCCAGACGCATCCTGACTTTTCCGCCGAATACACGGGTAAAAATAGCCTGCTTCCGCGCTACGAAAAGGCAACATCGCGCGTGCTAACTTTGTTCACTGGAATAAGGCTAAATAACTCTATCGAAGTCCTGGTGGATGTCGAAGAAACCGGCGGAGGTGGACTGAGCCAGAGCCTTGGAATTGCTGGCTTCCCGAATCTTGATGTCGTCCGAAATCCTCAAATCAACAAAGCGCCTTATCTTGCCCGCGCCATGATTGACAAGATTTTTTCGTTTAGCAAAGACAACGTTGAAAACGATCGCGGGCCGCTTTCGCTGTTTGACGAACTACCGGCGCGCCGCCTGGAAATTCGGGCGGGCAAGTTCGGCATGGTGGATTTTTTCGACCAGAATTCCGTGGGGTCCGACAGCCATTTGCAGTTCACTAATTGGGCCATAGATGACAATGGCGCCTACGATTACGCCGCCGATACTCGCGGCTACATTTGGGGAGTTGTTGCGGATTACGAAGATCGGAACTGGGGCTTGCGGTTCGGGGAGGCGACCATGCCCAAAGTCGCGAATGGAATTGATTTTGAATGGAATTTTCATAAAGCCCATGCGGAAAACGTGGAATTCGAACTGCGCCATGGAATGATTCCCAAGAAATCCGGGGTGATTCGCCTGCTCGGCTTTTCCAACCACGCCAACATGGGGATTTATCGGGACGCCGTCGCGCTGTTTGAAGAAGGTGCGATAGCGGCTCCGGACATTACGGCTCACCCCTGGCACACCACGCAAAAATATGGGTTCGGCGTCAACCTCGAACAATCTTTAACAACTGACCTTGTCGCGTTTGGCCGGTGGGGATGGAACAACGGCAAAACTGAATCCTTTGTTTACACTGAGATTGATTCCACGTTCGTGGAGGGTTTGGGGCTTTACGGCAGAAGCTGGCATCGAAAAGAAGACCGCGCGGGCATCGCGTTCGCCTCGAACGCGATTTCAAGAGATCATCAAAGCTATCTCGCTCACGGGGGTTACGGTTTTATCATCGGCGATGGCGCCCTGAATTATGGGCGCGAAAATATTCTCGAGACTTATTACACCGCACACGTCTGGCGCGGAGTGTACATCGCTCCGGGACTGCAACACGTGGTCAATCCCGGATACAATAAAGATCGCGGCCCGGTGATCATTCCGACATTTCGGCTGCATTTGGAATACTAGAGCGACAAATGGGAGTTGAATTTAGAGGGTTCAGCTGAAGGACTAACCCAATAGGCGTAGGTGCCGAGCAGTAAACCACGTGGGTAATTGTAAAGAATTGATAACACTATAGAGTTCAGTTGCGGGACTCAGACTGCTTCGCCCTCCCCCACAATCCTGGAACACCAGGGAAGTCTGCAACCGTGGCATTGTTCGCCTAAGGTCAAACCTGGCCTAAATTGGCGAACAGGCCGGTTTTCGATTTGCGGCCCCCCCGCAATGCGTGCCAGGTGCAGCGCCGGTTGCTGAGCCTGGCACGCGATCTTTTTTGGCGCTCAAACTCCCCGCTGATCGAGTTAAGCATTGTGAATGCAACCGGAGTTCTGGATCCTGATAACCGGCTCGGTCCCTCCATTTCATCGTTGTAAAGGTTGTTTCTCCGCAACTTCCCTTTCCTTGTTCTAGAATCAACAGTTCGCCAATTCGCATCTGTTGTATAGCAACATTTGAGCCACAGATTTTTGTAAGGAGCCTGATTTGGCTGAAATTATTTACGACATAGCGATTGTTGGCAGCGGCCCGGCCGGATATACGGCGGCCATTCGCGCTGGTCAATATGGTCTGAAAGCCGCGCTCATTGAAAAAGACAACGTTCTTGGCGGGACTTGCTTGCACGTGGGATGCATTCCTACCAAAGCTCTCCTTTTCAATGCCGAAATCTGGGACCATCTGAAAGATGCCAAAGAGTTTGGTATCGAAGGCGTGGATTCGCGCAAGTTGAATTGGGCCGCAATTCAAGAGCGCAAGTCCAAAATCGTTGCAAAGCACACCAAGGGACTCGATTTTCTGATGAAGAAAAATAAGGTCGAGGTCGTCAGAGGTTACGGCCGGCTTACAGGGTCCGCTAAGGACCGAGTATTCACGGTTGAGGTGACAGCGGGCGATGGAAAGACTAGCCAATTGAGAACGAAGAACATCATCCTATCAACCGGATCGGGGGCGCGTATGATCCCCGGGCTCGAACCGGGGTCTCAAATTCTGACGAACATAGAGATTCTGGATATTGGCCAAATTCCCAAGTCTCTAGTGATTGTCGGAGCGGGCGCTGTGGGTGTCGAATTTGCTTCGATCTTCCGGTCATTTGAAACCAAGGTGACAATCCTGGAAATGCTGCCGCGCCTGGTCCCCGTGGAAGATGAGGATGTTTCCAAGGAACTGGCACGCGTCTATCGCAAACGCGGGATCGAATTTTTCACGGGAGCTAAGGTCGAAAAAGTTGAAAAGACGAAAACCGGAGTTACGGTCACTTTCAGTGTTGACGGTAAGCAGCAGAAGATCGAAGCTGAGAAAATTCTCATTGCCGTTGGCCGCAAGCCGCGCACAGAAAATATCGGCCTGGAAAAAACGCGTGTTCAAGTCGAGCGCGGATTTATCAAGACCGACGAATGGATGCAGACCGCCGAGCCGGGCATTTACGCGATTGGAGACATTGTGATGGGAACGCCGCAACTGGCACATGTGGGCGCGATGGAAGGCATTGTCGCTGTGGCCAAGATTGCCGGTAAAGAAGCGAAGCCCATTGATCCGGAGAAAATTCCCAATGCAACCTATTGCCATCCGGAAATCGGCAGCGTGGGCCTGACGGAAGCGAAGGCCAAGGAAAAGGGTCACTCGGTGAAGGTCGGAAAATTTCCGTTCACTGCAAATTCGCGAGCATCAATTGTGGGACAGCATGATGGCTTTATCAAGATTGTTTCCGATGCGAAGTATGGCGAAATTCTCGGCGTTCACATTATTGGCCCTCAAGCAACTGAGTTGATTGCCGAAGCCGTTGCCGCGATGGAGCTAGAAGCCACCGTCGAAGATTTGATGTGGACCATCCACGCGCACCCGACATTGGCAGAGGCGATGCTTGACGCTTCGAATAGCGTGTACGGGTTGGCGATCAATGCGTAGGTTTGATTCGTGAAGGTGCGAGACGTTCTGAAGCTGATTGAGCAGGACGGCTGGCGCTTAGACCGGACTCGCGGCAGCCACGGCAGTACAAACATCCGGCGAAACCTGGATTGGTGACGTGCCCGGAAAGCCAAATGATGACTTGGGGCACGGCACTCTCAGTAGTATCCTGAAGCAGGCAGGTCTAAGAAAATGAAGAAATACTTAATTGTTATAGAAAAGACTGGGACTGGTTATTCCGCTTACTCGCCGGACCTAGAGAGTTGCGTCGCTACCGGTGCGACGAGACAAGAGGTCGAGAGCCAGATGCAGGAAGCCATTTCATTTCACTTGGAAAGCATGGCCGAGAACGGTGAGCCAGTCCCCGAACCGCATTCTTACTCGGTATACGTGGAGATTCCGTCTCACGCGCAGTGATCTCTATTCTCCACCTCGGTACGCTCGATTACGCCACTGGCTTGCGCCTTCAGGAGAAGCTTGTTGAACTCCGCAAAGAGGGCCGCATCGGAGATGTTCTTCTCCTCCTTGAGCACTCGCCTGTCATTACTCTTGGGCGCAATGCTGAGGCATCCAACATAATTGCTTCTTCGCAGGAGTTGTTGGATCGCGGCGTTGAAGTCTTCGAGTCTGATCGCGGCGGAGATGTGACTTTTCACGGTCCCGGACAGCTTGTCGGATATCCCATCTTCGACCTTCGCGCCTTTCCATCTTCCGACAGCAAACGGAAAACACTGGGAGTGATCGAATACGTGAGGCGTGTCGAAGAAGCGCTTATGCGGACATGTTCAGATTTTGGAATTCCAACGCAAAGAATCTGCGGCCTCACTGGTGTCTGGACCGGCACGAATCACGTAGGCACAGCCGCCCTCGGCTGGGCGGCCGAGCAAAGCTCGGCTAAGGATGCTAACGATTCGGAAACCGAGCCAGCTAAGATCGCCGCGATCGGCGTTCACGTCTCGCGTTCCGTCACCTCGCACGGTTTTGCTCTGAACGTCGACACCGATCTCAGTTATTTCAATTTGATTATCCCCTGCGGAATCGCATCGAAGCCAGTGACCTCAATGGCTAAGGTACTGAATGAATCAATTGACATGGCGAAAGTTACGAACTCGGTCGTCCGCAATTTTGGCGACGTGTTTCAAAGCCAGATTCTTTGGATTGAAACTCTGGACGCTCTGTTGGGCGAAACAGTCGGAGTGCCGTTGAAGGTCCCTCCCAAGTTGCGCGAGATTCACAAAGAAGAAGAGACGTTTTGGGCATAGCAAGTTTGGTGCGATTGGGATATCCGCCAATCGACAAGCTTTTTCATCGGGTGGGAATGCCAAAATACTCATTAGCGATCTGCAACAGGTCTGTGTCAGTCATAACGCCATACTCGATGCGCGGTTTTTTCCCGGGAACGACTAAGTAATAACCAACGTCCCCTTTGGCCGGGCGGAATGTCGTCACCGTCTTCCCTTGGCGAACCTGAAAGGAGAGCGTGTATAGCTCATGAAATTGAACTCTCGCCTTCTTTAGCGGTTCGCGCACGCGT
The DNA here is from genome assembly GCA_963757385.1 of uncultured Acidobacteriaceae bacterium. Lineage (GTDB taxonomy): Bacteria > Acidobacteriota > Terriglobia > Terriglobales > Acidobacteriaceae > PALSA-188. The sequence continues at coordinate 68,499 of CAVWRO010000011.1, read as the reverse complement.
TCTGCGTACACTTGGAAGTCCGCCAGGGCTTCGTTCAAATCCGAATCCTTGTCCAACTCCGGCTTGCTAGCCGGGGGAAAGAAAGCGACGACTGTTCGGCCTTCGACGACAATGATTGGCGGTTTCTCCGCTGCCAAGAGAGACGATATTGGCGCGAACAAAAGACAGATCCCAGCGACACCGAACACCACCAGCCGTTTCATATCTAGCCAATGTACGCCAACGATGGCAAAGTTCTAAATGACCGTCCTGAGCGAAATCCAAATAGATCACCTCAACCCCTGCTGGATTCCCATCGCAGTCCACGTTAGGATAAGTTAAGACGCGGCGAGCATGTCCAGGAAAATCAAGCTAACCAGAAACTCCGGGAACAACAAAAAACGACAGGCATCGCCTTCTCACAATAACGGGACCGGAAACGGGAACGTCAAGGCCGCGAATCCCCAGCTGCGAACCTACACCGTTCCTGACTACCGGCTTGAAAAGCCCGTGTTTACTGTTCAGCAAAACTGCGAAGGATCCGCCATCTGCTACGAGATTTCCGGAGATCTCGACGCGCCGGTTCCACCAATCCGCGACTCGAAGCATCTGACCAAACCGCAATGCATAGAGATCTATCGTTGGATGGTTCTCAACCGCAAAATGGAAACTGCCCTCGAAAACCTTTACAAGCAGGGAAAAGTTGTAGGCGGAGTTTATTTCGGTCTGGGCCAGGAAGCATGCTCATGCGCTTCGGCATATGCTCTCCGCAAAGACGACTGGCTTGCTCCGATGATTCGCAATCAGGGGTCGCTTCTGGTCCGCGGATTCGCGCCGCGCGACATGATGATGCAATATATGGCGAAGGCCGACTCGCCCACCGGCGGCCGCGACGGCACTTCTCACTTTGGAGATATCGAGAAGCGCAACATCGTTTCGCCAATCTCCATGCTCGGCGATCTGGTTCCAGTGATGGCTGGGGTTGCGCTCGGGGCACGGCTTCAAGGCCGTAACATTGCAGTGATGACTTATATCGGGGACGGAGGACAGTCCACCGGCGTCACCTACGAGGGCATCAATTTCGCCGCCGTTCAGGACCTGGGATTGGTGCTGATTATCGAAAGCAACCATTGGGGATATTCAACGCCATCCGAATTGCAGTTCCGCGTGAAAGACCTCGCGGAGCGCGCGATTGGCTATGGAATCCCAGGAGTCATCGTGGATGGCACAGACGCATGCCAGGTTTATGACGCGGCCCATCAAGCGTGTGAGCGCGCACGGCGCGGGGAAGGGCCTACCCTGATTGAAGCGAAGATGATGCGCATGAAAGGTCATGCCATCCACGACAGCGCGGATTACGTTCCCAAGAAGATGTTTGAGTATTGGCGCAAACGCGATCCCATCGCGCGTTTTGAAAATTACCTGGTCAAGGTCAAGAAGTGGTTAACCCCTCAGGAAAACGAAAAACTCATCGCTGACCTAGAAAAGTTTCTGGAAGAAGAACGGGAAGTCGCGGTCAACTCGCCGATGCCAACTCCACAGTCTGCTGCGGGCGGCGTATATTGCGAGGCCGGATGCCACGAGATAAAACCAAAGTACGGCATGCCGAAAAGCAAAATGAGAAGCTCAGGGGACGTGAAACGTCCCGAGGCAGCCGTGCATTTGAGGTAACGCAGGCTTATTTTGCGACCGGCTCCGCTTGCCTGACGCTCGGATTCTCTGCTGGTGAGTTTTCAAGTCTTGAAAGATACTCTTTTATAGCTTTTTCATCTTTAGCGCCCGCAGACAGCTTGAGACAAATACGAAGCTCAGTCATTGCGTTTGCCCGGTCCCCTTTTGCCTCGTAGATTTGCGCGAGCAAATAATGCAATCTGGGATCAGGACGAGCCTTGTCAATATCCAGACCCTTCTTGACGCTGTCCTCTGCCTCGCTTAACAAGTGAAGATTGGATTTCGCCAGCCCGTCGTACAGGTAGGCCACGCTATTGCTCAATGGGTCAATAGTTAGAGCCATCTCGCTCTGTTTCATTACCTCGTTCCAATCTCCTGACCGCGTAGCAATGTCAGCCAGGCACAGGTAGGCTGGCGCGTAGCTCGAATTTGCCGGTGAGGCGTGCCCGCAAGCTTCCCGTGCCTCTTGTAATTGTTGGCGATTCTCCAGGACCTGCCCTAGCAAGACCCACAGGGCGGAGTAGTCGCTATACTTTTGTGTCGCGGTCCGCAAGGTTTTTTCCGCTTGGTCGAATTTCTTGTCGCGAAGAGCACTACAAGCTTTCTCGTATTCGCCCCTGGCCTTCTTTTGCGTTTCCAACGTTGAGATTCCGACTGTGGAACTGTGGACGCCGTCCAGCGGAGGAAGGAAACAAGTAGCCTCTTCGGCCTTCTTCTGAGGAAAATCACCAGGGTTTCGAACCGTTAGAGGTACTTGGTCAAGATCGTTGTAGCCAGGCGACGATCGCATTTGCGGTGGGGTGGGATCAGGTCTGCTTGGCACCTTTTGAGCCAGCACCCAGGGCGCAAGGCTGGTCATCAAAATAGTGCCGGATAAGAATCCTTGAAATACTTTGGAGAGAAATGTCGTTAACATATTGCCTGCCCTCGGATGCCCACATTATGGCCCTGCTTTCCCCCAAGCTTCAAGGCGTTTCTGCGCTATTCCCCTAAAGGAGGAAGGCGCTGCAAAGCCCCATAAACGATCGAGCCTTGATCTAAACATTCTGTGCTAAGGCGTCGCGTAAATTAAGGGCATAACATTCTGTAGACCGAGGACGACGAAATGCCCATGAAATATTCCTTTCTTGCGGAAACTTACGAAACCGAACGAATCAAAGTCATAAGTGTGTGGAGCGAATTTAGAGACGAAGATTTTTCCGTCCGCCCTCGGCAAGGCGATCCTTCCGGACGCAGCGTTCGCGAGCAAATGGTGCACCAGTGTATGAGCGAGGACGCCTGGTTCCGCAACATGCTGGGAATTGACGTGAGTGCGCCGCCGCTTCCGAAACAGGAGACTCGGCTAGATTTCATCAAGCAGTATGCGGAGGACAGCGGAAAGCGCTCGGCTGACCTGCAGAAAAAAGAAGATGCCTGGTGGGAAGAGGCTACAAAATTCTTCGAAGTAGAGCGCTCGCGAGCCTGGGTGATGACGCGCCGACTAACCCACACCTCGCATCATCGCGGCCAGTTGATGGCGATGCTCCGCATGCTGGGACGGACGATTCACAGCAACTACGGGCCTACGGCTGATACCGGAGGATTACCTAAAGACCATGCGGCTACGATATACGCGTATCCCAGCATAGATGCGCTTCTCACGGGAGAAACTGCAGGAGGGTCGAAGACTGCTCTACCTGGATCCGGTCAAAATGCTGTTACTGAACGCCCCGAATAAAACTCATAAAACTCAATGACCGTTGGGGAAACTTAGCGTCAGGAGGGTCTTCTGTTCCATCTCGTGCGCCTTGGCCGATCCGGTCGCAGGGCTGGCACTGGCGGAACGTTTTACCGAAAGCACAGGGCGACCGCCGGCTATCCTCCGCAGGCGCGGCAAAATGTAAGATAACGCTCCCATGTTCGCTGGTTCTTCCTGCACCCAGACAATTTCACTATTTCCGTGCCGATCAAATTCCGCGGCCAGTTCGGCCTCTGGAAACGGATAGAGTTGTTCAAGAAATACGATGGCGGTGGATGTGTCGTTACGCTTCTTTCTCTCGGCTCGGAGTTCGTGTCCGATCTTGCCGGTACAAAGCAGGACGCGTTTGGCTTCGCCCACTTCGACATCCGGAAGCACCGTCCTGAAGCGCTGACCGGTGAAATCACTCAGTGGTGATGAAGCGTCGGGATGCCTCAGCATACTCTTCGGTGTGAAAACTACGAGCGGCTTGCGCCACTTACGCAACGCCTGCCGCCGTAGCAAATGGAAATACTGCGCGGCGGTTGAGGGCTGTGCAATTTGAAAATTGTCCCGTGCGGCATTTTGCAGAAATCGTTCAATGCGCGCGCTGGAGTGCTCCGGACCTTGACCTTCATAGCCGTGCGGAAGCAGAAGAACTACACCTGAAAGCAGTCCCCACTTATCCTCTCCAGCGGCGATGAATTGATCAATCACCGCCTGCGCGACGTTTACGAAATCTCCAAATTGGGCTTCCCACAGAACGAGCGCCTCTGGATAATCGCGGCTGTATCCGTACTCAAATCCCAAAACGCCAGCTTCGGAAAGAGTGGAATTATAAATCTCGCAGCGCGCCTGACCTTCGGAGATGTTTTGAAGGGGGATATATTCGTGTTCGTTTTCGACATCCAAAAGCACGGAGTGTCGCTGGTTAAAGGTGCCGCGCCGGCTGTCCTGCCCGCTGAGACGAACCGGTATTCCCATTTTCACCAGGCTGCCGAAAGCCAGGGCTTCGGCCATGCCGTAATCCACCGCGCGTTTGCCAGATCCCATTTCTGCTCGTTGCTCGAGAAGCTTCTTTACCTTCGGATGGATATGGAAACGCTCTGGATAGGCAGTGAGCCGGGCCGTAATTTCGGTCAACTCTGCAGACGACAAAGCCGTCTCCACTTCGTACTCTGCCTTAAAGCGGTCGCCCATGTAACCGCTCCAATATCCAGGCAGATCCCGCAGAGTCGGCTTTTTCTTGATTGATCCAGCTCTCTGTTGCGCCGCCTCAAGTTCCGTCTTAATTTCCTGGACTCGCGCATCAACATCCATCGCTCCGATGTTTCCCGCATAAATCTTCCAAAGTGGAGGATGATCTTTGATCGCACGGTAAAGTAAAGGCTGCGTGATGGTGGGATCGTCAACTTCGCTGTGGCCGTGCCGGCGGTATCCAATTAAATCAACGACCACATCGCTGCCGAAGGTGTAGCGATATTCAAGAGCAATGCGTGCAACCCGTATCACCGCATCAACGTCTTCAGCATTGACATGAAAGATCGGAATATTCTGGCGGCGCGCTAACTGAGCGGCGAAATGCGCCGAATGTAACTCGCCTGGAGTGGTGGTAAAACCAATCAAGTTATTTACGATGACGTGGACGGTTCCGCCAACACTGTACCCCGTAAGCTCGGCATAGTTAAGAGTCTCAGCAAAGATTCCCTGTCCGGCAAATGCTCCGTCGCCATGCACCAAGAGCGGCAAAAAATTTTGGGTTCCGGCTTTCCCCGCGCGATCTTGTTTCGCACGCGTGCGGCCAATGGTGACAGGATCCACTGCCTCCAGATGGCTTGGATTCGAAACCAGATGGATGTGAATCTTCGCCCCGCTGCGGGTAACGTACTCACCGGTTGCGCCCATGTGATATTTCACGTCGCCGCCACCGAGAGTGCTGCGCGGGTCGACATCTTCGAAACCCGCGAACACTTCTGCCGGATCCCGGCGCGCGACATGAGCGATAACGTTCAAGCGCCCGCGATGACTCATCCCCATCACCAACTCGCTTGCGCCGCGTTCGGCCGCCGCCTCAAGAATCTCATCCACCAATGGAATGAGAGCCGTTACACCTTCCAGGGAAAATCGTTTGCTGCCGAGGTAACGTTGCTGCAAAACCTGCTCAAATAGATCGGCACGAATCAGTTGATCCAACACATGCGGTTCATTGACGCCAGGAGGCTTGGCCTCTATGCGCTGCTGTATCCAATTGCGCCGCTCCGGATCGGGGATGTGGGTAAATTCAACGCCCACAGTCCCGCAATAAAAACGGCGGGCTTCTTCCGCAGATTCGCTCTCGATGTGTAAGTCCGGATGCGTCTCGGTTTGCAGAAATTGCAGGGGATCGAGACGCGCTTCGAGATATCCCCAGCGCCGGAACAAATCGAATACTCTTTCGCGTTCGTAACCGGGAGTGTCGAGAGTCGCAGTGCCGCCGGAATCGCTTGGGGTGCTTCTACGAATAGTCACCATAAAATATGTTTATAGAATAATGGATGCCGGGCAAGTGCGGGGGATTCCAAGGTAACTTTCCCATTAACCAAAGAAAAAGCGGCAATCGGATCACCCAATTGCCGCCATTCCTCGCCGAGGCCCGCTACGGGTGGAAGTTGAACGCGGCGAAGAGGTCACCTATGGCCGGACTGTTAGTCGGCACATACTGATTGTCTTTCGTCGTTTTTGGATTAGGGTAGTTGTCGCGGCTGCGAGCGGTCAGCGGTTTCAGCTTCCAGTTGCGCTCGATGAATTTGGTGATGCGAAACGTGGTCCGTGTACTGGTGGTTGACATGGCCGCCTTGCGTGAACGGAGAGACGATGATCAGCGGAATGCGGGTGCCGTCACCGAAGAAGTCCAGGGGCTGAATGTAGCCGGAGTCGAAGTAGCCGCCGCCTTCGTCGAAGGTGACGAAGATCAGCAGTACTCGCCCACACTTCAGGATTAGCCTGAACTGCTTCGACGACTTTTTTGGTGAATCCCTCAAACAAATCAAGCTTCGATGACGCAGGGTGTCCGTCCACGAATCCGCTGGGCTTGATGATGGAAACGGCCGGCAGTTCGCTGGCCTTGATGTCCACGTAAAAATTCGCCAGGTCCTGGATGTGCTCCGCCGCGCAGGGTTGTGTTGGTCATGATATCGCTCGCGTACTGGAACGGGTTGCAGATGTTGCAGTAGGCGTCGAGCGGATTGGCGTAGTCAGGATCTGACAGATAAAGTCCCAGCCGTCTCCGTAATACTTGAACGAGATATTGTTCTCGAGGAGAGCATCCCCGATGTGACGTACGGAGGTGGGAGGAATGGTGAATGGTGCGTAGGCATTGGAGTCGTTCACTGCCAGGGTGCCGTCGGCGTTGTATCCGGGATTGTAGTTGTTCAGCAGGTAATAGTGTCCGGCATCGCAATTCGGCTTGATCTGCCCGCGGCAGCGCTTGCAGGTAATCCACAATGGCCGGCACGCCAGGCTGGCTGGTGTCAGCGCATTCGCTGTAGCTTCCGCCACCGCTTCCATCGGAAGCGCCGTAACCATCCGAAATCGTACCAGTTGTTGGTTCCAGACTGAGGATTTGGGTTCTCAATCTGGTTGGCCGGTGGCACGGCGGCGTTGCCTTTACCGTCGCTATACCAGATCGCGTCGGCAAAACCCAGCATGATGTGATTGAGGCCGGTTCCGCCCATTGCGGACTGATGATAGTTGTCACTGATGGTGTAGTTGTTGGCGAGGTATTTCAGGTACGGTGCGTCGCCCTTTTGCATGTTGTAAAACTCCATCGAGGTGGAACCTTCGCCGGTGGAGGTGTAGTCAGTGGGCGCCGTGGTGGATCCGCTGGAACCGTCGCTTCCGGCTCCGATGGTTACTTCGACCCAGGGAAACAGGTCATGTTTGCAGCCGCTCGGGTCCCGCTTTGTGGCGTAATCAACATTGCAATCTTCCTGCTGCCACATCTGATAAAAACGATGGACAGGGCTGTTGGCGTAAGCGTCGTAAGGGAGCGTCGGAGAAGTCAACTGGAAGACGCCGTCGGGAAGGTTATTCACATTGGCGATTCGGGTGTCAATGTCGGTGTAGGCGTTCAGACCGGTGGCACCGGTGGTCAGAAAGCGGTAGTAGTTGTTAGGCAGAAAACCCGGCTCGGCTTCTTTCGCCAGCGCGATGGTGATCGGAATAGTCACGCCGTTTACTTTGATCGTGTTGGTTTTGGGGCCCCCCGCGATTACGGGCGGATCGTTTGGATAGATAGTCTTTTCCTCGGGGCTGATCGAATACAGGCCGTTCCCAACGCTGGTGCTATCAACCGCGCTGTATTGCGCGGAGAATGCATAATTCGGACCCGGGGTACCATCTTTGTTGATGATGCCCTTCGAGAGCAGATTCGAGATGGTCTCTCCGTCCTTCGGCTTATAAGTGGCGAAGACGTGATCGAAGGTGCGGTTTTCACCGATGATTATGATTACGTGCTTGATAGGAGTAGCTGTTTTTGTGCTTTGAGCGGAAAGACCAGCCGGGTCTATCAGATTGAATATCGTGGACAACAGAGTCAGGGAAAGCGCGGCAAGGCGCCAGCCAGAACGGTACAGCGATTGAAACTCCATCGTGAATCCTCCAAAATCCAATTGCGAAGTTTCCCCTGGGGGATGAGGTCTGATTCTGGGGCGGAAGGGTTACTAGGGTGTGAAATGACGTTGAATGGACTGTTAAAAGATTCCCACAGGCGAGAAAAGCGAAGCAAGGATGAGCCGAAATCACACCTTAGAACCTCTAGGATGAGGACATTAGTTTGGCTAACTGGTCTCTGGGTTTTGACATGGAAGACGTGACGGCTCGATTGCTTCAATCCTGAAGTGCAGGCTAGCAGAGCGTTTTCGCGATTCCCTTGCCGGATTGTGCTCATCCCTGCCCTCTGGTGGTGGTGGCTTAGTTTGATGACGCTTCACGCGAGATCCCTCGCCCCGCTGGTGAGAACGCGGGACTTCGGGATGACCTCATCCAAAAGAAATCCAAATTGAACTAGTACCCCTGTGGTTGGAGGTCCGCTGCGTCTTCGTTTAATCATTTATATTGACGGTAGTGTTGTGCAGGAGTTTCCACCCGGCCGACCATCCTCATGGCTAATCCCGGCGATTTCGCTTACGTCGTGAAGCAGCAGGCGGATATCGTCCGCATGATTGGCGATTACGTCAAGCTGCGCAAGGCCGGGGCGCAGAACTTTATAGGGCTTTGCCCGTTTCATGGCGAGAAGACGCCGTCGTTTTCGGTTCATGCTACGCGGCAGTTTTTTCACTGCTTTGGCTGCAGCGCATCCGGAGACGTTTTCAGCTTCGTGCAGAAGATTGAGAACATTACTTTTCCGGAGGCGGTGAGGGCGGTCGCGCAGAAGTTCGGCATCGCGATTCCCCAGATTAGCTTTAACAGTCCGGCGGAAGCCAGGGAAGCAAAGCTGCGGACGGTGCTGCTCGAAATCCATGAGCGCGTTTGTGTGTTTTTTCAGGAATGTTTGAAGCGTCCCGAGGGCAGCCGGGCGCGCGAGTATCTAGCGGGTCGCGGTTTGGACGACGCAACTATCCGGGAATTTCGAATTGGCTACGCGCCTGATTCTGGGTTTCTGTTGAAAGATCGTTTGCGTGCGGAGTTCTCCGAAGAAGTGATGCGGGAGAGCGGCCTGTTCGCGTGGAAGCAATCGGAAGACAGCCGTCAGGAACAGCAGATTCCTCGGCGGCTAACGCCGCCTCGGAATGACAACGACGGGAAAGAAAGCCCTGAGGGGGGCACACCAGAAGCTGGCAGCGAGAAGCCGGAGACCTCCGCATTGCCGGAAGTCACTCTTCAAGCGATGTACTCGAAGTTCCGCAATCGGGTGATGTTTCCCATCGCCAGTGAAGCGGGACGCGTGATCGCTTTCACCGGACGCACGCTTGCGACTGACGAAAAATCTGGACCAAAGTACTTGAACTCACCCGAGACCGGCATCTATTCGAAATCAAGGGTTCTGTTCAATCTAAGTCAGGCGAAGGAAGCGATCCGCAAACTGGACTATGCCATCCTGGTAGAAGGCCAGATGGATTGTGTTTCGGTATTTGCAGCCGGATTTCATAACGTCATCGCCAGCTCCGGAACTGCATTTACGGAACTGCAAGCGAAGTTGCTGGGGCGATTCAGCAAGAATGTCGTCGTAAACTTCGACCCGGATACGGCAGGCGCGAAGGCTACTGAACGAACTCTGGGGTTGCTGACTGAAGAAGAGTTTCAGATCAAAGTGCTCACGTTAGAGACCGGATTTGATCCGGACCTCTACGTCCGCCGCAAGGGCAAGGACGCCTATGCCGAAGCTCTCCGCAATTCGCAGCGCTATTTCGACTATTTGATTGAACGGGCGCGGACGCAGTTTCCTCTTCGCAATGCCGAAGCGAAGGTAAAGGCGGTCAATTATTTGTTGCCGCACATTCAGCGGGTGCCGAACCGCATTGTCCGGGACGAACTCTCTCATGAAATTGCGCAAAAGCTCGGCATTGATTCCGCGATTCTACGTCAGGAACTGAAGCATGCGGCGACTAAGCGTTCCAGCGCCGTGCTGAAAACGCCAGCCGAAAGTCAGGCGACCGATGCGGAGAAAATCCTCATTCGCGCTCTGGCTTCGGCGACGGAGATGATTACTTCCGAACAGCGCACTTCCTCCCGCGAAGGCGCCGATGAGGAATTTGACCCTGCCAGGCAAGCCCAGTTTGCGCTTCATTCCGAACGGCTGCATGAAGGGTTGGCGACCGAGTCGCTCATCGAGACTCTGCTGAATAGCACGCCTGAGCAGGCGAACATCCTGGAACTCGAAATACCAGATAGCGACCGAAACCTGCTTGCCGCCATCCTCATGAAAGAGGAAGAATATCTTACGGCGGAACGTATCGAGGGAGCAGTGCGGGCGTTGCGCCGCATTCAACTTCGGCGCAAATTGGAGCAGATACAGAACGAACTGCAAGGCTCGCGTAATCAGGAGCCAGAACGCATGCAGGCTCTGTTGCAGGAAAAAATACGTCTCAAGCTCGCCCTTCGCAGCCCCGGCATCAGCGACGTTGCATGATCACTCCGGCAATAAGTATTCTGCCGAAGCTGCTACCCTAGTGTTGTCTCCGGATTTACAGTCGCATGACCCTGACAGCTGAGCTAATGTCTTACGAAAGCGCCATTGCCAAAATGTATGCGTTGGGCCACGAACTGGCTCAAACGCCGTCCCACAAGTTTGATCTGGCGCACATGCGAGTACTGCTTGCGGCCTTGAATCATCCTGAGAAGCGCTTTCCGGGAATCCTGATTGCCGGAACGAATGGAAAAGGTTCCACCGCTGCGACGCTATCGGCGATTCTGGAAGCATCGGGCCTGAGGACCGGGCTCTACACTTCTCCGCATCTGCTGCGCATTAACGAGCGCATTCGGATCAGCGGCGAACAAATCGGGGACAACGATTTTGCTTCCTACCACGATTTAGTGGATCGGACCGCCGAGAGGCTTGTGTCTGACGGGCACCTGCCGTGGCATCCCAGTTTTTTTGAGATGCTCACCGCCATCGCATTTGAGTATTTTGCCCGGAACAATGTGGATATCGCGGTGTTGGAAGTTGGTATGGGGGGGCGGCTCGATGCGACGAATGTTATCGAACCGTTGATCAGCGTCATCACGGATATCTCTCTGGACCACCAAAAATTTCTTGGTGACACAATCACCGAGATTGCTCGAGAAAAGGCAGGAATCATCCGGCGCGGGGGAGTTGTCGTGACTCTACCGCAGCATCCCGAGGCCAATGACGTTATCGGAAACAGTATCCTTGAACTGGGAGCGAAGGCCGTAAGTGCTGTGCCATATGTGCCTCCCGTAAGTCCGGGCAGCGCGGATTACTTTGGGATGGACGACGTAACGCTCTCGCGTTATCCCTTACAGATCATGGGGAAGCAAATCATGGTGGAAACACCACTGATTGGTCGTCATCAATTGCGGAATGTTGCTCTCGCCATTGCGGCAGCCGTGGAACTCGCCGCCATCCCGCTTCTCGCACAGAAAACGCGCGAGAAATCGGGCGCCCTCAACCCGGTGACTCCGGAGTCAATTAAGCGCGGTATTCGGCAAACCACATGGGCGGGTCGCTTTCAGGTTCTGCCGGCGCAGGGCGACTCGCCTGAATTTATATTCGACGTCGCCCACAATCCCGCCGGAGCTTGGGCCCTCCGATCAACGCTGTCGGCATGCTACGAGGACCGGCAGCTGGTGTTTGTTTTCGGAGCCATGCGCGACAAAGCGGTTGGCGAAATGGCCGAGATTCTCTTCCCTCTTGCCCAGGCGGTTATCGCAACTAAAGCCGATAATCCGCGATCAGCGACGATTGACGAAATTCGCCAGGCAGCGGTTCGAACCTCGGCTGACATCGAAGGTTCGGCGGATGTCGCGTCAGCTCTAAGCCGCGCCAAGGCCCTGGCGGGACGTGACGGAGTAGTAGTGGTGACGGGGTCTATGTACGTCGTGGGAGAAGCAATCCGGGCTCTTGGAGTGAACGTTGACGACGCGAGCGTTAGCCGCCAAATGCAGTCAGGACGCCATTCGTGAGCACACCATCTGAGATCGAGGTCACCACGACTTCGCCGCCCGGCACGAGACATTCCCAACAAGTAAACACTCTTGCGACTTCGCGAAAATACGGACTTCTCAGCCGACTGCGTTCGTACTTGATTTTTGATCCTCTGATTTGGATGTACACCATCGTTCTCGGAATCATGTCAATTCCGGTTTCACTTTCCAGTCAAAAGGAGCGGATTCTGCATGGGTTCGCCCGCTTCTGGTCCCAGCTGATCATGAAAACGATTGGCTCGCCTGTCAAAGTCACCGGGCTGGAGAAACTCGACACCACAAAATCCTACATTTATGCCGTCAATCACGCCTCTGCGCTGGATATTCCTGTGCTGTACGCATATCTTCCATTTCAGTTCCGGATCGCCTTCAAAAAAGAATTGCTTTCCTATCCAATTGTAGGGTGGCATTTAAAACGCTCGGGGCAGATTTGCATTGATCAACAGAACCCCGCCGCAGCCGTGGGCAGCATTCGTTCGGCACTCAAAACGTTGCGCTACGGCACACCGTTGGTAATCTTCCCTGAAGGCGGGCGAACTCCTGACGGTGATATCAAACCGTTTCTTGGCGGAGCGTTCTTCCTCGCGATTAAGGCGAAGGTGGATGTAGTTCCAGTGGCGCTAGTGGGCACATTTGAATTACTGCCAATGGACACGTATCACATAAAATGCCGTCCCGTGGAGATGCGAATTGGCCAACCAATCTCAACCGCCGCGTATACCAGCGACGACATGAATAAGCTATCGGAAAAGGTTCAGCTGGCGATGGAGGACCTTTATTACAGCGAAGTGGCGTAGGGAACTCAAATCCTCCAAAGTGACTTAAGGTCAGCCTCTATTGACCCCTCGTAACATGTTACCCCCCTATCTTCATTGACTTAGCCTTCCGGACACGTTAACTTCGCGTTATCTCCCCGTTCCATCAAAGGAATCAATTTGGCGCGGACAATACTGCTCGCAGATGACAGCGTGACGGCCCAAAACATGGGCCGTAGAATCCTCAGCGATGCAGGTTACGAAGTCATTACCGTCAACAACGGATCTGCGGCGCTCAAGAAAATTGCCGAGATCGTTCCCGATCTCATCGTTCTGGACGTTTACATGCCAGGCTACGGTGGGCTCGAGGTTTGCCAGCGTCTGAAAGAATCGCAGGCCACTGCTCGCATCCCGGTATTGCTCACGGTCGGAAAGTTAGAGCCTTTCAAAGTGGACGAGGCGAAGAGAGTTCGAGCGGACGCTCACATCGTCAAGCCATTTGACTCGACCGAACTCCTTGCAGCGATAATCAAGTTGGAAGACAGGATCGTTCCGCAGCCAGCCGCGAGCAAGCAGGGTCGGTCCACGAAAGCTGTCGGCAGTTCGGAAACGTCACGCCGAGGCCGCGACAAGTCTGCTGACCCGGGCGGTGAGACGACGTCCGGATGGAAGCGACGCTTGGGCATTCCACATAGCATCCCCGTTGCCGCTGAAAGGAATGAGGTCGAAGAGACCCAACCTCAACCTGCCGGCACCGCATTTCAAGATTTAAGCGCGCGCCGTAGTCAAGAACAAGTAGAAGCAAAATTACCGGAGGCTCCAGCGACTATTGCTGCTCCAGAAGAAACCCGTCCATCCGGCGAAAATGCAGGGGCGGCCAGGCCGTTTGAAAATTTTACGGTTGAGCGGCTCATTGCGATGGAAGCAAGCGCATCCGAGGTGGAGGCTCCGTCCTCGCCTCCCGAAGGTGCAGCGAAACCTGAGGGGATGAACCCAGAGGCCACCACTCAAGTGCCTTCGCCCGAGGCAACGTCGTTGGAGACAACGCCCGCGATCGAGCCGCCTTCCTTCGAAGCACAGACGTCCGAACCCGCATTACCCGCAATAAAGGATTCAGTTCCTGCTGAACACTCGCCGAGCGAAGCCGAGGTGATGGCAGCGCTTGCGTCGCTTTCCCCGATGAGCAGTGATTCAGGAACGGACCAACAACCTCCAGATAACAACCAAAACGCCGAAAACAGCCCCCCTACCGCGATTGGGGCAACTCTGGCAGCGGCCGGGGCAGTATGCGGGCCAAGATGGATAGCAGAACCGGTTCCACTGTCTGACGGCGAGTCGCATTTGATTCTCGAATCTGAGATGGAAAAAACTTATGCCGCTTTCGCCGCAGCCGAGAGCGCCCATGGTGTTGCAGCAGCTGAAATAAAGTACGACTCGAGCGCGATCGAAAACGCTCCTGCTGTGGTGTCGCTGCAAAGTCACCCAGCCGAGAGTTTAACCGAATCGCAATTGGTTCCGGATGTCCCCGCAGCAGAATTGAAATCCAGCTTTATAGCGGACGAACCTGCAACGTCTTCGAACGCCGCCACTCAGACCGATTCCGAACTACCCTCACCAGCCGCCCTGGAACCGGTCGCGGAAACTGCGCCTGAGGTGGTAAGTGTAAATAGCGACACCGGATGGCGCGAGGTTAGATCAGAATCCGCGGGAACCGCAGCTGAAGAAATTACATCCACCGCCTATCGTGAGATCGCCTATGCGGCGGCGGCATCTGCCGGGTCAGCGAGCGGGATTGAGACGAGTCGAAGCGAGGCTCCATTTGCGCCGGAATTTCCCGTCAGTGCACCGCTTCCACCCGCAGAAAATTCAGCGCCAGAAACCATGAGTGCGGTTTCGACCGATGCGCCGGCACAATTGTCTGAACCGGAACATGCCTTCACCGAGATTGCCCCTCTAACTCCTGAGATTTCAACTCCAACTTCGGAAAAGCCAGAACGTGAATCTGAGCTTGCTGCCGCCTGGCAGAACTGGAGACAGATTCGCGAATCCGTCGCGGGCCCTCAACTCACTTCGCAAATAGCGGACGTGGCTGCCGCAGGTTTCAAGCAGATACGCGGAGAAGGAAAATCCGATGCGCAGGAAACCGAAGCTGCCGCCTCCAATCGCGCCGCCGCAGAGGCATCCACGATTGCCGGAATCGTGGACAGCGTGTTCGCCGAACTAAAACCCAAGCTCATGCAGGAAATCGCCCGGAAGCTGGCCGAAGACCGAAAGTAGGCTCGCAGCGGTCTCAGCCATGTTAACCACCAAACCTCGACGAGTGTAATTGCCTGTGGGTGTTGAAAAAGTCACGTCGATTAGCAGGATGAAATTCAGCAGAAGCGTGTTAGAAGGAAGCATCCGCCCATGCTCTGTTTGATTTCGATCGCCGGAGGCCTGCTGATCATGATGGGACAACACTCCCGTTCCGAAGCATTGTTCTACTACTTTCGCCTGGAAGATCAAGTTCCTGAGACTCACCTGTTGCGTCTGATCGATAAGCACATCAGCTTCGCCTTCGTACGGGAAAAGCTGAAAGAGAGTTACAGCGATACGGGCCGTCCATCTATCGATCCCGAGCTTCTGCTGCGCATTTTGTTGATCGGCTATTTGTTTGGCATCAGCAGCGAACGCAGGTTGGTGGAAGAGTTGCGCATGCACCTGGCGTGGCGCTGGTTCACCGGGCTGGGATTCGATCAGGAGATTCCGCACCACTCGACGTTCTCGAAGAATCGGCATGGTCGTTTTCAAGAATCGAAAGTATTCGAGCAACTATTTCAAGAGATCGTGGGGCGCTGTTTGGAAGCCGGACTGGTGCAAGGCGACAACCTGTCGGTAGACGGCAGTTTCGTGGAAGCCAATGCCAGCAAGGAGAGCCGCATCCCACGCGAGCAGCTAGCGGAAGCAGCGCAGGTGAAACAAACTGTGCGGCAGTATCTGGTGGAACTGGAACAACAGAATCCGATCGAAGAGCCAGTGCATGAGCAGGACCAGGTGTCGACCACCGATCCCGATGCGACGTATGCGACGAAGGGAGGAACTCCGGCCCGCCTCGGATACTACGACAACTATTTAGTCGACAATCAGAGTTGTGTGATTGTCGGTGTGCAAGCGACGGCGGCGCGCATGAGCCAGGAGACGGTGGCGGCGCAAGACATGATCGCTCGTTTCGCGCAGTGGCAAGGACGAGAGCCCGCGTCAGTGGTGGCTGATGCCACGTATGGCAACGGCGAGTTTCTGCAGTGGTTGATGGAACGGGGCATCACTCCGTATATGCGTACGCGGGACAGCGCTCTCCGTAAGAACAATCCGCTTTACGGTCCCGACCACTTCACATATCTTCCCGAAAGCAACAGCTATCTCTGTCCGGCAGGTGAGCAACTCAACTTCGTCGGTTTGAATGTCAGGAATCGAACCCATGCCTACATCGGAAGTCGCAAACGTTGCGGCGCGTGTTCGCAAAAGGCGCAATGCACCACGGGCCAGTACAAATATCTCGCCATCCACATCCACGAACCTGCCCGCCAACGCGCTCGCGACTTAGTCGATACTCCCGCCTTTGTTGATGCGCAGAGAAAGAGAAAGAAAGTAGAGGCGTTGTTTGCGGAACTCAAGAATCAGATCGGACTTCGTCGTTTACGCCTGCGGAGATTAAAGTTTGTTCGCGAGCAGTTCTTCCTGGCGGCGGCGGCGCAAAATATCAAACGACTGGTCCGCTTCCTGAGCCAAGGACCAAAACCAATACTGACTGCGACGGCTTAGGTGTAACACCCAACGAAGAAGTACTCGTGCAAAAGTAGTACCCGCAGCCGAAGATCGATTCGCGCACACTCCTTTTTCAACACCCACGCCTGTTTACAACAGCTAAGTTCGCGTCACGAATCGGTTCAATCTCAATTCTAGTTCGACGTGGGATTCAGGCCGATCCGCCATGGCGAGCGCTCGTCCCAATGACGCATCGTGTCGCTCGCCCACGCCGTTGTCTTATCCGTATGGCACGATGTGCAGGGATTGGCAATCTTGTATTTATCCGTCATCGCGGGTGTGATGAATCGGAAAGTATGCGCGTGAACTGTCGTATTTGCCGGGCCTTCCGTTTCAATCGCGGGCATGTGGCAAGCGACGCACTGACTCCCCGCGCTTCCTTCCTTATGGTGCGTGTGTTCCTCGATAGTCGCTGTTCGTGGACCGTTCGGTGATGATGGTCCGTGACAATCGAGGCAGAGTGCATTGGCGGGTTTGCGCAGTTGCGCGTAATTCGACGTGCCGTGAACGTCATGGCAATCGAAACACGTAACGCTGCGGCGATACATCACGCTTTGCACAAAGTCGTTGCCTTGCATCCGGTTTTTGTGGGCCGTGCCATCAGGAAAATAAAGAAAATTCTGAGGTTCACCAAGGGTGTGATCTTCCAGCTTCCAATAATCGGCGAGCTTTAGTCCCAAGTGATAGCCAACCGGCCAGTCGTAATATTTTCCATCGATTGGATTTGAAAGAGGCTGACCTTGCGAGTGGCATTGAATGCAAGTGTCGCTGGCCGCTACGTAATTCATATGCGCTGGATTGAAGGTGTTATCGCGTGTGGGATGTGCGATATGTTCACTGCCGGGGCCGTGGCAGCGTTCGCAGCCGACATTCCACTCAGCTACTTGCTTGGTGTGAATGTCATAGCCAACCGAGTGGCATCCGTCGCAGAGCGGTCCTGTTGGACGGTGCGTGTTGTCGCCCGGATAGAAGGATGCCCACCAATCGCCGCCGGTTGGCGGCACCTGGTACTTGCTCCACTTTTTGTTTACGACTTCCCACTGCACAGGGAGGGGAAAATAATCGTCGCCGACTTTCGTAAAATACCGCTGCTTCCAGATGCTCCCGTAAACGAAAGCAACTTGATCTTGAGAGAACTTGTACACGTTGTTCGTTGCGAGGTCAGGAATGATTGCATCAGGATGCTGACGCGGATCGCGGACAACGTTGGCCATCGGCGTTTTCTGCCAATGCTCGTAAATTTCAGCATGACACTTTTCGCAGGCTTTGGAGCCGACATAGTGTGCCGAAGCGAAAGCTTGCATCTGCAGAAACTGCTCCCGCTGTTCTAGGGGCCGAAGACTGCGAATATAAAGAACAAGTTTCCAGCTATCGTTGTTCTCTGCCTGATGTGGATTACCCCAGGCAGGCATTCCGGTTAGTTCCACGCCGTTTTCGACGATGTAGTGGATTTCCCCATCCGTAAGGTTCTGTGTTGACGCAGCTCGAAGATCGGGCACGCGAGGATAGAGCGACTGCCCCACAGGCGTCAGCCCGCTTCCATCATGGCCATGGCAAGTTTGGCATTTTGCAAGGAATGCATCGCGCCCGTCCTGAAGATTCCGCGGAGTGGCACTAAGAAGAATCTTTTCGTTTCGGGCGGCGCTGGGTATCGAATAATTTCGCACTGCGCGGGCGGCAGCAGTCTCAAGCGCGGACGGCTGGTTTGTGGCACGAAAACCACGATGAATCAAAAGTGCCGCACTTACTACAACTATGACCAAGAGGAGCAGTAACGCGAGCATGAACACTTTCCAAGCTTTCATCCTGCCTCCGGCAGCCCTGGACGACGGAAGAGATTCTAACTGAAAGATGAAATTCGCCCGCCAAGCCGACATGTTGGGCAATGTAATCCGCTCATGGTTGGCGATAAATCGCTCCAGAACTTTGGCTGCGAGCTTGACGCCAGCGTAGGCCGCTAGATTACCCAAAATGACGGCGATGTCGAGGACGCATCACCATTACTCTAGTTGATGACGAAAATTTAAGGGTCCGCCTCCAAGCGACCATGGTTTCACCACAAAGGAAGATTTGACCAAAGACAATCCAATTTCGCATCCCTGCACACCACCGCCCGAATTTGACCCGTGTTTGATCACGCCTTAACATCGGAGATCAACCTAAGAAGATCAATTCAAAATCTAAGGCCACGGAAGCAGCAGAATCTGAACATGCCGCACGACCTACCAAAAGCTTATGAACCCGGCGCCATTGAGGCGCGCTGGGCGGAATACTGGGTAAAGGAAAAGCTCTTCCACGCGCCCAATCCGCGGCAAGGCGATCCCCGTCCCCGATTTAGTTTGCTGCTGCCTCCTCCAAACGTCACTGGCCGCCTGCATATGGGCCACATGCTCAATCAGACGCAGATGGACATCATCATCCGCTGGCATCGCATGCGCGGCTTTCTGACGCTGTGGCTGCCCGGCACCGATCACGCCGGAATCGCCACGCAAATGATGGTGGAACGGCAACTCGCGACCGAAAAGAAAAAACGCCAGGATCTCGGCCGCGATGCATTCATCGAGCGCGTGTGGTGCTGGAAGAAGCATTACGGCGGCGCCATTCTTGACCAGATGAAGCGGCTCGGCGCTTCGGTTGATTGGGACCGCGAGTACTTCACCATGGACGACAACCTTTCGCGAGCCGTGCGCGAGGCCTTCGTTCGTCTGTATGAAGACGGCTTGATTTATCGCGGGATGTACATCGTGAATTGGTGTCCTCGCTGCGGCACTGCGATTTCTGATCTCGAGGTCAAGCACGAAGAAATTCCCGGGAAGCTCTACGAGATTCGTTATCCAGTGATTGGTTCCGATGAATACATCACTGTTGCGACGACGCGCCCTGAAACCATGCTTGGCGATACTGCGGTCGCGGTGAATGAGACCGACGAACGTTACAAGCATCTTCACGGAAAGAAAGTTCGTTTGCCGCTGATGAATCGGGAGATTCCAATCATCACCGATGAAATAGCCCAGGCTGAGTTTGGAACCGGCGCGGTCAAGATCACGCCCTCGCATGATGCCAACGATTTCGAGGCTGGCCTTCGCCACAATCTTCCTCAGATTGATGTGATGGATGAGCACGGGAACATGAACCAAAACGCCGGTTCGTATGCCGGCCTAGATCGTTTTGTTGCGCGCGCGCTCGTGCTGAGGGATTTGCAGGAGCAGGGATTTCTAGTCGCCGAAAAGGATTACACCGTCGCCATAGCCAAGTGCGACCGCTGCGGAACGGTGGTTGAGCCACGTCTCTCGATGCAGTGGTTTATCAAGATTGAGCCTCTGGCAAAGCGAGCCATCGAAGTCGTCGAGAAGGGATTCATCAACTTTACGCCGGAAAACTATAAGCAGATTTACTTGAACTGGATGAACAACATTCACGATTGGTGCATTTCACGCCAATTGTGGTGGGGACACCGAATTCCGGCGTGGCGTTGTGTGGAATGTAACGAAACAATCGTAGCCCGGGAGGTTCCGGCGAATTGCTCGAAGTGCTCAAGCTCGAATCTCGAGCAGGAGTCGGACGTTCTTGATACATGGTTCTCTTCGGGATTGCTGCCGTTTACAGCCTTGGGATGGCCCGACGCGACCCCCGATCTTGCAGCCTTTTATCCGACTTCGTTGTTGATTACGGGCTTTGACATTCTTTTTTTCTGGGTTGCGAGGATGATCATGCTGGGCTGCTGGTTCATGAGTCCTCCACACCGGCCTGAGCATGGCATTGATAAACAACTATCCGCGGAAGAGGTGTTGCGAGGCAGCGTGCCATTCCGCGAAGTCTATATCCATGCTCTGGTTCGGGACGCTGACCGGCAAAAAATGTCGAAGACCAAGGGCAACGTGCTCGACCCGATCGAAGTGATTGAAAAGTACGGGACCGACGCGACGCGATTTACTCTGGCGTCCATGTCTTCGCCGGGAACGGACATTGCATTTAATCCCAGCCGCACCGAGGGCTATCGCGCATTCGCAAACAAGATTTGGAACGCCGCGAGATTCATGTTCATGAATGTGGACCGCGCGGAGCAAGCGGGGGTGTGGTCGCTAGCAGAATTCAAGGGCTGCTCTCCTAAGACAGGTATCGACGGCTTTGAGTCGCAAAAGCTGGAAGACCGCTGGATATTCTCACAATTCAATCACGCAGCAGACGAAGTGGACAATGCCCTGGTGTCATATCGTTTCGATGACGCAGCCAGAACGATTTATGATTTTTTCTGGGGCGATTTGTGTGACTGGTACATCGAACTTATCAAGCCTCGACTATTGGCTGAGGAAGACAAAGAGACGGCCGCCAAAGCTTGCGCCAACCTAGGGAAGCTGTTTGAGGCGTCATTGCGATTGCTGCATCCCATGATGCCGTTTATCACGGAAGAGATTTGGCAGACCATTTACGATGGCAACCCGCCGAAAAGGTCAATTGCCCTCGCCCCTTACCCGCAGGCTGACAACAGGCAAATCGACATAGCGGCAGATGTAGAGATGGGAATTCTGCAGGACGTGATCGTCAACGTGCGCAACTTGCGGGCGGAATTGAAGGTCGAGCAGAAACAGAAAGTGCCGGTCCAAATCTATACGGAAGATTCCGCAATTCGCAGTTTGATTGAGCAAAATCAAGGCGCAATTGAGCGACTGGCGAACGTGGACAGCATCACATTTAGTGAGAAGTCTCTGTCAAAGCTTCCAGGCGCGCGTGGCACTACTCGTTTCGACGTTCTTCTCATCTACGAAAAAAAAATTGACGCAGCGGCCGAACGTGAACGCCTTCAGAAAGATCTGGATCGTTACGGAAAAGAAATTGCAAACGGCCAACGCCAATTACAGAATGAACAATTTCTTGCGAAGGCTCCCAAGCAGGTCGTAGACGGGATCCGTAAGCGGATGCAGGAACTCGAAATCTTAATCGAGACAACCCGTAGTAAGCTGGATGGGCTGTAGAGACGCAGCTTGCTACGTCTTGATCGCTCCCTCAAGACGTTGCTAGCAGCGTCTCTACCATTGATTCTATGGACTGGAATAGCCGCCGCACTACCGCAATTATCGAGAACGCGCTTCTTGAGGACCGCGCCACGCGCGACGCGACCAGCTATGCCTGCATCGAGCCTACGCAACGAGCCTCCGCGACTATCCTTGCCAAGCAAGATTGTGTGTTGGCAGGCACCGGATGCATCTCCCGTATTTTGGATGTTTACGCCGTCCTTGATGGCGCGGTGCTCTCTCACTACGAAGTGACCAGCCATCCCGAGATCTTTGACGGCGTGCGATTGCATAAGGGACAGACGATTGCCGTCATCCGCCACAACGCGCGCGTGATTCTCTCCTGCGAACGCGTGATTCTTAACTTTTTACAACGGCTCAGCGGCATTGCCACGCTCACCCGAAAGTTTGTAGAAGCAGTGTCAGGGACGAAGGCCCGCATTCTCGATACCAGAAAAACTGTACCCGGATTCCGCGTTTTGGATAAATACGGCGTGCGATGCGGAGGCGGCCAAAACCATCGTTTGGACCTTTCCGATGGCGTTCTAATCAAGAACAATCACATCGCCCTTGCCGGCGGAATTGTGCCGGTGTTGGAACGAGCCAATCGCAACCGCCGAGGCACGCAACCTATCGAAATCGAAGTGCGTTCAGTGGCGGAAATGAAAGAGGCGCTCGAGCATGGAGCGGAGGCCATTTTACTGGACAACATGTCAGTCGCCGACGTTCGAGTCGCGGTTGAGTATTGCTCCAGCCTGGAGCGCCGTGTACCGCTCGAGAGTTCCGGTGGCATTACTCTGGAAAACGTCAGAGCCTACGCCGAAACCGGAGTAGATTTCATTTCAGTAGGCGCTCTTACCCACTCCGCTATTGCTGTAGATATGAGCCTGCGCGTGAGCCCTGAATAAATTTAGCAATGGCTTTGGATTGAGCACTAGAAAGCTACATAGGAGTTGTTGTTTCAATTCTGTTAGCTCATAATTCCAGCATTAATCAACCCCCTCCACGCCGCAGATCCGACTCAGCGTCCTCGTCACCTCAAACGGATGCCCGTTTGGGCAGACTCGTTAAGCTGCTGACCGCCCACGCAACTGTCGTGGTGAGCGGAACTAAAATCGCAGAAGAACTTCATGTCAGCCGTTCTGAAGTGTGGCGGTTGGTGCAGCAGTTACGCCACATCGGAGTCGAGATTGCAGGACACCCCGCGACAGGCTATCAGTTAAGAACTATCCCGGATTTATTGCTTCCCGACATGCTTTTGCCCTTGCTGCGGGGGACAATTTTCAACACGGTCTCGCACTACTACAAGGTTGGATCCACCAACGACGTTGCGATGCAAGCGGCCAGCAACGGCGCGCCAGAAGGAAGCGTTTTTCTGGCCGAACAACAAACCGCGGGTCGCGGGCGCGGCGATCATCAATGGCATTCCGCGCAATCGGCGGGAATTTATTGCTCGGCCGTTTTGAGGCCGGTCCTCCCGCCTTCAGAGATTCTGATTCTTTCGCTGGCCGCGGGTCTTGCGGTCTACGATGCTATTCAGGAAGTTGATTCGAGAGTCGAGCTCGACTTGAAGTGGCCGAACGATCTGCTAATCAATGGAAAGAAATTCTGCGGCATTCTGACCGAGATGAATGCCGAAGCCACGCGGGTCCGCTACATCGTCGTGGGCATCGGGATAAACGTTAATCAGGCAAGCTTTCCGGAGGAGTTGAGTGGGGTAGCAACATCTCTGCGCCTTGCAACGGGCACCGAGTGGTCGCGCGTGGAATTGTGCGCAGCTTTGCTAAAATCGCTGGATCGCGAGTACCGTCAACTAATGGAGAAGCCGAATGCAAGCGATTCGATTCTTGAGAGATTTCAAGAGCACTCGACGATGGTTCGCGGAAGGAACATCGAGATCGTCGAGGAGAACGGACAATTCGACGGTGTCACAGAAGGTTTGGACAATCGTGGTTTTTTGAAAGTTCGAACGCCCCAAGGCCTGCGAACGGTTTTGAGCGGAACCGTTAAAATAAAGGAATAAATGTTATTAGTTCTCGACGTTGGTAACACGAACACGGTGCTCGGAGTCTTTGCTCGGGAACCGAAGGACGACGCTTCGAACTCGCATCAGCATGGCCATTTGGCGGCGAATTGGCGAGTTGCGACCGTGGCCACACAGACAGTTGACGAATATGGCGTTTTATTTCGCAATCTGTTCGCGATGGGCAATGTTGAAGTGAAGAATATTAGCGGTATTGTGATTTCTTCCGTTGTGCCTCCTCTTGATTCCACACTGCGCCAGGTTTGCGAGAAATATTTCGGAGCCACTCCACTCTTCATCGAGCCCGGGGTGAAAACTGGAATGCCGGTGCATTATGACAATCCCGCAGAGGTCGGCGCCGATCGTATTGTGAACTCCGTAGCGGCATTTGAAAAGCATGGTGGCCCGTGCGTGGTGGTCGACTTCGGCACAGCCACCACTTTTGATTGCGTTTCGGTCAAAGGCGAATACCTGGGAGGAGTGATCTCTCCCGGTATTGGAATTTCCGCTGATGCCCTATTTGAACGCACGGCGCGCCTACCACGCGTGGATATTCGAAAGCCGGATTCTGTAATTGGAAGCACAACTGTCGGTAGCCTGCAGTCCGGTTTGTATTACGGCTATCTGGGACTGGTTGATGGGATCCTCGCATTGTTGTTATCCGAATTAGGTCAAGGAACTGTGGTAGTCGCGACTGGAGGATTAGCTTCCCTGATAGGTACGGATTCGAAATACATCAAACATGTGGACGAGTTGCTGACCCTGGAAGGGCTGAGAATAATCTGGGAACGCAATACTCCACCAAAACGCAGCGTAGAAGCTCCTGCCCGAAAAACGGATTCGCGGAGCACGAAAACCGCCGAACGCGCAATTTTATCCGCTCCCGGCAAGTCACGCTCTCGTTGAACCTTAGTGGAAAATTACTTTAACTACTTCACTGAAATCGAAGAACATTTCCAGCACCGTCGTGGAGGTGCTCTGCTTCTCTCCACTCTCGATTGGGCATTGATCGAAACCTGGAAAGACGCCGGCATTCCACTGGAAGCCGCGCTTCGCGGAATTGATTCCGCTTTTGAACGGTATGAGAAGCGTCCCACGCAGTCGCGAAAAGTGAACAGTGTGGCCTACTGTGCGCAAGAAGTTCTGAGCGCGGCTGAAGAGATGAAAGAGGCCGCGGTAGGAGTCTCGCGGGATGATAACGACAAGGCACCGCGAGGATTTCAAACTGCCGAAATCGCATCTTTTCTGAAAGGCAATGCTGCGCAGTTGGAATCCGCGAGTCTGCCCGACGGATCGCTTGTTGCCGGGCAGGCAATTGCAATCGAGGCTGCTACAACTTTACGGCGCCTTGCGGAGGAGCTCGAGGCGAGCAAGACTTCCCCTCGTTTGGAAGACTTGGAGCGGCGGCTGACTGCCCTGGAAGAAAGACTATTCGCAGCGCTGCTGACAGTCACGTCCGACGATGAGGTTGTGGCCATCCACGCCCAGGCGGACCGCGAGTTATCGCCCTATCGCAGTAAGATGCCAGCCGCACAAATTCAACAACTGCAAAGACAATATTTGCATAAGAGACTGCTGGAGAAATACAAGCTACCGAGACTGAGTCTGTTTTACATGTGAGATCGCACGACTCCGTGCATCGCTAAGGACGGGCGGGGACGCCCGTCGCTCCATCGAACTTTTTGGGAGAGGCGGGCGACCTCGCCCGTCCAACGAGAAGCGACAAGACAATGCTGTTGTAGTTCTCCATGACTTAGAATCATGGCTTGCAGCTGACAATCGAAAAGCTGATTTATGGCGGCGACGGCCTGGCACGACTCCCTGCCGACGATCAAGGTCGCGGCAAGGCAGTGTTCATCCCCTTTGTCCTGGAAGGCGAGATCGTGGACGCCTCCCTCACCGAGCAAAAACCTGGCTTCGCGCGAGGCAGTGCTGATGACATATTGAACTCCTCCGCGCAGCGTACTGAAGCGCGATGCCCCTACTTCACGAACTGCGGCGGATGTCACTACCAGCACAGCAATTACCAGCATCAGTTGGAAATCAAAGCTGCAATTTTGCGGGAAAACCTTCGACGCATCGCCAAGCTGGAACTAAACATCGAGCTTCAGATTCATTCATCCCCCGAGTGGAGCTATCGCAATCGCAGTCGCTTTACCGTTCAGTTCGAGCCGGAGTTTGCATTGTGCTATCACAAGTTTAATTCGAACAATCTGCTTCCAATCGAACAGTGCCCTATCAGTTCCCCTCTCATCAATAAGGCGCTTCGAGTTTTTTGGGATACGGGTCACGCAAGTGAGTTACCGGCAGGGATTCGTGAGATCGAGCTTTTCGCCAATGCAGATGATACGAGTCTGTTAATTGAGGCATATTGGGAAGCGGAACCATCGAATACCGACATAAAGAAATGGCTTTACGATTGTCAGAGTCGAATGCCGGCAATTGTTGGCGTGGTCGCGTTCAGGAATCCCATCTCAAATGGTCCCGCACTAGCGAAGAAACAGGAATTTGCCGCAGTCGGAAAGAAAGAACTCGAGTACCAAACGTCGAAGGTTTCGTATCGTGTGAGTGCCGGATCGTTCTTTCAGGTGAATCGTTATTTAACGAATCAATTGGTAAATATCGTGACCGGCGGACGTTCGGGAGACACGGCCCTCGACCTCTACGCCGGTGTCGGATTATTTTCTTCAGTTCTAAATCGGGATTTCCAACGGGTAATCGCCGTTGAGCCATCACCGACTTCGTATTCAGACCTGCTATACAATTCCCCTCCGAATGTGAAGGCAATCCATGCCACGACCGAGCAATACTTGGAAAATGTTTCGGGAAAGCTGCGTCCGGACTTCGTCGTGGTAGATCCTCCGCGATCCGGGCTCAGCGCGGCGGCACTCAAGCGTCTAGCCGCATTGAATGTACCTCGGATCACCTACATATCGTGCGATCCGGCAACACTGGCGCGCGACCTGCGTGGACTGCTTGGTTCAGGTTACCAGTTGCAGCAAGCACATTTGATTGATCTGTTTCCTCAAACTTTTCACATCGAGAGCGTGTTTCATTTAACCCGATAGGCGTGCCCTCGAGGTTGTGAAGTAGTCAGCGAATGATGTGAATTTCTGACTCTCCAAATTCCCGCTAATGCAACCACGGGTCGCGCCCGATCGCCGAGGCAGCCGCTGTTATGGAGCGCGCTCGCATTTGCCGCAGGTCTGTTTATTGGAAACCATAGTTGTCCGACTGTAGGTTTGTGGCTGATATCAGCCTTCGTATTCGGGACCGCGGGAACATATCTCCTGCGCAGGCGAATCCATCCGGCCTTCGCCCTGGTCTTGTGCATGCTGCTTGCAAGTGGCGCGCTAGTGATTCAGATACGCAGCCCAGGAAATGCAACGGCTCACGACCTTCTTCCGTTCGCCAGCGGTGATGAAGTCTGGGTTACAGGTCATGTCACCAGGGAAGGGGCGTGGCAAGAGAAGAATTTTGGCGAGCAACTGCAACGAATAGACCTTGAAACAGAGCAGATTGCTGCCGGTGGAGAGTCTACAGAAATCCGTGCCGGCCTGCGCCTTTCGATTTTCAGCCGGCATACGGATGAGGCCGCCAACGTTGGATCACCTAACACGCCGGATATCTTCCTCTATGGCCAGAGACTGCACTTTCCTGTGAAACTCTCTCTGCCGCGCAATTTCCGCGATCCGGGAGCGTTTGACTATGCTGGTTATCTTGCCGAAAACGAGATCAATGTTCTTGGATCGGCCAAGTTCGGCGACATAGAAATTCTCCCAGGATTTCATGGCAATCGGTTCGAACTTGGGCGAACCCGCCTCCATCGCAGCCTGATCCGGAAGATTCACAGTCTTTGGCCAGCTGAACAGGCCGCGCTGATTGACACGATCATGCTTGGCGACGACACCTTCCTTGGAAGAGAGACACGGACAAATTTCCAGCGGACCGGCACCTACCACGTCTTAGTTGTCTCTGGATTAAAGGTCGGGGTTTTAGCGCTGGTAATGTTTTGGTTATTACGGAAATTGCGGATAAACGACTTCGCTGCCGGCGCAGTTACTGTTTTCTTCACCGTTTCTTACGCTCTTCTTACTGATGTTGGAGCCCCGGTTTGGAGAGCGACGCTGATGCTCATCCTCTATCTTGCAGCAAGACTGCTTTACCGTGAGCGATCCATTCTAAATACCATCGGCGCAGCGGCCCTTGCGTTACTGGTCATTAATCCGTCGCAGTTGTTTGGGGCAAGCTTTCAACTGAGTTTTCTGTGTGTGCTGGTGATCGGTGGTATAGGCGCTCCAATACTCGAGCGCACAACAAAGCAACTTTCCCGATCATTGCGGAGTCCTGATTCGACGAGTTATGACCTGGCGTTGTCGCCGAAATTGGTGCAACTCAGGCTCGACCTGCGAATGATTGCAATCCGGTTGAGGCGATTCTTTGGTGGAAGTGCCCCGTTACCCGCCATTGCAGCTGTGGGCCGTGTCCTTGTAATAGTTACGGATTTTGTTTTCATATCAATCCTTCTACAGGCTGGATTTGTTTTACCGATGGCGTATTACTTCCATCGCGCCACGATTGTGTCTTTACCCGCCAATGTCGTTGTTGTCCCGTTGACTGAAATCATCATGATTGCAGCGGGCATAGCGATTTCGTTCGGCTATGTCTCGGCAGCGGCTGCAAAGTTTCCAGCATTCGTGACGGCGATCGCGCTACGATTCGCAGGCTCGACGGTCCATTGGATGGGTGGGCTGAAAATAGCCGACGCCCGGGTTGCTACCCCCGAAGTCTGGATCGGGCTTCTAGCATGCAGCGCGCTTGTCTTAGCTATGATTCTATCGCGCAGCCGCCGCCTTGCGTTTCTAGCAGCTGGCTTGGTTGCGGTCGTGGCCGTTGCGATTTGGATAACCGTAGTCCCTCCCCGCCCCAAGTTTCACGCAGGCCTCTTAGAGATCACCGCGATTGATGTCGGCCAGGGAGACTCAATCTTGCTGGTTTCTCCGCAGGGATGCACTCTACTTGTGGATGCCGGCGGTTTGCCTTCGTGGATGCATTCTGACCTCGACATCGGCGAAGACGTAGTCTCCCCGTACCTGTGGTCGCGCGGAATTTCCCGCCTCGACGCTGTCGCTATCACCCACGCACATGCTGATCACCTTGGCGGGATGCCAGCGGTACTCTCTAATTTCCGCCCGCGCGAACTATGGTTGGGAGTGGATTCCCCGTCACCCGAGTTGCAACGTGTGGTTCAGGAAGCAAAGCTCCTGCACATTCCGGTAATTCTGCATTTTGCCGGAGAAGGCTTCGACATGGGCGGCGCCAGTGTGCGCATCCTCGCTCCTTGAGCGGCCGGATATTCAGTTGGCACGTCCCAACGATACGTCTCTGGTGATGAAGGTGACTTATAAAGCGACGTCCGCCCTGCTGGAAGGCGATGCCGAACGAAAGGAGGAGCATCTGGTGTCTCAGGAGGAGCCCCACGCTGATCTTCTCAAAGTTGCTCATCACGGCAGCGCGACTTCCACCGCGGCTGATTTTCTTGCGGCTGTGCATCCCCGGTTTGCAGTGATTTCGGTGGGGGCTCGCAACTTATATGGTCATCCCCGAAAAGAAGTATTGGATCGCCTGGCCCAAGGGAGAATTGGGACTTATCGCACAGATACGAGTGGGGCTGTAAGTTTTTACCTGGATGGCAAGAACGTCATCCCAGAAGTGTTGGATCCCCGCTGACGTCAACTTCAGCAGTGTCTTCTTCAGCGGCGGCACGTTTCGATTCTTGAATAAGTTCCCGTGCTCTTTGTGCATCTTCCTCGCGAACTAAAATGACCGTCCCGCCAACGCCAGGAAGGATGTCTTGCGGCGCATCGAGCGAGGTTATATCCGACTGAATCCCTGCGGATTGTAAAAGCCCGTTCACAACCAAGGCCTCGGATTCTTGCTCTGTGTCGAACACCCGCACCAGTTCCTTATTCGGAGTGGGGCTAGCGTTTTTCTCGGGTGGATTCTCTCCCGACGGAACGGGATCAATTCTAGGACGTTCTACCATGATTCCTCCGATTTAAAATCTAGCGCCCAAATTTAAGATGCTGTGACATTGGAATTCTACCGCGCCGGGCTGAGTACTCCCAAATGTTGACTGGATGGGAACACAATCTTTCGCGACTTCAGTCCCTGTCGTATAGTTACCAAGCCACTAATGCCGTCCGACTTTTAACTGGAGAAAACGATATGAAATTTGTACAACGCATGTGCTTTTCCTTCCTGGTCATCGCTACCCTGGCTGGGATTGGGATTTCTCAGGATACCGGCGCTAAGCAGGACATGAAAGATGCAGGGCATGAAACCAAAGAGGCTGCGAAAGATACCGGCAAAGCAACCAAGAAAACAGCTAAAAAGACCGGTCATGAGGTAAAGCACACCACCAAGAAAGCCACCCACAAGGTTGCCGAGAAAACCGATGAAGGCGCGCAAAAAGTAGAAGACAAGACTTCACCCCAGTAGCGTTTTCGAATAGACTTGGCCACCAAAAAAAGACTCTTGCTTTCGCAAGAGTCTTTTTTTACGTAGGAGAGGGCTGTTAAAAGTAATTACTTTGCCGGGACCTGTTGATCCTGGCCTGCTGGAACCGCTGATTCAGACGAGGCAAGCTGCTCGAGATTATTTTTTAACAAGCTAATCTCTACGCGTCCGCCGCTGGAGTGCCTGGCCTTTGCATCCTGATCGGCAGATGCAGCAACGGGAGCATTGCCCATACCGACGACGTAAATGCGGTAAACCGGCACGTCGTGATTCTCTACCAGATAACGAACCACCGAGTCTGCCATCTTCTGCGAAGTTGCGATCGCAGCCTGTCCCCGACCCGACGAGAAGCCTTGCACTTCAATAATGTACCCGTGCTGGTCTTTTAAGGGCGTCGCCATATCATCAAGAGCCGATTTTGCGTTCATACTCAGGACGCTTTGTCCGGGGCGAAAACGTATTTCGGTTTGATTCGACGCCTTGTATTGGTCAATGTTGCTGACCACCTGCTCCACATTTCCAATTCGAGTATTGGCTTGGGTGGCTGTCTGCTGAGCCGCTTGTGCCCTGTTTCCCGCGTCAATAGCATGCTGGTCGGCTTCGTTGGCCTTTGCCGAGGCAAGTTGAATTCCCTGCTGAGCGCGCGAGTCAACGTCTTTGATGTTCTTGCTATTGGTCGCAGTAAGTTCATCCAGTTCGTTTAGCCGGTCACGGATAGGACCAGTCTGGCGCTGCACATATTTCTTGCGGGCAAATGGATTCACTCGTCCCCAGAAACCCTCCCTAGCCGGCGGTTGTAGCGGTTTTCCAGTCGCGCTCATCTGATCCGACGTTGTGGGTGCGCTCTGCGATGGCTGCGCCGTCGCCTGATCTGGCGTTGTGGAGCTATTCTGCTGCGCTATTGCCGGCAGGCACATGGCACCGGCGACCAACAATGTTACGAGGGCACGCTTTTTCATTTCGACTTCCTCCAGTTTCGGGTCAACACCCCGAGAATTCTTGTCATTGAGCCATTGCTGTTGAATGGCCGCTCCGCACTTGCGAAAACGCGATACCTATGATGCGGGTATCTATAGTTCCGTATAACAGTTCTGATGCCAAACGCTTACGGGCGTAAGGCTAGTGTTATCAATAGATTATAGTCTCTAAAAAGCGGCCGTCCAATGGTTTAAGGTAAATTTGGCAAAGCTGATATAAAAACTGCCTTAAGTGACGTCCTTTAGATCTCGTCCCGCCTCTTCTCAGAAACTCTTCAACCGCCAGCTCCAACTATAGTCCTACAAAGAGTTTGCATCCAGGCGGGCCTGCTAACTAACAAGGGACGCCTTTTCGTCAGCTGAAAGGTCGTTTCAGGCGGATATCGCGCCCGCACTTCGCCGGAAGTTTTTCAATACTTCAACAATTTGCTCACCATACAAGGCGGCCTTATGTTCTCCGAAGCCGTGAACGCCGAGAAGTTCTAGGATTGATTTCGGCTGCACTCGGCAGATCTCTTCCAAAGAAGTGTCATGCATCACTACGAAAGCCGGCACTCCTTGCCGCTTCGCGGCCTCGCGCCTCCATTGGCGAAGTTGTTCTCTCAAGCCCGCCTCTATTGCGGGAGCCAATGAAGCGCCTACCACGGCTGATTTGGAAGCGGCTGACTTCGATACCTTGCGATTTCGAGCCCCTTTCGTAGCCAGCCACTCTGGTAACGAACCGCATGCATCACAGTATCCGCAGCTTTCCCATTTGGTTCGCTCCCCAAAATGCGAACAGATACAGCGTTGGCGGCAACCCTTCGATTCGACGAATTGCCGGATGGTATGGTAGCGCTCCCATGACCGCTCTTTCTCCATTGGATCGCTAACTTGCTCGATGAAGTACGCCAGCAATCCAGCGTCCCGCTTTTGCCAGAGCAGGATACAATCTGCCGGATCGCCGTCGCGGCCTCCGCGCCCCGCCTCCTGGTAATACTGTTCGATGGACTTCGGAAGCGAGAGATGGATGACTGCGCGGACGGTGGCCTTATTAATCCCCAATCCAAAAGCAATCGTTCCGACCAACACACGCACTTCATCGGACATCCATTGTTCCTGATTGCGGCGGCGCTCGTCACTCTCCATTTTGCCGTGGTAAGCCACTGCCGGAATTCCTTCGCTCTTCAAAAAATTCACGGTCAGCTTCACTCGATCAATAGTCGGCGCATAGACGATAACGTTACCCTCTGGATGCTGCCGCACCGCGTCCACAAGTAGGTCCTGTTGCTCGTGCCCCGCACATTCCCGGACCAGATACCGCAAGTTCGGCCGATGAAAACTTGCGATGTACTTATCAGGGTTGCGCAGTTGAAGCTGACTCAGAATGTCATGCCGTACCCTCTGCGTGGCGCTCGCCGTGAATGCCGCAATGGGACGATCGGGGAAGGAGGTTCGCAAACGCTTCAATTGACGGTATTCGGGGCGAAATTCGTGTCCCCACTCCGAGATGCAGTGAGCTTCGTCTACGGCAAAGAATGCGATGGGAACTTGTTGCAGCCAGTCCATAGTATCGGCACGCGCCAGACGCTCTGGCGAAAAGTACAAAAGACGGTATTCGCCGCGTTGTGCTTTGCTGATTAAAGTCTCCTGGTGCCCGGCCGTGACTGAGCTGTTAAGAACAGCGGCCGGTATTCCCATCTGTGCCAGTTGGGCAGCCTGGTCCTGCATTAATGCAATCAAAGGTGACACAACGATGGCAGTCTTCCCAGACAGCAGAGCCGGCAACTGATAACAAAGCGATTTGCCTCCGCCGGTGGGCATAACCACGCAAGTGTCGTGGCCCTCCAGCAGACTGCGCACAATGCGCTCCTGAAGCGGGCGAAAAGCATCGTATCCCCAATACTTGCGAAGCGCAGTCTCAAGGCCGCCGGGCGGGACCATAAAAAGAGTATAAGTCCAGGCGCAGACGGCTATTCTCGTCAGGATATAATTTGCTACCAAATGAGATCGTTTTTCCGATTAGTTCTGCTCGGGTTGGTGCTACTCGTGGTCGCATTGGTGTCGGCAGTTACCGCGATGCAGATTGCTATTCATGGCCGAAAGGTCAACGTCCCAGACTTGGCCGGAAAAACCCCGGCGGAAGCCCGCAGGATTGCCGAACAAGCGGGACTCTCGGCGGATGTCGAGAGCCAGTACTACAGCTCGATGGTTCCTGAAGGCGACATCCTGTCTCAAGCCCCCGCCGCTGGTACAGAGGTTCGCCGGGGCTGGCAAGTCCGCCTGGCTCAGAGTCTCGGTCCGCAGCGGGTGCAGATACCAAACACAATCGGAGAAAGTCAACGGGCGGCGGAAATAAGTATTCAGCGCCGGGGACTCGATATCAGATCCGTTGCTCAAATAGCTGTATCCGGTTTATCCGCTGACCGGGTCCTGGCACAAAGCCCGCGACCCAATGCAATCGAGATTTCAGCCCCACAAATAAGCCTTCTCGTTAGCGACACTACCCTACCGGCGGCATTTGTCATGCCTGCTTTTAATGGCCAGACTTTGGGCAGCGCAACTTCAGCTTTGCGCGAAGCAGGATTACAAGTCGGGAAGGTAACGCTTGTCCCGCCTAACGATCCGACATTGGCTGCGCAGATTGCTCCGTCAACCCCCAGTCCCGTTTTTCCTCCGACGAGTGCGAGTGTGATTGTCTCTCAAGATCCCATTCCGGGAAAAAAGGTGATTGAAGGGGCGTCGGTGAACTTCACGGTTCGCTGAGATTTCAGACGCTTGAAACGGTTTGCGGAGTCATCGGGATATCTCTGCTAGGATGTCACTTTGATGTCTAATTTATTGTGAACGCCGTTAATGGGATGATCGCCGAACTTCAGGTGCGAAAATCAAGGAGAAATTGTGATGAGGATGGGACGGATTTTGCCCTTAGTGCTCGCCATATCAACGTCCATATTGCCGACAGCGATGCGAGCGCAATCAAACGGACCATCGGTGATCACTGTTCCGGATGCTCCCTCCTCCTCACCCGCAACCACTAGTAAGCAAACTGCGCCAATTGTGTACGTCCGGCCCGGCGAGAAAACCAAACTTCGCAGCTACGCTTTTGAAATGATCGGCCCCTATCCAATTTTCGGAGCTGCGTTCGCCGCGGGCATCAACCAGGCGGAGAACACTCCTCCGGAATGGAAGCAGGGCGCGGAAGCATACGGCCACCGTTTCGGATCCGACTTTGGCATCGCCGCCATAACCACGACGACGCGCTATGGACTGGCGGAAGTGTTCCACGAAGACACGGTTTACTACCGATGCGAATGCAAAGGGCTAATCCCGCGACTCGGGCACGCAGCGGTTTCCACCGTCACCTCACGACGGGGCGAAGATGGCCATTACGCATTCTCTTTCCCATCTGTGGTCGCGCCCTATGCCGGGACTATGACTGCCGTCTACGCATGGTTTCCGAGCCGATACAATGCCAAAGATGCATTTCGTATGGGCAATTACAACCTGCTGGGATTCGTCGGCGGAAACGTCGCTCTGGAGTTTATTTATGGAGGACCACATACCCTTATGGCCCGGATGCGCCGCAAAAAACCAGCTTCTCCTTAGACAGGACCGCCATTAATTTTTCCCAGAATCGCAGCAAAGAATCCGTCGCAACGATAGACTCCGGGAATCGTGGACAGGTAGGACCCGCTAATAATCGAACTAAAATCCTTCTCTTTCAAGGCTAGTTCGCCCTCCAGGCGCAGCTTTTCCAAGAGTTCAACACAGTTCACGAGCCTGAAGGACGGGTCGGCTGCGAGTGCCTTTTCGACCACATCTGAATTCTCTTCACGCTCTAGCGAACAGGTCGAATAAACCAGCCTGCCTCCGGGAGCTACGCGGCTCATTGCAGATTGCAGGATTCTTAACTGACGCACCTGAAGATCATTAATATCTTCAGGGGTCAACCGCCACTTGATCTCTGGGTTCCGGGCCAGGGTTCCTGTACCCGAGCAAGATACGTCAACAAGCACGCGCTCAAAAAGCGCGTCAATGGGGAAATTGAGAGCGTCCGCCGCAATGACGCTCACATTCTTCGCTGACACCAGCTTTCGCAACAAACGCGCGCGATGCGGATGAAGTTCCATGGCAAATACGCGTGCGGTAGGATTTCGCTCGGCGATTATGCGTGTCTTTCCTCCCGGCGCAGCGCAACAGTCGAGGATTGTCTGCGCTTTGCCTACAAGCAGCGCTACCAATTGCGACGCCTCGTCCTGGGTGATCACCTTACCCTTCCGAAATGATTCTGTTTTTATGAGGTCACCTGACTGAATCCTGCGGGCGGACGTCAGCAATTCTCCCGGCGCAAGGCGGATTCCTTCACTTTCAAGTTCGGACTCGACCGTTGGATCACCTAAGCGGATCGAAGTCTCCGGAATCTTCTGATCGTACTCGCAGATTATTTTCGCGACATCATCGCCATAATGACGCCTCCAGCGATCCACGAGCCACCGTGGATGCGACCACAGGTCTGCCATATGACGATCTGTCATGTCCGGAATACCACCGGCGTCCTCCGAAACCATTCGACTCTTCAACTCGGGAAGTCGAAGCGACAGCTTTCGCAACACCGCGTTGGTAAAGGATGTGGCGGAGCGTTTGCGAGACCGTTTTACCAACTCAACGCTCTCGTTTACGGCAGCTCGTACCGGCACTCGATCAAGGAACAGCAGCTGATATGCAGCGAGTCGCAAGGCGGTCAGTACTTCAATATCGAGCTTTTCAAGCGACAAGCTGGATGCTTTTGCAATTTCCTTATCAAGAAGCGAGCGCCATCGAAGCACGCCCATTACCAGCTCAGTGGCTAGTCCATGATCTTGAGGCGAGAGACTGTGGAATTGCGAAGAATGCAATAACTCGGCAGCATAGGCATGCTCCCGATCAACTTGTACCAGGACGTAAGAGGCAGCGGAGCGTGCAGAAGAGACTGGCAACGGTCATCGTCCTAGTTGTTCGCCATTTTGCGGACGGTACCCATGGATAAAATCGCCCGCCGCCATTCGCTTCTTGCCTTCAGGCTGCAATTCAATTATCACCAGCGCGCTGTCCTGGCCGCATCCCACAAGGAGATCGCCGTCTTCAACAAGCAGTTCGCCTGCCGCAACCGCGCGCGTCACGGGCTTTGCCTTCCACACATTCAAGTTTTTTTGGCGAAAAGTCGTGAACGCTCCTGGCCAGGGTTGAAATCCACGCAACCGAGCGTAAATATCATCGGCTTTGCGGTGAAAATCAATGCGTCCATCCTCTTTCTTGAGAATCGGCGCAAGCGTTGCATGGTCGTTGTCTTGAGCGCGCGGTCGAAGCGCCCCGGCCTCCACTCCATGCAACGTCTCAATCATTAGCTCAGCGCCGACAACCGCCAGCTTGGGTCCCAAAGTTAAAGCAGTATCATCCGCATTGATCGTAACTTCCTTCTGCAACAAAATGTCTCCGGTGTCCAAGCCTGCGTTGATGCGCATTGTAGTTACACCCGTAATTCGCTCGCCTCGGGCAATTGCCCATTGGATTGGCGCCGCCCCGCGGTATTTGGGAAGCAACGAAGCGTGCAGATTGATGTTGCCCAGGGGCGGAAGATCAATCATCCATTGTGGAATGATTCTGCCGTACCCAACCACAATAGTTGCGGCGGGACTGAGACTGCTCAGTTGATGTCGAAACTCATCGTTGTTCTTGATCTTTTCCGGCTGGCTAACCGGAATCCTCAGTTGAAGCGCTTTTTGTTTCACGGGCGAAGCTTCAAACGCCCTTCCACGACCTTTAGGCCGATCTGGTTGTGTAACCACGAGCCCGACCGGGAATCCAGCTTCGACAAGTCGTTCCAGTGTTGGGACGGCGAAAGCAGGCGTACCGCAAAATACGAGATTCATAGCAAATTAGCGACGCTTGCGATGCCAATGGACAAAGAGGCTAAGCCCGGTCCCAAAGATTGGGCCTACCACTCGCCGGCTTTTACTAGCTTGCGAATCTTGCGTTTAATGAGATCACGTTTCAGGGCGCTCAGGTGGCTGATGTAAAGCTTTCCAAGCAGATGGTCGGTCTCATGCAAGAATGCTCGCGCTAATAGATCTTCGCCGGTCTTTTCAAACCATTTTCCGTGCTCATCCTGGGCGCGAACCGTAACTTTCTTTGCCCTGGACACTTCCTCGCGAAATTCCGGAATGCTAAGGCAGCCTTCACTCTGCCGGTGCCGCCCCTCTTTATGGATGATTTCTGGATTAGCCAGCACCAGCCGGGCATTCGGGTCTTCTTTGAAGGTGATGTCAATGACGGCCAGACGCTTCGAAATACCAATCTGCGGGGCTGCCAATCCGACTCCGCGTGCCGCATACATGGATTCGAACATGTCTTCGATCAGCTTTTTCAGATCGTCGTCGAATGCGGTGACCGGTTCGGCGGGTTTCTCCAGAACAGGGTTTCCAAATTTCACGATGGGATAGATCATTCTGTAGTTAGTAGTTCTTCAATTGCTGCCGATAGCCCTCAAAATTCCGCAGGGTCTCGCCCATCGAATCGCCGCCAAACTTTTCCAAGGCGCAGCGCGCCAGCGTGAGGGCGACCATGGCTTCGGCGGCGACCCCGGCGGCGGGAACAACACACACATCAGAACGTTCGTAGGCCGCCTTTACTGGCTCGCGGCTCGCGAAATCAACTGACTGCAAGGGACGCCGCAATGTTGAAATCGGTTTCAAATATCCCCGCACCCGGACGTCTTCGCCATTCGAGACACCGCCTTCGATTCCTCCTGCGTTGTTTCTGTTGCGCGTAAATCCCGTGAACCCCGCGTCGCCCCCATATCCAATCTCATCATGAACCTCGGAACCGGGTGACGAGGCCGCGGTGACCCCCGCTCCAATCTCGACAGCCTTAACTGCCTGTAGTGACATCACCGCGGCGGCAAGTAAAGCGTCCAGGCGTTCGTCCCACTGTACATATGTGCCCAATCCCGGCGGGACATTGTGTGCAACCACCTCGAAAATTCCTCCAACCGAGTCTCCAGTGCGAAGAATCTTGTCCACCTCGCCCTTCATGCGTTGCTCGGCTTCGGGGTCAACACAGTTCAGCAGGACTTCATCTTTTTGCCAGAGTTGATGAAGTTGATCCCACGAAGGCTGAACATTTTCCAAAAACGCGCCTCCAACTGCAATCACGTGACTAAGAACCTCGATTTCAAGTTCGCGGAGAAACGACTTCGCCAATGCCCCAATTGCGACGCGAGCAGCCGATTCCCGAGCGGATGCACGCTCGAGCACGTAACGGGCTTCCGGGAAATTATATTTCAAGGCTCCAGCCAGGTCTGCGTGGCCCGGCCTGGGAGAAGCAACCCTTTTATGCTTTCCTGGATCACCAGCTTCGACCGGCAGTGCTTCAGTCCAATTCTTCCAGTCTTTATTTTGAAGAATTACAGAAATGGGCGAACCGATGGTCTTTCCATGCCGGACTCCAGACAAAATGTGGGCGGTATCCCGCTCAATCTTCATCCTTCCGCCGCGTCCATAACCCTGTTGGCGACGCCACAGTTCGCGGTCCATAAAGGCTTGATCCACACCTAATCCCGCAGGCAAACCCGACAGAAAGGCTACTAACGCCTCTCCGTGAGACTCTCCCGATGTGAAATAACGCAACATTCCTTTGGATTGTATCTGATGGCGCGGGCAAACCCCCTTCGCTCATACACCATCCTAGTCATGCTTGGTACTACCTTATGTCTGAGCATCAGGGACTTAGTGTGAGGAACGTGCGAAATAAAGCCGGTGGCAATTTCCCTACGCTCCGGTTGAAAGGGTGAGGGAAATGTCGGGGTCAGAGTCGGTTTCTCGCAAATTTCTTCGTGAATTTCCAATTAACCAACCTCGTTCCGCGGCGGGACAGCCATCTCCTTTTAACGCGAACGAAAATGAACGAAGACGGGTCAGCCGCGAGTTGCATGACGAGGTAGGCCAGGGATTGATGAGCCTACGCCTTTCTCTCGGCATCCTGATAAGAGAGGCTGCGGGCGAGCCGCTGAGAAGAAGGGCGGAGGCCACGCTCGAAATTCTCGACAACACCGTTGATGGGTTGAGGCGAATAATTGGCCGTTTGTCGCCAAGGCCCCTTGAGAATCTGGGCTTGCTCGGTGCCATTCGGAGGGAAGCGGATTTGCTCGCCAAACAAACCGGGATGATTCCCCATGTCGCGCTGCCGAAGCAGTTGACCTTGATCAATGGTGAGGTGGAACTTGCCGTATATCGCCTGGTTCAAGAAGCGCTTCACAACATTGCGAAGCATTCTGGAGCCCGAAACTTTAGCGTGGCTTTGCGGGGTACAACGAAAAGACTCAGGATGCAGATATCTGATAACGGCGCCGGGTTTGGCTCGAAGACTGCGGCTTCCGCAGAGAGCTTCGGCGTGGCTGGCATGCGAGAACGGGTAGAGGAACTGGGAGGCACCTTGCGAATTTTCTCAGTCAAAAGTGGCGGCACGCGCATTCAAATTGAAATACCACTGAAATCGGCGATCGTGCGCACGATTCAGACGCAGGGTTCGGACGTCGGGGCGAAAGCGAGCTAACAGTGAATCTCACTGAGCCAATACAACTCGGAGCGACTGCAACCATCAAGTGCGTGATTGTTGACGACCACACTTTGTTTCGCGATGGCTTGCGGCGTGTGCTCGAAAGTGAATCTGATTTGGAGGTCGTGGGAGAAGCAAGCGACGCCGCGGCAGCCTTGGAAAAAGTCAGAGAACTGCACCCGGATGTCGTGCTTATGGACATTGGCATGCCGGGAATGTGCAGCTTCGAAGCCGCGAAGCAGTTAGTTCAAGACCATCCTAATACGCGCTTGATATTCCTCACCATGTACGAAGAAGAGGAGTATTTGCTCCAATGCATGAGTGTCGGCGCGGCTGGATTCATGTTGAAGGACTCTCCAGCACCAAAAGTCATTACGGCGGTCCGCGAGGTCTTTCAAGGACACAAATATTTGAGCCCACAAATTCTCGGAAGAATGGTGGACGACGTTCGCGCACGTTCCTCCCGCACCTCGACCCGCGGGACCATGCTTACCCCTCGTGAGCGAGAAATTATAAAAATGATTGCCGAAGGCAATTCGGTAAAGCAAATTGCGGTAATGCTCGGGCGCAGCGTTAAGACTGTTGAGGCGCATAAATTTAACCTGATGCGCAAGCTGGACATCCATAACAAAGCGCAACTCGTGACCTACGCCATCCAGAAAAAAATTGTGAAGCTTCCCGCCTAGCAAGTTTTCCGCTCATCTTCCCGGATTGTACTTCGCTGGCATCATCCCCCTAATGCACATCTCCGCTAAGCGCGTTAATCAGGCATCACTGCCCAAGACGAACGCAGGCAAAAGAGGCAGTCTGAACTTCAGCAAGGCACAGACGCAGACTTCGTAAGCGGCAGTCGCAGGCGATGGAAATTCTCTTGGTGGTTGATCCAGCATCCCGGACTTCAGAGGCCGTCCCAGTAGGCCGAGCACTTGTGAAATGTGTCGAAGGTCACGCTCGACTCGACGGTAGGTGTTGGCGGCACGAACAACTGGCGGTCATCGATCCCGGAAACATAGGGCGCCCAGTTTGGTTGAGCCGCTGAATTGGGATCGCCGTTCTTGGCGAAGTACGTCCAGTAGCTGATCATGGCATCCGAGAGCTTCTGCTGTTTCTTCGTGAACGGAGCCGGCACGCCATCGCGGTTGAAGAGGTATTCCACGTCCGCCCCGTGGTAGGCGCCCAGCGGAAAGTTGATCCCCGGAAAGGGCTGCGTCGGAGGCGGCGC
Source organism: uncultured Acidobacteriaceae bacterium (assembly GCA_963757385.1). Lineage (GTDB taxonomy): Bacteria > Acidobacteriota > Terriglobia > Terriglobales > Acidobacteriaceae > PALSA-188. The sequence continues at coordinate 27,603 of CAVWRO010000011.1, read as the reverse complement.
ATGTTTGTCATCAAATTCATAGGCGTAAACGGTCACGTAATCGGACAAACTCCTCGTGGCGCGCCGGGCGGGGCAGACGAAGATGCCGTCGGTGCCTGCGGCGGCGAGTTTGAGTTCGGTATCGTCGACCGGCGGCGTCGGCTTGGTACTCGGGGGATACTCCGCCTCCACACTGGGGGCCAACGACGCGAAGACCATGGGAAACACGGTGGTGTACTGCGAGTTGTCGATGGGCAGGGTGAAGTCGCTGGCCACGAAAAACCGGTATTCGTCGTGATTGTTACCGGTAATCACAGGCACGCGGTTGAAGTCGCCGCTAGCGAACGCATCCCCCGGAGTCTCGGTGAGCAGCGTTCCGTCAATAGTGGGAAAAACGGCGTTTTTGCCCTGCACAGGGAGCAGTTTCGGAACTGTTACGGCGCGCAGGCATGCGGCGATGACAGGATCGGTCCCGCTGGTGCAGCCCAGCGCCGCCGCAAAAGAAGCGCCCGACTGCACGAACGGAGGGTAGCCCGTCGTCTCTGCCGTTGCGATCGGAAGAATCTCGGCGCGATAGTCCGGAGAGAAGCCCGCATAGGCCCCGCTCTGGGCGATGGCCCGCTGAAACAGCCCATACGCGAGCGGTGAAGCCAGTTGGCTGTACACGCTGAGGCCGCCAGCGGATTCCCCGGCGACCGTGGTGCGGGTGGGATCGCCGCCGAAAGCCGCGATATTGTCTTTGATCCACGTGAGTGCGAATTGTTGGTCCATCAAGCCGTAGTTACCGGCCATATGTCCTTCTGCGTCGAGCGCCTGTTCGGCGAAGAAACCCAGCAGGCCGAGGCGATAGTTGAATGTGACGACGATGATGTCTCCTCGCTCGACGAGCGGCGTCGGATCGTAGTCGGCACCGGCGCCTTTGGTGAGCCCGCCCCCGTGGATCCAAACCAACACCGCGCGGTTGTGGGGCTTCACCGTCTTCTTTCCAAGCGGCGTGTAAACGTTGAGGAAGAGACAATCTTCGCTGCCCACCACTACTTTGCTTGAGTTGAACTGCGGGCACTCGCTGCCGAACTTCGTGGCTTGGAGCACTCCCGTCCAGATCCCAAAGGACTTCGGCGGCATCCAGCGCTGCGACCCGAGTGGCGGCGCGGCGTAAGGAATCCCGAGATACGAGATCATCTGCGTGCCAACGGTTCCCTGCAAGCTCCCGCTTTCAGTGACGATCACGGGATCACCGGGCGAGGCCATCGCGACCGGGGTCCCACGGGTGATGGCAGCGCACAGCGCCACCAATCCGAATAAGAATCCGAAAACAGATCTCCGCGGGCTTCCGACGCACCGCGCACTCGCACTCGGCATTGTCACTGTGGTTTTCATCGTCGTTGTCGCTGCCATTTGTACTCGCCCTCTTTCGGTCACGGAGAAATCATCCTGCAGCCCGAAATTGTGCTCCCGTTTCGGGTAGTCTGTAAAGAAGATCCTAACTAGGCGTCACGGCGCATCCTTGAAGACGCAAGACCTATCCAGAGTCCCCAACTCCTGATTAGGCGGATTACCGAAGATGTACTGGGCTAGTCTAGTACTCCAGATATCTGGTTAGCGCGTTACTGAGGACTTACTAAGGGAACAGAATTTGCACTTTCCCTTTTGAATCCAATAGCTTCCCTGCAAACCACTCGCTGGGCGACGCAGGCATATTATTAGACTGGAATGCTGAAAGATTTTGCCACTTCAATCGTCCGCACACTGCGGGAAGCTGGGTATCAAGCCTACTTGGTCGGCGGATGCGTGCGTGACTTGCTGCTGGGCCGCGAACCAGCGGACTACGACATTTCCACCGACGCCAGTCCGAACGAAGTTATGCAGATTTTCCCCGATACTTACGCCGTGGGTGTGCAGTTTGGCGTGGTACTGGTGCCTGCGCCTGAAAGTTCGGAGTCGTCGGAAGAAAACAATACGGTGGAGGTAGCGACTTTTCGAAGCGACATCGGGTACACAGATGGCCGCCACCCCGACCAGGTTCGGTTCAGCAAAGACGCGCGGGCAGATGTCGCTCGCCGCGATTTCACAATCAACGGCCTGCTGCTTGACCCAGTGAACAATCAGGTTCTCGACTTCGTCGGAGGCAGAAAAGATTTAGAGGCAGGCATTGTCTGTTCGATTGGAAGCCCCGAATCACGCTTCGCTGAAGATAAGCTGCGAATGCTCAGAGCTGTCCGTTTTGCATCGCGTTTTGGATTCGGGATCGAACCGGCAACGTTCGTCGCGATTCGAAAACTTGCGCCGCAAATCCATCAGGTTTCCTGCGAGAGGGTGCGCGACGAGCTAACGCGAATGCTTACCGAGGGCCACGCAAGGGCAGCATTTATGCTGCTGGATGAAACGGGATTGCTTCGCGAGCTTCTTCCTGAAGTATCAGCAATGAAAGGTGTCCAGCAGCCTCCGCAGTTTCATCCTGAAGGCGACGTGTTTGTTCACACAATGCTGTTGCTCGGCAAATTGCCGCATCCTTGCGCTCCAACTCTCGCATGGGGCGCGCTGCTGCACGATGTCGGGAAGCCGCCTACGTTCCGTATTGCACCAGATCGCATTCGCTTCGACGGTCACGTGGACATTGGAGTGAAAATGGCCGAAAACATTTGCGACCGGCTTCGCTTTTCCAACAGCGAGAAGAATCAGATTCTGGCCCTTGTAGAAAATCACATGCGCTTCGCGGACGTTGAGCGCATGAAGCAATCCACGTTCAAGAGGTTTATTAGAATGCCCCAATTCGAAGAACACCTCGAGTTGCATAGACTGGACTGCGAATCGAGCCATGGGGATTTGGCGCTCTATGACTTTACGCTAAGTAAAATGGCTGAACTCCCCCCTGAAGCGATTCGCCCGCAACCGCTTGTTACCGGGGAAGACTTGATCGCTGCGGGATACAGCCCAGGTCCCAAGTTCAAAGAGATTCTCGCCGCGGTTGAAGACGGGCAGTTAGAGGGAAGTTGGGACGACAAAGATACCGCTATGAAGTTCGTCCGCGACCAGTTTTCGGTTCCTTAACACGAAAACCATGCAAAATGCCGTTTTTGCTGAAACTGGCAATTTCTTGTCAAGCCCTGCTAACCAGTCGAAAATGGCCAAGCGCATGAATACAAACCAAATATATTCCCTCCCCCCACATTTTTAAATCCTCATCTTTATCAACTTTTATTAATATAATCAATCTCTATTAAACTATATTTTATCACTTTATCTGTCTATATTCTTATACACTTTCTCTCTTTCTCACTCTTCCGTCATATTTATATACTTTCTTCCCCTCTCTCTCTTTACGTGTTGCTCCGTCTCTCTCCTTATCCTTCCCTCCTGCCTCTCCCTCTGTCCCTTTCCCTCTTCCCCTGTCCCCCCTGTTTCGCTCTTTTTTTCGCTTTCCCTCCCCCTCTTCCCTGTGTTTCCTCTTCCCTCTCTTCTTCCTTCTCCTCTTTCTTCTCGCCTTCCTTTTTCCTCCTCCTTTTTTTCTCCCCGTCCCTTTCCCTGTTCCTCCCTCCTCTCCCCTTTTTCTTTTTCTTCCTCTTCCCTTTTCCTCCCTTTTTCCTTCCTCTCCTTTTCTTTTTCTTCTTTCCTTTCCTCTCTCCCTTTTCCTTTCCTTTTTTTTTTTTTTTTTCTTTCCCCATTCTTTTTCCCGATCTAGCCGAAGCGCTCTTGGTTCCGTAGTGTCAGCCTCTTTCCTCTATCTTTAGCAGAAGTCGTCCGAATCGCTACTTTCGATGTTTAACGAAAATCAACTCTTAGTATGCTGCATACCGCGTCCCCAGTGTGATAGGTCCACACTCCACGCGACTACCAAGAATCCTTCACGTATTGTGTATGTGCCGCCCTCTCTAACGTGAGTATTCTTTCTTCTGTGCGTCACAATCGTGAGACAAATCATCTGCATAGTGATAACAGAGCTTCATCGGTTTATACGTTCCCTCTTCACATGCTCTCTCATATGCTGATGTTTCTAACGTACACGCTCAACCTGAAGAACGCACCGGCTGCCTTGCGCTACGCTCCATAGCAACAATCGCTTCTTGCTTTCACATCCTCGCTCCCGTAGCCTGCCCTCTCTTTAGGCCTATCCACACTCATCATCTCAACACCCCGCATTTTCATCATGCCTGCTCGCATGCGAAGCGACGATCACATGAACCAACGTTTTAATATTCCCGTCATGCGTGGATCTGTGAGATCATTCCTTTCTTGCTCGGCAATCATACGCGAGAAGCCAACGATGGAGGATGTGTATCCTCGAAACTGTTCCACCGTCGCTGAATTGTCGCGCATCCGTAGCACTTCCAAACCCTTTGCGACGGTTTCTTATCGACGCGCTTTCAGTTGACCAGCGTTTTGATCTCTCCACATGGCAGAAGACCTCTGCCAGCGACGGTTCAACAGTTTTCTGCGCTATCTTCTCGCCATTTCTCTTCACTTTTTTTTATCGTCTCTTGCCTTTCTGCGGGCGCGAGCCGATAATTCTCTATGAGATCGGTCAGCGGCTCAACCCGCTGGCTGATTGCCCCGCTGCCAGTTCGCTAACTGGCGCGGGGCGCTGAAGTTTTGGGGTGTCCCGTGGGAATCGAACCCACGTCTTACCGCTCACTAGGGGCCTGCTCTACCATTGAGCTAGGGACACCGTATTCCAAAACAGGACAAGGCGTTTTTACGAGGATGCAACCACGTAAAAACGCCTTTACCTCAGCGGTGGCGACTTGTTTAATGGTGGTTGCAGGAGCGTCACGAACTTCTCTCCCTTTAGCTGTTTCTTCCGAGGTTTTGTCTTAGGTGAAGCAAACGCGGCCATGGGCAATATGCAGTTGCCAGGGATGTCCTCCATATGTGGCTTTCGTGATTGCCTGAATCACGAAGTCCTTGAGCGTCATCCCATGTAGTGCGGCGCACGCCTTGGCGCGGCGCACCAACTCTTCGGGGAGGTCACGAAGATTGATTGTCTTTGTATCCATGCTGACAATTGTATCATATGATACATATGATGTCAAGACTAAAATTTTTCTGAACGCTGCTGCCTAAAAGCAGATATAAACATCTACTTGAATAAGTTAGTTCCAATAACTCCTGCATCTAATTTGCCGCTGTACTAGCAAACGCTCCCCGCAATTGCTAACTTGCACTAAACGAAACGAAACTGCGGTCGTAAGCAGTGCAGAAACGCTAGCGAAAACCATTGCACTAGCGCACAACAAGAGCGTTAACAACCCCGTTGTCGTGTGAGCTCCGGAAAGCTAGCATCACGCAGTCTACTAGCAGAAAAGCGGAAGAGGAGCGTTTGGAAAAGCACCTATCCAAAGCATATACGCCTTACCCAGTAAACGAAGCAAACCCCACAAATCCAAACAAAAAACCCTCGTTATTTCCAGCTCTCAACTTAGCAATATTGCAACGCGGTAAAGAACACCAAGATTTTATGCGGTGGTGAATTCTAGTTCGCCTTAGTGCATTTTTAAAGCTGAGTATGCCACGCTGATCGGAATTGCTGACGTAACCACAGAACCGTCATATCCCCTTAGTGGAGTAATCAGCGGCCCAAATTCCCCAAGAGAGATGATGTATTTTCATAAGGTAAATGTCTTTCTTAGTAAAAGAGGTGGTCGCCCTTTCAAGTGCTAGCTGGTTTTTGTGTGAAGTTAGCGGTTGATGAACTGCTAAGTCGTAATCGATTCTTCGATAACTTTGTCGTTACGTTTCACCATTCCACCGTGCCGCCTCATTTCGATGTTGAAAAGATCAATCGGCGTAAAGTCATAGTTCTTACTTTCTAAAACATAACCAATATATTGGCATAAATATACTTGACTCATCAACACATTTCCGCTAAATTAGGTTCATGGCAACCGAACCTAAAACTCTTCAAGAAGCAATTCTATACTTCGCCGATGCTGACAACTGCCTAAATTACCTCGTAGCGCGACGCTGGAAGAATGGCGTTGTGTGTCCCACCTGCGAATCCAAGAATGTGAGCTTCGTTCCTTCGCGGCGCGTGTGGCAATGCAAGACTCGCCATGCGAAAGCGCAGTTCTCAATCAAAGTCGGAACTATTTTTGAGGACTCGCCGATTGGCTTGGACAAGTGGCTCACTGCGATGTGGATGGTTGCGAACTGCAAGAATGGCGTTAGCTCTTGGGAAGTCCATCGTTCGTTGGGCGTGACTCAGAAATCCGCGTGGTTCATGTTGCAGCGGATTCGCTTGGCAATGCAGGGCGAAAATTCCGGCAAAGTGGGCGGACCCGGCAGCGAAGTTGAAGTTGACGAAAGTTTCATCGGCGGCAAGGCGCGAAACATGCACAAAGCTCGTAGAGCAAAAATGCGTCACTACGGCAGGGGAGATGATAAAGCGATTGTGATGGGAATGCTTGAACGCTCCGGCAGAGTCCACGCCAGAGTTATCAAGGATCGCAAGCGAGACGCCCTGCACTCTGTGCTGGCAGAAGTTGTTGACCCCGGCACTCTCGTTTACACCGATGAGCACACCGGGTATATGGGAATTGAATCGGTCTACGTGCATAAGACCGTTGACCACTTGCGGAGCTACGTGAATGGCGCGGTACACACTCAAGGAATAGAAAACTTCTGGAGCCTATTGAAGCGCGGACTGAGTGGCACATACGTGAGCGTTGAACCATTCCATCTTTTCCGCTACGTGGATGAACAGGTTTTTCGCTTCAACAATCGCAAGGATGCTTTCGGAAAGAAATTGAATGACGCGGACAGATTCGATATCGCTGTATCACACATCATTGGAAAGCGGCTCACCTATGCGGAGGTGACTGGCAAGGTGGGTGAAACGGCCTTCTAATCCTTTTCGATTGAAACGCGGACGCAGGAAATAGAAAAAGGCCCGTTCTCAGCGGGCCAATTCCTGAAAATATAAAGGAGCTTGCAAAATTGAATATAACGCAGGTTCGCCTTGCCTTCAAATCTTTGTATGGGGACTGGGTTAATGTTGTGACTGGGAGTGGCGCGGCAATTGTTGTTTTGGTGATCTCCTACGTTCCATTAGGGCAATCCCATCCCTGGATTCCGTGGTTAACCTTTGTCCTGATCTGGTCGTATACGTGGGGAAGAGCTTTTGTTCGCAGTTGGAATAGGGAGCACCGTAAGGCGTTCATTCTGGCGCGTGAATTCCTTATGCCAGAGTTGGAGCGCGTAAGGCACAATGCATCAGCGGGACCACTGGTTTTTTCTTCCGAAGACCGCGAACTTGATTTCTATTATCAGAAACTGGATGCTGCAAGCAGGGGGATTGATAAGGAATTTTTAAAAGAGGCGCTGGCAATGTGGAAACAGCAACAGCCAATAGTTTCAGGAACACAGGCAGGACCAATAATCTGGAGAGCGTAAAACCTAGCGACGCTCTTATTCTGTTCGTTTAGGTTTGGGGCCACGGCGGTGCGGGTTTCTCGCGACCGCCTGTCGGTGCTCTTCGACGCGTTGTTTGATAACGCTGTGCGGTACGGAGAGCACCTTATCAACGAGGTTATTAAAGCGGTCGTATTCGGCGTTGCTACCCGTGGCATTCTTGGCGGAAGGTTTAGGGTGGCTCGTCAAAACTCGCTCCTAGAAAAGCGAGTCTAGGCGACGTGTGCCATCAGAGTCAAGCCGTCAAGCCACCATGGGGCCGTGATCCTTACGGGGTGGTGTCCCTGTTGGCTATGCTAGATTTCGCAGCCGAAAGATACTGGGCGCTCGCAGGGCTTCTCACGCGCTTTGCGTCGTTCCCGAATGAACTGCATAAGAACAACTGGATGAACGAGCTCATGACGGAGCTTGGTGAGGTTTACAAAGATGCAGACTCATTGGATTTACGCAGTTCTAAGAAGCAGATTGAAACGATTTTCAACACGGTTAATGGTGGGCGCTGCACCCCAGAAGAGATGCATAGGCTTCTTAATGAATTGGCAAAGCGTGTACACGAGGAACTGGAGGAAGTCTGGTTTCGAGTGGTCCCGTTCGAGAAACACGAGTTTGCAAATCCGCTCTGGCTAGTCGGTTCTGAAATTGACCGTCCGGGCTTTAGTCAGCTTGTGTCGGAATTTGAGCACGCAGGGATGTGTTTCGGAATGAGCGAGAATGCGGCATGTGTGTTTCACCTAATGCGCGTAGTGGACTTCGGATTTCGTAGGGTAGCCGCCGAGCTTGGCGTCTCATATGACGCTCGGAACTGGCACGGCTTAGCGACGGCTATCAGCAAGAAAATGGGAGAGAAGTACGAGACAAAGACTGACGACTGGAAAAATAAAGAACCATTCTATGCGGAAATTCTTACCGACATGCAGGCGATTGGGCGAGGTCATCGCAATCCACATCTTCATGAGATTGGAACCTACAACGATAGGGATACTCGATATCTAATCACCGTCGTGGAAGCATTCATTCGCCACATTGCGAACAATCTAAAAGAAAGAACCTTATGAAACGTTGTCCCAATCATCACCGCACTACTGGATTCAAGTTCTGCACCGAATGCGGCGAGGAGCTGATAGAGATAAAGAATACTTGTCCAAAGTGCGACGAGCCGATTGTTGAAACGCAGAACTTTTGTGGGGAGTGCGGAGCCAAGTTAAAAACTGGATTCTAACCTGTGGAACCTTGGCTGGCGTCCTCTTTTGAGGTTGGGACGTCTAATCCCGTCACCGTCGATTCCAAAGGATGACTCTGTTTACAGTGGGTGCGGAAATCGCTATCAACCTTGAGAAGTTGCGAGACCGTAGCGGTCGAAGTTAGTCTTTCGAGTGAGAATACTGTTTGGCAGTCTGAGCATATCCAGACATAAGGCTGCCCGCCCGGCTCGACATAGCCTTTGGCTATTAGAATTGGCACAGCTACAGTTTCCCACATGGACTTAAACTTATCCACCCCCTGTGGATTTCAAACTGCACGACTACCCACGGCTCACTCAGCGGTGTCAGCTTTTGATGAGAGAAGTATATTAGTACCAATATATTTTCCGGAAGCGTGGCGCACTTGGTATATCGAAGTTGTTATTCTAGATATAGGAGTTCAGAAAGCGCACTTCTCAAGTGCCCGTGCGTTTCGCCCCCTATGAATCGCCCGATGCAACCGGTTGCCGTTGGTTTGCAGAGTATTGTAACCAGAAGCCTGCGACAGGCGGCTCCCGGCGAAGCGCCGCTTCTTGCGTGGCCGCTTGCGTGCGGAAACAGCGTCTCGAAAAGAACCCGGGCTCTTGAATTTGCTGAGGGAATTTTACGAGTGGAAGTGCCGGACATGGGATGGCGCACCGAATTACAGGCGATTGCGGCGCAGTATCTTGCAATTCTTAATCGCTATGTAAAGGAAAGCGTCAAGCGGATAGACTTCGTGATTGCAAATGACGGGACTCCAACTGGGAAGACCAGCGACAGAGTTCAAAACAAAGTTCAAAGATGAAAGTCACCGAAAAAGATGTCAGTTACGTCGCGGACCTCAGCAATCTGGAACTGACTTCGGACGAGCGCGAGCGTATGGTTCGGGACCTCAATTCGATCCTCGGTCACATAGACACGCTCGAAAAGCTGGACACGGCAAATGTCGAGCCTATGGCGCAGGTGTCCGATCGTTACGGAGTAGATGAGTCGAAGCAAGGAAGCGAGCAGTTTGCGTACGCCAGCCGCGAAGACATCCTCGAAGGCTTACGAAAATCGCTGCCCCACGAAGAGGCGCTGGCGAACGCGCCCGATTCGGATGGAACATTTTTCAAAGTGCCAAAGGTCATTGAGCGATGAAAGGGTGGGCGTCGTTCGTATCCCACTTGTAGTTCTGACACCGAAATCACAGCACCGATTCGTTCCCAATAATGATGGACCTCAACCTACTCACAATTGATAGTGCTCGCAATGCCGTACGCGATGGCAAGACCACAGCCACTGCGTTGGCAGAATCTTTTCACGCAAAGATCGAACAGGACGATCCAAAGATCGGTTCTTACCTCACGCTTGCGAAAGAACGCGGCATGGCGAAGGCGTCGGAAATTGACGCCATGGCGGCCCGCGGAGAAAATTTGCCGCCTCTTGCGGGCGTGCCCGTCGGCATCAAGGATGTCCTGGTCACTCGCGGGGTTCGCACTACAGCGGGCTCCAAGATTCTCGGCAATTACATCCCTCCCTATGATTGCACTGCGGTGGCGCGACTTGAAAACGCCGGGGCGGTGTTGTTGGGCAAAATGAATTGCGACGAGTTCGCGATGGGGTCGTCGAATGAAAACTCGGCGTGGAAGCCGGTGCACAATCCACGCGATCTCAGCCGTGTTCCCGGTGGCTCGTCGGGAGGATCTGCGGCTGCCGTCGCTGCGGATTTGGCGGTTGCTACGCTCGGAACGGACACTGGGGGTTCGATTCGTCAGCCGGCGTCGTTTTGCGGAGTGGTTGGTTTGAAACCGACGTATGGACGGGTTTCTCGGTACGGATTGATTGCATTCGCTTCATCGCTCGATCACATCGGTCCGCTTACGAAAACCGTGAAAGATGCTGCCATCGTTCTGCGGACTATTGCGGGAAGGGACCCGATGGATTCTACGTCGGCGGAGCTGCCCGTTCCGGATTATGTCGCGGAACTCGAAAAACCGGTGCGTGGCTTGAAAATTGGACTGGCAAAAGAATATTTCGCAGAAGGGCTCGATCCTGAAGTCCGCAAGGCAGTGGAAGATGCGGTGCAAAGCTTCTCGAAATTGGGTTGCGAGATTGTCGAAATTTCGTTGCCTCATACGGAATATGCGATCGCAACCTACTACATTGTGGCTACGGCGGAGGCTTCCTCGAATCTGGCGAGATTTGATGGAGTCCGCTATGGGTATCGGGCAAAAAACGTTCGCAGCCTTTCGGATATGTACCGGCGCAGTCGGGATGAAGGTTTCGGAGCAGAAGTGAAACGACGAATCATGCTCGGAACCTACGCGTTGAGCGCCGGATACTACGACGCTTATTATCTGAAAGCGCAAAAAGTGCGCGCGCTATTGACACAAGACTTCGAACAGGCTTTCATGCAAGTGGATGCGATTATTACCCCGACCAGTCCCACGGCTGCGTTCAAGCTGGGGGACAAAACCGATGATCCTTTGGCGATGTATCTCGCTGACATTTACACCGTGACGGCGAATCTCGCCGGGATACCGGGGATTTCAATTCCCTGCGGCCAGACCAAAGAAAAGTTGCCAATCGGAATGCAGATTTTTGGAAGGCATTTCGACGAAGCAACGATTCTGCGGCTGGCGCATGCGTTCGAGCAATCCGCGTAGTTCCGAAGACGTCGCGGATGCGACGGCGTTTTGCGAATACTCCCTCTAATCGTTTGACGTCATCCCGAAGAGCCGGCGTATTTCAGCCGGTCGAGGGATCCTGCGCGCACCGCGAATATCGGAAGTAGTCGAGCTTTTGCTCGGCAGGACAGCCGGGGGCGGCTCTTCTACACGATTCAAAAATCTAAGCAGTAACAATCCCAACTAAATAAGGAGCTCTATCATGCAGTCTTTATCTTGCATTTCGCATTCTTGCGTCCCGCAATCAAACCTTAATCTCAAAGTACGATTCACCCTTGTCGCTGTCTTATCCATCGCGCTTGCAACTACCGGTTGCAGTTCGCAATGGATGAGCGTTGCCCTGGCAGATTTGCCCGCGCTAACCCAAATGGCGCTCAACATTGCAACCCTCGTTACCGCTCTTCAATCGGGCAAGCAGATTGATCCCGCCGAGATAACCGCGGTACAGAATATTTCCGCTGAAGCAAGCCGGGATTTATCTTTGTTGCAGAGTTTTTACAACGAATACAGAGCCAATCCCAATACGACCACCCTTCAGAAGATTCAAAGCACAATCGCGAACATAAATCAAAGCCTCCCGGTCCTCCTGCAATCCGCGCACATTAGCGATCCGGTCACGGCCGCCAGAGTTGCGGCTGGAGTGAACTTGATTCTCACTACGGTTTCGAGCTTCGCCGCTTTGATGCCTCAGGCAAATCCAACCACATCGCAGACCATTGCTGGCGTCAAGATTGCTATACCGAACGCCAAGCAACTCAAGGCGCAATGGAATCAGGAAGTATGTGGCGGCGTGGCAAATACCGCGACCTCGGCTATGAACGCGTGCGTGGTGAGGTAAGTTATGAGCCTCCCCGTCATCGCGATTACTAACGCATCCACCTGCCTCAGCGACGAGCAGGTGCAGTCCGTGATTCCATCTTTGCAGAAGCAAGTGACCCGAGATTTCAATTCGTATTGGGATCTCGATTGCTCCCTAACCTTCTTGCCAAAAAAACAAGCTTTGACCGCAGGATGGTGGCAGATAGCCGTAACTGACGATCCCGATCAGGCCGGAGCGCTCGGTTATCACGAATTGGCGAAGAATGGCGCTCCTTTGGGAAAGGTTTTCGCCGCTCTCGATATTGACAACGGGTCCTCATGGTCCGTGACCCTGAGTCATGAACTGCTGGAAATGTTGGGAGACCCGTGGATCAACTGGTGCGCGGAGTCTCCTGATGGCAGATTATTTGCGCTCGAAGTCTGTGATGCCGTGGAAGCCGATCATCTTGGCTACGAAATTGATGGCGTGATGTTGTCAGATTTCATCACGCCCTCATGGTTTGAACCGACCGAAGCCGATCGGGTTGATTTCATGAAGAGAATTTCAAAGCAACTCGAACTCGCTCCCGGAGGATACATTTCAGTTCTGGATCCCGGCAAGGGGTGGACGCAGCTATCGGCAGAAAGCTCACACAGTTCCGCCATTCCTTCGGGGAGCAGAAGGTCGCGCAGAGCGATGGACAAGTCGGAATGGCGCAAGAGCGCGCTATGACGCTAAATGCTTCAGGACGCGTTGGGCTGAGAAGCGGGTCTTAGAGCGGAGAACTGGCGCCCTTACTTTTTCAAGGTTTTATCGCCATTCTTCGCCGCTTGCCGCTGTTGCAGCGCGACAATCACGACTTTGAGCATGTCGTCCCACGGAGCGGGTTTCCCCGTCCATATTTCAAACTGGCGGGCGGCCTGATGCACGAACATCTCGATGCCGGGGATCACTTCGACTCCGCGATCCCTTGCCAGCTTCACCAGTTGGGTTTCAGGAGGATCGTAGATCATTTCGAACAGATAGCGTGACTTAATCTCTTCCGCGGTCAACGGCGAGTCGCGAGTGTTTGCCATGCCGACAGGCGTGGCATTCACGATGACGTCAAAACTCAACTTCTTAAGATCGGGACGCTTGATGGTGCGAGCTCTGGCCTGTCGGGCGAGTTTCTGCGCTGGAATTGCAGTGCGATTAAGAATGTAAACGTCGGCGCCTCGCTCCTTCAATCCGAATACCGCCGCGCGGGCAGCGCCGCCAGCACCCAGCACAAGAATTCTCGCTTTGTCGAGCGTGATCCGCTGCTCGAGCGGACGAACCACGCCTACTGCGTCGGTATTGAAACCGTAGAGTTTGCCATCCTGTGCCCGGACCACCGTATTGCAGGCGCCGATTTTGGTTGTCTGCGAGTCGGTGTTGTCGAGGTGTGAGACGATCGCCTGCTTATAGGGCATTGTGATCGAAAGCCCGTGAATCGGAATCTCCCGGACGCAGGTCAGTAAGTCCTTCAAAGTCTTCGCGTGCAACGCGACATACACTCCATTCACATTTTCACGATTCAGCGCTGCGTTCATGATGGCTGGAGAGAGAGAATGCGCAACCGGGTCCCCAGCAACTCCGTAGACTCGCGTTGCTGCGTCAATATGCTCGATTCGATAAGTGCTGCGCAATTCCTGCGCGGTTATCTGACCTGGAGCGGTTCTCTCATCCGGGCTTACAGCGGCGAAAGTGAAAACGCTGCCTGCGCGCACACCCAGCACACGGCTAATGATTCCTTGTTCGCCCATACACAGGCCGATTAAAGAATGCTTATCGCTGTTTTCTTGCAGAAATCGCATCATGGCCACATTGTCGGAGAGGGTCGTGGCCGTCGAGACGATCTTGTAGAAATCCGCCGGGATAGACACCATCTTCGCAAGAGTCTCGTCGAGATTTTTTGTTCCCCGAAAATCGTGATGGGAGAGGATAAGCGCCGCTTTGGAACGTACCTTGTGTAACTGCTGTGGGTTGCACCGGACCGCGCTCTGCAACTCTACGTCCACCAATTGGCAACCCGCAGCGGAAGCCTTGCCAAGAATATCCAGCTGCGAAGCTATGGATCCACGGAACTTACCATCGCTGGCCACTCGCCGGCACGTTGCGATCACACTCACTTGCGGATGATGCTCGGTAAATTTCTTGATCTTAGGCAACGCCAGCGCAGGATGGGAGAGGTAATCTAACCTAAACTCAATAAAGGTGTTATCACGAGCCAGCGCCTCGGCCTTTTCGACCATGTCGGAGGGGTCCGCCCCGGTAACCGCCACGCAAACTCGCGGTAGCCGCTGGTGCAGGAGCCGTGCGGCGAAACTGTTAGGGGAGGCTGTCATCGCTAAGAGCGGGTCGGCGCGATATTACAGGCGTGTAATTCCAGATGCAAGAACGGATTAACAATTCTCGCCGAAGGAAACCAGTTGACCTACATGGCCTTACACCGCCGTAACCTTGACCCCTGGAGTTTCGGTTGTTACTGTCCAGACTGAAAGCCTTTTATTTACTTCACTTAGGGGATGCTTGGGCCGGAAGATCGCCGAGGCCCGGCTCCAGAGGTAACATGAAGAAAACAGGATTGTTGCTCGTACTGTCATTGGTAGCTGGGGCCGCAGTTGCCCAAGATGTTTCCACCGCGGGTGGCCGAGAGGCCCCACAAGGCACACTTCCCACTACAGTCAGTTTCCCAATTGAGCGAGTTCAGACCCCAACTTATGCGGATCTTTACTGCTCCGGATTTCTAAGCCCCAAGATTCTCCCAAACGCAAATTTCGTGGCCGGGGGTTTACAGACCCCGAGCACCACTAAATTCGTGAATGGCGACATGGTTTATCTCGCCGGTGGTGGATACCAAAGTGGCCAGGAGTACACGATTGTCCGGGAACTTCAGGACGTGAACGAGTACCAGCTATTCCCAGGGCAGCGCGCTGCTGTAAAAGCAAGCGGCCAGCCTTACGGAGAAGAAGCGCGGGTTCGCATCGTAGATACGCGCAACAAGATGGCCATCGCGCAAATTGAGTTCAGCTGCGATCCGGTTAATCCCGGAGACTTTGCCGTGCCTTATGTGGAAAAGCAGACAGTCGCATTCCATCCTCAAATACGATTCGATCGCTTCTTGCCTCACAATAACCAGCTCTCTGGCAGAATTCTGATGGCCAAGGATTTTGATTCAGAGCTGGGAACCGGCCTCAAAGTTTATCTGAATCTGGGTACCAATCAGGGCGTCAAAGTCGGAGACTACTTCCGCGCGGTACGTTCATACACTGCGGACCTGCGCGACCCGGTGGATTCCCTTTCTTTCAAGGCATCCACTTCTGAAGACACTCAAAAGAAACCGCCATCCATTGAGCCCAACTTCTTTAACCGAACCAATGGGCCGAAGATTCACGTAGCTGACCTGCCTCGCCGCTCGGTGGGAGAAATAGTAATCATCGGTACTACTCCAACCACCTCAACCGGGATGATTGTGTTTGCAATGGAAGATGTGCATCTTGGAGACGGCGTAGAATTGGACCCTCAATAGTTTCCGCAAAAAACCCAGTTGCCAACAGGGAGGATTTCAATATCCTCCCTTATTTTTTTCTTCTAAAACTGAACAACTTCTCGATCCCCAAAGACACCGGCTGTAAACACTTCCACTGTGGCTTCCTGCCAGGCGTTGGATGGCAAGCCCGCCTTTCTGCAAGTCTGCTCGAGAAAAGTTACGCGGTCCCATCCGTGCTCCAGCGGGACTTGTGGCAATAGCAATCCCCGCCTCCCATCCTTGCTCACCAGCAGGCCATGACTTCCGACTTCCACGTCTTCAGGATTCACTCTCCTGAGCGACGATAGGATGCTGAGGGATACTTCCAGTTCACGGGCCTCGTTCAAGGTAACTGGGGGAAAGCGAGTGTCTTCGAAAGCCGCACCCCGAGCGGTTTCGACAATTGCGCGATGGAGAGGAGCAACCGCTAACGGGTATCCAACACAGCCGCGGAGTTGGTAATGAAGATAGATGGTTGTAAACACGCCCCGGGGAGCTGCGAAGCGAGGAGAGGAGAGCGTTGAAATTTCGCGGCCTTCCAGTACTGACAGAATTGCTTCGTGGGCTAGCGCTAGTAGTTGCCTACGTTCCAGAAAGGTGAATTCACCCGGCGCGGAAATCTCGGTGATTCCTGAACCGTCCGAGTCATTCGATTGCGTGGACATCCCGCTTCCTTCGCCGGCTCAGGACGAAGGCCCGACGCCGGCGCTTCACCACCTGCCGGTCAATCTTTGACCAGAATGCGGCAAAATAGTCCGTAGCCGATACAAGGGAGAGCAGAACCATAAACCAGATGGCGCCGCGCGCAATCCAATCCACGGGGAAGAAATACTGCCCGTAAACCGGCCACTCAGTCCAGCGATGATCAAGAATCACTGCCACGACTGAAACAATTTGCACCACCATTTTGAACTTGCCCAGATCGCTGGCCTCAATCGTGAATCCTTCAGACGCCGCGATAGACCGCAAGCCACTCACCAGGAATTCGCGGCCTATGATGACCACGGCAATCCATGCTGGGACCAGTCGCGGATTAAATTGCACCAGGGTGATAAAAGCTGCCGCAATCAGGAGTTTATCGGCAAGTGGATCAAGCAGCATCCCCATTGTCGTGATCTGGCCACGCTTCCGCGCCAGGTACCCGTCTATACCATCCGTTATCGAAGCAGCGATGAACAAAGCAGACGCGAGCAATTCCTTTTCCCCATTGCTGCTTTGGAAACGACTGGTCGAGAGAATCCAGATCAAGACAGGAATACTGAGAATGCGCGTCAGCGTTATGGAATTCGGCAGATTCACAAGAATATCTGCTGCCCTGCCGGAACTTGCGTGGCGTTGCAGCTATCTGGGATTATCCTCCTCCTCCAACTGTGAACGCAATGAACGTTTGGACCATACGTCCTAAGATTCGTGGGCGATGTTAGTGGGGAGACTGGTCCTTACCCTGCTTCTGCTTTTCGGCCTGCTGCTTGAATTCTTGCTCTAATCGCGCGTACGTATCCGGTATTTTGTCCGGGTGTTGAATTAAGTCAAGGAACAACGATTTGATATCGAACGGGACGCCGAAAAACTGATGATATTGGGACGGCAGCGGAGGCCCCCCGCGGGTTCCCGCCGATGGAATAATTTGAGGCAAGTGAACCGCAAGCATACTCCCGCCAGCCATACTCTCGTGCGGATACATCAACAGCCACGAACAGTTGCGCGAGTCGAAAATTACATTGCCGGAGACCACCGCCCACTGACCTCCATCACTGGGTGAAGGTTGCTGACAGTTCCACTCGTAAGCGCCGGGGACATCCTTTGTGCTGTCAGTGAGGCCGTACCAATCTAGTGCGATTTTCTGCAGTCCGCGCTGTTCTGCGAATCGCTTCACTTCCGGAATAGATTGGTTCCAGTCAACATTCGAATCAGCCATGAGCGTGTAGGCCGGTCGCCCAAAACTGAGCGAGTTTATATAAGGAAAATAGTAAGGATAAGTTCGCAATGCTGTAAACAAGCAACTGGCTCCGAGAATAACTGCGAGCGCCCTTCCCAAAAGCCCCAGGGAGGGCGTGCCCCGACTCATGTCCTTCAGCACCCGGGGCAATAGACTGAGCAGAAGAATGATCAGAGCGATGGGGACCGTAAAGTGACGGATGCTGATGTCAAGGCGACTCAAAAAGCAAACCACCGTGAACACGAGGAGAGAAACCCAAAGAACTCGCCAATGCACTCGAGCTTCAGCTGTAACAGCTGTTTGACCTGCAACGCGTTTCCCAAACACAGCAACAGCCATCGCCAGCAACAGCAATCCCAAAAAACCTATAGGCGATTTCAGGAGGAAGACGACCGGATAGTAAAACCAGACCCCGTGCGGGTAAGCGCGTCCAAGAATAAAAGTGGGACGGCTGGCGGTGAGGAGAACCAAAAACAATCCCCGCAGAAAAAGCCATGCAGGCATCAGCAACCTTCTTAAGGGGATAAATGCCGGACGGCCATGTCCGACGAAATCCAAAATGTCAGTAGTCTGCCGGATGGAAAAAATGAAGTAGAAAACGTAAACAAAAACGGAAGCCCACACGATACCGCGTAGCGTAGAGCGCCACCGCGCACGTCTCCAGACGCGCTGTTCAGGTTTGCTGCGAGGTTGGCCTGCAACCGGCCACCAACGCGTCGTCAGCGCAAAAATGCCAAAGGCGAAAAATAGAATTCCGGCCGTAAATTTTGAGAGAATCCCGCCTGCCAGGCACAACCCAAACAGAAATGACTTCCTGCGGTCTGGTTCGCGCCATATCTCAGCGAACGTCCACAAGGTCAACAGGGTAAAAAGCGTGACCGGTATATCGGTGTGCACCAGAGGTCCAAATGCCAGAAACGCTGGATAGCTGACATATACAGCAAGGCAAAGCATGCCTCCCCAATCTCCGCCTAAGCGCCGTGCTATCACGAAAACCGACCAACCCAGCGCCAGAGTAAGCAACAGCATCGGGAACCGGGCCCAGGCCAACGTGGACACAGGATCGTTCCAATGCTCTAAAATCCACGCCCCGAAAACCCACTGACCCAGGTACGCGCCAAAAAACTTTCTTTCACTAAACGTCCACGCGGTGTTCGAATAATCCGCATGAGTTCCGCGAATCACCAGAGGAATTGCGGCCCACACCTTCGCCAAAGGCGGGTGCTCCTGATTCATCCGCAGGTCCAACTTCTGCAAATAACTCACGCCGGCCCCAATATGCGCCACTTCATCCACAGTTACAGATTCGCGCAACGCGGCACCGCCCGCGAGCACTGCCATCAAGACGAGCAATACTCCAGCGATGATTGAAGAGAATGCGGAGGAGGTCGACAAGGGTTTTTCTGTGCGCCGATTAGCCATTTTGCATGCTCTCGCTCAGTGGGAAGCGAGCAATTGTATCGGATCATTAGGTTGTGAAGAAGTGCTACGCGTCCGATTGCAGTCGGGAGTCAAATATTGCCATTTCTCTCGCTAGCCGCATAGAATCTTTGAATCCGGTGTTCCGTGAGAACAAGAGCAGGAATAATTGAAGAAGGTCATTGCCATCTATCCCGGTTCGTTTGATCCGCCCACGAATGGGCACCTCGACTTAATCGAGCGCGGCAGCAAGATTTTTGACGAATTGGTGGTTGCGATCCTGCGCAACCCAGATAAAGACCCCTTGTTTAGCCTGGGCGAACGGCGGAACATGATTGAAGAACTTACGCGACACTTTAAGAATGTCCGAGTGGATACTTTTGATGGCTTGACGGTTGACTACGCGGCGTCCGTGGATGCCAGCGCCGTGTTGCGAGGAATTCGGGCTCTCAGCGATTATGAGTATGAGCTACAGATGGCACTGATGAATCGCAAGCTGGCCCCCCACTTGGAAACAGTGTTCATGATGCCGGCGGAGCAGTATTCTTATCTGAGTTCCAGGCTGGTTCGGGAAGTCGGACGGTTGGGCGGCTCAATTAAAGATCTGGTCCCACAAGCCGTCGAGCAAAAACTGAGAGAGAAATTGGATCCGGCGGTTAAACTTCAACGGTCAGCGAAGCGAAGGACTTCGAAGTAATCGTCACAAAGTCAGAAACTTCATAGTCAGGAAAGAGAGCATGACACCAGTTACGGAAGCAGTTCCAGCATTAAAGCTTACCGCACGCATCAATCGCATTGAACCGTCGGCAACCATGGCAGTGGTGGCGGAGGCAGATAAGCTGCGCCAGCAGGGCATTGATGTCGTGGACTTCGGCGCTGGCGAACCACATTTCCCCACGCCGCAGCATATTAAAGACGCAGCCATCGCGGCCATCCAGAACAACTTCTCGAAGTACACCGCCGTGGGTGGAACCACGGAACTGCGCGATGCAATCATTCAGCGTCACGCAGCCGATTTTGGTTCCAGTTATCGCCGTGAGGAATCCATTGCCTCCGTTGGCGGAAAGCATGGGTTATTCAACGCCATCCAAGTGCTGGTGGACCATGGCGACGAAGTCATTTTGCCGGTTCCCTATTGGGTTTCATTCAAAGACATCGTGCGTTATGCGGGCGGAAATTGCGTTCTGCTTGAGACCGATGAAGAACAAGGCTTCAGGATCACCGCGGAGATGGTCGCTAATCTCGTGACTTCACGCACCAAGCTCATTATTTTGAATTCGCCGTCAAACCCTTCCGGCGCGGTTATGACGCCCGAAGCCTTGCGCGCAGTGATGAAACTTGCGTCCGAACGGGGCATCTGGGTCATCTCCGACGAGTGTTACGTTTACTTGAATTACACCGGCCGGCAGTTTTCCGTGGGATCACTCCCTGAATATCGCGAACGAATGGTGATTGTTGGTTCTCTTTCGAAGACATACGCGATGACAGGATGGAGGCTTGGTTACGTGCTCGCCCCGGGACAAATTGTGGGCGCAATGCAGAAACTACAGAGTCAGTCCACGTCCAATCCGACCTCGATCGTCCAAAAGGCGGCTGTTGAAGCGCTCAAGGGGCCGCAACAGTGCGTCGAGGACATGCGCCTGGAGTACATCAAGCTTCGCGATCACGTGGTGAAGGGTCTACGTTCGATTCCAGGAGTGAAATGCACGTTGCCGGAAGGCGCATTCTACGCCTATCCCAATGTTTCGGAATTCTTCGGACGGGGCGGGGTCAACTCCGCAGCAGATTTAGCCGGAAAATTATTGCGCGAGGCGCATGTCGCCACCGTACCGGGCGAAGGTTTTGGCACCCGGGACCATATTCGCATTTCCTACGCTACTTCCATTGGAGAGCTCGACCGGGGATTGGAGCGGGTGCGCAAGTTTCTTTCGGCACTGTAAGAAAGGCAATTTTCTAAGCAGCCTCTCTGTATCTGTAGGCTTCTAAGCATAGCGCCGGAGACGGTTTCTTTCTCCCCCCGACCGCGGCGCTGGTCACCCACATACCCATGAGCGATCTATACCCGTTGCTAATGCATCCTATTTTCGACCCTCGCCCATGGGGGACCCAGGACCTGTCTCCTATTTACCCGGGACATCGCTTCGATGAAAAGATCGGCGAAGCATGGCTCACCGGGGACAATTGTAAAGTCGCAAATGGCCCGTTGAGGGGAAAGTCACTTTCCGAACTGAGCGAACAGTACGGTCCAAAGCTGGTCGGAACCTCCGCTAGGAAGCAAAAACAATTTCCCCTGCTCATGAAGTTTCTTTTCCCGCACGAAAAGCTTTCTGTGCAAGTGCATCCGGATGACGCCGCAGCGCAAAGAATCGGACAGCCTTGCGGCAAAACGGAATGTTGGTATGTTGCTCATGCGAAACCGGGCGCTCAGGTGGGACTTGGACTCAAAGCCGGTGTGACCTTAACGCAGTTTGAGGAAGCAATTCACACCCAACGCGCCGAAGAACTTCTGAACTGGCTGAATGTCTTTCCCGGCGAAATGATTTATTTAGCTGGAGGAACCGTACATACCCTGGGACCAGGCTCAATCATTGTCGAGACACAGCAGCAGTCAGACACAACATATCGGCTGTATGACTATGGGCGTCCGCGAGAATTACACTTGAAAGAAGGCCTGGCTTCGGTGAAGGAGAAAGTAGCATCCGGCAAAGTCGTTAGGCCAGCCCCGGCTCCGATAAATGGCGGTCGCAACGTTCATTCTCCGATGATCGCCGCTCCACATTTTACGGTAGATCTTTATGAGCTGAAAGATGCCCAGGAGTTTCAAACGAATTACGAATCCGGCGGCAATTCGGTTCAAATTCTGGTAGCGGTTGAAGGATGTGGAATAGTAGAAGCCGATGGAATGGAAAGCGTCACACTCGCAAAGGGCGATGCGGTTGCCGTGCCAGCGGAGATCGGCAAATTTCGCGTGCGCCCGCAATGGTCAATTGAATTATTGAAAAGCTGCGTACCTGGGAAAGATGTGCCTGAACCCGTCACGCGAATGTAACTTTGCTTCGGGCAATTTTATGGCGAAAAAGAACATAAATTTTTACCCGGTAATTCTTGCTGGCGGACGCGGCACGCGCTTTTGGCCCTTGAGCCGAAAGCGGCGCGCCAAGCAACTGCTCGCGCTGGATGGCAAGAAGACAATGATCCAGCAAACCATGGATCGCTTGGTTGGTCTGTCGCCGCCCCGTCATTTCTGGGTGATCACGAATAAGGACCTTCACAAAGAGATTACGCGCCAATTGCCGCGCTTGGAAAAGACGCAAATTCTTGCGGAGCCCGTGGGACGCAACACCGCGCCTGCGATTGGTCTCGCGGCTTTCATCCTTGAGCGCACCACGCCCAATGCGGTGATTGGCCTGTTTCCTTCTGACCACGTGATTGGCGACCACCGGCAATACCTCAGCGTCTTGAAAAAAGGCATCGAGATCGCCGCAGACGGAGAAAACATTGTTGTGCTGGGAATTCATCCTTCCCGCGCAGAGACTGGGTATGGCTATATTCAAGCGGGTTCGACGGCAGCGAACGGAGCTTTGCAGGTTCAGCGTTTTACCGAAAAACCAGAAGCCACGCTTGCAGAACAATTCGTAGCCGCGGGAAATTATTATTGGAACAGCGGCATGTTTTTGTGGAGCGCCCATACCTTGGCTAACGCTTTGCGGGAACACCTTCCGAAGACAGCTGCGGTCTTGGAACAAATTGCAGACACATTCGGCACGTCTAAATTTTCTCGAACGTTTGACCGGCTTTATGCGAGCTGCGAAAACATCAGTATTGACTATGCCGTCCTCGAGCCCCGTTCGGCAAAAGGCGAAAGCAAATCAAACATCTTTTGTCTCCCGGCCGATTTCGGATGGAACGATCTCGGCTCCTGGACGGCGCTTCATGAACATCACGTGGCAAAGCGCCCAACCCAAGAGAACAACCTAATCTCTGGGGAGGGCATCTTCACGCTGAATGCTCAAGGAAATTACATTCATGCTCCAGGAAAATTTGTCGCGGTGGTGGGCGTGAATAACCTCGTGGTCGTAGAGACGGAGGACGCATTGCTGATCACCACTCGCGAGCGCACTCAGGATGTAGGCAAAGTTGTGAAGTACCTCGACGAAAAGAAGTTTGATCGCCTGGTTTAGAGGTTGGTGAAGAGCGCGCGTTCCACACCGGTGATTCCAGCATGACATTACCAATCAAATTTGGCACGGATGGATGGCGCGGCATCATCGCCGACGACTTCACGTTCGAAAATGTGAGGCGCGTCGCGGGGGCAATCTCATCCTACACGCTTAAACATGAAGACCCGCGCCGGGGGCTGATTGTGGGTTACGATACGCGCTTCGCCTCACAACGCACGGCCCGCCTCGCCGCCGAAGTCATCGCCACCGCTGGAATTCCTGTTTACCTCGCCGCCGACCACACCCCAACTCCCGCAATCTCGCTGGCGGTGAAGACGCGTGGAGCCGCCGGCGGCGTGATTATCACGTCCAGCCACAATCCTTGGAATTGGAATGGGGTGAAATTTAAGGGAAACTTCGGCGGCTCGGCGACCCCGGCAATTATGAAGATCATTGAGGACGAGCTTCATTCAAGCGCCGCGCCCAATGGACAAAAAGCCCCGATCGAAGAAATAGATTTGAAAAAGCCGTACATCGAGGCCGTTTCGCAGTTTGTGGATCTCGATTTGGTAGCGAAGGCCAATTTTAAATTCGCTGTGGATTCCATGCACGGCTCGGGTCGAGGGGTTTTGGCTGAGATATTTGAAGCCCGCGATATCTCCCACGTTGCCATTCGACAAGAACTGAATCCACTGTTTCCCGGAATCAATCCCGAGCCAATTGAACCGCACATTGCCCTGCTGCAACAAACGGTCGTTAAAGAAGGCTGCCACGCGGGCTTTGCGACCGATGGGGATGCAGACCGCATCGGCGCCGTCGCGGAAGATGGCAGCTTCGTGGATTCACACAAGATATTTTCCGTCCTCTTACGTTGGTTGCTGGAGCGCAAGAAATGGCCGGGAGAAGTGGTCCGCGCATTCAATACAACTCGCATGTTGGATCGCATTGCAGGCCGCCATGGCCGCAAATTGAACGAATGCCCCATCGGTTTCAAATATATTGTTGACTTGATGATGGAGAAGGAAATTCTGATTGGCGGCGAGGAATCAGGAGGAATCGGATACTCTCGCTTCCTTCCGGAACGCGATGGCATTCTCAATTCGCTCTTGTTGGCGAATGTCATGGCCGAAGAACGAAAGGCCTTGGGTGAATTGGTCGCCGATTTACAGCGCGAATATGGCCCGCATTTTTATGGACGCAGGGATTTACATATTCCCGAAGAAATCAAACTGGGTGCCATAAGGCGGGCCAAGGCTGAAGAGACAAAACAGCTCGGCAGGTACTCCGTCTTGCGTAAAGAGAGTCTCGACGGTATTAAGTTTTTTCTCGACGCGCCCACCTGCAATGGCGCTGATGCCTGGATTCTATTCCGCGCTTCCGGCACCGAGCCGCTGTTGAGAATCTACGCAGAAGCCGCCTCTCCGGAGATGGTCAGCGGAATACTCGCCACCGCAGAGGAGTTTGTCAGAACCACGTGACGGCTCATGGCGTATCTTGGCCTTTCGATTGAAACTTCTGTGCGCCGATCCTACGTGATTGCGGCATAATCAAGATTGCATAATGAACCTTCCGCAGACATCTCCCGACTCGCCCGAAGCGCGTCGCTATAACCGAATCCATCGCTGGCTTGGAATTGCCGATTTTCTGCTGGGGCTTGGCCTGTTGCTTTTGGTATTGATCACCGGATGGACCGGCACCCTTCGCGACATCGCCTATCGCGCAGCTTTCCAAAATTACACCTTGGCGGTTTTCTTGTACGTCCTGATTTTGATGGTCATCGCCAAGGTGCTTGGGGGCGGATTGGATTATTACGGCTTTCGCCTTGAACACCGCTTCCATTTATCGAATCAAAACATCACTTCCTGGCTGTGGGACGAAACAAAGGGTTTCCTTGTCGGAATCGTGCTCGGTGGAATCGTCGTCGAACTGCTGTATTTCATCATTCGTGAATATCCCCAGCATTGGTGGCTTCTTGCGTGGGCGGTGTTCATGGGGTTTTTCATTCTCCTGGCCCAACTGGCGCCGGTAATTTTATTCCCCATTTTTTACAAATTCGAGCCGCTCGATAACGAAGACCTCAAACAGCGCCTGGTGCATTTGGGAGAGCGAGCTGGCACTCGCGTTCGCGGCGTCTATAAATGGAACCTCTCTGAGAAAAGCAAAAAGGCGAATGCCGCGCTAACCGGATTGGGCAGCACCCGGCGCATAATTTTAGCTGACACCCTGCTCGACAATTTCTCCGCCGACGAGATTGAAGCCGTGCTGGCGCACGAGCTGGGGCATCACGTGCATCGTCATATTCTCAAGAGCATTGCAATCCAGGCAGCAACAATTTTCATCGGATTTTGGGCCGCGAACTGGATCCTTCATTATGCTGTGGACCGCCTGCACATGTTCGAGACGTTGTCGGACTTCGCGAATCTTCCGCTACTCGTTCTCGTCTCCACAGTGCTGTCGTTTCTCTTGTTGCCCGCGCTGAATGCCTATTCTCGATTCAACGAGCGCCAAGCCGACCGCTATGCCTTTGAGTCAATCGCGAGCGTGGGCCCGTTTATCTCGTCCATGAACAAACTGGCCGAGCAAAACCTCGCCGAGCGCACTCCTTCGAAATGGGTGGAATGGTTTTTCCATTCGCATCCGGCAATCTCGCGGCGCATCGCAGCTGCCCAGGCCTGGACGCCATAGAGACTCATCTCAGCTCGCGCTGGCTGCGGAGAATCTCTTCCACACACCGAAGGTCCTCCTCTGTATCCACGCCCACCGAATCGTAAGGCGTTTCGTTTACGTGAATCGCTATGCCATTTTCCAAAAAACGAAGCTGCTCAAGCTTTTCACTGCGTTCAAGTAGAGATTCAGGGAGGGACACAAAGCGGTCTAAAGCTGCCTTCCGATAAGCATAAAAACCAAGATGCTTGAAATACGCCACTCCCGCCCCGTCACGATCATGAGGAATGGTGGCCCGCGAAAAATAAAGCGCCCTTCCAGAACCGTCAGTCACTACTTTCACAACGTTCGGATTTCCAACGTCTTCAGATTTCGCCGATGTCTTTAAGGTCCCCACTGGAATATCTGGATTAGACATCAATTCGATCAGTGCCGAAATATGTTCCGGCCGGGTCAGCGGTTCGTCTCCTTGCACATTGAGATAAATGTCCGCAGTGATTAGATCCGAGATTTCGTGCACGCGCTCAGTCCCACTTCGATGAGAACCAGATGTGAGCCGGGCTTTGCATCCCCGCTGAAGACACATGTCCAGAATTTCGTTCGAGTCGGTCGCAACCACGACGTCGTCAAGTTGGGTGCATGCCCGAACGGATTCATACACCCTGATGACCAAGGGCTTCCCCGCGATTTCGCGCAACATCTTGCGCGGCAGACGGGTCGAGTCAAGGCGGGCAGGAATTACAGCCAATGTTTTCACGTAGGCTTATACTCTCGTTTTCTGGCCTCATGTGCAACCGCGGACGAATAGTGAGTTTATGAAAGTGAAGATACCTAAGACGATCAAAAGAATAGCGAATGGGGCATCGAAACTTCCCGGTCCCACCGTCGAAGAACGATTGATTGCAGGAAAAGCGCTCCGGAAGAAGGTTCCTAGAGCTTCCCACGCCAAATGGGTCCGTCCCGCCGATCGTGCTGACCCAATTGAATTGCTGAAGAAAGCGGATCGCGGAAGATTGCCGGAGCTTTTACCGATCCGATACGCCCGGATGCGAGAGTCACCGTTCAGGTTCTTTCGCGGGGCGGATGCCCTGATGGCAGCGGACTTGAGCAACACACCCAAGACGGGCATCCGCGTTCAGGCTTGCGGCGATTGCCATGTCAGCAATTTTGGCGGATTCGGTTCGCCCGAACGGCAGCTTGTCTTCGATATTAATGACTTCGACGAAACGCTGAACGCGCCATGGGAGTGGGATGTCAAACGGCTGGCTACCAGCATTGTGCTCGCAGGACGCGAAATGGGGATGGGCGAATTGCATTGTTCGGAGGCCGTGCGAGGAACGGTCAAGACCTACCGCGAACGCATGAGCGAATACGCGCGAATGCGAGCACTCGAGGTCTGGTATTCGCAACTCTACGCCGCAATCCTCATACAAGACGCGAAAGCTACAGCAGCAAAGCAATACTGGGAGCGTTCCGAGGTCAAGGCAAAATTGCAGACGGCAGAACACGTTTTTCCCAAAATCACAGAGGTAATAAAAGGCCGCCCTCGCATAATTGATAATCCCCCGCTTGTTTATCATCCGCGACAGATGATAAAGCTCGGGGAACGGGTTAGAAAAATGTTTCATAGCTATCGGCTAACGCTGCCCGAAGAGCGGCGCGTGATTCTCGACCGTTATGAGATTGTGGATATCGCTCGCAAAGTCGTGGGCGTTGGCAGTGTCGGAACCCGCTGTGCCGTCATTTTGCTCATGGCCGGCCAACACGACCCACTATTCTTGCAATTCAAGGAGG
>CAVWRO010000010.1:0-166542 GCA_963757385.1 uncultured Acidobacteriaceae bacterium | reverse complement strand
ATCGATGATAATGGCCCGAGTTGCCGGATTTGTTCCGGCCACAATTCCCTTGCGAAGTAGGGGACGGTGAGTGTCAATTTGCGGGAATTGCGCCAGCCCGAGAGAGGTTGGGTAGCCGAACACTATGACCTCATTCCCCGTGAGCACTTGCTCGAAGGGCTTAATGGTTTCTAAGCCCACGCCTAGCAATCCGCCTTGCAGCCTGCTCCACGAATATGACTCCGGGAACAGGAGAGGAGGTTCCTCCACCCGGGCCTACACTATTCACAACTGTGCTGATGTCGACTACCACCACGTCCTGGAGCGATGGTGTTTGACGCCGCCATTCTGCAGGACCGACAGGTCTACTATCGCAAGGTTTCGCGTAGAATCCGCAGGATCTTTCGAGTATGACAATAGCTGAGCCGATACATCCAGTAGCTTTTGCGTTACGGGGTCGAAGAGAACATGCTTCGCGGTAACCAGATAGATACCTTTGGCCGTATTTACGAAGAACCCGGAGCCAGTGCCTCCATTTTTCAGCGTTATTAAAACAGGGTACGCAAGATTGTCGTCAGGAATTGCACGATTAGCTGCAGCCATGGAGCCTACTAAAGGAAGAATTGTTATTACGATTAAGAGCAGGGAACCTCGATTTTTCAAGTGTGGCATCGCCAAAATTCTTCCAGGTCTCGCCCAGCGGGCGAAGCGTAAAAATCAAGTGGTACGCGCTGCATTAACAATCGGGAGTCCCTGCCAACTGGCCGAGATCCGATCAGCAACTATGACAGAGGACGCCTTTCCTGAAGTGTTTCGCCGCTGCAACTGCGGACTGCAGGGCCGAGCTCGTTGAAGCGAAGCTTCCGACGCTCGTGTATGTGCCTGTCGGTAGCTGGTAGGTTTTGCCGTCATCGCCCTTGATGGCTCGCGAATATCCGCGCTGCTGCATGTACAAATGTAGACTCTCGTAATCGACGTACGCTGCGGAATGCAATTCAACTCTTGCGATAAAATCGGCCATCTCGCTCTCCCCTGTTCGTGATTTTGGTAGGTCACAAGCGCAGACTAGTTCCAACGATCTGCGTCGTCAAAGGGACAAACCCTGACTCAAAAATCGGGAGTTTTCCAGCTTCATGCCGAGCAACGCTTTTTCGTTGAAGCGGCCCTACAACTCAATGTCATGGAACATCGTGGGATTACTCATACGTAGATAACGTATTCGGTCCCGTATGAAGTCATCGCCCTTGTAGAGGCCCATGATTTTGAGCAGTTCCATTTGCTCGCGATAGTGCCATAAGCCAGTCCAGTGCCTCACGGCGAGCGCCCCGGTTACCACGTGGATCGTTGAGTTTCTGTACGGCGCTAAGCGCGTCGACGTGGAGGGGTAGGTGGATACCCCGCTTTGAGCCTTTGTCCCGCTCTGCGGGCCCGTTGGCGTTGCGCTCGCCTATTGCGAATACGCACTCCCTGGTCTATGAGAACATCCCGGTTGTACTGGGGAATAACATCTCTTGAATAGGCAACGGCAAGCGCAAGGTTGATGTAGGCTTCCTTGGGCAATGGATGTCCAAGTCCGTCGGAGTCACAGTTGACGAACTTTTCAAGCTCCGGGTACTGACCGGAAACAAAGGCCTGAGTGAGTCTGCCCAACGGCGCGCGAAGAATTTCATCCTGGCATTTCGCCTCTCGCACGTGCACAAAGAAACACGTCCACAAGGATTCATCAGACGACTCGCAAAAGTGCTCCTGACAGCAAGGGCAACGCTTCGCGTGGCGTTGGCAGGGATAGTTCGAGCAATCTTCAGATGCACAACGGACACTGGACCTGCCACCACACTCGATTTCGTCGCAGTCGCCAAGATTGCTTTCCGCTGCGACAGGGACAGCACACGTCTCAACATCCCGCCAACAAGATCGGCTTGACGATTCGGATCGATGGCAGTGTCCTTGATGCTAACTATAAGTTTAGCGTGGGCGAAGGAAGAGCGCGAAAGACATTTCTCACCCGAAATGTTTTATAAGTCAAGGCAAAGTGGTTATATCTGTGGAGAAACTGTGCAAACTGCAGCTTTCCTATGTGGAGCGGCTGGAGGCTGGCCGACTCTTGCGCCTTTTGCAAGAGTGGGTACCTCGACCGTATGCAGAGGAGGCTCTGATTTCATCGGACCAAAACATCCGATGTCGGCGGCATCAAAGTCCACCCGTCAAAAATCGCGACGAGTGGAACAGCCCATCCATTATTATTTCGAGGAGATCAGCTTTAAAGGTGGGCCAGCCACCCCAGCCCATTCATTATTATTTAGAGGAGATCAAAATCTAAAGGTAGGCCAGCCAGCCCACAGCCGTGGTAATGTCAACCCGGGACGAGAGAAGTGCGCCCACCCCGGTGGTGAGGAGGAACCGTGAATTGGAAAGATTGGCTGAAGGAAGTCTCGACTAAAATTATCGCTGGCGTAACCGTACTTATACTGGGTTCAATTGCGGTTTCGATCTGGCCGCCACTTAGGCAGTGGACGATTGGACACCAGAACGTTGTGTATGCTCTTTTTGCGTTGATCGTTGGCATCGTCATTGGAGTCTTCTCCAATACATTGGGAAAATCGAAGCTAGCGATTCCCTCGAAATCCGACGGCGTTAGATTAGATCGAGTGGAAACCTATTCTGGTTAGGGAGTGATCTGCAGTGGGCCAGACAAATGGCGGACCGTGGGCGCCAAGACAACATCGCACACGGTTTAAGACAGGCCTACCACCACAGTTCAGAACTGGGACTGAGCGCCGCCCCTGCGGGGCATCAGCTTCTCGATCACAGGACTTCGGTTGAGAAACTGCCTCCACAACTGAGTGACAAGCAAAAAAGCTGGGTGGTCGGTCTGATTGACTCTGATCTGACCTCCTTCAGCAATCTGATGATTCACTATCAGCCCGATTTTCGGCCCGACCCGTATCACAGTTAAAAGGGTACCTCGACCGCATGCACCGGAGGTTCTCATTTCGTCAATACCAAAATCCGATGTCGGCGGCATTAATGCCCACCCGTCGAAAATCGCGACGAGTGCGGCAGCCCATTCATTATTATTTAGAGGAGATCAAAATCTAAAAGGTGGGCCAGCCAGGCAAATTTGCCGACTGCTTCTGCCCTGCGGCAATGAATTTGGGCGGGTGGCCCAGGCGATTAGAGGACGTAGGGCACCAGTGCGGCGGTCTTTCGGGCATAGGTGGCATATGTCTCGCCAAACTGTGAGCGCATCCACTCCTCCTCCATGCGGAACTTGAACCAGAACACGACGAAGATGAGGATGAAAACGATGAATCCGCGCACCTGGGAGATTGCAATCGCCATGCCAAGAAACCCGGCCAGAATGCCGGTGTAGATTGGGTGGCGGACCACGGCATAGGGACCTGTGGTGATCAGCTCGTGGCCCTGCTTAATGGTAACGGAGCTGCTCCAGTTCCTGCCAAGGTGCTCGCGCGCCCAAATGGCGAAGAGAAGGCCGGCGACGGTGACGGCGGCTCCCAACCAGAATGGCCAATAACCCTGCGGCCAGACCTGGACATAAAGCCAGGGCAGCGGGATGCGAGGTATTGAGAGTAAAGCGATCGCGATCAGGAAGGTGAGGGCGCGGAGGATGCCAGAGGCCGCGGGCTCGAGACGCTGATTGGCTTTGGTATCCGCAGCTTTGACCCGCCAGTAGATAAAAAAACGATCCAGACCACGGGAAAGAAAGATTCGTAGAACCAAAGCATGTGTGCCTCCGGGCGCTAAAAATACCACGTAGGAAGGCTAGAAAATAGAGTGTCGATTTTCGGTCTCCCGAGCGACAACCTGATAAGAGCACAATCAGCTACGCCTCCGAGTGCCGGGTGGCCCCACACATTCGCGCTCCTTGCGGATGTGGGGGAGGAAGACGGTCCAAAAACCTTGTTACGAGAATCCGACTCGGAGATCGCCGTTAACCCCGCAGCGCTGAAAGCGCCGCGCCACCCATGCCCGCTATCTTCTTTTCCCAACTCACTTGGCGCCAGCACTTTCCGCTTGACCTCGTTTCTCATCAGTGCCATAACTAGCTTATAACTTCTCGGAAAGGTTTAATAAATTCGTATAACTATTGGTAAATCAAGATTTTACGCGCAACTCTTTTGTATCCTTAGATTTGGAGTTTCGACCCTCGTAAATCTATGATTCCAATATATCGAACTCAGGGGGAGGGGTGGCTGTAGATTATCAAGACGTTGTACTCATCGAAGCCGAGCCGACCGTGCTTAGTTTTGGCATCGAGCCGTGCAAAAGACGGCGCGATAAGTCCCCGCCTTGCAAATCGTTACAACCGATTTGCACTTTCGCACCGCTCCTGCGACGACGGTGTTCGTGCAGTCCGGGAAGCGGAACAACGTGTTGAAAGATCACAGGTGGCCCCAATGCCTCGGATCCCGATATCCACCGCTGCGAACACACCAAGGTCAACGGGGTGTCCCAGAGCCAGCCCTGAGCCTAGCCTAAGGGTCTCGCCGCATTTGCGAGACCTGGGATACTTAACACAGAGTTCTACCAGCCGCGGGTTTGCAGCATGTCGGCTTCGCCCATCCCCGCGACGGCAAGACCTTTCATGCCAGTGAGGTCAGCGCTTACTTCAAGTAATACTTTAGGATCATTGAAGTGCGTGGCGGCCTGGACGATGGCCTTCGCGCGAAGAGAAGCTTCGGCGGGATCGGCGAACGTTGTCGAATCTTTCATGAAGATTCCGGAGCCGACGAAAACAGCCTCGGCGCCGAGCTGCATGACTAGCGAAGCGTCGGCGGGGGTGGCGATGCCTCCGGCGGAAAAGTTTGGCACCGGAAGCTTCCCTTCTTTGGCGACCAGCTTTATGAGCTCATAAGGCGCGCCGATGTTCTTTGGCCTTGGCGTAAAGCTCTTCTTCGCCGAGGACGGTGAGGATTTTCATTTCTTGCACAATCTGGCGAATGTGTTTCACCGCGTGAACCACGTCTCCAGTGCCGGCTTCGCCTTTAGTGCGGATCATGGCTGCGCCTTCGGCGATGCGGCGAAGGGCCTCGCCGAGATTGCGCGCTCCGCAGACGAACGGAACTTTGAAAGCATGCTTGTCCACATGATGAGCTTCGTCGGCAGGCGTCAGCACCTCGGATTCATCAATGTAATCAACGCCGAGTTCTTGCAAAATTTGCGCTTCGGCGAAGTGGCCGATGCGGCACTTCGCCATCACCGGAATGGAGACAGCGGCCATGATCTCGCGAATCTTCTTGGGGGACGCCATGCGCGCGACGCCGCCCTCAGCGCGAATCTGCGCCGGGACCCGCTCCAGCGCCATCACCGCGACCGCGCCGGCTTGTTCGGCGATGGTGGCTTGTTCGGCGTTCGTAACGTCCATGATTACGCCGCCTTTTAACATTTCGGCAAGGCCGGTCTTCAGGCGAAGGCTGGTGGGATTTCCATTGTTTTGCGACATATGCAACTCTTTTCTGTGTCTGAACCAGGCTGTTTTATGGCTAGCCCGCAAGTAGGTTTCTTTATTTTACAACCACAGTTTGATAAAAGGTGGAAATCCATATGGGGCACGCCCGCGATGCTCGCGTAGAGACAGCCGCCCTCGGCTGTCTGGTCGGGCGCAGCCCGACGATCTTCGCGTCGCAACCGCGCCCGTACTTATTAATGCGCCATGACCGGCCCGCCTTTTTTCGCTTTTTTCATTAGGAAAATCAGCGGGCACATCACCACAAACATGCCGGCGAGAAAACGGAACACATCATTGTAGGAGAGCATGGTCGCCTGCCTGAGGACCATTCCCCATATTGCTTCGTAAGCCTGGCTACTGGCCGAGCCCGGCCCAGTGCCGGGACTGGCCCCTCTCGAGAGAAAAAATGCAGTCATTTTCTGAATCATCTGTTGCGCTTGCGGACTGGTTGAGGTGACATGTTGACCCAGTACGTTGATATGCATTTGCTGTTTACGCACCTGCATAGTTTCGACCATGGAAATTCCGATGCTCGCGCCGACGTTCCGCATCAGATTAAAAATGCTGGTGGCATTTCCCATGCGCTCTTTCGGGACCGGATCGTTAGTGACGGTAGTCAAAGGCACAAAAATTAATCCCAGGCCAGCGCCTTGCAACATGAGGGGCCACCAAAAATTCCAGAACCCGACATCCAGGCTGAATTGAGAAAGGCGGTACATGGCAAAGGCGGTTCCGAGGAAATCCCATCCCTAATAATTTTCGAGCGTCCACCTTGCCCACCAGAAAACCGACGACGGGCATAAACAGGAATGAAGCCATGCCGCGCGGCAAATTGGTGATACCGGCATGAGTCGCGGTGTAGCCGAGAACCTCTTGCATGAGAAGCGGCAGCAGCACGGTGCTTCCATAAAAAACGAAACCGACTGTCGTCATAAGGAAAGTGCCGACCGCATACGAACGGTAACGAAATACGCTGAGATCAATAACGGGATGCTCTGCTTTGAGTTCGCGGATAACCAGTCCCACGAGACCAACAACGGCCAGAATAGCGAGCGTGACAATAAATTGCGATGAGAACCAATCGTCCTCCTGACCTTTGTCGAGCATGATCTGCAAACATCCCATGCCCAGAACTAACAGACCGATTCCCCAATAATCAATTCCAGTTTTTTTCTTGTCGCGCAAATACGGCGGATCAAAGATGAACGCCTGTGTCAGAAGTAGCGCCAGAATCCCGATGGGAACATTAATATAAAAAACCCATCGCCAACTGTAATTGTCGGTAAGCCATCCTCCAACCACCGGACCAAGCATCGGCGCCACAACAATTCCCAGCGCCCAAAATCCCATCGCCTGCCCCCGCTTCTCCGGCGGAAACGACTCCAGCAATATCGCCTGCGAAAGGGGCTGAAGCCCCCCACCAGCGGCGCCTTGGATTATGCGGAATAGGATCAGAAATGGGAGCGAGGGCGCGAGGCCGCAGAAGAAAGATGCGATGGTGAATCCGGTTACGGACAGGGTCAAGAGACGCTTACGACCGAAGCGGCCGGCGAGCCATCCAGTCATGGGCAGAATGATGGCGTTGGCGACGAGGTAGGAAGTTAGTGTCCAGGTAGCTTCATCGGTCGTGGCCGAGAGATTGCCGGCAATATGAGGGAGCGAGACATTCACCACCGTCGTGTCGAGCACTTCCATGAAAGTGCTGGACATGACGGCGATGGCGATGAGCCACGGATTGATGTCCTGACCAGGAGTTTTGGGCGGCATTCACTTACCTTGCAAGCAATTACAGATGAGAGAGGGGCTGCTCACGATTCTTGCAAATAAGAGAACTCATTTCCTCGCGATGTGAGACGAATCTGAACGTAGTCCATCGTCCCT
The DNA here is from genome assembly GCA_963757385.1 of uncultured Acidobacteriaceae bacterium. Lineage (GTDB taxonomy): Bacteria > Acidobacteriota > Terriglobia > Terriglobales > Acidobacteriaceae > PALSA-188. The sequence continues at coordinate 159,212 of CAVWRO010000010.1, read as the reverse complement.
TAATAGCTGAACCTTCGTAGTACATAAGTAGGCTGGGTATAGGGGAATTCCTGTATTGTGCAAAACTTTGTCCTGAACAAAAATGATGCTGAAGACGTGTAGTTTGGATCATGAATGCAATGCCGGTAAATATCCTTATTGCCGATGATGATGCGCCGATACGGCGGTTGCTTCGCAGAGTGATCGAGGAGCATGCGGAGTGGCAGGTTTGTGGCGAGGCTGAAAACGGCCGTGAGGTACTGGCGAAAATCGGCGAATCCTCCCCCGATCTTCTTGTAATGGATTTAGCCATGCCGCAAATGAACGGACTCCAGGCAGCAAGAGAAATCTGCAAGATTGCTCCGGAGTTGCCGATGCTTCTTCTGACCGTGCAACAGGTGTCGAAAGAACTGGTACAGGAAGCGCGGTCGGCTGGATTCCACGGAGCGGTTTCAAAGAGCACCGGCAGTGAGGTGGTGCGAGGGATTGAAACGCTGTTGCGCAAAGAGGACTTCTTCGCGTCTTCATCCCCTGAAGTTTCTGCGTACGGGGTCTAGTCATCCAATAACGCCCCAACAGTCAAGACGGGCTGAATCTTTCTCAATCGACAAAGAAAAAAGCAGGAATTCACTGTATGGCTAATTCTGCGCATACGCGAAACAATCGAATGGATTGATATCTTTCATGGAGGACACAACATGCACCGTGGATATAGCTATTTGACATTATTTGTTTTGACCGCAGCACTTGCTTCGCCAATTGCCGTCGCTCAGCAAGATGACCAGCATCAACATCAGGATCAGGCGCAGCAGAGGGATCAGCGTGACCAGCAGCAAGAACGCAATAACAACGCAGAAAATCAGCAACGCGTATACGACCGCTCTCACCACGATTATCATCAGTGGAATGACAATGAGGACCGAGCGTACCGGCAGTACTTATCGCAAAACCACAAACAGTATCGTGACTTCCAGAGCACAAGCCGCAGCCAACAAACAAAATACTGGAACTGGCGACATTCTCATCCAGATCAAGACCAGCCAGAAAGTCGTTCGGATCACGATAATCGTTAGGAATCGGATGGGCGGCGTTCCGTGACCGAACGGCGGTCGGGCGTCTCAGGTTTCCTGACCTCTGCCCTTGGCCGCTGCCCACCCGGCAAATCGCCTGATACCATCAGCATGAATCCCCACTCGTCGAACACCTGTTCAGTCTCATGACATGCTTTACAAGTTGTCCCTAGACGTCCTTTACACTGCGGCGCGAGCGAAACGCGCACAGGGGGTGGCGGGGGCGATGGCATGGAAGACGATGGATGTTCACGAGCAGCGGCGTTGTTAAGGAGAGCAAAATCTCAAAGGTGCGCCAGCCCGCGGGCCGTGCTGGAGCGCAGACGGCGATCACTTGGGAGAAAGCTTCACCTTGACGACCTTGAAGACGGCGTTCTGGAATCCGACCTTCCCTTCGGCCGTGCTCATGAAATAAATCCTGGGCTCTGAGCCCGCGATACTCGGCTCTTCGGTTTCCCCGAGCATCGTGAAGTAAGAGACTGCGCGCTTGCCATCGTCGATCGGGGGCCCGATGGGCTCCGACCAGTGGATCAGATCCGCGGAGGTTCGAATCACGATCGCGGGATGGCCGGTAGCGAAGCTTATCGAAGCCCCGAGATAAACGTCGAAGGCTCGATCGTAGATGACGATCCCGATCCCGAGGCCTTGATAAAGAGGGGAGAATGTTCCCCCTCCGATCGACAGATCGGGAGAGACTCCCGTGCCGGGCTGACTCCATGGGTAAGGCGATGACGAGTCATACTTCCGAAAGAGCTTCGCGACCGCGTAAGGATTTCCCGAGAGCACGGCCGAAACCAAGTCGTCATATCGTGCTCGCGCGACACCAGCGCATTGCGCGACGGCGCAGGCTCCGGGCAAGTCCTTTCCAGAGCTGTCGAAGAAGAGGTAGACGTACGCCTTCTTTGGGTCTTGAAGCGGGTTACTCATATGTCGGCCGTTTGCGTCGGCGACGACCAGCGATCCGTAACCGATGTTCCGGCTTGTGTCGGTGCCCTTCGAGGCAGTCAGCGGATCGGTGAGTTGGAGGCTCTCGCCTGCGACCCTGAAGGTATTGCCTCCATCAGTCGAGACGGCTAGCCCCAGGGTCGAGTAATAGCAAGGAACTCCGCCAGCGAAAGCCGGGTTTGCGCCGCCACCGCACAATCCGTTGGCGCTCGCGGGGTTCTTCCAATGATATTCGCCTCGGAAGCTCATGAGCCATGCGCGCTTGCCGTGGTCCTCAATGGGAATGACCTGGCCGCCCCCTGAGTAGTTGGCGTTAAAAAGCCATCCGGGGGGCCCGTCACCCCTGCTAAACAGGACCCTACAGCCTTCCCCACCCGTCACCCGATCGAGCGTGCCGGTGAAGCCGAACACGCCTTCCTTGCGCGCATCGGGCGGACACTTGCCCCCGGCCCACGCGGTTCCGAGAAAGCGGTAGCGGCCCTGCCCGAGGGGAATTGCGCCAAACGGACCGTCCGACGGCCCTGCGACGAATCCATAACGCCAGAGCTCCTGTTGCGCCATGAACACGGTCGGAGTGCTCAGCGCGTACGTGAGGTCTTTTCTCTCTTTCGTCTTGAGGGCGGGCTCTTCTTGGCGCTTTCCAAGTTGCGGTTGCGCTTTAAGACACGCTGCCTTGAGTTGGGGGTCAATGTTGGGTAGAGGTTTAGCCGAGGCGGGCCGTGCCTGGTCTTGCAGGAGGGGGACCATACACTCTTGCCAAAGGCGCTTTCCTTCGGCGGTTTCGTCCCGCACGAAGCCGACGCTCTCGCAGGCAATACCGATCTTTTCACAGGGGCCGAGTTGCCGCGTGGCCGAAGTCTGGGCGAGAGCCAGTGAGGTACCCGCGATGAGAATCACGACAGAAGCGAGGGCGACTGGGAAAATGCTGCTGAATTTAAGCATCTGCCAACTCCAACATAAAGCGGACTGCCCGGCTGCTCGGGGCATTCGGAGGAAGGAAGATTCGCTGCGCGGGATTTATGCCGGTGGGCTTGATCGCCGAGCTCGTCATCGCTTCCACTCATCGTGCGCGGCCTTGATCGCGCCGGGGAAGGCGATGATATCCGACGGGAAAACCTCAATGAAAAGGGCGTTTTTGCTTGGTCCCGCCCCACCTTGGGGGGACATGCCGTTGTGGAGCATCCGGAGGAAGGAAGATTCGCTGCACGGGATCGCGTTCTGCATCTCCTGTTGGAACCCGTTGCCGCCTCCGGAGCAGGCGGCGCCCTTGCCGTTCTTGCCGAACCAAATGTTGGTCTGCCAGGCCGTCGGGATGCCGTTCGCGCGCGCAAGGCCCACAGTCCGCTGATCGGCCGGCAAAGTGTCGAGCAGGAAGGCATCTTGCAACGCCAGGTGCCCTGGGAGGGTCTGCGCCGCCGTGCGCACGAGATCATCAAGGAGCTTGTTATTGATCCCTATCGCATTTTGCCGCGAGATGGGCGGCCCAACTTCACCGATGGGCGGGAAGGCGAACAGGACGATGATGGGGAGGACGACCTCCGTGTTCGGAAAATAGCGCTGATACGACGCAGCGATCCCCTGCATAGCCTGAACGACAAGAGATGGCCGATACCCCACTCCGGCCCAGATGGCCGGACTGTGGGTGACGCATGGCTTCGGATTCGTGGACTCCTCAGGACGCTCGCTGGGCAACGCAAGTTCCTCCGTGAGGGTGTTCATGCCGGTCAGCTTGATCGCCGACACGTCGCGGTCATAACCCGTCTCATGTAGGTGGCGGGACAACTGCGCCAGCATGTCCGCAAACGCCTCCTGGTAGCGGGGATCCCAGGGCGGCGGCATCGAAACGTCCTGGCACGGCTCCTGGCCGCCGTGGTACGTCATCTTGAAATCGAGGCGCCGGAGGCCCAAGCCCAGTGGAGGCGCGGTGAACAACCATTTCGGGGTACCCTGGCCCGCCGCGACCGCGAGTTCCACAGCCAGATGATGTAATCGCGCTGCCTCGATTTGGCGGTCGATGGTTTTGAAATCGTAGGTCTTGAGCGCGGGCGAAATCTCTGACCATTCCACGTGGACGCCGACCCCGTCAACGCCCGGGACGGCAAGGGCTTTGGCGAAGTCGCCATTCTTGACCGCCCAGTTGTAGGGCCACACGTAGATTCCGCGGGGGGCCGGCGGAGTGGTCGAGGCAGCGGCTGCTGGCGGCGCTGCCTGCTGTGCCCGCACGGAGAACCCCATCATCAGCACCAACACTGCAATGGCCGCCATTACACGAGCCATTCGCATTCCCAGCCGAAAGCACATCACTCTTCCGTGCAGTCAACTACGGAACCATCCTGGTCGCCCTTACCTTTGCACGTGCCCTTCGCTTTCGCTGCTTTGAACTTCCCGGTGCCGCCGATGGTGGTCCATGAGTCGCTGCTTTGGACTGCGCCGTCCCGATTGCTGCCTTTGCCCTCATAGTGGAAATAAGCCTTGTCACCGTTCGCCATCGTCGCGACATATACCCCGTGGAACATCACCGAGCCGCCTCTAGCTTCCTCAAACTCGGTGGCTATGCCATCTTTGTATTTGACCCCGTCTAGCTCGCCTTTTGCGGCGGTACATGAAAACGTGGAAATTACGTAGGCGTGGCCAGCTTGATCTCCCACATCAATACTGTGAGTGTCCGAAGGTTTCCCGCAATTCCACTGAATCGTGCCTTTGCTTTGTCCCAGAACCATTGACGTGAAAAGGCACAGTGAACAGATCAAGGAAAACAATGTGCGCATAAGCGCCTCCTTTTGTGACAGCGAATCGCGGCGGAAGTATAGCAGAATCTTCCGGGGACCTTTTACGGCTCCGAGAGCCCCGGCCCGCCGAAAAGGTGGCTGGCCCACCAGATTCTAGGGCTTGGATTCTTGCAGGAGGACGACGTCGGAGTTGGTGTGTCCGCGCAGGATGCCGAGATTCTTTCCATCCGCGGACCAGTGAAACGAAAGGATCTGCTCAGAGGTGAAATTTGTGATCTGGCGGCCGGGGGAGCCGTCAATGGACTGGACCCAAATGTTATCCACTCCATTCTCGCGAATGGGGTAGGCGACGGCTTTGCCATCAGAGGTAAAATGGGGGCCGGCGGCGATGTGCGGATTGGTATTGAGTAAACGCGGCGGGCTTGAAGTTGTCACGTCGAGGAGGGCAACTCTCGGAGTGCCGTTTTGCTCCTCCAGGTTTTTGAGCTCGACCAAATATGCCAGCGTCTTGCCATCCGGCGAAAGGCCCATCCCGCGGCCTCCCTGGAACGCGTTAGCAAGTGCGCTGGCTGGGACCGGCTCTGCCTTGCTCGATCCATCTAAAGGGACGCGCCAAATGTGCTCCAGGTCTCTAAAGAAGTAAACCCAGGCGTGATTTCCTGAACATGCTGCCCCGGATCCGAGGAAGTCATCATTCCCATCGGTCAGCTGGGTCGCATGGGAGCCGTCCGCATTCAGGCGCCAGACGCCTATGGAATTGGTACCGCCGTGAAATGCCCATGGGAACACGATGTACTGTTCTCCGCACACAGACAGAGAAACCATTGCGGCGAGCGGATCACTGGCCAGCACGACAGGATTTTTTCCCTGAGCATCAGTTCGCACCAGGCGCGTGAAATCGGATGTCAGCAAATTACCGTCGGGCGTCCAATTGAAGTGGCTGATATCTTCCCCGTCCACAACCAGGGGACTCGCGGTTGGGGTGGTGCCGCCTTGCCCCGGCAAAACAAAAAGATTGTGCACCGCTTTTTGTTGAACGGTGGCCAGGGTCTTGCCGTCGGCTGAAACCGTCAAAGTGGAATAGCTATTGGTGTCGCGGGAGATAGGACGCACACGCCCATCCGGAAGCGAGACGAAACCGAGCTGGCTTCGACCGAGATCGGGACCTTTTTGACGGTATGTGACGAACAAGCCATCGCCGCCAACCGACCACTGTAAGGCCGAAATATTCTTGTCGGGGAAGGTCAAAGTTTGTATCTTGCTCGTGGCTACATCGAACAGGCCTATTGCCCCAAATGCACCGGCCGGAATATCGGGATAAGCGATCGTCTTGCCATCGGGAGACCAAGCCAGCCAGCGCGGGAGAAAGTGCAGAGGCTCTACGTGAAGGACCTTTTCATCACTGCCATCCAACTTCGCGGTGAGAAACCGCAGCTTACCGGTCTCCGGATCATTGGCCCGGAAGTAGGCCATGCGGTCGCCGTCAGGCGAGAATGCGAAGCTGCTGTCCACGTCGTGCGCCACAACTTGCGGAGTGCCTCCCAAGACCGGAGTGCGATAGACATTGAAATCGCTGTTTGTGGCATTCTCGGCTTTGCGAAAGTACACGTAATTTCCGTCGGGTGAGAATGCCACGTTCGGGATAGTGTTCGAGGATGGGACGATTTGCGTGTCACTCGCAGTCAGAATATTGCGCAGCCATAAGCTGTTCTGGCCTTTGTCATCCATCACCGTGAGCAAGTATTTTCCATCGGAGGAAATCGCGGTGACGACTGCTTTCCCGGAGCTTGTGACTTGGGAGATGGCGAAATTTTGAAAAGGAGCGGGCGCGCTCCGATGGAGCATCGAGTACACGCCAAAGCCTGCTGCGGCCAGAACAATCAGTGCGGCAATTGATCCTGCGGCGAGCCCGAATTTGTGTTGTTTGGCCGCGGTGCCTACTGCGGAACTACTGCCGTGTGAAGGATGCGCTGCGCCACTGCCCGGAATTGGCGCCACGCCGCTTTGTGAGGAGATGTTGTGTTCGCTGAGCGATGCCCCCGCGGTAGCTTCCGCCCGGCTCGTCGCGTGGCTTGACCCAGTCTCGCGGGTGAGGCGTTTCAGGTCCGCTCGCAAATCGGCGGCGTGCTGGTAGCGCAGATCACGATCCTTTTCCAGCGCTTTGTTGATGATGCGTTCGAGTTCGGCTGGCAAGTCAGGATTCATTCGCACCGCCGCAACCGGCGCGGAGTCCAGAATCTCGCGCTGGATCACTCCCGAGCTTTCGCCTCGGAACGGAAGCGTGCCGGTCGCCATCTCGTAAAGGACGGCTCCAAATGAAAACAAATCGGTGCGAGCATCGAGGTCCCGCGCCCGAACCTGCTCGGGCGACATGTAAGCGACGGTGCCGACGGCCATACCCGGACTCGTCAGGTGTGCCTCGATGGTGCCAGTTTCCATGACGTCAGATACGGACTTCGTCGTAGCTGCGGTCACCTTGGCCAACCCAAAGTCGAGAACCTTGGCGTGGCCGCGCTTGGTCACGAAGATGTTGGCGGGCTTGATGTCGCGATGAACAATACCTTCGGTGTGGGCGGCGTCGAGAGCATCAGCGATTTCAGTCGCCAATCCAAGCAATATATCCGTCTCTAGCGGCCTGCCGGCTATGCGATGTTTGAGGGTCATCCCTTCTAGAAATTCCATGGCGATGAACGCCTGCCCGTCCTGCTCGCCAATGTCGTAAATTGTGCAAATGTTGGGATGATTCAGCGCGGATGCAGCCTGGGCCTCTCGCTGAAAGCGAGCAAGTGCCTGGGGATCGCGACCCAGCTCTTGAGGAAGGAACTTGAGAGCAACAAAGCGATGCAGCCGGGTGTCTTCTGCTTTGTAAACAACGCCCATACCGCCTCCGCCGAGCTTCTCGACGACGCGGTAGTGGGAGATGATTTGGCCGATCACTGGCGAATCTTACGTGGGCGAAAGTGGCAAGTCAACGCAGCGGAAGGATGGCGGAACGTTAAGAGGGTTGGTCGCGCGAGTTCTTTAACGATGTCAGTTCCAAACCGGGGCGCCTTTCGCGTCGCGGAGGAGGAAGGTATCGTTTTCCTTCACCACTTCCCGCGCGAGGACGAGGTCGGTCTCACCCTGTTTCACTTTCGAGCCCGTGAGGGTGATCTCGTCTCCCTTGCTGAAGTTCATTCCCATTTCATCCATGAAGGATTTGGGACAGAGATACACGTCCATGGTATCCGGCCCATTTTTCACGAGCAGGTGAACGATCTCTTTCTCGCTGCCTTTTGGCGGTAGGTTCACTTCTTCTATGGTGCCCTTTATCTTCGCTTCCGTCTGGAAATCATACTTGGGAGAAGTTGGCTTTGGGGTCTTTTGAGCCAGTGGCGTGAGGCACAGGAATGTTAGAAACACCGAGAGAAAGAGTATCCGGCAAAAATCAGATGGGACAGATTTGATTGGATCTGGCATGGCTCCCCCTTTGTCCACGGGCATGCAGGAACCGTACTGCCCGACACCGGTTCCGACATCCTTTATCGCTTAGATAAGAATGAAGTAGGTAAGAATGAAGCCACTTTCTTGCGCAGGCCCATCGTACTCCAGTTTCAACGTGACAGATCGGCACAAAGGGCCGAGTCGCCTTGTTGGCGCGACATCGCCATTCCAGTCATTGACGAGTCTTTGAGTGCTAAGGCTGATTTAGTCAATCATGCAGTATCATGTTCCGCAACGAAGGAGCAGGTCCATGCAGATTGCATATCTGGTGATTACAATCGCTCTTGCCGCGATGGCGATGTTTTCGGGTATCGGGAAGGTTCGCCGCGATCCGCATATAGTGCAGGTCATTCACGAAGTCGTCGGCGTGCCGATGAAGTACTTTTGGCTTCTGGCAGCTTGCGAATTTGCCGGTGCCTTGGGCGTAGTTCTTGGTATCTGGTGGCCTCTCCTTGGCGTGGCGGCGGGCACCGGCCTGGTCATCTACTTTGTGGGCGCATGTGTGTCGCATCTGCGGGTCGGCGATGTCAAAGGCATTGGACCCGCCGCATTCATGTTGGTGGTCGCGGCGGCAGCACTTGCCCTGCGCATCCTGACATACAGCTAGGCTCTCCGGGATAGTTGTTGAAATATCGCGATTGCGATTGATGCGTCATCAAAGCTCACTGAGAATGTTTCTGAGGTTGCGAGATGGGACTGGCATCGCTCCGCTTTGGGTGGAGACCCATGCGCCCATGCGATTTGCGAGATCGTTCATCTGCTGAAGCGATGTGTTGGTTAGATATTGATGACCTAGAAATTGATGGAGCAGGCCTGCGGTGAAGGCGTCTCCGGCGCCTACGGTGTCGGCAACTTGAACCTTAAAACCCGGATGCTCATCGGATTCTGAATCGCTGACTAAGAGGCTTCCGGAGTCACCGCGCGTGACGCAAATCACGCTTAAGGTTGTAAGCGTCGCGCAGTTTCCGGGCGGCTGATTCTTCACTGTCATATTCGATTTCGAGCAGCTTTGCGACGATGGGAAGTTCTTCATGGTTGAGCTTTACGATATTGGCCAGTTTCAGCGATTCGTGAATTACTTCTGTGGAATAGAAAGACTGGCGGAGATTGACGTCGAAGATGCGTGCGGATTGTGGGCGCATGGCCCGCAGGAATGCGCGGATGGTGTCGCGAGATTGAGGTGACCGTTGCGCGAGCGAGCCGAAACAGACTGCGTCGGCGCGATGGGCAAGGTCGTAGAGAGATTTGGTCCATTCCAGAAAATCCCAGGCGACTGGTTCGACGATTTCGAAGTTTGGCTTTCCATTGGGGTCGAGGCGGACCATTACGGTTCCGGTGGGATGAGTTGGGTCTCGCTGGAGATTTTCGGTTGAGACCGTGAGTTTCGAAATCAGTTCATCGCCTAGTTCGTCAGCGCCGATTCGGCTGGCGATGTGGCTTCGTCTCCTAGAAGAGCTGCGGCATGAGCGAAGTTGGCGGGGGCGCCGCCGAGTTGGCGGCCTGTGGGTAGGAAGTCCCAGAGAATTTCGCCTAAGCCGACAATGAGTGGTGAACCCAAGGCAAACAATGTTACATACGCCCGTCAGCCCAGGTTAGCGTCCAAAAAAGACGCGAATCTGGGGCACTAGCTGAAAACTGCTCGTGGGACCCTGACCTCAGCGGCTAAAGCCTGTCCCTGATAGGAGCTTTATCGCAGCGGTGAACCGCTGCGCCACCCAAAAGCAACGTTGGGATTATCGCGCCCTGCGGGATTATTGGTGTGCTGACTGCTTTACTGATTCGAGGAATTTGGTTTGGCATTGTTGGCCTGCTGCCAGTAGCTCGGCGAAGGAAGGAGTACGCCGCAATTTTGCCAGCAAGGGATCGGATTGCAGGGCTGAGACCGCGCAATAATTTTGGGCAATGGCGCTTTTGAGGAGACGGGCCGCAGCGTCCGTCTTGCCGCAATATGCGAAAAATGCGCCTTGAGTGTAGCGTGTTTCGGGATCGGGCTCAGTGGATAACGAGGACTCCGTCTTTGAAACAATGGCGTCGAGATTCGCGGGCGGATTGGGTTGGAGACACGCTTCCAACAGATCGCGGCGGTCGAAGGGGTTCGCGGAGACTTTCTTCACCGCGATGCGCGCTTCTTCGATCTTTCCCTCCCGAACCAAGCTCACTACGGCGAAAGAAGCTGCCCATTCCGAGCCAGCATCGAGATGAATAAAGTCCGCAGCTCGCTGCATTCTTCCCGATTGCAGAAACGCCAACGAGCAGGACCGGAATTCGTAGTTACCCGAATCCAACGCCATCGCTACGTCACATTCGTGAGTTGCTTCCTGCAACATCCCCGCATAACGAAGCACGAAGGACAGAGTGAAATGAGACTCAGCGTTTTCAGGGCGGCGTTTTACCAGCGCTTCGGCCTCATCGTAAGCAGCGACCACATCCCCGCGCTCGGCCCGGTGAAGAATGAGATGAGCGGCAGCGGAATAGAGATTTGGATCGAGTGACAATGCGCGCTGGTAGGCCGCATCCGATTTTTGAAGCGCGTCCTGGCCGCCAGTTGAGTATTCAGCGTAATAGTAGTACCGCAACCCTAGAGCGGCCCAGGTTGGGGCGTAGGTCGGATCCATGCTGTCGGCTTCTTCCAAAATCGCGATCGCAGTCTTGTTGGGATCGGGATCGTGAGAGATCGCCAAACTCCGCAGGTACAGGTCATAAGCGTCCTGATTTTTCGGTTTCGTGCCAGCCTCCGTGAGGCCGTCGGCCGCTCCCAGTTGCGGGAGCAATCCCTGGCGCATCCTGGAGGCGAGTTGTTCTTGCACGCCAATAAGGTCTTGCGCCCCGGCGGTGAGCGTGCTCTGCCAAATGAGCTTGTTGCTGCTGACGTCAATCGCTTGCACCGTGACCAATAGTTGTTTGCCTTGCTCCAGGAAGTGACCGGTGATCACAGTGGAGACGCGCAACTTCTTGCCAATTTTTTGCGGATCTGCTTCGGCGCCGGAAAATTCCCTTGTGCTGGTCGTGGGACGCACGTCTAAAGAACGCGTGTACATCAGCACATTCGAAATTTCGTCAGCCAAAGCGAAGCGAAGATAATCAACATCGTCGGAATTGCTCATGTTCTGGAGCGGAAGCACTGCGATTGCCATCCCGGCATGCGATAAAGACCCAGGTCCGCGATGCCGGAACCACCAGGTTCCGACCGATGCCAGAATTGTGATCAGGAGCAAAGCCATCCCGATGATCAGATATTTGTGCCACGGAGCGGCCTGCTGAAACGTTTTGGAAGATGCACGGAGCGGGGAAAAATCACGCAGGCTGGTTTTGGTAAGGCCGGATTCAGTTTCCTTTTTCAGGTGTTGGAGGTCATCTTTCAGATCCTGAGCATTAAGGTATCGTTTATCACGATCCTTCTCCATCGCCTTTCCGATAATGACTTCCAACTCGGGAGGCAAGCCCGGATTCAAGGTCAGCGGGGAGACCGGCTTCTTATTCAAAACGGCATCGAGCGTTGTGACGATGTTCGTGCCGGTAAAGGGTTTTTTCCCGGTAGCCATCTCGAAAAGGACAACGCCAAAGGAGAAGATGTCGCTGCGAGCGTCCAATATTTCACCGCGCGCCTGCTCGGGGGACATATAGACGGCGGTGCCGGGGATCACGCCCATCTGGGTCAGAGAGTCTTCGAAACCCTGGTCGCTGGTCGCAGTTTGCTCACGAGCGGATTTTGCCAGTCCGAAGTCCAGCACTTTCGTCTGGCCGCTCTTGGTAATAAAGATATTGGCGGGCTTGATGTCACGATGAACAATTCCCTTTTCGTGCGAAGCAATCAAAGCGTCGGCTACGTGAATGGCAATATCGAGAACTTCATCCAGGTCGAGCGGGTTGCCACGCAGGCGCTGTTTGAGGCTCTCCCCTTGCAGGCGCTCCATGACGATGAAGGGTCTGCCTTCATTGTTATCAATGTCGTGGATGGTACAGATATTGGGGTGATTTAGTTGGGAAGCGGCGCGCGCCTCGCGGCGGAATCTCTCGAGGACACGCGGATCTTTGGCCATTTCCTCGGGCAGAAACTTTAGCGCCACCTCGCGGTGCAGGCGGGTATCTTCGGCGGCGTAAACCACTCCCATTCCGCCGCCCCCGAGTTTTTCGGTGATGTGGTAATGCGAAATGGTCTGATCGAGCACGAAGTAAGAAATAGACCCTTCGGGCGCGATATTAGGCGTTCGGGGAACCCGAAGTCAAACGGTGGGAGGGGGAGGGCGGACTGGTAAAAGGGTTCTCCCTGGAGGCTGGGGCGCGGTGGATGTGGGGGAGTGCGCCGCTCGTGATGTTATTGCCTGATTGCAGGTTCTTCGCTCAAGTGGATGACTTCAGGCTATCGCATACAGGCACAATCGCGATGGCGACAGAGTAAATGTCATCGGGCTTGAGTTCGGTGGTTGCACTTCTGGAGTGAGCACGGGTAGAATACAACGGGCGTATAATCAGCAGCCCACGGGGTAGAAAAATGCCAATTCCAGCTAAGTTCATTGCCGCCGCTCTATTCCTCATTGCGATCACAGCTACCGCTACCCGAGTCACCGCCCAAGTGAATCCCTACAAGGACGGTACCCCCGGGGTTACAGGTTATCGCTCGGAGGTGTTGGCGGAAGTCATGATTCAGGAAGACAAGTTTTTGCGTCTCGCCGAGGCCATCCCAGCTGAAAAGTACACTTGGCGTCCCTCTCCTGACGTCCGCTCCATTGCCGAAGTGTTTCTGCACGTTTCCGCTGCCAACTTTAACATTTACAAACTTGTCGGCACGCCGCCACCAGATGGCTTAGACGTAAAAGGCCTAGAAAAGTCCACGACTGACAAGACGAAGGTTATCGCGACCTTGAGGGACTCATTCGCCCACGCCCGCAAAGCGATCACTTCTATGTCCGACGCTGATCTAGACAAAAGTCTGGATTGGTTTGGGGGAAAGAACACCGAGCGCGGCATCCTGCTCTTTGTTACTCGCCATGCCGCCGAACATCTGGGCCAATCCATCGCCTACGCCCGATTCATTGGAGTTGTTCCTCCATGGACGGAGGACGCGCAGAAGCAGAAGGAAGCTTCGCCCAAGGCAAAGAAATAGCCTTATCAGGCCGTGAGCTTTGCGGTGCCCTGAAAATCGTGGCAATTGGGGATCCGATCGGGATCGTTAGTGTAAATTGCCTAGTGACGACGGTGCGCTCGGAGGCGGAAAATCGTAAAATGATGCCATGAAATGCCGAATTGCCATCTGGGCGGGTATAGGCCTTTTTGTTGCGGGCTTCTGGGCAGTTTTTGCCTTTGCAGCCTTTCCATCCACAAACGAACGACTGCGGGATGTCTGGACTCTTGTAAGCTGTAACCTGCCCGGTTGCCATCGCTGGCATGCATTACCCTATTAGCCTTTATGAGGCTCTAGCGGCGAATGCCGCTACTTATGCGCTGGTCGGTCTGGTTTTGGAAACCCTGCGGCACCAACTGCATCACGCGAAATAATTCAAAGAGCCCCATACTGGTACGCCTCTGAGAACTTCTCCTTCGCTCGCTCATTTTCCATTCACCCCAGGGCTTGCGCCCCTCACGACGAATTTTCACTAGGCGCGAGATCCCTCGCAAGCTCAGGATGACGTCTCATATTTTAGTTAACCTGAACATCCACTTGCTGGTGACGCCACGTCGTTCAATTGACTGGTCAAACTTGGCCGCGAGCAATCTCACCTAATTCTCTTAAACCGCTCTGCTTGTATCCCGCTGATATACTCAGCGATTGCTTTTCCGTTCTTGTTAAGGATGAGATTTTGAGAGTTGAGGAAGTTAGAGACCGGTTCGCGAAGTTGTTTGACGAGTCGCCACGAATTTTCCGTGCCCCGGGACGCACAAATCTGATTGGAGAACACACGGACTACAACGACGGATTTGTCATGCCGGCTGCGATTGAGTTCCATACGTGGGTTGCAGCGGGCCGGAGGAGCGATCGCAAAGTAGTCGCGCATTCGCAGGAGTGGAACGAGACGGCGGAATTTAGTCTTGACGATGATGACGCTTCGCCGCGACATCAATGGCTTGACTATGTTCGCGGAGTGGCGATTCAGTTACAACGGGCCGGATACGAGCTCAATGGCTCAAATCTTCTGATTCATTCCGATGTTCCCATAGGGGCGGGACTCAGTTCGTCGGCTGCGCTTGAGGTTGCGAGCGCACTCGCGCTGATGAATCTCTCAGGCGATGGGAACGGCAACGCGGCTCTTAACCGGGTGGATCTCGCGAAACTTTGCCAGCGCGCGGAGAATGAGACGGTCGGGGCGCGGTGTGGAATCATGGATCAGTTCGCGTCGGCGAACGGCCGAGCGGGAAACGCACTTCTTCTCGATTGCCGGTCTCTCGAATTTAAATTGCTGCCGCTGCCGCCTGAGGTCAGCCTGGTCATCTGCAATACGATGGTGCCCCACCGGAATGTCAGCGGCGAATATAACCTTCGCCGCGCGCAATGCGAACAGGGAGTGAAATTCTTTGCCGCGCAAGTACCGGGTGTTCGAGCTCTGCGCGATGTTTTATGGGAGCAACTTCAGCAATACGAAAAAGATTTGGACGAAACGATCTTCCGGCGGTGTCGGCATGTAATCACGGAAAATGCCAGGACGATAGAAGCTGCCTCCGCCTTGCAATCGGGGCAAATCCAACGCTTTGGCAATCTCATGTACGAGTCTCATCGAAGCTTGAAGAACGACTATGAGGTCAGCTGTACGGAACTCGATATCATGGTCGAATTGGCGTCGGGTATGGGTGGCGTCTATGGCGCGCGTATGACTGGTGGCGGGTTTGGAGGCTGCACCATCAACCTGGTCTCGAAAGAGCGGGCTTCAGCATTCACGGGTGATATCACGAAAAGGTATAAGGAAAAGACCGGCATTGATCCGCAGATTTACGTTACAACCGCTGCGGACGGTGCGGGGCAGGTTGGGGTGTGACACTTTCACCGCGCGGTGGTTGAATCATGTTGCATTCGAGTCAGGCATAAAGCAGGTCTCTCGACTCCGCAAGATCGTCCTAGGGGACGATCTTTCTCCGCTCGAGATGACAGAGTAGGGCAGGAATCCCGACCGTAGGGACACAATGTTTGATTTGAGCCAAGGTTCACATCGGCGATTAAATCCGCTTACGGGGGAGTGGGTGCTGGTGTCGCCGCACCGGACGCAGCGTCCGTGGCTGGGGCAGGTGGAAGCCGCGGCGGCCGAAGCGCAGCCTGCTTATGATCCCTCCTGTTATCTCTGCCCTGGAAACGAGAGAGCACGAGGAGTTCACAATCCTAAGTATGATTCCACTTTCGTATTCGACAACGACTTCCCTGCTCTTTTATTCGATACCCCAAATTCCGAGTTGAATGAAGAGGATTTGATTGTTGCGAAGGGCGAATCGGGAATCTGCCGGGTAGTGTGCTTTTCGCCGCGGCACGATTTGACGCTTTCCCGCATGTCTGCGGTAGAGACTCGAAAGGTAATTGACGTATGGGCAGACCAGTTTAGTGAACTGGGAGCACGAGATCACATCAACTACGTTCAGATCTTCGAGAACCGCGGGGCCGCGATGGGAGCGAGTAATCCTCATCCACATTGCCAGATTTGGGCAAGCAGTTCGGTGCCAAACGAGCCGCACAAAGAGCAAGTTTCAATGCAGAGTTATGAGGAGCGGCATCATCAATGCCTTTTGTGCGAATACTTTTTATATGAGTCTGCCCATTCGGAACGGCAGGTGCTGGGCAATAAGCACTTTCAGGTTGTCGTGCCTTTCTGGGCGGTATGGCCGTTCGAGACTATGATTATTGGCAAACGGCACGTTGCGGATATTGTCGCGTTGAGCTCTGAGGAGCGAGATGCATTCGCCGAGGTTCTGGGCAAGCTGACGAGTTGCTACGACCGGGTGTTTAACGTTTCGTTTCCATATTCGATGGGCATTCATCAGCGTCCGACTGATGGGGAAACGCATGCGGAGTGGCATATGCACACGCATTTTTATCCGCCGCTTTTGCGTTCGGCCACCATTCGAAAATTTATGGTTGGATTCGAAATGCTGGGTAGTCCGCAAAGAGACATCACTGCGGAGGCTGCGGCGGCGCGACTGCGGGAAGTTGCCTAAGCTGGGTTTGCACGCGCACGTGGCATTGAGCCACTACACGCCAGATCCCCTTCGACTCGTTATCCTCGCTCAGGGCAGGCTCTCTTTTCCCCCGCTGGAGAAAACGCGAGGACTTCGGGATGACCTGGGGTGTGGGATAAACGCTGGCTAGGGTCGAACCGTAAATAGTGGCACTGTGGTCCACCGGCTTTAGATTGCGTATCTCGAGTTCGCCCGGTGGGCCGCGAACGCCCGGAAAGTGCTAGGCTATTTCCATGAAACGCCCGCTTCCGTTGTTTATTTCGCTCGTTGCCTTGCTTTTTTCTCCGCTACTTTCTGCTCAACAACAGGGGGATGCGCAAGCCAATGCTCCGGAGGACAGCGCTGATATTGTCGCTCAAGTTCAGCAGCTGAGGGCGGAGGTCGAGCAATTGAGCGAGCAGGTTGATCGCTTGAATAACGAAATTAAGAGTATACGGGCCAGCGGCGGCGCAGCACCCTCCAGGCCCACGCGAGGCAGGGCCGTATCCACGGCTCCGACCCCCGTGCCAACGCCAGCAATCGCCGCGGCGACGGCAGCTCCAGCCGTGCAAAATGAAGAATCCATCCCCATCACGGTGTTAGTGTTTCGCGACGGCAAGAAAGTCGAAACGCGGAATTATGCCATCGTTGGCGAAAGTATCTGGGTCTATAACGAGCAGGAATCAAAGAAGTATCGGGTTGCGGACCTGGACGTTGACGCGACAAGAAAGCTGAACTCGGATCATGGAGTTGGGTTCCAGCTTCCTCCTACGCGATGAGGCAGTGCATTGGCCAGATGTACGAGTGGCGTGATACCCCACGAAATCGCAGAGTGAATGACGGGTACACGCGAGATCCGTCACTCGGCTGGAGAAAGCGCCGAGTTTCGGGATGACGCCTTAAGAAAATTGTTGAGCTCCCTATCGGCTCAACAACTGTTCTCGGAGCCTTCGCGATAGCTTGACCGCCAGAGAGCGATAGAACCGGTATGCGAGATGTGGGAATAGTTCAAACAGGTCCGTCAAGAGAGCCCAATCAATGGCGTAGGCCTGGCCTGCTTCTTCGACCGTAGCGGTGGCGCTGGCCAAACTATTTTCCAGGTACGCCATTTCGCCGCAGATTTCACCCGGACCAACGGCCGCTACCGGTGTGCCGTTGACACTTATTCTGAGGCGGCCCTCGAGCAATATAAAAATCGTCTGCTCTCTCTTGCCTTGTTTAATTAATATCTCGTCTTTTTTCAGAGTGACCCGCCGACATTTGTCAATGATCAGAATCCAATCGTTGGGAGTCAGGTACTCCAGTCGATCTGGCGCAGTTCGCAAGACTGACATCAATTGATCTTTCGGCAACGATGTGTTCTGTTCCATAGGTTCGGCCCGGATACGGAAGGATATCAAAGGATTGGTTCAGCGTGGGTATGCAGTTTGGTCCTGTCAGTCATTTCATTTCAGTCATCGGCGTTTGCGGTGACCGGGAAATTCTTCATGGAGGAAATTTCCTGATCCTTATATTGCAGTTGGTAAAGCTTCCAGTAAATTCCGCGCTGTGCGAGAAGTTCCTGGTGGGTTCCCATTTCACGCAAGCGGCTCTTGTGCATGACAATGATTTTGTCGGCGCGTTGCACGGTTGAAAGCCGATGCGCGATGACGACTGAAGTGCGTCCCTCGACCATTCGGAGGAGGGCTTCGCGGACACGGAACTCAGTCTCGGTATCCACGCTCGAAGTTGCTTCATCCAGAATGAGGATTTTGGGGTTGTGAGCTAAAGCCCTCGCGAAAGAGATAAGTTGCTTTTGCCCGGTGGATAGAGTTGATCCGCGCTCGCGGACCTCTTCTTTGAAACCGTTGGGCAGGGTATGAATGAAATCGGAGAGGTTCACATCTTCGGCGGCTTTTTCTACGTCGGCGTCGGAAATCCAATCGGTGCCCAGACGGATGTTGCCTTCCACGGTTCCAGTGAAAGGAATGGATCTTGCAGAACCACGCCAAAACGGCGGCGGAGGTCGGCTAAATCCATTTCCTTCACGTCAACGCCGTCAATGGTGATAGCGCCTTTTTGCACATCGTAAAAGCGCATCAGCAAGGAGATTATGGTGGTCTTGCCCGCGCCGGTGTGGCCGACGATGGCGGCGGTTTCGCCGGGCTCGATGGTGAAGCTACGTCGCGGAGAACCCAGTCGGGTTCTGGGTTTCTGCCGAGCTTTGCTCGGCTGGACGGGCGAGGACACCTGTCGCTCCATGAACCTGTTCGCGGCTCGCTGCACGGGCATTGTAGGCGAACCAAACATGGTCGAATTTTATGCGGCCGGGGCCTTCCGCCTTCTTCGCAATCGCAGGAGCCGTGACGTCGGTTGGCGTATCCAGCAGCTTGAATACGCGCTCGCTGGAGGCCATCGCCGATTGCAGAATGTTGTATTTTTCGCTGAAATCCTGAATCGGGCGGAAAAATCGCTGTGCATATTGAATGAAGGCAACGAGGATGCCGAGCGTCATGGCTGTCGGAACAGATCTGCCAATGCAATCTGTGGTGAGTAAAGGTGATCGAGATGCCACGAGTCACCGAAACGTGCAGCATTACCTCGTTGCCGCCGAACCAGATCACCGAGGCGATGGCAATCGCGGAAAGAATTTCCACCACCGGGTAATAGACGGCGTGTGCCATGATCGCGTCTTTGTAGGCGTCCATGTGGACTCCGTTGACTTCGGAGAACTTCTCGTACGCGCGCTTCTCCCGATTGAAAAGCTGCAACACCATCATGCCGCTGACATGCTCTTGCAAGTACGCATTGATGCGCGCGATGGCAACACGAATACGGCGGTAGGAATCGCGAACCTTATCGCGGAAGATTTTGGTTGCATAAGCAATAAACGGCAAGACCGCAAGCGTGATCAGGGAGACTCGCCAGTTCATGTTCAGCATGATCGCCATGATTCCCGACGAGCACGAAAACATCCTCGAAAATCGAGACCACTCCGGAAGTGAACATTTCGTTCAGCGCGTCCACATCCGTGGTGACGCGAGTTACCAGACGGCCGACTGGATTCTTGTCGTAAAAGCCGATGTGCATGCGCTGAAGATGGCGGAAGATTTGACTTCGCAGATCAAACATCACCATCTGACCCGCCCACTGCATGAAATAAGTTTGCAGGTAGTCGAGTAAAAAACTGAAAGCGAGAAGTCCGACTCCTAGCGCGGCGACTTGTGCAATTCCGAGTAAAGGTTTGTTGCTCAGGAAAAAATCGAAGGGAGTATGCAGTCCCGGTACCGGGGCAAGGTATTTATCAATGACAACTTTAGTTAAATACGGAAGTAAGACATCGGCGCAGGCTTTGAGCACAATTGAGCCGAGCGCAATAGCAACCTGCCATTTGTAGGGGCGCAAATAACCGATCAGCCGCTTCATGAGGCGGCTGTCGTAAGCTTTACCTAATACTTCTTCTTCGTGATGGGATGCCATTGAGTATTTATTGTGGTTGTCGCATCGTGGCCTCCCAGGTCTCGCAAACGCGGCGAGACCTGGGGTTCCCAGGTTTAATCCCTATTTTAAACTGGCGTGTTACCCGTAAATTGTTGAGAGACCATCTTAATAGATGTGGTCGGAGGCTGGCAGGATGGAGGGAATGTGGGTCAGGGATTAGGGGCAGCCTTCTCGGGGGCCGATTTGCGGACCTTCAGTACGATTTTTTTGGGAAGCTGACAGTCATTTTTTCCCATGTCAGCGCTGATTTCGCGGTGCGGCTCTTTCGGCAATGCTTCGAGCCACCGGACAAGAGGGGCTATGGAGTGCTCAAATGGTCTGCGGCTGGAATCGTCCACGAAGAAAAGATCCTGCCAATGGTCGCCGCGAAAGATATCCACGTGCAACTCATCCAGCATAATGGTGCCCTTGGGGGGTACGATCTGCTTTTCCGTCAACTGGCGAAGGACGGGGTCATTGATGAGGGTTTGAACTTCTTGCATCTTTGCATCCGATAAGCCGCCCTCAAAAACCCTAGTTCGGTTTCCTTTTTCAACTTCGAAATGGAATTGGCCATCGCGAAGTAGAAGAACGCATACCTGATCGTCGAAGTTCATGGTCTCGAGATGTAGCAGGTAGGGATAGGTGGCGGCGGCTGGGCCAACAGCGTTCTGCGCCATCAAGAGAGTGCCGGAAAGAAAAACAGCGAGGAAGAATGCTGGGGGATGTGGTCGCACTTCTGAAAGCCTTAAAAAATTAAATCACAGGGCGAAGCGATTGTCACGGCGAGGGATTCTGGCAAAAAGCAGATTCCTCCCGGCTAAGCGCCCGTTCCGAATGACAAAGGGAATCCACTGCCCGCTAGAGATGCCGAACTACCAGCGCAGAGTTCTTTGATCCGAAGCCGACGCAATTGCAGATGGCGTGCTCGATCGCGGCCTGGCGGCCGGCTTCGGGGACATAATCCAGATCGCAAGATGGATCGGGAACATCGAGATTGATGGTCGGTGGAAGCTTACTGTGCTGCATTGCGATGAGCGTGGCGGCAAGACTGGCGGAGCCGCAGGCGCCCTGGGCGTGCCCGATTTGCGATTTCAATCCAGACATGGGAACTTTGGCCGCGTGCCCGCCAAAGGCCAGTTTGAGCGCGCTGGTTTCGACGCGGTCATTCATCTCCGTGGATGTTCCATGAAGGTTTACGTACTGAATATCCTGGGGAGTGAGCGCGGCCTCTTCGAGAGCCAGGGCGATGGCGCGTGCCGGCTCTTCGGGAGAATCGCTCATACGCACACGGTGAAACGCCTCGCAGGTTGATCCGTAGCCGACGATTTCAGCATAGATGCGAGCGCCCCGCGCGCGGGCATGCACGTAATCTTCGAGGATGAACATCCATGATCCCTCAGCCATAACAAAGCCATCGCGATCCGCGGAGAAGGGGCGCGAGGCGCGTTCCGGTTCCTCATTCCAGGATTGAGTCAACGCGCGCAGCAATGTGTAGCCCTTAATAATTCCCGGCGTGATTGGCGAATCCACGCCGCCGACCAGAAACATGGGCTGGACCCCAGCCTGAATATGCTGGTATGCGTAGCCGATCGCGTCGGTGGATGAGGTGCATCCGGCGGTGACAACGTGGCTGTAGCCACGGAAACCGAAGCGCATGCTGATTTCGCTGGGAATGGTGCCCATAGTGCCGCTGGGAATGCAGAACAGGCTGACCTGCTTCACGTGTCCGGAATGCCAGAGGCGATATTGCTCTTCGGAAAATTCCTGGGCGCCACCGCCGGTGCCGAGGATGACTCCGATCTCACGCTTTTCATCCATGGACATGGCGGCGGGGTCAAGTCCGGCATCTTGTATAGCTTCGTGCGAGGCTGCGATGGCAAGGGGCACAACACGGGAGACATGCTTGCGCTCGCGGGGATCCATCCATGCAAGCTCATCGAATTCGGGAATTTCTCCGGCTATCTGCACTGGGAGCGCAGAAGCGTCGAAACGCGAAATTCGCTTTACGCCGGATTTGCCCGCGAGAACGGCAAGACAAAACGCCTCTTTGCCAATTCCATTAGGACTGACGACGCCCATCCCAGTGATCACAACACGAGGAACCATAGAGCTATTCGCCTACGAAGTGCTCAAACACACTAACTTAACGCGAGTTGCGGTGCCAAGTGGGATAATCATGTGCCATGCCGCTGGGTCTGTATATCTCCGTACCGTTTTGCCGCAGCAAATGCAGTTACTGCAACTTTGCATCTGACGTTTTCTCTCGCGCCAGCCACCAGAGCTATATCGCCCGCGTATGTGACAGCATTGAACATGCGGCAGATGTCGCTGAACAGACTGGCGGCCAGTTCGAACGCGCCGTAGACTCCATATTCCTCGGCGGCGGAACTCCTACTCTACTCGATATAAGTCAATTTGAGCGATTATTTATCACGATCCGGTCAACTTTTGATGTGCAGCCTGACGCGGAGATCACGGTAGAGTGCGCTCCGGGGACAATTACGGCGGCGGTGCTTGAGGCTTTTCGGCGCTCCGGAGTCAACCGCGTGAGCTTGGGAGTGCAGTCGTTTGTGGACCGGGAAGCCGCGTCTGTAGGGCGATTGCACAAACATGAAACGGTTATTGATGATATCGCACGGTTACGAGCGGCGGGAATTACTGACATTAATCTTGACCTGATTGCCGGGCTACCGCACCAAAATGCGGAAAGCTGGAAATATTCGCTTGGACAAGCTGTGTCATCGAACGTGCCCCATGTCAGCGTTTACATGCTTGAGGTTGACGAAGACTCGCGCTTGGGACGCGAACTCATCGCTGGAGGGACAAAATACCACGCGCATTTTGTGCCGAGTGAGGATCTGGTTGCCGATTTCTACGAAGAGGCTTGCGCTGAGTTGAATCGCGCAGGGATACGTCAATACGAGATTTCAAATTTCTCTCGAGCTGGACACGAGTCGCGCCATAACCTGAAATATTGGACCCGGCAACCCTATTGTGGATTCGGAGTTGACGCGCACTCGATGCTTTGCGCAAGAGATTTGGCAATCGAAGCGGTGCGGTTTTCTGCGTCCGATTCGTTGGAGCAATTTATCGCTGGAAGTTCGATCAATGTCACTCCAATTTCCTGGGAAGCGGCGCTTGAAGAGACATTGTTCTTGGGCCTTCGACTTAATGGGGGCGTGGATGTAGACGAGGTTAAACATAAATTTGGGCTTGGGCCTGTCTCCCAGATGCTAAATGTAGTTGATGAATGTGTCGGCGAGGGACTAATCAAACGGCGGGGCAGAAGAATCAGTCTGACTTCACGTGGTCGTCTGCTGTCGAACGAGGTGTTTGAACGATTCATTTCGGTCAAGACGTAGAGCTACGTCTCTACCGTAACTTGATTACGGTTTCATCATTTCAACCAACCGGTCGGTTTATGCTCTTCGCTCTCTGTTCCTTCGCATGTTCTAATTAAAGCCACTGCACAAGATGGAGTGCACCCAATAAACGCGCGGAGGGATTGTGGACTTTCAACTCAACGAAGAGCAACTGCAATTAAAAAAGACGGTCAGTGAGTTTGCCTCGCGCGAGATTGCGCCCAATGTTATGAAGTGGGATGAGGCCGGCGAGTTTCCCCTATCCACGGTTAAAGAATTGGGCAAGCTGGGATTGCTTGGAATTATTTTCCCGACAGAATACGCCGGCGCGGGAATGGGGTATGTCGAATATGTGACGGCGATTGAAGAGCTGTCGCGCGTGGATGGTTCCGTCGGAATTATTGTTGCGGCGCATACTTCGCTTTGCTCGAATCATATTTTTGTCGCGGGAAATGAATCGCAGAAGAAGAAATATGTAAGCAGGCTTGCGACGGGGGAATTCATTGGCGCTTGGGGATTGACCGAACCATCCTCCGGCTCCGATGCGGGTAGTGCGCGGATGACCGCCGTGCGCAAGGGCAATAATTGGGTTTTGAACGGGACCAAGACTTTTTGCACGAATGGGCACTACGCGGACGTGTTGGTAGTCGTGGCTGTCACTGATCGTGCGGCGCATACGCATGGCCTCTCCGCATTTCTAGTTGAAAAAGAAACCAAGGGATTTCGTCCGGGGAAGAAAGAAAATAAACTTGGATTACGCGCGAGCGATACGGCTGAATTAATTTTCGAAGACTGCGTTCTGCCCGCGGAGAATCTGCTCGGAACCGAAGGCCAGGGATTTGTGGATGCCATGCGCGTGCTGGACGGTGGAAGGATATCGATCGCGGCATTATCTCTGGGTATGGCTGAGGGCGCATACGATGCGGCGCTGAATTATTCCAAGCAACGCAAGCAGTTTGGCAAAGCGATCAGTGATTTTCAGGCGATCCAATGGAAGCTCGCAGATATGGCGACCGAAATCGAGGCGGCGAAATTGCTGACACTGCGGGCCGCGTCCATGAAGGACGCGGGAATGAAAACCACGCTGGAATCTTCGATGGCGAAGTTGTATGCGAGCGAGGTCGCAGTGCGCTGCGCCAATGAGGGTGTGCAGATTCATGGCGGGTACGGGTTCATCAAAGACTATCCCGCGGAGAAGTTTTATCGCGACGTGAAACTGTGCACGATCGGCGAGGGGACCAGCGAAATACAGCGGCTGGTGATAGCCAGGCAGTTGCTGAAAGACTAAGGGGACTTGCTTGTCGGCATCCTTTGCACCGGGTGCCCAATCCTGCCAACAGCGGCCATCCAGCCTGAATTCCCTTTTGATATAGTCTGTGCATCGCAATGGAGCCTGATCATGACCATGCCACTAATTTTCAATTCCTCCAGTGTTCATTGCTGATCTTTCTATTGCTCGTTATCCCGCTGGTTATGTCCAATCGTCCGGCGGGCGCTGCGCTGAGTATTTTGCTCTTTATAGTCATATTCTTTTTCCCCGGGTTCCTCCTGTTAGAACTCTTGAGCAAGCTTCCGGTCGGACTCCGCATCGTCATAAGTCCTATCTTCGGCTACGATTGGCCGAGCACCCACCGATCATATTTCAAACAAGCGACTTCTTGGCTTCGTTTCGTAATTTTCTCACGATGAAACAGAACTTACTTCTCCATGCGCCATATCTTGAAATCTTCTTAGAAGGAAGCTGCACATTACTCTAATCCGAAGTCTTCTCTGTTTTCCGCTTAACCTTTGCCCATCGAGCACGTGCCGCTCTTTGGGCAATCGCGATACGTTCTTCAGAAGTTAACTTTCGACTTCTAGCCTCGCCACCCAGCTGACCTAGATGCACGGCGTGAGGATCTTTCTCTCTTTTCTTAGCCATCTGTTTTTTGAACCTTACCCCGACCGATGCGAAAAAATCAAGCTCACTTCTTGACAATGCATACCGCTAAGCATTATGCTAAGCGGTAAGTATAAACAGGGGAGAAGGCGACGGTAATCGCAAAGAGATTCCGAAGAGAGGTTAAGCTGGCCAGATCGCTGTGGAGCGAACTTTCTCAGCTTTCGCTCTTGACGTTGTTGGAGACACTGAGGAGACATCACTTGTCAGTCGCGTCGGGCGATTTGCTACTAATCGATGGACGCTGGTATGTCACTCATGCCGGATTACTGAAAATTGCTGCACGGAAGCAATGTCGTGGCATTTGTATCGAGCCCGTTGCAGAATTCTGTGACACGTCAGCCTTGCGTTACGCATTCAGGGCCACCGTTTACACCTCTTCCGAGTGTATAGGTTTCGTTGGTTATGGCGACGCGGACCCATCCAATGTTTCGCCTTTGGTTCATGGAGCCGAGATGCGCGTCGCCGAGACACGCGCCGTCAATCGCGCTTTGCGGAAGGCATATGGAATCGGCATCTGCTCAGTTGAGGAAATCGGTTCTTTCGCCGGGCCGGTTGCTTCGGCTCAACCTCCGAAGAAGATTCCGCCTGAACCTGTCAATGGACATTCCAAGACTAGCGGTCCTCTTGTAAGAGATCGGCTCTGCCAACTCATCCGCCAGCATCAGCTCGACCCCAATTTGGTGAAGTCATATGCCGTTGAATTCTGCGGCACCAAAGCTTTGCGAGATGCCACGCGCGAGCAGGTCGAAAACTTTGTCGCTCACCTGGCTGATTGGGCAACGAAAGATCGCAACGCCTTGCTGTGCCAGCTCAATAGCTACATAGGAAACAAGGAAGGTGCCGCATGACTCGACGATTCCAAGGACTTGGCCAGACCGCCGCTATATCTGAACAAGAGGTTCCCGATGGTGTTTATCTGGTGCGAGTCGAGAAAACCCAGTACCGATGGCACGCACAGAAGCCGTTTTACTTTCTCCGCCTCTCCGTCTTAGAACCCAGAGAACTTGGCCGGCCACCAGATTTCCGGGCGTCTCTATTGCACGGCGAAAGCCCTGTGGAAGCTTGGCTGGTTCCTGCGGGATTTCACTTATGATCCGGAACTTCTGGGGCGAGATGAAGTAGACGAAAAAGCAATGCCAGGGCTGAGCGGTGTGGTGAAAATCAGTCATACGGTCGTCAATGGCACAACTCTGATCAACTTCGATGGATTCGCTCCAGCCAGCCAATGGCAAGAATTTTCAGGCCCGTCTATCTCCGTGACCGTAACTAATGAGGTCGCTCGGTGACATACAGCTATACCCAAATCAGCCAGTACTTGGCTTGCCCTCGCCGGTATAAGCATCGTTATCTGGACGGCTGGAAAGAGAAGGATACGCGGGCCGCCATGCTATTTGGTCGAGCGTTTGAAAATGCTTTGGCGGCCTATTTCCGCCGGGAAGACTCGCCGCAGCGCTATTCCGCGAATGGAGTGCTTATCAGCAATCAGACCTCACCTACTCGAATGGAGTCACTTGGGACCGCATGCTGCAGCAAGGTGTTCAGCTGCTAGATCGGTTTGCCCAAGAGGATCGAATCCGCATACGCCAGCCGCGACGCAATCTGCAGATCAAGTTTACGAAATCGGTATCGCCGACCAATGATTTTGTGGCTTACGTCGACGCGATTGGGCTGTTGGACGGCACAAATGTCTTCTGGAATGGAAGACCACCTCCAGCCGTTACCCTGAACAGCCTGAGGGGCTTCTGAATTTAGATCCTCAGCTGATTTGCTATTCCTGGGTGACTGGCATTTCCGATGTGGCGCAGGTCGTATTCGTGCGCAAACGAATGGTCGAGATTCAATACTTTCGCACCACAATAACGACCGAGCAGCAAGAGGAATTCGGCCGGCTGGTGGAGGACACGGTGGCAAGAATCGAATCCGCCCAGTTCCTGCCGCATAGCGGAGTCCGGTTCCCGCAGAACCCCTGCACCAGCTGCTCCTACATCGGCTTATGCCTGGGGAGAAAAGAAATCATTGACGCCAGCCTGATAAAGCGTCCAGGACAAGAATTTGATTGGCTTGACGAACTTAATTTCTAGGAATCCGCCTATGCCACCCAAGCTGAATCGTCGGCGAGCCCAATTCGTGCTCACCAAGATTGATGAGATTCTGGCCTGGGAGCAGCATAAGGAAGCCGAGCGCGATACCAAGTTTGTGGAGCTGGGGCGGTATCTCTGTGAAGTCAGGGCGGGACAATACTGGCGAGTGGAAAACCTCAAATCATTTGACGACTTCCTGGAGAGACGATTTCCGGAATCGCGACGGAAAGCCTATTACCTCATGTCCATTCACGAGCATCTACCGCTGCAGGCCAGAAAAGACCTTCAGCAGGTGGGTTGGACTAAGGGACTAGAGCTAGCAAAAGTGGCGCGCAGGGACGGTCAGGAGTTCGATTGTGCAACCTGGTTGCACAAAGCTCACACTTTGCCCAAGGAAGAATTCAAGAGGGAAGTGGAGAGGGAACTGACCGGCAAGGAAACCGAGCCCTGGGAGATCATCTATTTCAAGTTCTACAAGAGTCAGATTCCGGTCATTGAACAGGCAATCGAAACGGCCGCCTTAATGCTTGGCACCGACAAGTCTCGCGGCTACTGCCTGGAGATGATCTGCGCAGACTTTCTAGCTGGGGCCAATTTGGACAGCGGATGTCCCGATGTGCTGCTCGAATCCGTCTCCAGAATGTTCAAGTTTCTTCCAAGCCAACAAAAGCAAGCACTTCTTAAGCAGGCCGATGAAAAGGCTTCATGACTAAGATCCTTCCCAAGAGCCCTCGCATCCAACTTTGTTCCGAGGATTACACTCGGCTGAGACTCTTCGTACTCAAGCGGGACGCTTGGCGATGCCAGAATTGTGGATCACTCCAAGAATCTGCAAGTCCACCATTTGAACTTTCGAAGCCATCTCGGACACGACTCCGAAGAGAACCTGATCACATTGTGTGATCGTTGCCACGAGCTTCGACACAACCATTGTGGTCTCTTATCGCTGGGCAATGAGCAAATAATCGCTATTGATCGATTCGGCAAACGGACTCTGTTCGTTGTCGCAGATTCATAGATTGCGCTATCGCTTGCTCCTGCCGGCGTGAAGTATGATCCCCAGCCGGCTTGCGCAATCGCCACTGATGCAGATCGTTCGACTGACGTGGGGAACTGGAGACTATGCGCCGAAATTCGCTCCAGGGCTTCCGCAAGAGCGACCGGAAAATCTCCGGTGGGCAGATTTATATCAAGCTGAAGTTGCGGATTGCGGGAGCCATCGGAAACAAGCTTCCGGCTCTGCGACCTGCAATCGTGCGATTGATTATGTGGTGAAGCTCACGAAGTCCTCTAAGCTTTCGGCTACAGTTGTTAGGCCGCTCTCCGCAACTTTTGTGACGCAAAGTCGCGCAGGTAGTCCAAGGTTTTTTCTCCCAGGCGCAGGTAACCCCCATTTTGAATCAAGAGCACCCCGGCTATCGAGGTTGTGCCGAAGAATAATCCGTAGTAACGAGGCTCATAAGTCGGGAACAGGACGAAACGTACTGCGGAAAAAACGAGGGTGATCCCCATAATCCAACGGAACTCTTTCTTGACTAACGGGAAGCAAACCAACCAGAGAAGAGCAAACACCGGTGCGGAGCTATGGAGTGAGTCGTTCACAGCGGTGACCAGGGAACGACCGTAATTGGAAAACACGGAAGCACCACCATTGCCCGGTGTTGAGCCAAGCAGGTGGCCGTAGAGTTCCTGCCAGGGATATCCAAACTGGTTAATCACCACTTCGCTTCCTACGCTCAGAAAAACCAAAACCGCGGCCTTCTTCCAGTCTACCCTCCCCTCAAAGAGAAGCACGAAAACGACCAGCAAGCACAGCAGAGAGTTTTCGGGCCGAACCCAGATTGCGAGCAGGAGTGCCAAAATACCCATATCGCTCGGTCGGAGAAAGACCATCCAAAGGCCGAGCAGCATGAGGCAGCAGGACATGCCATCCGGGTCAGTCGCTTGGCCGAGGAGCATCATCTCTGGAAGGATCATGATGACGACGCTGAGCCACGAGCCTGTGTACGCCCATAACATCGCAGCAATTCCAAAATAGAACAGGGCGGATGCCGCGCGGACAGAGTCAATGACACTGAAGCCAAGATTGTGGATCGCTCGCAGAGTTAAAATATACAAAGGTTTGATTGCGAAGTATGGAAAATACATTGCAGCGACATAGGGTCGCCGCCCGTCGTCTCATGTCGAGACTTTGTTCGGTATTTTCATCGAGGCCACGGAGATGCGGCGTCAAAGGTGCGCCGTAGACGATATCATGCGCTCTAACAACGTCATCGGTATCCGCCAGGGCGATGGAGCCGGCATAACCGAGCAAGTCAATTCCGAACACACTGTGGCGGTAACAGTGAACGGATACGCTCGCCGCGACCGCGAGGAAGAGCAAAGTTGAGATAATGTGCCGGCCCGGGCCGGTTCGATTGATTGGAATTTTGCTTTCTTCCATTGGGTTTTGAAATGTGGTCAGAAATACTGGTGTTTTGCGGCTGCGGCCTCCGCGCCTTTTCTTCCACTTGCCATTGACTGCATTACAATAGTACATCGATGAATGAGCGCTTTTCTCCTGACTAAGGCTCTGTCAGCTCTAGCCGCGAAGATCATACAGGTGCGGGTTAGGACGAAGTATGGTTTGTGGCATTGGCGTTATTCCCATCTTCCATGGAGAGTTGAGGTTCAACTCACATGTACACACATGGTCACCGCGCGAGGGCTGCACAGCTCCTCCGACATCTGGGTTTCTCACGTCTACCATGACCGCGAGGCACTGATGAAGTCTTGGCGGAAGGCCATGATCGTAGTTTCTTCGCGCTGCCCTCGGAGCAGGTCAGCGTCATACAGAGATGACCGTTGACCAGGCGGAAGAGATGCTCACCCAGCAGGAGCAGCGTTGGTGGAGCGTCAAGGTTCAATCGTTCCGGGACAAGCGGCATTCCCTACAATACGCCGGTCGCTATGTAAGGCCGGCCTCCCATCGCGCAGCATCGCATCCCCCGGATCGGGGAACGAACTGTCACGTTTTGGGTCAAAGACAAAAGACCGGGTTGCAGGGTTGGGTTGAGAAGGACTGTTCACTCGCGCAAGCCTCTGGCGAAATCTTCGCCATTCTGAGGCAGGAGCAAAAGCCGAGGCCCAAACCTCGGCCTTGGGCATACTCTGTAAAGCGAGACTTCGGGCATGATCCACTCCTCGACCATACGGGCAAAAAATGAAATGGGTGCGACCAGTACCGCCGAAGGTCTGCTTCTGATTAGACCTTAGCCAAGAATTCCATCGCCTTCCTACTACAACCCCACGATGGAGATACCACATACTTGCCTTCGCCTAACACCAAACAGCCATAATCCAGGGTTACCGAACGATCTAAATTGTCCCGTCTATCCGCCGACATCCAGTCGACCCGCCACAGTGCCTCAGTCACGCCAAACACAGGTTTTTGATTTTCCTATACTTTTAATGGTCGAGTCGATCGCAAGAAGTATCAACTTCTTTCATCAGACCAATGAATAGCCAAATCATTACACTTACAGCGACGATCCCTGCCGAAGCGAGTACGATAACCATCGACTTTATTTCATTGACCTCTCACACAGAGTTTATAGGAGTTTACGGCCCTGGAAATATCTCACGCAATCAAATGCTCGAAAAAAACGTGCTCACGAAATCAGCGATCGTTTCAAAAATCACATAAACTCAAGCCTTGGTTAATTTGAGTGAGGCATGAGATGGCGTTTGACAGGCTAGAAGTCTTGTTTTGGTCTCCTCGTGTTTATCGTTTTTCTTTCAATGGCTTTGCCTGATTCCGTCATACGTTATCCAATCGGAGTTAATGGTTCGCGCTAAAACTGAATTATTATCGCCTTTCGTTATCTTGAAACGCATGAGAAATGTGCTGAGATATGCTGCTCTCTTAACTAGCATGGTATGAACACAAAGAATTTCGAGGTTTTTAACTCGCCCGAAGTAGTTTCCTACTACGCGAGCCGAGACGGTGTCACGTCTTGCGAGGCATTCCTGTTCGACAAATACATTGGCCCGGGCAAAAGTATTCTTGACCTTGGGGTTGGCGGTGGTCGAACTAGTTCCTACCTATCACGCAATGCGGTTCGATACGTCGGCGCTGATTATGCCGACCACATGGTTCTTGCCTGTCGGAGCAAGTTTCCCGAATTGGAGTCCCGACGAATGGATGCATCCGACCTTTCCCATTTCCCCGCAATGAGTTTTGATGTGGTTGGTCATGGCATTTAATGGTCTGGATGCGCTAGCCGGTGCAGCACGACTTAGTTGTCTCAAGGAGTGTCATCGGATCCTGAGATCCGGAGGAGTTTTTATATTTTCGTCCCACAACCCACGTGCTGTGCTGGTGCGGATCACTTGGAATGCAGAACGACTGAGTGAAATTGCCCAAGGCTGGTTACCAGGAGGAAGACTTTAACATTTTGCGCACTCGCGATACTCACATGTGCCGTCGCCTTGAGAGCATTTTTCGAAGTGATGGTTCAAAGCCTCCCTCGAATTGCAAAAGAATTGTGACGAAAACATTTTGGCGAGGAGAAGGGTACTTGCTCGACCCGGCCCACGGTGGCCTTATCCACCATTACAGTGTTCCCAAGTTCGTGATTTCCGAAGTGGGGCGTTTTGGATTCACGATAAAAGAGGTGCAAGGAGACGACTACCCAGTGTTAGCAGAATTTAATTCTACGAGGTGGTATTACTACGTCTTTTCTAAATCTGATGTTGCTACAAGCCCCACAAACCGATGCCCCCCCTCAGCCGGTCAGCTTCAACATCAGACGAAAAGCTAGTCCAAGGTCTATGGCAAGCCATTAAACGAGAATTTCAGCAACGGAGGAAGAGAGAGCCAAATGAATTGCGCCGGTCCAGCAATTTCGGGAGAGGCTTTCCGACATCGGCCATCAATCGTCCATCTCTTTTTTAGGAACAATTTGTACGCTGCTGGTTGGCTACCTATTTAGAGTTTACCTAGCGCGTACCCTGGGAGCGAAATTACTCGGCTGGAACGCACTGGGCATTGGTGTTTATGCGATCTGCCGGTTAGTGGGAGATCTGGGGCTGCCGTACGCTGCCGCACCGATATACGGCTGTATAACAGCTCTACGGCCAAGCTGATCGGTTGCGGACATTTTTCTGGCGCGCTCTCTTCGTTTTCACTTTTGGGTGCTTCCACACTGTGCGTTGCGGTAATCGCCGGACGAGAACGCCTGGCCGTCCATTTCTTTCATGACCCCCGAGTTGTCGCGATATCTCCCCTTGTACGCAATCCTAATACCAGTGGGCACTGCCAACTCGTTCGTGCTGCAGTGTCTTACGGGCCTTAAAAAGGCCAGCCGCAGGACTACAATCACGCAATTTATCTCGTTTCCGTTCATGATGGTGATGACGGTGGTCGCTTTGAAATTTGGCCTTTCGTTATGGGGCTATATTTTTGCGCAAATTATGGGTGAATCTGCTTGCAATTGTTCTTGCAATGTGGACCATTCTGCGAAGTGGCCTGACTCTCCTCCCTTTGATCAACGTTCGCCTCTCTAAAGCCTGCAACTGGAGGAGTGGGGATTTGCACTGTCAATGTTGGCAATCTCGTTGCTTGAGTTTACGTCCTCAGGGGCTGACCGCCTCATCTTGGGCGCATTTCCTTGAAGCGAAAAAGATTGGGGTCTTCGCAGTAGCTAGCACCGTCGCAACTATATGCGCATTAGTGCTGCAATCTATCAACACAATTTTGGCCCTATCATCGCGGACCTTCATGCCCAAGAGATGCGCAACAGTTGCTGCTACGCCTATATCAAACGATCACGAAATGGGTGATTGCGTTGACGCTTGCCACTAATTCTTGTTTTCATCTTTTACTCGCGCGTTATTATGGGAGTTTTTGGTCCGGAATTCCAAGAAGGCGGCACAGTTCTTGCCGTTTTAAGCGCGGGTCAACTGTTAAACATTGGGGTAGGGTCCGCTCGGCTACCTTCTGTTTATGTCCGGGAACCAGAGGCGACATGATTCCTGTTCAAATCGCTGTTGCATTTTTTGCTTTGGTCGCGAATGTCACATTAATTCCGATTCTTGGGCATCACGGGAGCAGCAATTGTTTCTTCTCTGGCGGTCGCCCTGACAAATGTATGGTTTCTCTCGGAGCTGTCCGAAAAAGAATGAAATTGTTCCCTTACACGCGCAGCTATCTTAAACTCATTCCTCCCTTCTACGGTAACAGTTGGGGGGATATGGCTGCTCAAGACAAGAATTCACGACCGTGTTACCACGTATTTTCTTATTATTCGCGGTCTTCGCTATCTTCGAACTGTCTCTTCTTTGCTACTTTTTTTGCGTCTGGCCTCACAGATGAGGACCGTATTATTCTTCAAATCATGCGAGGACGATTACGACCATTGTCTTTTCCAGGCTTGGTTGAGAGCCTTCGACTGTTACGCCTATGAAGAAGTATTTCTGATCAGTGCGCGTATGTCCCTTGAAATCGTTCCAGTTCCGGCCGTATCGCCCACTCACCCTCAGCGAGATAGATAATTTTCTTCGCAGTCAAAATACCGCACATCCTTTTCAACATCCTATGTGGAGTCTCAATCGTTCCGACGAATACTGCATTTTGTTTCGCGATTCTGGACAATTGCAATTCTACGGCCTATGCGGCACTCAATATCCGATGGGCAGGCGGATAAGTCGGATCAAGGCACTGACCGATGTTGCGCGGACCAGTTTGCGACGATCTCGGATACATGCGACATGCACTTGCGCGATTGACCGTCGAAGCTAAGGTACGAGGCTTCATCTACATTGAAATCAGCCCCGATTGGATTGATTCCGCGGCACGGAATCTTGGTTCAGCGCTGACAAGTGATGGGTGGATCCCGGTCGGCAGTTCGAGATGCTCACTTCGAGTAGACCTCACACCTGATATCGAAACAATCCAGAGCAGCTTTAGAAAAGTTGCGAGGTACGAGTGTCGCCGGGCAGAGCGCCTCGGATTGGAAGTGACACCTATGCGCAGACGGGAGCTTTATAGCGACTTTTACGAGATTTACGATTCCATGGCCCGTCGCAAGAACTTCTCGCCAGATAAGGAATACCATTTACGACACGTAGTACACGCGCTACTGGCAGACGAGACGTATGGGTCGGTATTATTGTCCTACTATCAAAGTGAAATGACAGGTGGTGTGGTCATTGTTCGATGTGGGAGACGTTGTTGGTACGTCTGGGGAGCAACTAGGAAGGATGGCAAGGTGAACGCGGGTCACTTACTCCAGGCCCGCGCTATGTGTTGGGCAAAAGAACATGGTTGCACGGAATATGACCTCGGAGGATACCAGGAAGGCGCTAGGAGCGGTCCCGCTTTCTTCAAGCGCGGATTTTCAGACACCATTGTGCGCTTTCTTCCTCCTTATCGTCAGGTTTTGAGTCCATTCTGGTACACAATAAACAACACGGCGCAGACCTTCCGTGAGCGAGCGCGCCAAGCTTGCCATATCAGCGATGCAAATGTGGTAGTTTGATCGAACATCCACGATACTATCAAGGAGCGAGATACCGTGACTGCCGGGGCCTTCCTGCTGGTACTGCTTACTGCTCTCTCCATGGCAGTGGCAAACCTGTTGATGAAAGATGGTATTGCCGCGGCGGGGGGTTTTGAGCCGTCGTTGGCCGCCCTACTGCGGTTGGGACAACAACCGAAGTTTGCGTTTGGGTTTTTGCTTTCAGGTGTAGCCGCTCTTATCTGGTTCCACATTCTGGCAACCCAGAAACTCTCGACTTGCTATCCGCTCTTCGTCGGTCTTACCTATTCATTCATCACTCTCGCGGCGTTCTACTTCTTGCAAGAAAACATTTCGTGGCAGAAGCTAGCTGGCTTAGTAGCGATCATTGCTGGAATAACGGCTGTGGCCCGTGGGTGAGTTCCGATGAAAGAATCATGGACCACTCCCGGTAACCCCATCGTTCTGCATTCGAGGATCTCGGGCGCATCTGTAATCATTCCGGTTTACCGGAGCGAGGCGATCCTTCCTGAATTAGTCCGGAGGCTGGAGCCTGTTCTCGTTGCCATCGCGGACGATTTTGAACTTGTCTTCGTGAACGACTGTAGTCCTGACCGCAGCTGGAATGTAATCTGCGATCTTGCGGGCCAATATTCTTGGATTCGTCCCATCAACTTGATGCGCAATTACGGGCAGCATAATGCGTTGCTGTGCGGCATTCGGGCGGCGCGCTACGATGTTATCGTGACTATGGATGATGATTTGCAGCATCCTCCCGAAGAGATTCCGAAACTGCTGGAGAAACTAGCGAGTGGAAACGATGTCGTCTATGGAACTCCGGAACAGGAACAACATGGCGTAGGGCGGGACTTCGCCTCATGGGTGACCAAGCTGGCGTTGCAAAATGTTATGGGCGCTGAAGTCGCCCGAAAAGTGAGCGCCTTCCGCGCTTTCAATTCCCAGCTGGCAAACGCTTTCGTCCACTATGAGGGATCTTTTGTGTCCATAGATGTGCTGCTGACGTGGGGCACTAATCGCTTTACTTCCACATCTGTCAAGCATAGACCACGAGCACAAGGCGCTTCCGGGTATACCTTTCGTAAGTTGCTGACGCACACAATGAACATGATGACAGGATTCAGTACAATCCCGCTGCAAATCGCGAGTCTGATCGGATTCATCTTTACATTGTTCGGACTCTTTGTACTGACGTACGTAGTGGTTCGGTATTTCATGCATGGGGACCCGGTACCGGGATTTCCATTTCTCGCCTCCATTGTGGCGTTATTTTCCGGGGCCCAGCTGTTTGCTCTCGGCATTATCGGTGAATACCTAGCGCGTATGCACTTCCGCAGCATGCAAAAGCCTCCATACGTGATCCGGGAAGGAATTCGGCCGGAAGAGTTTGCGGGCTAGCAGTTTGCACCAAGCGCATTCGTGACCAGCGATTGATGCGACGTTGCGTGAAGGAAGTGTGTGAAAACCGAGGAGGGGAAAATGCCCGCGATCGTTGATCGCGACATAGTAGCGTTCTCGGAAATTGACAGCGAGCGGTTTGGGGTGCGTATTGCCAGAGCGCAAATTGTCTCGAACACCCTGTCAAAAGTATTGGAATTCTGCGGTGCAGAGCGGGTTGACATGTTAATTGCACGTTGTGCGACCAATGATCTGGCCACGGCACAGAGCATGGAAACGAATGGCTTCCTGTTGATGGATACGCTGGTCTACTACGGTTTTGATCTGACGAAAAAGGTGATTCCCGATGATACCGGCGAATTTCTGGTGCGACGGCTTCGGGCCGGAGATGAGGTGGACCTTCGTATTGTGGCCTCGGCAGCATTTAAAGGCTATGTGGGCCACTACCATGCTGATCGCCGGCTCGACTCTCGAAAATGTGACGAGGGATACAATTCATGGGCGGAGCGATCCTGTGCTGAGAGCGGCGCTGCGAATGAAGTGCTGGTGGCGGATGATGGCGGTAGGGTGGTAGGATTTGCCACCCTGCGGATGAATTCTCCGCAGGAAGTTGAGGGTCTGCTTTTCGCAGTGGCGCCCGAGTTTCAGGGAAAGGGTATATGTCGCTCGTTTATGATTCGCAGCCTGGAGTGGTGCCGGGACCACGGTGCAACGCACATGATAATTTCGACGCAAGTGACGAACACCTCCATGCAGAAAGTCTGGTGCCGAACCGGTTTCGAGCCAAGCCACTCTTTCTATACTTTTCACAAATGGTTCACGACGGAATGAGTGCAATGAAATAGAAGATACAAGAAGGACGGACTCATCGCGCGAATTCAAAGTTGTGTATGCTTCTCTTGAAATGAGTTACCGAATCCCATTTAACCGGCCCTGCCTCGCGGGCAATGAGTACAAGTACATTGCGGATGCGATTGCTGGCGGGCATGCGTCGGGCGATGGCCCTTTCACGCGACGGTGCCATCAAATTCTTGAAGAACAGCTTGGTGCGCCTCGGGTGTTGCTGACGACTTCGTGCACCCACGCTTTGGAAATGGCGGCGCTTCTGCTCGAATGCGGCCCCGAGGATGAGGTCATCGTCCCATCGTTTACTTTTGTCTCGACTGCGAACGCTTTCGCTCTCGGGGAGCACGCCTGGTGTTCGCGGACGTTCGTCCCGACACGCTGAATCTTGACGAGAGCCTTTTGGAATCACTGATCACTTCCAAAACGAAGGCGATCGTCGTGGTGCACTATGCCGGGGTCTCCTGCGAAATGGATTCGATTCTGGCGATCGCGTCCCGCCACGGCGTTCGGGTAGTAGAGGACAACGCCCACGGATTGTTTTCTAAATATAGAGGCATGTACACGGGCACAATGGGTTGTCTTGCGACGCAGAGCTTTCACGAAACCAAGAACTTTACTTGCGGAGAAGGTGGGGCGCTGGTGATTAACGATGTAGCGCTGGTGGAGCGGGCCCTGGTGATTAGAGAAAAGGGGACGAACCGGAGCCGATTTTTCCGCGGCGAAGTGGACAAATACAGTTGGGTGGACTTGGGATCGAGTTATCTACCTTCCGATCTGTTGGCCGCGTTTCTGTGCGCGCAACTGGAAGCAAGAGAGAACACTCAGGAAAAACGGCGCCGAGTTTGGCACGGCTACCATGAATTGCTGGCCGACTGGGCTCAGAACAATAATGTGAAGTTGCCTGTGATTCCTCCGGAGTGCGAACAGGCGCACCATATGTTCTATGTGCTGCTGCCGTCGCTTGAATACCGGGAGGGACTAATCTCGCACCTTAAAGCGCGGGGGATACTTAGCGTATTTCATTACAGTCCGCTTCATCTTTCGGAGGCTGGAAAAAGGTTTGCCGCCCGCCCATCACACTGTCCGGTTACGGAAGACATTAGCGAGCGACTGCTGAGATTGCCCTTCTACAACGATCTCAGCGAAGACGAACAGGATCAAGTCATAGCTGGAGTAAAGAATTTCCGGCTCCGCCAGCGCTCTGTAGCATAGCAGACGAGATATCCCCCGACGACGGTGCCTTTGTCTCCGCGCCTATCGAGTCGGAGTTACTCGAGAATCTTTCCTATAAGCCACATATGCCCGAACGGGTCCAGCAGGGAGCCTTGGAGCATGTGCTTGATTGGGCGCGGTCCAACCGTCGCATATTTATGTTCGGTGACCGGACTTCGCTCGGTTGCTCCCGCAGCCAAAGCGTGCTTGTGCACCGCGAGGGGGTCGTTTACGAAAAGCTCAATCCTGACCGTCGTAAAGCCCACGGAAGCCGGGCTCCGGGTCCCATGAGGGGGCGATTCTTGCGCGAGAAAGAATTTGCCGCCGTTGATGGAAAGTCCAGCGACGACGTGCCCACCGCCATCAAGGTGCCAGAGGAAGGTCGCTCCGAATGCGGCTTTGTAAAACTCGATCGCCGCATTTCCATCATTGACGGCCAACATGGGAGAGATTTGAACCGCCATTGCAGCGGGTTGCACGACCGTGGCGCCCCATTCTTCGGGACTTCGGTCGTGAGCGTGCCGCGAGAACAGCCAGTGATGGCCATCTAGGTCTTCGGCCGCGTATTGAAGTTCGCCATATTCGGTTTCGTGGACATTCTCCACGAGTTTGGCGCCCGCCGCTTTCGATCTTGCGCAGTGCGCCTCCAAATCATCAACAAACACAGTCAGGCTCTGCGTTCCGTAGCCGAGTTTCTCTGGGCTCGCGCTTCCCTGTCGCGCTCTTCTTAGCATGATCCAGGCGTTACCGAGATGCATCTGTGCACCGCTTGTTGGATTGCCATAGCGGTAGTGCTCGGAAAAGCCGAAGGTGGTGGTGAGCCATGTGATGGCTTCGTCAACGTTTTGATAGGTCACGTGGGGTAGGACGGTGTCGGGTGGGAGGGAGCGGTTTTGGATCATTGCGTTATTTCGTCTACTGCTGAAGACCGTGGCAGTTGGCTAGTCGTGGGTAGGTCCGGAGGCAACCAGAGGAAGTCGGAATGGCGGTAATCTTCGAATTCATCGACCCATTGTCGCGTAGCAGCCAATTGGCATCGGTATCCTAAGCCTCGAAGCAAAAACCAAGTTGTTTGGCGTCCCGCTTCCGAGCACTCAACAAACAGGATGGGCTTGGCAGCGGCTAGCGTCTGGAGCATTCCCTGCAATACACTGCCTTCTGAGCCCTCGACATCGATTTTGACAAATCTCGGGTAAACGAGATCCCCAGATTCAATGAGTCCGTCGATCGACGCGGTTTTGATAACAATTTCAGTGGCCAATGGATTATTTTGATGCCAAAACAAACTTGCCATCGACAAGTTCTCGGCGATTCGAATGACCGCCTCGCCGCTGCTGTGGGAAGCCGCGAATTCCAACAGTTTGATATTGGTGAGTTGATTGATTTTAATGTTTTCTCGAAAAGAATCGATATTTCGAGGAACCGGCTCGAATGCGATGACAAGACCGCCGTCTCCAACCTGTTTCGCAAGTGAAAGAGACACGTAGCCAATGTTGGCTCCGATATCGTAAACGGTGTCACCAGCCGCAACGTACTCCCTGATTATCTTTTGCAGGTGCGGTTCATCAGTTCCAAGTAAATATCCGAGATTCTCCGCAGCCGAAACGCGAATCCGATAGCCGGACGCAAGTCCTCGCACTATCTTATGGGACCTGGATTCGCGTCCCAAAAACAGGACAACACACGATTTAGCAAACCTCCGAATTGCGGACATGCCTCTTCATCACCTTTTTGGCACAATTTCGCCAACTGACGCTGGCTCGGCTTGTGACAACTGCGTTGACTCCGCGCAGCATCTCTCTCAATCTGTTGCTTGAGCTTGGCGCTCTCGCATTCTATTCAACGTAAACCTCTGCCCAAACCGCCACAGTTTCCGAGGCCACTCCCGATCCATGCAGGGACGTTCAATCAGCAAAAAGAACGCGCCGCAAAGCAACAGAACCACAGGCAGGGTGAGAATCGCTTGCAGGGCAAAGTAGACCCAGAAGTTTTGCCCGATGTGCAGGGCTGCTATCAAGTGCCACATCGCGGAGAGAACCAAAACGTGAAAGAGATAGATGCTGTAGCACATTCCCCCGACACCCGTGATCACGGGGTTGCTGAACAATGCCGAACAGATGCGCCCCCAAAAGCCGCTAGATAGAGCACCACGATCACGAAAGGAAGAAGTACGTGACCAGTGTTCCGTCCCAAAAGCCACACTAGCGGCCAACCGAATAGCGCGAGCGCGTCCCACCGAAAAGATTGCTTCCATTCGCCACGACTAAGGTATAAATCGCAAACAAGGAAGCCCGCTAGGAAGAATGCGAGATAGTACGCGATCGAGGCGTGCAGGTGAAGGGTTCGGTATAAGGGATTGCTAAACAATCCCGTGCACAACATCAGAAACAGTATGACGGCACGTCTCACAAGAGAATTGGAAATCGCAAACACTATAGTGATTAAAGGCACCATTACATAGAACTGGACCTCGACTTCCAGAGACCAGGCAACGGGATTGATTACGCGGGAAAGTCTCCATAAATCATATTGTGCAGGTATGCAAAGCTGGCAAGTAGGTGAGGCGCGACATCGCCAATCGGACGATGAGCCCAGACGGTCTGCACCGCTGTGCACACAAGAAGGCTAATAAAGTAAGGCGGCTCCAAGCGAGTCAGTCGCCGCAAGAAATACCTCTTGAGGTTTATCTTGGGGCCACTCAACAGGTACCGCGAAGCGAACGGCACTCCCAGAATGAAGCCGCTAATTGCAAAGAAGAGTTCGACCCCACGCTTCGCAAGGTCTGTATTTAACTCGATGGGTGGCGGAACGGCCCCTCGGGACAGGGCATTGTAGAGATGAAACAGAACCACCGACCCGATGGCCACGAATCGCAAGCCATCAACTTGTGGAATAAACCGTTCTTGAGTCGTTATTCGCCGGAACTGGAGCATTCGTCGGGACCGCTCAGCATAGCATGAGTTGGATTCCATTTGAGAAAGAGGAGGAAATTGCGGTAGTGGCTCATTGAGCCACTACCGGAATTGCCGACAGC
Source organism: uncultured Acidobacteriaceae bacterium (assembly GCA_963757385.1). Taxonomy (GTDB): domain Bacteria; phylum Acidobacteriota; class Terriglobia; order Terriglobales; family Acidobacteriaceae; genus PALSA-188. The sequence continues at coordinate 118,019 of CAVWRO010000010.1, read as the reverse complement.
CACGCCTGATTACAACAGCTAGCTTCGCGTTCATTGGCGTGTCGTGTATTTTTGTGGGTATGCAAGAGAAACTCCCAAGTCGAGCCGATGCACCCGCAGCACTGGTCATGGCTGTGCTATTCCTCACGTTTGGGATGTTTCGCCCTCTTGCAGCCCGACAAAGTCCTAAACGCGATGGATAATTTTGCGAACGCATGGAAGCAGGACAGTTGGTACCCTTATCGAATGCCTCTACCTGTTCTGCGGTTGCTCGTTGGGGGCACTGGGATTGGTGGCGCTGCCCTGTTCGGTTACATCGCGTATGTGCCTCAAAAAGACCCCGAAAACCAGATCACGTTCTTGCGTCCTGGAAAACCGGCAAGATAGCGCGCCAACTGTTGCAACGCCTGGAGCGTCATTTCGACGCGCGAGTAGGTCTGGTAGTTCTTCGTCTCTTGCATAAATTCTTTCATGGCTTGAATGGACGCCTGCGCCTGCGACGTCAGCACAGGCCCCGAAGCGTCAGCCACCGCGTTGATCATCTGCTGGTCCACATTGTCTTCCTCATCCGTGCGGAGCAGGGGGGAAGATTTCGGGCCGCCTCCCCAATTCTTGTGGTTAAGCGCCGCCAGCAGCAGGGATGGGTCTGCCGTGAATCCTTCCACCATGCGCATCTGGGATGTGAGCGTAAAAATCGCCAACCGCGGTCCGGGCTGGATTTTCTTGAGGTAGCTGACCATCTGCGCACGCACGTTTGATTGATCTCCGAGCGGCGTATTGAGTGCATCCAGCATCAGTACATTCACCGAATCCGCTGCTCTGTTCAACGGATAGTTAGTGTAAAAATGAGCAGGCAACGGCGGTATCGCAGCCTGATTCGGCGGTACACCCTTGTGCTCCTCAAAAGATGCGATTGTCTGCAGCTTGCCTTCTTCGAGAACCTGGAAATCTGTTTTTTGCAGGCCGCCGATTGGCCGGTCGCTGCCGTCGGTCACAGTCACGTCCAGGAGCACAACCCGTACCTTGGACTGGAACGTTGTATTTGGCGAGTTCGGTGTGTCTCCAGCCTGGGAGTGTAGTGAACCAAGAGGCAAGAGCAGAAGCGACGAAATCAAGCAAAGGCGCAAAAGCATAGTATTCGCTTCGTCTAAGTAAAATTACCACAACCGTAATGTAGCTCTGGGCAAGTTTCCGGTCGCATGAACCGGCCCCGCCACTTCCAATAGCCCTTGGAATTCTCCCTCCAGCCTCTTAGGCGGCCAACGGACGGCCAATTTCCCAGTGGTGTCCGAAAGGATCTACTAGGCGGCCTACTCGCCAGCCATGCTCTTCGCTTACGGCGTGAACCTCCGTTGCGCCAGCTTTCAGTGCGCGTGCAAAGACAGCATCGGGATCGGCGACAGTCAAGACCATTCGAACGGTGCCGCCGCCGAGAGATTCGGGGCTGAAGTTGCGATGCTCCGGAGATTCGTCGCCAAGCCAAAGCTCGGCGCCATTCACCGAAAGCCTCGCCACCACGCCTCCGTCGGGAGCGTCCAAACGAAATGCCTCCGCTGCTCCAAATGCCGATTTGTAGAACTCAACCGCACGCGCGCCGTTGCGAACCGACAGCCAGGGTGCGATCGTGCATCGAAACGAAGCTCCTGCCGATGGGTTTACTGACATGTATTCTCCTTAGTGGGTCGCGACGTGAATGGCAACGTGGACGGCCAGCACGACTGCCGAGAGCACAATGCCCGTTGCGAACGGACCTTTCTTTCGCCAAAGCTTCACAACGGCAATGATAAAGATCGCTTTGGGGTTGCGCCAGCGCAAGCTCATTCGCCAGTCCGGTTCGTACTGAGAGCCAAACGGGCGTGAAGTACCGCTGCCAAAAGGCGGAGTGCGTCGGAAGTTAGTTTTCGGCGCCGGCAGACTCGCCTCCCACCCTTGCGAAAAGCGCGGCACCCTCACGGTCATCCGATTAGGATTCTCCCAGCGTAACTTTGAGAGTCCTCTGGGTTAATGCTAGGCTGGATCATCTCTATGGGAGTTTCATCCACAGCTGAAAAGTTGACGGTTGCGCCAGCGGATCGCGGGTTGCGATTGCCGCATTTGGAAATTTCTGCGGTTTGGATTCGATTTTTGCTGGCCATCGGTGGCCTCATTCTCGCGTTTGTCGCCGCTCTATTTTCGACGGTTTCGCGGGAGGCCGGAAATTTGTGGGCCACGCTCATTCTGGCGTCGGTGGCGTTGCTGCTGGCGGTTTTTGTAGGGATAACAACTGTCCCTTATCTGGCGAAACGGGTTGCAGCGGCGCGCATCCGGGACGCAGTGGACTACAAGGTCACAAAGCTGGGATTTATCTACGTAACAGTTGTGCTGTTGATTGGAATCGCAGCCCTCAATACCGGGAACAATCTGCTTTACATTGTTGTGGCTGCGATGCTGGCGGCGATTCTAGTTTCTGGCGGGGTCTCGGCGTTGGTGTTGCGCGACCTGGAACTTGATGTCCGGATGCCGGAACATGTCTTTGCCGGCGAGACAATCCGCGGACGCCTGGCGCTAAACAATACTCGCAGATGGCTTCCATCCTTTTCAGTCAACGTTGTGCCCTTTAATAAGGGTAAAGAAACCAAACAATGGCAGTGGAAGGCAACGACTTTTGCCTTTCCCCCGATGCGGCCGCCGCAGAAGCAATGGCTGAAGCTGCCGGATCGTAAACTGCACCGCATCGCCAGGGCGGCGAGAGCGAATTGTATTTTTTCTGGAACCACATATTTTCCTTTCATCCCCGCGAATGATTCACTCAAGGCGGATCTTGACTTAACCTTCGCACGGCGTGGCCGTTATAAAGAGGAGAGCTTCGGACTAGCCAGCGGTTTTCCGTTTAACTTTTTGGTCAAAACGCGGCATGTGCCCATGGTGCGTGAAATTATCGTGTACCCATCTGTACAGCGTGCGAGTGATCACATTGAATTGTTTTCTAATGTCATTGGACAGTTTGAAACTTTCTTGCGTGGCGGCGGCGACGATTTTTACCGGCTACGCGAGTACTTGCCGGGGGATTCGGCCCGGCATCTCGATTGGAAAGCGACGGCAAAGACCGGGGCCCTAAAAGTGCGGGAGTTCAGCCGTGAAGACAATCGGAAACTGAGAATTGTTTTTGATAACCCGGACCCAAGCGTTCTCTCCACCAAGAAATATGAGGACGCGGTGGCGAAAGCGGCAGCGCTGGCCTGGCATTTTGAGAAGCAAGATATACAGATGTCGTACTTGACTCAGAACCACTGCGGGATGGACATTCACGCCTTTCTCAGTTTTTTGGCCACTGTAGAGCCATCCCGCTCGAAATCCGTTCTCGAAAATATCGAGGTGACCGGCGAATTTAATGTGATTATTACGGCTCGGGCCAGTGAGGAAATTCCAGCGCATGTCAGTGCGTGTTCCTACGTGATGTTTGTCGGGCCGTCGCGATAGGTGCTCGGTCACGAGCGTCAATATGATGGTCCAGGCCGGTGGATATCCACTCCGCGCAAGATCGTTCGCAAGCTCAGGATGACGTCCTGAAGGACATACCTTCTGGCTACGAGGCCTTCCCTTCTCCTTGGTCAATGACATAGACCTTTCCCGGCCCGGCGGTCTGGATATTGTTCTTCTGGAAGCAATCCTTAATTCGGCGACGCAATTCGCGGCTCACTGGATATTGCTTGTTGGGAAGAGTCTTCACCAGCATGAGATACTCCGCTTCGCCACTTCCTACGCGATCGATTCCCGGCACTTGTATGTCGCTGACAATGTCCTCGGCGAAGGCTGGATCATGACGAATCTCATCCCCGACTTGCTGTAACAGCTTCACAATTTTATCGCTTGGTTCGCTATAGGCGACCACCACGCGAAGGGTGAGTTGTGACCAATCCCTGGTCAGGTTGGAAACAATTTTGATCTCGCTATTGGGAACAATGTGTACGGTGCCGTCATCATCGCGCAGGGTGGTGCGTCGAAGACTCATGTCCTCGACGGTTCCTTTAACTCCGGCGATGCGAACTATGTCTCCGAGATCGTACTGATTTTCGAAAAGAATGAAGAATCCGTTGATAAAGTCATGCACCATGGTTTGCGCGCCGAAGCCTATCGCGAGCCCCACAATGCCAGCGCTGGCCAGCAAAGGTTCAGGATGCAGACCGAAAAACGGGAGAACCAGCAGCAACGCTATAAACAAAATAATGAAAATGCCGACGCTGTTCATGACGCTTGCCAGCGTGCGTATCTGTTGGGTGCGCAGGCCGGAAGGTAGTTTTCTTTCTCTTAAAGAGGCCAGCCTACGGGTCAGGATTCGAACGATTCGGACCAGCACGATCGCTACAACCGCGATCAGAATCAGCTTGGGCACGCTGTTGCGCACGAATCCCATGGTGTCTTCACGCCATCCGCGGAAGACGGCGGGTAGATTGGAGGCTTGAAGCGCAGCGAGTAATAGTAAATTTTCCATATCTGAATAGCCGATTATAAACAAGGCGTTAGACGGATGATGATGGAACTTGCGGCGGCAAAGTATAATCCTTTGAAAATCACGCCAGCGAAGAGGTTCATGTGCGACACAAGTTGCTTCTGCTTTCCTTAGTCTTATTGCTCGCATTGCCATTGCGAATTCTTGGCCAGAATCCGCCCCCGCCCCCTAATTTGGGTGGCCCTCCTTTTCCACGGCAGGATCCGTCTCAAGGAAGGCCGGACGACAATGAGAATGCCGAAAAACTCAAGAAAGCCATGGAGAAGAAACTGAACGAGCAGCGACACGAGCAGCTAAAGCGCGACACGGATAGACTTTTGGAGCTCAGCACGGAGCTAAAGCAATATGTGGACAAGACCAATGAGAACGTCCTGTCGGTGGACGTGGTTAAGAAGGCCGAGGAAATTGAGAAGCTGGCTCACAGTGTGAAAGAAAAAATGAAGGGCAACTAGAGACAGCCTCGGCCATTTTCGAAGCGGCTTAATCCTTTGTAAATCTGACACAAATAATACACAGCACCAGGTTTGGTCTGTCTTCGTCTTCGATATAATTGCAACTCGGTTACAAGAGACGCTCATGCCCCTACCTCAAACGGAAACGCCGGGACGATTGCAGGCAGAACTGATGTCGCGCGGCCTGCGCATGACCCATCAGCGGCGCACAATATTGAGTGTTGTGGAGACGGCGAAGCAGCATCTGGACGCGAGCCAGATCCTGCGCCACGCACGCAAGAGGGACCCGAGAATTGACCGCGTGACCGTTTATCGAACTTTGAATCTGCTCAAGCGGCACGGCTTAATAGATGAGCTCGACCTGATGCATATGCAAGGCGAGAAGCACTTCTACGAGCGAAGGCCTCAGCGCGACCATATTCACATGGCCTGCCTCCGCTGCGGCAAGATTACCGAGTTTGAGAGCGATCTTTTCGACCGGCTGAAAGGCCAGATCCAACGCGACTGTCAGTTCCACATAGTGGTGACCCGGCTGGAAGTCGGCGGTTATTGCTCGACCTGCCGCACCTCATTTACACGACCGGCGTCTTCCTGAACCTTCGCTGGTTGCATGTCGTTGCAACAATTCTGAAACACAAAATAGCTTGCGCTGTTGACCGAATTAACAGGCCACATCTAGGATTGGCTGTCGCTTCCTATAAATGCAACCGGCTTGCAACTGACTGTAATGATGAAATGCTGGCTCATTCCGCTGGTTTTATTTATGCCAATAGTATGCGTTGCACAGGAAAGTCCTTATTTCGTCACTTACGACCATCACATGGAGGAACCAGGAAATTTGGAGATTGAAGTCTCCAGCACAACCGACATCCCGCGCACCGGCCAAAGATTTTACTTCGCGCCCATGGGTAGAGTTTGAATACGGAGTGACCGCGAGATGGACCGCAGAACTCTACCTGGATGGCCAATCCACCTGGGCGGACAGCACAATATTCACGGGATGGAGAATCGAAAATCGCTTTCGACCACTTAAACGGGAACATTGGATCAATCCCGTGCTTTACCTGGAATACGAAAACATCAACGAGGCGGACCGGATTCAAAAAGAACTCGAAGGCGGAGCGCCGGATCTCACGTCATCAAATTCGGTGCTCCGGGCGGCGAACGACCGCGAATTGGAGACGAAGCTGATCCTTTCCAGCGATGTTCACGATTGGAATGTTGCCGCTAATTTCATTATGACGAAAAACTTCTCGCAGAGCGAAGGGGTGGAGTTTGGATACTCGATGGCGTTCTCGCGCCCGCTTGCGACTCTGGCGTCAGGCTCAAATTGCCGGTTCTGCCGGGAGAATTTTGCGGCCGGGGCCGAGGTTTATGGCGGCTTAGGCAGTACGGTAAGCTTTGGTTTGAATGATACGGCTCACTATGTCGCACCAGTGGTGGCATGGCTCGTCAGCGACAATACGACGCTCCGGATTTCGCCGGGATTCGGATTGACTCACGCGAGCAGTGCCGTGCTGTTTCGTTTCGGCCTCAGCTACGAGATTCAGGGAATTGGCGGTCGTATGGCACGGTTGTTCAAAGGTAGGCCATGATAGGCAGGCCATGATGCGCCGGGGCGTTGCTAAGGAAGTCGTTATCAGTATCAGTTCGTTCGTTACCTTTGGGTTCCTCAGTATTCTGATAGCGCAGAATCCCACTTACGTGCCCGATGCAAGGTGGCGAGCGCCAGATACCGCGGCGGTGCGGTCCAACCCGCTGGCCAAAAAGACTGGAGCGGTTCCGGGCGGAAGAAAACTATTTCTGCGCAACTGTGCGGAGTGTCATGGTCCGGACGGCACTGGCATGATCAAGAAACATTCTGCCAACTTTCATCTTCCTGAAGTCCAGCAGCAAACTGACGGGGCCCTTTTCTGGAAGATCACGAATGGAAATACTGGCCGTGGGATGCCGTCATTCAGCAAGCTACCTGAGCTGGAAAGATGGCAACTCGTGCTTTATCTGCGAACTCTGAAACCCTAAGCAAAATCGAATCCTAGGTAAGATTCAACCGTTCCCGGATTTCGGCAACAATATCCTCTGGAGCATTGGTCACATCCACCACGATGGCGTCAGATTCGGACGGTTCTTCCAGAGTTTCGAACTGGCTGCGCAGAATTGCCTCTGTGGCAAAGTGCCCATGCCTCGAAAGTAGCCGCTGGTAGATGGCCTCATAACTTCCCTTGAGATAGACAAACTTCACTTCGGGACCAATCGCCAGCGTTTCCCGGTAACCACGTTTCAAAGCCGAACATGCGAGCACAACGTTCTCATGGTGGGCAGCCCATTCCACAATCGCAGTACGCATTGCCGCCAACCAGGGGGCGCGATCTGCGTCATCCAGCGCGATTCCTCGCGCCATCTTTTCTTTATTCGCAGCGGAATGAAAACTATCGGCGTCCGCGAACTTCCAACCCAGTTCATGGGCCAGTAAATTGCCGACGGTCGTCTTGCCGGCACCGGTAACGCCCATCACGATAACGATCATTCCCAATTCACTGACGTACACGGCTGTGCGTCACTACCCGGCAGATCCCCTTCGACTCGTTTCACTCGCTCAGGGGCTCTCTTTTCCCCCGCTGGAGAAAGCGCGGGGACTTCGGGATGACCGGAGTGCGGGGTAAAAGCTGGCACGCCGCTTTTCTTTTCTGACATTCGCACGGTATGCACGGCCCTGCGCCAATGTTGGCGGAGCACATTTTATCCTTTCTTGAAAATGGGTCGCTTCGACACCGGGCACATCCACGCGGAAAGGTGGTCGAGACCTGAAGAACCGTCGCCGTACCTTGCCATCTCAATCAACGGCTTCTGGTGAAGTCCGCAAATCTTGGTTCCGTCGTCCAACTCGGCCATTCCACATTCTGTTGAAGACTGCTGTTGCGGCATCGGACGCCTCCCGACGAATTGGGCTCAGAGAAGTATTGAGCCAAGGTTAGTAGCCGCTGTCAAGCGTGCACCTCGGTCGCAGTCGGCCGCCGTTTAAACCTGTGCGAAAGAAAAACCGTCAATAAAGGCATGATTGTATGCGTTGCGTCGTAGAGCGAGAAGGCGTACAGTATCTGCCGTTAATGGACCAGGTATCGAACTTTTTCACATGAGGAATGGGAGAATCGCCATGAAGAGACTGCTTCTGATCGGATTGCTGATGTCGTTACTGACCCCGGTTCTGGCAAATGCACAAAGCACCCTTGACGGCACATGGAAGGCGGATCTCAACAAGGCGCAGCTGTCCAAGAAACCTGACGTGTACTTGCTGCAAAATGGCTTTTACGAGTGCAAGACGTGTGTTCCCCCGATCAAGATCAAAGCGGACGGCGAGGACCAGCCGGTAACTGGGCATCCTTATTTCGACACCATGAGTATAAAAGTCGTGGACGACCACAGCATTGAGGAAACCGACAAGAAAAACGGGAAGACGGTTACCACCTCCAAAACAACAGTCTCAGATGATGGCAAAAAAGCGGGCTTTGAATTCAGTGACAGCAGCGCCACTAATGCCGATCCCGTTACGGGTAAAGGGGAAATGATGCTGGTGTCGAAAGGCCCCGCGGGTTCGCACGCGGTCTCCGGATCATGGCGAACGACCAAACTCGAAAACTTCTCCGACAACGGCCTCACGATCACCTTCAAAACGGAAGGCGATAGTTTGACCATGTCCACTCCAACCGGGCAGACCTACACTGCGAAACTAGATGGGATGGAGGTACCTTATAAGGGCGATCCGGGGACTAGCACCGTCTGGGTGAAGCGAATCAACAAGAATACCGTCGAGGAAACGGACAAGCGCGACGGCAAGGTGATTAGTGTTCAGCGGATGACTGTGTCTCCCAACGGCAAGTCATTGACCATTGCCGTAAATGACAAATTGCACGGAACCACCAGCCAGTTTGTCGCAGAGAAACAGTAATTTTCATCGGCATGCCTTGGTTCAAACGGGTAATTCAGGTACCAGTAACAAGCCTCGAATGTCCCACGAGAGGTGATGGACACCGCTTGTGGTCGCGAGAACGGCGGAACGTCCGGGAGCGAACGCCAAACCGACCAGCCCCGGCCCGGCTACTTCGAGGGACGCGTTTCCGCCGGGCGTGATCTTTACGATTCCGCGCTTGCCCGAAAGTGATGCCGCGACGTAAAGATTTCCGTCCGAGTCGAAAGCCAAACCCTGAGGCCGTCCCAGGCCGCGGAAGTAAATAGACACGGCCCCATGCGGGTCAACTCGGTAAACCGAATCGAAACTGGAAGTGGTAGGCCCGGTGACGAAAAGATCGCCTTGCGGACCGACCGCAAGATGGTATGCGGAAACGCTGGCCTCAAGCGTCGCGAATACAAAAATTTGGCGGTCGCGCGCGATTTTGAAAATGGTGCCGCTGCGGTCTCCCACGTATAAATTCTCGGCGCGATCGAACGCGATGCCCGTGGCCACGCCCATTCCTTCCGCATAGGAAGAAACCGTTCCGTTCGGAGCGACACGGTAAACGGTTCCGTCGAAACGGGAGGACACGTACATTTGTCCCGCGCGATCGAAGGCTATTGCGGTGGCATTCATCATTTCCGAAAGAAACGGCTTTACGTTGTAGCTGGTGTCAATTTTATAAATAGCGACCGGAACTTTTTGCCCCCGCGAGCCGGAGAAAGTCACGTAGATGTTGCCTTCGGCATCCAGCGCGGGACTGGTCACCGGATGCAGATTTTCAGCAATGGAGGCAGCGATTCGAAGCTGCTGAGAGTTACTGGAATGTCCATTTGTAGAGACGATCACGGGACCGGAGGACGCACCTTGAGGCACACGAGCTACCAGAAAATCATCGGAGCTGATGACAATTGAGCCATCCACTTCACCGATTCGCACGCGCGGCTGGCGGAGATCTTGCGGCCGCAAGCTCCTGCCTACGATGCGAACCTCGCCGCCGGGAAGAGCCGCGCTGGGATGAAGCGCCTCAATATGAGGATTCCCATTTACATTCTTCTTGCCCGTCAGACGATCAGAGATTGCCATGACTTCCCTGTTTTCCAGACTAACAGCTTCTAGCGAAGCAAGACTCCGAAATGCAAAAGCAATTGCATCACGAGCAATGCGTAAAGTCCGGCGCCTACGTCATCAATCACGATTCCCCATGCCCTCTGGCAACCGCTCAAGCATTCGCACAGGCGGGGGTTTCACAATATCGAACCCACGAAAAAGTATAAATGCCACCAGCAGACATTTCCACGTGACCGGGGCCGCGATCAAAGTGATGAGCTGGCCCGCGACTTCATCAATTACGACGAACTGCGGATCCTTTAAAGAAACGCCTCTCGCGGCCCGAGTTGCCGCCGGAATTCCGACGGCAACTACGAGCACTGCCAGAGATGCACACCAAAAAGGCTGAAATATGGTTGGGACGCCTGAAGCTAAGGGCCACCACAAAATCACGGTGACAGCCGACGCCCACGTTCCCGGCCCAGGATGCAGCCGCCCGATACCGAAAAATGTCGCTACCAGAGATGCCCATCGCGGAGTGGCAGGTTGCAATGTGGCGGGTGATTGAGAACTTACATCCTTGCCGGAATGGTCGAGCGCCGCATCATTCTTTTGTGAGGTCATTCTCTGGGTCATTCTTCAGGATCAGGCGATTCGGAATCGCGCGGCTCGTCGTCGGAGGTATCGTGAACCAGAGAATGGATAACGTACGCGCCGCTGGCCCACTTGCCGAGATCTATGGTGCGGCAGCGCTCACTACAAAAAGGAAATTCGGGATCACGGGCGGTGACAACTGTTTTGCAGGTCGGACAATGTAATTCAATGGTTCGCTTGCGTGCCATGGAGCATCCCCACGCTGATCTAACAAACCGCTCTTACTCCCGTCGGGTAGGGCCAGACTTTCAGTCGGGCCGACCATTTCTTTTGTGGCCCATACGGCACGACTGGAAGTCGTGTCCTTCCCTTCTCTCGGTTCCGCTCTAGATGATCCGCGCGACCAAATCGTAATGATGGGCTTCGACAATTTGAGCGCGATAAAATTCGCCCGCCTGCGGCACAATTCCTTCCGGAACGTCGTTTATAAAAACTTTGCCGTCAATCTCCGGCGCGTGCATTGCGGTGCGTCCTTCGAGGAGCAAATCGCTTTCATCGGACGTGCCTTCCAGCAACAAGTCAACCTCGCTGCCGATAAGGGCCTTCTTCTTGCGCTTGCTGATGCCGCGCTGAAGTTGCATTAGAAATTTGCGCCGTTGTTCTATCTCACGATCCGGCAGCTTTTCTTGCAATTCGAATGCGCTCGCACCCTCTTGATCGGAGTATCCAAAAGTTCCCATCCAGTCGAATTGAGCTTCGCGAGTGAATTCACACAGGTCTTCAAAATCTTTTTCAGTCTCTCCGGGGAATCCGACGATAAAGGAAGTTCGCAACGTGACGTTGGGAATCCTACGGCGCATCTTCTCGATCGAACCCAGAAAAATGTCCGCTCCGCCGCCGCGTTTCATTCTTTTGAGCACCGGAGCCGCTGCGTGCTGCAAAGGCACATCCATGTAGGAGCAAATTTTATCGTGGGTGGCAATCGTATCGAGCAGCCGCGAGGTGATCTTATTCGGATACGCGTACAAGAATCGAATCCATCGTAAGTTATCAATGGCTGCAAGACGTTCCAACAGGAGAGCGAGGCCGTCTTTCAACCCGAAGTCTTCTCCGTAGCAGGTTGTGTCCTGGCCGATGAGAGTAATTTCGCGCACGCCCGACGCGGCGAGACGCTCGGCCTCGGCGATCACGGATTCAAATCGCCGGGAGCGAAACTTACCACGAAGCTGAGGAATGATGCAGAAAGCGCAGGGATGATCGCAACCTTCGGCGATTTTGATGTACGCCGTGTATTTCGGTGTGGCAAGCACGCGCGGGGTCGCATCGTTGTAGAGATAATTTGGCAGTTCGGCGATTGCCCCGTCCCAAGTCTCGCGCGAGAAACGTCCCTTAGCGGCGCGGGCGTCGCCCTCCGGGCGGGAAGTTAGAATGTTGAAGGGCGAATCCGGCACGTTTGAGATGGGGGACAATCCCGCTGCCGCGAGGATGTCTTCGAGTTCACCGGTACCGACGACAGCATCCACTTCAGGGATGTTTTTCCGAATGTCGCCGCGAAAACGTTCCACCAGGCAACCGGCAACGATAAGCTTACGGGCCTTACCGTCGCTCTTGTGACGCGCCATTTCTAAAATGGTGTCCACCGATTCCTGCTGGGCGCTGGCAATGAACGAACAGGTGTTCACGACAATGACGTCCGCATCTTCTGCCCGCGGAACTAATTCGGCGCCCGCCTGCGCCAGCATCCCCATCATCACTTCGCTGTCCACAAGGTTTTTCGGACAGCCCAGGCTGACGAATCCAACGGTCGTTGGGCGAGTGTGGGTTTGATCCGAGAATTCGGTGGCGTCCACGACCGACGCAATATGGGATTTAGCTGGCATGCTCCCCTTCATCTTAGCATTGAGGATGACTATCTCCGGCATTGCAGCCATCAAAGAAGCGGCTTTAAATCTTCTTCGATGACGCTTGTATATTCAAAACCAATGATCTTCTGACGAAGCACGCCCTGGCGGTCATAGAGCATGGTTGTCGGCAATCCGTCGATGCCGCCAAACTTCCGTTTTATCTCAGCCGTCGCGATGGCCAAGGGATAACGGACTCCGATTTTTCTGGCGAACAAAGCAGGGTCTTCCGTGTCTTTCATAATGTCGAATTTCAATCCGATAACCACGAATCCACGAGGGCCATAGCGATCCACTAGTTGCTGGTAGCCTGGCATCTCTTTCTTGCACGGCCCGCACCATGTCGCCCAGAAATCAATAAGCACAACTTTGCCGCGAAGGTCGGCCGCGGAAATCTTGCGTCCTTGTAAGTCGTCCACCAGGAAATCGGGCAAGCGCGATCCGATTTCACCGGCTGGAATGACGGCGTTTTTCGATTGAATTGGATTCGCCGAATGCTGCTCGCATGCGGCGAGTCCGAGTGTGGACAAGCCCAACAATAAAAAAATAAGTGTTCTCTGCATTTACTCCTTCTTTTGCACTTCCAGAATCAGGAGCTTCAACGGCACCGAGGTGTCTGCTTTCTTCTTGCCCGCCTTACCTGACGCTTTCTTGTACAACTGCCCGCGAACGGTGACGATCGCCGGAGTATCGGCCAACGATTCGAGACCCTTCGACAAATCATTTGCTGTCAAAGCAAACGACCGATTCGGTTCGACTCGCAATGCGAGACCGCCCGAAGGATCTTTCACGATTTTTCCCCGCGCGGTTACCTCCATTTCCGCAACGGTGACACCGCTGTCATATGTCGCCTTCAGAAGCTGGGCGGGGTCAATTTGCCCATCCTCTTTGGGAGTGACATCTACTTTTCCATCAATCAAACTTACTTCTACGTTTTGAACGCCAGACTGGCGCCCGAGGTGTTGTTTCACCCCGTAGGCTCAAAAGTTTCAAGTCATGCCTTCTACGCGCATTTCAACATGCTTGATTTCTGCTTGCGTCGGTGGCACTGCTAAAGATCCGAACACAAGCAGTAAAGCGAGGTATTTTGCATTCATGCTTTCTCCTTTCTTCAGATATGAAGCCGAAACTGTTGTGTAATTCCAAAACTGATGTGACGCCGAACCGGCGTGAACAAGGTACCCGTGGAATGGGCCACATCCCAGTCCATGCCGAGCCAAAGGTGCATTCCCGGCCGGACTCCCGCGTAGGTAGTAATTCCGGCCAATAAAACGTTGCCGCCGCTTCCAGTCTTCTCGACTCCGCCAATGCGATCATCTTGAGAATGCAGCCAAGTCAGCGTCGGACCGATGAACCATTCCCGGTTGACATCTTTCGATTCGTACGGTCTATACGACAGCCAGAAACGCGATTCGAGATGGTCGCCTAGCCGAGTGGACTGCGTCCCTTGCGAACGCAGGAGCGAATGAAAATCTTCATCGGCCACAAGGCGCCTGAAGTTGAAGAGGCCGGTGTAAGTCCAGTTCGCCCCAAGAAACAGATCGGTGGAACCCGACCCAGGCTGTAGTCCTGCGGGTAACACATTCCCGTGGGTATCGGCCAGATCCGTTCGTCCGGTGGGAAGCTTCGGCCCGAGGGTGACAGACGCCTGCGTTGTTCCCCGCTCTGAATCTCGACGGTAGAGGCGGTATTTTACAAGCAGCATGGCATCGCCAAGGCCAGTTCCGCCGATTCCTCCGGAACCAGGAACGTCGAAATGATTCGTGACTACTGGAATGAGAACTGTCACATCGAAATCGTGGAAGAATCCCCACGTGAAATTAAAATCCCCTTCGTGTGAGAACGAAGGACGTGCTGTTGCGGGGACGTGGGCGGATGTGTCAGGCGACATGCCGCGTGTTGTAAAGATCGAGTTGTAGGAGATCAATCCGCCGCCGGGAAATAAGGGCGGTGCGGTTTCCGGGGCAGGGCCTTGCGCACTAGCCGTCGTTGCGGCAAAGAATGCGACAAACGCGAGACATGCCCCTGCCTTTTGCAAAAGGGATAAAACGTTCCCAATTTCCACGAATCCTCCAATAAATACCGCGATTCCTAAACACACTTCTCCACCATTTCGGGGAAGCAATTGGAGGTAGGGCTAGATTCGAATTGGAGTGGGGGCAGGTGAGACGAAAATCGGAGGGGCGTGCGACTGCGCCCCTGTGGCGGCAACCGAGGAGGCTAGGGCCTGGATGTCGAAAACTGGCGGAATCGCTAAAACAACAGCTGACAGCGATACGCCGCGCACGTTCGCGGACTGGACAAAAGGAGCGTGCGACATCGCCATGTCTCGGCAGCATTCCTGAGCCTTGTGAGCATGCGAGGAGCAACGCATGGACTTACAGCATTGCATGGATTGTTCGGGCGTAGCGACTGCCGAACAATCGAACGCGTACCCAAGAACCGCGACGGCCATCGCAGCGACGAGAATTGATTTAGCGAGACGCATTAGTTAGTTAATAGAGTAGGGGCACATCACGTTAGAGTCAATACCCGGGATTAGCGTTCCAAGAACCGACGCGAACGTGCGGGCATCGGCTGTTATGTTGATCCGCGCGAGAACCTTCGGCACGGATGTGCCTCAGGATGACGTCAACTTTCTCTCATTACGCAGCGACGCGATTCATTACTCACTGATTTTTCAGGGCAAGAGTTCGCTCTTGAGGGCTCATTTGATCCCACATGATTTGCACGTCTCGATCTAGGCGCGTGTTGCGGGGATCTTCACGCAACGCTCGGGCGAACCAGTGATAGGCGAGGGGCAAATCGCGACGTACGCAATGGCCGGTGGCATACATGGTTGCGAGAGTGCTTTGTGCCTTGGGGTTGTTGTTATTCGCGGATGTGGTCAGATATTGCTGGGCGCGGGCGCAATTTGATGAGACTCCACCAGTCCCGTATAAATATTTTTGACCTTCGAGAAACATACTGTCTTCGGCTGGTTTCGGGGCGGCGGACTCTGCGGGCGATGGCGGCGCTGATCGGGGGCGCGATGCCAAAGGCTTGGGAGATTCAGATTTCGCCGATTCACTCGCAGCAGGGACGGTCTTGTCTAGAGAAGACGTGGATGCGGTTTCGGCGGGCTTCTCCGCGACGGGATTATCCGCTCTCTCCGAAGTCTTTTCTCCCAGAGATGTGTTCCCGGGATTTTGCGCGGCTGGCGATGATGCTTTCGTAGCGTCGTCGTTCGTTGCAGGCATGTCTCCAACGCCGGTGTTAGGCTTCACCGGTCGTTGTTGTGCGGCCACTGGCGGCGCCACCTCGGAGGGCATCACGCCAGTATTTTCTCCCGATGAACTGGAAGCGTCTGTTGAGCTTGTCGAAGCAGATTGAGTCGCGGGATGCGAGGCCGACGAGGGCCAGGGATATCCAGCCTTCCGCCAGTAAAATAGTCCTCCGCCGACAATCGCGAGCACCAACAATGTGCCGATGACTTTGCGCATGCGGCCTGGAGCCGGTTCGTCTTCCAGCAGATACTCGATCCTGCGATCCTCTCCGTTATCAGACAGGCCAAGGAATGATGGACCGGTTACCGGTACGGGTGATCGTTGTCCGTGAAAGGGCTCCTGAGGATACTCGTCTCGCGACTCGCGAGAATAACTTCGCGCGGTTGGCTGCGCCTGGGCTTTTTGTGCAGCGGTCAATTCTGCGATTAGCGGCTCGACAGGCATTGGCTCGGCGGGAGGCAAATCATTTTCCCGCAGGCGTTGCGAAATGATGTTTCCCTCGGTGGCTACATCTGCCTTGCGGCCTTCTTCGAGCTCAGGATCCCGAGGCCGTAAAGCCGCGCCGCACATTCCGCAAAAGCGGAATTGGGGACTATTCTCGTAACCGCAGCGTGCGCAACGGATGTCCATTGAATCAAGCATGGAATACCGGGGATTAGATGTCATTTTGGCGACTCCCGCACGCTAACTGTTCCACTCTGCTTTACACCTTCCCAAACGACGTGTTAACCTCAATGAAGTTACAATCGAAAATCGAAAATTGGACAGGAGTGCATTAGGTTAGTGCTAGCCAGAGAGCAAAAGCAATCACTTATTGACCAGTACGCCACGCATCCCACGGATACGGGCAGCCCTGAAGTTCAGATCGCTCTGTTGAGCGAACGTATTGGCCACTTGACGGAGCATTTCAAAGCTCACCAGAAAGATCACGGCTCGCGCCGCGGTCTTCTCATGCTAGTCAGCAAGCGTCGCCGCTTGCTCGATTATCTCAAGACATACGATTCCGACCGCTATAAAACCGTTGTCCAGAAACTCGGCCTTCGCAAGTAGTCGGCAGGTATCTTTCTGGTGGATGAGGCGGTTGCCGCAAGGCAACCGAAGCCATCCGGTTATTGTGTCGAATGAGGATGTCCGGCGTTTTCCGTCAGAAATCTTGCCTTTGGTATTTGCCCAGTCCCCATGCAGTTTCCGAGTCCGCACTTATGTGCGCTCCAGCCCAGAAGGATAATTAAAAAATGAAACAAGAAGTATCAGTTGAACTTGCCGGCGGAAGACGCCTTTCATTCGAAACCGGAAAATTGGCCAAGCAAGCCCACGGTTCAGTAGTAGTGCGAACGGGTGACAATGTCGTTTTGGCGACGGCCGTTGCCAACCCAGATCCCCGCGAAGGAATTGACTTTTTCCCGCTGACGGTTGACTACCGCGAATACACATACGCCGGCGGACGAATTCCAGGCGGCTTTATCAAGCGTGAAGGACGTCCAAGCGAGCGCGAGATTCTAACCAGCCGCATGATTGACCGGCCGATTCGGCCGCTTTTCCCCGAAGGCTTCAAGTGTGAAACACAGGTGATCGCTTTTGTGCTCTCAGCAGACACCGAGAATGATCCCGATGTTGCCGGAATCAATGGCGCGTCGGCGGCGCTTACCATCTCTGATATTCCCTTTAATGGCCCGATTGGCGCGGTTCGCGTTGGATTGGTCAATGGCGCGTTCGTCGTGAACCCGACTTACAGCGAGATGCGCGACAGCCTGCTGAACATCATGGTGGTTGGCACGGCCGACGGCATCGTGATGATTGAGTCCGGCGCGAAAGAAGTAAAAGAAGAAACGGTGGTGGACGCCATCGAGTTCGCTCACGCCGAGATCAAGAAAATTTGTGCCTCGATCAATGAACTAAAACAAAAAGTAGGAAAGCAAAAGCGGGAGGTAACTCCGCCTGAATTCGATCAGAGCTATTACGACAAATTGAAAAAGCAAATCGGCGCGAATCTCACGGACCGCCTGGATACGGAGAAACATCCCAAGGCAGAGAGTTATACGCTGGTAAGGGATCTCAAAAAGGAATTGCAGTCAGCGCTGCCCGAGGATGATGAGGAAGGCCGCGCCAAGTTAAAGACATATTACGAAACTTTGCGTGAGCGCATTTTCCGCGAGCAGGTCATCAACGACAAGCGGCGTCCCGATGGGCGTGCGTTCGATCAGATTCGCGAAATATGGTGCGAAGTTGGGGTTCTGCCCAGAACTCACGGCTCTGCAATTTTCACCCGCGGCGAAACCCAGGCGCTTGTAACCACCACACTTGGTACCAGCGATGACATGCAGCGCCTCGAAGTCTTTGAAGGCGAGGCGAAGAAACGCTTCATGCTTCACTATAACTTTCCCCCGTTTTCCGTTGGAGAAGTTGCATTTCTGCGCGGAGCCGGTCGCCGCGAAATTGGCCACGGCGCGCTTGCAGAACGGGCTCTTTCCGCCGCTTTACCCACCGAGGAGAATTGGCCGTATGCCATGCGCGTGGTCTCCGACATTCTGGAATCGAACGGCTCGTCCTCGATGGCAAGCGTCTGCGGCGCTTCCCTCTCGTTGATGGATGCAGGCGTTCCGCTGAAATCTCCAGTAGCTGGAGTCGCGATGGGATTGGTGAAAGAGGGCGACAATTACGCCATTCTCACTGACATCGCCGGTGCCGAAGATCATTACGGGGACATGGACTTTAAAGTGGCAGGAACAAAGGATGGCATTACCGCCCTCCAAATGGACATTAAGGTCGGTGGCATCACGGCACAGATCATGCGTGAAGCATTGGCCCAGGCGCAGCGAGGGCGGTTATTCATCCTCGACAAAATGAATGAGGCTCTCGCGGGACATCGCGAGAAGGTCTCGACATTTGCTCCGCGCATTTACACGTTGCAGATTCCGGTTGATAAGATTCGCGACGTGATTGGGCCCGGCGGCAAGATGATTCGCAGCATCATCGAGCAGACCGGGGTGAAGATTGACGTTGAAGATTCAGGCAAGGTCAACGTTGCCTCGAACGATGAGACTTCGGCGAACAAGGCGTTGGAAATTATCCGTAATCTCACAGCGACAGCTGAGATCGGGAAAACTTATCTAGGCACGGTCTCTCGGCTCGCAGACTTCGGTGCATTCGTCGAAATCCTGCCGGGCACGGATGGATTGCTGCACATCAGCGAAGTTGCCGAACATCGCATTAAGGACGTCCGCGATGAGTTAAAAGAAGGCGATCAAGTGCTGGTAAAGGTGCTCGCAGTGGAAGGCAACCGTATTCGTTTATCGCGCAAAGCGATTCTCAAAGAGCAGCGCGCGAAAATGGGTGGCGGTGACGCCCCTCCGGAAAACGGAGCGGAACCCACAAACGGAGATGCGCCAGCGCCGGCACTGACCATTGAGGGAGGCGGCGATTTTGCGGACGACGAACCGAATTTTAATCGCGACGCAGCCGCTCGACCGGTGGGTAGCGGCAGTGGACCTTCGGGAGATCGTGATCGCGGTGGTGATCGTGGACGCGGTGGCCGTCCAGGCGGCGGTGGCGGAAGAGGTCGCGGTCGGGGTGGTCCCGGACGCGGAGGCCACGGTGGTGGTGGCGGGCGCGGCGGTCATGGTGGCGGCCACGGCGGTCCCAGGCACTAGGGCTTGTCTGGCATCAAGCGTTTCAATAAGGGTCCAGATGAAATCTGGGCCCAGTTTTATTTGTGAAGACCGCGAGGCCGTACGTTGCCCCCAAAACCATCGCGTTTCCCTCTAGGCAGTTTTACCCGTAGAATTCGTGCTATTCCGGAACGGAGGCGAGAAAATGCGCCACTATCACCACATTGGAATTCCTACCAACCAACCGAGACCGGGAGAGCGCCACATCAAGCATCTGAAGATCTTTATTGTTGGACACGAAAACAGCGAGTATGGCGTCGAGTGGATGCGGTTCGAGGCGGACGCACCGGTTCCCGAGTTGGTCCGGCAAGTGCCCCATGTTGCTTTTGAAGTGAGTGATCTTGCGTCCGAACTGGCAGGCCGGGAAATTCTGATTGCGCCGAACAGCCCATCCGACGGCGTGCGCGTCGCTTTCATCGTCGAAAATGGCGCACCCATTGAGTTGCTTGAGTTCACCGATCCCAACCATCCGGATCGGCGTTAAGACACGACTCGGAGTTCAATCATCCACCGGGAATGTCGCGCATACTAGGACGCTCAACCGCGTATGCCAGCCTCATCCAACTTTCCCCGGACAGCAGTGAACTCAGCTATTTCACTCGGAGGCTTTTGCGGGAACCTCGTGCTTCTTCAGCCAATCGTTGGCCTGTTGTTGAGCGGCGGTTATCTGATTACGGGACATTCGCGCTTCGAGGACGGTTACGCGGTATTTGCTGGCCTGGTCACCGCCAGCCTGCGCGATGACCGACCAGAAAAGAGCTTTGCTTAAATCCTGCGGGATGCCTCTTCCCGCCCAGTAGTAGGCACCCAGCGTGGCTTGGGCGATTACGTGCCCTTGTTCGGCCGCCTGAGTGAACCATCGAACGGATTCGGTATAGTCCTGTTGAACATCTTCCCCGGTGGCATAACGAGCGCCGAGATCAAATTGGGCATTGGGATCGCCGTCGAGTGCCAGTTTCCGCAATTTCCCAACGTCGGTGGTTTGAGCAATGGGCGCCGATCCTTGTGATTTGCCGGCGCTCTGGTGTGTGGATGGCGAAGCCTGACTGCTTCTAATCCGGGATAACGCACCAGATAAGATCAGCCATAGCAAAGCCACTACAAAGATTATTCCGACAGCGACGGGAAGCCATTTGCGAACTGGAGATACCGGCGGGTTAATTAACTGTTCGAGCTGGGCCGGGATTTTGAATTGCGCAGGTAATGGTCCGGCCTGCACCGTGGGGACAGGAAGCCCTTCCGTCGAGGTTGCGGCTGAGGCTGATGATTCAGCTTTTCCGGTTTCAGAGCTCTCGATCGGTGTGCGTCCCCCTTCGGCGCGGCCCGTTTCTGTGCGATCCATTTCCGTGCGATCTAGGGATATCCCAATCATTTGCGCGAGACGCTCGAGGGTCTTCTCTTCATTCAAACTAAAAGAACGGGCATTGGGTGAAAATACTTCCAAAATACCCAAGACTGAATCGTTCTGCCTCACGGGAGTCGCAACGATTGACCGGATTCCCAACTGGCGGCAGCCTTCCCGATCTACTCGAGCATCGGTTTCAGCATCGTCACACCGGAGAGTTTTGCCGCTTCGCACACATTCGCCGGAAAAACCGGACCCTACCTGTAATTTCGCACCCAAACCCGGGGCATCTGAACCTGCGCGAGCCTGACAGATCATCTCTTGTGCCGCGGAATCTCTGGCAAGGGCGATCGCAGCGCCGGATGCACGGGTAAGCGACAAAGCGCGAGCGGCTAGAAGCTGCAAAGCTTTGCCAACGTCGGCTCCCGTTAGCTCCACTTCCCGCTTGACTGCCACGAGCGCACTTAAAATGGACGAATAGTCGCCAGGAACGAACAGGTCAGGCTCTTTATTTGAAGCGGCCAGCGCAGCCCTGGTCTGCTCGGGAGATTGTTTGACGAATTCACGCCGCACAGTCGTGCGTCTTGTCTCCGGACGAGGAGACTGTCCACGCACGGGTCGCGGCCCAAATTCACTCGAACTGACGGCCTGGGGCTCATTCGGACTCTCTCCGGTTGCAGCCGCGTGAGCGGCGAGCCATTGTTTTAGCTGCGACCGCGAGGCCTCGGAAATCTCGTGAAAATGAATGCCGTTCCGGCCGCGCTGATCTGACCAGATCACCACAGCCCCAGTAGAAACAAACCCGTTCGTTTCCATCAGATCCAGCGACAAAGTGAGCATTGAATCGGGTTTGAGAGGCAAGGGCGTCTGAATGCAAGCCCCATCCTCGCTGAGGTCAAGAATTTCGATTACGTCAAAACCTTTGTCGGCTAAGGCTCCAGTCAAACCCGCTTGTGCCGGCAGATGCACT
Source organism: uncultured Acidobacteriaceae bacterium (assembly GCA_963757385.1). Classification (GTDB taxonomy): domain Bacteria; phylum Acidobacteriota; class Terriglobia; order Terriglobales; family Acidobacteriaceae; genus PALSA-188. The sequence continues at coordinate 96,356 of CAVWRO010000010.1, read as the reverse complement.
TTCTGCCGCACCCAGCGGCGCCGGTTGTTCATAGGGGAATACTGTTTGCGGCCGACTTCCACGGATTTGGCTCCGGAACTCTGCATAGCAGCTTAGCCCATCTTAACTCACGCCGGAAGATTGAACATTAGTGGAGCACGGCTGGAAGCGCTATGGATGGACGCCCAACTGCCAGAATAAAAACGAATAGACGTCGGTGACTTCCTCGATTTGCTTGGTAATGGGCTTCCCTATCCCATGTCCCGCTTTGGATTCTATCCGCAATAGGATGGGATGTTCCCGGCTGCGACCATTCGCCGCTTCGGATTGCATAAGGGCAGTCATCTTCTTGGCGTGCATGGGATCCACCCGAGTATCGGACTCCGCAGTGGTAAATAGTATGGACGGATATTCCGTGTCTGCTTTGACGTGATGGTAGGGCGAATAAGCATGAAGCCATTCAAATTGCTTTGCATCATCGGCGGAGCCGTATTCCGGAATCCAAAGCTTCGCGATTTGAAAATTTTGATATCTCAACATATCGAGCAGCGGAACCTGACAAACCACGGCGCGAAATAGATCAGGACGTTGGGTAAATGCCGCCGCGACAAGCAAACCTCCGTTAGATCCGCCCTGGATTGCAAGATGGTTTTTGTCGGTATACCTCGCCGAAATAAGATACTCAGCAGCGGCGATGAAATCATCAAAAACATTTTGCTTCTTATCCAGCATTCCGGCACGATGCCAATCCTCGCCAAACTCTGATCCTCCGCGCAGGTTTGCGACGGCATAGACTCCGCCATGTTCCAGCCATAAGTAGCGGCCCCCGGAAAAATTTGGAGTGAGACTTTGATTGAATCCACCGTAGCCGGTGAGCAGAGTTGGATTCTTGCCGTTGAGTCGCACACCTTTCTTGTAAAAGACGAACATGGGAATCTGGGTTCCGTCTTTTGACGCATACCAGACTTGATTCACTTCGTAAGCCGACGGGTCAATGCCAGGGGCTTCAACTTTGTCCCAAAACGAGGTTTCGCGGGATGAAAGATTCAGCTGATAAATTGACGGAGGAACGGTGAATGATTGAAAGGTGAAGAAAGCGTCGTTGTGATCCCATTTGCCTCCGAGTCCGGAAACGGTGCCAATAGCGGGAAGCGGGATCTCTCCGGCAAATTTGCCGGATAGTTCAAAAATCTTCATTCGGGAGCTAACCTTTTCCTGATAGACGGTAAATAGTTTGCGCCCGAGGATCGCGAAGTTTTGGAGTACGGAATCGTTTTGGGGAATCATCTCCTTCCAGTTTTCGCGTTTCGGGTTGGTCAGCTCAACCGAAAAAAGCCGGAAACGAGGCGCGTCCTCATTCGTCAGGATGTAGAGCTTGCCCTGAAATATCTCGCCGTTGTAGGAAACATCTTTCCCGGCTGTTACTTCTACGGGAGGAGAACCGGCCTGCAAATCTTGAACGTAGAGGTCGGTCCTGGTCCATCCTTTTGCGACAGTAATCAGTAACCAGCGGTCATCATCGTCGGCAAGCTGGGCCGCGGGGACATCTTGCGCGCCAAGATGGTCTCCGAAAATTAACGGATCTTTTTCAGGATCACCACCCAGCGCGTGATAGAAAATTTTGACGTGGTAGACCTCCTGGCCGGCGGGAACATCCCCTTTCTTGGGAGTGCGCCCGTAGTAGAAACCCGAGTTGTCTTTCTTCCACGCGACGTTCGCGTAACGGGTCCGGTCAATCGTATCCGGCAGCAAGTTGCCGGTTGCAGTTTCAATGATACGCAGCGTGCTCTCTTCCGAACCGCTGGAGGAGGTACCGTAGGCAACATACTTTCCATCTTCTGACGGAGCCCAGTAATCGAGCGCGACGGTACCGTCCGACGCCATGTGATTGACGTCAATTAGGGAGCGATCTTTACCTTGAATACCCTCGCGCACCAGCAGAACGGAGTGATTCTGAGTTCCCTCGCGCCGGGTATAAAAATAGTATCGTCCCTCGACTTGTGGAGCACCCAGGGTCCCGATCGAAAAAAGTTTCGTTAGGCGCTGCTGGATTTCTTCCCGACCGGGCAGCGGATCAAGAATTCCACGGGTATATAGAAGCTCTTGACGATCGAAATCCTGCGTCTCGGGACTGTTCGCATCCTCCAGCCAGCGATATGGATCGGCGATTTTAACGCCGTGAATGTTTTCTTCCACAGTGTCTTTCCTTGCGATTGGAGGAACGTTGGGTATGGATTGAGGCCAGCCTTGGGCGAGTAAGAGAGCCATCAAAACGATACTAAAGGACATGGGTAATCGTTCTGACATGCGCGCCTCAGCCGCCTAGAGTAACTCCGGGATGGATGATATTATGAATGGCGGACATTGAGAAACAGATGTCCTCCCACACTCCTCAGTAGCTCAATGGCAGAGCATCCGGCTGTTAACCGGAGGGTTGTAGGTTCGAGTCCTACCTGAGGAGCCAATTTTTTGGCAGCCTTTCCCGCTTTTGACTGTTCGACTGCGGAAACGATGTGCCCGATTTTGTGCCAAAGCTTATGGAAATGCCGCAATGCGACGCATTTCGGCGCCAGCACTGCCCGGGACATTTGCGGCGCCCACGTCAACGAAATCCTCGGGTCTTCCGGTTCGGCAGCCGACTTACGATTGCCAATCCGTCTCGCCATGTCTCGAATGATTCCGGGGTCAAACCGAGGTTTTCCAGTTTTCGACCAAGGTTGACAAGGTAACGACCTGGTTCTAAAGTATCTTCCGCCAGAAGATGCTCATCGCGGTGTTCGCGGCCATTGAGAACAACACGCTTTTCAGGAGGCGCGTATGGTTCCCCGTAAAAAGATGCGTACTGCGCAGTCTCAGCCACGTCAAAAAGTGAATGTCCCAACCAGGGCCCAGCTTGAGAAAATGAGGCAGGCTTGGCGCGATCTAAGGGAAGGGTTAGAAGACCTCGATATTGGCATTAAGCGTTTTCGCGAGAGTCTAAACGGCAGTCCGTTCTTTGCTAGTCGCCCGAAAAAATGAATGCAGGCACGAGGAACTCTCTGCGTGCCAGCACGATCGTCGCATTTTCGCGCGACAGCTGCTTGATGATGGACATTTATGCAGAAGCTTCTGCCTCACTGCTCCTTGGCTTGGGCTCAGAGCGTTCTGCGCCATGGCGTTGAAAGATTCGCTGATTGAACGGCATTTTGGGTTGGATGGCGTTACGGAGGCGATGATATGAGCTTGCGGCGTGGGGTGCCTTGACGGATAAAGTCAAAGAGTCTCGCAACAATTCTCCAACGACGATCCTATGAGTTAATTTACGTTGATATTTTCACTCGTATTCGGCGGGCTTGAAGCGTTCTCACCGGCTTTGACAGCTCGACGCTTAGCGTCCTGGTACATGATCAGCCGAGTATCCGAATGCGACCACGCAGCCATAAATTTCTTTAAGTATTCCCTGCTTTTCGGTAACTCTCCGGTGGCCTCACATAACACAGCTAACCAGTAGTAGTCTTCGACAATGTGATGGAATGCCGGATGGTCATAGCTGTCGAAGCGCTCATTGCCACGCAACAGCACCTGTTCGAAGTCCTTGACCGCATCCTGCAACTGGCCCGCATCTCTGTGGGTGAAAGCCAGCGTTTCCAAAGCAAATGTCGAATTTTCGAAACGTGTTGCCTGCTCCGCCGAGGATAGCGCAGATTCCAAATTTTTCATACTGCAAGCCAATTCTGCACGCAGCAACTGGTCGAAAGAGCGTAATGTTGGCGTAGCGTCCAGCGCACTCTTACCTTCGAGCGCGGCTAGACGTATTCGTACGAGGCCGGGACGGCGAGCATGACCGTATAGGCTACCGAGCCACAAAGTAGCTTCTGGGTCTAACTCGACCTGAGCGGACTCGAGCTCATGAGCCGTGCGAACAAACCGGCGCGTGTCGCCTTGGGCGAGATGCAACTCCGCCAGCATAATCTTCTTACGCACAGCAGCGTCTGTATTTTGCAGCTTCGAATCAGCAAGTATTCCTGCGTCCAGCTGACTCTCAGCATCTCGATAACGTCCTTCCGCCATCGCAAGGTCAGCGAGCAGACTGCGGACTTCGGATTCTTGCGTCACGTCGTCGGCAAGAAGCTGTTCGAGGGTATGGCGGGCTTCGGATAATTGTCCTGACACGAGTTGGATTTTGCCGAGATACTCACGTGCGATCACATTACTCGGATTGTTGCGCAGCACGCCCTGGGTGAGAAACAGGGCATGGGCGGTGTCCCCTTTCATAAGATATGCGTCTGCAAGGTTTACAATTACGCGACCCTCGGGTTGCAAGCGCACACTCTCTTCTAGTTCGCGGATTGCTTGATCGTATTGAAACTTCCCAACATAACACTCCCCGAGGTTGATGTGAGCCGCAGCGTTACGTGGGTCAAGAGCGATGAGGGCCTGTAGATTGGCAATTCCGCGATCGAAGTCCCGCCGATATAAGGCATAATCACCTATAATCTTGTATCGTTCAGTCTCCGTTAGCTTGCCTATCAACTCTGTGGCTCGCATTAAGTGTTGCCCAGCACGCGTGGTATTGCCGACGTGCTGGTATGCAATCCCGAGATAGTCGTGAGCCATGGCAAAACTAGGGTCAATCTCAAGCGCACGTTCAAAATCGGTGATCGCCTCCAGTGGATTGCCAGCATACAGTCGCTGCTTGCCCCTCGAATAGTAGCGAACCGACTCAAGGGAGCTGGAGGTTACCTGCGCCAACGGCAAGGAATTCTTCTCCACCTCTTCACGCGATTCCCCCCACTCTCTCCGAAGAGTTCTAGCCGCTGAGTCAATAATTTCTGGAATTCGCTCCTCCTCGTTTGCGGTGCTCTCGGTTGTCGCCAGAGAGCGTCCGGTGCTGCTCAGCGCTCTCACCACCAACACGTACCTCTTTCCAATCCGGCTAATCGATCCAATAATGAAAGCTTGCAAACCTTCGCGTTCGCAAATCTCTCCGGCCAGTTTTTCGTCAATGCGAACGTTGTCTTTTAGCTCCATCCGAGCGAGGACGGTAGGTACGCGTGAGGCTGGGAAGACGCTGACGTAATGCGACTGTTCCAGCGCATTCGTCAATAATTCGCGTGGCGTCTGATCGAGTACGGCTTCGCCGGTACGATTATCAAAATCGGCGATCAAAACAGTGTCGCGGGAAGAAAGATTGGGGCTCGGCCAAAAGTGGTATATCGCCAGGGAGGCTGCGAAGAGAAGCGATCCCAAGGTCAGTCCGTATAACCATCGTTTCTGATATCTCTTCGCGCGACCAGTTTGAGAAATGGGAACTATGGCCTCGCCTTGACTCAATCGGCGAAGATCTATCTCCATCTCGCCCGCAGACTGGTACCGCATTTCAGGATCCTTTTCCAGCCCCTTCAGGATTACGTTTTGGAGTCCCACCGAAATCTGCTGGTTCAACTCTCGAGGTGGAGGCGCCGGCCTATTCAAGATGTTGTCAATTAGCACGGTTACGGATTTGTCCTGAAAAGCCCGTTGTCCGGTAGCCATCTCGAACAGCACTGCTCCGACGGCATAGATATCACTATGTGGGCTCGGCAGCTCTCCGCGTAACTGTTCCGGGGCCATGTAGGGCAGTGTCCCCGCAATCATCTGCATTTCGGACACAGATTCAGTCGTCGTCAACTCGCCAGGCTTGAGCAGCCTGGCCAGCCCGAAGTCCAGCAGCTTCACTTGTCCTTTTGCAACCATGATATTGCTGGGCTTCAAATCGCGATGGACAATTCCGCGATCGTGGGCAGCTGCCAAAGCTCTCGCAATCTGCTGACCTAGCGCTAGTACTTGCTTTTCGAGCAATGCGACCTTGCCGACTTGATTTGCAAGCGTCACCCCTTGGACATATTCCATCACCAGGAAATCCACGCCGTTCTGTGTATCGAAATCGTGGATCGTAGCGATATTCGGATTATTCAGCTTGGCGAGAGCGAGAGCCCCTCTCCGAAATTGTCTGCGGGCGTGCTCGTCAGACAGCGCGCCGCGAGGGAGAACCTTCAGTGCAACGTCTCGGTCCAGACGTTCGTCATGAGCCCGGTACACCACGCCCATCCCACCAGCGCCGATCTCTTCTAAGACATGGTAATGGCTCAGCTTTTGGCCGACGAGTTGGAGCGAAGCGGCCATTTGCGTTGAATGTTAGGTCGCATGCGACAAAACGTCAACAAAACACTGGATGAGGTGCGCGCTCTCCAAGTGCGCCGTCTAGACGTGATCCTGGATGCCGGAGTTTCGTGGAAGAAGGCCTCCAGCGGATGAATGTTCGCGCACTCGGGCTGTTCAGCACTGTGCAGGACATCGATCACACCGCCAACGCCCGTCCAAAGTGAGAAGCCCAATCGGCTGTGTCATTTTCTGCTCAATCCAATACTAGAAGGCATGGCTCCGCGACTTAAATTTCAACAGGATACCTAACCACACTAAATGATGCGCAACACTCAGCCGCAGCTGTTAACCGGAGGGTTGTAGGTTCGAGTCCTACCTGAACCTGAGGAGCCAATCTTTGACCTTTTTACCTGGTGGCCGCAAATGGCATCACGGTCAAGAGGAGTTTGACAATTTCCCCCGAGAAATTCCGCGAAAGGTAAATGGGGGATCGCCTCAGGTCTTAAGGAAGTTCACGACGTTCTCAGTTTCGCTCCTCGCGAAAGCGTAGTCGCCTCGGGTAAACCACACCTTCCAGCATCAAAAAATCAAATCTGCCCGATTTTTATTTCGTCGTCCAATCAGTCACTCGTTAATAACTGGCCCTTTGTTTTCATTGGGCAGAAACACCGTTTATCGGTGCCATAGATTTTTGTTTTCAAATTTTCTCTAATCGCTGCCAAAAAAATAATCAATTGGACGTTCCCTGCCAACCAAATTAAGGTCCAAACAATTCGCGGGTAAGTCAAACACCTGCGTCGAAATAAAATTTGTTGCCAGCTGCCAGAAGTTAAATGCAGGGTTCATTTTTCGATACGTAAGCGATTCCGTCTCAGAATACTGGCCAGAAAAATCGAGGAATTTAGAAAAACACGGAAAAAGGAGCCACATTGAAGAAAGACATGAGAAGTGCTTTGCGAATAACCAGTGCAATGGTGGGTCTGCCGTTCGGAATCGTGCCGCTTCACCACGACAAGAGATCACTTTCGGGTGTGCCGCGGGCGTGTTCTCTGGCGCTTTTATTGGTGACATTTGCGGCTTTCTCTTGTCTCGCGCAGACTTCTGACACGAGCGCACAGACCGCGCCCAGCACCACTCCTGCAGCCGACGCATCAACTCCGGCGGCGCAGACGACGACTCCTCCCGCCGATACAACGACTCCGGCGGCCCCGGCGGCAGCACCGCCTGCGGCAGCAGCGGCGGCGGCCCCGGCACCTCTACCCACGCCCTCTATGGCGGGGCCCCTAGCAACAGCGATTCCTCATGAGATCGCGGCTGGACCATTCGGCAAAGTGGAAGTCACGGGTATTCTGAGCGGCTTCGGTTGGAGTGAAGGAAATGCCGTTGCCGGAGACCCGGACTCACACTGGGACGTCAGCAATGCCCAAATCTTTATCCAAAAAACTACCGGCTGGTTTCAATTTTATCTGCAAGGCGGAGCCTACAACATACCAGCTTTGGGAACGCCCTTCCTTTCCACTGGCGACACCGTGAGACACCTGTACGGGCCGTTCCCGCAAGGCTTTGCCAAGCTGGTAAAGGGAAATTTCAACGTAGAGATCGGTGCGCTGCCCACGTTAATCGGGGCAGAGTACACATTCGACTTTGAAAATATGAACATTAACCGTGGACTTCTATGGAATCAGGAGAACGCCGTCAATCGTGGTGTTCAACTCAATTACACCCACAAGAAACTCGCCCTCGCGTTCAGTTGGAACGACGGTTTTTACTCGAATCGTTACACCTGGCTGACGGGGTCTCTGACCTACACTTTCAATGCTGCGAATACGTTGTCCTTTGTGGGCGGCGGGAACGCTGGAGCGTATGCGAAGAACACTCTCGCAACGCCTCTATTTCTAAATAACGAGGCAATCTACAACATCATCTACACCTACACCAAGGGGCATTGGGTAATCAACCCGTACTATCAATACTCCAACGTGCCCACGAATGCGAACCTCGGAATAACGCAAGGGGCATCCACGAGTGGAGGCGCACTGCTGCTCACGTACGCTTTCAAACATGGGATCTCGCTGGCAGTGCGGCCGGAATATATCAAGAGCAATGGAAGCGTCTCAAATGGGGCGATCAACTTGCTGTATGGTCCGGGTAGCGGCGCGTTTTCATTCAGCGTCACCCCGACTTACATCAAAGATGGCTTCTTCGCTCGCGCGGAATTTTCCATCGTTCATGCGACCAGCTCCACGGCCGGTTTCGCTTTCGGCTCGTCCGGCGTGGATACTAACCAACCCCGCGGCACCCTTGAAGCTGGCTTCATGTTTTGAAGACTCTGCGGTGGACTTCCGGACAAATCCGACACATCGTGATGGCGGCAGCCATCATGGTTTTTCGGGTTTTGTCCTGGATTCCGCCGCGGTAGTCATACATAATCAAAAAGCGTCATGAAGCCAAAATCCATATGCAATTGCTGATGGCAGTGGAATAGCGTCAGCCCCGGATTGTTGGCAACGAAGTCGAACGAGACCTGCTGGTAACCTCCAACCATCACAACATCTTTCATGATTCCGGCGGTAGGTGTGCCAGCGAAATTCGTCAATTCGAAGCTATGCCGGTGCAGGTGAATTGGATGAATATCGTCGCTGGCATTGCGCATATGGATTCGATATCGCTTGCCTTTTTCAAGATGAAACGAGGCTGACGCCATTTTATTTTCCATGGGATAAGAGAGGCCGTTGATGGCCCAACGGTTGAATCCCTGTTCAGCAGCGTTGTCTTTTGTAAAAAGCATTTCGAAAGTTTCATCCGGTGCGGTAACGCCTACGCCAGGATTGGCAAAGCGGGTGTAATTCCAGTGGAAGCCCTTTGGTGGAGCGGTCCAGGCAGGTTTGTATTTTTGACCAGCATACTCGACGACGATTCCCATACCGTTCTTGCGGTCATCATCGGCGGTGTCGCCCAATATCCAAACTCCGGGATGGTTCATCTCTACAATTGCGGAAATTCGTTCCGCAGTGCCCAGCCAGAGCGCCGGAACGCTCGAGGGATTGGGGACTGGATTGCCGTCAAGCGCAATGACGTGAAATGTATGGCCCGGCAATGCAAGGCTGCGAATCTCGGTTGCGCTTCCATTCAATACATGAAATAGAATCCGCTCGCCTTGCTTCACGGGAAGTGGATCTCCGTGAAACAGCATGCGGCCATTGATAGTGAAATATTTGTAGCCGACTTCATATCCTTTTGGCATGCCCTTGGCGCGTGACACCCTCATGGCAGATTCGCCCTGCTCTTTCAGGTCGGTATCTTTGTTGGCCGGGTCCAGAAAATCTTGATCCATGTCGCCGCCACGGCTTAGCTTCGGCTCGAATTCTTTGAGCACCAGAAAGACTTCGCGGTCATAGTTTCCCGGCTCCTGCCTTGGCTCGATGTAGACCGGTCCGACCTCGCCGCCGTATTGACCGGCTCTCATGTCACCTCCCGCTCGATTGTGGGTGTGATAGAAACGAAAACCTGAAGGTCCCGGGATGAATTTGACGCGCCGCTTGCCGTGTGCAGGAATGAACGGCGTGCCTTCCTCGGCTGCTCCATCCACGTCGACCGGTACCGTCTGGCCATGCCAATGCAGTTGCTCCGGGACGCTTGTCTCGTTATGAATGTCTACCGTTACCGGGCGTCCCTCTTTTAAACGAAGTAGCGGTCCCGGAAATTGGCCGTTGTATGTGGTCAACGAAATGGTGCGATTCTTCGCAATCTCCACAGGAGACGTCTTGATCCGCAACGTGTAGTCTGCGCTTTTGGAGTGAGGGGAGGCCGGGCGAGCTGACAAATTTTGCGCTGCTGATTCGGTCAGACTGAAACCATATCGAGGTAGTAGTGTCGCCCCCGCCGCTAGAGCTGTAGTTCTTAAGAACTTTCGCCGTGACTCCGACAGTTCACTCATTGGGCCCCCACGCCTTGGAAGGTGTCACAGCCCGATTGGAGGCCACATCAATGAGCACGGTTGCACGTGCACCTAAGCCGAGATTTATCCACTGATCCAAGCCACAGACGCTTTCGGTAGGCTGGAAAAAGGTCATATACTTGGAGGATAGCTTTAAACATTCAAAGCGGAAAGTGGTGAGAAAATGGCTAAAATCCTCCCTCCAGTAACAGTTGCACCTGACTTCACACTCAACGTCACTCCAGATCAGAAAATCAGCTTACTTGAATTGCGAGGCAGGCCAGTGATTCTGGCTTTCTATCCCGCGGATTGGAGTCCAGTTTGCGGAGATCAGATGGCCGTGTACAACGAAATTCTGCCAGAGTTTGAGAAGCATAATGCCGAACTCATGGGGATCTCCGTGGATGGGCCGTGGTGCCACGCGGCATTTGCAAAAGAGCGGCATTTGCACTTTCCATTGCTTGCTGACTTTGAGCCCAAAGGTGAAGTTGCTAAGAAGTATGGAGCCTACCGTGAGAAGGATGGCTTCTGCGAGCGCGCTCTGTTCGTGATTGATGGGGATGGGAAGATTTCCTGGAGCTACGTTTCGCCGGTTGCAGTGAATCCGGGAGCCGAGGGAATATTGCAGGCGCTGGAAGATTTGCAATCAACAGGCGCGAGAAAGTCCGCCTAAAGGAGGCATTATGGCTACGCTAAGAGTTCCCGTCACAAGTAACGATCACATTCAGGGCAATGAAAACGCTGCCGTCACCCTCGTCGAATATGGTGATTACGAATGTCCCCACTGCGGCGTTGCGTATCACGTCGTCAAACAACTGCAGAAGCATTTCGGACCCGTCCTTCGGTTTGTTTTCCGCAACTTCCCGCTGGCTGAGATTCATCCACATGCCGAGTCGGCTGCCGAGGCCAGTGAATTCGCCGGAGCGAATGGAAGCTTTTGGGAGATGCACGACGGCATCTACGAAAACCAGCAACGTCTAAGTACGAAACTTTTGTTGGAGCTGGTCGCTGACATCGGCATATCCGCCGAGGATTTGAGAGAATCGCTGGCAAGCCATGAATTCGCACCCAAAGTGCGTCAGGACTTTCTCGGAGGCGTGCGCAGCGGCGTGAATGGTACACCGGCATTTTTCTTAAACGGCGTCAGGCACGATGGAGCTTACGATTTGGAGAGCCTAACCGCCGCGATTGATGGCCGGCTCTCGCAACTGAAGAAGTCCGCGTAGTACGGTCCCTGCCCCAGGAGGTGCATAACTATGAAAGTAGGATTTGTTGGTTTGGGAAATATGGGGTCGGGCATTGCCCGAAACTTAATCAAAGCTGGACACAGTCTGACGGTTTACAACCGAACGAAAAGCCGAGCTGAGGATTTGCGGGCGCTGGGTGCCAGAGTCGCAGAAACTCCGGGGGACGCTGCCTCCGAGGCAGATGTGGTCATAACCATGCTTGCAGACGATCATGCACTCGAAGCCGTCGTTCTTGGGCCGGGGAATATCCTCGAATCGCTTCCCACTTCGGCGGTTCATGTCGGCATGAGTACGATCAGCGTGGCATTGTCGCGCCGCCTGGCTGTCCTACATAACGAAAAGCAGCAGCACTATGTTGCCGCGCCAGTGTTCGGTCGTCCTGATGCTGCTGCCGCCGGAAAATTGTTCGTAGTTGCCGCTGGTGCTGCGGATCAAATCGAACGCTGCCAACCTTTATTTGACGCCGTCGGTCAGAAGACGTTCGTTGCCGGTGATGAAGCATTCGCAGCGAACGTATTCAAACTGGCCGGCAATTTTATGATTACCACCGTGATTGAGAGCTTGAGTGAAGCCTTTGCGCTTATCCGTAAGAGCGGACTTGATCCAAGCAAGTTTTTGGAAGTTCTTACGGGGTCGTTGTTCTCATCACCGGTATACAGAAATTATGGCGCAATGATCGCGGCGGACAACTTCGAACCGGTGGGCTTTAAGTTGCCTCTTGGGTTTAAGGACAACAAACTGGTCCTCAATGCCGCGGAAGAGGTCTCTGTTCCGATGCCCATGGCCAATCTTGTCCATGACCGGTTTGTGACCGCGATTGCACAAGGGATGAGCAATAGCGACTGGGCGGCGATCGCGCGCATTTCCGCTCAGGAAGCAGGCCTACGACCTGAATCGGAGAGCCGACCGTCAATTAGCGGATCGAAAAGCGGCGCGACCGGAGCACAGGCTGCGGATTGAGTTGAAGGAGAACTGGTCACAGGCGTGACGTCGGCTTCAGCTACGTCCTCTTGGAGAACTTGCGGGCGTAAAGTGGACGGTGAAGACATAGCCGGGCAAATGAATCGGCGCGTTATAGTCAGCTGCCAAATAGACGGTTGCCGTGATGCCAGAACCGCTGCGCAGCACGGTGACCTGATCAGGCGTGAGCTCTATATCGTAGCGTCTGGCGCACTTGACTACAGCCTTACGAAAATCTTCATCTGATTTTGGCTCGCTGAGGCCGATGTAAGTACCCGACTGGGACGCCAGGTCATGCATGTCATCCTTCAGCTGGATGTTGGCCAGTTCGCATGCACCAAACTGCCACCCCGCGATAGTGGTCAGTACCAAAGCTGCAATTCCAAACGCGATTTTTGCTCTCTGCATAGCTGTATGGTGCGGTTGCTCAATTTACCTGTGCTGCGGTCTTGCTGATCTTTGCGGAACGCTGCTCCAGTTGATCTGCTTCGTTGTTGCGCCCGAGCAGACGAAGCGCCTTCGCTTCGTTGGTGATTGACTGCAGGAGGTTGGGACTGTCTTCCCCCATTTGCTTTTCCATTATTGCGGTGGCCCGGTGCCAACAGGGCTGAGCCTTGGCAGCTTTGTCCAAGCGACTGTAAACGTCACACAATCCCCACAACGGGATGAGCGTCATTCCGTCATCACCGTTCGCGTCGTCGGCTTTCACCGCGCGCTCCAGATAGGGCTCAGCTTTTTCGAACTGTCCCTGGGCCTCGTACAGTCCAGCCAGGTTGCGCAGGCTTTCGGCCGTTGCCGAACTGTTCTCCCCGTTGGTCTTTTCGTTAATTTCCAATGCTCGAGTAAAGTAGCTCTCGGCGGCAGCGTAGTTCTTCAACCCGGCCGAGAGAAATCCTAAACAGACAAGCGGATTGGTCATCCGTTGTGAGAAGGGCCCGAATGTCTTTTCAATGATCGCAATCTGGCGATGGTAGGCCGCTTCCGCGTCGGTGTAATCCTGGCGAAAGGCGTAAGTGTTTCCGAGTTGGCCGAGAGCGACAATTAGATTTTCGTCACCCGGCGGCAGGTGCTCAGCTAACTCTACGGCTTGTTTATATTCTCTCTCTGCGTCGCCGACCCGCCTCTCCTTCACGGCTTGGTCCCCAGATTGCATTAATGCCTGCACTTTCTCCAAGGTGTCAGGCACATTGTCCGCGACGCGGACCCCGTTTTCCAAAACCGCGGCTTCGGAGGACTTTCCCGAGGCTTTCAAAGCCGCTACATGCTGAGCAAAACGGAGTTGTGCTGCCTTGTATCCGTTCTGCGCCTCTGTCCTGGACATGAACGACTCGCCCGCCTGGTGCCTGCCAACTTCGCTCTCGCTCGCCTCGCTCAAAGCCGCTTTCTTATACTCTGCAAGCGCGCCAGCCCAATCGCCTTTCTCTTCTAAAGAAGCCGCCAGCCCAAGCATAGGCTGAGTCTCTTTAGGATTGAGGGATGCTGCCTCTTTAAACTCGGAGACGGCCAGGTCGTCATTACCCGAAGCTTGCAGGCATTTTGCATAGAGGTCGTGAATCCGCCAGTCGCTCGGAGACAAAGCCTCTGCCTGCTTTAACTCGGCGAGCGCTCCGGCATAATCTTTCTGGGCCAGCAACACTCTGCCGATGTCTTGATGGGTGTGCGCCACACCTTCCCCCAGGTTCTCGGCCAGCCGAAATTCCTCGAGAGCTGCGGGGTAGTTTTTTTGGCCTTCTTGTATTTTGCCAAGTCCGGAATGTGGTTCGGGATCTGAAGGATCGAGCTTTACAGCTTCGCGGAATTCGGCCTCAGCTCCTTTTATGTCTTCTTCCAAGAGCAGCCCTTTGCCCAGGCATACGTGACACATCTCAAAGTTGGGAAAACGTTTCTCCAGTTCCTGAAGTTCTAAGACGGCCTCTCGCGCGTCTCGGCGCATCAGCACGGAGGCAAGATTCTGCCGCGTCATGGGATCGTTGGGATCGAGCCGCTTAGCCTCACGCAACTCACGGATGGCGGAAGCTATGTCATCTTTGTAGTCGTAGGCGAGCCCCAGATTCATACGAATCTCGGGATTATTCGGGTCGAGTGTGGCGGCTTTGGTGTATTCGAGGACAGAATCATCGTAGTCCTGCTGGTTATAGAAGAGGAGGCCCAGATCGTAATGGACGATTCCATAGTCAGGCTTGATGCGTAGTGCTTCGTGGTATTCCGACACCGCCGCATCAGATTTCCCCGCAATCGAAAGAGCCAAGCCTGCATTCTTGTGGGCCTCAGCGTCGTTGGGATTCTGCGCCAGCGCTGCCTTAGCCTCACGCAGCGAGGCGTCTGAATCTCCAAGCCGATACAGGAGGTAACTGAGCTTGCTATGTGCGCCGGGGAAATCAGGACGCTGAGCCAACACTTCAGCATAGACCGTCGCAGCCCGAGGCCAGTCTTGCTTTCGGCGGAGCACTTCCCCCATCACGAACCCGGCTTCGGGGGCAGCGAAACTGATCTTCAGGGCGGCAGCCAGCTGTTCACTGGCTTCGTCGTAGCGGGCGTCCTTCATCAGAGCGGCCGCGTTGCTGAGATGCTGAAGCGATTCCTCGTCCAGCTTACCGTTATCGGATGCACCCTTTACCTGAGCATGTATCAGCGCGCTCAAAACCTTCGCGTCGACTCCCGCCTTCTTGAGCTGAGCAATGTAGTCCTCATTCGGGTGAAAGCTCAAACCCCGAGTGCTCATTTCATGGACGATGTTTTCCGGAAGATTCCCACCCGCTTGCAACGCCATCACCTCGATTGCGCCCATCGGCTTCGAAGCGGATTGCGAGACGGCACCAGGCAACAGCAGGAGCGCGATTAACGTTAACGATGAAAAACGGACAGCAAGAATTGACATGAAACCCTCACGACGATTAGTTCGAATCCTACCGTTTAACTTGCGGTCAACGCTCGTTACGTTAGTGCTGTCGGACTTGGTTTGCAGGGCAGGGCGGGTCGGACACTTCTTGGGGGAAGCAGATTACCCCGAGGCTCGCGCTCGTTCGAAATGTCAAAATGCAGACACGATGCCGCGAGTGAACAGCTCCGCGGCTTCAGGATCATTGAAGAGATTGCGATCCGCTTAGCTTTTTGGCGATTGAACAGTACAGTTCGACAGCATCGGCAAGCTGCTTTTTTTCCACATACTCGCGTTCGGTGTGGGCGACGTGGATTGAGCCCGGTCCTACCAACAGAGGCTGGCCCCAGTTGGTCAATGAAGGGATATCGGTGGTATAGGCGGCGATCATTGTGGGCAGATCATCGAACGTTCCCAAACGAGTAAAAGGAATCTCCAGAGTGAAGTTCGCGGTGGCAAAGTCATTGACGGTATCCAGGATTTCGGCACGAAGTTTTTCCGAGGATCCAATCAGGCGATACAGTAATTGAGCCTCGGCTTTGTCGGGGATAACGTTCGGAGCGCGTCCGCCCTCAATGGTTCCGATGTTGAGAGTGCAGTCGCCAATTTCGTTATCGGTAGGAAGTTTCATCGCCCGCAGCTTGTGCAGCGCATCGAGAAGCTTGTCAATGGCGGACTCTCCGAGTTCCGGATAAGCCGAATGCGCCATGCGGCCATGCGCAGTCAGTTCAACCCGCAACGCTCCCTTCGATGCCAGTGCGATGCGGTTGTCAGTGGGCTCACCGTTAATTAGAAATTTGCAGCCGGGAGAATGATGATTGGCCACCTTCGCCCCAAGGCTATCGCGTTCTTCCCCGACCAGGAACAGAAGGCCGACGGCGATGCCTTCAGTCCGCAGGTGTTCAGCGGCAATGATCTGCGAAGCGATGATTCCCTTGGCATCGCACGACCCGCGACCATAAATACGCGTTGCATCCTCCGAGGAGGGAATAAATGGAGGAACCGTATCCATGTGGGTTGAAAGGACGACGGCAGGATGAGGTGAGTTGGGGGGAGCCGCGTAAACGTTGCAGCGAGCCCCTTCGGCGACCATTTTTTGGCTCTCGTAGCCTCGCCGGGAGAGTTCGTGGTGGAGAAAATCGCCGACCTCGGCTTCATTGCCAGAGATGGATTCGATGTCCACAAGCTGGCGCGTGAGAGAGGCTATATCCATGTACAAGGATACATCAGGCGCATGGGTGACCAAAATTGCCTCGCGACAGACCCCATCCTAGGGATTAACAAACTGCAAATTGACGGGTTCTGCAGCGCTGCTCTCTGCTGATCCTGTTGTGGGGACGTCGGGTCCGACAACTTCGAATTTGACGTTATTGAGCCAAACCGATCCCGAGCCGCTCAGAAGAACGCCGAAGAAAATTCCGGTTGCGTCGCGGGGGACGTCGAGAACCACTTCATAATGTTGCCAGCCGTTGGTTCCTTTGATCGAGCGGTCTTCCATGTTGTCGAATGCGACTGATTGCGATCCTTTGTCTACGCGCATCCACAGGCCTGCCCAATTCTGCACGTTCTCCGATTTCACGAACGCACTAAGACGCAATCGCTTGCCCGCATATTTCGCGGCGCTAAAGTTTTGCATTAACGTCCCGAATCCACCCGTAACAGTTTCGGTGGATTTGAGATAAGCACTCGGGAGATGGTTATAAACAGGTTGCGAATCGGTGCCCACTTCGTACGACGCCGGCTTGTCACCAGCTAAACGCCATCCCTGCGGGACCGCAGCTTGCAGCGTCGTGACAAACGCAAACAGGATTGCACCAACCGCCGCGCAGTTGCTCACGAATGATCGAATTTTGTAATCCATAGTTGCCTCCTACTTCTGCATGAAGCTTCGGCAATCATAAAACTCTTAGAGCCCAAATGGAAACGCGCCATGTCACTTAGGATATGCTGCTTACGAACCGTCATGGAAGCCCCCGCAAGCGCGATTCAGTCGTTCTTCCTCGATGGGCCCGCGGGCAGACTCGAAGCCCTGCTCAATCGGGGAGCCGTGAATGCTACTCACGCGGCTCTCGTCTGCCATCCTCATCCGGTTTTCGGAGGGACTCTTCACAATAAAGTCGTATTTCACATTATGAAAGCTTTGAACAGTTTTGGATTCCCGGTGCTGCGATTTAATTTCCGGGGAGCTGGATTGAGTCAGGGAAAACATGCCGACGGGCAAGGCGAAGTAGATGACGTGCGCGCAGCACTCGAATGGCTGGATCGCGAATTCAGTTTGCCAATGATCTTTGCGGGATTTTCTTTTGGAGCGGCTGTGGGATCGCGAGCAGCGTGTCCCGATTCGAGGATCAAGGCTGTGATAAGCGTTGGGACTCCGGTGTCCCCGGTGGAGAGTCGGAGCTACGATCTCGGTTTCTTTCAAGACTGCGCGAAACCCAAGTTGTTTGTGAGCGGCGAACATGATGTTTATGGGCCACGGCGTGATTTAGAGAGGCTCGTCGAGTCCGTTTCAAGCCCGAAGAAGCTGGTAATTGTTCCCGGAACCGATCATTTCTTTGAAGGGCATCTGCGGGAGCTTAAGGAGTCCGTCGAGGATTGGGTGAGAGAAATACTTGCGAATGCATAAGTGTGCGCACGCGACTGGCTCGTACTTCCGTCACGGGACTACCGCTTTTATTTCGCTGGAATATTTGCTCTCGCCCTTGTCATCCACCGCTGTCACAACGTAGTAAAACGTAGCGCCGCTGGGTACCGGCGCATCTTTGTAGTTGGGCGTCGGACTGGTACCGATTTTCTGATATCCCGAACCGCTTACTGTGCTTCGATAAACACAATAATATTGGACACCCGGCGATGCCTTCCAAGTCAGCGAAACTGAATGTTTCGAAGTCAGCGTCTCTTGCCCAGATTGCTTTGCAGTCGGGCAGGCAAGCGTAAAAAGTGCGATCCCAATAACTGCTATCGAACTACCGAGCCGGAGCGCCTTCTTCGAATTCTGCATTTATAGCTCTCATTTCTATCATGAGAGTGATGTTAGGAAACGGCAAGAAAGGCCGGAAGAGCATTCACGTATCGGCTCTGTCACTCCGTAGCTATAATTCTGCCATGCCGGACGCTCCATCGGGAAATCGTGACACTCCGGCTGGCGAAAGACGATTCACTGTCGAGAAGCTGTTCCGCCACGCGCTCATCGAAGGCAGCGTTGATCGAGCTTTCCAACGAAATATCAGCTGCGAGCGGGGAGTGCTGCGAGTTTGCGAGGATCTATACGACCTGAATTCGTACGGCCGGGTATTGGTGATTTCAATTGGAAAAGCGGCGCATTCGATGGTTGAGGCATTGCAAAGCCAGGCAGGCGACAGGTTTGAGGGCATTGTTACGGGTCCGGCAATCGCTACACCCCAAGCTCGAGGGTTTCGGTACTTTCAAGGCGGACATCCTGTGCCCAACACGGAATCGATTCATGCCGCCACTGCGATCTTGAAATCTTTAGCGTCGCTTGATGCTGCGTCTCTCGTAATCTACATGGTCAGCGGCGGCGGATCTTCAATGATGGAAAAGCCCCTTGACGATGAAATCTCGATTGAGGATTTGGTTTTGACTTATCAGGTTCTGGTGAATTGCGGGGCTGCGATTGGCGAGATCAATGCCATCCGTAAACATTTGTCCGCCGTCAAAGGAGGACATCTCGCACGTGCCGCGCATCCGGCGCAGCAGGTTTCAGTGCTGGTTTCCGATGTTCCCGAAATACTCCCGACGCGTTGGCATCTGGACCCACCATGCCCGACACAACTTCAATTGAAGACTGCTATGCGTCGCGGCGAAATATGATCTGCTGGTGCAATTTCCGCCGAACGTTCGCGAATTATTCGAGCGGCGCGCTTTGGATGAAACCCCGAAGTCAGAAGATCCCGAATTCGATCGCAGCCGCTGGTGGACTGTCTTATCGAACATAACCTTAGTCGAAGATGTTAAAACCGAGGCCGAACGTACCGGATTTCACACGGAGGTTGATAATACATGCGACGACTGGGACTATCTTCGCGCCCGCGATTACCTGTTGGGGCGTCTGCGCACCTTGCGGGATAAATTCGAGAGAGTCTGTTTGATCAGCGGTGGAGAAGTTACGGTCAAGGTTGTCAATGGCGGCATTGGGGGCCGCAATCAGCAGTTTGCGCTTTCGTGCGCTGCGAAGATCGCCGGAGAGCGCGTCACGGTCTTGAGTGCCGGCACTGACGGCATTGATGGTAATAGTCCAGCGGCGGGTGCCATCGTGGACGGAAGCACTCTGGAACGAGGGAATTCTTGCGGCCTCAATGTGGAGGACTATTTACGCGGCTTCGATGCTTATACATTTTTCAATCATACTGGGGACGCGATCATGACGGGCCCGACGGGAAATAATTTGCGGGACCTGCGAATTTTACTGGCCTATTGAAACCGGTCTGATTGTCGTTAGGAATTTCTTGCCAAAGGCAGTTTCGCGGATAGAACCGTACCTTTGCCCGGAGAACGCACCTCGAACTTGCCGCCCAACTGGCGGACCCGTTCCCGCATGCCGCTCAGGCCGACTCCTGACGCGCCGCCCATTTCGATTTCCCATATCTTGTCATTCGAAATGCCTTTTCCCTGGTCGGATACTTCCAGCGTGATCCCGTCGGCAGACCGGATGACACGAACGCTTGCGGTCGGACTTTCAGAGTGACGGTGGACGTTGGTGAGGGCCTCCTGCACTATTCGGAAAAGCGCAGTTTCCAATTCGCTTGGCAGGCGGCCAAAATCTTCGGCGAGCTCCAAATCAACTTTCATATTGCTGCGCTCGGCAAATTGTTCCAGATACCAGCGGACGCCTGAAGCCAAACCAACTTCATCTAGGAGCGGCGGGTGCAGAAGGTGAGAGATGGTACGGATTTCACTTGATATCTGCCCTATCAACTCACTGTTCTCCTTGACTGCCCTCCGCGCCGCTGGACTGAGACTTGGGTCTGCCACCACAACCGAGATGTTCATGCTTATGGCGGCCAGCATTTGCCCAACACTATCGTGCAACTCCCGGGCGAGACGCCGCTGCTCGTCGTCACGGAGTCGAAGCAACCTGCCGCTAAGTTCACGCAGGTTTGCCTCCGCGCGGTTGCGTTCGGCAACTTGTTCCCGCAATTCCGCGGTGCGCTCTCCTACCTGTTGTTCAAGGTTATCGTGAGCCTTCTTGAGCTTTTCTTCAGAGTGTTTACGCTCGGTAACGTCACGCGAACTGGATAGTAGTTTCACGACGCGGCCTTCGGCATCTCTAATCGGAGTAATGGTGACGTCCCACCACTTAGGATTTCCCTTCAGGGTTGGGCAGGGCCCGTGGAGAATTCCTGTGCCTCCCGCGCTAGCTTTATTCAGGGCCTTCAACACGTCCGCCCGATCGGCGGATTGCCAAAACTCCACCCAATTGGCGTCATTGCATTGGGAAAAGTTGTCTACTTCCATGAGCTTCATAGCTACTGGACTCATGTACTTAATGCGGAAGTCTAAATCCAGTACTTTAATGCAATCCGAACTGCTCTCGAGGATGCGGCGATTGAACTCTTCGCTCTCTCGAAGCACACTCTCGGTTTCTCGGCGTCTTGCAAGCTCGGTTTCGGCTTCATGACGGGCGCGCTTCTCGGAATTCAATAGTTCGATTACACGCAGGGCCGAACTGGTGAAGTCCGCCAGGCTTGTCATGATTCTAAGATCCTCGGCGTCGAAGCGGGTCTGTTCATTATGAGACAGAATCCAAATCGTGCCCGCGGGATTGTCGCCGGAAAGAGGGACGACCAGTGCTTCAACGAAGGGCACCCCCGCCGCGTCCAAATATTGAAAGCGGCGATCAGGGTGAGAAAACAATTGTGCCGATCCGCGGTCAAGGACCACACCACAAGGACTGAAATCGCGTGGTGTGAAGCCGCCCACGCTGCTCTTCAAGACGCCGGCAAGGTGCGTCCACCGGAAGATCACTTCCCCGGTGGGAGTAGTCTCGATCAGGCTCAATCCCGCAGTGTCTGCATTACACAGTTCTAGCGCGAAACGTAGCAGTGTGTCCGGCAACTCCTCGGGCGAATTCGCTAGAACGGTTGCCAGTGTTCGTAATGCTTTATTCTCGGTGGCGGCTCGCGGAAGACGCTGCGGTCTCGATGATAACTCGCTTGTGACGAGAATGTCGTCAAGCCGGACGTTCCCGGTATTCGATGCTTCTGGCAACTGCTCAGAACGGGGCTGGCTTGACATATCCGCCTTATCCGCTGCCGGCTGGCACTTCGCGAGCCAGCAGCGCGCACTTCTTATCTTATAGCCCTGGAGTCAGGGTAAATACCTGAAAATCGCTTAAATGTTCGGTATCGAACAGAGGAAATCGCCCGATTGATTTTTGCCTAAACACTATGTTAAAACCCTGCTGTTAATCTCGCTTGGTGCCGTTTACGGAGGATTCCATGTCCGAGGGCGAAAAGAGCGCTGAAACATTGGAAAACTTGTGCAGGCAGGCATCCCAGGAAGCCGATTCAAAAAAGCTAAACCAGTTGATCGAACAGATTGACCGCCTGCTGGATGAGCAGTATAAGGCTCGGACTTTGAGAAAACCGGCTTAAACCTCACAAATGGCGTGACAGTTCCTATCCCGTGAACGACCGCGTGACACCTTCCTCGAGCACACGCAAGCGATTTTCAATTCCCGCAGTTTCCGCTTCCCTTCTCAAAAGCTGCAACGGCTCTTCCATTGGCTCATGGGAAAGACGAAACGTGCCATAGTGCATGGGAATCATCCATTGCGATTTAAGATCGAGAAAGGCGCGAATCGCATCGCCGGGGCTGGTATGCACGTTTCGGAATGACGCAGGGCTGTAGGCGCCAATGGGCAGCAATGCGACTTCCGGATGGAGTCGCTCACCAATCTCGCGGAATCCCGAAAAGTATGCTGTATCACCGGCGTGATAAATGGAATGCCGGCCGCCCCGCACAACGTAGCCCCCATAGCCTCGATACGAATCTCGAAGAATTCTGGCACCCCAATGGCGCGATGGGACGTGCGTAATGGTAAGACCGGCCTGGTGGCGACTGTGCCACCAGTTCAACTCTATTACTTCTTTAAAACCAAGATCAGCCACCAGATCGCGGACGTGATGCGGAACGACGATGCTGGGAGTCTCCAAGCCGCGCCTGCGAGACTGCTGCACAAGCGCCCTCAAAGAAGGACGGTGTAAATGATCAAAGTGCGCATGAGTTACCAGAACAAGGTCAACAGGCGGCAGATCCGGAGACGAACTCCCGGCTGCCGCAGACGCTTGAGGACGAACAACCAGCGCGCGAAGTTGGGATCAATAATGACGTTTTGTCCGCCAATTTGAATAAAAAAACTGGAGTGGCCAATAAAGGTGACTCCAAGCCCACCTTCCGGCACTAATGTTGGCAAGTGAGTTTGGCCGGTCCGTGGAGTCACAACCGAGTGGCGTACCAGACGTCCGAAATGGCCGGCGCGCCTGCGCAGGGGTGAACGTTTTGGGGAAGTTTTTTGCATTGCTAAGTTGTTATGTTATTCGACCAAAGGTTACTCGCCGATTACTTGACCCCGGCGCGGCAGTCGGTTCTAATCTTCATTCTTCATTTTCAAGAAGTAATTGATTCATCTGTAAGTTTGATGAATCCGGGAGCCGAAGGATGCGTGTCGCTTTTTTAGGTTTAGGAATTATGGGACGCTCAATGGCGTCGAATTTGGTCAAGTCAGGACATGAAGTTACCGTGTGGAACAGAACGCCTGGGAAACATGTCGAAGGCGCACGCACAGCCGAAACCCCTGCGGAAGCTGCCCGCGGGGCGGAGGCGGTTTGGATGTGTGTTTCTGACACGAATGCGGTTGAAAGCGTGCTGTTCGGCGAACATGGAGTGGAAGAGACGTTGACCTCCGAGATGATCGTGGTAGATTCCAGCACTATTTCTCCATCAGCAACGCGCAAATTCGCTGAGCGAGTACGCTCTCGCGGAGCCCAGTATGTGGACGCTCCGATGACCGGGTCCAAGACGGGGGCGGAAAATGGGACGCTCATCTTTATTGTTGGCGGCGAAGAGGCTTCCATTGAGAGGCTGAAACCGTGTTTCGCGGCGATGGGCAAGCAATTCTTTCGCATGGGGGAAGTGGGAAAAGGACACGCTGCCAAGATTGTCATGAACCTTCAAATCGCAGTTATCTACGAAGGGTTTGTGGAGGCTTTGACTTTGGGTACCAAGCTGGGTGTGGATGCAGAAACGCTTATGCCATTGATCAACGCGTCCATGGTTCGGTCGGGAGTGGTGGAGTATAAGGCGCCGTTTGTCCTGAAACGTGACTTCACGCCCAATTTTCCGATGCGTCTTATGCATAAAGACATTCGCCTGGCGCTCGACGCCGCTAAAGAAGCCCGCGTGAAATTGCCGGCACTGGAGATTGTCGAGGAAGTTTATGACGTGGCCGTCGAGGACGGGCTGCAAGATGAAGACTTCGCGGCAACGATCACTCTGCTTGAAAAGTGGGCGGGAATCCAGGTGAAGGGCCAGTCAGCGTAGGATCGTCGAGTTGCGACTTTCTAACTCGGTCATCCCGAAGATCCGGAGTTTTTCAGCCGATCGAGGGATCTCGCATGCAGCGCAATCCCGCATGGTGGCGTCCATTATTGCGCGCTATTAATCGTCTAAGGTTACTGCAGTAACTCCCCTCGTCCGCCTGTATTACAGAACTATTACACCCGCCGGATAAACTCCCTGCTAATTTAAAAGATAGACACTCACAGTGCAGGAAGGGCCGAACATGGAACTCGAAGCGTTGAATCGCAAGGCTGCCGGAGATAACGAACTCAACTGGGTCACTGCAACTTTCATGGCGCTGTTTCACATCGGCGCCGTTGCGGCTCTGTTCTTTTTCACGTGGAAGGCCCTGTTCGTTTCGATGTTCCTGTGGTGGGTTTCTGGAAGCCTCGGCATTGGGATGGGCTATCACCGCCTGCTGACTCATCGCGGCTATAAGACTCCGAAGTGGGTTGAGTATTTTCTCACTACATGCGCAACGCTGGCTTTGGAAGGCGGACCAATTTTCTGGGTCGCTACTCACCGGATTCACCATAAATATTCGGATCAGGACGGCGATCCGCATTCGCCGCGTGAAGGCAAGTGGTGGGCGCACATGGGCTGGATTCTTACCGGAAAGTCTATGCACCATGACACGACGACTCTGGCCGTATGTTCCTGACCTCGCAAAAGATAAGTTTCATGTCTGGATCACCAAATACCACTACGTCCCGATGATTGTTCTTGGTGTGATTTTGCTGGCCATCGGAGGATTGCCGTTCGTGATGTGGGGCATTTTCATGCGAACCGTCGTTGGTTTGCACGCCACCTGGCTGGTGAATTCCGCTACGCACACATGGGGATCTCGCCGCTTCAAGACCCGTGATGATTCCACGAACAACTGGTGGGTCGCCATTCTCTCTTTCGGAGAGGGCTGGCACAACAATCATCATGCGCACCCAGTTTCCGCCCGCCACGGCCTGAAGTGGTATGAGGTGGATATGAACTGGTATGGCATCTGGACGCTGAAGAAATTGGGACTGGCCCGCCACGTATATCGCGTGAAGCTCGATGAACTTGAGCAGCGCAATCCGGAGATTCACCAAGTATCCTCCGCACCAAAACCGGAATTGGTTTCAGTCTAAACGTCTGCGATGCATGTCACCTTGATGACTGGCATCACGACGTATATTTCCTGGCGTCCGGCCTCACGCGGTAAAATCCTGCCATGCGCATTACCAGCCGGCGCCGGGCGATTATTTTCTTCTTTCGTTCTGCGTATGTTTGGCAGCGGTTACCGTCGCGGTCGGCTTTGGATGGATTATCCTCAATTGGCGCGAGGGAATACGCAGTCTTCCTCGGAATCATTTTCTTTGGCGCTATCGTTACCGGCCTCATCCTGAATACGACCTTCCTGGTCCGCGAGATTCGGCGCAATGAGCAGCACGATAGTTTTATCAATGCCGTCACCCATGAGCTGAAGACCCCAATTGCATCCATACGGCTTTATTTGCAAACCCTGGAACGCCGGGACGTGGATGAATCGCAGCGCCGCGATTTCTACCGCCTAATGTTGGACGACACCGATCGCCTTATGGGCACGGTAGAACAGGTTCTGAAAGCAGGAACGGCCGCGGTTAAGAAGTCTCATCGGGCGCCATTAAATTTCGTGAAGTTGGTGGGGGATTGTGTGGAGGTAGCGCGCACGGGGAATCATCTTCAACCCGAGGCGCTTAAGTTTGAACAGACACCGGGCAACGTTCAAGTGAATGGCGACTCAGAAGAGCTGCGCACTGCGGTTTCGAATATGCTCGATAATGCGATCAAATATTCGGGCGAAAAAGTTGCCGTATCGGTGCGAGTTGAAACCCCCGATGAAAAACACGTCAGGTTGAGCGTGCAAGATCAAGGTGTAGGCGTCCCCTCCACGGAACTCAAACGAATATTTAAGCGTTTTTATCGAGTTCCCCACCGCTCCATCTCACATGTGAAAGGTACCGGACTCGGATTGTTTATCGTTCGGACAATTGCCAAGAAGCACGGGGGAAAGGTCTATGCCCAGAGTGAGGGAGATGGGCGGGGCACCACGGTTGTCATGCAACTACCACGGAGCGCGGTATGAGCCGCGTATTAATTGTGGAAGATGAGGTCCACCTTGCTAACGGACTCAAGTTCAATTTGGAAGCGGAAGGGCATACGGTAGAAGTGGTCGGCGATGGAGAGAGCGCGTTACAAGTACTCTTGGGGAATCCGGCGCGAGCGACACAGAGTGAGGAAAAGCAAACGCGAAATTCAAAAGCTCAGCCTACTCAGCAGGCTAACTTTGACGCGATGGTATTGGATGTCATGCTTCCCGGAAAAGACGGTTTCGCGGTCGCAACGGAGCTGCGTGCTGCAAAGAATTATATTCCTGTGCTCATGCTGACCGCGCGTGGACGTCCCGAAGATGTGCTCAAGGGCTTTGCGTCCGGAGCCGATGACTATCTGCCCAAACCTTTCGAGCTGCCAATTCTCTTAGCGCGATTACAGGGTCTTCTCCGGCGCCGCGCATGGATGGCCTCAATTCAGCCAGCATCGGCAACGAGTGTGGGCGGCTTGAGCGAAGCGGAAGAACTCCAGAAAAACTCGCAATACGAAGTTTTCTCTTTTAATGGACGCACGATTGATTTCGGAAAGCTGGAACTCCGCATCAATGGAACCACGATCCGGTTAACACTGATGGAAGCCGAGTTACTTCGGCATCTGATCCACAACAATGGCCGCATCGTGTCCAGGAAGTCCATTCTCGAAGAGGTTTGGGGATTGCACGAGGATACCGACACCCGAGCCATTGACAACTTTATTGTCAGGCTGCGGCGGTATATAGAAAAGGATCCGTCGAAGCCGCAGCACCTGCTGACGGTGCGAGGAATCGGATATCGCTTTCTCGCTGGACCCCTGAAAGACTCAGGCTGAGTGACGTATGGATCCCGGCTTCAATCCGGGCAGCCGCGAGAGCGCAGCTACCATCATGCTGGAAAGTAACTGCATTGTGGCAACATCGCGATGATCGAAAGCGTTGGGCGAGGCGGACAACACCTCGAAAACACCCAGAGTCTTGCGGAAGTGGCGAAGCGGCGCCGCTAAGATAGACCGGACCCCAAGAGAGCGGCAACTGGCAAGGTTTACGCGAGCATTCCGTTCCGCGTCATGGCAAAGCACCACCTCGCCGGTGCGAACGCACTCGGCTGAGATTCCCGAATTAGTTTCCAATCGGACCCCTAAATCCGGCGCGGTGCGACCGGTCCGAGCGCGACATACAATTTCATTTCCGTGGCGCAGCGCAATCGCCGCCCCAGTTGCTTTGGTGAGGGATTGAGCGCGTTCCGCGATCACATGTATGGCCGGCTCCAAATCCATTCCAGAAGCTTGGATCTCTATCTCGCGATCATGCGAGCTGGCACTTCTTTGCGAACCCGTCACTTGCGGAACCGTTGTTCGCGCGTGATGCCGCGATGGAGCAAGAGCCGCGAACGAGGGCGGCACGCGATTCTCCACGTGGGCCGGAACTGTGCGTAACAAGTCTCGAACCAGCCGGTCCAACTCGGCATCTTCGATTACGTGCGCCACGGGCTGGCCTTGTAGTGATCCTCCAAGCAAGCGAGACAAGCTGAACAGACCCTGACTTCCGCAGCAAAGACATCGCGCAGTATTGTTCTCGCTTATCTGTTCGCACTCAACGCAAAACACTGCCGTGGTTAGAGAGACGAAATGAATATTCTGCCCAGTCAGCCGATCAGCCATTTTTGGAAGGGAGTCCTTTTGTCAGTAGAAGAGATATGAAAATAAATGGAGATCACAGTCGTCAGAAGTGTTAGCGATGGTTCACGCTGTGGATAACTATAGAGAGAAGACTCGCGCAGTGTGACGCGTGATCCCTAGCCCGCTTGCGCAATGGCCACTGCCGAAGACCCTTCCACTGACGTCGGGAATTGCAGATTATGTGCGGAAATTCGTTCAAGCGCTTCCGCAAGCGCGATGGGGAAATCTGCGGTGAGCAGATTTATATCAAGCTGAAGATTGCGCGAGGAATATTGCCTGTATATCGTCATTGAGCCGCGCCGGGAACGGTTTGCAGTCACGAGTTCAAGGTTCATTGTCCAGGCGTTCACCGGCCGCTTCATCGAAGCACTACCGGGCTTTTTCCATCGGAAACAAGCTTCCGGCTCCCTATCCTGAATCTCTTTCAACGTGGAAACAGATCGCAACTCGAATCCATCAAAATCGTTGGCACTAAACCCCGCCACAAGGATGCGGCAAAGCTGGGCGTAGTCTCGAGTCACGCGGAGTTCTTCGGTGGCACGACGGATGGACATGTTGTTAATAAAAATCTGACGCTGCTCCATAGTCCGGTGGGCGACACGCCGAATTTCTCCGAATTCCAGATAGCCCAAATGCTGGACGCCTATCCAAATGCCGCAGCCGAGAACCGCCAGCACCAGGCCAAGCGTGCTGCCTGTAGGCCATAACAAAAACAGACTGAGAAGGGCAAACAACGCAGAAACCGCGTAGAGGGTGATAACCACTTGCCGATGTGTTAGACCGAGCTGTAGAAGTTTGTGGTGAATGTGTTCTCGGTCCGCGGTAAAGACCGGACGCCCGCTGATGAAACGCCGCACCATTGAGAGGACGGTTTCCAAGATTGGCAAGCCGAAGGAAACTACCGGAATTGCTACCGCGATGATGGTCGGGGACTTCTCGGCTCCGCAAAGAGCAAGCACGCTAAGCATGAAGCCGATGAATAAGCTGCCGCAGTCACCCAAGAAAATCGTGGCGGGATTGAAATTGAAGCGAAGAAAGCCCAGAATGCCACCGGCAAGCACAAGGCTCATTAACGGCACGGCAGATGAATTACTCAACAGTGCCACAACGAAGACCACTAATGTCGAGAACAGTGCCGAACCGGCCGCAAGGCCATCCAGTCCATCAATTAGGTTGAAGGCATTGGTGATGGCAAGAATCCATAAGATGGTTAGTGGAAAACCGATGAAGTTCGAGAAGGTGTGATCGCCGAACAGGACTGGAAGGTTCAGAATTCGCAAACCGCCGGCATAAACCATAGCGCCGGCAATGGCTTGGACGCTGAATTTCACGTAGGGTCCGGCGGAATAGATATCGTCGTAAACTCCGAGCAAAAAGATTAAAAAGCCAGGAATCAGAATTGTGGCCAGTAATTTGTAAGAAATTCCAAGACTCAATCTATGGTCGAAGCGACCCACGATAAGAGCAAACGCGATGGTGAGGAAAAACGAAAAGACAATTGCGACGCCACCCAATCTGGGTAAAGGTGAACTGTGCAGATGCCGCTCAAGAGCCGGGACTGATACCCATCCCCGAGCAGTAGCGTAGTTACGGACGATTCTGGTGAGGACAAACGAAAGCAGCAGCGATGCTGCAAAAGTGCCCAAGTAAAACGATGTCAATCCGAGTCCCCCCTTAGACCCAAATTGGAAATGACCCCAAATTGGAACCTTGTGTCTTCCTTTTGGCTGTTTATCTACACATTTTCTTTGCGATCTTCCGGCGGTTTATGGTACAGCGGCACCCGATTCCTGCCTGTGGAAATCTTCCGGTTTGGAAAATATTTAGGGCCTCTAAGTAGTTGGCTTTAGATTCACCGAACCAAATGGGTAACTAATCTGGTGGCAAGTGCTGCTCGACTTCGGAATTCGGCCGAACCGCTCCTTCCAAGCGACTTTGATTGAAAAGTCCTGTGCTAAACTTCTCCTGAATAAGCCCAGTGATCACCCAGAAAGGTTGTTTCATGCGGAACGTGGAAGGGTTGTCTTGTCTTTTTCTTTGGGTCATGCTGGCCCTCCTCAGCTCTAATCTGGTCGCCCAGCACCCTCCCTCGAATGATTCTCAGAAGCCGGCACATAATGGGCAGGTGGGCGTATCGCCGCCGGCGGGTAACACGAACGTGAACTCAACGAATGACCCGGCGTCAGGACTACTTCTCGGGCCAGGGGACCTTATTGATGTTGGTGTTTACAACGTGCCCGAACTCAGCACAAAAGGAAGAATCGGCAGCAACGGCGATATTTACTTACCGCTCATTGATTATGTTCACATCGCTGGATTGACCCCCGAAGAAGCTCAGAACTTAATTCAGAAAAGATTTGCTGACGGCGGATTTGTTAGGAACCCGCACGTAAACGTGTTTGTTGATGAACACGCTTCCAAAGCCGCCAGCGTCCTAGGAGAAGTCAACAGGCCGGGCATTTATCCCGTACTCGGGCAAGAGCGGCTTTTTGATTTGATTTCAGCCGCGGGAGGATTCACCGCCAGCGCCGGCCGAAGCATTAGCATCACGCATCGCGATCAGTCCGATAAACCGGTCGTCTTACCCTTATCCCGGAACCTGTCAGACGTTCCAGAAAGCAATATCTTGATTTCCCCGGGTGACACGATAATCGTCAGGAAGGCCGACGTGGTTTACGTTGTGGGAGATGTTGGTCGCCCAAGCGGGTTTCTCATGGACAATGGGCGTCTGACCATACTGCAGGCTATCGCGTTGGCGGGCGGAACTAACAAAACAGCGAAGCTCAGCGGAGTAAAACTGATCCATCGCGGACCATCTGGCATGACCGAGACCACGATCCAACTCAAGAAAATTCTGCAGGCGAAAGCATCTGACCAGGCCTTGCAGGCTGAAGATATTTTGTTCGTTCCAAGCAGCGCCGCCAAAATTGCCATGGCGCAAACGCTCGGAGTCGCACTGCAAGCCGCAACTTCAGTCGCTGTCGTGGCCGCACATCCGTAAGTAAGCCTCGGGGTGCCGTGTTTCATGCCGCAGCAGACGTTGGGATTTCCTGCTCCAGTAAAGATTCTAAGAGCCGCAGATAGGTCCGTGCGGTTTGCGGGCGGGAAAAATTTTGGAGTACGTATCTGCGCCCATTGCGACCAAGTTCTAACCGCGACTCGGGATCTTTCGCAAGTCGCATCACAGCGGCGGCAAGGCCCCCGGCGCTCTCAGGCCGAATAAAAACTCCCGCTTGAGCTTCTTCTAGAATTTGTTTCGCTTGACCTTCTACTCCTAAAATCACGGGACGCGCACAGGCCATGAACTCCAGCATTTTTGTGGGAATCACAGTCTTGAAAATATCGCTTTTTTTCAGGAGCACAACGCACACGTCGGAGGCACAAATGTAGTCCGGGATTGTTACTCGAGGTTGCTCGCCCACAAAGCGAACATTGTCCAGCTTCTTGGACGTTGCAAGGGAAATAATGTGGTCCTTATCCGAGCCTTCTCCCACAAATAAAAACAGGATTTCAGGCTGGGAGTGCTGAAGATGTACGGCAGTGTCCAATATTTGGTCTAATCCATGAGCCATACCCATGGTTCCGATGTAAGAGACAACGAATTTATCTTCCAATCCCAAGTCTTTTTTTAGATTGCCATCGGCTCGCATGGGGTCGAACAAATTGGTTTCAACGCCGTTCTGCACGACGAAAATCTTGTCTCCGCTAATACGCCTTTGTTCAATCAGATAATCTTTGAAGGCCGGTGCCACCACTGCGATTCGGTCGGATTTTCTGTAGAGGAAGTTCGCAATTGCGTCCAAAAAGCGGTATAGGAGCGAACTTTGATTTCCCATGCCCACTGCGACGAGCGACTCTGGCCACAAATCCCGCACTTCAAACACAAACGGAATACGCTTCAGGCGCGCGAGCCACCAGCCGGAAATTCCGACCAGCAGTTGAGGAGAAGTGGCGATCAGGACGTCAGGACGCGGGAGAAAAAGTCCGGTGAGCGCCGCGGAGAGGCAGAAAGAAACGTAGTTCAACATTCGCTCGAGCGGCTTTCGATTTGGGCAGGGCAACAACCATGTCCGAATTACATGCACTCCATCGGCGTTTTCCTTCACCACAAGGCGCCAAAGCTTTT
The DNA here is from genome assembly GCA_963757385.1 of uncultured Acidobacteriaceae bacterium. GTDB lineage: Bacteria > Acidobacteriota > Terriglobia > Terriglobales > Acidobacteriaceae > PALSA-188. The sequence goes on along the minus strand of CAVWRO010000010.1, from coordinate 64,746 downwards.
TGCGATAAGTCGCGGCTATTTTTCCGGTTGGATGATTGGGAAATCCAGTCAAGACCGTAACCTCGTGCCCTTCCCTGACCCAGTGGCGCGACAGCTCAGCGACGCGAGCTGAGGGCGCTCCCATTTCCGGTGGAAAATATTGCGAAACGTAGAGAATCTTCACGGGATCCTAGTAATAGCAAAGTTTGAATACAACCTTGTAACACACAGCACGAGCGCGGTTGGACCAATGCTCCGCGTATGCCTGCCATCGCTTAGCGTAGGCCGCGAACAACCTCTCTCCGGTCAAACCGTACATTACACCCAATTGCACAATGTGTAGTTGGTGATAAAACGGGCTGGCAATCATAGGCAAGCTAGTCCCGGATTGTTCGTAACGGGACCAGAAGCCAAGGTCATAGCGATGGAGGTTGACACGGAAGGTCTCAACGGCTTGCCTGAACAGGCTGTCCGCTGCTAAGTCGCTGGTCGCCAGGAAATAATCGCGAACTCCCCACGAAGCCCATATGAAGCCGTTCAGGATATGTGTTGGTGGAGACACGATGTATTCCTCGAACCAGATGTTCCGCTGTTCATCCACGAAAGTGACACCGCCCTCGGCCACGGGTGTCGAAAAGCTGATGAATGCTCGTTGCGCTGCCTCGAGGTATTTGGAGTTACCAGTTTCGGCATGCGCACGCACAAGCAGAGAAATTCCCTGCCCCTGGGAGAGGCCGGAATACCAGGGTGCCTTTAGTGTATTGCGATACTCCCAATCGAAGTTGTGGTTCCATACCCAAATTCCAAAACCATTCCTCTGAAGATTAGAGTAAAGCCAATCGCTGGCAGCGAGGAATTTTCGCCTGTATTCGAGACTTCGACCATCGCTTCCGCGAAACAGATTGTAATTTCCGAGGCCCCATTGTGAAATTGCTATCGGATTATATTGGAGGCCAATTCTGCCCCGATAATCCAACATTGGAATTCCCGCGGGATCAAGGTGACCCACATAGGCAGCCTTCTGCGGAAACCCCATGTAGTACTCGCCCAATTTTTCCATAGGGGCGCGCGGATTTTCCTGCGGCGTGTCATGCCAGAAGGTGAGATGGCTGTTATGGGAGGTGAGATACGCTGAGGCAATTCGGTTGTAATAGTGCAGGTGTTGAGCGATTGACATGCCTTCACGAGGTTAAGTACGTTCGGAATACAGGTTCATACTCATGAACGAAATGAACTAAAAGCTGCGGGGAGGAACTTCCCAGAATCAACCGAAACTGTTTTACCGGTTGATTGCGAGGAAACCGCCGCAATCGTAGCCAGGCTTGTGGTAACGATCTCCTCGAATGGAATTGGACATTGGCTGCCATTTAAGAGGGCGTGACCGAAAGCGCTCCATTCTCCGCTATGCCCTTTGTCCCGGCCTAGCCATGATCGTGTGACCTGCTTTCTACCGTGCTGCACCAACTCTAACCGGCGAAAGTCCTCCAACGCGGCGGCTGACCTACCGCCGAAAACTTCCACTCGCTCTTTGGAGTATGCGCGGTCTCCATTGGCAAGGTAGCTGATCGTCCCCTGTGAGCCATTCGCAAACTCAAGCGAGATCACAACATTGTCGTTGGAGTATTCGCCATTACCGGGTAGAGAGCGGGTAAATACTTCGACCGGCGTGGAACCGGCAAGAAAAGTAAGAAAGTCTATAAAATGACAAACCTCTCCGATGACTCGACCGCCTTGCTCGGGGTCATTCACCCAATGATCATTCGGAATGTAGCCCGCATTCACGCGATAGTGGAGGGCCAGAGGTTCGTGAATTCCATCCACAAAAGCCTTGAGGCGCAAGGCCAGCGGAGCGAAACGGCGATTAAACCCGACCATGAGCAATTGCTTGTTATGGGAATCGAGATAAGCTCGCACGATTCCGGAAAGTTCCTCTTCGTTCAGGCACAGCGGCTTTTCACAAAAGACATTCTTTCCGGCGCGTATGGAAGATATTACTTGCGCTGCATGTAGATCGTGTCGCGTAGCAATGACGACGGTGTTAATACCTGTGTCGTTGATGATTTGATCATCGTTGGTCGCACAGTACCTAAAGCCGAACTTCTCGGCTGCATGCCTGGAATGAGATCCATTCGCGGCACAGACTGCAACTAACTTTATTCCCTCGATCTTTTTCATCGCCGGAAGCAGTGTTCCGATGGCAAAGTTGCCGGCTCCGAGCAATCCGATATTCACTGATTCTTCTGTCGGGGGTGCTGCGGGTTTTTCTTTGGACACTAATTCGAGCTTCTGAAGTCTTTCTGCGGCTTCTCCGTAAGTGATGACAATTCCCAAAAACGGAGTGGCCGATTCGCCGCATATAAGACGGTATGCGCTCGGCGCCTGCTGAATCGGAAAATGGTGAGAAATTAACGGCCCCAAATCCAGCTTGCCTTGAGCCAGCAAGTCCAAGAATGCTTCCATGTTGCGGGTTTCGGTCCAACGAACATAGCCAATTGGATAGTCGTGGCCCTTTTGCTCGTAAGCAGAATCGTAGCGCCCGGGTCCGTAGGATCGCGAAATGCGGAAGCCCAGCTCCTTCTCGTAATAGAGGCGGCGATCAATCTCCATACCAACAGCGCCAATCGCGACAACAACTCCCCGATCCCGAGCGATTTCTCCAGCAAGATTTACCGGACCACTGCCCTGTGTTTCGGCGGCAATCAAAACTGCATCCACTCCATTGCCGCGCGTCTGTTCGGAGCAAAGCCCCGCGAAATCAGAAGGGGAAACTGACGCACCGTCCGCGCCGAGTTGTCGGGCAAGTTCGACCCGTTCGGAACGGATATCCATCCCCAAGACCTTGCATCCTGCGGCTTTGAGCAGTTGCACCGTCAACTGTCCCAACAGTCCCAAGCCAATTACCGCGACGGTGTCGCCGAGCTTCACCTCAGCAGTCCTGATTCCATGGAGCGCAACCGCCCCGACAGTGGTGAATGCAGCCTCTTCGAAGCTCGTGGAGTCCGAAGAAATTTTAGCCACTAATAACCTTGGCACACATGCAAACTCCGCGTGGACAGCATAGCCGACGCCAGCACATGCAACCCTATCGCCGACGTCAATACCGGCGACGTCGGGTGCCACCGCGATCACAGTCCCAGCACTGCTATATCCGAGGGCCGATGGGATGTCGAGCCGGGACCGAACCGCGCCGATCGCGGAAACAATTCCGTCGCGGCGAACTTTGCCAATCACGTCACGAACAAGATCGGGACGAGCCTTAGCCTTTTGAAGCAGATTCTTGCCGGCGAATTCGGCGGATGCCCGCTCTGTTCCAGCGGAAACCAGCGACGCAGCAATGCGAACCAGCACTGATCCGGGAAGTAACTTGGGCTCCGGGACTTCCGCCACTTCGATTTCACCAGTATTCGCACTCTGAAGGATTTGTTTCATGCCGAAGCCGCTTGGGGAGTTTGGTTAAACCGGGTTAGTTTTATTGCGCCATCCAGAAATGTCCGCGTCCATAGTTCGAGGGTTAGAAATTGCCAAACTTGCATAGACCAATCTTGCTTTCCTCGACGCTGCTCTTCGACAAACCGGCGAACCGCCTCAGGACGGAACAGACCGCGCTGGCGAACTCGCCTCTCGGAAAGCAGATCGTCCACCATTTCCTTCAAATCATTTGCCAACCAGTAGTCCGCAGGCGCGCCAAATCCCGCTTTGGGTTGACGCAACACTTCTTCCGGCAGCGTTCCTTTCATCGCTTCGCGGAAAATGTGCTTCGTTGTGGGCCGTAAATGCCCCTTGAGCTTGAGGTTCGGCGAAACATTCCACGCAACGAATTCGGCCAATTCGCGATCGAGAAACGGAACCCGAACTTCAACTGACGACGCCATGCTCATTTTGTCGTTATAGGTCAGATTAAGGCTGGTCATAAATATTTTGGTGTCAACGTACAGCATCTGATTCACAAAGTCGGAATCCCGTATGTTGTCGAACGCGGCGCGGTGACGGGAAGATGCGTCGGACTCCGACAGTTCATCGCAAAGAGCAGGCGTGTACAGTTCTTTTTTCTGCTGCGCGTCCAAATAAGTGCAGTTCATGATGAACCGTTCGACAGGCGACAAGGACGCGCTCCGCGCCATCTTCCTTGCCATGCGCAGCTTCCCCTTCATCTGTGTGCCGCGCAGAGAGGGCAAACCATTGAGGCCTGCTTCAATCATTCGGCGCAAAGCGGCAGGCGCATTGCAATACGCCTCGCCCCAGTAGTGGGCGGAGTACTTACGGTACCCGGCAAATAGTTCATCGCCGCCAACTCCCGAAAGCAGTACCGTGGCATTCTCTCGGGCCTCGCGGCACACCAGGTAAGCTGTGATTATTGCTGGATCGGAAGTGGGTTCGTCCATGTGCCAGACGAGACGGGGCAATAATTCTGCGACGTCGGGCTCGACCACAATACGCTGATTTTGAACCCCTAATTGCTCAGCGGTTCGAGTCGCCACATTGGGATCATCGAGGGCATTTTCGCCGATGCGGTATTTGTCCGGAAAAGTAATCGTGTATGTGTTGATAGGCCGGCCGGCACCCTCAGCCATCATCGCCACAATGCTCGAGGAATCCAGCCCTGCGCTAAGAAATGCTCCTACAGGAACGTCGCTGACCATTTGCGATTTAACGGAATGCCGAAAGCGTTCTCGAATTTCGTCGGCGAGATCGCGTTCTGAACGAGGAAAGCGATGGGCGGCGCGTGGGAAAGTCAGATCCCAATATTGTGATATCAGCACTTCGCCGTCGCGGAAAATCGCGGTATGTCCAGCGGGCAGCTTGTGAATTCCACGAAACATGGTGTTTGGGTCTGGCACCCATAAAAATGTCAAATATTGGTGCAGGGCTTCATGGTCAATCTCCGCTTCAATGCCGGGAACTTGTAGCAGAGCTTTAATTTCGGAGGCGAAAGCAAAACTGCGTCCCTGATGCGCGTAGTAAAACGGCTTGACTCCGAAATGATCACGAGCAAGGAACATGGTGGGGTTGCCGGAGCGCAGATCGCAGATTGCAAATGCGAACATTCCGTTCAATCTCGTGACGCAATCGGGACCTTCATCCTCGTAAAGGCGAAGAACCACTTCTGTGTCGGTGTTGGAAAAAAATTGGTAGCCCTTGCTTTGAAGCTGGCGGCGAAGTTCGGCAAAGTTATAAATCTCGCCGTTATAAGTAATCCAAACGCTGCGGTCTTCGTTGCACATGGGCATGTGGCCGCTGGCGGAAAGATCGAGGATGGCGAGACGGCGGCTCCCCAATCCAATATATGAACCATCCGCAAGACGCTTGTCCCAAATTCCGCAATCGTTGGGACCGCGGTGCGCCTGAATCATCGTCATCCGATTCAGAGCTTCACGATCGCCGCAATTCATCAATCCGCTGATTCCACACATAGAGACAATCTAACCTGTGCTTATGCGAGCTCTCCGGCCTACGCCTCTTCCGCCTCTTCGAAATGCCAGTCTATCGGCCCAGAATCATTGTCTGGCGCAGGATTCAACATCTTACCCTGAATCCGGGATCGGGGAGCCTCAAATGAACAGGAGGAAGACTGGGGATCTTTGGCTCAAAGGAAGTACAAATTAGTGTAAGGTTGCACAAGGCGTGGCGGGTTCGTCTAGGGGTCTAGGACACGGCCCTCTCAAGGCCGGTACACGGGTTCAAATCCCGTACCCGCTACCAAATTCTGTGCCTTTTGCCGAATTTCGGCTTGAGGCTGTGCTGCTTGGCCCAGATCGCCTAATTCCCCTAGGGGCTTCACTTTTCCGCGAAAACTATTAAGATGCTTACCATTCCTGGAGTGGGGTAAAAGCGCGCCATGGAGAATCCGGCTTCCAAAAAATCGGTGGGCCGTTACGAGGTTCGGCAGGTCCTTGGACAGGGAGGCATGGGCCTGGTTTACCGGGCCTACGATCCTGTTGTGCGGCGTGAAGTTGCGGTGAAAACGATTCTCGATATCCCCGACCCTGCCTCAGTCCAATTGTTTTACAAAGAATGCGATGTGCTCGCCTCGATGAGCCATCCCAACATCGTCGAGATTTTCGACATTGGCGAATTTGACGACGAAGGCAAGAAAAAACCTTACTTCGTCATGCCGCTGTTGCCCGGTTCAACTCTTGACAGCCTAATGCGCAACTCCAGCCACCGCCTGACGGTCGAGCGCACCATTGAAATCATTTCTCAAAGTTGTCGCGGACTTCAGGCCGCGCACGAGCGAGGTCTGGTGCATCGCGATCTCAAGCCAAGCAATATCTTCGTGATGGAAGACGACTCGGTCAAGATTATTGACTTTGGCGTGGCTCATCTTGCCGATACTCATACGACGCGTGCGCAAAAAGGAACCCTGCTCTATATGTCTCCTGAGCAGATTCAACTGAAGCCATTGACAGCGGCGTCTGACATTTTTTCATTGAGCGTGGTTTCCTATGAAGCTCTCGCGGGCCGCCATCCCTTCCAGAGAGCAAGAGTAGACGAGGTTGTGGAATCTATTCTGCACGAGATTCCACCTCCCGCTTCCGAACTCAACTCGATGGTTAACCAGCCGGTCAGCCGCGTTCTGCATAAGGGAATGGCGAAGCAATCATGGCATCGTTTTGCCAGTGCGCGCGATTTTGGCGACACCCTCAACAAAGCGATGAGGAATGAGCCGATCGAGTTTTTCGATCCGGAGAGAACTCGCCCGAGGCTGCAGCGCGCTACCAAGGCCCTGGAGGACGGAGACTTCCAATTTGCCGGCGAGATTCTTGGCGAACTGGAAGCGGAAGGCCACATGGATACTTCCATCGCAGCGCTGCGCCGGCAGTTGGATGGAGCCGTCCGTCGAAAAACGATTTCGCAACTGCTGGATGCAGCAAAGGCACGGTTTGAGGATGACGAGGATCCCCTCGCACTTCAGAAGTTGCAGGAAGTTCTGCAAATGGAGCCTGACAACTCTACTGCTCTGACGCTGAAAAGCAAGATCGAAAACCGGCGCAGCGAACGTCAGGTTGACAACTGGTACAAGCTGGCCCGGCAGCACATAGACAATCACGCCTACGGACATGCTCGTGAAGCCTTGCAGAACGTTTTGCAGCTGCTGCCAAAAGAAAAGCGCGCGTTGCAACTGCTCGGAGAGGTTGATCGTCAGGAACAGGAATATAACAAGCTTCGCCAGGAAAAAGAGCAAATCCATCGTGCTGCCATGGATGCATGGCAAAAGGGCGACGTGAGCAGCGCGCTGACGAAAATGGCGGTTGTGTTGGATTTGGACCGGCGCGCTCCCGACTCGATGAGCCGCGAGAGCGGGGCCTCGTACCAAAGCTTCTACAACGAAGTGCGTTCGGAACACGATGCCATGAACACGGCGTACGCCGAAGTGCGCCAAAATCTGGCGGAACGCAACTTCCGCAAGGCCATGACGGTATGTCAGGAATATCTCTCCAAATACTCGAATAACGCGATTTTCCAAGCCCTTAAATATGACATTGAAGAACAACAGCGGCAGGAACTGTCGGCATTCATTGCCACGGTTGACCATCAGGTCGAGGCCGAGCCGGATTTGGAGAAGCGCGTAAACCTCCTGCGCGAGGCGCTGGACCAATATCCCGGAGAAGCCCATTTCGAGGGTGCGTTGCGGCTGGTGCAGGATAAGCGCGATCTGATGAATTCAATCGTTGCGCGGGCGCACCTGCATGAGAGCCAAGGAGCGTTTAACGACGCGCTGAATGATTGGGAGATCCTGCGCACCATCTACAGCCAGTATCCAGGACTGAAGTTCGAAGTTGAGCGTCTGCAAAAGAGGCGCGAGCAACAGATACGCGTCGAATCCAAGACCCGGCTGATTGAACAGGTGGACGCATGTTTGCATTCCAGTGATTACGCCCGCGCCGTGGATCTTCTGCAAGGAGCGAAAGAGCAATTTCCCAACGACACCGAGTTAGAACAACTTGGAAAGCTCGCGCAGGACGGCATGGGCCGGAAAGCCGAAGCTCATCGCTTGATGACCGAAGGACAGAATCTATGCGCGCAAAACGACGCCGCCGAAGGAATCAACCTGCTGCGGGAGGGCTATCACCTCGATGAGAACGACTCCGTATCCCGCGCGGTTTTGGCGAACGCTTTGGTTGAACAGGCTCATGCGGTGGTCGAAACTGATTGGAAGGAAGCGGAGAAGCTTTCCAAGGAAGCTTTAGATTTAAATCCCGGCCATCCCATGGCCAAGACCATCAAAACTTTGATCCTGGACCAGAAGCGGGAAGCGTTTATTGATGAAGCTGTCTCGCAGGCGCGAAAGTTGCAGGCGTCGGGCGATCTCGCGGACGCGTCTTACCGGATCGAAGAAGGGCTGGTTATTTATCCGCGCGAGCCTAGGTTGATTCAGATCCACGAAACTCTGCAAAGAGAATTGGACACCCAGCGGCGGCAGACACGGCGCCGCGACCTGGACGAGTTGCGGCGCATGGAAGGTGAAGCTGAAAGTGCGCCCGATGCTCCAACCAAGCATGCCATTGCCGAACGGGCTCAAGCTCTGGCGAAGAAATATTCGAATGACAATGAGGTGTTGTCCTCGGCGAGCGGGTTGCTCGAACGCCTGGAGTTGCCGGGCGTCAGTCTAAAAACTCCGGGCCGTATTTCTTCCGCCGACAGTGCCACGCTGACCTTTGACGGCTCTGCCACAATGGATGTGCAACCACCGGCGGTCGAGCCGCCACCTGTTTCTACACCGGCTCCCATCGTGGCGCCGTCTCCTGCCCAGGTGACTCCGCCAAAGCCTCATCCGTTGGCCAAAGTTTCAGCAATGCTTTCGGCTGCGTGGCTGAACAATAAAGATAAGTTGGGGGAAATCAAAATTCCGCCAAGCTTGAAGCAGCCTAAGATTTGGCTCAGTGCGGCGGGCGCATTGGTCCTGCTGGTGATTGTCTTGTTGTTCGCTCGAAGCCACAACCATCAAGCAAGCGCTCCGCCAGCAGAAGCAACGCAGGCGACGCAAGCGCCGGTCAATCCCGTCGCGGCTCCGTCTACATCTCAGCAGCCCCCTCCGTCACCGCCAGCACCGCAACCGGAGTCATCGGCCATAAAGCTGTTCTCGGATACAGCCAGCGGCAAAGTTTTGTTTGACGATCAGCCTGCGGCGGAACTCAGTGATGCGCAATGGACTTTAGACAAAGTATCCGCGGGCGACCACACCATTAAGTTTGAAGGGCCTCATAGCGAAAAGGCCTCATTCACTTTCTCGACGGCCCCAAACGCGCCGCCCGCCGTGAAGGGAGCGATCAACGCCAAAGACATTCTCGCGGTGGTTGTTACCAGTCTCGGGGACCAACTGCAAGTGCGATCCAGCGATCGCGACACGAAGATCAGTCTCGACGGACAAGCGGCCGTGAACGTACCCGAAGAAGGCGTTAGCATTCCTTCGGTGCAGGGTGGGACGCATGAGTTGGCGCTGACCCGGGGCAATGAAAAATATAAGGTGAACATTGATGTCACGCCTCAGCCGGCGGTCTTCGCATTTCTGGAGTCGGGACAGAACGTCGGCACACTGACCGTCATCACCGGGCAGGACAAAGCCAAAGTGTCCCTGAACGGAAAGCCGCAATCGCAGATGACGCGTGGGGGCCAGCTAACGATTTCGAATCTCGATCCCAAAGAATATGTTGTTCAAGTCTCCAAGAATGGATTCAACGATCCTCCTGAACAAAAAATACGGATTCGCAAGGGTGAGCAAGGCAAACTGATTTTTAATCTACAGCCGCTTCCCCATCTTGCCACTCTTTCTATTCAGGGCGCGCCTGCGGGGGCGACCGTGTTAGTTGATCAAACTCAGGTTGGCACCGTGCAACCCGATGGGACGCTTAACAATGCTGGGATCAATCCGGGGGACCACATCATCGAGATACGAAAAGACCGCTTCAAGCCGCGACAGATCAAGAAACATTTTGTTGCCGGGGCAACCGTATCCCTCGCGGCCGCCGACGTGACTTTGGAAGGGGCCCCGGCACAGCTGAAAATTATTTACACGCCAGCCGATGCCATCGTGACTTTATCCAAAGGCGGCGAAGCCCCCGTGAAGGTGGCCAGCGGAAACCCCTTAACCCTGCAACCCGGTTCCTACCTGCTGGCCGCGCGCACTTCGGATGGGATCTCCCGCTCGACCACAGTTGATGTCGCAGCGGGCCTAACGAGAACGATCAATCTGCCTCTGGCGCCGAGTGGGATGACGAAGTGGGATTCCCCCGCAAGCTGGGTGCAGGAAAACGGCGCCTTCGTTCATAAGGGTGGAGATTTTGTGCTCTACGATGTCGCTCCCACCTCGGGTACATTTGTTTTTTCGGCCGTCCTGCTTAAGGGACATCGCCTTCAGTGGGTGGTGAACTATACCGACCCGAGCAACTATGACCTGTTCCAAATGGACGACAAGTATTTTTATCGCACCATTATGCGCAACGGCCAGAAACAGAACGATGTGAAAATTCCTCAAAAAAGCGAGAAGAAAAGTTATCGCACGCTGCAAATCCGCGTCGAACCGAATCTCATCACGCACCAAATTAAACAGGGAGAAGCCTGGGTCACCGTGGATAAGTGGGGCGACGCCACCAGCAATCAAACCCGCGGCAAGTTCGGTTTTTATATTCCCGGCGGAGACCAGGTGGCGCTATCGGGATTCGGGCATTATGGGGAGTTAAGCTTGAGATGAGGCTATTGTCACCGGCATGATGATACGGATCCTCCGAAAGCTGTAATGCACGATATCTCCACGACGTATCAGACGAAAACCGACGATGAACTCCTGCAGTTGGCGCTGTGTTCAGAGCAACTGACACCGGAAGCTCAAGCCGCGCTAGCCAACGAATTGGCTATCCGCCAAATCGACACGGCTAGCTACGTTGGAATTCAACAGGATGGCTCCCAAGACAGCGTTCAGGAACGAAGAAATTCGGGCGTCCCCGCGCAGCATCGAGTCTCTGAATTTATAGCCGACGTTCTCAAGGTCTACCACAGACATTTTTGGTTTTTCGTCAAGCTTACCGGTCCAGCCGTCGTGGCGGGTTATATCGCAGTCATAGTCGGGAATAATGAAGGCCGCCGAATTGCCAGCAACCTTCCGCGGGGCATCGGTATCCTCACACACAGAACACAGATTCTCGAGATTTGGTTTGCGAACTTTGCGGGATATCTTGTAAGTTGGATGGCCTTCTGTTTTTCTTTTGCCGCTATTTGCTCAGCCATGCGTCAAATTGGAAGGGACATCTCCCCTTCGTTCACAGGTTCCCTTGTTGCAGTTCGTGAGAGAATGGGCGCATTCGTACGACTCTCCATGCTTCTCTTCTTACTGGTTCTGGTGGCGGTAGCAGTTTCTCAGATGTTGTCTGCGTTCGTTTTGTGGTTATTGAATCCGCGGCTGGATCATCTTAGCCGCCTCACGTTCCAGATAATCTTTGTTGGGTTCTCAGGCCTTGCGGTACTCGTTGTCTCCCGATTTGGACTCTCAATACCCGCATTGATCTTAGACCACTGCGGGGTCGGTCAAGCAATGTTCCTTAGTGACGAGCTTACTAAGAAGAAGTGGGTTACCCTCGGCGTTCTTTTAGCTAAGTCACTAGTTGGAGGCTACCTTGCGGGTATGTGCCCTTTCTGGCTAGCGTCGTGGGTTCGCGTCAGTTTTCAATTGCCTTCCTGGTCACCATGGGTTTTGTCAGCCACGTCAATTGCAGCGGTCACTGTTGTTGAGCCGACCATGTTCATCGGATTTGCACTGCTTTACCTAAGAGGATCCGCGTTGTCTTCCAGTTCAATCGAGTTACACACCCGTCAGTTAGCGTGATATCGGAAGTTAACCGGCACTCTGTTCTCAGCCGGATTACATTAGGACCTTCTGGCGGAACACAGACGATGCCGCACCTTAGCCCCCACGATGTAATGACGATGTTCATGGCGCTGGCCGTGCTCCTCGGCGGCGCCAAGCTGGCTGGCGAATTGATGCAGAAAATCGGCCAGCCACCCATCCTGGGCGAAATCTCGGTTGGAATTCTGCTTGGGCCTACGGTCTTAGGACACTTCCGCCCGAAAATTTACACTGCGCTGTTTCCCACCGTTGGTCCCGCCCCCATTGCTCTGGAAACCATCACCACCCTGGGAGTGGTGTTCTTTCTTCTCACGGCCGGCCTTGAAATTGATCTTCGCAGCATCTTCCGCCAGGGCAAGAGTGCGTTGTTCGTCAGTTTTTTCGGAGTCATTTTTCCGTTCGCTGCCGGCTTCCTCGCGGGTGGATTGTTTCCGAAATACCTCGGCGTGGGAGAAGGTTCCGACACGCTAATTTTCGCTTTGTTTGTAGGAACCGCGCTCTCGATCTCCGCATTGCCCGTCATCGCCAGAATTTTGATGGATCTCAACCTTCTGCGGAGCGAGATGGGAACGGTCATCATGTCATCGGCGATGTTCGATGACCTGGTGGGATGGATTCTCTTCTCAATGGTCCTGGGAATGATGCATCCCGCAGCCAATTCAGGCAGCGCCCTTAAACACACAATCATGCTGGTGATTCTCTTCGCCGGTCTCACTCTGACAGTAGGGCGATGGCTGATAGACAAGATACTGCCATTCATTCAGGCCCATACCACGTGGCCGGGTGGCGTTCTGGGATTTATCTTCACCCTGACCCTTGCGGCTGCGGCCTTCACGGAGTACGCGGGGATCCATGCGGTCTTTGGCGCATTCATCATCGGTATCGCGGTGGGAGAATCCACGCACTTGCGCAAACGTACCTCCCAGCACATTCATGAAATTGTCACCAATGTGTTTGCGCCGTTCTTTTTCGCCAGTATTGGGCTCCGCACGAATTTCGTGGCGAACTTCAATCTCGGGCTTACGCTGACGGTGATTGGCGTAGCCTGCGCCGGCAAAATCTTCGGCGCCAAGTGGGGCGCGCGGCTTGGCGGCATGGATAATCGCGCTTCTTGGGCAGTTGGTCTGGCTATGAATGCGCGGGGCGCGATGGAGATGATTCTGGGAATCCTCGCGCTGCAAGCAGGCCTTATCCGGGAGCAAATGTTCGTCGCTCTTGTCATCATGGCACTGTTTACTTCGCTGGTTTCGGCGCCTTCAATACACGCGCTGGTCAGCAGGCGTCGGGCAATAACGCTGAAAGATGTGGTCTCCAGCAAATTGTTTATTCCGCGGCTTGAATCCGGCACCAGGCACGGCGCGCTAAGGCAGATGTGCGAACTCGCGGCGAATGAAGTCAGTAATTCTCCGGAGCGATTTCTGCGAATCATTTTGGAACGGGAGAAAGTAGTAGCCAGCGGCTGGGAAAATCAGTTGGCAATTCCGCAGGCACGAATTAACGGGGTGACTCGTCCGCTGGTGGTGGTTGGCAAGTCTCAATCCGGAATTGATTTCGATGCCAGGGATGGAAAGCCGGCGAAGCTGGTCATCATGATTCTGACCGGAGACAATCAATCGCAGCATGATCTGCTGGCCGACGCCAGTTCCCTGTTCAGGAACCGGGAGGCAGTCGAACAGGCAATTGAAGCGAATACCTTCGTTGAGTTAGTGGCGGCTCTGAATGCGCCAGTTGATTGATTGCTAAAGTCATCAACCACCAAGGACACGAAGGTACACGAAGGAAAGCAATGGGCTTTTACCTTTGTGAACCTTCGTGTCCTTGGTGGTTGATGATTTTCGACTGCCAACTAAACCTGCACCGGGATCGCAGGAACTTTCAAGCCGGGTAAAGATGCGGCAGGAATCTTCAGATTCGGCATTGGCTTCCCCGCGAATAACAGGCGACAGGGTTTGGCCATCCATCGAGCCCAGCGCGCCGACCGGGAGACTCGCGCGCTGTCCGTGGCTATTCCGGTATCCGCATACATCTGCCGATAAATCTTCGAGATCAAAACAAACGCCAACCGGCCGCGCATGGATTTTATGAACCCGAACGCGTCCAAATGTACTTCAGACTATAAAAATTGTCCCACACACCTTGCGTCCGCGAACGAATCTCTTCGGCCGACATTATCGGATGATGCCAATACAGCTTGGGACGCAACGCTTGCGGTATTAGCCATCGCCGGGTGAGAGGTATACCCGCGATATTGCCGGAGACGCCGCCATGTTTTTTCCCAACGAATGAAATCCACGGTTCCAGGATATGGACTCAGCGTCACAAATTGCGCGAACGTAACGTTGGCCTGGGCGGCAGCCGCGGTGGCGGCGAACGTCGCCGGGAGATCGCTGGGCAGTCCGAAAATAAACGAGCCAAGCACGTACACGCCATGCCGCGAAACGTGCGCAGGCGCTCGATGAGCGCTTCCCCAAAGATTGAAATCTTTATAAACATCTTTCAGTCCGCTGGGCGTGACGGATTCCACGCCGACCAGCGCGCCTTTGATGCGCGCCGCTTTCATCGCATCCAGAAATTCCGTGTCTTCGGCGGCTTCCATGGTGATCTGAGTGAAAAAAATCTTGTCTGGAAGCTGGGCCAGACGAGACATCAGCTCAAATCTCTCGGCGCGAATGCTATTAAGTTCGCCCAGCCGAGTCTGATTGTGCTGCTCCGCGGCAAGTCTGATATCGGTCTGGGTAACGGGATAGAAGTTGTCGTCGGCGAGGGCAATGAATCGAAATCCGAGGCGGCGCAATTGCACAATCTCTTCGATCACTACGTCGGAAGAACGCTGACGCGGCTTTTGGCCATCCGTGCGCCATACCGAGCAGAATGAACAATGTTTCGGACAACCACGAACCGTTTGCACGGAGGCCCACATGTAACGATTTCGAGGAACGAGGTCCCAGCGGGCCTGTATGAAATCGGACGCTTCGACGCGGCCTCCTTCATAAACCGCTTTGGGAGCGCCGTCACGACAGTCGGTCAGAGCCTTAGACCAGATTACGTCGCCATCTCCCTTGACAACCGCGTGAGCTCCGCCAAGCTCGTGAGCTTCCTGCGGATATAGCGTGGCGTGGATGCCGCCAAAAATTACATATGCGCCGCGCTCCCGCGCCATTTTACCGATCTCATAACCCCGCAAAGCGTTCGCAGTATGAATGCCGATGCCTACGGCATCTCCCTGTTTTATTTGTCCGGGGTCAATCTGGTGAAGGGTTTCATCCACCAGAATTGGATCACCAAAGCTCCTGGGAGTAGCTGCTGCGAGTACGTATTGCCAGCGAGGAGTGATTACTGCGGTTCCGAACGAAACGCTGCTCGGATTCACCAGATGAACATTCAATGCGTGCCTTTCTGGTTTATACCAGCAATCCGTGTATTTCCGCGGAAGCGAAAAAGCTCCAGCGATGGGTTATCTTTCAGCGAAAGCGGGATTGAATCCCTCCACGGGCGTTAGGTCGTGGAAAAGAAAAAAGGCGAGAGTCAATTCGTGTTGGAAGATGTAGCACGAGCCTAGGCCAAACGGTGAAGGTTGTCAACTTTAATGACAGACGGTGACACTAAAAGTGCCAACGGTGAACACAGACATAAGGACTTAATCGGCAATAACATTTAACGCGATTAATCGAAATTTCGCCTGCTGAATGTGCGGTTGTTCAGGCTTTGTTCCTGAGCATTTCCCGCCAGGTGTGATCCGAAAAGTTTCCCCACCACTGCGGAACGCGTCGTTACCCCCATCTTCACCATTACCAGGCGAACGAAGGCCTTAACCGTATTCGGACTGATTTTCAGGCGTTGCGCAATCTCTTTGCTGGTTAATCCTTGCATCAGCAGTTCAACCGTCTCCTTTTCTCGCGGAGTAAAGTCGAACATTTCCGTGGCCTGCGATAGCGCGCTTCCCACCGAGGTGTTACGTTCGAGAAGCAGAGCAGCAGTTTGCTGATACGATGCGCTGACGTTCGGTTGCATTGCAAATGTACGGCAGACATAGCGCCTGTTCCCCGACTTGAATTGCTTCGAGAAAGTGAGCGAATCGCCCACGCGCCCTTCGATCAGGTTCAGCTTAACCCGATCGGCAAGGAACACTTCTAACTGCTTGATGTTCTCCGGCGCAGTTGGATATGCCAAAATCTTCACCGCTTCCGAATTGAACATCATCAGCTTAAGTTTGCTGTCGAGTAACAGAAAGCCCTTTTCCGAAACTTCATCATGCATGCAGAAACGCTCCAATGAACGATTTTGGTTACTGCAAAAACTTTTTGGGGGCTTTGGACCACTGACGTTTAATTCACTATTTGTCAGCGTTTAATGGGGGGAGGGCTTATCCAGTCTCTGATGCCTTTCGCTCTGTGTCAATATGAATCAGTATAAATTTATGAATCCTAGAAATAACGCGTCTGACTGCAAAAACTTGCACATCAAAAGACATTTCTCGCTAGTGGCTACCCGAAGGTCCCTCGAAAACCAAGGTGAAATCTATTGCGATCCGGCTTTCGAATTTCTCCGCTTTTCCGTCCTTGATCAGGGGTTGAAACTTCCACTGTCGTACCGCCTGCTCTGCGGCCGCCATCAATTGCGATTCACCGCTTACCAGGCTTAGGGCCTCGACTGCGCCCGTCGCACCCACTGTGACATCAATCAGTACCGTACCCTGAATATGTTGCTGCCGGGCAGCATTCGGATACTCAGGCTCAACTCGTTGCACGAGACGTGCCATCGCAGCCTTTGTAGGAAGCACCTCGGGTCCACCGTCCCCAGTCCCGATTTTGTTGGGCAGTACGGACGCCGCAGGATCCGTCGAGGCCAATTTTGCTTGCTGCGCGATGTGATCCTTCGAGACGGTCTTGTGATTATCGAGTAAGACAACATTTCCATTAGCACCGGGTATCGCCGCGGGTTTCACTACAGCGACTTCCGCCGGCTTCGGAATATGAAGTGGCCGGCGCTGAATGGTAACTGACGCCCCAATCCCCGGATGTGCGGACGCTTTCGGTAGCCACGTCGAAGGGTCCATGCTCACGTGCTGCATGCTCACAGGTACCGTGTTCGAGACAATACTCTTCTCCACGTGTTGTACCGGAGTCGCCGCGGTGTGCGACATGGGTTCGCCAATAAGCTGGATAAATTTCGCCTCTCCGCTTCGCTGCCAACAACTGCGCGCCGACAGGCTGCCGGCAATCAAGACCAAAGCAATCGCGCTTTTCGCGAGAATCGAAATCCAATCGAAAGACGCTAATCTCGAACCTTGCTCGGAAGTGAGGCTCCAAAGTTGAGCTGTGCCGAGTCTGCGAGGCATTCGTCTCGCTTTGTTTAATGTTTGGTTGTTCGAATTTATGGGTTCTGAAAATGCCGAATCTCGTGGCTGAGCATTTGCAGAGCTGCGATCCTGATGATTGAAACTTTTCTGAATTAATTCGACATTGGCTGCTATTCGCCGGGCCAATGCCTGGAGGGTCAACACATCCCGATCACAGAAGGCATTTGCGCGCGGAGAAAAAATTTCGAGAATACCCAACAACGGACCCTTCTCCCCTTGCACAGGAACCACCAGAATAGAGCGCACGCCGCTGTTCCGATAAGCTACCGCATCCGGGTTAGGGTCTGGTCCAAGATCATCCACGCGTCGTACTGCACCCGTTGAGAAGCAGGTGGCGGCAATCCCTGATTTCGCATTGAGGCAAACAGCGACATTGGAAGCGGTCGCGCCAGTGGTCGCCCTGCATACCAACTCCCCGAAGCGTGCCAAGCCGAACACCGCGCCGGTCGCGTTAGTGGTTAGACGCGCCTGCAGCACAATTTCGTTCAGGACAAGGTCCAGCGCGAACTCGGAAAGTGGTTTTGGGTTGGTGGTTTCGGCCTGAGCAATTTTCTCAGGGACGGGCTTTGAACTGATGGTTTCGATAGGAGGTATTTGCTCGGGAACTGGCTGTGAGCCTATGTTTTCGAGAGGGGCAACTTTCTCGAGAACGGGTTCCAAGCGAACGGTCTCTACGCTAAGTATTAGGTCAGATACCGGCTCCGCGATAACGGCTTCGACACGCGGGATTTGGGGCAATACTGCAAGAACTGGGGCCAATTCCTCTTCCGATCGAGCTAATTCCGCAAGATTCGCAGTCTCCACGGTTTCGTGCATAACCGGGGCCGACATGTAAATCGGGTGGCGGCGATCGCGGGATCTGAACTTGACTGGTGCCATACGCAAGCGGGGGCAACCAACAAGGAGCAAGTTTGTGGCCATACCATCCGCGAGTGGCCTTGTATTTCAGAGGGTTAGAGCGCCCACGCAAGGCGTGAACCTGCGAGGGTCAGTCAAGACGCAAAAATCCTGCTCGAAGATCGTCCCGGAGGGAAAAATATTCTACACAGCTGGGCAAGGAAGCACGCGACTTGAATCGGCGCTTCCCCGGATAACCATAATGAGACGAATAAATCGGCCGACATAGGCTCCGTGATAGAAAGCTCCTGGGCCTATTCCTCAATCATGGAATTAGGAAGTGCGAGCTGGTCCTGAGCAGCAGAAAAATCAATAGACGACATATCGTCTTCGGCTCCCTGCTCTGGTTTCTCCTGTTTCCGTTGAACCCTCTTTTCGGCTTTCTCGCGCTGCTTCTCCTGACGTGAGCGCTCTTTCAAACGTTTATTGAAACTTGAGCGACTTCTACCAGCCATAAAAACCTCCCGAGGGAACAATTTTGTCTTATGTATAGCCTTTCAAAGCGAATGGCGAATATTAATCACCAGCGCGGCTCACGGGGCTGGCGCGCGTGACCCTGATAGTCGTCGCGTCCTCCGCCACCACCGGAACGGCCACCGCCGCCAGATCGTCCTCCTCCGCCGCCACCCGGGCGACCGCCGCCACCGCCTCGAGGAGGCCCGCCGCCGCTTCGTTCTGTCTTAGGACGCGCTTCGTTAATATTCAATGCCCGGCCGCCGAGTTCTTTGCCATTCAGCGCGGCGATGGCCTTTTCTGCTTCAGAAGAGTCGGCCATCTCTACAAAAGCAAATCCTCTGGAGCGGCCGGTTTCGCGGTCTGTTACAACGCTAACCTGATCAATTTTGCCATGTGGTTCAAACAGTGTCCGCAGCTCTGCTTCTGTTGTGCTGTGGGGGATGTTGCCAACAAAAAGCTTCTTCATGATATTTCCTCAGTTTTATTTACTTGCCTGTTTGCAGAGCGTAACGGTTCGATTTGCTTACTTTACGGGCGCGGCCTTAATCTTCTTGACGCCAACTGCGGTTGCGGTTTTCTTTCCTGCTGCCTCAAGCAACTCCCGTGTCCGGATGCGGCGTTGAATATTCTGCTTCCGCTCCCGGTGAAAACGCGACTTGTCTCCATTGATCTGCGACATCGTTTCCTGTCTGGCTGCACCGCGAGAACGCTTCGCTTGGACGAACCGTCTGCGATATGCAGAATTGTATCGTGGTCCAGGTTCGTTAAGGATTATACCCGGTTGCCATCGCAATGAGAAATCAACGACGGGTAAGACCCGAATCAAAATTCCGTGGGCGCCAATTTTGCATTGGTACACTCCGCGCGAGATCCCTCGCCCCGCTGGAGAGAGAACGCGGGGACTTCGGGATGACCGGGGGTGCTGGGGCAGACCTACTTCCGTTCCCGACTGGAATAGATATCTTTGTAAGTTTTTTTTCGAGGCGAGATCCCTCACTCGGCTGGAGAAAGTGCCGAGTTTCGGAATGACGCCCCCAAAAAACATAGCCTTGCGAAAGGTCCCTCCTACCATAGTAGGGAAACTCAGACCCTGAACCGCGTTGTATGATCTCGTCTGCAGAAACCGGGGAAATGGCCATAGATGATTCGGAAGATCTTTCGCGGTGACACCACCGTCCTATTCTTGATTGCTCTGGTTTTTCTCATTCTCCACGTTGCCACCAGCGGCCGATATGGGTTCCACCGCGATGAACTGGCCACGCTCGATGATGCACGGCACATCGAATGGGGATTCGTCGCCTATCCTCCACTCACCCCATTCATCGGACGCGTAGCGCTATCACTCTTCGGTGTCTCGCTCATGGGCGTTCGCTTTTTTAGCGTTGTCGCTTTGAGCATCGCGGTCTTCGTCTCCGGTTTGATAGCTCGGGAACTGGGTGGAAAGCGGCGCGCTCAAATGCTGTCCGCAATAGCCGTAGCGATTGTGCCCATCGTCGTGCTTCAGACCAACGTCCTT
The DNA here is from genome assembly GCA_963757385.1 of uncultured Acidobacteriaceae bacterium. Taxonomy (GTDB): domain Bacteria; phylum Acidobacteriota; class Terriglobia; order Terriglobales; family Acidobacteriaceae; genus PALSA-188. The sequence continues at coordinate 44,700 of CAVWRO010000010.1, read as the reverse complement.
CAATACGTGTCCTTCGATTATCTCTGGGGCGTCCTGCTCACCTATTTCTTGATACGGCTGATCAACTCCGACAATCCGCGCTGGTGGATTGCCATCGGTGCGGTCATCGGCATCGGCATGATGACGAAATACACCATGGCGTTTTTCGCCATCACGATGGCTGGCGCATTACTTCTAACGCCACTCCGCCGTCATCTCCTCAGCGGTTGGTTCTGGATGGGGCTCGGCGTTTCGCTGTTGATTTTCATGCCGAACTTAATCTGGCAATGGCGCTACGGATTCATCTCGCTGGACTTCCTGCGCCACATTCACGCCCGCGACGTTCGGCAAGGCCGCACGGATGGTTTCCTGCTGGAACAGCTGGACGTCTGCGTCAACGCCGTTCTCTTCCCTATTGCATTCGGAGGACTGTGGTTCTATTTCCGCGAAAGAAAGTATCGTCTCTTGGGCTGGATGTACGTCCTGACGCTGATCTTATTTGTGATAGCAAAAGCCCGTTCCTACTACCTCGGGCCACTTTATCCAATGCTGATAGCCGCGGGTTGCGTAGCCTGGAGCGGCAACACTGGAGTAGCGACTGACTCTTCCATCCGGTCAGCAGAGCAAAACTCTGCAACGCTTAGTTTTCGTTGTTTAAGAAGCGCAAGTCCGGCTATCACCTGGACGATGGCAGTTCTAGGAGCAATTATCTCCTTTGCTCTATTGGCACCAATTGCACCTATCAATTCGTTCCTCTGGAACACCACCGCGAAGTTGCAGGACAATTTTCTGGAAGAAATAGGATGGCCTGACTTGGTCCAAACCGTCGCGAAGATATATGAAGCCGTTCCGGTCAATCAGCGCCCGCACACCGGAATCATCGTCGGAAATTATGGCGAGGCGGGCGCGATCAATCTCCTTGGGGAGAAATATGGCTTTCCGCCCGTCATCAGCGGAACCAATTCCTTTTGGTACCGAAGCTATCCTCAAAACCAGCCCCAAACTCTAATCACCGTTGGTCTGGGCGACGATTTTCTAAGGGAACATTTCGAACATTGCGATCTCGTCGCACACAACACGAATCCTTATGGCGTGATCAACGAAGAAAGCCGCGATCACCCGAACATCTATTTATGTCACCACTTACTTCAGGCGTGGCCTGAATTTTGGAGTCATTTTCAACGCTTTGGCTAGACGACAAAAAGCCTGGCGTGGCTCTGACCGTGGGTTGGTTTGGTGTGGCGAACAACAGCAATCCCGGTTACCGCATCTTGTAGTCGCAAAGGAGTAATATTCGCAGCGGACAGCTTGCTATTGGCAGGTATCCCGCTGAGAAATGCTTGCGCGGAGAGCAACAATCTTTTTTGACATCGCAGCGCAGGTTTGCCGCACGCCAGTTACACTTATGGACTCAACCGTGAGAGGAGAAAAAGTATGTTGAAGCGCGTGTTAATCGTAATTGCTTTGATTTTTGTTGTAGCTCTATCTGCCTTTGCTTCTGACCGTGAAGATGACGTTAATCGCACTAACAAAGCTGCCGAGGTCTTCAAGGAGATCATGGATACGCCGGATAAGGGCATCCCTAACGAACTTCTGGAATCGGCGAAGTGTATCGCCATCATTCCCGGAGAAAAGAAATTCGCTTTTGTATTCGGCGGAAACTATGGCCGTGGATTGGTTACTTGTCACACCGGACATGGTTGGAGCGCTCCCATATTTCTGGCTGTTGAAGGGGGAAGCGTGGGTTACCAGATTGGCGGATCGTCCACTGACCTGGTAATGCTTTTTATGAATGACCACGCATTGCGGAGCCTTCTGGGTGACAAATTCAAACTGGGAGCTGATGCTTCTGTTGCAGCGGGCCCGGTGGGTAGGAAAGCAGAAGCGGCCACGGACGTCAGAATGACTTCTGAGATTTTGACCTATTCCCGCTCCAAGGGCGTCTTCGCAGGCGTCAGCCTGGATGGCACTGTAGTGAAGGCTGACCAGAGTGGCGATCGTGCGATGTACGGGCACAATGTAGACCGTCACGACATCATTGATGGAAAGGTAGCAGTTCCAGCATCGGCTCGACCCCTTCTGCACGAAATTGGGAGGTACGCCAGAGAGGCAAAAGCTGCATCGTAGCAATCAGGAGGCCCGTCATCCTTAAATGGAGCGCGTCGTTCACACGAGGCGAAGCGCTTCATTTCCCATCTCTACGAACGATACAAAAGTAGAAGTAACATGCAAGAATTGCAGCGCGACGTGCGTCGCCTTCCTTCGCGGGATGGCGGCTCAGAACATTAAGGTTACCTGCCCCGATTGCGGCGCGATCCAGGACTGCGTCCCCGAACGGAAAGACGATTCTTCCGCTGCGCCGCGATAGTCATCCCTTCGTTTCGGAATGGTTCTCGATGGGACACCAACTTCGATTGTCACATGGCCGCTCACTATGCCGACTTAAGGAAAGTCCCTTCCCTGAGTTCGGTGAATGCCTTTTGTAGCTGCTCCTGGGTGTTCATGACAATCGGCCCGTACCACGCAACGGGCTCCTGAAGGGGATGCCCAGAAACCAGAAGAAACCGGATGCCTTCATCGCCGGCCTGCACCATAATTTCATCACCGCGATCAAACAATACGAGCGAGCGGTTGTCAGCCTGCGATGGAGGCGTCGTATCCGCCCATCCAACTGATTCGGTCGGCACCGCCAACGGAGCGGACGCATTGCAAAACTTCCCCGCCCCGGCGAAGACGTATGCAAAGGAATGACGCGTGGTCTCCATTGGCAGTGTCTTCCTGCGGCCGGGAGCTATTGACACGTCGAGGTAAATCGGATCGGCGGCAATACCATCCACCGGACCGGTCGCACCCCAGAACTTTCCGCAAACAACGCGAACGTGTGTTCCGTCGTCGTCTTTGACCTCCGGAATGTCCAGGGCCTTCACCTCCTGATAACGCGGGTCTGTCATCTTCTGCGACGATGGCAGGTTGGCCCACAACTGGAAACCGTGCATGCGTCCGGCATGATCACCCTTCGGCATCTCCTGATGGATGATTCCTCTTCCCGCAGTCATCCATTGAACGTCGCCGGCGGCTATAGCGCCCCGGTTTCCCATACTGTCGCCGTGCTCGACAGTTCCGGTGAGAACGTATGTGATCGTCTCAATTCCGCGGTGAGGATGCCAGGGAAAGCCTGCCAGATAGTCCTCCGGAACGTCATTCCGGAAGTCGTCAAGCAAAAGAAACGGGTCGAAGTCGGATGTGTTGCCGAATCCAAAAGCGCGACGCAAGTGAACACCCGCGCCTTCGAGAGTAGGCTTGGCTTTGACGAGCCGCTTAACGGGCCGGAGAGACATACTTGCCTCCACTCCGAGAATACCCCTATAAGCAGCCGCTGGCCCAAAACTTTTTGTTTTGCAGGCAAGGCGCCTCCAAGTGAAGCAACCTTGTGGAGCTATAATCCGATGACCTGATGAGGAACTGATGCGTTGCCGATTGCAAGCGACAAGCATTTTTCATCTGGAGTTCCGCACGGTCTACTGGCGTGGGTTGAAAATAGCTAGCCAGGGCGTCCCAGGATGGCTTCCGACCTCGACAAAAGCGAGCCGTTAAACATACCCGGCTCCCGAACCCGCCGGGTATCGAGCCTCTGGCATCCTCTGCGTTCACCGACTTTTCGCAGCCTCCTGATCGCCGATGTCGCTTCGGACGTCGGCACTTTCATGCAGGGAGTCGGAGCGGCGTGGCTCATGGTGTCACTCCATGCAGGACCTTTCTATGTAGCGCTGACCCAAACTGCAAGTGCGTTGCCATTTTTTCTATTCGCGCTCCCGGCCGGCGCTCTCGGCGACATTGTTGACCGGCGCAAATTAATTCTGTGCACAGAAATGTGGATGGCCGCAGTCGCCATCGTGCTGGCTGGCATCACCCTGGCCGGATACATTTCTCCCATACTCCTCCTTATTCTCACCTTTGCCCTATCTGCCGGGGATGCGTTCGAAAGCCCCGCCTGGCGTGCCGTGTTGCCTGAGTTGGTTTCCAAAGAAGATCTTCCAGCGGCGGCGGCCCTCAATGGAATTGAATTCAATTTTGCCCGTGCCATCGGTCCGGCGCTAGCCGGAGTTGTCATCGCCATTGCGAACGTCGGCGCCGCATTCGTCGTCAACGCCGCATCTTTTCTCGGAGTCATCTGGGTTATCGCCCGATGGAAACGGCCGCGCCAAAAACGCGCAACGCCACCTGAAACTTTGAAGGGCGCCACAGTCGCGGCGCTTCGTTATGTTCGCTTCTCTCCCGCGATTCGCACTTTGATCTTGCGGTCTGGCATCGTCATGTTCTTCGCTAGCGGACTGCTGGCCCTGCTTCCATCAGTCGCTCATGAAGTCAGCCAAAGTCCCATGGGTTATGGAATCTTGCTGGGATGTTTTGGCTTTGGCGCGGTTTTGGGCGCCGTAGTGATGCAGCAAGTACGAGCGCGCTGGTCGGCCGAAGCCGTAGTTTCAGGCGGCACGCTAATATTCGGCGTGATGACAGCAGCCGCGGGCTTCTTTCACGGTCTTCCCATGCTTGGCGCGGTGATGCTCGCTGGTGGTGCGGCTTGGATTGTTTTTATCTCGCTCTTCAATGTACTTATTCTGAACCACACCCCAGACTGGGTGCGCGCTCGCGTACTTGCCGTTTCGATGCTGGTTTTTCAAGGAGCCATGGCTGCGGGAAGCGCGGCTTGGGGCGCTCTGGCGACTAAGGCCGGCACTCACTCTGCCCTAATGTGGGCTGGCATGGGAACGATGGCCAGCACGCTAACTGGATTGTTTTTGAAGTTGCCGGACTCTACCGTTGACCTAACGCCGTGGATTCACTGGCGGCTGCCGACCATACTGAAAGAGAATACTGAAGCGATAGATGCCGGTCCGGTCATGGTGACCATCGAGTACTCTGTGGACGCGGAGAGGGCCGGAGCATTTATCAAAGCAATTACCAGGTATGGACGCATCCGAAGGCGAGATGGCGCGTATCAATGGGGAATCTTTCGAGATCTGGAGAATCCCGAACGCTACCTCGAAACATTTCTGGTGGATTCATGGGCTGAACACTTGCGTCAACATGAGCGCTCCACGGGGGCAGATCGCGCGGTGACGGAACGCGTAAAGAGCTACACCCGAGACGAACCAAGTGTGCGACATCTGGTTTATGCCACGGAAGAGGGCACCCACAAGAAAGCGGAAGGATCTGAGAAGTAACTCATCCTGAACTCGCAATAGCAGATACACCTTCTTACTCTCAGAAGGTAGAAAATGGGCGAGCGCGAAGGCCAATTTAAAAGTCTTACAATCGATGAGGACAATTGAGGAACAAATTGACGGTTACACGCGAAGATCTAGAGGTAAAGCAACAGGCCAACCGAAAGGTGCACATCCCTCCGCGGTCGATTGGCAATTGCCCAGTCCTATTATGACAAGCTCGGGCCGGAAGCTATGCTCTCAATCCCGACGTCGGATCACTATCTTCCAGTACTTAACGTGATTGCACTAGACAGCAGGACGAAGTGATCGCGTTTCCCGTTGAGGGCGATGACGGCGGATCAATATCAATGCCTCGCCGCAAAAGTGGAATCAGCCGCGGAGTAACGCAGGGACTTGAACGGAGAAGTCACATCAGCCTCTTGCAACTTTTTCAGTCAGAGCGGCGTGCACGCTCTGAAACCGGTTGCCGTTCCTCGGCTTTCTCTGCGACGTCTCGAGTTTTGGCAAAGTCAAGTCGCTCGGTGAACGATCGGTTTGTGATCCCATTGCATTCGCCAAGTGGAGTCATCGAAACCGGACTGCATTTGTGCCCTCCGGAGAAAAAGGCACGAAAGCTTGCCCGTAAGATTGGATGGGACACCTCTCCGGTCCGGTTTGAGCGAGGAGGTCGCGGAATTACGGCGATTTCTAACGATTCTCAGAGGAAAGCAGCTGGGTTTATCGGCAACCCAGACTGCGTGGCGGTGCATGCAGCCCCGTACCAACCATTCTCCCGCCGGAAGTCACTGCTAAACAGGGAAAAATACAGGGCGAATTACGAATTTTTGGTTACGAGAGGTAGCCACAGGGAGGCTTTACTCGTGTATTTATAAGGACTAGAGGAAGAAAAAGAGTTTAAAAGGAACGGCGATTGTTAACGAACGATCAGGGATCAGGCTGCCGCAATGGAATGAAAACAGGAGTTCGGAGTTCAAAACCGCGACGACCGGCAACCCGTGCACGCCATCATGCATTGCAAATTTCGGAGGAGTTAACATTTTGTTTATCCGATTTAATAGCTCACAAATTCACGGCTCCTCACAAATCCGGCGAGCAGCAAGGCTGAGAATAAGTCGGACACCCCCCTTGCGCGCACCCGAATCAGCCTCGAAGATTGAGATCATCTTCGGATCCCCTGTTTCTCGCTCCCGTCCCATTGCGGGAATCCGGGCCGCCCTTCGCGGATGAGCTGCGAGAAAGTGGGGGCATTGTCAGCTGCCCGAGCCGCTGCGTTGATGTGGGCACTCCGTTTGAGATCATCGAAGGGCAAATTGCCAACCAGATCCCCGCGCTCGTACATCATCTCGTCGGCCTTGCCGTTTAGCAGGACGCGCCAGTCCCACCTCACTGCCTTGCCGGGTCTAGTCGGGGCCACATGAGAGGCAATGTTAGTGGTGCAGTTGTTGCTAAGCGCGTTGTACCACTCCGGGTGATCGCGCATCCGGTTAGCTCGGCTTAGGTAGTCCAGAAAAATAGCCCGTGCCTGCTCCGGCGTAGCTCGTATGTGATAAAGATAGACCTCCTCTCCTTTCCGATAATTGGTACGCAGGCGAACCACGTCGCGCTCATCACTGATGGTATAGATCAACTCGTAATAGCGAAAGAAACCGCGGAGGGCCGAATATGTTTCTCCCACCTCCTTCCGCGTCTCTATGGACATGGCCACATGGCCCTGGTCTCCAAAGTCAAAGCTGACGATGGGATGTGCGATCCAAGGTGAACCCCAATAGGTGATGAACACGTCCAGGCCGCGCAACTGAGAAAGATCGACCGTCCTTGTTTCCCAATTGGGTGTGTACTCAGTCTCAGTGCGGTAATCGCAGTTGCGGAAGTTGTGGATCGTAACCTGGTTGCCGTTGACTTCTGCCCAGGCGGTTTGGGCTACGTCCGGCTGCCAGGCACGTTCGTTGGATGGTCGCAGGGAGAACCACCACATTAACACGCAAGCGAATGCGACCACAGCCACCGCCGGCCCAAGCCTGCGGGAACGCAAGGTCCACATTATAGATAGGACAAGAATTGCGTAAATCGCCGAGACCGGAAGCCTCCACGATGGGTGTGGCAAGTCGAAGTACAAGGCCGCTGCCGCCCACAAGCTAAGCAGAAGTACGACAAGCCACACGAGGCCACGTGTGAGTATCCCAGCTAATTTTCTCCGACCACCTGTCTGCGCACGCAGGGACATCAGCTCTCCGAGGCATCGTGTTTGAAATCACTAATTGCGCGGAGGCGAAACGTTCACAGACTATTGCAGCGCCCCCGTCGGAGTTAGGACCAATGCATCCACGAGCTGACTCCTTGAACTCTAGATGCGAGTCCGCAACAGGGAACTGCACCACCCGCTTTCATTCACTTCCGGCGGATAAGTAGCTGCATCTGAGCGGTTCGCCCAAAACAGGTTAGCTTCACCGCTAGGAGCTCGGACGGAAGTTTACGGCTTTGATGTACTGATTCCCGTAGCTCTCGATCTCGTAGTGCCCTTTCTTCTTATCGAACCTAATCTTGGCTGCAACCATAATTTGGCCGTTTCCTTCACCCTTGTCGTTCAACGTCAATTTTGCCAGCGCGCGCTTGTGAGCGGTACCCCTGGGGCGGCTCAGGCTGTGTCCGGAATCAAGGCGTCGTTTCGAAAATGAGGCCAGAGTCGAATCAGCCTCGTGTACTACTTGCCGATGATCATGGGCCAATCATTGAGCGTGTAACCGTACTTTTGCAGTCGAGCTTTGAAATTGTCGGTGCTGTCGGCAATGGGGCGGACCTTGTTGCGGAAGCTCAGAAACTTCAGCCAGACCTGATCGTGTTGGACATATCCATGCCTGGTCTCACGGGCATCGAAGCCGCGCGCCAACTTCGCGAAGCTGGGTCCACCGCGAAGGTTGTCTTCCTTACAGTGCATGAACGTGTTGAGTTCGTTCACGCCTGCTTAGCTGAAGGTGCACTGGGTTATGTTGTCAAGTCTCGGATGGCAGTGGATTTGATTCCCGCCATACGCGAGGCCCTCTCTGGACATCGGTTTATTTCGCCTCCAGTTTCACGGTGAAGTGCGCCTATTGAACCCTTGTGCTCCTCGTCAAGAAGCTGTCAATCTGTTCGATGAGGAGGCTAAGTTTTTTGCCCATCCAGTTCTGCTGAACGCCCGCTTGCGCAACTGTTCTAACGCTTCTTGGCTCGCATTTTTTGCGTCGGCGGTCGGCGAGCTCCGGATCGCCAGACTGAGCCGGACGAGCTACCGAACGGGCGCACCATATATGCGGGCGCTTTTCATGGATTTTCCGGGAGATCCGAAAGCCGCAGATATTCCAGATGAGTATATGTTTGGGCCGGCCTTCCTGGTGGCTCCGGTGACCGAACAGGGCGCGACACACCGGACAGTTTACCTGCCCGCGGGCAGCGATTGGTATAACTTTTGGACGAACGAGCGTTTGCGCGGTGGACAATCGATCAAGGTGGATGCTCCGATTGACATTCTGCCGCTGTTTGTGAGGGCGGGAAGCATTTTGCCGCTTGGGTCGGAGGTGCAGAGCTCACAGCAGCCCCAGACGATCGCGTCAGTACGCGTGTATCCCGGAGCCGATGGGGAGTTCACGCTCTTTCAGGACGACGGCAAGACGTATGCATATGAGAAGACCGGCGGCTCCCTGACGAAGCTGACATGGGATGACGCTGCGCATCGGCTGAAGCATCAAGGTGCATCGGCATGGAGTGGACCGGATCTTTCAATTGTGAGTATCGTGGGCAGGTAGCGAACGAGATGTAGGTCATTGAACGGAATGGGCCGAACCTTTGCTCGGTCTTAGAAACGGATTACCTTGCGGAGAAATTTTAACGCCAGAGTGGCGATTACTTCACGGCACGAAGCGGTGACCTCTTCGGTAGTTCCTAGACGCGGTTGTCTTTTTCTAGAGTGCGACATTCACTTTCGGCCAATAGCGGAAATTGCGCAAGGTGGCTTTGCCGGAACCGCAGGCGTAGAGCGCGGGCCGCACATCGAGGAAGCCTCCAAGCACGTTGTGATGCATCCCCGAGATTTCTGCGGATTCCTGTGTGCGGACCCAAGGTTTGCCGGGTACACGGAAATAGAAATCCACCTCTTGACGGTCGTTGACCACCCGCAAGGTGGCGCGTGTCGCGCCCTTCTGGTGGCGGCTTGGCACATATCCATTCGCCAGTCGCACGCCCACACCTTCCGCGTCCAGCGAAATGCCGGTGGCATGGTCGGGGTTGAAAAGAGCAGCAGCCCGAATTCGCAGCCGGCCTCGATCTCAACGTCAATCTCGACAGTGTATGAGTGTCCTCCAACAGCGGTGGTGAGGACCGAAGTATCGGTCAAAGATTTGCCCCGTGTGACCGACGGGCAAACGCCCGAGGGAAATTTCACCAACGTTTCCCCCGATTCACTCCGTCCATTTGTCAGCGAAGGCGCGCCGGGATGGGCGGATGCGGGCGTGATCATCCCGTGGACCCGCTCGCCGATCATGGCCGCAGCGACGTCGCCTACAAGTTACTTCTGAGTGAAACTTATCCCTCGTGGGGATACATGCTGTCCAAAGGCGCGACCACGTGGTGGGAGCGATGGAACGGCGACACCGGCGACCCCTTAATGAATTCCTACAATCACTACGCATTCGGATCGGTTGTTGGGTGGGTTTATCGCGATCTGGTGGGAATTGATACTTCGCCAGACGGGGTCGGATTCCGGCATATAGTAATTCATCCGCACCCGAATGCGGCTGTGACCCAGGCGACGGGAGAATATGACTCGGTTTATGGAAAAATCTCCATCGACTGGACGGAAAGCCCAAATTCTTTTTCGTTGAAGGTCGGCATCCCCGCGAATACAACCGCGACAATTTATCTTCCCGCGCTGTCCCATACTCACGTATGGGAAGACGGTTCTCCAGTTGAAGCCGTATGTGGTTCGAACCGGATCGCGGGTATATAGCTTCGAGGTAAAATGATCAACCGTCGAACGGAGAGCTGAACAGGTAGAATAGCAAAAACGAGAATTGGAATCCTGTTCACAATATCCTAGGTGCCGCTCAACCGCGAATCAGGAGTGACCAGGAATATGCACTTACGATCAGGAATACCCTTCACTCTACATGCTCTCTTCGCCACCGCAACGATCGCCGGTTTCCCAGGCTTGTCGGCTTCTCACAGGTAGCGAATGAAGAAACGAATGTCGGGCGCCCATCTGCCGCAGTCTCAGCTTCTCCGCCACTCCAAATCGAGTCCGCATTCAGCAGCCAGAATGGGGAAGGATATGTTCCATTTCGCCATGACGAGCCACGTACTTGTCGAGAATGTCATCTAGTTCTTGAGCGCGAATGGGTTTCGAGAGATAGCCGTCCATTCCTGCGGCGATGCACCTCTCTTTGTCGCCTTTCATGGCATGCGCCGTCAAGGCAATGATCCGTTGATGGATTGCTCCGCCTTCCTCTTTCTTTCGAATCGCAGCTGTGGCCTCGAATCCGTCCATCTCTGGCATCTGCACGTCCATGAAAACCAAATCGAAGTTTTCCTTCTCAAGCGCCGTTAAGGCTTCGCGGCCGTCGGACACAACCTGAACTCTATGGCCTCTCTTTTCAAGCAAGCGGCTTGCCACCCGCTGGTTCACGGGATTGTCTTCGGCCAGCAATACGCGCAAGATAGTTGAAGGATCACGTGCGTCTCCCAAGGAATAGCGAGTGACTAGGGTAATTGCACCAGCGGTCTCAGCCGCGCCAAGCACTCTAGCGATAGCCTCCCGCAATTCGGATTGACGAATGGGCTTCAACAAATAAGCCGAGATTCCAAGCTCCTGGCAACGCGCCGCATCTCCGCGATGACCGGCAGATGTCAGCATCATGACGATCGCGGCAGAGAGTTCTGGCATTTCACGGATTTTCTGGATAAGCGTGAAGCCATCCATTTCAGGCATGTGCATATCGGTCACGACAAGTGCGAATGGATTGCCGGCGTGTTGAGCCTCAGCAAGTAACGACAAGGCGGCTTGACCACCCTCCACCGAAGTGGATTTCATCTCCCATCGCTTGAGCATTCCTTCTAATATCCGTCGGTTTGTCCGATTGTCGTCCACAATCAAGACCTTTACTCCGCGAAGAATTTCGGGAGGAGCAATGCAGCCCACTTCAACAGGCTTCGCATCTGTAATTCCGAACAGAATCGTGAAATGAAACTGGCTTCCATGCCCGATTTCGCTGCGTACCCAGATGCTTCCTCCCATCATCGCTACCAGACGCATGGAAATACTTAATCCTAGCCCCGTTCCACCATATTTCCGGGTCGTCGAATTATCAGCTTGCGAGAATGCGTCAAAAATGGATTGCTGCTTTTCTGGGGGAATTCCTATGCCGGTGTCTGAAACGATGAAATGAAGCAGGCAGCTTTGTCCGTTTTGGCTCTCGACTTCCACCTTAAGCGCTACTTCTCCATGGTCGGTAAACTTGATTGCGTTGCCAAGCAGATTGACGACGATCTGGCGCAAACGGCTGAAATCGCCGACTAGTGTTTCCGGCACTTCCGGCGCAACTTCGCAGAGAAGTTCCAGCCCCTTTTCGTCCGAGCGGACGGCAACCGTTCTGAGGGTTGCTTCCAGGCCGTCGCGGATTCCGAAATCGAGGGCCTCCAGATCAATCTTCCCCGCCTCAATCTTGGAGAAGTCGAGAATATCGTTGATCACGATCAGTAGGGCGTCGGCTGATAACTTCACGGTTGAGAGATATTCCCGCTGTTCCTGAGTAAGTTCGGTCTCAAGGGCCAGATCGGTCATACCCACCACGCCATTCAGCGGAGTGCGAATTTCGTGGCTCATGTTGGCCAGAAACTCGCTCTTGGTCTGGTTCGCTAGCTCGGCTCTCTGGCTGGCGATCTCGGCTTTCTCTTTCGCCGTGCGCAGTTCCTCTGTGCGTTCCTCAACGATCAAAGACAACTGTTTTCCGCGAGCACGTAACTGGCGGGTGTAGAACCTCTGACCTCCGGATACAGACAGGCTGAAAAAAATTACACCGAAAGCGTAGAACAAACGGGTTTGATAAAAGTGCGGCATTAACACGAAGCTGACGGACGCGCCCGTTTTGTTCCAGACGCCATCGTCATTCTTAGCGATGACGTGGAAACTGTAACTTTTCGGGGGAAGGTTCGTGTAGTAAGCCACACGACGTGACCCCGCGTCCACCCACTCACTATCGTAGCCTTCCAACTTATATTTGAATTGAACCCGGGCGGGGACTCGCAGACTCAGGCCGGTGTATTCGAATTCAATCTTGTTAGTGCCTGCAGGCAACTGAGGACTTTGGCCCGAAGGAATGGCCTTGCCGTCGGCCAGCAGCGATTCAATGACTACCGGAGGCATCAACTCGTTGTGCAGGTTGTGGTTGGGGTCAATGACGACAATGCCCTTTTGGGTCGAAAACCAGAGTCTTCCGTCGCGCGTTCGCGCTCCGCCAGGCTGCGCGGTCGGTGGAGAAGCCTCGCTGGTCTTCATGCCGTCAGCGGTGTCGTAGTGAGCGGCAGTAACCCTAGACAGGAGGCCGTCCGCGAAGTTGTCCAGATCTTTTTTTGAAGCTGCATAGATCCCGTCGGGAGTGCTGATCCAGAGATTGCCTTTGTCGTCTGCGAGGACGCACGACGGGTAGTTATCAAAGAGTCCGCTCTCTCTCGTATAACGAGTAACTCGGCCATCGCGGATGCGAAAACGAGTGAGCCCGGGAATTCTGCCACCCAGCCAGAGACTCCCGTCTTGGTCGTCAAATATTGAAGTCACCGGAAAGTCGATCTGAGGTTGCCGGGAGCTGTCGGGCGATTCGCCTTTGGCAAACTTGAACAGGCCTTTGACCGTACCGAACCACAGCGTGCCTGAACGGTCTTTATAGATCGTGAAGGTGTAGTTGCCCGGCTTGGACAGCGGTGTGGATTTTCCTCCGAAGGTGAGTGGTTGTGCTCGATCATTCTTTAATCGCAGAGCGAGCGTTTCCGAGGTGGTGACGATTATGCTTTGGTCGTCCTCCGCAATTGCAGATATGTAATATTTAGCTAGCCGCCCTCGGGCCGCGTATTGCGTAAATTGTCCATCTTTGTATTTGACGAGGCCGCCTGTGCTCCCAAACCAAAGGTTTCCGTCTTTGCTCTCGAACATTCCGTTCCCGTATGTGTCGGTTTCCCGTAGGCCATCTCTCTTGGTAAGTGAGTCCACCACGCCGTTCTGGATGCGTGCTAACCCCCCACCCTGACACAAGACGTAAAGGACCCCTGCACGGGTCTCGAACGCCACGGTGGTCTCGTTGGAGGGCAGTCCCTCTTTTACCGTGAGCGTAGTGAGCTTCGTGTCGCGGAAGCGGTCCAACCCGCCGGCCGTTCCCACCCATAAGCTACCCTCCTCGTCTTCGTACAAGGCAATAACTTTGCTGTCGCTGAGGCCGTCTTGGCCGCTGAAAGAAGATATCTCGCCGCGAGTAAAGCGCATCAAACCCCGCTGAGTCGTTCCTATCCAGAGGGTTCCTTTCCTGTCTTTGATGATCGAGTTCACTTCGCCAACTACTTTATCGTGAGCCACGCGTTGAATGGACGATTTCTCTGGATCGATAAGATAGAGCCCGTCAAGCGTTCCCACCCAGAAGCGCTGTGCCGAATCCTTAGCCAATGGGCCGCCGTTACGGATCTTCGCCAGAAACGGCGAGACCTTACCATCGACCACGTTGTACAACGGACTAATCCCGTTACTGCCAATCCACAGTTTTCCCGGATACTCAAGAAATCCACTGATCCAGGAGGTACCTCGTCGCAACATTTTGACCTTGCCGTCCTGAATGACATATATAAAGTCATCCGATCCAATGAAGACTTCGTGGTCGCTTGATTCGAAAATATTTCGGATATCTCCATCGGGAAGCGGAGCAGGCGGGCGGTAGTCGAAAAACTCGCCATCGCTGTAGATCAACGTTCTTGACATGGTGCGAACCAGGAGTTCGCCATCAGTTCCTATGCAGATTGCTTTGACGGGTTCGTCGACCGCCCGCTTCCCGACGACTGGGTTGGTCAAAACAAAACGCACTCCGTCGAACCGTACCAGTCCAGCCGACGTCCTAAGCCACAGATAACCGTCCTCGCTGTGAAGGATTTGGTAAACGGCTTCACCTGGCAGCCCATTCTGGGAGGTCCAGGTGTCGTGACCGTATTGGTCAATATTCTTTTGCGGGTCGAGACCGTATGCCAACGTGGAACAGACGATCACAACAAGAAGGAAGCAGTTCCTCTTAATAGTTCGCCTAAAAGTGTTCTGCAGGGATTGAAGACAAGATCTTCGGAAATCGTAGTGCCATGGCCGCCGATTAGGCTGCGGTAGAAGAGCGACCAGTTCAAGTCTTGTCTGCGGATGCGCACGTACGGCCATCTGTCATATATCGGTCGTTCTGAAGCTTTCCTTTAGATTCGGCATCTTGCAGGTTGCGGGAAAAACGGTCAGCACCGCTATCTCTGGCTCAGCCGAATGTCCCCTCGAACTTCGAACCCAAAACCGGAGAGATAATAGAAGGCGCTACCGACTATGTATCTCGTGCCCCTAACGTTGTAGAGTTTTCAAAACCTGATTTGGCGTTCGTTGTGAGACTTGTTTTATGTTCTGCTTCGCACATATGCTAAGGAGCCACAGCGATGAAACCCTCTTTGACAGAGCTCGTGCTTGTCTTACTGTTGCTGAACATTCTGGCTGGATGTGCCCCGGGACCTAACCAATCCAAAGGGGTGGCGCCTGACCACGCTGTTGCAGGCTTTTGGCTTGGCCTCTGGCAGGGCTTTATTGCGCCGTTCGTGTTTGTCGCATCCCTGTTCAAAAGCAACCTCAGTATTTACGAGGTCCACAACAACGGAGCTTGGTACAACTTTGGCTACCTGCTCGGCCTAGCCTGCTTCTTCGGTGGCGGCGGCAACCGGGCGGCGCGGCGGACTAAAACCCGACAGTGAGAATTTGAGGGCGTTTCCAACATCGGTGATACAACATTCCTTGAGGTACCCGTTCCGGGAGGCTGTGAAATGGCGGGCCCTATTGCAGAAGCGTCGCCGCGTTTTAAGGCCAGGATGGCCGGTGTCTTTCAACTGCTCGAAGGCCTGACGGCAACATACGGCGAGGTAATTGTTCTCGGCAAGGTTGTCGTAGCTGGCAACGCCGCGGCTACAGCAGCCAATATCCTGGGTCACGAGCGGTTATTTTGGTTGGGGTTCGTACTCTCGCTTGTCGGCGTCGCGTTCCATATCGCATGGGCGGTTCTCATGTATGAGTTGCTCAAACCTGTGAACAAGAGCCTCTCTTTACTCGCAGCGTTCGTAATTCTCGTGGGATGCGCCATGCAGGCGCTTGCCTGCCTCTTGTACCTCGCTCCTTTGCTAATCCTGCAAGGCGGTAGCTCCGTGAGCGCGTTTACGCCGGAACAGTTGCAGGCGCTGGCGCTCCTATTTCTCAAATTGAATCAATACGCCTTCAACATCGATCTGGTATTTTACGGAATATGGTGCGTCTTGACCGGCTACCTTATTTTCAAGTCCACCTTCCTGCCTCGAATTCTGGGGGTGCTGTTGGCGATTGGCGGTCTGGGGTATATGACCTATCTGTACCCGCCACTCGCATACTATCTGTTCGTCCCCTACATCGCCGCCGCCGCTGCCCTCGGGGAAATACCACTAGAACTATGGCTCATCGTGAGGGGTGTGAACGGCCAACGATGGAAGGAGCAGGCCAGCGCGGCTTTCGAGTGAAGAACCGCTCGAAGTAATCGACATGTTTGATAAACGCTCTCCGGACAAGTGCCTTTTCAGCTCCCCGTAAGCCGCTGTAGGCCTTCTTAGCATTGAGATTTGGTGACTCACGCTATGATCCTGCCTGCTTCTCTACCTAGTAGCCAAACTAACTGAGGCTGTAGCAAGCACTCTCAGCGTGTCTCCAAAATCGGTGGCTAGCACAACGGTAGTAGTCAATACAAGCGCTACGAGTCAGGGTGTTGGCCCAGTCACCATTGTTGCTGCTGATGGCAATACTATCAAGCGGCAATCGTTTAACCTGACAGTACAACCTTTAAGCGTTTACTCAGTTGGCGGAACGCCTGGGTCAACGTCCCCGGGAACAGGGACCGACGCAATTTTGGTCATCGGTATTCCTCCTTACGCTCCCTCCTGCTCAGGCTTGCCACCCGGAGTGACTTGCACGTTCTCCGGAGATCAGTTGCCATATCCGAGTGAGACGACTTTGGGGCTGACCTTGGCTGTTCCTTCCGGCCTCAATGCCGGTGTATACCCATTTATAGTGTCGGTGGCGAGCGGCCCGGAGACAAGTTCCACGGGGTTCACTCTTGAAATTACAGATTTTGCTTTACAAGCTCCAGATGCTTTTTCGGATTGGGTGCTTCCGGGAGGCACCACGGATGTCAGGCCGAGTGTGCAGTCCATAAATGATTTCAGCGGCAAACTAACCGTGACATGCAGCGTGGATTTTGGCGGAAGCTGTATTGGCGGCGCTTTCGCGGTCGGTGGTTCCGTAAATGGTCCCGTGGCCACGTCCATTGACCTCTCGGTCTCCGCTCCGTTGGGAGCTACAACTGGCAATCATACTCTCACAGTGATGGCCACCAATGGGTCCGCCACCCACACCGCGGTGTTCCCATTCTATATCGCAGACTTCAGCGGATCACTGAACACGTCCACGTTGACAATCGGGCCGGGATCTAATGGCTCGCTCACCGCTACGGTTAATGCCACCGCCGGCTTTGATGGGCTTGTATCATTCGCTTGCACCGGAGCCACTCAAGTGGTTTGTGGCTTCTCCCCTCAGACATTGCAGCCGACCGCAGCCAGCCCGCAGATTACCAATATCACGGTCATTGCCAGTGCTTCGTCCTCGAGTCACGTTTTCAGAAGTAGCAACGGAAAGACACTTTCATTTCTCGCGTTAATTTTCCCTTTCGGAGTTGTTTTCGGTATCGCCGGGACAGGTCGAGGGCGGTCAGTAACTGCAGGTGTAACGCTTGTCATACTTTTATTTGTTGTCAACTCGCTGTCTTGCGGTGGAGGAGGATCGGGCTCTGGCTCCACGCCAGGAGGCACCCCCACCGGGGGCGGCGGCTCGACTAGCTATACGATTACAGTCAACGCAACCGCCGAAGGTTCGAATATCACACGAGCCCTCGGAACCGTCAATGTCACCGTAAAGCGCTAGAACCCGATGTGACGGGTGGCTCTTGAAGCCCTATCAACGGTGCCAGCCTCACTGGCTATATCTGCTGGAGTCTGCGGTGGATTACTTACAGCCGCCAACACATTGAATAAGTTAGGGAGGGCCACGCCATGAAAAGCCTCCGAGCCATCTATTGCGCTGTACTTCTTTCCGTCCCAGTACAAGCCCAGTCCTACACGCCGAAAGACGGATTCGTCCCCGACCCGAAAACAGCCGTGAAGATAGCTGAGGCCGTGCTAATTCCTGTTTTTGGCGAAAAGAAAATTGAAGCCGAACGCCCCTTTAAGCGGCGCTGGAGAATGGCGTCTGGACTGTTGATGGCACGCTGCGCTGCCCTGACGGCAAGGGCGGCGTGACAACCGACGTGCTTCGGTGGCGCTGCAGAAGTGAAGCTTTCGAAAACGGACGGTCGGATACTGGAAATGATCGACTACAAGTAGTTGCTAGATTCACGCATTTGCCTAATTGTTGAAAAATCGCCATCTCTAACAATGTCGGCGATGTCAAGGACTATGTGCGCACACGACTGCATGCACTCGTTGAAGAGCGCCATTTCGCTCTCGTAGTGGTTTGCGCTTTCCAACCTGGGCTCGCTTCTAATCGTTAGGGTCAGGAACTCAGTCCGACCCATCCATCTCTTCGATCACAACCGCGATCATGATTACTACTTCGAACTCCCCAAGATGGGGAGCGGGATGCCCAATCATTGCGCCGGTGATCTACTGCACACCATGGCGATTTCCGGGCTCTCCCGCGTGTCAAGTAGGGCCTGCGGCCCGCGAAATTTCATGAAAATAACTCAGAGTTGAAGGCAGAATGGAAGAGGCTTCGGAGCGGCGAGATTGATTTCGCAGTGGAGAAGTTGAGGCTGTCCGCGTGTCTGATCCGGAGCGTGCGTGGTTGAGCGAATAATTGGGCGTTGTCTCTCCCCTGCTGTAGGAGCGGCGATAGCCTGTGACCCTGCTTAAGGAACTCGCAGCACGTTCTCCGCTCCCGCCAGGAGGAAAGTTATGTCTTACAAGATAGCGGGAATCGACGTTCATAAAAAGATGCTGGCTGTGGTCGTAGCTGACGTGGAAGTCGAAGGCGAGTACCAGTTTGAACGGCGTCTGTTTGGTAGTAACCCCGACCATCTGCGGTTTTTGGCCAACTGGTTGATCGAGCAGCAAGTTGAGGAAGTAGTGATGGAATCGACCGCGCAATACTGGAAGCCGGTTTGGGGAGCACTGGAACAGTACTGGAAACCGACGGGCCAAAAACGAGAAGGTACCGGCCCGATGTTAGGAACGCTCCATCTTGCGCAGGCACAATCGAATCGCGGTCCCCGTGGGCGCAAGAAGGATTTTCCTGATGCCGAACGTCTAGTAAAGCGGCTGGTAGCAAATGAGTTGAGGCTAAGTTTTGTTCCCGATGCCGAACAGCGTCTCTGGCGTACAGTGATGCGCAGGAAGTACCAATTGACGCGCAACCGGGTACAGCTACAGAACCGCTTGGAGGCTCTGCTGGAAGAAGCTCACATTAAATTGTCCAGCCTGGTCTCGGATCTGCTGGGGGCGAGTGCAAGGCGGATGCTGAAGGCGCTTGCCGATGGAGAAACCGATCCGGCGGCTCTGGCTTCTTTGGCGGATAAGAATTTGCGCGCCACACCGGCGCAGTTGTGCGATGCCTTAGGCGCCTGCACCGAACTCAACCCAGTCTACCGTCGGCTGCTCAAAATGTTCCTGGAGGAGTTGCAGCTGATCGACCAGCAGATTGGGCAACTGGACAAAGAGATGGCGACTTTGCTTAGCCAGGATCAGGCGGCGGTCGAGCGGCTGGCGGAAGTACCCGGCCTGGGTGTGGATTCGGCGCAGCAGATCATTGCCGAAGTGGGTGCCAAGGCCGCGACATTCGCTTCGGCCAAGCACCTCTCTTCCTGGGTGGGAGCGTGCCCGGGAGAGGACGAGAGCGCGGGAGTATCCAAGAGCCACCGCTCCCCGAAAGGTAACCGCCATATGCGGCGCATCCTCAATCAGTGTGCCAACGCCGCAGCCAAGTCGAAAGGAACCATTTTCCAGATCGTCTATGGCCGACTGGTGTCGCGCCTAGGACACAATCAAACCATCGGGGCCATTGCCCATCGGCTTTGTCGCCTGATTTGGATCATTCTGCACCAAGGTGTGCGTTACGAAGAACGAGGCCCCGCAGTGAACGCAAAATCAAGACGCAGGCGAACTACTCGGATGATTCGGGAACTTCGCTGCCTCGGCTATCGGGTGGAAGCAGTGGGTTCTCTAGCATGAGGACCGGGTTTTCGACCCTGCGAACCGAACTTTTTCACCTGCTGGTAGTCCCATCCTTGGCGCATCATCCAGTACAGGTGAACCGCTAGCTTTCGGGCCATCGCTACCTTGGCGATCTTTCGTCCTCGACGCATGGCTAGGTGGAAAAACTTACTGCGCCACTGTGGTTGGCTGCGTACCGTGACTTGCGCCGCTTCCACCAGCAAAAAGCGAAGCAGCGAGTTGCCTTGCTTGCTGATGTGTCCGAGGCGTCGCCGGTCACCGCTGGACTCTTCCGATGGAACCAGACCTACGTAGCTGGCGATTTGCTTGCCGCAGTGAAAGCGTTCGGGAGTTCCAATCACCAACTCAAAAGCTAAGGCTGTCAGCGGACCCACGCCCGGATGCGTCATCAGTCGCCTCGTCACGGGGCGTTTCTCCACTTCTTCTTCCATCGCTCGCGTCAACTCGTGGATCTTCGGAGTGAGTTGGTCGAGTATGTCGAGCAGGTCTTGGCGACGTCGGCTGGCCCACGGAGCCAATACCAACGACTCCAACTCGCTGCGACCTGCCGGTCGCCACAATGCTTTCTTGCGCCGCAGACCTTCGTTGAGCGCTACCACATGGAGTTGGTTCCGATCAAGCTATAGATCGCAGCTGCTCGCTCGCCTCCGGTGTCCGACCCAGCAAATAAGTAAGCAAAGCTGAACGACCGTGATCCAGAAGCCTACTTGCAAATGGTGCTGTCCCGAATCCCCGATCACCCCGTCAATCGAATCGGTGAGTTGTTGCCTTGGAACCTTGACACCGATTCGGAACCCCGAACCGCTTTGTGACCGTGAGAATGCGGCATTCCAGCGGGCTAACTTTTGGGAACCTGGTTGCTATACTTTTCCGTATGCGGCGGCTACTGCAAATTGTCGCGCTCATACTCGCCGTTTCGCGCAGCGGCAGTGCACAGTGGCTCATACAGGACTCGCACACCAGCGCCGACCTGCGCGGCATTCACTCCATTGGCAACGGCATCGCCTGGGCCAGCGGCACGAACAGCACAGTCCTACGCACAACTGACGATGGCGACCACTGGCAGCTCTGCGCCACGCCGTCTGGTGCTGAAGTCCTCGACTTCCGGGGCATCCAAGCCTTCGACGCAAACACGGCCATTGTCATGTCCAGTGGCAAAGGCGACCTCTCACGCCTCTACAAAACCACCGACGCTTGCCACACATGGAAGCTCGTCTTCAGCAATCCCGATAAGGACGGATTTTGGGATGCGCTCAGGTTCTCGAAGCCTTGGCCGACGGGACTATCCGAAACTAGTGGAGTCTTGATTGGTGACCCAGTCGCAGGAACTTTTTCTGTCTTCCTGACCTCCGACAGCGGCGAGACTTGGCGCCGCTGGGGAAGAGGCGGTGTCGGCTGGAAAGGCGACTGCGGCGAACGCCAGCCAAAAGCTTCGAAGGACGAAGCTCTGTTTGCCGCTAGTAACGCGTCCGTCTTCCATTTTTTCTCAAGTAATTTCATTTTTGTCACCGGTGGTCGATCAGTGGCCCGTCTGGTGTACTCGGATCTTCACGACTTCGATGGCCCCCCATGTTGGACAACCTTCTCATCCGTCAGGCTCCCTCTTGCTCGGGCTAGCTCAACTGCTGGCGCATTCGCCGTGGCTGCTAAAAATAGCACCTATTTCCCTCTCCGACTCATGGTAGTCGGCGGCGACTATACGAAACCAGATGAGTCCTCTGGAAACGCCGCCTTCCTCTCGAGCAAAGATGGAGCTAATGTCCCTTTGTCGTCGTACTTCACTGTAACAACGCCGGTGACCCCCACCGCACGGTTATCGCTCGGGTGTCGCTTATGACGCCTCCACAAACACCTGGGTGACAGTCGGCCCCAACGGCACCGACGTTTCCACCGACGATGGCCTCAACTGGCGGGCGCTTAAACCCGCACCTACTGAGGTCCCTGACGCTGACAAAAACTGGAACGCGCTCTCACTGCCATTCGTCGTGGGCCCCAAAGGCCGCGTCGGCAAACTCCGCGCTGCTGCTCTGAAGCCGTAACGCATCGCACGGTTGTATCTCAACGGGCCGGAAACTATGCGGTTGTTGGCGTGCGGCGCGGTCTCCGTCGTACGCTTACCATACGGCCAAATTTCGATCTTTGAGCAGCAAATAGTGGATCATTCAAGGACCTGTGGCTTCCGACCGAGGTTCCGAAGCTGAGGTTTCTGAAGTTTGACCGACGAAGAGGTTGAGAAAGGTCTGGATAAAAGCGCGCGGGTTACCGCACCCTAAATACTATCAACACGAATTAACACGCTTTCGCATAGTTAAATTATGTGAAAATGAAGAAGATATTAATAGTGATGTGTAGAAGTTGATGTTTTGAAAAAAAAGCATCGAATAGTAAGGTTCTTGGAGAATTTCGAAGTGAATAGTCTTTTCAAGGTCAGTTAAGGGAGAGTTTGATAGGAATCGGCTAGCGTCAGCGTGTTAATTCGTGTTGATAGCCTAGGCTTCGATTTGATTTTGGTTTTGCAGTTTTAGTGCTTTTAACAATGGACCTACTGATTGGCTGTCGGGTGCAGTGCAAATTCGCAAGGAGATCTCACATGAAACGGATAATCGGGTCGGTTGCGATTTGTGTTTTGTTGCTGGGAGTTTCGATTCAGGCGCAGGCTCCGCAAGGACCGCCGAAACCAGGACCAGAGGTGAAGCGGCTCGCATATTTTGTGGGCAACTGGAAAGAAGTGGGCAAATCTACTGCGCACGGTATGACCGGACCGGTGTCGTCAACTCAAAAGTGGGAATGGGTGTCCGGAGGATTTTTTATTGTGGGTCATTCGGACAACAAGTCACCGGTGGGCGACTTTAAGATCATGGCCGTATTGGGATATGACCCGGAAACAAAAATGTACACCTATAACGCATTCGACAGTTGGGGCGAACTGATCACAGCCAAAGGAAATGTCAGCGGCGACACGTGGACTTGGATAACCGAGACGATGATGCAAGATAAGCCGATGAAGACGCGCTTGACCGAGAAGGAAGTTTCCAAGACGCAATACACACTCAAATATGAATCGTCCACAGATGGCGGCAACACGTGGACATCCGATCTGGAATCGACGTTTACGAAGGTGGTGGCGGCGCCGGCTGCGAAGTAAGAATTGGTCGAGATGATTTTTAGGCGCATGGCGGATAGGCTGCGCGCCTTTTTTTTATTTGCAGACTTGCATCACGTGTTTTCACGATTAGATGGGAAATCTCGAGATTCAGAAAAAATGCTGTGACGTTGTCGTATACCAGCATTCGTGCTTTAGTGGCACTTTCCTTCACTCGACTTCCCGTCATTCGCCTAGTGTCGTATAAACCCGGCTAGTATCCACGTCTCAGACGGTGCAAACACTAGCTTTTCGATCCAATCACGAAATCCCAATAATTTACAACTTCCGAAAACGGCGATTCGTGGGTGAGGAGGAATTGTCTGGCCGCGCCCATGAGCCATTCTGCTCAGTATTGCCAAAGTAAGTGAGCGATCCTATTAATGTCTTGATCGGCCACACCAGACGGCTAAGCTGTCCTGTGAATGGGGATCCCCAGACACAGTGCGGCCACGATTGAGAGGTATCTCGATCGCACGGCAGGGGCCGACTGGAAAGGAAGATGCAGATGCACCCAGAGGATCTCATGAACCCTGACATGCTAAGCGAAATCATAGTACTGGTCAGCAGCACCGTAATTTTCGTCACGTTGTTTATGATATTGCTGGCCGTGCTTACGCAAACCGCGGCACTGACATAATAGGAACATTCAATTGCCCGGAAAAGTATTGATCATCATTTATCCAACTTTTTAGCGAAAAATTGTTCTGAACTTCTTTAGAGGGAGGCATTAAATGCAAACGCGCCTAAGTCCGGGCCCAGACAGTGGAAAGTTAAGTTTTCAGCAAACCCAAGAGCGCATCCGTGTTCGTGCGTATGGAATTTTTGAAGAGGGTGGGCACCAACACGGTCATGCATTAGACGACTGGCTGGAAGCGAAAGTTGAAGTACTGGGAGCCCATACGTAGCAGCTTGACGATCAGATGGAAGCGCCTCCTGATTACCGCTTGAATAGTGACTGCAAAGCGCTTTCTTCAATTCGGCTATTTGGTGCCAGCCAATGGATAAACTCTCTTGGGCTGATGTATTCCGGTCGCTGTACCTCCCTTTTTTCCAAGCCACACTCCAGATCTGCCCACTTCCCGGTGTTCTGAACTACCGTCCACATTCTCACCATTGCTTGTCTCCCATGATGATGTGCCGCACGGGATGGGGAGGTTTTCCGTGGACCTCTCGCCCGCGATTCGCGGTCATTCACCCCAAAAGGGCTGAAATCCCTGAGGGCGGCTGTCGGAGAAGCTGGCGTCTCGACGTTGCGCAAATTCGCAATAATGCATGGTGCGATCCCCTAGGAACATTGGATTGACACGCGCATCGCCACGGCGCTACGCTTTGCGGCACAGGGGAGCGCGTTCGTGTTCGCCTGGCGATTCAGGTCTGCTTATGTCAAATCCACTAGTATTTAACTGCCCGAAATGCTCGGCTGAGATCGTAACGCCTTTTGACAGGGACAAGGATAACGAAATCATTTGTCCACACTGCAAAGCCGTAATCGTGCTGCCCCGAAACGGAGGAGAGCCGTTTGAGGAATTTCTGATATAGCCCTTCGCACTAAGGCAACACTGCACACCGCAACCAATTCCCGTACTTGCTCGTTCCATTTTCTCTGCAACCCAGACGTCTGGCCTTCTGCATGGCCGCCTTTACCGTCTGGCGGCCAAGGTGTTCGAGGTCTACGGGGAAAATTGGTCCCGACGTCGGATTGCCTAGACTTCGTTAGTATGCGTCTATTGTAACGCGCAACAGCGGAATTACGGGAAGGTTGCAGAAACTATAGTCCAGATCCGATTATTAAGACCTTTTTACTTCGAAAGTGCAGCGAAAACGCATGAAGAATTCGGCTTGCTTCGTGAGTCCTACAACCAGCATGCAATCATACTGGCTCCCGCAAACTCTCGCCCAAATTGGTTCCTTAAGATGGCCCCTACACTGGCAGTGCAGCGGTTTGGTTTGTTGAACCGCATAACTAACAACCAAAGCGATTCCTGCGACCGCTAGATTCGTTACGGAATCTTGCTGATTTCTCACGTCGTAGCGCACAACCACTTGATCCCCGACTTTTATCTGTCGCGGGCTGGAACGATCAAACCAATGCCAGAAAGAGCCTGATTGATAGCCCTGTTCTGTTGAATAGGAATACAAGATTTCTTCCCGAGGACACGAACTGTCCCAGTTTATTACGATCACAGTTCCTTGCGTTTGAGGCCAATCTTGGCTTCGTTTTAAGAACCGATTTCGGCGCACTTCATGTAGCCATCTCTTGATTGCCACAGCAAGCGGATGGAGAAGACGAGCGAGCCACTCCTCCCACGGCAGAAAGGCTGCAGCCATTCAATCCTCCAGATTCAGCCTAGTTTACTGCCTCGGAACAAGGTTCCCGGCGCATAGTTGACGAAATCACCATTGCACTCAGAACCCGTCAATGAGTGCAATGGCGATTTTTCGCCAACTACGAGCCAGTTTCCGAGTTGCCGACAATCTACCGGGAACGCAGAAAAGACTCCATATTGCGGCTCAATGAGTGACTCGACCTGTTCAACAGCGGAGATTTCTCCAGTTTCCGCTTTTCCTGTCATTCGACCACGCTGGCCTACAATCGCCATTGGGGCGCAAAGGGGTTCTCTTCAGCGCTCAAGAGAGGAGCGGGCGTTGAGGGAAGATTAGCAAGCTCTTTCAAGATCTGGACGGAGGTGTACATGTATCACGCGATTGTCAAACGGATTGCCCTACAAAACTTTCTACGAGTGAATCAGAAGGACTACGCTGCGATCTTTATCTGGATGGCATCCAACACCGATTCGGCCTGTCTCTTACTCCGACAATGGACCACCGCGTCATCCGCAAAGCGTTCAAAGGCCACGCTCGGGAAGGATCGCTGCATCCACCTGTCAAAGGCATAGTGCATAAAGAGGTTAGCCAGCAACGGGCTCGCGACCCCACCTTGCGGTGTGCCGCGCGTCGGTTGCTCCAACGTTCCGTCCTGATGTTGCACCGGCGCTTTCAGCCACCGAGCAATGTACAGACGGACCCACGCCAGATCGGTATGGTGTGCCACGGCGCGCTCGATCGGGTCATGCGGAATGGACCCAAAGAAGTCTTTGATGTCCAGATCGATCACCCAATCGGCGTCCCAGCAGCGTTTGCGCGCGACACTCACCGCATCCAGCGCCGACTTGCCGGGCCGATAGCCATACGAGTCGGGATGGAACACGGGTTCCACCTGCGGCTCAAGGACCATCTTCACGACTGTCTGCGCTACGCGATCCCCCACCGTGGGGATGCCGAGCGGACGCACGCCACCGTTGTCCTTCGGTATCTCGACGCGCCGCACGGGTGGTGGATGGTAAGACCCCGACGACATCCGATTCCAGATCTTATAGAGATTGCCCTTCAGATCCTGCTCGAACATCACCAGCGACTCCCCATCCACACCCGCAGCACCGCGGTTCGCTTTGACCCGCTGATACGCGTCCCAAACGAGTTGCTTCGGGATATCAAAAGGCTTTGCTTCAGGCATCGACTCCTCCCATTGCTGGTTGGCCAACACCTTCAGCCAGATCGTCGGGTCCCGTCGCTCCACCCGCATTACCGGACTTCATCGCTACCACGGACCCGTCCGCCCCTGTGCCTCGCCTCGGTACTCGGCTCCTCATGGGTCCACCACTTGGAGGTCTCCCTTCGCATCGAGATCACAGGTTCCCACGTTCCACACAAGAGCCTGCACTGGACTCATGCCATCTTGGTGCCGGTCGCCGCTCGGACAGTCCACAGGCATCCTCCGAGCTTGGTCCCGGGCCAACAACTGGAGCCCGGTTTCGACGACATCCCTACGCTTTCGACACATAAGCAATGGTTCACTTGCGTTCATCTTTCCAGCGCTCACCTGACGGGTACATCCCGCCTTTTCCGAAACGCTCACCACCCCAGCCATTGGGCCGAAGCAGCTTCCGGTGGTTTGGACCCTGACCCTGTAGTCCGAGTCCGAGGGGCCGATCCTCATCTCTTGTGCAGCAAGGCTGCTCCACAGTGCTCAGTTCATGAACACTCCTTCGCGCCGTCGTGGCGCACATCATCCGCGTATCGCTCGAACGGCGTGCCGGGATAGGTCCGGCGCATCCATTCATCGAACCCGTAGTGCAGGAACAGATTTGCCAGCAACGGGCTAATGACCCCACCTTGCGGCGTGCCCTTGTCCCGCTGGACCAGCGTGCCATCTGTCATTCGGACCGGCGCTTTCAGCCACCGCTCGATGTACAGCAGCATCCACCTGCACTGCGTATGTCGACGCACTGCTTTCATCAGTAACGCATGATCGATGTGGTCAAAGAAGCCTTTGATGTCGATATCCAACACCCAGTCAAATCGCCAGCAGCGCTCGCGCGCCACCGCAATCGCCTGATGGGCCGATCGGCCCGGCCGGTACCCGTAGGAGTCCCGATGGAAGTGCGGATCGAGCTGCGGTTCCAGACGTTGTTTCACCACCATCTGAGCCACCCGATCCGCGACGGTGGGTATCCCCAACGGGCGTGTCCCGCCGCCATCCTTCGGTATCTCCACACGTTTGACGGGCGGCGGGTGATAACTTCCGGAGGTCAATCGGTTCCAGAGCTTGTAGAGGTTGCCTTCCAGCGCTTCCTCAAACTCCTCGATCGACTGCCCATCCACACCCGCCGCGCCGCGATTAGCCTTGACCTTCTTATAGGCTTCCCAAACCTCGCGCTTCGAAATACCAAACGGTTTGGCGCTCTGGACCAGATCCTCCCGTTGCCGGTTGTCTGACCCAGCTCGCCGGGCAATGCCGTCCCTTCGGTCCAGCCCCATTACAGGGCCTTCTTCCCTACTACAGACGGCTCCGCCCCTGTGCTGCGCATCGGTACTCTCGCCCTTGCCGGGAGCTCCGGCTTGGACTTCTCCCTTCACATCGCAGCGACAGGTTCCTGAGTTTCTCACCAAAGCCTGCGCAGTCGTCACGCCACCTTCATGCCGGACGCCAGACAGCCCGAAAACAGGCTCCGTCTGTCCTTGTCCCGGGCCATCCATACCTCCCGGTTTTGGCGTCATCTTGGGGTTTCGACACGTCATCAGTGGTTCACTTGCGTTCGTCTCAACTGCACATATCTGACGAAGTTCGCCTCCGCCTTTTCCTCAACGCTCACCACGCGGACTCTTAACCCACGCAGCCTGAGGTGATTTGAAGCCCGCTCCTGTCAGCAGACTTCGAGGGGCCTACCCTCATCTTCGGTAAAGCATTGCTTCCGCTACCGTCGCGGTTGCATTCACAGCGCACCATGGACGCCCCCACTTTGCCAAGCTTTCAGTTCGTGAGGGCTGACAGGATCAGATTGCAACCCGTACATTCGGACTTTTGCCGTGGCCTGGGCCACTGTCCCTGATGGGTTTGGCTGATTGGCTCCCCTTCGCTAACTCGCACTCGAAGTGCTGCGGCCAGTCTGGGTTTTGCCAACCACGGTCTTACCTGGTTTGCCTTCACTGCGTGATCGCCTGAGCAATCGGTGGTGTGTTCTCCTGTGCTGCCGTTCTGGTCAGTAACTCAGCCGATTATGCGGCGACGCGTGTCGGCACATAGTCGGCCTTAAATTCTCGCCCATGGGCGAGTATCGCCCACACGGTGCGTACGTTCTTGTTGGCCAGCGCCACCGCGGCGATATTCGGATGCCGGCGCTTGAGCAGATTGGTCAACCATCCATTGGTGTTATCGACCTTGTTCTTTGCCGCCAGGATGGCCGAGCGCGCCCCATGGATCAGCAGCGTGCGTAAATACGCGTCGCCGCGTTTACTCATCCCGAGGAGCGTAGCTTTGCCGCCGCTGGAGCTTTGGCGCGGAACCAGACCCAGCCAGGCGGAGACTTGCCGGCCGTTTTCGAAGCTGTGCGCATCGGCGATCGAGGCCACCAGTGCACTGGCCGCCAATGGACCGATGCCCGGGATCTTCTCGAGCTTGCGGCTGAGCTCGCTACTGCGGTGCCAGGCAATAATCTCTTCTCAAACTCCTTCACTTGCCGATCCAGTTCCTTCAGATGCTGCGCCAAACGCTCAATCAGTTGTCGGAAGGCCAGCGGCAACTCGTTGGCGGCATCATCGAGAAGTTCCGGTACCCGCTTCACGACGTTGATGATGCCTTGGGGAATGACGAGTCCAAACTCGCCCAACAGACCACGGATCTGATTGGCCTGCGCGGTACGGGCCTTCACAAAACCCTGGCGCACCCGATGCACCGACAAAATCGCCTGCTGCTCGATGCTCTTGATCGGTACAAAGCGCATGTTCGGTCGGCCAACCGCCTCGCAAATCGCTTCCGCATCGGCGGCATCGTTTTTGTTTGTCTTCACGTAAGGCTTCACAAACTGCGGCGCCATTAGCCGCACCGTATGTCCAAAGCGCTGCAGCGTACGGGCCCAGTGATGCGCACTCGCGCAGGCCTCCATGCCAATCATGCACGGCGGCAAATTTGCAAAAAATACCGCTACTTGTGCGCGCCGCAGCTGCTTGCGCAGCACCGCCTTACCGCGTTCATCGATCCCATGCACCTGAAACACGTTCTTCGCCAAATCGATCCCGACCGTTGTAATCTTCATGGTGGACGCTCCTATCCGTTTAAGTGGTTGCTCGACACTTCCACTTTGGCACGTTGATGCCGTTTAGGGTGGGGGCGTCCATCCCATTGCTTTGCGGCGGCCTGTTCAGCTCTTCTGTTTCGACAGCGCCTCGCGAGCCTCCTTAAGTTCTTTCCAATTCGGTGCGTACTTGAGCGCCTCCTCGTATTTCGCGAGCGCCTCTCTGTTGTTGCCTTGTTTCACGAGCACATCGCCCCAGGCTTTTAAGGGATCAGCCCAGTGCGGTCCGCGTTTGTTGGCATCCTTGAGCTTCGCTTCAGCGCCGGCAAGGTCGCCGTGCTTAGCGAGTGCGACGCCCCAGGAGTAGTACGCAGCCGGCAGATCAGGCGCGAGTGCGACCGCGTCCGCATAGGCTTTCTGTGCGCCCGGCCAGTCGCCGCGACCGTCGAGTATGTTGGCGCGGAATCGGTAGCAATCCACGAACGTGCCAGCAGTCTTTATCACCGCATCGGCCTTCTCGGGGTGGCCCGCCGCTTCCTCTGCCGGGGCGATCCAACAGTTGTAGCCCGGGTAGTTCGGGACACAGCGGGATCGGCGTAGGCAATTCCGAATGCTTCCAGCTCGGTGGCCGCGCGTGCCGCATCGCCAGCCTCGGCTGCCAAGCGGCCGCGCACGAAGTGCGTCATCGCGGCGATGGTGGGATCGTGCGGGTCATCCTTCGTCGTCCGCAGAGCCAGGTCGGCGGCTTCAGGGTCGTGAAGTCGGGCTTGGATATCTGCAATCGCTGGTCCGGCGGCGTTGCTACCCGTCCCCGCTCCGGCGTTCTCTTCGGCGTCGGCCACAACGTTCATCCAACCACGCACGCAGGTTCCAGGTCAGGTAGTCCCAGTTTCCGTAGTTATACTCGCGCGCTCGGCCCGGGCGACCGCCGGCCGCCGCGCGCATGTCCTCGCCGTCCCGCCAGGCGCCTTCCTCGTCGCCCAGGAGCATGAGCGCGTTCTGAATGTTGGTGTGGGCAACCCAGAAGTCCGGCTGCAGCTTCACGGCCGCGCGCAAGAGCGCCAGCGTCTCGCGCGGTTGAGCCACTAGTAGATTGAAGTGCGATGGCCCAACTGTTGAGCAAGTAGGGGCGATCCGAGCGGCTCGCAGATGCATACGCTTCCTGAGCAAAGGCGATCGTCTCGGCAGCGCGCCCGTCATTGTACAGATACGTGGCATAGAGCGCCGGCTCCGACTGGCCGAACACATACTCGGCAATTTGTGTCGTGAGCCGCGGCAGCTCATCCGCTTTCCCGTGGAAAGTTCTTCTGCAGCACGCCATCGCCCCGCACGGTCAAATCCAGACCCCCGGCCTCTGTCTGAACCAACTCGCCCTCGATATGCACGTCATGGCCGAACCGCCGCTTGAGCGTGCGTGAGAGCTCACCGATCGAGATGCCGGCCTCGGGCAGCGCGAGCTCCACTTCCGCCGACCAAGCGTTCGTCAGGTCGCGCCTTGCCGCCGAGCTCTTGGTCGCCGCCTGCAACCGGTTGAGCTCGCCCAACAAGCCTGCCGCGATAACCTTTCCGGTGACGCCACGGCCCGCGAGCGCGCTCGGGGCGTCGAAGGGCTCGATGACCACCCGTCGGGACGTTAAAGCATCATGGATCAATAAGACGCCTCCGATGCCGATGACCGTCGCGACCAGGATCACGAACACACGCAGACCCACTTTGAGTCGCTCGTCAAAGCGTTTGAGTTTGAGGAGCTGCAGGTTGACGGCGCGCTGCTCGTGCAGGTGTTCGGTCTGAATCTCGATCAGATGGCTTTGTTTGCGGAAATAGGCACAAGCCTCTTGGGCCAGTTCGGGACTGCTCTTGGCCGCCTCGGCGGCGAGCGCTGCGGCGGTTGGATCCACGGGGGTGTCGGCGACCGAGACTTCGGCAGCCGGTTCGTTACCCGCGCCCAGGATTTCCGAGACTCCGCCTGACTCGGCCATGGTGGTCCTCCGTAAAGTGACTGAATTACCGGAGATTGTGTGGTTCGACCAGGTCGGCCATTTGCGGGCTCTTCGTTACCCTCCGCATAGCCTACCTTAAGCGGCGTGTGGCCGCTTCTGTGCAGTCATTTCAGCGCGATGAACGGCAGGTCGTGGCCGAACCGGGACGGACGCCCCCGCCATGCCCGCTGTTGACCCTCTCCATTCGATCGCGACAGTCGGGCGTCCGAATATTGACGTCTGAAATGTAGAACTACGTACGGTAGCGCGCGGACCCGCCGATGCCAGCCATGTTTCAATGATGGCTGTTACGATCAAAGGGGATTCGCATGTACATCGGCGGCGGAATTGTCGGAACTATCCTTGTCATTTGCGTCATCGTCTGGTTGGTGCAACGACTGTAGTTAATGACGTCGATCCGAGACACTTTTCGCGGTACTAACAAATCTATGACCGCGTACTCGTGCGTTCCAACGGTACTGCGGTTACGGGATGTCCGTACATGGGAAGGTGGGCTTGCCTGACCGTGGACCGCTTTTGGCCGCCTAGAGACAGAGGACTCGGCGCGGACCGCTCCTGACCTAGGCCGCGCGAAGCGTCTTTATCGAAGTCGTTTGTCGCTCCCCGATAACTACCGCCAGGGACTATAAAACCGCCGTCCAATTCGCCGCTGCTCTCGAGATACCACCTTATCTGCTTCTGCGCTGAGCTACGCTTAGCAGCGTCCATACGACATTCCCTCAAAAACTTCCAAGCCCGCGTGAAACCCAGAGGATGCTCAAGCCCTAAGCTCGCTATCACTTGCTTTGCAGTGAATTCCGGGTGCTCCTTCCATATGGCACGTACGCGGGCCTGGGCGGAGCTATTAGGAAACCTTTACAACAAGACGACACCCGCAGCATTTTCTATTAAAGATCCGCTGAAGCTCGCCCCCCGCTGGGTTCCTGATCCGTCGGATAATAAACAAGTTGAAATCGAAGCCAAAGAATTAAACGAGGGGTACTGCCTCTGTTACGCACATGTCCGGCAAGGCATTGCGCGGATTGCTGTCGCCGGATACAGCCAGAAACTCGGTGACATACTGGCCCATCCGGACCCTGCAATTCGCGCGGCGGCCTATCGAGACGCCGAGCTCACCGCGGAGCAAATGAAGGCGGCCGACGCCAAAGATCCGCAGCTTGCATTCAATTACATGCTCTACAACAGAAAGTTGTGGTGACCGGCCGGGACGCGAAAACTACTCCATGACATGGCGTCGGCGCCGAAGCGTGATCCAAAGAACGATGTGATGCCGCAAAATCAATATAAGTCTTTTTCCGAGGAAATGAAGAAAACGTTTCCGGACTGGTTTAAGGACGATGACGATACCGACCCCAGTACGTTCCCGGCCACGCGCGCCGATGTAGAAGAAGCAACGGCCAAGATTAACGACGGACTCCTTCAGACCACGGACTTCTCCCGCGCGACGCTTACACAGATCGGAAAAGTATTGACCCAGACGGCATGGCTAGGATGGGGATTGGCACTGACCGTTGCGATACTCATTTTCCAACTTATCTTGTAGCTAAAATCGCATGATCGATTAGGCGCTCCACATCGGAAGCGCTCGCAGTTCGACTTGAATCATCTGCCTTAAGCCGTTCCCGGATCGTAAGCGTCCGCTGATGTCTTTCAATTACCCACATGTTGCGCCCCGAGTAGGAAACCGATTTCAATATCGGTCAACCGTGCCAGTCCGCGCCAGATCACCATATTTCCAGGTGGCGCGTCACCGGCACGTGCGAGGTAGCCACCGAGCTGTGCGAGCTGCGTTCAGACATGAGTTTAGAGTCGGAGGTCGAGGCTGCGATCGTGGCGGATGGGTGTGCGAGTCGGTTCAGTAATTCGATTTCCAGGGGTGTGAAGGCCAGTGTCGGTCGCGCCTTTCGAGTCGAGCGGTTCAGCATCGTCAGCCAGAATATCCGCCAGCCGAGGACGCAGAACGTCGCCAGCAAATTGACGAGCCGCTCCGCGGTACGCAGCTTTGACTGCTCGGCGCGGCAACCGGACTTCATTATTTTGTGGAAGGTCTCGATCTTCCATCGCTGGCGTACCAATGAAGCTTCTCTATGGCGCAGTCCCGTGAGGTGACTGGCAGGTCGGTGATCAGTTTCCAGACGATCGGATCACGGCCTCGGGGTTTGCCCCGCTCAGTCGCGTGCAGGACAGTCAGCTCAAGGTTCGGATACCGGCTCTGCTTGCCGATCGGAGGCAATACTCGGACGCGACGAAACTTGAGCTCCAGGATGGCCTCGCTCGGATTGCCTTTGCGATCTAGCACCTCTACCCGATGCAGACCCTTGCAGCGCACTTCCTCCATCTCCGCGGCGATGGTGTGTGTACCATCGCCGGCCAGCCGATCGACACAGGTGCGCAGCAAGAAGTGCGTTCCAGCATCCTGCGCCGTGCAGAACAGTTCGTAGATGTCGCTCTCGCGATCGCCAATATGCACGCACCGTGCAGGATCGCCCAGTAGCGTCGTGGACTGGCGCAGATTGTCCAGCCAACGAATGCTCTCCTTCTCTTCGATCGGCACCCGCGTGGGATTGATCTTCTTCTTGAGCGCGTTCGTGCCCTTGAACTTCTCGCGATTCCAGAACTTGATGGCCGCGAGCCCCAGCGGCAGCCCTTCCGTCGTCACCGCCAGACTCGAGTGCATCAGGATGCCGCAGGCGGCGTAGTAACGAATCGCCCCGTCGCGATACGCGCCGGCGACGCACTTGCGCGTGATGCCCACGGCATCGACATCGCCGCGTTTGAAACTGAACTCGGTCGTGTCGTGCAGCACGAGAATCGGGCCATCGCTCGCTGCGAACCGATCCCGTGTGGCCTCGAAATGTCCGGCCAGGATCTCGGCTTCACTGACGCGATCATTGTCGAGGAATCGATAGGCCGCCTTGGTGTTGGCCCAGTCTTGGCACACCAGCGGTATGCTTCCGCCTGGACTCGACGACAGCTGCTGGAGCAGTGATCGAAGTCGCTTCCCCAAGCGTTCGTCGTTGAACGCACAATCTCCGAGTTCACGATCGAGCCAATCATCATCCGCATTAACATCGGCAACACTCTGCCGCTGGCGCGCTCGAACGTGTTTGTTCGGCATGTAGCACCGCGTGTTACTCGCACACGGAACATCCGTATCTCACGCTGTAGAATCTGATGCAAGATAATTCTCTAACTCACTAACACCGATAGAAATTTGTGGGTAATTGAAAGCAGCTATGTACCGCATTAACGGTGCCTCTTTGTGCGCATTAAGGTTACTGTTGGTGGACGATCAGTCATGACGGTGCCCTAGGGGTCAGAGGGAATGCCATTCTACGGGCTGTGGAATCGACGCGAATCAACCTTGCAAAGGAGAATCCGACCATGAAACTTTTCTACATGAAAGGTGCCTGCTCGCTAGCTTCATATATTGCCTTGAATGAGGCAGGACTCAAGTTCGAAGCGGCTGAAATCGACCACGAGTCTCGTAAGACACGCGATGGCGAAGCTTTAGATTCCATTAACACGAAGGGATACGTGCCCGTGCTGCGCCTCGACAGTGGCGAGATCCTGACCGAGAACGTCGCGGTGCTCCAGTACATCGCCGACCGCAACCCGGCGGCGCAGCTCGCGCCAGCGGCGGGTACGCTAGAACGCTACCGGCTGGTCGAACTACTCGCCTACATCAATTCGGAAGTACACAAGAATTTCGGGCCGCTTTTTGACCCGTCGGTCAGTAACGACGTTAAGAGCTTCGCAACGGGCAATCTGAAGAAAAGGCTCGATTGGCTCGACAAAGCGCTGGGTTCGAAGAATTATCTGATGGGCGAGCGGTTTACGGTAGCCGATGCGTATCTTTACGTCGTACTCACCTGGACGGCTCATGTCGGTATAGACCTCGGCCAATGGCCCGCGCTTAAGCGCCATAATGAGCGGGTCGGTGCACGCCCGCATGTAATCGCCGCGCGAAAGGCCGAAGGCCTTTGACTCGGGCCAGCTCTGGTTGGTGAAATGCTAGGGCCTTCCGGACGCTTCTTTGCACGAGAGGAAGCAATCAGCAGACAAGTTCTCACGGGGCCATCGGCTGCACATACCATCTATTACGCGCATTTGATATAACAATGAAAAGGAAATGCCTTATTGATCAGCGAGTTACGATCCTGGAACTCGAAGAGGGATCAATATGCACCTGGCCAATAAGCTGTTGACCACGTTAAGCGCGCGGCCCGGGAACGTGGCGTTCCCACCAGCGTTTCATTCGCCAGGCGCTCGAACGAGCGATTACGACTCCCTCAAGCCGTATTTCCGAATCGCATGGCCGTTGAATTGCCATTTCCAAGCCGCGCAAATTCCTGAATGACCGAACGGCTCCGCTACTCGCCCGTGCTCGGCAGTGCCGATCCGCCGCCTCACTTGTATGTTTAGTTGCTCATCTCCACGCAGGGCGAGTCAAGATAGACGGTGACGTTGCCGTCACGGGCTAGGGGAGCGACGATGGACTCGAAGAGTTATGAGGAAGCAAGGCGCAGTTCCGAGAGCTGGTACTGGTGGGGGATTGCGACGTTTTTCCGGTGTCCCTGGAACGAGGCGCCGGATGCCTGCGACATCGGCCTGGTGGGCGTTCCCCACAGCACCGGCAACGGCTCGACCGAGCGGGATCAGCACTTGGGTCCTCGCGCAGTCAGGCACGTGTCCGGCTACTACCGGCGCGCGCACGCGGTGCATCGCATTGCCCCGTTCGAAGCGGCAACTATTCACGACCTCGGCGACGTACCGCTTCCCGAGGCGATGAACAACGAGGCCTGTATCCGCGATATCGAATCGTACTACGCGCGGCTCGATGCATCCGGTACCCGGCCAGTATCCGTCGGCGGCGATCACTCGATTACCGGACCGATACTCAAGGCCATCGCCGGCCCGACCCGTCGACTTTCCGGCGGCAAGCAGTGCGCGCTCATCCACTTCGACGCGCACACGGATTCCTACGAGAACATGCCGCACTGGCTCGGTGCAAAGCGGTCCGCCGCGCACTGGGCTGCGTATACGGTCAGGGAAGGTTCCGTGGATTCTGCGCGCAGCATCCAGCTTGGCATGAGGGGCCATCCGTCCAGCGTGCTGCACGGAGATGCTGTCGGCGAGAGCAGCGTCGCGCTGGGCTACAGGGTCGTTCCAATGGCCGAGATCGAATCCCTTGGAATCGAGCGCGTGGTATCGCTGATTCGCGATCATGTCGGCGACGCGCCCGCGTATATTACGTTTGATCTCGATTGCCTCGACCCCTCCGTAGCTCCAGCAGTAGCCAATCTGGAGCCGGGCTTCGGCGGCATGTCCATCCGAGAGGCGACTCGTATCCTGCAGGGCCTGCGCGGCCTGAACATTATCGGCGGCGATGTCGTCTGCCTTATGCCGACGAAGGACAGCCCCAATCAGATCACGTCACAGGTAGCCATGGTGCTGATGTTCGAGATGATCAGTCTGATCGCCTGCCAAATCGCGGACAATAAAATCACTCGCGCGGCCTCCGGCGCAGTCACCGGCCCGCCGGTGCGATGAAGTGACAGCGCAGCAGCACCGCGGGATCAGTCTTTTATGACCGGACCGTCAACGCCCGGCCGACGCAACGTCGATCGGCCCAGCGCGATTTTCTGCCTGCTGCTCGTGGCATCGGTGACTGAGGCAATGTTTTTGGTGCTGCCCAGCTTCGTTGGAGCCTTATCGGACGTCTTGAGGATGGCCCCGAGTCGTATCGGTCTGCTTGGGTCTGCGGATCTCGCCGGCATCGCCGTGGCCACAGCAACGGGCCCCTGGTGGCTGCGTCGACTTGCCTGGAGACGCACCGTTGCGTGGGCGCTCGGCATATTCGGCGTAGCCAACAGCGTGTGCTTCGGGGTCAGTGACTTCTGGCTCCTGCTCTCATTGCGGACCATGGCAGGGATGGCAGCGGGGACCGCATATGTAGTGGCCCTCGCCGGCATCGTCGATACACGGCACGCTACCCGCAACTCCGGATTACTTGTGTGCACACAGGTGGTGTTCGCCGCCGCTGGACTCTATGCACTTGACGCCATACGCATCGCCTGGCGTCTGGATGCGGTCTACGCCTACGTTCTGGCGTGGACCGTTCCCACGTTCCTATGCTGTTGGAAATACTTTCCCGAAGATCCCGGTGGCCGACCGGTAACACAGGCCATCGAGTGGAAGCAAATTGGCCTCGCCGGAGCCGCTGCCCTGGCTGGCACCTGTCTCTATTTTCTGATGATCGGCGGTGTCTGGGGCTACCTTGAAGGTGTCGCGCGTGAGGCGGGACTCACACTTCCGCAGATCGGAACCACACTGAGTCTCGGACTGAGCATTAGCATCATCGGTCCTATCCTTGCAGCGTGGCTCGGCCTGCGACTCGGCCGGGCCATACCCTTGATTGCCACGGCTTTCGCGCAGCTCATTTCGCTATATCTCCTCATCCATCTAACAGCGTTCACGGCCGTGGTGCTGGCATTCTTCATCATCAACACTATTTTCAACATTGTCTGGAACTACGTGATCGCATACTTCATCACCATCTTCGACGAAATCGATCCATCGGGTCGATTCGTTGCGCTCTACGGGACGGCATCGCATGCATCACTGGCCGTTGGACCGTTTGCGGGTGCGCTGATTATTTCCGACGGTCACCATGCGCCACTGCTGTGGTTCGGCATCGTAGCGGTGGCAGCGTCGTTCGCACTGTTCCTGGTGGCGGTGCAACTTACTCGATCGGCCGCAACAGAGAGCGCTGTCACAGTCGATGTGGGCAGCCAGTTATAGGTGTCCGAAGGCCGCGCTAACGACCTGCACTTTGGCCAAAGGATTGGAAGTGCTGCGCCGCCCCCCTGGCCCCGCCCTGCCCGATGAGAGTTTCCTTCGCAAAATGAATCTACGGGAGTGACGCTGTGAGCACATCACCTGACCGAATCGAAGTAACCGGATGGCGAACTCACCTTCCGGAGGGGCTTAGATCGTAAGAGTATCCCTGTCCGCTAAATAACTTGATGGACACGGATACACTATGGACCTGAGGCCGGGCCGCCGTCGACGGCGGACACATAGTGCCGCGTTCAAGGCTGAGGCGGTAGCGGCCTGCCGCAAGCCGGACGCATCCATAGCGGCTTGCGCGCTGGACCAATTTAACCATGTCAATCCTCGTGGTAAATCCGTTCCCGAAGTTGGCGAAACAATTCGGCCCAACGCTTTTAATAGGTTTGGGGGTAAGCGGTGTGGATTTATCTACCCTGCCCAAACCTGTGCAAGCAGGTCTAATGTTTGGTGCCACTGGCGGTACAACTACGGCATTAAAGCTATAGCGGCCGTGGCGTAGAAGCTTATCCCTAAAGCGACTCCAGCGCTCGACACTGCTATTGAGCCTCCAGCTTGCTACGATAGGCACTTCAATCCTGGCGCGCGGTCACCTAGCGCGCCGCGCGAAAGCCAGTGCGTAGACCTCGGCCCTAATGGCCGGAAGTCTGTCGTCTGAAAGCTCGATTCCATCGATGAGATGGGTCGGGAGGAACAGCAGCTTTTTCTGCGCCTCCAGGCTGTCGGCAACAGGCTTGTCGAGGGTCAGCACCCCCAGCTCCACGACCTTGCGATCATCGGGCCAGGGCTGGCTCGGGTCCTTGGTCTGGTCGTTGGCCGCAGCGAGCTGGGCCTTGAAATGGAACACGACTGGTTTCCTCGCGATGCGCCGCGGCAGGTCGTCCTCAAGAAAATCAGGAGGTTTCATGGCGGCCTCTTCCGCCGTCAGACGCACGGCCTTTTCCGGGGTCAGGATGTATCGCACTGCCTGCCTGTGCCCGGCCTTATCGACGAAAACAAAGGCATCCAGGCTGCGGTACTCTTGGTCTGCAAAACTGTCCGGGGTGGTTCCAGTGGCGAAGGCCGCGGGAAATGTCGGGTGGCTGGCGGCGAATTGATCCAGCTTGGTCGGCTTGGGTGCATCGGGGACTCTCGCTGATGGCCACCAGCAGATCGCGAAACTGCTCTCCGGTGGCAACCGGAAAGAACTTCATCCCCAGAATCACCATGTCGACATCCGTCCCGCCGGGCACGCGAAACTTGATGGCCACGCCTTTGGGGTTGCCGCGGGTGCCGTCTGGGATGGTCGGAAAGCCGCCGTCGTTCGAAAAGCGTACGGTCACCGGAATTCTGCTGCCGTCGAAGAGCGCTGCGCGGCTCAGCGTAGAGGCTGCGGGCGTGGCCACAAAGCTGCCCTCCGCGACAACACCTTTGGCGTGGTTGACGCGGAAGCCAGGATGGGTTCCGTAGATCTTGTAGAACGTGTCCACGATCTGAACCGTGAGCGCGGGGTCGTCGGCGCTAGCTGCCGCCGAGGTCAATAGGCTTGCCGCCGCCACTGCGACCGCCAGCAGTCTTTTGTACTTGAACATGGTGCGTGACTCCCTGGTTCGTCGCACCGCGGCTATTGGCTGAGAGTGCCGGTGTAGTAGGGCAGGCGCTTTTCGACGTCGGGCTTGGTCTGCAGGCCCATCTCCATCAGGCGCTTGATGTTCTGCTGGGCCTGCGGGCGGTGCGCCGAGTCCAGGAACGCGTCCCATTCGGCGCCGAAGACGGCAGGGTCGGGATGTCGACCAGGCGCTTGATCGCCGTGATGGCCTGCTTGTCGAAACCGGCGATCCGCCGGGCCACTGTCTCCACGAATTGGTCGAGCTCGGCGTCGGGGAGCGCGCGATTGACGTAGCCATATCGCTCCGCCAGATCGCCGGAGATGTCCTCGCCGCCGAGCAGAATTTCCAGCGCGCGGCCGCGCCCGATCAGGCGTGGCAGGCGGGCCATGGGGCCGCCACCGGGCACCAACCCGGCGCCGATTTCCCACTGCGACAGGATCGCCTTCTCGCGGCTGGCGAAGCGCACATCGCTCGCTAGCGACAGTTCGGCGCCGACACCGGTGGTGCGGCCGCGGATCGACACGATCGACACGACCGGCGCGCGGCTCAGGCGCACCAGCATGTCCGGTAAGGCCGGCAGGCCGATCACGCCGGCGGAATGTCGGTCGTTGCCGAGAGCGGCGGAACGAAGTCGTAATGCGTCAGGAAGAAGCCCGGCACCGCGCTCTGGAACACGACGACCTTGACCTTTGGATCGGTCTCGATCTGGGTGATGACGTTGTTCAGCTGCGGAATGGTTTCGGGGCCGAAGAGGTTGAACGGCGGGTTGTCCAGTGTGACCCGCCAGTACCCCGGCGTAACCCGCTCGAGTCGGATCTCCTGCCTCGACGCCGCATCAGTCTTGGCGCCGGTTGCCTCCGTTGGCTCGCCGGCGCGCTGCCGAACTGATCTGGGGTCTCGAGGTACGAAGGTCCGACGAAGGAAGTTCTTGGTCGCCTTTGCGACCCGGATCATCGAAGTAGACGCTCGGCAGCGGCGCGAGGCCGATCCCTGTTGCGACCGCATGCACCAAGCCCGCTGAGGAACGATAACGCTGCACGCCTCGTACGGGCACTTCGACTCTTCCGTGAGGACCCATCAAGGTCCAAGAACTGAGGTTGGCCCCCTCTCCTCAGCCTGGCGCTCCTGTTTGGCGCTCTCCGCCTCTCGCTGCGTCACGATTCCGCATATCGCATTCTCGATGAGCGCATCGCGGCTACCCGGGACGACTGTTCTAAAACCATCATCGCTGACGACGCCCTGTCCGCCGCCCTCTACGGGAACGGTGCGATATCGCGGAGTGTCGGAGTGCACCCGAATTCGATCGCCCTTGCAGTCGACTTCGTAAAGCGTGATTGCGCCGCCGTGCCTGATGTACGCCGCAACGTCCTCGGTATCGGTCTTAACATTAGCTGTGTCAATGAATTCACCCTTATCAATTTCCTTCCATTGCGGAGGATTGATCGCGAATGCCTGTAGAGGATAGAGAAGAGTAAGAAGGCACACTCGGCTTATTCGCATGGCGACATCCCTTGGATCTCACGTCACGGACTCTCCCGCCGGCAACAGTTGCAGGCGGCTGACGACAATAGCCGATGCGCCGCTTTAAGACGACGCCCGGTCTTGGGCCAATAGCAGCCATTCCGAGTCGCGACGTGCCTGCTCCAAAGCAATGGGATGGACCCCTCCTCACGCCTAAGGGCATCGAGTGCCAGACTGGAGGTGTGTGTCACCAGTCGCGGAATGAGGAGGAGTCGTCATGAAGCTTACTCGTGTGGGTGTGGATTTGGCCAAGCAGGTTTTCCAGGTACACGGCGTCGATCGGGCCGAGCGGCCGGTCTGGTGCCAGCGGCTGAAGCGGAGTCGCTGGATCGCCGAGCTTGAGCGTAATGTTGAGTCGGGCTGTGAGATCGGCATGGAGGCGTGCGGCGGCGCGCATCACTGGGCGCGGCTGCTGCAGTCGAAGGGTTACGTTGTGAAGCTGATCGCGCCGCAGTTCGTGAAGCCGTACGTGAAGAGCAACAAGAACGACGCCAACGATGCGCAGGCGATCTGCGAGGCGATGAGCCGGCCGAGCATGCGCTACGTGGCGGTGAAGACGGTCGAGCAGCAGGACATCCAGGCGGTACACCGGGTTCGGGCGAGCCTAATCAGCGAGCGGGCTGCGAAGGCGAACCAGTTGCGCGGGCTGGTGTACGAGTACGGGTTAGTTGCGCCCCGGGAGATCGCATCGCTGCGGCGTGCCGTACCTGCTTGGCTCGAGGACGCGACGAACGGGCTGAGCGCTCGCTTCAGGGCGCTGCTGGCGGCGCTTTATCGCGACCTGCGGTGGCTCGACGAGCGCGTACACGAGCTCGATCGGGAGATCGCGGCGATCGTGCGGGAGAACGAGGCCGTGCAGCGCATTGAACAGCTGCGCGGCATCGGCCCACTGACTGCTTCAGCACTGGTCGCGATGGTCGGCGACGGACGGCAGTTCAAGAATGGCCGGCACCTGGCGGTAGCGCTCGGTCTGACGCCGCGCCAACACAGCTCCGGCGGCAAGGAGAAGCAGCTCGGGATCAGTAAGCGCGGCGACAAGTACATCCGCACGCTGCTGATCCACGGCGCACGCTCGGCGCTACGCACGGCGCCTGGCAAGACCGACCGGCTCAGTCGCTGGGTGGTGGCGCTCGCGCAGCGATCACACCCGAATGTCGCAGCGACCGCACTCGCGAACAAGATGGCGCGCGTGGCCTGGGCGATGCTCAGACACGGAACGAACTACGAACCGGAGCGCATGGCAGCGTGAACGCCATGCGTTCCCACTGACCCAAGGAGGTTATCCACCGCGGTTGCGAGCATCCCGAGCGATGGCGAACAGGTCGAACCGGCGTCGGAATAGCCTGGGAATGTCTACGGGCGCGAAGCCCGGCAAAGCAATCAGGAGCCGACGCGCGAATAGCCCATCGTGGCCCGACCTCGGCTGACCGAGGTCAAACTGAGGCCGGATATACGTGAGCAGTCGTACCTCGTCGCCAGAACTCGGAGTGCTAGCAAGTGGGGAGGGGTCCATATACGGACGTTTGCGAAGCCTGGAATCGGGCTGGGTGCGTCGGCCCGATGCTGCGCGATTCCGCTAACGCCTGATCGATGAAGGAGGCGTGTTTGCGACAAGCATTTGGCACCGGCCGCGCGAAAGCATCCATGCCTGAACGCCAGACCCACGGCCTAGTAGCTGATTAGCGCTCCGTACGCGAAGTAAAAGGGTGAGACGCTGATTGGGGTCAATGCCCCACTGTGGGCATCAATCTTGTATGCGGACACCCCAAGAGCATCTCCCACATAGACGAAGTGACCCAGGGGCTCGACGGCGATGGAAGAAGGCTCGCTGCCTGTCGGAAAGGGCGAGCCGGCGATGGGCGCCAGTGCTCCGCTGTCCGGATCGATGGCGTAGGCCGAGATGTCGTTCGAATTGGAGTTCGTCACGTAAAGATACTTGCCGTAGGGATCGACCGCCGCCGCGCTCGGGCCGCTGGCAGCTGCGAACGGTGAGCCGCTGACTGGAGTCAGCGTTCCGTCGGCGGGATCGATGCCGTAGGCGGCTACGCCGTTCGAACCGACCGGCCCTACATACAGATACTTGCCCGATGGGTCTGGGGCTAACCAGACATTACTCGGCGCCGCGCCGATGTCGACCGGTGAGGCAACTTGCGACAGCGCCCCGCTCTTGGAGTCCATCGAAAGCGCGATGAGCATATTCTTGGTCTGGAACGGAGGTAAGGCAAACATATCGTAGAAGAAATATTCGACGTAGACATACCTGTCGAGGGGGTCGACGCTGGCCACATTGGGGAGCTTCCACCGTTTGCGCACCCCCGAGGTTGGCAAGCAATAAGAGCTACCGTACGTCAATCCTCCACTGGCGGAATCGACGATCGTAGTGTCCACCCCGCCATGCGTACCGATCTCAAACAGAAACCGCCCTGAAGGATCGATCACAAGATTGTCCAGACCCAACGGCCCGCCGCCGTTAGCACTGACCACTGTCAGTGCACCGCTGCTCCGGTCAATTGCAAATATGGGAAGGAGACCTAGTTGACCCTGATACACCGCCATGTAGAGGAACCGGCCCTGTGGGTCGACGACCATCGGTCCTCCTGGATAGCCCACGAAACTACCCTGGCTGTCGCGCAGACCGTTGGGAAAACATGTCGGTGAGCCACTGGTGGCAGTCAACGCACCGCTGGTGCTGTCGATGGCGCTGGTGGTAAAGCAAGAATTCCCACCCTCGCCCAGGAGGAAACGGGCGGGCGTCGTCGTGCAGGTCACCTTGACATCCATGACGTTCGCACCGGCAATCGTGCCCTTGCCGTTCGCGACAACGCACGTTTGCGAGGGGGTCGTCGGCTGGGTGGCCACCGTGATGTCGTATGCAGCGCCGTTCGACAGGTAGGTGGCCAGCAATTGGATTCCGTCGGCTGTCGGCTCCACGGCGATAGGAGAGCCATTGTTCTGCAGGGCGAGCCGCGATCCAACGAGCCCGCTGACGGTTCCGCCGATGGAGAAGAACGAGCTTCCGCCGCAGCTGTTCAGCGCCAGCACGACGAACGTAAGCGTCAGCGCGCTACATGACCTCAAAATCCAAACCA
Source organism: uncultured Acidobacteriaceae bacterium (assembly GCA_963757385.1). Classification (GTDB taxonomy): domain Bacteria; phylum Acidobacteriota; class Terriglobia; order Terriglobales; family Acidobacteriaceae; genus PALSA-188. The sequence continues at coordinate 184 of CAVWRO010000010.1, read as the reverse complement.
TGGCAAACTTGTACTCGGCCCCCCCGGCCTTTCAATCCGCATAAACCGACGCTACTGCGATAACGGCGCCCTTGGGAGCCTCCCGTCACTACGTCTCCAGAGGTGTTCGCCGCGAGCGGCGAGGTGAAAGTCAGCAAAGCTGCCAGTCGCGAATGGCTGCATAGGGTCTATTCTGTTGAAAAAC